>NZ_AP027737.1:0-2400000 GCF_030296695.1 Agromyces mangrovi | reverse complement strand
AGAAGATCACCGTCAGCAGGATCGCCGAGCGGATCGCCGGGATCTTCACGCTCCACGCGGTGCGGAACTGACCGGCGCCGTCGATCTCGGCGGCCTCGTACAGCTCCGACGGAATCGCCCGGAGCGCGGCGTACAGGATGATCATGTTGTAGCCGACGAACTCCCACGTGACGATGTTCATCATCGAGCCGAGGATGTTCTCGGGCGAGAGGAAGTCGGGGGTGCCGAACCCGATGCTGCGTGCGATCTGCGCGATCGGACCGAAGTCGGGGCCGTACAGGTAACCCCACATGAGGGTGGCGACCACCGCCGGCACGGCGTACGGCATGAAGATGAGCAGGCGCGCGCCCTTCGACCCGCGTGCCCGACCGCTGTCGAGCGCGAGCGCGAAGAACAGTGCGAGCCCGAGCATGATCGGCACCTGCACGACGAAGAACAGGGCCATGCGGCCGATGCTGGCGAGGAAGTCCGGGTCCTGCAGGGCGCGGACGTAGTTGGCGAACCCGGCGAACGTCTCGCCGCCGATGAGGCGGGACTCGAAGAGGCTGAGGTACCCGGCGTAGCCGAGCGGCACGATCAGCATCGCGACGAAGATGACGAAGAACGGGGTGATGAACAGGTATGCGGCGCGGTTCAGCTTGCGCTGGTTCGCGCTCACGCGACGTTTCTGCGGTGCGGCGGCAGTGGGGCGCTCATCGTCGAGCGCCGGTGCGTGGGACACGACGGCTCCTTACTCTCTGCGGTTCCGGGCGGGGCGGGCGCCGGCCGGGTGTCGGCCGGCGCCCGGAGCGGGCGTGCGGCCGGAGGCATCCGACCGCACGCCCTCGCCTCACTCGACGGTGAAGCCCTGCGCCTCGGCGTACTCGGTGAGCTCGGTCTGCCACTCGTCGAGTGCGGCCGAGATGTCGCCCTTCGCGGCGATCACGGTTCCGACCGTCTCCTCGTAGGTGGAGTAGACGAAGTCCATGAACGGCAGCCACTCGAAGTCGGTGTCGACCGTCTCCGAGATCTCGGCGAACAGCGCGTTGACCTCCTGGCCGCCGTAGAACTCGAGCTGCTGGCCCGCGAACTCCGGGTCCTCGAGCACCGACAGCTGCGGCGGGAACAGGAACTGCTCCGTCGCGAGGCGGAAGGCCGACTCCTCGTCGTGGTTGATGAACTTCGCGAGCTCGTAGGCCGCGATCGGGTTCTCGCTGGTCGCGAGCACGGCGTCGGACGAACCGCCCCAGTTGCCCGAGACCGCCTCACCCGCCGACCACTGCGGCAGCGGCGCGGCGCGCCACAGGCCCGAGGTCGACTCGGCCGTGCCCTGGAGGAAGATCGGCCCCCAGGCGGCGGTGAGCCAGCCCGCGTACTTGCCGTTCGCGAGGCCCTGGTACCACTCGTCGTTGAAGTCGACGTCGGTCGAGATCAGGTCGGCCTGGATCAGGTCGGTCCAGTAGTCGGCGACCTCCTTGGCCTCCGCACTGTTGACGTTGATCCCCACGGTCTCGGCACCGTCGTAGCTGAAGGGCTTCACGCCCGCCTGCCAGAAGAAGCCGATCATCTGCCCGGCCTGGGTCGCGCCGAGGTTCGAGATGTACGAGCCCGTCTCGTCCTTCACCGCCTGCGCGGCGTCGGCGTACTCGTCCCACGTCGCGGGCGCCTCGTCGATGCCGGCCTCGGCGAGGATGTCCTCGCGGTAGAGGTTGCCCATCGGGCCGACGTCCTGCGGCACGGCCCAGGTCTGGTCGGCCGGCGACACCTGGTTCCACGCCCACTCGACGTAGTCACCCGAGATGTCGGAGGCACCGTACGGCTCGAGGTCGAGCAGCGACTCGGTCAGCACGAACGACGGGATGTACTGGTACTCGATCTGCGCGACATCCGGTGCGCCCTGCCCCGCCTCGAGTGCGCTGCGGAGCTTCTGGTAGTGCTCGAGGCCCTGGCCGACGTTCTCGACCGTGACGCTGATCGCGGGGTAGGCCTCCTCGAAGAGGTCGACCTCGTTCTGGATGTCGGGCACCCACGTCCAGAACGTGAGCTCGGTGGGGGTGTTGAGCGCTTCCTCGCGCTGCTCATCGGTGATGGCGTCGCCCGATGCGCCGGAGCCGCCCCCGTCACTCGACGAGCACGCCGTGAGGAGCAGTGCTGCGGCAGCGGCGACGGAGCCCAGCTTCAGTGCTGTTCTTGGTGCGTTCCTCATGTCCTCTTCCTTGTTCTGTGGTGTCCCAGGGGTTCCTGGTCTTCCGGTACCGGCGGATGCCGGTGGGTCACCCGTCGAGCAGGGTCAGCGTCGACCATGCGGGGAGGGCGAGTTCGGTGCCCGCGGCGTGGGCGGTGCCGGTGACGGCGTCGACCGCGTCGCGGGAGAGCGTGATGGAGGTCTCGTCCCAGCTCCAGTTGAACGAGAACCAGGCGCGGCGACCGTCGGGCAGCGTGCCCGACGAGACCGTGACCGGCAGCGCGCGGCCTGCGGCCAGCTCGTCGGCGATCGGCGCGGGCACGAGGCTGCGCACGAGGTCGGCGGCCAGGGCGGGCGACGGCACCGTGCCGACGACCGTGATGCGGCCGTCGCCGTGCGGGTGGGTCGTGACGGCGGGGAAGTCGCCGAAGCGCGGGTGCGCGTACTGCGCGACCACCTCGGCCCCGTCGGCGATGAGTCCGTCGGCCCACAGCCGCCCCGCGGCATCCGCTGCGGTCTCGAAGTCGTCGGCACCGTGCACGGGCACGTCGGCCTGCAGGTTCGAGAACTCCTCGTAGTGCACGCCGGCGGCCTCGGCGAGGCGGGCGGGCGCGACCTCGACGCGGGCGCGGGCCTCCTCGTCGCCGTAGCCGGTGCGGATGCCGACGACGAGGTGGCCGCCGGCGGCGGCGTACTCGCGCAGCAGGTCGAGGTCGGCATCGGATGCCACGTAGAACGCCGGCGCGATGAGCACCGGGTACCTCGCGGCGAGGTCGGCGGCGCCGAGCGCGTGCGCCTGGGCGGCGTGCAGGACGCGCGCCTGCGCGCCCGCGTCGACGACGCCGCGGTGGAAAGCGTCGAAGATGCGCGTGTACGACTGGCGGTCGGGCGCGCCGTCGGCGGTGGCGAGCGGGGGAAGAACTCGAACGCGAAGCGGCTGTCGTTCGACCACAGGATCGCCACGTCGCCGTCGGGCTCGTACCCGTCGAGCGCATCGCCGATCGCGCCGAGGTCGGCGCCGACGGCCGCAAGCTCGTGATAGACCCGGCCCGGCTGGAGGCTGTGCGGGAGGATGCCGCCCCAATACGTCTCGGTGCCGTACGGCAGCGTGTGCCAGTGCCAGTACTCGATCATCGCCGCGCCGCGGGAGATGAACGCGAACGCGGCCTGGCGGAGCTGCCCGGGGTACGGCGGGAGGTTGAACTCGGAGCCGCCGATCGCCTGCGCGTCGGTCTCGGTGACGAGGAAGCGCGACTGCTTCGACGAGAACAGGCGGTCGGCCTGGCGGAACATCGCGGCGACGCCCGAGGTGGTCCACGGCGTGACCGGGTCGAGCTGCTTCGTCGCGTCGAGGTGGTCCTGCATGGCGTAGTACGGATTGCCGGCGGTGATGTCGAGCGCCTCGACGAGCTCTTCGTCGTCGAGCGCCGGCCGCGGGTAGGCGATGCAGGTGGTGACGAACTGCTCGGGGCTCGCGTACTCGCGCACGATGTCGGCCTGCCAGGCGATGAACTCGGTCGTGAGGTCGGCCTGGTACCGGCGCCAGGCGAGGTCGTACTGCGGCAGCGAGTTGCCGTCGGGGGTCCACAGGTCCGACCAGTCGGAGAGCCGGTGCGACCAGTAGGTGAGCCCCCACTCGCGGTTGAGCGTCTCGACGTCGCCGTACTGCGCCTTCAGGCGGCGCACGAACCGCTGGAAGCTGCCGCGGTTGTGGAAGAGCACCATGCCGGGCTCGTTGTCTACCTGGTAGCCGATCACGGCGGGGTGGTCGGCGTAGCGGGCGATGACCTGGCGGATCACCCGCTCGGCGTGGAACCGGAACGCGGGGTGGGAGTAGTCGACCTCCTGGCGCGCGCCCCACGGCATGGGCTCGCCGGTGCGGGTGTCGGCCGCGATCTCGGGGTAGGCGGTCTGCAGCCACGGCGGCACCGCGTAGGTGGGCGTGCCGAGGATCACCTTGATGCCGCGCTCGTGCGCCCCGTCGAGCACCGGCTGCAGCCAGTCGAGGTCGAACTCGCCGTCGCGCGGCTCCCAGGTCGACCAGACCGACTCACCCACGCGGATGACGGTGAAGCCCGCCTCCACCATCAGGTCGAGGTCCTGCGCGGTGCGCTCCTCGACGTGGTACTCGGCGTAGTAGGCGGCTCCGAAGAGGATGCCGGTGGGCTGGTGCGGTTGGTGCGAGGTCATGCGCTGCAGAACTCCGTTGTCGTGCGGTGGGGTGTCGACTGTGACGATCTGCTGGGGAAGCTACACCGGTTTGTTACCGCTAACAAGTCCCTCGTTATCAAGTTGTTACCGCTAACACCGCCGGCGGGTGGGGCACTTTTCAGGAGTTGCCGGGGCGGAGAGCGCGACCGCGCGCAACGTCTCGCCGCATCCGGCACTTCTCAGGACGCAGGTCGCCGCGCCGGGCACTCGCCGCGCAACGTTCGTCGCCGGTCGCTCGGCGGCTCCTGAAAAGCACCGTCTGCTCAGGCGCGCGGGGCCGGACGAGAGCGAGCGGATGCCCCTGGGCCCGCGCCCGCCGGCCGGCGCGCCCGGTCCAGCGCCGCGCGGCCGCCTCAGGCGCGCAGGGCGGCCGCCGTCGAGCGACGCACCACGAGGTCGGGAACGTTCGGCGGCGCCGTGTACGCGCCCGGCCCGTCGATCAGCTGCAGCAGCCGGCCGAACGCGATGCGCCCCTGCAGGTCGAAGTCCTGGCGGACGGTCGTGAGCGGCGGGCGGAAGAACCGCGCCTCGGGGATGTCGTCGAACCCCACCACGCTCACGTCGTCGGGCACGCGCTTGCCCGCCTCCTCGAGTGCGAGCATCGCGCCGAGCGCCATCTGGTCGTTCGCCACGACGAGCGCGGTGGCGTCGGTGTGCACCGCGACCCGCTGCGCCGCGTCGTACCCCGACGCGGGCGACCAGTCGCCCTCCGTCTGCCCCAGCGAGGTGATGCCGTGGTGCTCGAGCGCGAAGTGGTAGGCCGCCGTGCGGTTGCGCGCCGACGACCAGCCCGTCGGGCCGGCGATGTAGAAGAACCGCCGATGACCGAGCTCGACCAGGTGGTCGACGCTCACCTTCATGCCGTGGCCGTGCACGGTGAGCGGATCGTCCGAGGCGAGGTCGTCGTCGTCCTCGTCCTCGGGCACGATGTACGCCGGCATGCGGAAGTCGGTCGCGGCGAACGCCGCGGCCATGTCGTCGGTCGACGACAGGGCGACGACGCCCGCGAGGTCCTGCCGGTTGATCAGTTCGAGCGCCTCGTCGATCGCGGTGCGGTCGCGGAAGTCGAGCGCGATGAAGTCGAGCACGTATCCGGCCTCGTGCGCGCCGCTGCTCGCCCCCTGCGCGGTCTTGCTCGGCCCGACCTGCACGATGTCGTGCACGAGCGCCGCGACCCGGTTCGACCTGCGCGTCGCGAGCGACCGTGCGGCGAGGTTCACGCGGTAGTCGAGCGCCTTGAGCGCGTGCTCCACGCGCTCGCGCGTCGCCGGCCGGATGCCCTCGTACCCCTTGAGGTACCGGCTCACCGTCTGGTGCGAGACCCCCGCCACCCGGGCGACGTCGTAGATGGTCGCGGGCTTCGTCGGCGCGGCGACGGCGTCGGGCGCGGCACGCTCCGTGTCCATCGGGTCACCTCCCCGCGAGGCATCCGCCCGCGTTCACCCCCTGACTGTAGACCTACGGGCGCCGGTCGCCGACGCATTCCCCACCCGGCATGCGCGCCCCCACTTCTCCTCGAGTCGTCATGAACTGCCGCTTCGGGCACCTGCGATGCGGCATTCCATGACGACTCGGCGAACGGGGCGAGCGGATGCCGCGGGCGGGCGCCCCGCGTCAGCGACGACGCAGCTCGACCACCGGGATCACGCGGTCCGTACGCGCCTGGTACGTCGCGAACCCGTCGCTCCTCGCGGTGAACCGCGACCACGCGGCATCCCGCTCGGCGCCTTCGAGCTCGACCGCGGTCACCGGCACCTCGCCCTCGCCGGGCGCCTCGACCACCGTGTCGGGGTTCGCCGCCAGGTTGTGGAACCAGGCCGGATGCGTCGGGGCTCCGCCCTTCGACGCGGCGATCAGCCACCCGGCGTCGTCGCGGATCGCGAAGAGCGGCGAGACGCGCTCGACCCCCGACTTCGCGCCGACGTGGTGCACGAGCACGAGGTTGCGGCCGAAGCCCGCGGTGCTCACGAACCCGCCGTTGTCGCGGAACTCGTCGATGATGCCCTGGTTCCAGTCGCTCACGGATGCCTCCTGTCGCACGTTCACCCTGTCCAGCGCGACCCGGCCCGCTCGTATTCCGCCCGCACCGCTCGCCCTGTGCAGAACGTAGGACTCGATGCACGACACGCCGTGCCCGGCCCTCCGGCGACGCCGAATCTCCTACGGTCCGCTCGCACCCTGTCGCGCCACCCGGGCCGAACGTAGGACTCGATGCGCTACACGCCGAGCTCCCGCCCGGCGCGGGCGCGAATCTCCTACGTTTCGCACACGGCGGTGGAGGGTCGCACGCGCGGGCTGCGCCCCATGGCCGGCCGGGCGAGCGGAAGCGGCGGGCCGGCGGGCCGGCGGGCGAGCGGCGAGCGGAAGCGGCGGGCCGGCTGGCCGGCTGACGGGCGAGCGGGCGGGCGGGACAGCGAAGCGGCGGGACGCGCGCCGGCAGGCCCCCGGTGTCGGATGCCGGTGCGACACTGGCCGCATGGCGATCGAGGTGCGCCCGGCGTCGGAGTTCGCCGACGTCGCGACGATGGTCGGGCCGAAGCGGCCCGACGCGAACGTGTGCTGGTGCCTCAGCTACCGCATCCCGAGCCGTGAGCACCGCGAACTGGGCGGGCGCGGGCGCGGCGAGCGGGTGCGCGAGCTGTGCGCCGAAGATCCGCCGCCGGGCGTGCTCGCGTACGACGGCGACGAGGTGGTCGGCTGGGCGGCGGTGCATCCGCGGGCCGACACGCAGTTCGCGCGCAACCGCAAGATCCCGCACGTCGACGACCTCGACGTCTGGTCGGTGTGGTGCATCCGCATCCGCCCCGGGCATCGCGGGCAGGGCGTCTCGCACCCGCTCCTGGCCGGCGCCGTCGAGTTCGCGCGGTCGTACGGCGCGCCCGCGATCGAGGGGTACCCGCTCGACAACGCGGGCGCCAAGATCGAGCAGACCATGGCGTACGTCGGCACGCGCGCGCTGTTCGAGCGCGCCGGGTTCACGAAGGCGGCCGACACGACGTCGGTGCTGAACGGGTTCCCTCGGGTGCTCATGCGGCTCGACCTGCGCTGAGCGGACGATGAGAGGCCGACGGCCGGCGAGCCGACCAGCGGGGGACGCCGCGTGGCGGGCGACGCGCGGCGGGCGACGCGCGGCGGGCGACCGGGAACCGGACCGCCCACGCCCCACCTCCGAGGGCCAGTTCCCCGGTCGATCGCGCCGACGGGGCTAGAGTATGGGCACCGCTTTCCGCCGCGCCGCGAGGCGCGGCAGCCCTCACCGGAGGCCCCGTGACCGACCAGTTGCCACGGCGACCGGCGCGCATCTCCGACGTCGCGCGCCTCGCCGGCGTGTCCCTCGGCACGGTCTCGCACGCTCTGAACCACCCCAGCCGCGTGCGCCCGGCGACGCTCGAGCGCGTGAACGACGCGATCCGCGAGCTGGGCTTCGTGCGCAACGCCAACGCCAGCACGCTCGCGACGGGACGCAGCAGCAACATCGGCATGGTCGCGATCGCCTTCGGCAACTCGATGTTCGTCGACATCGCGCGCGGCGCCCAGCGGGTCGCCCGCAGGGCCGGGTACAACCTGCTGCTCGCGGGCAGCGAGGACAGCTACGACACGCAGGGCGAGTTCGTCGGCTTCTTCGACGAGGCGCGCGTGGCCGGCATGCTGCTCGCGCCCATGGTCGACTCGTCGGAGCACGTCGAGCGCATGGCCTCGCACGGCCGCCCCGTCGTGCTCATGAACTACGACGGCCACGAGGACGCCTGCCGCGTCGTGGTCGACAACGAGCAGGTCGGCTACCTCGCCGCCCGCCACCTGCTCGAGCGCGGATGCCGCCGCATCACCGTGCTCGGCGGGGGCGACCAGTTCCAGCCGGTGCAGCTGCGGCGCCGCGGCATCCACCGCGCCATCGAGGAGGCCGGCGACGCGGTTGCGGTCGACACGGTGACGACCGACGGCCTCACGCCCGAGGCCGGCGCGGCCGCGGTGGCGCCGATCGCCGCGGCACCGGCCGGCGAGCGACCAGACGGGCTGCTCTGCCTGACCGACGCGATCGCGATCGGCGCGATCCGCGGCCTGCAGTCGGCCGGGCTCGACGTGCCGGGCGACCTCCTCGTCATGGGTTGCGACCACAACACGCAGTCGTGGGACGGCGACGTGACGCTCACCACCATCTCGATGCGCGGCCTCGAGATCGGCGAGGCCGCGATGGAACTGCTGCTCGAGGAGCTCCGCACCGCGCCGTCGGAGCACACGCACCGGCGGGTCGTGCTCGAGCCCCGCATCGAGGTCAGGTCGTCGACGACGCGGGCGTCGAGCCGGTAGCGATACCGATCGCTGCAGCATCCGAAGCCCACTCGCCGGACCCGGCGAACTCCCCGCCCGGCGTGCGCACGGTCACCCCCGCCGGGGCCTGCACCCGCACCCCTGCACGGTCGGCGTGCACGAACAGGTCGCCCGCCGGCGTCGGTACGATCGCCGACGCCCACTCCAGCGCACCGAGCTCGGGCGCGACCGACACGACCCGCCACCCGTCCTCGAGTGGGCGGATGCCGAGCACCGCCTCCGGCAGCAGTGCCGCCGGACCCGACGCCCACGCGTGCGCGAGGCTCCGCCCGAACGGCCGGCCGTACATCGCCGCATGTGCGCCGTCGTCGTCGACGCCGAACTCCTCCCAGAAGGTCATCGCCCCCGCGTCGAGCATGCCGCCCCAGAGCGACCCGATGCGCGCGACCGACGCACCGCGCTCCCCCAGCCGCGCGAGCGCGAGCAGCGCGAACGCCTGCATGAACGGAGTGCCCGTGGCCGTCGCGGCGATCGCGGCGGCGCGCCCGTCGATCCCGGCGACGGGTCGCTCCGCGGCATCCGTCTCGAGCCCTGCCAGCACCGCGAGGAAGTTCGGGTAGCCCGCGAGCGCGGCGTCGGCGGTCGTGTCGACGTGCCCGGCATCGCGCGAGCCGTCGTCGAGGTAGGTGCGCCAGGCGCCCCGGCCCGCGTCCCACGCACGATCGAACAGCACCGAGCGGATGCCACGGGCCCGCGCCGCCCACGCGCCCGCGTCGTCCGCGCCGGCCAGGTCGAGCACCTCGGCGCCATCGCGCAGCGCCCAGTACCAGAGCACCTGCAGCGCGGTCGGGTCGCGTCCGTCGTCGAACGCGACGCCCCAGTCGATGAACACCGCGCGCTCCCCCGCCGGCCCGAACGCGTCCTCGCCCGCGACCGGGCGCAGCACCCCGTCGGCGTCGGTGAACGCGTCCATCGTCTCGAGGAAGCGCCGCACGTGCGCCGCCTCTCGCCGCGCGAAGCCGTCGTCGCCGAAGTGCCGCACGTACGAGCGCACGGCGATCAGCCACCACAGCGAGTAGTCGGCGATGCCGTTGACGAACCCGTGCCGCGGGCGGCCGAGCGCGACGAGGCTGTCGCGCGCGATCCCGGCGTCGCCCGCGGCGAACGCGTTCGCGAGGATGCCGAGGGCGTGGTCGCCGATCCAGGGCATGCGGTCGCGCTTGATGCCGTCGATCATGAGCGACTGCATGCAGGTCTCCAGCGTGCGCGCGCTCGTCGCCCAGATGCGCGTGAACACGTCGTCGCTGCACGCGAAGGCGCCGGCACGGGGCATCCGTCGCCGTCTGGCCTCGACACGGATGCCCCTGAGCTCACCGGGTCCGCCCGCCGACGCTCGGCCCGGCTCGACGTGCAGGTATCGCATGGCCACCTCGTGCGAGGTGGTCCAGACGCCGGGGGCGGCCTCGACGACCTCGATGCGCGTCTCGGAGTCGGGGCTTCCTCGCTGGTGGCGAGCGCCTCGGCGGCGGTCTCGCCGACGCCGATGCGCGGGCGCACGGCGCTCTCGACGTACGGGCGTCCGAGCGCGGGCGGATCGACCTCCCAGTCGGCGGGCCCGAGCCGCTTCACGGGCACCTCGACCAGCGGTTCGCCGGCGTCGTGCGGGGCGGTAGCCGCGGTGCCCGGGCGGGGCTCGGCGGGCACGAGGCCGTCGGCGGTGCGGAGGTGCCAGGCATGGGCGCCGCCGATCTCGGCGAGCGCGGCGGGCACGCCCTCGGGCGTGCGCACGACGACCTCGATGCGCGCGGCCCCGACCGGCAGCGACACGTGGAACTCGCCGGCGCCGCCGCGGGCCTCGACGCGCACGCCGTCGACCTCGACGGTGGCCGAGCCGGATGCGGCGAGCTCGACGTCGGTCTCGTCGGCGTCGAGGTCGCGGGCGAACGTCGTCGCCGGTTCCGTCGCGCCGAAGTTCATCGCGTAGTGCACGAACCGGTTGGCCGCGAACCCCTCGCGCACGAGGCGGTGCAGCACGCCGAGCTCGTACTGGTCGGGCGCGTACCACCAGGTGGTCGTGCCGTCGGCCGCGGGCTCGCCGGAGGCATCCGTCGCCCCGCCCACGCCGTCACCGGTCGCGTCGCCGGATGCGTCGAGCGGCCGCCCGGAGGCATCCGTCGCCTGCTCCCCCGTCACCGCCGCGAGGTGGCGACGCAGGGCCTCGGGGGTGTCCGCGGGCATCTTCGCTCCGATCTTCGGAAGGGGGTTGACCGTCCGACATGACCCACCCTACGCTGTGAAGCGTTTCATTGAACCGCTTCACTTCAGACGGGCACGTCTGGGTCGGCGCGGCGAGGTGAGACGCGATCACGACCGATCGGACCCCATCCCGGGGCTCTCGACGATGAGAGGAAGAACGCAATGACGCATTCGCAGACGACGGGCCGACGGCCCGGCGCCCGACGGAGAGGGGTGGTGACGGCCGTCGCGGCATCCGCGCTCGCCGCACCCATGCTCTTCGCCGCCACGGCCGCTCCGGCGGCCGCCGAAGAGGTCGACTGTTCGACCGTGCCGTGGATGGACACCTCGCTGAGCTCCGAGGAGCGTGCGAACGCCCTGCTCGACGCCAGCGAGCAGCACCAGATCTACCGCTGGCTGGTGGAGCAGCCCGCGAACGACCCGACCCGCACGAACTGGAACCCCGGTTTCGCGGGCGAGGACCCCATCGTCTACCCCGAGCAGGTGCCCTGCACGCCGCTCGTGATCTACGCCAACGGCCCCGACGGCGTCTACCTGTCGGCCGGCACCACGGCGTGGCCCGGGCCGATCGCAGTCGCCGCGACCTGGAACCTCGAGCTGGGCGAGGAGAAGGCGATCGCCCACGGCGCCGAGTCGTTCGACAAGCGCAGCGCCGTCATCCTCGGCCCGGGCATCGCCTCGGGCCGCACCCCGCTCTCGGGCCGCGGCTCGGAGTACTTCGGCGAGGACCCGGTGCTCTCGGGCCTCATGGCGGCCGCCAACGTGCGCGGCCTCGAAGACGGCAACCCCGACAAGCCCATCGTCGCGAACCTCAAGCACTACGTCGCGAACGAGCAGGAGGAGGCCCGCCAGTCGAGCTCGTCGAACATGGACGAGCGCACGTTCAAGCAGATCTACGACCTCCCCTACGAGATCGCGGTCCGCAAGTCCGACCCGGGCAGCCTGATGTGCTCGTACAACCAGGTCAACGGCCTGTACGCGTGCGAGAACCCGATGCTGACCACGAGCCTGCGCGAGGACTATCCCTTCACGGGCTACGTCATGAGCGACTTCGGCTCGGTGCACTCGACCGCGCCGTCGCTCAACGCCGGCATGGACCAGGAGCTCAACCGGCCCCGCTGGTTCAGCCCCGAGCGCCTCGACGCCGCGCTCGCCGCGGGTGACATCACGCAGGAGCGCATCGAGGAGGCGGCCTTCCGGGTCGTGCACTCGTACATCGACGGCGGGCTGTTCGACAACCCGGTGCCGGATGTCCCGGTCGCCGACGTCTCCACGCCGGAGCACAAGGCGCTGGCCCAGGAGATCGCCGAGCAGTCGACCGTGCTGCTGAAGAACGACGGCGTGCTGCCGCTCGCCGAGGGCGACCTGACCGTCGCCGTCATCGGGCAGACCGCGTCGACCACCGCGACCGCTGGCGTGAGCGCGAAGACCGGCTGCGCCTGGGACTTCCCGTTCGGCCCAGGCGGCACGGTGCTGAACTGCGACGAGATCGTCGACCCGCTCACCTCGCTCACCGAGCGCGTGACCGATGCCGGCGGAACCGTCGTGTTCGACAACGGTGCCGACGCGGCCGCGGCCGCCGACGTGGCAGCCGCTGCCGACGTGGCCATCGTGTTCGGGCACTACACCATGGGTGAGAGCGCCGACCTGCCCGACCTGCGCCTCGACGGCAACGGCGACGAGCTGATCGCCGCGGTGGCCGCCGCAGCGCCCAGCACCGTCGCGGTGCTGAACGCGGGCTCGGCCGTGGAGATGCCGTGGATCGACGACGTCGACGCGGTGTTCCACGCCTGGCACTCGGGCGAGCGGTTCGGCCCGGCGCTGGCCGGTCTCGTCTACGGCGACGTGAACCCGTCGGGCAAGCTGCCGATGACGTTCCCGGTGTCGCTGGCCGACACGCCGACGGCGCAGTCGGAGGCCCAGTACCCGGGCATCGCCGACGCCGAGGGCACGCTGCAGGTCGACTACAGCGAGGGCCTCGAGGTGGGCTACCGCTGGTACGAGGCGCAGGGCATCGAGCCGCTGTTCGCGTTCGGACACGGCCTGAGCTACACCGAGTTCTCGTACGACAAGGTGACGGTGACCCCGAAGTCGACCACGGGCGACAAGGAGATCCGCGTGCGCTTCAAGCTCACCAACACCGGTGACGTCGCGGGCACCGAGGTGGCGCAGGTCTACCTCGAGCTGCCGGATGCCACGGGCGAGCCCTCGAAGCGCCTCGTCGGCTGGGAGCGCGTCACGCTCGAGCCGGGCCAGCACCAGAACGTGCAGGTCACGCTGACGGCGGAGGACCTCGCCGACATGCACCTGCTCGAGTACTGGGACACCGCAGCCGGTGACTGGTCGACCGCCTCGGGCGCCTACGTGGTGACCGTCGGCGGCTCGGTCGACACGTCGGCCTCGGCATCCTTCACCATCAAGTAATCCCCTGAGGCGACGGGGGCGGGGCCGCTGGGCCTCGCCCCCGTTCGTCGTCCCGGCCCGGCTACGCAGCCACGCCGAGGCGGTCGAGCGCGTCCTGCACGATCGTGAGGCCACCGAGGCCGGGCATCGCGCTGATCGAGTCGTCGACCTTGCGCGCCGCCCGCCGCCCCTCGGGCCCGGCCATGAGCTGGCCCATGACGTGCCGCACCTCGTCCTCACGCATGATGCTCGACCCGACCGGCGCCCAGAACCGTTGCAGCGCGAACCGCGTCACCTGCTGCGCGCGCCTGCTCGCGGCGAGCCGCTGCCTCGCCTGCGAGGTGTAGAACGCCACGTGCCGGGCCTCCTGCTTCGCGATGCGCCGCAGCAGCTCCGCGAGCACCGGATGCTGCTCGAGCTCCGCCATGCGCTGGTACGCCGTGATCGCCGACCACTCGTTCGCCGCGCCCCACGACATGTGCACCGCCACGAAGTCGGCGCCGACGAGCGCCCCGGCGACGGACTGCTTGATCGGGTCGATGCGGTCCTTCCAGCCGAGCTTCACGCGCTTGGCCCGCAATTCGTCGTAGTCGACCGTGACGCCGTGCCGCGCGAGCACCGCGGCGAGCGCCTCGCCGTGCCAGAACTCCTCGCGGTTCCACATGGTCATGAACGCGCTCACGTCGGCCTCTCGGTGCGACGGCGTCGTCAGCAGGTCGCGCGTGTAGCAGACCGTGTGGTACTCGACGTCGGTCATGTACCGCAGCGTGCGCAGCGACTCGGGCGGCAGCGGATCGCTCGCGAATGCGTCGAGGTCGAGGTCGTCCCACTCGACCCGCACCGACGTCGCGGTGTAGCGATCGATGTCGAAGGCCACTCGGATGCCTCCCCTCGGCGCCTTCCCCGGCGCTGCCGCGCCCTGTCCTCACCCTAGGTCGCGTGCGTCGCGTCCGCACCCGTGGTCGCCGCACCCAGCCATGTCGCACCCAGCCGTGTCGCCACGACCCGTGCCGTCGCGTCGAGCCCCGGCACCGTGCCGACCTCGGCGACCACGGCCGCCGCCGCCTCCCGGCCGCCGTCCCCGCCGAACGCGAGCGCGAGCAGCGCGTCGCGCTCGCGCGCCGTGACGGCGCCCGACCCGAGCGGCAGGGGCCACCGCCGCAGCTCGCGTGCCGCGAGCCGCCGCGCCCGCCGGTCGTCGCGCAGCCGCGCGGCGACCTCCTCGCGCAGGAACGCGTCGTGTCTCGCCGTGATGCGCCCGACGCGCTCGACCGCGGTGGCGAACGCCTCGGTCGCCGCATCCGCCCCACCCGCGCCGCCGTCGCCGTTCGCTCGGCCCACGGCGTCCTGCCCCGCACGCGCCGCCTCGACCAGCCGCGCGGCGATCGCGCCCAGCACGACGTCGTCGACGAGCAGCGCGGCGAGGTGCGCGCCCACGATCGCCCGTCCCTGCACGAACCCCGCGAACGCGCGCCGCACCGGCCCGGGCCCGCGCGACGCCGCCGCCCCATCCCCCGCCGACCGCCCGCATGCCGCCGCGATCGCCGCGTACGCGTCGGCCACCCAGAACCGCTCGTACGCCCAGGTCACGAGGAACGCGGTGACGCGCGCGTCCTTGTGCGTCGCGGTGACCAGCACGTTGCGCAGCACGTCCATGGTCGCGCCCTCGAGTCGACCGAGCACGCCGACGCCGTCGGACACCGCCGGCGGAAGCGGGTGCGCCGCGAACGCCTCGAGGTCGAGCTCCCCGCGCAGGCTCCCCTGCGCCGAGCGCGCGAACTCCCGAACGTCGAACCCCACGGCACCCTCCCCTGGCACGCGCGCTACTCCGCGGAGAGGAACTCCACGGCGGCGCGGCGGAAGTCGCGCGACCCGGGCGCGTTGAAGTGGTGGCGGCCGGCCAGCTCGACGAACGTGCCCGCGGGCGTCGCCTCGGCGAGCGCGCGCGAGCGCTCGAGGATGGCGTCCTCGCTGCCGGTCGCGAAGAGGATCGGCTGCTGCGGCGGGTCGTCGGGGTCGGGGTCGGCCTGCCCGTGCCGCATGCCCTCGGCGAGCGCGACGAGAGCGCGCAGGTCGTTGCCGGGCACCCGCTCCGCGAGGGTGACGTAGTTGTGCGTGACCTTGTCCTCCACCGGCGTGCCCGACTCGGCGTACGCCCTCGCCTGCTCGATCTGCAGCCGGGCGAGCGGCCGCCCGTCGGGGATGCCGCCGAGCACCGCGCGCTCGACCCGCTCGGGGTGCGCGACCGCGAACTGCCAGCCGACGCGGGCGCCGAGCGAGTAGCCGACGTACAGGACGGAGTCGAGGAGGTACGTGTCGAGCACGGTGTCGAGGTCCTCGACCAGTCGGTCCATGTCGTACGCCCGGTACTCGTACGGCTTGTCGCTCGCCCCGTGCCCGCGCTGGTCGACGCCGAGCACGCGGAACCCGGCGCGCGTGAGGTCGCGCACCCATCCGGTGCTCACCCAGTTGTCGCGGCAGCTCGACGCGAACCCGTGCACGCACAGCACGACCGGCCCGTCCTCGGGCCCCCACAGGTAGGTGGCGAGGCGCCGCCCGTTCACGCTCATGACGTACTGCGGTTCGGGCATCTCGGTCATGCCGGGGAACGCTGCGCTCATGCAGCCATCATGCCGCGTCGCGGCGGCGCAGTCGGTGCACGCACTGATGACGCATCCGCCACCGGCCGGGAAGGTGGGGCGCAAACAACTTGGGGGTTCCTCATGAACGGCCGTCGTTCCGCACTGCTCGCACTTCTCGCCGCCGGCGCGCTCGCGCTCTCCGCGTGCGCGTCGTCGCCATCGACCGACGGCGCCGCCGAAGACGACACGGCGAGCCAGTCGACCGAGGACACCGGCACGGACGACTCGGGCACCGAGGACGACGGCGGCGACGCCTCCGGCGGCTCGGGCTCGGGCTCGGCGACGGTCACGGTCGACGGCGAGACCTGGGAGTACCCGAGCTACCTCTGCGTCACCGGCTACGCGAACACCGGCAGCGACGTCTACTCGTTCAGCTCGACGTCGTTCACGACGGTCGACGGCCTGGGCGTGCAGCTCCTCGTCGACGTGCGCGACGACAGCGGGCAGGACCGCGTGTCGGGCGACGGCGTGGTCTACGAGATCACGGTCTTCGACACCGATGCGCCCGAGGACCCGTCGATCGACGTCAGCGCCACCGGCACCGAGGGCGTGACGATCACCGAGAGCACGGTGCAGGTCGACGGCACCTTCACGGACCTCGGCGGCGAGAGCCACAGCATCCAGGTCGACGCCACCTGCAACTGAGCACCCGCGCCTGAGCAGCACCGGGCCGACGCGGTCATCCACGGCCGTCCAGGCACGACCCGCGCGCCCGCCTAGCATGGTCGCCGTGGAGCACTCCCGATGACCGAACGCACCGACCCGACCGCGGTGCCCGGCGAGCGCGTCGACGTCGACACGCCGCTCGGCGCCTTCCCCGCGATGGCCGACGGCGACGTCGTGCGCATCCGCAACATCCGCTACGCGCGGGCCGACCGCTTCGCCCCGCCCGAGCCGGTCGCGCCCGACCCCGCCGAGAGCGCCGGCCTCCAGCAGGAGCGCATCGCCTGCCCGCAGCCTGCGAGCCCGAGCGCCGCGTTCGTCGGCGAGCCGATGCGCGGCTCCGTGCCCGACGAGGACTGCCTGCGCCTCACCATCACGAGCACGGCACAGCGAGCGGATGCCCCGGCGCCGGTGCTCGTCTGGATGCACGGCGGCTCGTACGCCTCGGGCGCCGGCGACATGGCCGGTCACGACGCCTCGGCGATGGTGCGCGAGCAGGGCGTGCTGGTCGTCACGGTCACGAGCCGGCTCGGCCTGTTCGGCTTCGTCGGCGACGACGAGGCGGGCCGCCCCGCGAACCTCGGACTCCTCGACCTCATCGAGGCGCTCCGCTGGGTGCGCGCGCACATCGCGGCGTTCGGCGGCGATCCGGAGCAGGTGACCGTCGTCGGCCAGTCGTCCGGCGCCGACGCGGTCGCGCACCTCATCGCGGCCGACGGCGCGGAGGGGCTCGTGCGGCGCGCGATCATCCAGAGCGCCCCGTTCGGCATCCTCGGCGGGCGCGGGCAGATGCACGAGCGGATGCTCCGGGCGGCCGGCCCGCTCGATGCCACCATGCCCGTCGACGACGTGCTCGCCGCCCAGGCCCGCGCGAAGGAGGCGGCCGCGGGCGACGGGCTCCGCTCGAGCATGGCGTTCGCCCCGCAGTACGGCCGCGCGCCGTTCCCCGCGGCGGGCGAGATGCACGACCGCTGGCGCGACCGCGCCGCGGGCCTCGACGTGCTCGTCACCTGGAACCGCGACGAGGCCGCGTACTTCGTCGAGGTCGACCCGCGCCTGCGGGCGCTCGCCGAGCGGCCGGTGGTCGGGCGGATGCTCCGGGCCATCCTCATCCGCATCCTCACCCGCGCCGTGTACTCGCGCGACGGCCGCCGCTTCGCGCGGACCCTCGCCCGCGGCGGCGCGCGTGTGCAGGTCGGCCAGGTGTCGCTCCGACCCGACGGCAGCCCGCTCGGCGCGGCGCACGCCATCGAGGTGCCGCTGCTCTTCCCGGCGACGGTGTGGGCGGATGCCCCGCTGCTGCGTCCCGCAGGCGGCCGCTCCACGGTCGCGGGCGGTGCGCCGCTGCGCGCGGCGTGGGCGGAGTTCGCGCGCGACGGGCGCATCGCGGCCGAGCGCGTCCCGGCCGGCGACGGCTGGTCGGGCGACGTGCGCATCGGGTCGGCGTAGTGCCCGGCGGCATCCGCTCGACGCACTCCGCGCGCAGTACGCGGCGTACCCCCTCCGGTACCCCCCGAAAAGGCGTCAGGGCCGGTTCACCGGCAACGGGCAGAATAGGCTGATGCCACTCTTCGGAAACCGCTCTCGCAGCGTGCTGCCGCCCCTGGCGGAGCTCGTGGAGCAGGAGCGGGAGTGGATCGACGCGCACCTCCAGCTCGTCGCGAGCACGGGCACCGATGTCTCGGACTCCGGCCAGGTGCGCGCCCTGTACGACCACTGGGCCGGTCGCTGGCGCCGCATCAACCCGCCCGAGCGCAGCGACCCGCGCACGCGCATCAACGCGCTGGGCGTCGCGCTGGGCGAGCACCTCGTCGGCTGCACGTCGCTCGAGTGGCGCATCACGACCGACGAGTACCGCCCCGAACTCGTCGTGATCAACGTGCGCGCGCAGACCATGCTCTCCCCCGTGCAGCTGGTCGAGCAGAACTGGCTCGCCGAGAAGCCCGGCACCTTCATGACCGAGGTGATCGAGGTCGAGCGCGCGCGCAACCCCGCGAAGGGCGCGCGGCGCAAGCGACGCTGACGCACACCCGACCCGACCCCGCCGTCAGCCGTTCGTAAGGAATCGGCATTGATCGCGTCGCTCGAGCGGAGTTGACTGGGGGCGTCGAAGGGGGTCGATGATGACCGCGGTCGGGGCCGACGTTCCGGCGAACCCGCTGGAGTCTCCGGTGTCGCGCACGCTCATCGCCGTGGTCCGCGTCGGCGTGGCCCTCATGTGGATCCAGAACGTCGCCTGGAAGCGCCCCCTCGACTTCGGTCGAGCCGCCGACAACGGGCTCTACTTCTGGGCCGGGCAGGCGGTCGAGTTCCCGGTGCTCGCACCGTACTCCTGGTTCGTCGAGACGGTCTTCCTGCCGAACATCGAGTTCGTCGGTTGGATCATCCTGCTCGTCGAGGGCGGCCTCGGCGCGTTCCTGCTCGTCGGTCTGGCGACGCGGCTCTGGGCGGTGGTCGGCATGGCGCAGACGGTCGCGATCCTTCTGTCGGTGCTGAACGCGCCACACGAGTGGCACTGGGCCTACTACCTCATGTTCCTCGCGCACCTCGCGCTGTTCGCGGTGGCCGCGGGTCGCTGCTACGGCGTCGACGGCGTCCTGCGCCCGATCTGGCTGCGCTCGGAGACCCGATTCGCCCGGACGATGCGGAGTCTGTCATGAGCGACGCCGAGTTCGCACGCGCTCAGCTGCCGCGCCTGGACCGCGCAGCCGCGGTGCTCGGCGCGGCCAGCGCGCTCGTCGCACTGTACGTGTTCGGGGCCGGCCTGCCGACCGAGGCCCAGTTCGTTCGCGTGGGCCTCTGGGGCGCCGTCGTGCTCGTCGTGTTCGGCGTGCTCGCGGTGCTCGGCGGGGAGTTCCACCGGCCCGCGCTGACCTGGATCGCCGGCGCCGGCCTCACGCTTGCCGCACTCGTGCAGCTCGCCACGCTGCACCTGGCGCCCGGACTGCTCGGCCGCGACGCCTCCGCGATGGCCGCCTTCGGCGGATTCGGCATCGGGCTGCTGGCGGTCGCGCTCGCCCGTCGCTCGCTGCGCGATCCCGAGACGCCCGACCCCGGGGCATCCGACCGCACCACCTGAACCGCGACTCCCGCAACACCGACGACCGAGAGGGATACCGATGGACCTGCACGACCGGCTCGACCCGATGCTCGCGATCGCTCGCGAGCACGCCACCGACGTCGACCAGCGCGGACGCTTCCCCGACGAGGCCGTGCAGGCGCTGCGCGACTCGGGCCTCATGGGGCTGACCCTGCCACCGGAGGTCGGCGGCCTTGGCGGAGGGCCGCAGGAGCTCGTCGACGTGCTCGGCGAGATCGCAGGCGCCTGCGGCTCGACCGCGATGATCACGCTCATGCACTTCGCCGCCGTCGCGCCGCTGTCGCAGGCCGTGCCGTCCGCCATGCCGGACCTGCTCGCAGACATGGCGTCGGGTCGTACGCTCGGCACACTCGCGTTCTCGGAGAAGGGCTCACGCTCGCACTTCTGGTCGCCGGTCTCCCAGCCGAAGGAGGTCGACGGGCGCCTGCACGTCGTCGCGCAGAAGAGCTGGGTCACCTCGGCCGGGTACGCCGACGTCTACGTGAGCTCGGCGAAGACCCCCGACGGCACGGGCGTCGACCTCTACGCGCTCGCATCGGACACCCCCGGGGTGACCATCGACCAGCCGTGGTCGGGCATGGGCTTCCGCGGCAACGCGTCGAGCCCGATGACCTACGACGTCGACCTCGACGACTCCATCCGGCTCGGCGAGGTCGGCGCGGGCACGGACCTCATGCTGGGTGTCGTGCTGCCGTGGTTCAACCTCGGCAACGCCGCCGTCTCCCTGGGGCTGAGCCGCGCATCCGTCGACGCGGCGATCCGCCACACGACCGGCGCCCGCCTGCAGCACCTCGACCAGACGCTCTCGGCGCTGCCGACGATCCGCGCGCAGCTCGCGCGCATGTCGATCGAGCTCGCCGCGGCATCCGCCTACCTCGACAGGGCCGCCGGCAAGGTCGCCTCACCCGAGGAGGACACGCCGCTGTTCGTGCTGGGCAGCAAGGCCGCGTCGAACGACGCGGCGCTGCGGATCACCGACGCGGCAATGCGGGTCTGCGGCGGGGCGGCGTTCTCACAGCACCTGTCGATCGACCGCTACTTCCGCGACGCCCGCGCCGGGCACGTCATGGCGCCGACCGCCGACGCGCTCTACGAGTTCTACGGCCGCGCCATCACGGGGCGTCCGCTCTTCGATCCGCCCGCCGACGCAGAGCCCGCGAAGGCCGGCGGCGAGGCCGCAGCATGACGAGCGAAGCGGATGCCACGACGCCGACGCCGCTCGTCATCGGCTCGGTCGCGTACACCCCCAACGTCGTCACGATCTGGGAGGGCCTGCGCGACTACTTCTCCACGACCGGCACCCCGATCGACTTCGTGCTCTACTCGAACTACGGGCGGCTCGTCGACAGCCTGGTCGCGGGCCATGTCGATATCGCGTGGAACACGAACCTTGCGTACGTGCGCACGGTCGCGCAGACCGACGGCGCGTGTCGCGCGCTCGCATCGCGCGACACCGACCTGGTGTTCCGCACCGTGTTCGTCTCGCGCGCAGGCGCGGGATACGACGGCATCGGTGCGACGCGGGGCCGCCGACTCGCGCTGGGGTCACGGGACTCCGCCCAGGCGGCGATCCTTCCCGTGCACTACCTGCGCGAGGCGGGCATCCCCGACGACGAGGTCGAGTTCCTCCGCATCGACAGCGATGTCGGCAAGCACGGCGACACCGGGCGCAGCGAACTCGACGCGATGCGGGCCGTGCTCGACGACCGGGCGGATGCGGCGGCGATCGGCATCAACACGTGGGAGTCGGTCGCGCGCGGCGACGTGATGGCCGGTGCCCTCGAGGCGTTCTGGACCTCACCCGAGTACAGCCACTGCACGTTCACGGCGATGCCCGCGCTCGCCGACGACCGCGCCGAGGCGTGGGTCGCGAACCTCATGGCCATGGAGTGGGATCGGCCGGAGCACCGCGAGATCCTCGAGCTCGAGGGCCTCCGCGCGTGGGTGCCACCGAACCTCGACGGGTACGCCGGCCTGTTCGCGGCGGTGGCGGAACAGGGGATCCCGGCTCGATGGTGAACCACTCGCTCATCCTCGACCTGGTCGAGCGGCTCGCCGGAACTCCGGCGGGCCACCCGGTCGAACTCGACGTCTCGGCGGGCGCCGCGGACGCCGCAGAGGTGGCGGCGAACACCGACCTGGTCGCGGCGTGGTGCCGCTCGAGCGGCAACGAACTCGTCGAGGTACGACCCGACGCGGTCGTGGTGCGGCACGGCCGGCGGCGCGATCCGCTCGCCTCGCTCGACCCGGAACTCCTGCCCGGCACCCGCCTCTGGATGTACACGAACTTCGACTGCAACCTGCACTGCGACTACTGCTGCGTGGCCTCGTCGCCGCAGACCGACCGGCGGGCACTGGGCGCCGACCGGGTCGACCGCCTGGCAGCCGAGGCGGTCGACGCGGGGGTGCGCGAGCTCATCCTCACCGGCGGCGAGCCGTTCCTCCTGCCCGACATCGACGATCTCGTGGCATCGTGCACCGCCCGGCTGCCGACGACGCTGCTGACCAATGGCATGCTCTTCCGCGGCGAGCGCCTCGAGCGCCTGCGACGCATGGATCGCGACCGGCTCATGCTGCAGATCAGCCTCGACTCGGCCACGCCGCACCAGCACGACGCGCACCGCGGGCCGCGCGCGTGGGAACGGGCCGTCGCCGGCATCCGCCTCGCCCTCGACGAGGGGTTCGGCGTCAAGGTGGCCGCGACGCTGCCGGCAGAGCAGGCCCACGAGGTGGCCCCGTTCGTCGACTTCCTCGGCGACCTCGGCATCCGGCCGGAGCACCGCGTGATCCGCGCCATCGCACACCAGGGGGTCGCCGAGGAGGGCATCGAGTTCACGGCCGCGTCGCTCGTGCCCGAGGTCACGATCACGGCCGACGGTGTGTGGTGGCACCCGGTCGCGGCGATCGACGACTCGCTGTTCGTTCGGCGCGAGATCTTCCCGCTCGCCGACGCGATCGCCGACGTGCGCGATCGGTTCGCGCGCTACCGCGACGCCGCCGATCGGGCGGCCGAGTGGTTCCCCTGCTCCTGACCCGACCGTTGCAGAGCCCCGCTCACCCCGCGTAGGTTGAGGAGCGCTCGGCTTCGACGAATCCCCCGCAGGTGACCGATTGGGGGCGGGACCGTGTCCGCAGCCCTGTTCGCACTCGGCCGTTGGGCCTACCACGCCCGGCGGCTCGTGGTCGTGGGCTGGGCGCTCGTGCTGGCCGCGCTGCTCGGCATCGCCTGGCTCGTCGGCGTCGGCACCGACAACACGTACGCCTTCCCCGGCACGCAGTCGCAGGACGCGCTCGACTCGCTCTCGCGCACGTTCCCGCAGTTCTCGGGCACGTCGGCGCAGCTGGTCGCGGTCGCGCCCGACGGCGGCAGCGTCACCGACGCCGACTTCCAGCAGGCGGTGGAAGACGCCGTCACCGCCATCGAGGCGATCCCGCAGGTCTCGGGCGCGACCGACCCGTACGGCGGTACGTCGACCGCGAACATCGCGAGCGACGACTCCGCGGTGCTCGTGCCGATCCAGCTCTCGGTCGTCGCGACGGCGGTCGACCCGTCGACCTCCGACGCACTCCAGTCCGCGGGCACCACGCTGCAGCAGGCGCTCCCCGACGGCTCGAAGGTCGCGGTCGGCGGCGCGCTGTACTCGCAGGTCGACCCCGGCATCGGCATCAGCGAGCTGACGAGCCTGCTCATCGCGCTGGTCGTGCTGCTGCTGACGTTCGGCTCGCTGGTCGCCGCCGGCATGCCGCTGGTCACCGCCATCACCGGGGTCGGCGTCGCGGTCGCGATCGTGCTCACGGGCACCCAATGGGTGACGGTCACGTCGACCGCGCCGCTGCTCGCGGTCATGCTCGGCCTCGCGGTCGGCGTCGACTACGCGCTGTTCATCGTGAGCCGCCACCAGGACCAGCTGAAGCACGGCATCCCGCCCGAGGAGTCCGCCCCGCGCGCGGTCGCGACCGCCGGCTCTGCCGTCGCGTTCGCCGCCACCACGGTCATCATCGCGCTGCTCGGCCTCTCGGTCGCGCAGATCCCGTTCCTCACCGTCACCGGCATCTCCGCCGGGCTCGCGGTCGCCGCAGCCGCGGCGGTCGCGCTCACCCTCACCCCGGCGCTGCTCGGCTTCGCCGGCTGGCGCGTCCTCCGCCGGCGCGACCGGCCCGGCCACAAGCACGCGCCCGACGCAGACGCGAGCGAAGGTGACAGCGAAACGGATGCCCCTGAGCCGGCGGACTCCCCCGGCACGGCGAACCACACCGCGACGCCCGACGACACCCCCGCCGACGACGCCGAGCCCGAGGCATCCGCCACCCGCCCCGGCGGCTTCTTCGGCCACTGGGTGCGCGCCGTCACGAAGTGGCCGCCGGTGACGATCGTGCTCGTGACCGGGCTGCTCGCCCTCGCCGCGTTCCCTGCGCTCGGGCTGCGGCTCGCACTGCCCGACTCGGGGTCCCTGCCCGAGGGCTCCCCCGGCCGCGTGACCTACGACCTCATCGCCGAGCACTTCGGTGCGGGTGCGAACGGGCCGCTCATCCTCACCGGCTCGGTCATCCAGTCGACCGACCCGGTCACGCTGGTGAACGACATCGCCGCCGAGGTGGCGGACGTGCCCGGCGTGGCATCCGTGCCCCTGTCGACCCCGAACGAGACCGGCGACACCGCGGTGATCCAGGTGATCCCGACCGGCGCGCCCGACTCGGCCGAGACCGAGCAGCTGGTGCAGCGGTTGCGCGGCCTGCACGACCACTTCGTCGAGCAGTACGCCGTGTCGCTCGCGGTCACGGGCTACACGGCGCTCGGCATCGACATCTCCGAGCGGCTCGGCGCCTCGATGCTGCCGTTCGGGCTGCTCGTCGTGGGGCTCTCGCTCGTGCTGCTCGCGATGGTGTTCCGCTCCGTCGTGGTGCCGGTGACGGCCGCGCTCGGCTACGCGCTGTCGATCGGCGCGGCGTTCGGCCTGACCAGTCTCGTGTTCGTCGACGGGTTCCTCGCGGGCCCCCTGAACGTCGAGTCGGTCGGGTCGGTGACGAGCTTCATGCCGATCATCGTGATGGGTGTGCTGTTCGGGCTCGCGATGGACTACGAGGTGTTCCTCGTCAGCCGCATGCGCGAGGACTGGGTGCATCACCACGAGCCCAGGCCCGCCGTCGAGCGCGGCTTCCACGCGTCGGCCCGCGTGGTCACGGCCGCCGCGATCATCATGACGAGCGTGTTCGGCGGGTTCATCCTGAACGGCGAGGCGTCGATGCAGCCGATCGCGTTCGGGCTCGCGGTGGGCGTCGCGATCGACGCGTTCATCGTGCGCATGACCCTGATCCCTGCCGTGCTCATGGCCTTCGGCCGGCACGCCTGGTGGCTGCCGGCGTGGCTCGACCGGGTGCTGCCGTCGTTCGACGTCGAGGGCGAGGGGCTCACGAAGGAGGACGAGCTGGCGTCGTGGCCCGAGCCCGGCGACCGGCTCGCAATCGCGGCCGAGGGGTGCCGACACGAGCGGATGCCTCTGGAGGCCGACGCGCTCGACCTCCGCGTGCCCGCGGGCGACGTGCTCGTCGTCTCCGGGGGAGCCCCGCCTCACGCACGGATCTCCTGCTCGCGCTCACCGGTCGGCTGGGCATCGCCGAGGGGCGCTGCAAGGTGGCCGACCTCGTGCTGCCGACGCGGGCGGCGTCGGTGCGCGGGCGGTCGTCGGTGGCCGAGCTGGTCGGCGACGACCCGGTCGCGGCGCTGCGCACGGCCCTCGACGGCGACGCGGTCGTCGTGGCGCTCGACGGCGTCGACGGGGTGGCCGACCCGGCCGCGCGCGACGGGCTGCGCGCCGTGCTGGACGACGCGCGGCGCGGGGCGGAGGCCCGCACGGGGCATCCGCTCACCCTGATCGTCGCGTGCGACGACCCGGCCGACGTCGACGACCTGCTGCCCGCGGGTGCCGCCCGGGTCGCGCTCGAGCTGGCGGGCGCACCGCAGCTCGCCGAGTCGTGGGGGCGCTCGTGAGGGCGCCGTTCGACGCGACGCGCGGGGTCGAGCGGCCCGCGTGGACGACCGTCGTCGGCCTGCTGCTCTTGCCCGTGCTCGTCGCGGTGCTGCTCGCGTGGGCGCTGTCGGCGCCGTCGCAGCACCTCGAGCGGGTCACCGCGGCGATCGTCAACGACGACCAGCCCGTGACCGTCAACGGGCAGACCGTGCCGCTCGGGCGGGAGTTCGCGGCGAACCTCATCGGCGGCGACGCGGGGCTCGGTGCGCCCGACGATCCGGGACCGGATGCCACGGCCACCCCCACCCCCGCCGAACCGAACTTCACCTGGGTGCTCACCAACGACGACGACGCCCGCACCGGCCTCGAGGCGGGCACGTACGCGGCGGTGGTGACCATTCCGCCGTCGTTCTCGGCGAACGCGACCTCGATCTCGGGGCCGGCCGCCGACGCCGTGCCGGCGAGCCTCGAGGTGACCACCACGCCCGCGACCGCGTACCTCGACCCCGCACTCACGGCGGTGCTCGTGGAGCAGGCCGTCGCGACGCTCAACCAGCAGCTCACCGAGCGGTACCTGTCGAACGTGTACGACGGGTTCAACCAGATCAACGAGTCCATCGGGCAGGCGGCCGACGGGGCCGCGCAGCTGGCCGACGGGGCGGCGTCGCTCGCTTCGGGCACCGGCGAGCTCGCCTCGGGCGCCGAGCAGCTCTCGGCCGGGCTCGACTCGCTCGACGCCGGCGCGGAGTCGCTCGCCGCAGGCCTCGCCCAGCTCGACACGTCGGTGCAGCCATTGCCCGGGCAGACCGCGCAGCTCGCGGCCGGGTCGGCGCAGGTGGCGGCGGCGATCGACGCCGGGTCTGCCGCACTCGCGGGGGCCACGGCCGAGTTCGCCACGATCGTGACCGACCTGTGCGCGCTGCCCGGCCCGGGCGGCCTGTGCGACCGGGCGACCGCGGCGCTCGGCCGTCTGCAGACCGCGAACAGCGACGTGGCGGCCCTCGCGGCGGGCGCCGACCAGGTCGCGGCGGGCAACCAGCAGCTCGCGAACGGCATCCCCGGGCTCGTGGCGGGCGTCGACGCGTCGGCCGCAGGGGCGAACGAGGTGGCGGCCGGGGCCGGCGAGTCCGCCGCGGGCGGCGCCTCGGTGGCGGAGGGCGCCGATTCCGCCGCATCCGGTGCCGCCGAGGTCGACAGCGGGGCCGCGCAGCTCTCCGACGGGCTCGCCGAGGCGGTCGAGCAGATCCCGACCTACACCGACGACGACATCACGACGCTGTCCGCGGTCGTCGCGAAGCCCGTCTCGGCCGAGCTCGACCTGCCCGCGGCCGGGTCGCAATCGGTGCCGCTGTTCGCGGTCGTCGCGCTGTGGGTCGGCGGCCTCGTGATCGCGCTGGCGTGGCGGTCGGTGCCTGCAGCCCGGCTGCTCGGGTCGGCGTCGTCGTTCCGGCTGATGCTCGCGGGCGCGTGGCCTGCGGCGGCGCTGGGCGCGGGCCAGGGCCTCGTCGTGGCGCTCGCGGTGACGGGCTTCCTCGCGGTCGACCCGGCGTACTGGATCGGCTTCGGCGCCGCCTGCGTCTTCCTCGGCGCGGTCTACGCGGTAGTGAACCACGGGCTGGCGGCCGCGTTCGACGGCGTCGGCCGCACGCTCGCGGCACTCGTGGCGGTGGTCGCGCTCGTCGTCGGCACCTCGTCGACCGTGCCGAACGCGCTCGAGACCCTGGCGGCGTTCCTGCCGACCGGGTCGGGCGACGTGCTGTTGCTCGCCGCGATCGACGTTGGCTCCGGCTGGGGCGCGCTCGTCGCCCTCGGCGTGTGGACGTTCGTCGGGCTCGGGCTCGCGTTCGCGGGCGTGGCCCGGCGACGCAGCGGCGACGCCGCACTCGAGGCCGCGCGCGCCGCCTGACCGCAGCCGGCGCGGTGAACCCTGTGAGGCGAGATCTCGGCCGCGAACCGATCAGTCGTCGTGGTGGTCGAGGTGGTCGTGGTCGTCTTCGAGGATCATGCCGACCGAGGTGGCGCAGGCGTCGCCCTTCCAGGCTTCGACCCCTTCTCGAATCGCGAACGCGGCGATGACGAGGGCGGCGAGCGGGTCGGCCCACCACCAGCCGAGCGTGCTGTTCAAGGCCAGGCCGAGGAGCACGGCGGCGGAGAGGTAGGAGCAGATCAGGGTCTGCTTCGAGTCGGCGACGGCGGTCGCCGAGCCGAGTTCCCGGCCGGCGCGCCGCTCGGCGAGGGAGAGCACCGGCATGAGGAGGACGCTCAGCGCGGTCAGGATGATGCCGATGGTGCTGTGCTCGGCGGCGGCTCCGGTGACGAGCGTCAGGATCGCGGAGACCGTGACGTACGCGGCGAGGGCGAAGAACGCGATGGCGATCACCCGCAGGGTGGGCCGCTCCCACCGTTCGGGTTCGCGGCGGGTGAACTGCCAGGCCACCGCGGCGGCGGAGAGGACCTCGATCACCGAGTCGAGCCCGAACCCGATCAGCGCCACCGATGAGGCGGCGTGGCCGGCGAGCAGCGCGATGACGGCTTCGAGCAGGTTGTAGCCGATCGTGATGGCCACGATCAGTCGGATGCGACGATGCAGCAGCTCCCACCGCTCGGCCGTGCCCGGGGTCAGCACGTGCACGCCTCGCCGTCGCAGCAGTCGGGCTCGACGTGCAGGACGACGCGCAGGAGCTCGTCCAGGGCGGGGGCCAGATGCGCGTCCGCCAGCCGATACCAGGTGCGGCGGCCGTCCGGGATCGCTTCGACCAGGCCGCACCCGCGCAGGCACGCGAGCTGGTTCGACATCACCTGCCGCGACACGTCGAGGGCGTCCGCCAAGTCCGACGGGCGCGCAGGCCCATCGCGCAGCGCCAGCAGCACCCGTGTGCGGGTCGGGTCCCCGAGCGCGTGCCCGAAACGAGCGAGCGCCGCGGTGTGGGTCAGGCTGGCCGAGGTCGACATGCCGCCGATAGTACAGCGTTTCGTGTACTGATCGCGAAGGGGCTTCAGCCTTCAGGCGCCGAGCTGCGCGTCCATCGCCCCCGTGTCGACGACCTCCCAGATGTCGGTGAGGCGGTCGCCGTCGAAGCGGAAGAACATCGCGTGCGGCACCGACACCCGGTTGCCCGTGGCGGGGCGGCCGTTCCACTCGCCGAGGTGCGTGCCGGTGAGCGACAGGTGCACGGCGATCTCATCGCCGGAGTCGACCATGCGGTGCACCTCGAAGCGCAGGTCGGGGAACCCGATGCGCCAGCGCGCGAGCAGCGCGTCGGTGGCGGGCACGTCGAGCTCCATCGTGCGACCGCCGACATGCACGCGGTAGTCGCCCAGCCACGCGGCCGTGGGCGAGAAGTCGCCGCGGTTCCAGCCATCGTCGAACAGGGAACGGACCACGTCTGCGCGCTGCATCCCCCGATGGTACTGAGCAGCGGATGCGGCGAGCCGGTCTTGTCCTCAGCCCTCGAAGTCCTCCGGGTCGACCGTGTCGAGGAATTTGCGGAACTCGTCGAGCTTCTCCTCGTCGCGCGCGAGGTCGACCATGTCGGCCGGCACGCCGGCCTCGTCGAGCACCTCCTCGGCCACGAGCAACTGCGCGTCGGCGCGCACCGCGAGCGCGATGGCATCCGACGGCCGCGAGTCGAGCACCTGGGTGCCGGTCGGCGTCACGATCGTGAGCTCCGCGTAGAAGGTGCCCTCGTCGAGCCGGGTCACCTCGACCCGCTCCACGCGCGCGTCGAGCGCCTCGAACAGCGTCGTGATGAGGTCGTGCGAGAGCGGCCGCGGCGCCCGTGCGCCCTCGACCGCGATGACGATCGACGTGGCCTCCTGCGACCCGATCCAGATCGGCAGCACGCGGCCCTCCCCTGCCTCGCCCTCGAGCGGTTCGAGCAGCACGATGTGCTGCCCCGACGCGTCGAGCGCGACGCCGAGCACGTGTACCCGGATCATGGCACCTCCCGGTTGCGGCGGGCGTGACCGTTCCATCGTCCCACGTTCCGTGCGCCGCCGGTGAGGTCGCGGGTCAGCCGGCGAGCTCGGCGAAGCCGTACGGCTCGAGGTCGTACGCGAGTCGCAGATCGCCCACGACGACCGATCCCGTCGACCGGGTGCCTCCGAGGTTCGCCGCGAGCACATGCACGCCGCCGCCGGGCATCCGCCCGCCGACCGCCCACACGCCGTCGCGCCCGTCGATGCCCCCCACCAGCAGCCGCGCACCGCGCAGCCCGGCGATCGCGGAGATCGCACGCGCCACCGGGAACCAGCCGTCGGCGTCACGGATGCCCCGGGGCCCCTGCGTCTCGAACCAGGTCACGCTCGCGACCGGGCCGGCGCCCGCCGCGCCGCCCGCGCAGATCGCCGCGAAGCTCGCGACCGCCCAAGCGGCGAGCGCCCGCGACGCCTGACGCGGGTCGGTCGCATCGGGCACCTGCTCGGCGCCGTAGCCGTCGGCGAGCGTCGTCTCGGGGCTCGGCGCTGCCGCGCTCGTCGCGACCGCGTTGAACCGCGAGCGCAGGGTGATCGGCCCGACGTGCAGCGGGCGGCCGTCGGCGATGCGCCCGGCGTCGCGCACGGCGAGCGCCTGCATGGCGATCGACTCGTCGAGCTGCGCGCGCTCCGTGGCGTGCATCTGCGGGGTCATGGCGAACGCGATCGCGGGCAGGTCGCCGGGCAGGCGCTCGTGCTCGCGGTTGAGCTCGGTGAAGTGCGAGCGGGCGCCGCCGACGAGCCCGGCGTCGGTCAGGTGCCGGGCCGCCGAAGCGGTCAGCGCGGTCCACAGCTCCGGCTCGGTCACGTGGGTCGTGCCCGAGAAGACGCCGAGCCGGGTCGCCCGCCCGGTCGCCGCGACGGCCTCGACCACCGCGTCCACGTCGGCCGGGTCGTCGGCGGTGATGCGCACGTCGAGCGGCAGGTCGCGCGCCACGCGGCGGGCGCGGTCGAGCGCGGCACGCCACGATGCGGTGCGCACGTCGAGTTCGACCAGCAGGCCCGCGACGCCGTGCGGCAGCGCCACGGCGGCCCACGCGGCGTCGGGCACGGTCGACGCGCCGAGCGTGACGGGCGGCACCGCGCGATCGGTCACCGTCAGGCGCAGGTCGCGCTGCGGCGAGGCATCCGTCACCCGCGCCCCGGCGTCGACCCGCTCGGCGCACACCTCGATCGACTGCTCGACCACGGTGCCGGCGGCGAGCGTCACCGGGAACGGCAGCGCGAGCGGCGTGCTGTACGTCTTGTACGAGGCGTCGGTCCAGTTGCGCTGGTCCTCCATCTCGAACACGTCGCCGTCGAACCGGGTCGTCACGGCGACGCCGTCGTGGGTCCAGGCGAGCGAGGCGATGTCCTTCGCGGGCTGGTGCGGCGCGATCCGGTAGGGGTAGGCGGTGCGCCGGTGCGATCCGTCGGGCGCGCCGATGTCGAGCGCGGTGCCCGCGAGCGCGGGCGGGTGCAGCACGACGAGCCCGAGGCGGTTGCGCGCGAACTCGGTGCGTGAAGTGGCCGAGAGGCCGACCCGGAGGCATCCGTCGTTCACCCGCACTTCGACGCGGGCGGCGATGTCGGCGCCGAGCCCCTGCATGCGCAGGCGCAGGTCGCACCCGTCGTCGCGCACGTCGAGCGCCTCGACGACGGTCGGCACCGTGCCCCAGTCGCGGTCGCGGGCGACGGCACGGATGCTCCGCAGCACCGCCGACCCGTCGAACGCGAGATCGGCGAGTTCGTCGCCGCGCACCTCGAGGGTCCAGTCCCCGACCGAGACCAGCACCGGCTCGGGTTCGTGGTCGCCCCAGGCCTCCTCGCCCGCGGCCCAGCACTCGCGGCTCACAGCGTCGACATCCCCCCGTCGACGGCGAACGCCGCGCCGGTGGCGAACGCGCTGTCGTCGCTCGCGAGGTAGACCATGACGCCCTCGACGTCCTCTGCGCTGCCCGCGCGACCCATCGGGATGCGCCCGACGATCGCGGTGCGCGCCTCGTCGTCGCCCGTGAGCGTCGAGACGAGCGGTGTCTCGGTGTACGCCGGGATCACGGTGTTCACGCGGATGCCGTCGCGGGCATACGCCGCCGCGACCGTGCGCCCGAGCCCGTGCATGCCGGCCTTCGACGCGCTGTAGGCGGTGAAGTCGGCGCCCTCGCCGCGCACGCCGGTGGGGCTGCCGGTCAGGATGATCGACCCGCCGCCCGTCGCGAGCATCGCCCGCACGACGTGCTTGATGGTGAGGAAGCTGCCGGTCAGGTTGATGTCGATCGTGCGTCGCCACACCTCGAGGTCGAGGTCGGCGGCCTTCGCGTCGTGCCCGAACAGCTGCACGCCGGCGTTGACGACGGCCACGTCGGGGCTCCACCCGTCGGCGACGAGCGCCTCCATCGCCTGGGCGACGGATGCCTCGTCGGAGATGTCCATCACCGCCGCCCGCGCGCCCTCGCCGAGGTCGGCGACGAGCGCCGTCACGGCCTCGGCGTCGCGGTCGGCGAACGCGACCCGCGCGCCCTCGCGCAGGAAGCGCAGCGCCACCTGCTTGCCGATGCCCGACGCGGCGCCCGTCACGATCGCCGTCTTGCCCTGCAGTCGTTCACTCATGCTGTGACCTCCGTTGGTCATCATTTCGCGTCCCGTCCCATGCTGCAAACCGGTTGACCAAATCAGCCCAGCTCGAGCCCGTACCCGAACGGGTATCGCGGCGCTTCGGAGTCGAACGGCACGTCGCTGCGGCTCGCACGCACCGCCTCCATCGACCGCGGCACCTCGACGGGAAGCCGCCCCTCGGGGCGCACGGCGCCGAAGAGCACATCGGCGACCGCGCCATCCGTCGCACCGAAGTTCACGAGCAGCGTCGTCGCGATCTCCGCGATCGGCGCCAGGATCGCGGGACGGTCGAGGTACACGTCGACCACGACGGGCACGTGCGCCGCGATCGCCCGCAGGTGCGCGATGGCCTGCTCCGAGAAGTCGAGCGAGCCGGAGTGGAACCACGACCTGAGGTCGCCCGGATCGCCGAAGTCCTCCCAGGGCGCGACGAGACGCACGACCGCCACGTCCGCCTGCGTCGCGTCGTCGACGACCTCGGCGAATTCGTCGACGGCGTGCGGATCCATCCCTTCGACATACAGACGCAGTCCCCGTCCGAGCGGCAGGCGAGCCGGTCCGGAGGCCGCGTGCTCGAGCAGCACATGCGCCGCGGCCTGTGCACGCCGGCCGGCCTCGCGCGCCGGTGCACGGCCGACGGCGGCATCCGCGGCATCCGCATCGACGAACGGCTCGTCGAACACGCCGAGCCGGAACATGAGCTCCAGCACCCGGGTGACGGAGACGTCGACCCTGCGCTCGGAGATCCGCCCGGACTCGACGAGGCCGAGCAGTACGTCGGCCCGCCACTCTCCTCCGAACTGGTCCACGCCTGCGTCGATCGCCTGCACCAGGCGATCCTCGTAGCTCAGGTGCTCCACTCCCCACGGCATGCGGCTCGGCGCCCACCAGTCGGCGCACACGATGCCGGCGTAGCCCAGCTCGTCGCGGAGCACGTCCGTGAGCACCTCGCGGTTGAAGCTGAACCCGACCTCCTCGACGCCGGCACCGACGGGCAGCCCGTAGTACGGCATCAGCTGGGTCACTCCAGCCTCGATCGCCGTCGCGAACGGGCGGAGGTGGAGCCGGAAACGGTCGCCCGGGTACACCTGCTCGCGCGACTCGGGGAAGTGCGGATCGAGGCCGTCGCGCTGCGGGCCGGCCCCCGGGTAGTGCTTGGCCATGGCCGAGACGCTCCGAGGTCCGAGCTCGGTACCCTGCAATCCCTCGAGGTAGGGCACGAGCAGGCGCTCGACGGTCTCGACGTCCTCACCGAACGTTCCGCTCACGCGGGTCCAGCGGGGTTCGGTCGCCAGGTCGACCTGCGGATGCAGCGCGACACGCAGACCGACCGCGAGGTACTCGTCGCGCACGATCGATGCCCACTCCCCGACCAGCTCATCCGACCCGATGGCGGCAAGTCCGAGTGGCTCGGGCCACTGCGAGAACGGACCCACCGGGTGCGACATCGCAGGGTTCTCGGTGAATGCGTGACGCGGGTCGCTCGACATGAGCACGGGAATGCCGAACGGGCGTGCGAGCGCTTCGCGCTGCATCTCGTTGTGCCAGCGAGCCATCTCACCAGCGGTCGGCGCGTCGGCGAAGTTGTAGTGCCGGATGCCGAGGTCGAGCAGGTCACGCGTCGACGGTGCGCCGAACGGACCGGGCACATCCAGGTCCGACATGGCCGGCGTATGGAACAGCAGGCCGACCTTGTCGCGAAGCGGCAGCCGCCCGACGAGGTCCGCGGCGCGGTCCGCCGGCTCCAGTGTCGGATCCTGGTAGGGCGCGCCCGAGCCCGTCACCCCTTCACCGCGCCGGCGAGCGCACCCTGCACGAAGTACCGCTGGAAGAGCAGGTAGACGATGAGCACCGGGATCGCCGACATGAAGATGAAGGCGTTCATAGGGCCGTAGTCGGTGCCGTGCTGCGTCGAGAAGCTCTGCACCGCGAGCGGGATCGTCCAGTTGTCCTGCGAGCGCAGCAGTGTCGTCGCCATCGCGTACTCGTTCCAGGTCGCGACGAAGTCGAGCACGAACAGCGCCGCGAGCGCGGGCTTGGCCAGCGGCAGGATGATCTGCCAGAAGATGCGGAACGTCGATGCCCCGTCGATGCGGGCCGACTCCTCGAGTTCGTCGGGCACTCCCCGGAAGAAGCCGTAGAGCACGAAGACCTGGTACGGAATGCCGAACGCGAGGTACGGCAGGATCAGGCCCATGCGCGAGTCGAGCAGGCCGAGGTCGAGCATCGTGCTGAACAGCGGGCCGAGGCCGATCTGGATCGGGATCATCGACCCGATCGCGATGAACATGAGCAGGATGCGACCGCCGCGGAAGCGGATGCGCGCGAGCGCGAACGCGGTCGCCGCCGCGATGGCGAGACCCAGCGGCACCTTGATCGCGGCGATCAACAGGCTGTTGCCGGCAGTGACCCAGAAGTCGCCGATCTCGATCGCGGAGGCGTAGTTGCCCCACTCCCAGGTCTGCGGCAGCGACCACTGCGGCAGGGCGTTCAGCTCGGGCTTCGACTTCACCGAGGTCATGAACATGAGGTAGAGCGGCAGGAACCACAGCAACGCCGTGACGGCGAGCGCGACCCAGAGCCCGATGCCGACCCAGTCGCGGGGCGGGCGGCGCCGCTCGGCGGCCTGCCGCGGCGCCGGCGGCGCCTGCTTCGTGGAGAGCGTCTGCGTCATCGCTCCTCCCCTTCATCGACCAGGCCATGTACGGAATGACCAGCGCGAGCGTGACGATCAGCAGCACGGTGGCGACGGCGCCGCCCATGCCGAACTGGTGGTTGGTGAACGACTGCGTGTACGACCAGAGCGCGAGCACCTGCGTCGACTGCGCCGGGCCGCCGCCGGTCATGCCGACGACGAGGTCGAAGACCTTCAGCGCGTTGATGATCGTGAGGATCACGACGACCACCGTGGTCGGCCGCAGCGCGGGGATGGTCACGGCCCAGAACCGCTGCCAGGCGTTCGCACCGTCGAGCTTCGAGGCCTCGATGAGCTCGACCGGCACGGTCTGGAGGCCGGCGAGGAACAGCACCATGCTGAATCCGACCGCCTGCCAGATGCTCGCGACGAAGATCGAGCCGAGCGCGAACTGCGGGTCGCCGAGCCAGGACTGGGTCCAGTCCTCGAGCCCGATGGCCGTGAGGAATTGGTTCACGAACCCGAGCGTGGGGTTGTAGATCCACCGCCACATCGCCGCGACCGTGATCGAGGCGAACACCGCGGGGATGTAGAAGACGGCGCGCATCAGGTTGCGGCCCACCATCTTGCGGTTCAGGCCGAGCGCGAGCAGGAGTGCGATCACGGTGGGCAGCAGCAGCGACAGCACCACCCAGATCACCGAGTTGCCGAGCGCGGTCCAGAACACGGCGTCCTGCGTGAACAGGCGCACGTAGTTGTCCATGCCGACGAAGGTCTGCTCCTGGGTGCGGAACCCCGACCACTCGAAGAACGACAGCCGCACGGCGTCGAGCATCGGGTACACGAGGAACCACCCGTAGAGCACGAGGGTCGGTATGAGGTACGGCAGCGCCAGGGTGAGGCGGTGGTGCTTCGGGGTGCGGCGGTTCGTACCCGGGTCACCGCGCCGCGCGGAGCGCCCGCGCGTGACGATCGCGACAGTGGACATGTGTTGCTTCCTTCGACCGGATGCGGGCAGGCCCGCGTGGTTGGTGGAGCCCGGCGGGGGTCGTCGGAACGACCCCCGCCGGTTCCGTCGAGGACTACCCGTTGGCGTCCCGGTAGGCCTGGAACTCCGCCCCGGCGTCGGCCGGGTCGATGTCGCCGGTGATCACCGAGTTCTGGATGCGCCAGTACTCGGTCGTCTCGGCGGTCGAGAAGTTCTGGTCGTTGTTCGTGTAGATGCCGGCGGCCTCGTTGAACAGGCCGGCCCAGACCTCGTTCAGCGGGTTCTCCGTCGAGACGGGCACCTCGGCGTTGACCGACAGCGCCGCCCACGCGGAACCGGCGATCTCCTGGCCCTCGGTCGAGGTGATGAAGTCGAGGAACAGCGCGGCCTCGTCCGGGTGCTCCGACTCGGCGCTGATGTAGTACGCCTCGCCGAACCCGTAGAGGCGGTCGGTGCCCGTCGGGAACATGATGATGCCGATGTCCTCGGCGTCCATGCCGTTCTCCACCACGTTGGCGTTGAACCAGGTGCCCTCGAACTGCATCGCCGACTCGCCCGTGTAGAACAGCTGGCTGGCGTCGTCGTTGCTGATGCCCATGAACCCGTCGCTCAGGTACTGGTCGCCCCAGGTCTTCAGCTCGGTGAAGGCCTCGGTCACGCAGGGCTCGGCACCCCAGTCGCCGTCGCCGGTGTTCAGCTCGTCGGCGACGTCGGCGCCGCACTTTGTCTCGATGAGCGCATCGAGCAGGCGCATGACGTGCCAGTTCACGGTGCCGCCGAGGCTCATCGGCACGACGCCCGCGTCGACCAGCGCATCCGCGGCCTCGACCAACTCGTCGTAGGTCGTCGGAGGCGTGTCGATGCCCGCCTCGGCGAACAGCGACTTGCTGTAGTAGAGGCCCTCGCCCTGCTGGGTCCACGGCACACCGTGGAATCCGCCGTACTGCGTGATGCCGCCGAGCGATGCCGGGGTGAACCGGTCCTCCCAGCCGTACTCCGCGTAGTAGTCGGTGAGGTCGAGGCTCACGCCCACGTCGACGAGCTCGCCGCCGAGGCCCGAGCCCTCCCAGTACCAGTACAGGTCGGGGCCGGTGCCGGTGCCGGCGGCCTGGCGCAGCGCCTCCTTGTGCGGGTCGACGGCCCGCTCCTCGACGCTGACGGTGATGCCCGGGTTCGCCTCCTCGAAGGCCGAGATGAGCCCGTCCATCGCGGTCGCCTGGGTCTCCTCCTGCGTGGGCAGCCAGACGGTCAGCTCGGTGCTTCCGTCGTCGTCGGACCCTCCGGCGGTGCATCCGGCCAGCACCATGACGGCGGCCGCTCCCATGGCCACGGTGCCCCATGATCGATTGAGTTGCATCATTGCTTCCGTTCCCTTGTGATGTGCAGTGTGCGAGCCCGGCGCTCCCGGGCCCGTCGCGACGCGTCGGGTGCGCCGCCTCACGAGCCCGCCGCCTGCCAACGGCTGAACTCGTCGAGCTTGAGGTAGAAGTCCTCGAACATGAGCCGGACGTCGACCCAGGTGTAGACGCGCATGTCCCGGGCATCCGGAACCTCGACGTACGTGCCGTCGTCCGCGAGCGCCGGGGTCGGGCGCACGACGTGCTTGCTCGACGACGAGTCGGCCTCGAAGAGCGACTGCAGCGCCGTGAGCAGCACCAGCGGCGAGTCGCCGAGCGCGTAGGTCTCGGCCGGCCCACGTCCCTGCTCGGCCGCGCGCGTCATGACCAGCGCGATCTCGTCGTACAGATACCGGCCGAGCGGCCCGGTCGCGGCGACCCGCAGGCGCAGCTCTGCGTCAGAGACCAGGCACTGGCGGTACACATCACGCGGCACCTGCCAGATGGTCAGGTCGGAGTCGTTGAAGACGACCTGGCCCGCGACGAGGTCGATAAGGAGGTTGTACTCGATCGGCATCGCGTCCGGTGGCGGGGAGGCGAGCCCCTCGTGCTCGAGCCCGCCGATCCAGACGACCGTCATGCGCTCCGCGATGCGGGGCTCGATGAGATAGGCGGACGCCAGGTCGGTGAGCCCGCCCCCGGCGAGGAAGAACAGCGGGCGCTCGTCGTCGCGCATCGCCTCGTCGACGATCGCCTGCGCGGCCGCCGAATGCTGCGGGGTGCTGCGGTCGACCAGCGGGGCGTTCGCGCCCTCGTGGATGCACTCGGTCGAGGCGAGCCCCATCTGCGCGAACACGTACTCGGCGACGGCGACGGCGTTGCGCGCGGTGTCGGGGCCCGGGTCGAACGGGTCGCCCTCGCGCAGGTGCGAGCCGATCACCGCACGCACGTCGACGTTCGGCGAGAGGAGGTGGTGGACGAGCTGGTACAGGTCGTCGGGGTCGCCCGAGAAGTCGTTGTCGAGGATGACGCGCTGCCGGGCCGGGCCGTGCGACGGGATCGCCTGCCAGGGCGCGGCGCCGAGCCTCCACGTCGGAACGTCGAACCCCTGCGTGCGGAATTCGGGGCCGGGTACCTGAGTCATCCTTGACCTTCTTCGTCGTGCGTCGGTGCGGTGTGCGGTGATGCGATGTCTGACCAAACCGGTTGACCGGTGGTAAGTCATCGATAACCTAACTCGATGGGAGAACGATAACCTATAGAATGATCGGGAGCGTTATCTCATCGTTACATTCCCGTGATCGACCGGAACGGACCGCATGCCCGCAGCGCGCACGACCACCCGCCGCCCGAGCATGGCCGACGTCGCCCGACTCGCCGGCGTCTCGACGCAGACCGTCTCCCGCTACTTCACGGGCACCGGCTACGTCGGCGACGACACGCGCGAACGCGTCGCCGAGGCGATCGACGAGCTCGGCTACCGCCGCAACCTCTCGGCGCGCAACCTCCGGGCGGCACGCACCGACACCATCGGCGTGCTCACCATGGGCGCGCTCAACTACGGCGCCGCGAGCGTGCTCACGGGCCTCAGCCTCGCCGCGCGCGAGGCGGAGGTGACGTTGTCGATCAGTCAGCTCGACCTCGACTTCGAGGCGATCGGCTGGGAGGCCGAGGCGCGCCGCGCGCTCGACCACTTCCTGTCGATCCCGGTCGACGGCATCATCGTGTCGACGCCCATCCGCGACGCCGACGCCATGCTGGGCGACATCGAGCAGTCGACCCCGGTCGTCGTGGTCTCCGAGCGCCCGATCCTGCCCGAGCACGCCGCCACCATGCACTCGTACACCGCGGGCCACCAGGCGACCCGGCACCTGATCGAGCTGGGCCACCGGCGCATCCTGCACGTCGCCGGCCCCGGCACCCGCAACGAGGCCCAGGCCCGTGAGCAGGGCTACCGCGACGCGCTCGCCGAGGACGCCCTCGAGCCACTCGTCGCCGGCGACGCCACCGACTGGAACGCCGGTTCGGGCCACCGCGCGGGGCTCGCCGCCGACCCCGACGCCTTCACCGCGGTGTTCGCCGCGAACGACGAGCTCGCGCTCGGCTTCATGAGCGCGATGGATCGCCGCGGCATCCGCGCCCCCGGCGACTACTCGATCGTCGGCGTCGACGACATGCCCTCGGCCGCGTTCTTCTCACCGCCGCTGACGACCATGCGACTCGACTTCCGCGAGCTCGGCGTGCAGACGTTCCGCATGCTGCACCAGGAGATCGTCACGGGCGAGAAGCCCCACCACTTCGTGCTCGAGCCCGAACTCATCGTGCGCGAGTCGACCCGCCCGCCGGCCTGACCGACGCCTCGATCGGCTTGACTCCGCGGGCCGCTCCTCGCAGACTCGCCCCCATGACCATGCTGGTCGTCCTCAGCGAAGCGGATGCCTCCGGCGAGCGCAGCGCCACGGGCGACGACGGTCCGGGCATCCTCGATCGCCTCGGGGCATCCGACCGCCGCAGGGTCGACGCCGCGACCGCCGCACAGCGCGCCCGTTTCCTCGCCGGGCGCCGGGCGGCGCTCACCGCGGCATCGCGCCTCGCCCGCGTTCCGGCCGGCGCGTTCACGATCGACGCGGCGTGCCCCCGCTGCGGCGGCACGCACGGGCGCCCGACGGTCACCGGTCCGGGCCGGCCGGTGCACGTCTCGATCGCGCACGCCGCCGGCCGCGCCTTCGCCGTGGCCGCGTTCTCGCCCGTGGGCATCGACGCCGAGCCCTTGGACACCCCGTCGCCCCGCCTCGACGCGGCGCGGGCGCTCACCGGCGGGGGCCGGGGCGACCCGCTCGCGCGGTGGACGCGGGTCGAGGCCGTGCTGAAGGCCGACGGGCGCGGGCTCGAGGTCGATCCCGCCGAGGTGCGGTTCGGCCTGCGCGGCGCCCGTATCGACAGCACCGGCACGCGCTACCGCGTGCGCACGATCCGCCGGGAGGGCTGCGTGGTTGCGACGGCGGTCGCGGACTGACTCGGGCGCCGAACGGCGCGGGCGTCGGCGGGTGGTGCAAGACTCGATGCATGACCGCCCAGATCGGCACGCCCGGCGGCACGCCCGAGCGCCCAGCGCTGTTCTTCTCGGGGCCGGCCGAGTTCCGCGACTGGCTCGAGGCGAACCACGAGACCGAGACCGAGCTCTGGATGGGGCTCTACAAGAAGCACGTTCCCGACCGTGGCCTCACGTGGGAGGAGGCCGTGCCCGAGGCGCTGTGCTTCGGCTGGATCGACTCGGTCGGGCAGCGCATCGACGACGACGCCCGGCGCCAGCGCTGGACCCCGCGCAAGCGCACGAGCGTGTGGTCGGCCGTGAACATCGCGCTCGTCGAGCAGCTGACGGCAGAGGGGCGGATGCGACCTGCCGGCACCGCCGCGTTCGAGGGCCGGCGTGCCGACCAGGCCACCGGGTACTCGTCGGAGACGCTGCTCACGGAACTGCCGCCCGAGTACGCCGAGCAGCTCGCGGCATCCGCCCCCGCCACCGCCTTCTGGAACGCGGCGACGCCTTCGTACCGCAAGACCGTGACCAACTGGGTGCTCACCGCGAAGCAGCAGGCGACCCGCGACCGGCGGCTCCAGCAGGTCATCGACGACAGCGCCGCTGGCCGGCTGGTGTCGTTCCAGCGCTACGGCGACGAGCCGAAGTGGGTCGAACGGGCTGCTGCGGCGGCGCGCGCGGAGTCGTAGAGTGACCCCATGGGGGAAGACACGCTGAACGGTGTGGCCCGTCCGCACCTGAACGACTTCGGGCAGAACTCCGGCTGGGCGGTCACCGTCACCGCCGACGACGGCACGGTGCACGACATCGTGGTGGTGCACGCCAAGGACATCGGCGACGACGGCGAGGAGGCGGCGATTCGACATCGCCTCTCGGGCAGTTACGACCTGTCGGATGCGGAGCTGACGCGCACGTCCGAGCTCACCGACGACGGGCTCCGCGCCGGCGTCATCCGCATCTCGGGCCTGCGCGCAACCTGACCCGGTACCGTGGGGCGGTGAGCACCGACACACCCACGATCGCCGTCATCGGGCCCGGGGCCATCGGCACCGCGCTGGCCGCACGCCTCGCCTCCGGGGCGGGCCGCGAGGTGGTCGTCGCCGTGCGGACGCCGTTCCGCGAGCTGGAGCTGCACGACGGCGAGTCGGTCGTGCGCGCTGAGGCATCCGTCATCACCGATCCTGCTGAGGGGGCGCCCGTCGACTGGGTGCTGGTCACGACCAAGGCGTACGACGCCGAGGGGGCTGCTCGCTGGCTGCCGGGACTGATGGGCGAGCGCACGCGGGTGGCGATCGTCCAGAACGGCGTGGAGCATGTCGAGCGCTTCGAGCGGTTCGTCGACCGTGACCGACTGCTCCCGGTGATGATCGACCTCCCGGCCGAGCGCATCGGGCCCGGTGTAGTGCGGCAGCGGGGGCCCGGAGTGCTGACGGTACCGGACTCGCCGGCCGGCGTCGCGTTCGTCGAGGCCTTCGACGGGTGCGGGCTCGACGTGCGCACGACCGACGACATGCGTTCCGCGCTCTGGCACAAGCTCTGCGTCAACTCCGTCGGCGCGCTCAACGCGGTGACCCTCGCCCCGCCCCGGATCGCCCAGGACGACGCCGTCGCCGACCTCATGCGGGAGATCATCCGCGAGACGGTCGCGGTCGGCCGCGCCGAGGGCGCCGTCCTGCCCGACGACCTCGCCGACGAGGTCGTCGCCGCCTACCGGGCCGGCCCCGGCGACGGCATCAACTCGCTGCACGCCGACCGCCTGGCGGGGCGGCCGATGGAGATCGACGCCCGCAACGGCGCGATCGTGCGGGCCGGCGCCCGCCACGGCGTCCCCACCCCGCTGAACGCGATGCTCGTCGCGCTGCTCGGAGCCATCGAGCGGTACGGCGCGACGTCGTAGTCACCCTGTCGACCGGTACCCTCGCACCCGTTGTCGGTCAACCCGCTGGCGGAGGGCGACTCGCCGTTGCATGGTGGGAGCACCGAACACGACTACGGAGGCCGCGATGACCGACACCACCGGAGCCGACGACACCGCTCCCGAGGAGACACCGGACGAACCGGACACCGAGGCGGTGCCCGACGAGGAACTCGAGGAGCCGAGCACCGAGACCGAGCCAGGCGAGGAACCGCGTTCGGCGCAGCCGGACGAGGCGCAGCCGGACGAGACCGAGCCGGACCACCGCGCGGTCGGACTCGGCGTCGACGAGCCCGAACCGCCGGCCACCTGACGGGGTACCGTGGCCCGGTGATCACCGACGCCGCGCTCGCGTTCCTGGCCGAACGCCACCTCGCCACCCTGTCCACGCTCGGCCGCGACGGCCGCATCCACGCGGTGCCCGTCGGCATCACGTACCGCGACGGCATCGTGCGCGTGATCGGCAGCCGCGGCTCGCAGAAGTTCCTGAACGCCGAGCGCAGCGGCCGCGCGACCGTCGCGTCGGTCGACGGCGGGCGCTGGATCGGGTTCGAGGGCCCGGTGCGCATCCTGACCGACCCCGAGTCGGTCGCCCTCGCCGTCGAGCTCTACGCCGCCCGCTACCGGCAGCCGCGCCCGAACCCCGAGCGGGTCGTGCTCGAACTGACCGTCGAGCGCGTGCTCGGTTCGCCCGGCATGCGCGCGGACTGAACCGCCCATTCCATTCCGCCCCGGCGGCTGCCATGATCAACCCATGGCACAGCGGCCGAAACGCGTGGGGTGACCCGTGAACGCGCCGTTGATCGGGCGTGACACGGAGCGCACGCGCCTCCACGACGGGCTCCGGCCGGGCGGCGCACGCGTGCTGAACGTGACCGGCCCGCGCGGCGTGGGCAAGACGGCGCTCATGCGCAGCGTGCTCGAGCTCGCGAGTCGCGACTTCAGCGACATCCGTCAGCTCGAACTGCACGGCGACGACCCGGGCGATGCGCTCGCAGCGGTGCGCGACGTGCTGGCGCAGATGCCGGTGACGCCGCCCGCCGAGCGCGGCGGTCGATCGCTGCTCGTGCTCCACCGCGGCGACCGGCTCGCACCCGTGGCGCCGCAGCTCGTGGAACTCGCCGCGCACGACGGCGCGCTCACCGTGCTCGTCGAGTCGGTGCCCGAGCTCCGGGCTGACGGCTGCGCGGGCCTGCTGCTCGAACCATTGGGGGCGGATGCCGCGAGCGAACTCTTCCGCCGGTCCGCGGCGTCCGTCGGGGCCGGCATCGACGACGCCCCCGAGACCGACGAACTGATCGCCCGCATCTGCGACTCCGTCGACCGCAACCCGCTCGCCATCGAGCTCGCCGCGTGCCGCCTGTCGTTCCTGTCGCTCGCCGTGCTCGAGGCGGTGCTCTCCGACCCGCGCCGCGCGCTCGGCGTGTTGACCGCGCCGCTCGGGGCCGGGCCCGACGTCGCGGGTGTCGGCGACCTGGTGCTCGCCAGCCAGCGCATGTCGTCGGAGCAGGCGCAGCACCTGCTCGAGCTGCTCGCCGTGTTCCGCGGCCCGTTCACGCTGGAGGCCATGGAGGCGGTGAGCGACGGGGTCGTCTCGCACTGCTACGACGCGCTCGGCGAGCTGCTCGACCTGCGCCTCGTCGAGCTCGACCCGGGGCACGACGACGGGCACTTCCGGCTGAGCCGGTTGGTGCACGGCTTCGCGGACGACCGTCTCGAGGCGTCCGGCCGCGCCGCGGAGGCGCGCGATCGGCATGCGGCCCACTACGCGGGGCTCGCCCGGCGAGCGGCGGTCGCGGTGGAGGACGCCGACGAGGATGCCGCGCGCGAGACGCTCGGTGACGCCTTCGCCGAGTGCCTGGCGGCGCTGACCTGGCTGGGCGATCGGGCCCCCGGCTCCGCGCTGCGCCTGTCGGCCGATCTCGGCTGGGACGCGCATCGCCGCGGCGAGATCCAGCCGCTCGAACGCCTGATGGGCGAACTCTGCGCGAGCGGGGTCGGCGACCCGAGCACGCGGCGCGACGCCCTGCTCTGGCTCGTGCAGCTCGAGAGCTGGGGGCCGGCGTCGGCCGACCGTGCGCAGCTCATCGCCGCGCGGGTCGCGGAAGCGGTCGAGCTCGCGCGCGAGACCCGCGAGACCCGCGACGAGCAGTTGCCGCTCCTGCAGGCGCTCCGCTCGCAGTACGTGGCCTACGCGTCCGTGGGCGACGCGGCCGCCGCGGTCGCCGCGGTCACCGAGGGGCATCGCCTCGCCCTCGAGCTCGGGCACACGCGTTGGGCCGGGCGGTTCGAGATCTCGCTGGCGTCGATGCACAGCAACCTCCGGCAGCCCGAGCAGGCGGCCGAGTACGCCACGGCGGGGCTCGAGCGCGCGCGGCGCACCGACGACCGTCGCACGATCGTGCACGCCGCGCTCGTGCTGCACTCCCTGCCCGCGACGGCCGTGGCGCACCCGGAACAGCTCGTGCCGCTCGAGTCGGCGCTGGTGATGAGCCGCGAACTTGACGACGCGCAGCGCGAGCTGGGCGTGCTCGCCACCCTCGCCGTCACCGCCGTGCAGCGCGGCGACGCGTCGGCCGCCGCCAGGTGGATCCGCGCCCGGCAGCAACGCCTGCGCCGCCTCGACCTGCTGTACGGCCTGCCGATCTCGGTCATGCTCGCCGTGGAGGTCGCCGAACTCCGCGGCGACCTGCGCACCGGCGCGCGCCTGCACGGCGCGGTCGCCGCGCACGCCGAGGCGCTGCTCGCGATCATGGCACCGGCGCACGCGGCCCTGTACCGGCGCGCCCTCGAGTCGATGCGGATGCAGCTGGGCCGCACCGGTTTCGACGCGGGCGTGGCGGCGGGCGCGACGCTCGGCCGCGACGGCACGCTGCTGGCGCTCGCCACCTACCTCGACGAGATCGACGACACGTCGCCCGCGGCCGGTGCCGACGCACCGAACCGATCCGCCGAGGCGCTCACCGCCCGCGAGGCCCAGGTGCTCGCCCTCCTCGTGCGGGGCCTGCGCAACAAGGAGATCGCGACCGACCTGCGCATCACCCCGAAGACGGTCATGCACCACACGGGCGCGATCTACCGCAAGCTCGGCGTGCGCAACCGCGCCGAGGCCGCGACGGCGGCCGCCCGCCAGGGCCTCGTGCCGTTGGACTGAGCGGATGCCTCGCGGCGGCGCCCGCGCTCAGCGCCGCGGTGCGCGCTCACCCACCGCCTGAGGGCCATTCCTTGGTCTGAGGGCGAAACATCGGGCCCTCACGCGCAGAAACGGCACTCCAGTCTTGTCATTGCATGACCCAGAGTCGCTCGACGGGCAGGGAGTGGATGCGGTCTTCGAGCTCGTAGCCCACGCGTCCCAGATGGAAGGCGATTCCTGCAAGGAAGGCCGACCCAAGCCGATCGCGGAGCTTTCGCATCGGAGCGACCTGCCGCCCGTCGACATGGTCTCCGGCCTTGACCTCGATCGCGACAACGGCGCCATCGCTGCGCTCGAGGACGAGGTCGACGTCGTCGTCGTCCCTCGTTCGCCAGTGCCCTGCACTGACCACCTCGTCAAGCCACGTCACCTGACGGAGCACCTCCTGCACCACGAACGACTCCTAGCGCACAATTGACTATCAGCCGCATCGATTTTTGACATCTAGCCGAGTGCATTCATGCCGATCAGCCGGCCCGCAAGCGGATGCCCCGCGTCGGCGCCCGCGCTCAGCGGCGCGGCGTCCAGCCCGACGGGAGCGGCCCGTCGACGTCGGCGCGCTCGAGATCGGCCTGCGCAGACCATCCCTGCGCGGCATCCGTGCCGTCGAACCCGCCGCGGGCGACGCGGAACCCGACGTCCTCGTGGTGCATGCGCGGCGCTCCCCCGCGCCGGGTCGATGCGCGCACGCTCCAGGCGTCGTCGGCGAAGCCACCGCCGCGGTAGACCCGGTAGTCGTCGTAGCGGGCGGGGTCGAGCAGGTCCCAGCACCACTCCCACACGTTGCCGAGCGTGTCGAACAGGCCGTTGAGGTTCGGCAGCTTGCCGCCGATGTCCTGCGGCGCGGTCACGCCGTCGGAGCTCGTCCACGCGACCTCGGCGAGCGGACCGTACTGGGGCTGGGTCGAGCCCGCCCGGCACGCGAACTCCCACTCGGCCTCGGTCGGCAGGCGGTATCCGTCGGCGTCGACGTGCCAGGTGACGTCCTCGCCGTCGAACGCGTACGCGGGGTCGAGGCCCTCCCACTCGGATGCCGCGTTGCAGAGCCGGATCGCGCGCAGCCAGCTGACATCCGTCGCCGGCCGCCGCGGATGGTGCGCGGTCTCCCCCAGCAGCTCGGCGAGCTGCTCCTGCGTGACCGGGAACACCCCGATCTCGAACGGCTCGAGCTCGACGCTCCACCGCACCTTGCGCCGGGCGTCGTGCAGCCGCACGGTGCCGCCGTCGATGCGCGCGAGCTCGATGTCGGTCACCGCGTCAGTCTCGCATGCGCGGTGACCGCGCGGCCGCGTCAGGCGGACGCGGCCTCGCGCCGTCGGCGCAGGAACCAGACCGGTCGACCATAGTCCTTCTGCAGCAGCGGCCAGAACGCCCACCAGATGAGCAGCGTCGCACCGGTGCCCGCGACGAGCCCGAACAGCGCGTCCGTGAACCAGTGCGCGTTGATCAGGGTGCGCTGCCACAGCATGCCGATCATGATGAGCCCGCCGAAGACGCCCCAGACGGTGCGCAGGACGCGGCGCTCGGCCGGGATGAGCGCGAGCACGCCGACCGCGACCACTGCGGCGGAGATCGCGTGGCCCGACGGGTACGAGCCGTGGTCCGTGTGGAAGAGCGGGCCGAACAGGCCGAGCGCCTCGTCGGCGGCGGGGCGCGGGCGGTCGACCAGGTTCTTCATCGCCTGCGAGTAGAGGCCGACGCCGGTCAGCTCGGCCGACACGAAGAACAGGGCGGAACGCCAACGGCCGACGATCGCGAGCCCCACCGGCAGCAGGATGAGGGTCACGACGTGCCCCGGAATCTCGCCCAGCTCCTGGAAGAACATCGCGAGGGGCTGCTGGTAGACGGCACTGTCGGGCGATGCGCCGACCAGTGCGCGCCACGCGTCATCCAGCGGCTGGGTGAATGGTGCGTCTGCATTCAGCGCGACCAGCACGCCCATGGCGATGAAGAGTCCGGTGAGGCCGAGCGCCCACCACAGCAGGCGGGCGGGTCGCCGCGCGGTGAGGGTGCGCGAAGCGGAGGTGTCGAAGGCAGGCGTGTCTGACGTCGTCGTCATTCTGGGTTCCTTTGTGGTGGAGCGGGCCGGCGCGGCGATGCCCGCGCCGGCCCGAGGAGCATCGATCAGTCGAACTGCTGCGTCGCGAGCACCGTGAACAGCACCGCGTGGACGCGGTCGCGCAGGGCGGTCCCGACGCCGATCGGGTCCTCCTCCGCGGCGGCCCGGATCGTCGACGCGCCACCGCTCGGGTTCAGCGCGGCGAGCATCAGGTCGTTGCCGTGCAGTGCCGCCTGCACCGGGTCCATCCAGGCCCCGAGGACGGCGTCGGTCGAGACGAAGCCCTCGAAGCCCCACTCGCCGCGGAGCACGTCCTGCAGGAGCTGCTCGTTCCCGCCGGCCCACACGCCGCCGATGTTGATGAAGGACGACATGGCGCCCGAGGCATCCGCCTCCTTGACCGTGATCTCGAACGGCCGCAGGTAGAGCTCGCGCAGCGCCTGCTCCGACGCGAACACGTTGATGCCCGAGCGCGCGTTGACCTCCTGGTCGTTGAGCACGAAGTGCTTCATCGTGGTCGGCACGCCGTTGTCCTCGGCGCCGGCGACCATCGCGGCACCCATCTTGCCGCTGATCAGCGGGTCCTCCGAGAAGTACTCGAAGTCACGTCCGCCCATCGCGGTGCGGTGCAGGTTCATGCCCGGCGCGTACCAGACGTCGACGCCGTACGCCGTCGCCTCGGCCGCCACGGCCTCGCCGACCGAGTAGGCCAGGTCGTCGTTCCAGGTCGACGCGATGACGATCTCCGACGGGTAGAACGCCGAGTCGAGCGGGCTGAACAGCGAGTTGAGCCCGGCTGGGCTGTCGAGCAGCGTGATCTCGGGGATGCCGAGCCGGTCGACGGCGACGGTGCGGTAGGCACCGTACGAGAACAGGTCGGCCTGCTCGTCGAGGGTCAGCTGGTCGAGGAACTCCGCCCACTGCGGGTCGTCGTAGGAGAGGCCCTGGAGGTCGGCGAGCTGGAGTCCGTTGTCGGCGCCGTACGTCGGCGCGTCTCCGCTCGTGGAGGGCACGTGCTCGGGGTCCATGAGCGCGAGCAGTTCGTCGGACGCGACCGTGTCGTCGCCGGGCGTGGTCGGGTACGTGCCGTCCCAGTCGTCGCGCGAGAGGAAGTCGAGGTCGCCCTCGACGTAGCCGAAGCGGCTCTCGAGCGCGGCACCGGTGACCTCGTCGGTGGCGTAGACGACCTCGTCGTCTACCGTGGTCGTGACGGTGAACAGCGGGCTGTGCACGTCGGTGCCGACCGCGATGTCGTACTCCCCGCCTCGAGGACGTAGTTGCCGGCAGCAGTGTCCCACGACGCCATGTCGCGCACGTCGAACGTCACGGTCACGGTGTCGGATGCCCCGGGCTGGAGCTCCTCGGTCTTGGCGTAGCCCGCGAGTTCGATCGCGGACTTCTCGATGCCGCCGGGGGTGTACGGCGCCGAGAAGTACACCTCGACGACATCCTTGCCCGCGACGTCGCCGGTGTTGGTGACGGTCACGTCGACCGTGACCTCGTCGTCGCCGACCGAGACCTCGGGGGCCCAGTCGAAGCTCGTGTAGCTCAGGCCGTAGCCGAACGGGAACTGCACGATCTCGTCGTACGCCTCGTCGTCCTCGTAGCGGGTCTCGTAGTAGCGGTAGCCGACGTAGATGCCCTCCTCGTAGTCGAGGAATGCGCGGCCGACGTTCTCGTACGAGTGGTTGCCGAGGTTCTCGGTCGCCGGCGCGGTCTCGACGTCGTAGGCGTAGGTGTCGGTGAGGCGACCCGACGGGTTGACGTCACCGGTGAGGACCTTGGCGAGCGAGACGGGACCGCGCGGGCCGGGAGTGCCCATCCAGACAGCTCCCTTGATCTCGGGGTACTCGTCGAGGAAGCCGAGCTCCATCTGGTTGCCCGAGTTGACGATCACGACGACGTTCGGGATGACCGAGGTCACCGTGTCGAGCAGCGCGACCTGGTTCTCGGTGAGCCGGAGCGTGTCGGCGGTGAAGTCCGAGCCCTCGGAGCCGGAGTTGCCGACCACGATGATGGCGTTGTCGGAGAACTCGGCGGCCTGCTCGAGCACCTCGTCGGTCAGGTAGTCGGGAGCGGGCTCGCCGGTCTCGCCGCCGCCGAGGAGTGCGCCGAGGATCTGCACGAACGCGTTCGAGGAGCCGGTCTCGTGCTCGGCGCCCGCGGACTCCATCGTGGCGTAGAGGTCTTCGTTGTAGCGCACGCCCTGTGCTTCGAGCGCCTCGTAGAGCGTCGGCGCGCCTTCGCCCGCTGCGCCGCCGGAGCCGCCGCCGCCGAGGCGGAGGTTGAACGACTCGAAGGAGAAGACGTTGACCGTGTCGTCGGCGAGCGGCAGCACGTCGTCGTCGTTCTTCAGCAGCACCATGCCCTCGTCGGAGATCGCCTCCGCCACCGGGACGGCGGCCTCACGGGCGGCGACCGCCTCGGGGGTGTCGTCGGTGAAGGTGATGGATGCGACGCGGGAGATGCCCGCGACGTAGGGTGCGACGAGCACCACGATGCCCACGACGGCGAGCGCGGCGATGCCCCAGCCGACGAGGCGGCGCGGGCGGTGCGTGATCCGCCGGTAGGCGCGTTCGCGGCGCTTCGCCTCGCGGCGCTCCGCGCGGGTCATCGACGCCCGAGCGGCCTTGCGCTCGGCCTTCGCCGTACGCTTCGCCTCGCGTGCTGCGGCGCGGTCGGCGGCCTTCGCGGTCTTGCGCTCCTCGGGCGACATCGCCTTCAGTTCAGCGCGTCGGGCTCGCTTCGCGGCCCGCTCCTCCGCGACCCGTGCACGGGCCTCGGCGCGGATCTCTTTCCGGGTTGCCATGTGACTCTCAGTCCTCACTTTCGGGGCGCATCCGTTGCGCCGTGCGTGCGGGGCGCGATCGGTGCGCCCACCAGGCCGACAGGGTGCGGCGGGCGCCGCGCCAGAATCGGCCGTTGACCATCAGCAGAAGGCCGTCGATCATCGCGGCGTCGACGGTGCCACCCGACATCCGCTCGACCGACCGGAAGGGCAGGTCGAACGCGAACCGCACGTTGTTCGACGCGTGCGGGCGACCCAGCGCCATCAGCGCGCGGCTCGTGCCTTCGATGAGCGCGTGCAGCACGCTCGCGAACCCGCCGCGCCCCTTGGTCTGCGCGATGATGTCGTCTCGCGTCAGCGGCCGGCCGGTCGGCCAGGTCGCCGGCGGCAGCGGTCGGCCGAGCAGCGACTCGAACTCCGCGGCGTCCACGGCGGTGACCCGACCGGTCGTGTAGTTCGGCGACCCGCCGAGGTCGACGCGCTCGCCCTCGATGTCGACGGCGACGCGTGCACGGATGTCACGGGACGACGCGCCGGCGAGCACCGTGTACGCACCGGGGGCGACGCGCCAGTCGTGGATGCCGGTGTCGAAGACCTGGAAGGCGTGCTCTGCGAGGGTGATCTCGACCGTGGCGCGCTCGCCGGGCTCGAGGTGGACCCTCGCGAAGCCACCGAGCTCGCGCGGCGCGCGGACCTGGCCGGCCGCGGCATCCGGCGCCTCGAGGTAGACCTGCACGATCTCGTCTCCCGCGACCGCACCGGTGTTGGCGACCGTCACCCGGGCGGTGGTCGCGTCGGCACCGAGGTCGGAGTACGCGAAGGTCGTGTAGCTCAGGCCGTGGCCGAACGGGTAGCGCACGGGCGCGCCGACCTTGTCGTAGTAGCGGTAGCCGAGGTAGATGCTCTCCCGGTGCTCGCTGGTCGCCTCGGTGCGGCCGAACGAGGCCGCGCCGGGCACGTCGGAGTACTGCAGCGGGTAGGTCTCGGCGAGCTTGCCGGCGGGGTTGGCACGGCCGGTGAGCATGTCGGCGATGGCGGGGCCGAGCCCCTGTCCGCCGAGGTAGCCGAGCACCATGGCGTCCACCTCGTCTGCGAACGGGAGCTCCACCGGTGCTCCCCCGGCGAGCACCACGACGACCCTCCGGCCGAGTGCGATGAGCTCGCGGGCGAGGTCCAGCTGGTTCTGCGCGAGGCGCATGTGCGTGCGGTCGACCGCCTCGGCCTCGGCCGACTCGTCCAGGCCGAGGAAGAGCAGCACGGTCTCCGCCTGCTCGGCGAGGCGCAGCGCCCGCCGCCGGAGACGGCCGGACGCGGCACCGCGTCGCCGGAAGCCCGGTTCATATCCGATGATGTCGAGGTCGGTGGCCCGCAACGCGTCGAGCGGGGTGTCGACACGGGTCGGGTTGACCAGCGAGCTGCCGGCCCCCTGGTAGCGCGGCGTCGCGGCGAAGTCGCCGATGACGGCGATGCGACCGGCGGCGCGGCCGAGCGGCAGCATCCCGTCGCGGTTGGATGCGAGGACGATCGACCGGCGCGCCGCCTCGATCGCGAGCGAGTGGTGGCCGTCGAGATCCGCGGGCGCCGCGTCTCGCGGAGCGGTTCGGTCGATCAGGGTGAGCAGCTCGTCGACCCGCGCATCGAGCACCGACTCGTCGAGCGTGCCGTCCTCGACGGCGCGCACGATCTCGCGGTCGGTGACGCCGTCGGTCGAGGGCATCTCGAGCGCGTTGCCGGCGCGGAGGCCCGCGACGCGGTCGTTGTTGCCGCCCCAGTCGGTGACGACGAGACCGTCGAAGCCCCAGCGGCGGCGCAGTATCTCGTCGAGCAGTTCGACGTGCTCGTTCGCGTAGGTGCCGTTGACCCGGTTGTACGAGCTCATCACGGTCCAGGCGCCACCCTGCGTGATCGCGATGCGGAACCCCTCGAGGTACAGCTCGTGCAGCGCCCGCTCGTCGACGATCTCGTCGATCGACATGCGGTGGGTCTCCTGGCTGTTGACCGCGAAGTGCTTCGCGCTGGCGGCGACGCCCTGCGACTGGATGCCGCGGATCTGCGCCGCGGCGAGCGTGCCCGACAGCAGCGGGTCCTCGGAGAAGTACTCGAAGTTGCGCCCGGCCAACGGGTTGCGCTTGATGTTGAGCCCCGGCCCGAGGAGCACGCTCACGCGCTCTGCGGCGGCCTCGGCGCCGAGCGCCGTGCCGACCCGCTCGATCAGCTCGACGTCCCAGCTGTTGGCCAGTGTCGCCGCCGTGGGGAAGCAGGTGGCGGGCAGGCTCGCGTTCAGGCCCAGGTGGTCGGCCGCGCCACCTGCTTGCGCAGGCCGTGGGGGCCGTCGGTGAGCATGATCGAGCGAACGCCGAGCCGATCGATCGACTCGGTGTTCCAGAAGTTCGCGCCCGACATCAGCGACGCCTTCTCGACGAGCGTCATCGCCTGACGGGGCAGAATCGTATTCGCAGTGCCCACGTCGTACAGTCTAAAGCAAGTTCCACCACGTGGTGGACATAGGAGGAGCCGCCGTGCCCGACCGAGAGCCCGGATCCCGATCAGACGGCTACGCCACCGGCCGCGCGACGAAGAAGGCGATCGTCGCGAAGGCGGCCGAGGCGTTCGCCCAGAAGGGGTTCTACGGCGCGTCGCTGCGCAGCATCGCATCCGCCGCCGGCGTCGATCACTCGACCCTGCTGCACCACTTCGGCAACAAGACCAACCTGATGCTCGCCGTCATCGAGTGGCACGACCAGCAGCAGCTGCGCGCCGACTTCCCGAGGCGCCTCACCCCGGAGGCGCTCGTCGACGCGTTCGTCAGCGCAGCCGAGAGCAACCGCGGCACCCCCGGCCTCGTGCAACTCCTCTCGACCCTGACCGCCGAAGCCGGCACCCGCGACCACCCGGCCCGCGAGACGCTGCAGCGCCGCCACGACCGGCTCATCACGCTGTTCGCGTGGGTCATCCGCCGCCAGCGGGCCAAGCTCGACCTCGCCGACGACCTGAGCCCCGAACAGCGGGCGGCCGTGGTGCTCGCCACGTGGGACGGGCTCCAGACGTTCGATGCACTGCACCCCGGCATGCTCGACGTGCCCGCACTCGTCGACCGCACGCTGCGCGAGGCGTTCGGGCTCGAACCGCGGCGCTGACCCCAGGTTGGCGCACCGGGGCACCGTGACGAATGCCTGGCTGCGTCGATCGTCGGTTGGATCAGGGGACGAGAGCGCTCGCCCATGTTCGGGCCACGGTCGTCACGAAGTGCCCCATGATCCACCCCTATGCCGCACTCTCGGGTGCGACGGCGCGGGTTGAGACGCGGAACGCGTGCTGTCCTGAGGCCAGCGAGCGATCCGGCGAGGACCCCCATCGGAACAACCCAATCGCGCCCTGCGGGAGAGAGATCTCGAACGCGATTTCGTGGCCGATCCGACGCCAGGAGACAGCGGCGCGACCGTGCCGGGTGTCCAGGCTGGTGCGCGCCCAGTCGATGCCGGCCGCAATCTGGGGGGCGATGAGGATGCAGTCGTAGCCGGGCTCGAGTGGCGCGATGCCTCCGATGACGCGGTGCATCCAATCGGCGACCGCACCGAGCGCGTAGTGGTTGAAGCTCGTCATCTCGCCCGGGTTGATCGTCCCGTCCGGGAGCATCGAGTCCCATCTCTCCCAGATGGTGGTGGCCCCCATCGTGACCGGGTAGAGCCAAGAGGGGCATTCCCTCTGGAGCAGGAGGCGATACGCGGTGGCGACGTGTCCGGTGCTGCTCAACGCTTCGGCGATGAACGGGGTGCCAGCGAATCCGGTGGAGATGTGGTACCCGCTCGCCGCAACGAGATCCGCCAGCCGTCGCCCCGCCCACTCCAGCTGGTCGGCGTCGAGCAGGCCGAACACGATGGCGAGTGCGTACACGGTCGTGCAATCGCTCTGGATCCGTTCACCGTGCACGTACTGTTCCTGGAACCCGTCGCGGATGCGCTCGGACATGAGAGCGAACTCGACGGCCGTGTGGGTGTGTCCGAGGAGTATCGCCGTCTTGCGGATTGTAACGGCGGAACGGAATGCGCAGGCGGTGGCGACAACCCCGGCATCGGCTTTCGCCGCCTCGGGCCGGTCAGCGGGCGCGTCAGGGTCGAGCCAGTCACCGAACTGGAATCCACTGTCCCAAACCCCGCTCTCGGACAGGAGCGTGCTGACACGTCGTCCGTGGGCCACCATCGACTCATAGGCGGCGGCGAGCACCTCACGGTCGCCGTACGCCTGCCACAACGCCCACGGCACCCAGACGGCTGCGTCACTCCAGAACGCTGCCGCCTCCTCCGCGCCGGCTCCGGGCTGCGGGACCTTCGCGTACTTGAGGATGTCGGGGACGATGTATGGCACCAGGCCGTCGCGTGCGCTCTGCTCGAGGGCGAGGTCGCGGAGCCAGTCGGTGAGGAAGTCCTTCACGTCGAAGAGGAACGCCGCGGTCGGCGCGAATGCGGAGATGTCACCGGTCCACCCCAGCCGCTCGTCCCGCTGCGGGCAGTCGGTCGGGATGTCGACGAAGTTGCCACGCATGCCCCGGACGACGTTCGCGTGCAGCTGATTGAGCTCCGGCACGGAGCATTCGAAGTGTCCGATGCGCTCCATGTCAGAGGAGACGACGACCGCTTCGATGCCCTGCGCGAGGTCCACGTCCTCGGGCCAGCCGGTGATCTCCGCGTACCGGAACCCGTGGAATGTCAGCGTCGGCTCGAAGACGTCGTCTCCGCCGCTCAGGACGTACCTGTCGACCGCGGCCGCAGAACGGAGGGTTCGTACCGCCAGGTCGCCGCTTTCGAGGACTTCGGCGTGGCGGAGAGTGAGCTGGTCGCCGGATGTCCCGCGCACACGGAGTCGGACGAACCCGACGATGTTCTGCCCGAAGTCGATGAGCGTCTTCCCGGAAGAGCTGTCCCAGATCCTCACGGGGCTCAGGGTGTCCACACGCCGCACGGGCGGGGCGGGATCCAGTTCGAGGGACGGGATGTCAGCAACGACATGCACGCCACCCCATGCTTCGCTCGTGAAGCCGCTCTGCATCCAGCGGTCATCGTGCAAGCGCGCGTCGATGCTCTGCCCGTCGTAGAAGTCGTTCGCGGTGATCTCGCTGGGGCCGACGGTCCATGATGCATCCGTCGCGACGATCTGCCGGTGGCCGTCGGCATAGTCGATGACGAGCCGCGCGTAGGCCGCGATCTCGGTGCCGTATCGCTCCGTCTCGATCCAACCGAGGCGGCCGCGGTACCAGCCGTTTCCGACCCGGATGCCCAAGACGGACCGGTCGGCGACCAGGGCAGTGACGTCGTGGTCGACGTAGTGCACCCGCCACTCGTAGCTGGTCCAGCCCGGCGTGTAGAGGGCGTCTGAGATCGCCTGCCCGTTGAGCCATGCTTCACAGATCCCGAGCGCGCTCAACGAGATCACCGCCGACCGGACAGCGCCGTGCCCGGGCTCGAGGTCGAACTCGATGCGGAAGATGGGTGCGGTGTCGGGCTCGATGTTCGCGGCGATGAAGTGCGCCTCGGGGATCGTCATGACGTGCTTTCTGTGAGGTTGGCGTCGGTGTCAGGCTGTGACGGTGAACGGCGCGGTGAGGAGGTCGGCGTCTCGTGAGCTGCGTCCGACCCGCAGCTCGAAGTCGCCCGGTTCGACGGTGCGACGGCCGCGCGCGTCCACGATGGTCAGCTCACGGACCGGAATCACGAGGCGGACATCGACGGAGTCGCCCGGCTGCACGGTGACCTGCGTGAACGCCTTCAGTTCCTTCTCTGCCCAGGTGACGGAGGTGACGACGTCGGTGACGTACGCCTGGACGGTCTCGGTGGAAGGCCGAGAACCGGTGTTGTGAATCGTGACCAGCGCGGTCGCCGAGTCAGCTGAGGTGAGCTGGCTGTGTTCCAGTCGCAGGTCGGAGTATTCGACCGTGGAGTAGCTGAGTCCTTCGCCGAACTCGAAGAGCGGAGCCTGCGTGAGGTCGGCGTATCGCTCGCCGTGCTGGCCCCGGACGTTGTTGTAGAAGACCGGGAGTTGACCGGCGTGGCGGGGAACGGTGATGGGAAGGCGCCCCGTGGGCTCGATGACTCCGAGCAGCAGCTCGGCGATGGCACGGCCGCCCTGCATGCCCGGGTTGAACGCCTCGACGATGGCCGCCGCTCGACCCGCCGATGCAGGAAGTGTGGACGGCTTGGAGTGGATGAGGACGACGATGACGGGGGTGTCTGTCTCCACGAGCGCGTCCAGCAGCGCGATCTGCGCGCCCTGCAGGTCCAGAGTCGCCGTCGACTTGTTCTCGCCGGTCAGCGCGACCGTGTCGCCGAGCACGACGACCGCCCAGTCCGCGTCCTTGGCCGCGCGTACCGCTTCGGCGATCTGGTCATCGTCGGGCGCGGCGGGGATGAACAGTTTCGGGCGAGGCTGTCCGTCGCGGAGCACCTCGCCGGCCGGGTCAACGATCTCATGGCCGATGTCGGCGCCGCGTGCGTACGTAACGGTCCACTCCGCGGGAACAACGCTGCGCACGCCGTCGAGAACGGTGGTTGTCAGGTGTCGGGGGTGCCCGTCCGGCAGCCACGGAATCTGACCGGACGCACCCGCCCAGTCACCCAGCTGCGCGTGCTGGTCGTCCGCGTTCGGGCCGATGACGGCGATGGAGCGCGACTGACCGTCTGATGCGGGCAGCGGAAGGGTTCCGTCGTTCTGCAGGAGGACGAGTGAACGGCGGGCGATCTCCAGGTTGGTGCGAGCGTGCGACTCACTGCCGATCTCGGACTGCCGTGCAGCATCCGGGAGGCGTGCGTCGTCGAAGAGTCCCAGCTCGAACTTGAGTCTGAGGATGCGGCGGACCGCGGCGTCTACGAGCTCCAGGTCGAGCCGTCCTTGAGCCACCGCTTCCTGTGCCGCGTCGAAGAACTCCGGAGTGGTCATGACGAAGTCATTGCCCGCCTGGACGGCGATGATGGCGGCCTCGATGTGGTCGGCGCAGACCTTCTGCTCCCAGACCATGCGGCCCACGTTGTCCCAGTCGGTGACGAGGGTTCCGGTGAATCCCCACTCGCCTTTCAGGACGTCACTGAGGAGCCACTTGTTCGCGGTGATGGGCACGCCGTCGATGGCCTGGTAGCCGAGCATGAACGTTCGGCACCCCGCATCAACCGCGCGCTGGAAGGGTGGCAGGAACCAGGACCGCAGCTTGCGCGGGCTGAGATCCGCTTCGCTCGCGTCCCTTCCGCCCTGCGTTTCGGAGTATCCAGCGAAGTGCTTCGCCGTGGCGAGGACCGCAGTCGGGTCTGCAAGCCCGGATCCCTGGTAGCCGCGGATCATCGCGGCACCGAGTTCTCCGATGAGGTGGGGATCCTCACCGAAGGTCTCATCGACGCGTCCCCACCGTGTGTCGCGGGCGATGCACAGCACGGGTGAGAACGTCCAGTGCAACCCGGTCGCGGCCACTTCTACGGCGGTCATTCGCGCCCCGCGCTCGATGAGCTCCGGGTCCCACGTGCAGGCCATCGCCAACTGGGTTGGAAGGATGGTCGCGCCGGGCCAGAACGAGTGCCCGTGAATGCAGTCGTCGGCCATGAGGAGCGGGATGCGAAGGCGTGTGCGTTCGACCAGCGCTCGCGACTCGACGATGCGCTCGGGCGATGCATGGAGGAGCGAACCGACAAGCTTTCCGCCGACGAGATCCTCCAGGTCGCCTCGCGCGTCGAGCTGCAGCATCTGCCCGACCTTCTCTGCCAGCGTCATCCGGGCGAGCAGGTCCTCCAGTCGCTCTTCCATGCGCACTGTGGGGTCGAGGTACGGCAGGGGCACGCTATCGACGGTCATCCCTTCAGCCCTCCGGCGAAGCCCTGGACGATGTACTTCTGGAGGAAGAAGTAGGCGATGAGGATCGGCAGGATGCTGATGATGATGCCGGCGAAGATGAGGTTCCATTGCGCGCCGTACTGTCCGACGAATCCGTAGATCGCGACGGTGATGGTCTTCTGGTCGCTCCCGGAGAGGTACAGCAGCGGCGTGAGGAAGTCGTTCCAGTTCGCGACCGCGGTCAGGATGATGATGGTGCCGGTGATGGGCCGGACAAGGGGGAACACGACCGACCAGAAGGTTCGGAACGCGTGGGCGCCGTCGAGTGCTGCCGCCTCTTCGTACTCGGCCGGCAGCGCGCGCATGAACCCCGCGTACAGGAAAATCGAGAACGGCATGCTGGCACCGACGCCGACGATGATGACACCGGCGAGCGTTCCCAGCAGTCCGAGGTCTCGGATCGTCTGATACAGCGGAAGCAGAGCGAGCTGAGCCGGCAGGAGAAGCCCAGCAAGGAACACGAGGTAGGTGAACTTGGACCAGCGTGCCCCCAACCGGGATAGCGGGTAGGCGGCAGCCGCGGCGAAGATGACCGTGAAGAGAACGATGCCGCCCGTTACGATGGCGCTGTTGATGAGAGCGTTCCCGAGTCCGCCTTGTCCCCATGCGTCGATGTAGTTCTGGAAGGTCGGCTGCTCCGGGAACGCGAATGTTGAGCTCTGGTCGCCGGGCGCTTTGAACGACAGGTTGACCAGGATGTAGATCGGGATGAGGAAGAGCACGGCGACGAGGATCGTGCCGACCTCGAGGATGCCGGTTCGCCAGGTGTATTTCCTCATGTCAACGCTCCTGGAGGGCGAGCAGTCGGTACTGGATGATGGATGCCACCGCGACGAAGATCGACAACACCACAGCGAGTGCGGAGGCGTAGCCGAACCGACCCAGCGAGAAGGCATTCGAGTAGATGAGCGTCGAGATGGTGTTCGTCGCGCCGCCAGGCCCGCCGGCGGTCATCACGAAGACCTGGTCGAAGAGCTTCAGCCCACCGATGAGGGAGAGCATCACGTTGATGGTGATGGCCGGCGCCAGGAGGGGGCGGACGACGGACCAGAATCGTCGGACGGGGCCAGCTCCGTCGATGGCAGCCGCCTCGAGGACTTCCTCCGGGATGCCCTGCAGTCCGGCGAGGAAGATCACCATCGAGTAGCCGACGAACTGCCAGAAGACGACGAAGATGATGGACCAGATCGCGAGGTCGGGGTCTCCGAGCCAGTTCTGCTGGAGCGCGCCCAGCCCGATGGCTTCGAGCAGCTGGTTGATGCCGCCGCCCGGTGAGTAGAGGTTCTGCCAGAGGAAGCCGACGGCGATGGACGTGATGACCACCGGCGCGAAGATGATGACGCGGAGGACGTTGCGAGACTTGATCTGGGAGTTGACCGCTAGCGCGATCAACAGTCCGATGGCGTTCTGGATGATGGTGACCGCGAACGCGATGAGCAGCGTGTTGCGCACCGCGACGACCGCATTCGGGTCGGTGAGGATTCGGGCGAACTGGTCCAGGCCCACCCAGCTCGGGTTCGGCGAGACGCCGTCCCAGTCTGTGAAGGCGAACAGGCTGCCACGGATGCTGGGGTAGACGACCGCGAAGACATACAGGGCGAGAGCCGGGAGGACGAACCACCAGACGCTGGATGCGAATCCGCGGTAGCGGCGGCGCTTCTTCGGCGCCTCATTCAGGCGGACGGCTGTTGCTATGGCCATTGTCGTTCCTCATGTCTCTTCGTTGAGAAGGGTCGCGGTGCAATGACTTCGCTGCGAAGCATCGCACCGCGACCCCTAGTTGTGTGGTGGGGCTAGCCGTTCCAGGCGGCATCCATCTGCTGCAGGAGCGTCGCAGCTGTGGTCGAGCCGCCGATGAAGGTCTGCAGACCGGTGGTGTACGCGTCGTTCACGACCGCGTTGGGCCAGGTCTGATCAGGGAAGGAGACCGTCTTGTCGCTCTGGACCTGGTCCGACACACCAGCCAGCGTCTCGGGCGGGGTGTATCCATCGACGGGACCGCTCGGGTAGATCGAACCGTTGTCGACAGCAATCCTGAGGCCGGCCTCGGAGAGGTAGAAGTCCACGAACTTCTTGGCGAGGTCGAGGTTCTCGGACTTCGCGTTCACGCCGTACCCTGCGCCGAGTCCGACCGGGAGGAAGGTGTCAGCAGGGTCGTCCGTCGACGGGAACGCAGCGGTCTCGAAGGTCGCACCGTCCGGTGCCATGTCCTGAATCGTGCTGATCTGCGGGCTGACCGTGATCATGCCGAGCGCGTCACCCTTCGCAACCTGACCCTGCGCGATGTCCAGCGCCGTTCCCGTGGCGTCAGCGGTGAAGCATCCCGCGTCGATGAGCTCGGTGTACTGGTCGAGCGCCGCGTTCCAGTCGGAGTCGCTGAACGTGGCGTCCCCGGCGTACTGGTCGGGCACGAAGTCAGGGTCGGGGCCGTAGAGCAGAGTGGCCGTCAGCGCGTACGGGACGGTGTGGTAGTTGCCACCGGCGACCGCGGCGAGCGCGTAGGCGACCTTCCCGTTGTCGGTCGCGGTCTTGCAGAGGTCGAGCACCTCGCTCCACGTGGTGGGAGGAGTTGCGCCGACAGCCTCGAGCGCCTGGGTGTTGTAGATGGCGGGGATGATGGTGAACGCGTTGGCGCCCATCAGGATCGTGCCGTCAGCCCCCATCACGGCCTGGTTCGCCTCGTTGTAGTTGGAGACCCAGGGCGAGTCGCTCAGGTCGGCGAGGTAGTTGCCCTTCGCTAGGGTCTGCGCGGTGATGGGGTTGCCGTTGCCGGGGAACACCACAACGATGTCGGACGCTGTCCCCGAGACGAGCTCGGTGTTGATCTGGGTGAGGATGTTCGGCCACGGGAGTCCCGTGTAGTCGATGGTGACACCGGGGTTGTCCTCTTCGAACTGTGCGATGAGCGCTTCGGCGATGCCGTCGTCTGCCCAACCGGACATCGTCAGAACGACTTCGCCGTCCGCTCCCTCGCTCGATGTGTCGGTGGAGCAGCCGGCGAGTGCCAGCCCAGCCACTGCGGCGACTGCGATTGCTGCTGTTGCCCTCTTGGTGATGCGGGACATGCGATTACCTCCTTGTAAAGGCCGCGAGATTTCGCGATGGACGCAGACTCTTTGTGTACCGGTTTACACAATCACCGGACTGCCTGCTTCGCCAAAAATAGCGGGTTGACCCAAGAGTGTCAACCGGTACACACAAGTTGGATGTAAACCGATGCACGTTCGAGCGGTACGCTGTCATCAGATCGACACGGAGAGGTGACAGGTGGACAGCGAGACGACGCCGCGCAGACGACCCTCGATGGACGACGTCGCACGCGCCGCCGGCGTTTCAAAGGGCGCGGTATCAAAGGTGATCCGGAACGCCTACGGCGTGAGCCCCGAAATGCGCGAACGTGTCGAGTCGACCATCCGGGAGCTGGGATATCGCCCACGCATCGCGGCGCAGGCCATGCGAGGCTCCAGCTTCAGCATCGGCATGGAGATCCCGAACCTTGACAGCGAGTTCTTCACCCAGATCATGAACGGCGCTGCGATCGCGCTGTCCAACACCAAGTACCAGCTGATGATCGCCCCAGGCCTTGGCGAGATGAGCGGAACACCGGTTCTCGAGAACTTGGCAGACCGGCAGGTCGACGGAATCATCGCCATCTCACCTGAGGTGACGCCGGAGTGGCTCGAAGAGCTCGCGCGGGACGTGCCCGTCGTGCTGCTCGGACGGCACGACAACCCACGGAACTACGACACCATTACCAACGACGATGAGGCCGGAACCCGCCTGGCGGTCAACCACCTCCTCAGCCTGGGACATCGAGAGATCGCGCACCTCACGCTGCGCATGCGAACGGAGCGCCCCGACGCACGACCGCCTCATACGGTCCGGCGCGAAACGTACGAGACCCTACTTGTCGAGGCCGGCCTCGCTCCTTCGGTGTCCTACTGCGCCGCAACGAGCGACTCGGCCTACGTCGCTGCAACCGAGCTCCTCCATGCTCGGCCGCAGACGACCGCGATCTTCGCGGGCAATGACACCCTCGCTATCGAGGCGCTGCGCGCAGTCGCCGACCTCGGCCTCACGTCAGCCGACGTGTCGGTTATCGGCTACGACGATATTCGAGTGGCCGGTCACCCGCTCGTCTCGCTTTCGACGGTCACCCAGTTCGGCGAGACCATGGGGAGCATTGCAATCGAGCTGTTGTTGGAGCGGATCCGAGGCGGACGGACGACCCCTCGACATCGTGAGTTGAAACCGGAGCTTCGTGTGCGGAGCTCCACAACCACGGTTCGAGCCTGAGCATTCGTCGGTTCGAGCCCCGCGAACTGGCGTAGCGCGGGAGGCGACTCCCCGCCTCCCTGATGACCATCTTCACGAGCGCGGAGCTGTCGAGGTAGTGGGCCACGGTGTCAGTACCGCTCCTCGTCACTAGCGCGAAGCAGCGCGGCACCGACGTCTGCCGGCACTGACTGCGGAGCAGGGAGCTCGCTGAGCGGACGCGGTGCGCTCGCACGGGTGGTCCAGCATGCGACCCGCTCGAGTGCCCGCGATGCGCAGCGTGCCGTGCACCGTGCGGGCATCGCACCCGGCAGCCTGCCGCGCGACCTCGATGCGAGGCAGTGGGCATCCCAGTGGACGGCCGTCGTCGACTGATCACCATGCGCCGCGACGCGGGCCCGCCTCGACGAGGGCCTCGCACGCGTCGCGGGATCCCACAAGCGGAACCATCGCCCAGTCGGCGGTTCCGACGTCATCGAGTTCGCCCGCCCACACGAGCTCCACCGGGTGCGTCGAGCTCGACAGCTCCCTGCGCACCTCCCGCAGGTCGGCCGCCGTCGCATCGGCGGGGTGCTCGTCGGGTCCGATCCAGCCGTCCCACCGCGCAGCCCGTCGTTTCGCCGGGGCGCTGTCACCGCCGACCCAGATCGGCACGCGCGGTCGTTGCACCGGCACGGCGGCGAGGGTGAGCCCGTCGACGACGTAGTGCTCGCCGTGGTGGACGACCCGCTCGCCGCTCCAGAGCCGGACGATCACCTCGAGCGCCTCATCGAGTTGCGCCGCACGGGTGCGACGATCGCCGCTCTGGCCGAACACCTCGAAGCTCCGCGCCACGTCCCCGATCCCGACGCCGAGGGTCATCCGGCCGCCGGACAGCACGTCGAGGCTCGCGACGATCGACGCCACGACGTGCGGCTGGAACGCCGGGAGCGGTGCGATGCAGGTGCCGATCCGCATCCGCGATGTCGCCGAGGCGACGGCCGCGAGGATCACCCACGGGTCGTACGTCTTCGGTGGAGCGTCATCGGAGACGAACCCTCCCCACGTGAAGTACCCGTCCCAGCCCGCCGACTCCGCTCGCTCCGCGATCCGCGCCGCCTCACGCGGGTCTCCGAACGGCCCCCAGTGGGGCACGGCGAGCGCGAACCTGGTCACGCGGCCACCATAGCCGGGAGGTGCGACCGATGTTGCGGGGATGCACACCACGCACGCGAAGGGGCGGATGCCGGCCGCATCCGCCCCCTCTCTGTGCGCGCCCGGACCCCGCCCGGGACGTCTGGTGGAGGACTAGAAGTCCCAGTTCTTGTCGCTACCCGCGGAATCATGCAGGAAATCTAGGTCGGCGCGATCCTCGTGCCATCTGCGTGCCACTCGCGCCGAAATGGTGTCGACTGCGAGCCACGCAATTGCAAGCGTAATTGACCAGACGCCGACACGAAATCCCAGGCTTTGCCGCGTGTAGACCCTGCGCACCTCATAGGTGGAGAAGGGAGCCCACGATGAGCAATCGCACCACCGCAACAGCCACACCTCATGACCCTGAGGTCAACGTCGAGCGTCGCTGGATGAGCGTCGTCTTCATGCAGGGCGAGGAAGCCGACGGCGTGCTCGACATGATCGACAAGAACGGACCCGAGGCCGCAATCCGCCATCTGTCGCAGTGGGACTACGGCGACGAGACGCGGGACGCCGCGCTGGTCAACGGATACGTCTACGAGGAGATCCCCAAGAGCCCCACCGACCGCGTCGTCCGCAACGACTCCGCGGGGTACGCGCTCACCTACAACCAGCACTTCGGATATGTGTCGCTCTTGCGCCATTTCGAACCGGATGTCGGGGAGGTCCGAGAGCGCCTGGGACCGCCGGTGCGGTTCGGATTCGATAGGCAGCGGACCGCACGCCGCACCAACGGCCTCCGACTATAGGTCTCGCCAAAGAGCAGCCCGCAAGCATCCCCTTGCGAGCAATGCGCGTGAGCGGGACCCACTCGTGCGGGCCATGCCGCGCGAATGGGGTTGGCGTCCGCGCGAATCGGGGCCGGTGCAGGTCGGCGGGACTCGACGTCAGCCGCTGTCCGAGCGGCCGGCGCCAGACGAGCTGTGGATCTGACGCGGCCGATGAGTAGGGCACCTAGTCCCGTCAGCTCATCGTCGAACCGGTTGAACATCGCCCGTGCCGTGCAACCGTTCACTCCTTGAAATAAAAGGAATCCCTTTACGACTTACCAGCTTTCCGCTACCGTGTGTCGAACCGGTTCGACGACGATTCGGAGCATTCGCCCGACGTTGGGCCGATACACGGACCACAGAGAGGTTGGACATCGTGTCTCTGCGACGAAGGACGACAAGCCTGTGCGGGGTAGCCCTCGCCAGCGTGATGGTGGCGGCGCTCGCAGCCACACCTGCGATCGCGCAGGAGGCGCCCACGGACGGGCTCATCCTGCACTACGACTTTGAGGCGGGGCAGGTGGCGGGTTCGACCGTCAACGACCTCTCCTCAAGTGATCTGGATGGACAGTTGGCGAACCCGGCGAGCTCCGAGCTCGTTGAGGGTCGAGTCGCGGGCACGCAGGCCATCAGCCTGACCGGCGGCGCGGCGGGCTCCGAGACGTCCTCCTACATCACTGTTCCGGCCGGGCTGTTCGACGGCGTCGACGCGCTCACGGTGTCCGCATGGACGAAGTGGGACGGCGGAGCCGACTGGCAGTGGCTGTACAACCTGGGCAAGAACGCCGACGCGACGGTGATGATGTCGCCGTCGTTCGAATGGGCACAGGCTCAGCGCACTGCTGTAAAGCCCGTCAACGGCAACGAAGAGCGTGGCGTCACCGGCAACGGCAAGCTTGCGGCCAACTCCTGGAACCTCGTCACCACGACGCTCGACGGTGACACCATCAGCTACTACGTCAACGGCGTGAAGGTCGGTTCCGACGCCGCCGACATCGACATCGCCGCAACGTTCAGCGAGGGTGCGAACTCAGGCTTCATCGGCAAGCCGTTCTGGAACTCGCACCCGTTCTTCTCCGGCGACATCGACGAGTTCCGCGTCTATGACCGCGCACTCTCCGAGGCGGAGATCGCGGAGATGGCGGGCGTCGAATCGCTCGACGCGAACCTCGCGCTGCACTACAGCTTCGACGAGGGCACGGTCGACGGCGCGACCGTCGATGACCTCTCGCCGCGCGGCCTGGACGGCAAGATCGTCAACGTCGGCGAATCGAGCATCGTCGAGGGACGCAACTCGTCCACCGACGCGCTCGACCTCCGCGGTGGACAGCCGAGTGACACGACGGCTCCCTACGTCGAGATCCCGAACGGACTGTTCCAGAACCTGAACACCGCGACCATCTCCACGTGGGTGAAGTGGGAAGGCAACCAGCAGTTCGAGTGGCTCTACTGCATCGGCCGTGACGGCGGCGCAGCGGCGTTCCTCACCCCGGCATTCGCTGGAGACAACGCGGTGAAGACCTCCATCAAGCCTGTCACCGGCGGATACAACTCGGAAGTCGGCGTCAGTGGTGCGGGCCCCCTGCCGCAGAACCGCTGGTTGAACCTGACGACCACCATCACCGGTCAGGCCATTACGTTCTACATCAACGGCGTAAACGTTGGCTCCACCACGGCGAACATCAACCTCGCCGCGACGATGTACGCCGCCGGCAACTCCAACTCGGGCTTCCTCGGCAAGCCGTTCTGGGAGAACGCACATCCGTTCTTCAACGGCCAGATCGACGACTTCCGGGTCTACGACGTCGCGATGACGGACGCGCAGGTTGCCACCCTCGTGGGCGGCGCGCCGACCATGGGCAACGTGCACAAGAACACGTTCGACCTGCAGACCCTCGCGGGCACCGCGCCGGTGCTGCCCCCGACGGTGAACGCAGACTTCTCCGACGGCATCGTCCGTCCACAGGCCATCGCCTGGGAGACGGTCGCCCCGTCCGCGTACGCGCAGCCGGGTACCTTCACGGTGCGTGGTCACGTGGGCGGCGCTGAGGTGACGGCGAACATCACCGTCGTCGAGTCGCGGATGGTGGTCGATCTCGCTGAGACGACCGGCAACCTGCACGGTGGCGCATCGGGCACGCTCTACGGCATCTACGGCGACGGCGTCCCGTCGGCGAATGTCATCGACGGGATGAATCTGAGCACCGTGTCCACGAAGGCGCAGGATGGCCCGCAGCACCCCGGCGCTGACGCCCTCGAGGTCGCTAAGCAGCTCGCCGACTCGTCAGATGGACTGACCTTCATCTACATGACCGACATCTATCGCGGCTTCCCGTACCAGGTGACGGGCGAGACTCCGGCGGCGCGCTGGGCGGACTACAAGGCGAAGATCACCACGCAGGTGCAGCAGGTCCTCGAGCTCGAGGAGAAGTACCAGGACAACATCGTCTTCATCCCGTTCAACGAACCCGAGGGCAACATGATGTCCAACGGTCAGTGGGGTGTGGGTGGCAACCCGTTCGGGACGCCGGCTGAGAAGGCGGAGTTCTTCGCGAAGTGGGATGAGGTCTACGCGCTCATCAAGGGCATCATGCCCAGCGCGAAGATCGCCGCGACCAACGCCAGCGCTCTGTACGAGTGGAACCGGGAGTTCCTGGAGCACTCTGTCGCGAACGACACCGTCCCCGAGTGGTTCACCTGGCACGAGCTGGACAGCCCCGCCACGATCCGCACTTCCGTGGAGCGGTACCGCGGCTGGGAGGCCAACGCGTTCGAGGGAACCGAGTACGAGGGCACCGAGCTGCCCATCAATCTCAACGAGTACGCGAACAATTACCACACCGGTGTCCCGGGTGAGATCGTCCAGTGGGTGTCCGCCATCGAGGACTCCAAGGTCGACGGCAACCTCGCCTACTGGAACATCGACGGCAACATCTCCGACACCGCCGTCGAATCCAACCGTGGCAACGGCCAGTGGTGGCTCCTCAACCGGTACAGCAACATGACCGGCAAGACCGTGAAGATCACGCCCCCGCAGCCCGGAGTCAGCTACACGCTCCAGGGTGTCGCCACGGTCGACACGGAAGAGAAGCGAGCGCAGCTCCTGTTCGGTGGGCAGAACGGTGCCACGGTCGTCGAGTTCGACGGCGTGAACAACGACGTGTTCGGCAACAAGGTGCACGCCCTCGTCCGCGAGATCCCGTGGACCGGTCAGTTGGGCGACTCGGCCGAGCCGGATGTCATCGGCGAAGCCATCGTCGATGTGAACAACGGCAAGGTGCAGTTCGAGTTCGGCACCGCCGGCCTCCCGGCCCTGGACGCCGGATCCGCGTACGAGATCGTGCTAACGCCCGGCGCTTCGGCGCAGGTGCAGACCCCGGTCACGCGACTGTGGAAGGCGAAGTACGAGGCCGAGGACGCAGCCCACATGGGCGGTGCGTACGGTGTGCAGGGCCCCGAGGGCGGGCAGACGAACACCTCCGGCACCTACACGTCCAACCGTCACGCGGTCCGCGGGTTCAACACCAACGCCGACGTGAAGCTGAACTTCGCGGTCGACGTGCCCGAGAATGGCGTCTACGACCTCGACGTGCTGGCCAACTCCCTCAACACGATGGAGAGCATCCAGGCGCAGGGGCCGACGAACGTATTCGTCACAGTCGACGGTGGTGCGGAGCAGGAGATCTACCTGTCGCTCGGCTACAAGTACATCGTGTGGGGTCAGACCTCCACGACCTTGCAACTTACCAAGGGTGCTCACACCATCAGCATCTCGACCAAGTCGCTCAACGGCACGAAGTCGACGGTAGGTGAGGCTCTCATCGACCGCATCGACCTGTCGCTGCGGAACCCGGCTGCGACGCAGGCCGTGTACGAGGCCGAGCACGCCACCGTCAGCGGTGCCGCCCACGCCGCCTATGGTGTGAGCGCGCCGTCCGGCTCCGGTGGCGTCTCACTGAAGAACGGCGCCAACACCTTCTGGGTGTACGCACCGGTCGAAGGTGAGCGGACCTTCTCCGTCGATGTGCGCGGCACCGGCACGGCGAAGGTGTCGGTGAACGGGCTCGACCTGTTCACTGACGTCGCGAGCTCGCTCAGCGCCCCGGTGTACCTCAATGGCGGCATCAACAAGGTCGTCATCACCGGCACGGCAGGCGACCTCGTCGTCGACCGCGTCCGCACGAGCGCCGGAACCGGAACGCTGACGTCGACGGTCTACGAGGCCGAAAACGCCACGCTCAACGGCTCCGCCGCGGTGACCTCCTTCTCGCTGGCCTCCGGAGGCAAGGCAGTGACCGGCATCGGTGGTGACCCCGGCAACGGGAACACGCTGACCTTCACGAACGTGCAGGCTTCCGAGGCGGGCACGTACGCGGTCACGATCCGCTACTCCAACGAGGAGCAGTCGCCTGCCTCGCACTACAATCCGGACCCGCTGGCACGCTACGCGGACGTCTCGGTCAACGGTGCGGCGCCGCAGCGCATCTGGTTCCCCCACAGCTTCCACGAGAACAACTTCTGGGAGCTGACGGTACCCATCACGCTGAAGGCCGGAGCGAACAGCCTGAAGTTCACGTCCAAGGAACTGCCGAACTTCGATGGTGAGACTCTCGCCTCCGACGTCTGGCCGGAGCTGCTGCTCCGATCCAAGTGGGCGGCGAACATCGACCGGCTGTCGGTCACGCCGTACACGGCGTCGGCCCCGGCCGCGGACACCACCCGTCCGGAGTTGACCATCGACAAGCCGCTGGGCACCCACGTGACCCGCCCGGCCGATGTCGGGGTCGTCAAGCTGACCGCGTCCGACGCCGGCGGCCTGAACCGGGCGGCGGCGAACCTGTACGACGCGTCGAACACCACGCTGCTCCAGGCGCTCGGCTCCACGCCGGCGAACACGCCCATCGGCAGCACGACCTGGACGAGTGAGTGGGCGCTGCCCACGAACCTCGCCGACGGCGTGTACACGATTCGAGCCTCGGTGACAGACGTCGCCGGGAACTCGAAGACCGTCACGCAGAAGTTCACCGTCGACACCACCCGCCCGGCGGTGTCCATCGTCGCCCCGGCCGAGCGCCGGGTCACGACGCCGGCGAACGTCGGTGCCGTCAAGCTGCAGGTGTCTGACGCGAACGGACTGGGACGTGTCGCAGCGAACCTGTACAACGCGTCGAACACCACGCTGCTCAAGGCACTCGGCTCCACGCCGGCGGCCACCCCTATCGGGGCGAATGAATGGTCAGGGGAGTGGGCGCTGCCGACGAACCTGAACGCCGGCGTCTACACCATCCGCGTCTCGGCCACGGACGCCGCGGGCAACTCGTCCACGGTCACCAGGCAGTTCACCGTCGACACCGTGAAGCCGGTCGTCGTGGTGCTCAAGCCCACGGCGGGCGTGGAGGTGAAGGCCAACAAGCCGGGTGACGTCTCGCTGACGGCACTCGACGCGGGCGGCCTGCAGCGAATCGCAGTGAACCTCTACAACAGCTCGAACACCACGCTGGTGAAGGCAGTCGGCTCCACGCCGGCGAACTCCGCCATCGGGTCGACGGCATGGGTGGGCAAGTGGGCGCTGCCCACCGGCCTTGCCAAGGGGACGTACGTGATCCGCGTCTCGGCGACCGACATCGCCGGGAACACCCAGACGGTCACGCAGACCCTCAAGGTCAAGTAACCGCACCATCACAGGGGCGCCCATCCATCAGGGTGGGCGCCCCTGCCATTCCCCCGAAGGAGTTTCGTGGATTCGACTACATCTGAGTTGCATGGCGCCTCAGACCGCGGTACAGTTGTCGAACCGGTTCGACGAGGAAGGCAGCGCAACGTGGCGACCATCGGTGATGTAGCACGAGAGGCAGGCGTCTCTCGCTCGACCGTGTCGTACGCGCTCTCAGGCAACCGGCCGATCTCGCGCGAGACGCGCGACCGCATCGACGACGCGATCCACCGTCTCGGTTTCACCGTGAATGCGGGGGCCAGGGCGCTGGCCACTGCCCAGACCATGGTCATCGGTCTCCTCCTGCAGTTCCACGAGGACGAGTTCCCGCCGGCGATGCTGCAGTACATCCTGGCCATTACGAACGCAGCGCGCGCCAAGGGATACGACATCCTGATGGTCACCGACTCCGACGGCGCGGGTGCCGTGCAGCGAATCACGTCGTCGAACATGGTCGACGGTGTCGTGCTGCTGGACGTCACCCACGACGACCCTCGCCTCGACGCGCTCCGCGCAGCCCCCAGCCGGGCGCGCTCATCGGTCTGCCTCGTGACACGGACGGGCTCGACGTCTTCGACCTTGACTTCGGTGAAGCGGGCCGCCTCCTCGTCGACCACCTCTACGGCCTCGGCCACCGAGAGATCATCCTGGTCTCCCCGCCTCGGCACGTCTTCGAGCGCGGTGGCGCATACGCGTGGCGGTTCCGCGACGGCGCCCTCGAACGCGCAGCGCGGTACGGGCTGCAGCTGTTCCACTACTACGGCGAGTCGCAGCAGCCGGCCATCGAACGTAGCCTCAACGCGATCCTGGACGCGCGTCCCAGCGCGACCGGACTCATCGTCCACAACGACGCTTCCATCGCGGCACTGCCCGCGGTGCTGCGCGAGCGCAACGTGAGTGTCCCGAACGACCTCTCGGTCGTCAGCCTCTACCCGCGCGACTTCGGCCGGACCTTCCAGCTGCCGTTCACGGCGGTCGAGACGTCCCCCGACGAACTTGGGCGCGATGCCATCGAACACCTCGTTCGACGCATCAGCGACCCCACCTATGCCCCTCCGGTCGTCAGGTTCGTAGAACCGGAGATCACGAATCGGGGCAGTACGGCGTAGCCGCGCAGCCCCACCCGAGGGTGACTTTTTGCGGCCTATCGTCGAACCGATTCGACAACTGAATACTGCACTCACATTCAGAGAGGAATCACTGTGAAGCACTACACCACCCGCAAGCGCGTCCTGAGCGCCCTTGCCATCGGCACCGTCGCCGTCGGCCTCCTCGCAGGTTGCAGCGGAGGCGGCACCGGCGGAAGCACCACCTCCCCCGAGGGCGACACCTACGAGCTGTGGGACCCGTACCCGGAGCGCGACGCGTCGTCGGACTGGGCGAAGGTCATCGACGCCTGCGCCACCGACCTCGGCATCACCATCAAGCGCAACGTCGGCAACACCGGCGACACGGTCAAGGACCTCACCACCGCGGCCCCCAACCTCCCCGACGTCGCGCTCGTGGACAACCCGAAGGTCGCCACGCTCGCCGAAGCTGGGCTGCTGACCACGACCGAGGACAACGGCCTGGACGTCTCCAACATCCAGGAGAACATCCTCGGTGCCGGGGAGATCGACGGGAAGTTCTACGGCGTCCCGGTCGGCGCGAACACCCTCGGCCTGTACTACAACCCCGAGGTCCTCACCGCTGCCGGTGTCGACATCGCGAGCGTCACCGACTACGCCACGCTCACCGACGCGCTCAATAAGGTCGTCGCCGCAGGCAAGAAGGGCATCACCTTCTCCGCCGTCGGCACCGAAGAGGGCACCTTCCAGTTCCTCCCCTGGTTCTGGGGCGCGGGCGCTGACCTCACCGAGCTCGACTCGGCCGAAGGCGTCGCATCGCTCGAGTTGTGGACCAACTGGGTGAACGAGGGCCTGGCCCCGAACTCGGTCCTGCAGAACACGCAGGGCACCAGCTGGGACGAGTTCAAGACCGGTGAGTACGCTTTCGCCGAGAACGGCAGCTGGTTCAAGGGAGACGCGGACGCGGCGGGCTACGAGTCCATCCAGATCCCCGGTATCGACGGCGGGGTTGCTCCAGCGCCCACCGGTGGCGAGTTCCTGACCATCCCGGTTCAGCAGGACGCAGCACGGTACGCCACCTCCATCAAGATCGTGGAGTGTCTCACTGACGGCAACACCAGCGCTGACGCGCTCGGTTACATCGCGCCGACCGCGGCTGGCCAGGAGGCACAGCTCGAGGCAGACCCGTCGCTCGCCGGTTGGGTCCAGGCGGTCGCGGACGCGAAGCCCCGCACGTCGGACAACCTCGCCACGGCGTACCCCATCATCTCGGAGCAGCTGTTCACGGCCGTCCAGAACGCGCTCAGCGGTGCGGCAAGCCCCGCCGACGCCCTGGCCCGCGCTCAGGCTGACGCCGAGGCGAAGCTCCAGTAATCCGCTCCTGCCCGCACGCACACAGATCGAACGAAGGACCACGACATGTCGGCAACACGGACAGAATCGCGGCAGCGTGTGGGCATAGCTCCTGAGCACGAGGGGAGCGCGGGCGTCCCGACTCCCGCGCTCCCCTCGGACCAGGCTCGCAAGCGACACAAGCGCAGGGCCCAGCTGACCGCCTGGGCGTTCCTCGCCCCGGTCGTCATCTACCTGGTGCTGTTCTACGCGTACCCGCTGTACCGCAACCTCGACCTGAGCCTGCGCGATTACACCCTCCGGTCATTCATCGACGGAACCGCACCGTTCGTGTGGTTCGACAACTACGTCGAAGTCTTGACCAGCGCCACCTTCGTCCCAGCCCTCATCAACACCGCGATCTTCACGTTCGGCTCCATCGCCGTGCAGTTCGCCATCGGGTTGGCCCTCGCGGTGTTCTTCTTCCGGAAGTTCCCGCTCTCATCCACCCTGCGAGCACTGTTCCTCGTGCCGTGGCTGCTGCCGCTGCTGGTCTCCGCGTCCATCTGGGCGTGGATGCTCAACAGCGAGTCCGGGATCGTGAACGCCGGCCTGGAGGCGATCGGCCTCAGCCAGGTCAACTGGCTCACCTCACCGCAGTGGTCGCTCATTTCAGTCCTCATCGCGAACATCTGGATCGGCATCCCGTTCAACCTGGTCATCCTCTACAGCGGCCTGCAGAACATCCCGACCGACATCTACGAGGCCGCGTCGCTGGACGGCGCGAATGGATGGCAGACCTTCTGGCGGATCACCTTCCCGCTGCTGCGCCCGGTCGCGGCAATCACGATCCTGCTGGGCCTGGTGTACACGCTGAAGGTGTTCGACATCATCTGGATCATGACCCGCGGTGGCCCGGGCGACTCCTCAACGACGTTCGCCATCTGGTCATACCGGCTCGGATTCGGTGGCGGGTCTCCTGACCTGAGCCCCGCGGCTGCGGTCGGCAACCTGCTCATCATCCTCGCCTTCATCTTCGGGCTCATCTACATCCGCGCGCAGCGGCGAATGGAGCGGTCATGACTCGCCGCGTCATCACCAGCATCATCGGCGTGATCCTCACCGCCATCATGCTGTTCCCCCTGTACTGGATGGTGAACGTCTCACTCACCCAGCCGCAGAATCTCCGCAAAGACCCGCCGGACCTGTTCCCCGTAGACCCGACGTTCGCCGGATACGAGCGGGTCCTCACCGACCAGCTCCCGTACCTTGGCACGAGCCTCGTCATCGGAATCGGCTCGGTCTTGCTGACCCTCGCCGTCTCAGCCCCGGCCGCGTTCGCGCTCGCGAAGCTCCGACCGCGGGGACGGACGGTCATCGACTTCGTCCTGCTCATCGCCCAGATGATCCCGGGCATCATCATGGCGATGGGGTTCTACCTCATCTTCTACAACTGGGGCATCCTCAACACCATCCCCGGCCTCATCCTCGCCGACTCGACACTGGCAGTCCCGTTCGGTGTGCTCATCTTCACCGCGTTCATGGCCGGCATCCCCGACGAGCTCATGAACGCCGCGAAGATCGACGGCGCTGGACCCTGGCGGACGTTCCGGTCCGTCATTCTGCCGGTCAGCCGCAACTCCATCGTCACCGTGTCGCTGTTCACGTTCCTGTGGGCGTGGTCGGACTTCATCTTCGCCTCCACGCTCAACCGCGGCGGCGACCTGCAGCCCATCACCATCGGCATCTACCGCTACATCGGCAACAACACGCAGGACTGGAACGCCATCATGGCCACCGCTGTGGTCGCCTCCATCCCTGCCGCCATCCTCCTCGTCATCGCCCAGCGCTACGTCGCCGCCGGTGTCACCGCCGGCGCCGTCAAAGACTGACCTCCACTCCCTGAAAGGCACCGCATTGTCTTCGACACTGCCCACGTTCGACGTGCGCGAGATCCCATTCAGCCGGCGCGGCTCGTGGCTCAACCTGTCGCCCGTCACCGGCCTGCACCGCCGAGCCGACGACATCCACCTCATCTCCCACGTCACCGGCATGCACGCCGTCCTCAAGCTCATCCCTACCCGCGGCGGCAAGCGTTTGGAGACGCTGGTCACCTCCGACCCGTCGGTGCTGACCTGGGACTGCGGCGACAGCACCCGCGTGCGTGCCGCGTTCAAATCGACCAGCATCGTGCGGATCGCCGGTGACGGTGCCGACCTCGAGGTGTCCGATGCCGCCGATGAACTGACCCCATTCACCGGCACCTACTTCTTCAAAGACCCGATCGACGGCTCGTACGTCTTCACGTCCTATGAAACCGGCCGCCGGTACCGGGTCAACGCGCTGCGCGGCACGCTCGAGGCGACAGGCACCGAGGCGCTCGGCGCCGGCACCCGCTCGCTCACCGCGTCCGGCGACGCCGGCTGGGAGATCGCCATCGAAGAGATCGATGCCGCCCGCACCCCGTACGCCAGCATCGAACGATTCGACGACGTGGTCACCCGCGCCGCCGACGACTTCACCACCTACCTGGACACCATCGCCGGCTGGCGCACCGACGCAACCCCCGCCGTGGCCCTCGCCACCTATGTGCTGTGGTCGGCGACCGTTGAGCCGGCAGGGTTCCTGCGCCGCGAATCTATCCTCATGTCCAAGCACTGGATGGATAAGGTGTGGAGCTGGGACCACGCCTTCAACGCCCTCGCTCTCGCGCCCGGGTTGCCCGACCTCGCCCTGGACCAGTTCTTCGCCCCGTTCGACCTGCAGGACGAGTCCGGTGCCATGCCCGACTCCGTCACGCACTCCGAAGTCCTCTACAACTTCGTCAAGCCCCCCATCCACGGGTGGGCGTTCTCCCGCCTCCGCGAGCGGTCCCCACGCGCCCTGAGCCGAGACGAACTCGTCGAGGCGTACGAGCGGCTCAGCAAGTGGACCAGATTCTGGCTCGACTACCGCACCGCCCCGGGTCACGAACTGCCCTATTACCAGCACGGGAACGACAGCGGCTGGGACAACTCCACAACGTTCGATACCGACCGTGTCATCGAGTCCCCGGAACTCGCCGCGTTCCTTCTCGTGCAGCTCGGGGTGCTCGCGGACCTCGCGGATGAGCTCGCACTCGATGGCGCCGACGAATGGCGCGCTACTCGCGCCAGACTGCGCGCCGCGCTACTCGCGCAACTCTCAGACAACGAGGGCTTCTTCGCTGTCGGGGCGCTCTCCGGCGCGCGGAGCAAGCGCACGAGCCTTCTGAATCTGTTGCCGGTACTCGCTGCCGACGCCTTCCCGAGGGAACTGCTCGACGTCCTCGCACGAGGCATTGGGGCGCACCTCACTGAATGGGGGCCTGCCACACAGCTACTGGACACCAAGGAGTACGAGCCCGACGGGTACTGGCGTGGTCCCATCTGGGCGCCGTCCACCATGCTCATCGAAGACGGTCTGCGTCGCTCCGGATACGACACCTTGGCGGACGAGGTCAGCAGCCGGTTCCGCCGCCTGTGCGAGCGTTCAGGCTTCGCCGAGAACTTTGACGCCATCACCGGCGAAGGACTCCGCGACCGCGCCTACACCTGGACGGCAAGTGTGTACCTAGTCTTCGCCCACGAGACAACGCTGCGGTCGAACGCGACCCAGGATGCGGTCGTCGACAGCTCGGCTGCGGACTGATTCACCTAACGCATCCATGCCACCACAGACCACGCCGGATGAGTCCCCCCGGCGTGTCCGGAGAGTGTTTTGCTGGTGTCAGCCCGCTCGTTCGAGGGGTTCGGTGCGAGCGTAGTCGAGCTGTTCGAGCTCGAGCGGCGTGAGGTCATCGATCGACCCGTGGGTGCGGTCGGTGTTGAACCACTGCACCCATCCCGCGGTCGCGGCCTCGACCTGATCGACGTCGCGCCACGGGCCCTCGTGATGGATCAGCTCGGACTTGTACAGCCCGATCTGGGACTCCGCGAGGGAGTTGTCGTACGCGTCGCCGACGGACCCGACGGACGGGTCGATGCCCTCGTCGACGAGCCGGTCGGTGAACGCGATCGACGTGTAGACACTGCCCGCATCGGTGTGGTGCGTCAGCCCGGCGAAACCGGCGATACCTTCGCGGCGTCGGGTCCACAACGCCATCTCGAGGCAGTCCAGCACGAGCGGTGTGGTCATGCTCGTGGCGGCCCGCCAGCCGAGGATCCGGCGGGAGTGCGCGTCAAACACGAACGCGACGTACACCCACCCGGACCAGGTCCACACGTAGGTGAAGTCGGCCACCCAGAGCTGGTTCGTGCGGAACCGTCGGAAGTGCCGGTCGACCATCCGTCTTCGTGAGGAACGTGAGCGGCTTGTCGTCCTCGGTACGAGCGGTGTACGTCTCGCCGTCCGGGGCGGGATACCGAGCTTGCCAGCGGCCAGACGGGAGCTTCCGAAGACTCCCCCACGCCTCCCTACGCGCCGTCGACGAATCGATCCTTCGTGCGGGGCTCATCATGCCCTCCCGTGGTCACGAGCGGACTCACGTAGACAGGCGTGCCATTCCGTGCCACTGCATACCCAGGAGCGCACTGAACACCTTTTGATCAGGAGTTTCTCCCGACCACTGGAGGATGAAGTGGCACGATATGGCACGAGCCCGATGGCACGACGAACCCGATTTCCGGATGCCGAGCCACCCCGCTCTCTCGACGAAGGTGGGCGCGTGCCACCCCCGTGCCACACCGAACGGCCATTCCTGTTCATTGCTGTCCTCCTCTGTCTCTCGAGAGAAGGCACAAGAGAGGCCCGAATCCGCAGACTCCTGCGAATCCGGGCCTCTCACCAGCCGTTTCGGTCAGAATCGGGAGATCAGAAGTCCCAGTCCTCGTCTTCGGTGTTCACCGCCTTGCCGATCACGTACGACGAGCCCGACCCCGAGAAGAAGTCGTGGTTCTCGTCGGCGTTGGGCGAGAGCGCCGAGAGGATCGCCGGGTTCACGTCCGTCGTCTCCTTCGGGAACATCGCCTCGTAGCCGAGGTTCATCAGCGCCTTGTTGGCGTTGTAGTGCAGGAACTTCTTGACGTCCTCTGTCAGGCCGACGCCGTCGTAGAGGTCCTGCGTGTACTGCACCTCGTTGTCGTAGAGCTCGTAGAGCAGCGAGAACGTGTAGTCCTTGAGCTCGTCGCGCTTGGCCTGGTCGACCCGCTCGAGCCCCTTCTGGAACTTGTAGCCGATGTAGTACCCGTGCACGGCCTCGTCGCGGATGATCAGGCGGATGAGGTCGGCCGTGTTGGTGAGCTTCGCACGGCTCGACCAGTACATCGGCAGGTAGAAGCCCGAGTAGAACAGGAAGCTCTCGAGCAGCGTCGAGGCGACCTTGCGCTTCAGGGGCTCGTCGCCGCGGTAGTACTCCATGACGATCTCGGCCTTGCGCTGCAGGTTCGGGTTCTCGACCGACCAGCGGAACGCGTCGTCGATCTCCTCCGTGGAGCAGAGCGTGGAGAAGATGGAGGAGTAGCTCTTCGCGTGCACCGACTCCATGAAGGCGATGTTCGTGTACACCGCCTCCTCGTGCGGGGTGAGCGAATCGGGGATGAGCGAGACGGCGCCCACGGTGCCCTGGATGGTGTCGAGCAGCGTCAGGCCCGTGAACACGCGCATCGTGAGCTCCTGCTCGCCCGCGTTCAAGGTGTTCCAAGACTGCACGTCGTTCGACAGCGGCACCTTCTCGGGCAGCCAGAAGTTGTTCACGAGGCGGTTCCACACCTCGAGGTCCTTGTCGTCCTGGATGCGGTTCCAGTTGATCGCGTTGACCTGGCTGACGAGCTTCACGCCGCCCTGGTGCGCCGGGTCGTGCGCCGCCGAGTTGACCTTGTCGGTGAGTGTCATCGTTCGCGTCCTGTCCTCGAAAATCCCTGATCAGGCCTCAGAGCATGCAGCTGACGCACTGGTCCAGCTGGGTGCCCTCGAGCGCCAGCTGCCGCAGGCGGATGTAGTAGATGGTCTTGATGCCCTTGCGCCATGCGTAGATCTGGGCCTTGTTGATGTCGCGGGTCGTCGCGGTGTCCTTGAAGAACAGCGTGAGCGACAGGCCCTGGTCGACGTGCTGCGTCGCCGCGGCGTACGTGTCGATGACCTTCTCGTAGCCGATCTCGTACGCGTCCTGGTAGTACTCGAGGTTCTCGTTCGTCATGAACGGCGCCGGGTAGTACACGCGCCCGAGCTTGCCCTCCTTGCGGATCTCGATCTTCGACGCGATCGGGTGGATCGACGACGTCGAGTTGTTGATGTACGAGATCGAACCGGTGGGCGGCACGGCCTGGAGGTTCTGGTTGTAGATGCCGAATTCGCGAACGGATGCCTCGAGCTCGCGCCAGTCCTCCTGGGTCGGGATGTGCACGTCGGCGTCGGCGAAGAGCTGCGCGACCTTCTCGGTCTGGGGCACCCACGGGGCATCCGTGTACTTGCGGAAGAACTCGCCGGAGGCGTACTGCGAATCGGCGAAGCCGTCGAAGGTCTCGCCGCGCTCCTTCGCGATGAGGTTCGACGTGTTCAGCGCGTGGAACAGCACCGTGTAGAAGTAGATGTTCGTGAAGTCGAGGCCCTCCTCGGAGCCGTAGTGGATGTGCTCGCGGGCGAGGTAGCCGTGCAGGTTCATCTGGCCGAGGCCGATGGCGTGCGACTTGTCGTTGCCGTCCTCGATGGAGCGCACCGAGGTGATGTGCGACATGTTCGACACGGCGGTGAGCCCGCGGATGGCCGTCTCGACGGTCTTGCCGAAGTTCGGCGAGTCCATGGTCAGCGCGATGTTGAGCGACCCGAGGTTGCAGGAGATGTCCTTGCCGATCTGGTCGTACGACAGGTCCTCGTTGTAGGTCGTCGGGGTGTTGACCTGCAGGATCTCGGAGCACAGGTTCGACATGTTGATGCGGCCCTTGATCGGGTTCGCCTTGTTCACCGTGTCCTCGAACACGATGTAGGGGTAGCCAGACTCGAACTGGATCTCGGCGAGGGTCTGGAAGAACTGGCGCGCGTTGATCTTCGTCTTCTTGATGCGCGGATCGTTCACCATCTCGCGGTAGTGCTCCGACATGGGCACGTCGCCGAACGGCTTCTTGTAGACGCGCTCGACGTCGTACGGCGAGAAGAGGTACATGTCCTCGTTGTTCTTCGCCAGCTCGAACGTGATGTCGGGGATGACGACGCCGAGCGACAGCGTCTTGATGCGGATCTTCTCGTCGGCGTTCTCGCGCTTGGTGTCGAGGAACCGCATGATGTCGGGGTGGTGGGCGCTGAGGTAGACCGCGCCGGCGCCCTGACGGGCCCCGAGCTGGTTCGCGTAGGAGAACGAGTCCTCCAGCAGCTTCATCACGGGGATGATGCCCGACGACTGGTTCTCGATCTGCTTGATCGGGGCGCCGGCCTCGCGGATGTTGCTGAGCGAGAGTGCCACGCCGCCGCCGCGCTTCGACAGCTGCAGCGCCGAGTTGATGCCGCGCGAGATCGACTCCATGTTGTCCTCGATGCGGAGGAGGAAGCAGGAGACCAGCTCGCCGCGCTGCGCCTTGCCCGTGTTGAGGAAGGTCGGCGTGGCCGGCTGGAAGCGGCCGGCGATGATCTCCTCGACCAGGTGGGTCGCGAGCTCCTCGTCGCCCTGCGCGAGACCGAGCGCGGTCATGACGACGCGGTCCTCGAAGCGCTCGAGGTAGCGCTTGCCGTCGAAGGTCTTGAGCGTGTAGCTCGTGTAGTACTTGAAGGCGCCGAGGAAGGTGTCGAATCGGAACTTCTTCGAGTACGCCAGCGCGTTCAGGCGCTCGATGAACTCGAACGAGTACTGCTCGAGCACGGCGCCCTCGTAGTACTCCTTCTCGACCAGGTAGTCGAGCCGCTCCTTCAGGGAGTGGAAGAAGACCGTGTTCTGGTTGACGTGCTGGAGGAAGTACTCGCGGGCCGCCTCGCGATCCTTGTCGAACTGGATCTCCCCGTTCGGCCCGTACAGGTTCAGCATCGCGTTCAGCGAGTGGTAGTCCATGCCACTCGATGCGCGAGGCGCGTCGATCACTGCGGTTGCAGCTGCATTGTCCAAAATGCGTCCAATCCCTCATTGACGGCGCTGACGTCGTCTGGCGTTCCGAAGACTTCGAGTCGGTACAGGAGGGGCACTGCGCACTTCTCGGCGATGATGTCGCCGGCGATGCAGTAGCCCGTTCCGAAGTTGGTGTTGCCCGCGGCGATGACGCCGCGGATCAGCGAGCGGTTGTGCGGGTCGTTCAGGAACCTGATGACCTGCTTCGGCACGGCGCCCTTGCCGTCGCCGCCGCCGTAGGTGGGCAGCACGAGCACGTATGGCTCGTCCGCCGTCAGCGGCTCGTCCGAGGGGTACAGCGGGATGCGCGCGGCCTCACGGCCGAGCTTCTCGATGAACCGATGCGTGTTGCCCGAGACGCTGGAGAAGTAGACGAGGTTCGTCATGTCCGCCTCCGGTCGTGTCTGGTCTGCTGGGTCCGGCGATTCGACTCCCGACCCGTGGGACCTCGTTACGCGAGCCGGGAGGCGAGTTCTGCGATCTTGTCGGGACGGAACCCGGACCAGTGGTCTTCGTCGGCGATCACGACCGGCGCCTGGAGGTAGCCGAGCTCCTTGACCTGCGCGAGCGCCTGCTCGTCGGTCGAGAGATCGAGCACGTCGTACTCGATGCCCTTGCTGTCGAGCGCGCGATAGGTCGCGTTGCACTGGACGCACGAAGGCTTGGTGTAGACCGTCACCGACATCTGATGTTCCCCTCTGATTTCCGGGCCCCGGACGGGGCTCCGACCCCTGGTACCGCAACTGCCTGACCGATACTACATCTAGTGTTCACCCCGGGGAACGACCACAAGATGATGTAGTTACACGGATGTAGTTTTCCACCAAGTTCTCCACCGGTTGTGCACAAGCACGGATGCCCCTGAGCAGCGGATTTCCGCGGAATCCTCGCGGTTATCCACACCTGTGCACGGCCGTGGAAATTCTTCCTGTGGAGTGCCGTTCGGCGTGTCGCGCATCGGCCCGGAGGCATCCGCTCGACCACTAGATGTTGTGTTGTGGCAGACATGCTGCCACTACCCACCGACAGTCGGATGCCCCGGACGGGCGGGTCGCTCGAGGAGCCCTACTTCGCCTTCGCGGCCGCCTTCGCCGCGCGCTTCGTCTCGCGCACCCTGGCGAGCGACTCGGGCGACGTGATGTCGGCGACCGAGCGGAACGAGCCCTCCTCGCCGTACGCGCCGGCGGCCTCGCGCCAGCCGGGCGCCTCGAGCCCGCACTGCTTGCCGAGCAGCGCGAGGAAGATGCGCGCCTTCTGGTCGCCGAAGCCGGGCAGCGCCTTCAGGCGCTTCAGCACCTCGGCACCCGACGGGTCGCCCTGGGTCCAGATGGCGGATGCCTCGCCGCCCCAGTCGTCGCGCACGGCCGTCGCGAGCGCCTGCACGCGCCCCGCCATCGACCCGGGGAAGCGGTGCACCGCAGGCGGCTGCTTGAACGCGGCCGCGAACGCGTCGGGGTCGACCGCGGCGATCTCCGCGGCATCCGTCGTGCCCAGTCGGTCGCTGATCTTCGCCGGGCCCGCGAACGCGGTCTCCATCGCGACCTGCTGGTCGAGCAGCATGCCCACCAGGAGCGCGAAGGGGTCGTTCGTGAGCAGCTCGTCGGCGGCGTCGTCACCGGTGATGTGCAGTGCCATGCGTCCAGTCTCGCACCGGGTAGGACGATCCAAGTGCATGCAGTAGGCATGCGCCGTATGCTAGTTGCATGACGACGATCCAGGTTCGCAACGTCTCGGAGGAGACGAGTCGTGCGCTCAAGGCGAAGGCTGCGCTCGAGGGCCGCTCGCTGAGTGACTACCTGCTGCGCGAACTCGACCGCCTGGCGGCACGTCCGAGCCGAGCCGAACTGCTGGAGCGGATCGCGAGCCGTGGCGTCGCCACGCTCGAGCCGGCAGCACAGGTGCTCGCCGAGCAGCGCCCCGGTCGATGACGCTCGTCGTCGACGCATCTGCGGTCGCCGAGATCCTGTTCGGAACCGAAGCAGGACGACGGGCGGCCGCGCTGATCGACGGGCACGAGCTTCTGGCGCCGCAGCACCTCACCGTCGAGGTCGCCTCCGTCATCCGCGGATGGTCGCTCAGCAAGCAGATCACCGACGAGCAGGCGTTGCGCGCGTTCCGCGAGCTCGAGGCGCTCGACGTCGAGCAGGTGCCGATGATGTCCATGCTGCCTGCCGCCCATGCCCTGCGGCACAATGTCAGCGCCTATGACGCCATGTACGTCGTGCTCGCCCGTGCCGCCCAATGTTCGCTGCTGACCCTCGACGCTCGTCTCGCGGCATCCGTTCCGGACTGCGCGCTGCTGCCGTAGTTCTTCACACGGTCAGATGGCGAGCCACTCGGGCGTCACACTGCCCTGTTCGTCCACGCGGCGGTACTCAGCCCCCGAACGGCTCGTAGCAGTCGTAGGTCTCGAGCTCGCTGATGCGGCCGTCCGCCACGCGGGCGAACTGCGCGATGTGCGCCCGGAGCACTTGGCCCGCCGCCAGCGGACCGGCGTCGTGCAGGACCTCCGCCGACCAGGTCAGCCGCGCGATCACGCGGTCGCCGTGCGCCTCGATATCGCGCACGTCGTAGCGCTGCCATGCGAGCAGCCCGGCGCCCCGTGCGGAGGCCTCCAGCATCTCCTCCATCCCGCGCACGGCGCCGGTGGGCGCGATGGCATTCGGATGCTCCGCGACCACGGCATCGTCGGCCAGATGTGGGCGCAACGCGTCGCCCGACGCGCCCGAGGCGATCGCATCATAGAAGCGGAGCAGGACCTGTGTGGACGAGTCATCCATACTCACAACCTAGGTTGTACAACTCTGGATGTCCAGCATGGATCGGTGACAGGATGCCACCATGCCCCTGGACCCCGACGACATCGACCTGCCGGCTCTCGTCGCACTCACCGGCGCCGCCGTCGACGCGCACGTGCTCGCGCGCGTGCGCGCGTCCGGCCACCCGGGCGCCCGCCGCTCGCACGGCTACGTGATCCAGGCGCTGATCTCGGGCGAGCCGGCGGTCGGCGACCTCGCCCGAGATCTGGGCGTCACCCAGCAGGCCGTCTCGAAGTGCGTCGCCGAACTCGAGTCGCTCGGCTACGCGGAGCGCGTCGCCGATCCGGGTGACGCGCGGGTCCGGCGCATCCGACTGACCGATCACGGACACGACCTCGTCGAAACGACGCGCGCGATCCGCCGGTCGCTCGAACGCACCGCGCTCGACGACGCGCACGAGCAGGGCAGCAGCGACGACGAAGCGGATGCCTCGGGCACGCGCCGTACCCTCGTCGCGCTGCTCGCGGCATCCGGTGGACTCGAGGCCGTGCGCCGTCGTCGCGCGCCCGTCCCTGAGTCGTGATCCGCAACGCAGGATGCATCCCCTGCACGCACTGTGTGTAGGGTGTGCGTGTGGCGCGCAGAAACCCGACGCCGGGTTCGCAGACTTCACTTCGTGAAGCCAACCGGGCGAGAATCGTCGAATCGCTCCGGCATCACGGGCGGTTGACGCAGGTCGAGCTCGCCGGAACCACGGGGCTCTCCCCCGCCACGGTGTCGAACATCGTCAAGGAGCTGTCGGCGTCGGGCGTGCTGCACACGTCGGTCACGTCGCGGAGCGGACGGCGCGCCACGCTGGTCACGCTCTCGCACGAGATCGGCCTGGTCGCGGGCGTGCACTTCTCCTCCCGCCACCTGCGCATCGCCATCGCCGACGCGAGCACCGCGGTCGTCGCCGAGACGCACGTGCCGCTCTCGCTCGACCACCGGCACGACGCCGAGCTCGACCGCGTCGTGCTGCTGCTCGGGGACATGTGCGACTCGCTCGGCACCACGATCCCCGACCTGCTGGCCGTCGGGCTCGGCATCCCTGCGCCGGTCGACCGGCGCACGGGCATGGTGTCGACGCCCGGACTGCTGCGCGGGTGGGAGGGCATCGACGTCGGCGGCTCGCTCGAGGCGCGGGTCGGCCGGCCCGTGTTCGTCGACAGCGAGGCCAACCTGGGCGGACTCGCCGAGGTGCGCAGCGGCGCCGCGCGCGAGGCATCCGCTGCCGCCTTCATCCACGTCGGCCATCACATCAGCGCTGCGCTCATGATCGACGGCACGCCCTTCCACGGCGTCACCGGCAAGGCCGGGCAGATCGGCCACGTGACGATCGACGAGAACGGGCCGATCTGCCGGTGCGGCAACCGCGGGTGCCTCGAGACGCTCGCGGCCGGGCCCGCGCTGCTCGACCTGTTCCGCGAGGACGCGGGGATGCACCGGGTGAGCGACCTCGTGCACGCGGCGGAGGACGGCGACGCGTCGTCGCAGCGCGTGATCGCCGACGCGGGGCGCCACATCGGCATCGCGGCGGCCAACCTCAGCAACCTGTTCGACCCCGAGCGCATCGTGGTGGGCGGGGAGCTCGGGCTCGCGGGCGAGACGCTGCTCGCGCCGCTGCGGCATGCGCTCGAACGGTCCGCGCTCGCGTCGGCCGAGGGCATCCCCGAGGTCGTGATGGCCTCGTGGGCCGATCGGGCCGCGCTCCGAGGCGCGATCGCGCTGGCAATCGAGAACGCGCCCATGCCGATCGAGATCGCCGACAAGACGCCCGCCTGAGTCGCCGGGCGCGGCTCGCCAGGGCATGCCCGCGCGCGCAACCGAGCAACCTCGAACGCCGTTTGGGTTCGAGAACTGACCGTGACCATCCCGTTACCAAACTGCTGCGTTCAAGACTTGACGCCAAAGTGTCGATCGGACGAACATGGTGACCACCGCCGACGAGGGCGGCCTAGTGAGAGGTATTTCAATGAGGAAGTCCATCAAGAGACTCGCATCACTCGCCGCCGGGGCGGTGCTCGCGGTCGGCGTCCTATCGGCCTGTGCGACCGACGGCGGCAGCGACGACGGCGGCAGCGACGCGGCAGCCGGCGAGGGCGCATCGATCGCGCTCCTGCTCCCCGAGTCGAAGACCACGCGGTACGAGGCGTTCGACCGCCCGCTGTTCGAGGCGAAGGTCGCCGAACTGGGCGACTACGAGATCGTCTACTCCAACGCCGACCAGGACGCGGCCAAGCAGCAGCAGCAGGCCGAGTCCGCGCTCGCGCAGGGCGTGTCGGTCATGGTGCTCGACCCGGTCGACGCCGAGGCGGCGGTGAGCATCGTCAACGCGGCATCCGCCCAGGGCGTGCCGGTCGTCTCGTACGACCGCCTCATCGCCGGTGGCGACCTGGCCTACTACATCTCGTTCGACAACGAGAAGGTGGGCGAGCTGCAGGGCACCGCGCTCGTCGAGAAGCTCGACGCCGACGGCAACGGCTCCGGCGACATCCTTATGGTGAACGGCTCGCCGACCGACGGCAACGCCACGCTCTTCAAGGCGGGCGCCCACTCGGTCATCGACGGCAGCGACCTGAACGTGGTCGCCGAGTTCGACACCCCCGACTGGAGCCCCGACCAGGCCCAGGAGTGGGTCGCGGGCCAGCTGACGCAGTTCGGTGACGACCTCGTCGCGGTCTACGCCGCGAACGACGGCACGGCCGGCGGCGCGATCGCGGCCATGCGTGCGGCGAACATCGACCCGCTGCCCGTCGTGACCGGTCAGGACGCCGAGATCACCGCGATCCAGCGCATCGTCGCGGGCGACCAGTACATGACCATCTACAAGGCGATCAAGGCCGAGGCCGAGCTCGCTGCGGAGATCGCGGTCGCACTCGCCAACGGCGAGGAGGTCACCGGTGACGTGGACGTGGACGGCACGCCGTCGACGCTCCTCGAGCCGGTCGTCGTGACCGTGGACAACATCATGGACACGGTCGTCGCCGACGGGTTCTACACCGTCGAGGACATCTGCACCGCCGAGTACGCGGACGCCTGCGCCGCTGCCGGCATCGAGTAGTACCGCCCTCGCGACGGGTCGGGAGGCCGCACGCCTCCCGACCCGTCGCGCGCACCGCCCCGGCGGGGCATCCGCCACCCCTTCCCTACAGGGACCCGAGTCACGAGGATGAGACACATGACAGTGACGTCACCCACCAAGCAGGCCGGCGGCCGCCCGCACGAGAACGTGCTGCGGCTGCGCGGCGTCAGCAAGCGCTTCGGAGCCGTGCAGGCGCTCAAGGACATCGAGCTCGACGTGCACCAGGGCGAGGTCGTCGCCCTCGTCGGCGACAACGGAGCGGGCAAGTCCACGCTCGTCAAGGTGCTCGCCGGCGTGCACCCGCCGGACTCGGGCGAGATCGAGTTCGAGGGCCGCACGGTCTCCATCCAGAGCCCCACCGACTCGCGCGACCTCGGCATCGCGACCGTCTACCAGGACCTCGCGCTGTGCGACAACCTGGACGTGGTCTCGAACCTCTGGCTCGGCCAGGAGCTCACCCGCGGCGGCACCCTCGACGAGGTCGAGATGGAACAGCGCTCGTGGAGCCTGCTGCGCGAGCTGAGCGCCAAGATCCCGTCGGTGCGCATCGCCGTGGCATCCCTCTCGGGCGGCCAGCGGCAGACCGTCGCCATCGCCCGCTCACTCATCGGCGAGCCCAGCATCGTGATCCTCGACGAGCCGACCGCCGCGCTCGGCGTCGCGCAGACCGCGGAGGTGCTGAACCTCGTCGAGCGCCTCCGCGACCGCGGCCACGGCGTCATCCTGATCAGCCACAACATGGCCGACGTCATGGCCGTCGCCGACCGGGTCGTCGTGCTGCGCCTCGGCCGCAACAACGGCACCTTCCGGGTGTCGGATGTCACGAGCGAGACCATCATCTCGGCCATCACCGGCGCCACCGACAACGCCGTCACCCGTCGCGCCGCCGCCAAGACCGCCGCCACCCCCGTTCCCGGGGACGACCTCGACGAGGAGCTTGAGTCATGAGCACCACCGACCGCTCGGGCACGGACGCCCCGACCAACGAGCCCCCCGCCACGACCGGCGAGCAGGCGCAGGTGCTCCAGGCGGAGTACGCCGACCTGCACGACGAACGACTGATCCAGCACAAGGGCATCGGCGGCGCGGTGCGCGAGTTCGGCAACCGCGTGCGCGGTGGCGACCTCGGGTCGCTGCCGGTCGTGATCGGCCTCATCATCATCTGGGGCGTCTTCCAGGCGCTGAACCCGGTGTTCCTCTCGCCGACGAACCTGGTGAACCTCACCCTCCAGATGGCCGCGACCGGCACGCTCGCGCTCGGCGTCGTGCTCGTGCTGCTGCTCGGCGAGATCGACCTGTCGATCGGATCGGTGTCGGGCTTGTCGGCCGCGATCCTCGCGGTGACGTTCGTGCAGATGGACTGGCCCCTCGCTGTGTCGATCCTCGCGTCGATCCTCGCCGGCCTCCTCATCGGCCTCTTCTACGGGCTCCTCTACAACCGGTTCGGCGTGCCGAGCTTCGTGATCACGCTCGCCGGCCTGCTCGGCTTCCTCGGCCTCCAGCTCTGGGTGCTCGGCCGCACCGGGTCGATCAACATCCCGTTCGACTCGTGGCTCGTGCAGTTCGCCCAGCAGATGTTCCTGCCCGAGTGGCTCGCCTACGCGCTCGTCGTGCTGACCGCAGGGGCATACGCGCTGCAGCTGTGGTTCACGGGCCGGCGGCGCGCCGCGGCGAACCTGTCGAGCGCGTCGCTCCTGTCGATCCTGCTGCGCGCAGGCGCGATCCTCGTACTGCTCGGCATCGCCGTCTGGTACCTCAACACCGGCCGCGGCGTGAGCGTGATGTTCGTGTTCTTCCTCGCCCTCGTGGTGATCATGAACTTCTTCCTCACCCGAACGAGCTGGGGTCGCTCGGTCTACGCGGTCGGCGGCAACGTCGAGGCCGCGCGCCGCGCGGGCATCCGGGTCAAGCGCATCTACCTGTCGGTGTTCATGCTCTGCTCGACGTTCGCGGCGGTCGGCGGCCTCATGGCCGCGGCGCGCCTCGCGGCGGCGAACCAGAGCTCGGGCGGCGGCGACATCAACCTGAACGCGATCGCCGCGGCGGTCATCGGCGGCACGAGCCTCTTCGGCGGCCGCGGTTCGGCGTTCTCGGCGCTGCTCGGCATCCTCGTGATCGCGTCGATCGCGTCGGGCCTCACGCTCCTGAACCTCGACTCGTCGGTGCGCTTCATGGTCACGGGCGCCGTGCTGCTGCTCGCGGTCATCGTCGACGCGCTGTCGCGTCGCTCGCGCACCGCGTCCGGCCGCGCGTAGCGCGCTCCGCGGGCGCCGACGCAGGCACGCCGCCCGCGGGGCCGCTCCGCTCCCGCAAGCGCGCCGCCCCGCGGCATCCGCTCGCCCGCTACGGCCCGCACCCGTTCACCCGGGTGCGGGCCGCGCCCGTCTCCCCTGCGGGCACGCTGAAGTCGTTCTGGCACGTCGAACTCAGCGTGCCGAACCGATCTCAGCGTGCCGATGTCTGCGCCGCCCGGATCACCGTCGCGGGACGCTCGCACCGTCGAGCAGCGCAGCCAGTCGCCGCGGTGAACGAGCGACCCGCCAGTCCCAGCGCACGAACCCACGCACATCGGGACGGCGGCGGAGCTCATCCTCCCGTCGTTTCTCCGCAACGACCACGTCCGCGGGAGCACGCCCCCGGAGGAACTCGTCCCTCGCGTACTTCTGGTTGCCGTCGAACTCGCCGACGATTCCGTGCGATCGCCAGTAGTAGTCGACATCGGCGTGCCCATGCTCCCGTTCGAAGCGCACCTGGAGGTCGGGCACGACGAACCCGAGCTCGTGCATCGCTGCACGACTCCATGACTCGCCTGGGCTGCCGCTGCGCTGGTCCGCGAACCCGATCGCCCGCTCGGCCGCACGGCGACCGTGCGTGAGGCCGGCCCGATCGAGTTCGGCCACGAGCATGTCGGTGGTCAGGATCGTCTTGGAGCCACCGATCGGACGCCCGAGCGCCGAGTCCAGCACGCAGACCGCGGTACCGAACTGCTCAGTGCTCGCAACGTCGACCACCGTTCGTGCGAGGGATGTGACCGCGATGCCGTCGACCGACGTCGTCTCGGGTTGCGTCCCGGCGCGATGGCTGATGAGGCCGGTCGACGAGCTGCCCCCGCGAGCGGACCCGGACCATACGTGCACTCCTCTGGGCACTCGGCCCACGATCGGAAGCCCGTGCATGGCGGCAGCGGAGAGATGACTGACCGGGCTGGTGCGGGTTCGCGCGAAATCCGATGTCGCGCGCACCAGTTGCGCGTGCCGGGCCTCCGGGCGCATGGCCGCCCACCTGCTCGCGTCGACGTATGCGCCTCGACGCAGTCGGATCAGCCTGCCGCGCCGGACCGCGAGTGCGACGTCGTCGGGCACGACCCCGACCGAGCGAAGCTGTGCGGTCGTGGCGTAGTCGGGTTCGCCCAGGCGCTCGAGCGCGGAGGAGATCGTGTCGGCCATGCTGCGAGCGTGGCGAAGCCCAGACGCGGGACGGGCAACTCGTTGGACCGCGCACGCGGTGTCGCGAGACGTGCCAGTTGTGCAGGAGGCACGGTCGTCGCATCCGCCTGGCACGTCGAACTCGTTTGGGCACGTCGAACTCAACGTGCCGAAACGAGCGGAACGGGCCGGATCTACCGGCACGTGCCGGTGGCGGCGGTCAGCGCGGGCGGGGCGGGGACGCGGTGCTCGCGCGCAGCACGAGCGACGGGGTGCGCGGGGCCGGGTCGGTGGCGGACGGCGCGGGTTCGGCGAGCGCGGGTTCGGCGAGCGCGGGTTCGGCGAGCGCGGATTCGGCGAGCGCGGGCGCGACGGACGCCGCGGGGCCGGCCGCGGCCGGCGCGGCGAGCAGGGCGGCGACCAGGGACATGGTGTCGCGGCCGAGCGCGTCGAAGTCCTGGCGGAGGGTCGTGAGCGGCGGGGCGAAGTGCGCGGCCTCGGGCTCGTCGTCGAAACCGACGACGCTGAGGTCGTCGGGCACGCGCCGGCCGGCATCGCGGAGCGCGTGGAGCAGGCCGAGCGCCATCTGGTCGTTGCCGACGAAGACGGCCGTCGCCGCACGGTCGGCGGCGATCGCCACGCCAGCCGCGTACCCCGAGTCGGGCAGCCACTCCCCCTCGATCGGTTCCACCACAGGCAGCCCGCGCGCGGTCATCGCCTCGCGCCAGCCGCGCACGCGCTCGGCCGCGTCCATCCAGCGAGCGGGCCCGGCGACGTGCCGGATCTCCCGGTGCCCGAGCTCGGCGAGGTGGTTCACGGCCGCCCGCGCGCCAGCGGCCTGGTCGATCGAGACGCGGCGCACGCCGGCGACGGGCTCGGATGCCACGGCCACGACGGGCACCCCGACGTCGAGCGAGCCGACGACCTCGACGCCGCCGCGCTCACCCGAGATGAGCACGATCGCCTCGACGCGCTGCACGACGAGCCGCTGCACCGCCTCGCGCAGCGCGGCGGGCTCGAGCGAACGCATGCTCACCTGGCTGACGGTGTACCCGGCCGCGTACGCCGCCTGGTTGAACTCGAGGGCCGCGCTCGTCGGTCCGTAATCGGGGCGCCCGGCGAGGATCAGCCCGAGCGAGCGCGAGCGTCGGCTCGCCATCGCGCGCGCGGCGGGCGACGGGGTGTACCGCAGGTCGGCGATCGCCTGCTGCACCCGGGCGCGCGTGGCCGCGGCGACGTCCGCCCGCCCGTTCAGCACCCGCGACACGGTCTGGTGCGAGACGCCGGCGAGCCGCGCGACGTCGAACATGGTGGGCACGGATGCCTCGCCGGCAGCGGAGCCCGCGGGCCTCCCCGCATCCGTCGTCATGTGGCCCCGCTCCCCCGCCTAGAGCCCCTGCGCGAGCCGGTAGTACGCCTGGTTCCAGCGCACCTCCTGCTCGAATCCGCGCTGAGTGGTCCCTTCCTCGATCACGAGCAGCTCGACGCCGGCCATGGTCGCGAAGTCGCGGAACACGTCGACGCCCACGGCGGTCGACATGACGGTGTGGTGCGCGGCGCCGGCGGCGAGCCACGCGGCGGCGCTCGTCGCGAAGTCGGGCGCGGGCTTCCAGACGGCGCGGCCGACGGGCAGCTTCGGCAGCGGCGACGGCAAGGCGACGTTCTCGACCACGTTCGCGGTGAGGCGGAACCGATCGCGCAGGTCGCTCATCGCGACCACGACGGCGGGGCCGGGGTCGGCCGTGAACACCAGGCGCACCGGGTCGTCCTTGCCGCCGATGCCGAGCGGGTGGATCTCGAGCGACGGCCGGGCGGTCGTGAGCGACGGCGACACCTCGAGCATGTGCGCGCCGAGGATCAGCTCGCGGCCGGGCGTCAAGTCGTACGTGTAGTCCTCCATGAGCGAGGCGCCGCCGGGCAGGCCCGCACCCATGACGTTCGCGACCCGCACGAGGATCGCGGTCTTCCAGTCGCCCTCGGCGCCGAACCCGTACCCCTCGGCCATCAGTCGCTGCACCGCGAGGCCGGGCAGCTGCTTCAGCGCACCCAGGTCCTCGAACGACGTCGTGAACGCGCCGAACCCGCCCTCCTCGAGGAATGCGCGCAGCCCGAGCTCGATGGCCGCGCCGTCGCGCAGCGACTGGTGGCGCTCGCCGCCTGCCCGCAGCTCGGGCACCACGTCGTAGAGGTCCTCGTACTCGGCCACGAGCAGGTCGACCTCGGCGGACGACGCGGCCGCGACGGCATCCGCCAGCTCGTTCACGCCCCACGTGTTCACCTGCACGCCGAGCCGCAGCTCGGCCTCGGTCTTGTCGCCCTCGGTGACGGCGACGTAGCGCATGTTGTCGCCGAAGCGGGCGAGCTTGAGCGACCGCGACGCGGCCAGCCCGGCCGCCGCCCGCTGCCAGGTCGCGAACCGCTGCTGCACGCGCGGGTCGCTCGCGTGCCCGACGATCGTCGTGCGCGGCACGCCGAGCCGCGTCTGGATGTACCCGAACTCGCGGTCGCCGTGCGCCGCCTGGTTCAGGTTCATGAAGTCGAAGTCGATCTCGCTCCACGGCAGCTCGACGTTCGCCTGCGTGTGCAGGTGCGCGAGCGGCTTCTGCAGCGCGTCGAGCCCGGCGATCCACATCTTCGCGGGGCTGAACGTGTGCATCCAGGCGACGACGCCGATGACGTTCGGCGCGGCGTTCGCCTCGAGCGCAACCCGCTTGATCGCGTCGGCGTCGGTGAGCACGGGCAGCCAGACCACGCGAACGGGCACGTCGGATGCCTCCCCCAGCGTCTCGGCGACCTGCCGCGACTGCTGGGCGACCTGCTCGAGCGTCTCGGGCCCGTAGAGGTGCTGGCTGCCGGTGACGAACCACACCTCGTACGCGTCGAGCGAGGTGGTGAGCGGGGTGCGGGTCATGGTGTCTCCTTGCGGGCGGTGGTGCGGGTGGTGCGGGTCAGGTGGTGCGGGTCGAGGGAGAGAAGGGCGGGGCGGATGCGACGGGGCTTGCGGATGCCGCGGCGCACCCGCCCCGGGTCAGAGCGCCTCCACTGCGGCGGCCTCGGCAGCGAGGCCCGCGCGGTAGCGGTCGAGGTAGGCGGCGAACCCGGCGACGTCGGCCGGGTCGGGTGCGACGGTCTCGACGTCGGCGTCCGCGAAGACGCGCTCGTCGAGCCAGGCGGCGAGGTCGAGGGCGGATGCCCCTGGACCGGATGCCCCGGAGTCGGATGCCCCCGTAGCCGATGCCCCGGTGGCCGACGCCTCCACGAGGTACCGCGCGAGCACCGCGATGCCCCACGCACCGCCCTCGGCCGCGGTCTCGCCGACCGCGACGGGCGCGTCGAGCGCCCCGGCGAGGAAGCGCTGCGCGACCCCGGCCGTGCGGAAGATGCCGCCGTGGCCGAACATGCGGTCGATGGCGACGCCCTCGGCCGCGAGCACGCGCATGCCCAGCGCGAGCGTGCCGTACACGCCGTAGAGCTGGGCGCGCATGAGGTTGCCGAGCGTGAGGTCGCTGTCGGGCGTGCGCACGACCATCGGGCGGCCCTCGGCGAGCCCCGCGATCGGCTCGCCCGCGAGCTGGTTGTAGGCGAGCACGCCCCCGGCATCCGCCGCCCCCGAGAGCGCCTCGCGGAAGAGCGCCTGGAACGCGGCATCCGTCGACACCGGCTGCCCGGCCGCCTCGGCGAACCGCTCGAACACGCCGACCCAGGCCGCGAGCTCGCTGGCCCCGTTGTTGCAGTGCACCATGGCGACCGGGTCGCCCGCGGGCGTGGTGACGAGGTCGAGCTCCTCGTGCGCCGAGGCGAGCGCGCCCTCGAGCACGACCATCGCGAAGATGCTCGTGCCGGCGCTGACGTTGCCGGTGCGCGGCGCGACCGAGTTCGTCGCGACCATGCCGGTGCCGGCGTCGCCCTCGGGCGGGCAGAGCGGGATGCCCGGCCGCAGCGCACCGGTCGGGTCGAGCAGCGCGGCACCCTCGGGCGTGAGCGATCCGGCGTCCGCACCGGCGGGCAGCACGGTCGGCAGCAGTTCGGCGACCCGCAGCCCGGGCGCGCGCTCGGCGACGAGCTCGTCGTACGACGCGACGAGCGCCGCGTCGTACGTGCCCGTCGAGGAATCGATCGGGAACATGCCCGAGGCGTCCCCCACCCCGAGCACGTCGCGGCCGGTCAGCCGCCGGTGCACGTACCCTGCGAGCGTCGTGATCGACGCGAGGTCGGGCACGTGCGGCTCGTCGTCGAGCACGGCCTGGTGCAGGTGCGCGATCGACCAGCGCAGCGGGATGTTGAGGCCGAAGCGCTCGCTGAGCTCGGCCGCGGCCGGGCCGGTCGAGGTGTTGCGCCAGGTGCGGAACGGCACGAGCTGCTCGCCCGACGCATCGAAGGCGAGGTAGCCGTGCATCATCGCCGAGACGCCGATGGCCCCGAACGTGGTCGGCGCGGCCCCGTGGCGGCGCTCCGCGTCGGCGACGAGGTCGGCGTACGCGGCCTGCACCCCGGCCAAGACGTCGTCGAGCGCGTAGGTCCAGGTGCGGTCGACGAACGCGTTCTCCCACTCGTGGCTGCCGACGGCGAGCACGTCGGTCGGGTCGTCGCCGATGAGGCACGCCTTGATGCGCGTCGATCCGAACTCGATGCCGAGCGCGGTGCGCCCCTCCGCGATCTGCGAAGCCAGCTGGGGATTCATCTCCGCCGCGCTCATCGCCGTGCGTCCCCGCCCTGGCCGTACACGTTCTGGTAGCGCGCGTAGAGCGCGTCGATCTGCTCCTGCGGAATGGGGATGAGCGGCCCCGCCTCGCGGGCGTAGTGCACGCTGCGCGCGGCATCCTCGACCATCACGGCCGCCTTCACCGCGTCCTTCGCGTTCACGCCGATCGTGAACGGCCCGTGGTTCTGCATGAGCACGGCGCGCGAGCGGTGACCGGTGAGCGTCTCGACGATGCCGCGGCCGATCGAGTCGTCGCCGATGATCGCGAACGGCCCCACCGGGATCGGCCCGCCGAACTCGTCGGCCATGCCCGTGATCACGCACGGGATCTCCTCGCCGCGCGCCGCCCACGCGACCGCGAACGTCGAGTGCGTGTGCACGACGCCGCCGACCTCGGGCATGTGCCGGTACACGTAGGCGTGCGCCGCGGTGTCGCTCGAGGGGTTGCGCTCCGACCCGGCGCTGCCGGGCACCACGTTGCCGTCGAGGTCGCAGAGGATCATGTTGTCGGGAGCGAGGTCGTCGTACGAGACGCCCGACGGCTTGATCACGAACAGGTCGGCGCCTGGCACGCGGCCCGACACGTTGCCGCCGGTCCAGATCACGAGCCCGTAGCGGGTGAGTTCGCCGTGCAGGCGGGCGACGTCCTCCCGCACCGCGGCGATGGACGCCTCGACCTCCGGCCCGAACTCGGGGTACTGGGGCGCGGGCGGGGCCATGCGGTCTCCTTCGACGTGGGTCGTGCGGCGCGAGCGGGTTCGTGAGCGCTAACGGAATCAGATGTTAGCGCTCACGAACGCATACGGCAAGACCAGCGGATGCCTCGGAGCCGACGCCCACGACACCCGAGCGGATGCCCCTGAGAGCGACCGCTCGCGAACCGCGAGCGCCCCGCCCGCGCTACATCTCCTCGTGCGTCTCCGGGTCGCCGTCCCACAGCCGGCCGCGCTCGAGGCCCGAGATCGCGTCGACCTCGTCCTGCGCCAGCGTGAAGTCGAACACGTCGAGGTTCTCGCGCTGCCTCGAGGCATCCGACGACTTCGGAATCGGGATCGACCCGAGCTGCACGTGCCAGCGCAGCACCACCTGGGTCGGCGTGCGATCGTGCGCCTCGGCGATCTCGGTGACGACCGGCTCGGCCAGCAGCTCGGTACGGCGCGCGAGCGGGCTCCAGCTCTCGGTCACGATGCCCTGCTCGGCGTGGAACGCCCGCTGCGCACCTTGTGGGAAGTACGGGTGCAGCTCGACCTGGTTGACCGCCGGCACGACGCCGGTCTGGTCGATGAGGCGGGTCAGGTGGCCGATGGTGAAGTTCGAGACGCCGATCGAGCGCACCATGCCGTACTCGCGCGCCTTGATCATGGCCCGCCAGGTGTCGACGTACCGGTCGACGCTCGGGTTCGGCCAGTGGATGAGGTGCAGGTCGATCCAGTCGAGCCCCAGCCGTTCGAGCGAGCCCCGGATGCTGGCGAGCGTCTCGTCGAAGCCGTGGTCGCGGCCCGGCAGCTTGGAGACGACCGCGACGTCGCTGCGGTCGACGCCCGACCGGTGCAGGGCCGCGCCGACCGCCTCCTCGTTGCCGTAGTTCACGGCCGTGTCGAGCATGCGGTAGCCCGACTCCAGCGCGGCGACCATGGCGGCGACGCCCTCGCCGTCGTTCAACTTGTAGGTCCCGAGCCCGAGCTGCGGGAGGGAGTTGCCGTCGTTCAGCGAGCGCAGGGGAGCGGTCATGTCTCCATCCTCCCCGAGTCGTCACGAAATGCCGCCTCCCGCGCGGCGATAGCGGCAGTTCGTGACGACTCGCGAACCGGGGTCGGCGGGGTCGGCAGGCCGTCAGCGCGAGGCGTCCGGGTCCGGCGCGTCCTCCCCGTCGATGTCGACGTCCACGTCGTCGTCGTAGTCGTAGTCGAGATCGTCGTCGAAGTCGTCGTCCCCGTCGTCGCCCTCGTCGGCCGACTCCTCCTCGTCGTCGTCCCAGTCGTACTCGTCGTCGTCGGAGTCGTCGTCCTCGTCGAGGTCGTCGGCATCGTCGTCGTCGCCGAAGTCGTCGTCCCCGTCGTCGGGCTCGTCGCCCGCGGCATCCGCCTCATCGTCGAACTCGAGGTCGTCGGCCTCCTCCTCCTCGACCCACCACTCGGTGAACGCGGTCGCGCGCCCGTCGGGTGCCAGGTCGATCACCCACAGGTTGCGGTACGCCGTCGAGCCCCGGTAGACGGTGCGGCCCTCGATGATCGCGCGGGTGTCGCCGACGAGCAGCGGCTCCCACGTGAACGTGGTCTCGTCGGGGCCGTCGGCCTCCTCGAGCCACCACGACACGATCTCGTCGTGCCCTCGGTACGGCTCGGTGCCCGGCGTGTTCACGTACTCCGCGTGCTCGGTGAAGAGCGCGCGGATGTCGCCCGGGTCGTTCGACAGCCACGCCCGTCGGTACCGCTCCACCCAGCGGGTGACCGCATCTTCCCTCATGTGACCGTCATACCGCACCGGCCCGCGACCCGCCAGAGGCTGGCGCAGGCGGCCCGGCCCGGGGCAGGGCGAAGCAGGGGCGAGCGGATGCCGCGCCGCGGCGCCGCGCCCGCCCTACAGCCGGTCGAGCGCCTCGACGACGTCGGCGACCAGGTCCGCGGTCTCCTCGACGCCGACCGACAGCCGCACGATCGACTCGGGCACCTCGGCGGGCGTGCCCTTGACCGACGCGTGCGTCATCTCCGACGGGTAGTTCACGAGCGACTCGACGCCGCCGAGCGACTCGGCGAGCTGGAAGAGCGACGTCGTCTCGGCGAACTTCCGCGCGGCGGCCGCGCCGCCCGCGAAGTCGAGCGTGAGCATGCCGCCGAAGCCCGACATCTGCGACGCGGCGAGCGCGTGGCCCGGGTGCGACGGCAGGCCCGGGTACAGCACGCGCGTGAGCTTGGGGTGGTCGAGCACGGACTCGGCGATCTGCTGGGCCGACGCGGAGTGCTGCCGCATCCGCAATGCCAGCGTCTTGATGCCGCGGCTGGTGAGGAACGCGTCGAACGGGGCCGACACGGCGCCGGCGGCGAACTGGATGAAGCGCACCTTTTCCTCGAGCTCGTCGTCGCTCGTGATGAGCGCGCCGCCGACCACGTCGGAGTGGCCGCCGAGGTACTTCGTGGTCGAGTGCACGACGACGTCGGCGCCGAGCGCGAGCGGCTGCTGCAGCGCGGGCGAGGCGAACGTGTTGTCGACCACGACGAGCGCGCCGGCCTCGTGGCCGAGCGCGACGAGGGCCGCGACGTCCGAGATCTTCATGAGCGGGTTCGACGGCGTCTCGACCCAGAGCACCTTGGTGGCCGGCTCGATCGCGGCGCGCACGGCGTCGAGGTCGCTCGTGTCGACGGTCGAGTGGCGGATGCCCCACGCACCGTGGATGCGGTTGATGAGGCGGTGCGTGCCGCCGTAGACGTCGTTGCCGATGACGACGTGGTCGCCGGGCGCGAGGACCGCGCGGAGCAGCGCGTCCTCGGCGGCGAGGCCCGACGCGAAGCTCAGGCCGTGCGTGCCGCCCTCGAGCGCGGCGAGCTGGGTCTCGAGCGCCGTGCGGGTGGGGTTGCCGCCGCGCGAGTACTCGTAGCCGCCGCGGAGGCCGCCGATGCCGTCCTGCACGTAGGTCGAGGTGAGGTGCACGGGCGGGATCACCGCACCGGTCGTGGGGTCGAACTCCTGTCCGGCGTGCACCGCACGCGTGGCGAATCCGTGGTTCTGGTCGAGCGAAGTCATGTGAGTGGTTCCTTGCGGTCAGGCGCTGAGGTAGGTGAGGAGGTCGGAGCGGGTGATGACGCCGAGCACGCGCCCGCCGTCGGTCACGAGCATCGCGGGCGCGTCGCCGAACGCCTGGCGCGCGGTGGCGACGGGCTCGTTCACGCCGATGAGGGGCAGGTTCGGGCCGATCACGCTCGACACCTCGTCGGTGAGCTTCGCGCGGCCCGAGAAGACGAGCTCGAGCAGCTCGTCGTCATGGATCGCACCGGCGACCTCGCCGAGCACGACCGGCGGCTCGGCGGTGAGCACGAGCAGCTGCGAGACGCCCGTCTCGTTCATGCGGTCGATCGCCTCGCGGATCGTGTCGTCGGGCGCCGAGTACACGAGCTCGGGCGTGCTGCCCGACTTCGAGGCGAGCAGGTTGCCGACGGTGTGGCCGGCGGGCGCGTTCGAGAACCCGTACGCGCGCAGCCACTTGTCGTTGAAGATCTTGCCGAGGTAGCCGCGGCCGCCGTCGGGCAGCAGCACGACGAACACCGAGTCGGCGGGGGCGGATGCCGCTGCCTTCAGCGCCGCGACGACGGCCATGCCGCTCGACCCGCCGACGAGGATGCCCTCCTCGCGGGCGAGGCGCCGGGTCATGTCGAACGACTCGGCGTCGGAGACCTCGATGATCTCGTGCGGCACGGTCGGGTCGTACGCGTCGGGCCAGAAGTCCTCGCCGACGCCTTCGACGAGGTACGGCCGGCCGGTGCCGCCCGAGTAGACCGAGCCCTCGGGGTCGGCGCCGATGATGCGCACCGTGTCATCCGACACCTCGCGCAGGTAGCGCCCGGTGCCGGTGATCGTGCCGCCGGTGCCGACGCCGGCGACGAAGTGCGTGACCGTGCCGTCGGTGTCGCGCCAGATCTCGGGGCCCGTGGTCTCGTAGTGCGAGCGCGGGCCGTTCGGGTTGGCGTACTGGTTCGGCTTGAACGCGCCGGGGATCTCGCGGGCGAGCCGGTCGCTCACCGAGTAGTACGACTCGGGGCTGTCGGGCGCGACCGCGGTCGGCGTCACGACCACCTCGGCGCCGTAGGCGGTGAGCACGTTGCGCTTGTCCTCGCCGACCTTGTCGGGGCAGACGAAGATGCACCGGTAGCCGCGCTGCAACGCGACGAGCGCGAGGCCCACGCCCGTGTTGCCCGAGGTCGGCTCGACGATCGTGCCGCCGGGCGCCAGCTTGCCCTCGGCCTCGGCCGCGTCGATGATGCGCGTCGCGATGCGGTCCTTCGACGAGCCGCCGGGGTTGAAGTACTCCAGCTTCACGAGCACCGTCGCGGCGATGCCGTCGGTGACGTGCTGGAGCTTCACCAGCGGGGTGTCGCCGACGAGCTCGACGATGTTCTCTGCGTACTTCATTCGTTGTCCTTCACGTCTGCTCGCCGGGCGCTGCGGAGGCGCGGGCCGGATGCGGCGAGCGATCGGTCATGCCGGGAGACCGGCGGGATGAGCGACGTTCAGCGACAACACAGCGAAGGGATCACGGCTACGACTCTAGCGGCACGGATCGGCACGTGTCATCCGCTCGCCCCGCCCGCCCCTGTGAATGCACTGCGGATGCCGCCGCGGGGAAGAAATCCGCGTGTCCGATACGTTCGAATGGAGCAACCCCCAGGTTCGAGAGAGGCACACCCGTGAGTGCGACCCCGCCCGGCAAGAAGCCGACCGTCAAGCAGCAGCGTGCAGAGCAGCGAGCGAAGAAGCTCGAGGCCTACAAGCGCGAGCAGGCCCGCCAGAAGCGCAACAAGCGCATCGGCATCGGCGCCGCGATCGGCGGAGCGGTCGTCGTGGTCGCCGTCATCGTCACCTCCATCGTGCTCACGCCGCAGGCCGCGAACTACACCGCGGGCGGTTCGGGCGCCGAGGTCGAGGGCGTCCAGACCTTCGAGAACACGTCGCTGCACGTCGAGGGCGTGGTCGACTACCCGCAGACCCCGCCGGCCGGCGGCGAGCACAACCCCGCCTGGCTGAACTGCGGCGTCTACACCGAGCAGGTGCCGAGCGAGAACGCCGTGCACTCGATGGAGCACGGCGCGATCTGGGTCACCTACGACCCGTCGCTCGCCGACGACGAGCTCTCCGCGCTGCGCGCGAAGCTGCCGTCGAGCTACGTCATCCTGTCGCCGTTCGAGGGCCTGCCCTCCCCCATCGTGCTGAGCGGCTGGAACACGCAGCTGCAGGTCGAGTCGGCCGACGACGAGCGCATCGAGGAGTACCTCGAGGAGTACTGGCGCAGCGACCTCGTGCCCGAGCCGGGCGCACTGTGCACCGGCGGCGTCGACGGTCCCGGCCGCGAGTCCTGATGACGGATGCCCCCGGGCCGGTGCCCGACGGACCCGAGGCGCCCGCGCAGCGCGGCCGCCTCGGTCGCGTCGGCGCACTCGTCGTGGGGGCCCTCGTCGTGGTCGCGCTGGTCGCGGTGGCGTTCGCCCTCGGGCGCATCTCGACGCTCGGCCAGGCCGACCCGACCACGGTCAGCGCCGAGGCCGGGTTCGCGCGCGACATGCAGGTGCACCACCTCCAGGGCGTCGACCTCGCACTGATCATCCGCGACACCAGCGACGACCCCGACATGGAGCGCCTCGCCTACGACATGGCGACCGTGCAGGCGCAGCAGGCCGGCCAGATGTACGGCTGGCTCGAGGAGTGGGGCCTGCCGCAGGCCGGCAGCGAGCCGCAGATGACGTGGATGACCCGACCCGCGCTGGCGGGTGCCGAGGGCGAGCATGCCGACCACGACGCGTCGACGCACACACCTGGCGACCCGATGCCGGGGCTCGCGACGTTCGACCAGGTCGAGACGCTGCGCGCCGCCGAGGGCGTCGAGGCCGAGCGCATCTTCCTGACGCTCATGATCCGCCACCACGAGGGCGCGCTCGAGATGTCGGAGGCGCTGCTGGCGCGCTCGACCCACCCCGTCGTCACGAGCCTCGCCCAGGCCATCCTCGACAGCCAGGCGGCCGAGATCGACCTGATGACCCGGCTGCTCGACGATCGCGGCGGCCCGGTCGAGATCTGACCGGACCGCCGCAAGCCGGCCGCTGACGAGCGCGCGCGTCTCCGCGCGCGCCGCTACCGCTTGGTGCCGTCGAACAGCAGCCGGAACGTGAAGCCCGCGAGCAGCGCGCCGACGATCGGGAACACGATGAACGCCCAGAGCATCGCCAGCGCGTCGCCGCCGCCGTAGATCGCGGTCGCGATCGAGCGGGCCGGGTTCACCGACGTGTTGTCGATCGGGATGGTCGCGAGGTGGATGAGCGTCAGCGTCAGGCCGATCACGAGGCCCGCGAACGCGGGGTTGCCGCGGCTCGGGTGCGTGACGCCGATCACGACGGCGACGAGCAGCGCGGTGAACACGATCTCGACCACGACCATGCCGCCGAAGCCGAAGCCGCCCGGCGAGAGCGCGTCCCATCCGTTGCTCGCGAACCCTCCCTCGCGGGCCGCGTCGAACCAGCCGGCCTGCGACGACCCGATGAGCGCGATGATGCTCGTCGCTGCCGCGCCGCCGAGCAGCTGCGCGACGATGTAGCCCACCGTGCCGCGCCACGGGAAGCGGCCCGCCGCCGCGAGGCCGAGCGTCACGGCGGGGTTGAAGTGCCCGCCCGAGATCGGCCCGAAGGTGTAGGCGCCCGCGACGACCGCGAGTCCCACGGCGAGCGCGACGCCGACGAACCCGACGCCGAGCGAGCTGCCGTTGTCGCCCACGCCGAAGTCGGAGGCGAACAGCGCTGCGCTGATGAGGCCCAGCACGAGCACGAACGTGCCGAAGAACTCGGCGGCGAGCGTCGCGAAGGTCGACGGCCCGGCGGGCGTCTCGGCCGGCGCGTGCTCGAGCGGCGTCGCCGCCACGCGCTTCTCGGGTCGCGGATCTGACATCGGAAATCCCCCAATCTCCGCCGCGCGCACGCGCGACTGGGAGCAAGGTACCCCGTCCGAGGGTCAGTCCGCGACCGGCGCGCCCTCCGCCTGCCGTTCGTAGAGTCGCGCGTAGACGCCGTCGGCGGCCAGCAGCTCGGCGTGCGAGCCCCGCTCGACGATGCGGCCGCCGACCACCACGAAGATGACGTCGGCGCTCACGACGGTCGACAACCGGTGCGCGATCGCGATGGTGGTGCGGCCGCGCGCCGCGTCGTCGAGCGCGTCCTGGACGACGCGCTCGGAGATGGTGTCGAGCGCGCTCGTCGCCTCGTCGAGCACGAGCACCTCGGGGTCCTTCAGCAGCACGCGCGCGATCGCGATGCGCTGCTTCTCGCCGCCGGAGAGGCGGTAGCCGCGCTCGCCGACGAGCGTGTCGTACCCGTCGGGGAACGACATGATCGTCTCGTGCATGTTCGCGGCGCGCGCGGCGCGTTCGAGCTCCGCATCCGAGGCATCCGGCTTCGCATACCTGAGGTTGTCGGAGATCGACGCGTGGAACAGGTACGTCTCCTGGCTGACGATGCCGACGTGCGAGAGCAGCGAGTCGGCGCGCAGGTCGCGCACTTCCTCCCCGCGAAGCGCACCGTGCCGCCGGACGCGTCGTACAGGCGCGGCACGAGGTACGACACGGTCGTCTTGCCGGCGCCCGACGGGCCGACGAACGCGGCGTACTGCCCGGGCTCGATGCGGAAGCTCATGTCGTCGATCGTGGGGCGCGCGTCGCCCGCGGCGTCGGGGTAGGCGAACGAGACGCCGTCGAACTCGACCCGCCCGAGGGCGTCGCCGGTGGGGACGTCGATCGCCTCGGGGGCATCCGTGATCGCCGGCCGCAGATCGAGGTACTCGAAGATGCGGGCGAACAGCGCCATGGAGGTCTGCACGTCGAGCGCGACCCGCATGATGCCGAGCATCGGGAACAGCAGGCGCGCCTGCACGGTCGTGAACGCGACGATGGTGCCGGCCGTGATGTCGGCGCTGCCGCCCGTGATGAGCCAGCCCGACACCAGGTACACGATCGCCGGGATCGACGACAGGAAGATGTTCACGAGCGCGAAGAACCACTGCCCCGACATGACCTGCCGCACCTGGAGGCTGATCTGGTTGCGGTTCTCGTCGGAGTAGCGGGCCGTCTCGGCGGCCTGGCGCGTGAACGACTTCGACAGCAGGATGCCCGAGACCGACAGCGTCTCCTGCGTGATGGCCGTCATCTCCGACAGCGACTCCTGCGTCTTCGCGGCGATCTTCGCGCGCACCCGTCCGACGCGCCGCTGGGCGAGCGCCATGAACGGCATGAGCACGAGCGCGATGAGCGTGAGCTCCCAGCTGAGCAGCAGCATGGCGACGAACGCCGCGATCACGGTGACGGTGTTGCCGAGCACGCTCGAGACGGTGTTGGTGAGCACGGATGCCACGCCGCCGACGTCGTTCTGCAGGCGCGATTGGATCACGCCGGTCTTCGTGCGCGTGAAGAACGCGAGCTCCATCGACTGGAGCCGTTCGAACAGGCGCACCCGCAGGTCGCCCATGACCTTGTTGCCGATGTTCGCGGTGAGCCAGGTCTGCCAGACGCCGAGCATCGCCGAGGCGATGAAGATGACGATCATGAGTCCGACGATCTCGGCGAGCACGGTGAGGTTCGGGCCACTGCCGCCCTCGGGGAAGAGCCCGTCGTCGAAGGCCTGCTCGGTGAGCAGCGGCGGCACGACGCTGAGCGCGGCGCCGACGAAGACGAGGGCGATGACCACAGCGAGACCGCGACGGTAGGGACGGAAGAGGGCGGCGATGCGCCGGCCGAGGTGCGGGATCTTCGGCGCTTCGGCGTTCTCGGCGCGCTGCGCGTCCTCGTCGGCGGCGCTGATGCGGGTGCGGGGCTTGCCGAAGCGCCCGACCTGTCCGCCGGGCCCGCCACCGGGCGGGCCGCTCTGGCCGTGAAGTGTCATGCACCCCACCCTAAGCGATACATGCACCTATGCATGCATTTTCCATGCACATTCGCATGCATCGCGGACGATCACGTACCCGACGGGCACGGGAATGGGCCCGGCCGAAACGCGTCGCTGCGTCGGCCGGGCCCGTGTTTCCCCGGTGCCGGCCCCCTGTTGCCGGCAAGTCCTGCGGTGGTGCTCACCTTCGACGCTAGCCCGGAGTCGAGCGATCGTCAACACCCGAATCGGTGCCGGATTCATGTCCTGAACAGTACATTTCCCGCAGCAACCAGCAGGGAACCCGGCCGCGGGTTCCCCTACCGCGGCCGGGCGCGCCCAGGTTCGGAATGCGTTCAGGTCGTGACGGCGGTCACCCCTTCGTCGATCCGGCCAGGAGCCCGCGCACGAAGTACCGTTGCAGGCTGAAGAACACGATCAGCGGCACGATCAGCGACACGAACGCCGCCGCCGTCAGGCGCTGCCAGTCCTGCCCGCGACTGCCCGTGAGCTCGGCCAATCGTTGCGTCAGTGGCGCGACGTCCTGTGTGCCGCCCGAGAAGATCAGCGCGACGAGCAGGTCGTTCCAGACCCAGAGGAACTGGAAGATCGCGAAGGACGCGATCGCCGGCATGGCGAGCGGCAGCACGATCCGGAAGAAGATCTGGCCGTGGGATGCCCCGTCGACACGCGCCGCCTCGATCACGTCGCTCGGGATCTCCGCGATGAAGTTGTGCAGCAGGAAGATCGCGAGCGGCAGTGCGAAGATCGTGTGCGCGATCCACACCGGCAGGTAGTTCTGCTCGGGGATGATCGGCACCACGTCGTGCAGCCACGCCTGCATGGGTCGCAGGTAGGTCGAGAAGAACTGCAGCAGGGGCACGAGGGCCATCTGCAGCGGCACGATCTGCAGCGCGAACACCAGGATGAACAGCACGTGCACGCCGCGGAACTTGATCCAGGCGAACGCGTACGCGGCCATCGACGCGAACACGAGCGGGAAGATCGTCGCCGGGATCGCGATGGCGATCGAGTTGACGAAGTACGCGCCCAGCTGCGGCGACGACAGCGACGGCGAGAGCAGGACGTCCTGGTAGTTCTCGAGCGTGAACCCGGGGTTCTGGAAGATGGTCCACCAACCGGTGGTGCGGATGAGCTCCGCCGGCCGGAAGGACGACAGGAACAGCCCGAACGTCGGGATGGTCCACAGCACGGCGATGATGAGCGCCGCGATGGTCGCGGTGCGCGAGGTGAGTCGCTTCTTGACCCGTGCGGGCTTCGACTCCTCCCGCTCGAGCCCGCGCTCGAGCTCCTCCTCCGTGCCGCGGTCGGGGGGCAGGACTGACGAGGTTCCGGTGGTGCTCATCGGATCTCCCTCTGCTGGCGCAGGATTCTGATGTTGTAGACGATGATCGGCAGCACCATCACGAACAGGATGAGCGCGAGCGCCGAGCCGCGTCCCACCTCGCTCGCGCGGAACGCCTGCGTGTACATCTCGTTCGCCACGACCGACGTGTTGAAGTTTCCGGCGGTCATGGTGCGCACGATGTCGAAGACCTTCAGCGTCGCGATCGAGATGGTCGTGAGCACCACCACGATCGAGCCGCGGATGCCCGGGACGGTGACGTTCCGGAACCGCTGCCAGGCGTTCGTGCCGTCGAGCTGGGCCGCCTCGATCTGCTCGGTGGGGATGCCCTTGATCGCCGCGCTCAGCACGACCATCGCGAATCCGGTCTGGATCCAGATCATGACGACGATCAGCAGGATCGTGTTGATCGGGTCGGTCTGGAGCCACTGCACGGGTTCGCCGCCGAACGCGACGACGATGGCGTTCAGGATGCCGATCTGCTCGCGGTCGCCCGAGCGGTACTCGTAGACGAACCGCCAGATGATGCCCGCGCCGACGAACGAGATCGCCATCGGCATGAACACCAGCGCCTTGAAGTACCGCTCCCCGCGCGACTTGTCGATGAAGATCGCGTACGCGAGGCCGACGAGGGTCGCGAAGGTCGGCACGAGCAGCACCCAGATGACCGTGTTGATCAGCGTGCGGATCGCCGCCGGCTGCGTGAACATCCAGACGAAGTTGTCGAGCGACCACGCGCCCGAGTTGTCCTGGAACGCCAGGAACGTGGTGCGGATCGCCGGCCAGACGAGGCCGATCGCCACGAGGATCAGGGCGGGGAGCAGGAAGCCCGCCAGTTGCCAGTAGTCGCGCCCCTTCTTGGGCGCCTTGTCGATGAAGAAGATGAGCAGGCCCACGATCGCCGCGAACACGACGAGGCCCATCACCACCTGCAGGATCTTCCCGACGAGGTCTTCGGTCGTCACCGTCTCTCCCGTTTCGTCATTGAAATCTGGGGATGCGAGGGGCGGGGTACGACCCCGCCCCCTCGATCATGCCGCGAACGCGGCGGGGCGCGCTAGCTGCTCGGCCAGCTCGCCTCGATGGCGTCGACCACCGACTGCGTGTCGCTGCCGGTCACCCAGTCGACGATGCCGCTCCAGAAGGAGTCGGCGCCGACGGCACCGGGCATCAGGTCGGATCCGTCGAACCGGAAGGTGGTCTCCGGGTTCTGCAGGATCTCGATGGACTGCACGAGCAGCTCGCTCGACGCGTTCTCGGGGTCGACCCCGAGGTTCGCGCTGATCACGCCGCCGAGGCTCACGCGATTGTTGGCCCAGGTGTCGCTCGAGAGGTACGTGCGCACCACCTCGACCTCCTCGGCGTCGGTGAACGCGGTCACGATCTCGCCACCACCCGTGACGGCCAGCGGGTCGCCGGCGTTCTCGGGCGGGAGCATGAATCCGAACACGTCGCCGTTCGAGGCCACCGTGACCTCGTCGCCACCCTCGGCGTTCCAGAAGGTCTCGTAGAACGAGGCCTGGTGGTGCAGCGAGCACTCGCCGTCGAGGATCGGGAGCCCGGCCGTGCCGAACGCCTCGGTCACGAGCGTCGACACGTCGCCGATTCCGCCGTTGACCATGTCCTCGTTCTTGAGGTATTCGCCGACCTCGTCGAACGCCTCGACGATGCCGGGGTCGTTGAACGGGATCTCGTGCGTGACCCACTGGTCGTAGTAGTCGGCGCCCTGGAGTCGGAGCACGTAGTCCTCGACCCAGTCGGTGCCGGGCCAGCCGGTCGCGACGCCCGACTCGAGGCCGACGCACCACGGCTTGTGGTCGCCCGCCGCGACGATCTCGTCGGAGAGGTCGCGCAGTTCGTCGAGCGTGGCCGGGATCTCCCAGCCGTTCTCCTCGAACTCGCTCGGCGAGTACCAGATGTAGCCCTTGATGTTGGACATCAGCGGCGCGCCGTAGAACACGTCATCGACGGTGCCGTAGGCCTTCCAGTCCTCGGTCCACCACTCGTCGGCGTTCGCCTCGACGTCGGCCGACGCCGGGATCAGCCAGCCGCCGTCGGCGAGTCGCTCGACGAGTCCGGGCTGGGGCACGAACCCGATGTCGGGGGCGTTGCCGCCCTCGGCGAGCACCGCGATCTGCGCCTCGAACTCCTGCGAGCCCTGGTAGTCGATCTCGATGCCGGTGCAGTTGGAGAAGTCGGTCCACGACTCGACGAGCCGGTCGGCCTCGATGTCGACGATGGTGCCGCCGATCGTGACGCTCGCCCCCTCGTACGTGCCGTACTCCTCGTACTCCGAGCAGTCGACGTCCTCCGCCGACTCGTTCGCGATGTCCCCCGTACAGGCGGTGAGCGCGAAGCCGACCGTGGCCGCCACCGCGAGCGGCAGGAGCAGTCGGCGCTTCCGAATGGTGCTCATCTCTCATCTCCTCGTTGAGTTGGAGTTCCTGGGAACCGCTCTCAGCGGAACCGGTTCCAGCCCTACGGTATGCATGGCCGGTATGGAGACACAAGGACTGGTATGTCACGAAACGATCACGTCCGAGGTTCCTTTGTGGAACCGGTTCCGCTCCTCCGGTCGTGGGGCTACACTCGGCCGTGCATCTTCCGAGGGAGGGAGGCGTCGATGCCGTCGATCGCGGATGTCGCGCGCCTCTCCGGGGTGTCGAAAGCCACCGCGTCGCGTGCACTGAGCGGCCGCGGGGCGGTCTCGCCGGCCACGCGCGACCGCGTCGTCGCCGCCGCGTCGGAGATCGGCTACATCGCCTCGCCGAACGCCGCGAGCCTCGTCACGGGTCGCAGCAAGTCCATCGGCGTGCTCATCCGCTTCGTCAACCGCTGGTACTTCGGCGAGGTGCTCGAGGGCCTCGAACGGGCGATGCTGGCGCGCGGGTACGACCTCGTGCTCTACAACCTCGCGGTCGAGCCGGAGGCGCGCCGGCGCATCTTCGAGTACTACGTGCAGCGCCGTCGCGTCGACGCGGTCATCGGGGTCGACGTCGACCTGAGCCCCGACGAGTCCGACCGGCTCGCCCGCACCGGTCGGCCCGTGGTGACGATCGGCGGAACCATGCTGTCGGCGGCCGTGCGCCTGGCCGTCGACCACCGCGAGACCGCCCGCCTCGCGACCCGGCACCTGCTGCACCTCGGGCACCGCGACATCGTGCTGCTCGGCGGCGAGGAGGCCGAGCGCGACCGCGAGGGCGTGCAGGGCAGCCGGGTCACCGGGTTCCGCGAGGCGATGGCCGAGGCGGGCGTGGCGGACGCGCCGTACCTGCCGACCGAGTACTCGATGTCGGAGGGCTTCTCGGCCGCGCTGCAGCTGCTCGGCGACCCGGCGCATCGCCCGACCGCGGTGTTCGCGGCATGCGACGAGATCGCGTTCGGCACCTACATCGCCGCGCGCCGGCTCGGGCTGAGCATTCCCGCCGACCTCTCGATCATCGGCATCGACGGGCACGAGAACGCGGGCATGTTCGGCCTCACGACCGTCGAGCAGCGCCCGGTGGAGCAGGGCGAGCAGGCGGTGCGCTGGGCCATGTCGCTGCTCGGCGAGGGCGACGACGAGCAGGCGCCGCACGACGTCGACCTGCCCGTGAAGCTCGTGGTGCGCTCCAGCACCTCCGCGCCGGCGCGCTGAACGCTCGGCGAGCGGATGCCCCGGGGCCGACGCGCCCTCAGCGAGCGAACGGTGCGCCGACGGCGGAGAACGTCGCCTGCTCGGTGACGACCCGTGCCGCCCACTGCTCGAGATCGCGCACCACGAGGTGCTCGCCCGCGTCGTCGCGCACCCGCTCCACGTGCTCCGTGGCGATGCGCCGCGGGTCGGAGCCGGTGCGCACCGCGTCGAGCACGCGGGTGAACGCCGCGGTCGCCGCGAGCGGCACGAGCAGCGGGGCGCCGTCGACCGCGTGGTCGACGAGGTTCGCGAGCAGCGAGGTGCGCGGATGCCGCGTGGTGGCCGGGAACGGCTCGCCGTCGCGCACGACCTGCACGACGTCGAGCGTGTACCAGAGCACGATGCGCCCCGACTCCCCCTCGACCGTGACGCACGGCTCGCTCCGCACCGACGCCGTGAGGGCGAGCGCACCCGCGATCGTGCGCCCGTCCGCGAGCCGGACGACGAGCGACGACGTGTCGTCGGCCTCGATGTCGTTCGCCCGCAGGAGGTCGAGCTCGACGCCTGCGACATCGGCGGCCGACCGCGCCCCGGCCACGGCGAGCGCCGTCGCGACCGCGTGCGCGAGCGGGTTCGTCACCGCGCCGTCGACGACGGGCACGCCGTCGAGCTCGCGCCGGCCGGCCCACGCGCTGCGGGTCCAGTAGTCGACCGGCCGCACCCAGGTGCCGAGTGCGCCGTACGCGCGCACCGCGCCGATCGCGCCACCGGCGACGAGCTCGCGCACCGCGCCGACCGCGGACGACCCGAGGCTCTGGAACCCGACCTGCACCGAGCGACCGACCCGCCGCGCGACCTCGTCGAGCTCGGCGAGCTCGGCGAGCGAGGGGGCGGGCGGCTTCTCGAGCAGCACGTGGGCGCCGGCCTCGAGCGCGGCCCGCGCGAGCGGCACGTGGGTGTGGATCGGGGTCGAGAGCACCACGACGTCGAGGTCGGCGTCGGCGATCATCGCCGCGGCGTCGGCGAAGACGGCGGCCTCCCCGACCGGCGACTCGGGCGCCCGGTGGTCGGCGACCGCGATCAGCCGCGCACGCCCCAGGCCCTCGAGCCGGAGCGCCTCCACGACGTGCGTGGCCCCGTGGCCGTGGATGCCGGCGATGCCGATGCGCGGCACGGCGCCCGGGGGCATCCGCTCACCCATTCGCGGCGAGCCGGCCCGCAAGGTCGGCGAGTTCCGCGGGGTCGGTGATGACGCGGTCGATGAGCAGCGCGTCGAGTCCGAGCTCGACGGTGCCGCCCTCGGGCACGTGCAGGATCTCGTCCCACGCGAGCGCCGGGCCGATGCCGACGTACTCGGCGACGCGGGCGAACCACGGCAGCGGGGCGCCCCCGGGCTGGTGCAGCAGCACGGTGACCTTGCGCTCGGGGTCGACCACGGCGAACCACGGCGAGCGCGAGCCGTGCCCGAGCTCCTCCCCGGCCCGTCGGCGGTCACCACGATCGCCTTCCACTCCGGGAAGCGCCAGAAGATGCCGCCGTAGCCCGCGCCCTCGCGCCCGTTGGTGGCGGGCGACCCGAACTCGAGCGCACCGAAGTTCGCCTTGAGCACGGTGCGCCAGCGCAGCACCCAGGCGTCGCCCTCGCCGACCCGCACGGGCGAGCCGGTGAGCGTGCGCACCTCGCTGAGCTGGGCGACGTTGCGCTCGTCGATCCAGGTGAGGCGCTCGGTGAGCCGCTCGCCGTCGACGCGCAGCTCGTCGCGGCGCTGCCGGCCCTGGTTCTCGAGCATGACCGAGCCGACGTCCTGGATGTAGGTGCGACCGCCCCAGTACGACGTGCCGTTGATGTCGGGCAGTGCCACGCCGATGCCGAAGTGGTGCAGGTGGTCGGTCGGGTGGCTATCGGTCACGCGCACGCCGCCGAGGGTCTCGACCGGATGCAGGTACGGGCGCGGCGACAGCACGGAGTCGATCGCGGTGCCCTCCTCGTACCGCGCGACGACGCCGTCGCCGATGCGCAGCAGCGGGCGGCCGGGGCTCAGCCAGCCGGTCGCCTCGGGTGCGGGCCCGGTGCTGCCGCGCGCCTCGAGGATGGGGCGGTAGGAGAGCGGATGCGTCGCCGCAGCGCCGGCGATCGCGCCCTTGAGCCGCTGCCAGGCCTGTTCGCCGATCTCGACGCGGGGCACCGACATGGTCGTGAGCGACGGGGCGGAGAACCGCGACAGGGGGATGTCGTCGATGCCGGCGACCGAGATCTCGACCGGCACCTCGACGCCGACCTCGCGCAGGCGGGCGAGCAGGCCCAGCGCGGCGAGGTCGTTGAAGGCGATGGCGCCGGTCGCGCCCGAGGCGAGCACCGCGTCGGCGGCGCGGTAGCCGTCCTCCACCTGCGAGCCGGCGGGCACGTCGACGACCTCGAAGCCGTCGTGCCGTGCGACGAGCTCGGCGAGTCCACGGCGCCGCAGCACGTCGGCGTACGACTGCGGCGGGCCGGAGAGGTACGCGATGCGGGTGTGGCCGAGCGAGATGAAGTGCTCGCCCAGCGCGCGGATGCCGCTCTCGTAGTCGACCGAGAGCTCGGCCGCGGGGTCGCCCGCGACGGGGCGGTTCACGACCACGACGGGGCCGACGCGGCTCACGAGCGACTCGAGGCGCTCGTTCGACATGCGGGGGGCGACGAGCACGAGCGCGTCGCAGCGCGAGCGCGCCTCGAGCACGACCTCCTCCTCGTCGCCGACCCGCTCGGCGGTGTCGGCCACGAGCACCCGGTAGCCGTCGGCGTAGGCCGCGCGGCTGAGGCCCTTGAGCACGCCCTGGAACATCGGGTTCTCCAGGTCGGGCACGACCAGCGCGATCGTGTTGCTGCGGCCGCGCACCAGGTTGCGCGCGGCCGGGCTCGGGGAGTAGTTCAGCTTCTCCACGGCGTCGCGCACCTTGGCGGCGATCGTCGGGTCCACGGTCTGGTTGCGGTTGAGCACCCGCGAGACCGAGGCCTGGGAGACGCCCGCGAAGGCGGCCACCTGGGCGATGGTGACCGGTCGGGGCGAGGTGTTCGTCACGGGTCCTCCGCGTGTTCTCGTCGTGTCAAAGGTAGTGCCGGGGAGCCCGGTGGGGGCCGCACGGGGCGGCGATCCGAGCCGGAGCGGCTGCCGCGAACGGACAAGGCGGCAGCCGCTCCGAGACGGCCGGGGCCGTCTTCAGGGGAGGTCACATCGCGTCGTCGAGTGCGCGCTGCAGCTCCTCGATGAAGGCGTCGGCCGCCTCCTCGGGGGTGAGCTCGCCGAACAGCACCTTCTGCGTGTTCTGGTCGATGATGTCCTCGATCGCGCCGCCGCCCGGAGGGGTGGCGGGCGGCGCGTCGCCGACCTCCGGTCCGAGTGCGTCGAGGAACTCGACGACCGACTTGTTCACGTCGTCCAGCTGCGGGGTGACGTAGGCGCGGATGACCTCGTTGGCGGGCACGCCGCGCTCGGTGAGCAGCAGGTCCGCGGCGTCCTCGCTGTTGGCGAGGAAGTCGAGGAAGAGCGCGACCTCTGCCGGGTGCTCGGTCTTCGACGAGGCCGACCAGAACATCGACGGCTTGTAGTAGGGCGAGCCGTCGGCCGAGCCCGGCACGCGCAGGGCCACGAGGTTCTGGCCGCTCGCGTCGCGCAGCGCCTGCACCTGGTTCGACCACCACGGGCCGAAGGCCGACTCGTTGGTCGCGGTGAACGACTCGGCGAGACCGCCGGCCTCGCGCTCGATGGTCGCCGACGGGTCGGGCAGTGCGCCCGCGTCGGTCGAGTCGAGCAGGAACTGCCACCACGAGGCCAGGTCCTCCGGGGTCGCGGCGATGCCGCCGTCGGCCGAGTAGAGGTCGCTGCCCTGCTGGCGCAGCCAGTTCTTGAGGCCGCCGTCCTCGAAGCCCCACGACTGCGAGCCGACGACCGCGCCGCCGCTGGCGTCGCTGACCGCCTGGGCGGTGGCGATGAAGTCGTCCCAGGTCCAGGTGGTGTCGTCGGGCAGCTCGACGCCGTACTCGTCGAGCAGGTCGAGGTTCGCCATGTAGGTGTACGAGTTGATGCCGACCGGGATGCCGTACTGCGTGCCCTCGAGCGCGCCGGTGCCGAGCACCGCGGCGGGGAAGTCGCCCGTGTCGAGCGCCTCGAGCGACCCGAGGTCGAGCAGCACGCCGTTGGCGGCGTAGGTGGAGAGCTGCTTCTCGTCCATCTGGATGATGTCGGGGATGTCGCCCGCGGCGACCGACGTCGACAGCTTGTCCCAGTATCCCGACCAGTCGGTGTACTGCGGCTCGACCGTGATGTTCGGGTTCTGCTCCTCGAACACCTCGATCAGCTGCTCGGTGATCTCGTGGCGGGTGTCGTTGCCCCACCAGGTGAAGGTGAGGGTGACCGGCTCGTCGGAGAGCTCCTGCTCCCCCGAGCCGCCGCCGGCGCAGGCGGTGAGGGCGAGCGTCGCTGCTGCCCCCAGGGCCGCCGCGGCAACGGTGGTGCGGCGTGTGATGCCTCGCATGTGATGCGTCCTTTCGGTGTGTGCGGTTGGTGTGGTGCGGGTGGAACGCCGGGCGGGTCCAGGCGCCCGGCCGTCGCGACCGGCGTGGCCGGTCACTTGATCCCCGTCGTCGCGATGCCCTTGATCAGGAATCGCTGGCCGAAGAGGAAGATCAGGAAGATGGGCAGCAGCGCGACGACGCTCATGGCGAACATCTCGCCGAAGTTCGTCGCGCTGTCGGCGTCGACGAACGCACGCAGCGCGAGCGGCACCGTGTAGAGGTCGGGCTTCGTCAGGTAGATGAGCTGGCTGAAGAAGTCGTTCCAGGTCCAGATGAAGGTGAAGATCGCCGCGGTCGCCAGGGCCGGCACCATGAGCGGCATGATCACCTGCAGGTAGATGCGGAAGTGCCCGGCCCCGTCGATGCGCGCGGCCTCGTCGAGCTCGCGCGGGATGCCGCGGATGAACTGCACCATCAGGAAGATGAAGAACGCGTCGGTCGCGAGCAGCTTCGGCACGATCAGCGGCAGGAACGTGTTGACCCAGCCGACCTGGGAGAACATCACGTACTGCGGCACGATGATCACGTGGATCGGCAGCATGATCGACACGAGCATGATCGCGAACCACAGGCGCTTGGCCGTGAACTCGAGCCTGGCGAACGCGTACGCCGCCAGCGAGCACGAGACCAGGTTGCCGACGATGCATCCGAGCACCACCAGCCCCGAGTTCAGCAGGTACACGTTGAACGGGTACGACAGCGCGTTCCAGCCGTCGACGTAGTTCGACACCTCGAAGCTGTCGAGGATGATGCCCGGCTCGCGGAAGATCACCTCGGTCGGCCGGAGCGAGCTCACGACCATCCAGATCACCGGGTAGAGCATGAGCACGGCCGCGGCGATGAGCACCGCGTGGCGCAGCAGGCTGAGCAGCGGCTTCCGGAACACCCGGCGGCGGCGCCGGGCCTCCCGCACGTCGTCTGCGGGCAGTGCCGTCACGACCGACTCGGTCAGCGGCTCGGGATCGGTCACGGTGTCAGTCCTGGTCATCGTAGAAGACCCAATACTTCGAGGCCCAGAAGTTGAGCGCGGTGAATGCGGCGATGATGACCAGCAGCAGCCAGGCCATCGCGGACGCGTACCCCATGTCGAGGTTCGCGAAGCCGCGGTCGTAGAGGTAGAGCGTGTAGAACAGCGTCGAGTCGATCGGGCCGCCCGTGCCGCCGGAGACGATGTACGCCTGCGTGAACGACTGGAACGCGCCGATGATCTGGAGGATCAGGTTGAAGAAGATGATCGGCGTGAGCATCGGCATCGTGATGCGCCAGAACTGCTGCCACTTCCCCGCGCCGTCGACCGACGCGGCTTCGTAGTACATGACCGGGATCTGCCGGAGGCCGGCGAGGAAGATGACCATCGGCGAGCCGAAGGTCCAGACGTTCAGGATCATGAGCGTGCCGAGCGCGGTGTCGGGGCTCGAGATCCAGCCCTGGCCCTCGATGCCGAAGAAGGCGAGCACCTGGTTGACCAGGCCGTCGACGCCGAAGATCTGGCGCCAGAGCATCGCGATCGCGACGCTCGCGCCGAGCAGCGACGGCAGGTAGAACGCCGAGCGGTAGAACGACAGGCCGCGCAGGCCCCGGTCGAGCACGACCGCGAGCAGCAGCGCGAGCGCGAGCTGCAGCGGCACCGAGATGAACACGTACTGGAACGTGACCTCGATCGACTTGTGCAGCCGGCCGTCCTCGAGCATGCGCACGATGTTGTCGATGCCGTTGAACCGCGGCGGGCTCAGCAGGTTGTAGCGCGTGAACGAGAGCACGAGCGACGCGACCATCGGCCCGATGGTGATGAGGAAGAGGCCGAGGAACCACGGCGCGAGGAACAGGAACGCTGCCTTGTTCTGCTTCTTCCCGCGGGGCGCTGCCGGCGCGGGGCCGTCGCCCGTGCGCTTCATGCGCCGGAGCTCGCCGAGGGCGCTCATGCGCGCACCCCCGGTCGATGCCCCGAGGGCGGTTCGAGCCGGACGGCCGAGCCGTCCGGGGTGGTGCTGATGCCAACTTCGGCCTCCGATCATCTTCGTCGATCATCGGTGAGAAAGCGCTATCTCACTTGATGCACATTTCTAACAGCGGCGGATGCCTCGCGCAAGCGCTTTCCCAGAATTCATGCGGGCTCGTGACCCATTCGTGACCGAGAAATGGCTTTCTGAGAATGTGCTGAGGAAGCGCTCTCCGACGGGTGTCGACGACACGCCGGAGGGTCGTGGGCCCGACCACGGCGGGCCTGCACGGCCCCGGAGACGCGAACGAGGGCGCCGCCTCCGGACGAATCCGGAAGCGACGCCCTCGGCGTCGTGCGAGCCCCCTGGTGGGGGCGCGTACTACTTGAGCGTGACGGTGGCGCCGGCGCCCTCGAGGGCCTCCTTGGCCTTCTCCGCGGTCTCCTTGTTGGCAGCCTCGAGGACCGCCTTGGGGGCACCGTCGACGACGGCCTTGGCCTCGCCGAGGCCGAGCGAGGTGAGCTCGCGGACGACCTTGATGACCTGGATCTTCTTGTCGCCGGCAGCCTCGAGGATGACGTCGAACTCGTCCTTCTCCTCCTCGGCGGCGGCGTCGCCACCACCGGCGGCCGGAGCACCGGCAGCGGCAACGGCGACGGGGGCGGCGGCGGTGACCTCGAAGGTCTCCTCGAACGCCTTGACGAACTCCGAGAGCTCGATGAGGGTCAGGCCCTTGAACTGCTCGAGCAGCTCCTCAGTGGACAGCTTTGCCATTTCTAATCTCCTTTGTTGGTGTACTCACCGCATGCGAGGCTCGCGCCTACGCTGCGGACTCCTGCTTCTGACGCAGCGCGTCGACCGTGCGAACGGCCTGCGACAGCGGTGCGTTGAACAGATATGCGGCTCCGAACAGCGAGGCCTTGAAGGCGCCGGCGAGCTTGCCGAGCAGCACTTCGCGGGACTCGAGGTCGGCGAGCTTGCCTACCTCTTCGGCGGTCAGGGGCTTGCCATCGAAATAGCCGCCCTTGACCACGAGGAGGGGTTCGCCTTGGCGAATTCACGCAGCGACTTCGCGACGGCGACCGGGTCACCGTGCACGAACGCGATCGCCGACGGACCCTGGAGGTCGTCGTCGAACGCGGTGATCCCGGCCTTGTTGGCCGCGATCTTGGTCAGCGTGTTCTTCACCACGGCGTAGCTCGCGTCCTCACGAATGGCGTTGCGCAGCTCCTTGAGCTGGGCAACCGTGAGGCCGCGGTATTCAGTCAGCAGAACGGCGGTCGAACCCTCGAACTTCTCCGTGAGTTCGGCAACCGAGGCTTCCTTGTTCGCCATGGCCACTCCTTATGTCTTCTTCGCACCCCACGGGCTGTGTGATGCGGCTTCCGACCTGCGGCGCACATGAGAAAAGCTCCGGCGCAAGCGCACGGAGCTGGAGATTCGGGATGATTCCCGGAAGTCGTATTCGTGTCACCTGCGTGGGCCCGTGCTTCGCACTGCTTCGATCGACTCGCGTTTCCGCGCGCCGACGACCGACGGTCTTTGGCTCAGGCAATGCTAACGGATGCCCCGTGCTGCACCAAATCGACGGCCGGCGCAGCCCCGGGGCATCCGCTCACCCCTCGTTCATGCGGGCGAGCAGCTCGGCGAACCGCTCCACGTCGCCCTCGGGCCACTCGGCGAGGCGCGCCCGCAGGCGAGACTGCGTGCCCGATCGCACCTCCTGCACGCGCTCGACGCCGACGGACGTCGCGACCAGCAGACGGGCGCGCGCGTCGTGCTCGTCGACCCGGCTCTCGACGAGCCCGAGATCGGCGAGGATGCGCACCTGCCGGCTCACCACCGACTTGTCGGTCGCGAGCTGGTCGGCGAGCGCGCCGGCGTGAGCCGGTCCGCCGCGCACGAGCGCGCTGAGCAGCTTGTAGCCGACGGGCTGCAGGTCGGGGTGCACGCTCGCGGCCTGCTCCTTCCAGAGCACGCGCACGCGGTTGAACAGCACCCCGAGCTGGGTCTCGACGGCGCCGAGGGCGCGCTCGAGTTCGGGAGTGTCGGCGGTCATGGTCGGCATCCTATTCGCCCGGCCTCGCGGCCTCCGCCTCGGCGGTCAGGCGCTCGGCGGCGGTGACCGTCTGGAGCGGCTTGTTCGGCAGGAAGCAGATCGCGATGAGGCTGACCACGGCGAGCGGCACGGCGATGAGGAACACCTCGGCCACGCCGAGCCCGTAGGCGGACTCGACGACGGTGCGCACCGGACCCGGGAGCTCGGCGAGGTCGGGGATGCCGCCGTCGGCGAGCGACTGCGCACCGGCGAGCTGCTCCGGGTCGAGGCCCGCGAGCCCGTCGCGAACGAGGTCGGCGACGCGCGAGCCGAGCACGGCACCCATGACCGCGACGCCCGCGGTGCCGCCGAGGCTGCGGAAGAACGCGACCCCCGAGCTCGCGACGCCGAGCTGGGCCGCCGGGGTGTCGTTCTGCACGACCAGCACGAGGTTCTGCATGACCATGCCGAGGCCCGCCCCGAGCACGAACATGAACAGCGCTACGAACCCGTACGGGGTGTCGTAGTGCAGCGTGCTCATGAGCAGGAGGCCGGCGATCGCGAGCACCGAGCCCGTGACCATGTAGCGCTTCCACTTCCCGTACCGGCTGATCAGCTGGCCCGCGACGATCGACGAGCCCATCTGGCCGATGATCAGCGGAATGGTCAGCAGGCCCGACTCGGTCGGCGTCGCCCCGCGGGCGAGCTGCATGTACTGGGCGATGAAGATGGTCGTGCCGAACATCGCGACGCCCACCGAGAGGCTCGCGACGACGGAGAGCGCGTAGGTGCGGTTCCGGAAGAGCGAGAGCGGCACGATCGGCTCCTCGACGACGAGCTCGACGACGACCGCTGCCACCAGCGCGAGCACGGCGCCGCCGATCATCACGAACGACTCGACGGAGTTCCAATCGAACTGGCTGCCGCCGAGGGTCACCCAGACGAGCAGGAGGCTGACACCGGTCGCGATGAGCACCGCGCCGAGGTAGTCGACCTTCACCTTCCGCTTCGGGCGGGCGGGCAGGTGCAGCGTCGCCTGGATGAGCACGATCGCGGCGATCGCGAACGGGAGCGCGATGAAGAAGTTCGCCCGCCAGCCGATGCCGTCGGTCACGAGGCCGCCGATGAGCGGACCGCCGATGGTCGCGACCGCCATGACCGAGCCGATCAGCCCCATCCACCGGCCGCGCTCGCGGGGCGAGATGATGTCGGCGATCACGATCTGCACGAGCGCCATGAGGCCGCCTGCGCCGAGGCCCTGGATGACGCGGAAGCCGATGAGCATCGACGCGTCCTGCGCGAACCCGCCGAGCACCGACCCGAGCACGAACAGGCCGAGCGCGAGCTGCACGAGCAGCTTGCGGTTCACCAGGTCGGCGAACTTGCCCCAGATCGGCGTCGTGACCGTGGTCGCGAGCAGCGCGGCGGTCACCACCCAGGTGTAGCTCGACTGGTCGCCGCCGAGGTCGGAGATGATGCGCGGCAGCGAGGTCGACACGACCGTGCCGGAGAGGATCGCGACGAACATGCCGAGGATGAGCCCCGAGATGGCGTTGAGCGTGGCGCGGCGCGACATGGGTGCGTGCGCGGTGTCCGGGACGACCGGCGTGGATGCGGTGACGGTCACGTGACCCCTTCCTGAAAGTTGATGACGGTCAACCATATGGCGATGGTTGACCGATGTCAACTTCTTCTCTCGGGTTCCGCCGAGTGACACGCAAGTTCTGATTGATTGACAGTTGACTTTCGCCAGACGTAATCTTTGGAACACGGCGACCGGATGCCTCGGGCGAACGGATGCCACGCAGACCACGTGACTGTCGACGAGGACAGGTGAGACATGACCGGCGCTTCCCCTACGGCTCGGCGGTCGCCTCCGCGACCTTCGCCGACGCCGTCGACGAGGCGCTCCCGGAGGCGCGCGACGCCGTCGCCCGGCACTGGGCCGGGGCACGAGCGCGCTCCGCCGCGGGCGGTGCACCCATCGCCCGGCTGCTCCGGGACGCCGCCGACGCCTCCGCCGCGGGCAAGTACCTCCGCCCGCGCCTGCTCGCGGCGGGGTACCTCGGCTTCGGCGGCAGCGATCACGCCTGCCTCGCCGGACTCGCGGCGGCCGTGCAGGTGCTCCACTCGGGGCTCTGCACCCACGACGACCTCATCGACGGCGACCGCGTGCGCCACGGTGCACCGAACGCCATCGGGCGTGCCGAGCGGGACGCCGCGGCAGCGGGCCTCGGCGAGACGTCTGCTCGACGCCACGGGCTCACCGCCGGCGTCCTGGCCGGCGACCTCGCCATCGCCGGCGCGCTCGGGCTGCTCGCCGACCTGCCCGTGGGAGCGGAGTTGCGGGCGCGGCTGGTGCTCGAGGCCGTTCGAGCCATCGAGCTCACGGTCGCCGGCGAGTTGCTCGACGTGCACGGCGACGATCCGGGCACGGAGACGCCCGACCCGCTGCGCACCGCACGGCTCAAGACGGCCGTGTACAGCTTCCGCCTCCCGCTGCGACTCGGCGCACTCGCCGCCGGCACCGCGGACTCCGGCGCCCTCGACGCGCTCGACCGCGTCGGCGACGGGCTCGGCGTGGCCTACCAGCTCGCCGACGACGACCTCGGGCTCTTCGGCGCCCCGGAGGACACCGGCAAGCCCGCAGGCAGCGACGTCGCCGACGGCACGCGCACGCTGCTCGTGCACCTCGCGCTCGAGCGGGCCGACCGCGCCGACCGCGCACGACTGATCGCCGCGCTGGGCGACCCGCGCGCGAGTTCGCCGGGCATCGCCGAGGTGCGCGCGATCGTGACGCGCACCGGCGCGCGCGACGCCGCCCGCGAGACCGCACGGCGCGAGGCCGAGCGGGCCGCCGAGACCGCCGAGCGCGAACTGCCCGGCCCCCTGGGCGAGTACCTCTCCCGGGCCGCCCGATCACTGATCCGACGAGACCGATGAACGACCACGAGGAGCACGCCATGCAGATCGATCCACCCGCACACGACGCCGCCCCCGCACCGACGCCCCGGTGGGCCGGGTCGGCATGTGGTGCATCGGCGCCCGCGGCTCGGTCGCCACGACCGCCGCCATCGGCGTGCACGCCATCGGACGCGGCCTCGCCGGGCCGGTCGGCTGCGTCACCGCCGGCCCCGCCTTCGCCGAGGCGCCGCTCGCGGAGATCGGGGACATCGTGGTCGGCGGACACGACGTGGCATCCGTGCCGCTGCTCGACCGCGCGCGGCAGCTCGCGGCGTCGGGCATGGTGCCGACGCACCTCGTCGAGGCGGTCGCCGAGGACCTCGCGTCCGACGAGCGCGAGCTCCGCCCCGGCTACGTGGCCGGGCTGGGCGAATCGCAGGGGGCCGCGCTCGATCGGCTGACCGACGACATCCGCTCCTTCCGGGAGCGCAACCGGCTCGACCACGTCGTCGTCGTCGACGTCTCGTCGACCGAGCCGCTGCCGGCCGACGACCCCGCGCACCACGACGAGCGGGTGCTCGCCGAACGACTCGCCGACCCCTCGTCCGCCGCGCTCCCCGCGAGTTCGCTCGCCGCCCTCGCCGCAATCGAGTCGGGCAGCGCCTTCGCCGGGTTCACGCCGTCGGCGGGCATCGGCCTGCCCGTCGTGCGCGCCCGCGCCGAGCACCGCGGCACGTGCTTCGCCGGCTGCGACGGCAAGACCGGCGAGACCCTGCTGCGCACCGTGCTCGGCCCGATGTTCGTCGACCGCGGCATGCGCGTGCTGTCCTGGGCCGGGGCGAACCTCCTCGGGGGCGGCGACGGGGCGACCCTGGCCGATGCCGATGCCGTGCGGAGCAAGCTCGCGTCGAAGACCCGCGGGCTGCGCAGCATCGTCGGCGACGGCGTGGTGGCACCGCTGCACATCGACAACGTGCCCGACCTCGGCGACGTCAAGACCGCGTGGGACCACGTGCACGCCGAGGGATTCCTCAACTCGCGCATCACGCTGCAGACCACCTGGAGCGCGTACGACTCGATGCTCGCGGCGCCGCTCGTGATCGACCTCGTGCGCCTGCTCGCACTCGCGGAGGCGGCCGGGCGTGCAGGGGCGATCAGCGAGCTCGGCTACTTCTTCAAGGATCCGATCGACTCCGACGAGCACGCGTTCCACGCCCAGTCGGCGGCACTGCACCGGTTCGCGACGGCGGCCGCCAACGGCGTGCGGGCGACCGAGGCGATCGCGGGCGTGGAGCGGTGAGTCCCGGCGTCGTGCTCGAACTCGTGCGCGCGCCGGCCGCGCTCACGGTGGTCGGCGACGCCGTCGTCGGCATGCGGCACCTGGCACCCGAGCAGCGCGCGCAGCGACGCCGGCGGCTGCTCCCCGCGGCATCCGTCGCCCTCTACTCGGCGGGCATGGCGCTGAACGACGTCGCCGACCGCCGCCTCGACGCGGTCGAACGACCCGAACGGCCGATCCCGTCGGGCCGCATCGGCGTGCGGGCCGCGACCCTCGTCGCGGCGGCCCTCGCGGCGGGCGGCGTGGTGCTCGCGGGAATTGGCGGCGGCCGCAGGTCGGGCGCAGTGGCCGGATGCCTCGTCGGCGCGATCGCCGCCTACGACCTCGTCGCCAAGCAGACGTCGGCGGGCCCCTTCGTGATGGCCGCGTGCCGGGGGCTCGACGTGATGATGGGGGCGGCGGCATCTCCGCGGGCGATTCCCGCCGCCGTCGTCGTCGCCGCGCACACGCTGGGCGTGACCGTGCTCTCACGCGGCGAGGTCCACGGCGGCACCCCGGGTGCGGCGCGTGCCGCGATCGCGGCGACCGGCACGGCGGCGATCGGCGCAGTCGCCGGGAACGCAACCGCGGTCGCGAGCGAGGCGCGGTCGGATGCCCCGTGCGACCGGGCTGCGAGCTCCCTCGCGGCGACGCTCGGGGGCGTGGCCGCATACCTGGCGGCGGCGCTGCCCGGTCAGTTGCGGGCCGCGCACGAGCCGACCGCGGCCGTCGTGCGCAGTGCGACCCGCGCCTCGCTCACGGCAGTGGTGCCGTTGCAGGCGACCCTCGCCGCGCGTGCCGGAGCAACGGGAGCCGCCGCAGCTCTGCTCGGCGTCGCCGGCGTGCTCGGAGCACTCACCCGGCGCCGCACCGGCGGTGACGTGACATGAGCACGACGACCCGCCTCGAGGGCGCCCCGTTCGTCGTCGGCTACGGCACGAACGGATTCGGCGACCATCCGCTCGACGACGCGCTCGACGTGCTCGACGCGCTCGGCTACCGCGCGCTCGCGCTCACGCTCGGGCACCCGCACCTCGATCCGTTCGCCGACGACGCGCGCGACCGCGCCCGCGAGCTCCGGCTCCGCCTCGACGACATGGGCTGGCGGGTCGTCATCGAGACCGGCGGGAGGTACACGCTCGACCCCTTCCGCAAGCATCGACCCAACCTGCTCGACCCCGACGGAGCCGCCCGGGTGGAGCTGCTGGAGCGTGCGATCGACCTGGCCGGCGTGCTGCGCGCCGATGCGGTCTCGTTCTGGTCGGGCACCCTCCCCCGCGGCACCGAGACCGACGAGGCGCTCGACCGCCTCGTCACCCGCGTGGGCGGGCTGGCGGCCACCGCGGCGAGCGCCGGCGTCGCGCTCGCGCTCGAACCGGAGCCCGGCATGCTCGTCGAGACCGTGGCCGACGCCCTCGCGGTGCGCGCCGCCGCGGGCGACCCCGCTGCGTTGCGGCTCACGGTCGACCTCGGCCACTGCGTCGCGGTCGAACCCGGCGGCGTGGTCGGCGCGCTCGGCGAGGCCGGCGGACTGCTCGCGAACGTCCAGGTCGACGACATGCGGTCCGGCGTGCACGAGCACCTCGAGTTCGGGGACGGCGAGCTCGACCTCTCCGCTGCGCTCGGCACCCTCTCCGCGGCCGGCTACACGGGCATCGCGGCCGTCGAGCTCCCCGGCACGGCCACGACGCGCCCGGCGCCGCAGCCCGCAGCATCCGAGCCATCCGGGCCGCCTGGGAGGCAGCATGAACGACTGGTTCCGCACCGCACTCGCCGCCGTGGCGATCGAGCCCGAGCGCATCGCCGAGTTCTCGCCGGCGTGCGGGCGCATGGTGGGCCGCGGCGCACTCGACCCCGAGCACGACCCCGGGGGCTGCGGCTCGGCACCGTCGACGACGAGGCCCGCGCGGCACTGCTGCGCACGGCCGTCGCCTCGGCATCGCCCGATCGAGGCGCGGCGATCGTGCGCGACCTCTACGACCACGGCGACACGGCCGAGCGCCGCGGCGTGCTCCGCGGGCTGAACACGCTCGACGAGCCGACCCCGCCGGTGGTCGCCGCCGGCCTCGCAGCGGTCCACGAGTCGCTGCGCGCGAACGACCCCGGGCTCGTCGCCGCCGCGATGGGGCCCTTCGGCGCCGACCACCTCGACCCGCACGCCTGGCGGCACGGCGTGCTGAAGCTCCTCTTCATGGGCGTGCCGATCGACGCGGTCGACGCCCTCGACGCACGCAGCGACGACGAGCTGGTCCGCATGGCCACCGCGCTCGTCGCGGAACGGCGCTCGGCGGGCCGCGAGGTGAGCGCCGACATGCTCCGCGTCGCCGGCGCGGCACCGTCCGCGCCACCGCAGACCACGATCCGGGAGGACGCACGATGAGGATCTTCGACCCGCACATCCACATGACCAGCCGCACCACGGCCGACTACGCGGCCATGCGCGACGCCGGGGTGCGCGCCCTGGTCGAGCCGTCGTTCTGGCTCGGCCAGCCGCGCACCAACGTCGGCAGCTTCACCGACTACTTCGACGCGCTCATCGGCTGGGAGCGCTACCGCGCGGCGCAGTACGGCATCCGCCACCACTGCACGATCGGGCTGAACCCGAAGGAGGCGAACGACCCGCGCTGCCGCGAGGTCATGCGGGTGCTGCCGCGCTACCTCGCGAAGGACGGCGTCGTGGCCGTCGGCGAGACCGGGTACGACTCGATGACGGCTGCCGAGGAGGAGGTCTTCGCCGAGCACCTCGAGCTGGCGATGCGGTTCGACCTGCCGGTGCTCGTGCACACCCCGCACCGCGACAAGCTCGCCGGAACCAGGCGCACGCTCGACGTGGTCCGCGAGTCCGGCATCCGCCCCGAGCTGGTCGTGCTCGACCACCTGAACGAGATCACGGTGGAGGAGGTCGTCGACTCGGGCTGCTGGATGGCGTTCTCCATCTACCCCGACACGAAGATGGACGAGCGTCGCCTGGTCGACGTGCTGCGGCGGCACGGCACAACCCGGATGCTCGTCGACTCGGCCGCCGACTGGGGACACTCCGATCCGCTCACGACGGTCTCGTCGGCGCACGCGATGCGGGCGGCGGGCTTCTCCGACGACGACGTCGACCGGGTGCTCTGGCGCAACCCGGTCGCGTTCTACGGACAGAGCGGGCGGCTGGTGCTCGACGAGGCGGATGGCCCCGACGGCGACGCCGTGCACGGGTCCGACGAGTTCGCCGGCAACTCGATCCGTCGCGGGGTGCCCGCCTGATGGACCTCTCCTACTGCACCAACGTGCACCCGGCCGAGACACTCGACGGCGTGATCGCGCAGTTGCACCGCTATGCCGGCCCGATCCGTCGCCGTGCCGGCCTCGCTCGGCTCGGCGTGGGCCTCTGGCTGCCGGCTGCGCTCGCCCGCGAGCTCGCGACCGACGAGCACGCCCGTGGGCGCCTCCGGGATGCGCTCGACGCCGAGTCGCTGGAGGTGCGCACGCTGAACGCGTTCCCCTACGCCGCCTTCCACGCCGACGTCGTCAAGCACGACGTCTACCGGCCCGACTGGACCACCGCGGAACGCGAGCGCTACACGCTCGACTGCGCCGCGGTGCTCGCCGACCTGCTGCCCGAGGGCGCGACCGGCAGCATCTCCACCCTGCCGCTGGGCTGGCGCGAGCCGTGGGGCCCCGAGCAGGACCGCCTCGCCATGGACGCGCTGACCCGCGTGAGTCGCGTGCTCGGTGGCATCCGCTCGGAGCTCGGCCGGACCATCCGGCTCGCGATCGAGCCGGAGCCCGGGTGCGTGCTCGACGACGTCGGCGACATCGCCCGCTGGCTCGGCCCGCGGGTCGGCCACGGCGGCATCGACGCCGAGCACGTCGGCGTCTGCCTCGACACCTGCCACCTCGCGGTGTCGTTCGCCGACCCCGCTCGTGCGGTCGACGAGGTGCTCGACGCCGGTCTCCGCGTCGTGAAGGTGCAGGCCTCCGCGGCGCTCCACGCCGACGATCCCGCCGACCCCGCGACCGCCGACGCGCTCGGTGCGTTCGCCGAGCCGCGCTACCTGCACCAGACCCGGCTGCGCGCTCCGGGCGGCGAGGTGGTGCGCGCCGACGACCTCGACCTCGCTCTGTCGGAACTGCCGCGCACGGGGCCGTGGCGCACCCACTTCCACATGCCCCTGCACCACCCTGCGCCCGCCCCGCTCGCCACGACCACCGACGTGCTCGAGGCGGCGTACCGCGCCGTGCTCGCCGGCCCCGGCGGCGGCGACGACGTGCAGCTCGACGTCGAGACCTACACCTGGAGCGTGCTCGACGTCGGCGATGACGACCTGATCGCGGGCGTCGCCGGGGAGCTCGCCTGGGTGCGGCGGCACCTGCTCGGGGCGTCCGACCTGCCCGGCGAGGCCGTCGCATGAGCCGCACGCTGCTGCTCGACGTCGTCGGCCTGACCCCGCGCACGCTGGCGCACATGCCGCGGCTGCGCGCGCTGGGCGACGCCGGCGCGACCGCGTCCCTGCGCACCGTGCTGCCCGCGGTCACGTGCAGCGTGCAGTCGACCATGCTCACCGGCACGGCACCCGCCGAGCACGGCATCGTGGGCAACGGCTGGTACTTCCGCGACCTCGGCGAGGTGCTGCTCTGGCGCCAGCACAACCGGCTCGTCGCGGGCGAGAAGGTCTGGGAGACCGCGCGGCGGCACCGCCCCGGCTTCTCGGCGGCGAACATCTGCTGGTGGTACGCGATGGGCGCGTCGACCGACCTCACGATCACGCCGCGGCCCGTGTACCACGCCGACGGTCGCAAGTCGCCCGACGCCTACGTGCGCCCCGCCGCGCTGCACGACCGCCTGGAACGCCGACTGGGGCCGTTCCCCCTGTTCCAGTACTGGGGCCCCGGGGCATCCCTCGCCTCGACGCAGTGGATCGTGGACGCCACCCGGCTGGTGCTCGACGAGCGCTCCGACGACCTCGTGATGACGTACCTGCCGCACCTCGACTACGACCTGCAGCGGTTCGGACCCGCGTCGGCCGAGGCGGACCGCGCGGCGGCAGACCTCGACGCGGCGCTCGCCCCCTGCTCGACCAGGCGGTCGCCGAGGGTACGACCGTGATCGCGGTCTCCGAGTACGGCATCACACGGGCCGACCACCCGGTCGACGTCAACCGCGCCCTGCGCCGCGCCGGACTCCTCGCGGTGCACGAGCAGCGCGGTCGCGAGCTGCTCGACCCGACGACCTCGCGCGCGTTCGCGGTCGCCGATCACCAGGTCGCCCACGTCTACGTCGCCGACCCGGCCGACGTGCCCCGCACCCGTGCGGTGCTCGCCGAGCTGGACGGCGTCGACGAGGTGCTCGACCGAGACGCGCAGGCGCGGTACGGGCTCTCCCACGAACGCTCCGGCGAACTGGTGGCGGTCGCACGCCCCGGCGCCTGGTTCACCTATTACTACTGGCTCGACGACGCTAGGGCCCCGGAATTCGCACGCGGGGTCGACATCCACCGTAAGCCGGGCTACGACCCCGCCGAGCTGTTCCTCGACCCGGCCGATCGGTTCGCGCGCCTGCGGGCCGGCGCGGGATTGGCGCGCAAGGCACTCGGCTTCCGCTACACGATGGACGTCGTGCCACTCGACCCGTCGTGGGTGCGCGGTACCCATGGCCGCCTGCCCGACGGCCGAGCGGATGCCCCGATGGTGCTCTCTTCCGACCCCGGCCTCGCGACGCTCGAGCGCGGCGACGACGAACTGCCCGCGGCATCCGTGCGCGACCTCGTGCTCGACGCCGCAGGTATCACGGCGGTTCGCCGATGACCCGCGGAATGGGGTGCCGCTTGCGCCAACAGGAGAGCGCTCTTCGAACGAGATTCGTGGGATACTGAGAACGTGACCGACGTAAGTGCAGGACCGAGCGAGACCGATGTCACCGGAATCGGCTCGACGGTCACGAGCGACCTCTTCCAGATTCTCCGCGACGGGCGCGCACGGACGCGCACCGAACTCGCCGCCATGACCGGCCTCGCCCGGTCGACGGTGGCGCTGCGCATCGAGACGCTCATGGAGCTCGGGCTCGTCGGTTCGGTCGGCGACGCCGTCTCGACGGGCGGCCGCCCGTCGAGCCAGTTCGCGATCACCGCGAGCGAGCGCGTCGTGCTCGGCGTCGATGTCGGCGCCACGCACGTGCGCATCGCGGTGAGCACGCTCACCGGGACCGTCCTCGGCGAGCGGCACGAACGCATCCCCGTCGCCGACGGTCCGGAGGCCGTGCTCGGCTGGATCGCCACCGAAGCGCAGTCTCTGCTGACCGATGTGGGCCGCTCCATGGGCGATCTGCTGGCGGTCGGCATCGGCCTTCCCGGCCCCGTCGAGCACGAGACCGGCCGACCGATCAACCCGCCCATCATGCCGGGGTGGGACCGCTTCGACGTGCCCGGCTGGTTCGAGGGCGTCTTCGACGTGCCCGTGCTGGTCGACAACGACGTCAACATCATGGCGCTCGGCGAGCGCGAGCGCTCGTGGCCCGAGGTCGACCACCTGCTGTTCGTGAAGGTCGCCACGGGCATCGGCTCCGGCGTCATCGCCGGCGGCGTGCTGCAGCGCGGCGCGCAGGGCACGGCCGGCGACATCGGGCACGTCTACGTGGCGCGCGGCGCCGAGATCCCGTGCTCGTGCGGCAATCGCGGATGCCTCGAGGCACTCGCTTCGGGCGCTGCGATCGCGCGCGCGCTGCGCGCCTCGGGGCTCGACCCGAACTCCAGCCAGGACGTCGTCGACCTCGTCAAGCGCGGCAACATCGACGCCATCCAGGCCGTGCGCCAGGCCGGCCGCGACGTCGGCGAGGTGCTGACCACCTGCGTGAGCCTCATCAACCCGTCGGTGATCGTCATCGGCGGCAGCCTCGCGCAGGCCGGCGAACACCTCATCGCGGGTGTGCGCGAGGTCGTCTACACCCGGTCGATGCCGTTGGCCACCGAGCACCTCCAGATCGCGCAGTCGCGGGTGGGGGCGGATGCCGCGGTCATCGGCGCGTGCGTGCTCGCGATCCACTACGCGCTGTCGCCGGCGAACATCGAGTCGATGGTCGCGGCGGGCGCGTCGCGCTGAGGCGGACGCGCCCGCCGCGGGCGGGCTCGGAGCTCGTCAGTCGGAGGTGCTGAACGCGGCGTCGAACGCTGCGTCGGGAGCGTCGAACGCGAGGCCGCGCACGAACTCGAGCGCCTCCGGTGCGCCGCGGAGCCGGTCCATGCCGGCGTCCTCCCACTCGATGGAGATCGGCCCCTGGTAGCCGATCGTGTTGAGCATGCGGAACGCATCCTCCCAGGGCACGTCGCCATGCCCGGTGGAGATGAAGTCCCAGCCACGGCGCGGGTCGGCCCACGCGAGGTGCGAGCCGAGCCGGCCGTTGCGGCCGTTGCGCCCGCGCAGCTTCGTGTCCTTGCAGTCGACGTGGTAGATGCGGTCCTGGAAGTCCCAGAGGAAGCTGACCGGGTCGATGTCCTGCCAGACCATGTGGCTCGGGTCCCAGTTCAGGCCGAACGCCTCGCGATGCCCGATCGCCTCGAGCGTGCGCACCGTCGTCCAGTAGTCGTACGCGATCTCGCTCGGGTGCACCTCGTGGGCGAACCGCACTCCGACCTCGTCGAACACGTCGAGGATCGGGTTCCAGCGGTCGGCGAAGTCCTGGTAGCCCGCATCGACCATGGCCTGCGAGGCCGGCGGGAACATCGCGACGTACTTCCAGATCGACGAGCCGGTGAAGCCGACGACCGTGTCGACGCCGAGCTTGGCCGCGAGCCGCGCCGTGTGCTGCATCTCCTCGGCGGCGCGCTGCCGCACGCCCTCGGGCTCGCCATCACCCCATACCCGGTTGGAGAGGATGTCGCGGTGCCGCGCGTCGATCGGGTCGTCGCACACCGCCTGCCCCTTGAGGTGGTTCGAGATCGCCCACACCTTCAGGCCGTAGCGGTCGAGCAGCGCCAGGCGATCGGCGATGTAGGCGTCGTCGTTCCAGCGCCACGGGTCGAGGTGGTCGCCCCAGCAGGCGATCTCGAGCCCGTCGTAGCCCCACCCTGAGGCGAGTCGGGCGACCTCCTCGAGCGGCAGGTCGGCCCACTGCCCGGTGAACAGCGTGATCGGTCGTGTCACGGATTCCTCCTTCTCTCGCGGACGCGAGGTCACTCGACCCCGGTCCAGAGTCCACGCGCCGCCGAGCTGCGCTCGACCGCGCCGAGCACGCGCTGCACCTGGTAGCCGTCGGCGAACGACGGCCGCGGCTGCTCACCCGCGGCGATCGCCTCGACCAGGTCCTTGGCCTGGTGCGCGAAGCCATGCTCGTATCCCAGCATGTGGCCCGCGGGCCACCACGCCGACATGTATGGATGCTGCGGCTCGGTCACGATCACCTTCGTGAAGCCGCGCCGGTCGGCGTCGGCCGACCCGTCGTACACCTGCAGCGCGTTCAGGTCCTCGAAGTCGAACGCCACGGCGCCGTCGGAACCCGAGATCTCGAGCCGGAGTGCGTTCTTGCGACCGGTCGACATGCGCGAGGCCATGAACGACCCGAGCGCGCCGCCGCTCAGCCTCCCTGAGAAGTGCGCCACGTCGTCGACGGTCACCTCCCCCTGCCGTCGCCGACGGTCGCCGACAGCCCGGTCGAGCCCGCGGCGATGGGTCGCTCGCGGATCACGGTCTCGGTCGTGCCGGACACCTCCACCAGGCGCTGGCCGCTGACGAACTGCGCGAGGTCGATCGCGTGGGCGCCGATGTCGCCCAGCGCGCCGGAGCCCGCGAGGTCCTTCTTGAGACGCCATGTGAGGGGCGCGTCCTCGTCGACGAGCCAGTCCTGCAGGTACTCGGCACGGAACGAGCGGATGCGCCCGATGCGGCCCGAGGCGACGAGCTCGCGGGCCAGCGCGATCGCGGGCACACGACGGTACGTGAACCCGACCATGGCGAGCACTCCGCTCGCAGCGGCACGCTCGGCCGCCTCGGCCATCTCCGCAGCCTGCTCGACGGTGTTGGCGAGCGGCTTCTCGCACAGCACGTGCTTGCCGGCCCGCAGCGCCGCGGTCGCGATCTCGGCGTGCGAGTCGCCGGGCGTCACCACGTCGATGACGTCGATGTCGTCCCGCTCGAGCACGGCTCTCCAGTCGCCCGAGGCCTCCTTCCAGCCCCACTTGCGCGCGGCCGCAGCCGCCTTGCCCTCGTCGCGTCCGACGACCACCGCCATCTCGACGTCCGCCGGGAGGTCGAAGAACCTCGGCGCGACGCGCCAGCCCTGCGAGTGGGCGGCGCCCATGAAGCCGGTGCCGATCATCGCGACCCGGAGTGTGCTCATCTCTTTCCCCAGACTCCCCGGGCGTTTCGTCTCGTACCCGGGACGGTCGAGGACGCCGAGGCGTTCCCCCGGCGTCCGTTGCTCTCGCTACCTGCACCCGATCGGCACCGGCGGGGCCCCGAGGACCCCGCCGGCGGGCGATCAGGACTCGAAGCCGATCGGGAGGTACTGCTCCACGTTCTCGGCCGTCACGACCGGTGCGTAGAGCACGATCCGGTTCGGCACGTCCTGCTCGACCAGGTCGCCGAGCGCACGGCTCTGGGCGACGAGGCGAGCGAGCGCGATGCCGTCGGCGGCCTGCGTCGAGGGGTAGATGACCGTCGCCTCGAGCACCGAGTCGCCGGCCTGGATGGCCTCCATGGCGTTCAGCGAGCCGGCGCCGCCGACCATGATGAACTCGTCGCGACCCGCGGCGTCGATGGCCGCGAGCACGCCGATGCCCTGGTCGTCGTCGTGGTTCCAGAGGGCGTCGATCTCGGGTGCCGCCTGGAGCAGCTGCGAGGCCGCAGCCTCGCCGCCGGCGATGGTGAAGTCCGCTGCGACGCGGTTCGACACCGACAGGCCGCAGTCGGCCAGCGCGTCGGCGAAGCCCTGCGAGCGGTCCTGCGTGAGGGGCAGCGAGTCGATGCCGGCGATCTCCGCCACCACGGCGTCGGGGTTGTCGCCGACCTGCTCGCAGATGTACGTACCGGCGCTCACGCCCATGCCGTAGTTGTCACCGAGGATGGTGACGCGCGCGGCGTCGGGGCTCGAGAACTCGCGGTCGACGTTGATGACCGGGATGCCGGCCTGCATGGCGCTGATCGCGACCTCGGTGAGCGCCGCACCGTCGGTGGGCAGCAGCACGATGGCGTCGACGCCGTCGTTGATGAAGGTCTCGATCTGGCTGATCTGCAGGTTGGCGTCGTTGGTGCCCTCGGCGACGATCAGCTCCACGTCGTCGTAGGTCTCCGCCTGGGCGATCGCGGCGGAGTTGATGGCACCCAGCCAGCCGTGGTCGGCGGCGGGTCCAGAGAAGCCGATGCGAACGGTCTCGCCCGACTCCTCGTTGTTGGCGTTGTTGGTCGGGCCGGTGTCGGTGGTCTCTGCGGCGGTGCAGCCGGCCATGAGGCCGACGACCGCCGTCATCGCACCGAGCGCGACGAAGGTGTTGCGGCGCAAGCGCGTACGCATGTGCTCTCTCCTCGTTCCTGTGTGAGTTGCGGACGTGTCACGCGGAGTGAACCGCGGCGGTCCCGGAGGAGCAGCTGTCGTCCACGTTGACATGGCCAACGTAGCATAAGCGCTCGATCAGTAGTCAACTTTTTTCTTCTGTCGTCGTAAGTCCCGGATGCACGACCGCTGAAGCGGCGGATCCCGCATGATCAGCGGGCAGGTTCGGGACACTGCTCGCGCGCGCGTGACCACGCGCGCGAGACTGAAGGACACCCGACCCGGCTTCGCCAGGGACTCTGGAGGGCCGCTCGCCGTTCTGTTATGGTTTTCGCATGATCAAAGGTGATAGTGCCGCGTCATTACTGTCGATGAGCGGCATCACGAAGGAGTTCTCCGGAGTGAAGGCCCTCCAGGGCGTCAGCCTGGACGTCCGGCCCGGCGAGGTGCATTGCGTCCTCGGCCAGAACGGTGCCGGAAAGTCCACCCTGATCAAGGTGCTCGCGGGGGCCCACCAGCCCGATGCCGGCGAGATCACCTGGCAGGGTGAGACCACCGAGATCCCCAACCCGGTCGCTGCGATCGACATGGGGATCGCCACGATGTACCAGGAGCTCGATGTCGTCGACGGCCTGACGGTCGCCGAGAACATCTTCCTCGGGCACGAGCTCGCCACCTGGGGCGCGCTCCACCGGCGTGCGGCGACCCGCCGCACCAAGGAGCTCCTGGCACGCCTCGGCCACGCCGACCTCGCCCCCTCGACGGAGGTCGGCACGCTCTCGGCGGCGAACAAGCAGATCGTGAGCATGGCGCGTGCACTGTCGCACGACGCGAAGCTCATCATCATGGACGAGCCCAGCGCGGTGCTCGACTCCGACGAGGTGAAGAACCTGTTCCGCGTCGTCGAGGAGCTCACATCCCAGGGCATCGCGATCATCTACATCTCCCATCGGCTGGAGGAGATCAACCAGATCGGCGACCGCATCACGGTGCTGAAGGACGGCCGCACGATGGCGAGCGGCCTCGAGGTCGCCGACACCCCCACGCCGGAGCTCATCAAGCTGATGACCGGCAGGGAGGTCGCGAACGTCTTCCCCGAGCGGACGCCGATCGCCGCCGACGCTCCGGTCGTGCTCGACGTCGCCGGACTCGGCGTCGCCGGCCTGTTCGAGGGCGTCGACCTGCGGGTGCGCGCTGGCGAGATCGTGGGGCTCGCCGGACTCGTCGGCTCCGGCCGCTCCGAGATCCTCGAGACGGTCTACGGCGCCCGCAAGGCGACGTCGGGCCGAGTGGAGGTCGACGGCACGCGCCTGAAGCCGGGTTCGGTGGCCGCTGCCGTGGGCGCGGGCGTGGGCCTCTCGCCCGAAGAGCGCAAGAGCCAGGGCCTCATCCTCGAGGAGCCGATCTTCAAGAACGTGACGCTGTCGTCGTTCACCCGGTTCGCGCGGTTCTCGGTGCTCAACGAGCGTGCCGAGCGCCAGGTGACCCAGGAGCAGATCGACGCGCTGGAGCTCCGGCCGCCGGACGGCGAGCGCGCCGCCGGCACCCTCTCGGGCGGCAACCAGCAGAAGATCCTGCTGGCCCGGTGGCTCGTGCACGGCACCCGACTGCTGCTGCTCGACGAGCCCACGCGCGGCGTCGACGTCGGCGCTCGCGCCGAGATCTACAACCTCATCCGCCGCCTCGCGGATGCGGGCAACGCCATCCTGCTGGTCTCCAGCGAGATCGACGAGGTGCTCGGCCTCGCCGATCGCGTGCTCGTCGTCGCCGACGGCCACATCCTCACCACCGTCGACGCGACGGAGATCGACGAGCACGGGGTGCTCGACCTCGTCATGAAGGGAGTCGCCGCATGAGCGACCAGAACAGCACTGCAACGGCCGAGTCGGATGCCCCGGCTGCCGCCGAGAACGCCCCGAGCCTCTGGCACCGGCTCATCCATGGCCCGGCGGCGCGCAACTTCGGCCTCGTCATCGCCCTCGCCGTCCTGGTCGTCGTGGGTGCCGTGACGGCGGGCGACCGCTTCACCAGCTTCGACAACATCCTCACCATCATCCGGTTCGCGTCGATCATCGGCGTGATCAGCATCGGCATGACCTTCGTGATCACCTCGGGCGGCATCGACCTCTCGGTCGGCTCCGTGATGGGGCTCGCGACTGTCGTGGCCTCGCTCTCGTGGGTGCAGGCCGCCGCCGAGCAGACCAGCTGGCTGCTGATGGTGCTCGTCGCGCTCGGAGTCGGCACCGCCGCCGGGTTCGTGAACGGCGTCGTGATCGCCTACGGCAAGGTGGTGCCGTTCATGGCGACACTCGCCATGCTGGTCGGCGCCCGAGGGCTCGCCGAACTGCTGTCGAACCGGTCCACCCAGCTCGTCGACGTGCAGGGCTTCCTCGACTTCTTCCGCGGCGACTTCCTCGGCATCGCCTGGCTGGTCTGGATCTTCGTGATCGCGGCGGTCGCCGGGTGGTTCCTGCTCGGCCGCACCACCTTCGGCCGCCGCACGGTGGCCGTCGGCGGCAACTTCGAGGCCACGCGCCTCGCGGGCATCCGGGTCAAGCGCCACCTCGTGGCCCTCTACGCGCTCGCGGGCTTCGCGGCCGGCGTCGCGGCCCTGATGATGCTGGGCCGCACCACGGCCGGCACGTCGACCCACGGCACGCTGTACGAGCTCGACGCGATCGCCGCTGTGGTCGTCGGCGGCACGCTGCTGGTCGGCGGTCGCGGCACGATCTTCGGCACGGTGCTCGGCGTGCTGATCTTCGCGACGCTCACCAACGTGTTCACGCAGAACAACCTCTCCACCTCGGTGCAGGCGGTCGTGAAGGGCGTGATCATCGTGGTGGCCGTGCTGCTCCAGCAGCGCTTCGCGGGTCGTTCCTCGCGCACCTGACCGGCGCGCCGCGCAACACGAAGGGCCCGTCTTCCGACGGGCCCTTCGTGTTGGTGCGTCCGCGGGGCTAGCCGCGCAGCGCGGCCAGGTTGGCGTACGAGACGCCGGCGTACTCGAGCGACTGCGCGGGGTTCGCACTGCCGCCGGGTGCCGTGTCCTGCTCCCACATCGGGTTGTGCGAGCCCTTCGCGCCGATCGCGCGGAAGAACGTCGCGTAGTCGATGTCGCCCTCGCCGAACGGCGTCATGACGTAGCCGTTGGTCTGGCTGTCGTCGCGGCGGCCGTCCTTCGCGTGGAACAGCGGGTAGCGCTTCGTGTTCGCCGCCACGAGGGCCGCGGGGTCGAAGATGTCCGCCACCGAGCCACCGTCCGGAGCCGTGAACGCGGTGTGCCGGTACTGCGCGACGTGCGCCCAGTAGACGTCCATCTCCAGGTACACGTACTTCGGGTCGGTGATCTCCAGGAAGTACTCGAGCCGCCGCTTGCCGGTCGAGCGCGTCATGTCGCCCGAGACCGGGTCGGGAGTGCTGTCGAGCAGGAAGTCGTACGCCTGGTCGTGGTTGTGCGTGTAGAGCTTCAGCCCGTGGCTGCGCGCCCGCTCGCCGAACGCGTTCCACACGTCGGCGGCGACGTCCCAGTCGGCCTTCTGCGCGCTGCGGGTCGGGTCGCTGCCGGTGCCGATGTGCCCGAACCCGAGGATGTTCGCGATCTCGCAGTCGTAGTCGAACGACGCGAGCGTCTCGGGTGTGACCTCCGACGGGATGCGGCCGTGGTTGCCCTCGGCCTGCAGTCCGTTGTCGTCGAGCCACATGCGCAGCTGGTGCGCGCCCTCGGGGTTGTTCACGTCGCCGCCGTCGGCGTTGGCGCTCTGGCGGTATCCGGCGAACTCGATCTGCCGGTATCCGATGCGCGACAGCTCCTCGAACACCTCGCGGAAGCCCGACGGCAGGTCGGTCGTCAGCGGGTCGCGGCTGATCGCGTCGCGCACCGTGTAGAGGATGATGCCGCGACGGGGCGCCGGAACGAGCGCGCCGTTGGCCGGCGACGCATGCGCGGTGCCGGTGCCGAGCGCGGCGCCGCCGAGCGCGGCCGCGGCCGCCATGCCGGTGGTCGCAGCGAGCAGCTGGCGTCGGGTCAGGCCGAGGCCCCGGCCGAGGCCGGGATCGTCGGTCTGGTCGATGAGGTCGTTCATGATGCTCCTTTGCAGTGTTGCGGGGTGAGGACGCCGCCGTCGGCGGCGCGGGTGCGGGGAGCGGGGCGGCGACCGCCGCCCCGCTCCCGACGGGTCAGTACTCGAGGCAGGTGAGGTAGTCGAAGCTCTCGGTCAGGAACGTCGCGTCGTTCGGCGCGCCGTCGCGCTCGATCACGTAGAGGTTCACGTGACCCAGCGCCTCCTCGAGGATCGGCTCCCAGTGGATGTCGCCCTGCCCGACGTTGCCCGGGACGCCCCGGCCCTCGCCGTTCAGGTCGCCGTCCTTGATGTGCAGCAGCTCGATGCGGTCGCCGTACTTCTCCAGCAGCGCGGGCACGTCGACGCCCTCGCCGGCGTCCGACGCCCAGAACACGTCGACCTGGAACGTGACCCAGCGCGGGTCGGTGTTCTCGACCAGGATCTCCCAGGCGCTCTTCACCTCGCCGGTCTCGGGCACGGTGTAGGTCGTCGTGAACTCGCTCTGGTGGTTGTGGCCGAAGAACTTGCCGACGCCCGCCTTGACCGAGCGCTCGCCGAGCCGGTTCATCGCCTCGGCCGTCAGCAGCACGTTCTCGTAGCCCGAGTTGATGCCGGGTGCCGGGAAGCCGCCCGAGCCGGTGTACTTCTGGCCGACCGCCTTCGCCCATTCGAGCGTCTCGTCGAACGTCGCCTCGTTGGTGTTGCCGTGCGCGCTCGGCATCTTCAGGCCGTACTCCTTCAGCAGCGCCCGGAACTCGTCGGCGGTGCGGTCGCCGTAGGTGCTGAAGAAGCTGCCGGGGTTGCCGAAGCCCTCGATGTTCTTGTAGCCGGCCTCCGACAGCGCTGCGAGCACGGGCTCGACGTCGCCCTCGGCGAACTGCCAGCCGAGCTGGCTGAACATCTGGAACGAGACCTTCGAGGCCGGGATGCTGCGGCCCGCGCAGTCGGCCGCGGGGTTGGCGTTCTCGGACTCGGGCGCGGCGAGCGCCGGACCACCGGCGAGAAGTCCGCCGGCGAGCAGTGCGACGCCCGCGGCACCGGCGAGGGCACCTCGGGTTCGGGTCTTGATGGACATCTGATCCTCCTTGATCGGTGCGGGGGTCGCACCTTCCGTCGTTGCCCGGTCGCTTCGGCCGGGCGGCACGGGCCGGTCGGCCCGCGGTCTGTGGGGGTCCGGGGGCGGGCGGGACGCCCGCCCCCGGACCGGGTGTCAGCCGCCGAGCTGCTCCGCGAGCGCGAGGGCGTCGCGTGCGAGCAGTTCGTCGTCGGTCGCGGCGGCGAAGCGCTCGAGCGCCGCGGCCGCCTGGTCGGCACGGTCGCGCTCGATGGCGCGCTCCGCCTGGGCGAGGAACGCGTGCAGACGCGCCGCCTCGGGGGTGTCGATGCCGCCGTCGGCCTCGATGCGCTCGAGGTTCGACGCGAGGTCGCCGACCGACGTGGTCACGGTGAATGCCACCGACACCTCGCTGCGGTTGCCCGCCTCGTCGACGGCCGCGGCGACCAGCTCGTGCTCGCCGAGCTCGAGCGTCCACAGGTCGAGGTCGCCCTCCTCCAGCGGCTCGCCGTCGAGCGTGAGCTCCTCGCTCACGACGCCCGACGTCTCGTCGCTCGAGTCCACGCCGATCCCGACGGTCGCCGACGAGCCGAGCTCGTCGCCGTCTGCGACGCCGGTGATGGACACGTCGGGTGCGATCGAGTCGACCTTCACGACGACCGACTCGACGTCCGAGACGTTCCCGCCGGTGTCGAAGGCCCGGTACAGCACCTCGGTCTCGCCCTCGGTGTCGACCACGTACGGGTCGAACCGCTGCGCGAAGGCCCAGAACCGCCACCGCAGGCTGGTCCACGTGTCGCCACCGTCGACGGAGACCTCGAAGTCGTCGATCGCGCCGTTGTCGGTCGGAGCCGCCGTCAGCGTGACCGGCACCGTGTACCAGCCGCCCTCACCGTCGGGCTCCTCCGGCGTGATCGCGACCGCCGCCTCGGGGGCGTGACGTCCGCGACACCGTCGCCCTGGAAGGTGAGCGTGTCGAGCTCGACGCCGCCCGTGCTCGTGACCACGAGCACGCCGGTGCCGACGGGGAACTCGGTGACGGATGCCGCCACGCTCGACCAGCCGGCCGAGTCGATCGCCGCCGTCGCGAACGGCGTCGCGTCGGCCGTGCCCCAGCGGAGCTCGATCGTTCCCGTGCCCTGACCGCGGACCTCGACGCCCTCGATGCCGGTGAAGTTCACCGGATCCCAGGTGAGCGAGTCGCCCGGGTCGAAGGAGGTCACCTTCGACAGCGCGCCGGCGGTCTCGTCGGCCACCACGTCGACGCCCTCGAGGGTGTCGGCGTGCTCGGCCTCCTGCACGAACGGGTTCAGCACCAGCGACGTCTCGCCCTGGGCGGCGGGGATGTCCCCGTTGCCGTTGTCGGTGTACGTCGCCACGATGACGGCGAAGAGCTTCTCCGTCTCGCCGTGCTCCGGTGCGTCAGCCGGGGTGGCCCAGGCGCCGGAGCATCCGCTGCCGAGCACCTCGGGGTGCGCGTGCGTGTCGTGCCCGAGGCCGAGCGTCCACGAGAGCTGCGCGCAGTTCGTGTCCGTGCCGTCCTCGGGGTCGTTCGTGCTGAACGCGTACGGAACCGCGTCGCCCCAGTTGAAGAACCCGCCGTTCGCCGGTGCATCCGCCGTGAGCGTCGGAGCGACGTTGCCGACCGTGATGGCCGACGACGTGATGCCCGTGCGGCCCGACGGGTCGGTCACGCGCAGGCGCACCGTGTACTGGGCGAGCTCGGTGTACGTCGTCGAGGCCTCGACGCCGCTGGCGTCGAAGACGCCGTCACCGTCGAAGTCCCAGTCGTACGTGAGCTCGGCCCCCTCGGGATCGGACGATCCCGAGCCGTCGAACTGCACCTCGAGCGGAGCGGTCGACGACGAGATCGGGTCCGCCGCGATCACCGCGGTCGGGCTCTTGTTGCCCTCCGCGTAATCGACGCGGTACAGGCCCGCCTCCGGGTTCTGGCGGAAGAAGCCGTTGCCGTAGTCGAGGATGTACAGCGATCCGTCGGCGCCGAACTCCATGTCGATCGGGCTGTCGGTGATCTCCATGAGGTTCGCCGTCAGCTCGGCGTTCGGCAGCACCTGCTCGATGTGCGTCACCGGACCGTTCGGGTCCTCGTTGGTGAACGCCGCGATGTAGTCCTGCGAGAACTCGTAGAAGAACGCCTTGCCGTCCCAGTACTCCGGCCACTTCGAGTCGAGCGGGTTCGACTCGTCGTAACGGTAGGTCGGGCCACCCATCGGGCCCTGGCCGCCCTGCGCGTCGAACTCCACCATCTCGTCGAAGGGCTGGTCGCCCGGGTTGTCGCCGTAGTAGATCTGCGGCTCGGTTGCGGCCGGCAGGGTCTCGAGGCCGGTGTTCCAGCGCGAGGTGTTCTCCGCGCCGGCGTCGCAGTCGAAGAACTCGCCCGGCGTCGCCGTCTCGAAGTCCCAGTCGTTGTAGTTCGCGTTCGGACCGTGGCAGTACGGCCAGCCGCCGTTCAGCGCCTCGGTCGTGCTCTGCCACTCGACGTAGCCCAGCGGGCCGCGCTCCGCGCTCGCCGTACCGGAGTCGGGACCGTAGTCGCCCCAGCGCACGGCGCCGGTCTCGTCGTCGACGGTCATGCGGAACGGGTTCCGCAGGCCCATGACGAAGATCTCGGGGCGGGTGTTCTCGGTGCCCTCCGCGAAGAGGTTGCCCTCGGGGATGGTGTACGAGCCGTCCTCCTGCACGGTGATCCGCAGCACCGCGCCGCGCAGGTCGTTGGTGCTGCCTGCGCCGCGCCGCGAGTCGAACCCCGGGTTCATGCCCGGTGCGTCGTTGTTCGGCGCGAAGCCGTTGGAACCGGGCGTGCTCGCCGGCGTGTTGTCACCGGTGGAGATGTACACGTTGCCGTCGGCATCGAAGTCGATGTCGCCGCCCACGTGGCAGCACTGCCCGCGCTGGACCTCGACCTTGATGATGACCTGCTCGGTGGACATGTCGAGCGAGCCGGAACCCGCGTCCCACTGCACGCGGGTCAGCTGGTTGTAGCCCTTCCAGATGTCCCAGTAGCTGTCGTCCTCGCCCTCCGGCAGGGAGTTCGGTGCGGAGCCCGACGGAGTCGTCTCTGGATACGGCGCCTCCATCACGCGAGGTGCGTAGAAGAGGTACACCCATCCGCTCTCCTCGAAGTCGGGAGCGAGTTCGACCGTCTGGAGTCCGTCCTCGGAGTTCGCGTAGACGTCGATGGTGTTGATGAGGCGCGTGACCCCGGTGTCGGGATCGGTGTGGCGGATGTCGCCGTTGCGTGCGGTGTGGAGCACCGTCCCGTCGGGCATCACGGACATGCCGATGGGTTCGCCGACGTTCTTCGTCAGCAGGATCTTCTCGTAGTTCGACCAGTCGAGGGCCGCCTCGGCACCGGGCTCCGCGGAGTGGTCGACGCCGTCGTGGGCGAAGGCCGGGGCTCCGAATGCTCCGATCGAGAGGGTTGCCGCGAGCAAGGCCGTCAAGCCGACTCGGCTAGACTTCATGTCGCATTCCTTTCAATGGTGACGCGCCACTCCGCCCTGTCAGTGATGGTGTGGTCGTCGCTGGGATTGGTGATGCGCGACGCCTGTTGTCCGGTGCCATCGGCGATCCGGGCAGCAGGTCGTCGTCACGTCGGGAGGCGCGGTCGTCGCCTCCTTCCTGCTCCGGCCTCCGGTCGGTCGGGAGATCGGTGCGCCCACGCGCGCGACGGCGCTGCGGGGCGGGAGGCGGCCGGCGTCGGGGAGGCGGCCTGCGGCTGGTGATTCGCGGGGTCGAGCCCCGATCGGATGCGACGGGGCGACGGGGCGTGCGGCGCGCGATGGTGCCGAGACGATGCCCCGATGTGATCCCCGCTGATCATGTTGCGACTGTATGGCGGCTTCTATCGAGTGTCAAGCAAAAGTTGCGCGGATCAAACAACAAACACGAACTCCGAGACGCAGGATTCGTAGGAATAACGACGCCTGAACAGCACAAAGCACCCCCGAACGAGGGCCGGTGACACTCGATGGGCGCTGGCGGACGACGCGCCCGCCTACGGCAGCCCGGCGACGTGCCCACGCACGATGCGCTCGGCAGCCTCGGTGATCGCAGGGTCGCCGTCGGGCCCGAGCATGCCGTCGATCGCGAGCGACGCGACCCCGTGGCTCAGGGCCCAGTGCTGCAGCACGACCGTGTCGACGTCGGCGTCCGGCCCGAGCCCGCCCTCGGCACGCACGAGCTCGACCAGCTCGCGCAGCGACCCGAGCGCCTCGGCGCGCGTCGCCTCGAACTGGGCGTCGCCGCGGAGCGCCGCGGGAGTGCGGAAGACCGCGTCGAAGTGGGCCGGATGCGCCAGGGCGAAGCGCACGAACGCGAGCGCGTCGACGACCAGCCGCTCGCGACCGACCGCTCCGGGCGTCTCCTGCGCCTCGCAGACGTCCTCGTAGAGCAGCCGCAGCCCCTCGCCGGCGAGCGCGCGCAGCATGCCCTCGCGCGAGCCGAAGAAGTGCGCTGGCGCCGCGTGGGAGAGCCCGGCGTCGCGCGCGACCTCGCGCAGGCCGACGTTGGCGAGCCCGCGCTCGCGCGCGAGCCGTTCGAGCGAGGCGAGCAGCGCCTCGCGGCCGGCCACGGCGGTGGGTTCCATGCGTCCCAGCCTACTTGACAACGTCAACCAACGCCGCCTATTGTGCCACTTGACAATGTCACTTGACATTGTCAACCAATGATCAGAGGGAGACGGGCACATGGCAGACGTGACGACCGAGCAGGTCTGGGGAGAACTGGCGAAGCGACCGTTCGTCGTGGTGGGCACGACCACCGCGCACGGCGAGGCGCGCACCGCGGGGGTGCTCCCCCACGTGGCCGACGGCGTGGTGTGGTTCACGACCTACGCGCGCATGTGGAAGGCCCGGCACATCGCGGCCAACCCGCACGTGTCGGTGACCGCGCCGGTCCACCGACGCGTCTGGTTCGCACCGTGGGTACGCGTGCCCGACGCGACGATCACCTTCCGCGGCACCGCGGAGCTGGTGCCGGCCGAGCGGATGCCCCGCGAGGCGCTGGACGCCCTCACCCACGGGCTCGACCTCACCGAGGACGGCCCCGACGGCCCGCTCGTGGGCGTCGCGGTGCGCCCGGTGGGCGACTTCGTCACCTACGGCATCGGCGTGCCGGTCATGGCGATGACGGACCCGGCCCGCGCGGCGGGTCGGGTGTCGACGGGCACGCCCGCCGAGCGGTTCACGCCCGCCGCAGCCTGACGGTGAACACGGTGCGCCCGGGCTCGGACTCGACGTCGATCGTGCCGCCGTGCGCGACCACCACGGCACGGGCGATCGCGAGGCCGAGCCCGGTGCTGCCGGTCGCGCGCGAGCGCGAGGCGTCTCCGCGGGCGAAGCGCTCGAACAGGGTGCGCTGCAGGTCGGGATCGATGCCCGGCCCGTCGTCGGCCACCGTCACCACGGCGTCCGGCCCGTCGACCGCGAGGGCCACCGATACGGCCGTGCCCTCCGGCGTGTGCACGCGCGCGTTCGCGAGCAGGTTCGCGAGCACCTGGTGCAGGCGCGACAGGTCGCCCGAGACGAGCACGGGCTCCTCGGGCACGTCGAGCTCCCACCGGTGGCCCGGACCCGCGACGTGCGCGTCGCCGACCACGTCGACCACGAGCGCCGACAGGTCGACCTCGTCGCGTCGCAGCTCGCGCCCCTCGTCGAGGCGGGCGAGCAGCAGCAGGTCGTCGACGAGGGCCGACATGCGCAGCGACTCCGACTCGATGCGGTCGAGCGCGTGCGCCGCGTCGGGCGGCACCTCCTCGGTCGAGCGGCGGGTGAGCTCGGCGTAGCCGCGGATCGACGCGATCGGCGTGCGCAGCTCGTGGCTCGCGTCGCCGACGAACCGTCGCACCTTCGCCTCGCTCTCGGCGCGCGCGCTGAGCGCGGAGCCGACGTGGTCGAGCATGCGGTTGAAGGATGCACCGACGCGCCCGACCTCGGTGCGCTCGTCGGTGTCGGAGTCGGGCACTCGGTCGGCGAGCTCGACCTCGCCGCGCTCGAGCGGCAGCGTGGAGACGCGTTCGGCGGTGGCGGCGACCCGCTGCAGCGGCACCAGCGCGCGCCGCACCAGCACGCTGCCGATGAGTGCCGCCAGCGCGAGCCCGGCGATCGCGACGAGCGTGATCACCGTCGCGAGCTGCGCCGTGGTCGCCTCGACGATCGCGAGCGGCAGCGCGATGACGAACCGGGCCCCGCCCGGCGTGCCGACGACCATGGCGCGATACGCACCGAGGTCGCCGCCCAGGTCGACCGAGTGCGGTTGGAAGTCGGCGGGCACGCTCGACAGCGCGGCGAGCTGGTCGGCGTCGAGCTGCCCGATCTCGCCGTCCTCCTCGAGCACGGCGGCCTGGCGCACCTCGTCGTCGAGCACGATGCCCGCGATGGTGCCGACGGCCTGCCCGCGGGCGGCGAGCACGCGGCCGTCGTCGTCGCCGGACGCGCCGGGCGGCGGCTCGATGATCGCGACCCGGCCGCGCTCGGTCGCCGACGCGAGCTGGTCGTCGACGCGGTCGACGAGGTTGGTGTGCACGACCACCACGCTCACGGTGCCGACGACGGCGCTGACCGCCGCGAGCAGCGCGACGAGCGCGATGATCAGGCGGCGCTCGAGGGTCCAGGGGCGGCGCCCGCCCGTGGCATCCGTCACGTCGTCGCCTTGATCATGTAGCCGGCCCCGCGCACGGTGTGGATCATGGGCTCGCGGCCCGCGTCGATCTTCTTGCGGAGGTAGGAGATGTAGAGCTCGACCACGCTGGCCTTGCCGCCGAAGTCGTACGACCAGACCCGGTCGAGGATCTGCGCCTTCGAGAGCACGCGGCGCGGGTTGCGCATGAGGAAGCGGAGCAGCTCGAACTCGGTCGCGGTGAGTTCGATCGCCTCGCCGGCGCGGGCCACCTCGTAGGAGTCCTCGTCGAGCGTGAGGTCGCCGACCGCGAGCACGGGGTCGGTCGCCGCGGCCGAGCGCACGAAGCGGCGGATGAGCCCGCGGAGCCTCGCCACGACCTCTTCCAGGCTGAACGGCTTGGTGACGTAGTCGTCGCCGCCCGCGGTGAGGCCCGCGAGGCGGTCGTCGAGCGAGTCCTTCGCGGTGAGGAAGAGCACGGGGGTCTCGTCGCCCTCGGCGCGCAGGCGCTGCAGCACCTCGAGCCCGTCGATGTCGGGCAGCATCACGTCGAGCACGATCGCGTCGGGGCGGAACTCGCGCGCCACCCGCAGGGCGGCCTGGCCGTCGCCCGCGGTGCGCACCTCCCAGCCCTCGTAGCGCAGGGCCATCTTCAGCAGGTCGGCCAGCTGCGCCTCGTCGTCGACGACGAGCACCCGCACGGGGCTGCCGTCGGGCTTGGCGATGGCGGGGCTGCGATGTTCGGCGTGCGGCTGCTCGCGGCTGAGGGAAGAGGGCATGACACCAGTATCCGCATCTTCCTATGACCCGCCTATGGCTCGCCTGTGGAGTTGCGCGAGACGTCCATAGCGACCCCATAGCCGGGCCCGAGTACCGCCATAGCGCCGCCGCCTAGCGTCGCCGATGCCCGGCGGGAGCCCCTGTCCCGTCGGGCCCCACATCCACGAAGGAGACCGATGTTCCTCACCTACCTGCGCCGCGAGCTCGCGGGCCGACGCAGACAGACCCTCATCGTGGCGATCGGCATGGCGCTCGCCATCGCCCTCGTCATGATCGTCAACGCGCTGTCGGGGGCGTGCGCGACGCACAGGCATCCGTGCTCGAGTCGGTCTACGGCGTCGGCACCGACATCACCGTCACCCAGGCGCCCACCGGCCCGGGCGAGGGCGGCCCCGGGGGCGGCCGCTTCGAGTTCGGCGCCGAGGACGGCGAGACCGACGACGCCGAGGGCTCGACCACGGTCTCCGACTCGCGCCTGACGGCGGGCATCGGCACCGCCACCTTCGACGACACCGCCCTCGACACCGCGCTGTCGACCGAGGGGGTGGCGGATGCCGCTGCGGCACTGTCGCTCACGAACACGACCTTCTCGGGCGAGCTGCCCGACTTCTCGCAGCTGCAGCAGGGCGGCGGGGGCGCGCCCGGCGAGGCGGGCGGCGAGGCTCCACCGGCCGGCGGCGCGGACGGTGCCGGGGGCAGCGCGTTCGACGTCGACTCGTTCACCGTGCTCGGCATCGACCCCGCGGCATCCGCGCTCGGACCACTGTCGTCGGCCGCCGTCACCGACGGTCGCGGGCTCGAGGCGACGGATGCGGGTGCCGACGTGGCACTCCTCGACTCCGCGTACGCCACGACCGCCGAGCTCGTCGTCGGCGACTCGATCGACGTCGGCGGCACGACCATGGAGATCGTCGGCCTCGTGACGGCCGACACCGCCGACGCCTCGACCGGCGCCAACGTGTACCTGCCGCTCGACACCGCGCAGGCGCTCGCCGGCCTCGAGGGCCAGGTCTCCACGGTCTACGTGCAGGCCGCGTCGTCGACCGAGATCACCGCCGTACAGGCGAGCCTCGAGGAGGCGCTGCCCGAGGCGACCGTGAACACCCAGGAGGACCTCGCGTCGTCGGTCTCCGGCTCGCTCGCCTCGGCGTCAACGCTCGTCTCGTCGCTCGGCCTGTGGCTGTCGGTCGCGGTGCTCGCCGCCGCGTTCCTCATCGCCGTGCTCTTCACGGTGTCGGGCGTGACCCGCCGCACCCGCGAGTTCGGCACCCTCAAGGCCATCGGCTGGTCGAACCGCCGCGTGGTCGGCCAGGTCGCGGGCGAGTCGCTCGTGCAGGGCCTCATCGGCGGTGCGCTCGGCATCGTCATCGGCCTCGTCGGCATCGGCGTCATCACGCTCATCCAGCCCACGCTGTCGGGTTCGGCGGGCTCGGTGCAGGCGTTCGGCGGCGGCCAGGGTGCTGCGGCCGGCGCGGCGGAGACCGGCGAGCGCGTGGCGATCGCCGGGCCGGGAGGCGGCGCGTTCGGTGCGGCGACGTCCACGGCCACCGACATCGTGCTCACCGCACCCGTGACCATGTCGGTCGTGCTCGTCGCGGTCGGCCTGGCCGTGCTCGGCGGCCTGGTCGCCGGCGCGATCGGCGGCTGGCGCGCCTCGCGGCTGCGCCCGGCCGAGGCACTCCGGAGCGTCGCATGAGCGCCGCGAGCACGACCTCGATCACCCTCCCCGCACCGGCCGACCCGGCCGCCCCGGCCGCCCCGGCCACCCCGAAGGGAACCGCCATGTACACCCTCGAGAAGGTCGGCAAGACCTACAAGCAGTCGTCGCGCATCGTGACCGCGCTGCAGGACGTCTCGCTCACCATCCCTGCCGGCCAGATGGTCGCGATCCAGGGCCCGACCGGCGGGGGCAAGTCGACGCTGCTGCAGATGCTCGGCGCCCTCGACCGGCCGACCACCGGCGACGTGAAGCTGGGCGACGACCTGCTGTCGAAGCTGCCCGACCGCAAGCTCGCGAAGCTCCGCGCGAAGGAGATCGGGTTCGTCTTCCAGGGCTTCAACCTCATCCCCACGCTCACCGCGCAGGAGAACGTCGAGACGGCGCTCGAGCCGCAGGGCGTGCCGGCCGAGGAGCGCCGCCGACGGGCATCCGACGCCCTCGCCCAGGTCGGCCTCGCCGAGCGCGCCGGGCACGTGCCGAGCGAGCTCTCGGGCGGCCAGCAGCAGCGCGTCGCCATCGCGCGGGCCCTCGTGAAGGAGCCCGACGTGCTGCTGGCCGACGAGCCCACGGGCAACCTCGACGAGCAGACCCGCGACGAGATCATGGACCTCCTCGAGGGACTCTGGCGCGACCGCGGGCTCACGCTCGTGATCGTGACCCACGACTCCGCGGTTGCCAGGCGCGCCGAACGGCGGCTGCGGATCGCGGGCGGATCGGTGCAGGAGATCTGACCCGCAAGCGCGGGGTGGTGCGTCGCTTTTCAGGAAGGTGTCCGCACCACCCCGCACAGGCTGCGGGCAGGCACGACTCGCCCGCACCTCCTGCGGCGCGGCCGCCGCACGCCGCAGAACCTGCGGCAGCTGCACTGCCGACAGCCGTACGTTCCTGAAAAGTGCCCACCCCGGCGGGCGCGCCTCGTCAGATGAGGTCGTGCCGCGAGGCCCAGGCCGCCGCCGCGGCACGCGAGGGCACGCCGAGCTTGGTGCGGATGTTCGCGAGGTGCCGGTGCACGGTGTGCGGGCTCAGCACGAGGGCCTGTGCGATCTGCTGGTCGGTGTCGCCGCGCGCGACGAGCCGCAGCACCTCGAGCTCGCGCGCACTCAGGTCGGTCGTGGGCGGTTCAGGAGCGGATGCCTCGGGGCCGGCCGTCGGTGCGGGCTCGGCCTCCTCCCCGAGGAACCGCAGCACCGCATCCGTCACCGCGCGCCGGTCGCCGCGCCACGGGAAGTGGTCGAGCCCGTGCAGCTCGACGAGCTCCGCGCCCGGGATGCGCGAGGCCACGTCGGCGCCGAGCGCGAACGGGATCGCGCGGTCCTCGCGGCGGTGCAGCACGAGGGTCGGCGCCCGCACCCGGCCGAGGTGGCCGGTCGAGTCGAAGGCGTACAGCTCCGCCATCGAGGCCGCCGCCGACTCCCGCGACGCCGACCGCCGCTGGTAGGCGACGAACTCGTCGCGCTCGGCGGCCGTGGCCTCGGGCAGGAACAGGTCGGCGAGCACCCGCGACCCGAAGCCCCAGTGCGTGCCGATCACCTCGAGCAGCCCCTGCCGGGCCTGCGGCGGGGCGATCTCGGCGCCGTTCGCGAACGTGCCGTACATGACGAGCGCGTCGACCCGATCGGGGTGCGCGGCGGCGAACCGCGACGACACCGCGCCGCCCGAGGAGACCCCGAACATGGTGACCGGTGCATCGCTCACGGCGACGTCGACGATGCCCTCGAGCAGCGCGAGCTCCTCGTCGAGGTCGGCGGGCGGCGGGTCGTCGTGCCCGGAGGCGCCGCCGCCGGGCCGGTCGTAGCGGATCACCGTGCGATGGGCGGCGAGCGTCGCGACCAGGTCGCGGAACTGCGCCTGCTCCCAGTCGAGCGCGAGGTGGCTGCACCACCAGCCGCCGAGCACGAGCGGCGGGCCGGAGCCGACCGAGGTCCAGGCGACCTGTCGGCCGCCGACCTCGGCGTAGCGGATCAGCTGATCCCCGGGCTCCACGGCCCCCAGTGTAGGGCTCGCCCGTCAGGCGGCGTCGGCGAGCACGCGCAGGCCGTGGTCGCCGACCGCGCGCACGACGGGTGCCATGCGGTCGCGGTAGTGCAGCGCCATCGCACGTGCGCCCGAGAGCTCGTCCTCGCCGCGGTCGCCGAGCAGCGCGGTCACGTGCTCGCCCGGCAGCAGCACGAGCGGCTCGCCCGTGGCATCCGTGCCGACGACCCGGAGCACGTCCGCGTCGACCTGGCGGCCGATCCAGCCGGTCGCCGCGGCGCGCCCGATGCCGACCTCGTCGGCGAAGGCGTCGACCGTGACCGGACCGAGCTCGAACAGCGTGCGGTACCAGCCGCAGCGCATGCCGCGGGCCATCGAGGCGGCGACGCGCACCTCGGCGGTGTCGGTGGCGGTGTCGGTGTCGTAGGTGGTGGTGGTGATCATCGTGCTCAGCTCCCCTGTGTCGTGCCGCCCGTGTCTCGTGCGGTGTCGATGCCTCGATTCCACTCCGATCGCCCGCTCGCCTCATCGCGCGATCCGGCCATTCCGCATGGCCCGTTCGGGCCATCGCGGCGCGCGTCGCCTGCCCCGACGACGGATGCCACGGGTAGCCTCGAAGCGTGACCGACACGCTGCCCGCGGCATCCGCCGTCTCGACCGAGCCCGGCCGGCCGCGCCACCCCCACGAGTCGCGCATCGTCGCCGACTCGAAGGACCGCGTGGCCTGGCTGCGGGCGCGGTCGCAGGGCATCACGGCGACGGATGCGGCCCGGCTGGCGTCGCACACGGCCGTGCGCCAGCTCGCGTGGGAGAAGCTGCACGGCACGTCGGGGTTCACCGGCGGGCGCGCGATCGACCACGGCCGCATCCGCGAGCCCGTCATCGCGCGCTGGATGCACGAGCACCACGGCATCCGGGGCAGCTCGCTGCTGTTCCACGCCGCGGGCGACCGGCGGCATCTCGCGACGCCCGACGGCCTGCGCGTGACCGACGACGGGGTGCTGGAACTCGCTGAGATCAAGACGACCGGCAAGGCCTGGCGCGGCATCCCCCGCCACTACCTGCGCCAGGTGTGGTGGCAGCAGTACGTGCTCGGCGCCGAGCGCACGCTCGTCGTCTGGGAGCAGCACGAGGACTTCGTGCCGCTGGGTGAGCCGAAGTGCCGCTGGGTCGACCGCGACGAGGACCAGATCGCGATGCTCGTCGACCGCGCCGACGACCTGCTCGCCATGCTCCGCTCCGGCCGCACCGCCTGAGCCGTGCCGACGCTGCTGCTGCACGGGCTCGGGTCCGACCGCCGCACGCCGCTCGAGCTGTTCGGCCCGGTCGTGCTCGACGTGTCGGGCGCCGAGGAACGCATCGTCGCGCCGGACGTGCGCGCCCACGGGGCATCCGACCGCATCGGCACCGCCGACCGCTTCACGCTCGACGCCCTCGCCGCCGAGGTCGCGGCCGACGCCCGCGACGGGGCCGACCCGGCCGAGCCGGCCGAGTCCGCACCCTTCACGATCGTCGGCATCTCGTTGGGCGCCGCGCTCGCAGTGCGCATCGCGCTCGGCGCGCTGCTCCCGGTCGAGCGGCTCGTGCTCGTGCGCCCCTCGTTCACCGACCGGCCGCTGCCCGACAACCTGATGGCGTTCCCCGTGATCGCCGAGCTGCTGCGCCGGTACGGCCCGTACCAGGGCATGCGCTTCTTCCGCCGCACGGGCGCGTTCCAGAAGGTCGACACGGTCTCGCACGCGGGCGGCGTCGGGCTGCTGCACCAGTTCCGCGTGCACGAGGCGACCGCCCGGGCCATCCGGCTCACCGAGATCCCGCGCAATCGCGCGTTCCGCGACGACGCCGAGCTCGCCTCGCTCACGGCGGCCGGCATCGAGTCGCTCGTCGTCGGGGCACCGCGCGACCCGGTGCATCCGCTCGCCCTCGCCGAGCGCTGGGCCGGCGCCCTCGGGGCGCCCCTCGAACGCGTGCCGGCGCGCGACGAGGGGCAGGCCGCGCACACGGAGGCGGTGCGCGCCGCGGTCGCGAGCTTCCTGCGCGGCTAGGCGTCCGCGCGGCCCGCGGCGACCGCGAGCAGCCCGGGCACGACCTCCGGCGCAGTCGGCAGCGCCGCCATCTCGTCGGCCACACGCCGAGCGGTGGCCGCGACCTCCGGGTCGCCCAGCACGGATGCCACGGCCTCGCGCAGCCCGTGGGCGAGCTCTGGCCCGTCGGCGACGCGCACGCCCACGCCACGATCGGCGACGCGCTCGGCGTTCAGGTGCTGGTCGAACGCGAACAGCGGCACGACGACCTGCGGCAGCCCGGCGGCGAGCGCGGCCGTGGTCGTGCCGAATCCGCCGTGTCCGACGACGGCGGCGGCGTGCGGCAGCACCTCGGCCTGCGGACGCCAACGCTCCACGAGTGCGTTGCCGGGCCAGGGCCGCAGCGCCTCCGGATCGAACCCCGAGCCGGTCGTGAGCAGCACGCGCACCGGAACGTCGGCGAGCCCGTCGAGCGCGCGCCGGTAGCGATCTCCCGCGTCGGGGAAGTTCCCGGCGACCGTGCCGAACGAGACGTACACCAACGGCGCACCAGCGTCGCCCCACTCGGGCAGCGGCGCCGCCTCCGGCACGGCATCCGCATCACCGTCGCGGAAGCGCACGACGGTCGGGTCGGATGCTGCGGGCGGATCGTCGAACGACGCGGGCACGCGCGTGAACCGCGGCGCTGCGGCCGCGGCGCCGGTGAGCCGGCCGGCCGCGAGCCCGTGCTCGGCCTCGAACTCGGCGAGCGGCTCGGCGAGTCGCTCGGCGAACAGCCCGAGCATCGACGTGGTGCCGATCGCGACGGTCGCGTGCGGCGCGCCCCGCACCTCGGCGGCGACGAGCGAGGCGATCTCCGCCGGGTCGCGCAGCACCAGGTCGGGCCGGAACCCGTCGAGCAGTTCCGACATGGCGGGCAGCGCGGCCCGCGCGTCGATGCGCCCGAACACGTCGGCGACGACCCGGGCGTCGCGCTCCATCATCGGCAGGTGCGCGATCGACCCGAACGTGCGCCCGATCTCGGCGGGGTCCGGGTCGCCGACCGGCGCGAATGCGAGCCCGGCGCCTGCGACCGCCGGCGCGAACGAGCCGGGCGCGGCGACCCGCACCTCGTGCCCCGCTGCCGCGCACGCCCGGGCCAGTGCCACCGTCGGCAGGAAGTGCCCCAGGTTCGCGGTCGTCGCAACGAGGATGCGCATGTACGGTGACGTTACCGAGGGGCATGCGGCACGTCCAGACCGACTCATGGGCGAAACACCACGCGCGACCGGCCGTAACGCGCGGCGGTTAGGTTTCCACGTGCACACCCCACGCAACACACGGAGGAACCGCCGATGAGGGCACTGGTGATCGACGCGACCGGAGATCCCGAACAGCTGCGAATCGGCGAGGTGCCCGACCCGGTGCGCGTCTCCGACGAGGTGCTCGTGCGCGTCGCCGCCGCGGGCGTCAACCCGATCGACGCGAAGACGCGCGCGGGCCGGGGCGTCTCGGGGGCGATCGACGCGTGGCCGAGCGTGCTCGGGCTCGACTTCGCCGGCGTCGTCGAGCAGACGCCGACGGCGATGCATCCGCTGCAACCCGGCACCCGCGTGTACGGCATGACCCGGGTGCCCCGCACGACCGGCAGCTACGGCGAGCTCGCCGCCGTCTCGTCGCTGAGCGTGACCACCGCGCCGTCGAGCCTGTCGCTCACCGAGGCCGCCGCGGTGCCGGTCGCTGCGCTCACCGCGTGGGCGGCCGTGGTCGAGACCGCCAAGGCGCACGACGGGCAGCGCATGCTCATCCACGCGGCCGCGGGCGGCGTGGGCCACTTCGCCGTGCAGTTCGCCGCGTACTTCGGCGTGCGCGTGACCGCGACCTGCTCGGCCGAGAACGCCGAGTTCGTGCGCTCACTCGGCGCGCACCGCGTCATCGACTACCGCAGCGAGCGCTTCGAGCACGTTGCCGGCCAGCAGGACGCGGTGATCGACCTCATGGGCAACGTGGTCGACGACGTGGGCACCCGCTCGCTCGAGGTGGTGCGACCGGGCGGCCTGGTCGTCAATGTGCCGACGAAGAGCTGGCCGAGCCTCGAAGCGGATGCCGCGGAGCGCGGCGTGCTCGCCACCGGGCTGTCGGTGGCGCCCGACGCCCGTACGCTCGCCGTGATCACGCGCCTCATCGATGACGGGTCGGTGCGGGTGCACGTCGACCGCGTGCTCGACTTGGCCGACGGCGCCGAGGCGCACCGCCTGGTCGAGGCGGGCCACGTGCGCGGCAAGCTCGTGCTGAAGGTCGCCGACCTGGACTGAGCATCCGCCGAGCATGCATGCGACGCGTGTCGCACCCCGACGCCCGCCCGGTATCGTCGCCCGCATGACGCAGCCGACGATCGTCTGGTTCCGCGACGACCTGCGGCTCGCCGACCATCCCGCGCTGCGCGAGGCTGCCGCGGCCGACGGCCCGGTCATCGCGCTGTTCGTGCTCGACGAGGAGTCCCCCGGCATCCGCCCGCTCGGCGGCGCCGCGCGCTGGTGGCTGCACCACAGCCTCGCGTCGCTCGCCGACGACCTGCGTGCGCGCCGCGTGCCGCTGGTGCTGCGTCGCGGCGCGGCATCCGAGGTCGTGCCCGCCCTCGCCGACGAGGTGGACGCGGCCGGGGTGGTCTGGAACCGGCGGTACGGCGGCCCCGAGCGCGAGGTCGACACGACCGTGAAGCGGATGCTCCGCGAGGCCGGCCGCGCGCCCCGGAGCCACCAGGCGTCGCTGCTGTTCGAACCGTGGACGATCCGCACCGGGCAGGACGAGCCGTTCTCGGTCTACACCCCGTTCTGGAAGGCGTGCCGGCGGGCCCCGAGCCGCGCGAGCCGTTCCCGGCGCCACGCACGCTGTCCGGTCCCCGCGCCTACCCCGAGTCCGACGACCTCGAGGACTGGGGGCTGCTGCCGACCGCGCCCGACTGGGCAGGCGGCCTGCGGTCCGCGTGGACGCCCGGGGAGGCATCCGCCAGCCGTCGCCTGCGCGCGTTCCTCGCCGACGACGTGGACGACTACGCCGACGCCCGCGACCGCCTCGACGCCGACGGCACCTCCCGCCTGTCGCCGCGCCTGCGCTGGGGCGAGCTGAGTCCATTCCAGATCTGGCATGCGGCCGTCGACACCCGTCGCGAGCGACCCTCCGCCGCGCAGGGCGTCGAGACGTTCCTCTCCGAGCTCGGCTGGCGCGAGTTCGCCTGGCACGTGCTGTACCACTCGCCCGACCTCGCGACCGAGAACTGGCGGCGCCGGTTCGACGCCTTCCCGTGGCCCGACCTCGACCGAGAGGCCCTCGAGGCGTGGCAGCACGGTCGCACCGGCATCCCGGTCGTCGACGCCGGTATGCACGAGCTCTGGCAGACGGGCGTCATGCACAACCGCGTGCGCATGGTGGTCGCGTCGTTCCTCACGAAGAACCTGCTGATCCACTGGCGGCACGGAGAGGAGTGGTTCTGGGACACGCTGGTCGATGCGGATGCCGCGGCCAACCCGTTCAACTGGCAGTGGGTCGCCGGGTCCGGTGCCGACGCCGCCCCGTACTTCCGCGTGTTCAACCCCGAGCTGCAGGCGCAGAAGTTCGACCCCGACGGCGTGTACGTGGGGCGGTGGGCCCCGGATGCGGGTGCGTTCGGCTCCCCCGAGCCGATCGTCGACCTGCGGGAGACCCGGGCGGCCGCGCTCGCGGCCTACGAGCGGGTCAAGCGCTCGTGACCTGCTCGGGATTCGGCGTCACGCGCGCCCGAGCGCGAGCGCTGCGGCTCCGAACGCCGAGGAGTACTCACCGAAGGTCGCCGTACGCAGGCGCGGTCGGCGCAAGGTGCCGAGCCGCTCGTCCAGCGCATCCGCGAGCGGGACGAGCAGCTGATCGCCCGAGCGCGAGAGCCCGCCCCCGACGACGATCAGCTCCGGCGCGACCACCGCGGTGACGGCCGCGAACGCGTCGGCGAGCACCCCGATCGCGTCATCCCACGCCGCGCGGGCCTGCGGATCTCCTGCGGCGGCGCGTTCGGCGACGGCGCGCCCGTTCGGCAGGCCGGCGCGATGGGCGAGCGCGGCCGCCGACGCGACCTCCTCCATGCGGCGAGTCGCGAGTGGACCGTCCGCGACCGGCAGCTGGCCGATCTCGCCCGCCCACCCGTCGCTCACGACCGGGCGGCCCTCCACGAGCACCGCCGCTGCGACGCCGGTACCGATCGCGACGTAGACGACCACGCCCGAGGTGCCCGAGGTGCCCGAGGCGGCACCCCACCTGGCTTCCGCGACCGCGCCCGCGCGCACATCGTGACCGAACGCCACATCGCGACCGATCCGCGAGGAGAGCATGCGCGCGAGATCGAGGCCCTCCCAGCCGAGGTTCACCGCGCGCACCGCGATGCCGCGGGCCTCGTCCACGATGCCCGGCACGACCACGCCGACCCGCAGGTCGCCGTCGCCACCGAGTTCCTTCACGAGCTCGTGCGCGACATCGAGCACGCCCGCACCCGCCGGGTCGGGCGAGGTCGTCGGCCGGCGCGCCTCCGCGAGCATCACGCCGTGGCGGTCGACGAGCACCGCCTTGACTGCGGTGCCCCCGACATCGATCCCGATCGCGGCGGGGGCCGGGTGGTGCCTGTCATGCCGATCGCCCCGTTCATCCGTCGCGCCGCGCGGCCTAGCCGGCGACGATCACCTCGTACCCCGACTCCTCGAGCCGCCGCAGCTGCTCGGTCGTGATCGAGTCGTCGGTGACGATGGTCGAGAACAGGTCGCGCGGACCGATCGTCGCGAAGGCGCGGCGGTCGATCTTCGCCGAGTCGGTGACCACGACCGCCCGACGGGCGCGCGCCGCGAGCACCGCGTTGACCGCGGCCTCCTGCTCGTCGTGGCAGGTCGGGCCGACCTCGGCGTCGAGCCCGTTCGCCCCGATGAAGGCGATGTCGAGCGAGATCGACCCGATGACCGCATCCGCGTAGCTGCCGACCAGCTCGTAGGAGCGCGCGTGCACGACGCCCCCGGTCATCACGGTCTTGATCTGCGGGCGCGGCGAGAGGAGCATGCCGATGTTGATGGCGTTGGTCACGACCGTGAGCCCGGGGTCGGAGGCGGGCTCCATGATGTCCGGGCGGCTGGTCAGCGCGTCGGCGATCGCGGTGGTCGTCGTGCCGCCGCAGAGGCCGATCACTGCACCGCGCGGGATGAGTGCCACCGCCGCACGGGCGATGGCGAGCTTCTCCTCGGGACGCTGCTGGTTCTTGTAGCGCAGCGGGAGGTCGTACGCCACCGAATGCGCGATCGCTCCACCGCGCGTGCGCGTGAGCAGCTGCTGCTGGGCCAGCGCGTCGAGGTCGCGCCGGGCGGTCGCGACCGATACGCCCAGCCGGTGGACGATGTCGTCGACCTCGACCCGCCCCGACACTGCGAGCAGGTCGAGCACCGCGGTCAGCCGTTCGGTCCGGTTCACGCGCCGACAGCTCCTTCCAGCGTCGCGCCCGCCGCCCGGAACACCCGCAGCATGCGCGCCGCCTCGTCGGCGACGGCGCTGCGGGCACGCCCGATGTAGCGGCGCGGGTCGACGGTCGTCTCGTCGGAGTCGAGCATCTCACGAACCACGGAGGTGAACGCGGAGTTGAGGTGGGTCGACACGTTGATCTTGACCAGACCCGCGCGGATGCCCGCGACGATGGTGTCGTCGGGCACCCCGGACGAGCCGTGCAGCACGAGCGGCACGTCGACCGCGGCGCGGATGCGGGCGATGAGGTCGACGTCGAGCGCTGCCGTCCGCGCGGTCATGGCGTGCGAGGACCCGACGGCCACCGCGAGCGCGTCGACACCGGTCGCGTCGACGAAGCACGCCGCTTCGATCGGATCGGTGCGAACGTGCGGGGCGTGTGCACCGTCCTTCCCGCCGATCTCACCCAGCTCGGCCTCGACCGCGACCCCGGCGGCGTGCGCGTGCGCGACGACCCGCTGCGTGGTCGCGATGTTCTCGTCGACGGCGAGGCGGGAACCGTCGTACATGACCGATCCGAACCCGAGATCGATGGCCTCGAACGCCAGGTCGGGCAGTTCGGCGTGGTCCAGGTGGACCGCGACGGGTACGGTCGCCGCGTCGGCGAGGGCGAGCGTCGCGCGTGCGACGGGCCGCAGGCCGCCGTGATACGCGACGCAGTTCTCCGAGATCTGGAGCACGATCGGCATGCGCGTGCACTCTGCGGCGCGGACGAGGGCCTCCGCCGTCTCCAGCAGCACCACGTTGAACGCACCCACGCCCGCGCCGGCGCTTCGCGCCGCGTGGAGGATGTCGAGTGTGGGAGTCAGGGGCATGCGGGCTCCGTTCGAGCGACGGTCACGACGACGCGCGACGCCCATGCGTCGTGATCGGGGGCGAGTTCGCCGGCGAGCGGCATGGTGACGGCGGAGGCCGACCAGGCCGCCGCGCGTCGCGCGAGCACCAAAGCGTCGTCGCCGGCGGTGGGCGCCGCATCGGCCAGGTGCGCGGCGAGTGAGGCGACGGCGGCGTCTCCCGCCCCGGTCGGATTCCGAGGCTCGACGGACGACTCGAGGCGAGCCCGGCACCGGGACCGGCGCAGCGCGACGGTCAGGCCCGCCGCGCCGTCGGTTGCGACGACGCCGCCTGCACCGGCCGCCAGCAGGGCGTCGATCCCGGCATCGAAGTCGTCGGTGCCCGCAACCGCCGCGAGCTCCTCGCGGTTGGGCGCGACGAGGTCGGCACCCGCGTACGACGCCTCCATCAGGGCCGGCCCGCTCGTGTCGACGACGACGATCGTGCCCTGCGCGCGGAGCGCCGCCACCAGCCGTCCGAGGCGCCGTGGCGGGTAGCCCGGGGGAGGCTCCCGCAGAGCGCGACGACGGCTGGTGGCGACAGGGTGAGCACGAGGGCGTCGACGGCGTCCGCGTCCTCGGCTCGCAGGGGGAGCCCGGGTTCGTTCAGCAGCGTGGCCTGACCGCTCGCGGTGTCGACCGCGGCGATCGAACGTCGGGTCTCGGCGCGGGTGGGCACGACCCGGTTCCGGATGCCGCTCATCGCAAGGTCCGCGAGGAACAGGCTGCCGGTCGAACCGCCGACGGGCGCGACGACCAGCACGTCGTGCCCGGTCGCGTGCAGCACGCGCGCGACGTTCACGCCCTTGCCGCCGGCGCGGGAGGCACCGGTGGAGACCCGGTGACTCTCCCCGGGACGAGACGGTCCACCTCCCACGTCTGGTCGAGGGCCGGGTTGAGGGTGACGGTGACGATCATGCCGACATCCCCGCCGCCGCACCGGTCGCGAGGTCGCGCGCCGCGAGTGCGGCCCCGACCAGGCCGGCGTCGTCGCCCAGCGCGGTGCGCACCACCCGGGGCCTGCGCTCCGACGCCATCAACGCGTCGAGGCGCCGGCGCAGCGGGACGATGAGGGCGTCGCCCGCCGCCGCGAGACCACCGCCGACCACGATCAGCTCGGGTGCGAGCACGACCGACAGTCGTTGCAGCTGCACGGCGAGCGCATCCACTGCGTCGTCCCAGATCCGCGCGGCGTGCGGGTCGCCCGCCGCCATGCGGTCGCGCACCTCCCGAGCGCCCGCGACGGCCTCGCCCGTGCGCTCGAAGTAGCGACGGGCGATCGCCGATGCCGACGCGATGGTCTCGAGGCATCCGCGCGAGCCGCATGCGCACTCGGCGCCGGCCGCATCGCTCAGCATGTGCCCGATCTCACCGGCGTAGCCGCCGCGGGCGCGGACGCGTCCGTCGACGATCAGGGTCGCCGAGATGCCGGTTCCGATCGTGACGATCACCACGTCTCGGCGCGAGCGGGCCGCGCCGAGCCGCAGCTCCGCCTGACCCGCGCCCCGCACGTCGTGACCGAACGCGACCGGCAGCCGGAGGGAACTGCGAACCAGGTCGTACAGCGGCTCGTTGCGCCAACCCAGGTTCGAGGAGTAGATGGCCCGGTGGGTCCGCTCGTCGACGATGCCGGGTACCGAGACCCCGGCGACGAGCGGGCGCACATCGCGATGCGCATCTCGGAGCGCCTCGGCGAGGTACCCCAACTGGGCGACCACCGACCGGCCCGGTGCGGACGCATCGCGCACCGTGGGGTGGCGGCGGACGCCGAGCATGCGCCCACGGGTGTCGACGAGTGCGGACTTCACGTGCGTACCGCCCACGTCGAACGCGAGCACCGCCGGCCCGTCGCCGAGCAGGGTGGTCGTCGAAGACGGTGCGCTCATGAGCCCAGCACGACCGATCGGGCGAGGTTGCGGGGCGAATCCGGGTCGAGACCGGCGCGTCGCGCACGTTCGAGGGCCACCCGGTGGGCGCGCACGAGCTCGGCCATGGGGTCGAGGTCGCGCTGCTCGAACGTGGCGCCGGTGGCCGCGACCTCGCGGGCGAGCCCGTCGGGTGCCGAACCGAAGTTCCAGGTCACGCGGCCGGGGGCGGCGATCGAGATCGGGCCGTGCCGGTATTCCATTGCGGGATACGACTCGGTCCAGGCCTGCGCCGACTCCCTCATCTTCAACGCCGCCTCGTGCGCGAGGCCGATTGCCCAGCCCGAGGCGAGGAAGGTGACCTGGTCGGCGCCGACGAGGTGTTCGGGGAGCTCCTCGGCGAGCACGGTCTCCGCATCGGCGATCACGCGGTCCAGCCGCTCGCCGAGGGACGCCCGGAGCAGTGCGAGCGCGGTCGTCGCGAAACGGGTCTGCACGACGGAGCGCTCGTCCGCGAACGGCAGCGCCACGACGTCGTCCACCAGGTCGACGAGGGGCGAGTCGGCGTCGCCGACGACGCCGATCACTGGCACGCGTCCGCGCAGCCGCGCGACCGCCTGCAGCACCTCGGTCGTCGTTCCGGAACGCGTGAGTGCGACGACGGCATCGTACTCTCTGTCCTGCGGGAGTTCGGATGCGGTGAAGGCATCCGTGCGACCGAACCCGCCGCGCTCGCGCAGGGCGGCGTAGCTCTGGGCGATGAACCAGGAGGTGCCGCAGCCGATCACGGCGACGCGGGCGCCGCCGGCCGGAAGGCGGTGCTGCTCGACGGTCATGCCGGCTGCCCGGGTCCAGGTCTCCGGCTGGCTCGCGAGCTCGGCCGCCATATGGGCGCCCGGGGCGGGGGAAGGTGGTGCTCGGTCATGGATCTCTTTCCGTGTGGTGCGTGCATGTCAGCGGGAGGCGCTGCCCTCGACCTGTCCGCGCTCGAAGTAGGCGACGAGATCGGGGGCGAGCGACGGGATGTCGCGGGCGCAGCCGTCGCCCCGCAGCGAGTCGGTCGCGGCCACGCCAGCAGCGACGGCCTCCTCGCTGCGATCGGCGAGGTCTCGGTGGCGCCTCCCTCGCGCACGAAGTGCACGAACTCGGCGACGAGCAGGGCGTCCGCGCCGTCATGGCCCGAGGTCGCGACCGCCGGCACGACGAACGTCTCGTCGGGCTCGCTTGAGCTCTGGTGGCGCCGGTTCCACAGCCCGACGACGGAGCCGGACGTGTCTCCGAGGTTCTCGATACGCCCCTCGGTGCCGATGATCGTGTAGTTGCGCCAGTAGTCCGGAGTGAAGTGGCACTGCTGGTAGGAAGCGAGCACGCCGTTCGCCAGGCGCATGTGCATCATCGAGATGTCCTCGACGTCGATCACGGGGTGGAGTCCGGTCTGCGCCGTCGGCGGCCAGTTGTCCAGGCTCAGCCAGTCGCCGAGGCGCTCGCCCGAGCGGTCCCGGCGGTCGTCGATGTCGCCGTAGACGGCGAGCGCGCCCATTGCGGCGACCCGGTCCGAGTACGCGCCGGCGAGCCAGTGGATGACGTCGATGTCATGGGCGCCCTTCTGCAGCAGCAGGCCGGTCGTGCTCCGCCGGTCCGCATGCCAGTCCTTGAAGTAGTAGTCGCCGCCGTGGCCCACGAAGTGCCTGCACCAGACGGCCTTGACCGCTCCGATGCGCCCTTCGCGGATGAGCCGGCGCATGAGGCCGACCACCGGCATGTGCCGCATGTTGTGGCCGATGTAGAGTCGCGAGCCGGTTCGACGCGCGGTCTCGAGCACGGCATCGGCGTCCTCGATGCGGATCGCGAGCGGCTTCTCGAGGAACACCGCGACACCGCGCTCGAGGGCGCGGATCGCGAGCGACGCGTGCGTGTCGTCCGGCGTGAGGATCATCACGGCGTCCACGCCGTGCGACAGCACCTCGTCGAGCGACGACGTGACGAGCGCGTCCGGGAACGTCTGCTGCGCGGCGGCGCGCGCCGACTCCGCGAGGTCGCACACCGCCGTGACGCGCGAGCCGCGTCCGGGGCGATGCACCTCCTCGTGGAGTGCGGCGCGCGCGCCGAAGCCGACGATGCCCACGGTGATGTCGCGGGCCGTGGCCGATGCGGGTGTCATGTCAGACCGTCACTTCATTCCGGAGAAGGCGATGCCCTCGATGAACTGCCGCTGCAGCACGATGAACGTGATGAGCATCGGGATCGTCGCCAGGAGCGAGCCCGCCATCAGCAGGGGGTAGTCGGTGTTGTAGACGCTGACCAGCTGCGACAGGCCCACCGAGAGGGGCATCCGCTCGGGGTCGGTGGTGACCACCAGCGGCCAGAGCAGGTCGTTCCAGGACCACAGCACCGTGAAGACCGTGAGGGCGATGATGCCCGGCTTGGCCAGCGGAACCATCACCTTCCAGAAGGTCTGCCACTGGTTGGCGCCGTCCAGGCGGGCCGCCTCCTCGAGCTCCATGGGGAGCGACATGAAGAACTGCCGCATCAGGAACGTCCCGAAGGCGCTGAAGATGCCGGGCACGATGAGCGCCTGCAGCGTGTTCAGCCAGCCGAGTTGCACGATGATCTCGTACTGCGGCAGCAGGTACAGCTGCGTGGGCACCATCAGCACCGACAGGAACAGGATGAACACGAGGTTGCGTCCCCGGAACTCCATCCGCGCGAACGCGTACCCGGCCATGGTGCACAGCACCACCTGCCCGACCGTGCGGCCGATGGTCAGCAGCACGGAGTTGACGAACATCTGGCCGAACGGGAGCGTGTCGAAGACCTCGACGAAGTTCGTGATGGTCCACGGGTCCGGGAACAGCACCGGGGGCACCTGCACCGACGTGGCGTAGGTCTTGAATGCGGTGAGGGTCTGCCAGAGGAACGGGAACACCATCAGGACCGCCCCGACGATGAGGATCAGGTGCACGGGCCAGTGCCCGCGCCGCCTGCGCTCCTTGGGGGCGCATCGTTCCCCGTCGTGATCGCGCGCGTGGTGAGATCGACGTCACTCATAGTGCACCCACTTCTTCTGGAGACGGAACTGGATCGCGGTCAGCACGAGGATGATCACGAGCAGCACCATCGCGATCGCGGCCGCGTACCCGCGGTGGTTGTCGACGAAGCCGGCCTCGTAGAAGAGGAAGACCACGGTGCGGATCTCCGGCAGCGCCGGGTTGTTGCGGCCGAGCATCATGTAGATGAGGTCGAACACCTGCAGTGCGCCGATCACGGTGATCACGCTGACGAAGAAGATCGAGGGGCTCAGCATCGGGATCGTGATCGAGAAGAACTTCCGCACGGGCCCTGCGCCGTCGAGCTCGGCGGCCTCCATGAGCGACTTCGGGATGCCCTGGAGCCCGGCGAGGAAGATGACGATCGCCGTTCCGAGGCCGGCCCAGATGCCGACGACCACGATGGCGGCGAGCGCGGTGCTCCCGTCGGTCAGCCAGGACCGCCCCTCGATGCCGATGATGCCGAGGGCCTGGTTCAGGATGCCGTAGTCACCGTTGTAGATCAGCCGCCAGACGAGCCCGATCGCCGCGGGCATCGTGACCACCGGGATGAAGTAGAGCGTGCGGTACACGCCGCGCCCCTTCAGGCCCGCCGTGTTCAGCAGCGCTGCGATGGCGACGGCGATGGGGATGCCCACGAGGGCGATGATCGTGTAGACGGCCGTGTTGCGCAGTGCGCCGAGCAGCTCGGGGTCCTGGAACAGTGCGAAGTAGTTGTCCAGGCCGACGAAGGATCCGCCGCTGAACGGGCCGGCGTCGGTGAACGACATGAAGAAGGTGCGCACGGTCGGCCACAGGTAGAACGCGGCGAGGCCGATCGCCATGGGGCCGATGAACACCAGCGCCCACCAGGGCGAGGCTGAGGCTCGGCGGGGCCGCCGGCCGGCACCGGGGAGCTCGCGCTCCCCCGGGCCGACATGGCGACCGTCGCGCGCTTGCGCGCTGCGAGGTTCGTCATGAGGTCACTCCTTGTCGAGCGCGTCCTGGACTCGCGCGGCGAGGTCCTGGAGACCCTCCTCCGCGGAGACGTTGCCGGCCCAGATCTGGGTGATGACCTCACCCTCGACACTGACCCAGGCGGAGGTGTTCTTGGACACCGGATAGGGGACGGCCGTGTCGAGGGCGTCGATGAAGACCTGCAGGTCGTACTGCGGCAGCGCCTGCACCCAGGCGTCCTGCGTGCCGTCGTACGCGGGGATGACGGTGCCGCTCTCCGCCTGGGTGATGGCGGCGAACTCGCCCGAGGCGAACTCGGCGAACTCGAGGGCGACGTCGAGGTGCTCGCCGTCGGCGTACGCGACGTTGGCGAGGCCGTGCACGACGCTCTGGTTGCCCGCGGGTCCGGCCGGGAGCGGGGCGACGTTCACCGCGTCGGCGAATGCCTCGTCGCTCGCGTAGCCGCCGCCGGCCCAGGATCCGTTCCAGAACATTGCCGCGAGGCCCGACTGGAAGATCGAGTTCGGCTCGGTGTCGGTCATCTGCTGTGCGGACGGCGACTCGCCGTTCTCGATGAAGTCCGTCCAGAACGTGACCCCCTCGAGCGCCTCGGGCGTACCGAACCCGGTCTGCGTCCCCGCGGCGTCGATGACCTCGCCGCCTGCCTGGTAGATGGTGTTGTAGTACTCCATCTGGTTGTACGGGGCTGCGACGACACCCCAGACCCCGGCGTCGGGGTCGGTGAGTGCGGTGACGGTCTCGCGGAAGTCGTCCCAGGTCCAGCCCGCCTCGGGGTAGGCGACGCCGGCTGCGTCGAACAGTTCCGTGTTGTACCAGACGCCGATGGTGTCGAGGTCCTTCGGGGCGCCGTACACGGTGCCCTCGTAGGTGTACAGGTCGACGAGGCCCTTCGGGTAGACCGCCGTGTCGAGGCCGTCCATCGGGGCCAGCACGCCGTTCGATGCGTAGAGCTGGAAGTTGGGGCCGTTCATCCAGAACACGTCGGGTGCCCCACCGCCGGATGCGGCGGTCTGCAGCTTGGTCCAGTAGTCCTGGAACGCCGTCAGCTGGATGTCGATCGTCACGTTCGGGTGCTCCTCGGTGAACGCTGCCGCGATCGCCTCCATCGCCGGCTGCTGATTGCCGTCCCAGATCGCGTACGAGAGGGTCACCGGCTCGTCGGGGTCGGTGCTGCTGCTGTTGCTGCCGCTCGCGCAGCCGCTCACGACGAGGGCTGCCGCGGTGAGGATCGACGCCGCCGCCGCGGTGCGGACCGGCCTCGATGCGTGACGTGTGTGCATTGGATGCTCCTTGGATTTCGGGTGCGGAGTTCACGACTCGTGAGTGAGCGTATGAGCGATTGTGCCTGATCGCAATAGATTGGTTCGCTCACTTTCAATCACTACTACTGAGTGATTCTCATGGGATCTCCGCCCGTCCGAACCTCCGTTCTCCCGCGGAAACCGCGGCAGAACGGGCCACTCGGCCCAGGCCCGCCCACGCAGTCACCCTGCGTGGAATCGCGCCCGACGGGCCCGACTTCGCTCACACGTCGATCCGATCGCGCCGCAATCCCGCGCGACCTCTGCGGATCCCCACGCGAGTGAGCGTGAGACATCCGATCTCTTGCCCGTCCCGGTGTTAGCATCGGCCGCCATACCGCACCTGATCGGTCGGTACATCCGATGACCCGAGTCACGAGGAAAACTGCGACATGACCACACACGAACCCGAACACCCTGAGGTCTACCGCGCGTTCGCGCGCGAGACTCCGGCCTGGTTCCCGGAGGCGAAGCTCGGCATCTTCATCCATTGGGGGCCCTACTCCGTTCCGGCCTGGGCCGAGCCGATCGGTGCGCTCGGGACGATCGATTCCCACCAGTGGTACGCGCACAACCCGTACGCGGAGTGGTACTTCAACACCATCCGCATCGAGGAAGCCCGGCGCAGCGTCACCAGGCCGAGGTGTTCGGTGGGGCGCCGTACGACGACTTCCTCGACGCCTGGCGCGCCGAGCGGTTCGACGCCGACGCGATGATGCGACTGGTCGCAGACAGCGGGGCGCGGTACGTCGTACCCACGACCAAGCACCACGACGGGGTGACGCTCTGGGACGCGCCGGGCACGGGCGACCGCAACACCGTTCGCCGGGGGCCTCGGCGTGACCTGGTCGGCGAGTTCCGAGATGCCGCGCGCCGCGCCGGCCTCCGGTTCGGCACCTACTACTCGGGCGGCCTCGACTGGCACGCCACGGGGCAACCCGCCATCACGTCTGACGCCGACCACGAACGTCGTCCGGTCGACGCGGCCTACGCCGACTACGCGTTCGCCCATGTCGCCGACCTCATCGAGCGCTACACCCCGGACCTCCTCTGGGGCGACATCGAGTGGCCGGACCACGGAAAGCCGGACGGCCCGACCTCGCTCGCCGAGCTCTTCCGCCGGTTCTACCGCGCGTCTCCCGACGGGGTCGTGAACGACCGGTGGGGACGCACCCACTGGGACTTCCGCACGAGCGAGTACGAGTACGGACGGGATCTCGAGTCGGGTGTCTGGGAGCACTGCCGGGGCATCGGCTACTCGTTCGGGTACAACCGACTCGAGGATGCCGAGCAGTCGTTGTCGGCCGAGGACGCGGTGCGCTACTTCGTCGACATCGTCGCCCGCGGCGGCAACCTCCTGCTGAACGTCGGGCCGACGGCGGCCGGGGAGCTCCCCGAACTCCAGCGTGCGACCCTCGCCGGCCTCGGCGCGTGGAACCGCGCGCACGGCGATGCGATCTTCGGCTCCCGCCCCCTCGACGCCGCCGTCGCCCGTGCGTCCGACGAGCCATGGGTGCGTTGGACGCGCACCGGCGACCTCGCACATGCGTTCGTCGACGCTCCCGCCGGCGTCGCGGTCCCGCTCGACGCCGACGGCGGCGCGCTCGACCTCGACGCGGCGACGGCGTCGCCCGGAGCACTCGCCGAACGCGAGGGCGACCGCCTCGTGGTCACTGTGCGCGAGCAGGCGTTGCGCGGTCCGGTGCGGGTCGACCTACCGATGCGCGCTCGCCCCTGAGCCGGCAGGCCTGCCCGGAATCGACTCAGACGCTCCGACCCGGCGCCACCGCGAGCACCCGCTCGAGCACCAGGTCGTGCTCGAGCCGCTCCCCGACCCGGAACCGCTTCGTGCCGACGCGCGCGAACGCGTGCTTGCCGTAGAAGCGGATGGCCCGGGCGTTCTCCTCGTTCACCCCGAGCCACATCGTCGCCGCGCCCGTCGCCTCCGCCGCGGCGATCACCGCACCCATGAGCGGTGCAGCGACGCCCGTGCCGTGCACGGTGCGTCGCGTGTAGAACTTGCTCAGCTCGACCGTGGGCCGTGCGGTGACGGCCGCGACCACGTCGGCGTCGGCCGGCTCGCCCGTGACGAGCATCGCGTAGCCCACCGGCATCCGTCGCGGCGCGAGCGCGTCGCCCGCGAGCGAGGCGTCGTCGTCCTCGGCGACCAGCAGGATCCGCGCCGGGTCGGCGAGGTACTCCTCGAACCGCGCGACCGTGAAGTGCTCCGCGATGAACGCCGCGATCGATGCGGCGGTGGCGTGCGGCGGGCAGGCCAGCGGGAACGTCTCAGCAGCGAGCTCGGCGAGGCTCGCGGCATCCGCCCGCCCCGCCCGTCGGATCTCGATCGTCACCCGCACACCCTACCCACGCGGATGCCGCGGCTGCGCCGGTCACCGAACTGTGCAAGTATCTGCGTATGGATGCAGATATGCAGGTGACGGATGCCCCCGGCACGACGCCCGCGGGCGACCCGGCGCGCTGCGGGCGCATGCCCGACAGCGAGTACGTCGAGCTCGCGGTCGAGGTCTTCGCGATGCTGGCGGATGCCACGCGCGTGCGCCTCATCCTCGCCCTGCGCGAGCACGGGGAGCTGCCCGTCAACGCACTCGCCGAGATCGCCGAGAAGTCGCCCGCCGCCGTCTCGCAGCACCTCGCCAAGCTGCGCCTCGCGCGCATGGTCACCACCCGGCACGAAGGCACCCGCGTGCACTACTCCCTCGTCGACGAGCACGCGGCACTGCTCGTGACCGACGCCATCCACCAGGCGGAGCACGCACTCGGCGGCACGCCGCGGCACCATCGGGCCGACGGACGCGGGCGATGACCCGCGCGCACGAGCAGACCCACGGGCACGGCCACGCCCACGGGCATCCGCACGACCATGGCCACCACCACGGCGGCCTCCGCGGCGCACTGCGCGAGATCTTCGTGCCGCACACCCACGACGCCGCCGACTCGGTCGACGATGCGCTCGAGGCGTCGGGCCAGGGCATCCGGGCGGTCAAGGTCAGCCTCGTCGTGCTGCTCGCGACCACCGTGCTGCAGCTCGCGGTGGTCGCCATCAGCGGTTCGGTCGCACTGCTCGCCGACACCGTGCACAACTTCGCCGATGCGCTCACCGCGGTGCCGCTCTGGATCGCCTTCGTGCTCGGCCGGCGCGCGGCGACCCGCCGGCAGCCGTACGGCTACGGCCGCGCCGAGGACCTCGCGGGCCTGTTCATCGTGCTCGTCGTCGCACTCTCGGCGGTCGTCGCCGCGTGGCAGTCGATCGACCGGCTCGTCTCACCGCAGCCGATCGACCACCTCGGCTGGGTGATCGCCGCGGGCGTCATCGGGTTCGCCGGCAACGAGGCCGTCGCGATCTACCGCATCCGCGCGGGCCGCCGCATCGGCTCGGCCGCGCTGGTCGCCGACGGCGTGCACGCCCGCACCGACGGCTTCACCTCGCTCGCGGTCGTGCTCGGCGGCGTCGGCGTGCTGCTCGGCTTCCCCCTCGCCGACCCGATCGTGGGGCTCGCGATCTCGGCGGCGATCCTGGTGCTGCTGTGGGGCACGGTGCGCAGCGTCGGCGCGCGCCTGATGGATCGCATCGACCCCGACCTCGTCGACCGCGCCGAGCACGCGCTCGCCCACGTCGACGGCGTCACCGCGGTGCGCGAGGTGCGGCTGCGCTGGGTGGGTCACCGCCTGCAGGGCGACGCCGTCGTCGAGGCATCCGATCGCTCGCTCGCCGAGGCGGCGCACCTGCTCGCGGCGGCCGACCTGGAGCTGCGCGCGCATCTCCCCAACCTCGAGGAGATGCGGGTCCGGGCGGTGCCGCCGGTCGATACGCTCGCCTGATGGCGATCGATGGCGACTCCCGGACCGCGTTCCTCCCCGAACTCACCCGCCCCGTTACGCTGACGCTCCCGAACGGCCGCCTGCACCCCGCCGCCGTCGGCTGGGCGCGGCAGCCGCTCGTCGACACCTCGGGCATCGGCGCCGGGCGCGGGCGCAACAAGCGCTGGGAGTACTGGAACGTCGCGACGCCGACGCACATCCTCGCCCTCACGGTCTCGTCGATCGACTACGCGGCCGTGCACGAGGTCTGGGTGCTCGAACGCGCGAGCGGCCGCACCTGGGGGAAGGCGACCACGAGCATCCCGTCGCGCGGCGTCGAGCTGCCGCTGAGCCTCGGCGACGGACCGGCGCGCGCACGGGCGAGGGGCCTCGCGATCGACATCGACGAGGTCGCCGGCGGCACCCGGCTGCGAGCGCGCATCGATGGGGCCTCGTTCGACGTCGTCGTGGCGCTGCCCGATCGGCACGAGCGCCTGGCCGTCGTCGTGCCGTGGAGCAACACCCGCTTCCAGTACACGGTGAAGGATGTCGCAAGACCCGCGACCGGCACCGTCACGCTCGACGGCGAGACCATCGCGCTGCCCGCCGACGAGTCGTGGGCCGTGCTCGACCACGGTCGCGGTCGCTGGCCGTATGACGTGCGCTGGAACTGGGGCGCCGGGTCTGGCCGCTCCGGCGGCCGGGTGATCGGCATCCAGGTCGGCGGGCGCTGGACCGAGGGCACGGGCGCCACCGAGAACTCGGTGCTCGTCGACGGTCGCCTGCACAAGATCCACGACGAGCTCGAGTGGCGCTACGACCTCTCCGACCGGCGCGCACCCTGGCGCATCACCGGCGGCGGGCTCGACGCGACGTTCACCCCGTTCTTCGACAAGGTGACCCGTACGAACCTCGGGCTCGTGGCATCCGCCACCGACCAGTGCTTCGGCCACTGGCTCGGCACGTTCCGCACCGCCGACGGCGAGGTCATCGCCTTCGACGACATCCTCGGCTTCGCCGAGGAGGTGCACAACCGCTGGTGACGGATGCTCCCGGGCCGAACCGTCCCGACCCGCTCAGTCCACGATGCCGACCGCCGCGGAGCACCGCGCGATCTCGTCGGCGCTGAGCGTCAGGTCCGCCGCCTTCGCGGAGTCGGCGATCGACGCAGGCCGCCGGGCGCCGGGGATCGGCACGACCACGGGGCTCAGCGCCAGCTCCCACGCGAGCACGACCTGCTGCGGGCTCACGCCGTGGTCATCGCCGATCTCGCGGAAGACGCCGAACCGGTCGCCGACGCCGCGTCCGCCGCCACCCGTCCCGCCGAGCGGGCTCCACGGCAGGAAGGCGATGCCGTGCTGCTCGCAGTAGCGCAGCTCGCCGTAGCTGCCCGGGTACTTGGGCGAGAACTGGTTCTGCACGGCCGCGAGGTTGCCGTCGCCGAGCACCTGCTGGGCGATCGCGACCTCCTCGACGCTCGCGTTCGAGATGCCGATCGCGCGGATCAGCCCCTCCTGCTGCAGCCGCAGCAGGTTGCCCATCACGTCGCCGTAGACCATCCAGCGGTCGGGCCGGTGGTACTGGTAGAAGTCGATGACCTCGACGTCGAGCGCCTCCATCGAGCGCTGCACGGCGGCGCGCAGGTACTCGTACGAGCCGTCGCGACCCCAGGTCTCCCCCTCGCCGCGCGTGATGCCGCCCTTCGTACCGACGAGCACGCCCGACGTGTCGCCCTCCCACGAGCGCAGCGCGTCGCGCACGATTCGCTCGTTGTGCCCCATCTCGTTCCAGGCGGGCGCGTAGACGTCGGCCGTGTCGATGAACGTCACCCCCGCATCGAGCGCGGCCTGCACGGTGGCGATCGCCTCCTCGCGGGAGGGATAGCGCTTGTCCTCGTTCATCGACGAGGGCATCGCCCCCAGGCCGATCGACGAGACGGTGAATGCTCCGATGCGTCGTTGCTGCATGCTCCCAGCCTGCCACCCGGCGGGCCGCGACTCACGCCTCGGCGAGGGTCCCCTCGATCTGCGCCACGGCCGCCGCCACGCCGTCCTCGGCGCGGATGCGCCGCCCCGTGGCATCCGCCCGCTCGCGAATGCCGGCGTCGGTCGTGACCTCGCGCAGCGCTGCCGCGAGTCGCTCGCCCGTGAGCTTCTTCTGCGGCACCGGCTCGCTGCCGACGCCGGCCTCGGCGACCAGCCGCCCCCAGAAGAACTGGTCGACGATGAACGGGCAGACCACGGTCGGTCGCCCGGCGCGCAGCCCGGCCGCGGTCGTCCCGGCACCACCGTGGTGCACGACGGCCGCGACGCGCGGGAAGATCCAGTCGTGCGGCGCCTCGTCGATGCGCAGCACGGTGTCGGGCAGGCCCTCGGCGTCGAGGCCGCCCCAGCCGGTGGCGATGATGCCGCGCAGGCCGGCCTGTTCGAGCGCCTCGGCCACGGCGCGGGTGAGCCGCTCGGGCGACCGCCCGGCCATGCTGCCGAACCCGACGTACACGGGCGGCTCGCCCGCCTCGAGGAACTCGACCAGCTCGGCCGACGGCGTCCACTCGTCTGCTGCGTCGAGGAACCAGTAGCCCGTGAGGCTCGCGTGGCCGGGCCAGTCGCCGGGCCGCGGCAGCACCTGCTCGCTGATGCCGTGCACGACCGGCACCGGCCGGCCGTCGGCCGTCGTCGCGGCGAGCGCCGCGCCCTTCCGCTTCGGCAGGCCCAGGGTCTCGGTGCGGAAGCGGTTGACCATCTTCTCGTAGTTGGCGTAGCCGAGCGCCGCGAGCCGGTAGGTGAGCCGGTTGTACCACTTGCCGAGCTTCCAGGCCGGCAGGCCGACGATCGGGAAGTCGCCGGTCGGCACGGTCGCGGGCACCACGACACCGAGCACGGGTGCTGCGCCGAGCCGCTCGGCGACGTGCGGGGCACCGAGCGCCTTGGGGTGGTACACGATCACCTCGGGCTGCACGGCCTGCGCGGCCCGCCACACGTCGTGCATGAGCCGCTCGTTGATCGGGCCGGCCGCCTTCGCGAGCTTGACGTTGGTCTTGAGCATGCCGAACAGGCCGGTGCTCTCCTCGATCGCGTCGCGCCCGGCGTCGGTGTCGAGCAGCTGGAGGATCTCGTCGCTCAGCGGCTCGAACGGTACGCCGTGCTCGGCGGCGAACGGCCCGAACCGCTCGCAGGTCGCGAGCTTCACCTCGTGCCCGGCCTCCTGCAGCCCCTTCGCCAGCGCCACGTACGGCTGCACGTCGCCGCGCGAGCCGACCGTCGTCACGAGCACCCTCGTCATCGTTCCGTTCCCTCCCGGCTCGCGCGGAACTCGTCCATCAGCTCCGGCAGCCGCGCCATCATGAACACGTAGAAGTCCCTGGTGCGCGCGAGTCGCGCGGCGCGCGGCGCGTCGTCGTCGCCGATCAGGTCGAGCCCGGCCTGCACCACCGCGAGGAAGTCGCGCATCTTCGCGGTCGGGTCGACGGCCAGCGCGAACGCGTCCTCGTGGATCTCGTAGGCGTGCCCGCGGCCCACGGTCGGCACCCGTCGCACGAGCCCCGACTGCTGGAGCACCCGCATTCCGGTCGAGACCGACGCCTTCGACAGGCCGGTCGCCGCGCTCAGCTCCGCGCTCGTCTGCTGCGGCGGATCGCAGATCATGAGCCAGCCGAGCAGCGTGCCGAACGCCGGGGTCGTGCCCATCTGCGCGAGCACGAGGCCGACCTCGCCCGCGTACGCACGCGCCTGCTCGTCGTCCACGCGCACCTCCGAGGCATCCGATACACAGTTCAGAACATTCTGAACATACCAGATCTCGAGGTCAGCGAGGCGGCAGCTGCCGACGGGTCCGGGGCATGTCGGCGGCGACCGACTCGGCTGCACTCGGGTCCTCCGCCATCATCGCCGCCGACCACCGGTGGTACCGCGCGACCAGCGGCACCGAGCTCAGCCCGTGCAGCACGATGCTGAGCGCCACCGTCACCACGACCGTGGTGAGCACGAGTTCCTGCTCGGGCACCCCGCGCGACGCGGCGATGAGCACGAAGACGAGCGACGCGAGCCCGCGCGGCCCGAACCAGCCGATGAAGGCGATGGTGGGCAGACGGATGCCCCCGCCGGCGAGCGCGATCCCCACCGGGATCATGCGCACCACGGTGAGGCTCAGCACCGCGTACAGCAGCACCTGCCACGTGATCAGCGGCAGTGCGAGCACGAGCGCCAGCGCCCCGAACGCGAACCAGGTGACCGCGGCGGCCAGTTCGCCCGCCTCCTCGGTGAGCAGCGTCACGACCGACCGCACCGGCCCGGCGACGCGACCGAACACGATGCCGCCGACGAACGCCGCGATGAACCCGCTGCCGCCGAGCTGGTCGGCGATCGCGAACGCGAGCAGTGCGGCTGCGAGCGGCAGCACCTGCTTCCACGCCGGAGTGATCCAGTCCCGGTCGTCGGCGAAGCGGATCAGCGCGCCGCCGAAGAGTCCGGCGAACACGCCCGCGAGCAGGCCCCAGCCGATCTGCGCGGCCATGCTGCCGGCGATCGCGCTCGCGACGCCCGACTCGAGCTCGGCGTTGGCGATCGACAGCACGACGAGGAATACGGGAACCGAGAGCCCGTCGTTCAGCCCGCTCTCAACGTCGAGCGACTGGCGCACGCGCGGCGGCACCGAGTCGTCGGTCACGACCTTCTGCCCGAGCGCGGCGTCCGTCGGCGCCAGCATGACGGCGAGCAGCGCGACCGAGGCGAGCGCCATGCCCGGGAAGACCAGGAGCCCGACGCCGAAGCCGGCGAGCATCGTGAGCGGCAGGCCGATGAGCAGCAGGCGCGTCGGCCACGAGAGCTGGTGGCGCAGCGCCCGCAGGTCGAGCCGGGTGGCGTCGCTGAACAGCAGCAGCACGAGCGCGATCTCGGCGACGCGTTCGGCGATCTCGATGTCGACCTCGATGTCGGACAGCGGCGTGAGCAGCCCGACCCCGAGCCCGACCGCTGCGAGGAAGAGCGCCGCGGTGATGCCCCGCCGGTCGAGCACGCGCGAGAGCGCGCTCCAGACCATCACGGCGACCAGCACGACCATCACCGCGATCATGTCGCCCCCGCTCGCTCGTCGGTGCCGTCGGGGTCAGGTTAGCGCGGCCGCGCTCCCGCGAGTTCGGGCGCGAACTCCTCGCCAGCGCGGCCAGCCGCGGGAGCAGCTCGTCGCCCGCCGGCACCACCTGCACGCAGACATGGTCGGCGCCCGCGTCGAGATGGGCACGGATGCCTCCCGCCACCGTCGCAGCCGACCCGTGCACGACGATCCGGTCGACGAGTCCGTCGCTGCCGCCGTCGGCGATGTCGTGGTCGCCGAACCCCGCCCGGCGCATCGTGTTCGCGTAGTTCGACAGCTGGAGGTACCGGTGCAGGAAGGCACGTGCGGCGGCCCGCGCCGTGTCGTCGTCCTCGTCGAGCACCACCGTCTGCTCGGGCGCGATGAGCACGCCCTCGCCGAGCGCCGCCCGCATCTCCGCGGTCTGCGAGGGCACGGTGAGGTACGGGTGAGTGCCCGCGCTGCGTTCGGCCGCGATCGCGAGCATCTTCGGCCCGAGCGCCGAGACCAGCCGGTCGCGGGTCGGCACGCCCCGCGCGTCGAGCACGTCGAGGTAGCGCTGCACGGCGTCGAGCGGTCGTTCGCGGTGCGGGGTCGCCTCGCGGTGCCCCGAGCCGATGCCGAGCACGAGGCGGCCCGGGTGCCGCTCCGCGATGCGGTGGTACGCGTCGGCGAGTTCGTGGGCATCGGCCTTCCAGATGTTGACGATGCCGGTGGCGACCACGAGCGCCTCCGTGGCGTCGAGCAGTTGCTCGGCCCGTCGCAGGTCGGCCGTGGGCGACCCGCCCTGCCACACCGCGCCGTACCCGAGCCCCTCGATCTGCGCCGCGGCGTCCGCATCGATCGCGGTCACCCCCGCCCAGACCCCGATCCGTCCCAGCCTGCTGCTCCAGTCCACCTGCGTCATGCCGTTCATTCCATCAGACGCACGAGTGTCCCCTCGCCCGTGGGGCGAGGGGACACCTGTGGTGCGTGGAGGGTCAGCGTGCGCGGGAGTGCGCGCGCGGGGTCTCCAGGTACTCCACGTCGACGAACGGCACGATCTTCGCCTGCTGCGGGCCGAAGTCCAGGTAGACCTGGTCATTGCCCCACCAGCGGGTGTCACGGCGTCGTTCGAGCGGGGTCTGCTCGGTGATCACGCCGCGATCGAGCTGCACGTTGGACAGCACGGAGTTGTACTCGATCACGATCGTGTTCTCACCGTGCACGAGGTACTCGCTGACGTCCACGACCGGCTTGGTCCAGCTCACGCCGCCCGAGTAGAGGTCGTCGCCGACCAGCGGCACCTGGGTGCCCGTCCCGTCATCGATCGTGTCCTTGCCGACACCACCGACGTCCTGCCGGACCTTCGACGGGTTCGTGCTGACGTCGCCGCCGACCTTCTGCCCGTTGATCCAGACCTTCATGCTCGACTCGAGCGTGTCACCGAAGTCGAGGTACGCACCGGAGGCCTTGTTGGCCCGCCAGTCGAACGTCGCCTCGTAGTGGCCCGTTCCCGAGACCGCCTTTCCGACCTCGGGAATGTTGTCCCAGGTCGCCAGGCTCTCCAGCTCGACCTCGATCGGCGTCTCGACCGTCGACGTCTTCCGGTTCACCGTCGTGAGGTCGCCGATCGTCTCGGTGCGCACCAGGTCGCCGGCTTCCTCGTTCGGCCGCCACGACTGCACGGTCAGGTCCCAATCGGTGATGTCGTACGCCTCCGGCACCTGCACCGAACGCTGGAACTGCTTCCCGTCGCTCAGCTCCGTCGCGACCTTCCCGCTCTCGGTGACGCGAACCGCGACACCACCGGGCACCGCGTGCGCCGAATCAGCCGTCGTGGACACCACGTGGAACTGCCCCTCGTCGACCTTCTCGAACGCCAGCAACGCGACGTTGTTGTAGTCCAGGTCCACCGGCACGACGGTCGTCCCGTCGACCCAGCGGTAGTCCGCGAGCTCGGTCACCTCACCCGACCACGCGTCGATCTCGTACGGCACGAACAGGCCGTCCTTGACGATGTCGGTCTGGATGTTCGTGCCGTGGTCCTCGGACTGCACGTCCTCCTTGTGGGACTTGTCGTGGTAGTCGTTCGGGCAGTAGTTGTACACGTACACGTACTCGTTGCCGTCACCGTCCACCCGGGTCTGCGTGAGCAGCTGGTGGTTCCACTCCGAGTACCCGGTCGTCGGGTACACCCCGAGGTCCTGCAACTGCTCCATCACGTCGTCCTCGTACCCACCGGGGGTGGCGCTGAAGTAGTCGATGTCATCGGCCACGGACGCGGTCCGCACCGTCGGCAACGACTTCAGCTCCGCCACGATCCCGGCCAGCTCCGCGGACTGCCCGTCGTTGAACGGCGTACGCGACGCGGCATCCTCGAGGAACACGACCTTCAGGCCCTGCTCCGCCCACTCCAGGATCCGCTCCGCGGCATCCACGTCGAGCCAGTCCTGGTAGAGGACCAGCGCCTTGTACCCGGCCTGCTCGATCGTCTGCGTCTCCTCATCGAAGTACACGTCGTCATCGAACAGGAACTTCGGGCTGAAGTAGTCGTAGGTGTAGCCGTTGTCCTGCAACTCCGTCGACCGGTAGTAGACGCCCTGATGCGCGTACTGCCAGTTCATGCGGTTGATGTCGTCGCCGATGTCCGTGAGGTAGGCCACACCGTGCGTCCAGTTCTGGTGGATGAACCCGACGTCCGTGCGCGACGCCCCCGTCTGCATCAACTGCTGGACTCGGCCCAGGTGCGCATTGAACTCGTCGTAGTCCGCCGAAGTCGGGTGCCGCGTGCCCGGGTAGTGGAACCCGGTGTGTCCGCCCAGCGTGGTGTAGCCCGGCCACGTGTAGTTGCCGTATCCGTAGCCGGCGCTCCAGACGTGCCAGATCGTCCGCTGGAATCCCGCCGCGAACTGCGAGTAGGCGTCGCGGAGCAACTGCTGCGGGGTGGCGTTGAACGGCGCCTGCTGCGCACCCGTCTCGCTTGAGAGCACCTTGTTCTCGAGCTTCGCGCCACCGGTCCAGAGCCGGAAGATGTCCACCTGGTTGTACTGGTTGTAGTTCTCGGCCTCCGGGTAGTCGACCGCCATGATCGGCTCGGAGATCTCCAGCGGCTTGCCGTAGGAGATCTGCGCCCGGGTCTCGATGCCGACCGAGTTCAGCCACTCCTTCAGCGGTGTCAGCATCCGCTCCATGTAGAGCTGCGTCAGCACGTCCTGGTAGTCGTTGACGATGCCCTGGCGTGCCTCCTCGTCGCCGTCGAGCCGATAGGTGCCGGTGTCCTCGATCCCGTAGTACGGCACGTCGGGCGTTGCCGAGATGCCGTCGATGAGGAAGAGGTGGGGCGTGATGTCGTAGCCCTTCCGCGCCTCGAACTCCTCGGCCATGTCCTCGGCCCACCAGGTGAATCCGCTGCCGGTGCTCATCTCCAGCGAGTCCATGAACAGCTGCACGTCGCCCTCGAGGATCTTCGCGCTCAGCTCGGGATCGGCGAGGTAGTGCTGCTCCCAGAACTCCCGCAGCGCCTCCACGCCCCGCTCGTCGAAGTAGTTCGTCGCGTAGCTCGGCTCGGTCGCCGGATTGGACGTCTGGAACGTGCCCTGCGTCCAGATGCCGAACACGCGGTACGTGCCATCGCCCGGGGCGGTCCAGTCGAGTTCCTGCGTCCACACGTCGGCGCCCTGCGACACCGACGCCGACAGGTCGACGAAGCTGTCGGGGTCCACCGTGTCGCCCTCGACCACGCGATACGCGTACGCCGTCACGAACGATGCGCCATCACGACGATCGCCCTCGTCCGGCGCCGGCACGACGTCCAGGTCGGCTCCCGCGTCCACGGTCCCGGTGCCGAGCGTCAGGTTCTGCATGGCCTGCTGGCTCGTCGGGTCGAGCCCGGGCACGTTCGAGGTCGCCCAGTGCGTGCCCGACGTCAGGTACACGCTCATCCCGAGGTCGAGCAGCTTGTTCATCATCAGGTTCCACTTGTGCGACCACATCTCGGAGCCGTACGCGTAGTCGGCGTTGTCGGCCGCACCGTCGTTCTGCATCGCGAGCTCGACGCCCCGGAAGCCGCCGTCGTAGAGCGCCTGGATCTCCTCCAGCAGCGTCTCGTCGGTGTGCGCCGCCTCGCCCAGCCACCAGCGGACATCGGAGCTGAAGATCCGATCCGGATCCACGTAGGACTCCTCGAGCTGTTGGGCGAACGCCGAGCCTTCGGCAGAAGCCGCTGGGCGCGCTTGCCCGGATGCCCCGGGGCTGGCCACCGCTGGCACCGCACCGGCGATCGCGGTCGCCGCAAGCAGGAGCGACAGTCCCCCTGCGAGCACCCCACCCCGCCGTGTCCGAGCCGATTGGGACGTTGTCATCATTGACCACCTCTTCGTGAAACGTGAGTTGAATGGTTTCATTCGCGGCTCATGCTAGGGAGCGGCGGGGCGAGCGTCACCCGGGGCATGCCGCTGCCATCGAGTCCGGTGACCGACCGGATCCGCATGATTCCGTGCCTCCACGACCGGCGCCGCCGTGTTGCCGCCGGAAGGAAATACCACGGCAGTGGTACCCGACCACTACCCCGTCCGAGGTAGCTACGCGGTCACGGGCATCCTTCGGCGGGAGGAGCCGACACCTGTCGCGTTACGCTTCGCAGGTGTCCGATGACGTACCCGACCCATCGCGCGCCTGGCCGGCGTCAGCAACGTGGTGGGTGAACACGCTGCTGCTGATGGCGCTCATCCTCGCCTTCTGCCTGTTCGAGTTCATCGACGGCTACCCCGCCTTCGTTCCCATCGAACCGACCGCGATCGTCGCCGTCGTCCTGACGCTCGGCGCGGCCCTCCTGCGGTCCCGGGCGCCGTGGGTCTTCCTGGCGGTCACCACGGCACTGAACTTCTACTACACGCTCGAGCTCTCGACGTCGCCTCCCGGCTGGGGCGTACTCGTGGCGTTGCCCTTCGCGATGTACGCCGTTGCTGCGACGGTCTCGGCACGCACCGCCATCCTCGCGGCGGTCGCCGTGGAGCTCCTGCTCGTCGTCACCGCGGCCGTCGAGCGCGATGTGACCTTCCCCAACATCTACCCCGTCACGCTCACCGCATTCCTGGCGACGTCACTGGCAGCCGGCCGGTTGACTGCGCTGCGCCATCGGTTGATGGAGTCGACGCGCCGTCGCGCCGCCGAGGCCGAGCGCACTCGGGAGGCGCTCGCGTCGACCCGGGTCGCGGAGCAGCGCCTCAGTACGGCGCGGGACCTCCACGACGTCGTCGGCCACGAGGTCGCCGTCATCAACCTGCAGGCGGGGGCTGCTCGTCGTCGGGTGCGTCAGTCGCCCGAGGAAGCCGAAGCCTCGCTCGAGCTCATCGAGCAGAGCGCAGGCCGCATCCTCTCCGAGATCGCGGCGCTCCTGAAGGACCTCCGCTCAGGACCGCCCTCCGACGAAGGGGCGACCAGCGGACTGCTCGCCGTGCCCGCGCTCGTGCGCACGCTCGCCGCAGGCGGCTTTCCGATCGAGTACCACGCCGAGGCCGCCCTGCCCGAGCTCGATCCGGCTGTCGACGACGCCGCCTACCGCATCCTCGAGGAAGCGCTCGTGAACGCCTACAAGCACGGCGCCCCAGGTGAACCCGCGACGGCGACGGTCGCGCAACGCGACACCGACCTCGTGATCACGGTTGCCAACCCGACGTCCGACTCGGCCTCGGACACCGAAACGAACGGGCTCGGCCTGGTCGGCATGGCGGAGCGGGCATCCGCCGTGGGAGGCACCGTCGACGCCACGCTCGAGGACGGTGTGTTCACGCTGGCCGCCCGCATCCCGTTGGCGGGCGCATGACGACCCGCTCGATCCGCGTCCTGCTGGCAGACGACCAGGACCTCATTCGCGAGGCCCTCCGCGCGCTCCTGCGCCAGGAACCCGGCATCGAGGTCGTCGGGCAGGCTCGGAACGGACTCGAGGCCGTCGAGGAGGCGAAGCGGTTGCGCCCCGACGTGGTGCTGCTGGACGTGCGGATGCCCGGCCTGTCGGGGCCGGGTGCAGCCGCGCGAATCACTCACCCGCGCGGAGCGCCGGCACTCGTGTGCTGATCCTCACGACCTTCGAGGACCCGGAGGTCGTCCGTGCGTGCATGCAAGCCGGCGCCCACGGCTTCATCGGAAAGGGTGCGTCCACCACGGCCCTCGTCGAGGCGATCCACGCGGTGCTCCGCGACGAGGTCCCGCTCTCGCCACGCGCGGCCCGCGCGATCGTCGAGGGTGAGCAACCGTCCCGTTCCCAACCGCGGTCGGCGCAGGAGCTGGGCGACCTCACCTCGAGGGAGCTCGACATCGTCCGGCTCGTCGCACTGGGTCTCTCGAACGACGAGATCGGCAGACGGCTGTCGATCTCCCCCGCGACGGCCAAGACGCACCTGCGCAATGCCATGCGCAAGCTCGGTCTCCACGACCGTTCCCAGGTCGTCGCCCTGGCCTATCGAGTCGGCCTCGGGTGACTCGTCCCGGCCCGCGCGCGCAGCGCCCGCCCGGACGACTCCGGGCGGGCGCTGCGCGTTCGCGTCGGGCGCTCGGCTACTCCGCCGACCGCCACTCGATGTAGCGGGCGACGAGCGCGAACATCTGCACGCCGGCCCACGACACGATGGCCGAGACGCCGATCGCGAGGGCCGCGAAGAGTCCGGCGAGGATGCCCGCGAAGACGTCGTCGGCGATGACGATCGCCTGGATGAAACCGATCACCGCGGCGATCGCGCCCAGAATGAGGATCACCGCGGCGATGATCCCGTAGATGCCGCCGACGGTTCCGGCCCGGCTGTTCAGCGTCTGCCTGTCCATAACGTGCTCCATTCTGAGATTCGCCTGTGAATCTCGCGATTCGCAGGTTACTCACAGATGAGGCTCGCTCAGGGAGAAACGCGGCGCGTCGGGCGACGGCGGGCCAGAGGCATCCGCTCGCCCTAGGCTGAGCCCACGGCAACAGGCTTCGGGAGAGGGCACGCACGTGGAGGTCGACGACAAGGCCGACTGGGTCAATCCGAGCGCGAACGCGCGCATGCGCGACCAGGCGCGCGACCTGATCGAGTCGCTGTCGAACACCGTCGCGCTGCGCGGGCTCGTCTGCATCGCCGGCGGCCTGCTCGTGCTGCTGCTCCCCGACGCGACGACCACGCTGGTGACGGGCATCGTGATCGCGCTGTTCGCGGTCAGCGGCCTGCTCGACCTCTTCTACGCGCTCACCGGTCGCCGCTGGTTCGGTCGCCGCATCAACCGCTTCCTCGCCGCGCTCCGAGGGATCGCCGCGCTGGCGTTCGCCGCCCTGCTGGTGCTCTTCGCGTACGCGGGCGTCGGGGAACTCTCGCTCGCGTTCACCATCAGCATCATCGGCGTGTACGTCGGCATCCGCGGCATCGTGACGATCATCGCGGCGCTCATCCGGCGCAAGGACCGCGACCCCGTGCCGTCGCTCGCGGGCGGCGCGATCGCGGTCGTCGTCGGCGTGCTGGCATACACGGTGCCCGCGTCGCTCGTGCAGACCGTCATCATCGGCGGCGCGACGGCCGCGCTGCTGGTCGGCCTGCTGCTCATCTCGTGGAGCCTGCGGCACGCGTCCCGCCATTCGGACGTCGCCCCGTCGAGCCTGTCGATCCCCGAGGTGCTGTGGGACTGGATCGAGGGGTCGGACGTCGGTCGCAAGGACCGCGCCGAGCAGGCCGGCGGCCTCTACTTCGAGCGCCCCGAGCGCCTCACCAAGCTCGGCACCTGGTGGGTCATGCTCGCGCTCTCGGTCGCGATCGCGACCTTCGCGGTGCTCGCCGACTCGACCGCCGTGATCATCGGCGCCATGCTGGTCGCCCCGCTCATGGTGCCGATCCTCGGCCTCGCCGGTGCGCTGGTGAACGGATGGGGGCGGCGCGCACTCGAGTCGGGCCTGCTGGTCGGCGCCGGCGCGGTCGTCGCGGTCGTGCTCGCCTACGGCATCGCCGCGTGGGCGCCCGTCGCGGTCTCGTTCTCGACCAACGCGCAGATCGTCTCGCGCGTCTCGCCGAACACGGTCGACATGCTCATCGCGCTCGCCGCCGGCGCCGCGGGCGCGTTCGCGACGGTCAACTCGCGCGTTGCGAGCGGCATCGCGGGCGTGGCGATCGCGGTCGCGCTGGTGCCGCCCCTCGCGGTGGTCGGCGTGAGCCTCAACGGCGGCCGGTTCGACGACGCCGCCGGTGCGAGCCTGCTCTTCCTCACCAACTTCGTCGCCATCGTCCTCGCCGCGGCGGGCGTGTTCGTGCTCACGGGGTTCGCCCGCCCGCACGCACTGCGCAACCGTCCGCGCCAGATCCTCCAGACGGTCGCGCCGTTCGTGATCCTCGCCGGCATCATCCTCATCCCGCTCATGCTCACGTCCGAGGGGCTCCTGCTGACCGAGACGCGCGAGCGCGACGTCCAGAAGACGACCGAGGAGTGGCTCGGCGAGGACAGCGGCTTCGAGGTCACGGACGTCGCGGTGTCCGGTTCCCAGGTGCAGGTCACGATCACCGGATCGGGCGACGCTCCCGCCGCCGAGGACCTGCTCGACGCGCTCCAGCCCGGGTTCGCCGATCCGGTGGGCCTGCAGCTCACGGTCGTGCCGGTCGAGGTGACGGTCGTCCCGGCGCCGGGCAGCTAATCAGCGACTATCGGTCGGAGCCCGAGCGCTGCGGGTTGACCCGCTTGATCCACCCGATGAGGTCGACGCTCGAGCGCGTCTGCAGCCACACCCGGCCGGGCCCGGTGAAGTCGGTGACGAGGCCCTCGCCGCCGAGCAGGGTCGACTTCCAGCTGCCCGCCTTGCGCACCGTGTACTGCACGGTCTCGTCGAACGCGACCACGTGTCCGGTGTCGAGCGTCATGGTCTCGCCCGCGGCGAGCTCGGTCGCGATGATCGCGCCGTACGACGACATGAGCAGGTCGCCGGCGCCCGAGCAGCGCAGCAGGATGAGCCCCTCGCCGCTGAAGAACGCCTTGCCGCCGCCCCACTTCGAGTCCACCTCGACGTCGGGGTCGGACGCGCTCCACGACCCCGACTGCACCATGAGCGCGGTGTCGCCCGCGAGCGTGACCTTCGCCATGTCACCCGGCAGGGTCGCGGTCACGCCGACCTGCCCACCCGAGCCGGAGTGGAAGTCGTTGACGAAGAAGCTCTCGCCGCCGAAGGTGCGCTTGAGGCCCGCCATGAACCCGCCGCGCGTCGACGTCTCGATCTCGATGTCGCCGCGGGTCATGGCCATCGCGCCGGCCTCGACACGCACCGACCCTCCCGCGGGCAACGTGACCGTCCCCATTGCGAAGGCGGGTCCTGCGGTGATGCTGACGTCCATGTGAGCGCTCCATTCGGTCGGGTGATGCCGTCGGGGTGATGCAAGGGCGAGCGGATGCCCCGAGCGGGCACCTCGACGCGAGCCTATCGATTCTCGTGGAATCCACACCCGCGGATTCCGCACGCGAACCATGCTCGCGTTCGCTAGGTTCGAGCCATCGACGAAGGGTTCCCCCGCATGGCCTCGTTCCTGATCACGCTCGCCCTCGCCCTCGCCTCCGGCGTCTTCGCCATCGTCTGGTACGCCCGCAACGGGCGTCCCGTCTGGCGCAGCATGGGCATCACCGTCAACCGTTGGACCCCGCTGGACATCCCGGTCGGCCTGCTGATCCCGTTCGTCGCGATCTCGCTCGTGTTCGTGGTCGAGCTCGCGCTCGGGGCGATCCGGGTGACCACCCCCGCCACCGACTGGTCGGCCTTCGGCGGCGTGGTCGGCGAGGTCTTCGGGTACGCACTGTTCGAGGAGGTCCTGTTCCGGGTGCTCCTCCTGAGCGGTGTGGTCATCCTGCTGCGGAAAGTGCCCGCGGGGCGCTGGATCGCGGTCGGCGCAACGGCGCTGCTGTTCGGTGCCACGCACCTCACGAATCCGAACGCGACGCTCATCGGCGCGTTCGGCACCGCGCTCGGCGGCGTGATCTACGGCGTCGCGTTCGTCGCCACCCGGTCGATCTGGCTGCCGGTGTTCCTGCACACGTCGTGGAACCTGAGCCAGGCGCTGTGGGGCTTCCCGGTGAGCGGCAACACGGCGTGGCCGGGATGGGTGCACTCGGAGTCGATCGGCAACGAGTTGTTGAACGGCGGTGCCTACGGACCCGAGGGCGGCATCCCGGGCATGCTCTCGCGGGTGCTCATCGTGACGCTGGTGCTGGTGTACGCGAAGCTGCTCTGGCGCGACGGCTCGGCGAAGACCCTCGTGTTCGCGCCCGACCCGCTGAAGCGGTCCCGAGTCGAGGCGGAGGCCTGAGCATGCAGATCCGCACCTCCCCGTTCGTCCAGGAGCTGGCGAGCGCGAAGCGCGTCACCCGCGGCTGGGTCGCGTACCTGATCTTCCTCGGTTGCCTGTTCGGCGTGCAGGGCGCGCTCTGGACCGGACTGCCCGCGATGTTCCCGGTCGAGGCGGGTTCCCCCGCGTCCCAGGTGCAGGAGGCGATCGCGAACCTCGCGTCGATCCTCGTGCTGTTCGCGTGGATCCTGCTCTACGAGCGCCGCAGCATCGCCTCGCTCGGCCTCGGCCGGCCCGGCCGTGGCGTGGGCGTCCTGCTGGTCGGCATCGTGAGCGGCGCGGCGGTCATCTCCGTGCCCATCCTGTTCCTCTGGGCCACCGGCAGCTACGTGCAGGTCGAGGCGTCCGCCACCGCCACCACCGGCTGGTCGGCGCTGCCGCTCGTGCTCGCCCTCGCCGCGACGGTGGTGGTGCAGGGCGGCAACGAGGAGCTGCTGACCCGCGGCTTCCTGCTGCAGAATCAGGGTTGGAAGCTGAAGTGGGGCTGGCTCGCGATTCTGCTGCCCGCCCTCGCCTTCACCATCCCCCACGGCGTGCTCGGCAAGCCGTTCGCGCTCGTCACCATTCTCGGGTTCGCGCTCTTCGCATCGTTCGTCGTGCTCCGCACCGGCTCGCTCTGGTGGGTGATCGGCTTCCATGCGGGCTGGAACTGGACGATGGGCAACATCTTCGCGATCCCGGTGAGCGGGCTCCCGCCGAAGTCCGCCGCCCTCGTGTACCTCGAGCCCGCATCCGGCGCACCGGACTGGCTCACCGGCGGCGAGTTCGGCACCGAGGGCGGCCTGCCGGCCGCGGTCGTCACGGTCGTGATCACGGTGATCGCGTACCTGCTGCTGCGTCGCACGGCGGCGACCTGGCCCTCGCCCGAGGCGCCGCAGCCGGGTGCACCGCAGCCCGAGGCATCCGACACCCGCACGACCGGCTGAGCAGCCGTGCATCCCCATCGCGTCAGCGTGGTGATCGCCACCAATCGTGGCGGACCCTACCTCGCCGGGTCGATCGCCTCGGTGCAGCGGCAGACGGTGCCGGTCGCCGAGATCGTCGTCGTCGACGACGGGTCGCGCTCGCCGGCGCCCATCGAGGCCGTCGCGGCCGACCTCGGCGTCGCGTACCTGCGGCAGGCCCCGGCGGGCGTCTCGGCGGCACGCAACCGCGGTGCGGCGGCGACCACCGGCGAGTGGCTCGCGTTCCTCGACGACGATGACGAGTGGCATCCGGAGAAGCTCGCCGAACAGCTTTCGGCCGTGGACGGCACCCGCGACCGGGTGGCCTGCGGCACCGGCTACTGGTTCATGGACGCGGACGGCGCGCAGACCGCCACGTCGTCGGGGTTCGCCGACGTGCCCAGCGAGGAGTTGTTGCGCGGGTCGAGGCCGCTGCCCCACGTCCTCACCCTGCTCGTCCGGCGGGATGCGTTCGAGCGGGTCGGCGGCTTCGACGAGTCGTTCCGCCACGCGGAGGACGTCGAGCTCACCCTGCGCCTGCTGCAGGAGGGACGGTTCGCGGCCGTCGACCGCCCCCTCGCCGGGTACCGCCGGCACTCCGGCAACCACTCGGGCGGCCTCCACAGCGCGGAGGCGTTCCTGCGCGCGCTGCGCGCCCAGCTCAGATGGGCCGAGCGACGCGGCGACGAGGCCACGCCGCCCCTGATCCGCGAGAACATCGCGGGCTTCCGCCGTGCCACCGCCGAGTGGCTCTCCGCGTCCACCCTCGCCGACGTCCGTCGGGGCCGCGCAGGCACCGCCGCCCGCAGCGCGCGGTGGGGCCTGCGCCGCATCCCCCGCGAGTACCTCGCCGCCACAACCCGCCGCGCGACCGCCTGGGCGAGACGCTGAGTCCTGCGAACGCCGCCTAGCAGGACGCGAGCTGGTCAACCCGGGTGCCGAGCACGGACTCGCCGCCGAGAATCACCACGCCCTGCGTGTTCTGCGCCCAGATCTGGTCGAGCACCTGACCCGCGATGCAGTTCGGCGAGGCGAGGTAGAGCGGCGCGCCGAGCATGGCGGCCAGGGGCCCGCCCGCGAGCGCATCCGCGAACCCGCGCCCCGATGCGAGCAGCGTGAACTCGGTCGACTCGAAGACCTCCGCGCCGATCACCGCAGCGGTCTCGTAGCGCGAGTCCCCTGCGAGGCGCACCACGTTCTCCACTCCCAGCAGGGACGTGAGCTCCGATTCGATGCCCGTCGACACGGCGGCGGTGCCGCCTGCGATGTACACGTGACGGACGCCGAGGTCGCGGAGCAGTGCCGTGGTGTCGGGACTGACGCTCGACGCGCTGCCGCTGACCAGGATGACCGGGGCGCCGATGGCGCCGGCCGCCGCACCGGCGGCGAGTGCATCCGGGTAGTTCCTCCCGGTCGCGACGAAGGCGATCGGGGCTCCGTCGCGGAACGCGTCCCGGGCGATGAGATCGGCCGTCTGGTAGCGCGAGGCGCCGGCGAGGCGTTCGATGGGCACGGCGTCGCCGAGCCGGTCGCGCACCTGGTCGATCACGGTGTCGGAGATCGCCGCGGTTCCGCCCGCGACGACGATGCGCATCGGATCGAGGCGCTCGAGTTCGTTCAGGACGACGGCGGGCACCTCGGCCCGACGCACCGGGAGGATCGCGCCGCCCACGGTCGCCGCCGCGGGTCCGGCTGCGAGCGCGTCGGGGAAGTTCAGCGCGTCGGCCAGGTACACGACCGGCGCGCGCTCGCCCGTGGCGTACATGGTCTGCGTGACCTCGACCGCGGTCTCGTAGCGACTCTCACCGGCGACACGCTCGAAGATGTCGATCGTGCGCTCGGCGAGCACCATATCCGGCAGCACGGTCGTCTCCCCGGCGACGACCTCGACGTCCAGGCTCTGCACGAAGTAGCGCGCCCCCAGGTACCACTGCGAGTTGAGCAGCGGGTCCTCCGGCCGTGCGTAGACCGTGTACGTGCCCGGCGAGAGCTTCGCACCGAAGCTCCCATCGGAACTCGCCACGTTCTCGTAGACAGGCGAGTAGACGCCGGATGCTTCATCCAACCCCCAGATCGAGATCGTCGTCGTCGGGGTCAGGAACCCGCCCTCGCCGTCCGGAGCGACGACCCGACCTTCCACGAACCCGCCCTGCTCGAGCACGATGTCGCCGAGGTCGATGTGCTCCGCCTCGCCGACGGTCAGGGGCGTTGCGGTCTCGCGACTCGGAGCGCCGTTCCACCACTGCCAGATCGCCTGGATGCCGCCCTTGAAGTTCAGGAGGTAGTCGCCCGCTTCCAGCCCGTCGAGCTCGAACCGCCCGTCCTCCAGGGTGAAGTTGCTGTCGGGGTAGGGGTCGGTGGGGTTCGAAGCCTCGTAGATGGTCGCGCGGCCGCTGCGCGTCACCGGCCCGTCCGACGTCTCCATCATGATCCTGCCCGACACCGTGCTGCGTCGCTGCAGGTCGACCGCGTGGCTCGCGGGAAGCCCCGGTGCGACCACGAGGTCGGCGTCGCCCGACTCGCCCACGACGATGCTGAGCCCCGCGTCGAACCAGCGGTCGCCCAGGAAGTCCATTCGATAGGACCCGGGAATCATCGGCAAGGTCACCAGGCCGTCCTCGAGCCATCGGGTGCCCACCCTGTTCGGCGGCTGCGATCCGTGGGTCTCCCCGGTGCCGAGGAACTGGATGGTCGGGCGCTTCACGGGGCCGAGCGGCTGCCCGTCCTCGGTCACATCGAGGGTGATGACGGCGCCGTTCTCGAGCGTTGCGTCGGCGGTGGTGAGGGCCCCACCGACCACGTCGATCGCGACCGCGTCGGCATCCAGGTACACGCCGCCGTGCCACTCCGACAGCACGGGCTCCACTCCGAGGTAGTGGAACTCCAAGAAGTACGAGCCGTCGGCCAGGCCCTCGAGCGTGTAGCTGCCGTCGGGCTCCACGGAGGCCCGGCCGACGGATTGACTGCCGGTGGTCAGGCTCGCGATGACCGACACGTCCTCCGGCACGGCGGGCGTCGGCACGACTACGGTCCCGGTGAAGCCGCCCGTCGGCTCGACCTCCTCCGCAGTGGCGACGGTGGCGGGCACGAGGGTGAGCGCGAGCACAGCGACCGCCGCACTCCAGGAACGCAGACGCGGCATCGCGGGATTCACTTTCGATCGGAACACGGGTCCCGACGGGATCGGGGCTTTGACGCTACCTGCCGGATCGGCCGATTCGGTCGTTCTCCACAACGAGACGGACCGGCCCGTCTCCTTTCGAAGGAGACGGGCCGGTCCACGCGAGACTGCACCTACAGGAACCGCGCGTACGCCCCCACCGTTAGGAACGTCGGGAACTCCGGCTCGAGCGCGACGGTGCGGAACACCTGGATCGCGTCGTCGAACCGGTCGCCCTCGAAGCGCGGCAGGCCGCGCACCGCGTCGCCCATGGCGCCGACGATGAACGTCTGGTCGATGCGCGTGCCCTCGGCCGTGACGGTGTTGTCGTGCAGCCACTGCCAGATCTGCGAGCGCGAGATCTCGGCGGTCGCGGCGTCCTCCATCAGGTTGTCGATCGCCGCGGCGCCGGTGCCCCGCAGCCACGACTCGATGTAGCGGATGCCGATCGAGATGTTGTCGCGCACGCCCTGCTCGGTGACCTCGCCGCCGGCCGACGGGATGTCGAGCAGGTCGGCCGCGGTCACCTCGACGTCGTCGCGCAGGCGGTCGACCTGGTTGGGCCGGTCGCCCAGCACCGCGTCGAACTCCGCGCGCGCCGTGGGGATCAGGTCGGGGTGCGCCACCCACGTGCCGTCGAACCCGTCGGTCGCCTCGCGCCGCTTGTCCGCGCTCACCGCGGCGAGCGCCGCCTCGGTCACCTCGGGGTCACGACGGTTCGGGATGAACGCGCTCATGCCGCCGATCGCGTGCGCGCCCCGCTTGTGGCAGGTCTGCACGAGCAGCTCGGTGTATGCCCGCATGAACGGCACCGTCATGGTGATCGTCTTGCGATCGGGCGTGACCCAGCGGCGGCCGCGCGAGCGGAACGTCTTCACGATCGAGAAGATGTAGTCCCAGCGGCCTGCGTTCAGCCCCGCGCAGTGGTCGCGCAACTCGAACAGGATCTCGTCCATCTCGAACGCGGCCTGGATCGTCTCGATCAGCACGGTCGCGCGGATCGTGCCGTACTCGATGCCGACGTACTCCTCCGCGAAGGTGAAGATGTCGTTCCAGAGCTTCGCCTCGCGGTGCGACTCGAGCTTCGGCAGGTAGAAGTACGGTCCGCGGCCGGCGGCGATGAGCGCCTTGGCGTTGTGGAAGAAGTACAGCCCGAAGTCGACCAGCGAGCCGGACGCGTTCATGTCGCGCCCCGACCGGTCGTGGAAGCGCATGTGCTTCTCCACCAGGTGCCAGCCGCGCGGCCGCATCACGATCGTCGGGGTCTCCGACGCGGTGACCGCGTAGTGCTTGCCCTCGGGCGAGGTGTGGGTGAGCTCGCCGTGCAGGAAGTCGTACAGCGAGCGCTGCCCGCCGATCACGTTCTCCCAGGTGGGGCTGGTCGCGTCCTCCTGGTCGGCGAGCCACACCTTCGCGCCCGAGTTCAGCGCGTTGATCGCCATCTTGCGATCGGTCGGCCCGGTGATCTCCACCCGGCGGTCCTCCAGGCCCGGCCCGGGGCCGGCCACCCGCCACGATGCGTCGTCACGGATGAACGCGGTCTCGGGCAGGAACTTCGGGTCGCGCCCGTTGGCCACGTCGACCCGTCCCTGCAGGCGCGCGGCGAGCAGGTCGTGACGCGTGCCGGCGAACCGGTCGTGCAGCTCGGCGAGGAACTGCAGCGCCTCGGGCGTGAGGATCTCCGCGTCCTCCGGGAAGACCTCGGCCGTGACCTCGATGCGGGGCTGGATGATCTGGAAGCTCGAGCCGGTCGCCGGGCGGGGCTCGGGGGTGGGGGTGCCGGATGCCTCTGAGCCGACGGGTGCCTGCGAGGCATCCGTTCGCTCCAGGGTCGACGTGGGCGTGGTGTTCATGATCTTCTCCTCAGGTTCGAATGACCTGCAGCCTCAGTGGCTGCCGGTGAACTGCGCTTCCTCGGTCGATCCGACGAGGGCCAGGGTGGCGCTGGAGGGGTTCAGCGCGGTCGCGATGCGGTCGAAGTAGCCGGTACCGACCTCGCGCTGGTGACGCGTGGCCGTGTAGCCGTCCGCCTCCGAGGCGAATTCCGCCTCCTGGAGCTCGACGTAGGCGCTCATGTGCCGCTCGCCGTAGTCCTTGGCGAGCGTGAACATGGAGTGGTTGAGGGCGTGGAAGCCCGCGAGGGTGATGAACTGGAACGCGTACCCCATCGACGCGAGCTCGCGCTGGAACTTCGCGATCTGGTCGTCGTCGAGGTGGCTCTTCCAGTTGAAGCTCGGCGAGCAGTTGTAGCTGAGGCGCTTGCCCGGGAACTTCGCGTGCACGGCCTCGGCGAACCGGCGGGCCAGGTCGAGGTCGGGCTCGGCCGACTCGACCCAGAGCATGTCGGCGTACTCGGCGTAGGCGAGGCCGCGGGCGATGACCGGCTCGATGCCGTTCTGCACCTCGTAGAAGCCCTCGGCGGTGCGCTCGCCGGTGACGAACCGCGCGTCGCGCTCGTCGTGATCGCTCGTGAGCAGCGTCGCGGCGAGCGCGTCGGTGCGGGCGATGATGATCGACGGCACGCCCGAGACGTCGGCCGCGAGGCGGGCGGCGTTCAGGGTGCGGATGTGCTGCGAGGTGGGCACGAGCACCTTGCCGCCCATGTGGCCGCACTTCTTCTCGCTGGCGAGCTGGTCCTCCCAGTGCACGCCGGCCGCGCCGGCCTCGATCATGCCCTGCATGAGTTCGTACGCGTTCAGCGGGCCGCCGAAGCCGGCCTCGGCGTCGGCGACGATCGGCGCCATCCAGTCGCGGCCGTCGTCCTCGATCTGGCCGGCGCGCAGCAGCGCGTTGTTGATGCGGCGCACGACGGCCGGCACCGAGTTCGCCGGATAGAGCGACTGGTCGGGGTAGGTCTGGCCCGACAGGTTCGCGTCGGCGGCGACCTGCCAGCCCGAGAGGTAGATCGCCTTGAGGCCGGCGCGCACCTGCTGCACGGCCTGGTTGCCGGTGAGGGCGCCGAGCGCGGCCGACCACTGCGGGTCCTCCATGCGCGAGAAGGCGTTGCCGGTGTTCTGCTGGATGTCGTCCCACAGCTTCTGCGCGCCGCGCTTGGCGAGCGTGCGCTCCTCGCGCACCGGACCGCGCAGCGAGATGACGTCCTCGGCGGTGTAGTCGCGGCGGATGCCCTCCCAGCGGGGGTCGGCATCCCACTCGAGGCGGAGCTCGTCGGCGGTCTGGGCCTGGTCGCCGGGGCGGGCGGGCTGCGGTGCGGTGCTCATCTGGGTCTCCTTCATCGGTGACTGCGGTCGGGCGGATGCCGTGCCGCGAAGTTCGTTCGGTGCATCCACGATGCGGCCCGGGGCAACCGCCCGAACCGGAATCTCCGGGAGAAGTCCGTGCGTTCTTCTGCGCCGCGGAAGAAGCCCGGTTCGCGCGGTCGGCGACGGCCCGGTCGCCTCGATGCACTCTGTCCGCCGTGGCGGTTCGCGCGCTCGACAGCGGCATCCGTCGTGCTTTCTCGAATTGACGGAGGAAGTCAGCCGCCATAGCGCCATTCGACTACCGAAACCGCAGCGTTGTGTAACACCTCGGTAAAGCTCTCCCGGACGGTTCGTCCGACCAGCTCCCCCGGTGGGATGATGTGTCGCATTCGCCCTTCGGGCGATTGCCCGGCCGCCGGGCGTGACATTGAATACCCGATACACCCGATGCCGGGTGGCGGTATGCAAGGAGGAATCCCCACGTGACAGTGGCAGACACGTCGGAGCAGGCCGCGCCTGCGCCCCGGCCCGACGAGACCGGCACGGATGCCACGGGCACGGTCGTCATCGACCGCGTGACGAAGCTCTACGGCCAGAACACGGCCGTCGACGACCTGAGCCTGCGCGTCGAGGCGGGCGAGTTCATCTCGCTGCTCGGTCCGTCGGGCTGCGGCAAGACCACGACCCTCCGCATGATCGCCGGGTTCGAGCAGCCGAATGCGGGTGACATCCGCATCTCCGGTGCTTCGGTGCTCGGCGTGCCGCCGTACAAGCGCCACGTCAACACCGTGTTCCAGGCCTACGCGCTCTTCCCGCACATGTCGGTCGCCGAGAACGTGGCGTACGGCATGCAGCAGACCCGCACCCCGAAGGCGGAGATCCGCGAGCGCGTGATCGAGTCGCTCGACATGGTGCAGATGCGCAAGTTCGCCGACCGCAAGCCGACCCAGCTCTCGGGCGGCCAGCAGCAGCGCATCGCGCTCGCACGCGCACTCGTCAACCGTCCGAGCGTGCTGCTGCTCGACGAGCCGCTCGGCGCGCTCGACCGGCAGCTCCGCGAGGAGATGCAGCTCGAGCTGAAGATCCTCCAGTCGAAGCTCGGCATCAGCTTCGTGTTCGTCACGCACGACCAGGGCGAGGCGCTCTCGATGAGCGACCGCATCGCGATCATGCGCGACGGCCGCATCGAGCAGCTCGCCGACGCCGACACGGTCTACGGCGCGCCGGCCTCGGCGTACGTGGCCGCGTTCGTCGGCCAGCAGAACTTCTTCCCCGGCACCGCCGCGGCCGACGCCGACGCGGTCGACACCCCGCACGGCGTGATCCGCAGCGACCGGTCGTTCGACGCCGTCACCGCCGGCGCGCCCGCGCAGGCCGCGGTGCGCCCCGAGTTCGTGTCGATCTCCGCCGACGCCCCGGCCTCGCCCGGCGCGAACGCGGTCGAGGGCACGCTCATCGGCGTCTCGCACCTCGGCGAGACCATGCAGTACCTCGTGCAGCTCGGGCACGACCTGAGCATCATCGCCCGCCGCCCGAGCCCGGAGGCGCCGCGCCTCGCGGTCGGCAGCACCGTGTGGTGCAGCTGGACCCCGTCGAGCGTGCACCTCTTCCCCCTCGACGAGGCCGCCCACGCCGGCGGACACGTCGAGCTCCCGACCACCTGACCCGACCCAGCCCGCACCACAGCAGCACCACCGCACCACCAGTCCCCTGCAGCCCCGATCACCAGGAGTGTCCCCCATGGCCGAGAACGAACCCCTCAAGATCCTCGCTCCCGCGAGCCAGGTGCCCGTCATCGCGAAGCACCTCAACCGTCGCCGGTTCCTGAGCTTCGCGGCTGCGGCCGGTGGCGCCGGCGTCCTCGCCGCGTGCACGCCCGGCGGCGCCGAGTCGTCGGCCCCGCAGGCAACGGGCGGCGAGCTCGAGGACTCGCTCTCCATCTACACCTGGGGCGACTACGACGACCCGGGCGTGATCGAGAACTTCACGACCGAGTTCGGCCCGACCATCAGCCTCGACTCGTACAACTCGAACGAGGAGCTCGTCTCGAAGCTCATCGCGGCGAACGGCACCTCGGGCTACGACATCATCGTGCCGACCGGCCCGTTCATCCCCCAGATGATCGAGAACGGCCTGTTCACCCCGCTAAACCTCGACCTCATCCCGAACATCGAGCACGTCGACCCCGAGTTCCTCGGCCTGGCCTGGGACCCCGAGAACGAGTACTCGATCTGCAAGGCGTGGGGCACCACCGGCTTCGTCTACGACACGACGGTCATCGACCGCGAGCTCACCACGTGGGCCGACTTCCTCGACGCCGCGCAGAACGAGGCCAGCGGCAGCGTCTCGATGCTCGACGACCCGATCGCGATCGCGGGCGCCTACCTGTGGTCGATCGGCGAGTCGCAGTCCACGACCGACGAGGCGCTCCTCGCCGAGGCCGAGGACTACATGGTCAACAACGTCGCCCCGCACATCTCGACCTTCGAGTCGTACCCGGGCGGCACGATCATCCCGACCAACGCGGCCGCGCTCGTGCAGACCTGGAACGGCGACGCGCGCCTGGGCATCATGGAGTCGGCCGACCCCGACCGCTGGAAGTGGGTGCTCCCCGCCCCGACGACCGAGATCTGGATGGACAACTGGGCCATCGCCGCGGGCGCCCCGCACCCCGAGGCCGCGCACGCGTTCATCAACTACGTGCTGACCCCCGAGAACTCGCTGCTCGAGCTCGACTACATCGGCTACAACACCGGTGGCGCGGGCATCGAGTCCGCGGCCGAGGAGTACGGCATCGAGTACCCGGAGCTCATCTTCTTCACGGCCGAGCAGCTCGCGACCATGCAGGAGACCACCATCAACGAGGCCCAGCAGACGATCGTCGACATCTGGAACAAGACGAAGGTCGCCGCTGGTGCGTAGTCCGAAGTTCGCGCTGGCCACGCCCGCCTGGGCGTGGCTGGTCGCGTTCTTCATCATCCCGGTCGGGATGGTGATCTACTTCTCGTTCGGCTACAAGCCGGGCATCTTCGGCACGCACGCCACCGACGTGCTGTCGTTCGACCGGTACGTCGAGGCGTTCTCGCCGGTGTTCTTCGCCACCTTCATGAACACCCTGTGGGTGGGCGTGCTGGGCACCGTGCTCTGCCTCGTCATCGGCGCACCGGTCGCGTACTGGATGGCGGTCAAGGCGCCGCCGAACCGTCGCGGGCTGCTGCTCGCGCTGGTCATGGTGCCGTTCTGGACGAACTTCCTGGTGCGCACCATCGGCTGGCAGATCCTGCTGGCCCCGGAGGGCCTGCTCGGCGGGCTGGACCTGCTCTACACGCGCGGCGGCGTGCTGCTCGGCGTGGTGTACAACTACCTGCCACTCATGATCCTGCCGCTGTTCGTCGCGTTCGACCGCGTCGGCGACCCGATGCGCGAGGCCGCGAAGGACCTCGGCGCGGGGCGCATCCGCACCTTCCTCTCGGTGACGGTGCCGCTGGCGCGCCCCGGCATCATCGCGGGCGTGCTGCTCGTGTTCATCCCCCTCATGGGCGACTACATCACCGCGACCGTGCTCGGCGGCGCGCAGGGCAACATGGTCGGCCAGCTCGTGGCCAGCCAGTTCCAGACGGCGCAGAACTGGGCGCTCGGCTCGGCGATGGCGGTGCTGCTGATCCTCGTGATCATGGCGACCGTGGCGGTGGCGGGCCTGGTGATCTGGCTCGTGACCATGCCGTCGCGCATGCGCTCGCGACTCGTCATCGGAGACGCCGAGGCCAACGCGCCGAGCACCCGCAGCATCCCGACGGCGGCGACGGAGGCACAGTCATGACCGCTCTGAACGAACGACCGGCGGTGCGGCAGGCGGATGCCGCCGAGGCATCCGCTCCCCGATCAAGCCGGCCCGCAAGTCGGCGTCCGACATCGCGCTCACCGTGTGGAGCGTGCTCGTCTTCGGCTTCCTGTTCGTGCCGATCATCGTGATCATCGTGTACTCGTTCAACACGGGCCGCCTGCTGGTGTCGTGGGACGGCTTCGGCATCGACGCGTTCCTCACGATCTTCCAGAAGCCGGCGATCCAGAACGCGGTCATGGTCTCGATCCAGTCGGGCATCATCGCGGCGACCATCGCGACCACGCTCGGCACGCTCGCCGGCATCGCGATGGCGAGCCGGCCGGGCAAGTGGGTCGCCTGGTTCCTCGTGCTGCTGCTGCTGGTGTCGGTCACCCCCGAGATCGTCGACGCCGTGGCGCTGCTGCCGTGGCTCGTGACCCTGGGCCAGGACTTCGGCCTGACGCTGTTCAACAACGGCATCGCCCGACTCGTCGTCGGCCACACGCTGTTCGCCACGGCGGTCGTGTCGTACATCGTGCGTGCCCGCCTCGCGGGCCTGGACGCGCAGCTGCAGGAGGCATCCGCCGACCTGTATGCGCCGCCGCTGAAGACGTTCTTCAAGGTGACGCTGCCGCTCGCGATGCCCGCGGTGCTCGCCGGCTTCCTGCTGTCGTTCACGCTGAGCCTCGACAACACCATCGTGTCGGCGTTCGTGCAGGTGTCGGGTGCGACGCCGTGGCCGGTCTACGTGCTGAGCGCGGTGCGCACGGGCCTGCGGCCCGAGATCGCCGCGGTCTCGACGCTGATGCTGTTGCTGACGCTCGTGGCGCTCGCCTTCGTGGCGTACGTGCTGCGCCGTGCCGGCGACTCGGCCACGCAGATCGCGCGCACCATGACCGGCAACTAGCGCCGCCGCACCACCGCACCACCAGGAACACGGAGCACCATCGATGCAGCACGCCGACGTCGTCTTCTCGGGCGGTCCGGTCTTCACGGCCACCACCCAGCGCACGCGGGCGACCGCGGTCGCCGTGACCGACGGGCGCATCGTCGCCGTCGGGCACGACGAGGTGCGCGAGCTGATCGGCCCGACGACCGAGCAGGTGGACCTGGCGGGGCGGATGCTCGTGCCGGGGTTCCAGGACGCGCATGCGCACCCCGTGTGGGGCGGGCTCGACCTGATGCGGTGCAACCTCGCGCACGTGTTCGGCACGCCGCAGCTGTACCTCGACATGATCGCCGAGTACGCGGCCGCGCGCCCCGACGACGAGTGGATCCTCGGCGGCGGCTGGACGATGAGCGCGTTCCCGGGTGGCACGCCGCTCGCGGCCGAACTCGACCGCGTCGTGCCCGACCGGCCGGCGTTCCTGCCGAACCGCGACGGCCACGGCGCGTGGGTGAACTCGGTGGCGTTGCGCCTCGCGGGCATCGACCGGAACACGCCCGACCCTGCCGACGGCCGCATCGAGCGCGACGCCGACGGCAATCCGTCGGGCACGCTGCACGAGGGTGCGATGGGGCTCGTGAACCGGCTGCTGCCGCGCACGACCGACGACGAGCTGCAGCAGGCGATGCTGCTGGGGCAGGAGTTCCTGCACTCGTTCGGGGTGACCGGGTGGCAGGACGCGATCGTCGGTTCGTACGGCGACGCGGGCGACGCCGGGCCCGCGTACGTGCAGGCCGCCGAGCGCGGGCTGCTCACGGGCCGCGTGGTCGGTGCGATCTGGTGGGACCGCACGCGCGGGCTCGAGCAGATCGACGACCTGGTCGCCAAGCGCGAGGCCTACCGCGGCGGCCGCTTCGCGTCGACCAGCATCAAGCTGATGCAGGACGGCGTGCCGGAGAACTTCACCGCGTCGATGCTCGAGCCGTACTGCGATGGGCACGGGCATCCGTCTGACAATTCGGGCATCTCGTTCATCGACCCCGAGGTGCTGAACGAGGCGGTGCCGCGACTCGACGCGCTGGGCTTCCAGGCGCACTTCCACGCGATCGGCGACCGTGCCGTGCGCGAGTGCCTCGACGCCGTGGAGCACGCGATCGCCCGCAACGGTCGCAGCGACCACCGGCACCACATCTCGCACATCCAGGTCGTGCACCCCGACGACCTGCACCGGTTCCGCGAGCTCGACGTCGTGGCGAACATGCAGATGCTGTGGGCGGCGTACGAGCCGCAGATGGTGGAGCTCACGCTGCCGTTCCTCGGCGACGAGCGCGCGGCGTGGCAGTACCCGTTCGGCGACCTGCAGCGTTCGGGTGCGGTGCTCGCGGCCGGCAGCGACTGGTCGGTCACCTCGCCGAACCCGATGTCGGCGATTCACACGGCCGTGAACCGGAAGTCTGCGCCCGGCCTCGAGGAGGGCGAGTACGAGCCGTTCTACATCGGCCAGCGCCTCGACCTCGGCACCGCGCTGACCGCGTACACCGCGGGCTCGGCCTACGTGAACCACCTCGACGAGGTGACCGGCACGATCGTGGTCGGCAAGTACGCCGACCTGGCGGTGCTCGACCGCGACCCGTTCGCCGGGCCCGACGAGGAGATCGGCCTCACCACGGTGGAGCAGACCTTCGTCGAAGGCGAGCGGGTGTACGCCTCGGGTTCGTGAGTTCCGCCTAGGCCGGGCAGATCTCCTCGTAGGCGACGGATGCCGCCTGGAAGTCCTCGAGCGTGGTGGTGAAGGCGTCGAGGTCGACGCTCTCGGGGTCGCTCGCGGCCTCGGCCATGACATCGGCGACGGCACCGACCTGGGTGGAGAACTCGAGGGCGGCGTCGCGCACGTCGGCGTTGCCGATCTCGTCCTGCGCCGTCGTCGCGAGCGCCTCGGCGATCGCGCCGAGTCGCTCGGCACCCTCGATGGGGTCTGCGGATGCCTCCGCGAACGCGTCCTCGATGCCCATGCCGGTGGCGAGCTCGTCGGCCGCCTGGTTGAGCACGCCGCAGGCCTCCTCGGTCGTCTGCGTGTCGGCCGCGCCGGTGCACCCGGCGAGCAGGAGCGTGGCCAGTGCGAGCGGTGCGAGCAGGGCGGTACGGCGCATGAGGGTCTTCCGGTCGGGGATGCGTGCCGAATCCGGCGCGCGGAAGTGACAGTCAACCACGGCGCCTGGGGAGTTTCCGTGCGGTGTGGACGGCGCGCCCGCGCCGGCGCCGGCTCCGGGCAGGCCCGACGTCAGAACGGCGGGTCGAGGACTTCCGGTTCGGGCGGGCGAGCAGGCAGGGCGCGCTCGGGCTCGGTGGAGTACTCGCGGCCGGTCGGACTTCGCCAGCGCAGCACCCCGCCCGGCGCCGGTTCGACGCGCCAGCCGCCCTCGTGTTTCAGGTGGTGGTGTCGGGCGCACAGGTGAGCGAGGTTGTCGTGCCGGGTCTCACCACCCGCGGCCCAGTCGACGGTGTGGTCGACCTCGCACCCGGCGGCGGTTCTCGTGCAGCCCGGGAATCGGCAGGTGCCGTCGCGCACCCGCAACCACGCACGCAGGTCGGGTGGCACGGCGTAGCGTTCGCGACCGACCGAGAGCACGGCCCCCGATTCGGGGTGCGTGAGCAGCCGCTTCCACGACGGAGCCTCGCCGGCGAGCTCGCGCGCCGCGTCGACCGGGATCGGACCGCACCCCTCCAGCTCCGCCGACTCGTCGCCGCGCCCGAGCAGCGTCAGAGCGGGCACCGTCACGGTCACGGTCGGTCGGATGCCCCGACGGCGTGAGGTCTCCGACGCAGATGCATCGGGGAGTGCCCCCACGGACGCATCGGGGAGTGTTCCGCCGGTCAGCAGGTCGGCGAACACGTCGGCCCGCAACTGCGCCATCGTGCGCTGCTCGCCCTCGGCGGAGGCCAACTCGCCCGCGAGGTCCTCGAGCTGCGCATCGATCGACGCTGCAGACTGCGCCGGAAGGTAGGCGCCGAGCCAGGCCATTCCGTCGCGCTCGGGCGTGATGCGCACGTGACGCTCGGCGGCCGCGGCCTCAGCGCGGGTCTCGATCGAGTCGGGATGCATCTGCTCTCGCATCCGCCGCGCCCGACGACGGAACTGCGCGGGCGTCGTGTGCTCGGCCAGCGGCAGCACGGCCGCCTCGTACGCGCCGCGAGCGGCGGCGGGCAGCGACGCCGCCTCGTCGGCGATGGTGCGCGCGTGCGCGAAGGTGATGCGCCCGGACTCCGCCGCGTCGAGCGTCGCCTCGGCGTCGTCGGCCAGCCGCGAGGCATCCGCCAGCCATCGGCTCACCGTGCCCTCCGCGGAGCGGGTGGCGCACGCGACCTCGGCCGTCACCGACCGGTGCGCGAGCTCCCGCCGGCGCGAGGGCGCATCGACGCGCAGCCCCATCGCCTCGCGTTCCGTCGCCCGCGCCTCCTCGACTTCGAGCGCACGAAGTCGGGCCCGCTCGAGCACCCGCGCGCGCCGCGCGGCGACACGCTCGAGCTGTCGAGTGAGCGATGCGACCTCGCCGACCTCGAGGTCGAGCAGGTGCTCGGGCCGCACGCCGTGCTCGGCCTCGCAGGCCTCGGCGTCGGCCCGCTCGAGCTCCCACCACGCCTCGACATCGCGGTCGAACAGCGCCCACTCGGCGTCGAGCTCGTCGGGTGCGGGAAGCGCGACCGGCATGCCGGCCGCCGGGTCGGACGCATGCTCGGGCAGCACCGCAACCGGTGTCGCCCGCATGCCCTCGCCCGCCTCTTCCACGTCTTCATTCGACCAGCACCCACCGACATTCGGGCCGCCCCGGCGCGCCTCGCTCCGGCGCCCGAACCGGCGCCCCGCCACCACCTGTTTCGGCACGTGCCGATCCCCCGCACACCCCGCTGCGCTACCGTGTGCCGATGCGTACCACCCACGCCGACGAGGTGCCGACGGATGCCTCCCTGGTGCGCCGCCTCGTCGCCGCGCAGTTCCCCGAGTGGGCGCACCTGCCGATCGTCACCGCACCGTCGCAGGGCACCGACAACGCGATGTACCGTCTCGGCGACGACCTCGCCGTGCGCCTGCCACGCCTGCCGTGGGCGGCCGCACCCTCGAAGGCGAGTACCGCTGGCTGCCCCGCATCGCACCGCAGCTGCCCGTCGCCGTGCCACTGCCGCTCGCCCTCGGCCGACCTGCCGACGGGTACCCCTGGCACTGGACCGTCTGCCGATGGCTCGTCGGCGAGCACCCGGTGGTCGAGGGCGAAGCGGATGCCTCGCCGGCGACGCGCACCCGGCAGCACGACCTCGCCCGCGACCTCGCCGCCTTCGCTCGCGCGATGCGCGACCTCGACCCAGACGGAGCGCCGACCACCGCGTGGCCGCGCCCGCTCGCCGAGGAGGACGAGTTCGTCAGCGCGCGGCTCGCGGCCGTCAACACGCAGCTCGCGGCCCTCGGCGCGCACGACCTGGACGCGATCTGGAGCACCGCACGCAGCGCACGCCCACCGGCGAACCGCACCTGGATCCACGGCGATCTCTCACCCGGCAACCTCCTCGTCGCCGACGGTCGTCTCGCCGGCGTGCTCGACTTCGGAACCATGGGCCTCGGCGACCCGGCGAGCGAGCACCGGGTCGCATGGAACCTCCTCGAGCCCGACGCCCGCGAGACCTATCGCGCCGCCGTCGGAGCCGACGACCACGAGTGGGCGCGAGCACGCGGCTGGGCCCTGCTGCAGGCACTCGCGCAGCTCGCCCACGTCGCCGAACGCCATCCCCCGATCGCGGCCGGCGCGCGCCACGTGCTCGCCGAACTCGTCGCCGAGCACGCCGATTGAGCAACAACCGTCGCCCGCCCCACCACACCGCTCACAGAAATTTCGCACTTCTTCTGTTTGCACCCACTGCGAACGCGTGTGAACATCGATCCATGGTCATCGCAGATCGCGCACTCGCACCGACCCGCATCGCAGGGCCCCAGGCGCGCCCCGAGACCCACCGCGACGACGCCGAGCACGACGACGAGATCGACGCGCTGACGCTCGGCCGTCGCATCCGCGAGGCCCGCACCGCCCGCGGCATGACCCTCGAGCAGCTCGCCCAGGCCGTCGACCGCGCGCCCAGCCAGGTCTCGATGATCGAGAACGGCCGCCGCGAGCCGAAGCTCTCGATGCTCCGCACGATCGCCCTCGCGCTCGGCACCACCGTCGACGAACTGCTCCGCGCCGAGCCGCCGAGCCCGCGCGACGCGCTCGAGATCGCCGTGGAGCGCGCGCAGCGCGGCCCGGTGTTCGAGGCGCTCGGCCTGCCGCCGTTCCGCGTGGCCAAGGGGATGAACGACCAGACGCTGCAGACGATCCTCGCGCTCCACAACGAGATCGACCGCCTGCACCGCGAGCGCGCGGCCACCCCCGAGGAGGCCCGCCGCACGAACGCCGAGCTCCGCCAGGAGATGCGCGCCCGCGACAACTTCTACCCCGAGCTCGAGGAGCGCGCTGCCGAGCTGCTGCAGGCCGTCGGCCACGCCGGCGGGCCGGTCTCCCACCAGCTCGTCGCCGACATCGCCAGTCACCTCGGCTACTCGCTGCACTACGTCGGCGACCTCCCGCACTCCACCCGCTCGGTCACCGACAAGCGCAACGGCCGCATCTACCTGCCGACCTCGCAGTCGCCGTCGCGCGACTCGCGCTCCCCCATCCTCCAGGCGCTCGCGAGCCACGTGCTCGCCCACGCCGAGCCGAGAAACTACGGCGAGTTTCTGCGCCAGCGCGTCGAGACGAACTACCTCACCGCGGCCATCCTGCTGCCCGAGCAGGCCGCCGTGCGCTTCCTCACCGAGGCGAAGAACCTGCGCCGCATCTCGATGGAGGAGCTCCGCGACCACTTCGCCGTCTCGTACGAGACCGCCGCACACCGGTTCACGAACCTCGCCACGGCGCGCCTCGACATCCCGGTGCACTTCATGAAGGTGCACGAGTCGGGCACCATCATCAAGGCCTACGAGAACGACTCCGTGCGCTTCCCGTCCGACGCCCTCGGCGCGGTCGAGGGCACCACGGTCTGCCGCAACTGGACCGCCCGCACGGTCTTCGACGCGACCGACCGATTCAGCCCCTGGTACCAGTACACCGACACCCCCTCGGGCACGTTCTGGTGCACCTCGCGCATCGAGAAGGCCAAGGAGGGCGAGTACTCGGTCTCGGTCGGCGTGCCGTTCGGCCACGTCAAGTGGTTCCGCGGCCGCGAGACGCCGCACCGCTCGGTGAGCCGCTGCCCCGACGAGACCTGCTGCCGCCGCGCGCCCGACGCGCTGGCAGAGCAGTGGGCGGATGCCTCGTGGCCGGCCGCCCGCACCCCCACGAGCCTGCTCGCGGCGCTGCCGACCGGCACGTTCCCCGGTGTCGACCAGACCGAGGTCTACGAGTTCCTCGAGGCGCACGCGCCCCGCGCCTGACCGCTCGGGCGCCCGAAGTCAGGCGCCGAGCCACCGCCACCCGCGCACGTGGTCGACGACCAGTTCGGGCGCGACCTCCGGGGCATCCGCCCCGAACCGGTAGACGTTGAGCATGAGTTGCATCGGGTAGTCGGGCGACTGCGCCACGCGTTTCACGACCCGGCCGTCGAACGCGAAGACGACGCCGTCGGGCGTCCACTCGACCGCGTAGTCGTGCGGTTCGCGCACGTCGGCGTCGAACGGCACCTGCGTGAAGTCGTCGGTGATCGTCGGGTCGGCGAACGGATGCACCCCGCAGCCGACGACCGCCGAGCCGTCGTCCGCGACATCCGACCCGAAGATCTCGAAGACGCAGAGCTCAGCCGACTGCTCGGGCCGTTCCTCGGTGCCGATCAGCCAGAGTGCGGCGAGCGCGCCCGGCCCCACGCGGGAGGCGGCCCGGATCTCGATGCGACCGTACCGCGGCGCGTACGTGAACTCGGCCGGCTGCGCCTCGCGCACCACGAGCCCGGCGCGGAACGGATGCTGCCCCGACGAGCTCCCGACCGACCCCGAGCGCACCCCGGTCTGCAGGTTGGACACCCGCACCTCGCCGTCGAACTCAGGCGACCACGCCGGCTGGTCGGCGTCGACGCGCAGGTGGAGCCGCCCGTCGCGCAGCTCGTAGCGCGCGGCCGTGCGCGCACGACTCGACCACTGCGGCAGGTAGAACGGCAGCCACTGCGACCGGTCGAGCTCCGCTCCGTCGAAGCGCGCGTCGAACTCGAGCGCGAAGCGTCCGTCGGGCGTCACTTCCATCAGGCCTCCCCCGTCTCCTCGGCGAGCGCCCGGAACCAGCTCTCCGCCGCATCCGTCGACATCAGCCCGTACTCGAGCGCCTTGCGCTGGTAGTGGAACACGCGTCGATACTGCTCCGGCACGTCCATCTCGTCCAAGGCGGCATCCAACGAGGAGAGCTGCGCCCGGTCGCGCTCGATCGCGGCGATGACGTCGTCGAGCACGGCACGTCGCTCCCCCGGTTCGTCGACCAGGCCGAGGAAGTACAGCTTCGACAGCGCGGCGACCTCGATGTCGCTGCCCTCGACGGGCGCGCGCATCCATTCGTGGAAGGCCGCGGCACCGGCATCCGTGATCGAGTACACCTTCTTGTTGCGCCCGCCCTCGACGGTCTCGGCGTAGGTCACGTACTCCTTCGCCGCGAGCGTGCGCAGCGCCGACTGCAGGCTGCCGTAGCTCGCCCGGTAGAAGAGCGAGATGCCGTGCCGGAACTGCTGGTTCAGCGAGTACAGCGTCTGCGGCGCGAGCAGCAGCAGCCCGAGGATCACGTTGCCCATTGACGTCCACCCTGCATGGGCCTACTCTACGGGATATACCTACTAGTGATATACCGAGAGGTGAGACGGATGCCCCTGCAGACGACCACGAACACGGACTTCACCGAGCGACTGAGCGCCGCCGTCGCCAAGTACGCCCGCGACGACTCCGGCCCTGGCGTGCCCCAGGTCGCCGTGCGCGCCGAGCGTCTCGGCATCGACGCGCGCGTCGGCGACCCCGCCGGCCGCTTCCACGTCGCGAGCGTCGGCAAGCTCTTCACCGCGACCGTCGCGATGCAGCTCGCCGAGCGCGGCGACCTCGATCTCGACGCACCGCTCACGACCCTGCTCCCGGCCGACGAGCTCGCCGGACTCTTCACCAGCGACGGCACAGACCACGCCGCCGAGGCCGCGCCCCGACAGCTGCTCGCCCACACCTCGGGCGTCGCCGACTACTTCGAGGACCGCGTCGCCGACGGCCCGCGCCTGAACCGCCTGCTGGTGGACGAGCCCGACCGCTCCTGGGCCCCGGCCGACCTGCTCGCCGTCACGCGCGAGCGCCAGCACCCCGTCGCGCGCCCTGGCGCGACGTTCCACTACTCCGACACCGGGTACGTGCTGCTCGGCCGCATCCTCGAGGAGCGCACCGGCACCGCCTTCCACGACCTGCTGCACGAGCGCGTCTTCACCCCGCTCGGCATGGACGACACGTTCCTGCCCTACCGCTCGCGCGCCGCGAACGACGGGCCGGGGCCGGTCGACGTCGACCCCGGCATCCTGCCCGTGCGGCTCGGCCGCACCGACATCGCCGGCTTCCGCAGCCTGACCATCGACTGGGCCGGCGGTGGGGTCGCGAGCACCCCCGACGACCTGGTCGCATTCAGCGAAGCGCTGCACGGCGGGCGCCTCGTCACCCCGGCGACGCTCGCGACGATGACCACCATGCAGCACCGCTTCCGCCCGGGCATCCACTACGGCACCGGCATGATGCAGCTGCGCTTCGGCGAGTTCTCCCCGTTCCTGCGCCGGTACCCGCGACCCGTCGGCCACACCGGCATCCTCGCCACGCACGTCTTCCACGACCCCGTGCAGGACGCCCACCTCGTGGTGAACTTCGGCGCCACCACCGCGATGCGGCGGAGCGTCCTCGCGGTCATCGCGATCGAGCGGATGCTGCGCGCTGCGGGACGCTGAGCCCGAGGTCGCGTGCACCGTCCAGCCGGACGGTTCGTGCGACCCTCCGCGCAGGTCGCGACACTCGCGACGCGCGCGATCCGCGCGCGTCGGGGGAGGATGGAGTCACCCCGAGACATCCGCTGGAGGCGAACCCGTGGGAACGACCGTATTCGAACGCCGACCGGCCGAGGCATCCGTCGTGGCGCACAGCCTGGAGCAGTCGGAGCAGCGCGTGTTCTGGCTCGACGACGTCGAGCGGCCGACGCACCCGCAACTCGTCGGCACCATCGAGGCCGACCTCGCCGTCGTCGGCGGCGGCTACACCGGGCTGTGGACCGCGGTCGAGGCGAAGCGCCGCGACCCCGACCGGAAGGTCGTGCTCGTCGAGGCCAAGCGCATCGGCTGGGCCGCGTCGGGCCGCAACGGCGGCTTCTGCGAGGCGAGCCTCACGCACGGCCGCGAGAACGGCCTGTCGCGCTGGCCCGACGAGCTCGCCGAGCTCGACCGGCTGGGCCTGGCGAACCTCGACGCCATCGAGGCATCCGTCGCAGAGCTCGGCATGGACTTCGACTTCGAGCGCAACGGCTCGCTCGACGTGGCGGTCGAGCCGCACCAGGTCGAGTGGCTGCACGAGTCGATGGCGGATGCCGCCGAGCACGGCATCGACGACCTCAGCTACCTCGACGGCGACGCCATCCGCGCCGCGGTCGACTCCCCCACCTACCTCGCGGGCGTCTGGCACCGCCGCACGTCGGCGATCCTGCACCCCGCGAAGCTCGCCCTCGAGCTCGCACGCGTCGCCCGCGACCTGGGCGTCGAGGTGTTCGAGGAGTCGCCGGTGCAGAAGCTCGATTCCGACGCGGCATCCGTCACCCTCACCACCGAGCGCGGACGGGTGCGCGCCGGGCAGGTCGCGCTCGCGACCAACGTCTTCCCGAGCCTGCTGAAGCGCAATCGGCTCATGACCGTGCCCGTGTACGACTACGCGCTCATGACCGAGCCGCTGACCGACGAGCAGCTCGCGTCGATCGGGTGGGGCGACCGGCAGGGCATCGGCGACATGGCCAACCAGTTCCACTACTACCGGCTGAGCCGCGACAACCGCATCCTGTTCGGCGGGTACGACGCGATCTACCACTACGGCCGCCGCGTGCGGTCGAGCTACGAGCGCCGGCCCGAGACGTTCGAGCGGCTCGCGAGCCACTTCTTCACGACGTTCCCGCAGCTCGAGGGGCTGCGCTTCTCCCACCGCTGGGCCGGCGCGATCGACACGTCGACCCAGTTCTGCGCGTTCTACGGCACCGCCCGCGAGGGGCGCGTCGCCTACGCGGCGGGCTTCACCGGCCTCGGCGTCGCGTCGACCCGGTTCGGCGCCGAGGTCATGCTCGACCGGCTCGCCGGCGTGCAGACCGAGCGCACCGAACTGCAGATGGTGCGCGAGCGGCCGCTGCCGTTCCCGCCCGAGCCCGCCGCCGCCATCGGCATCAACGCCACGCGCTGGTCGCTCGACCGCGCCGACCACAACGACGGGAAGCGCAACGTGCTGCTGAAGACCCTCGACGCCCTCGGACTGGGGTTCGACTCGTGACCGCGCGCCTGGACCCGGGACTGGTCGTCTTCGCCGCATCCGTCGCCCTCGAGCACGAGCCGGTGCCGGCCGAGCAGGTCGTGGCGGGCGAGCCGACCACCGGGCACCTCGTGCTCGACGAGGGCGGACCGGTCACGATCGGCGTCTGGGAGATGTCGGTCGGCGCCATGAGCGACGTCGAGGCAGACGAGGTGTTCGTCGTGCTCGCGGGCGACGCGACCGTCGAGTTCACGGGCGGGCCCGGGCACGACACGGGACTCGACTCGATCGAGCTGCAGGCCGGCTCGATCGTGCGCCTCGTCGACGGCATGGAGACGGTGTGGACCGTGCGCGAACCGCTGCGCAAGGTGTACCTGGCGTGAGCAGATGCCCGGCGTGAGCGCGTCGCCGCGCGCCCGCGACCTCGGCGTGCCGTTCGACGGCACCCCGGGCGAGTGGAACGCCATCACCGACGTGCCGGGCGTCCTGGTGGGCTACGAGACGCTGATCACGGGCGAGCCGCACGAGGCATCCGTCGCCCGCACCGGGGTGACCGCGATCCTGCCGCGCGGGCGCGACGACGCAGGGGTGCCCTGCGCCGCGGGCGTGTACTCGATGAACGGCAACGGCGAGCTCACCGGCCGGAGCTGGATCGAGGAGTCGGGCACGCTCGCGCTGCCGATTGCGCTGACCAACAGCCACGCGGTCGGCGCGGCGCACACCGGGGTCGACACGTGGGTGCACCGCGCGCACCCCGAGCTCAGCGCCGAGTGGATGCTGCCCGTCGTCGGCGAGACCTGGGACGGCTACCTGAATCAGATCAACGCCGGGCACGTGCGGCCCGAGCACGCCGTCGCCGCGATCGAGGCGGCCGTGTCGGGCCCGATCGCCGAGGGCAACGTCGGCGGGGGCACTGGCATGAACTGCTACGGCTTCAAGGGCGGCTCGGGCACGGCGTCGCGCGTGATCGACCACGGCGGCGACCGGTACACGGTCGGCGTGTTCCTGCAGGCGAACTTCGGCACGCGCCAGGAGCTGCGGCTCGTCGGCCGGCCGCTCGGGCGCGAGTCGGCGGCGCCGAATCCGTACGAGGACGTGGAGTGGTTCGTGCGCGACGGCGAGCGCGCCCGGGCGCGCGCCGGGGCGGGCAGCGTGATCGGGGTGGTGGTGACGGATGCCCCGCTGCTGCCCGGTCAGTGCACGGCGCTCGCGCGCCGGGTGCCGCTGGGCCTCGCCCGCACCGGCACGAGCGGCAGCCACTTCTCGGGCGACATCTTCCTCGCCTGCTCGACCGCCAACGCGGGCGCGTTCACCTCGTCGATGCCGACCGCCGACCCCGGACCCGACGACTACGAGTCCGCGCGCTTCGTGCCCTTGGGGCACATCGACCCGCTCTACGAGGCCGTCGTGCAGGCGACCGAGGAGGCCGTCGCGAACGTGCTCGTCGCCGCGCGCGACCTGGTCGGCCGCGACGGGCACGTCAGCCCGGCGCTGCCGCACGACGAGGTGCGCCGGGCGTTTCGGGCAGACTGACGTCATGAGCGCAGCCGCACCGACCGCAACCGTCGTCGCCGTCGCCCGTGACTCCGGGCACCACTTCTCCAAGCCCCTGCGCGACGAGATCACCCTCGTCGAGAACCACGGCGTCGAGGGCGACGCGCACGCGGGCGCGACCGTGCGGCACCTGCACGACGTGCGCAAGGACGCGACCCGGCCGAACCTCCGCCAGGTGCATCTCATGCACGCCGAGCTGTTCGACGAGGTCGCGGCCGACGGGTTCGCGGTCGACCCGGGCACGCTCGGCGAGAACGTGACCACGCGCGGCGTCGACCTGCTCGGGCTGCCCGAGGGCACCCGCATCCGCCTCGGCTCCGACGCCGTGGTCGAGCTGACCGGCCTGCGCACCCCGTGCAACCAGATCAACGGCGTGCAGCAGGGCCTCATGAAGCGTCTCGTCGAGGTCGACGACGACGGCACCGTGCGCCGGCTCTCGGGCGTGATGGGCGTCGTCGCCGCGGGCGGCGTGGTGCGCGCGGGCGACGCCATCGAGATCGAGCTGCCGGATGCCCCGCATCGGGCGCTCGGGCCGGTCTAGCGGGACACGCGCTCCGGCGACGTCGCCGGCGGCATGCGGAAGCGGTCGACGAACGCCGCCAGCGCGCCGTGGTCACCCGAGCGGACACGGATGCCCGGGGCATCCGCCTCGCCCGCGAGCAGTGCGCGCAGACCTGACGGGTCGAGGTCGAGCTCCAGCGTGGTCTCGATCTCCGGCGCGTCCGGTCGCAGGGGCTGCGGCAGCGCGTCGTCGCCGATCGGCACGACGTCGAGGTCGTCGCCCGAGGTGGTGACGGCCACCTCGACCTCGCCGACGCGGAGCACGGTGCGGACGGGCGTCGGCTCCGAGGCATCCGCCCGGAATGCCGCCCGCAGGGCCGACGCCAGGCCGTCGCGCGTCACCGCCTCGTCATCGCCCGCGTCGCCGAGCTGCGACCAGCCCCAGCGCTCGAGCGCGGCGACGACCGGGGCGAGGTCGCGGCCGGCATCGGTCAGCTCGTAGACGAGCCCGCACCGCGCGATCGGCACGCGGCGCACGACGCCGGCCTCCTGCAGCTCCTTCAGCCGGTCGCTCAGGATGTTCGTCGGGATGCGCGGCAGCCCGGCCTTCAGGTCGGTGTACCGGCGCGGCCCGGCGAGCAGGTCGCGCACGACGAGCAGCGCCCAGCGCTCGCCGACGCGCTCGAGCGCGCGGGCCGCCCCGCCGTACTGCCCGAACCCGCGGGCCTGCCGCACCGCCATCGGCGACCCCCGCCCGTCAGGCCGGCGCCTCGACGCCGTGCTCGGCCGCCCACGCGAGCGGCCCGACCTCGACGGCCTCGGGGATCATGTAGAGGAACTCGAGGATGTTGCCGTCGCGGTCCTCGAGGTCGCGCGAGTACATGAAGCCGAGGTCGACCGCGGGGCGCGGCTCGGTGCCGCCCGCGGCGAGCCCGCGCTCGACGATCGCGTCGACCTCCTCGCGCGACTCGCGGCTGAGCGCCGTGAGCACCTGCGCGTGCGTCTTCGGCTCGGTGAGGTGCTTGTCGGTGAAGCCCTGGAAGAACTCCCGCGTCAGCACCATGAAGTAGACGTTCTCGTCGACGACCACGCACGCGGCGTTCTCGTCGGTGAAGAGCGGGTTCAGCTCGAAGCCGAGTGCGGTGTAGAAGTCCTTCGCGCCGTCGAGGTCGGCGGTCGCGAGGTTCACGAAGATGTGCGTCATGGTTCCCCCTGTGTTCGCACCTGTGGTGGTGTCGCCGGCGATCGCCGACACCCACAGCTTGCTCTTCGCAACTGAACTTGTCAATAGCAAGTAAATCGATCGGCTCGTCGACTCATCGCCCCGTGCCCGCCTGCCGCGCGAGCAGCGCGAGGTGCAGCGCCGTGAGCGTCTCGCCGTCGTCGAGGTCGGCGCCGAGCAGGTCGGAGATGAGCGCGATGCGCTGGTAGAACACCGACCGCGAGAGGTGCGAGGCGGATGCCGCTGCCGTGCGATTGCCCGGATGCGCCAGCGCCGCCCCGAGCACCTGCAGCAGGTCGCCGCCGCGGGCGAGGTCGTACTCGATGAGCGGGGCGAGCATGCGCTCGGAGTGCTCCTGCAGGCGGTGGTCGTCGCGCAGCGCCGTGACGAGGCGTGCGAGCGGTCGGTCGTCGACGCGCTTCACGAGCGGGCCCCGCTGGCGGCTCGGACGCGACCTCGACAGCTCGATCGCCTCCTGCACGGCCGTCAGCAGGCTCGGCAGGTCGTGCGCCGGCCCGCCCACGTGCACGACCACCCGCTCGGGCTCGGCGCCCGAGAGCCGGGCGAGGTCGTGCGCGAACCGGGTCGCCACCTGGTCGTCGAAGCGAGTCGCTCCCGGGAGCGAGAGCATCGCGACGGTGGTGTCGCCTCGGGCCGCGGCGAGCGCCGCGGCGCCCTGCTCGCGCGCGGCGGCGACCACGGCGGGGCCCGCCGCGCCGGCACCGGTCACGGCGAGCCCGACCAGGGTGCGACCGTCGACCGGGAGCCCGGCCGCGTCGACCCGCGCCGCCGCGGCCCCGCGCGCCCCGAAGCGCCCCTCGAGCAGTTCGTCGACCAGCCGCTGCTGCCCGAGCCTGGTCCACTCATCGGTGTCGCGCGCCGCGTCGCCGAGGCGACCGAACGCGAGCGCGATCGCCCCCTGCTCGAGCACGTTCGCCCGGCCGGCCGGGTGCGGTGGGCCGGGCAGCGCGACGAGCGACCCCCAGCGGATGCCCCGCGCCTCGACCGGCACGATCAGCCAGTCCTCCGGCGAGCGCGCCGCCTGCCCGAGGGCCGATCGCTGCTCGGTCGCCCGGTGCGCGAGTCGCGAGCGCGGCTCCCACCGGGTCAGCACGTCCTCCTCGCTCTCGCCGCCGAGCTCGAGCGCGACCACCTCGTGCGCGAGGTTCTCGAGCACGACCGTCGAGCGCAGCGCGTGCCCGAGCTGGCGCACGATGTAGTCGGCGGGCGAGCCGCGGAGGCTCAGCGACGTGAACAGCGCGTGCAGTTCGTCGAGCGCCCGCAGCGCGCTCGTCTGCTCCGAGATGATGCGGCTGTGCACCGCCTGGGTGACCGTGACGAACTTCACCTCGCGGTGCAGCGCGACGAGCGCCAGTCCGTGCGTGGCGGCCGCCTGCACGACGACCGCGGGCGCGTAGTGGTAGTGCGCGCCGAGCTCGAGCACGAGGCCCGACAGCCCCGCATCGACGAGCCCGGCGATGAACGCCGACAGCTCGACCGGCTCCTCGGGCCAGCCCGACCCGGTCGACAGCAGCAGTTCGCCGCCCTCGAGCAGTCGCGCGACCCCCGCCGAGTCGGAGACGTGCACCCAGCGCACGGGCGCTTCGAGCGCCTGCTCGCCCACCAGCACCTCGGGCATGCCCTCCACGAGCGCGGGCAGCGCGAGCAGCTCGCCGACGGTCGGCAGCACCCCGTGGCCGACCGGCGCGAGCCCCGGACGTTCTGTGCGGGAGTTCGGATCTTCCCGACGGTCTGGCATCGTGAACCACGCTCCGGCGATGTAAGTATTGGTGCACCAGCATAGACGGCGCCCGGGCAGAATGTCCGGGCGCGCGTCGTGAGACCCCGCACAGGAGCATCCGTGAGCCTCATCCGACACCACATCGACGGCGCCGAGACCGGGGCGGCCGAGCGCCGATCCCCCGTCTACAACCCCGCCACCGGCGCGGTGCAGCACGAGGTCGCGCTGGCGAGCGAGGCCGAGGTCGCGCAGGCGATCGCCGCCGCCCGGGCCGCACTGCCGGCCTGGCGCGCGACGAGCCTCATCAAGCGCGCCGACGTGTTCTTCCGCCTCCGCCAGCTGCTCAAGGAGCGCACGCCCGAGATCGCCGCGGTCGTCACGAGCGAGCACGGCAAGGTGCTGTCGGATGCCGCGGGCGAGATCAGCCGCGGCATCGAGAACGTGGAGTTCGCGGCCGGCCTCGTGCACCTGCTGAAGGGCGAGCGCAGCGAGCAGGTCGCGGGCGGCGTCGACGTGCACTCGGTGAAGCAGCCCGTGGGCGTGGTCGGTGCGATCACCCCGTTCAACTTCCCCGTCATGGTGCCGCTCTGGATGGTGGCATCCGCCATCGCCTGCGGCAACACCGTCGTGCTGAAGCCCAGCGAGAAGGACCCGAGCGCGTCGGTGCTCCTCGCGAAGCTGTTCGAGGAGGCGGGCCTGCCCGCGGGCGTGCTGAACGTCGTGCACGGCGACAAGGTCGCGGTCGACGCGATCCTCGACTCCCCCGACGTCGACGCCGTCAGCTTCGTCGGCTCGACGCCGATCGCGAAGACGATCTACCAGCGGGCATCCGCCAACGGCAAGCGCGTGCAGGCCCTCGGCGGCGCGAAGAACCACATGGTCGTCATGCCCGACGCCGACATCGACGCGGCGGCCGACGCGGCCGTCTCGGCGGCGTACGGCTCGGCCGGCGAGCGCTGCATGGCCGTCTCGGTGCTGGTCGCGGTCGGCGACGTCGCCGACGACCTGGTCGCGGGCATCGCGCGACGCATCGACGACCTCACGATCGGCGACGGCACGGATGCCGCGAGCGAGATGGGCCCCCTCATCACGCGCGAGCACCGCGACCGGGTCGCCTCCTACGTCACCGGCGCAACCGCCGAGGGCGCGACCGTCGTCGTCGACGGCACCACGAAGGCCTTCGACGGCGACGGGTTCTTCATCGGGGTGAGCCTGCTCGACCACGTGCAGCCCGGCATGCAGGCGTACGACGACGAGATCTTCGGCCCGGTGCTCTCGGTCGTGCGCGTCGACACCTACGACGAGGCCGTCGCGCTCGTGAACGCCAACCGCTACGGCAACGGCGTCGCGATCTTCACGCGCGACGGCGGCACCTCGCGCCAGTTCGAGTTCGACATCGAGGTCGGCATGGTCGGCGTGAACGTGCCGATCCCGGTGCCGATCGGCGCCTACTCGTTCGGCGGCTGGAAGGACTCGCTGTTCGGCGACGCGCACATCTACGGCCCCGAGTCGGTGCGCTTCTACACGCGCTCCAAGGTCGTCACCACGCGCTGGCCCGACCACACCCTCCCAGGTCGACCTGGGCTTCCCCAGCAACCACTGAGTTCCCCCGACCGAGCGAACGAGAGCCCTGAGATGACCGACACGATGACGGCGACGGATGCACCTGAGGCGACGGATGTCACTAGCGCGACGTACACCCGGCGCGACGGCACGGTGCATCCGCTGCCCGATCGCGAGGCCGACGCGCGCGTGCGCGCCGACGATCGCGGGCACGTGTTCCACTCGTGGAGCGCGCAGGCGCTGATCGACCCGCTGCCGATCGCGTCTGGCGAGGGAGCGACGTTCCGCGACTACGCGGGCAACGCCTACCTCGACTTCTCGAGCCAGCTCGTGAACCTGAACCTGGGCCACCAGCACCCCGACCTGGTCGCGGCGATCCAGCAGCAGGCGGGGCGGCTCGCGACGATCCAGCCGTCGATGGCGAACGACGTGCGCGGCGAGCTCGCCCGGCGCATCGCCGAGGTCGCGCCGAGCGACCTCGACAAGGTGTTCTTCACCAACGGCGGCGCCGACGCGAACGAGTACGCCGTGCGCATGGCCCGCCAGGTCACCGGGCGTCGCAAGGTGCTGTCGATGTACCGCAGCTACCACGGCGGCACCTCGACCGCGATCTCGCTCACGGGCGACCCGCGCCGTTGGCCGAACGAGCCGAGCGACGGCTCGGTCGCGCACTTCATGGGCCCGTACCCGTACCGCTCGTCGTTCCACGCCGAGACGCCGGAGCAGGAGACCGAGCGCGCGCTCGCGCACCTCGAGCAGGTGATCACGCTCGAGGGCCCGCAGACGATCGCCGCGATCATCCTCGAGACGATCGTCGGCACCAACGGCGTGCTCGTCCCCCGCCCGGCTACCTGCAGGGCGTGCGCGCCCTCGCCGACCGGTACGGCATCGTCTACATCGCCGACGAGGTCATGGTCGGCTTCGGCCGCGTCGGCGAGTGGTTCGCGGTGAACCACTTCGGCGTGACCCCCGACCTCATCACCTTCGCGAAGGGCGTGAACTCGGGCTACGCACCGCTCGGCGGCGTCGTGATCTCGCAGCGCATCGCGTCGCACTTCGACACGGTGCCGTTCCCGGGCGGGCTCACCTACTCGGGGCATCCGCTCGCCTGCGCCCCCGGGGTCGCGACGTTCGAGGTGTTCGAGCGCGACGGAATCCTCGAGCGCGTGCGCGACCTCGGCGAGCGCGTCGTCGGCCCGCGCCTGGCGGAGATCGCCGAGCGCCACCCGTCGGTCGGCGAGGTGCGCGGGCTCGGCCTGTTCTGGGCGATCGAGCTCGTGCGCGATCCGGCGACCCGCGAGCCCCTCGTGCCGTTCAATGCGAGCGGGGCGGATGCCGCGCCGATGGCGAAGGTCGTCGCCGCGTGCAAGGAGGGCGGCGTCTGGCCGTTCGTGCACTTCAACCGCCTGCACGTGGCCCCGCCGCTCGTGATCACCGAGGACGAGCTGCGTCGCGGCCTCGACGTGATCGACTCGGCGCTCGATCGCGCCGACGCACTGGTGGCCTGAGCTCGGGCCCCTGGAACGGGCACCGAGCGCGCTCCTCTCGCGAAATAGCGGATTCCGGGCCGGCCGCACAAGCCCCCGGCCCGGAATCGACGCGCGCCCGCGGCGCCCCTACGCTGACTGGCGGCCCGTTCGCGGGCTGGGCTCGTCGACGGGCCCGCATCCGGAGCACCCCCGGCCGGATGCCTCACGGGCCCAGGCCGCCATCCCGGCCTACCCCTGACCGGAAGGAACCACCGTGATCACCCTGTCCTGGCTCCTGCTCATCGCACTCGTCGGCGGCGTGCTCGCCCTCATCGACGGCATCTGGCGCGTCCGCGCCCGCGGCTCCGCCGTGGTCGGCATCATCGAGATCGTCGTCGCGGCGCTGTTCCTGCTGTCGCTGTTCGTCACGGGCATCCCGTTCGGCTCGCTCGTGCTCGGCATCGCGCTGCTCGTCATGCTCGTCGTCGCCCTCGTCACCCGGGGCCGCCTCGGCATGACGCTCACCATCATCGCGCTCGTGCTCATCGCCGCCTGGCTCGTGCTCGAGCAGGGCTGGATCGTGATCCCCGGGCTGAACTAGGCCCGAGCCACCAACGACGAAGCGCCGGGCGGCCGCCCGGCGCTTCGGCCGTGAAGGGAACCCTCGGGTCAGCTGTCGGCCGTGCCGTCGCAGGGCACGAACTTCGGCGTGCCGGAGCTGGCCTCGTGCCGCGGGCGCGGCTGCGACGACGGGGCGCTGCGCAGGGCCGTGCCCTGGAGCGTCTCCTCCACCGGGCAGTTCTCGAAGCTGAGGTCGCCGAGCCCGATGTGCTGGTTGCCCGAGTTGCCGGTGATGCCCGCCCGGTAGCGGATGACGACCTGCGAGATCGGGCCCGAGAGCGGGTAGGTGACGGTCACGTCACCGAGGCCGCTCGAGATCGGGTTGTCGCCCTCGTTGATCGGCCGGAACGGGTCGCCACTGGTGCCCGCGCCCTGGACGTTGGCGCCGGGCGTCGACGTGTACCCCGCCGGCGTGACGATGACCGTGTCGTACCAGGCGCCGTCGACCCAGTCGATGTCGTGGAGCGTGAACGACAGTCCGACGACGGGCTGGCTCAACGTGATCGTCAGCTCCACCCAGTCGCCGACGTTCAGCTGCGAGACCATCTCCAGCTCGAGGAAGTTCCACGGCGTCGGAGCACCCGAGGCCGTGAGGACCTGGCCCGTTCCGCCGGGGGTGTTGTCGCCGCCCTGCCCGTCGGACGTGTACGACAGCGACGCCATGACGGTCGACGGGAAGAAGGAGATGCTGCTCGGCGAGGTGCCGGGCTCGAGGCCGTCGAGGAAGGTCGTCGGCACGCAGGGGTCGTCGGGCGTCGACGCGGCGAACGCCGGCACCGACGCGGCGACGGCGACGGCCGGCACCGACCACGCGGCGGCCTTGACGACGCTCCGGCGATCCATTCCGCGCCGATCGGGGGAAGTGGGGTCCGCTGTGGACACGAGATGCTCCTCGCTCGTGGTGATGGTGGTGGTGTGCAGAGCGCCGTCGAACCGCGGATCCGGGCGCACGCCGAGACCCGTCGCAGGCGTAAGAGGTTACTTAGGCAAACCTATATACGGATGCCGCAGTCCGAGTACCCCCATTTGGGGGACGCCCGTGTCCGCTTCGGGCGAGCGAGCTCAGAACGCCGCGAGCCCCGTCAGCGCACGCCCCAGCACGAGCTGGTGGATCTCGTCGGTGCCCTCGTAGGTGCGCACCGACTCGAGGTTGGCGAGGTGGCGCATGACCGGGAACTCGTCGGTCACGCCGTCGCCGCCGAGGATCGTCCGCGCCTGCGACGCGATGCCGATCGCCTCGCGCACCGCGTTCAGCTTGCCGACCGAGACCTGCTCGGGCGTCAGCGCACCGCGCTCCTTCGCCCGGCCGAGGTGCAGGGCGAGCAGCATCCCCTTCTCGTACTCGACGAGCATGTCGGCGAGCTTCGCCTGGGTGAGCTGCATCGCCCCGATCGGCCGGCCGAACACCTCGCGCGAGCGCGACCGGGCGACCGCCGCGTCGAGGCACGCGCGCGCCGCGCCCATCGCTCCCCACGTGATGCCGTAGCGCGCCTCGCCGAGGCACGTGAACGGCGCCGAGAGCCCGCGCGCGCTCGGCAGCACGGCGTCGGCCGACAGCCGCACGCCGTCGAGGGTCACGTCGCACTGGATGCTCGTGCGCATCGACCGCTTGCCCGCGATCGGCGTCGCGGTGAACCCCGCGGTGTCGGTGGGCACGACGAATCCGCGCACGCGCCCGTCGCCGGAGGCATCCGGCGCCTCCCCCAGCGCCTCCTCGCCGGCGGCGTCGGTGCGCGCCCACACCACGGCGACGGATGCCTCGCTGGCCAGCCCGATCCAGCGCTTCGCCCCGTCGAGCACCCACTCGCCGCCGTCGAACCGCGCCCGCGTCGTCATCGCCGCCGGGTCGCTGCCGCCCGCGGGCTCGGTGAGTGCGAAGCATCCGATCGCCTCGCCCGTCGCCATGCGCGGCAGCCAGGCCTCGCGCTGCGCATCGCTGCCGAACTTCGCGATCGCGGTCATCGCGAGCGAGCCCTGCACCGACACGAGCGTGCGCCAGCCCGAGTCGACGTACTCGAGCTCGTGGCAGGCGAGGCCGTACGAGACGGGCCCCGCGCCCGCGCAGCCGTACCCGGTGAGGTGCATGCCGAGCAGGCCGGCCGCCCCCAGCTCGGGCACGAGCTCGGCACGGAAGAACCCGGCATCGAAGTCCGCTTCGACGACCGGGGCGAGCCGCGCAAGCGCGAACTCGCGGGCACGGTCGCGCCAGCCGCGCTCCTCGTCGGTGAGCAGCGCGTCGAGGTCGAAGACGGCGTCGACGGGATCGGTCATGGGGTGCGTCCTTCCGGATCGGGGCGGGGGTCGAGCCAGGCGGCATCCGCGTGCTCGCCGAGCCGGGGCGGCGGGGTGCGGTAGGCGGCGCCCCCGCGGTCGAGGCGGATCGGGTTCGCGACCGAGCGACTCGGCGCCTGCCCGTCCTCACCGGCCAGCTCCACGACCGACGGCAGTCCGAGCCGCTCGGCCAGCGCGAAGGCCTCGGCGATGTCGTGCACCGGCCCGGCGGGCACGCCCGCGTCGGCGAGCACGTCGGTCCAGTGCGCGGCGGATGCCCGGACCAGCCGCTCCTCGAGCACGGCCGTCAGCGCGTCGCGATGCGCGACCCGGTCGGGGTTCGCAGCGAAGCGCGGGTCGTCGGCGAGCTCGGGTGCACCGAGCAGCCGCACGAGCGTGCGGAACTGGCGGTCGGTGCCGACCGCGAGCACGATCGGACGGTCGGCGGTGCGGAACAGTGCGTAGGGCGCGATGCTCGGGTGGGCGTTGCCGGTGCGCGCGGGAGGCGTGCCGGTCGCGAGCGTGCCCGCGGCCTGGTTGGTGAGCGCCGAGAGCAGCCCGGTCAGCAGGTCCACCTCGACGTGCCGGCCGAGCCCGTCGCCGTCGGGGTCGTCGCGGGCGCGCAGCGCGAGCAGGATGCCCGTGACCGCGTTCATGCCGGCCAGCACGTCGACCAGGGCGACGCCCGCCTTCGCCGGCTCCCCGTCGGCCGGCCCCGTGATGCTCATGAGCCCGCCCAGCGCCTGCGCGAGCAGGTCGTACCCGGGCAGCGCGGCGCCGGCGCCGCTGCCGAATCCAGTGATCGCGCAGGTGACGAGCCGCGGGTTCGCCGACCGCAGCGCGTCGGCGCCGAGCCCGAACGAGGCCATCGCGCCCGGCCGCAGGTTCTCGACCACGACGTCGGCGGTCGTCGCGAGCTCCCACGCCCGCGCCCGGCCCTCCGGCGTGGCGAGGTCGCACACGACCGACCGCTTGTTGCGGTTCACGGCCGCGAAGTAGGTGGCGTCGCCGCGCGCGTCCACGGGCGGCGACCACTGCCTGGTGCCGTCGCCCTCGGGCGACTCGATCTTCACCACGTCGGCGCCGAAGTCGGCGAGCAGCATGGTCGCGTACGGCCCCGCGAGCACGCGCGAGAAGTCGGCGACGCGGATGCCTCGCAGCGGCGCGCGGTCGGTCATGCACCGCAGACTATCCGGCGTCCCCGCGCCGCCCGCCTGTACACGTTGTACGGTCCACCTCCGAAAATCGCCGCTGCGTCTTCCACCGCCCCGCCCATCGCATGGCCGAACTGCACGCCGAACGTCGCGAGGAGCTCGCCGCGATCGTCGTGCGCGAGATGGGAAAGCCCATCGCGCAAGCCCGTGGCGAGGTGGGGCTCGCCATCGAGATCTACGGCTACTACGCCGACCACGCCGAGGAGTTCACGACGGACGAACCGATCGAGCTCCTCTCGGGCGAGGGCACAGCCGTGGTGCGCCGGAGCCCCCTCGGCGTGCTGCTCGGCATCATGCCGTGGAACTTCCCGTACTACCAGGTGGCCCGGTTCGCCGGTCCGAACCTGGGGAGGGGCAACACGATCCTCCTGAAGCACGCCCCGCAGTGCCCCGAGTCGGCCGCCGCGATCGAGCAGATCACGCGCGATGCGGGACTGCCCGACGGCGCCTACGTCAACATCTACGCGACGAATGCGCAGATCGAGACGGTCATCGCCGACCCGCGGGTGCAGGGCGTGTCGCTCACCGGCTCGGAGCGCGCGGGCGCCGCGGTCGCCGAGATCGCCGGCCGCAACCTCAAGAAGGTCGTGCTCGAGCTCGGCGGTTCCGATCCGTTCATCCTGCTCTCGACCGACGACCTCGATGCGACCGTGCAGGCCGCGGTCGACGCACGCCTCGGCAACACCGGTCAGGCGTGCACCGCCGCCAAGCGCTTCATCGTGCTCGACGAGCACTACGAGGCGTTCGTCGAGCTGTTCACCGCCAGGGCGACCTCGGTCGAGGCCTCGGACCCGAACACCGACGACGCCGTGATCGGTCCGTTGTCCTCGTCGACCGCGGCCGACCGGCTGCAAGAGCAGCTCGATCGCGCCGTCGCCCAGGGCGCGACCCTCACCGGCGGAGCACGCTCGGGCGCGTTCGTACAGCCGGGCGTGCTCACCGACGTGCCGGCCGGCGCCGACGCCCGCCACGAGGAGTTCTTCGGGCCGATCGCCCAGGTCTACCGCGCCGCCGACGAGGCAGACGCCCTGGCCATTGCGAACGACACCCCGTTCGGGCTCGGCTCCTACATCTACTCGACCGACCCGGAACAGGCCATGCGCGTCGCCGACGGCATCGAAGCGGGCATGGTGTTCGTCAACGGCGCGCACGGCGGGGTGGAGCTTCCGTTCGGCGGCATCAAACGCTCCGCCTCGGGCCGCGAGCTCGGTCGGTTCGCCGTCGATGAGTTCGTGAACAAGAAACTCATCCGCGTCGGCTGACCTTCGCTGTACACGTTGTACGGTCGCGCGCGCATTTCCGCCAACACGTCGGGCACCCGCATCCGCCCGCAGACCTAGGCTGTTCGCATGAGCGATTACGCAGTGGTCAACCCCGCGACCGGCGAGACCCTCGCCACCTACCCGACCATCACCGACGACGAGCTGTCCGGCGCGATCGACCGGGCGCACGGCGCGTTCACGGGCTGGTCGCGCGAGACGCCGCTCGCCGACCGCGCCGCGCTGGTGCGCCGCGTCGCCGAGCTGCACACCGAGCGCCGCGAGGAGCTCGCCGCGATCATCGTGCGCGAGATGGGCAAGCCCCTCGAGCACGCGCTCGGCGAGGTCGACTTCGCGGCCGACATCTACACGTACTACGCCGACCACGCCGAGGAGTTCACGGCCGACGAGCCGATCGACCTGCTCGCGGGCGAGGGCACCGCGGTCGTGCGCCGCAGCCCGCTCGGCGTGCTGCTCGGCATCATGCCGTGGAACTTCCCGTACTACCAGGTGGCCCGCTTCGCCGGCCCGAACCTGGTGGTCGGCAACACCATCATCCTGAAGCACGCCCCGCAGTGCCCCGAGTCGGCCGCCGCGATCGAGCAGATCATGCGCGACGCCGGCTTCCCCGACGGCGCCTACGTGAACGTCTACGCGACGAACGCGCAGATCGAGACGGTCATCGCCGACCCGCGCGTGCAGGGCGTGTCGCTCACCGGTTCCGAGCGCGCCGGTGCCGCGGTCGCCGAGATCGCCGGCCGCAACCTCAAGAAGGTCGTGCTCGAGCTCGGCGGGTCCGACCCGTTCATCCTGCTCTCGACCGACGACCTCGACGCGACCGTGCAGGCCGCCGCCGACGCTCGCCTCGACAACTCGGGCCAGTCGTGCAACGCCGCCAAGCGGTTCATCGTGCTCGACGAGCACTACGACGCGTTCGTCGAGAAGTTCACCGCGGCCATCACCGCCGTCGAGGCGGTCGACCCGAACTCGCCCGACGCGGCCGTCGGCCCGCTCTCGTCGCAGACCGCGGCCGAGCGCCTGCAGGAGCAGCTCGACCGCGCCGTCGCGCAGGGCGCGACGCTCACGGGCGGCGCACGCTCGGGCGCGTTCGTGCAGCCGGGCGTGCTCACCGACGTGCCGGCCGGCGCCGACGCCCGCCACGAGGAGTTCTTCGGGCCGATCGCCCAGGTCTACCGCGCCGCCGACGAGGCGGAGGCCGTGGCGATCGCGAACGACACCCCGTACGGGCTCGGCTCGTACGTCTACTCGACCGATCCCGAGCAGGCCGCCCGCGTGGCCGACCGCATCGAGGCCGGCATGGTCTTCGTGAACCTCGTGCTCGCCGACGGCGCGGAGCTGCCGTTCGGCGGCATCAAGCGCTCCGGCTCGGGCCGCGAGCTCGGCCGGTTCGCGACCGACGAGTTCGTGAACAAGAAGCTCATCCGCGTCGGCTGAGCGCCCCATCAGGCGCGGGCGGGCGGATGCCCCGGAGCATCCGCTCGCTCAGACCACCCCGGTCGCCTGCACGACGAGTGCGACGAGGGCAACCACAAGGCCGCCGGCGAGTCCCACGACCGCGACGGAGACGACCGCCGCGACCGCGGCCGTGACCGCACCGCTCGCCGGGGTGTCCGCGTCGATGCGCGGCGCCTCGGTGGTCGTCGAGTCCATGCCCCTCGCCCGCGGGCGCGTGGTCGGCTCGGTCGGCGGCGCCGGCACGGCGGGGCCGCCGGGCGTCGCGACGGTGCGCGGGCCCGCGGACGCGTCCGGTCGGCCGGTGGGCGGCTCCCCGCCGGGCTGAGCCGCGGGCACCGCGTGCCGCTCGGCGGCGCGGCCGGCGCGCTCCTGGCGCACGATCGACACCGCCGCGGCCGCGAGTCCCAGCACCGGCGCGAGCACGAGCAGCACGCTGCCGAGCACGCCGCCGGTCGCCACGATGCCCACCACGATCGCGACGACGACCGCCGCCTCGACGAGGCCGCCGACCACCAGCACGCGCACGAGCCGCACCCGCCGGCGTCCGGAGGCCGGCGTGCGCGGGGCCGCGCGCCCGCTCGTGTCGCCCGGGCCCGTCGCGGGATGCCTGGCACCCTCGAACGCCAACTCGACCGAACCGATGCCGACGCGATCGCCGTCGACCAGGGGCTGCGCGCTCGTCACCGGGCGATCGTTCACGGTCGTGCCGTTCGTCGACCCGAGGTCGGTGAGCCGTACCGCGTCGCCGGTGCGCTCGACGCGCGCGTGCACGCGGCTCACCCCGGCGTCGTCGAGCACCAGCTCGAGGTCGCCCTTGCGACCGATCGTGCTGCGGCCGGGAGGCACCTCGAGCCGGTCCCCCGCGCGACTGCCGTCGACCACGACGAACCCCGGTGCACGAAACTCCGATGCCGCCACGCGTTCCTCTCAGCCGCCGTCGATCTGCTCACGCCGGGTGAGGATCAGCCTATCGAGCACGTCGTCGGGCACGGGGCGATCGGCCGAGAAGCGGATCGTGCCCTTCGAGAGCGAGAACCCGGCGAGATCGGATGCCACCGCCGCGACCGCCTCCGGGCTGAACGGGTACAGGCCGAGGTGTCCCTTCGCCGCCTGCACGGCGATGAGCGCCTTGCCCCGGTAGCGAAGCGCCGCCATGCCGTACCCGACGCCCTCCTCCGCCTCGGGCACGAGCGCCCGCGCGCGGTCGTAGACGTGCTGCACGGCCTCGCGGTCCTGCCCGTCGAGCGAGGCGATGTAGTCGGTGACTTCCCCCATGACGGCATCCTCCCACCGCCCCGCCGCGGTGCGCACGTCACACGGGCAGGGCGTCGTGCGCGGACGCGCGACGCACGCGCCGAGCACGTGCCCGGATGCGGTCCGAACGATGGGCCCCGGTGCCGAGGTAGAGCGCGAGCATCGTGGCCGCCACGGCGACGTAGAAGCTGTGCAGGATCCAGATCGGGCCGACCGGGAGGGTGAAGACGTACAACGAGTAGATCAGGTTCGCGAGGTTCAGCAGCACGAGGTTGCCGAGGCTGTAGGAGTGCAGGTCTCGGGTGACGATCGCCTTCCGCAGCATCGGGAAGTGGCTGATCGCGAACATCGCCGTGGCGACGACTCCGGCAAGGACTGCGACGTCCATGCTCCGGAACCTACTCCCCGAGCTTCCGGGAGGGATCCGGGGAAGCCCCCAGATACGACAAGGGCCCGCCGAAGCGGGCCCTTGCGCGAGTCGACGGATCGACTAGATGCTGTTGACGTCCAGCGGGATGCCGGGGCCGAAGGTGGTCGAGACCGAGCCCTTCTGGATGTAGCGGCCCTTGGCGCTCGACGGCTTGAGGCGCACGACCTCCTCGAGGGCGGTCGCGATGTTCTCGTTGAGCTGCTCGGCGGTGAAGCCGGCCTTGCCGACGACGAAGTGCACGTTGGCGTGCTTGTCGACGCGGAACTCGATCTTGCCGCCCTTGATGTCGGACACGGCCTTGGCCGGGTTCGGGGTCACGGTGCCGGTCTTCGGGTTCGGCATGAGGCCGCGCGGGCCGAGCACCTTGCCGAGACGGCCGACCTGGCCCATCAGCTCGGGGGTTGCGACCGCGGCGTCGAAGGCGGTGTAGCCGTCGGCGACCTTGGCGATCAGGTCGGCGCCGCCGACCTCGTCCGCACCAGCGGCGATGGCGGCCTCGGCCGCGTCACCGGTCGCGAACACGATCACGCGGGCGGTCTTGCCCGTGCCGTGCGGGAGGATGACGGTGCCGCGCACCATCTGGTCCGCCTTGCGGGGGTCGACGTTGAGCTTCAGCGCGACCTCGACGGTCGAGTCGAACTTCGCCGAGCCGGTCTCCTTCGCGAGGGCGACCGCCTCGGTCGGGGTGTAGTACTTGCCGGCCTCGATCTTCTCGGCCGCGGCCCGGTAGGCCTTGGACTTCTGTGCCATGTTGGTTCTCCTTGAAGAGTGTGTGGTCATCGCGCCTGGCCGGCGCTGCCACGAAAAATGTCTGGTGACGAGCGGATGCCGCTTGGCGGAGGCATCCGCTGATCGAGGCTTACTCGACCGTGATGCCCATCGAACGAGCGGTGCCCGCGATGATCTTCGACGCGGCGTCGATGTCGTTCGCGTTGAGGTCGGCCATCTTCTGCTGCGCGATCTCGCGGACCTGGTCCTGCGAGATCTTGCCGACCTTGGTCGTGTGCGGAACGCCCGAGCCCTTGGCCACGCCTGCGGCCTTCTTGATGAGCTCTGCGGCCGGCGGGGTCTTGAGCACGAACGTGAACGAGCGGTCCTCGTACACGGTGATCTCGACGGGGATCACGTTGCCGCGCTGCGACTCGGTCGCGGCGTTGTACGCCTTGCAGAACTCCATGATGTTCACGCCGTGCTGACCCAGTGCGGGGCCGATGGGCGGAGCGGGGTTCGCGGCGCCGGCGTTGATCTGAAGCTTGATCAGACCAGTGACCTTCTTCTTCGGTGCCATGGTTTTCTCTCTTTCTGTTCGAACGCCCCAGGCGGGGCACTCTCCCGCGCGCCCGGCCTGTCCGGGCGGCGGTGGTCTGGATGTCTGTGGTCGCTCTGCGGCGGCGGGTGCCCGCTAGAGCTTGGTGACCTGGTCGAAGCTGAGCTCGACCGGGGTCTCGCGCTCGAACAGGGAGACGAGCACCGTGAGCTTGCCGCTCTCGGGCTTGATCTCGCTGATCGAACCGGGCAGGCCCGCGAACGAGCCGTCCTTGATGGTGATCGTCTCGCCGACCTCGAAGTCGACCTCGGCGGGGATCGGACGCGCCGCGGCGGTGCCGCCCGCGGCCTTGCCGGCCTTGACGGGCGCCTCCTTGGGCTCGACGAGGCTCTTCAGCATGCCGAAGGCCTCCTCGAAGCGGAGCGGGGTCGGGTTGTGCGCGTTGCCCACGAAGCCGGTGACGCCGGGAGTGTGGCGGATGACCGACCAGCTCTCCTCGTTGAGCTCCATGCGCACGAGCACGTAGCCCGGGATGCGCACGCGGTTGACCATCTTGCGCTGGCCGTTCTTGATCTCGACCACGTCTTCCATGGGGACCTCGACCTGGTAGACGTAGTCGGCCATGGCCATGGTCTCGCGACGCTGCTCGATGTTCGCCTTCACGCGACGCTCGAAGCCGGCGTAGGAGTGGATGACGTACCACTTGCCCGGGAGGAAGCGCAGCTCGCGGCGGAACTCCTCGTAGGGGTCGTGCGCCTCTTCCTCTTCCTCCTCGGTGGCCTCGGCCGCAGCCTCGGCCTCCTCGGCGCTGTCGATGTCGAGTGCGTCGTCGACGACGGCGTCGGCCTCGGGGTCCGCCGCCTCGGCGAGCGAGTCGAGCACGGCGTCGAGGTCGACGTCGTTGCCCTCGTCGTCGACGATGTGCACCGCGCGGTGCTCGGCGGGCTCGGAGGACTGCTCGTCGCGCTGCAGCGAGTTGCCCTCCTGGGCCTCGTCGTCCTCGGACGACTGCTCGGCAGCGGTCGCCCAGTCGACGTCCTCGCGCTCAGTCTTTGCCACGTGTTCTCAGTCCTTCGATTTCGGTTCGGGCGCGGAACGATCCGCGCGTCAGGCCGCCCGGATCTAGACGCCCGGCGTACCGAAGACGTAGAGGACGACCCAGCTGAAGACCTGGTCGAGACCCCAGACGATGCCCATCATGATGAGCACGAACACCAGCACGACGATGGTGAAGTTCACCAGTTCGCGCCGGGTCGGGGTGACGACCTTCTTCAGTTCTGCGATGACCTGTCGGATGAACAGGGCGATCCGGGCGAACGGATTGCGCTGTGCGGCGCGATCCTGCTTCGCCTTGGCGACGATGTCCTCGCTGGGTTCGTCGGTTACTTTTCGGGCCACCTCGTACACCTTTCATGGGCCGGCATTGCCTGCCGACTCGCAGGGCGGACAGGACTCGAACCTGCAACCTGCGGTTTTGGAGACCGCTGCTCTACCAATTGAGCCACCGCCCTTCGGTCGCGTGCGAGGCGACCGCCGGGGTGTGAACGACTTCGCTCCTCGTGCGCTTCACACCGGGATTCGCACCCGATTGCAGGCACAGAGAAGCTTGGCTGCGTTCACAACCTCAGACAGTCTAGGTGATGCCGCGCGGCCAGTCCAACCGAGGCGGGCTCAGCCCCAGGTCTGGCCCGAACGCGCGGCGAGGCGCTTCAGCAGCGCGGGCCGTGCGAGCACCCACGCGGCGACCATCGCCACGAGCGACGCGGCGAAGACCGCGAACCCGAGCCAGGTCTCGGTGTCGCGCGCGAGGTACATGTGGTCGAGGTTGCGCAGCATGCCGGTCGTGAGCACGAGCACCGTGTGCACCGCGGTGAAGACCAGGAAGTAGAGCATGACCGGGTAGTGCAGGGCGCGCGCGAGCCGCTCGGGGAACCAGCGGTTCAGGCGAGGGGCGTCCTGCGGCCACACCGACGACAGCCGGAGGCCCGTGGCGAACGCGAGCGGCGCGGCGATGAAGACGGTCGCGAAGTACGACAGCAGCTGCAGCCCGTTGTAGGTCGCCCAACCGTCGTGCACCGGCCAGTCGAGCGAGGCGTACTGGATGCCGGCGGAGATCGCGTTCGGCACGATGTCCCAGCTCGTGGGCACGATGCGCATCCACGCGCCGGTCGCGAACAGCAGCACGACGTAGACGACGCCGTTCAGCATCCAGAGCGCGTCGACCCAGAGGTGCAGCCAGAGGTCGATGCCGATGCGGCGCGGGGCGCCCTTGGTGCGGATGCCCCGGGTGTTGTCGCGCCGCCAGAAGACCTTCGGCCGCTGCTTCGCCCGCAGCACGAGGCCGGTCTTCACGAGCAGCACGAGGAAGAACGCGTTCAGGAAGTGCTGCCAGGCGAGCCACGCGGGGATGCCGATCGGTGCCCCCTCGGGCAGTTCCGACGTGCCCGGGTAGGTGCCGATGAACTCGTCGATCGCCGGGAGGGTGCGCAGCCACTGGGCTGCGAGCACGACCACGACCAGCGCGACGAGCGCGACGGCCGACCACAGCGCGACCGACCGCCATCGGGGGCGGCGGCTGCCCGTGGCATCCGATCGAGTGGTGGTGTGCATCGAGTGACCATTCTCGCAACCGGCGGGCGCCCCGGCGAACCGTCCGGACGCAGTGCGTCATCGAGACTCGCCGTCCTGCCCGCGGCATCCGCTGCTCGGTAGGCTGGACGGGTGACCGAGCAGCACCGCCTCTCCGCCCGTATCGCCGCGATCGCCGAGTCCGCGACCCTCAAGGTCGACGCCAAGGCGAAGGCCCTGAAGGCCGAGGGAAGACCGATCATCTCGTACGCCGCGGGCGAGCCCGACTTCGCGACGCCCGAGCACATCGTCGAGGCCGCGCTGGAAGCCGTGCGCGACCCGCGCAACCACCGCTACACGCCCGCGGCCGGCCTGCCCGACCTGCGCGAGGCGGTCGCCGCGAAGACGCTGCGCGACTCGGGCCTCGAGGTCGCGCCGAACCAGGTGGTCGTGACCAACGGCGGCAAGCAGGCGGTGTACCAGGCGTTCCAGGTGCTCGTCGACCCGGGCGACGAGGTGCTCGTGCCGACCCCGTACTGGACCACGTACCCGGAGGCGATCGGGCTGACCGGCGGCACGCAGGTCGACGTGTTCGCGGGCGCCGACCAGGGCTACCGGGTCACGGTCGACCAGCTCGAGGCGGCGCGCACCGAGCGCACCAAGGTGCTGCTGCTCGTCTCGCCGTCGAACCCGACGGGCGCCGTCTACACGACCGAGCAGATCCGCGCGATCGGCGAGTGGGCGCTCGAGCACGGCATCTTCGTGGTGACCGACGAGATCTACCAGAACCTCACCTATGCCGACATCGACGGCGACCCGGATGCCGCGCCGCCGCGCGCGACCTCGATCGTGGAGGCCGTGCCCGAGCTGGCCGACCGCACCATCCTGGTGAACGGCGTCGCGAAGACCTACGCCATGACCGGCTGGCGCGTGGGCTGGATGGTCGGCCCCGCCGACCTGATCAAGGGCGCCGCGAACCTGCAGTCGCACCTCACCTCGAACGTGTCGAACATCTCGCAGCGTGCCGCGATCGCCGCGCTGAACGGACCGCAGGAGCCGGTCGAGGAGATGCGTCGCGCGTTCGACCGCCGCCGGCGCACGATCGTCGCCGAGCTGTCGAAGATCGACGGCGTCACCGTGCCCGTGCCCGAGGGCGCGTTCTACGTCTACCCCGACGTGAGCGGGCTGCTCGGCCGCGAGTGGGGCGGCACGACGCCGACCAGCTCGCTCGAGCTCGCCGACCTCATGCTCGAGCAGGCCGAGGTGGCCGCGGTGCCCGGCGAGGCGTTCGGCCCGAGCGGCTACCTCCGGCTCAGCTACGCGCTCGGCGACAACGCCCTGCTCGAGGGCGTGCAGCGCCTGCAGCGCCTGTTCGCGTAAGGCCCCGCCGATGGCGCGCGCGAGTCGCATCGTCCCGGAGCCGCCGAGCAGCGCCGACGTGGTCGGCGAGCACTCGCAGTTCCGCCTCGACCTCGAGCGCGTGCGCTTCTCGCCGTATTTCTCGCGCCTGTCGGCCGTCACCCAGGTGATCGGCCAGCCGGGCGCGGGCCCGCTCATCCACAACCGGCTGAGCCACTCCATCAAGGTCACGGCGGTGGCGCGCGCGATCGCCGTGTCGATGGTCGATGCGGATGCCCCGACGCACGCGTTCGCGGTCGAGCACGGGTGCGACGCGGTGGCCGTGCAGGCCGCGGCCAGCGCCCACGACCTCGGGCACCCGCCGTTCGGGCACCTCGGCGAGCGCGTGCTCGACCGGCTCGCGCGCGACACGCTGGGCCTGCCCGACGGCTTCGAGGGCAACGCGCAGACCTACCGGATCCTCGCCACGCTCGACGTGAGCGAGGCCGCGCCGCTCGGGCTGAACCTCACCGCCGCGGTGCGCAGCGCGGTCGCGAAGTACCCGTGGACGGCGCACCTCGACGCCGCGGCGCTCGGCGACGGCCCGCTCCCGCGCGGGCTCACGCGCACGCCTCGCGGCCCACGGGTGGCGAAGTACTCGGCCTACGGCATCGACGCCGCCGACCTGCAGGCGGCCCGCCAGGGGCATCCGGCCCTGAAGCAGACCCTCGAGTGCTCGATCATGGACATCGCCGACGACATCGCATACTCGATCCACGACGTCGACGACTTCCACCGCGCGGGGCTCCTCGGCCAGGGCGCGGTCGCGCGCGAGTTCCGCGGCTGGATCGAGGACGGCGTGGCACTGCGCCGGCTCGACGACGAGGCGCTGCGCGGGCGCACGGCCCCGGCCGGCAGCGCGCTCGAGGGCCTGCGCCGGAAGCTCCGCCGCGGCGACCCGTGGATCGCCGACGACGACGCCTTCCGCGAGGCCGTCGGGGTGGTCGCCGACGACCTGGTCGACGGCCTGCTCGCGAGCCCGTTCGACGGCTCGATCGCGTCGGAGCGCGCGCTGTCGTCGTTCACGAACCGCTGGATCGGCCACCTGCAGGCGTCGGTCGAGCCGGCTCCACCGGACGTCGTGCGCGCGGGCCCGGTGACGCTGGACCGACGCGCCTGGCACGAGGTCGAGATCCTGAAGTTCGTGCACCGGCACTTCATCCTCGACCGCTCCGACATCGTGATGTACCAGCGCGGCCTCAGCCGCGTGCTCACCCGCGCGGTCAAGGGCCTCACGGCGTGGCTCCACGACGAGGACGACCGCGACCGCGTGCCGCAGCGGCTGCGCGAGCTCGTCGAGATCGCGATCGACGGGTACGCCGCGATCCGCGTCGACCGGCCGGAGGGCGTGCCGCTGCCCGAGGCGTCGGCGCTGCGCGCGCTCGGCATCGGCCGTGGCGTGATCGACTACGTCGCCTCGCTCTCCGACGACCAGGCGTTCGCGGTGTCGGAGGCGATCGACGGACGGCCCGACCGGTTGTGGGACGTCGGTCACAACCTCTGAGCGGCCTCCACTGCGAGGGCCTCGGCCACGGCGTCGAGCAGCGGCGAGCCGAGGTTCCACTGCTGCCAGTACAGCGGCACGTCGATCGGCGGCCCGCCGAGCGCGACGAGGCTGCCGTCGGCGAGCTCGGCGTCCGACTGGAAGCCGGGCAGCAGGCCCCAGCCGAGGCCGAGCTTGACGGCGGCGGCGAAGTCGTTCGAGGCGGGCACGAAGTGCCGGGGCGAGCCGGCCGCGTCGATGGCGCGGGCGTGCAGGTACTGCGCCTGGAGGTCGTCCCGGCGGTCGAGGTCGACGCGTGGCGCGCGGGCGAGCGCTGCCCCGTCGGCGCCGACGCCCCAGCGGGCGACGTAGTCGGGCGTCGCCACGGCCGTGTACCGCATCACGCCGAGCGGCCGCACGAGGCATCCGGCCACCGGCTCGGCCCGCGAGGTGACCGCCCCCATGACCGTGCCCGACTCGAGCAGCCCCGCGGTGAAGTCCTGGTCGTCGCGGTGCAGGTCGAACACGACCGGGTGCCGGCGCTCCACGCCCGCGAGCGCGGGCAGGAACCAGGTGGCGAGCGAGTCGGCGTTGACGGCGAGCGGCACGACGGCGGGGCGGTCGGATGCCTCGGAGTCGCCGCCGAACGCCGCGAGCGCGTCGCGCTCGAGCAGCGCGAGCTGCCGCGCGAGCCGCACGATCGGCTCGCCCGCCTCGGTGGCGCGCACGGGCTTCGCGCGCACGACGAGCACGCGGCCGAGTCGCTGCTCGAGCTGCTTGACGCGCTGGGAGACGGCGGACGGGGTGATCGAGAGGTCGGCGGCCGCGGCCTCGAACGTGCCGGCGTCGACGACCGCGGCGAGCGTGCGGGCGAGGTCGAGCGGAATTTCCATGAAGCGATGCTAATGGTGCATGAGAATCCTGAGCTGGATTTCATGCCGGTCGACGCCTAGCGTCGCATCCGTGGACCTCACCGTGCTCGCCGCGGGCTTCGGCCTCGGCCTCTCCCTCATCATCGCCATCGGCGCGCAGAACGTGTTCGTGCTGCGCCAGGGCATCCGTCGCGAGCACGTGCTCGCCGTCGTGGTGCTGTGCGCGGCGAGCGACGCGGTGCTCATCCTGGCGGGCGTCGGCGGCATGGGCGCGGCGATCCAGGCCGTGCCGTGGCTCGTCGACGTGGCGCGGTGGGCCGGCGCGCTGTTCGTGGCCGGGTACGGCGTGCTCGCGGCCCGGCGCGCGATCCGCGGCAGCGACGAGGGCTTCGTGGTCGACGACCGGGCGGATGCCTCGGAGGCGCCCGCGCCCTCGGGCGGCGCCGGCTCAGTGGCATCCGTCACCACCGCCGCATCCACCCGCCAGGCAGCACGCCTGCTGCCGGTCGTGCTCACCTGCCTCGCGCTCACGTGGCTCAACCCGCACGTCTACCTCGACACCGTCGTGCTGCTCGGCTCGATCGGCGCGACCTACGGCACCGAACGCTGGACCTTCGCGCTCGGCGCCGTGCTCGGCAGCGTCGTCTGGTTCGCCGCGCTCGGCTACGGCGCCAGGCTGCTCGGCGGCGTGCTCGCGAGCCCCGCGCGTGGCGCGTGCTCGACGGGTTCATCGCGATCGTGATGTTCGCGATCGCCGTGTCGCTCGTGCTACCGTGACCTCATCGTGAGCACCTTCTCCTGTCGCTGCTGTCGCCGCTAGGCGGTCGTCTCCCCGACGACCCCAGGGCGCGATTCTTCCGCGCCGCCGACCGCAGCCCGCTCACGCCGCATCCGACGCGCCCGCGTCCGCCCAGCGGCATCCGCTCCCGGGGTCTCCCACCCGAACGGATGCCACGAGGCAGACACAGCAGGATGCCGGGGCCGCATCGACGGCGCACCCTCTCCCGGCACCCCTGAAAGGACCGTCATCATGACCGGCATCCCCGTACTCGACCTCTCCCTGCTGAACGGCACGCCCGCCCAGCAGGACGCGTTCCGCGACGACCTGCGCCGCGCGACCCACGAGGTCGGCTTCTTCTCGCTCGTGGGCCACGGCGTGCCCGCCGAGCTCATCGACCGCGCCTACGAGGTCGCACGCGCCTTCTTCGCCCTGCCCGAGTCGCACAAGCTCGCCATCGAGAACGTCAACAGCCCGCACTTCCGCGGGTACACGCGCATGGGCGGCGAGCGCACGCAGGGCCGCGTCGACATCCGCGAGCAGATCGACATCGGCGCCGAGCGTCCCGCCGTGGCCACGGGCGACGACGTGCCCGACTACTGGGCGCTGCAGGGCCCGAACCTCTGGCCCGAGGCGCTGCCCGAGCTGCGCGAGGTCGCCGAGGAGTGGATCGCGCGCCTCGACGAGGTCGGCACCCGCCTGCTGCGTGCCTGGGCCGAGGCGCTCGGGGCGCCCGCCGACACGTTCGACGCCGCCTTCACGCCGTCGACGCCGTACCTGAAGGTCGTGCGCTACCCCGGCGTCGAGGCCGAGCAGCCCGCGCAGGGCGTCGGCGCGCACAAGGACCTCGGCGTGCTCACGCTGCTCTCGGTCGAGGAGGGCAAGGCGGGCCTCCAGGTCGAGAAGGACGGCGAGTGGATCGACGTGACCCCGCTGCCCGGCGCCTTCGTCGTGAACATCGGCGAGCTGCTCGAGATCGCGACCGACGGCTACCTGAAGGCCACGCTGCACCGGGTCGTCTCGCCCGAGCCCGGCACCGAGCGCATCTCCATCCCCTACTTCCACGGCCCGTCGCTCGACGCGCGCATCCCGTCGATCGAGCTGCCGCCGGCGCTCGCCGCGGAGGCCGCGGGCGCGACCGACGACCCGGCGAACCCGCTGCACGCCGTGTTCGGCGAGAACTGGCTGAAGAGCCGGCTGCGCGCGCACCCGAACGTGGTCGAGGCGCAGCATCCGCACCTGCTCGTCGGGGCCTAGCCTCCCGCGACCGATCCGGCACCGGCGGCCGCGACCCGCAGGGCATCGACGACCCTGCGGATCGCGGGGCTGCCCGAGCGCGCGGCACGGGTGACGACCGAGACCTGGCGCACCTGGCTGCCGTCGGCGAGCGGCACGGCGACGGCGCCCTCGGGCAGCGGCGACCGGCCGAGTCGCGGCACGAGGCAGATCGCGACCTCGCTCGCCGCGAGCGACGCGAGCGACGCGAAGTCGGGGTCCTCGGCGACGATGCGCGGCACGCGGCCGAGGTCGGCGAAGAGGCGCAGCAGCGCCTCGTGGCAGATCGCGCCGCGCGGGGTGCTCCCCCACGCCTCGTCGACGAGGGCGTGGCGGTCGACGGTCGGCCCGGTGGCGAGCGGGTGGGTGCGCCAGAGCACCACGTCGGCGACGTCGCGGCAGACCGGTTCGCGCACCAGCCCGTCGGGCACGACGAGCGGCACCGAGTCCCAGTCGTGCACGATCGCGAGGTCGACGTCGCCGCGGTCGACGAGCACGACCGCCTCGAACGGGTCGACGCTCGAGACGCGCAGGTCGACGGGCACGGATGCCTCTTGTCCGGCCTCCGCCTCGGCCGCGCGCAGCGCCTGCACGGCGGGTCCGACGAGTCCGCGCGTGGCGGTCGAGAACGAGGCGACGCGCACCGGGGCGGCCCCGGTGCCGGTGCCCGCACCGCCGGCGACGAGCTGCTGCATGGCGTCGAGCACCGCGCGCCCCTCGTGGGCGACCACGCGCCCGCGCTCGGTGAGCAGCACCCCGCGGCCGCGCCGTTCGAGCAGCGCGTCGCCGAGCTCGCCCTCGAGCCGCTTCACCTGCTGCGAGACCGCCGACGGCGTGTAGCCGAGCGCCTCCGCAGCGGCGGCCACGCTGCCGTGCTGTGCCACGCCGACGAGCGCGCGCAGTCCCTGCGGGTCGATCATGCAGCGATGCTACGCGATACGCGGTGAGAATCGGAACTGGTGCTGCACGATTCGGCGGGCGACGATGGAACCATGACCACCCGCCACACCCTGCTCGCCGTGCTCGTCGCGGTCATCTGGGGGTCAACTTCCTCGCGATCGACCTCGGGCTGCGCGACACCCCGCCGCTCGTGCTCGTCGCCCTGCGCTTCGCCGCGGTCGCCGTGCCGCTCGTCTTCATCGTGCCGAAGCCCGACGTGCCGTGGCGCACCATCCTCGCGCTCGGCGGGTTCATGAGCCTCGGCCAGTTCGCCTTCGTGTTCACCGCCATGCACCTCGGGCTCCCCACCGGCCTCGCGCCCGTGGTGCTCCAGAGCCAGATGATCTTCACCATCGCGATCGCCGCCATGGTGCTGCACGAACGCCCCACCCGCGTGCAGCTCGCCGGCGCCGCGGTCGGCCTCGCGGGACTCGTCGTGGTCGGCGTCGGACGCATGGACGGCGCGGGCATCGCCGCGCTGCTCCCCCTCGCGCTCTGCCTCGCCGGGGCGCTCAGCTGGGGAATCGGCAACGTCGTCGCGCGCAGCGCGCCCCCGTCGAACGGGCTCGGCCTGGTCGTCTGGTCGGCGCTCGTGGTCCCGCTCCCCGCCCTCGCGGCGAGCCTCGTCGTCGACGGGCCCGCTGCCGTCGGCGAGGCGTTCACGACGCTCGGCTGGGAGACGCTCGTCTCGGTCGCCTACACCGCCGGGGCGGCATCCCTCGTCGGCTACAGCATCTGGAACGCCCTGCTCAGCCGCTACCCCGCCGCCGACGTCGTGCCGTTCACGCTGCTCGTGCCGCCCGTCGGACTCGCCTCGGCGTGGCTCGTGCTGGGCGAGGCGCCCAACGCGCTGGAGCTCGCCGGCAGCGCGCTGCTCGTGGCGGGCGTGGCCGTGCCGACGCTCGTGGACCTGCGCAGGCGGCGCCGACGAGGCATCCGCTCGCCGATCACACCCGCGGTCGAACGCAGCGGCTGAGCGCCTCCACGGACCCCGCATCCCCCGATCGGTGGATGCCGGAAATCCGGCGTCCGGGCGCTACCGGGCGGCATCCGTCGCTGCCACCGTGGAAGCATGAACGAGACGGATGCCGCGAAGAGCGGCCGAGACGAGGCACCGGCGCTGTACGTGCGCGGCCTCACCAAGCACTACGGGTCCGTCGCCGCGGTCGACGACATCACGTTCGAGATCGCACGCGGCGAGACCTTCGCACTGCTCGGGCCGAACGGCGCGGGCAAGTCCACCACCATCGAGATCCTCGAGGGATACCGCAAGCGCTCCGGCGGCGAGGCATCCGTACTGGGTGTCGACCCGGCCCACGGCAAGCTCGACTGGAAGGCGCGGCTCGGCATCGTGCTGCAGTCGACCGGCGAGCAGGGCGCCTTCACCGTGCGCGAGCAGCTCGCCCACTTCGCCGGGTTCTACCCGAACCCGCGCGACGTCGACGAGGTCATCGCCGCGGTCGGGCTCGAGCACAAGGCCAAGACCCGCATCGCCAAGCTGTCCGGCGGGCAGCGCCGACGCGTCGACGTGGCGCTCGGCATCGTCGGGCGGCCCGAGCTGCTGTTCCTCGACGAGCCCACCACGGGCTTCGACCCGCAGGCACGGCGCGACTTCTGGACCCTGATCCGCAACCTGAAGCGCGAGGGCACGACCATCCTGCTCACGACGCACTACCTCGACGAGGCGGCGCAGCTGAGCGACCGGGCCGGCGTCATCGCCGGCGGCAAGCTGGTCGACATCGGCGCGATCGACGAGATCGGCGGCGCCGAGGCGCGGGTGCCGATCGTGCGTTGGCACGAGGCCGACGGCACCCCGCGCGAGGAGCGCACCCACACCCCGGGCACCCTGGTCGCCGCGATCGTGGACCGCATCGGGCGCGAGCCCGCGGGCCTCGAGATCGTGCGCCCCAGCCTGGAGGACATCTACCTGGAACTCGTCGGCGAGGCCGCCGAGCTGTCGCACGAGGAGCAGACCGAGGAGGTCGCAGCATCATGAGCATCATGACCACCGGCGCTTCGCGCGTCGGCTACGAGACCAAGGGGTACTTCCGCACCCCCGACGCGGTGTTCTTCACCTTCCTGTTCCCGGTGGTGATGCTGGCGATCTTCGCGACCGCCTTCAGCTCCATGGGCGACATCACCCCCGGGCCCGGCCAGGAGGGCGTGAGCTTCGCCGCCTACTACCTGCCCGGCCTCCTCGCCGCCGGCCTGCTGCTCTCGGGCGTGCAGAACCTCGCGGTCGACATCGCGGGCGAGAAGGGCGACGGCACCCTCAAGCGCCTCGGCGGCACCCCGCTGTCGCCGATCGCGTTCTTCATCGGCAAGATGGGCCAGGTCTTCGTGACCGCCGTCATGCAGGCAGCACTGCTGCTCGCGGTGGCCGCGATCTTCTTCGGCGTCGCGCTCCCGACGGAGCCGTCGAAGTGGGTCACGTTCGCGTGGGTGTTCGTGCTCGGCATCGCCACCTCGGCGCTGCTCGGCGTGGCCCTGTCGGCGGTGCCCCGGTCGGCCAAGTCGGCGACCGCGGTCGTGATCCCGATCGTGCTGGTGCTCCAGTTCATCTCGGGCGTCTACCTGCAGTTCTACCAACTGCCCGAGTGGATGCAGAACATCGCCAGCGTCTTCCCGCTGAAGTGGATGGCGCAGGGCATGCGCGCCGTGTTCCTGCCCGAGGACTTCGAGGTGCTCGAGCAGACCGGCACCTGGGACCTGGGCGGCGTCGCCATCGCGCTGCTGATCTGGTTGGTCGTCGGACTCGTGATCTCGCGGGTGACGTTCCGCTGGATCCGCCGGGACGCGTGACAGGCTGAGGTCATGGGCGGACAGCGCTGGTGGGACCTCGCGGCGGCGGCTACGGCCGTCGCCGCGGTGGCGTTCTCGTTCATCGACCCGCCGTACGGCTCCGAGGAGTGGGGCGCGATCGGGGCGACGGCAGGGTTCATCGTCGTCTACCTGACCGTCGCCAGGCGGTGGCTCACCGGCCCGACCCAGCTGCACCACCTCTGGCCCACCGCGGCCCTCGCGGCCGTGCTCGGGGTCGGCGTCGCGTTCGAACCGTCGTACGCGATCGTGCAGGCGTTCATCTACCCGTTCGCGTGGTGGACCGCCGCAACCGTCCGCCTCGCCGTGCTCGCCAACCTGCTGCCGGCCGCGGCGATCGTGCTCGGCTACGCCATCCGCGCGGGCCTCGACGGCCTCCTGCTGGGCCTCGCGATCGCCGTCCTCTCGCTCGCCGGGTCGCTCGCGCTGGGGTTCTGGATCTCGCGCATCGCCGCCTACGGGGCCGAGCGCGCGAGGCTGCTCGACGAGCTGCAGGCCGCGCAGGGCGAGCTGGCCGCGATGCACCGCGACGCGGGCGTGTCGACCGAGCGCGAGCGGCTGGCGCGCGAGATCCACGACACCATCGCGCAGTCGCTCACGGGGCTCGTGATGGTGGCCCAGCGCACCCGCAACGAGCTCGCTCGCGGGTCGGCGGCGAGCGTCGCGGCGGCCGAGGCAGACGTCGAACTCATCGAGCAGATGGCGCGGGACGCGCTCACCGAGGCCCGGTCGCTCGTGGCGTCGATGGCTCCCGTGCGGGTCGAGTCGACGCTCGCCGAGGCGCTTGCGCGGCTCGGGCAGCGGTTCGCCCGCGAGACGGGCGTCGCGGTGCAGACGGCGGCGGATGCCTCGGGACTCGACCGCGAACTCGAGGTCGTGCTGCTGCGCTGCGCCCAGGAGGGGCTCGCGAACGTGCGGAAGCACTCGCACGCCGCGCGCGCATCGATCGAGGTCGCTGCGAGCGCGCGCGAGGTCGTGCTCACGGTACTCGACGACGGCGTCGGGCCGGGCGACGACCCCGGCGGCGACGGCGGCTTCGGCGTCGCGGGCATGCGCGACCGGGTCGCGCTCGTGGGCGGCACCGTATCGCTCGAGCCGGGCCCGGCGGGCGGCACGGCGCTCACGGTGGTCGTGCCACTCGGAGCGGAGGTGCCCGCATGATCCGCATCATCGTGGCCGACGACCACCCCATCGTGCGGGGCGGCCTGGCCGGCATGCTCGCGGCGCTCGACGACATGGAGGTCGTGGCCGAGGCATCCGACGGGCTCGAAGCCGTGCGCCTCGCGGCCGAGCACTCCCCCGACCTCGTGCTCATGGACCTCCGGATGCCCGGGCTCGACGGCGCTGCCGCGACCGAGCGCATACTCGCCGCCTCGGCCGAGACGGGCACCGCCACCCGGGTGCTCGTGCTCACGACCTACGAGACCGACGACCACATCATCGGCGCGATCGAGGCGGGCGCCTCGGGCTACCTGCTGAAGGCCGCCCCGCAGGACGAGATCGTCGCCGGCGTGCGCGCGGTCGCGGCCGGCGAGACCGTGCTCGCTCCGTCGATCGCCGCGAAGCTCGTCGCGCGCGTGCGCACGGGCGCCGGCCCCGCTGCATCCGACACCCCCGGCCTCTCGCCGCGCGAGCTCGAGGTGCTGCGCCTCGTCGCCGACGGCCGCAGCAACCCCGCCATCGCGGCCGAGCTGTTCATCGGCGAGGCCACCGTGAAGACGCACCTGCAGCACGTCTTCGAGAAGCTCGACGTCTCCGACCGCACTCGCGCCGTCACCCGCGCGATGGAGCTCGGCCTGCTGTAGGAGCCGGTCAGAGGAGGCGGCGGGCGCTCGCCCAGGCGGTGAGCTCGTGGCGGCTCGAGAGCTGGAGCTTGCGGAGCACGGCCGAGACGTGGGTCTCGACGGTCTTGGTCGAGATGAAGAGCTCGGCCGCGACCTCCTTGTAGGCGTAGCCACGCGCGATGAGGCGCATGACCTCCTGCTCGCGCGCCGAGAGCCGGTCGAGCTCGTCGTCGGCACGGGCGGTCTCGCCGACGGCGGCGCCGAAGGCGTCGAGCACGAAGCCCGCGAGCCGGGGCGAGAACACCGCGTCGCCGCTTGCGACGGCGTGCACGGCGCGGGTGACGTCGGTTCCGGACGAGCCCTTCGTGAGGTAGCCGCGGGCGCCGGCGCGGATGACGCCGACGACGTCCTCGGCGCGATCCGAGACGCTGAGCGCGAGGAACCGCGTCGTAGGCACCGCGGGGGCCGCGCGCCGGATCACCTCGGCACCGCCGGTGCTGCCGTCGGGTACGGATGCCCCGGGCAGGTGCACGTCCAGGAGCACCACGTCGGGCGCGGCATCCGTCACCACCGCCACCGCCGACTCGACGTCGTGCGCCTCGCCCACGACCCGCACCGAGCCGTCGAGGTCGGCACGCAGGCCGGAGCGGAAGATCGAGTGGTCGTCGACCACGACGACGGTGACGGATGCCTCGTCGGCGCGCTCAGCCACGCGCGGCCTCTCCCTGCTGCGGCGAGGAAGGCGCAGGCTGCGGCGCCTCGAACACGAGGTGCACCTCGGTGCCCGTGCCACCCGCCCCGGCGCGCACCTCGGCGCGGCCGCCGGCACGGCGCATCCGCCCGATGATCGACTCGCGCACGCCCAGCCGGTCGACCGGCACCGCAGCGGGATCGAAGCCCGGCCCGCGGTCGCGCACGAACACCTCGACGCGGTGCGCCGTGCCCTCGACGTACACCGACACCTCGCCACCGGCATGGCGGGCCGCATTCAGCATCGCCTCGCGCGCCGCGGCGGCGAGCTCGCCGCTCGCCCGCTCGGCCGACGCACCGACGACGACCACGTCGACGGTCACCGGGTAGTCGAGCTCGAGCGCGGCGGCGAAGTCGCGCAGGTCGGTGCCGAGGTCGCTGTCGGCCGGGCTGTCGCCGGCGTGCAGCCACTCGCGCAGCTCACGCTCCTGTGCGCGGGCGAGGCGGGCGACCTCGCTCGAGGCGCCGGCGCGGTGCTGGATGAGGGCGAGCGTCTGCAGCACGGAGTCGTGCAGGTGCGCGGCCATCTCGCTGCGCTGCTCGTCGCGGATGCGCCGGGTGCGCGCGTCGACGAGCTCGCGCCACTGGGCGACGAGGCGCGGTGCGAAGACGAGCGCGATGCCGACCGCGGCCGCGAGCGACACCAGGAACGCGGGCGCGGGCTGCACCGACGCCCACGGGCTCAGCGGCGGCACGATCACGGTGACCGCGAGGAGCACCACCACGGCTGCGCGGGTCGCCCGATCGCTCCGCGGGCCGCGCCGCGGGTCGACGCGGTCGATGAAGCCCGACCACGCAGCCGCGGCGACGGCGAGCGCGATGCCGAGGCCCGCGGTGCGCGCCCACTGCGGCTTGCCCGCGTCGAGGGGCCACCGGGCACCCCACTCCGCCACGGCGACGACGACCGCCGCCAGCAGCGCGAGGGCTGCCGCCGCGACGAGGATGCGCGCCACCGGCACGGTGCGGCTGGGCGCCGCCCCGGGCGCCGGATCGTCCGCGGCGACCGGCTCATCCCAGGGAGTGAAGGCCCACAGCCACAGGTACAGGAGTGCGCCGGCGCCGAAGACGAACGTCGTCGCAGCGAACACGACGCGTACCGGCAGCACCGGCACGCCGAGGTGGCGCGCGAGTCCGGCGGCGACCCCCGCCACCGCGCAGTCGCGAGGCCGCGTGAGCGGAGCGACGGCCGCCGGCGCGTGCGCGGCGACGGGCGGTGCGTCGGAGGACATGCAGGTATCCAATCAGAGCGCCGATGCCCCCACCGCACCCGGCTGTGGGAATCAGGGTCGACTCAGGGACGTACCCCATGGCGGTGGCTCGCCCGCCCTCGACAGGATCGAGTCATGACGAACGTGCAGACCGATCCGCCGGGCGAGACCGCGCCGCCCGAGGACCCGCCCACCGCCGCTGCGCCCGCCCCGACGGGTACCTCCGCGCGGCCCGACGGCTACGACGACCCGGGCTTCTTCGGCTGGCTGCGCCGGCTCGGCGTGCCGCGGCTCGACGGCTGGCTCGGCGGGGTCTGCGCGGGCGTCGCGGCACGCATCGGGGTCGACCCGATCATCGTGCGCGGCGTGGTCGCCGTAGCCGCCGTGCTCGGCGCGCCCGCGGTGCTGCTGTACGGCGTCGCGTGGCTGCTGCTGCCCGACCTCGACGGGCGCATCCACCTCGAGCGGCTGCTGCGCGGCGAGGCGATGCCCGCCGCGATCGGCATCACGGCGCTGGTGCTGATCGGCGTGCTGCCGCTGTGGATGGGCGGCTCGTGGTTCGGCGGGTGGCCGAACCCGGTGCTCGGCGGCTCGGTCCTCGCCGACGTCGTGCGGTTCGCCGCGACGGTCGCGCTCGTCATCGGCGCGATCGTGCTGGTGATCGCGCTGATCCGGCGCGGTGCGACCAGGGCGAGGGCAGCGGATGCCCCTGAGACCGAGCCCGCGGACACCGCACCGGTCGCCGAGCACGTGTCGGCATCGCACACCGAGAACTCCCCGCCGGCGGCGACGTGCAGGGACCGCGGACGGCGTCCGCGGATGCCGCCGCCGGCGCGGTGGTCACGTCGGTCGACCCGGAGACCGGGGCGCCGGTCGCCCCGCCGGCCTACGCCGGCGCGCAGGCCGGTCCGGAGTACGACGCCTGGCGAGCGCAGCACGAGGCGTGGCGCGCCGAGCACCGCGCGTGGAAGCGGTCGGAGGCCGACGCGAACCGCGAGGCGCGGGAGCAGTGGCGCGCCGAGCAGCGCGAGCAGTCGCGAGCGCTCGCGGCCGAGGCGGCGGAGCGCCGGCGCGTGCGGCGGCTCGAGCGCCCGCGCACGAGCCTCGCGTTCGTCGCGGTGGCGCTCGGCGCGGCCATGCTCGCCGGGGCGGCCGCGGCAGTCGCGGTGCCCGACGCCGCGCTCGCCGCCGGTCTCTCGGCCGCGGCCGCGGTCGGCGGCGTCTCGATGGTCGTCGCCGGACTCGCCCGTCGGCGCGCCGGCTTCCTGTCGTTCGTCTCGGTGCTGCTGCTCGTCGGCGCGCTCGGCTCGATGCTGACGCCGGTGCGCGGCCTGCCCCTCTGGCCCGACACGAACATCTCGCTCGACGCGCGCCGCACCGGCGAGTACTCGCAGGCCGCGGGGACGCTCTGGCTCTGGGCGGCGAGCGACCGGGCCCGAGACACCGACCTCACCATCCACAAGGCGTCCGGGGAGACGCGGATCGAACTCCGCGAGGGATCAGCACTCGAACTCGACGGCGCGTTCGGCTCCGTCGACGTGCAACTCGTGCGCTGGGGACCGGACCTCGAGGTGCTCGAAGAGCAGGTGCTCCTGAGCGCGGACGGCGACGCCTCCACGACCGAGTTCGTGCGCACGGTCGTGGGTCCGGTCTCGGGCTCGGCCACGACCGTCGGCACCCTGCACCTCGACCAGCACCGGGGCACGGTGACGATCGACATCTTCGAGACCACCGGTGACGTGGCGACCGGCGACGCATCGAGGGAGGACGACCAGTGAACGACGACCTGACGCAGGAACACGGCGCGCCGGATGAGGTCGCTGACACCGGCCCACGCCGACCGGCCATCCGCTGGGCGAGCGTGATCTGGGGCGCCGCGTTCGCGGCGGCGGCGCTGGCACTGCTCTGGATCGCGACCGACGAGGATCGCCTGCGCGAGGCATCCGCCTGGCTCTGGGGCCTCTCGGTGAACGACCTCGTGCTGTGGGGCATCGTGCTCGTCGGCGGCCTGCTGTTCGTCGCCGGCCTCGCCGGCCTCGCCACCCGCGGCTCCCGCCTGCGACTCGAGGTCACGCGGGACTGAGCACCGGGCCCGCGGTCAGTTGCCGCGGCGGTCGATGACGAGGAGCGAGCTGGTCGCGGTGGCGAGGGCGTTGCCGGCGGGGTCGAGCAGCTCGCCCTCGGTGAAGATGACGCGGCGGCCGCCCTTCACGACGCGGCCGACGGCGCGCAGCGGCTCGATGGTCGGCATGATCGGGCGCAGGTAGCTGACCTGGAGGTCGATCGAGGTGTAGCCGACGCCGGCGGGGAGCGTGGTGTGCCCGGCGCATCCGACCACCGTGTCGAGCACGGTGCAGGCGAGGCCCCCGTGCACCATGCCGAGCGGGTTGAGGTGCCGCGCGTGCGGGGTCACCTCGAAGTCGACCGTGCCCTCGCCGACCGACACGAGCTGCAGCGCCATGGTCGATGCGATCGGCGGCGGCGGGATGCGCCCCTCGAGCATGCCGGTGAGGAAGTCGAATCCGCTCAGCTCGGGCAGCGAGGCGAGGCCGATCGCGGGGTCGGCCCACTCGAGGGTCGCGGTGTCGGTGGGCCAGGCCTCGTCGGTCATGGCTGACAACCTACCGGCCCGCGAGGCGGCAGGTCGCGGGCAGGCTACTGGAACGCGGGCTCGGGCTCCTCGAAGCGCAGCAGGCCGGCTGCGGGTACGGGCACGACGGCGGATGCCTCCTGCTCGTCGTCGCCCGGGTATGCGAGCCGCACCACGCACTCCGCCGACGCGGACTCCGCGATGACGACCGGCCGCCACGCCCAGTACTCCTCGGGCTCGCCGGCATCGACGCGCTCGCCCGCGAGCGGCTCGGGCAGGCGGCACCACCAGCGCTCCTCGAGCACCTCGAGCCCGTGGGCGTCGAGCGCCATGCGCGCCACACCGGGACCGGTCACACCTCCGAGCGCGGTGCCGACCAGCGTCATCGCGACCACCGACCCCTCATCGTCGACGCTCGTCATGCGGGCGACGCCGTCGACGGGTGCGAGGTAGCCGACGAGCTCATCGTCGGTGGAACGGTGGTGCGGGTGCCAGTGCTCGGGAATCACCCCGCGAACTCTACGCCCCTGCTCGGATGAGCGCACATCGAGCGTGCCCGCGCGCACCGCGCGGACGCGTCGAACGTCAGGCCGTGCGCGCGGGGCCGAGCACCGCCTGCTCGAGCTCGATCCGCCGGTCGATCAGCACGGCGAGGCGAGCGGATGCCGCGGACCTGCGCCGTCGCGCGACGATCCATCCGCGGACGCCCAGCACCCCGCTCACCGCTGCGACGACGAACGCGGCGAACGCGATGCCGACGAACTGTCCCTCGATGAGGAGGACGACGAGCGCGAGCGCACCCGCCAGCGCCACCACGAGCCCGGTGAACCAGGCGATGGTGAGCATGCGGTTCGCCGCGTCGCCCTCGGCAGGCCAGAACGCCTGCGCGAGGCCGCGCTCGCGGCGGTCGGCATCGGCCTCGTCGAGCCACGCGGCGGCGGCGCGGCGGTGCTGCGCGGTGCGCAGGTCGGCGCCGATGCTCCAGCAGACCGCACCGGCGAGCCCCGCGGCGATGCCGCCGAAGACCCACGCGACGATCGCGGCGTGCACGTCGCCCTGGGTGCGGTCGCCCGTCGTGGTCTCGACGACCACACCGGCGATGACGCCGCCGGCGAGGGCGAGCGAACCGAGGACGATGGCGAGGATGCCGACCAGGACCGCGGCGAGGGGCCCGACCGGGAGGTTCGCGATGACCTCGTCCGCATCCTCCTGGTCGGCGTCGATCGCGTCGACGAACGCCGCCGCCTCGGGAGACAGCTCGTCGCGCGGTGTCGCGGCACCGGTCGAGCTCGTGGTGGGCGCAGGACGCCCGGGCTCCGGGATCGGCCCCGGCTCCGTGACCGCGTCGACGGCGGCAGCGGGCGGCACCGGCGGGGCGAGCGGCACGGAGACGACCGGCGGCGCGGCGGCGGGAGCGGCTGCGGCCGGCCGGTCAGCTTCAGGCTGGTCATCGTCCGCCTGCTCACCCTCGGGCGCCGACATCCCGGCGAGGAGCTCGTCGAGCTCCGCGAGGAGCACCTCACGGCCCGCCGGATGCGCGCCGCGGTCGCCCTGCAGGTTCGCCGCGATCGCGGCCTGCCGGTCGGTGAGCTCCGTACCCTCGGGCACCCTGATCGGCGCGAACGCGATGACCTCGCGCAGCGCGCGGACGCCCGCCTCGTCGAGACCGCGCACCGGCCGGCCCGCGACGAGCACCCGGGCCGACGGCCCGTCGGACGAGTGGAGGCGATACGTGAGGTACGCGGCGCCCGACGAGAGCTCCGCACGGCGGGTCACGCGATCGATCGTGGCGATCGAGACGTCCGCACCGCCGAGTCGCACCGAGCGCTGCTCGAGATCGACCACGACGGGCGGGAACAGCAGGCGCACCACGACCATGGCCGCGACGAGCACGGCGACGGCGAGCAGCGGCACCACGACGAACGGGTTCCCGGGCACGAGCACGCCCAGGATGAAGCCGAGCATCGCGGCCCCGAACCAGACCATCGGCGAACGGACGAGGGACAGGCGCAGGGTCACGGGCACCCGGCTATCCTCCCCCATTCGGGGGACATGTGACGGACTGTCCACACCCGCGTCGGCCGACGGGAAGGCCGGCCCAGGGGCATCCGCTCGGCCCGTGTCAGCCGGCGTCAGCCCGTGTTCTGCAGGCCCGCCGCGATGCCGTTGACCGCGAGCAGCAGCAGGCGGTGGTGCTCGTCGGTCGGGTCGCGCTCCTCCAGCTGCCGCACGGCGCGCAGGGCGCGCAGCTGCAGCAGCGACAGGGCGTCGACGTAGGGGCTGCGCAGGCGCACCGCACGGCTCAGCACGGGTCGGCCCTCGAGCAGCACGCCGTTGCCGCTCACGCGCAGCACCTGGTCGCGCGTGAGGTCCATCTCGTCGAGCACGAGCGCCGCGAGGTCGTCGCGGTCGCCCAGGGCGAGGTAGCGCTCGGCGAGGCGCCGGTCGGTCTTCGCGAGCGACATCTCGACGTTGGTGATCATCGAGCGGAACAGCGGCCAGCGCGCGAACGCGTCGCGCAGCACGAAGTCGTCGTCGATCGCGGCGAGCGCCGAGCCGAGCCCGAACCAGCCGGTGAGGTTGATGCGCGCCTGCGTCCACGAGAACACCCACGGAATCGCCCGCAGGTCCTCCAGCGACTCGACCGACAGGCCGCGCCGCGCGGGGCGCGAGCCGAGCGCGAGCAGCCCGACCTCCTCCATGGGGGTGACCTGCGCGAACCACGGCGCGAAGCCGTCGGCCTTGACCAGGTCGAAGAATCGCGCCCGCGAGACCCGGTCGAGGTCTGCGGCGAGGCCCGCGAAGTCGGCCTTGGCCGCCGAGTTCGTGCGCTCGTTCGCCGGGCTCGACGCGAGCAGCGTCGCCGCGGCCATCTGCTCGACGTGCCGCACGGCGATGGTCGGGTCGCCGTAGTGGGCGAAGATGACCTCGCCCTGCTCGGTGATCTTGAAGCGCCCGTCGACCGAGCCCGCGGGCTGCGCGAGCACGGCCTCGTTCGCCGGGCCGCCGCCGCGGCCGAGCGCGCCACCGCGGCCGTGGAAGAGCGTGAGCTCGATGTCGTTGCGCTCGGCCCAGGCGGCGATGCGCGCCTGCGCGTCGTGCAGCGCGAGGGTCGCCGAGACCGGCCCGACGTCCTTCGACGAGTCGGAGTAGCCGAGCATGACCTCGAGCTGGCGCCCCGTCTGCTCGAGCCGCGCCCGCACCTGCGGGATCTCGATCATCGCGTCGAGGATGTCGGTCGACGCGTCGAGGTCGGCGAACGTCTCGAACAGCGGGATGGCGTCGATCACGGGCTGCTCGTCGGGCCCGAGCGCCGCCTCGGCGAGCGCGAACACGTTCGCGATGTCGTCGGCCGACTGGGTGAACGAGACGATGTAGCGGCGGGCCGCGTTCACGCCGTACCGGCGCTGCAGCGAGGCGATGGTGCGGTACACCTGCAGCACCTCGCCGGTCATCTCGGCCTGCTCGCCGCCCGAGCGCACGTCGGCGAGTGCGTCGCGGTGCACCTTCGAGTGCTGGCGCACCTCGAGCTCGGCGAGGTGGAACCCGAAGGTCTGAACCTGCCAGATGAGGTGCTGCAGCTCGCCGTTCGCGCTGCGCGCCGCACCGGCGGCGACGAGCGAGCCCTGGATGACCCGCAGGTCGGTGAGCAGCTCCTCGGGCCCGGAGTACGCGAGGTCGGCGTTGCGCAGGCGGGTGCCGGCGATGCGCTCGGCCACGACCAGCAGCGCCTTGCGGTGCGGCTCGTTGGGTGCGCGCGTGCCGATGCGGGTGGCCTGCTCCTCGGCGAGCGACTGCTGGCGCCGGGAGAGCTCGGCGAGCGCCGCGTCGGGCGGGGTGTCGCCGGTGTCGAGCGTGAGCGCCTTGCCGATGCGGGTCGCGGCGCGCTCGAGGCCGAGCAGCACGTGCTCGGAGGCGATCGCGGCCGCGGCCTTCGTGGTCGACGCGGTCACGAACGGGTTGCCGTCGCGGTCGCCCGCGATCCACGTGCCGAGCCGCAGGAACGGCGTCGCCTCGGCGGGCTTCACGCCGGCGTCGGCGCCGAGCAGCGCGTCGTCGAGCAGCCGGTACACGCGCGGCACGGCCTCGAACAGCGTCTGGTCGAACACGTTCATGACCGTGCGCACCTCGTCGAGCGGGGTGGGCCGCGTCGTGCGCAGCGGGGAGGTGCGCCAGAGGATGTCGATCTCCTCCAGCATCCGCCGCTCTGCTTCTGCGTATGCCGGCGTGCCGTCGACCGCGAGGTGCAGCTTCGAGAGCTGGTCGGCGACGCGACGGATGCCCGAGGCGACCGCCCGTCGTCGGGCCTCGGTCGGGTGCGCCGTGAACACGGGGTGGAAGCGCAGTTCGCGCAGGCGCCGGTTCGCCTCGTCGGCGCCGACCTCTTCGGCCAGCAGCGCGAGTGCGCCGGGGATCGAGTCGGCAGGGGAATCCGGCCCGTTCGCCCCGCGCTCGCGCAGCACACGCACGCGGTGGTGCTCCTCGGCGAGGTTCACGAGGTGGAAGTAGACGGTGAACGCGCGGGCGACCTGCTCGGCACGCTCCATCTCGAGGCCGTCGACGAACGCCTCGGCCTCCTCGAGCGCGGGCGCGTCGCCGTCGTAGGCACGGATCACGAGACCGCGCAGGTGCTCGACGTCGGCCAGGAGCTGCTCGCCGCCGGCTTCGCTCAGCACGCGGCCGAGCAGTTCGCCGAGGAGTCGCACATCGGCGCGGAGGGGCCGGTCGACCGACTCGGTCGCCTCGGCTCGGCCGGACTGCAGGGTGTCTGTGTCGATGGAGCTCACCCGACGAAGGTACCCGTGTCGTGTGACCGTGACGTTACCGGGGCCGACGAATTCGAGCCGCGCTCATTGTCCGATGTCGACGCGCGACGCTCACAGCTCCGTGCCGACGAGCACGGGCTCCGGCTCGAGCACGATGCCGAACTCCGACTGCACCCGGCTGCGCACGAACCGCGCGAGCTGCACGAGCTGCTCGGCGCTCGCGCCGCCGCGATTGGTCAGGGCGAGCGTGTGCTTGCTCGACACGGCCGCCCGCGAGCCGGGCAGGGCGAAGCCGCGGTGGATGCCGCTGTGCTCGATCAGCCACGCCGCCGAGAGCTTCACGTGCACGTCGTCGTCGACGCCCGCCGTCTCGGTCTCGGAGGCGGCATCGGATGCCTCGGCCTCGGCCTGGTGCGCGAGGAACTGCTCGAGCGGGCTCGCGTCGAGCGCGGTGAGGGGCACGACCTCGGGCGGCGCCTCCGGCTCGACGTACCAGCGCGGTGCGTCGGACGGTATGGTGCGCGCCACGTGCTCGGACACGATCGGGTTGGTGAAGAACGAGCCGGCGCTCCACGTGTCGGGGTCGTCGGGGTCGAGCACCATGCCCTTCGAGGCGCGCAGCGCGAGCACCGCGGCGCGGGCCTGCTCGACCGGCACGCGGTCGCCGAGCTGCACGCCGAGCGCGTTCGCCAGCTGCGGGTAGGCGATCGGCCGGCCGAGCGCGCCGCCCAGCACGTCCCGCTCGGGCGAGGTGTCGTGCAGCTCGAGCTCGACCGCGACGACGATGCCGCGCAGCCCCTGCTTCAGCACCGACGTGCGGTAGGCGAGCTCGAGCTCGTCGGCGGTCATGCGACGCGGGGCGTCCGCGTCCTCCGCGAGGAAGTCGATCGCGACGAGCACGGCGTCGAGCTCCTGCCCGTACGCGCCGATGTTCTGCACCGGCGCGGCGCCGACGCTGCCCGGAATGCCCGAGAGCGCCTCGATGCCCGACCAGCCGCGCGAGACCGCGTACGCGACCAGGTCGTCCCAGCGCTCCCCCGCCTGCACGCGCAGCCGCACGGTGTGCGGGTCGTCGCCCGCGCGGGTCGCGATGCCGGTGGTGGCGATGCGGATCACCGTGCCGGGCACGCCCTCGTCGCCGACGAGCAGGTTCGACCCGCCGCCGAGCGCGAGCCACGGCCCACCGGCCTCCCACGTCTCGCGGGCGAGCGCGACGAGCTCGTCCTCGGTGGTCGCGGTGACCATGCGGGCGGCCGGGCCGCCGACGCGCAGGGTGGTCAGCTCGGCGAGGGGCGCGGCCTCGGTCACGCCACCCGCACCTGCACCTGGGCCTTGCCGAGCACGGTCGCCCCGGCGGCGCTGACCGTGAGGTCGATGCGCGCAGTGCCGGCCTCGGCGTCGACCTGGCCGACCTTCGCGACGATCGTCAGTTCGGCGCCGTCGGCGGGGTCGACCACGACGGGGCGCGTGAAGCGCACCTGGTAGTCGGCCACGCGGGCGGGGTCGCCCACCCAGTCGACGACCGGCTGCACCGCGATGCCCATGGTGAGCATGCCGTGCGCGAGCACGCCGGGCAGGCCGACCGATGCGGCGACGTCGTCGCGGTAGTGGATCGGGTTGAAGTCGCCGGATGCCCCGGCGTAGCGCACGAGCGAGTCGCGCGTGACGTGCACGGTGCGCTCGGCGACGACGTCGCCCACGTCGAGCGCGGACAGGTCTGGCGTCGCGGGGGCAGCGGCGGCGGATGCGGCGGTCATGCGTCGTCCCCCCGCACCACGAGCGTGGAGATCGCCGTGACGACGTGGTCTCCGGAGGCATCCGTCATCGTCGACTCGGCCGTGACCATCGCGTTGCCGCCGAGCGTCTTCACGCTCGTCACGGCCAGGGTCGCGGTCAGCTCGTCGCCCGCGACGACCGCGCGCGAGTAGCTGAAGCGCTGGTCGCCGTGCACGACGCGGCTGAAGTCGATGCCGGCGTCGGGCTCGGCGAGCAGCTGCGCGAGTGTGTGCTCCTGCACGACCACGGGGAAGGTCGGCGGGGCGACCACGTCGGCGTGGCCGGCCGCGCGCGCGGCCTCGGGGTCGAAGTGGATCGGACTCGTCGCGAACACGGCGCGCGCGAACTCGCGCACCTTCTCGCGACCGACGAGGTAGGGCTCGGTGGGCGCGAATTCGCGGCCCATCAGCTCGGGGTTCACTGGCACCCGCACAGTCTACGGGCGCACCCGTCGTCGGCCGGAGGTCAGCTGGGGATCAGCGTGTACTTCGTCGAGAGGTACTCGTGGATGCCCTCGAAGCCGCCCTCGCGACCGAGGCCGGACTGCTTCACGCCGCCGAACGGCGCCGCCGCGTTCGAGACCACGCCCGCGTTCAGGCCCATCATGCCGGTGTCGAGGCGGTCGATCATGCGGTGCCCGCGCGCGAGGTCCTGCGTGAACACGTACGACACCAGGCCGTACTCGGTCGCGTTGGCGAGCCGCACGGCCTCGTCCTCGTCGGCGAACGTGGTGATGCCGAGCACGGGCCCGAAGATCTCCTCGGCGAGCAGGCGCGAGCCGGCCGCCACCCCCGACAGCACCGTGGGGGCGAAGAACGATCCGGGGCCATCGGATGCCTCGCCGCCGGCGAGCACCGTCGCCCCGCGTCCGACCGCGTCGGCCACCAGTTCGCGCGTCGTGGCGACCGCCCGGTCGTCGATGAGCGGGCCGATCTGCACGCCCTTCTCGGTGCCGCGGCCGACGCGCATCGCGCGCACGCGCTCGGCGACCCGGGCCGCGAACTCGTCTGCGACCGACTCGTGCACGATGAACCGGTTCGCCGCCGTGCAGGCCTGGCCGATGTTGCGGAACTTCGCGAGCATCGCGCCGTCGACGGCCGTGTCGAGGTCGGCGTCCTCGAACACCACGAACGGGGCGTTGCCGCCGAGTTCCATCGACACGCGCAGCACGCCGTTCGCGGCCTCGCGCAGCAGCGCCTGCCCGACCGGCGTCGAGCCGGTGAACGAGAGCTTCCGCAGCCGCGGGTCGGCGATGATCGGCGACGACACCGCCGACGAGTGCGAGGTAGTGATGACGTTGACCACGCCGCCGGGCAGGCCCGCCTCCTCGAGCAGCGCGACGAACGCGAGCGTGGTGAGCGGGGTGAGCGCGGCGGGCTTGACCACGACAGTGCAGCCCGCGGCGAGCGCGGGCGCGATCTTGCGGGTCGCCATCGCGAGCGGGAAGTTCCACGGCGTGATCAGGAAGCACGGACCGACCGGTCGCTGCGAGACGACCATGTGCCCGGTGCCCTCGGGGTTGAGGCCGTAGCGACCGTGGATGCGGACGGCCTCCTCGCTGAACCAGCGGAGGAACTCGCCGCCGTAGGTGACCTCGCCGCGGGCCTCGGCGAGCGGCTTGCCCATCTCGAGCGTCATGAGCAGCGCGAAGTCGTCGGCGCGCTCCTGGAGCAGGTCGAACGCGCGGCGGAGGATCTCGGCGCGCTGCCTGGGCGGGGTCGCCGCCCACGAGTCCTGCGCGGCGACGGCCGCGTCGAGCGCGCGGGCGCCGTCGTCGACGCCCGCGTCGGCGATGCGCACGAGCACCTCGCCGGTCGAGGGGTCGTGCACGGGCAGCGTGGCGCCGTCGGCGGCGTCGACCCACTCGCCGCCGATCGAGAGCTGCGTCGGGATGCCGGCGAGCAGCGCGGCCTCGCGGGTGGCGGTGGTGGTGCTGTCGGTGGCGCTCATGCGGATACCTCCATCGATGCGGCGAGCCCCTCGGCGACCACGCCCAGTCCCTCGAGGAGCAGCTCGTCCGAGATCGTGAGGGGCGGCAGGAAGCGGATGACGTTGCCGTACGTGCCGCACGTGAGCACGACGACGCCGTGGGCGATCGCGTGGCCCGCGACGGCCGCCGTCAGGGTGGCATCCGGTGCACCCGTCTGCGGGTCGACGAGCTCGATCGCGACCATCGCGCCGCGACCGCGCACGTCGCCGATACGCGGGTCGGCGGCCTGCAGTTCCCGCAGGCGGCCGAGCAGCAGCTCGCCGATCGACGCAGCGCGCTCGACCAGGCCGTCCTGCTCGTACGCGTCGATCGCGGCGAGCGCTGCGGCGCAGGCGAGCGGGTTGCCGCCGTAGGTGCCGCCGAGCCCACCCGGGTCGGACGCGTCCATGATCTCGACACGGCCCGTGACCGCGGCGAGCGGCAGGCCGCCCGCGATGCCCTTGGCCGTGACGACCAGGTCGGGCACGACGCCCTCGTGCTCCATCGCGAACATCGCGCCGGTGCGGCCGAACCCGGTCTGCACCTCGTCGGCGATGAACACCACGTCGTTCGCGCGAGCCCACTCGGCGAGCGCCGGCAGGAAGCCCTCGGCGGGCACGATGAACCCGCCCTCGCCCTGGATCGGCTCGATGATGAGCGCGGCGAGGTTCTCGGCCCCGATCTGCTTCTCGATCTGCAGGATGGCGCGGGCAGCGGCATCCGCCCCGCTCAGCCGGCCGTCGCGGAACGGGTACGACAGCGGCGCCCGGTACACCTCGGGCGCGAACGGACCGAAGCCGTGCTTGTAGGGGATGTTCTTCGCCGTGAGGCCCATCGTGAGGTTGGTGCGGCCGTGGTAGGCGTGGTCGAAGGCGACGACCGCCTGCTTGCGGGTCGCGCGCCGGGCGATCTTCACGGCGTTCTCGACGGCCTCGGCGCCCGAGTTGAACAGGGCGCTGCGCTTGGCGTGGCCGCCGGGGGTCAGGCGATTGAGCGCCTCGGCGACCGACACGTAGCCGTCGTACGGGGCGATGGTGAAGCAGGTGTGGGTGAACGCGTCGAGCTGGCGCGAGACAGCGTCGACCACGCGCGGATTGCTGTTGCCCACGCTCGTCACGGCGATGCCCGAGCCGAGGTCGATGAGCGAGTTGCCGTCGGCGTCGACGATGACGCCGCCGCCCGCGGCCACCACGTGCACGGGCGCGGCGTGACCGACGCCGCGCGCGACCGCCTCGGCCTTGCGCGCGAGCAGCTCGGCCGAGCGGGGCCCGGGAATCGGGGTGACGAGGCGCCGCTCCTGCGGCAGGCCGGGTCCGCCGGTGGCGGGGGTGGCGGATGCCTCGGGGGTGCGGGGTTCGGTGAGCGTCATCGTGGGCTCCTTCTGCGTCGTGTCGGCGCGGGCACGACCGATCGTAGGTCGCGCACGAGGTGAATCAGGCGGTCCACCGTGTACAACGAGGCGCTAACCGCTCGCCGCGATGTACAGTACGGATGCCCCCGCCCGACGACCGCCGGAGCCCGCGATGCATCCCACCCTGCGCACCCTGCTCGACCGCCGCGAGCTCGACCTCCGGCTCGTGGGCGACGAGGACGCGTTGCGCGCGGGCGCGCTGGACGCGCCGGTCGACTGGGCGCACGCGTCCGACCTCGCCGACCCGACCCCGTTCCTCGACGGCAACGGACTGCTGCTCACGACCGGGCGGCAGTTCGAGGGCGCCGAGTCCGGCTTCGCCGACGACTACGTCGCCCGGCTGGTCGAGCGCGGCGTCGTCGGCCTCGGCTTCGGCACCGAGGTGCTGCGCGACGGCACGCCCGAGTCGCTCGTCGCGGCCTGCCGGTCGCGCCGCCTGCCGCTCGTCGAGGTGCCCTACCCCACCCCGTTCATCGCGATCGAACGTGCCGTGGCGGCCGATGTCGCCGCCGAGGCCTACGCACGCCGCACGTGGGCGCTCGGGGCCCAGCGGGCGCTCGCGCTCGCGGCACTCCGGCCCGACGGGCTGAGCGCCACGCTCGCCGAGCTGTCGCGCCAGCTCGGCGCGTGGGTCGCGCTCGTCGGCGCGGGCGGGCGCATCGAACGCGAGTACCCGGCGGGCGAGCTCGACGCAGCGGGCATCGAGGTCGTGCGCGACGGCGCCCGCGAGCTGCTGCGTCGCGGGCAGCGCGCGAGCGTGATCGTGCAGGTCGGGCCCGAACGCGTGAGCCTGCACACGCTCGGCATCGGCGGCGCGCTGCGCGGCGTGCTCGCCGTGGGCGGCGCCGACCGGCTCGACCAGGCCGGGCGCGGGGTGATGACCGCCGTGATCGCCATGGCCGGCCTCGCGCTCGAGCAGCACCGCCACCTCGACCGGGCGACCGGGCTGCTCCGCACCGCGCTCCTGCACGGGCTGCTCGGCGGCGATACCACCCACCCCGATGCGTTCGCCCGCCAGATGTGGGGCCCGCTGCCCGCGGGGCCCGTGCACGTGGCCGTCGCCTCCGCGCCCGAGTCGGTCGACGCCCTCGTCGAGTGGCTCGAGCTGCAGGTCGACGCCCGCGAGGGCGCCCTGTTCTTCGCCTGCGACGAGGACCGCGTCCTGCTCTGCCTCGACCCGGCCGACCGGCCGCTCGCCGACGAGGTCTCGCGCACGTTCCGTGTCGCGATCGGGGTCGCCGACCCCGTGCCGTGGCACGACCTGGCCCGAGGGCACGACGAGGCGCGACGCGCGCACGCACGCGCCGCCGAGGCGCGCGACCCGCGCGTCGTCCGCTTCGACGACATCGCGCGGCAGGGCGTGCTCGCGTCCCTCGCCGGCACCGACGCGCGCGAGATCGCCCGGGCCTCGCTCGACCCGATCGTGGCCCACGACGACGCCGAGGGCACGGCGCTGGTCGCGACCCTGCGCACCTGGCTCGAGCGCAACGGGCAGTTCGACGCCGCCGCGCGCGACCTCGGGGTGCACCGTCACACGGTGCGCGCGCGGGTGCAGCACGCCGAGCGGCTGCTCGGCCGCGACCTCTCGACGTTCCACGCCCGCGCCGACCTGTGGGCGGCGCTCCTCGCGACGGGCGCCGCCGAGGCGACTCCGGGGTCTGGCCGCGCCGAGTCGCCGAGCGTACCCTGAGAGCAGGCGGAGGGGGATGCAACGATGCATGCGGTCACGGGCGAGCGCCTCATCATCCACGGCAAGCAGGTCGGGCAGGCGGAACGGCACGGCGAGATCCTCGAGGTGCGGGGCGACGACGGGGCACCGCCGTACCTCGTGCGTTTCGACGACGGCCACGAGAGCCTCATCTTCCCCGGCTCCGACTGCGAGGTCGAGCACGTCGGGTCGGCCTGACGCCGAGCAGCGGGCGCAGTCCGGCTAGTCTGGCCGGGTGTTCCACAGCTACGCGGCAATCGGCGACAGCTTCACCGAGGGCGTCGGCGACGAACTCCCCGACGGCACGGTGCGCGGCTGGGCCGACTTCGTCGCGCTCGGGCTCGCCGAGCACGCGGCCTCGCAGGCGACGGGACCCGTGCGCTATGCGAACCTCGCGATCCGCGGCCGCAAGCTCGGCCCGATCCTCGACGAGCAGCTCGACCCGGCCATCGCGCTGGCCCCCGAGGTCATCAGCCTGAACGGCGGCGGCAACGACATCCTGCGCCCGAAGATCACGGTGCCCGAGGTCGCGGGCCGCCTGCGCGGGGCGGTCGACCGCATGCGCGAGGCGGGCATCCACGTGCTGCTGCTCTCGGGCGCGAACCCGACCGACCACCTGCCGCTCGGCGGCGTGTTCGGCCGTCGCGGCGACGCACTCGCCGAGGAGGTATTCGGCTGGGGCGAGCTCGAGGGCGTCACCACGGTGAACAACTGGGCGGATGCCGGGCTGCGCGACATCCGCTACTGGTCGGCCGACAAGCTCCACCTCAACTCGCTCGGCCACGCCCGGGTCGCGAGCAACGTGCTCACGGCGATCGGCGTGCCCGTGCCGGGCGAGTGGGGCGTCGCCGAGGTCGCCGCCGCGCCACCCGCGGGTCGCAGCCGCAACACCGCCGCCTACTACCGCGAGTTCGTGATGCCCTGGATCGGCCGCCGCCTCACCGGCCGCTCGTCGGGCGACGGCCGCACCGCCAAGCGCCCCACCCTCGAGCCGGTGCCGCTGACGACCACGGGCTGAGCGGAGACCTCACCCCTCGTACTCGTGCACGGGCGCGGCCGCCGGGTCGCCCTCGACCGCGCGCGTCACCTCGGCGACCCGCCGGTCGGTGGTCGACGCGGTGATGTTGCGGATGAAGATGATCAGCCAGCTGAAGATGAGCCCCGCCGCGACGAGTTCGACCGCCGTCAGGTTGTAGTACCCGAACGGGAAGAAGAACAGCACGGTCACGAAGATGATGCCGAGGAACGCGTAGCCGAGCACCAGGAACGCGTTCGGGAACCCGGGCAGGAACCAGCGCAGGCCGATCACGATGACGAGGTAGACGACGGCCATGCCCGACGCCACCGTGTTGTGGATGCCGAAGTGCAGGTCGACCGGGAAGATGCCGACGCAGGCGAGGAAGATGCCGAGCAGCACCAGGCCGCCGGTGATGGTGCGGATGCCCCGCTCCGCGTCGAGCCCGCGCTCGGTCGACCACTGCCGCAGCTCGCCGCCGATGTAGCGCGCGAGCGCCGTGACCACGAGCCCGCCGAGGATGAGCGTGATGCCGAACGCATAGCCGGAGACGTCGCGCACCGTGCCGAGGGCGGAGAGGTTCTTCTCCCACCAGAGCGGATCCGAGGCGGTGAGCATGCTCCCGAGGCATCCGCTCACGAGGAAGAACGCCAGCAGCGTCGCGATCGAGCTCGCCGACACCCCCGCGGCCACCAGGTACGTGAAGTACGAGGTGACGGCGGCGATCGCGCCGGCCAGCAGCGCGGCGGTGAGGCCGTACAGCGTGGCGCCCTGGAACGCGTCGCCGAGCAGCGACCCGAGCCCGACGACGAGCAGCAGCACCAGCACCGCCGACGTGAACGCGAGCGCGAGCGCGTCGACCCAGCGCGCCCAGGTCGGCGTGCGCTCGGCGTAGGCCGGGTTCAGCGGCAGGCCCTGCACGACGTAGCCGATGCCGAACGCGATGGCCGCGGAGATCGCCGCAGCGAAGGCCGACACCTCGGCGACCGACCCCCAGCCGGTGATCGGGATGGTGTCGAGCCCGCCGACGATCAGCATGCCGAGTCCTGCGGCCACGAAGGCGACCGCGGCGGCGACGATCGCACTCGCCTCCACGGTCTCGGCGGTCGGTGCACGCCAGTAGTCGAGGAAGGCCGGCCTGCGCGTCTCGTCGGTCACACTCGGCACCCTAGCGCTCGGCGGCGGCCGCCCCCAGCACCTCGTCGACGAAGGCCTCGGTGCGCCGCAGCGTGTCGGCGATGCGCCGCTCCATCTGCCCCGGGGCGCGCACCTCGTGCGGCGCGAGCGGGGCGCCCAGGCGCACGTTGCCCGAGCACGACAGGTCGGCGCAGATGTAGGTGCCGATCGAGTTGCCCTGGCGGCCGGCGTCGCCCGCGCGCAGCGCGGAGAACAGCGAGATCTGGTCGGCCGGCTGCATGGTGTGGCAGAGGTTGCAGATCGCCGAGTGGCGGCGCGACATGGTGGTGGTCGCGGCGCGCAGCACGATGCCGACGGGCCGGTCCTCGCGCACGGTCACCAGGTAGGCGCGCTGTCGGAACCTCGGGTCGCGCCAGCCGAGGAACTCGATCGCCGACCACTCGGTGAGCGGGTAGTCGAGGGGCAGCTCCAGCTGCTCCGCCTCGTCGTCGACGGCGTTCACGAGCGAGTCGCGGATCTCGGCGTCGGTCAGTGGTCGCAACGTTCTGCCTCCCGGGGTCGACCCTTCCCAGTCTGCCTCAGGCGTCGGCGTCCATGGTCCACTCGACGCCGTCGGCGTCGGGGTTCCAGATGATGCGCAGCACCTCGCCCATGCGCATGCCGGCCGGGCGCATCCGCTCGGGCACGTGCTCGTACGCGAGCACCAGGCTCAGGCCACCGGCGAGGAACGCGCGCTCCTCCGCGCAGTCGGCGTCGGCGCCGTCGATCGTGCCGGGCCGCAGCATGATGAGGCACACCCGCCCCGACCGGTCGCGGAACGCCCAGAACCCGTACCCCAACTCCTCGTCCACGAGGCGGGTGGTCTGCCGCTCGCTCGCCCCGAGGAACGCGGCCATCGGCAGCAGGTCTGCTTCCACCTGCTCGCGCTCGAACAGCGCCAGCCCCGTGCTCTGCGCGGGCGTCAGCGTCACGGCGATCCAGGCGGCGGCCACGACCGCGGCGACCCCGCCGATGAGGGCGCGACGGATGCCTCGTCGGCGGCGCGGCACGGGAGACGGCGTCTCAGGGGCATCCGTCTGGTCGGATTGCCCCAACAGCTCGGCCGTCTCGGCCCGCTCGACGGCCTCGACCGGCCCGGCGGCATCCGCCAGCAGGTCGTCGAACAGCGACCCCGAGTCGGGCTCGACGTCGCGCGCTGCTGTCGGCACGGCCGCCGCGCTCCCCCGCTCCAGCTCCGCGATGCGCGCCAGCACGTCGCGCAGCTCCCCGGCGGCCTCCGACGCGAACCCGTCGGGCGTGCCGTAGACCACGGCCTCGAGCGCACCCCGGCGCGCACGCAGGGCGTCGAGCTCGTCGTCGGGTTCCATGGCTGCTCCACCACCGAGCCTACGCGCGTCGACGGTCGCGCGACAGGGCGCGGGCCGGTCGCCGCGGCGACGTAGAATCAACCGATTCGCGCGCCGCGCGACCGGACCCATGGACGCGAGGTGCAGTGACGACCGACCCCGAACCGCAGCAGGTGGATGCCCCCGAGCTGGTGCTCATCCGATCGGGCAATCGCCGCCCGCGCTTCGAGCGCGACGACATCGTGATGCGCAAGGGCCTGTACGCACTGCGCAACGGGCACCTCACCCCGCACGAGTCGATGGTCGAGGACCTGCTCGCGATCGGGTCGGCGCTCGACGCCGCATCCATCCCGTTCCTGCTGGTGCGCGGCGACGACGACCGCATGATCGTCGCCGTCGACCGGGCCCGCCGCCGCGAGGTCGCCGCGGCTCTCGCGGACGCGTTCTGGGACGAGCCGTTCTACTCGCAGGCGATCGAGCCGCGCAAGGTCGCCGACGTCGAGCCCGTGCTGCTCGCCGACGGGCACCTCTCTGGCCACCGCAAGGCCAGCGCGATGCGCCTCTACCGGCCGCGCATCGAGCCGATCGGCCGCCTGCGCTACGGCGCCGAGACCGCCGTGCAGCTCGAGCTCTGGCGCTTCGGCGACGACCAGATCACCGCGCCGCTCGAGAACGCGCTGATGCGCCGCACGCTGCCGCGCGCCGAAGCGGTGCAGGACACGGTGCACCGGTTCGGCCGCGACTGGCCGACGCTCGAGCACATGTTCTCGCCGCTGGCGAGCGACGTGCACTTCGAGATCGACATGGTCTTCTCCTGGGTCGACGGGTCGAGCGACGAGTTCCAGCGCGAGCGCGCGAAGCGCATGCAGCAGTACGTGGTCGGCGCGGGCGACGACTCGGAGGCCCGCTTCCGGCAGATCGACGAGCTGAAGTACGCGCTGCGGTCGGTGTACCTCTACGCGCCGTGGGTGCGGCACATCTACATCGCCACCGACTCCGGGGCGCCGAGCTGGCTCGCCGAGCACCCGCGCGTGACGATCGTGCCGAGCGAGGCGATGTTCCCCGACCCGTCAGTGCTGCCCACGCACAACTCGCACGCGGTCGAGAGCCTGCTGCACCACATCCCCGGCATCAGCGAGCACTTCCTGTATTCCAACGACGACATGTTCTTCGGCAGGCCCCTCCGGCCCGACGTGTTCTTCTCCCCCGGCGGCGTCACGAAGTTCGTCGAGGCGACCACGCGCATCGGGCTCGGCGAGTCCGACCCGAGCCGCAGCGGGTTCGAGAACGCGGCCCGGGTGAACCGTCGCCTGCTGCGCGAGCGGTTCGGCAAGGTCACGACCCGCCACCTCGAGCACTGCGCCGCGCCGCTGCGGAAGAGCGTGCTCGCCGAGCTCGAGGCGGAGTTCCCCGACGACTTCCGCCGCACCGCCGCGAGCCGGTTCCGCTCGGCGACCGACATCTCGGTCACCAACTCGCTGTACCACTACTACGCGCTCATGACCGGGCGGGCGGTGACGCAGACCGACGTGACGGTCAAGTACGTCGAGACGACGCTGCGCACGGCGCTGCCCGCGATGCGCCGGCTGCTGAAGCGCCGCGACCACGACATGTTCTGCCTGAACGACGGCAGCTTCCCCGAGATCTCGGTCGAGCAGCGCACGGCCGCCGTGATCGAGTTCCTCGAGCGGTACTTCCCGATTCCCGCGCCGTGGGAGAAGGAGGTCGCCGAGGCCGGGCGAGCGGATGCCCCTGTCGCCGGAGCGCGCACGGCGATACGCTGACGGGCATGGACCGACGGATGCTCCGCCGCACCACCGCCGCGCTCGGCATCGCCGCGGGCGCCCTGCTCCTGCTCGCCGCCTGCAACCCGGGCACCAGCCCGGTCGAGGACTACGCCGGCGTGCCCGAGGAGTACGACCGCGCCAGCGAGGACCCGGAGTCGACGGGCATGCAGGTGTTCTGGCTCGAGGAGGGCGGCCAGCTCGCCGTCACGATCTGGGGAAGCTCCGGATGCCCGTGGGTCGGCACCGACATCTCGGTCACCGCCGAAGCCGGCGAGGGCAACGCGGTCGAGATCACCGTGCCCGAGCTGCCCGCCGACACGGCGTGCACCGCGGACTACGCACCGCACACGACGGTGTTCTGGACGCCGACCTACGTCACCACGACCGAGCCGCTCGAGGTCACCGCGCTCGAGCAGACGGTGACGCTGCCGGTCAAGTAGCCGCGCGCAGCCAGAACCGCTCAGGCCTCGGGCTCCGGGGGCTGCGGCATGCAGCGCACGACGACGATCCCGCCGCCACCGCTCTCGTAGTCGTACGCGAACGAGTAGTTCAGCGTGACCGGGCCGCCCTCCCAGACGAACCACTGGTCGTAGATCTCGTTCATGTAGCCCCAGCAGCCGGGCGTGTAGTTGCCGAGCGCGGTGACCGTGACCGGGTTGGTCTCGTAGCAGGGGTTGAAGATGGAGCAGCCGAGGTCGCTCGCGTCGAACGCTCCGGTCGAACCGGATGACCCGGACCACCCGGACCCTGCGGCGGCGGCGGCCGCCGCAGCGGCGGCGGCTTCCGCCTCGGCCTTCGCCTTCGCCTCCGCCTTCGCCACCGCGGCGTCGTGCGACTCCCGCAGCGCGTCGATCGACGCGTGCAGCGACCGGTACGCGAGCACGGTCTGCGGAGCGCCGACCGCCGCGGCGAGGCGATCGGCCCGATCGGCGACCCGGTCGGCGAGGTCCTCGTCGGCCAGGTCGGCGTCGTCGAGGGCGGCGAGCGCGTGCTCGTGCGCCTCGGCCGCGAACGCCGCGAGCTCGGTCCGCAGTGCGTCGCGAGCCGTGGCCATCTCTGCGAGGTCGGTGCCCGCCCAGGCGGCGTGCAGCTCGTCGACGGCCGCCGCGAGCGCCGTCACGTCGATCTCTCCATCGTCATCGCCGTCGTCGAGCAGCGCGACGAGTTCGGCCACCGGCCCCGCCTCGCGCGCCGCCGCGGCACGTTCCGCCTCGAGCGCGAACGCGTGCCGTTCCTGCGCCCCGACGGCCGCCGCCTCGGTCGCGGCGACCTGGGCGTCATCGCTGCGCTCTGCCGCGGCGAACGCGGTCGGCAGGAACGCGAGGTACCCCGCGATCGCGAGCACCAGGGCGCCGGCCCAGGCCCACTCGGCGGCGTGACGGCGGTGTCCGGTGCGGTGCATCCGACCACCCTGTCACGACGCGGCGGGGTGCCCGCGCGCGCTGTGGACGACCCGCGACTCGGCATCGCCCCTACCGACGGGCGCTACGACAGCACGGTGACCGGCAGCGTGAGCGGCGGCTCGACGGGCGCCGGCGGGGTCGCCGCATCGGCGATCTCGATGCCGTCGCCCGCGAGGCGCGCAGCCGACTCCTCGGCGTCGATCCAGTCGAGCGCCGGGAACTCGCCGAGCGGCACGACCGAGTGCAGCACGGTGCTCGGGTAGACGTGCACGAGGTTGAACGCCCGGGCGCCGTCGCGGCCGCGCGTGCCGCCGACGGGCACGTTGAGGTCCTGCGTGTAGCAGGTGGCGGATGCCACGGAGACGGGCACACCCGCGAACATCGCCGTCGACGAGTAGTGCAGGTGCCCGGCGATGATCGAGCGGATGTCGCTGCCCTCGACGACCTCGGCGAGCGCCGCCTGGTCGCGCAGCTCGACGCTCACGGCGAGGTCGAGCACGCTCGGCACGGGCGGGTGGTGCATGGCGAGGATCGTGCCGTGCGGGGCATCCGTCGACAGCTCTTCTGCGAGCCAGTCGAGCTGCTCGCCCGTCACCTCGCCGTGGTGGTGGCCCGGCACGGTCGAGTCGAGGGTGATGACCCGCAGGCCGTTCACGTCGGTGACCCGGTCGACGGGTCGCTCGCTGCCGACCTCGTCGAACAGGCCCCGGCGGAACGCGCGGCGCTCGTCGTGGTTGCCCATGACCCAGATCACCTGGGCGCCGACGCGCTCGGCCGCGGGCTCGACGATGCGGCGGAGGCGGGCGTAGGCGTCGGGTTCGCCGCGGTCGGCGAGGTCGCCGGTGAAGACGATGGCCTCGGGGCGGGCACCGGATGCCTCGAACTCGTCGAACAGCTGACGCAGGTGCCGTTCGCTGGGCACGCGGTCGTAGAGGCTGCCGCCGCCCGCGAGCAGGTGGGTGTCGGAGATGTGGAGCAGGAAGTGATCCGGCCGGGGGTGTTCGGCCGTGCGCGTGGTCACGATTGGTCCTTCGATCTGCGGGAGCGGTCGCCGTCGGCCGCCGGACTGGGACTCTAGCGCATCACGCGCGGCCGAACGCGAGGTGAACGCGGCGTGGAGTCATGGTGCGTCACGGCAGCGGAATGACCCCGACGCCGATGCGCACGCGCCGCTCGGCCTCGGAGGCGGGCACTATCTCCCACGCGATGGCCGCATCGGGCGCCCAGCGCACCGCGAACACCTCGCGGAAGGTGACGCCCTCGACCCGCTCGCCGAGCGGCACGTCGTCGAGCCGCAGCCACTCGGTGAGGCCCTCGGCCGCGAACGCGTCCTCGCTCGTGCAGCGGATGGCGAACGGCACCGCCTGCTCGGGCGCCGTGCGCGCGAGGCACACCTCGCCGTCGGTCGTGCGGGTGCCGAAGAAGGTCCAGCCGAGCAGCTCGCCGAGCCTGCGGGTCGCCGCCTCGGCGAGGTCGACCTCGCCGTCGGGCGCCTCCAGGCGGTCGGCGGGCGTCGCCTCCCGGTCGAAGACCGCGAGCCCGGTCGGCGGCGAGGTGAGCGTGCGCAGCTGCGCGATGCCGACGACGACGAGCAGGGCGGATGCCACGACGGTGCCCGCGATCGCGAGCCGGACGCCCGGGCGTGCACCGGCGCCCCCGCGTCGCCCTCGACCGGCGGGATCCATGCGACCCACGTTACGCCCGACCGGGCCAGGTTCTCCCGATCGGCCCGCGCCGCGGCCCACGTCGGCGGGCTACCCTCGGCGTCATGACCGACGTGCTCCGCCTCGCCGCCTTCACGTCCGACCCCGCGGGCGGCAATCCCGCCGGCGTCGTGCTCGACGCGAGCGGGCTCGACGACGCGGCGATGCTCGCGATCGCGGCCGAGGTCGGGTACGCGGAGACGGCGTTCGTGACCTCGGCGCGCGCCGACGACGAGGGCATGCGCTGCGGCATCCGCTACTTCTCCCCAGTCGCCGAGGTGCCGTTCTGCGGGCATGCGACGGTGGCCACGGCCGTGGTGCTCGCCGAGCGCGACGGACCCGGACGGCTCGCGTTCGACACCCCCGTCGGCGAGGTGGCGATCACGACCGCGCCCGGGCCCGACGGCATGGAGGCGTCGTTCACGAGCGTCGAGCCGGCGGTCGAGCCGTTCGACGGCCCGCTGCTGGCGCAGCTGCTCGGCATGCTCGCCCTGACCGAGGCCGACCTCGACCCCGCGCTGCCGCCGCGCATCGCGTTCGCGGGCAACCGGCACCCGGTCATCGTGGTCTCCGACGTGGCGGCGCTGGACCGGGTCGCGTTCGACCCGGCGGCGATGCGCGCGCTCATGGACGCGCAGGGCTGGCAGGCGACGGTCACCGTGGCGCATCGCCGGGGCGACGCCGAGTTCGAGGTGCGCAACGTCTTCCCGGTCGGCACGATCGTCGAGGACCCGGCGACCGGTGCGGCCGCCGCGGCGCTCGGCGCGTTCCTGCGGGACGCCGGCGCGGTCGCCCCGCCCGCCGACCTCGTGCTCCACCAGGGGCGGCATGTGGGCCGGCCGAGCCTACTGCGCGTGCACGTGCCCGAGCGCGGGGGCATCACGGTGAGCGGCACGGCCGTGACGATCCCCGCCTGACGGGAGCCGGTCCCTCAGCCCCGCTCGAGCTCGAGCCACTCGGCCAGCGCGTCGATCTCGGCGTCGACCGCTGCGGCCAGAGCCCCATCGAACGGCTCGTCCTCGTGGATCGCGTTGACGACGAATCGCCCGGCGGCACGGTCGGCGGTCGCGTCGAGCTTCCCGACCAACCGGTCGCCGTGCAGGATCGGCAGCGGAAAGTACCCCCACCGGCGCTTGGGCGCCGGCGTGTAGATGCCGAGCGCGAACTCGAAGCCGAAGATCGCCTCGGCGCGCTTGCGGTCCTGCACGAGCCGGTCGAACGGCGAGAGCAGCACGGTGCGGCCGGCGAACGGATGCTCCGCCAGCGACGCGCGCGCCGACGGGTCGACGCGCCAGCGCCCGCGGATGCCTTCGATGCGCACGTCCTCGCCCGCGTCGCCCACGTCGAGCGGCTCGCCGGGCGACCCGTACGCGCCGACCCTCATGACCCCGAGCGAGCGCAGGCGCCGCCGGTTGCGCTCGGCGAGCGCCTCCGCCTCGGGCAGCGCCTCGATGCCGGCCGGGTGCACGCGCTCGGCGAGGTCCCACACGCGCGTCGCCCCGCGGCGCGAGGAGACGGCCACCTCGCCCCGCCGCTCCAGGATCTCGAGCATCATCGTGGCGTTGCGGTTGGCGTTCCACCCCGACGACGGCCAGTCGATCACGCTCGTGTCGGGCACCTCCTTCGCGGTGAGGGGCGCCTCGTCGGCGAGCAGCGCGAGCACGTCGCCGCGGAACTCCGCGTTGTCCTCCAGCCAGTCGCGTGCCTTGGCGCCCTGCGGCGACGCGCGCATGCGGTCGAGGTACAGCCGCAGGTCCCCGGCCGGACGGATCATCCCCTCCAGCTCGACCAGCACGCGCTCCACCTCGAGCGCGGTGATGAGGTCGTCGGGCTCGTAGCCGTCGATGCGGCTCCAGAGCATGTGGTCGGGCGCGGGCGCGATCGCCGCCGTCATGTCTGCCTGCAGCAACGTCAGGTGCCGCACCGAGTCGAGCAGATCGGTCGGGCGCGGCTCGTCGAGCAGCTGCGCGCGCACCGCGATGCGGCGCGCCTCGTCGCGACTGATCGTCTCCGTATCGCGCGGCACCGCCATGCCCCGACCGTACCCCCACCCGCCCCCTCCGCGAGTCGTCATGAGATGTCGGTATTCGCGGCCCAAAGCGACACTTCATGACGACTCGATGGGCTGGCCACGGGCAGAGACAGGGGACTCAGCGCCGCCAGTCCGCGGCGGGCACGAGCGGCACGGGAACCGGTCGCTCGACCGTGGTCGTCAGCACGGCCCGCTCCCCCGACTCGGCCGACTCGAGCAGGGCTGTCATGACCTCCAGGCTGTGCAGCGCCACGTCGGCTCCGGCCCTGGCCGGCCGCGAGGCATCCGCCCGCAGGAAGTCGAGCAGCCCGACGCCGCGCGCCGCGTCGACGTAGCCCGCGGCGGGGGCGAGCGGATGCCACGTGCCCGCGTCGTCCAGCGGCGCGAGACGCACCTCGCCGTCGAAGTGGTTGGGGTCGGGCACCGAGAGGGTGCCGAGCTCGCCGTGCACCTCGATGGGCGCGGCCGTCGTCGCGGTGCCGTCGAAGCTCGTGGTGAGCGTCGAGAGCGCACCGCCGTCGTGCTCGAGCACGCCCGACACGTGGGTCGCGACCTCGACCCGGATGCGCTCGCCCGCGCGCTCGCCGCCGGTGATCACGCGCTCGTCGCGCAATCGGCTCGACATGCCGGTGACGCGCCGCACCGGACCGAGGAGGTGGATGAGCGCGGCCACGTAGTACGGCCCCATGTCGAGCAGCGGTCCGCCGCCCGCCCGATAGTAGAAGTCGGGGTTCGGATGCCACCGCTCGTGACCGGGCGTCACCATCACGGCCGTCGCGGCGAGCGGACGCCCGATGCGTCCGCCGTCGATCGCGGCCCGCGCGGTCTGCGTGCCCGTGCCGAGCACGGTGTCGGGTGCGCAGCCGAGGCGCACGCCCGAGGCATCCGCCGCCGCAGTCATCGCACGCGCCTCGTCGAGCGTGGCCGCGAGCGGCTTCTCGCCGTACACGTCGCGGTCGTGCGCGATCGCCGCGAGTGCGACGTCGGCATGCGCGGCCGGGATGGTGAGGTTCAGCACGGTGTCGACGTCGGGGCTCGCGACGAGCTCGTCGACGGTCGCGGCGCGGGCCTCGGGCAGGGCGGATGCGACCGCCTCGGCGCGGGAGCGGTCGAGGTCGGCGACCGCGGTGATGCGCACCGACGGCACCCGGGCGAGGGTGTCGAGGTACGCCCGCGAGATGTTGCCCAGGCCTACGATGCCGACGCGGTGCGAGTCGCCCACAGCATCCCCCTCTCGATCACGGTGCGCACGTTGGGGTCGTCGAGCACCTCCGGGTCGTGCCCGGGCGTCGTGACGACGATGCGCCCCGCGCCCCAGTCGCGGGTCCAGACGGCGGGCGAGGTGAGCGGGCGCCGCCACGGATGCCAGGGCCGCACCGGGTGCGTGGTGGTGGCGAGCACGTCGATGAGATCGTCGTGCAGCACCCAGTACTGCTCGGTCGTGATCGCGAAGTCATCGAGGCCCTGCGTGACGGGGTGCGTGCGGCCGAGGTCGGTCAGCTCGATCACGTGGTCGAGGAAGTTCGCGTCGTCGCGCGGCTCGCCCGACGGTTCGGGCGCGCGGCCGGGGTGGGCCGCGAACTGGCCGCCGACGAGCTGGAGGTAGTCGGCCGATGCCCGGAACGAGTCGGCGATACCGCCGTGCCAGCCGGTGAACCCGGTGCCGGCGGCGACCGCGTCGCGCAGGCCGCTCACCTCCTCGTGGGTGATCTCGCCCATAGTGATGCACTGCACGATCAGGTCGGTCTCGGCCATGGTCTCGGCGTCGGCGTAGACCGCGGGCGACGATTCGATGCGCACGTCGTAGCCGGAGCGCTCCAGGAACGGCAGGAACAGGTCGGATGCCTCGATCGGCCGATGTCCGTCCCATCCGCCGCGCACGACCAGTGCCCGATGCGCCATCGCCGCCGCCTTCCCGTGGAGCAGCGTGCGACCCGGGCGGGACGCACGCTCCACCGACTCTGCCAAGTCCGCGGCGCACGATCCAGTCGGTTGCGCAACTCCCCGCGCGACACCGTGGCGCCGTTTGCACTCTCGGCTTGAAAGTGCAACACTGCACTCTGTGTCCCAGAGTGCAATCGCGACCCCGCAGCAGCGTCGCATGGCCGAGACCTCGCGCGCGCTGCGCGCCGAGGCCCGCCGGCTGACCGCGGCGCGCGGGCTCCACGGGTTCACCATCGAGGAGGTGTGCTCGGAGGCGGGCGTCTCGCGGCGCACCTTCTTCAACTACTTCGCCTCGAAGGAGCACGCCGTCGTCGGCGTGCCGGTGCGCACGGACGACTCGGATCTCGTCGAGGCGTTCCTGGCGGGCGGTCCGACGGGCGACCTGGTCGACGACCTCGCCGAGCTCATGGTCGCGCGTTGGGAGCGCATGGACACCGACCGCTCGGAGGCGCACGAGATCGCGCGGGCGTTCGAGCGCGAGCCGCAACTCGTCACGCACGTCATCGACTGGACCCTCCAGGGCCAGCGCGAGGACATCGAGCTCACCGAGCGTCGCACCGGGGTCGCACCGGGCGACCTGCGAGCCGCAGCCCTCGTCCACGTCCTGGAGGCGCTCATGCGCCCGACCATCACCGAGTACTTCTTCGAGGAGTCGGAGGCCGACTTCCGCACCCTCTACCGGCGCCGGCTCGCCGCCGCCCGCGACGCGCTGCGTCCCTGACGCCGCCTCGCTCGCACCTTCCGCTCCCGCCGACGCCGCCGGGTCGCATCCGATCTCACCAGCCTCACCACACGAACCGCCCTCACCACACGAGCCGCACGACCCGAACGGACCCTCGCATGACCACGACCACCGACGCGCCCTTCCTGCTCACGCAGCGGCGCATCTGGATCATCTTCGGCGCCCTCATCGCCGGCATGTTCCTCTCGAGCCTCGACCAGACGATCGTCTCGACCGCGATGCCGACCATCGTGGGCGAGCTCGGCGGCGTCGAGCACCAGGTCTGGATCACGACCGCGTACCTGCTCGCGACCACGATCGTCATGCCGATCTACGGCAAGTTCGGCGACGTGCTCGGTCGGCGGAACCTCTTCCTCGTCGCGATCGCGCTGTTCACCGTGGCATCCGCCGCCTGTGCCTTCGCGGGCGACTTCTGGAGCTTCGTCGTGTTCCGCGCCATGCAGGGCCTCGGCGCGGGCGGGCTCATGATCCTCTCGCAGGCGATCATCGCCGACATCGTGCCCGCCAACCAGCGCGGCAAGTACCTCGGCCCGCTCGGCGCGATCTTCGGCATCTCGGCCGTCGCAGGCCCGCTGCTCGGCGGCTTCTTCGTCGACCACCTCACCTGGCAGTGGGCGTTCTACATCAACATCCCGATCGGCATCGCGGCGTTCGTCATCGCGCTCGTCGCGCTGAAGCTCCCCGCTAAGAAGGCGACCGCGCCGATCGACATCCTCGGCGTGCTGTTCCTGTCGGCCGCGACGACCTGCCTCATCTTCTTCACCGAGTTCGGCGGCGACGGCGACCACGGCTGGGACTCGCTCGCCACGTGGGCCTGGGGTCTCGGGATGCTGCTGGCCATCGGCGCGTTCATCCTCACCGAGGCGCGTGCGGCCGATCCGATCATCCCGCTCGGCCTGTTCCGCAACCCGATCTTCGTGAACGCCACCGCGATCGGCATGTCGCTCGGCATCGCGATGTTCGCGGCGATCGCGTTCATCCCGACGTTCCTGCAGATGTCGACCGGCACCTCGGCCGCGGTCTCGGGCCTGCTGCTCCTGCCGATGATGGCGGGCCTCATGGGCACGTCGATCGCGTCGGGCCTGCTCATCACGAAGACCGGCAGGTACCGCCTCTACCCGATCCTCGGCACGCTCGTCACGGGCGTCGCGCTCGCGGCGATGACCACGCTCACCGCCGAGACCCCGGTCTGGCTGATCTGCGTGTTCCTGTTCGTGTTCGGCGCCGGGCTCGGCCTCATCATGCAGGTCGTCGTGCTCGTGGTGCAGAACGCGGTGCCCGCCGCGCAGATCGGCACCGCGACCAGCACCAACAACTACTTCCGCGAGGTCGGCGCGGCGCTCGGCACCGCGGTGTTCGGCACGATCTTCACCACGCGCCTCACCGAGGGCCTCACCGGGGTGTTCACGTCGGCCGGGGCATCCGCCTCCGACGCCGCGAACGCGACCGCGACCCTCGACCCGCAGGCCCTCGACCAGGTGCCCGAGGTCGTGCGCGACGGCATCGTGAACGCCTACGCCGACGCCCTCGCGCCCGTGTTCTGGTACGTGCTGCCGTTCATCGCGATCGCGTTCGTGCTGTCGCTGTTCCTCAAGGAGATCCCCCTGTCGGACGTGGCCGGCCTGGTCGCCCGCGGCGAGGCCATCGGAGGCGAGGAGGCCGAGCGCCTCGAGGCCGAGCAGCGCGCGACGCGCGTGTCCGGCCGCGGTGCGGCGGCCGACGGCAGCGAGACGGATGCCCCTGAGCTGGCGTCCACCGCGACCGGCGGCGTCGAGACGCAGGACTGACTCGCGCTGGGGCGCCTCAGCCCACGCGTTCGGCGGAACGGACCTGCCCCGTGTTCGTTCGTCGATGCCGGCTTCGAAGAGCCGGTCGGCGCCCCCGCAGTGATGGACACGGACCTCGTAGGAGATCCGAAGGTCGCCGGCAAGTCCTACCCGGCCGGCCCTCTCGCAGGGCTCCAGCCTGGAACGTCCCGCACCCGGATCTGGTGGCGCGAACGATGGCGGCCGGACCGCGTCGAAAGCGAGGTCGGTCCGATCCCGCTCGGTTCAGCGACTCACGGCCCGTCTGCGGCCGCCTGCTCCCCGGAGTTCGGCCGCGCGGCGAGCCCAGGGTCGAGAGGCACAGCACGCACAGACCCACGGCGACGGTCAGTGCGGCCGCCCACGGCAGCGCGGCGAGCCCCCAGGCGCCCACGACGACCGCTCCGACGACGGCGCCCCCGCCGATCGCGATGTTGAAGGCCGTGGTCTGCAGCGCGGCGGCGGAGGATCGCTGGCGGGGCGGTGTCAGGCGCATGATGCGGATCTGGAGGAGCGGCGGCACGATCGCGAAGGCCATGGCCTGCCCCAGCGCGACGACGATCAGCGGAACCAGCCCCCACCCCGCCGCGAGCGGGAGCGCGACGTTGAGCACCACGACCAGTGCCACCCCGGCGACGACCGTGGTGTTCGGGAAGCGATCCGCCGGGCGGCCGATCAACGTCACGCTGACGAAGGCGGCGAGCCCGGTGCCGAAGAGGAAGAGAGGGATGGCTGTGGGCTCGAGGGAGGCGACGTCGGTGAGCCACACCACCGAGTAGGTCCCGTACGTCGTCTGGCCGATCACGACGAAGAGGATGATCAGGCACACGAGCAGGATGCCGGGCAGCGCCGACTGCGCTGCAGCGTCCGTTCGGGTGGCCCTCGCACTCCTCTGCGGAGCGGGGGTCGGCGAGACGGGCGGCAGGAGCAGCACGATGAGCACCACGACCACACCGGCCACGACGGCGAGCGCGCCGAATGCCGCCCGCCAGCCGAACGCCTGCCCGAGCAGGTTGCCGAGGGGCACGCCCAGCACTCCGGCGACCGAGCCGCCGGCGGCGGTGATCGCCGTCGCCCGGCCCAACTGCGCCGCCGGCACGAGGTCCGCCGCATAGGCAGCCGCGACTGCCCAGAACAGGCCGTGCGCGACTCCCCGAGCACGCGGGCCACGAGGAGGATCTCGAAGGTCGGGGCGAGCGCGGTCAAAGTCGTCGCGCCCGCGATGCCCGCGAGCGCGACGATCGCGAGAGGCTTGCGCGGCAGCCGCCTGGTCGCGATCGCGAGAGGCGTCGTCGTGACGATGACAGCGGCCGCGAACACCGAGACGAGCTGTCCGACCTGCGTCACGGGCCGATCGAACGTCTCCGCAATGTCGGGGAGAAGCCCGCCGGGCAGGAACTCCGTGGACATGGAGACGAAGATCGCCGCGGCCAGCACACTGAGGCCGAGGCGCGGGAACGGTGCATGACCCGTTGCTCGGCGATGGTGGGTTCGGTGCCGCCGCACCCGGATGGTCCGGGTCTGGCCGGTGCGCGCGCCACGAGTGTCGTGCGACATTGGGAGCCTTCTCATACCCCTGCGCGCTGCCGGAAGACCCAGGCGCACCAACGCCGCGAACGGTGGGGGTTTCAGACTACGACGCCCACCGTCGCGGGTCAGCCGATTCCCGCGCTTTTGCGCAAGCGCAGGCCACGCGAACGGTCACCCCGCTGTCGGACGATACGTCACCGACCGCACGATGCCGGCGGGCGAGGGCGCACCCACCGCCAGCATGCGTCCAGTGAACCCGGCCGCCACTTCGGTGGAGAAGTATCGGCCGTCGAGGCGGGCGATCTCGACCGCCTCGCCGTCGCGGAGCGCTGAGAGCACGACATCGTCCGGCCCGGCGTAGCCGAAGGGCACCGGGGCGGAGTGCGGGAATGTCGTCGAGATCCGCAGACTCGCGGACTCACCGCCGAGTTCGAGCTCGCCGAACTGCTGGCGGATGTCCCCGATCTGCACGATCGCCCTCGCCCGGCCCTCCTCGAAGACGACGGCACACCAATGACGGTCGTCGAGCCGGAGCCCGATCGCGCCGGAGGTCTCCACCGTCGCGTCGGCCTGCCAGGCGAAGTCCTTCACCCGCGTGCACAGCACGTCGGTAGCTGCACCCCAGCCCGAGAAGTGCAGGCCGCCACCAGGAGCGAGCCGTGCGACCGCGCCGGGCTCGCTGTCGGCGGCGACCCAGCGCGGATCGAGTTCGCGGGACGTGAAGTCGTCGACGAAGCCATCGCCGTCGGGCGCCACCGAGTAGCGCGCCTCGTCGAACACCGGCCACCCGTCGACCCAGTCGACCCCGGCAAGAAAGGTCTCGCGTCCCAGCACGTGGAAGCCCGGGGTCGAACCTCGGGGGCGCACGCCCAGGTAGACCGCGGCCCAGCGCCCGTCGGGCCCCTGCACGAGATCGGCGTGGCCGACGTTCTGCACCGGGTGCGCGCTGCTCCGATGCGTGAACACGGGATTCCAGCTGCAGGACTCGAACGGGCCCCGAGGGCTCGGTCCGCGCGCGACCGTGACGCAGTGACCGCGCTCCGTACCCCCTCGGCGAGCACGATGTACCAGTGCTCCCCGATGCGATAGACGTGCGGACCCTCGGCCATCGGCATCCCGCTTCCCTGCCAGACCGGGTAGCTCTGCTCGAGCAGTCGGCCAGTGCTCAGGTCGATCGGCGCCTGGCGGATCTCCTGCCCACCCACGCTGAAATCGAGGACGTGCCAGGTGAGGTAGCAGGTGCCGTCCTCGTCCCACACCAGATCGGGATCGATGCCGATCGCCTCGGAGACGAACACGGGTTCACTCCAGGGGCCGGCGGGATCGGTCGCGTGCACGATCACCTGCCCCGAGGAGAAGTCGCTCACATTCGTCGTCGCGAACCAGAACCGCCCGTCGTGATGGCGCAGCGTCGATCCGTAGATGCCCGTCGACGGGCCGGACGTGCCGGCGCGGAACTGCGACCTGCGGGTGAGGATGTTCCCGATCTGCTTCCAGGACACCAGATCGCGACTGTGGAAGATGGGCGCGCCGGGAAAGTACTCGAAGCTCGAGTGCGCGAGGTAGTAGTCGTCTCCCACCCGGCAGATGGTCGGGTCGGGGTGGAAGCCGGCGACGATGGGCTGCGTCTCGGCGCTCACGGCCGTCGTGCTGGGCGCCACGGCGGCATCAGTCATCGGTTGCCGCCCCGATCGCGGCGAGGCGTGCCTCGCGCCGCTCGCGCTGGAGCACCGGGTCGGCCACCGGTGCTGCCATCTGGAGCTTGCGCGTGTACGGGTGCGCGGGGTCCATCGCGACCTGCTTCGCGTCCCCGAGCTCGACGATCTCGCCGCGGTACAGCACGGCGATCCGGTCGCTGATGCTGTGGACGACGCCGAGGTCGTGGCTGATGAACAGGTAGGCCACGCCGGTGGACTCCTGTAGTTCCTTGAAGAGCTGCAGCACCTTCGCCTGAGTCGTGACGTCGAGCGCGCTCGTGGGCTCGTCGCAGATGATCACCGACGGCTCCATCGCCAACGCCCTCGCGATCGCGATGCGCTGCCGCTGTCCGCCGGAGAATTCGCGGGGGTAGCGGTTCACGGAGTCCGACGGCAGCCCCACAGCGTCCAGAAGTCCGCGGACACGCTGGCGGCCGCCGCTGATCCCGGCCGCGGCGAGCGGCTCGGCGAGGATGTCCTCGATCTGCATCGATGGGTTCAGGCTCGAGTATGGATCCTGGAACACCACTTGGACATCGCGCGACGACTTGCGGCGGTCTCGACGCCGCGCGGCGTGGATCTCGGTGCCCTTGAACGCGATCCGCCCTTCCGACACGGGCGCGAGCCCGAGGATCGCCCGCCCGATCGTGGTCTTGCCGGAGCCGGACTCCCCTACCATGCTCAGCGTCTCGCCGGCGTGCAGGTCGAACGAGACACCCTTGATCACGGTGGTCTGCGACTTGCCCGCTCCGAAGCGAACGACGAGGTCCTCGACCTCGAGGATCGGCTCGCTCATGATCCCGCCTCCATCAGCTCGACACTCTGCGAAGAACTCAGGAGCTCCTTCGTATAGGGGTGCTCGGGATCGGCGAGGATCTTCTCGACCGCGCCGCGCTCGACGATCTCGCCTTCCCTCATCACGCTGACGGTCGCGCACAGGTCTGCCACGACTCCCAGGTTGTGGGTCACCAGCACCATCGCGAGGCCCCGCTCGATGCTGAGTTCGCGAAGCAGCTCCAGCACCTCGGCCTGCACGGTCACGTCGAGCGCCGTCGTGGGCTCGTCCGCGACGATGATGTCGGGGTCCGCGGCAACGGCGCCGCAGATCAGCACGCGCTGCGCCATCCCGCCCGAGATCTCGTGCGGAAAGAGCTTCATCACGCGGTCCGCGTCACGGATTCCGACACGCACGAGCAAGCTGTGGACGCGCTCTCGCGCCTGCTTCTTCGACATGCTGCGCGCGGCACGGAGCCCGTACACGAGTTGGTCGCCGATCGTGAACGACGGATCGAGGTTCGACATGGGCTCCTGCGGGATGTAGCCGATGCGCCTGCCGCGGGCCGCGCGCAGCGCCTCGCGGTCGCGGAGCAGGTCCCGACCGTCGGCAACGATGCTCCCGCCGAGCGCGATCGCCTCCTTGGGAAGGATGCCCAGGATCGAGAATGCGATCTGCGACTTCCCCGACCCTGACTCGCCGACGAGTCCGTGGATCTCGCCGCGGTGGAGGTCGAGGTCGACGCCGTGAAGGACCTCCCGCACCGTGTCGGGCCCACTGGGGTATCCCATCCTGAGGTCGCGGATGGACAGCACGACATCGTCCGTCGGCTGGGCGGCCTCAGGCGCGGCCGAGCGCAGGTCTCTCGCGAGCGCCCGCCGACGGGACCGCTTGAAGTCGTGGGCCGAGCCCGGAGGCTGGAGGACGTCGCGCAAGGCGTTGCCGAGCAGGACGAACGCGAGAATCGTGACGCTGATGGCGAGCGCAGGCCACAGCACGCCGAGCGGGTTGCGGTAGATGTTCTGGAACGCCTCTTCGAGCACCCGACCCCACGTCGGGATCCGCGGGTCGCCGAGCCCGAGGAAATCCAAGCCCGCCTGGATGCCGATCGCTGCCCCGGCGATTCCGGCGGAGTGGATCACCACGGGACCGCTGACCGCCCACAGGATGTGTCGCCCGACGATGCGGACGTCCGAGAGGCCGACGACCTTCGCCGCGTCCACGAACAGCTCGGTCCGCACCGTCACGACCACGGCACGTACGAGCCGGAAGTAGGTGGGAGCGATGATCACACCGAAGATGATCATCGCCACGACCATGTTGGGACCGGTCCGCGCATAGAGGGCGATGAGCAGGACGATGCCGGGCAGCGACATGATCGAATCCGCGACGAAGTCGGCCACCCGCTCGACGGCGCCTCGGTAGTATCCGGCGACGAGGCCGGCGGTCACGCCGATGACGAGAGACACCGAAACCACGAGAACGACTGCGAGCAGCATCTCGCGGGCGCCGAACAGCAGCCGCGCGAGAACGTCCCGGCCGGAACCGTCGCCGCCGAGGATGTGATCGGGGCTGAACGGCGGGGCATTCGTGCTGCCGAGATCGGTGAAGTTCGGGTCGTACGGCGACAGGACGGGCGCCAGCAGGCCGAGCACGACGACCAGCAGGACGTAGACGGTGCAGATCGCACCGATCGGGTGGCGGAAGATCCGGACGATCACCGGCTGGGCCTTCGGCCTGGGCGCGAGGGTCGTGACGATCGCGACGGTGTCGGGTGCGGAGCTCATCGCTTCCTCGCCTTCGGGTTGAGCAGGGAGTTGGCCAGGTCTGCGGCGACGTTCACGACGAGGACGATCACGATCGTGACGAGGACCGACCCCATCACCATCGGGATGTCACCCGCCTGGGCGGATTGGGTGACGAGCTGCCCCATCCCCGGCAGGGCGAAGACCCGCTCGACGAAGATCGTGCCGCCGAGCATCCCGATCACCAGCAGTCCGAAAGCGATGATCCCCGGGCCCGACGCGCTGCGCAGGACATGTCGGAGGACAACCGCTCGCTCCGAGATGCCACGGGCACGGAGTGTCCGGACGAAGTCGCGTGACAGCATGTCGCGCACAGCGCCGCGGATCTGCCATGCCCCGCCGGCGATCGTGCCGACCAGCAGCGCCGCGACCGGGAGGGTGATCGAGTAGAGCCAGCCGGTGAAGCTCTCCTCCGGTCGTATGTAGCCGGTTGCGGGGAAGAGCGGCCACTCCACACCGAAGAAGAGGACCAGAACGACGGCGACGATGAAGGGCGGGATGGCCGCCCCGACACCGCCGAGGAACTGGACCGTCCGGTCGATCCACCCGCCGTAGTAGGCCGCCGCGACGCCGATCAGCACGCTCCCGACGATCGTGAGGAGCAGCGTGGCGATGACGAGCGACAGGGTGACCGGCACCCGCACCTCGAGCGCTGTCGTCACATCGAGGCCGGTGAAGTACGACCGCCCGAGGTCGCCGGCGAACACGCCGCCGAGCCAGTCGAGGTACTGAACGAGGAGGGGGCGGTCGAGGCCCAGCTCCACCACGCGCCGCTGCACGTCCTCGGCGCTCGCGCTGAGTCCGAGCGTGGCCCGCGCGACACCTTCGCCGTTTCCGTACATCAGGGCGAATGTCGCGAAGGTCACGACCAGGAACACGCCTGCGGCGCGCGCCAGCTGTTTGAGAATCATGAGAAGCATGGTGGAACCTGAACCTCGACCGCCGGTGGCCTACTGGAAGTCGATCAGCTTCGGGTGGAGGCCGTTCGGGTCGCTGACGTCGGTGACGGTGACCTTGTCCGCGTTGTAGGCGTAGTAGTTGTACGGCGACAGGATCGGCACGAACCAGGCGTTGTCGACCAGGTACTGGTTGATCTCCTGCTGCGCGGCGATCTGCTGCGCCTCGTCGCCGGTCACGATCTCCTCCCAGAGCGCGTCGATCGTCTCGTTCGGCTGGTGGAGCACGTTCCAGAATCCGGTGTCGAGCACGTGCACGGTGATGTCCTCGACCGACGTCTGGCCGCCGACCTGCCACACGGGCACGGGGTAGTCGCCGGACAGAAGCGTCGCGATCGCGTCAGGGCCGCTCAGCGCATCCTGCTCCAGCGTGATGTTGAGTTCGGCGAGCTGCTGAGTCAGGTAGGGAATGATGACCGTCCAGCCCTGACCCTCCATGGTGGGGATCGTCATCGTGAAGCCGTCCTCGTAGCCGGCCTCGGCCATGAGCGCCTTCGCCTCCTCCACGTCGTAGGGGTACGGCTCGTCGATGTCGAGAATCGCCTGGCTGTTGAGCTGGAACGGCTGCCAGATGGGCTCGGCGTGGCCGTCCCACAGCTGGTCGACGACCGCCTGCTTGTCGATCACCATGTTCATGGCCTGACGCACCCGCACATCTCCGAGCGCGGGGATGACCTCGCCGAGACGATCCGTGAGGTGGATCATCAGCAGCCCTGCCTGTACCCCGGTGATCTCCATCCCCGAGCTCTCGGCCTCGTCATACGTGGTCGCCGAGATGATCGTTCCGTCGATCTGGCCGGTCTTCAGCGCATTCAGGCTCGCCGTCTCGTCCTCGAGCACACGCAGCTCGAGCGTCTCGTACGGGTAGGCGTCGGTGTTCCAGTAGTCGTCGTTCTTGACCAGGGTGTAGGCGGAGCCGGGCGTGCTGGCCGCGGCGTCGTAGGTGTAGGGTCCCGAGCCGACGGGGCTCGTGTCGCGGTCATCCGACTCGATGAAGTCGATGCTCGCGAGGTACGGCGAGCACACGCGAACGTTCATGAGCGGCTGCGGTTCCGGCCACGAGATGGTGATCGTCTGCGGATCGGCGATCTCGTAGGTGATGTCGCCGTATCGGTCGGATGCGGTCTCCTTCACGACGTCGTACGAGGCGGCGACGGACTCGGCGTCGACGGGCGTGCCGTCCGAGTAGGTGGCGCCCTCACGAAGCGTCGCGGTGAACGAGCGGTTGTCCTCGCTGATCTCCCACGACTCGGCGGCGGCGGCGGTGAGTTCCCCACCGGGCAGGCAGCGCACGAGCGGCTCGTAGACCGCTTCGATGCCCCAGCTCTGATAGGGCGGCTGGTCGACGATGTCCCAGCCTCCGGTGAGATCGGCGGTCATGCCGAGGGTCAGCTTCGCGTACGTGTCGTCGCCGCCAGTCGTCTCGCCGCTGTCGTCGCCGGTGCATCCGGCCAGGGCGATCACTGCGGCAGCCGGCAGTGCGAGGGCCGCGAGGGTGCGGCGCTTGGTGATTCGCATGTCAACTCCCTTGTTGGAATGGTCGCCGGCGTCATGCCGGCGGAGGAACCTCGGTGCAGGTGTGTGCTGTTCCCGGTGATGACCGTACGGAGGGCCTCGAACGGGGTGCAACGGCCTCTCTGGTTATTGCGCAACTCACCTGCACTTGTTGCGCAATAACCTTCGAGGTGGGTGCGTCAGGCCGAAGCCGACTCGGCGATCCAGCGGATCGCGGTGTGCGGACGCCCGGGCAGCTCGACGCGGACCGCACCCTCGTGCAGACCGGCCACCGGCTCGATCGTCATGTTCCACGCGTCGATGACCTCGATGCGGGCGCGCACGCCGTCTGGCACCGTGACGGTACGGAACGCGGGCTGGCCCCCACCGAAGGAGATCAGGACGTACTCCCCGGCCACGCCGGCATGGACGGCGTCGAAGTCGGAGGGCAGCGGCTCCAGGCGACCGGTCGGCGAGTCGGCGATCAGCGACTGCAGGAATGCGATGCGCGCAGGGCTTGCTCCGCGCAACTCGCCGCCCTTGGCCCAGAACACGACGTCACCCTCGGCCCAGTACGTCTCGCCGTGGGTCGCGTAGCCGCCGCTCATCGCGATGGCCCAGAACCGCGCGACCTCCTCCTCGGCGGTGAGGAAGCCCCACCCCTGGTCGATGTCACCCTCGTAGCCGCACTCGTCGACCACCACGGGCTTGCTCCATGCCCGACGCCACTCCCGGACCTTGCCGCCGAGCAGCTCTCCGTACTGGATGCTTGCATGCGTCGCCCACGGCGAGGAGTAGTCCCAGATGTCGACCCAGTTGTGGATCGACAGCGGGTGGTCGAACGGGTCGTTCTCGCGCACCAGCGTGCCGATGCGATCCCAGTCCTCCGCATCCTTCGTCAGGAGCAGGTCGTACTCGTTGGCGAGCGACCACCAGACGTTCGGGTAGGCGGCGAGGCGGCGCACGACGTACGCCACGTACCGGTCGTCGACTGCTGCGCCGAGCTCCGCGAAGCCCCACCGGTCGTACGGGTGGAAGAAGATGAGGTCCGCCTGGATGCCGAGTCCGTCGAGCTGGTCGATGCGCTTCTCGAGGTGGCGGAAGAAGTCCAGGTCGAAGCGGGTCGTGTCCCACCCGTCGCCCTCACGTGGGAAGACGAAGCGCTCGGGCTCGTTCTCGTTGTAGATGAAGTGCTTGGGGAACAGGCCCATCCGCAGCTTGTTGAAGGATGTCTGCGCCAACGCGGCCAGGGTCTGCTCCTGGCGCTCGTCCTCCTGGTGGGTCCAGGCGTACGACGTCGTCCCGGCCGGGACGAAGGGCGTCCCGTCGGCGTGCGCGAAGTGCATCCCGTCCGCGTGCACGGCGCCCGGGGCGTCGCCCGGCACGATCTCGAGCACGCCGTCGATCCCGTCGAGCGAGCGCGCGTTCGACGCGGTGACGAACGTCCATGCACCCGGAACCGGCGGCAGGAAGCGGATCAGGTATCGGCCGTCGCCGTCGTAGAAGCCGCCGACGTGCAGTTCGCGCTCGCCGAACGTGAACACCGCGGTGAGGTCCACGTCGACGAACGGGTTGCCGTGGCTGGGGCCGGCGATCGCGAGCTCGGCCATGCGATTCGCCGCCGCGCCCACCGGGAGCGTGACGTCGGCGCTCGCGGGCGCGACGTCGTCGCCCTCGTAGTCGGAGGTCGGGACGATCGGCTCGCCGACCGGCGGACGCGGGGTCCGGTCCTCGATCCCGCCGAGCGCTGCGACGAGCTCAGCGATCCGCGGGTCGCCGCCATCGAGGATCACACCGAGGATGCGCGCGAGCGGGAAGGATGTCTCGCCGTTCGCGAGCGGCGAGTCGAGCACCTCGGGCGCAATCCCCCGGATCGCCTCCCGGGCGTCGGCCTGCGCCACCACATCGGCGATGTTCGAACGGGCGTGGAATGTCGGCATGTGTGTCTCCTTGTTCGGGTCGCACCACGACGGCGTGTCGCGACGCATGGGTTCGATTTCGTCAGGTGGTCAGTCGAGGATCTTCGCGAGCGCGTCCTTGGCCGCGTCGGACGGCCAGAACCGCGTCCACACCGCGTCGCCGATCGCGGCGGCGGGGTGGTCGTACATCGGTTCGAGCAGACGGGCGATCCGCACGTCGGAGTCGATGACCCCCATCTCCGACGACACTTCGACGAGCCGGTCCCACAATGCTTCGTCGTCGACGATGTCGCGGATGGTCTTCGGGGCGACCGCCTCGATGGACGGTTCGGCGAGGCGCCACTCGTGGCGCCCATGTCCGACCTCCACCGCCGGCTGACCCCACGGCAGTTCGACGACCCCCGTCGTGCCGACGGGGAGCTCGACCTCCAGCGTCCATTCGCCGTTCTCGCGCAACCAGGCCACGCTCGCCATCCCGTATGGCGTGCGATGGCTGGCCGCTGCGCGCGTGAGCGCCTTCGGCGGCACCGGACGGACGGCGATGGTCCGGTAGCCAGCGTTCGACGGCGCGAGGCCGGCGACGCGTCGGTGCAGCCAGTCGACGACACTGCCGAGCGCGTAGTGGTTGAACGACGTCATACCGCTGCCGTTGACGCTGCCGTCCGGCAGCATGCTGTCCCAGCGCTCCCACACGGTGGTGGCGCCCATCGTGACCGGGTACAGCCACGACGGAACCCGGGTCTGGAGCAGCAGGCGGTGGGCGATCTCGGCATACCCGGTGTCCGTGAGCGCGTCGCAGATGATCGGCGTTCCGACGAAACCGGTGGCGATCCGGAACCCCGATGCACGGACCAGGTCTGCGAGCCGGGCCGCGGCTCGCGCGCGCAGCGCCGGCTCCTCGATCAGGTTCCAATGAAGCGCGAGCGCGTACACCGTCTGGGCATCTGAGAAGACCAGCCCGGACCCCGTGACGAACTCGCGCACGAACGCCGCGCGGACCGCGGCTGCGAGTGCGTCGTACTCCTGCGCGAGGCCATCCGCCCCGACCACCTCAGCCGCCCACGCGACGATCTGCGCGGACCGGGCGAAGTGGGCCGTGGCGACGACATTCGGATCGGCCTTGGCACGCGCCGCGTCCTCCTCGGGTGCCGTCGGATCGAGCCAGTCGCCGAACTGCGCGCCGCCGCGCCACACCAGGTCGTCTCCGGCCTCGGCTCGAATGCAGTCGACCCACGCCTTCATGCTCGGCAGCTGGCGCTCCAGGACGTTGCGGTCTCCGGTGCGCTCCCAGATCGTCCACGGGACGATGGTTGCGGCGTCCCCCCACGCGGCCCCGGGTGACCACGAGAGCTCGGTGCGCAGGATGTCGGGGACGACGTGCGGCACACGGCCACGCTCGTCCTGCTCCGCGGCGAGGTCGGCCAACCAGGATGTGAGGAACCCTGCGGAGTCGTAGAGGAAGGATGCCGTCGGCGCGAAGATCTGGATATCGCCGGTCCAGCCGAGTCGCTCATCCCGCTGCGGGCAGTCGGTGGGCACATCGAGGAAGTTTCCGCGCATGCCCCATACGACGTTCTCGTGGAAGCGGTCGAGCAGTTCGTGCGAAGACGTGAACCACCCGGTGCGCTCGAGGTCGCTTCCCAGCACGACCGCGTCGAAGTCCTCGGCGCGCACGTCGTCCAGGCCCGTCACGTCGATGTAGCGGAAGCCGTGGAACGTGAAGCAAGGCTCGAGCGTCTCCGACCCGGCTCCGCTCAGGTAGTACGTGTCGGTGGCCCTGGCACTGCGCAGCGGCTCGATCGCGAGTTCACCGCGCTCGAGCACCTCGGCATGGCGCACGACGACCTCGTCGCCGGTCGCAGCACCGCGCGCGGTGATGCGCACCCAGCCGACCACATTCTGCCCGAAGTCCACGACCGTGCGGCCCGACGGCGAGATCGAGACGGATGCCGCCGGGATGACCTCGGTCACCCGCATCGGCGGGCCGTCCTCGCCCACCAGGAGGGCGAGGTCGGCCTCCACCGATTCGACCGGCTGCGCGAAGGGCGCGTCCGAGTCGACCCGCAGGTCGGTGGTCTGGCCGTCGTAGATGTCGTCGCACAGAATGCCGGTGGCCCGTGCCCGCCACTGCTCGTCGGTGCCGAGCACGTGCACGGTGCCGTCCTCGGTCGTCACCTCGAGCTGCGCGAGGGCAGCGAGCCGATCGCCGTAGATCGCGCGCTTGCCGAGGAAGCCGAAGCGCCCGCGCCACCAGCCGTTGCCGAGCGTGATGTCGAGAGTGTTGGCACCCTGGTGGATGAGGTCGGTGACGTCGTACACCCGGGTGCGCAGTCGCTCCTGGTACGCGGTCCAGCCGGGGGCGAGCACCGTGTCGTCGACCTGCATGCCGTTCATGCGCGCGGTGTACACGCCGTGTGCGGTGGCGTGCAGGCGCGCCTTGGCGACCTTGCCCGGGATGTCGATCCTGCCGCGCAGTTCGGGCGCTGCCTGGCGGAGACCGCCGATGCCGACCGGCGAGATGAATCGCGCGCTCCACTCCGCCTCGCCGAGCAGCCCCGCCTCGACGGTCGCCGCCGGGCTCCACTCGCTCCATTCGTCCCGGCGCGCACCGCGCACGCGCACTCGGACCGTGGCGGACTCCCGCGAGTCCAGTGGTGCGTCCGGCCACGCGACGAGCACCTGTTCATCTGAATCGACGACCCAGCGTCGCGACGTGCCATCGCGCTGGATGTCGAGCTCGTACGCGGCCTGTCGGTAGTCGGCGGGGGCGGTCGCGACCGTCCACGACAGGCGGGGGTCGGGGTGGCGATGCCGAGCACCGGACCGGCGTCCGTGCGGTGCTCGAAACGCGGGGCGGTAGGTGCCGAGAGGTCGGCCATGACTGTCTCCTGACGCGGTGGTTCGGGAGGATGGTAGGCAGGCCCGCTGGAGGGCGACAACGCGATCGCCTGAATTTGCGCAATTCACGGCGGATCGACGAGGGTTCCACCACGGGAGCATGCGGCGCGGTATCCTCGATGCCGATATTTGCGCAAACACGAAGGAGTGGGGATGTCGGAACCTGCGACGACGGTCACGCTCAAGGACGTCGCCGAGGCCGCCGGCGTGTCGGTCGGCACGGCGTCGCGCGCGCTCTCGGGGAGGGGCGACCTGACCCGAGGTACCCGGGAGCGCGTCGCGGAGATCGCTCGGACGCTCGGCTACGAGCGCTCGAGCGGCCCCCGCGGCCGCCCGACGACCCTCGATCCCCGCCTCATAGAATTCGTGCTCGGGAGCTTCGACGACGCGTGGACCGACGCGATGACCACCGGAGCCCGCGAAGCTGCGTTCCGGCTCGGATTCGACCTGGTGCTCACCCTCGACCGCCCGGACCCCTCGGACGACTGGCCGACCCGCGTCGCCACCCGCCGCCCGACGGGCGTCGTCATCGGCATCATCCGCCCCACGGCGAGTCAGCTCGCCCAGATCCGCGGACTGCGCATCCCGATCGTGCTGCTCGACCCGATGTCGGACCCCGAAGGCGAGCTCGCCAGCGTGGGAACCACCGACTGGCAGGGCGGCTACGACGCCGGCGCACACCTGGCCGGCTGCGACGTCGAACGGTTCGCCGTGGTCACGGGCGTGCCGCGCTACCGATTCGGTCGCGCGCGCGAGGAGGGCTTCCGTCAGGCGATCGCCGAGCTCCGCCCGGACGCGGAGATCGCACATGTCGACTCGCGCTGGACCGATTCCCCGCTCACCGCCGACCTGATGAAACTCGTGACCGACAAGTCGCGCGTCGGGGTGTTCGCGTGCAACGACGAGATGGCACTGGCGGTCTATCGCGCCGCCGCGCGAGCGGGCAAGCGGATCCCCGAGGACCTCAGCGTCGTCGGCTTCAACGACGAGCCGCGCGCCGCGAGCTCGCGGCCCCCGCTGACGAGCGTCCACCAACCGCTGCGCGACATGGCGGCGCGCGCGATCGAGCTCGTCCCCGAACTGCGCCGCCACGACGACGCCGTGCACGACCGCATCGAGCTTCCGTGCACGCTCGTCGTGCGGGGCTCGACGAGACCACGCTGAGCGCTACTCGACGGCCCCCTCAGCTGCGATGCCCGTCACCGCGAACTCGCACGCGAGCGTTGCTGCCGAACTGCCGCCCACCCACACGTCGAACTCCGTTGCATCCTGCACCCACTCCCGGGTCGCGGCACTCCAGTACCTCAGCTCGGCGGGGCCGATGTCGAACGTGACGGTACGGGTGTCCCCGGCGCCGATCGACACGCGCGAGAATCCCTTCAGTTCTCGCACTGGACGAGACGCCCGACCGTGCCGCTGATGCAGGTAGAGCTGCACGACCTCATCGGCATCGCGACCGGACGTGTTCGTGACGTCGACCGCGACGGTGACCGCACCTCCGATGGGGATGGCTTCTCGGTCCACCCTCAGGTCGGTGTACTCGAACGAGCCGTAGCCGAGTCCATGGCCGAACGGGTACAGCGGGGTCGACTCCTCGTCCCAATACCGCTTGTCGGCATTCTGCGGTTCGAACGTGTTCAGATGCGCGTACGTCACCGGTACATGGCCGACGTGACGCGGCCACGTGAATGGCAGTCGGCCGGCAGGCGATGCCTCGCCGAACAGCAGCGCGGCGATGGCCTCGCCGCCTCGGGTGCCCGGGTACCAGACCTGCGCGATCGCGGGGACGTTGTCGTCGGCCCAGCGCAGGTCGAGCGGGCGTCCAGACATCACCAGCAGCACGATCGGGGTGCCGGTCGCAGCGATCCGCTGAAGTTGCTCGAGCTGCCGCCCCGGGAGATCCAGGCTCGAGCGCGAGGCCAACTCGCCGATCTGGTTCTGTCGCTCGCCGACGACGACCACGGCGATGTCGGACGCGTCCGCCAGTGCCACCGCGCGTTCGATCTCGGCGTCGTCGTCGTAGTCCGCTGGCGTGACGGCGAGGTGTCGGTCGGACCCGTCGAACAACGACGGATACAGGCGGCCGGGGATGCTCGCGCCGGGCGCATGCGCGACGGTGGCCGCATCGCCGACCTGGGCGCGAATGCCGTCGAGGATCGTGACCGTCTCGTCGATGTCGTAGGCGAACACCCACGGCCCGATGGTGTCGCGTGGGCTGTCGGCAAGCTGGCCGATCACTGCGATCGACTCGCGGGCGGCCGGATCCAGCGGCAGGATCGCGTCGTTCTTCAGCAGCACCGTCGACCGCGTCGCGGCGTCCTTGGCCCGTTCGCGATGCGCGGGGTCGGCGAGCACTTCGACGGCAGCGGTCTCGTCGACGTACGGGTGCTCGAAGAGGCCGAGCTCGATCTTCGCGGTGAGCACGCGGCGCACCGCGGCATCGAGCACCGCCTCGTCGACCTGCCCCGCTGCGACGGCGGCAGGCAGGTTCGCAAAGGCCGGGTCGAACATGCACATCTCCATGTCGAGGCCGGCGTTGACGGCGCGCACCGCGGCGTCGTGTGACGAGGCTGCGAAATGCTGCGTCTGGAGCGACTTCACCGCGTTCGCATCGGAGACGGTGAACCCGTCGAATCCGAGTTCCCCGCGCAGCACCTGCGTGAGCAGCCAGGGATTACCGCTTGCGGGAACTCCATTGAGGTCCATGTACGCACTCATGATGTTGCCGGCGCCGGCCTCGATCGCTGCGCGGAACGGCGGCAGGTAGACGTTGTAGAACTCGGAATCGCTGATCTCCGCGTCCTCGTAGTCGCGACCACCACGTGCCGCGCCGTACCCGGCGAAGTGCTTCGGACCCGCGAGGATCCGGTCGGAGCCGAGATCCCCCTGGAACCCGCGAACTTGAGCCGCCGCAACCTTGGCAGCCAGATAGGGGTCCTCCCCGGCGCCCTCGACGATGCGCCCCCAGCGAGCGTCGCGCGCGACGTCGATCATCGGCGCGAACGCCCAGTGGATCCCGTGCGCGCGAGCCTCACGCGCCGCGACGGCCTGCGCAGTCTCGATGGTCTCCGGGTTCCACGACGCGGCGAGAGCGATCGGCACGGGGAAGATCGTGCGCATCCCGTGAATGACATCGAACCCGAACATCAGCGGGATGCCCAGCCTGCTCTCGTCGACCGCGTAGCGCTGCAGACGGTTTGCCAATTGCGGGTCCGACACGAACAACGCGGAACCGGCACGGCCGGATGCGATCGCCGAGGTGACCAGCTTCGACTGTCGAGCGGCCGACTGCTGCTCGCCGGGGAGCGCCTCGATCTCGTCATCCGTCAACGCGTCGCTCGTTCCGAAGTAGAAGTACTGGGTGAGCTGGCCGGCCTTCTCTTCCAGGGTCATCCGGGAGATGAGGTCGTCGACGCGTACGTCGACAGGGCGCAGAGCGCCCACCGTGCGATCGGAAGTGGTTTCGGTGTTCATCGCGCTTCCTTGGAGACTTCGCCCGGGGCGTCCTGCCAGCGGCCGAATTCGGCGAGTTTCAGGTACATGTCCTCGAACATGAGCCGCGTGTCGACCCACGTGTACACGCGCATCGGGCGAGCGCCCTCGACCGGGTGGTATCCGCCGTCGTCGTCGATCGCAGGGGTGGGCATCGTGACGTGACGACTCGACGACGGGTCGGGCTCGAACACGGACTGCAACGCGGTCAGCAGCACCAGCGGCGAATCGCCCAGCGCGTAGGACTCGGACACACCGCCCATGTGCGAGCCGACCAGACCCGTCACAGCGACGATCTCGTCGTACAGGTACCGACCCAGGGGCCCCGTGGCCGCGACGCGCATGCGCAGTTCTGCATCCGACACGAGGCACTGCCGATAGACGTCGCGCGGGATCTGCCAGATCGTGATGCCGGAGGCGAAGACGACCTGACCTGCGGTGACGTCGATCAGCAGGTTGTACTCGACCGGCATCGCATTCGGCGGCGGTACCGCAAGACCGTCGTGCTCGGCGCCGCCGATCCAGATGAGCGTCATCCGCTCGGCGATGCGCGGCTCGGTCAGCAGCGCCGAGGCGAGGTCGGTGAGGCCGCCGCCGGCCACGTAGAAGAGCGTCCGCTCATCGTCGCGCAGCGCCTCCGCGATGATCGCGTCGACGGCGGGCGCCGGCTGCGGAATCGTCGACTCCGTGAGTGCGTCGTTGGACCCGCGCACGATGCGGTCGGTCGAGGCGAGCCCCATCCGTCCGAACAGATCACGCGCGACGGTCTCCGCGTTCTCGGCTCCACGGCCGCTGGGATCGAACGGGTCGTCAGGGCGAAGGTGCGAGGCGACGACGAGCGGGATTTGGACGCTCGGCGAGAGCAGGTGATGGACGAGCTGATACAGATCGTCGGGGTCGCCGGCGAAGTCGTTGTCGATGATCACGCGAGCGTGTGGCGGCGAGGCCGGCGGAATCACCTGCCACGGCGTCTCGCCGAGGTGCCACTTGGACGACACGGCGGGCGTTCCGGGGATGCGGGTCATCGGTGTGCTTCTCCTTGTTTCACGCCCAGTGCGGGCTCGACCGCCGCTCGCAGTGAGGCAGACGGCGAGCCTGCTCGTCGAGCGCGCGAGAGAGCCACGGGATCGCACCAACCCTGCCACGGCGAGAGAGTCGGGATGGGAACCCGCACGCACTCTTGCGCAAAAGAACATGATCTTCGGGCGAAGGCTTGTCTACGAATAACGCATGACGTACCGTTTTCAACGACGCGCGGTGTGCGCGGCCAAACTGGATGAACAGGACTTGACGATGACGTCGACACGCAACCCGGAATCCGATGCGAAGGCCTCCACTGAGGATCGCGCGGCAGAGAAGGCGCTCGCCAAGCAGGACCGCGTCTCGATCTGGCGCGTGATCCCCTGGTCGGCACCGGCATTCTCGATGAATGCCCTGATCGTGCTGACCGGCTACTTCACGATCTACGCCACAGACACTCTCGCCCTCAACCCGGCAATCGTGGGTGGACTGCTGGTCGCCGCGAAGATCATCGATGCGGTCGGTGCGCTGCTCAGCGGATGGATCGTCGACCGGGCTCCGGAGACACGGTGGGGCAAGGCGCGCCCGTTCGAGCTCAGCGTCATCGCGTGCTGGGCTCTGACGGCGTTCATGTTCTCCACGCCGGGTGCGCTGGGGGACGTCGCCAAGTACGCCTGGATCTTCACGTCCTACCTCTTCCTCACCGCGCTGTTCATGCCGCTGTTCAACGCGAACAACGCGCTGTACACGGCGCGCGTCTTCCCTCGACGGGCGCAGTATGGCGACGTGTCGGCGAAGATGGGCCTCATCACGGTGATCGTGGCGATCTTCATCACGGTCGGAATGCCGATCGCGGTGGGCGCGGCCGGCAAGGACCCTGCGGCGTGGTCGTTCGTCGCGATCTGCATGGCGGTGCCGTTCACCCTCATCGGCCTGGTGCGCTTCTGGGTGTTCAAGGAGCGGCCCGACGCCCCGGAGTCGGACGCCGAGCCCGTGCGCCTGCGCGACATCTTCCTCGTCCTGCGCACGAACCCGTACATGTGGGTGCTCTCGGCGATGTCCCTGCTGGTGGGCATCTACGCGGCGAACGTCGCGCTCTCGTACTACTTCCGCTACATCGTGGGCGACCTGGCCCTGCAGGGGATCGTCGCGATCTCGTTCGTCGCGCTGATCCCGCTGATGTTCTTCTTCCCGGCGCTCATCCGCAGGTTCTCGGTCTCGCGCATGATCGCGGTGTCGAGCTTCCTGGGTGCGATCGGGTTCCTGGTGATGATCTTCGCCGGCGACAACATCCCGATCATCATGGTCTCGTCCGTACTCACCGCACTCGCGGCGCTGCCAGTCAACTTCCTCGCCCCGATCCTCATCATCGACAACTCCACCTACAACGAGTGGAAGGGCAACCGTCGCCTGGAGAGCGTCGGCGGCGCGCTGTACTCGTTCTCCTCGACGGTGGGCCAGGCGATCGCGTCGGGCATCGGCGGTGCGGTGCTGGCGATCGCCGGCTACAACGGCGTCCTCGACGTCCAGTCCGCGGAAGCCGAGTCGGCGATCGTCGCACTGGCCAGCTGGATCCCGGCCATCTTCGCGGCGCTCGTCGGCATCGTCGCGCTCTACTACCACCGTCTGGAAGGCCGCATCAAGGAGATCAGCGCCGAGGTGATCGCGCGCCGCGAGCAGTCCGCCACCGAGGCCACCCCCGGCTCTGCCGTGGGCGGGACCGAAGCGGTGCGCACGGTGCGCACCGAGCGCAACGCACCGTTCAGCCGGCGCAAGAACGACTGACCGAGCGTAGATCCCCACGCGGCGCCCCGAGCGAACAGCTCGGGGCGCTGCGTCATGCGCGGCCGTCAGAGTACGTGCGAGCCGCGCACACCGCCGCGCCGTCGATGTTCCCGAACCGGCCCCGGGACATCGGCAGGCACCGCGGAGCGGAGGGATGCCCCGGCCGGCAAGCACCCCTCCGCTCCGAAGCCGGCGCCTACTCGGTCACGACCACGCGGACGCGGTCGATGTTCTGCAGGAGCGCGTACTCGGCGTCGACATCGCCGTTGCGTTCGGCTGCGACCTTCACGCTCACGAAATACGTGCCGGGCTCGCTGAACACGTGCTTCGTCGAAACTGTCGCGTTCTTCTTCGCGGAGGCGACTCCCCGGGCATCGTAGGTGCCGTCCCCGTCGAAGTCCCACTCCGCGGTGATGATCAGCCCACCGCCTCGAGGGGCGCGAGCAGTCGCCACGATCGGAACCGCTTGGCCCACCTTTGCAGTGATGATCTGGCCGCCGCCGGTGGTGATGTCGACGCTGGGCTGCAGGCCGTCACGCTCGTGCGCCTTGTCGGAGATGACGATCTGCGCGTCTTCGATCGTGTACCGGGTGGATGCCGGCGCCGCGGCGCCGCCTTCGGCCCATGTCGCGATGTCCCGCAGCGCCTGTTCCACGATGCCGTACCAGTCGACCGCGTACGTCGCTCGTTCTCCGCTGGGAACCGCATCCTGGTGGTCTGCGTGGTCGGTGAAGTAGAGGCGGTAGTTGTCGGACGTTGCGGCGCCCAGACTCTCCTCGATCCGCTGGCGGTACCAGTCGGTGTGAATCGGCAGGGCGTCGGTGTCGTACAGGTTCGACACGGCGATCACTTTTCCGTTCACCGAGCCGTCGAACGCGGCGAACCCGGACACGAACCCCGAGAAGCCGGGCTCGCCCACGGCGCGCTGCGGATGGATCGGAGAGCCATCCGGATTGCGGAACTGGTCGAGGGCGATCCACCCCGTGCCGTCGGCCGGCAGCTGGTAGCGATAGGCGAACCGTTTGGCGATGTTCCAGCGATGTCCGACGCTGTCGCCCATCTCGAGAAGTGCGGCACGAACGCGCTCTCCGAGCGGGGAGTCCTCCGTGCCGAGATATCCAGGCGAGTTCCAGAAGTCGTCGACGTAGGTCGGGTCGTACGACAGCGGGTCGTCGCTGCTGAGGCCCCCGGTGCCGTAGAACTGCTCGTCGTAGCCGAAGAGGTACTCGGGGTTCTCCCATGCCTTGACCGGGATGCCGAGCTTGGCCACCTCCTCGTACAGCGCGCTCTCGGCTTCGTCCAGGACCGCATGAGGATCGCCACTGCCGCCCGGCATGAGCGCGTCGCGAATGAGGTCGGCCTTGTCCGCCAGGATGAGTTCTGCGGCAGCGCGTCCGTTGAAGTTGTAGCTGTTGGGCGTCGGCACCGCCTGCACCATCGGCACGAAGCCCTGCCACACTCCATCGGTGTTCTCCGCGGCGCCCACCGTCTGGAAGGACCCGCCGCTGGGTCCGTAGAGGTAGCCGTAGATCGGTTCGTCACTGCTGTAGTAGTCGGCGGCGACGGTCTCGGCGAACTTGGCCGCAGCGGCCGCGTGGCGGTAGCCGAGCGACAGCGACGTGTTCCCCGCCTGCACGGCGTACCCGCCGCTCGCCAGCGCGAATCCGATCGCGCGATCGGTCGCCTCCGCCAAGTTCACGCCTGGCGTGAACACGGTCGGGTACGTGTACTGGAAGAACCGGCCCTCCCACTTCACCTTGTCCGCTTCGGCGTGAAGGTAGATCGTGAACTGGATGTCGGTACCTTCGAAGTGACCCGCCACCCGGTGGTGCGGCACGGGTGAGGTCTCGTCGGTCATCGCGTCGATCACGGGATTCGCGTAGGTCGGGTCGACGCAGTCCGCGGTCACATGCATCGGCGATCCGAACCCGGGATCCACGCAGGCAACGGGCTCGGCCGCTGCGGGGATCGCCGGCAGGATCGCCGCGGCGAGGGCGATTGCGGCGCCGAGCGCGACAGGGGCGCGGCGCACAGGGGATGTTCGGGTCACGGTTCCTCCAACTTCATCGGTGGGCTGCGCACGGCTAGCGTGTGCGCTCCGCCCCGCTCGCGCGGCGGCGGTCAGCGACCGAGGCTAGATGGCTGGCTCATGTGCGACAATCGAGCGCCCGACTATTGCGCAACAACCATGCACCACCCGAGGTGACCGCCGATAGGGTGACACCCGTGTCCGACCGCCCCTCCATTCGCGTCATCGGCGCGGAGGACATCCGCGCCTCCTTGCCGATGCGCGACGCGATCGATGCGGTACGTCGGGCCCTCGCGCTCGTCGATGCGAACGCGCAGCCGCCGCGCTCGTCGCCGCCTCTGGTGGGGGGACAGTTCCTGTTGATGCCGAGTGAGCTCGGATCGTTTGCGGGGTGCAAGGTGCTGACCGTCGCCGATCCGCAGAACGTGCACGCACCGCACCGGATCCAGGGATTGATGCTGCTGTTCGATTCCAGCTCTCTGTCGCCGACCGCCGTGCTGGACGGTGCGGCACTCACATCACTGCGCACACCGGCGGTCTCGGCAGCCATGGCCGACCTGGTGACACCCGACGACGCATCCTCCCTCGCGGTGTTCGGTACGGGACCGCAAGCACGCAGGCACGTCGAAGCCCTGGCCGCCATCCGTCCCCTGTCCCGCATCCACGTGATCGGGCGGACTCCCGACCGGGGCGCCCGGGCCGCCGCGACCTGGAGAGGCGAAGGCATCGAGGCCGTTGCCGCAGCGCCCGGAATCGCCGCCGAGTGCGACATCGTGCTGTGCGCGACCACGGCGACCGAGCCGCTGCTCACCTCGGGGGACGTTGCGTCGCGGGCGACCGTGATCGCGATCGGTTCACACGAGCCGCACCGTCGGGAGCTCCCCGGCGGACTCCTCGAGCGCAGTCAGGTGATCGTCGAGGGACGCGCGGTGGCGACCGCCGAGGCCGGCGACGTGATCATGGCCATCGCCGAGGGACATCTGCACGAGGACCAGCTGATCACCATCCGAGCGATCGCGTCTGGTGCGACGTCGGTGAACTTCGATTCCCCGCGCGTGGTGAAGACCTGCGGGATGGCCTGGCAGGATCTGGTCATCGCAGCCGCCGTCTCCACCCGGCTCGACACTCACGCCCCGGAGGCCGACCGCTGATGACTCCCAGCATCACCACACAGGACTGGCACACCGCGGGCGAGCCGTTTCGCATCGTCACCTCGGTCGAGACGGAGGGCGAATCGGTGGCCGAGCGGCGGATGCATGCCGCGGCGGGAGAGCCCGACCGCGTCCGCCGATTCCTGTGTCTCGAACCACGTGGACACGACGACATGTACGGCGGCTTCATCACTCCGCCTGACGATGCGGGAGCGGACTTCGGGGTCGTCTTCTGGCACAAGGACGGATTCTCGACTGCCTGTGGGCACGGCACCATGGCGCTGGGCGCTTGGGCGGTCACCACCGGCCGCGTCACTGCTCCCGACGACGGCGAAGCAGTCGTCACGATCGACGTGCCGAGCGGCCGAGTGCAAGCGCGAGTGCAACGCACACGAGGACGAACCACCGGCGTGATCTTCCGAAGCGTGGAGTCCCGAGTGCTGCAGCGAGAGATCACCCTCGAGACCACCCGCGGCATCGTGACTGTCGATCTCGTCTACGGCGGTGCCATCTACGCCACGCTCGCCGCGGACTCGGTCGGGCTCACGGTGCAGCCGGAACATGTCACGGACCTGATCGCCATCGGACGGGAGATCAAGTGGGCACTCAACGACCACCCCGCCGCACAACTCGAAGACCCTCGACTCGGCGGGGTCTACGGGACAGTCCTGTTCGATGACCTGGGGAGGAACGAGACCGGCCCCTGGCAGCGCAACGTCACGATCTTCGCCGACGGGCAGGTCGACCGGTCACCCTGCGGGTCCGGAACGGCAGCGCGGACCGCGCTGCTCGCATCAACCGGAGCGCTCACCGATGGCGAGCGCCTCACGCACGACTCGATCATCGGAACACGGTTCCACTCCCGCATCGCCGAGACGACCCCCGATGGCGTGATCCCCGAGATCGCCGGAACTGCTCATCCGATCGGCACCTGCAGCTTCGCCCTCGCCGACGACGATCCCCTGCCCCGAGGATTCAGCCTCCGCTGAGCTCCCGCTCCCGTTCGCGAGCGGCACAGTCGCCTCACCGCAGCGCCGCCTGCGCTCGGGCCGCCGTCCTTGCGAGACGCGGCCCCGTAGAGTCATCCCATGCCCGAACCCACCCGCGTGATCGCACAGACCGCTGTGAGGAACTCCCTCGTGCAGGCGACCCTCGATCTGGTGAGCGAGCGCGGCTACGAGAACGTGACACTGGAAGACCTCGCGGCAGCGACCGGGGTATCCCGCAGCACGTACCTCCGGCACGTGGGGTCGAAGGCGGATGCGGTCGTCGAAGGACTGATGAATGTCGGGGACCGGGTCGCCGACAGGTTGAGGGAGCGTCCGCACGACGAGGACACGTGGACCGCATTGCGGCGATCGCTCGACGACGTCGTCGAGGCGCAGTCCGGGGCGTCGGAACGGGCGCTCGACCTGCTCGCAACCACCTGGACGAGCCCTTCCCTGAGTGCAGCGATGTGGCTGCGCCGCACCTCGTGGCGTTCAGCACTGGCTGCTGCGCTCGCAGAGCGCGAACCTCACCTCACGCTGCTCGCGAGCCACACGGCCGCCGCGGCAGCCCTCGGATGCCTCGATGTTGCGCTCGAACTGTGGTCGGCGAGCCATCCGCACACGCCCTTCTCAGAAGTGCTCGACGAGGCGTTCCGAGCAATCACCCTCACGTGACGGCAGGAGACAGGCGGGGACTCCGCCCCGACGCCACCCATTGCCTCACCATCCGCGCTCAGTAGCGAGCGAGCCCGGCGCTTTCTCCGCCATCCGCCACGAACTCCGCTCCGGTAGAGAACGACGACTCGTCGCTCGCGAGGAACAGCACGAGCTTGCTGAGCTCCTCCATCTCACCGACGCGGTGCAGCGCAACATGATCCTGGGGGAACTCGATCCCCGCAACCATCGGCGTCCGGATGAGCCCCGGGTGCACCGTGTTCACCCGGATGTTGTAGCGGCCGAGGTCCAGCGCCGCATTCTTCGTGAGACCGCGCAGCCCGAACTTCGAGGCGTTGTAGCCGGTGATCTTCTCGTATCCCTGGAGGCCGGCATCGGATGACACGTTGATGATCGAGCCTCGACCCGATGCCTTCAGCGCCTCAGCCGCCGCGCGGATGCCGTAGAACGCACCCGACAGGTTGACCGCGATCACCAGGTCCCAGTCCTCGATCGAGTGCTCGTCGATCGGTGCGCTCTTGACGAGGCCCGCGTTGTTGATCAGGATGTCGAGACCCCCGAATACGCCGACCGCTGTGGCAACCGCGTCCTCCCACTGCCCGTAGTCGCGGACGTCGAGGTGCACGTAGCGCACGCGCTCGCCCAACTCCGCGGCGAGCGCTGCACCGTCGTCATCGAGGATGTCGCCGATGACCACCGATGCGCCCTCCGCCAGCAACAGCCGCGCATGGGAGGCCCCCATTCCGCGCGCGGCGCCCGTGATCAGTGCAACCTTGCCGTCGACCCGACCTGTCATGTGACTCATCCTTCTCTTCGGGATGCCGCGCCTCAGCGCCCGGCATCCATGTTGGATCCGCCGTCGACCATGAGCGTGTGCCCCGTCATGAAGCTCGACGCATCGCTCGCGAGGAACACCGCGACCGAGGCGACCTCGTCGCCGCCACCGAAGCGGTGAAGCGGGATCTGCGACAACATCCCCTCGAGCTGTTCCTCGCCCGCCCGCTCGAGGAAGCCCTTCATCGCAGGGGTGTCGAATGCTGCGGGGCAGATCGCGTTCACCCGTACGCCGTCCCTGCCCCACTCTCGTGCGACCACGCGCGTGGTCGCACGAATCGCCTCCTTCGCCGCCGCGTACGAGAAGTGGTTCACGTTGCCGGAGACGCCGGCCCCGGATCCGAGGTTGATGACACGTCCGCCGCGCGCTCTCAGCGTCTCAGAGCAGGCCTGCAAGAAGTAGTAGGTGCCGAAAAGACCGCTGGTGAGTTGCGTCAACAGGTGCTCGTCGTCGGTCTCCATGAACGGCTTCTGGACCATTCGCACGTTCTGGGCGTTGTTGACGAGGACGTCGACGCCACCGAACTCGGCGACGACCTTCTCGACTGTGGCGTCGACCTGGTCGCGCTTGCTGACATCGCAGGTGATCGCGACTCCCGCGGCGCCGTAGTCGGCGAGTTCCCCAGCGACCGCAGCAGCCGTCTCGGGGTTGATATCGACGACGGCGACGCGGGCTCCGGCCTGCGTCAAGGCGATCGCGATGTCGCGCCCGAGGCCCTGCCCCGCGCCCGTGACGATGGCCGTCTTGTCGGCGAGCGCCCCTTCGAGGAATGCGAGATTGCGCTGGGTCATTGAGGAAGCCTCCCCGGTTGATGATGACACGCCATTTCATTTACGAAACGCAGTATCACCATACCTCGCTCGGCAGAACTCCGCCTACGCGCCGTGTGGCGAATGCGGAGGCTTGCGCATCCGACGGCGACCACTGAACACCGGCACTCAGTGATTACCGCGCGAGGAGCCCGAGTCGCTGCAACAAGTAGGTCATGTTCTCGCGCACGTCGATCTCAGGGTCGAACATCCGCTGGGTGCGCAGACCGTCCCAGGCCGCGTAGACGAGCGCAGCGATGCGCTGCGGGTCGGCATCGTCGGGCACCTCACCTCGCGCGCGAAGCTCCTCCACCGCCGAGACGACGATCCGGCGGATGGCTTCGTAGCGGTATCGGAAGAACTCGTGGGCGGGATGATCGGACTCGGTGGCGTCACCGGTGAGGCGGAGCATCAGCTGCGGCATGCCGGGTGACGCCGTCTCGTGGTCCACCGCGATGAGGATGCGCTCCACGAGATCGGCGGCGAAGTCACTGTGCTCGGGGTCGATGTCGACGACGTTGCGATCGTCCTGGAAACGGAGGATCTCAGTGAAGAGGGCATCCTTCGATCCGAAGTAGTGGAGCAGCCCGTTCTGGCTCAGCCCGACGGCGTCAGCCAATTGCTTGACGGTGGCGCCGGAGTACCCCTCGCGAGCGATCACGTCGGCGGCGACTCCGAGGATCTCGGCGCGCTTCGCCCGCCCTTTCGCGTACGGTCCCCGTGCTGCCATGCGTACACGATATCCGCGGCCGACACGCGCTGGCGGCTGAAATGAGGATGTCGCGCGGTTTTCGTCGACGATGGGCTTGCTTCGATCAATACCGCATGTCATGCTGGATTCAACTCTTCGGACGGACGCAGGCGTCCCGGACACCCGCAGCGGTGTCGCGACGGCCTCGTCCCCGAGATGGTTCGTGAAGGGAAACAACGTGACGATCGACCAAGGCCTGCCAGCGATCGCGTCGGAGTCGATGACCGCGCGCGACTGGGACTTCCACACCGACGACGAACTCTTCTCGAGCCCGTACGTCGACGTCGATGAACTGCGCGAGCACCCGGTGCCGCACCGCTACATCCACGGCGGGTTCCAGTCGACGGACACGCTCTTCTCGTTCTACTTCCCGACGAGCCAGGCGTACGAGGGCCGGTTCTTCCAGCACGTCACCCCGTTCCCGCAGAGTGAGCACCTCGGTCCAGAGACTCCCCTCGCGTACAACAAGGTCGCATTCGCGCACGCCAGTGGCGCCTACTTCGTCGAGACCAACGGCGGAGGGTCGAAGGCCGGCGACCCGTTCTCAGGAGTCGACCCGACGATCTCGGCGTACCGTGCCAATGCCGCGTCCGCCCGATTCTCGCGCGTCGTCGCCCAGGCGCTGTTCGGTGAGCACCGCGTCTACGGCTACCTCTACGGCGGCAGCGGTGGCGGGTACCGCACCATCGGCTCGGCGGAGAACACCGTGGGAGCGTGGGACGGCTTCGCGCCGCACGTGATCGGCAGCTCGATGGCGATCCCCAACGTCTTCTCAGTGCGCATGCACGCCCTGCGCATCCTTCGCGACCGTTTCCCCGAGATCGTCGACGCCTACGACGCCGGCGGTGATCCGGGCGCACTCGAGCTGACCGACGAGGAGCGCGCCGCGTTCGATGAGGTGACCAAGATGGGCTTCCCGCCGCGATCGTGGTTCGGCTGGGCGACGATGGACCTGCATGGCTTCAGCGCTCTCTACCCGGGAGTGATCGCCGCAGACCCGACCTACACCACCGATTTCTGGTCGGTGGACGGCTACCTCGGCGCCGACCCGGACGCCTCCGTGCACCGTGATCGCGTCCAGCTTCGCACCACCGCCGTCGAGTTCGTCCCCGAGACGCAGGCTGACGGTGATGCCGTGTCGGGTGGCGTCGACGAGTCCTTCAAGGCCGGAGGGACCACCGGCAGGATCACGGCGGTCCGGCTCGCCGAAGCGGCGACGGGCTGGATCCTCGGCGCCGAATTGCGGATCGTCAGCGGGGACGCCGCGGGCCAGGCCGTGCGCCTGGCCGGCGTCGACGGCGACCTCGCGCGCATCGAGGCGTGGAACGGCGCCCTGCCCGACGGCTTCGTCGTCGGCGACGAGGTCGTGCTCGACAACTCGAACTTCCTCGCGGTGCAGACGTACCACCGCCACCAGGTGCCCGGACCCGGGTTCCCCGTCTGGGATCAGTTCCGCGACGACAACGGCGAACCGCTCTATCCCCAGCGTCCGATGCTGCTCGGTCCGCTCATGAGCAAGGGCGCCACCGGCGTGGAGATGACCGGCCGCATCCAGGGCAAGATGATCGTGATCGAGGCCGGCCTCGACCGCGAGGCGTTCCCGTGGCAAGCCGACTGGTACCGCAGCCTCGTCCGCTCGGAACTGGGCGCGGCGGCCGACGACCAGCTCAGGGTCTGGGTGCACGAGAACGCGCTACACGGCGATGAGGGACCGCAGGAGTTCCCCGGGCACAGCGTGCCCTACCTCGGCACCCTCGAGGCCTCGCTGCGCCAGCTCGCCGCCTGGGTCGAGAAGGGAACCGAGCCGTCACCGTCGACGAACTACACGATCGTGGATGGTCAGGTGTCGATCCCCGCGGAGGCGTCCGGTCGAGGTGGGGTCCAGCCTGTCGCGAGTCTCAGTGCGAACGGCGAGACCCGCTGCGAGGTGCGGGTCGGGCAGCCGGTGACCCTGCAGCTGACCGCCGAAGCCGTGGAGGGCGTCGTCGCCGAGGCCTACGAGGTGTTGACCTCCCCGGACGGAACCACGAGCATCGGCGAGCCGTTCGAGTTCGAGGCATCCCGGGTGGTCTCACTCGAGTGGGAACGCACGTTCGACGTCACCGGCACGCACTTCCTCGCCGTGCGCTACGCCGCGCAGACGGACGGCGACGCGACGAGCCGCCACGCGCGCTCCGAGAACGTCATCCGCGCCCGTATCGTCGTCGGAGACTGAACGCTGCCGCGCTGAGGGCCTGCGTTCCGAACGGACCGCAGGCCTTCGTCGCAGGCTCGTCGGGTCAGTCGAGCGCACACTCGAAGCGGTGCGATCCCGCCGCTGCGACGTCGTGAACCGTTCCGTCCGGAAGCACGATCTCGGCCGTCGAACCCTCGGGCACGGTGACGTCGAGCGCGAACCGGTCGCCGGCGATCCGCCAGGACGAGCTGACAGCCCCATGGGACGCGTCATGCGCTACGGCAGCATGCGTCAGACCCCCGCCGAGCACCGGCCGCACGCGGAAGCGGCTCCAGCCTGGTGCGAGGTTCCTGAGCCCCGCGCTGTACTCGTGGAGGAAGGTGATGACGGCGCCCTTGCTGTAGTGGTCGAGCGAGTCCTTTGGCGTGCCGTCGTCGGCGATTCCGTCCCAGGACTCCCAGATCGCCGTCGCGCCGCGCCGCAGCATCACCATCCAGCCGGGCTCGCCCTCTGACAGCAGCACGCGGTAGGCCAGGTCGGCGTGGCCGTGATCAGCGAGCACCGGCAGCAGCATCGGCGTCGAGAGGAATCCGGTACTGAGGTGGTCGTCCGCAGCGTGCACGAGCTCGACCAGACGCGCCACCGCAACGGGGACGACGTCGTCGGGGAAGAGCCCGAAGGCGAGCCCTCGGACGTACGTCGCCTGCGTCTCGATCCGAAGCCTGCTGCCGTCCCAGTGCTCGACGAACCACGCCTCAGCACAGCGGGCTGCGAGTTCGGCGTAGCGGGCGGCCGCCGTGTCGTCGCCCACCACGCGCGCCGCATCGCTCACGATGCGCGCCGACCGCGAGAGGTAGGCAGTCGCGACGATCGACTGGTCACCGCCGGGCCCGAATCCGCCGTAGACACCGGGCTCCGCCCACTCTCCCCAGTGGAAGCCGGTGTCCCACAGGTAGCGCTCGTGAGGGAGGGGCTGTGGGCGCTCGGCGGCCCGGTTCTCGGCGCGACCGGATGCCGCGATTCCGGCCGCGTAGTCGACCCACCGCGTCATCATGGGGAGGTTCTCGGCCAGCACCCGCGCGTCGCCGTATGCGAGATAGAGCTCCCACGGCACGACGGTCGCGGCATCCCCCAACCGGCGGCGCCGTCGGCGACGAACATCGGATCGGGGACGCCGCCTGCATTCGGAGCGACGTTCGTGATGCAGCCGGACGGCTTCTGGTCATCTGCCAATGACCGCAGCCACTTGCGCGAGAACCCGTCGACGTCATCGATGAACGCGGCGGTGTGAGCGTAGATCTGGTAATCACCGGTGTAGCCGAATCGTTCGCGGGTCGGACAGTCCGTGGGCACATCGCACGAATTGGCGCGCCAGGTCTGCACGGCGATCTCGTGCAGCCGGTTCAGGTCGTCGTTGCTCGACGAGAACCGACCCGTCGTGGCGAGATCGCTGCGCACTTCGATGCCGAGGATGTCGTCTGCGGCGACGTCGTCCGCACGTCCGTCGATCGCGACGTAGCGGAAGCCATGGGTGGTGTGACGAGGCTCGAAGACGTCGCCTGCAGCCCCGCGCGAAGTGACACGATCGATCTGACCGGTCGGGAGCCGAGTCTCAGCCGGCCACTGGATTGCGGCCAGGTGCTGCATGTCGAGGTCGCCATCGGCACCGAGCGCCTCTCCGTGGAGCAGCGTGGAGGTCGTGCCTTCCGCCCCGAGGCTCTCGAGTCGGACCCAGCCGTTGAGCATGATGCCGAAGTCGACGATCTGGCGCCCGGACGGGAGGCGCGTGACGGATGTCGGCGCGTGAGTCGAGGTCCGGCGCACTGGCGGGGCGGGATTCCGCGCGAAGCGTCCATCCAATTGGGTCAATGGGTCATCCGAGACGACGCAATCGACCCACGCCTCACGATCGATCAGGCGCATGTCGACGATCTGCCCGTCCATGAGGTCCGCCGCGACGATCTCGGTGGTCGACACCGTCCACGACGAGTCCGTCGGGATGTTGCGTCCATCGAGGTCGATCCGCGCGATCACCGACGTGCGCGTGCCGTAGGAATCCGCTACCCGGTTGTAGCCGTGCCGGCCGCGATACCAGCCGTCCGAGAGGACGATGCGGACGTCGTTCGACCCCACTTGGAGCAGGTCTGCGATCGGGAGCGTCTGGACGTGGAGCGTCGCCTGATAGCTGGTGAAGCCGGGGGCGAGTTCCTCATCGCCCACGCGAACACCGTTGACGAAGACCTCGTAGATACCGTGGGCCGTCGCGTGGATGGCTGCGGTACGAGGCAGTGCCTCGAGGACGAACGACGTGCGAAAGGCGTAGGCCGGCCGTTCCCCCGCCGCCGGTGGAATCGCCTCGGGGAACGCGATCCAGGTCGCCCCGGCGAGCATCGCAGCCGCCTCGTCCCTCGATGCCGAGTCGTACCCGTACCCGTCGTTCACCACGCGTGGCGTCCTTACTGCTCGTCTCCTGCGGAGCCATCGGCCCCGACGGGCGCCCCGCTCGTTGCAACCGCGCACACAGCTGGGCGGGGCCGCAAAACCAGTATGCCGTGCGGCTTTCATTGCCACAAGTCCACCGACGCAGGGCGACGCGCAGGATGTACTCCCGGCGGGGTCAGCCCACGCGCTCGGCGATCCAGGCGACCGCCTCGTGCATGAGCGGCACGGGGTCGGCGCCGAGGAACACGTGGTCGGCGCCAGGCACGCGCCGGAACTCGACCAGCGCACCCGCCGCGGCGAGCGCGTCGGCGAACAGCTCGCTCTGCGCGATCGGCACGGTGTCGTCGGCGTCGCCGTGCACGAGCAGGAACGGCGGTGCGTCCGGATGCACGTGGGCGACCGGCGAACCCAGCCGCGGCGCGTCGGCGCCGAGCGGCGACCCGTCGACGAGGGTGCGGTAGGGCGCCCGGGAGAGGATCCGTACGTGGTCTGCGGGGGTCACGGCCGGGTCCGCGGGCAGGCCGCCTCCGGGCATCCGCTCGCCGTCGTGCACCCCGTACCAGTCGACGACGCCGAGCACAGTCGTGTCGCCGCCCTGCACGCCCTCCTCGCCCGCCCACTCGGGCTGCCCGCCGGTGAGGCCGACCAGCGCGGCGAGGTGCCCGCCGGCCGATTCGCCCCACGCGACCATGCGCGAGGCGTCGATGCCGAGGTCGTCGGCGAAGCGGCGCAGGTAGCGGATCGCCGCCTTCGCGTCGTGCAGCTGCGCGGGGAAGGGCGCCTCGACCGCGTGCCGGTAGTCGATGGTCGCGACCGCGAGCCCGGCGTCGACGATGGTCTGGAACAGCGATCCGGGCGGCCACACCGCGGGCGGCAGCCGACGGTCGCCGTAGAGCCAGGCGCCGCCGTGGATCCAGAGCACGACGGGCGGTCGAGCGGATGCCCCGGGGCCGGTGTCCGGCACGTGCACATCCATCCGGAGCGGCCGGTACCCGGGCGCGATCGCGTAGGTGAGCCCCTCGAAGCTGCGCGCCCGCTCGGGTCGCACCGGCTGCTCGCCGCCGACCGGCGGGAGGTAGGGCGGCGGGGGCCAGACGTTCTCGGTCATGGCCGGTCTCCTCGCGGGGCGTCGCTGCGTCGCATCCGGCCAGCGTAGCCAGCGTCGGTGGCCGGCGGGTGCTTCCCACAGGCTGGGCGGGCACGGGTTGCACTACCGGAACCTATCTTCCTATACTTGCGATCATGCCCCGCAGACGACCCGGCACCCTGCTCCCGCTCGAGCTGGCGATCCTCGACCTGGCGGTCGCCGCACCCGACGAGGACTTCCACGGCTTCGCCATCGCCCGGCGCCTCGCCGACGACTCAGGCAGGTCGCTGACCGCCCACGGCACGCTCTACAAGGCGCTCACGCGCATGGCCGAGATGGGCCTGCTCGAGTCGCACTGGGAGGAGCCCGAGGCGGCTGAGCGCGAGGGCCGGCCGCGGCGGCGCCTGTACCGCGTCACCGCCGAGGGTGCCGCTGCCGCAGCCGCGGCCGCAACCGCAAACGGTGCCGCGCGTGCATCGACCGAGACCGCCTCGCCGGCGACCGCTCGCGCCCGGACGCGGCTCGCGTGAGCGCCGACGGTCGACGGTCGCGCGAAGCCGCGGCGAGCGTCCTGCGCTGGGTCGCGTTCTACACCCGCGGGCTTTCCCCCACCGATGCGGCCGAGCGCCAGGACGAGCTGCTGTCCGACCTGCACGAGCAGACCGCGTGGGCCGAGTCTGCCGGGGTGTCGGATGCCCGGCTGGCGCGATCGATTCGCCGGCGGGCGCTGCTCGGCGTCCCCGCCGACGTCGCCTGGCGGCAGCGTCTCGCCTGGGAGGGGCGCGCGCCCGGTCGCATCCGCCTGCGTGCCCATGAAGCGCTGCTGCTCGCCACCGCGGCGGTCGGCGTGCTGCTCGCGGTCGGCGGCGGCTTCGTGGTCGCCCGCGTCGTGCGCGCACTCCTGATCGGCGACATCGGCTACGTGCCGCGCGACTCGGTCGTGATCGGCGCGCTCGCCGTCGCGTCGCTGTTCGCACTCGTGCTGCTCGCGCGGCCGGCCACGCGAGTGGCCGGAGCCGCGCTCCTCGTGCCGGCGTCCGTGCTGCTGCCGCTGCTCGCCGCACCGGTCCTGTACGTCGTCAGCGCATCGGCCGTGCCAGTGCTCAACGCGGCGACCTGGTGGCCCGCAGCCGCGCTGCTCATCGGCGGCGGCCTCGCGCTGCTCTGCGGCGCGTGCGCCGCGACGTCGCTCGAGCGCCGCCGCGCGTTCCGCGCAACCGGGCGCGCGCACCCCCACGCACCCGTCCGACCGGAAGGATCCGCACATGCCCGAACTCGATGACCTGCTCGCCGAGGCCCGCGCCGACGAGGCGGCACCGCCGAGCCGACGTGCGCGCATCGCGCTGATCGCCGGCGTGACAGGTGGTGCGCTTGCGCTGCTCGCGGGCAGCACCCTCGGGGTCTCGGCGGCTACGAGCCTCGCACTCGTCGAGGCGCGCGATGCGGTTGCGCAGGCGGCTGCCGCCGAGGCGGGTTCGGCTGCGCGCCCCGCGTCGGACGTCGAGGACGCCTCCGTCGAGGATCGGTCGACATCGGGACCGGGCACCGGTTCCGCCGCATCCGATTCGAAGGAGCCCGCCGACGAGCCCGCAACCGCCGGCGTCGTCGGCCCCGACGACCCGATCTACGACGCGTCGACCGACATCTCGACCATCCCGCGGCCGCCCGCCGACTGGCCTGCATCGGAGCTCGAGGGCGCCGAGATCTGGCTCGCGCAGCAGGGCATCACTGCGGACTGCATGCTCGAGCAGGGCTTCGCCTACGAGTTCACGCCGAGCTGGCTGCGCACGCAGTTCTCTCCCACTGCCTGGCCCGCGTACTCCGACGAGTACGACCTGGCGCTCTGGGGTCCGAACCTCGCGAGCGGCGCCGACTACGACTGGCGCAACGCCGGCTGCGTCGGCTACGCCGTGCACGTCACGGGCATGGACGACGCCAACTGACGACATCCGATCGCTTCCGCAGGAAGGGCAGCCGAGGTGCGATGATCCCGACATGGAGTCTGCCGAACTGATCGAGACCTTCTATTCGCGCCTCTGGAACCTCTGGGACGACGACGCCGTCGACGTCGTACTCGCCCCCGACTTCGTCTTCCGCGGATCCCTCGGCCTCGAGACGAGGGGACGCGACGGCTGGCGCACCTACCGCGATCTCGTCCGTACGGGCTCCGGCGACTTCGCCAACGAGATCGTGACCCTCGTCGTGGCGGGTGACGAGGCCGCTGCGCGCCTCCGATACACAGGCACCCACACGGGCGACTTGGTCGGGCTGCCCGCTACCGGGCGGCGCTTCGAGTACTCGGGGGCGGCGTTCTTCACCGTCGAGCAGGGGCGCCTCGCGAGTGCGTGGGTGCTGGGCGACCTGCACGGGCTGCGGGCGCAGTTGGCGCGATGACCTGCGGCTGTACCGATACTTGCTGCCAGAATGGGCACTCGCCGACCGCTAAGTGCCGCTGTGGTAGCGAGGGCGGGACTCGAACCCGCGACACCACGATTATGAGCCGTGTGCTCTAACCACCTGAGCTACCCCGCCGCGATGCATCCGCCGCCTGGCGAATGAACCGAGCCCCGAGTCAGGATTGAACTGACGACCCCTTCCTTACCATGGAAGTGCTCTACCACTGAGCTATCGGGGCGCGCTGCCGCAAGTCGGCAACCAGAAGAGGATATCACCTCCCGAGCCGTGCTCCGAACCGGCGTCGTCATGGTGCGACGGATGCCCCTGAGCCCGCCGCCGCGCCCCATTCGGCGCCGTCGTCGGCCGGCGCCCGGCCCACCGTTCCCCCGGTCGCGACCGTCCGAATGTCGGTGGGTGCCACTTGACTGAAGGCATGGAGGAAGCGGACGAGCCCGGGCGCGAGCGGCCGACGCCGTTCGCCGCGCGCTCGGTATCGTTCCTCGAGCTGCTGCTCGCCGAGTCGCTCGCGCGCTCGCGCCGCGGGTACTACGAGTCGCCGGTGCGGCTGGTCTTCGAGCGCGGGTCGTCGAGTTGGCGAGCGGATGCCGCTGAGCCGGCCGCGCCGCCCCGCGCATCCGTCACCGTCCAGCCCGAGCTCCCGCTCACTTGGGCGGCGCCGTACGCCGCCGGCGACTCGCCGAACTCGAACACCGAGACCGACACCAACACCGGGGCCGCCACCAGCGCCGCCACCTGTGCCGATCCCGATACCTGCGCCGACTCCGCCACTCTCGACTCCGACCCGTTCGACTCCGACCCGTTCGACGCTTTGACGCCAGATCGCGCGCTCGACCGACTCGTCGCGATCGAGGCGGAGATCGCCGCGCTGCAGGCGGAGCGTGCAGAGGTACTCGCCGACCTCGCGGCCGACGCCGACGAGCGCGCTGCGGTCACCGCCGCTGCCGCGGACCGGGCGCCGCGACCCGAGCACCGCGTGCGCGAACTCGAACGACGTTCGCTGGTCGCCGAAGTCGCGTGCGCGCTCCGCCTCCCGGAACGCTCGGCCGAGCGGCTCATCGACGAGGGCGAATCGCTCACGCTCGACCTCTCGGCGACGCTCGAATCGCTTCGGTCCGGCACCATCTCCTACCGCCACGCGCAGCGGATGATCGACCACGCGCTGAGCCTGCCCGCCCGGACCCGCCCTGAGTTCGAGTCGGTGGCGCTCCCCCTCGCGGCTCGACTCACGCCGGCGCGCTTCGACGCTCGTGCGCGTCGCCTGCGGGAGCGGATGCATCCCGACTCGATCGCCGAGCGCACCCGTCGCGCCATCGACGACCGCACGGTGTCGCTCGAACCCGCTCGCGACGGCATGGCGTGGCTGCATGCGCTGCTCCCCGCCGCGCCCGCGGCCGAGGCGTTCGCCCGCGTGCGCGCCGCGGCCGCCAGCCTCGCCCGCCCCGACGGAGAGCAGCGCACCGAGTCGCAGCTGCGTGCCGACGTGCTGAGCGATCTGCTCACCGGCCGGGCGGATGATCTGCAGGAGGGTACCCACGAGCCCGGCGTCGCCGGCGCCGTGAACACCCCGAGTGCTGCGCGGTTCGCGCGCACCCGGCCCACGGTGTTCGTGACGGTACCGGTCATGACGCTGCTCGGCGCCACCGACGAGCCGGGCGAGCTGCACGGCGTCGGCCCGATCGATGCCGACACTGCGCGCGAGCTCGCGGGTCGGGCGCCGAGCTTCATCCGCATCCTGACCCACCCCGAGACGGGAGCGCGCCTCTCGATCGGACGCGACCGCTACGCGGTGCCGTCCGACCTGCGCGCGGCGCTCGTCACGCGCGACGAGACCTGCCGCTTCCCCGGCTGCGGCCGCGCCGCCGAGCAGTGCGAGGTCGACCACGTCACCGACTGGGCGCACGGCGGACGCACCGACGCGACGAACCTCGCGATGGTCTGCCCGAAGCATCATCACCTGAAACACGAGACCGGCTGGAGTTCCGCTCCGGGACCGGACCCCGGCACGATCGAGTGGCGCTCCCCGCCGGGCGCCGCTACTCGAGCGACCCGCCGGCACAGCACCCGCCGGCACAGGGCCCGCCGCTCCCCGACGAGCCGCCGTTCTGATCGTGGGCTCGGTCGACTCGTCGCATTCCCAGTACGCTCGCGGGGTGACCGACCACGCCTTCACGACGCTCGCCGATGACATCGAGGCTGCACTGGAAGCGTGGCATCCGCTCGACCCCGCCCAGGCGGCACTGCGCGACCGCTACCTCGCGTTCGTCGGCGAGCACCGCGCCGGCGCCATGCGCCGCGACGGCGGCCCGGAGCACCTCACCGCGAGCGCGTTCGTGTTCTCGCCCGACCTCCGCAACGTGCTCCTCTGCTACCACCGCAAGGGGCAGTTCTGGGTGCAGGTCGGCGGCCACGTCGAGGCCGAGGACACGACCGTCGCCGCAGGTGCGCTCCGGGAGGCGCGCGAGGAGAGCGGCCTCCACGAGCTCGAGCCCCTGCGCGCACGCCCGGTCGACGTGCACCGCCACGAACTCAGTTCGCGGTTCGGCCACTGCACCGCCCACTGGGACGTCGGCTACGCCTTCACGACCGCAAGCGACGCCACCCCCATCGTGAGCGATGAGAGCGACGACGTGCGCTGGTGGCCAGTCGACGCGCTCCCGGCGGAGACCCCGCACGACTTCCCCGAGCGACTCGCCGGCGTGCTCGCGGAGCTGGCGCGGGCGACCACGACCTGACCGCCCGGCCGGTCGCCGGCTCGCCGCGGGCTCGCCGCCCGAGCCCCGCGAACTACTTGACGCTGCCCGCCGTCAGCCCGCTCACGATGTACTTCTGCAGGAACAGGAACAGCGCGACCACCGGCAGCGCCGCCATCACGGCTCCCGCCGAGAACGCACTCCAGTCGGCGTAACGCGGGTTCGAGACGAGCTTCGTGAGTCCGACCGCCAGCGTCTGCTGGTCGGTGTCGATGAGCAGCACGCTCGCGACCACGAACTCGTTCACCGACGTGATGAACGACAGCAGCGCGACCACCGCGAGAATGGGCGCGGCCAGGCGCAGGATCATCGTGAAGAAGATGCGCGCGTGCCCGGCGCCGTCGATCTTCGCGGCCTCGTCGATCGACGCCGGCACCGTGTTGAAGAAGCCGTACATGAGGTACGTGTTCACGCCGAGCGCACCGCCGAGGTAGACCATGATCAGGCCGATCCGCGTGTTCAGGCCGATCGCGGGGAACAGGTCGCCGATCCAGCTCATGAGCAGGAAGATCGCGACCACCGCGAGCAGCTGCGGGAACATCTGGATGACCACGATCGTGATCAGCCCGAACCGGCGGCCGGTGAACCGCATGCGCGAGAAGGAATACGCGGCGAGCGCCCCCAGGAACACGGTGGCCACCGCGGTGATGCTCGCGATGATCAGCGTGTTGGCGAACCACGTGGCGTACGGCACCTGCGGGTCGGTGAGGATGCGCACGTAGCTGTCGAGCCCGATCGCCGAGAACAGCGCGTTCGACCCGGTCAGGGTTCCCTGCGGGTTCAGCGACGCCGAGAACACGAACAGCAGCGGCAGCAGCGCGAACGCCGTGATGATGATGCCGACCACGTGCCGCCACCCGGTCGCGAGGAACCACCGGTCGAAGCGGAAGGGACGTCGCCGCGGAATGCCCGCGGTGTCGCGCGGACCTCCGCCGGAGGCATCCGAACCGCCCGTCGAGCCCGCCTCACCGGGTCGCTGCGTGGTCATCGCCCGCGTCGTCATGCCAGCCTGCCCACTCATCAGTTCAGCTCCTCGAGTGCCTTGGTGCGTCGGAACGCGATGATCGAGATCACCGCGACCACGATGAAGATGAGGATCGAGTACGCGCTCGCCAGTCCGTAGTCGCGCATCTGCCCGGTGAACGCCACCTTGTAGACCATCGTGATGAGGATGTCGGTGAACCCGACCGGGATCGGCGCCCCGGTGTCGCGCGGCCCGCCGTTGGTGAGCATGTAGATGATGTTGAAGTTGTTGAAGTTGAACGCGAACGACGCGATCAGGAGCGGCGCGACCGTCACGAGCAGCAGCGGGAGCTTGATGAGCCGGAAGATGCCCCACGGCTTCGCGCCGTCGACCGTCGCCGCCTCGACGATGTCGTCGGGTATCGACTGCAGCGCGCCCGTGCAGACCAGGAACATGTAGGGGAACCCGAGCCACAGGTTCACCAGCAGCACGCTGACCTTCGCCATGACCGGGTCGGTGAGCCACGGCACGGATGCCCCGCCGAGCAGGACCTGGTTGATGAAGCCGAAGCTCTCGTTCATCATGCCCGCCCAGACGAGTGCCGACAGGAACGAGGGCACGGCGTACGGGAGGATCAACACGGTGCGGTAGAGCTTGCGCCCCCGCATCCGCATGTCGTTGAAGACGATCGCGAGGAACAGCCCCAGGAAGAAGGTGGATGCCACCGAGATGAGCGCGAACGCGAACGTCCACGTCGTCACGTAGGCCAGCGGGCCCGAGAGGCGCGTGTCGGTCAGCGCCTTCAGGTAGTTGTCGAAGCCGACCGTGATCTGCCAACCGGGCAGCAGCTCCTCACCCGCCTCGGAGGTGAACGCGCCCGTGCCGATGTCGGTGTAGACGACGCCGGTGTCGAGGTTCGTCATGGTGCCGGCGGCCTCGTCGTACTCCAGCGACGACGTGTACTGGTAGGCGCTGCGACCGTCGGGGGTGCGCAGTGCGCCCTCGTTCGGGTCGTCGGAGAACGGCACCGCGAGCTCGGTGATCTCGTCGGTGCGCGACACGATCTCCTGGAAGCTCAGCGTCGTGTACCCGTCGACGCCGACGGCGACGCCGCCCTCCATCTGGGCGCCGGATGCCGGTTCGAGCGGTCGCTCCTCGCCGCCGATGAACACGCCGCCGTTCGGGCCGGTGACCACGAGCGACAGCTCGCCGAGCCGGTCGACGACCGCGACGGGGTAGGTGGGCGAGTCGGGCACGCGGTCGAGCGCGGCACTCATGAGCGCGCCGACGGCCTGCTCCTTGGAGCCGTTGTGGCCGGTGCCGTAGTTGGTGAAGCCGACGTAGCTCGTGTACGCCAGCACGAAGATCTGGAAGACGGCGAGGAAGATGACGCCGGGCGTCAGGTACTTCGCCGGTAGCCGCTTGCGGGAGAAGTAGACCCAGTTGACGAAGATCGCGACCGCGGCGACGATGCCGGCGATCAGCCACTCGGCGTTCACGACGAGGATGAACAGCGCGTACAGCGCGATCGCGTCGACGATGCCGAGCGCGAGTATCTTCACCAGCAGCACGCCGATTCCGCCGGATGCCTGGTCGGCGATGCCGGCCGCCTGTCGCTGCCGCTTCGTGGGCTTCTCGGGCGGCGTGCCCGACGCGCGTTCCGCGCGCTCGACGCCCTCGTCGGTCGTGGTGGTCATGGTGCCTGGTACTCCCCGGGTTCCGGTGCTTCGTCAGGTGCCGAAGGGGGCGGATGCCTCGTGGCATCCGCCCCCTCATCGGCGGGTGGGAACTAGCCGTCGATCGCCGACTGCACGTCCTCGGCGAGCTTGGTCCACGTCGCGGACGGGTCCTCGCCGTTGATGATGCTCGCCTCGGCGATGCCCCAGTACTGCCAGACCGAGCCCATGGCCGGGATGGCCGGCATCGGCACGGCGTCCTGGCCGACGGTCGCGAAGCCCTCGATGATCGCGTCGCTCGACGCCGACTCGGCGGCGGCGGTGAGCGCCGGGAGGATGTTGCCGGCCTCGAACAGCGCGAGCTGCACGTCCTCCGAGCCGAGGTAGTTCACGAGGAAGTCGGTCGCGGCGACCTTGTTCTCGCTCTCCGAGGAGAGGAAGAAGCCCTTGACGCCCGCGAACGGCTGGGCCGCGTCGGAGGTCGGGCTGGGGATCGGGTCGATCGCGACGTTCACGCCGGCGTCGATCGCGCTGCCGACGTTCCACGGGCCGGTCAGCCAGAAGGCGGCCGTGCCGTCGAGGAACGACTGCTTGGCGATGTCGCCGTCGATGTCGGTGTTGAAGTTGCCGGTGCCGTTCTTGCCCTCGCTCGCGAGCCAGGCCGCGAACTCCTGGCCGCCCTCGTTGCCGAGCTGCAGGTCGTCGGCGTTGTAGCCGTTCTCGTCGCTGCCGAACACCGGGGCGCCGAACGCGGTCTGGAACGGGTAGAGGTGGTACGGGTTGCCCTCGGCACCCTGCTCCACGACGAACGGCTGGTCGAGGCCGGCCTCTTCACCGGCGGCGATCATCTCGTCGAAGCTGCCGACCGCCTCGGGGACGATGTCGGCGTTGCGCAGCACGGCGATGTTCTCGACCGCGTACGGGAGCATGTAGACGGTGCCGTCGTAGGTGGCGGCGTTGATGGCGACCGGGAGGTAGCCGTCGGCCGAGTCGCCCAGCTCGAGCGGAGCCACGACGCCGTTGGTCGAGAGCTCGCCCAGCCAGTCGTGCGCACCCATGGTGATGTCGGGGCCCTCGCCCGTCGGCACCTGCTGGATGAAGTCGTCCTTGATGGTGCTGTTGTCCTTGCCCACGAGGTCGACCGTGATGCCGGTCTCCTCGGTGTAGGCGTCCGCCGCACCCTGCAGGGCGTCGACTCGCTCGGAGTCGACCCAGACGGTGAGCGAACCGCCCTCGGCGGCAGCGCTCTCCTCGGTCTCGGTGTCGTTGCCGGCGCAGCCCGCCAGCACGAGCGTCGCGCCAATGGCGATCGCCCCACCGGCCAGGAGGCCCTTCTTGTTCACCTTCATCGGTGTCCCTTTCTCAAGGTGTCGTCTCGATCCGGCCTCATCGCCTGGTGGTGACGGAACGCATTCCGTCCTGGTCGAGTCCCACCGCGCCGAAAGGCCGTTCTTCCGTTGGAAACACTCGCGTGATGCAAGCGCTTCCAGTTATACCCAGCACTTCCCGCCCCTGCAAATCCAGATTCCCGCTTCGATACGCGTTCGTTACCGAACCGGGGAGGGCCAGAGTTGCAAGCGCTTGCGTAGACATGGAAGTGCCGTACAGTGGGCGCCATGATCGTGCACACCGATGCCGCGCGCTCGTCGCGCACCGACCCCGAGGCATCCGACCAGACCCCCGAGTGGTGGCGCACCGCGGTGATCTACCAGATCTACCCGCGCTCGTTCGCCGATGCGGACGGCGACGGCGTCGGCGACCTCCGCGGCATCACCTCGCGCCTCGGCGCCCTCGCAGAGCTCGGCATCGACGCCATCTGGCTCTCCCCGTTCTTCACCTCGCCGCAGAAGGATGCGGGCTACGACGTCGCCGACTACTGCGACGTCGACCCGATCTTCGGCACGCTCGCCGACTTCGACGCCATGCAGGCCGAGGCGCACCGACTGGGCATCCGGGTCATCGTCGACCTCGTGCCGAACCACTCGTCCGACCAGCACCGGTGGTTCCAGGCCGCGCTCGCCGCGCCCGCCGGCAGCCCGGAGCGCGCCCGCTACATCTTCCGCGACGGCAAGGGACCCGACGGCGCCGAGCCGCCGAACAACTGGCAGTCGGTGTTCGGCGGGCCCCAGTGGACCCGCGTCACCGAGCCCGACGGCACGCCCGGCCAGTGGTACCTGCACATCTTCGACTCGTCGCAGCCCGACTTCGACTGGACCAACGAGGAGGTGCGGGAGGAGTTCCGCCGCATCCTGCGGTTCTGGCTCGACCGCGGCGTCGACGGGTTCCGCGTCGACGTGGCGCACGGCCTCATCAAGGCCGACGGGCTGCCCGACTACACCCCGCCCGCCGAGGGTGGCAGCATGGGCGGCGGCGGCGCGGCGGCCGCGCTCGACGCCGAGCCGGCGCACGACGAGATCCCCGTGGCCGACGACCACGACCACGACGGCGGCGCACCCTACTGGGGCCAGGACGGCGTGCACGAGATCTACCGCGACTGGCGGGAGCTCCTCGACGAGTACCCCGGCGAGCGCATCCTCGCTGCCGAGGCCTGGGTCGACCCGCTCACGCGCATCGCCAAGTGGGTGCGCCCCGACGAGATGCACCAGGCGTTCAACTTCGCCTACCTCGAAGCAGCGTGGGACGCCGAGGAGCAGCGCGCCGTGATCGACGCGTCGCTCGCCGCGTTCGGCGACGTCGGCGCGCCGAGCACGTGGGTGCTCTCGAACCACGACGTCGTGCGCCACGCCTCGCGCCACGCGCTCGGCGCCGACAGCCCGCAGGGCCACGGCATCGGGCCGAAGTCGCCCGGCCTCCCCGACCGCGAGGTCGGCCTGCGCCGCGCCCGTGCCGCGACGGCCGTCATGCTCGCGCTACCCGGCTCGGCCTACGTGTACCAGGGCGAGGAGCTCGGACTGCCCGAGGTCATCCACCTGCCGGACGACTCCCGGCAGGACCCGACCTGGTTCCGCACCGAGGGCGAGCGCTACGGCCGCGACGGCTGCCGCGTGCCCATCCCGTGGGAGTCGAACGCTCCCTCGTACGGCTTCGGGCCGGCGGATGCCTCGTGGCTGCCGCAGCCCGACATGTGGGCCGACTACGCGCGCGACCAGCAGTCGGGCGACCCCCGATCGACCCTCGAGCTGTACCGCTCGGCGCTGTCGCTGCGCCGCTCGCACGGGCTCGGCGCCGGCTCGGTCGAGTGGCTCCCGGCGTCGGAGGGATCCGTGCTCGCGTTCCGCAACGGCGACGTCGCGGTGTTCGCGAACATCGGCGACGAGGCGGTGCCGATTCCCGCGGGAGACGTGCTGCTCGCGTCCGGCCCCGTCGACGACGGCACGTTGCCCGGCGACACGACCGTGTGGCTGCGGGCGGAGTAGCCGGAGGCATCCGCCTCACCTGATCGCGAACGCCCGGTGGCCTGATGGCTGCCGGGCGTTCTCGTGTCTGAGGGGTGACGCTTCGGGGTGCGGGGCCCTAGTCGGTGTTCTCGTAGAGCCAGGCCAGCGGGTCGACCCAGTAGCCCTCGACGCCGCCGATGCGGATCTCGAAGTGCAGGTGCGGGCCGGTCGAGAGGCCGGTCGAGCCGACGTTGCCGACGATGTCGCCGACCTTCACGGTGTCGCCGACCTGGTAGCGCATGGAGCCGTACTGCATGTGTGCGTAGACGCTCGTGACGACCTGGCCGTCGATGACGTGGTCGATCATCATGACGACGCCGAGCGAGCCGCCGCCGTTCTGCGCGACGCTCACGGTGCCGTCGGCGATGGCCTGGATCTCGGCGCCGTAGCCCGGGTTGAAGTCGATGCCGTGGTGGTTCGTCGTACAGCCGGCGCAGCTGCGGTAGCCGTAGAAGCTGCCGATGTGCACGCCCACCGGGAACGGCCACTGGATCGTGCCGAACGGGTTGTTCGTGAACGTGTTCTCGACGCGGATGCCCGACGCGGCCGCGTACTCGGCGATCGTCGCGACCTGGTAGTTCTCGGTGTCGACCGTGAACTCGGTCGAGTCGCCGTCGCCGGCGTGCGCGTGGATCACCTGCGGCTCGAGACCCGCCTCGTGCTGGATCGCGACCTGCGCGGCGGCGACCTCCTCGGCGCTGAGCAGCGAGTTCGCCGGCAGCGACGTGGCGACCGTGATCATCGCGACGAACCCCATCGCGACGACCGAGAAGCCCTTCGCCGCGGCGGCGCGGCGGCGGGATGCGCGACGCACCTCGCGCGAGGGCTTCGCCTTCGGGTGCGTGCGCGCGATGCCGCGTGCGGGTGCGGCCGCGCGCGAGGCGCTGCCCGCGCGTGAGACGGAGCGGGTCGGCGCGTGCGAGCGAGGTGTCGCGGCCGCGGGGGTGTCCGCGACCTCGTCGTCGAGCGACCAGGCGCTCGCGGTGCCGCGGGCGGGCGGCTCGTCGAATGCGAAGAGCGAGCCGGTGAGGTCGACGTCGGCCTCCGGCTGCGGCACGGATGCGGGCTCGGGATCGCGCGCGACGTCGTGCGCTGCTGCGGGTGCCGGCTCGACGAGCGGCTCCGGCGCGAACGCCGGCTCGGGCTCGAACGTCGGCTCGGGCTCGAACGTCCGCTCCGCCTCGAATGCCGGCTCCGCCTCGAATACCCGCGCGGGCTGCGCGTGCTCGATGGGCTCGGCGTCGTCGCGGTCGTCCTCGTCGAACCGGAAGCCGAACAGATCGGCGGCGAGGTCGTCGTCGGTTCCGGGGGTATCGGCGCCGAACGCGTCGGGCGACGGTACGTCGGCGTTGCGGTCACGATCCGTGCCGCGTCGGCGCTCGGGGATCTCGCGCTCGCGCGATCCGCCCAGCAGGCGGGAGAGGAAGCCACCCCGACCCGGGCTCCGCGTCTCGCGCGACTCGACCACGTCGGGGGCGTCGAAGACGAGGTCGCCGAAGGGCGATGCTCCGGCGTCCGCGAGCTCGTCGGCTTGCTCGTGCTCGGCCTGCTCGTCCCTCCCCTGCTGCATCTGCGCGTGCGATTCGTCGTGCACGCGCGTCGGCGGGAAGCCGGGCAGCGCGAGCTCGGGCGCTGCGGGCTCGGGAGCGCTGGGCTCGTGAGCGCGGGGCTCGTGAATGATGCGCTCGGGAACCGAGAGCTGGAACTCCGAGCGCTTCGGCTCCGCCGACTCCGGGGTCTCCGCGGCGCGACGCGCACGACGACTGGTCGGCCGCTCGTCGGCCACCGGCTCGACCGCGTCCACGGCGAACCACGACGAGACATCCGGCTCAGGCGCCGCCTGCGGCTGGGGCGCCGACGCCTCGGGAGCGTCCAGGCTCCACGGTCCGGATGCGGCCGCGTCACCGTCGGCCGCGGGCAGGCGTGCGTCGCGTCGACGTCGCAGCGGCTGGTCGGCGGGCGCGAGAGTCGGGGCCGCCTCGGCCCAGTTCCGCGGCGCTTCGGGAGCGGGCGCCGGCTCAGGGGGCATCCGCTCGACCTGCGGCTCGGGTGCCCGCTCCTGCGCAGCCGCGGGCTGCCACGTCGGCGCACTCTCCACCGGATCGACGTCCCCGCCGAGGCTCCAACCCTGACCCGTCGACCGGATCTCGGGCGAACCATGAGCAGCGCCCGACCGCGACGGATCGAGCAGTGGCGTGCCGAACCCGTACGCGGCTGCCTCGGCCGCCTCCTGCTCACGGCGCTGCTGTTCCCGGAGTTCCCGTCGCGTGAGCGGTCGCTCGCGCGACGCTGCGGGGGTGGTGCCGGTCTCAGAACCGTCCGGCACGAGGGGGAACTCGGGCACGTGAGCCTTTCGGCGTCGGGTCAGGTCAGTGTCCGTGAGGACGATGGGGAGGTGCTCATTCTGGCCTGCGCCAAAATAACGGGTTGGTAAAGGGTAACCGGAATCGGTCGCGGTTTCCATGCGTGTGGACCGATTCCGTCCCCCTTAATGCGGACACGCTCCGGATTCCTGCGAAACGGCGCGGATGGGGCTGCTGAACACCCGCCTCGCGGCCGCACGCAGCGCCGGTCACGCCTCCCAGAACTCCGCGATCGTGCGCTCCAGGTCGTCGAAGAGCGACGGCGGCGCCGCGATCAGCATGTCCGCACCGGCCGGCGCCCCGGCGAGCCCACCGACGCGCGCCCCCGCTTCGGCGGCCACGAGCGCCCCCGCAGCGTGGTCCCACGGGTTCAGCCCGGTCTCGTAGAACGCGTCGAGCCGCCCCTGGCCGACGGCCGACAGGTCGAGCGCCGCCGACCCGATGCGCCGCACGTCGCGCACGCGCGGCAGCACCTCGGCCACGAGCCGACCCTGCCGCTCCTTGCGCTCGCGCAGGTACCCGAACCCGGTGGCGACGAGCGCCCGGTCGAGCTCGACCCCGTCGTTCACGTGCAGCGGGCGGTCGCCCATCCACGCGCCCTCCCCCGCCGCGGCCGTGTACAGCTCGCCCGCCGCGGGGTTGATCACGGCGCCCGCGAGCACCGTCCAGCTCGCCGGATCGACACCGCCCTCGACGACCGCGATGCTCACCGACCACGCCGGGATGTCGTAGAGGAAGTTGACGGTGCCGTCGATCGGGTCGACCACCCAGGTCAGCCCCGAGCTGCCGGCATCCGCATCGCCCTCCTCGCCGAAGAACCCGTCATCGGGGCGGTAGTCGGCGAGCGCGGTGCGGATGAACGTCTCGGTGTCGCGGTCGACCTGCGTGACGATGTCGATCGGCGACGACTTGGTCTCGGCGACGCTCACGCCGTGGCTGCGCCGGTCTGCGGCGAACGCCCCGGCGCGCTGCGCCACGGTCGACGCGATCTCGAGCAGTTCCATGTGGGAAGGCATGCTGCCACGCTACGGGCTCAGACGGTCGATCGCCCACGCTGCGTTCTCGCGATCGAGTTGCTACTTGCGGTTGGCGGCGCGTATCGCCGCCTCATGCACCTTCTCGAGCTGGGGTGCGAACTGCGAGCCGATCGTCTGACCTTCGACCGCGGGGAACAGGGGGCGTGTGCGCTTCACGATGTCCGAGTGGTTGAGGTCGGGAACGGAGCGATGCCACAGATGCAGCTTCGACTCGTGGGTGAACTTTCCCCTGAGGCTGCGGCCGAAACTGCCCGGCACCCATCCGTACTGAGAGTCTTCGATCAACTGATAGTCGATGGAGCGCGACACCGCGGCCGCCACCCAGTCGGCGAACTGGATGTTCGAACTGAGCACGCTGTCGATGTGCATCGGAGGCTCGACGATCCGAAGCATCTCCTCTCGCTCGGCTGCCCGGGAGAGGATGTGCCCGTACATGTTCGGGAGCCGCTTCGCACGGTCTGCTTCATTGATCTGGTCGATCATGACGAGGAGGTTCTCGTCGGCGCCGTCCGCGTGTCTGCACAGGCGGTTGAGCGTCTCCTTCATGGCCGCCTGTTCCCGCGACCCGACGTCCAACCGCGTCTGCTTCGGGGTCCCGATGGGCTTCTGGTCGGCGTAGTAGAACAACGCTCCGCCGAGTCGTTCAAGGCCGGCGACCAGCCCACGAAACACGCGAGTATGCTGCGGATGCGTGTCTGGCGTGCGCGGCCGCAGGAGATCGGCGCCCTTTCGCTCCCACTTCCCGGGGTCGGGCGCCTCCTCGATCTCCGTCTTGAAGAGCCGTCGCTTCTCGATGGTGAACTCGCGGCCGAACTGGCGGGCGTTGCCCTCGGGAATCACGAAGCCTGCGTATCCGAACGCCGGGCTGGTCTTGTACCGAGCGTGCGTACGCGAAACGAACGCCCCAGGCTCACCGATCTCGTCGATGTAGGCCAGAAGCACGGGTTCGATCATGCCATGCAACGCAGAAACCCACGCACGAGTGCGTGGGTTTCTCGAGTTGGAGCGGAGTCCCAGCTATTTCAGGGAGCGCTTCCGTCATCAACGTAGCACAAGGATCCGCGCGTTCGTCGGGATAATTTCGCATCGGTCAGGCCTCCACCGCGTGAGACGACCAACCCCTCCACGACGCAGGTCGGGAGGGGTTTCGGGCCGGTCAGCGGAGCTTTCCGCACATGGTGGCGAGTGAGGGATTCGAACCCCCGAAGGCTGAGCCGTCTGATTTACAGTCAGATCCCTTTGGCCGCTAGGGTAACTCGCCAGTGCGCCCAGCCTCACAACAGCGCGACCGGGGCCACACAAGCATACTCGGCGCGCTGCCCAGCGTGAAATCGAGGGCGACAGCCCCGAGCGGATGCCACAGAGCGGATGCCTCCGCGCTGTCGCCGCCCCGCGGCATCCGTCGCTTCAGGCGTTCCACTGCGTCGGGCGGCCGCGCAGGCCCGACCGTGCGATGACGCGCTGGATCGTGAGGCCGCGCTCGTCGGGGTCGCCCACGAAGCGGATCTCGCGCAGCCCCTGGTCCTGCGCCGCCGACTCGAAGATGAAGTGGCCGTAGCCGAACATGCGGCCGATGAGCGGCTTGTGCACCGAGATGTCGAGGATTCGCTGGATCGGCATGGTCGCGATGTTGCGCGTGAAGATGCCGTGCACGCGGAACACGCGCATGTTCGTGATCACGAACCGGTCCATGTGCACGCCCGCCGCGCGCCAGATGCCGTGGACCAGCAGGCCTGCACTCAGCAACGAGATCACCCAGTCGATCGGCTGCGGCGTCCAGATGAGCAGGAACAGCACGACCAGGGAGCCGAGCACCTCGAGTGCCGGCACGAGGTACGCCGCCCAGTGCTTGCGCACCTCGTCGATGACGATCTCGCCCTCGTCCGCGATCAGGTGGCGGTCGACCTTCGGGTCGAGCTCGAACGGCTCCATGTCTACGTTCGCCCAGGCCTCAGGAGACCAGCGACGTGAAGAAGGTCCCCACCGACTCGATGGCACCCCACACGGCGTCGAAGGCGCCCTGCACCGCTCCGGCCGCGTCTTCAGGCCTGCTGATCATGTAGAACAGGGCGAAGACCACCACCGCAGTGATGAGAATGCGCTTGACCCACTTCACACGTTGTCCTCTCGAGTACGGCGGTGGGCCCAGCCGCCCCCGGTGGGCAGGCCCCGACTGCGTACTGTCTACCCCACCCCCTCCCCGTTCGCCAACGCGCCGCGCCCTCCGCGGTCGAATTGCCGGGGTCGATAGGATGCCCCTGGCGCAGCGTGCCCGGTCGGTGACCCGCAGCTGCGCCGCATCCGTCACCGCCGCCGTCACCGTCAGGAGGGGCACATGGCCGGCATCGAGGAGGTCGCGAAGCTCGCGGGCGTCTCCACGGCGACCGTGTCGCGCGCCCTGAGCGGTCGAGGCCCGGTATCGGATGCCACGAAGCAGCGCGTCGTCGCAGCGGCCGACGAGCTCGGGTACGTCGTCTCGTCGAACGCGTCGAGCCTGGCATCGGGCCGCATGCGCAACATCGGCGTCGTCATCCCGTTCCTCAACCGGTGGTTCTTCTCGTCGGTGCTCGAGGGCGCGCAGCACGCGCTGCTCCGCAACGGCTACGACCTGACGCTCTACAACCTCTCGGGCGAGGGGGCGGAGCGGGCCAGCGTGTTCGAACACTTCCTGCTGCGCCAGCGGGTCGACGCGGTCATCGCCGTGTCGCTCGAGCTGACCGAGGCGGAGGTCACCCGGCTGCACGCGATGGACAAGCCGCTGGTCGGCGTCGGTGGTCCGATCCCCGGCGTGCGCACGCTCACGATCGACGACGTCGCGATCTCCCGGCTCGCGACCGAGCACCTGCTCGCGCTCGGCCACACGCGCATCGCGCACATCGGCGGCACCCACGAGTTCGACCTCGACTTCCACCTCCCGACGAACCGGCGCCTCGGCTACGAGGCCGCGCTCGTCGACGCGGGCTACGCGGTCGACCCGGCGCTGTTCGCCCCCGCCGACTTCAGCATCCAGGGCGGCTACCACGCGGCGAAGCAGCTGCTCGGGGTGCCGCGCGACCGTCCGACCGCGATCTTCGCCGCCTCGGACGAGATGGCGATGGGATCGATCCTCGCCGCGCGCGACCTCGGCCTGAGCGTTCCCGGCGACGTGTCGATCGCGGGCATCGACGACCACGACCTGTCCGAGTTCTTCGGACTCACCACCGTCGCCCAGTTCCCCCGCCGGCAGGGCGAGCGCGCGGTCGACATCCTGCTCGAGCAGCTGCAGCCGACGGATGCCCCGCCGGAGCGCGCCGACACGCGCCTGCCCTACGAGCTCATCGTGCGCTCGAGCACGGCGCGCCCGAGCGCCTGAGGCTGAGCGCCGGCCCCGGGCGCGCGCTCGTCCGTGGCGCGCTCGTCCGCCTGCCGACGCCTCAGCCGCCCCCGCGAACTCCCCATCCCCGACTAAGTGCCGATTCTTGGTCTGAGGCCAATAGATTCAGCCCTCCAGTAAGACTCAGCCCTCAGACGAGATTCAGCCCTCAGGACGGCGCCGCGCTCAGCTGATGCGGATGAGTCGCGGCGGACGGCGCACGATCGGCAGGCCGGCCTCTTCGAGTTTCGTGCGGAGGGGGTCGCGGGCCCAGGCGTCCGCCCAGGCCCAACGCACGAACGCGCGCACCCGGCGTCGGATCGCGTCCTCCCGCGCCTTCTCGGCGAGCACCGTCTCGACCGTGGCGTCCACTCCGGGTTCGCGGCGATACTTCCCCTCGCCGTCCGCCTCGCCGGCGATGCCGTGCTCCGGCCACCAGAAGTCGACGTCCGCGTCGCGCTTGAGCTCCGGAAGCTCCATGTGGTGCTGCAGCTCCGGCTGCGGGAAGCCGAGCTCCTCGAAGTCGACCCTGCTGACGGTCTCGAGCGGAGACTCCGCCCCGTCGGTTGCGCGCGCGAACACCGCTCCGACACGCCGGCTGCCCCTGTACGGCAGCATCGCCTCGTGCGTCTCGAGAAGGCGCGCCATCGTCGTCTTCGGCCGGGCGCCACGTTCGCGCGGGCGCCACAACGCGGCATCCGTCGCCGTGAGCGCCGCAATCAACGGAGCGCTGCGTGCAAGCCCCACGAGCGCGTGTTCGATTGTCACGACGGTGATGCCGTTCACCGTGACCGTCGGCGGCTCCGTCTTCGTCGCTACGTAGCGGATGCCCGGGCGGCGACTCCCGGTCGGCCGCGCCACGAGCACCTCGACCACGTCCGGCCACTTCCCCACGATCGGGAGACCGTGGACGGCGACCGCGGAGTATCCGGTGAAGACGGGGCGCCGTAGCTTCATCGCGGCGGCCTGGACGAGCAACCGATGGCGACGCGCGTCGCGCTCCGGCGCAGACATGCGCATGTCCGCGGACGTGGGCACGCGGTACGCGCCCGGCCGGATGCGGACGAGATCGCCCCGCCGCACCGCCGCGTACAGTTCCGCCTCCTGCCCGACCTCGCGCATGCTGCGCGCGAGGACGATTCCCTTGTCGTCGGCCGGGAAGCGCGGTGCGCCCAGGCTCTCCGCGTTCGCCATGCCTCGACCCTCGGGGGGACATGCCGATCACGGGCGATCGTTCCCTCGCCGCGCCCACCGGGCGCACGTCCGTCGCTTGTGCAGGAGCCGTCGCCCGCCTCCCCTGGGCGCTGCACCCGTTGCCCCACCAACGCGGAGCCAGCCCAGTTCGGCCTGAGGGCGGAATCTTGGTCTGACGGCGGAAGACTCGGCCCTCAATCGAGATACAGCCCTCAGGCGATGGGGACCGTGCGCCGGACGGGCGGGCGATTGGCACGGGAGGGGCGCTGGCTAGACTGGCGGGCATGGCAGATTCGACGTTCGACGTGGTCAGCAAGGTCGACAAGATGGAGGCCGACAACGCGGTCAACCAGGCCCGCAAGGAGATCGACCAGCGGTACGACTTCCGTGGCGTGGGGGCATCCGTCGAGTTCAGCGGCGAGAAGATCCTGCTGAAGGCGAACTCCGAGGAGCGCGTGAAGGCCGTGCTCGACGTGCTGCAGTCGAAGTTCGTCAAGCGCGGCATCTCGCTGAAGAGCCTCGACGCGGGCGAGCCGTACGCGTCGGGCAAGGAGTACCGCCTCGAGGTCGCGCTCAAGCAGGGCATCGACCAGGAGCACGCGAAGAAGATCGGCAAGCTGATCCGCGACGAGGCGCCGAAGTCGGTGAAGTCGCAGATCCAGGGCGACGAGCTGCGCGTCTCGTCGAAGAGCCGCGACGACCTGCAGGCCACCATCGCGCTGCTGAAGGGCGCCGACTTCGACGTCGACCTGCAGTTCGTGAACTTCCGGTAGGGCTGGGCCGGCAGGCCAACTCAGGCGGGTGGGGCGCTGCTCGCGACGCCTCGCCGGCGAGGCATCCGCCGCTTCACTGCTGACCAGGCAAGCTGTGCGCGCTCGACGAGCGCGCCGCCGCCGCGCACCCACTCGGCTCCGGCGAGGAGGTAGGCCGGCGCCATCAGCATCGCGAAGAGCACGAGCGGGTACGGGTCGTGCAGGGTCACGATGATGCCGGTGTGCAGGCCGATGCCCGCGAGCAGCGCGAGCGGAAACAGCGGACGGACCCAGAGCGCGATGCCGACGAAGAGTTCGGTGACGATGCTCGTGACGGCGAGCGCGGGCAGCACTGGTGCGAGCAGGCCCATGAGGTCGTTGCCGAAGTGAGCGAAGACGTCGCCCGCGAGGTAGTCGCCGTTGACCTTGGCGATCGCGGTCCAGAGGTAGACCGACGAGAGTAGCGCGCGGATGAGGAATGCAGGCCAGTAGGCGACCTGGACGGGACCGCGGTTCCGGCGCAGGATCGAGAGGGTGCGATGCGCGTCGCTCAGGGCGAGCAGTATGGAAAGCAAGAGCAGCAAGAGCGCATGGTTGCTGTAGACCTGCTGATCTGCAAGCAGAGCGAGGAGGCAGGCCAAGCCAACCATCGAGGGGGCGGCCCTCCCGAGTGCACCCAGTGCCATTCCCATCGCACCTACAAGGGTCATGATGTAGATGAACAGCACGAATGCAACGGACGGGCTTGGCGCTCCCCAAAGCACGGGTGTCCTGAGATACTCGCCGGTAGTCAAGCGAAGGAGCGGGATCGCCCATTCGAGACTCACGCCCATCGCCGCAAGGCCCACGACGATGCGAGACACCGCGAGAGGTCGCGCATCGACTTCCTTGGTCAGAAGTCGCTGCATGAGTACTCCACGTCCACTGACCCATCAACTCGAACGGCTCGAACGGTAGTAGCCGATTGGTCGCGTTCACATAGGAACGCTGCCCCGACTCTTGCGTATGCGACCTCCACGCGAAGGCCAGCAGCAATATCGTTCAACGGGACGTCAACTCGTGTGCCGTCTTCGTGTGTGACCTCAAACGTCAGTGGCGCACGATACCCGGAGTACATGTGCCAGCCGAAGAACGTCGGCGTCGGCGACAGGCTCGCGATGCCTGGCACGATCACCATGGCGGCAAGCGCGACGACGACGATCGCGAATGGCAGGCGGGGCATGGTGGGAGCCTAATCGCCGGCGCGGTCGGCTTCACCGCCCAGTTCGTGGGGCAGGGCGAGCGGATGCTACACCGGCGCGAATCCGCGCAACCAGCGGGTGACCCGGTCGTAGGCGTCGCGACGCACCTCGGGGCGGGAGAGGAAGACGTCATGCAGGGCGCCTTCGATGCGCTCGACCGTGACCGACGGGCCGAGCCGCAGCGCGCGCTCGGCCATCTCGTCGACCACGAGCACGCTGTCGCTCGAGCGCATCTCCTCGCTCCATCGGGCCAGGATCGTCGTGCGCTTCGACAGCAGCGTGAGCACCGGTGCGCCGACGTCGATACCCGCCGCGACCCGCGCGTGCGCGGCGAGCACGCCCGAAAGCCACGCCGCCGACGCCGGGAACCCGCGGTTCGGCCGCCACGCGTGGTCGTACCTCCACTCGCCGCCCTCCTCCTCGGCGACCGCGCGCGTGTAGAACCCGAGGTCGACGTTCGGGAGGCCGCCGCGCGGGTCGACGCGCGCCGACAGGTCGATGAGCGGCGTGACCGCCTCGCGCCCGATGCGGCTCGCCTGGAACTCGAGCCACGGGCTGTTCAGGATGAGCGCGGATGCCACGCCCGGATGCCGCGCGGCCCAGAGGCTCAGCGTGAGTCCGCCCGTCGAGTGCCCGAGCAGGATGAGCGGACGCGCCGACTTCGGACCGTCGACCGGTCGCCCCATCGCGCCGAGCGCCGCCTCGATGTCCTCGTCGTAGGTGCCGAGCGAGGTGACGAACCCTGGAGTCTGGCCGTCGCGCAGGCTCCGCCCGTACTTGCGCAGGTCGAGGGCGTAGAACCGCGCACCGGCATCCGCCCAGAACTCGGCGAGCTCGGTCTGGAAGAAGTAGTCGCTCCACCCGTGCACGTAGAGCACGTCGCAGTCGGCGGCCGCACCCGGCGTGAGCCGTAGCCGGAACTTCGGCCGGTAGCGCACGAGGGTTGCGACGACGTCACCCTCGTCGTCGGCCTCGAGCGGCAGCGTGACCTGCTCGTAGCGATCGCCGAGCAGGTCGGGCTGCCAGTCGGGCTCGCTCGCCTTGCTCACTGCCGGACCACCCCCGTTCGCCCTGCGTTCAGCCTATGGGTCGCGGGTGTATGCCACGCGCGGGCCGCGGGTTGACGCTAGACGAGCACGATGGCGAGCACCGATGCCGCCATGATCGACGGGCCGAGCGGCACGGCGCCGGCGAGCGTGGTGCTGTCGCCGCGCAGTCGGGCGACGGATGCGACGAGGAAGCCGATCACGAGCATGCCGGCGAGGCCCGCGACCCACGCCTGCCAACCGAGGGCGCCGAGTACGAGCCCAGCGAGCATCGGGAGGCCGAGGTCGCGCCAGGCGACGATGCGCGGCAGCCAGTGCGCGCCGGCGGCGGCAATGGCGCCCATGCCGAGGGCGCCGAGCCCAGCCCAGAGGAGCGTCCACCACGTGCCGTCGATCGCCGCGGCGATGACCAGCGAGCCGGCGATGAGGACGCTGGCGCTGAAGACGGTTCCTGCCGGGACGCGTCGCTCCGCGGCATCCGTCGCTGCCAGTGCCGTGCCGGTGATCAGGAAGACGAGGGCGGGCAGCAGAGCGGGCGAGAGTCCGATGCCCCAGCAGATCGCAAGCCCGCCGAGGGCTGCCGCGACCGTGACGGTGATGCGTGCGCGGCGCGTCCACAGACGGGTGCCGTGCGTGGCGCTGCGGGCGGAGCCGGCGATCGGCCACCAACCGGCGACGGCGCCGAAGACCGCGCCGCCACCGAGGAGTATCGCCGTCACGCGAGGAAGGGTAGTCGTGGCGTGTCGCTGGGCTCGCATCGGCGTCGCGAGGGCTGTGGATAACCGCAGCCTGGTGTCACTGCGCGCGCCAGCGGCGGTGGATGCGTCGACGGGTCGGTACCGCAGCAGGGTTGATGCGCTGCACAAGCTTGCGCAGTGCCTTCGCGGCGGCGTCGCGCACGTCGTGGTGGATGAGCGGCACGCCCTCGTTGCTCGCGAAGAGCACCGCGACCGAGCGAGGCACCTCGATGTCGAACGCCGTGCCGACGACCTCCGCCGCCTTCGCCGGTGTGATGCCCGCCTTGCGGTCGGTGAAGTTCAGCACCATGTGCCGGTTCGGCGGCATGCCGTCGGTGCTGTCGAGGAGCTGGAGCTCCTTGCGCATCGCGTTCAGGCTCGGCACGTTGATGTTCGCGATGAAGACGCCGTCGGTCGCGGCGGCGATGAGCGCGAGGCTGTGCTCGCCGACGCCGGGCGTCGTGTCGACGACGACGTAGCGGAAGCGACCGTTGAGTCGACGGACGACCTTGACGAGATCGGCCGGGGTGACGTGTTCGGCGTCCTCCGGCGTGGGCGGAGCGGGCATCACGAAGAAGTCGTCCTCGTGGCGCACCAGACCGTCGACGAGCTCATCGTCGTCGCGCGTGTCGAGTGCACCGACGATGGTGCGCGAGTCGGGCAGGCTCAGCGCGCTCGCGATGTCGCCGAACTGGAGGTCGGCGTCGACGAGCACCACCTGGCCCGGAGCGACCTCGGCGAGTCCTACGGCGAGGTTGATCGCCGCGGTGGTCTTACCCTGACCCCCTTCGGTGCAGCGACGACGATGATCTCGCTTGGGGTGGTGGGATCATCCGAGTCGGCCGATGTCTCGGTTCCGATGGAGCTGCTGGCGGGTGCTGCGACTGGGAGCGCGACGGACTGTTGCTTGGGCTCGGCTGCCCAGCTGGCAGGAGGCGGGGGCGGCGGAGCGAGCCGCGGCGGGGCATCGGGGTCGGCCGGCAGTGACTCGGGGCGCTCGGGTGCGAGCACCGCCGTGTGTGATGCGGATCGCTCCGGGGCGGCCGCTCCATCGCTCTCCGACGAGCCCGCGCGCCCGGCGGTCTCGGCGACCCAGACGACCTCTTGGACGCGATCGTCCTCGGGGACCTGTGGCGTCGCCGCTGCGGCTCCGTCAGTGGGCGCGACGGCCGCCTCAGGGGCATCCGCTTCGTCGTCGATGCCGCCGAACTCGCTCGGGTCCTGCTCGCCGCCGTACAGATTGAGCCAGGTCTGCAGCCGCGTGATGAGCTCGAGCTTCTCGGGGTCGGTGGCGGTGGCGGAGATGACCGCGTGGATGCCACGGCCAATCCAGGTCTCGGGGTCGCTGGGTACCGCCTCGACGACGACGAGCCCGATGCTCGGGTGCCGTTCGACGAGTCCCGTCGCGAGCGTGAGGATCTCGGTCTGGCTCAGCTCGGGGCCGAGCAGCGCGATCTTCGGGGCGTCTCCCACGCGGTCGAGCACCAGCGACGTGCCGATGCCGAGGAACTCGCCCGGGATGGAGCGGAGCTTCCCCTCGAACAGCCGCCGCATGCGCAGGTCGTAGACGGTGTTGCGCGTGACGAGCACGATCGGCTTCATGCGCGCTCCCCGCCTTCGCGCTGCATGCCGGCGGCTCGCGCTGCCGTGTCGTCTGCGGGCAGGGCGGCGTCGTCAGCACCGCCGGTTCGGATGCGCATGGGGGATGCTCGTCCTCGGCTCAGGGTCGATCGGGCCGCAGCATCGCGAAGCCCACCGCGCCCGCAGGGGGACGAGCGCGAACGCACTCACGCTATCGCGTTCGTTGGCCCATACGAACCCGAGGAAACTTCGCCCGGGATGATCGTGTCCTAGCTAAAGGCGGCAACGATGCCTAGCACGGCGGGGAACAGCAGGACGATGAAGAGTACGGGGAGGATCGCGAACACCAAGGGAAAGACGACCTTGATCGGGATCTTCATCGCCGATTCCTCGGCCCTAGCTCGACGCTTCACACGCATTTCACGTGCTTGCACGCGCAGCACGTCGGCCACTGAAATGCCGTACCGGTCTGCTTGCTGAATCGCACGTACGAATCGACGCAGATCCTCGCTATTGGTCCGTGCAAGCAGTGCAGAGTACGCATCCGACCTGGAACGACCGATCGTCATGTCCTGCAGAGTGCGCACGAGTTCATCGTTGAGGGGCCCCGAACCGTTCTGAGCAGCTCTCGCCATCGCCCCCTCGAAGCCCAACCCGGCCTCGACCGCGATAGTCATCTGATCAAGGGTGTCGGGAAGAGCACGCTGAATCGCCGTCTGTCGGTCGTCGGCGCGGCTGTTGAGCATGACCTCCGGTGCCACAAGGAACAGCAGCATCATCACGACGCCCGCCCCGATCATCAATGCATTCTGAGCGATGACGATTGCACCGACTCCGACAAGCACGCCGAACGCCGTGACAAAGAGCTTGAGCAGCACGAATCCTCCGACGCTCCAATCCCCTGTGCGGCCGGAATAGATGATCTGTCGCTGCACCCAGCCGGTGTACCCGTTCGGCAAGGTGTCGGCAAGCTTCTGAGAGAACGGCCGCGTGTCGTCGGTTCGTCGAGGCTGCACCTGCGAGGGCTCGAGGAGCTCTCGCACAGCAGCCTTTTGGGGGAGGGAGGCGAACACCAAGAAGACCAGGAGTGCGGCACCCAGTGCAACCGCGCCGATGGCGATGAGAGGCAATAGTTCGGTCACGTCAACTCCTAGAACCGCACGCGGACCGCGGCGAGCATCCACACGACACCGACGATCATGAGCACCCCCGCCACCACAAGCGCAATCCACCCGAACAGGGTTGTGAAGAATGGCTCGAAGTAACTCGGCTGAATGATCAGCACACCAAGAAATACGGCGACGGGCAGGATCAACAGGATCGTCGCCGACAGCCGGCCTTCAGCCGAGAGCGACTTCACCTTGAGACGGATCTCGTTTCGCTCTCGGATTGTCGCAGCAACGCCATACAGTACTTCGGCAAGGTTGCCACCGGTTGCGCGGTTGATCGCGATCGCCTGGGCCGCCCACTTGAAGTCGTCGGACTGCATCCGCTCGGCCGTGTCGGTGAGGGCATCGTTGAGGTCTCGTCCGATTCGCGACTGGTTGACCACGCGCGCAAACTCTTCTGACGTCGGAGCATCACCATCGCGTGCCACCGAGTCGATTGCCTGCACCAGGCCGTGACCCGCGCGGAGATTTCCGGCGAGCAGTTGCATCGTGTCATCCAGCTGTTCAGCGAACTTGGACCGACGGGAAGACACACGCAGAGCGAGGTATAGGCGCGCGAAGAGCGGCCCCAAACAAGCGAAGAGCAGGCCGAGCACGAGGGACCACCAAGTCCCGAAGCCGATCAGTACGCCGATGGCAGCCAGCAGTGCCGAGATCGAGAATGTGACGAGGACGAATGCCGATGGTTGCATCCGCACCCCAGCAAGCTCCAGAGACTCCTCGCCAAACGCACCACGCTCGCGACGGCGCATCGTCTTCTCGATCGTCCGTACGGTTCGATTCGTGGCCCGTGTGAGGCGGCTCTCGTACTGCGTCCCTGGTGCCAAACGCCTGTCGAGCGCCACGCGGGGTGCTGGCGGCGCGATGACGAAGACAACGAGCGCAAGCAGCGCGAAGAGCGCAGCTAGGAGGCCAAGTACGTATACGGCAGACATCAGCGCCTCCCGTAGTTCGAAGGTGGCGGAGCGCTCTGGAAGAGCGAGGCCGGAACCTCGATACCGAAGTCCGCCAAGTGGTCGACGAACCGCGGCCGCACGCCAGTCGGGATTGCGTGGCCCCGGAAGCGACCGTCCTCGTCGATGCCGGCTGCATAGTCAAATGCGAAGGCGTCCTGCATGGTGACAACGTCGCTCTCCATGCCCTGCACCTCAGTCACGCTGACGACACGACGCGTGCCATCCCGCATGCGGGAGATCTGCACGATGACGTCGATGGCGGACGCGATCTGCTCGCGGATCGCGCGGAGCGGCAGGTCCATGCCCGCCATCAGTACCAGCGTCTCGAGTCGTGCAATCGCGTCCCGAGGGGAGTTCGCGTGGATCGTCGAGATCGATCCTTCATGGCCCGTGTTCATCGCCTGCAGCAGATCCAGTGCTTCGGCGCCACGGACCTCACCAATGACGATGCGGTCCGGCCTCATACGCAGCGAGTTCCGGACCAGGTCGCGAATGGTGATCTCCCCGCGGCCCTCGATGTTCGCAGGTCGTGACTCCAAGCGCACGACGTGCTCCTGCTGAAGCTGGAGCTCCACCGCGTCCTCGATGGTGATGATCCGCTCGTCGTTCGGGATGTTCGCAGAGAGGACGTTCAGAAGGGTGGTCTTGCCGGTACCTGTGCCGCCCGACACGAGGATGCTCAGCCGACCACGTACAGCCGCGTCGAGCAGGTCGGCCATCTCACGGGTCATCGTGTCATACGAGATCAGGTTGTCGACCGTCAGCGGCGTACGCGAGAACTTTCGAATCGTCAGCGACGACCCGTCCACGGCGAGAGGCGGGATGATGGCGTTGACACGCGATCCATCATCCAGTCGTGCATCCACGAGCGGCGACGACTCGTCGATACGACGACCCACCCGCGAAACGATGCGCTCGATCACTCGGCGCAGTTGCGGCTCGCCGGTGAACTTCAACCGCGACTCGTAGAGCCGACCGGCTCGCTCGATGTAGATCTGGTCATGTCGATTCACCATGATCTCGGTCACGGCATCATCATCAAGCATCGTCTCGAGCGGACCGAATCCGAGTACGTCGGCCCCGATCTCTGTGATGAGCCGGTTGCGCTCCACCGTGGAGAGTGCCACCTGCTCGGCCGCAACGATTCGCGAAAGTTCCTCCCGCGCCATCTGGTGCAGGCGCTCCTCGGTGAGACTCGGGTCGTTGAGCCGAGTTCCGATACGCCGGAACAGCTCTTGTGCGGCCCGCTCCTTGAGTTCCTTGACGGCGTCGCTGACTGGCGCCTGCCGAGTTTCCCCGTGCATCGCCTCCCAGGTGGACGAGTGCTGCTCATCTTCCCTACCGGGCGTCGCGGATCCTGGGACCGTAGTTGACTCTGGCAGGTCGCTGACTCGTGCGTCGGCCTCTGAGCCAGGGGAATGCTGCTCAGGAGACGGTGTCGCGGCATCCTCGACACTGTTCTCCGAAGCGGGCGACTGCTCGCCTGCTTCCTCGTTCGCGCGATGCGCGCCGCGCGCCTGATCGAGTCGGTCGCTGAGTCTCATGGGGTCCTCGTCTTCCGATGGATGCGTCGCCGGCTCGGCGCGGCCGACGGCTCGATGCGTTGCACAAGCTCACGTAGTGCCTTCGCTGCCGGATCGCGAACGTCGTGGTGGATCACTGGAACTCCCTGATTGCTTGCGAACACGACCGCCCCCGACCTCGGAACAACCACGTCGACCTTCGCGCCCATGATCTCCTCGGCATCCTTCTGCAGAAGCCCACTCGACTTGTCCATGAAGTTCATCACGATGTGTCGGTTCGAAGGGAGGATGTCGAGGTCGAGCAGAAGCTCGAACTCCTTGCGAAGAGCACGCAAGCTGGGCACGGTCATGTTCGTGACGAACACACCATCGGTTGCATTCTCGAGCGCCGCAAGAGCATGTTCCCCAAGCCCGGGCGTCGTATCCACAACGACGTAGCGGAACATCGTGGATAGGTTCCGAAGCATCGAACCGAGCGCGCGGGCGTCGATGTCATCCGCCAACTCAGGCGAAGGCGGTGCCGGCACCACGAAGAAGTCGTCTTCGTGGTGGCTGAAGAGGGCCTTCAACGCCATCTCATCGTCGCCTGCGGAGGCCACGTCTGCGAGCGAGTAGTGCGGATCGAGATTGAGGGCGTGGGCGATGTCACCGAACTGGACATCGGCATCGACGAGCACGACGGAGTTTGGCGCCACCTCGGCGAGTCCCGTGGCGAGGTTGATGGCGGTCGTCGTCTTGCCCTGTCCACCCTTCGGCGCAACCACCGCGATCACCTCAGTGCGCACGTGTTCATCGAGGGGAGCGGGAAGTATCAACGTGTCGGCTGGCTCGTCCTCCGCGTCCGAGTCGCCCTCTGACGCGGTCGATTCGAGAGCGATGCTGTCATCGATCGCGCCGAGACCGAACTCTCCGAGGCCTGTGACGTCGGCATCAGGTTCCGCTTGCGATTGCTCCTCTTCCGGTTCCTCGCGCACCGGAGTCAGCTTTCCGTGCGAGACGAGCCACTCCTCAAGCCGACTAATCAGGTCGACCGTCGTCTGATCGGTGGCTTCCGGGCTGAGAACCGCGTGGATTGCCATACCATCGACCCAGTCCTCGAGATCGGATCGCTGCTCGCGAACAACGATCAGGCCGATGCCTGGGTGCCGTTCTTGAAGCGCCGACGCGATTGCCTTGGACTCTGCGAAGTTCAGTAGCGGGCCCAGCAGAGCGACTCGAGGCGATCCCCGCAACTGCGCGAGCGTCTCATCGGGTCCGAACGCCAGATACTCACCTGGGAGGGCCTCGAGCTTCGAGCGCAACAGGCGGCGGAGCCGAGTCTCGTACTCCGCGCTGCGGCTGATCAGGAGATATCGGCTCACTCGAAGATGTTGTCCCTCGTGACCTCGCGCGAGCCACTCTCGTCGGCGTCTTCGGGCTCGAGCGTGAGCCAGATTCCGGAGCTGTCGTTGTAGTCCTGCAGTTCCGCGGCCCACACCAGCTGCTCGATCTGCGGAGTACTCGCCGCAAAGGTCACCATGAGGACGTCGGAAGTAGTGACTTCTTCCTCCGCGTTGGTGGTCACGACTGTTCCGGCCTGCACGCGTGTCACGAGCACCTTGTGGAAGGTGAACTTGGTAGTCGTCCCCTCGACTTCCGCGTCCGTTGTGGGCGCTCCAGGCGCATCGCCTTCAACGGGCCCGGCCTTTACATCCTTGTCGACCGTAATGACAACGCCGACGGTTGATCCCGGCCGGACTGCCCCACCGACTGCACGTGCCACCTCGACTGGGAGCGTGACCTCCTGGAAGCCTTCCGGAAGCGCGACATCGCCTTGGGCTGCGAGCTCGGCAGGAGACGAGAAGCGTGCTTCGATGAGTTGTTCACCGGGGACGAGTTCGGCATTCGTGACGAGACCCGCAACGTCGTCCAGGTTCGTAACGATCTCGGGTTGGATTGCCAGCTGAGGGAGTTCATCGATCTCGACGTAGTCACCGATGAGTTCGCCGGGCGTTCCTGAGGGAACCTCTTCGGTCACCACGAACACCTGAGCGAACTCAGCGCCATCGGCTGCCCGCTGATCCGCGCTCTGTACATACATCCAGAGCAGGTATCCGCCGACCGCTGCGAGTAGAACGGCGATCACAGCGCCGATGATCCTAATTCTCATGTCACGCTTTCTGCCGACGTCGGGTTGTCAGCTGGTTCTCGTCGGTCAGGTGTTCGGGTTGTTCTAGTCGATGAGTCGTACGACGGTGAGTCCGGCGTCGATGCCGTCGCCGAGTTCGAAGGCATCGCTCACGCTGACGTACTTCATGAAGAAGCCCTGGAGTCCGCGGCAATTGCCCTTGCACTCGGGAGCGAGTGGGTCGGTGTACGTGTTCTGACCACTGAACTTGAATCCCGTGAGGTGGAACGCCGCGAACGTTGAGATGTGGAACTGACCGTTCTGGCCGGTCCCCTGAATCTCGTCGTACACCGGGATCAGGATTGTCGTGCCGAGAAGCGGGACGATGTCGGCGTCGACGTCACAGCCAGAACTCGCGAGGCTGTTCCCGGGATCGCTTCCCACCCACGGATCGTTCACGTCGACTATCGCAAGACACGGGGTTGAGGTGTCAAGCCAACCGAACCCTCCCGAGAGGAAGATGTCCTCGCACTCTTTGCGGTCGACGGTGTCGTACTGAATCAGGATTCGGGTGGGATTGGCCACACCCTCCTGCGGCGGAGAAAGTGCGAACTCGCACTGCCCGATGGCCAGCGGGATCACAGACCCGACCACCGGCGTTCCCCACTCGGCGGTCGCCGCCGCACGCACCGTGCTCGACGGGATTCCGATCATTTGGGCAAGAGGATGGCGAAGCATCGCCCCATCCTCCGAGAACGTCTCAGTTGTGACAGTGACTGTATTGGAGGACAAGTTGATGGAGGGGGTGAGGGCCGTAGCGAGCGCATCCACCGCATTGGAATTCGCATACGTTGAGGCGATGCCTCCGGCCGGCCCAGCACAGGTGGATTCGTCAATTGCGCACTCCGCAGCGACGCTCAGTGCCGCAGCATCGGCACCGTTCTGGAGCTGCGCTTTCTCGGCATAGAGCGCGCCCACATCCACAGCAATGGCCCCAGCCCCGACGAGAGGGACCAGCATGAGCCCGACGAGCACCGCACTGGCACCACGTTCACGCTTCCCAAGGAATCCGAGCCATCGCATGAGTTCAGCCTCCGCACCGCATGGCGCCAGTCGCCGACACTGAGATCGGCGCCGGCAGGATGTTCGTAAGAAGCGTCGCGGTGTAGTCGATCGATACCTGCACCTGGGCTCCCGGGTTGTCCTCGCAAGACGACGGCGTGATCGCGATCTGCCCGGCCGCGAGTGCAGGGTTCAGCGACGGCGCTGCGCTCACTGCTGCGCTGCGCGCGACGCTCGCGTCGTCTTCGATCGCCATGACACGCGCGGCCTCTCGCGCGGCACCACTTAGCGAGATCTGCACGTTGTAGAGGTGGGAGAGCTCGACAATTCCGAGAACCAACAGGATGAGTACCGGAAACACGAGTGCGAACTCAACGGCGCCGGCACCTCGTTCACGTCGGAGCATGGGCTCAACCTTCAATCCAGGATCGACAGCTTCCAGATCGACCAGGTTGCCGTAGCGGTGGATTCGGCGCCGTTCGATTCCGCTCGATCCACTGCCTCAGCGCTCCGACCGAGTTGCGACAAGTCGGCAACCGACTTGGAGACCTGCACTAGCGCAGGTCTCCAAGTCGGAGTGACGTATTGATCGTGTTGGTTCGACGTGCCTAGACCGCGAGCTCGGTGGAGACGTTGGTGAAGAGGCCGTTGAGCGCAAGCGCGAGCGCGCCGAGACCCACGAGGATGCCCATCGCAACCAGTGCGATGATGAGGCCGTACTCGGCCGCGTTGCCCTTCTCGTCCTCGCGGATCGAGTTGGCGATGGACTGGAGGGTGACGAAGAACTTCAGCATTTTCGGGGTGCTTCCTATGAGTCGGTCAGTAGGGTCGCCGCCCGCCCCGCGAGCGACGAGAAGAACATTACGGGCGCATAGACACGACGAGTACTCCCCACTTGTGGGGGTACTCGTCGTTAGGGATCTCGGCCGCGGCGTTGATGAAGAACGTGTTCAACGCCAGAGCAAGCCCACCAAGACCGACAATGATGCCGAGCGCAACCAAGCCGAGAACCAGGGCGTACTCTGCTGCATTCCCACGTTCCTCATCGCGAACCACGGACCTCAGCACGTGCAGAGTCGCGAACAGCTTGAGCATGGGGACCTCGTGTGATCGAGCGAAGAAGTTTGGGGCCAGGGGGCCTGTTTCACGGTACTGAAGTCACCCCCTGTTACGGGTACCCCCACATCGGGGGTGCCGTTGGGGGCGCTACGCTCAGCCGGCGAGGATGCCCGGGGCGCACAACGCCAAGGTCGCCCCGACCACCATCGCCGGGCCGAACGGGATGTGGCCGCGCAGGGTGACGCGACGGGCCACCAGTGCACCGACGGCGGCGAGGCCGCCCACGAAGACGCCGAGGAACAGGCCGAGGACCCAGATCGCCCAGCCGAAGTAGCCCACGACGAGACCGACGAGGAAGGCGAGCTTCACGTCGCCCATGCCCACGCCGCTCGGGGCGATCACGGCGATGATCAGGTAGAACGCGAACATCGCGACGGCGCCGACGAGGGCCCAGAGGAGCGACCACCAGGAGGCGGTGGCGACGCCGGCGACGAGGAGGAGCGCGGCGACGATGACGAGCGACGGGCCGAGCATGCGGTTCGGGAGGCGCTGCTCGGCGAGGTCGACGAGGGACATGGCGATACCGGTCGCGGCGAACGCGAGGAGGGCGGGGAGCAGCCAGATGAGGCCGAGCGACCAGGCGAGCGCGGCGAAGGCGGCGGCGGTCGCGAGGGCTGCGACCGGACGGAACCAGCGGGGTGCGGCCGGCGGCCCGCCAGGCGCGGCGTCAGCCGTCTCGGGATCCGCCGCCTCAGCGGCATCCGCTCCCCGGTCAGGTTGCGGGCCGCCCAGGGGACGAGCAGCCACCAGCCGAGGACGGCGCCCGCGAGCGCGGCGAGCGCGATCAGGACGGCGGCGGGCATGAGGTGCAGCGTAGCGCGCGCAGCGCACGGCCGGGCACGCCCGAAACCGTCGAGCGCAAACGGCTACAGCGCGAGCTCGCCCAGCGAGATGTCGACCATCTCGTCGCGGGGCACGACCTTGATGCGGGTGCGACCCTCGGCCTCGCCCAGGGCGAGCTCGTGCTGGTCGAGGCGGTGCCAGCCCGCGAGGTCGGTGTAACGCACGCCGCGCTCGTCGAGCAGGTCGACGACCGACTGCTCGGAGGGCGAGGCGGGCGACCACCAGTTGCCCACGTCGTTGATGAGGTGGCGGATCGTCTCCATGGCATCCGACTTGGTGTGGCCGATGAGGCCGACCGGGCCGCGCTTGATCCAGCCCGTGGCGTAGACGCCGTACATGCGGCCCGACTCGCCGGTCTCGGCGTCGTGGCGCAGCACCTGGCCCTCGTGGTTCGGAATCACGCCGTAGTCGCGGTCGAACGGGATGCCCGGCAGCTCCGAGCCGAAGTAGCCGATCGCGCGGTACACGGCCTGCACCGGCACCTCGCGGATCTCGCCGGTGCCGACCACGCCGCCCTCGCCGTCGGAGCGCGTGCGCTCGTAGCGGAAGGCGCCGACCCGGCCGGTGCCGTCGTCGACGACCTCGAGCGGCTTGGCGAAGAAGTGCAGGTGCAGGCGGCGCGACGCGTGGCCGGTCTCGCGCTGGCGCCACTGGTTCAGCACCTTGTCGATCACGAAGACCTGCTTGTTGCCGGCGACGGCCGCGCGGGCCGCGTCGTCGTAGTCGAAGTCCTCGTCGTAGACGATCATGTCGACGTCGTTCAGCTCGCCGAGCTCGCGCAGCTCGAGCGGCGTGAACTTCACCGAGGTCGGGCCGCGGCGACCGAACACGTGCACGTCGGTCACCGGCGAGGCCTTCAGCCCCTCGTAGACGTTCGCCGGGATCTCGGTGGGCAGCAGGTCGTCGGCGTGCTTCGCGAGAATGCGCGAGACGTCGAGCGCCACGTTGCCGTTGCCGATCACGGCCACCGACTGCGCCTCGAGCGGCCACTCCCGCGGGTAGTCGGGGTGCCCGTCGTACCAGCTCACGAAGTCGGCCGCGCCGTACGAACCCTCGAGCTCGATGCCGGGGATGCGCAGCGAGGCATCCTGCACCGCCCCCGTCGCGAAGATCACGGCGTTGTAGTGCCGCTTGAGGTCGTCGAGTGTGATGTCGTCGCCGAAGCGCACGTTGCCGAAGATGCGGATGTCGCCGCGGTCGAGCACGTCCCGCAGCGCGGTGATGATGCCCTTGATGCGCGGGTGGTCGGGGGCGACGCCGTAGCGCACCAGGCCGTAGGGCGCGGGAAGGTGATCGAACAGGTCGATCGAGACGTCGAAGTTCCGCTCAGACTTCAGGAGGATGTCGGCGGCGTAGATGCCGGCGGGGCCTGCTCCGACGATGGCCAGGCGCAACTTGCTGCGAGTCAACTCGTTCTCTCCACGATGGTGTCGGCGAACTTGGTCAGCGCCTTCTTCACGCCGCCGGCCGGCAGCGGCTCGATCGCCTCGACGGCCCAGCGCGCCCAGCGCTGCGCCTCGTCGACGGTCTCCTGCGTGACGGGGTGTTCGCCCAGTTCGGCGATGGTCAGTTCCGCGCGGGCGACGACCGACTGGTCGGCACCCGGCGCGTCGGCCGACGCGGGCGCGCCGACCACGTCGAGCTCGATGCGTTCGAGCAGTGCGGCGGCATCGGCATCGGATGCCGCGAGGCGACGCAGCTTCAGCAGCGGCAGCGTCACGACGCCGGCGCGCAGGTCGGTGCCCGGGATCTTGCCCGTGTCGTCGCCGGTGGGCGCGAGGTCGATGACGTCGTCGACGAGCTGGAAGGCGACGCCGATGCGCTCGCCGAAGTCGACGACGGGCTGCTCGAGGGCCGGGTCGGCGCCCGAGAAGCTCACGCCGGCGCGCGCGGCGGCGGCGATCAACGCGCCGGTCTTGTCGGCGAGCACCTGGATGTAGTGCTCGATCTCGTCCTCGCCTTCGGCGGGCCCGACGGTCTCGTGCATCTGGCCGAGCACGAGCCGTTCGAACGTGGCGGCCTGCAGCTTCAGGGCGCGGTCGCCGAGCTGCGCCATGAGCTGGCTGGCCCGGGCGAACAGCAGGTCGCCGGTGAGGATCGCGACCGAGTTGCCCCACACGTTCTGCGCGGTCGGCACGCCCCGGCGCTTGTCGGCCTCGTCCATGACGTCGTCGTGGTAGAGCGAGGCGAGGTGGGTGAGCTCGATGGCCTGCGCCGCGGTGAGCACCTCGTCGGTCGTGCCGTCGCCGAGCCGTGCGATGAGCAGCGTCAGCAGCGGTCGCACGCGCTTGCCGCCCGCCTCGAGGAGGTAGCGGCCCGCGACGTCGGCGAGCGGGTCGGCGAAGCGCGCCTCCCGCTCGAGCCCCGCCTCGACGAGCTCGAGCCCCTCGTCGATCGCACGGGCCATCGCCCGGTCCTCGCTCGTGCTGAAGATCCGTTCGCTGATCCCGAGACTCGACGCCAGCTTCGAGCCGCGTCGCGGCACCTGCACGCTCGGATTCACCCCCTCAGCCTACCGATCACGTCGCACGCGAACCGCCACGCGGGCTGTGAGTGACGCTCACGGTCGGGTTGCGGATGCTGCGTCGCGGCCCCCTACGCCGCCGGCACCCAGCCCCGGTGCAACGCCACCACGCCGCCCGTGAGGTTGCGCCACTGCACGCGCGCGAACCCCGCCTCGCGCAGCCAGCCGGCGAGCAGGCGCTGCGTCGGCCAGTTCGCGATCGACTCGTTCAGGTACTCGTACGCGTCGTCGTTCGAGCTCGTGAGCCGCACCAGCGCGGGCATCACGGTGCGCTGGTAGATGCCGTAGGCGGTGCGCATGAGCTTCGCCGGCGGGTGCGAGAACTCGCACACCACGAGGCGTCCGCCGGGGCGGGTCACCCGGCGGAACTCGGCGAGCGCCGCCTTCGGGTCGACGATGTTGCGCAGCCCGAACGAGATGGTCACCGCGTCGAACTCCCCGTCGTGGAACGGCAGGTTCGTGGCATCCGCTTCGACGAAGGAGAGGTTCGGATGCCGCCACTGCCGGTGCATGCCGACGTCGATCATGCCCGGGGAGAAGTCCGCGGCGACGACGCTCGCACCGGTGCGCGCGATGCTCGCGCTCGAGGTGCCCGTGCCGGCGGCGACGTCGAGCACCCGCTCGCCGGGCCGCGGATCGATCGCGCGGGTCGTGGCGATGCGCCAGAGCGGCGCGTTGCCGAGCGACAGCAGGTCGTTCGTGAGGTCGTACCGCTCCGCGACCTGGTCGAACATGGCCGACACCTGCTCGGGCCGCTTGGAGAGGTCTGCGCGCATCACCTCCCCAGCCTATTGCGGTTCGGATGCCTCGCAGCGGACGTTCGGGCGAAACTCAGGCTCGCCCGGAATGCCCGGCAGCTGCCATGCGTTTGCATGGAACGAGGCCGTCGGCCTCGGGGCGCGCCACCCGGCGCCGCCCTTCCACGTTCCCCCTGGTGGAAGGACCACTCATGAAGGCCATCTGGAACGGCGCCGTGCTCGCCGAGTCGGACGACACCGTCATCGTCGACGGCAACCACTACTTCCCGCGCGAGTCGATCAACGCCGAGTACTTCAGCGACAGCCGCAACCACACCGTCTGCCACTGGAAGGGCACCGCCGACTACTTCCACGTCAGCGTCGACGGGTCGAACAACCCCGACGCGGCATGGACCTACCCCGAGCCGCTCCCCAAGGCCTCGCACCTGGCCGGGCACGTCGCGTTCTGGCGGGGCGTGCAGGTCGTGCCGAGCTGACCGTTCTCGCTGGTCATGAGCGAGCGGATGCCTCCAGCGGCACGCACTCGGAGCAGGCCCCCAGATCCGCGGCGTAGGCTGGTTCCGTGACGTTCACGGGCCCCATCGCGACGGCGGGTGCGGCGCACCCGACGGCACGCACGCGGCTCCACGTCGAGACACGGGGCGTCGTCGATCCGGGTGAGCTGCTCCCGCTCACCGACGCGTCCGCACCGCTCGCCTGGCTGCGCGAGGGCGAGGGCATCGTCGGCATCGGCGAGGCCCTGCGGCTCGAGTTCGGCGGGGCATCGCGGTTCGCGGATGCCGCCGACGCGTGGCGTGCGATCGCGGATCTCGCGGAGGTCGCCGACGCGGTCGACGTGCCCGGCTCCGGCCTGGTCGCGTTCGCGTCGTTCGCGTTCGCCGACGACTCCGCGTCGCCCAGCGCGCTCGTCGTGCCGGCCATCGTCGCCGGCCGTCGTGGCGGGCGGGCGTGGATCACCCGCATCCGCCCGATCGACGGCGGCACGGGTTCGCTGCCGCCGCTCCCCCACCCCACCGCCTTCGGTTCGCCGTGGCGCGTCAAGCTGCGCGACGGCGCGCTGCCGCCCGCGGAGTATGAGGCCGCCGTCGCCGACGCCGTGCGGCGCATCCAGGGCGGCGAGTTCGAGAAGGTCGTGCTCGCGCGAGAACTGCGGGGGCGGATGCCCCGGGGCGCCGACGTGCGCCGGCTCGTGTCGAAGCTGTCGACCGATTACCCCGACACCTGGACGTTCGCCGTCGACGGGCTCGTCGGCGCGAGCCCCGAGACGCTCGTGCGCGTCGACCGCGGCGGCGTGAGCGCGCGCGTGCTCGCCGGCACCGCGTCGCGCGGCGTCGGCGCCGACGGCGACCACGACGCCGAGCTGCGCCTCGCCACGTCGACCAAGGACCGCGACGAGCACGCGTTCGCCGTGCGCAGCGCGATCGAGACGCTGCGGCCGCACACGTCGCGGCTCGAGGCATCCGCCGAGCCCTTCACCGTGCGCCTGCCCAACCTGTGGCACCTCGCGACCGACCTCGACGGCACGCTCGGCGACGGATCGACGTCGCTCGACCTCGTCGCCGCGATGCATCCGACCGCCGCGGTGGCGGGGTCGCCGACCGACGTGGCGACGGCCGCGATCGCCGACCTCGAGGGGTTCGACCGCGGGCGGTACGCCGGGCCCGTCGGCTGGATCGGCGCAGACGGCGACGGCGAGTGGGCGATCGCGCTGCGCTGCGCGCAGATCGGGCCCGACGGGTCGGTGCGCGCGCACGCGGGCGCCGGCATCGTGCGCGACTCGGACCCGGGCGAGGAGCTCGCCGAGTCGACGATCAAGTTCGCAGCGATCGTCGACGCGATCGGCTGACGCGCGCGCTCGCGCATACTCCTCGCCCATCGCACGCTCGACCGCTGACGCGACGCACCGAGTACGCAAAGTGCGGCAACTCACGATGAGTTGCCGCACTTTGCGTACTCGGTGGTTGGCCGGCGCGCCCAGCGTGGGTCAGAGGGCGCCGAGCACCGCTGCCGCGTAGACGGCCTGGCCCTGTGCCGTGGGGTGCAGGAACGTGAACGGGTCGCCCGGGTTCGCGCCGAGCCACGGCTCAGCGTTGCCGACCTGGTGGCCGGCGAACGCGTAGGCGAGGCTCGAGTACGTGACGTTCGCCCCGAGGCCGGCGGCGGCCGTGGCGCCGGCCGCGATCTGCTCGTCGAGCGCGAGCGTCGCGAGGTTCACGGTCTGGGCCGACGGGTTCGACTCGGGTACGAACGGAATCGGGTAGTCGGTGACGACGATCCGAGCTCGCGGAGCACGCTCCGCGATCGCGAGCAGGAGGTCGGTGAGGTCCGTGGCGATCGCGCCGGACCCGAGGATCTGTGACGCCTCGATCAGTGCCGCCGTGCACGGGTCGGAGAACGGGTCTGGCGTGCATGCCGCGTAGACCGCATCGATGCCGAGGTCGTTCGCCCCGACCGTGATCGTGACGAGCGTCGTGCCCTTGTTCACCTGCGGGAGCTGCGTGTCCATCACGTCCTCGATGGTCGCGCCCGAGCAGGCCGCCAGGCGCAGCAGGTTGATCTTCGGGCCGTCCTCCTGCGCGTCGAGCAGGTACGGGTACGCGGCGGTGCTGCGCAGGCACCCGTCGAGCGGGACGCCGGCGCCCTGGCCGGCCGCGTATGAGTCACCCAGGGCGACGAGCTTCTCGACGGGCGGCGGACTCGGCGGAGCCGCCATGGCCGGCGCTGCGGCGCCGAACAGGAGCGCCGCAGCCGCGAGAACGGCCGTGACGGCGGAGACTGCAGGACGACGAGAGTGCGACAGCAGTGTCATGCCTCGAAAGCTACTCTCCCTCACCTTTGTGGGTCTCCCCCGTTCGGGGGCCATTCGGAGGGTGACGTCCGCAGTTCGGCGGGCGCACGGAGTACGCAAAGTGCCGGATTCCGTGGGAGGTTTCCGCAGTTTGCGTACTCGGTGCGGCGGCGGATCGGGTGCCGAGTACGCAAAGTGCAGGAACGAGAGGCGGATTCCCGCAGTTTGCGTACTCGGTGGGGCGAGCGCGGGGTCAGCGGGTGAGGGGGACCTCGATGAGCACGGGGCCGGGGCGGGTCGAGGTGAGCGCGGCATCGAGCGCGCCGGCGGTGTCGGCGTGAGCGTACTCCCAGCCGTAGGCGCGGGCGAGCGCGGCGAGATCGACGGCGTGCGGAGTGAACTGCACGCGGTCGAACGCGGCCGGATCGGCCGTTCCGGCGACCTCCAGGGCGTCGAAGATCGATCCGCCGCCGTCGTTGCCGACGATGACCTGGATCCGGGGCATCCGCTCGCCCGAACCGGCGAGGAGCGAGCCCGCGTCGTGCAGCAGGGTCACGTCGCCGATGAGCGCGCGCGTCACCCCGTGCGCGGTGGCGTCGCGGGAGTGCCCGCCAGCGGCTGCGGCGTCGAGTGCGGCCACGTCATCGGCGCGGGCCGTGGTCGGTTCGGGGGCGTCGGAAGTACCGGGCGGCGGGAACTGGCTCGCGATCGCGACGCCGACAGCGGTCGCGACGGTGCCGTCGATGCCCGAGAGGCCGCGGTTCGCGTGCACCGTGACGCGGCGGCCGGCCACCGCACGGTCCGCGTCGCGCACGAGGCGCGAGGCGCCGAAGACCAGCCGATCGTGCGGCCAGGTCGCGCTCCAGACCGCATCGACGAGGCTGCGCCGGGTCACGGGCTCGCGCATCGCATCGACGCTCGCGCGCACGTACGCGCGGCGCTCGTCGAGCTCGGCCAGGTCGAGGTCGTGGTCGTGCGGAGTGGGCTCGGCCGACGGCACGTACGACTCGGACGGCGTGGGCTCCAGCATCCGTCGGCTCGTGAAGACCCAGCGGCCCACCCACGCGCGCTCCTCCGCGTCGGGGCGGCGCGGCTCGACCCGCACCGCGCGGTGGAAGCGATTCACGCCGTGCCCCGGGTTGTACCACTCGATGCCCGACGGGGCTACGACGATCGACTCGACGTCGTCGCGCGCGACCAGCGCGGGCACCTCGCGGCTGAGGGTCGGATGCCCGAAGACCACCACGCGCTCGATCGCACCGGCGAACACGACGTCGCGCAGCAGCTCGCGGTAGGCGACCACGAGGTTCGGCCCGAAGTGCGCGCCGCTCACGACCTCTGCGAAGAGCGGCCAGCCACCGTCGCGCGCGAACTGCTCGGCCGCGGGGCCGGCGCCGGCGCCGGCGACCACGACGGTGCGCGGGCCGTGGGCGACGAGCGAGCCGTGCGAGCCGACGGCGGCGGACGCGTGCGGGGCGACGGCGATGACGGATGCCCCTGAGCCGGACGCCTCGACACCGCCCGCGAGCGACGTGCGGGCGCCCGACAGGGGCTCGCGCATGGCGAGGTTGACGTGCACCGGGCCCGGTCCCGGGTCGGGCACGAACGTTCCGTCGACGCCCTGCCCGAGGGACGCGGCGACCGCGTCGCGAGCGATCGCCTGGGCGGCATCCGTCTCGCCCGCGAGCCCCTCGGGTGCGGCCACGTCGTGCTCGAGCCGAACAGCACCCGCGAAGATGCCCGGCTGAACGGTCGTCTGATTGGCGCGCACGCACTGCAACTCCGCCGGACGATCGGCGGTGACGACCACGAGCGGCACGCCCGAGTGGTGCGCCTCGAGCACGGCCGGATGCAGGTTCGCAACGGCGGTGCCCGAGGTCGTGACGACCACGGCCGGGCGGCCCGACTCGCGGGCCAGGCCGACCGCGAGGAAGCCCGCACCGCGCTCGTCGATGCGCACGTGCAGGCGCACGAGACCGCGCTGCTCGAGCTCGGCCGCGGCGAGCGCCAGCGCCTGCGAGCGGGAACCGGGGCTCACGACGAGGTCGGTGACGCCCGCGGCGACCAGCCCCTCGAGGAGGGCATGTGCGACGTCGCTCGCCGGGCTCGGCGCGGGCGACGCGTCAGGCATTCGGGCGACTGCTCGGCGGCGTGTCGCCGTCGTCGTCGCGGCGTCGCTCGGAGTGCTCGGGGTGGTCCGGGTGGTCGGTCGGGAGGTCGGGCTGGTCGGTGCGGTCGTCGAGCTCGGCGAGCTCCTCCTCCAGGCGGCGGATGCGCTCCTCCTGGGCGGCGTCGCGGTCGAGCCCGCGCAGGAAGTCGGCGTCGTCGTCGGGTGCGACCGTGCGCTGCGAACGGCGCGGCGGCCGGCCCTTGCGACCACGGCCGACGAGGAACCAGAGCACCCCGCCGATGATCGGCACGAAGAGGATCACGATGATCCACCAGATGCGGCCGATGCCCCGGATGCGCGAGCGGTCGAACATCGCACAGTCGACGATCGCGTACACCGTGAAGATGACGGCGACGATGCCGAGTCCGAAGAGCAGGCGTGCCATGCCGACAGTCTAGGTGTCCGCGCTGCGGGTGGGCTGGGAGCGTGGATTCGGTGGAGGGGTTGCCAGCTTGGCCGACCTACACTTATGGGCGTGCGATCCGTCCCGACCTGGGTGACCTACACGGCCTGGCGCCTCCTGGCGTTCGCCGTTCCGCTTGCCGTGCTGCTCATCGCCGGCGTGAGCCCGTGGATCTCCGCGCTCGTCGCGGCCCTCTTCGGCCTCAGCGTCTCGGTCATCTTCCTGCGGCGCCCGCGCGACACCATGTCGGAGCAGCTGTACGCAGCACGCAACCGCGAGACGCCGGCCGTGCACGAGGACGACGCGGCAGAGGATGCGGCGGTCGACGCCGCGGCGGTCGACGCCGCGGACGCCGAGCCGGAGGGATCCGGCAGCTCAGGGGCATCCGCTGAGCAGTCGACCGACGCCGATCGCTAGAGCGCGAAGGCCAGCCCGAGGCCGACTCCGTAGAGGAGTGACGTCGCGCTCGCGAGCTGCAGCGCGATGATCAGCTCGCGCGACGTGCGCGCGGTCGACACGATCAGCACCGCGGGCAGCGCCGCGAGCAGCGCGAAGAACACGAGCCACGCGGCCGGGTAGAACAGGGCGAGGAAGCCGACCGCGAGGAACGGCACCAGCAGGAACACCGCGAACAGCACGCGGCCGAACGCCTTGCCGACGAGCACCGCGAGGGTGCGCTTGCCGGCCGCCCGGTCGGGGCCGATGTCGCGCAGGTTGTTCGCCATGAGCACCGCGCAGGCGATGAGGCCGAGGCCGGCGCCCGTGACCCACGCCTCGAGGTTGACGGTGAGCGCCTGCACGTAGGCCGAGCCGGCGGTCGCGACGACGCCGAAGAAGACGAACACGAACAGCTCGCCGAGCCCGTAGTAGCCGTAGGGGTGCCTGCCGCCGGTGTAGAACCACGCCGCGACGATCGCGACCGCCCCGACCGCGAGCAGCCACCACTGCTGCGTGAGCACGACGAGCGCGAGACCCGCGAGGGCGGCGACGCCGAAGCTCGCGAGGGCCGCAGCGAGCACGGCTCGTGGCTTCGCGAGGCCCGATCCGGTGAGGCGCGCGGGCCCGACCCGGTGCTCGTCGGTGCCGCGCACGCCGTCGGAGTAGTCGTTGGCGTAGTTCACGCCGATCTGCAGCGCGAGCGCGACGATCAGGGCGAGCACGGCACGAAGCGGATGCCACGGGCCGTCGGGGATCGCCACGATGCCCGCGCCCGTGCCGGCCACGACGGGCGCGATCGCGAGCGGGAGGGTGCGCAGGCGCGCGCCCGAGATCCAGTCGCGGGCGGTGGCCCGGCGCTGCGCGGGCGCAGGGCGGTTCGTGCTGCCGGACTTCGCCGGGTTGCCGGACCGGCCGTACGTCTGGGAGCGCTTGGACTGGGGGAGTCGGGGGTCGGGCGTGCCACCCGACCATGCTAGTTCGGCGGGAGTGCGGTGGCCGGGGGTGCGCTGGGCGGTGGCGATGGGTTCGCGATGAGCTCCGCAAGCGCGCGTCGGTCGGGCTTGCCGCTGGGGAGCAGCGGCAGTTCATCGACCACGACGAGGCGCGCGGGGCGGGCGGCTGCGCCGGCTACGGATGCCACGTGAGCCGCGAGCCGCTCGAGCGCATCCGCGGCACGTGCCGGGTCGGTCGCCGGGGCGACGACCGCGGGGGCCTCGCCCCACTCCGGGTGCGGTGCGGCGACGACGACCGCGTGCGCGAAGCCGTCGAGCGCGCGCACGGTGCGCTCGACCTCGCCCAGGGCGACCTTCACGCCGCCCGAGACGATGACGTCGTCAGCGCGGCCGCGGATGCGGAGCGTGCCGTCGTCGGCGAGGTCGCCGAGGTCGCCCGTGCGGTACCAGCGGGTGCCGTCGTGGTCGGTCGTGAAGGCGGCGGCGGTGCGGGCGGTGTCGAACGTGATGAACGGTGGCTCGTCCAAGGCGGCGGGCGCGTCAGGGAAGTCGAGGTAGCCGAGGGCGAGGCTCGGGGTCGCGAGCTCGACGAGTCCGCCCGCGATGCGGATGCGCACGCCCGGCAGCGGGCGCGCGTCGTAGACGCAGCCGCCGGCCGTCTCGCTCGAGCCATACGTGCGGGTCACGCGTGCGCCCAGCGCCGCGGCGCGCTCGACGAGTCCGGGCGGGGCGGCCTGGCCGCCGAGGAGCACGCGATCGAAGCGTGCGAGCGCCTCGCGCACGCCGCGGTCGTGCTCCGCGGCGTCGAGCACGCGCGCGAGCTGCACCGGTACGAGCGAGGTGTATGCACGACCGTGCATACGGCGGAGCGGCGCGGCCGCGGCGGCGAACGCGACCGGGTCGAAGCGCTCCCCCGGCACGACGAGCGGCGCGGTGCCCGCGGCGAGCGCGCGCACGATCACCTGGAGCCCCGCGATGTAGTTGCCCGGCAGCGCGAGCACCCAGCGCCCCGCCCCGCCGAGCGCCTCGTGCGTCGCCTCTGCGCTCGCGAGCAGCGCCTCGGCCGAGAGCGCGACGCACTTGGGCGCGGCCGTCGATCCGCTCGTCTCGACCACGGCAGCCACCCGGTCGTCGACCTCGCCGACGACGGCGCCCGGGGGCATCCGCTCGCCCGGCGCCATGGCGTGCCCCGAGGGCGCCGGGAACACCGCCGCCCCTCCCCGTGGATCGCCGCGCGCACCGCCGCGACGAGGCCGTCGACGTCGTCGGCGGCGACCGCGACGAGCGGGCGGGTCATGGCCTGGCCTGTGACGCGCGGGCTCGGTGGGGCGCGCTGCTCAGGGGCATCCGATTCAGAACTGCCACGGGAACGGCGCCCAGTCGGGGTCGCGCTTCTGGAGGAACGAGTCGCGGCCCTCGACCGCCTCGTCGGTGCCGTACGCGAGGCGCGTGGCCTCGCCCGCGAAGACCTGCTGGCCGACCAGTCCGTCGTCGACGGCGTTGAACGCGAACTTCAGCATGCGGATCGCGGTGGGCGACTTGGTGAGGATGGTGCGGGCCATCGACACGGCCTCGCGCTCGAGGTCGGCGTGCGGCACGACCCGGTTCACCGCGCCCATCTCGTAGGCGCGCTGGGCCGAGTACTCCTCGGCGAGGAAGAAGACCTCGCGGGCGAACTTCTGGCCGATCTGGCGGGCGAAGTAGGCGGAGCCGTAGCCGGCGTCGAAGCTGCCGACGTCGGCATCCGTCTGCTTGAACCGGCCGTGCTCGCTGCTCGCGACGGTCATATCGCAGACGACGTGCAGCGAGTGCCCGCCGCCGGCCGCCCAGCCGGGGACCACGGCGATCACGACCTTCGGCATGAAGCGGATGAGGCGCTGCACCTCGAGGATGTGGAGGCGGCCCGAGCGGGCGGCGTCGATGCCGGATGCCTCCACACCGTCGGCGTACTTGTAGCCGTCGCGGCCGCGGATGCGCTGGTCGCCGCCCGAGCAGAACGCCCAACCGCCGTCGCGCGGGCTCGGTCCGTTGCCGGTCAGCAGCACGACGCCGATGCGCGGGTTCGTGCGGGCGTTCTCGAGTGCCGCGTAGAGCTCGTCGACCGTGTGCGGGCGGAACGCGTTGCGCACCTCGGGGCGGTCGAACGCGATGCGGGCGATGCGGCCGTCGCGCGAGTGGTGGTACGTGATGTCGGTGAAGGCTGCGCCGCCGGTGACGGATGCCGCGGCATCCGCCCACTCGCCCGCGTCGAAGAGTTCGGAGACCTGCTCGCCCATGCCTCCAGCCTACGTCCGCGAATTCGGGAGCGTCGCGTGCTGCCGGCCTCCGTGCGAAGCGTAGGAGATTCTGCGCGACGCGCCGGGCGGGGTGCGTGCGAGAGGCGACTTCTCCTACGTTTCGCCCGAGAGCCCGAGAGCCCGCGGGCGGCAAGGGGCGGACGGCTTCACGGGCGGCGGGCGCGGGCACGGAGACGCGGGGCGGGCGCGGTGGCAGACTCGGGGCATGAGCGACGATGCACTGCCGCCCCTGCACGACCTGCTCGCGACCGCGCGGGTGGTGGCGCTCCCGCTCGTGACGCGGTTCCGCGGCATCGACGTGCGCGAGGCGCTGCTGCTCGAGGGGCCCGAGGGCTGGACCGAGTTCGCGCCGTTCGCGGAGTACGACGACGAGGAGGCATCCGCCTGGCTCGCCGCCGCGATCGACTTCGGGTGGCGCCAGACGCCTGCGGCGCACCGCGACCGCATCCTCGTGAACGCGACCGTGCCGGCCGTCGACGCCGACGAGGTGCCGGCCGTGCTCGCGCGGTTCCCGGGCTGCCGCACCGCGAAGGTGAAGGTCGCCGCGGGCGACCAGGTGCTCGCGCAGGACGTCGCGCGGGTGCGCGCGGTGCGCGAGACGCTCGGCCCCGAGGGGCGGGTGCGGCTCGACGCGAACGGCGGCTGGAACGTCGACGAGGCCGAGCACGCGATCCACGCGCTGGCGGAGTTCGACCTCGAGTACGTCGAGCAGCCGTGCCCGAGCGTGGAGGAGCTCGCGGAGATCCGGCGGCGGACGAAGTACATGGGCATCCCCATCGCGGCCGACGAGAGCGTGCGGCGGGCCGAGGACCCGCTCGCGGTTGCCGAGGCGGGGGCCGCGGACCTGCTCGTGATCAAGGCGGCGCCGCTCGGGGGCATCCGGCGTGCGCTCGACGTGGTCCGGCGCGCGGGCCTGCCGGTCGTGGTGTCGAGCGCCCTCGACACGAGCGTCGGGCTCGCGATGGGCGCACACCTCGCGGCATCCGTCCCCGAACTCGAGTACGACTGCGGGCTCGGCACGGCATCACTGCTGGCGGCGGATGTCACGGGGCATCCGCTCGCTCCCGAGGAGGGGTCGATTGCCGTGCGCCGGGTCGAAGCGGATGCCGCGCTGCTCGACCGCTACGCCGCCGACGCCGACCGCACCGCGTGGTGGATCGCGCGCCTCGAGCGGTGCCACGCGGTGCTCGCCGCCCGCACGTCCTGACAAGCGGGAGACCCGTCGAGAACCTGCGTTCTGGGCTGCGAAAGCGCAGCCTTTCGACGGGTCTGGGCACACGAAGGCGGGAGACCCGTCGAGAAACTGCGTTCTCAGGGCTGAGCGTGCAGGTTCTCGACGGGTCTCACCAGGGGTGCACGGGCGTGCAGGGGGGTGCGGGGGTCAGGTGCGGGCGCGGCTCCGGGGGCGGATGCGCGGGGCCACGAGCAGGGCGAGGCCGGCGAGCAGCGCGACGCCGAACAGGGCGGCGAGCGCGAGCTGCGTGCTCGTGAGCCCGAGCGAGCCGGTCACGGTCAGGGGCGTGACCGCCTCGGCGCCCGACTGCACGCCGATCAGGCGCACGTGGTGCGCGCCCTGCTCGGTCTCGGCGGGCACGGTGACCGCGAACGCGACCGTGCCGTCGGCCCCGGCGACCGCGGCCTGGAGCAGGCGCGGGGTCGACTCGAGCCAGACCTGCACGGGCTCACCCGGCGCGAAGCCGGAGCCGGACACGGTCAGCGTCGCGCCGGTCTGCACGGCCGGCCCGCCGACGCGGATGCTCGCGGCCTGCACCGAGCCGGCACCCGACTTCGCCTGCCCGTTCGCGACCGCCTTGCCGTTGCCGTTGCCGTTGCCGCCGCCGTTCGACGCTCCCGGACCCTTCGGCTGCTGCGCCTCGACGAGCACGGCCGCGGTGCGCGCCGGGATCGTCAGCGTGCCGGACTTGGCCGTGAACTTCGTCTCGAGCACGACCTCGTCAGCGCCGTCGCGCAGCGCCTTGGCCAGCTTGAACGAACGGCCCTCGAGCCCCTCGACCTGCTCCGTGATCGCCTCACCCGAGGCGTTGAACACGACCAGCGCGCCCTTCGCCGACGGGTCGACGTCGGCACCGACGAGGTCGTCGATGAGCATGACGATCAGGCCCGGCGTGGCATCCGCCCCGCTGTTCGGGAACGAGACCTTCTGCTCGATGAGCTCGGCCGAGCCGAGGCGCAGCAGGTCGACCGACGAGCGCACGCGCAGCAGGTCGAGAGCGGATGCCTCCGCTGCCGCGATGTCGTCCGCCGCGGGCTTCAGCGCCGGGTCGGCGAGCAGGCCCTCCATGACCTCCCAGTGGTCGACGTTGTCGGCCTCCATCGGCAGGCCCGAGCCGAAGGTCGACTCCTGGCCGGTCCAGTCGATGCGGTTGAACCAGTCACCCGAGTTGTAGCTGTTGCGGTCGAGCGACTTCGAGCGCAGCAGCTCGGTGCCGGCGTGCCAGAACGACGGGCTCTGCGAGTACGCCACCGTCGCGAGCGACAGGGTGTTCATGCGGATGCGGTCGGCCATCGAGGTCTCCTGCGGCAGCTTCAGCACGCCGAGGTCGAACAGCGTCTCGTTGTCGTGCGCGTCGACGTAGTTGATGACCTCCTCGGGGTGCTCGGCGTAGCCGGCGGGCGACCCGTTGTAGTCCACCTCGGCGCCCGTCTTCGTCACGCCGTCGGAGCCGACGAGCTCGAAGTCGCTCAGGTTGCCGGCGAGGCCCACCTTCACGAGATCGGTCTGCTGGCCGAGGTCGCGGATGCCGTCGCGCACGGGCAGGCCGTTCGGTTCGCCCGCGAGGCCGGTGCCGAAGCCCTGCTCGTACTTCGAGTCGCCCGCGACCGGGCTGCCGCCGTGCACGCCGTCGCGCAGCCGGTCGTTGAAGGTCGCGATGCCCGTGCCGCCGAGCTGGCCCTGCGAGGCCTGCTCGAAGCGCGCGTTGTCCGCCACCTCGCCGAAGTTCCAGCCCTCGCCGTAGAGGAACACGGCCGAGCCGTCGACGCCGTCTGCCTCGAGCGTGAGCTCGTCGAGCGCCGCCCGCACCGCGAGCATGTTCTCCGTCGAGTGGTGCCCCATGAGGTCGAAGCGGAAGCCGTCGACCTTGTACTCGGTCGTCCAGAGCACGATCGAGTCGACCATGAGCTTCTGGGCGACCTCGTGCTCGGTGGCCACGTTCTGGCAGCAGGTCGAGGTCTCGACCGCGCCCGACGCGTTCAGGCGGTGGTAGTAGCCGGGCACGAGCTTGTCGAGCACCGACTTCTCACCCTGGCCGGATGCCGCGGTGTGGTTGTACACCTCGTCGAGCACGACCTGCAGGCCCGTGGCGTGCAGCGCGCCGACCATCTCGCGGAACTCGGCGACGCGCGCGCCGCCCTCGGGGTCGACCGCGTAGGAGCCCTCGGGCGCCAGGAAGTGGTACGGGTCGTACCCCCAGTTGAAGCCGTCGAGGTCGCGGATCTCGTTGATGCACGCCTGCTGCTCGGCCGACGCCGGACCGAACGACTCGAGGTCGCAGTCGGGGGTCGCCTGCTGGTCGCGGCGCTCCTCGATGGTCGCGATGTCGAACGTCGGCAGCAGGTGCACCGTGTTGATGCCGGCCGCGGCGAGTTCGCGCAGCTGCTCGGCGCCCGCGCTGTTGCGCGTGAACGCACGGTACGTGCCGCGCTCGTCCTCGGGCACCGTCTCGTCGGTGATCGAGAAGTCGCGCACGTGCAGCTCGGTGATCGCGCGGTCGACCTGGCGGTCGACGACCGGTGCGGGCGTGGTGGCCCACAGCTCGGGCGCGAGGGCCGGGTCGTCGAGATCGACGACCACGGTGCGGGCCGAGTTCACGGTGAGCGCGACCGAGTACGGGTCGGTCACCGAGTTCTGCTCGATCGCCCCGGTCGTCGGCTGGTACACGTCGACGAGCCAGCGGTACTCGCTGCCCACCGCGATGGGCGCGCCCGTGGCCGACCAGACGCCCGTGGCGTCGTCGAAGGTCGCCTCGACCAGGGTCGGGTCACCGGTCGTGCCGGCGTCCCAGACCTGGGCGGAGACCTGCTGCGCGGTGGGCGCCCAGACCGAGAGCGTGACGTCGTCGCCGTCGACCACGGCACCGAGCGGGGCGGATGCCACGGAGTCGGCGTAGAGGTCGTCGAGCACGCCCGGCAGCTGCACGCCCGTGAACGCGGTGAGGGCATCGCCGTCGCGCTGGGCGACGTGCAGCTGCTCGGTCACGAGCGACGCGACGTCGGCGCGGTCGAGCCCGACCGGGCGCAGCGCCACGTGGCCCGCGAGGTGCGGGAAGGTCGCCGCGAGCTCGTCGCCGATGCCGGCGGGGTCGAGCTCGAGCGCGACCGGCTCGCCGCCGCCCGTGACGGCGGCGCCTTCGACCGCGAGGCCGGCGTCGGCCGCGTGCTCGAGCGTCCAGGCCAGGTCGGCCGCGTCGGCGCCGCCGAGCAGCGACGGCGGCACGGCGAGCGTGTCGGCGTCGAGCCAGTAGGCGCGCTCGGCGCCCACGCCCTGGAGCGGCGGGTCCTCGACGACGACCTCGAGCACGTGGGTCTCGAGCGTGTAGCGGAAGACGGTCAGCTTGCCGGTCGTGGCGCTGAACTCGATGTTCGGGCCGTTCTGCACGCCCCCGGCGCCGTAGTTCACGTCCCAGCTGAGTCCGTGCGCGACCTTGACCTGGTAGTTGCCGGTCGGCAGCTGGTCGGTCGAGAACTCGTAGACGCCGTCCTTGTCGCCGTCCTGCGCGAAGGTCACCATGCAGTCGGGCCGCCAGTCACCGGGGCAGCCCAGCGCGCTCTGCAGGTCGCCCGGCAGGGTCACGATCGGGCCCTCGGCGGTCGACGAGAACACGTTGGTGCGCGGGTCGAAGTAGAACGTCACCGGCCCGCCCTCGGTCGTGTAGACCACGTTCGGGCCGTTCGGCTCGCCGTTCAGGCCGTAGTTCAGGTCCCAGCCGCCGTTGATCGCGACCTTGTACTGCCAGGTGCCGGCGGGGATCTCGAACGTGCCCTCGTACACGCCGTCGGCGCGCTCGGTCAGCGCGGCGATCTCGCAGCCCGGCTGCCAGTCGCCCGGGCAGCCCATCTCGGAGTTGTGGTCGCCGGGGATCGTGACGAGGTCGATGCCGGTCTCCGGCTCCTCCTCGACCACGAGCGAGACGGCGTTGCCGACCGACGCGTAGGTCGAGGCGGCCGCGCGGTTGCCCGCGGCATCCGTCGCCACCGCGCGGTACTCGATGAGCGTGCCGTTCGCGAGCCCATCGGTGTCGTGGAACACGCGGGGCGTGGTGTCCTCGGCCGTGCCGAGCGGGGTCCACTCGTCGGAGCCGGCGACGCGCCAGGCGAAGCTCGTCTCCTGCCAGACGTCGGCGACCGTGGCGGCGACGGGCGTGCTGCCCGTGACGCCGGCGCCCGCCGAGGGCACGTCGACCGAGATGGCGGCCGCTGCGTCGGGCGCGGTGACCTGACGGTCGGCCGTCCAGACAACTGCGCCGAGGGCGGGCACGGTGACGGATGCCACGCCGGCGGCATCCGCCGTCACGGCCGCGCCGTCGCCGTAGAGCACCGAGAACTCGGCCTCCGCGGTGAGCGTCGGGATCTCGACCGACTGGTCGGTGCCCGCGTTGTTCACGGCGACCAGGTACTCGACCTTGTCGTCGCGGTCGACGCGGCTGAAGGCGTAGACGCCCTGGCCGTCGGCGACGAAGCGCTCGATCTGGGCGCCCTGATCGAGCGCGGGGTGCGCGTCGCGGAGCGCCGCGAGGGCGGCGATGTGCTCGTAGAGCGGGGCATCCGTGTCGTACCGGTCGACGCTGCCGGCGTTCTCGCCGGTCACGAGCGGCTGGTTCGCGTACTCCGCGACCTGGGTCGCGAAGAGCGTCTGGCGCGCGTCCTTGTCGCCGCCGGTGCCCGCGAAGCCCTGCTCGTCGCCGTAGTAGACGACCGGCTGGCCACGGGTGAGGAACATCAGCTCGTGCGCGAGTTCGTCCCGCTCGAGCGCGGCGCCCGTGTTCGCGAGGAAGTTGCCCACGCGACCCATGTCGTGGTTGCCGAGGAAGGTCGGCAGCGCCGTCGACGACGAGTCGGGCGTCGTGTAGCGGTCGTCGCCCGCGAAGAGCGACTGGAGGTTGCCCGCCGAGTTGCCCGCGGCGAAGCTCACGGCCTGCTGCTGGAAGGTGAAGTCGAGCACCGAGTTCATGTCGGTGCCGCGGATGTACGGCGCGAGCTTGGCCGGGTCGGCGTCGTAGACCTCGCCGAACATGAAGAAGTCGGGCTTGCCGATCGCGTGCGCGTAGTCGAGCACCTCGGTCGACCACGTCTCCCAGAACTCGAAGTTCACGTGCTTGGCGGTGTCGATGCGGAAGCCGTCGATGCCGAGGTCGATCCAGTCCTGGTACACCTCGACGAAGCCGTTCAGGACGGTCGGGTCCTCGGTCATCAGGTCGTCGAGGCCGACGAAGTCGCCGAACGTGACCGACTCGCCCTCCCACGTCGAGTCGCCGCGGTTGTGGTAGACCGTCGGGTCGTTGAGCCACGCGGGCACCTTGACGTCGGCCTCCTCGGGCGCGATGACCGGGGTGTACGGGAAGCTCGTGGCCGCGTCGAGGTCGGGGAAGTCGGGGCTGCCGGCGATGGCGCTCGGGTCGAACGCGGCGCCCGAGGCATCCGTGTAGGGGCTCGTGGACTTGTCGATGTAGGAGTACTGCCCCTCGGCGTACGAGATGACGTCGGCCGTGTGGTTCGTGATGATGTCGAAGTAGATCTTGATGCCGCGGGCGTGCGCCTCGTCGATGAGCGCCTCCAGCTCGGCGTTCGTGCCGAGGTGCGGGTCGATCTGCGTGAAGTCGGTGATCCAGTACCCGTGGTAGCCGGCGCTCGCGTTCGCGCCCTCGCCCTGCACGGGCTTGTTCTTGAAGCTCGGCGTGAACCAGATCGCGGTCGTGCCGAGGCCCTCGATGTAGTCGAGGTTGTCGCGGATGCCCTGGATGTCGCCGCCGTGGTAGAAGCCCTTGTCGGTCGGGTCGAAGCCGTGGTCGAGGCGGTCGCCCGCGATGCCGGCGGTGTCGTTGCCCGCATCGCCGTTCGCGAAGCGGTCGGTCATCACGAAGTAGAAGTTCTCGGCGCTGCCGGGCTGGCGTGCGGGGGCGGCCACCAGCGCGGCATCCGTCGCCTCGTCGTAGCCGGCGCGGGTGCTCAGCAGCTCGAGCCCGACGCGCTTCGCCTCGTCGTCGAAGAGGATGCGCACGTCGGTGTCGCCCGCGACGGACAGCGGGATGTTGTCACCGCCGCCGTTCAGCCCCCAGGAGTTCGCCCAGTCGTCGTTCGCCGCGACCTTGTACTCCCACGTGCCGGCGGGCACGGTGAACTCGGCCGCGTAGACGCCCGGGGTGTCGGTGGCGGCGAGCTCGGTCGCGTCGCACTCGGGCTGCCAGTCGCCCGGGCAGCCGAGCTCGCTCTGCAGCGAGCCGACGACCGCGAAGGTGTCGCCCTCGGCCGAGTTCGCTGCGGCCAGGGGAAGGACGGTGAGCACGGATGCCGCGAGGGCCCCCGTGATGCCTGCGGCGAACCATCTGCGCGCGAGCGCCCGTTGCGTCATCTTCGACTCCCGATTCCCGGCACTGACGACGTGCCGAACGACATTGAGCAGGACGCTAGCGCGGGTGCCGCGGTTAATGCAAGCGCTTCCACTCCGTCGTCCCGAAGCCGTGACCGGAACGTGACGATGCGCGCGATGAGCGCGCTCCCAAGGTGAGAATGTCTCGCAAGCGCTTGCTGCGGGCCGTCCAGAGGGCTGTGAGGAGTCCGTGCGCCGAGGGGGCGGCGGCACTACGCTGGCACGCGTCGAGAGGAGCCCCGTGCGCATTCCGTCCCTGCTGCTGCCCGCGATCGCGGCCGCCGCGCTGCTGCTCACCGGGTGCACGGGCGGTGGAGCGGATGCCCCCGAGGACGACGTCTCGGCCACCGTCGACGGGAGCGGGGCGACCGCGACCGCGGACGCGGACGAGGGAGACGCAGATGCGTCGGGCGACGCCGACGGCAGCGCTGACGGCGACTGTCTCGTCGGCGACTGGGTGCTCTCGGAGTCCGACCTGCAGGCGTACTACTCGGTCGTCGGCGCGGCGAGCGGCATGGAGATGAAGGTCGACGGCACGTCCGGGCTCCGCCTCACCGCCGACACGTTCGCGTACACGCCCGACATGCTGCTCACCCTCGCGGTCGACGGCGCGACCGCGTCGGCCACGATCGGCGGCAGCCTGAGCGGTGACTACGCGACGACCGACGGCGTCATCACGACCACGAGCGAGGTGCACGCGCTGCTCGCCGACGTCACGGTCGACGGCACCCCGATCGGCGACTCGTCGATGGCGAACGAGCTGCTCGCCGCGTCGCCCGTCAGCGATGCGCCCTACGACTGCTCGGGCGCGAACCCCGTGGTCATGTTCGACACGGGCGTCGGCGAGCGCGTGCCCGTCACGCTGCTGCCGGCGGGCTGACGCCCACCCAGGGGCATCCGCTCGCCCTGGGGCCTAGAGACCCGAGTAGGCGTGCAGGCCCTTGAAGAACAGGTTCACCACGGTGAAGTTGAACAGCACCGCCGAGAAGCCGATGATCGCCAGCCACGCCGACCGCGAGCCGCGCCAGCCGCGCGTCGCGCGCGCGTGGATGTACCCGGCGTAGACCACCCAGATGATGAAGGTCCACACCTCCTTGGTGTCCCAGCCCCAGTAGCGGCCCCATGCGGCCTCGGCCCAGATTGCGCCGGCCATGAGCGTGAACGTCCAGAGGATGAACCCGATGATGTTCACCCGGTAGGCCAGGCGCTCGAGCTGGTCGGCGTTCGGCAGCGTCGCGAGGAACGAGCGCTTCGCCGCCTTCGCAGTCTCGATCGCCGCCTCGCGGCGGGACTGCATGAGCTGCACGAGCGACAGCGCGAAGCCGAGCGCGAAGAACCCGACGGCGGCGGTCGCGACGAACACGTGGATGATGAGCCACGCCGACTGCAGCGCCGGCGGCAGCGGCACGACGCTCACGTAGAAGTTGACGGATGCCACGCCGAGCGAGACGAGCACCAGGCCGACGACGAACGTGCCGAGGAACCGCAGGTCGAACTTCGAGAACAGCAGCACGCCGAGGTAGACGGTGACGATCACGAGCGTGCCGGTCATCGCGAACTCGTACATGTTCGCCCACGGCACGCGCTCGGCGGCGATGCCGCGCAGCACGGTCGCCACGAGGTGCAGCGACCAGCCGACGACGGTCAGCGCGACGGCGACGCGCAGCGAGGGCGACTTGCCGTAGGCGACGGATGCCCCGGAGTCGGCGGGCGTGCTCGATCCGGCCGACGGCGCCTGCCCGGCGCCCGCTTCGCCCGCACCGTCGGCGCCCGCGCGCCCGACGAGCGCGCGCTCGCGCCGCTGCGCGGCCGGCACCGTCGTCGACACGTCGGCGGCCGTCGCCCCGGCCGCGGCCGAACGCCGAGCGAGGTCGAGCGCGTACGCGATGAACGCGAGCGCGTACACGGCCATCGCCGAGTAGAGGGCGAGCACGGAGTACTGGTCGAGCGTCACGGCAACCACCTTACGTCCGCGCGCCTGCGCGCACGCTGTCGGAGTCCTGCGCGGACCCGCCGCCGAGGGCGCCGGAGTGTCGGTCGGCCAGCTCGGCGACCGCGTCGGCGAGGCCGGGGTCGTCGCCGCGGGCGAGGCCGGCGTACTCGAGACGCACGGTGCCAGTACTCGCGTCCCCGTCGGCGCCGCGTGGCTCAGTGGCATCCGTCGCCTTCACCCAGACCCGGCGGCGCGGGATGAACAGCGACGTCATGAGCCCGCCGAGCGCGAGCAGCGCGAACACGAGCACCCAGCCCTGGGTCGGGTCGTGGTGGATGTCGAACGAGGCGAAGCGCAGCACGCTCTGCGAGGTGTCGCCCTCGGCGGTGCCGGCGGGCGAGGCGTCGACGAACTCGACCGTGCCGAGGCCGTTCGGCAGCTCGGCCGACTCGCCCGGCGCGAGCTCGATCGAGTCGACGCCCGTGTCGCCGCCCGTGAGCTGGGTCATGTCGTCGGTGTCGAGCGCGTACACCGAGGTCGGCACGCCGTCGTCGATGCCGAGGTCGCCCGAGTACACGTTGAGCGTGAGCACCGGGAAGAAGAGGTCGGGGTAGGTCGACGTGTACGCGCCGGTCGTCAGCACGTCCTGCGTCGGGTAGAAGAACGCGATCATGCCGAGCTGCTCGTCGAGCCCGTCGGGCACCTTGACGACCCCGAGCGAGGTGAGGTTCGCGTCCTGCGGCAGGAACGGCACGGCGTCGGTGAAGACGACCTCGCCGTCGGCGTCGCGCACCGTGATGGTCGGGGCGTAGCCGTTGCCGAGCAGGAAGATGTCGGTGCCGTGCGCGCGCAGCGGGGCGTTCACCTTGACCTCGCCCGGCTCCGGCTCGCCGGCGCGGGCCTGCACCGTGACCGAAGCCGTGAAGTCGACCGGCTGGCCGAGCGCGTCGACGTTCTCGGTCTCGTACACGACGGCGAGGTCGTCGAGGCCGAGCCGGTACGGATCGAGCGTGCCGTCGTCGAAGAATCGTCCGGGGTTGAACGAGTCGTACGAGGCGAGCGTGTTCACGAACGACTGCCCCTCGACGACCACCCGCTGCCCGGCGAAGCCGTACCCGCCGCCGACCGCGACGGTGACGAGGATGCCGACCAGGGCCGAGTGGAAGACCAGGTTGCCCGTCTCGCGCAGGTACCCGCGCTCGGCGGAGACGGATGCCACGTCGCCGACGTCGTACCGCTCGACGCGGTAGCCGGACTGGCGGAGCATCCGCTCGGCCTCGTCGACCGCCGCGGCCGCGGTGCCGGGCGCCCGCCGCTCGGTGAACCCGGCCAGTCGCGACAGTCGCGCCGGCGTCTTCGGCGGGCGCGCGCGCAGCGCGTCGAGGTGGTGCTTGGTGCGCGGGATGACGCAGCCGATGAGCGACGTGAACAGCAGCAGGTAGATCGCCGAGAACCAGACCGACGAGTAGACGTCGAACATCTGGAACGTGTCGAGCACGGGTGCGAGGTCGGGGTTGTCGACGAAGTACTGCGTGACGCCGTTCGGGTCGCTCGAGCGCTGCGGCACGAGCGAGCCGGGCACCGCGGCGATCGCGAGCAGCAGGAGCAGCAGCAGTGCGGTGCGCATGCTCGTGAGCTGGCGCCAGGCGAAGCGCAGCCAGCCGACGGGCCCCAGGCGGGGTTGGGTGACGGATGCCCCGGGGCGGGGCGCGGGCTGGTCGACGTGGTCGCTCGGGCGGGCCACGTCGGGGGCGTCGCTCGTGGCGGGTGCACCGGTGCGGCCGTCGCCGTCAGATGGGGAGGTCATAGCTCGTGATCACCGCCTGGAGGTCGTACATCCACGCGTTCCAGATGCCCGTGACCATGAGCAGGCCGATCACGATGAGCAGCGCCCCGCCGATGATGTTGACGACGCGGATGTGGCGGCGCAGGAACGCGAGCGACCCGGTCACCCAGCCGAAGCCGAGCGCGACGAGCAGGAACGGGATGCCGAGGCCGATGCAGTACGCGAGGCCGAGCAGCGCGCCGCGGCCGACCGACGCCGAGTCGGCGCTGAGCGTGAGCACGACCGCGAGCGTCGGGCCGATGCACGGGGTCCAGCCGAGGCCGAACACGATGCCGAGCAGCGGTGCGCCGGCGAGTCCGGTCGCGGGCCTCCACGACGGGCGCAACGTGCGCTGGAGGAACGTGAACTGGCCGATGAAGACGAGGCCCATCGCGATGAGCAGCACGCCCGCGACCCGGATGATCACGTCGGACCAGACCTTGAGCCACACCCCGAACGCGCCCGCGACGGCGTTGAAGAGCAGGAACACGAGCGTGAACCCGGCGATGAACAGCAGCACGCCGAGCACCAGGCGCCGCCGGTTCGCGCGCTCGGTCGAGGCATCCGCCGACGCATCGGCGAAGCCGCCGACGTAGCCGAGGTACCCGGGCACGAGCGGCAGCACGCACGGGGAGAGGAACGAGACGAGGCCCGCGGCGACGGCGATCGGGATCGCGACCAGCAGCTGGCCGTTCAGCACGACCTCGCCGATGCCGCCCACGTCAGGCGCCCTCGTCGAGCACGTCGCCGACGATGGTCTGCAGGTTCGACCGGTTGAGCTGGCCGAGGATGCGGGCGGCGACGCGCCCCTCGGCGTCGAGCACGAGCGTGGTGGGCACCGCGTTCGGCGGCACGTCGCCCGCGAAGGCGAGCTGCACCGAGCCGTCGTTCGTGTCGACGATCGACGGGTAGGTGATGCCGTAGTCGGCCTCGAAGCTCGCCGCCGTCGGCGCCTGGTCGCGCACGTTCACGCCGAGCACGCCCGCGCCGCGGCCGGCGAACTCCTCGCTCACGGCCTGCAGGTCGGGCGCCTCGGCGCGGCACGGCGCGCAGCCGGCGTACCAGAAGTTGACGATCAGCACCTCGCCCGCGTAGTCGTCCGACGAGACCGGCTCGCCCTCGATCGACTCCCCCGCGAACGCGATCGGCTCGCCGCGGTCGGCCGGCGCGATCTCGGTGATGGTGCCGTCGCCGGCGATGTAGTTCTTGCCGCTGCCGTCGCGGTACTGGTCGGCCAGCGGGTCGGAGCCGCAACCGGCGAGCACGACGACGGATGCCGCGGCCAGCGCCACGGCGGCGAGACGGCGCATCACACCGCCCCCACGTCGGTCGCGGCGACCGCGAGCGGCGCCGCCGGGTCGCGGTAGCCGACCTCGACGAAGCGGCCGCCGCGACGCTCGAACGTCGTGATGCTCGACAGGGCGCAGCGCCGGCGGCGCGGGTCGTGCGAGAGGCGCTTGCCCGCCACGCGGCGGTGCACCATCCAGATCGGCAGCTGGTGGGAGACGAACACGATGTCGCCGGAATCGGTCGCCTCGGCGGCATCCGTCATCGCAGCCAGCATCCGATCGGCGATCGAACCGAACGGCTCGCCCCAGCTCGGCTCCCACGGGTTCACGAGCAGCGGCCAGTTGCGCAGGTCGCGCAGGGCGCCGCCCGAGCCGGTCATGCGTTTGCCCTCGAAGCGGTTGGTCGGCTCGATCACGCGCTCTTCGAGCACGGGCTCCAGGTCGAACGCCGCCGAGATCGGCTCGGCCGACTGCTGGGTGCGCTGCAGCGGCGAGGCGTACAGGGTCGTGATCGTGCGGTCGCGCGCGGCGAGGTCGTCGGCCGCGGCCTGCGCCATCTGGCGGCCGAGCGAGGAGAGCCCGTACCCGGGGAGGCGGCCGTAGAGCACGCCCTGCGGGTTGAAGACCTCGCCGTGGCGCACGAGATGGATCTGGTCGGCCGGCACGGCATCCAGTCTAGGCAGCGCGTTCCCATGAGAACGCCGAGAGCGGATGGGTCGGCCCGGCACGTGCCCGGAGGTCTGGCACGTCGGATACGGCGTGCCCGGTCGACCGGCACGTGCCCGGGCGCACGGGAATCGCGCACAGGCGCGCGCGGGTAGGATGGTCGGCCGTGAGCACACGCACCCTCGTCACGAACCTCGCCGCCCTCGAGGACGGCCCCGTCACCGTCTCCGGATGGGTCGAGACCGTCCGCGACCAGAAGAAGGTGCAGTTCGTCATCCTGCGCGACGAGTCGGGCGCGGTGCAGCTCGTGAACCCCGCCGTGCGCGAGCTCGCGGAGGACGCCGGCCCCGAGGCATCCGCTCGCCTCGCCGTCACCGAGCAGATCTCGGCACTCGCCCACGGCTCGTTCATCACCGTGACCGGCGACCTGAAGCACGACGAGCGCGTGAAGCTCGGCGGGCTCGAGGTGAAGATCGGCACGCTCGAGGTCGTCACCGAGGCGCTGCCCGAGACCCCCATCGCGGCCGACTCGAGCCTCGACAAGCGCCTCGACTGGCGCTTCCTCGACCTGCGCAACCCGAAGCAGGCCCTCATCTTCAAGGTGCAGACCACGCTGCTGCACGCCTGGCGCACCTACTGGGTCGAGCGCGGGTTCGTCGAGATCCAGACCCCGAAGCTCATGGCGTCGGCCTCCGAGTCACGCGCCGAGCTGTTCGAGATCGAGTACTTCGAGGGCAAGGCGTACCTCGCGCAGAGCCCGCAGTTCTTCAAGCAGATGGCCCAGGTCGCCGGCTTCGGCAAGGTGTTCGAGGTCGGCCCCGCGTTCCGCGCCGACCCGTCGTTCACCTCGCGGCACGCGACCGAGTTCACGTCGGTCGACGCCGAGATGAGCTGGATCGACTCGCACGAGGACGTCATGGCCATGCACGAGGAGCTCCTCGTCGCCGGTTTCACCGCGGTCAAGGAGCGCCACGGCGCCGAGATCGAGGAGCTGTTCGGCGTCGAGGTCACCGTGCCGCCCACGCCGTTCCCGCGCATCCCGCTCGCGCGCGCCAAGGAGATCGTCGCCGAGCGCGGCTACGTCGTGCCCCGCGAGGACGAGGACATGGACCCCGAGGGCGAGCGCCAGATCGCGGCGTACGTGCGCGAGGAGTTCGGCCACGAGTTCGTGTTCCTCACCGACTACGCCTCGAACATCCGGCCGTTCTACCACATGCGCCACGAGGGCGACCCGTCGCTCACCAACAGCTACGACCTGCTGTTCAACGGCGTCGAGATCTCGACCGGCGCGCAGCGCGAGCACCGCGTCGACGTACTCGTCGCGCAGGCGAAGGAGAAGGGCCTCGAGCCCGAGGAGCTCGAGTTCTACCTCGACTTCTTCCGCTACGGCGCGCCGTCGCACGGCGGCTTCGGCATGGGCCTCGCGCGCGTGCTGATGCTCATGCTGCACGAGGCGTCGATCCGTGAGGTGACGTACCTGTTCCGCGGCCCCACGCGCCTGCTGCCGTAGCCGCTAGGCTGCCCGCGGGAGCGAACCTGCGGGAGGGCGCATGGCCGAGGAGCAAGCCGCCGAGGAACAGAACGAGCCCGAGGCGCAGGGCGAGCAACCGGCGCAGCGCGAACAGCAGGCGGCGGATGCCTCCGAGACGCCGGACGGCTCCGGGAGGTCCGACCCGAAGCTGCTGCTGAAGCTCGCGATCCCGTCGATCGTCATCGGCATCGGCTCCGCGCTCGTGCTGGCGGGCCTCGACCTCGTCTCGGAGTGGGTCGACGAGTTCCTCTGGGACGTCGTGCCGGGCTGGGCGGGCGTCTCGGGCGACGCACCGCTGTGGATCATCGGCGTGCTCACGCTCGCGGGGCTCCTGACCGGCCTGATCGTGCGGTTCATGCCGGGCCACGGCGGCGAGGATCCGGCGACCGAGTCGCTCTTCCCCTCCCCCATGGCGATGGCCGCCGTGCCGGGAGTGGCGCTCGCGGCGATCATCACGCTGTCGATGGGCGTGAGCCTCGGCCCGGAGGGCCCGACGCTCGCGATCAACGTCGCGCTCGCGGCGTGGGTCGGCAGGCGATTCCTCCCGCAGCTGCCGATCGGGCCGCTCACCGTCATCGTCGTCGCCGGCACGGTCGGCGCGCTGTTCGGCTCCCCCGTCGGCGCCGCACTGCTGGTGACGAGCGTCGCGATCGCGGTGCCGTCGAAGCGCCCGCTGTGGGACCGCATGTTCCCGCCGCTGACCGCCGCGGCCGCCGGCTCGATCACGATGCACTTCCTCGGCTCGTACAGCCTCTCCGCCGGCTCGCCGACCTACGATGCGCCCGCGGCGATCGACTTCCTGTGGGGCGTCCTCGTGCTGCTCGTGGCGATCGCGGCCGGACTCGCGCTCGTCTACGGCATGCGCCCGCTCCATCGCGTGTTCCACGCGATGCGCAACCCGATCATCCCGCTCACGATCGGCGGGCTGATCCTCGGCCTCCTCGGGGCGATCGGCGGCCCGATCACCCTGTTCAAGGGACTCGACGAGCTGCAGGAGCTGACGAAGGACGCCGCCGACTACGACGCCTGGCAGCTCGCCGGAATCGTCGGGGTCAAGATCGTCGCGCTGCTCATCGCGGCGGCGGCCGGGTTCCGCGGCGGACGCATCTTCCCGACCATCTTCATCGGCGGCGCGATCGGCATCCTCGCGGTCGCGGTCGTGCCGGCCATCCCGCTGCCGGTCGCGATGGCCGCGGCGGTGCTCGGCGTCTGCCTCGTGGTGGTGCGCGACGGCTGGCTGTCGCTGTTCATCGCGATCGTGGTCGTCGGCGACATCGCGCTGCTGCCGATGCTCTGCGTGCTGATCCTCCCCGGCTGGCTGCTCGTCGCCCGCCTGCCCGAGATGCGGGTCGAGGAGGAGTAGGCAGGTGGAGCTCCTCCTCGTCTTCGCCGTCGTCCTGCTGATCGCGATCCTCATCTCGGGGTTCGCCCACCGCACGGTGCTCTCGACCACGGTGCTCTTCCTAGTCGCCGGGTTCCTCGTCGGCGACGGCATGGCCGGCTTCGTGCACTTCGGCGCCGACGACCCCACGGTCGAGATCATCTCGTCGCTCGCGCTGTTCGTGGTGCTGTTCACCGACGGCCAGCAGGTCGGCATCCGCGAGCTGCGCGAGGCCTGGAAGCTGCCCGGTCGGGCACTGCTGCTCGGGATGCCCCTGACCTTCGTGATCTCGGCACTGCTGGGCGTCTGGCTGGTCGGCCTCGACTGGACGCAGGCGCTGCTCGTCGCCGCGGTGCTCGCACCCACCGACCCCGTCTTCGCGTCGGCGATCGTCGGCCGCGGCGAGATCCCGTACCGCGTGCGGCACCTCCTCGGCGTCGAGTCGGGCCTCAACGACGGGCTCGCGCTGCCGGTCGTGCTGTTCCTCATCGCCGCCGTCGGCGGGCCCGACGCCGAACCGCTCGAGCTCGTCGAGGAGCTCGGCTTCGGCATCCTCATCGGCGTCGCGGTGCCGCTCATCGTCAGCTGGCTCGTGCGCCGGAAGATGTTCTCGCGCACCCCGCTGTACGCCTCGCTCACCCCCGTCGCCGTCGGCCTGCTCGTGCTCGGCATCTGCGAGCTCACCCACGCGAACCTCTACCTCGCCGCGTTCGCGGCCGGCATCACCATCGCCAGCGTCGCCCCCGAGATGCGCGAGGCGTACCGCGAGTTCGGCGAGCAGTTCTCCGAGCTGATCAAGCTGCTCGCGGTGCTCATGTTCGGCGCGCTCATCTCGCCGATGTTCCTCGCCGAGGTGCCGCTCGGCGGGTACGTGTTCGCGATCCTCCTGCTCATCGTCGCCCGGCCGGTCGCGGTCGAGATCTCGCTCATCGGCAGCGGCATGCCGTGGCAGGAACGCCTCACCGCCGCGTGGTTCGGGCCCAAGGGATTCGCCTCGGTGCTCTACGGCATCCTCGTGCTGCAGTCGGGCGCGCCCGAAGCCGACGAGATGTTCCACATCATCGTCGTCGCGATCGTGATCTCGATCGTCGCCCACTCGTCGACGGACGTGCCGATCGCCGGGTACTTCGCCCGGCGGTTCCGCGAGCAGCAGGCCGCGGCCGCTCCCCCGGCCGATCCGCACCAGCATGGGCAGGAACCACCGGAGCGCCCATCGGGCGACACCACCCCGAGAACCTAGACGCGGCGGCGGAAACCGCGCTACGGTCGGGTCTGGGCGGGGACCCCACCCCCGACGCATACTCCGTGAAAGGTTCGTAATGAGCTTCTGGGAATCGTTCTGGGACATCATCTGGGTGTCGTTCGTGATCTTCATCTGGATCGCGTACCTGATGGTGCTGTTCACCATCCTGGTCGACCTGTTCCGCGACCACGAGCTCAACGGCTGGTGGAAGGCGCTGTGGATCATCTTCCTGATCTTCGTGCCGCTGCTGACCGCGCTCGTGTACCTGATCGCGCGCGGGCCGAGCATGGCCAAGCGCCAGGCCGCGCAGATCGCGGCGGCGCAGGACGCGCAGGAGAGCTACATCCGCCAGGTCGCCACGCCGACCAGCCCGGCCGACGAGATCGCCAAGGCCAAGGCGCTGCACGAGGCCGGCACCATCTCGGACGCCGAGTTCGCGCTCCTCAAGGAGAAGGCCCTCAAGCCCGAGACGAACAACGTGGCCTGATCGCCTGATCGAACGTACGGGGGCGGTGCCGGTATCGGCACCGCCCCCGTCGTCGTCTGCGGGACGTTCGTCTCAGGGCCGCCCTCGCGGGGCCGCGGTCAGGCGCGCTCGAGCAGCGCGGCCTTCAGGCGCACGGGGTCGACCCGCCAGTGTGCGTGCTCGACGCCGTCGATGAGCAGCACCGGGATGAGCTCGGCGTACTGCTCCCGCATCCGCTCGTCGTCGAGGATCGACGCCTCCTCGTAGGCCACCTCCGGACCGTCGGGCAGCGCCGCGACCTCGTCGCGCACCGCCTGCACCACGTCGCGCGCATCGTCGCAGAGGTGGCAGCCGGGCTTGCCCAGCAGGGTGATGCGGATGCCCGTGCCGGGCGCGTCGGTCGTCATGTCGTCCACTCTAGGTCGCGTCCGGGTCGTCTCCCGGACAGCACGAAGCCCCGGGCCTTCCGGCTCGGGGCTCGAGTGCAGCAGTCGCGTGCGACTACTTCTTGTTGCGGCGCTGGTGGCGCGTCTTGCGAAGGAGCTTGCGGTGCTTCTTCTTCGCCATGCGCTTGCGACGCTTCTTGATCACAGAACCCACGGAATACCTCACAGAACGTCTCGGGGCCGGCCGGGCATGCCGCAACGGGCGTGCCGCGGCCTGAAGGCGAATTGCCTCGGGGTAGTGTAGCGGATTCCGCTGATCGCGCCGCTCAGGCAGTGTCGGCGACGCCGCCGCGCACCACGTCGGCGACCGCCGACTCGGGCACGCGGAACGAGCGGCCGAAGCGGATCGCGGGCAGCTCCCCCGCATGCACCAGCCGGTATACGGTCATCTTCGACACCCGCATGAGCGCCGCGACCTCCGCCACGGTCAGGAACCGCACGTCGGACAGGTCACCCGCCATCGCCGATCGCCTCCGTCAGTTCGCGCCCGCACGTCAGGGCTTGAGCTTCTGGGTCGCGCCCTTGACCGCGGTGCTCGCCCGCTGCGTGGTCGAGCGCACCTGGTGCGCGGTCTCGGCATACGCCTTGCCGAGCTTCTCGGCGAACGCGCGCTGCTCGTCCTTGAGCGTCTGCAGCGCGAGCTCGGTGACCCGCTGGGCGTCGGAACCCGCGAGGAACGGGTACAGCCAGTCCTCGATGTGCTCGAGCGGCTCGGCGACCAGATGGTAGTAGCGGTGCTGGCCCTCCTCGCGCACCTGCGCGAGGCCCGCCTCCCGCAGCACCTTCAGGTGCTTCGAGACCGTCGGCTGGCTGAGCCCCAGCGCCGCGACGATGTCGGAGACGCTCAGCTCGCCGACGCCGTCGCCGGCGACCTCCGCTCGTTCGCGGAGCACGCCGAGAATCTCGCGCCTGGTCGAATCCGCCACCACGTCGAAGATGTCCGCCATGGGTCAAGGCTAGTCATTCCCGTTGAGGAGTACCATGACTCACCGGTGAGACCGCCGGGGGATGCGGTCTCGACGCGGATACGCGGAGGGACATGATGCGCACGGAGGTCGGCGAGCGCAGGACGCGTGCCGGTCGCGTGCGCGGATTCGCCTCGAGCCTCGCGGAGAGCTCGCCCGCACGATTCGCGATCCTCATCTTCACGGGCCTCATCCTCATCCTGACCGCGGTGCTGGCCCTGCCGATCTCGGCGGCCGACCGTTCGGCCACTCCGCTGGCGGACGCGCTGTTCACGGCGGTGAGCGCCATCTGCGTGACCGGGCTCGTCACGGTCGACATGGCCACGCACTGGTCGACGTTCGGCAACGTGGCCATCCTCATCGGCCTGCAGGTCGGCGGCATCGGCGTGCTGACGCTCGCGTCGATCCTCGGCCTCGTCGTCTCGCGGCGCCTGGGCCTCCGGCAGAAGCTCATCGCGGCCAGCGACACGAACCCGATGCGCACGCATGCCGGGCCGATCGCCGAGAGCCAGGCGGTGCGCCTCGGCGAGATCGGCGGCCTGCTCACGACGGTCGCGGTGAGCGTGCTCGCGATCGAGCTCGTGCTGACCGTGCTGATCGTGCCGCACCTGCTGATCCTCGGCTGGGAGCCCTGGCCGGCGATCTGGAAGGGCTTCTACTTCGCGGCATCCGCCTTCACCAACACCGGGTTCGTGCCCACCGTCGAGGGCATGGCGCCGTTCGCCGAGGACGTGTGGATGCTCACCGTCATCGGCTTCGGCGTGTTCCTCGGCAGCGTCGGGTTCCCGGTGATCTTCGCGCTGGCCCGCAAGGTGCGCGTCCGCGCCCGCCTCTCGGTGCACGTCAAGCTCACGCTCGTCGCGACCCTGGGCCTGCTGGTCGTCGGCGCGGTGTTCATCGCGGTGCTCGAGTGGAACCACCAGCCGACGCTCGGCGGGCAGGAACCCTGGTTCCGCCCCATCACCGCGACGTTCCTGTCGATGATGACCAGGTCGGGCGGGTTCTCGACGGTCGACGTGTCGCAGATGAACGGATCGACGCTGCTCGGCATGGACATGCTCATGTTCGTCGGCGGCGGCTCGGCCTCGACCGCGGGCGGCATCAAGGTGACCACGCTCGCCGTGCTGTTCCTCGCCGCGTTCGCCGAGGCCCGCGGCGACCAGTCGATGAACGTCTTCGAGCGCCGCATCCCGAACGACGTGCTGCGACTGTCGGTCAGCGTCGTGCTGTGGGGCGCGACCATCGTCGCGACCGCGGCCATCGCGATCCTGCACATCACGAAGGAACCCCTCGACGTCGTGCTCTTCGACACGATCTCGGCGTTCGCGACCTGCGGGCTGAGCACCGACCTGCCCGCGCGGTCGCCCGATTCGGTGAAGTACATCCTGTCCGCCACGATGTGGGCCGGTCGCGTTGGTACAGTGACGCTGGCCGCAGCCCTCGCCGCGAGCCAGCGGAGGCAGTTGTTCAAGCGGCCGGAAGAGAGGCCCATCGTTGGTTGACCGCATCAGACACGACGCGCCGGTGCTCGTCATCGGACTCGGGCGGTTCGGCGCCGCGACGGCCGGGCAGCTCGACCGCCTCGGCCGCGAGGTGCTCGCCATCGACGCGAGCGAGTCGCTCGTGCAGAAGTGGTCGGAGCGCGTCACGCACGCGGTCGTCGCCGACGCGAAGTCGATCGACGCGCTGCGCCAGATCGGCGCGCAGGACTTCTCGATCGCCGTCTGCGCGGTGGGCTCGTCGGTCGAGGCATCCGTGCTCATCACCGCCAACCTCGTCGACCTCAAGATCCCGCAGATCTGGGCGAAGGCGATCAGCCAGTCGCACGGCAAGATCCTCGAGCGCATCGGCGCGAACCACGTGATCTACCCCGAGGCCGAGGCCGGCGAGCGCACCGCGCACCTGGTCAGCGGCCGCATGCTCGACTTCATCGAGTTCGACGACGACTTCGCGCTCGTGAAGATGTACCCGCCCCGGCCGATCCGCGGCAAGAACCTCACCGAGTCGGGCGTGCGCACGAAGCACAACGTCACCGTCGTCGGCGTGAAGAGCCCCGGCAAGCCGTTCACCTACGCGACCGAGCAGACCGTGGTGTCGAACCACGACCTCATCATCGTGTCTGGCACCGAGGGCGACATCGAGAAGTTCGCGGCGCTCGAGTAGGGCGCCCGTCGGCCTCGCAGCGGGTCGGTGCGGCCGGCTCAGGCCCCGGCGGCGAGTTCGCGGGCGCGGGCGAGTGCCGCGTCGGTGGCACGGTCGAACACTGCCTGCAGGTCGGATGCCTCGAGCACGGCGATCGCACGCTCGGTCGTGCCGTTCGGGCTGGTGACGCGCCGGCGCAGCTCGGCGGGCGGGTCGTCGGATGCCGCGAGCAGCTCGCTCGCACCGCGGAACGTGCCCTCGACCATCAGCGCGGCCTGCTCGGGCGTGAAGCCCTTCGCGACGGCGGTCGCCGTGAGCTGCTCGATCAGGTGGAACACGTACGCCGGGCCGGAACCCGAGATGGTCGACAGCGCGTCGAGCTGCGACTCGGGCACGACGAGCACCTCGCCGACTGTCTCGAAGAGGGCGACCGCGAGCGCGAGGTCGTCGTCGGTCGAGCGCGTGCCCGCCGAGACGCCGGTCACGGCGCGGCCGACGACCGCCGGCGTGTTCGGCATCGAGCGGATCACGTGCACGTGCTCGGGCAGGTGCCGCTCGAACGTCCGGGCCGTGACGCCCGCGGCGACGCTCACGACGAGCGCGCCGGGCTCGAGCGCGTCGGCGATCTCGTCGAGCAGGTCGGGCACCATGCCGGGCTTGACGGCGACCACCACGATGCGGGCGCCGGCGACGGCCGCGCGATTGGCACCGGCATCCGTCTCGGTCGAGTACGCCGTGACCGTCTCGTGCACGTCGAGCTCGGCCGCGCGGACCGCGCTGCGGTTGGTCGCGCGGACGCCTCCTTCGACCTCGACGCCGGGCTGGAGCAGGCCGGCGAGCACGGCGCGCGCCATGGACCCGGCGCCCAGGAATGCGATTGTGGGCAGAACGACGGAGGTGGTCACCGCTCCATCCTAGGATTGGCGCATGAGCACGTCCGGCGGCACCCGAGCCATCATCGCGGCCTTCCTCGCGAACCTGGGCATCGCGATCACGAAGTTCATCGCGTGGGCCGTCTCCGGCTCGTCGTCGATGCTCGCGGAGGGCGTGCACTCCCTCGCCGACTCGGGCAACCAGCTGCTGCTCATCTGGGGCGGCCGGCAGGCCCGGCGCAAGGCCGACCAGGAGCATCCGTTCGGCTACGGCCGCGAGCGGTACGTGTACGCCTTCGTCGTCGCGATCATCCTGTTCTCGGTCGGCGGCGTGTTCTCGATCTACGAGGGCATCGAGAAGCTCGCCGACCCGCACCCGCTCGAGGTGTGGTGGCTGCCGCTGCTCGTGCTCGTCATCGCGATGGTGCTCGAGGGCTTCTCGCTGCGCACCGCGATCCTCGAGTCGAACAAGGTGCGCGGCAACCGGTCGTGGTTCCAGTTCGTGCGCCGGGCGAAGGCGCCCGAGCTGCCGGTCGTGCTGCTCGAGGACGTCGCGGCGCTGATCGGCCTCGTCCTCGCGTTCATCGGCGTCGGGCTCACCGTCATCACCGGCAACGGCGTGTGGGACGCGATCGGCACCCTCGCCATCGGCACCCTGCTCATCGTCGTGGCGATCGTGCTCGGCATCGAGACGAAGAGCCTGCTCGTGGGCGAGGGCGCGAACCCCTCCGACCTCGAGGCGATCGAGGCGGCGGTGCTCGCGGGCGACGAGGTCGAGCGCATCATCCACATGAAGACGCTGTACCTCGGGCCCGACGAGCTCATGGTCGCCGCGAAGATCGCGTTCCGCGCCGACCAGCGGCTGCTCGAGGTCGCCGCGGCGACGAACGCGATCGAGAAGCGGGTGCGCGAGGCGGTGCCGGTCGCGCGGATCATCTACTTCGAGCCCGACGTCTGGATCGACCCGGCGGCGCTGCCGGCGACCGACGTGATCGTCATCAAGGGCCTGGACTGAGCGCCATGCGCACGGTGCTCGTCGTGCGCCACGACACCGCGATCGGGCTCGGCAACCTCGGCCCGGTGCTCGAGCGCCGCGGCTACCGCATCGTGTTCGCGGACGCGCCCACCGGCGCGGTGGCGGGCGTCGATCCGCTCGCGCACGACCTCGTGCTCGTGCTCGGCGGCGACGAGTCGGCGTACGCGCTCGACGCCTACCCGTACCTCGCCGACGAGGTGACGCTGCTGCAGGCCCGCATCGCCGCCGAGGCGCCCGTGCTCGGCGTCTGCCTCGGCGCGCAGCTCGTCGCCCAGGCGATGGGCGCCCGGGTGTACCGCGGCCCGTCGAAGGAGGTCGGCTGGCTCGAGGTCGCTCCGACCCCGGCGGGCGCGCGCTCCCCGGTGCGGCACGTGGCCGGCGTGCCGGTCGTGCAGTGGCACGGCGACACGTTCGACCTGCCCGAGGGCGTGACGCGGCTCGCCGCCTCGGCGCAGTACCCGAACCAGGCGTTCGGCATCGGCGACTGGCTGCTCGCGGTGCAGTTCCACCCCGAGGTGACCGAGCAGATCCACGAGGACTGGATCGCGCTCTGGGGCGACGAGCTGCCCGAGTACGGGCTCAGCGTCGCGCAGCTGCGCGCCGAACGTGCCGAGTACGGCGAGCGGATGCAACTGGCATCCGCCGCCCTGCTCGAGGAGTACCTCGACCGGATCGAGGCCCGCGCGCGTCCCTCGGCCGCCTGACCCGGCGCCCGCGCCGGCGGGGTCAGCGCTCGGGGCGGCGAGCGGGGTCCTCGAAGAAGGCTCGGAGCATGCGGCCCGACTCGTCCTCGAGCACGCCCGCGAACACCTCGACGCGGTGGTTGAGGCGGCGGTCGCGCAGCACGTCGTAGAGGGAGCCCGCGGCGCCCGCCTTCTCATCCCAGGCGCCGAACACGACGGTCGGCACGCGCGCGGCCACGATGGCGCCCGCGCACATGACGCAGGGCTCGAGGGTCACGACGAGCGTGGCGCCCGTAAGGTGCCGATCGCCCGTCGCCCGGGCGGCCCGGCGCAGCGCGAGCACCTCGGCGTGCGCGGTGGGGTCCCCGGTCGCCTCGCGCTCGTTTCGGGCGGCGGCGATCACCCGGCCGTCGCCGTCGACCACGATCGCGCCGACGGGCACGTCGCCGCTCGTGGCGGGGGCGGCGGCGGCCTCGTCGAGGGCGAGGCGCATCCACTCGTCGTGGCGCGCGTCGTGCGGCATCCGCTCCCCTCGTCCCGGCCGTCCCGGCGGCCGGTCGTCGGCCCGGTTCCGAGCCTATCCGCGCCGTGCGCCGCCGGGCCGCGGCGGCCTAGACTGGCGACCATGCGAGTCCACGTCGCCGACCACCCGCTCATCACGCACAAGCTCACGGTGCTCCGCGACCAGGACACGCCGTCGCCGGTGTTCCGCTCGCTGGTCTCCGAGCTGATGACGCTGCTCGCGTACGAGGGCACCCGCAACGTGCGGGTCGAGCCGGTCGACATCGTCACGCCGGTGTCGCCGACGACGGGCGTGCGCATCGCCGACCCGAAGCCGATCATCGTGCCGATCCTGCGCGCGGGACTCGGCATGCTCGAGGGCATGACGACGCTGCTGCCGAGCGCCGAGGTCGGGTTCCTCGGCATGGCGCGCAACGAGGAGACGCTCGAGCCGACCACCTATGCCGAGCGGCTGCCCGACGACCTCTCCGACCGGCAGTGCTTCGTGCTCGACCCGATGCTCGCGACCGGCGGGTCGCTCATCGCCGCGATCGACTACCTGCTCGCGCGTGGCGCGCAGGACGTCACGGCGGTGTGCATCCTGGCCGCACCCGAGGGCCTGCAGGCCGTCGAGCAGGCGATGGCCGGCCGCGAGGTGACCGTGGTGCTCGGCGCGGTCGACGACCACCTCAACGAGCACGGCTTCATCGTGCCGGGCCTCGGCGACGCGGGCGACCGGCTGTACGGCACGGTCTGACCGCACGCGTTCCGGCCGTGCGCGGCGTCGCACACCCTGCGCCGGACGCACACCTCCACGAAGGTTCTTCGGCCATTTCGGCGCATCCGGCGATAGGGTCGCGGAAACTTTTCCGAATCTCTGGTTCGTCGCACTTTCTGCAATCGGATGCCCCGGGGCGAGCAGTCCGCCGACGATGGGCGTCGCCCGCCGCATCCGCTGCGCCCCCGCACCCGCAGACCGGGCGTCATGAATTGACACACTCCCCCGCTGCCGCTTTACTTGCCCGCATGACCGACACGACGCGCACCCTGACCTCCTTCGAGGCGATCGGGCATGCCGGCATGATGATGCCCGGCCGCGCGCGCATGTGCTGTCGAATGTGCCGCTGACCACTCGTCCACGCCGAGCACGCAGCCACCGCCGAGATCCCGGCTGACGCCTGCTCCCGGACACGCCCGACCGGCACGTCCGCCCCGCCCCGCTCCAGGGGCCCGCGCAACACCGACCCGCTCCAGCGCCCCTCACGCGCCGGGTCGCCCCGCATCATCACCGAAGGATCGATCATGTCTCTCGCCCAGCTCTCCTCGCCCGCCGCTCCCGTCGCCGTTCGCCCCGCCGTCGCACTCGCCGACCGCCGCGAGGCCGCTTCCGCCGCCGCCGCTGCACCCGCCACGGCCGCCCCGCGCCTCCGCGCCGTGCCCGAGGGATCCGAGGCCCGCGGCTTCGTGTTCTACGTCGGCATCGACGAGGCCAAGGCCGCCGCCGACGGCACCAGCCTCAGCGAGCTCGTCGCCGAGCTGCGGCGGCTCACCGCCCAGCTCTCCCCGTCGGCCGAGACCTACGCCGCCGTCGCACTCGCGCCCGAGGGCGCCGGCGGCCGCGACGTCGACGTCGTGCGCCTCGCCCTGCAGGAGCCGGCCGCGCTCGCCCAGCAGCGCGGCGACGAGCCCGACGCCGACCGCCACCCCGACGGCGTGATCATCGACATCTCGCGCAAGCGCGTGCTGCTCGACGGCGAGCCGGCCGGGCTCACCTACAAGGAGTTCGAGCTGCTGCAGTACCTCGTGCTCCGCGAGGGCCGCACCATCGACCGCCACGAGATCATCGACGGCCTGTGGGGCGACGCCGACGACGCGCCGAACGAGCGCACGATCGACGTGCACGTGCGTCGCCTTCGTTCGAAGCTCGCCCACTACGAGGACATCGTGCGCACGGTGCGCGGTGTCGGCTACCGGTTCGACCGGCACGCCGACGTGTCGATCCGCCAGGCGTCGACCCCCAGCCCCGACGTGTTCTGATCGCGCGGCGCCTCCTGGCCCGCGCCCGTCGCGTGCGAACGGACGGAACGGGTTCGGGTCCCGTTCCGCCCGCTCGGTTTCGCGAGTCGTCATGAACTGCCGCTATCCGTCGACGGAAGCGGCAGTTCATGACGACTCGGTGTGCCACCGGGTCGGCTAGACCTCGGCGGTGAGCTCGTAGACCTCCGCCGTCGGGTGGCCGGCGCGCTCGTGCACGCGCATCACGGCCTCCTTCGACGGCCCGGTCGACAGGCACCACACCTTGCCGGTCTCGGCGTCGATCCAGGCGTGCTCGAAGTGCACGCCCTCCTCCGCCTCGATCGCGAGGTCGGCATCGTGCGCCGCCGACAGCTGCTCCTTCGTCACTCCGACGAAGCCCTCGTGCACGTCCATGAACTGTGCCATCGCACGCTCCCTTGCTCTCATCTCGATTGACTGCGTGCACCCCACGATGCCGTCGGGCACCTCGCGAGGCATCGGCCATCCGACCGATCATGTGTCGGCGCCCTACGAGCGAGGTCGGCCGATCCGTACACTGGCCGCATGCCGCCCGAGACGAGTCGCTCCCGATGAGTGGGCCGACTCGGGTCTGCCCAGTGCTCGTCGGCCGGGCCGACCTCCTCGCACTCGCCGAGCGCCGCATCGCCGAATCGCGCGAGCGGGGGCACGTGCTGCTGTTCGCGGGCGAGGCGGGCATCGGCAAGACGCGGCTGCTCGGCGAGGTGACCGATCGCCTGCCCGCGGGCACCGCGCTGCACGCCGCGGGCGCCTACCCGCGCGACGCCGAGGCCGCGGGCGGGCTGCTGCTCGCGCTCGCCGATGCGCTGACCCGCTCCGAGTCGGGCGACGCCCCCGAGCGCGGTCGTCGCCTGCGCGAACTGCTCGCCGGCAGCGCAGATGCCGAGCGGTCGGATGCGGCGCGGCATCGCCGCATCCTCGTCGGTGAGCTCGCGGGCACCTGCCTCGACCTCCTCGCCACCGGGCCGACCGTGCTCGCCATCGAGGACCTGCACTGGGCCGACGACCTCAGCCTGGAGGTGCTCGAACGCGTCGCCGACGGCGTGCCGACGGGCGGCTTGGTGGTGGCGACGTACCGCAGCGACGAGCTCTACCCGAAGTCGAACCTGCGGGCCTGGCGCGGACGCCTGGTCGCGCGGCGCGCCGCCGAGGAGGCGCGACTCGACCGCCTCGACACCGAGGGGACCCGCGCGATGATCGAGTCGATCACCGGGCGGATCGCCCCCACGGAGACGGTGCGACGACTGCACGAGCGCGGCGACGGGATCCCGCTGCACGTCGAGGAACTGCTCGCCGCGACCGGCGAGCGCGACGACGCGGCCGTTCCCGACACCGTCGCGGACGCGGTGCTCCTCCGTGCGGAGCGGCTGGGGCCGGTCGCGCGCGAACTGATCGACGCGGCCGCCGTGATCGGGCGGTCGTTCGACGTCGACCTCCTCGCCGCGGTCGCGTCGCACGACCCCGACGCGGTGGACGACGGCCTGACCCAGCTCGCCGCCGCCCAGCTCGTCGTGCCGGGCGGCGACGGTCGCCGCTTCGACTTCCGGCACGCGCTCATCCGAGACGCGATCCGGGCGGCCATCCCGCCGCTGCACCGCCGTCGCCTGCACGCATCGGTCGCGCGCGCGGCACTCGACGCGGGATTCGGCGACGCGTTCGTCTCCGACCAGTTCGAGCAGGCCGGGCTGGCGGCGGAGGCGCACCGGCACGCGCTCGCGGCGGCGGCGGACGCCGTTCGCGTGTCGGCCCATCGCGAGGCCGTCGACCTGTATCGGCGGGCGGAGCGCACGATGCCCTCGGCGACTCCGGTGCCGGCTCGCGCCGATCTGCGCGCACGACTCGCGGCGGAGCTCGCCGCCGTCGACGACAACCGTGCCGCCGCCGAGAAGTTCGCGAGCGCCATCGCGATCCACCGGGAGGCCGGCGACGAGGTGTCCGCCGCCCGGCTCGTGCCTGCGCTCATGGCGGTGCGGCACCTGCTGGGCGACGACCTGCCCGCACGACGCCGACTCGCGCAGACCGCGCTCGATCGTCTCGACGGTCGCGACGACGTGCGCGCGGGCCTGCTCGCGGCGCTCGCCGCGGCCACCATGCTCAGTCGGCTGCTCGACACGTCGATCGACTACGCCAAGCAGGCGCGCGCACTGCTGCCCGCCGGCGAGGTGTCGGCGCTCCGCCGTCAGATCGACACCACGCTCGGCAGCGACCTGGTGTTCGCCGGGCGCGCGGAGGGCTGGGCGCTGATCGAGTCGGCCGTGGCCGAGGCCGCCGACGTCGGCCAGGAGGCGGAGGCGTCGCGGGGCTTCCGCATGGTCGGCTCGAGCGCGTCGGTGCTGGTCGAGTACCCGCGCGCGACCGAGTGGATCGCGCGCGGGATGGACTACACGGCGCGCGTCGAGAGCTGGAACGACCACCACTACCTCGCCGCGCACGATGCGCACGTGCGCTGGGCGACGGGCGACTGGGCACGAGCCGATGAGACGGCGCGTCGCGTGCTCGCCGACGGCGAGGGCGGAATCACGACTCGGATCACCCTGCTGCACGTGCTCGGCTACCTCGAGCTCGGGCGCGAGCACCACGACGCGGCTCGCGCGCATCTCGAGGAGGCCCGCGAGATCGGGGAGCGCATGGGCGAACTGCAGCGGCTCTCCCCCGCGCTCTGGGGGCTCGCCGAGCTCGCGCTGCACGAGGGGCGACTCGCCGACGCCGTCGCGCTCACCGCGGACGGCCTCGCAGCGTCGCTCGAGGTCGAGGACGCGGCCTACCTGTTCCCGCACGTGCTCACGGGCGTGCGCGCTCGGGTCGGCCAGCACGCAGCCGCCGACGCGCGCACGTTCCTCGACGCCGCCGGAGCGCTCGTGCGGCACCGGGGGATCCCGGGCACGCTGCCGGTGCTCGACCACGCCGAGGGCGTGCTGCTGCTCGCCGAGGGGCGCACCGGGCAGGCGCACGAGGCGCTCGTGCGCGCGGTGGCAGGATGGCGGGAACGCGGTCGGGTCTGGGAGGGCGTGCAGGCGGAGGCGGACCTGGCGGGCGCCTGCGCACGCACGCGCCGTCCGGCGGACGCGGCCGCGCACGCGGCATCCGGCCTGCAGTGGGCACGCGAGATCGGGAGCCCACTGCTCGAGCGCATCGCGACTGCGGCGACGACCTACGCCCCGCAGGGCGGGATCGGCCCGCTCAGCGCCCGCGAGGTCGACGTCGCACGGCTGGTCGGCGAGGGCGCCACCAACCGTGAGATCGCGCGGCGCCTGGTGATCTCGCCGAGCACCGTGTCGACGCACGTCGAGCACATCCTCGCGAAGCTCGGCATGGCCCGGCGCACCGAGATCGCCGCGTGGATCGCCGCGCAGGACGCCCCGCGAGCCGGCGAGCAGGTCGTTGCCCGGTCGTCCGGCCGCGCGTAAGGTGACCGCATGCTGACCATCGGGACCGTCGTGCTCGGAGTCGACGACCTGCAGCGCGCGATGGCGTTCTGGTGCGCAGCGCTCGACTACGTACCGCGTCGCGAGCCGCGCGAGGACTGGGTAATCCTCGATCCGCGGTCGGGCGCGGACGCCGGCACGTCGATCGCGCTGTCGCAGGATCGCTCGCGCGTGAGCCTGCCGCCGCGCATGCACTTCGATCTCTACGCCGACGACCAGCGTGCGGAGATCGACCGCCTCGTCGGGCTCGGCGCGCGCCACATCGACTGGGACCGCTACCCGCCGGGCGCCGACTGGATCGTGCTCGAGGACACCGAGGGCAACCGCTTCGACGTGATCGACACCAGCGGGTGACGGAGTCCGACGTGCCGGGCGGCACGCCGACGGCGCTCGTCGCGCGGCTGCGCCAGGCCGGGTGCGTGTTCGCCGACGAGGAGGCCGCCCTGCTGGTCGAGGCAGCGACGGATGCCCGTGAGCTGGAGCTGCTCGTGCGGCGACGCGTCGACGGGGCACCGCTCGAGCACCTGCTCGGGTGGGCGGAGTTCCGCGGGCGGCGCATGGCCGTGGGGCCCGGCGCGTTCGTGCCGCGACGACGGTCGGAGTTCCTCGCGGAGCTCGCGGTGGCGGCGTGCCGCGGGGTCGACGGGCGCCCGGCGGTGCTCGTCGAGCTGTGCTGCGGGGTGGCGGCGATCGCCGCATCCGCGGCGGCCGAGCTGCGGGGGCGGGGGTCGCGGTGCGCGTGGCCGCGGCGGACATCGACCCGGTCGCGGCCGGTTTCGCGCGGCGTAGCCTCGCCGACTTCGGCGGCGTCGTCGGCGTCGGCGACCTCGACGCACCCCTGCCGCGCGACCTGCTCGGGCGCGTCGACTGCCTCGTCGCGAACGCGCCCTACGTGCCGACCGACGAGGTCGCCCTCATGCCGCGCGAGGCGCGCGACGCCGAGCCGCGGGTCGCCCTCGACGGCGGAGCCGACGGGCTCGCGCTGCACCGGCGGATCGCCGCCGCCGCGCCGAACTGGCTGGCGCCCGGCGGGGTCGTGCTCATCGAGACGAGCGCACGCCAGGCGGATGCATCCGTCGCCCTGCTCCGCGGCGCAGGGCTCGATGCGCACGCCGAGCACTCCGACGCGCACGACGCGGTGGCAGCGGTCGGGCGGATGCCCCGGGGCTGATCGGCCTCAGCGCGCGCGGTGGTCGACGAAGGCCGCGCGCGGCGCGCGACGCGGCTTGCCCGGAACCCCCGCGGCACCGAGCAGGCGCACCACCCGCTGGCGGTGACCGCGCCACGGCTCGAGCGCCTCGAGCATCTCGTCGTCGGTCATGTCCCGGCCGAACATGGCGTGGCCGACGTAGTTCGACAGGTGGTAGTCGCCGACCGACAGCGCGTCGGGGTCGCCGAACGCGCGCTGGGCGATCTCGGCGGCGGTCCACTCGCCGATGCCGGGCACGTAGCGCAAGCGGGCGAGGGCGTCGCCCGGCGCCATCGCCGTGGCCTCCTCGAGGCGGTCGGCGTAGCGGGCGGCGACCACGATCGTGCGCGAGCGCGCGGGGTCGACGCCGGCGCGGTGCCACTCCCATGAGGGGATGCGCGCCCACTGCTCGGGCGACGGCACGACCCGCATCGGGCGCGGCGTCGGGCCGGGCGCGACCGCGCCGAAGCGGCGCAGCACGTGCCGCCACGACGCGTGCGCCTGCAGCGTGATGACCCGCTGCTCGAGCACGGCGGGCACGAGCGCCTCGAAGACGCGTCCGGTGCGGGGCATCCGCAGGCCGGGGCTGCGGCGGTGCGCCTCGGCGACGAGCGGGGTCATAGGGTCGAAGCCGGTCGGGTCGTCGGCGCCGCCCGCGAGGGCGGGGGCGGATGCCACGGCCTCGCGTGCTCCCGGACCCCACGCGTCGCAGCGCAGGGCATCGCCGCGCCGCGTGACCCGCAGGGTGGCCGCCCCGTCGTCGGTGAGCGTCGTGCGCCACACGGCGCCCGCGTCGTCGACGAGGTGCGTCGGGTCGCCGGGGCCACGCCGCAACGGGGACAGCGTCGCCACGACATCGGTCGGATGCCGCGGGATCCAGCTCACCGTCGCATCCGCTCGCACCTCTCCAGTGTGCACCCGACCTCTGCCATGATCGGCGTATGCCCGACCGCCTCATGCTCCTGGACACCGCGTCGCTGTACTTCCGGGCGTTCTACGGGCTGCCCGACACGCTGCGGGCGCCCGACGGCACGCCCGTGAACGCCGTGCGCGGGCTGCTCGAATTCATCGCGAAGCTCGTCGGCGACTACGAGCCGACGCACCTCGTGGCGTGCTGGGACGACGATTGGCGGCCGCAGTGGCGGGTCGAGCTGATCCCGAGCTACAAGGCGCACCGCGTCGCCGAGGTCGTCGAGACCGGCGCGTCGGTCGAGGAGGTGCCCGACCCGCTCGAGGTGCAGGTGCCGGTGATCCGCGAGGTGCTGGCCGCGCTCGGCGTGCCGGTCGTGGGCGCGCCCGACCACGAGGCCGACGACGTGATCGGCAGCCTCGCGACGCAGGCGACGATGCCCGTCGACGTGGTGACCGGCGACCGCGACCTGTTCCAGCTCGTCGACGACGCGCAGGGCGTGCGGGTGGTCTACACGGCGCGCGGCATGAGCCGGCTCGAGGTGCTCACCGCGGCATCCGTCGTGGAGAAGTACCGGGTGCTGCCCGAGCAGTACGCCGACTTCGCGGCGCTGCGCGGCGACACCTCCGACGGGCTGCCGGGGGTCGCCGGCATCGGCGAGAAGACCGCGGCGAGCCTGCTGGGCGAGTTCGGCGACCTCGACGGGGTGCGGGCGGCGGCGACGGATGCCTCCTCGGCGATGTCCGCCCGGCTGCGCGCGAAGCTCGGCGAGGCATCCGGCTACCTCGATGTGGCCCCGAAGGTGGTCGAGGTCGTGCGCGACCTGTCGCTGGGGTTCGACGTCGACGAGGCGCGGATCATCGCGCCGGACGCCGACGCGCTCGAGGCGCTCGGCGAGCGGTGGGGCCTGGGCGCAGCGATGCCCCGTGCGGCCGCCGCATTGACGGCAGCCGCACGGGGCTGATCGCGCAGGTGGCTACGCCGCCGCGGTGGCGTCGCCGGCGTAGGCGTCGCGCAGCGCCTGACCGAGGTCGGCGTCGACGTTCGTCCAGTAGACGAAGAAGCGCTCGCGGATGTCGTCGACCGTGATGGCCTGCGCCTGGCCGCTCAGCGTCTCGAGGAACCGCGCCTTGGCGTCGGCGTCGAAGACCTCGCGGTAGAGCGTGCCGGGCTGGCCGAAGTCGTCGTCCTCGGCGTGCAGGGTCGCGGCGGTGCGCACGAGCGCGCCGTCGGACTCCCACGAGCCGGCGCGCGCCAGCTCGGGGTCGGCCACGGGGCCGCCGAACGAGTTCGGCGCGTAGTTCGGCGCGGTCGCCGGCGGGAAGTGGTGACGCTGCGCACCGTCACGCGTGTACGAGTGCACGTCGGCGGCGTGCGGCGCGTTCACCGGGATCTGCTGATAGTTCGTGCCGACGCGGTAGCGCTGGGCGTCGGGGTAGGAGAACACGCGGGCCATGAGCATCTTGTCGGGGCTGATGTCGATGCCCGGCACGAGGTTCGCCGGCGAGAACGCCGCCTGCTCGATCTCGGCGAAGAAGTTCTCCGGGTTGCGGTTCAGCTCGAGGCGGCCGACCGGAATCAGCGGGTAGTCCTCGTGCGACCAGATCTTGGTGAGGTCGAACGGGTTGAACCGGTAGTCCTTCGCGTCGTCGTAGGGCATGACCTGCACCTTGACGTCCCACGACGGGAACTCCTCGCGCTCGATCGCCTCGTAGAGGTCGCGGCGGTAGTGGTCGGCGTCGGCACCGGCGATGGCCTCGGCCTCGGCGTTGTCGAGGCGCTCCACGCCCTGGTTGGAGTGGAAGTGGTACTTCACCCAGAAGCGCTCGCCCGCGGCGTTGATCCACTGGTAGGTGTGCGAGCCGTAACCCTGCAGGTGGCGCCACGACTTCGGCAGGCCGCGGTCGCCCATGAGGTAGGTGACCTGGTGGGCCGACTCGGGCGAGAGGGTCCAGAAGTCCCACTGCATGTCGGCGTCGCGCAGGCCCGAGCCCGGCAGGCGCTTCTGCGAGTGGATGAAGTCGGGGAACTTGATCGCGTCGCGGATGAAGAACACCGGGGTGTTGTTGCCGACGATGTCGTAGTTGCCCTCGGTCGTGTAGAACTTCACCGAGAAGCCGCGCACGTCGCGCCAGGTGTCGGGCGAGCCCTGCTCGCCGGCGACGGACGAGAAGCGCAGCAGCGTCTCCGACTCGGCGCCGGGCTGGAAGACCGCCGCGGTCGTGTACTGCGAGACGTCGCCGGTCGCGACGAAGGTGCCGAACGCGCCGCCGCCCTTGGCGTGCACGATGCGCTCCGGGATGCGCTCTCGGTTGAACTGCGCGAGCTTCTCGACCAGGTACCGGTCGTGCAGCGCGGTCGTGCCGTCGTTGCCGACGGTGAGCGAGTGCTCGTCGCTCGGGACCGGGGCGCCGGTCTGGGTCGTGGTCGGCTTGGTGGTCATGGCTCCTCCTGTGTTCGGTCCATGTTCCGGCCGCGGCGCGGCCGGACGTCGGTGGCTACGGGCGAGGCTCGCCCGCGGCATCCGCCAGGCACTGGGAGCAGGTGCCCCAGAAAGTGACCTCGGCGGACTCGATCTCGTACCCCTCGGTCGACGACGGCTCGAGGCACGGGGGCGCCCCGATCGCGCAGTCGACGTCGGTCACCCGGCCGCAGTTGCGGCACACGAGGTGGTGGTGGTTGTCGCCGATGCGGCGCTCGTACAGCGCGGCGGAGCCCGCGGGCACGATGCGGCGGATCAGGCGCGCCTCGGTCAGGTCGGTCAGGATGTTGTGCACCGACTGGATCGAGGTGGTCGGCACGCGCGACGCGACGTACGGCAGCAGCCGGTCGGCGTCGACGTGCGGCATGGCGGCGAGCCCGTCGAGCACGGCGACGCGGCCCGCGGTGATCCGCAGTCCCGCCTCGCGCAGTGCAGTGCCGTGCTCGTCCGTCATCACGGCCAGTCTAGCCGGTTCTTTTGAATGACTCAAAAGAACAGCGAGTGAACGGATGCCGCGCCGGCGGCGCCCTCCGAGAGCCTAGAGCCTCCCGGCGAGCCGGGTCGCGTTCATGTGGCCGATCGCCTCGATGGTCACCATGGGGTTCACACCCGAGCTCATCGGGAAGCACGAGGCATCCGCCACGACGAGGTTCGGCACCTCCCAAGTCGCGCCGTCGGGGTCGAGCGCCGTGTCGGCCGCCGAGCCGCCCATGCGGGCCGAGCCCATGATGTGCAGCGCCGCCATCGTGCACTGACCCGGCCCGTAGCCCGCAGCGTGCGCGCGCGACGTGAAGCCGCCCACCGACTCGCCCGACGCGCGCTCCCAGGTGATGCCCGCCTGGTGACCCGTGAACATCGACTTCGCGCCGGCCGCCTCGAGCACCTTCGCCGCACCGTCGATGCCCGCGCGCATGCGCCCGGCGTCGCGGTCGGAGAGCGTGTAGTGCAGCACCGGCTCGCCGTCCTTGCCGACCTTCACCTCGCCCGAGTCCTGGTCGCGGGTGATGACGCCGACGCTCGACATGTGCGCCAGCCGTCGCATCCGCTCCAGGTGGGTGCCCGCACCGCGCCACGGGAGGAAGGCGACCGAGATCGCCGGGTTCGCGGCCGCCGTCTCGAAGACCACACCGTAGCCGGAGCCGTCGATGTCGGAGAACTGGGAGGAGTAGCGGGTCTGCATGCCGCCCTCCCAGGGCCGCACCTCCTCGTCGAACTCCGCCCAGACGGCGGTGGCCGGGTGCAGCCGCAGGTGCTTGCCGATGTTCGGGTTCTCGAGGCCCGAGCGGCGCAGCAGCGCAGGCGTCTGCACCGCGCCGGCGGCCGCGACGACCGCCTTCGCGCGCACTGTCACGCGGTGGCCCGCGGCCGTGCGACCGACGACGCCGGTCGCTCTGCCGCCCGACTTCGTGACCTCGCGCACGTCGACCCCGGTGTACAGGCGGGCACCCGCGCGCTCGGCGTCGAGCAGCCACGTCTTCGTGGTCGACTGCTTCGCGCCGATGCGGCAGCCCGACCCGCAGCGGCCGCACTCGATGGCCATGTCGCAGGCGCGCACGTTGCGCTCGAGCGAGCCGACGTGCCAGCCGAGCTTCGTGAGCCCGCGCTCGAGGATCTGGTCGCGGTTCGACGGCCGGCTGTAGTCGCCGTTCGCGCCGATGCGCGCCCAGACCGCGTCGAGGGACCGGTCGAACTCCTCGCTCGCGAACTGGGCCGCGCCGAGCGAGGCCCACTCCGCGCGCACGTGATCTGGGGTGCGGAACGAGGTCGAGTAGTTCACGACCGTGCCGCCGCCGAGGCACTGCGCCGAGAGCAGGCTCAGCTGCCCCTCGGCCGTCGCGCTCGGGCCCGGTGCATACAGGGTGGTGAGTCCGGTCAGCTCGCCGCCGTCGAAGTCGCGGTCGTCGAAGTAGCCGCCCTTCTCGAGCACGATCACGTCGTAGCCGGCCTGCGCGAGCACGGCCGCCGCGGTGCCGCCGCCGGCACCCGAGCCCACGACGACCACGTCGCAGGAGAGGTCGGTGTCGGCCGCGGGGGTGACCGGGGAGAGGGGCCGCTCCGGGGCGTCCGCCCGCACCCCCAGCGGACCGGGGTAGCCCATCGCGCTCCAGAGCGGCGAGGTGCCGTTCGCGCCGGGCGACAGGTAGTACGAGAGCGTCGCCGCGGACTTCAGGTTCTGGAACAGCACCCGCTTGAGCGGCAGCCTCGAGTCGCCGAGCGCGATGAGCGCCGTCTCGCGCTGCGCCGGCGAGAGGTCGCCGAACCGGCGCGGACCGATGCCGAGCAGCATGCCGAAGCTGCGCGTGTTCCACAGCTTCAGGATCTGCCCGAGCTGGTCGATCTCCGCCTGGCGCGGGTTCGACCCGGCCATGCCCTCGGCGAGCGCGACCGCGCCGAGCGCGCTCGCGGGCGGGATGCCGTTGCCGTCGCCGGGTGCGAAGGTGTCGCAGATGGTCGTCAGGGCCGCACGCTGCGTTGCGCTCAGTTCCACGGATCTCTCCCAGGGTCGCGTCATTGCTGCGGCAAGCATGCCGTGCGCCGCGGCCCGAGCGCAAGAAAAAGTTAATGGACGATCACATCGTTTCCGGATCGCGGCCAGGCGCCCGGGGACCCCTCGACGGGCACGAATCCGGATTCGTCGAAAAATCTCAGATTGATAACTAGCGCCCGTTACCGTTCCGTTATATATTCGTTGTGCGCCACCTGTTTGCTGTGGCAGGCGGCGCGGAATGTGATTGCAGGACACTCTTGGTGCAAGGGAGAGGGCCGGTCGTCAGCCTCTACGACCGGCCCTCACCCGTCTCCAGTACCGGGTCCGCGACACCCTCGTTTCGTGCCACCCGGACGGGTGAGAGCGCGACCAGCCCGGCGTTGCCTATTGTGGGAGCAACGAGGGGAGGAACCGTGTCGAAGCGCACGACCGCGGTCGCCGCGTGGGAGTCGCTGTTCCGCGCCCAGGTCACGGTGATGCGCCGGCTGCAGGCGGAGTTCCCCTCGGAGATCATCTCGCTCAACGAGTACGACGTGATGTTCAACCTCTCGCGGCATCCCGGCCACCAGCTGCGCCTGAAGGACCTCAACACGCACGTGCTCATCACCCAGCCGAGCGTGAGCCGGCTCGTCGACCGCCTCACCGCGCGCGGGTACCTCGCGAAGAGCGACGACCCGGCCGACGGGCGGGGCACGATCGTCACCCTGACGGAGAGCGGGTTCGAGGTGTTCCGGCGCGTGGCGCTCGAGCACATGGAGAGCATCTCCGGCCACATGGGCGACGGGCTCGACGCAGACGAACTCGCGCAGCTCACCGCGCTCTGCGACAAGCTGCGCAGCGGCGTCGCCGCCACCGACTGAGCGCGCGTCGAGTAAGGGGCGAGGGCCCTACCCCCTCACCCCTCCTCGACTCCCCCGGACTCGGTTCCGGCGCCCGACCCGAACTTCGGGAGCCGGGACGGTGAACGCGGACCCATCGGATGACAACGTGTCGCAGGGGCACGGGTACTGCCGCCGCGACTCCGGAGCCGGCGGCGAGCCCGGGGCACCGGGCCCGATCCCCTTTCGTCCGGGAGCGGCTGTGTCTGCGGGCATCGCTCGCCCGCCGCCGTCGCTGCTCTGGGTCGCACCTCGCCCGTCCGGGGTCGGTGGGGCCAGATTACGACCGGGCGGATGCCACGGACAGTCCCCGTACGGGGGCGGCGCGGACTCGTTCGCGACCGGGCGGCTCAGGGCGCGCGCGGGGGCCAGCGCACGTGGTCCTCGTACTCCTCGTGGCGGCGGAGGTACGCGGCGATGAACGGGCAGCGCGGCACGATCAGCAGCCCGCGGGCGACGGCGTCGTCGAGCACGAACCGGGCGAGCTGGCTGCCGATGCCCTGCCCCTCGTACCGGTCGAAGACCTCGGTGTGCAGGAACGTGATGCGGTCGCCGCGCTCCTTGAACTCGGAGAAGCCGGCGAGAGCCGTTCCGAGGAAGATCTCGAAACGGCTCTCGTCGTCGTTGCGCGCGTAGGTGAGCTGCTCGCCCGTGCCCACGTCGTCGCCCATCAGGGTCACGACTCTACCGGCGTGACCTCCCTGGCGGAAGCATCCGTCGTCTCGACCGCGACCTTGCGCGGCTTCGCCTTCTCGCTCACCGGGATCTGCACGCTCAGCACGCCGTTGTCGTAGCGGGCCGAGATGCGCTCGGTGTCGACGCCCTGGCCGAGGTTCAGCTGGCGCAGGAAGCTCGCCGCCTCGCGCTCGCGGGTGATCCACTTCACGCCCTCTCCGGACGGCAGGGTGCGCTCGGCGCGGATGGTCAGCAGCTGGCCGTCGACGTCGATGTCGACCGAGCCCGGGTCGATGCCCGGGAGGTCGGCGGTGAGCACGTAGTGGTCGCCGTCGCGGTAGAGGTCCATCGGCATGCGCCGCGGGCCGCGTCGAGTGTCGAAGAGCGCGGACGCGACACGGTCGAGGTCGCGGAATGCGTCGTAGGTGGTTGCCATCTCCAGTCTCCTCTGCGTCGTGATGACGGTTCGGGGTCGGGTGACTCCGAACAAGTTGAGTCAGCTCGACTCAACTTGTTCCCAGATTAGCACTCACCACCCGAGAGTGCTAAGTCGTGGCGTCCGCCGTGGGCGAACCACCCTGGGCCGCGGCACACGGCCCGCCGCACGGCTGAGCGCCCGCGCTCGCCGGTGCACCTGATCCTGCCGACCCCGCAGCCGAGCCATGCGCAGCGTGCGTAGCTGGCGCGGGCGCAGTGGCCGGGCCACGCGACGCTCCGCACGTGCGCCGGCACGCTCGGCGTGGGTCGCGTCGACCGTGACCATCGTGAGCACCGCGACCGCGATCAGCCACACGAACACGAGCGCGAACGCGACCAGCTCGAAGACCGTGAGGTTGAACAGGCCGAGCCCGTCGTAGAGCACCATCGCGGTGGCCTCGACCCCGACCAGCACCAGCGAGACGGCGACGAGTCGGTTCGAGATTCCGGGAACCGCGATCTTCAGGGCGAGCGCGGGCACGGCGAAGCACACCGCAGCCCCGAGCGCGAAGGCGTTGTGCAGGTCGGTGGCGGTGTCGATCGGCACGAGCCCGACGCCCGCGAGCGACGCGCCGAGCAGCACGATGCAGGTGCGCACGAAGACCACGCCGCCGCGACGGGCGCGGTAGCGCGGGTCCTCCAGCGAGTGCGTGAGCACCCGGGCGAGGCCGGCCATCGCGGTGCCCGCCACCACGATGCAGGCGTTGAAGCAGAACGCCGCGAGGTCGTCGCCCGTGCCGAGCGTCGAGAAGTTCAGCGCCCACCAGTCGGTGTGGCTCGTCGTGCTCATCGCGGCGAGGCTGCCGGCCGCGAGCACCATGGCCACGAGGTTGAAGGTGCGGTAGCCGTCGTGGTCGAGCGCGCGATGGTGCACGTGGTAGGTCAGCGCCGCGAGCCCGGAACCGAATACCGCCGCGGCGATCCAGGCACCGCCCGGCAACGGCGCGAAGGCCTCGCCAGCGAAGTGCACGCAGAGCCCCACGACGATGAACCAGACGGATGCCACGATGGCCGCGCGCCCGCCCCGGGTCGGCGGCGCGAGCCCCGCCTTCCGCAGCAGCTCGAGCCCCTCGTCGGAGGCCGATGCGACCAGCAGTGCGACGAACGCGCAGGCCGCCGCGACGGCGGCGCAGGCGAGCCCGAGTACGGTCTGCATGGGCGCCTCGCCCGCGACGAGGTGATCGACGGCGATTCCGACCATGAGGGCCGTGAGCGCGGCGAGCACCCGGCGCATGGCCGCCGTGACCGCGGGCGACGGGCTCCTCAGCCACCCCGCCCGGCGCGCGGACGGGGTCGGCGATGGGGGCGGGGGCGCCTCCCCCACCTCGATGACCTGCCGCTGTTCCACCCAAGCCCCCTGCCTGGACCGGTGCGATCGACGCACGCACCGCGTCGCGGGAGGCGACAGCGGTGCGTGCAGGAAGCCTAACCCGACCCGACGTCATATGAATGCGGAGGACGCAGGAATTCTCGGGAAACCACGAAGGACCCGCGCGATGCGCGGGCCCTTCGCTACTGTCTCAACACAGTGCGCGCCCGGAGGGACTCGAACCCCCAACCTTCTGATCCGTAGTCAGATGCTCTATCCATTGAGCTACGGGCGCCGGCTGCGTTTCCCGCGTTCAGATCACCGCGGGCAACCCGGAGAGTCTATCCGACACCGGCGCGCGGCGCCAATCGGGCGCGAGCGCCCGCGCGTGTCATCCGCCCGTCACCCCTTCACCGCCCCGCCGAGGCCCGCGCTGCGCAGGAACACCCCCTGGAAGACCAGGAACATGGCGATCGGGATGATGGTCGAGATCGCGAGCGCGGCGAGGAACACATCGAGCTCGGTCTGCGACTGCACGGCCGGCAGGCGCACCGACAGCGGCTGCACCGCCGGGTTCGGCAGCACGAGCAGCGGCCAGAGGAAGTCCTTCCACGCGGCGATCACCGCGAACACCGAGACGACGCCGAGGATCGGCTTCGACATGGGCAGCACGATCGACCAGAACATGCGGAAGGGCCCCGCCCCGTCGGTGCGGGCGGCCTCGAACACCTCGCGCGGCAGGTTGTCGAAGAACCGCTTCACGATGAGGATGTTGAACGCGTTCGCGGCCATCGGCAGCCACACCGCGAGGTAGTTGTTCAGCAGCGAGAAGTCGCGGCCGATGAGCGGCGGGTTCACGATCGTGAGGTACAGCGGCACGAGCAGCACGACCGCCGGGATGAACAGCGTCGCCAGCACGAGGCCGTTCAGGATGGGCGCGTACTTCGGCCGCAGCACGGAGAGCGCGTAGCCGGCCGTCGTCGCGACGAAGAGCTGGAAGAACCAGGCGCCGAGCGCGATCGCCACGGTGTTGAAGAAGTACTGGTCGATGTGGATGTCGTTCCACGCCGTCGACAGGTTCGCCCAGTCGATGCCGTTCGGCCAGAGCGCCATGGGCTGGGTCAGCGTGTCCTGCGTGGGCGTGACGGCCGACTTCGCGAGCCAGAGGATCGGCCCGAGGCCCGCGATCACGAGGCCGGCGAAGAGGAACACGTGCACGCCCCGCATGCCCGCGCGCACGCCGCGGCGGCGCAGGTCGAACGCCGAGACGATGCCGCGGTCGTCGTCGGCGCCCTCGCGGCGGGCGGCGCGGCGGTCGGCGAACCGATCGCGCATCGCGGCGACGCGCTTCAGGGCGGGGGTCTGGGTCGTCGTCACGAGGTGCTCCACCGGTCGGTCAGCTTGAAGTACAGCCAGGAGAAGAGCGCGAGCACCACCGCGAGCATGACCGACAGGGCGGTCGCCTCGCCGTAGTCGCCGCCCAGGCTGTTCTGGAAGGCGTACTTGTAGATGAGCAGCAGCACCGTGATGGTCGCGTTGTTCGGCCCGCCGCCCGTGAACAGGTACGGCTCGAGGAACACCTGCGCGGTCGCGATGACCTGCAGGATGAGCATGATGAAGAGGATGCCCCGCAGCTGCGGAAGGGTGACGTGCCACACCTTCTTCCAGATGCCCGCACCGTCGACCTCGGCGGCGTCGTACAGCTCGGGCGGCACGCTGAGCAGCGCCGCGAGGTAGATGATGATCGAGCCGCCGGCGGCGGCCCACGTGGCCTCGATGACGAGGGACGGCATCGCCGTCGCGGCATCCTGCAGCCAGGGCTGGGGCGGGATGCCCACCCAGCCGAGCACGGTGTTGAAGACGCCGTTCTCGCCGCCCGCGTAGAAGAACTTCCAGAGCAGCACGGCGACGACCGGCGGCACGACCACTGGCAGGTACGCGAGCGCCGAGTAGAAGCCCTTGCCGCGCCGCACCTCGCTCATGAGCACGGCCATGAACAGCGGCAGCGGGAACCCGAACAGCAGCGCGAGCGCCGCGAAGTACAGGGTGTTGAGCACCGCCTTGCCGAGCAGCGGGTCGTTCAGCACGGCGATGTAATTGTCGAGCCCGACCCACTCCGGCGGGTCGAGCAGGTTCGTCACCTGCAGGCTCATGACCACCGACTGCACGATCGGCGACCAGCTGAAGACGCCGAACACGAACAGCATCGGCAGCAGGAAGACCAGCGTCGACAGCCCGCCGCCGCGGATCCACGAGCGGATGCCGCGCCGCGGCGCACGCGCGTCGCGCACCGGTGGGCGCCCGGCCGGGGGCGCCGCCTCGTCGGGCGGCGCCTGTTCGGTCATCGTCATCCCCGTGCTCCTTCCGCTCCCGGTGCGGCGCGCGGGCCAGGGTGCCCGCGCGCCGGGTGGTGCGGGCGGATGCCGCAACGGGAAGGGTTCCGCAGCGGCATCCGCCCTCGTGGCTCAGCCCTGGTCGAGGATCGCCTGGGCGTCGGCGTCGGCCTGCTCGAGCAGTGCGTCGATGTCGGCGTTCTCGTCGGTCAGCACGGCCTGCACCAGCGGGTCGAGCAGTGCGTAGATCTCCTGCGTGCTGCCCTTCGGCTCACCCACCGGGGTCTGCTCGAAGATGGCCTCGGTGAACGGCGCCATCTGGTCGAGCGGCACGTTCACGTAGGGCTCGATCCAGACCAGCGACTCCTCGTAGGTGGCGCGGTCGAGCACCGGGAGCACCGGGGTGCCCACGGCCTGGCCCGAGTCTGCGAGGGTCTTCGCGTCGAGCACGGCCGCGTCCTCGTCGAGGAGCTTCTGCATGTAGTACCAGTCGATCCACTCGACCGCCGCGGCCTTGGTGGCCTCGTCGACCGTGGGGCTCACGACCGCGATGTCACCGCCGCCGAGCGTGCCGCCGCCGTTCTCGGTCGGCAGCACGGTCAGGCCGTAGTCGTCGGGCGAGAGGCCGAAGTCGCGCACGAGCGCGGTGTAGACGTCGGAACCCGACGAGTACATGCCGATGTTGCCGGCGGCGAACTCCTGGTTGATGCTGCCCCAGTCGAGCAGGTAGTTGTCGCCCAGCGAGTCGTCCTCCCAGCGCAGGTCGTGCAGGAACTGCAGCTGCGCCGCGGTCGCCTCGTTCGCGATGGTCGACGTGTACGTGCCGTCGCCGTTGTCCTCCTGCGTCGAGCCGCCGCGCGCGACGGTCGCCGCGGTGAGCTGCCAGCCGCCGGTGTTGTTGGTCGACATCTCCATGAACCCGGCCTTGCCCGTGGCATCCGAGATGGCCTTCGCCGCCTCGCGCACCTCGTCCCACGTGGTCGGCGGGCTGTCGGGGTCGAGCCCGGCGGCCTCGAAGAGCGCGCGGTTGTAGTGCAGGCCCATGGCGTAGGCCTGCCGCGGGAAGCCGAAGATGTTGCCGTCGGCATCCTGCACCTCGGCGAGGATGATCGGGTTGAACTTGTCGGTGTACCCGAGCTCCTCGACCTCGGCGGTCACGTCGGTGAGCTGCCCGTTCTCGAGCAGGGTCTTCGAGTCGGTGAACGGCACCGTGAAGACGTCGGGGAGGCTGCCGCCCGCGAGCTGGGCCGCGAAGGTCGGGCCCTCCCACTCGTACTCGACGCCGATGACGTCGATGTCGGGGTGCTCCTCCTCGAACTGCGCCTCCTGCGACTCGAAGGCCTCGTAGGCGGCGGCGTCGGCGCCGGGCGGGAAGGTGGCGACGCGCAGTTCGACGCGTCCGTCGTCGGATGACGCGCTGTCGGCGCTGCAGCCGGCGAGCGCGCCGGCGACGGCGAGCGCGGCGAAGCCCGCGATCGCGGCCTTGGCTGGTGACTTCATTGTCGGTCCTTTCGGTGCTGTGTTCTCGTCAGGTGGTGCGGATGGGGTGCGTCACGGCGCATCGGGCCGCGACCTCGACGACTCGGGCCGCACGCGCAGCCAGGCCGTGGAGTCTGGTGGGAGCCGGTCGCCCACGAGCGGGGCGCTGGCCAGGAGGAGCTCGTCGTGCGCCGGCAGGTCGACCGGCGCGTCGGAGAGGTTGGTGACGTTCACGACGTCGCGGCGGGCGAACGCGAGCACGCCGGGGGCGGCGTCGAGCCAGCGCAGGCGACCGTCGCCGAGGGACGGCTCCGCGCGGCGAATGCGCAGCGCCTCCCGGTACAGGTGCAGCATCGAGCCCGGGTCGGCCTCCTGCGCCTCGACCGTGCGGGCGGCCCAGTCGGCGGGCTGCGGCAGCCAGGGGTCGGCGGATGCCCCGTCGGGCGCGAACCCGAAGGGCGACGCGTCGCCCGACCAGGGCATCGGCACGCGGCATCCGTCGCGCCCCGGGTCGACCCCGTCGGAGCGGAAGTGCATCGGGTCCTGCAGCAGCTCGCGGGGCAGCTCGACCTCGGGCAGGCCGAGCTCGTCGCCCTGGTAGATGTACAGGCTCCCGGGGAGGGCTGCGGTCAGGAGCGCTGCGGCGCGGGCGCGGCGGGTGCCGAGCTCGAGGTCGGTGGGCGTACCGAAGCGCTTCTTCGCGAAGGCGAAGGTCGAGTCCTCGCGACCGTAGCGGGTGACCGGGCGGGTGACGTCGTGGTTCGAGAGCACCCACGTGCTCGGGGCGCCGACGGGCGCGTGCGCGTCGAGCATCAGGTCGATGGAGGTGCGGAGCTCCGTGGCATCCCACGCCCGCGACATGAAGTCGAAGTTGAAGGCGGTGTGCATCTCGTCGGGGCGCAGGTAGTCGGCGAACCGCTTGGCGTCGGGCACCCAGACCTCGCCGACGAGCACGCGGGCGCCGTCGTACGAGTCGGCGATGCGGCGCCAGGTGCGGTACACCTCGTGCACCTCGTCGCGGTCCTCCGTGGGGTGCTGGCCGGGCGCGGGGCGCTCGGGCACCTCGGGCAGGGTCGGGTCCTTGATGAGCAGGCCCGCCGAGTCGATGCGCACGCCCGCGACGCCGCGGTCGAACCAGAAGCGCAGGATGTCCTCGTGCTCGCGGCGCACGTCGGGGTGGTTCCAGTTGAGGTCGGGCTGCTCGGGGGTGAACAGGTGCAGGTACCACTCCCCCGGCGTGCCGTCGGGGTTCGTCGTGCGGGTCCAGGTCTCGCCCTGGAAGTTCGAGACCCAGCCGGTGGGCATCTCGGCGCCGCCCTCGCCCTTGCCGGGGTGGAACCAGAAGCGCTCGCGCTCGGGAGCGCCGGGGCCCGCGGCGAGCGCTTCGCGGAACCACGGGTGCTCGCTCGAGACGTGGTTCGGCACGATGTCGACGATGGTGCGGATGCCGAGGCGGAGCGCGTCGGCGATGAGCAGCTCGGCGTCGCGCAGGGAGCCGAAGGCCGGGTGGATGTCGCGGTAGTCGGCCACGTCGTAGCCGCCGTCGGCGAGCGGCGACGGGTACCACGGCGTGAACCAGATCGCGTCGACGCCGAGGGCCGCGAGGTACGGCAGCCGCTCGCGCACCCCGGCGAGGTCGCCCGTGCCGTCGCCGTTCGCGTCGGCGAAGCTGCGCACGTAGACCTGGTAGATGACGGCGCTGCGCCACCAGAGGTCGTCGCCGTGGGGCTGCGGCGCGTCGGGTGCGGTCTCGACTGCGGGCATCGTCACGCTGCTGTGCTCCTCGGTCCGGGCGGGCGGTGCCGGGCCTCGGATTCCGAGTGACGCCGGCGTCGTGGCACCGAACGTACGGATAGCAACAAGGTTGCGCAACTTTGAAACTGCGCGTAAGCAACTTGCGTTGATTTACGTAAATTTCTTGCGCTTCGATGCCCGTGACGGGCGGGATCCGTCAGGCCGGGACGTGCGACGCGGGCGGCGCCGTCGACCGGCGCACCACGAGCTCGGGCGCGAAGAAGAGCTCGTCGGCGATCTCGCGATCGGTCGACATCTGGCGCATCAGCAGCTCGATGATCATGCGCCCCATCGACTCGATCGGCTGGCGCACCGTCGTGAGCGGCGGCTCGGTGCAGTTCATCAGCGCCGAGTCGTCGTAGCCGATCACCGAGACGTCCTCGGGCACGCGCAGGCCCGCACGACGCACCGCGCGCACCGCGCCGAGCGCCATCGGGTCGCTCGCGCAGACGATTCCCGTGACGCCCGCCTGCAGCAGCTTCGTCGCCGCCGTCTGGCCCGACTCGAGCGAGTAGAGCGCGTGCGCCACCCGATCGGGGCCGAGCTCGATGCCGTGCCGACGCGCCATGCGCTCGGCCGCCTGGAGCTTGCGCCGGCTCGGAATGTGGTCGAGCGGCCCGAGCAGGATGCCGATGCGCTCGTGCCCGAGCTGCACCAGGTGGCCGAACGCCTGCTCCATCGACTCGGCGTCGTCGCACGAGACGGTCGCGAAGCCCATGCCGTCGACCGGGGCGTTCACCAGCACCGTCGGCAGTCGCAGCTCGCGCAGCCGCTCGTAGTGGTCGCGGTTCGCCTCGTCCTGCGCATAGGCACCGCCCGCGAAGATCACGCCCGAGACCTGCTGGTGCAGCAGCAGCTCGACGTAGTCGGCCTCGCTGATGCCGCCCGCGGTCTGCGTGCAGAGCACGGGCGTGTAGCCGTTCTGCGCGAGGCCGCCGCTCAGCACCTCGGCGAGCGCCGGGAAGATCGGGTTCTGCAGCTCCGGCATGACGAGGCCCACCAGGCGGGCCCGTTCGCCGCGCAGCTTCGTGGGGCGCTCGTAGCCGAGCACGTCGAGGGCGGTGAGCACGGCCTGCCTCGTGGCATCCGACACCCCCGGCTTGTCGTTCAGCACGCGACTGACCGTCGCCTCGCTGACCCCGACCTTGCGGGCGACATCGGCCAGCCGTCTCGACATGGCGGCCAGTCTATGCGTGTGCGCGTCGCTCGTCTCGCGACTGTGCACCGCCCGGGCATGGAGGTGCGCCGCACGACATGGCCGCGCGGCGCACCGTTCGGGTTGCGGCGCTGCTCAGAGCGAGCAGCCCACGATGATCGGCTCGATCACCGGGATGTACGCGGCCTCGAGGTGCTCGATGCCGCGGCCGTCGGTGACGACCTTCTGGTTCGGGTTCTTGCCGGCGATCACGCCGTCCTGCCCGCGTGCGCCGCCGGCCATGATGGTGACGGTGGCCGGGTAGCCCTGCGAGAGCCACTCCTCCATCGTGCAGTCCACGACGTCCGACGGGAGTCCGAGCTCGAACGCGAGGAAGTCCTCGACGCTCGCCGTGAACCACACCTTCGAGTTGGCGCCCGCCTTGGCGTTGCCCTGTTCCGACCTGCTGTCGTTGATGCAGTCGAAGGCGAATGCAGCCGCCCCCGACCCCAGTACCATCGCGGCTCCGAGGCCGATTCCGACCCCCAGGTTCCGCATCGTCCGGGTCAACATGCTCCTGCTCCGTTTCCGGCGCTCCGTTGCGCCACGAGGCCGAGCATCCTCGCGCGCGAGGCATCCGTCTTCAGTGCTGGCCCTCGTGCGCGAAGCGGTGGTATTCCGGTACCCCCGGGGGATTAGCATTCCTCCATGGGCAAGCTCATCTACGGTGCGACGACTCGCGAGATCACGATCGACGACCGCACCCTGGCGCACCTCAAGGTGGCCATCACCAACAAGCTCCGTCGCTCCGAGAGCTTCACCATGTCGTGGGACCACGGCACCGAGAACGGCGGCGGTCGTTCGACGATCTGGATCCACGAGTCGATCCCGCTGCAGTTCGTCTTCGACGGCTCGCGGCGGCCCGTGCTGAACCGCGTCTGGCTCGAGCAGCTCATGGTCACCGCGAACAGCACCAACGGCCTGCAGCTCGTGCCCGAGCCCGCCGAGGACGAGCCCTTCGGGGAGTAGTCCGAACGTCGTGCGGACACGACGAAGGGCGGCCTTCCCCAGTGGGCCGCCCCTCGCTCGCCCGCGTTGCGGGCGCCGTGCTGGTGTCGTCAGACGGTGTTGCGTCCCCCCAGGGACCTGACGAGCCAGACGATCAGTGCGATCACCGCGAGCACGATGCCGACCCACAGCAGGAACTGCAGCGACTCGACCAGTCCGCCCGTGAGCAGGAGGACGATCGCGATGATCCCGACGATGATGAGGAGAATGTTCATGCTCGTCACGGTAGGCGCGGCGGCCGGGCGCGGTAAGGGGATTGACCCCCGTTCGGGGGAGGTGTAGGCGCGCGCTCGCGCGGACTCAGGCCTCGGTGACGGATGCCCCGGGCTCGACGGGCTCGGGTTCGGCCGCGTCGGCGGGCAGGCCGTCGGGCGCGTCGGCGGCGGGCTCGCCCTCCTGGCCCACGAACGGTCCGGCATCGGTGTCGCCGACGAGGGTGCCGGCCGAGCCGTCGTAGCGCGAGCGCAGCTCCTCCCGCGCCCAGGCGTAGTGGCCGCCGAGGCACTCGTGGGCGGTGCCGATGAGCGGATGCCCCTGCAGCCACGGGTACCGCGCGGGGTCGGCGAGCACCTCGTCGTCGAGGCCCGCGAGCGCCGACTCGGCGGCCGCGTGGCTGGCGTGCAGCGCCTCGATCGCGGCGTCGAGGTCGTCGAGCCGGAACCGTTCGCGCAGCTCGACGTTCAGCTCGTCGAGCTCGGCCCAGGTGTACCCGTCGGCGGGGAAGGCGGGCGTGCGCCCCGAGGCATCCGTCTCGAGCCAGCCCACGAACAGCGCGTGCCAGGCGCGCAGGTGCGCCAGCACGTCGGTGACCGTGCGGTCACGGCCCTCGCCGGGGAGGGGGTGGCGCCGCTGGTACGCGCTCATCGTGTCGATGTGGTGCAGCAGCTCCCAGAGGCGCAGTTCGGACTGGGCGAGGAGGTCGTCCCGCGTGGTCGGCTGCGTCATGCGCTCATCGTAGGGGCACGCGGTGTCGCCGCGGGAGCCGATGCGGAACGCAATCCGCGCGAATCCCGACCCCTCGCCGAGTCGTCATGAACTGTCGCTATCCGCAGGGTGAAAGCGACACTTCATGACGACTCGGGAGTGCTCAGGGGTGTGCGGCGGGGCTGTCAAGCCCCTCGGTCGGGTGGGGCGTCGCGCGTAGCGTGGTCGCCGCGGCGCACGTGGGGTGCGGCCGCGCGTGGGGAGGAGGCATCCGATGCCGGACACACCGCAGCTGAAGAACGAGGAGCTCATCGAGATGCTCCGCGACCACTGACCGCGCATGGTGCGGCTGCGGCGGGTGACGCCGTACTCGGGCGGGTACCACCGCACGCCCGCCGGGCGCATCGTTCGCGCGGATCGCGCCGCCATGGACGCCGACGAGCGTGAGCGCGTGCGAGCCCTCGCCGTGCCGCCCGCGTGGAGCGACGTCTGGATCGCCGACCGGCCGAACGCGCACATCCTCGCCGTCGGCGTCGACGACGCCGGCCGGCGGCAGTACCTGTACCACCCCGACTGGCGAGCCGCGAAGGATCGGGAGAAGTTCGCGCGCATGCGCGAGCTCGCCGCCGCGCTCCCCGCCGCCCGCGGGGGCGTGACGCGCGACCTGCGGCTCGACGGGCTGCCGCGCGAGCGCGTGCTCGCCGCCGTGTTCCGCCTGCTCGACCTGGGCGCGCTGCGCGTCGGGTCGGAGGAGTACCTGGAGGCCAACGGATCGCGCGGCGCGACGACCCTGCAGGTGCGGCACGCCACGGTTTCGGACTCGTCGGTCGGCCTGTCGTACCGGGCGAAGGGCGGCCAGCGCGCTCGCATGGAGGTCGTCGACGCCGAGCTCGCGGCGTGCGTCGGCTCCCTCGTCGACGCTCCGCGCACGGCTCGGCTGTTCGCGTGGCGCGACGAGGCCGGGCGCCACATGGTCTCGGCCGTGGACGTGAACCGGTACATCCGGTCGCGCACCGGCACGGATGCCACGGCGAAAGATTTCCGCACGCTACGCGGCACGGTGGCGGCCGCGCAGGCGCTCGCCGCTGCATCCGCCCCCGGCACGCCCGACAGCGCTCGCGCCAGGCAGCGGGCCCGGCGCGCGGCGCTCGAGGCGGCATCCGTCGTGCTCGGCAACACCCCCGCCATCGCCAAGGCGAGCTACGTCGACCCCGAGATCTTCGATCGCTTCGACGCCGGGGCGGTACTGGAGCCGAACGGAAGCCCCGACGCCGCGCTGCTGCGCCTGCTCGACGGGTGAGGCTGCGCCGCGCCGGCCAGGCTCACCGGCCCGCAGTCCCGCCCGGCACCCCACCCCCGCTCCCCCAGCACCTTTCGCCGAGTCGTCATGAAGTGTCGCTATCCGCAGGCGGAAAGCGACACTTCATGACGACTCGGGAGGGGGGACGGGCGGTCGGAGGACCGAGCCCGGGGTCAGGGGCGGACGAGGGTGGCGGCGCCGGCGGCGACCTCGCGGTAACGGGTGCGGACGGCGGGGACCCCGGCCGCGGCGGCGGATGCCGCGACCGGGGTGGTCCAGTCGGGGCGCTCGCCCGTGAGCGCCCACGCGGCCTGCGCGGCGGCGCCGAGGGCGACGTACTCCCCGGTTCGGGCACGTCGATCGGCACGCCGAACACCGTGGCGGCGACCTCGCGCACGGCGGGGTTCGCGGCCGCGCCGCCGATGAGCAGCACGCGCCGGGCCTCGACGCCCGCGGCGAGGATCGCGTCGAGCCCCTCGGCGAGGCCGCACAGCATGCCCTCGACGGCGGCCCGCGCGAGGTGCTCGCGCGTCGTCGACGCGATCGAGAGGCCGTGCACGCTGGCCCGCGCGGTCGGCAGGTCGGGCGTACGCTCGCCCTCGAACCAGGGCACGAGCACGACCCCGTCGGCGCCGGCGGGCGCGGCGAGCGCGAGTCGGCCGAGCTCGTCGTGGTCGACGCCGAGCAGGGTGGCGGTCGAGTCGAGCACGCGGGCGGCGTTGAGCGTCGCGATGAGCGGCAGGAACGCGCCGCCCGCGTCGGCGAAGCCGGCGATGGTGCCCGAGGGGTCGGCGATCGGATGCGACGTGACGGCGAACACCGTGCCGCTGGTGCCGAGCGAGACGACCGCGTCGCCGGGTCGCGCGCCCAGGCCGAGCGCTGCGCCGGCGTTGTCACCGCAGCCCGGGCCGACGAGCACGCCGGTCGGTGTCGCGCCCGCGGCATCCGCCGGCCCCAGCACCCGGGGCAGGATCGCATCGTGGCCGAGCGCGCGCACGAGCAGGTCGCGGTCGTACTCGCCGGTGGCGGGCGACCAGTAGCCGGTGCCCGAGGCGTCGGAGCGGTCGGTGGCGAGCGCCCCCAGGTCGGGGCCGCGCTCCGAGTCGCCCTCGGGCCCGTAGCCGAGCAGGCGCCAGGTGAGCCAGTCGTGCGGCAGCGCGACTGCGGCGACCCGGGCCGCGGCGTCGGGCTCGGCGTCGCGCAGCCAGCGCAGCTTGGTCGCGGTGAACGAGGCCACCGGCACGAGACCGGTGCGGCGCGCGTACTCGTCCGCACCGACCTCGGCGATCAGGTCGGCCGCGGCCTGCGCCGAGCGCGTGTCGTTCCAGAGCAGGGCGGGGCGGATGACCCGGCCGGCGTCGTCGAGCACGACCATGCCGTGCTGCTGGCCGCCCACCGAGATCGCCGCGACGTCGTCGAGGCCGCCCGCGTCGGCGATCGCCGCCTGCAGCGCCTCCCACCACGCGGCGGGGTCGACCTCGGTGCCGTCGGGATGCGTCGCGCGGCCGGTGCGGACGACCCGACCCGTCGAGGCATCCGTCACCACCACCTTGCAGCTCTGGGTCGACGAGTCGACCCCCGCGACCAGCGTCATCGTGCGCCCCTGCCCGGTCAGCGCGCGCCGAGCAGGTGCTCGGTCGCGAGCTGCTGGAGGCGCACGAAGCCGAAGCCCCTGCCGCCGAGGTAGGCGTTCGCGTCGAAGTCCTCGAACGCCGAGCGGTCGGCGAGCAGGTCGTCGTAGGACTCGCCCTCGCCGAGGGTGGGCTGCGACAGCTCGGGCACGCGCGCGGCGGCGAGCGCCTCCTGCACCTCGGGGTCGGCGCGGAAGGCGGCGGCGCGCTCCTTCAGCAGCAGGTAGGTGCGCATGTTCGCCGCCGCGGAGTCCCAGACGCCGGTCTCGTCCTCGGTGCGGCTCGGCTTGTAGTCGAAGTGGCGCGGTCCGTCGTACGCGGGCACGCCGCCGGGGCCGCCGTTCTCGAGCAGGTCGACGAGCGAGAAGGCGTTGTGCAGGTCACCGTGGCCGAACACGAGGTCCTGGTCGTACTTGATGCCGCGCTGGCCGTTCAGGTCGATGTGGAAGAGCTTGCCGTGGTACAGCGCCTGCGCGATGCCGGCGGTGAAGTTGAGGCCCGCCATCTGCTCGTGCCCGACCTCGGGGTTGAGGCCGACGAGCTCGGGGCGCTCGAGCGAGTCGATGAAGGCGATGGCGTGGCCGAGGGTCGGCAGCAGGATGTCGCCGCGCGGCTCGTTCGGCTTCGGCTCGATCGCGAAGCGGATGTCGTAGCCCTTGTCTGTCACGTAGTCGCCGAGCAGGTTCACGGCCTCGCGGTAGCGCTCGAGGGCGGCGCGGATGTCCTTGGCCGAGTCGTACTCGGCACCCTCGCGACCGCCCCACATGACGAAGGTCTTCGCACCGAGCTCGGCGGCGAGGTCGAGGTTGCGCAGCACCTTGCGGAGCGCGAAGCGGCGCACCTGGCGGTCGTTCGAGGTGAACCCGCCGTCCTTGAACACGGGCGCGCTGAAGAGGTTCGTGGTCACCATCGGCACGACGATGCCGGTGTCGGCGAGCGCGCCCTTCAGGCGGTCGATCTGCGTCTGGCGCTCGGCGTCGGTCGAGCCGAACGCGAACAGGTCGTCGTCGTGGAAGGTGAGGCCGTAGGCGCCGAGCTCGGAGAGCCGCTCGACGGCGTGCACGACATCGAGCGGATGCCGCGTGGGGCCGCCGAACGGATCGGTGCCGTTGTAGCCGATCGTCCAGAGGCCGAAGGAGAACTTGTCGTCGCGAGTGGGCGCGAGGGCCATGGTGGTGCCGCCTTCCAGCGTCATCGTCGAGTTTGTTGGCATGCACAACATAACCGGCTAGGCTCGGCTTCGCAAGGGGCTGCGCTCGGCGGCGGCCAGAATGGCGGGATGACGGAGGCGAGGCAGGTGGCGGGTACGGTGCGCGGGAACAGCCTCGAGTCGGTGCGACGGCACAACCTCGCCACCGTGCTGCGCCTCGTGCACCACGGCGGAGCGGTCTCGCGTGCGGAGCTCACCCGGGCGACCGGCCTGAACCGGTCGACGATCGGCGCGCTCGTGACCGAACTCGTCGAACTCGGGCTCGTCGACGAACGCGAACCCTCCCCGACCGCGCGGGCCGGCCGCCCGTCTCCCACCGTCGTGCCGCGTGACGACGTCGCGGCGGTCGCCGTGAACCCCGAGATCGACGCGGTCGAGCTCGCCCTGGTCGGCCTCGGCGGTGCGGTGTTCGCTCGCGCGAGGCATCCGATCGCCCTGCCCACGCCCGACGACGTGGTGGCCGTCGTGCGGCTGCAGCTCGACGACTGGGGGCGCGCGTTCGCCGGCACGCGGGTCACCGCCGTCGGCGCCGCGGTGCCCGGGCTCGTGCGCGCCGACGACGGGCTCGTGCGCCACGCGCCGCACCTCGGGTGGCGGGATGCGCCGCTCGCCGCGATGCTCCAGGCGTCCACCGGGCTGTCGGCGTCGGCCGCGAACGACGCCCGGCTCGGCGCGCTGGCCGAGCGCGTGTTCGGCGCCGGGCGCGGAGTCGACGACCTGGTCTACGTGAACGGCGGTGCGAGCGGCATCGGCGCGGGCGTGATCGCGGGCGGGCGGCCGCTCGGCGGCGCGGGCGGCTACGCGGGCGAGCTCGGGCACATGCGGGTCGGCGACGCTCCGGCGCGCGACTCGGCCGGGCTCGCCGGCACGCTGGAGGCGCTTGTGCGCCGAGATGCGTTGCTCGTGCACCTGGGGGCGGATGCCTCCGAGGCCGACGAGTCGCGGCACACCCCGCTCGCGCGACTCGAGGCGGCGGTCGCGACGGGGCCCTCCGCGGGGCTTGCGGGCGAGCTCGAGGCGCAGGCCGACGTGCTCGGCACCGCGCTCGGCAACGCGGTCAACCTGTTCGACCCGAGCCTCGTGCTGCTCGGCGGATTCCTCGGCGTGCTGCTCGACGGCGCCGGCCCCGTGCTGCGCGCGTCGATGCGGCGCGCCGGGCTCGAGGCATCCGTCGACGCCGTTCGCCTCGACCGGCCCGCGCTGGGCTCCGACATCCTCGCGATCGGCGCCGCCGAGATCGCGTTCGAGGGAGTGCTGGGCGACCCGGCCGGGGCGCTCGCGTAGGCGGCGCCGACGTGCGCCGATCGCAGCGGCCCGTCGAGATCACAGGGGCACGCGCTGCAGCACGGGCCGGTGTGATTTCGGCGGGCCGGTGCGGGGAAAGGTCTGGGCGGGTCAGGGGCGCAGGCGGGCTCGGGCGCGGCGGCGTGCGTCGGCGCGGCGCGCCTCGCCGGCGAACGAGCGGGGCAGGATGCTCCGAGGCCAGCGCGTGAGCATCACCAGCAGGAGCCCGAGCAGCGCGCCGATTCCTGCGGCGACCATGTCGGCGACGGTGTCGGCGAGGCCGAGCTGCGACTGCGTGCCGAACAGCAAGTCCGTCAGGAACTCGCCGATCTCCCAGGTCGCCGCGAACGCGAGCGGCGTCACGATCGCCGCGGCGGAGACGACCCAGCGGGGCGCGGCGGCGCGCATCTGCGACTCGGCCCGGGCGACGGCGAACAGTCCGAGCCAGACCAGCAGCACGCCGGAGTCGAGGTGGGTGAGCTTGTCCCAGCCGGGGACCAGGCCGTAGACGAGCAGCGCACTGCCGAGCACCGGCGCTGCCGACAGGAAGACGCCGTAGTGCACCTGCACCGCGGTGGGCAGCGGGAAGTCGGCGAAGGCGGCGAGCGCCGCCGGCACCCAGAGCACGGGGATCATCAGGGCGATGAGCCCGAGGTGCACGGGCGCGCCCGCCCAGTACGCGGTCAGCCCGCAGGCGAGCCAGGCCAGCTGGAACCACGCCGCGAGACGGAGGTACGGTGCCGCGATCGCGAGCCGACGGGGAGCCGCCCGCGCCGACGACATCGCGCCGGCCGGCGGGGCCGCCTCGGCCGCCGCCTCACCCGCCGGATCGAACTCCCCTCGGGGATCCATGGCTCCGAGGGTATCGCGCCGCCGTCGCGCGTCGCGGGCGCCCTACTGCACGCCGAGCGCCCGATGCCCGACGGCGAGCGAGACGCCCGAGATCGCGGCGGCCTGCTCCGAGGCGAGGAACACGACGGCCGCGGCGACCTGCTGCGGCGTCGACTCGCCGGCACGAGCGAGGCGCACCTCGGTCGAGGGCGTGTTGGTGATGAGTCCCGGGTCGACGACGTTGACGGTGACCCCGGTGCCGACCAGCTCGTCGGCGATCGTCTTCGACGCGACCGACACGACCGCGTTGCGCGCGCTCGAGGTGACCGATGCGGTGAACTGCGCGTTCTGGCCACTCACCTGCACGATGCGGCCCCAGCCGGCGGCGCGCATCTGCGCCAGCGCGGCATCCGTGGTTCTGAGGTACCCCATGGCCTTGCCGTCGATGGCGTCGAGCACCTGGGCGGCGTCGTGGTCGCGCGCCGGGTCGAGGGTGCCGGCCGGCGGTGCGGCGGTGTTCACGAGCACGTCGAGGCGCCCGTGCTCGCGCACGACCCAGGCGATGGCGGCGGCGACGGATGCCTCGTCGCGGGTGTCCATGGTGACGGCGGTGATGCGGTCCGTGCCGGCGTCGAGGTCGGCGACCGCGCCCTCGAGGCGGTCCTCGTCGCGCCCGGCGAGCACGACGACCGCGCCCTCGTCGCGCAGGGCCGCGGCGACCGCGCGCCCCACGAAGCCGCTGCCGCCCGAGATGAGCGCGACGCGCCCCGTGAGTCCGAGATCCATGCGGTCAGTCCTTCCGTCGTGCGGGCGGGGCGGTCGTGTCCCCCGCTGCCGCATCGTACGCGCGACCGGGCGACTGCGTGGCGAACTTGCCGCCGCTCGTGTCGACGAGGGTGCCCGTGATGTACGCCGCCTCGTCGCTGGCGAGGAACACGAGCAGGCGCGCGATGTCGTCGGGCTCGCCCCAGCGGCGGATCGAGAGCTGGTCGAGCGTGCGCTCGCGCGCCTCCCCTCGAGGGCGGCGAAGCCGTTCATCGCGGTCGGGATCATGCCGGGCGCGTAGGCGTTCACGGTCACGTTCCACGGCCCGAGCTCGCTCGCGAGCACGCGCGTGAATTGCACCACCGCGGCCTTCGAGGCGGCGTACGCGGCGCTGCCGACGCTCGGGATGATCGCGGCGAAGGAGGCGGCGTTCAGGATGCGGCCGCCGCCCTGCGCGCGCATGATCGGCGCGACCTCGCGGCACATGCGGAAGGTGCCGCCGGCGTTCACGTCGAGGCAGCGCTGCCAGGCGTCGTCGTCGAGCTCCTCGACGCGGCCCTCGACGTTGATGCCGGCGTTGTTCACGAGCACGTCGATGCGGCCGTGCCGGCGGACGACCTCGGCGACGGCCGCCCGCACCTGCGCGGTGTCGGTGATGTCGGCGGCGAGCGAGGCGAACGGGGCGTCGCCGGGCACCTCGGCGAGGTCGATCACCACGACCTGCGCGCCCTCGGCTGCGAAGGTCTCCGCGATCACGCGGCCGATGCCGCGCCCGCCGCCGGTCACGACGACGACGCGGTCGGTCAGGTCCAGATGCATGCGGTTCCTCCTCGAACGGCTGCGGGGCGGGACGCCCGGCGCGAAAAAGCATACTATTGGCGCATGAACACGGCGAAGGTGCTCTGGGTCACGGGCGGGGGCAGCGGCATGGGCCGCGCCACGGCGGAACGCGCGGCGGCGAGCGGGTGGTCGGTCGCGGTCGGCGGCCGGAGAACCGCCCAGCTCGAGGAGGTCGCGGCGGCGATCGAATCCGCGGGTGGAACAGCGCTCGTCGTGCGACTCGACGTGACGGATGCCTCCGGCGTCGCCGCCGCGCGCGACGCGGTGCTCGACCGGTTCGGCCGCCTCGACGCGCTCGTGCTCTCGGCCGGGCTGAACATGCGTCGACGCGCCTGGGCCGACCAGTCGCTGGCGGAGTTCGAGGCGGTCGTGGCGACGAACCTCACCGGCGTGGCATCCGTCATCGATGCCGCCCTGCCGTCATTGCGCGCGAGCCGTGGGCGCATCGTGTGCATCTCGTCGATCGCCGGCTGGCAGCACGCCCCCGCCGCGGGCGTCGCGTACAGCGCCAGCAAGACCGCCGTCGGCTCGCTCTGCCGCTCGCTGAACTCGGAGGAGGCCGACCGCGGCGTGCAGGCCTGCCACCTCTGCCCGGGCGACGTGGCCACCGACTTCCTCGACCAGCGCCCGGTCGTGCCCGACGCCGACGCCCGCACCCGCATGCTCGCGCCCGACGACATCGCCCGCGCGGCGATGTTCGTGCTCGACTCCCCGCGCACGTGCGCATCGACGAACTCGTGATCAGCCCGAACGCGGCGGCGGCCGGCGCGCGATGAGCGCGTTCGAGCGGGTGCTCGACGACACCGGCCGCCGCATCGTCGACGGGCGGATGCCCGCGGGCAGCGTGCTCACCGTGGACGCACTCGTCGCCCGGCACGGCGTCTCGCGCAGCATCGTGCGCGAGGCCGTACGGGTGCTGGTGTCGCTCGATCTGGTGGAGGCGCGGCAGCGCGTCGGGCTGCGCGTGCTGCCCGAGGAGGCGTGGAACGTACTGCACCCGCGCGTGATCCACTGGCGACTCGCCGGCGACGGGGCCGCACGCGCCACGCAGCTCGCGGAGCTCGTCGCGCTGCGGCTCGCGGTGGAGCCGGCGGCGGCCGAGGCGGCGGCGCTACACGCGGCCGACCCCGAGGCATCCGCTCTGCTCGAACTGGCCGAGCGGCTCGCCCGCGCCGACGGACCGGCCTTCCTCGACGCCGACCAGGCGTTCCACCGCGAGCTGCTGCGCCTGTCGGGCAACCGCATGCTGCAGCGCCTCGGGGCGGTGATCGACGAGGCGCTCGAGGACCGCGCGCGGCACGTCGACCGGCCCGACCCGCACGATGTCGCACTGCACGCGACAGCGGCACGGGCGATCGCCGACGGGCGTGGTGCCAACGCGGCCGCGGCACTGCGGGAGATCGTCGAGCGGACGGACCCGCCGATCGCCTGAGGGCCGGGCTCCGAGGCTCTTCCCAGCTTCACCAGTCACTGTTGCAGTCACTGCACTTCAGATTGCACATGATGAAGGGAAACCTGTGACCCCCACACCCGCCGCCGGCGCCCCGCCGGTGCTCAGCGCCGACGCGCTGACGAAGTCCTACGGCACCGGCCAGGCCCGGTTCGACGCACTGAAGGGCGTGAGCCTCGAGGTGCGCCGCGGCGAATCGCTCGCCATCGTCGGCAAGTCCGGCTCGGGCAAGTCGACGCTCATGCACCTGCTCGCGCTGCTCGACCGACCGACCTCCGGCATCGTCGAGGTCGACGGGGAGGATGCCGCGACCGCGACCACCAAGCGGGTCAACGCGCTGCGCAACGAGCGCTTCGGATTCGTGTTCCAGCAGTTCTTCCTGACCGCGCAGCAGACCGTGCTCGAGAACGTCACCCTGCCGCTGCTCGTCGCCGGCCTGCCGCCGCGCGAGCGCACCCGCCGCGGCCTGGCGGTGCTCGAGTCGCTCGGGCTCGCCGACAAGGCGAAGAACAAGGCCACCGACCTCTCGGGCGGCCAGAAGCAGCGCGTCGTCATCGCGCGCGCCCTCGTCAACGACCCCGATGTGATCTTCGCCGACGAGCCCACCGGCAACCTCGACACCGCGACCGGCGCCCAGGTCGAGGACATCCTCTTCGGCCTGCAGCGCGAGCGCGGCATCACCCTCGTCGTCGTCACCCACGACGACGACCTGGCCGCCCGCTGCGATCGGCGCATCACCATCGCCGACGGCCTGATCGTCGAGGGGGCGAGCGATGAGGACCGCGGATGTCATCACCAGCGCCACGCGCAACGCGTTCCGCAGCAAGCTGCGGACCACCCTGACCGTGCTGAGCCTCTTCGTCGGCGCATTCACCCTGACCCTCACGACCGCCCTCGGCGCGGGCGTGAACGACTACGTCGAGAAGCAGGTCGCGACGATCAGCACCGGCGACGTCGTGCTCGTCACCCCCGCCGCGTCGACCGACACGACCGAGGGCCCGAACGCCTACGACCCCGACGGGCGCCAGCAGTCGGCGCAGGCGAACCCGCTGGGTGCGGGCACGCTGCTGAACGACGACGACCTCGACGCGATCGCCGAGATGGACGGCGTCGAGCGGGTCGAACCCGTGCGGCAGGTGAGCGTCGACTGGGTCGCGCCCGCGGGCGGATCGGACGACGACCGGTACGAACTCGACGTGAACCCGACGTCGTCGATCGGCCGCAGCGACCTCGCTGCGGGCGTGCAGCTCGACCAGTCGTCCGCCGACGCGCAGGTGGTGCTCCCCGAGGAGTACGTCGAGGCGCTCGGCTACGGCGACGCCGAGGGCGCGATCGGCGAGACCGTCGAGCTCGGGTACACGGATGCCTCGCGCCAGGCGCAGGTCGTCGAGGCCGAGGTCGTCGGCGTCGCCAACGCGAGCCTCTTCGCCGCCGGCGCCGGCGCGAACCAGGCGCTCACCGACACGATCGCCGACGCGCAGGCGATTCCCGGCCAGCCGGATGCCTACGTGATCGCGGTCGCGACCATCGCGGGCACCGGCGACGAGGGGGCCGTCACCGCAACCGACATCGACGACGTCAAGGCGCAGCTCGCGGACGCCGACCTCGCCGGCCAGACGGTCGAGGACCAGCTCGGCGTCGTGCAGACCGTGATCAACGGCATCATCGGGGTGCTCAGCGCGTTCAGCGTGATCGCGCTGGTCGCGGCATCCTTCGGCATCGTGAACACCCTGCTGATGAGCGTGCAGGAGCGCACCCGCGAGATCGGCCTCATGAAGGCCATGGGCATGTCGAACGGCAAGGTGTTCTCGCTGTTCAGCCTCGAGGCGGTCGTGATCGGCTTCCTCGGCTCGGCCATCGGCGCCGTCGCGGCGATCGGACTCGGCACGGCCATCTCGTCGGCCCTCTCGGGCAGCCTCCTCGCCGACCTCCCGGGCCTCACGATCCTGCTGTTCCAGCCGGCGAACGTGATCGCGGTGATCGTCGTGATCATGCTGGTCGCGTTCCTCTCGGGGGTGCTCCCGGCCCGCCGTGCCGCCCGCCAGGATCCGATCGAGTCGCTACGGTACGAGTAGACGAGGAGGGGACCATGTCGACCGTGCCCGGTCCGCGCCGACGCGCGAGCGAGGAGACGACGGCCGCGATCGAGCGCGCCGCGATCGACCTCGTGACCGAGCACGGCTACGACCGGGTCACGGTCGACATGATCTGCGAGGCGGCCGGCATCAGCCAGCGCACGTTCTTCAACCACTTCAAGACGAAGGATGCGGCCCTGCTGGGCAGTGACGCACCGATGATCGACGAGCGCGCGGCACGCGAGTTCATCGTCTCCGACGGGCCGCTGCTCGCCGAGGCGACCCGGCTCGTGCGCTTCGGCCCCGACCAGCTGCCGGCGGACCCCGCGCTCATCATCCGGCGCCTGACCGCGATCTCGCAGCATCCGATGCTCATCGCCCGGCAGATGGAACGCCTGACCCAGGTCGAGGACGAGCTCCGCCAGATCCTCGAGCTGCGCCTCCGCCAGGACGCGATCCGCGAGGGCGCCGGCGAGGACGAGCTCGCGGCGGTGCCCGAGCAGGCGGAGCTCGTGACCCACCTGCTCGCGGGACTCATGCGCTACGTCGGCCTCCGCTGGGCGCGCGCCGCCGAGCGGGGCGAGCCCGTCGCGGACCCGTCGTCGCTCGCCGACGAGCTCGCGGCGGTCATCCGCAAGCTCGGCTGAGCACGCTCGCCGGGCTCGGCGCTGGATGGCGCGCCGCGCAAGCCCCTGTCGCCGCGGCGCGCGGCCCCGTACCGTGAGCACATGACCACTCCATCTCCGACCCCCGCTCCGGCCAACGAGAGCTGGAACGTCTGGGCGATCGTCGCGTTCGTGACAGTCTGGTTCACGGGCATCCTCGGCCTCGTGTTCGGCTACGTGGGCCTCTCGCAGATCAAGCGCACCGGCGAGCGCGGCCGCGGCCTCGCGCTGGCCGCCGTCATCCTCGGCTGGATCGGCGTCGCGATCGGCCTGCTGATCCTCGTGATCGTGCTCGTCAGCGGCGGCCTCATCATCGCGAACTCCTGACGCTGCCCGCGGTCAGCGACGCGCTCAGCCGTCGACCTCGATCCGCAGGACGCGGTCGTCGCCGTCGCGGGGCGAGCCGCGGCCGTCGGTGTTGTTGGTCAGCACCCAGAGCGAACCGTCGGGCGCGGCGACCGCGTCGCGGAGTCGCCCGTACTCGCCCGCGAACAGGTCCTCGTGCTGCGTCGGGTCGGCGACCGGCACGGCGCGCAGCACCTGCCCGCGGAGGTTCGCGAGGTAGAGCGTGTCGCCGACGCGCGCCATGCCGCTCGGGCTCGCCTCGTCGGGGTTCCACTGCTGCACCGGATCGATGAACCCGTCGCCGCCACCCGTTCCCTCGACGTCGGGCCAGCCGTAGTTGCCGCCGGGCTCGATCACGTTCAGCTCGTCCCACGTGTCCTGCCCGAACTCCGACGCGAACATCGTGCCCTCGTCGGCCCACGCGATGCCCTGCACGTTGCGGTGCCCGTAGCTGTAGACGAGCGACCCGTCGAACGGATTGTCGGCCGGCACGTCACCGCCGGGGGTCATCCGGAGGATCTTTCCCGCCAGCGACCCGAGGTCCTGCGACGCCGGCCGGTCGCCCGCGTCACCTGTGGTGGCATAGAGCATGCCATCGGGCCCGAACGCGAGGCGGCCGCCGTCGTGGAAGCTCGCCGCCGGGATGCCGTCGAGGATCGTCTCGGGCGACCCGAGCGCCAGCCCACCGGGGTCGCCGCGCAGCACGAACCGCTGGATGCGGTTGCCGGCCGCCCCGGTCGAGTACACGTAGAGGCGGTCGCCCTCGTCGACGGCCAGACCCAGCAGGCCCGCCTCCGAGTCGGTTCGGATGCCCGCGATCACGCCGACCTCGCGCGCCTCGCCCGTCTCGGAGAGCTCGAGGATGCGCCCGGTGTCGCGCTCGCTCACGAGCGGCGTGCCGTCGGCGAGGAACGCGACCGACCACGGTGCGGCGAGCCCCGTCGCCAGGTCGACGGGCTCGCCGACGGCGGGCGCCGGTGCGGGAGCGGGGCCGCCGTCGGTCGCGGTCGGCGCTGCGGGCTCGGGCGGGGCTGCTGCGGAGCATCCGATCAGTGCACCTGCCACCGACCCCGCGACGAGCACGGTCAGGGCGAAGCGGATGCCTCGCGCAGCCGCACCTCTCATCGGTTCCATGCACCCATCCTGCGTCGGACCCGGGCCCCGTGTCAGGCCTCGGGGATCTCGCGCCCGAACGTCTCGAGTGTGATGACCTCGGGCGCGGGTCCGCGACGCTCGCCCGTGTCGAGCGCGTCGATCGCCGCGAGCTCCTCGCCTGCGAGCACGAATTCGAAGACGTCGAAGTTCTCCCGGATGCGCTCCTGGCGCACCGACTTGGGGATCGCCGAGCGACCCTGCTGCAGGTGCCAGCGCAGCATGACCTGCGCGCGCGTCTTGCCGTGCGCGTCGGCGATGCCGCCGAGCACGGGGTCGTCGAACGCGCTCGCGCCGCCCTCCCGGTACGCGGTGATGCCGCCGATGGGCGACCACGCCTGCGTGATCGTGCCGGCCGCGGCATCCGATGCCTGCACCTCCCGCTGCTGGAAGTACGGGTGCACCTCGACCTGGTTCACCGCGGGCACGATCGAGGTCTCCGCCAGGAGGCGCGCGAAGTGGTCGGGCATGAAGTTGCTGACGCCGATCGCCCGGACCCGCCCGTCGGCGAGCAGCTGCTCGAGCGCGCGGTAGGCGCCGACGGTGAGGTCGAACCGCGACGGCAGCGCCTGGTGCAGGATGAACAGGTCGAGCGTGTCCACGCCGAGCTTGCCGGCGCTCTTGTCGAACGCGTGCAGCGTCTCGTCGTAGCCGAAGTCGCTGATCCAGACCTTCGTCTCGATGAACACGTCGTCGCGCGGCACGCCCGACCGGCGGAGGCCCTCGCCGACCTCGCGCTCGTTGGCGTACGCCGCCGCCGTGTCGATGTGGCGATAGCCGGTCTCGAGCGCCGTGCGCACGGCTTCGATCGTCTCGTCGGGCGGCGTCTGGAAGACGCCGAAGCCGAGGGCCGGCATCACGACGCCGTTGTTGAGGGTGAGGTGCATGGTCATGCCTCCACGCTGGTCGGGTGGGCAGCGGCGAGGAGGCCCTGTCATTACCCCGATCGGATGCCGCTGCGGAACGCCGCGCGGGCTCAGTCGCGATGCCCGGGCACGTAGTCGACGGGCGCGCCTTTGGGCACGGCATCCCCTTCGAGGGAGGCGCGGTACTCGCCCGCGATGCGGGCGAACACCTTGTAGAGCACCCAACTGTGCACCTCGCCGTAGTTGTACGGGGTGTTCTCATCGGGGTTGACCGTGAGGTTGTACACGTGAGGCGTTGCGAGCTGCTCGATGGGTGCGGCGCCGTTCGCGACGCGATGGGTGAGGACCTTGAAGTTCCGCCACCGCATGCCCACCTGCAGCTCGTCGAAGAACATCAGGAAATGCTCGCGGTTCGAGTGATCCGTCTCACCGCGCAGGAAGCCGGCCTGGTCGACCCCATCGAGCACCCGGTCGGCGGGCACGGAGCCAGGCTCGCCCAGCAATGAGAAGAGCGTGGGAAACCAGTCGACGACGTGGAACATCTCATCGGTGCGGCCGTCGCGGATGCGCCCGGGCCACTGCATGAGGCAGACCGTGCGATTGTTCCCCTCGTACGTGGAGAAGTAGCCGCCACGCCAGTTCCCCTCGGAGCCTTGGTTGTTCGGGGCGTGGAAGGTGGTGTCCCTGCCGTTGTCGCCGGCGAAGATCACGATCGTGTCCTCCCGGATGCCGAGCTCGTCGAGATAGCCGAGGAGCGTGCCGAAGTCCGCGTCGAGCATCTGGATGCAGTCGGCGACCTCGCCACCGTCCGACGAGTCGATGAACTCGTCACGGGCGAGCGTGGGGAAGTGCACGGTCGAGTGGTTGAAGTAGAGGAAGAACGGTTCATCCGCGTCGCGAGCCTCGGTCATCCACGTCCGCGCCCGTTCGAGGAAGTCGAGGTCGATGTCGCGACGGACCTCACGATCGAGCACCTTGACGTGCGTGAGATCCCCGGATGCCTGCGACTCGACCACGTACGAAGGCTCGAGCCCCGACGCCTTGAAGAACTTGTCGTCGGGCCACATCGCCTCGTCCCAGGTGCCCTCGATGCCGTACCAGTAGTCGAAGCCGTGGTCGGTCGGGTACCGCCCGGGCTCCGCACCGCAGTGCCACTTGCCGAGGATGGCATTGCGGTAGCCGAGTGCCTTCAGCGGCTCGGCAAGCGTCACCTCCCACGCCACGAGCCCGCTGCCGGGAAGCGCGGATGTGCATCCCGTGCGCGTGGAGTGCCGCGCCGTCATGAGGGCGGACCGCGTCGGGGTGCACTGGGCTTCGACGTTGTAGTTCGTGAACTGCAACCCGCCGCCGGCGAACCGGTCGATGTTCGGGGTCGTCGCACCGATCGTGATGCCGCCCCCGTAGCAGCCGAAGTCCCCGGTGCTGACGTTGTCGACGTGAACGAAGAGGATGTTCGGACGATCGGCCATGAGCGCGCACTCCATTCGTTGCGGATTGGGCGTCTCTCGCTACGGTATCCATATCGTCGTCGATCCGGGAGGTCTCGCATGGATGTCATCTCCGCGTTGTTCAACATCGTCCTGATGGTGTTCATCGTCACCACGATGCTGACCGCCGGGTTCAACACGACGCTCACCCAGCTGCGCACGGTGCTCTCGCAGATCTGGCTGGTCGTCCTCGTGCTCGCGGTCGGCTTCCTCATCCGGCCTCTGCTCGGCTGGGGAGCCGCGGAGGTGTTCGGGCTGGCGATCCCCGCCTACATCGCGATGGTGCTGGTGTGGTGCTGCCCCGGTGCACCGTTCGGCGCCAAGCTGGTGATGACCGCGAGGGCGGACTTACAGAGCGGAGCCGTGCTTCAGGTGCTCATGGCCGCCCTCGGATCGCTCACCTTCGCCCCGACCGCGAACCTCATCATCGGCGCGGCCGGCCTGGGCGACGATGTGACGCTCCCCGTAGGGGAGCTCATCCTGACCGTCGCGGTGCTGCAGCTCCTGCCGTTCGTGATCGGCGTGCTCGTGCGCCACTGGACCCCCGACCGGGCGAGCGAGTGGGTCGCATCCACCGCCAAGATCTCGAACCTCACCTTCCTGCTCGTGCTCTCAGGCGCGCTGCTGGGAAGCTGGCAATCCGTCATCGATCTGCTCGGATCGTTCGTGATCCTCGCCGCCGCACTCACGTCCGTCGTCGTCATCGCCATCGGGTACGCCGTCTCCGTCGGCAAAACACGGACCAGGTGGGCCACCGCGCTCATCCAGCCGTGCTCGAACTCCGGGCCGGCATTCGCCGCTGTCGCCATCGCGTTCGACAACGACCCCGCCATCCTGGGCGCACTCACCGGCATCCTGCTGTTGCAGATCGTCGTGGGCCTTCCGACTGCCTCGTTCGTCGGCCGGAAGGCTGCGCCGACGGCGGCCTAGGCTGCCGAGCGGGCGTCCACCCATCGCAGCGCATCTTCATGAGCTGCGCGGAGGGTCTCGCCGAGCCACGCGGTGCCCCGATAGACACCGTCCTCACCGACGATCGCAGTGACACCACCCTCTCTGAGCTGAGAGACCACCTGATCGCTGCCCGCCACCAGGCGCAGCGCGCTGCCGCGGGCGTCGAGTTCACCGGCGTAGCGGCGAAGCACCTCGACGAGCGAGATGCCCAACTGGTCCACTCCGCGAAGGCGCAACACCACCACGGATCCGCGCGAATCCGGGGTCACGCGCGGCAGGCGCGACTCGAACACCGGTGCGCTCGCGAAGAACAGACTGCCGTACGGCTGGAGCATGACCACCTCTCGAGCGGGAACCTCGTCGAGTGGATCCAGCTCTCGCATCCGACCGCCTGCTTCGATCACGATCCGACGCACCCTGATCCTGTTGGACTGCTGCACGACGAAGAGCACGATGCCCAGGCCGACCCCGACGAGCACCGCGAACTGCAATGGGATCAGCAGCGTCAGTCCGAACGTCACGATCATCACCGTGGTCTGCAGCACTCCGATGCGGACGACGGAGTGGATGCTCGCCGGCTTCACCGCGCCGATCCCGACCACGATGAGCAGCGCGGCGAGTGAGGGCATCGCCACGTAGGCGACGAGGCCCGAGGCGAAGAGGATCACCGCCGCCATCACGCCACTGGCGAATACGAGCGCGAGACGTGTCCGGGCACCGGCGGCGGAGACGAGGGCGGAGGCGGACATCGATCCCCCGACGGGCATGCCGCGGAAGAGGCCCGCAACGATGTTGCCGATGCCCTGTCCGATGAAGTCACGGGATGGGTCGGCAGGCCGACCGTCGGGGTTCGGGACGCCGGCGGAGACCGCCGCGCCCTGGATCAGGCCGACGAACGCGAGAGAGATGGCGGGAACCGCGAGGAAGGCGATGTCCTCGAGCGACGGCAGGGCGGGCGCCGGGAGGCCGTCGGGCACGTCCGCGATGCTGCTGATCGTCGCGACCGACCACCCGAGCAGCTCGGTGCTCGCCCACGCGAGTACCGAGCCGACGACGACCGCGACCACCAGACCGAACGACGCCAGGCGGGTGCGGGTGAGCCACACGATGAGACCGATGGTGACGATGCCGACGACCGTCGTCGGGAGATCGACCTGCCACACGTGCACGACCAGGTCGAGCGCACGGGTGACCCGGTTGGCGGCATCGCTCTCGTATCCGGTGAGATTCGACAGTTGCCCGAGCACGATGTTGACGCCCACGGCAGTGACGAATCCCGTCATGACGGAGGTGGGAACGAAGCGCAGCAGCCGACCTGCCTTCAGCACCCCGGCAAGGATCATGACGACACCGGCGAGCATCGCGAGGGTGAACAGCGCACGGTCGGGGTCAGGACGTGCAGCGAGTTCGGTGTCGGCGACGACGAGCGCCATGGCGCCGGTCGCCTGCACCGCCATGAAGGCGCTGCTCGTGAAGAACGCCGCCCCGAGCATCCCGAACAGATAGCCGTAGAGCCCGGCCACCGGGTTCACCCCGGCGAGAAGCCCGCTCGCGAGCCCATCGGGCACGCTCTCGACTCCCAGCACGACGCCGGCGACAGCGTCCTTCCCGAGGGTCTCGCGTCGAAAGAGCCGTCGGAACCGACCCCACGGCGAACTCTGCCGCCGAGAGGGTTGGGGGTCTTCCGTCACGGGTGCTGCCTCCGCTGCGCGTGCCACTCGGGGGTCCCCCGAGGTCAATCCTCGGCCATCCTTCCCGATCGGAGCGGGGCGCGCCAGACTCCGAGAGGTGGCCGGCCCGCCCGCCGCGCACCTCGCGACGGCCTCAGCGCGTCGGACGCTCCTCCGCCGCCCCCGCATCGTCGGGGCGCCGGAGCGCGGCGAGCACGAAGCGCACCAGCCGTCGGGCCGAACGCTCGGCAGACTCCCCGTCGTCGATCGCGCGGCGCTCGACGTCGAGGCAGGCGAGCAGGTACGCCAGCGACTCGGCCGCGTCGCTGCGGAACTCACCGCCGCTCGCCCCCGCTTCGAGCAGGTACTCGAAACGGTCCGCGAGCGGCTTCAGGTGCTCCATCATCAGCGCCTTCGACTCGGCGCTGATCGTCGCTTCGCTGGCGGCGGAGACCTGCGGTCGTGTCGAGAGCTCGGTCAGCACCTCGAAGAGCAGGCGCTCGAGCTCCCGGCCCGGCGTCGCCGACCGCCTCTCGAAGCCGAGATCCACCTGCGCGAGGAATCTGCGCATCTCGCGCTCGCCCCACATCCGGATCAGGTCGTCTCGGTTCTCCACGTACGTGTAGATCGACGATCGGCTGATTCCCGCGGCGCCCGCCGCCGAACCGAGCGAGATGGCGTCGATGCCGCGATCCGCGGCGATGACGCCGCAGGCATCGAGCAGCCGACCGACGACCGCCGCCCGATGCTCCGGAACGGTCGCCTCCGCGATCCGCGGGCTCATTCGACCGGGCGGGCGGCGACGCTGCGACGCCGGGCACGAAGGGCCGTCGCCGCCCCCGAGCACAGCACGATGATGGCCAGCGCGTTCAGTCCGTGCACTGCGCCGAGCAGCGCGGAGTCGAGTCGCTGGAGCACCGGCTGCAGCAGCAGCAGCCCGAAGGCCGCGAGCACGACCAGGGAGAGCCGGATGCCGGGCCGGGCCGCGATCAGAGCGAGCACCACGACCACCGCCACGATCTCGGTGGCATACCCGATCAGGTGGTGCGCTGCGAAGCCTTCCTCGACCGGCACCCCCTGCATCAGGGAGAACGCACCGTACGCAGCGCTGGTCACCTGGCCCACGGCGCCGACGGCGACGAGCAGCAGCGAGACTTCGAGCACGCGGGTGAAGAACGATCGGGCAGGAGTGGTGGGAGCGGTGCGTCCCGCAACAGCGGTGGTCATGGGAACTATTTTCCCAACACAGTGTCGATAAAACAAATCGGGCTGCGCCGGCCATCACGAGCGCTCGCGTCGTCGCAGTCGGCACGAGCCGCACGCGCCTCCCGTCGCTGTCGTCGCGCCGACGTTCGAGGTGCCCGGCGGACACGAGCCGGTCGACGATCTCCGTCGCCGATGATCGCGTCGCCCGAGCCGTGCGCTGAGCTCCGCCGGCCCTGCCAGTGAGGGGCGAGTGTTCTCTCCGGCATCCATGCAGCAAACCTGGCAACGGTGCGGCGCGGGCTGACCGATCGCCCGCGCGCTCGAGGGCCGTCTCTCGGCCTGAGGGCGGAAGCCACGGCACTCAGGCGAAGGAATCGCCCGCAGACGGACTGCCCGAAGCACAGGCACCTGGAAGCGACGAAACCCCCGGATGACCCGGGGGTTTCAGTGAGCGGAGACGGCGGGATTTGAACCCGCGGTCCCCTTACGGGGACTCCACCTTAGCAGGGTGGTGCACTCGACCGGACTATGCGACGTCTCCTCGTGCAGGCGCTCGCGCGGATGCACGCCAGCCATCATAACCGCACATGCCCCCGGGCGACGATTCGTGCCGCGTCCACCCACCCGAGTCGGGAGAAGGCGAGGCAGAAGCAGGGCGAGCGGATGCTACTGGTCGGCGAGCGTACGGCCCGCGGAGCAGCGGGTGTCGGCCGCCGTCTGGCCGTAGACGTCGCTGGGCAGCGCCTCGGCGGTCGGCTCCGGCGCAGCGGTCGCGGTCTCGCCACCGGCATCCGCCGTCTCGGTCGGTTCGGTGGTCTCGGCCGGCTCCTCGGTGGGCTCCGCGCTCGGCGAGGGCGATGCCGTCTCGTCCTTCTGCGAGGCGAAGCTGGCGTCGGCCTGCTCGGTGTCGAACACGACGGGCGTGTCGTTCTGGAGCGCGAGGTTCACGACCTCGGCCGACGCGGTCGGCACGACCGCACCGCCGTTGGCGGTGTACCCGGTCGGGTACTGGATGAACGCGAGTTGCGCGAGGTCGATGTTCTTCATCGCCGCGGCGATCGAGACCATGCGCACCGGGTCGGTGAGGCTGTCGGACATCTGCATGTTCGCCAGCGCCGCCTTGGCGATGCTGAACAGCTTCACGGGGTCGCTGAACGTGCCGTCGCTCTGCAGCGTGCGGGCGAGCGCAGAGAGGAACACCTGCTGGTTCGAGATGCGGCCGAGGTCGCTGCCGTCGCCGACGCCGTGACGGGTGCGGAGGAACTGGAGAGCGTCGATGCCCTTGAGCGTGTGCATGCCGGCGTCGAGGAAGACGCCCGTGTAGAGGTCCTCGATCGGCTCGGCCACGCAGACCTCCACGCCGCCGACCGCCTCGGAGAGCCCGGCGACGCCGAGGAACTGCACCACGCCGGCGAACGGGATCGTGACGCCCGTGAGATTCTCGACGGTGCTCACGACGCACGCCATGCCGCCGTAGCCGAGCGCGGTGTTGATCTTGACGTCGTACTGGTCCCAGAGTTCCTGACCGGTCTCGGGGTCCGTGCAGTCGACCAGGTCGACGAGCATGTCGCGCGGGAAGCTGATGACCGAGGCGTGCGTGTGGTCCTCGGCGATGTGGAGGAGCATCGTCACGTCGTTCAGGACCGCGGTCTCCTGGTTCGGGTCGCCGAATCCGGTGCCCTGGCCCTGACGGCTGTCGCTGCCGACGAGGAGGAAGTTCACGCCGCCGTCGATGGCGCCCACGTCGGGCACGCCCTCGAGCACCTCCTCGTTGCCGAGGGTGACCGACGGCTGCACCGTGTCGGCGAGGTCCCAGGCCGCATATGCCGCGACCGACACGCCACTGACCATGAGCACGGCCGCGACCGACGCGGTCACCTTGAGCAGCGTGCGCCAGGCGCTCGACTTCTTGAGTCGGCCGTGCCGAGCGACGGTGGGGTGCTTCGCAGCTCGACGCGAGCTGTGACTGATCTCCTCGTTCACTCGGCTCCTTCCCGGTCTCCTGGTCGTGTCGTTCTCGTTCGTATCGGCGGAGGGCGTGGGATTCGAACCCACGAGGCATTGCTGCCCACTGGTTTTCAAGACCAGCTCCATCGGCCGCTCGGACAGCCCTCCCGGCCGGGCACGCTGACGCGGCCGCACTCGGCGGCGTCGTCGCTCCCGAACGGCCCGATTCTACTCGAACGCAGGTTGCGAGCCTGTCAACCCGTTCTGGGAGACCCCTGAACCGGCAGGGCGTCGAGCGCGGCGACCACGCCGTCGTGGTCGATGTCGTCCGTGACCTCGGTCGCGGCCGCCTTCACCTCGTCGGGCGCCTGGCCCATGGCCACCGCGCGCCCCGCGCGACCCGCCCATTCGAGCATCTCGATGTCGTTGCGCCCGTCGCCGACGGCGAGCACGCGGTCGGCCGGGAAGTCGAGCCACTCGCGCACGCGCTCGAGCGCGGTGGCCTTGTTCACGCCCTCGGGGGCGATGTCGAGCCAGGCGGTCCAGCCGATGGCGTAGCTCACCTGGTGCAGGCCCATCTGCTCGACGATCGCGAGGAAGTCGTCGAGTTCGTGCCCGGGCGAGATGACGACCACGCGCGTCGCGGGCGTGTGCAGCAGGTCGTCGAAGTCGACCTCACGGGCATCCTCGAGATCCCAGTCGTCCATGCCCGACGTGTAGAGGCGGAAGCCGGTCGGGTCCTCGACCATGAAGCTGCCCTCGGGCAGGTACTCGCGGATGCGGCGCAGCACGTCGGCCGGATCGAACGTCTCGACGTGCTCGCGCCGATAGCCGCCGTCGCGCTCGCCGTCGGGCCCGTCGTCGCGTCGGAGGACGAGCGCACCGTTCGCGCACACGACGTACTCGGGCTCGATGCCGAGCCGCTCGAGGATCGGCAGGGTGTGCTTCCACGAGCGACCGGTCGAGAGGGTCACGAAGTGCCCCGCGTCGCGGGCACGCTGCACGGACTCGATCACCTTCAGGTCGAGCGTGCCGTCCTCGTGCAGCACGGTGCCGTCGACGTCGAGCGCGACGAACCAGGGCGATGTCATCCGCTCGCCCCTACCGCGCAACCGGCGCCAGCACCTCGAGGCCGCCGACGTACGGGCGGAGCGCCTCGGGTACGACGACCGAACCGTCGGCCTGCTGGTGGGTCTCGAGGATGGCGACGATCCAGCGTGTGGTCGCGAGCGTGCCGTTGAGCGTTGCGACCGGAGCCGTCTTGCCGCTTTCGGTGCGGTGGCGGATGTCGAGCCGGCGCGCCTGGTAGGTCGTGCAGTTCGAGGTCGACGTGAGCTCGCGGTACGCGCCCTGCGTCGGCACCCACGCCTCGACGTCGAACTTGCGCGCCGCACTCGAGCCGAGGTCGCCCGCGGCCACGTCGATGACGCGGTAGCTGAGCCCGAGGTCCTGCAGCATGCCCTCCTGCCAGGCGAGCAGGCGCTCGTGTTCGGCCTCGGCCTCGGCCGGGTCGACGTACGAGAACATCTCGAGCTTGTCGAACTGGTGCACGCGGATGATGCCGCGCGTGTCCTTGCCGTGCGAGCCCGCCTCGCGGCGGTAGCAGGTCGACCAGCCGGCGTAGCGGAGCGGCCCGTCGGACAGGTCGATGATCTCGTCGGCGTGGTACCCGGCGAGCGCCACCTCGCTCGTGCCGGTCAGGTACAGGTCGTCGGCCGGGAGGTGGTACACCTCCTCGGCGTGGGCGCCGAGGAACCCGGTGCCCTGCATGATCTCGGGGCGCACGAGCGTCGGCGTGATGAGCGGCGTGAAGCCGGCGTCGATCGCGCGGGCGAGGCCCATGTTCATGATGCCGAGCTCGAGGCGGGCGCCGACGCCCTTCAGGAAGTGGAAGCGCGCGCCCGAGACCTTGGCGCCGCGGGCCATGTCGATCGCGTCGAGCAGTTCACCGATCTCGAGGTGGTCGCGCGGCTCGAAGTCGAACCTGGGCCGCTCCCCCACCTCGCGCAGCAGCACGAAGTCGTCCTCGCCGCCCGCGGGCACGCCGTCGACGACGACGTTGCCGATGGCGCCGATCGCGGCCGTGAACCGCTCCTCGGCCTCACCCGACGAGGCGTTCGCGGCCTTCACCTGCGCCGCGAGCTCCTGCGCCTGGGCGACGAGCGCAGCCTTCTCCTCCTTGGGCGCCTTCGCGACGGTCTTGCCGAACGCGTTCTGTTCGGCACGGAGCGCCTCGAACGCGGTGATCGCCGCGCGTCTGGCGGCGTCGGCCTCGAGGGCCGCGTCGACGAGGTCGGGAGACTCGCCGCGCGCCTCCTGCGAGCGCTTGACGACATCTGGGCTCTCGCGGAGCAGCACGGGGTCGATCACGCGAGCCAGTCTAACGGCGGGCCGCCGGCGGGTTCGCGGCCCCCTGGCGCGCGGTGCGCCACGGGTCACATGTCGCGCACGGCATGCCGTACCGTTGAGCCATGAGTGCGGGTGCGGCGAGCGCGGGCGGCGAACAGCGGCGCGCCGCGGTGATCTACAACCCCACCAAGAAGGGTGTCGACGCGCTGCGTCGCGACGTGGCATCCGCCATCGACGAGGCCGGCTGGGCCGAGCCCGTCTGGATCGAGACCGAGGCCGACGACCCGGGCAGGGGCATGGCCGAGGAGGCCGTCGCGAAGGGCGTCGACCTGGTGATCGCCGCGGGCGGCGACGGCACCGTGCGCGCGGTCGCCGAAGGACTGCGCGGCACGGGCGTCGAGATGGCCGCGGTGCCCCTCGGCACGGGCAACCTGCTCGCCCGCACGCTCGGCATCCCGGTCAACGACGCGAAAGGCGCCCTGAAGACGGCCCTGCACGGCGTGCCCCGCGCGATCGACGTCATCATGCTCGAGGTGACCCGGCCCGACGGCGACGTCGAGACGTTCGCCTCGCTCGTCATGGCGGGCATCGGCATCGACGCCGACATGATCGCCAAGACCAGCGACGACCTGAAGAAGCGCGTCGGCTGGCTCGCCTACGTCGAGGAGCGGTTCGCGCCCTTCCGGAGTCCGAGCCGTTCCGGGTCTACTACCGGCTCGACGACGACCACGCCCACCGCGCCCGGGTGAGCTCGGTGCTCATCGCCAACCTCGGCGACCTGCCCGGCAACGTCGAGATGATCCCCGACGCGGAGGTCGACGACGGCCGGCTCGACGTCGCCGTGCTGCAGCCGAAGGGCTTCCTCGGCTGGCTGCAGGTGTGGCGGCGGGTGACCTGGGAGAACCGCGTGCTGCGCCGCACGGCGATCGGCCGCACCGTGATCAAGATGCGCGACGACGCCGAGGGGTCCGAGCGCAGCTCGGTCATCGCGTACCTCCGCGGCCGCTCGTTCAGCCTCGACCTCGGGGACGACGCGAAGGAGCTCGAAGTCGACGGCGACGAGTTCGGGCAGGTCGTGAAGATCGTGGCGAAGACGGATGCCTCGGCGGTCGTGATCCGCGTCGACCGCGAGCACCTCGACTGACCGCTACGCCTCGGGCTCGCCGCTCAGCAGGCCGCGCAGCCAGTCGCGCGCCTCGACGTAGACCGTGTCGTCGTACTTCGAGTGGTACTCGTTCGGCTGCTTGTCGGCGCGCGGGTACGAGCCCAGGAAGATGACGTTCGGGCTGAACCGCCGCAGGCCCATGAGCGCGTCGGCGACCCGCTCGTCCTCGAGGTGGCCGTCGAGGTCGACGACGAACCGGTAGCGGCCGAGCGCGTCGCCGATGGGGCGCGACTCGAGCAGGCTCATGTTCACGCCGCGGGTCGAGAACTGCTCGAGCATCGCGAGCAGCGAGCCCGGCTCGTCGTCGGGCAGCTCGACGATGAGGCTCGTCTTGTCGGCGCCGGTGCGCGGCGGGATGGCCCGCGAACGGCTCACGAGCACGAAGCGGGTCACGGCGTTCGGGTTGTCGCCGATGCCGGTCGCGAGCACGTCGACCGGGTGGTGCGCGTCGATGCCGGGCGGTGCGACCGCGGCATCCGCCACGTCGTTCTCGAACAGGGATGCGGCCGCCTGCACGTTGCTCGAGCTCGGCACGTGCGCGTGACCTGGCAGCTCGCGCTCGAGCCAGCCGTGCGTCTGCGCGTACGCGACGGGGTGCGCGTTCACGGTGCGCACGTCGGCGAGCGCCGTGCCGGGGCGCGCGACGAGCACGAAGTTCACGGGCACCAGGTACTCGCCGACGATGCGCAGGCCCGGCACGGTCGCCAGGGCGTCCTGCGTCGCCGAGACGCCACCCTCGATCGAGTTCTCGATCGCGATCATCGCCGCCACCGACCGGCCGGACGTGACGTCGGCCAGCGCCTCGCCCACGTTGTTGACCGAGTTCCACGGGTGCCCCGCGGCATCCGGAACCTGCTTCAGCGCCGCCTCGGTGAAGGTGCCCGCCGGCCCGAGGTACGAGTAGGCGTCGGGGGCGTCGGCAGCGGCATCCGTCATGGGGGTCAGCCTAGCCAGCGGCGGTGGCCGTGCATGCGCGGCGGCGGACGCGTTCGCGGGCGGCGAAGCGGCGGGACCGGGCTAGCGTGACGGTGACGGCCGGGCCCCGCACGAGCGGGCGCGGCGGGAGAGGAGGCGCCGATGGTCGACGTCGAAGGCGCTCGAGCGGATGCCGCGCGCCGACCGCCCACGGACGACGAGCGCCGCACCGCGCTCCGGCGCATGCAGCGGATCGCGACGAGCCTGCTCGTGCTCGCGGCCGCGGTGTTCGCGGTCGCGTTCGCGCTGCAGGACGAGGTGCCGTGGCTGGGCTACGTGCGCGCCGCCGCCGAGGGGGCGATGGTGGGCGCCGTCGCCGACTGGTTCGCCGTGACCGCGTTGTTCCGGCATCCGCTCGGGCTGCGGATTCCGCACACGGCGATCATCCCGCGGCGGAAGGACGAGATCGGCCGCACCCTCGGCGACTTCGTGGAGCTGGAGTTCCTCTCCGACGATGTCGTGCTCGGGAAGGTGCGCTCGATCGACCTCGCCCGTCGGCTCGGCGAGTGGCTGCGGGAGCCGGCCAACGCGGGACGCGTCGCGGACGAGGCGGCCGTCGCCGCGCGCGGCGTGCTGACGCTGCTCGCCGACGACGACGTCGAGGACGTGATCGAGCAGCTCGCCCGGCGGCACCTGTTCGCGCCCGAGTGGGCGCCGGCCATCGGTCGGGTCGGCGCGCGCCTGGTCGCGGCCGGCCAGCAGCGGCACGCGATCGACGCGGTGCTCGAGCACGCCACCGCGTGGCTCGAGGCGCACCCCGACGCCCTCGGCACCGCCGTCTCCGACCGGCTCCCCCGCTGGCTGCCCGGGTTCGTCGACCGCCTGGTGGACGACCGCGCGCAGCGCGAGGCGCTCGGCCTGCTTCGGGCCATCCGGGACGACCGCGACCACCCGTTCCGCGCGGCCGTCGACCGCGCCCTGGCGGAGCTGGCCGACCGGCTCCAGCACGACCCGGCCATGATCGGCAGGGTCGAGGACCTGAAGCACGACCTGCTCGACAGCCCGCGCGTGCGCGAGTTCGCCGCGGAGGCGTGGGCGTCGGTGCGGGCCTCGCTCGACGCAGCGCTGACCGACCCCGCCAGCGAACTGCGCGAGGGCCTCCGCTCCGCCGTGCGCGAGGTCGGCGTGCGCCTGGCCGCCGACCCGGCGCTGCAGGCGAAGGTCGACGGCTGGGCGACCGATGCCGCTGCGTACGTCGTGCGCACCTACCGACACGAGATCGCCGGGGTCATCACCGAGACCGTCGAGCGCTGGGACCCGCGCGAGACCAGCGAGAAGCTCGAACTGCAGGTGGGGCGCGACCTCCAGTTCATCCGCATCAACGGCACCGTCGTCGGGGCACTGGCGGGGCTGGTGATCTTCACGGTGGCGACGCTGCTCCACGGCGTGGTCGGCTGAGCCTCCGGGCGGTGAGGGTAGGAGCGGGACGGATGCCCCGCAAGGGCGTGACGCCCGCGCGCCCCGGTGCAAGGATGAAGGTCATGCACGAGCGAGCGGGAACCCCGGCCCAGGCATCCGATCTCATCGACGTCGATGCCCTCATCCACGCCTACCACGAGCTGAAGCCCGACGTGTCGGTGCCCGAGCAGCGGGTGGCGTTCGGCACCTCCGGCCATCGCGGGTCGAGCCTCAAGACCGCCTTCAACGAGCACCACATCCTCGCGATCACGCAGGCGATCGTCGAGTACCGTGCCGCGCAGGGCACCACCGGTCCGCTGTTCATCGGTGCGGACACGCACGCGCTGAGCGCCCCGGCGCAGACCAGCGCGCTCGAGGTGCTCGTCGCGAACGACGTGCGCGTGCTCGTCGACGAGTTCGGCGACTACGTGCCGACCCCGGCGCTGTCGCACGCGATCCTGAAGTGGAACAACGACCCCGAACGCCGCGCGGAGGGCGAGGCCGACGGCATCGTCATCACCCCGAGCCACAATCCGCCCGCCGACGGCGGCTTCAAGTACAACCCGCCGCATGGCGGCCCTGCCGACTCGGATGCCACGAAGTGGATCGCCGACCGCGCGAACGCGATCATCGCAGACGACCTGCGCGACGTGAACATGCGCGAGGCCAGCGCGGTCGAGACCTACGACTTCCGCGGCAACTACGTCGACGACCTCGCGTCGATCATCGACGTGGACGCGATCCGCGAGTCGGGCATCCGCATCGGGGCGGACCCGCTCGGCGGAGCATCCGTGCACTACTGGGAGGCCATCGCGGAGAAGTACGGCCTCGACCTCACGGTCGTGAACCCCCGGGTCGACGCCACCTGGTCGTTCATGACGCTCGACTGGGACGGGAAGATCCGCATGGACCCGTCGAGCCCGTCGGCCATGGCCTCGGTGCTCGAGCACGCGGCGGAGTACGACATCGTCACCGGCAACGACGCCGACGCCGACCGGCACGGCATCGTCACCCCCGATGCCGGGCTCATGAACCCGAACCACTACCTCGCGGTCGCGATCGAGTACCTCTACGCGCACCGCCCCGAGTGGCGGCAGGACGCCGCCATCGGCAAGACGCTCGTGTCGAGCTCGATGATCGACCGGGTGGCATCCGCCCTCGGCCGCACCCTCTGGGAGGTGCCGGTCGGGTTCAAGTGGTTCGTGCCGGGCCTCATCGACGGGTCGGTCGCGTTCGGTGGCGAGGAGAGCGCCGGGGCGTCGTTCCTGCGGAAGGACGGCACCGTCTGGACCACCGACAAGGACGGCATCCTGCTGTGCCTGCTCGCCTCGGAGATCCGCGCGGTGACCGGCAAGAGCCCGTCGCAGCTATACGCCGAGCTGGTCGAGCGCTTCGGCGACCCCGCCTACCAGCGCGTCGACGCGCCCGCGACGCCCGCGCAGAAGGCCGCGCTCGGCAAGCTCGACGGCGACGCCATCGCGGCGACCGAGCTCGCCGGGCAGCCGATCACCGCGAAGCTCTCGAAGGCGCCGGGCAACGACGCCGCGATCGGCGGCGTCAAGGTCACGAGCGAGGACGCCTGGTTCGCCGCCCGCCCGAGCGGCACCGAGGACGTCTACAAGATCTACGCCGAGTCGTTCCGCGGGCCCGAGCACCTCGCCGAGGTGCAGGCCGAGGCCAAGCGCATCGTCGACGGCGCGCTGGGCTGACGACCGCGCGCCGCACATCCCCGTAACACGGGGGTGCGATGATGACGCATTGCATCGGAAGGGGACTGCATGCAGGCGTGGCCCGGAACCGCGTATCCACTCGGCGCGACATTCGACGGCAGCGGCACCAACTTCGCCCTGTTCAGCGAGGCGGCGGAGCGCGTCGAGCTCTGCCTCTTCGACGCGGACGGCACCGAGACGCGCGTCGAACTGCAGGACGTCGACGCGTTCGTCTGGCACGCCTACCTGCCGCACGTGCAGCCCGGGCAGCGGTACGGGTACCGGGTGCACGGCGCGTACGACCCGAAGCGCGGGCTGCGAGCGAACCCGAACAAGGTACTGCTCGACCCGTACGCGAAGGCCATGGCGGGCGCGTTCGACTGGGACCAGGCGCTGTTCTCGTACGACTTCGGCGACCCCGACTCGCGCAACGACGAGGACTCGGCCGAGCACGTCATGCACTCGGTCGTCATCAACCCGTTCTTCGACTGGACGGGAGACCGGGCACCGAAGACGCCGTACAACGAGACCGTGATCTACGAGGCCCACGTGAAGGGCCTCACCCAGCTGCATCCGGCCATTCCCGAGGAGCAGCGCGGCACCTACTCGGGCGTCGCGCACCCCGCAGTCATCGAGCACCTCCAGCGCCTCGGCATCACCGCGCTCGAGCTCATGCCCGTGCACCAGTTCGTGCAGGACTCGACGCTGCTCGACAAGGGCCTGCGCAACTACTGGGGCTACAACACCATCGGGTTCTTCGCCCCGCACAACGAGTACTCCTCCACCGGCGAGCTCGGCCAGCAGGCGCAGGAGTTCAAGTCGATGGTGCGGGCGCTGCACGACGCCGGCATCGAGGTCATCATCGACGTCGTCTACAACCACACCGCCGAGGGCAACCACCTCGGGCCGACCATCGGGTTCCGCGGCATCGACAACGCCGCGTACTACCGGCTCGAGGAGAACGACAAGCGGTACTACACCGACTACACCGGCACCGGAAACTCGCTGAACGTGCGGCATCCGCACGCGCTGCAGCTCATCATGGACAGCCTGCGCTACTGGGTGCTCGAGATGCGCGTCGACGGGTTCCGCTTCGACCTCGCGGCCACGCTCGCGCGCGAGTTCTACGACGTCGACCGCCTGTCGAGCTTCTTCGACCTCGTGCAGCAGGACCCGGTCGTGTCGCAGGTGAAGCTCATCGCCGAGCCGTGGGACGTCGGGCCCGGCGGCTACCAGGTCGGCAACTTCCCGCCGCAGTGGACCGAGTGGAACGGGAAGTACCGCGACGAGGTCCGCGACTTCTGGCGCGGCGAGCCGTCGAGCCTCGGCGAGTTCGCCGGGCGCATCACCGGGTCGGCCGACCTGTACGAGAACAGCGGCCGGCTGCCGTTCGCGTCGATCAACTTCGTGACCGCCCACGACGGCTTTACGCTGCGCGACCTCGTGTCGTACAACGAGAAGCACAACGAGGCCAACGGCGAGGGCGGCAAGGACGGCGAATCCCACAACCGCTCGTGGAACTCGGGCGCCGAGGGCGAGACGACCGACCCCGAGGTGCTCACGCTGCGCGCCCGGCAGCAACGCAACTTCCTCGCGACGCTGCTGCTGTCGCAGGGCGTGCCGATGCTGCTGCACGGCGACGAGCTGGGCCGAACGCAGCTCGGCAACAACAACGTCTACGCGCAGGACAACGAGCTCAGCTGGGTGCACTGGGACACCGCCGACGAACCGCTCATCGAGTTCATCGCCGCGGTGTCGCGCCTGCGCAAGGACCACCCGACGTTCCGCCGCCGCCAGTTCTTCGACGGTCGCCCGGTCGACAGCGAGGAGGGCGCGAAGCTGCCCGACATCGTGTGGCTGCGCCGCGACGGCACGCGCATGCAGCCCGCCGACTGGGACAAGCCGCTCGCACGCACCGTGGGCGCGTTCCTCAACGGCGACGGCATCCGCGAGCGCGACGCCCGCGGCGAGCCGATCACCGACGTCGACTTCCTGCTCTTCTTCAACGCCGACCCCGAGCCGGCGAAGTTCACGATCCCCACCCGCACCAGGCGGCAGTGGGACATCATCCTCGACACGTCGGGCATGTCGGCGGATGCCCCGCCCAAGCGCGCCGGCCAGCGGTTGACCCTCGTGGGCAAGTCGCTGCTCGTGATGCGGGCCCACGCCGTCGAGGAGGCGGAGGTCGACCACTCGGTCGCCGCGTCGCTCGCGGTGCGCAGCGCGCAGACCGGGGCGATTCCGGTGCAGGCGAGCGCCGCGTACGACGCGATGCTGGGTGGCGGAGGCGGCGATATCGAGACCGAGGAGGCGGACCCCGGCCAGGAGGAGCGCGAGGCGGAGGCCGAGGCCGCCGCGGAGGCGGCCGTGGTCGCCGAGGCCGATGCCGCCGAGCGGGAGGCCGCCGCCGAGGCGGAGGCGGTCGCCGAGGCCGCCACGGAGGCCGAGGCGAAGGCGGCGGCCCGGGTCGCGTCGCCGCGTTCGGCATCGGCCGCGGTCGAGGCGACGGATGCCGCGAGCGAGCGCCGCACCCCGACGAAGCCGTTCCCGTCGCCCGTCGATGACGAGCCGGAGACGCCGGCGGCGGTCGACCCGACCGAACCACCCGAACCACCCACGGAGGACTGATGCGCCGACCGGTCTCGACCTACCGCCTGCAGGTACGCGCGGGCTTCGACCTCGACCGGGTCGCCGAGATCGCCGACTACGTGCACGCGCTCGGCGCCGACTGGCTCTATCTCTCCCCGCTGCTGGAGTCGGAGGCGGGCAGCGACCACGGCTACGACGTGGTCGACCACTCGCGCGTCGACCCGGCGCGCGGCGGCGCCGAGGGGCTCGCGCGAGCGGTCGCGGCCGCGCGCGCGCACGACCTCGGCGTGCTCGTCGACACCGTGCCGAACCACGTCGGCGTGGCGACGCCCGCCGCGATGCGCTGGTGGTGGGACGTGCTCGAGCACGGGCGCTCGTCGCGCTTCGCCGAGGCGTTCGACATCGACTGGGAGTTCGGCGGCGGGCGGCTGCGGCTGCCCGTGCTCGGTTCAGCGGGGGACGTGGCGTCGCTGCGGCTGGTCGAGGCGGATGCCCCGGGCCCGGCGCACGACGACGCGGACGAGCCGCGGTTCGAGCTGCACTACTGGGACCACCGGTTCCCCGTGGCATCCGGAACCGCCGTCGCAGGCGACGACCCGGTCGCCGTCCACGACCGGCAGCACTACGAGCTGATCGACTGGCGGCGCGCCGACTTCGACCTCAACTACCGGCGGTTCTTCGCGGTGAACACGTTGGCGGCGATCCGCGTCGAGGTCCCCTGGGTGTTCGACGAGTCGCACGCCGAGATCGTGCGCTGGCTGCGCGAGGGGCTCGCCGACGGGCTGCGCGTCGACCACCCCGACGGGCTGCGCGACCCGGGCGGCTACCTCGACCGCCTCGCCGCGGCGACGGGGCCCGCGTACGTGCTGGTCGAGAAGATCCTCGAGGGCGACGAGCCGCTGCCGCCGCACTGGGAGGCCGACGGCACGAGCGGCTACGACGCGCTCGACGACATCGACCGCGTCTTCGTCGACCCCGCCGGCGAGGCGGCGCTCGACGCGCTCGACACCGAACTGCGCGGCGGCACGCCCGCGCCCGCTTGGCCCGACCTCATCCACGGCACGAAGCGTGCGATCGCCGACGGCATCCTCCGCTCCGAGGTGCTGCGCCTCACGCGCGAGCTCGTCGCGCCCGGCCGCTCCCCCGCTGACAGAGTGCGCAGAACGCTGCAATCGCCCGCGGATTCCCGCACTTTGCGTACTCCGACGCACGACGCCGTGACCGACGGAGTACGCAAAGTGTCAGAACGCAGCGACGATTCGCGCAGTTTGCGTACTCGGTCGACTGAGGTGGTCGCGGATGCGGTCGCGGAGGTACTGAGCTGCTTCCCGGTGTACCGGTCGTATCTGCCGTACGGGCGGGAACACCTGGAGCACGCGGTGCGCGAGGCGCGCTCGCGCCGGCCGGAGCTGGCGGGCACGATCGACGCGGTCGCGGCGGTACTGGGCGACCCGGAGCATCCGGCTGCCGTGCGCTTCCAGCAGACGAGCGGCATGGTCATGGCCAAGGGCGTCGAGGACACGGCGTTCTACCGGGCGACCCGGCTCGGCACGCTGACCGAGGTGGGCGCCGACCCGTCGGAGTTCGCGATCGACGTGCCGACGCTGCACGAGCGGTTCGCCCGGCGGCAGGCCGAGTGGCCGCACTCGATGACGACGCTCTCGACGCACGACACGAAGCGCGGCGAGGACGTGCGGGCGCGCCTCTCGGTGCTCGCCGAGGTGCCCGAGTGGTGGGCGGCGGCGCTCGGCGAACTGCGCGCGATCGCGCCCACGGGCGACGGGCCGTTCGACGCGCTGCTCTGGCAGGCGATCGTCGGGTCGTGGCCCGCGTCGCGCGAGCGGCTGCACGCCTACGCCGAGAAGGCGTCGCGCGAGGCATCCGTCTCGACCACCTGGACCGCACCCGACGAGGCCTTCGAGCAGCGGATGCACCGTGCCGTCGACGCCGCCTTCGACGACCCGCGCGCCCGCGAGATCGTCGAGGGGCTCGTCGCGGAGCTCTCGGCGCCGGGCTGGTCGAACTCGCTGTCGGCGAAGCTCGTGCAGCTCGCCGGTCCGGGCGTGCCCGACGTGTACCAGGGCAGCGAGCTGTGGGAGACGAGCCTCGTCGACCCCGACAACCGGCGGCCCGTGGACTTCGGCGAGCGCCGGCGCCTGCTCGCCGAGATCGACGCGGGCGCGCTGCCACCGGTCGACGAGACCGGCGCGGCGAAGCTGCTCGCGACCTCGCGGGTACTGCGGCTGCGGCGCGACCGTCCGGAGCTGTTCACGCGGTACACGCCGATGGCCGTGACCGGACCCGCGGCCGCCCACGCGATCGCGTTCGACCGCGGCGGGGCGCTCGCGGTGGCGACGCGCCTGCCGGTCGGGCTCGCCGCCCGCGGCGACGACCCGTGGGCGGGCACGGTGCTGCTGCGGCACTCGGGGCCGACGGTCGACGTGCTGACCGGGCGCCGGTTCGAGGGCGGCGCGGTGCCGCTGGGCGAGCTGCTCGCGACGTACCCGGTGGCGCTGCTGGGGCCGGCGTGACCGGTGCGGAGGGGGCGGGTGCAGCCCCGCGGCATCCGCTCGACCCGCAGTCGGCGCGACGAGACGAACACTGGAGGGGAACGACATGACCGAGTTCCGCGTGTGGGCGCCGACGCCCGAGCGGGTCACCCTGGTGACCGGCGACGAGCGCGTGCCGATGACCGGCGGAGCTGACGGGTGGTGGTCGGCCGAGGCATCCGCCGCCCCCGGCACCGACTACGGGTTCCTGCTGGGCGACGGCGACACCCCGCGGCCCGACCCGCGCTCGCGCCGGCAGCCCGACGGCGTGCACGGGCTCAGCCGCGTGTTCGACCCGGGCGCGCACCACTGGGGCGACGGCGACTGGCACGGCCGGCCGCTCGCGGGCGGGGTGATCTACGAGCTGCACATCGGGACGTTCACGCCAGAGGGCACGCTCGATTCGGCGATCGAGCGGCTCGACCACCTCGTCGACCTCGGCATCGACTTCGTCGAGGTGCTGCCGGTCAACGCGTTCAACGGTACGCACAACTGGGGCTACGACGGCGTGGCCTGGTTCGCGGTGCAGGAGACGTACGGCGGGCCGGCCGCGTACCAGCGCTTCGTCGACGCGTGCCACCGGCGCGGCCTCGCGGTGATCCAGGACGTGGTCTACAACCACCTCGGCCCGAGCGGCAACTACCTGCCCGAGTTCGGGCCGTACCTGCACCAGGCGTCGGCGAACACGTGGGGGCTGTCGGTCAACCTCGACGGGCCCGACTCCGACGAGGTGCGCCGGTACATCCTCGACAACGTGCAGATGTGGTTCCGCGACTACCACGTCGACGGGCTGCGGCTCGACGCCGTGCACGCGCTCCTCGACCACCGCGCGACGCACCTGCTCGAGGAGATGGCGATCGAGACGGATGCCGCCTCGGCGACGCTCGGACGCCCGCTCACGCTCATCGCGGAGAGCGACCTCAACGACCCCCGCATGATCCGCCCGCGCGCCGCGCACGGGCTCGGCATGACCGCGCAGTGGAGCGACGACTTCCACCACGCGCTGCACGTGAACCTCACCGGCGAGACCGTCGGCTACTACGCCGACTTCGACTCGGTGGGGGCGCTGGCGAAGGTGCTCGAGCGCGGGTTCTTCCACGACGGCACGTTCTCGAGCTTCCGCGGGCGCACGCACGGCCGGCCGATCGACCGCGAGCGCACGCCGACGTCGGCGCTCGTCGTGTTCGCGCAGGACCACGATCAGATCGGCAACCGCGCCACCGGCGACCGCCTCACGGCGACGCTCGACGAGGGCCGGCTGCGGCTCGCGGCACTGCTCATGCTCACCGCGCCGAACACTCCGATGCTCTTCATGGGCGAGGAGTGGGCGGCGTCGACGCCGTGGCAGTTCTTCACGTCGCATCCGGAGCCGGAGCTCGGCCGCGCGACCGCGGAAGGCCGCATTGCCGAGTTCGCGCGCATGGGATGGGACCCGTCGGTCGTGCCCGACCCGCAGGACCCCGAGACGTTCACGCGCTCGAAGCTCGACTGGTCGGAGCCGTACGGCGATCGCGACGACGGCGGGGACCTGCACGCCCGCACGCACGCGCTCACCCGCGAGCTCATCGCGCTGCGCCGGGCGCGGCCCGAGCTCACCGATCCGCGCTTCGGCACCGTGCGCGTCGAGTACTCGGAGAATGACCGCTGGATCGTGCTGCACCGCGGCGCGCTCGCCGTCGCCGCGAACCTCGGTGACGCTCCGGTCACCGTGCCGGTCTCGGGCCACGTGCTCCTAGCGACGGATGCCGGTGCGTCGGTATCGCCCTCGGGCCTGGTGCTGCCCGCGGCATCCGGTGCCGTGCTCGCCTCGGTCTGACCCACCGCGCCGGGCATCGAGTCGTCACGAAGTGCCGGAATTCAGGTGCCCGAAGCGACTCTTCGTGACGACTCGCGGAAGTAGCCGGGGCTAGTGGATGCTCCAGAAGTAGACGGAGCCGCCGGAGGCGATCGCCTCGTCGACGTTCCAGTAGTCGGAGTCCTTGGTGTGGCCGGCGACCCAGACCTTGGTGCCGGAGTCGGTGTGCTCGACGCGGCTGACGATCGTGGTGTGGTCGCGGTCGCCCGAGTCGTCCCAGTCGAACTGGGCGACGTCGCCGACCTTCACCTGCGAGCGGTCGGTGCCGAGGTTCGTCGCGCGGTTGGTCTGCGTCGCGAGGTAGTCGCGCATCGCGGTCGAGCTGATCCAGCTCGGGGAGTAGCCGGCGGCGGTGTAGTACCAGTCGGACGTGAACTTCCAGCCACGGGCAGCGAGCGACTGGCTGGTGAAGTTCGCGCAGTCGGCGCCCGGGATCACGATGTACTTCGCGCTGTTGTACGACTTCCAGTACTTCATGACGTAGCGCATCTGCTTCTCGATGGCCGGGTCGGCCACGTAGGTGAGCACGAGGGCGTCGGATGCCTCGGACTCGCCGGCGGCGGAGGCGGTCGCCTCGGTGGCATCGGACTCGGCCTCGTCGGCGACGGGAGCGAGCACGCCGTTGGCGGTCAGCTCCTGCACCAGCTCGGTGCCGGCGACCGACGCCGAGTTGTCCACGACGGCGGCGGGGTCGACCACTGAGACCTCGTCGCCGTCCTCGTCGAGGAACGTGACGTCGACGTCGCCGGTGCGGCCGGCGTCGGACGCGGGCACCTCGAACGAGATGGCATCGTCGGCGTGCTCGGTGATCGCGACCTCGTCGCCGTCGACGGCGACCGCGGCGACCATCGTGAGGTCGGTGCCCTCGACCGACACCTCGGTGCCGCCGGTGACGGGGATCTCGTCGATCGACGCACCGGCGAACACGACGGGTTCGGCGGGCGCGGGGGTGACGGATGCGACGAGCGCGGCGTTCTCGAGCGAGGCCTGCGCGGCAGCGGTCAGCGACTTGGGCTCCGCCCAAGCGTTCGTCACGACGGCGCCGAGGGCGCACGCGGCGACGGCGCCGAAGGCGGCGGTGGAGAGGACGACACGGCGCATGGTGGTCGCGGGCAGCGCGGCCACCCGTGCGCGGGCACGGTGGAAGGAGGTGTTCTGCACGAAAGATCCAGGGGGTTCGGGGGCCCAGAGGAATCGGGGGCTGAGGGGGCGCAGCGTCGCGCGGATTCGGGCCGCCGGACACGGTTCCAGCCCCGTCTGGGCGAATCCGTCACGTTTCCTGAGTGGAACATGAGCACTGTTCGAGATTCGGATGCCTCGGAGGCATCCGCTCGACCGCCCCTGGAATCAGCTGCTGACCGGCGACTTCCGCACCACGACGCGGATCGCGGCGACCACGACCGGCAGCAGGATGACCGCGGCGACGGCATTCACGGCGCCGTACCCACCGGCGCTGAGAATCAGCCCGGAGAACGCCGCCGAGGCGGCCGCGGCGAGGTTCATAGCCGCATCCGTCGCCCCCTGGAGGGGTACGCGCAGGCGCCGGTCGACCGCGTGGGTGAGCAGTGCCGAGCCGCCGATGAGGCCCGCCGACCAGCCGAGTCCCAGCAGGCCGAGGGCGAGGGATGCACCGATGAATCCGCTGCCCCAGACACCGCCGACCGTGACGGCGACGGCCAGCACGACGACGCTGATTCCGATGACGCGCACCGAGCCGATGCGGTCGACCAGCCAGCCCATGAGCGGGCTCGCGCCGTACATGCCGAGGATGTGGATCGAGACGACCAGGCCGATGAGCGAGATGCCGAGGCCGTGCACGTGCAGGTGCACGGGGGTCATGACCATCACGCCGACCATGACGGTGTGCGCGCACACGATCGCGAGGATCGCGAGCAGCGCGGTGGGCTCGCGCACGGCCGTGCGGAGGGCGCGGAACGCGGTCGGCGCGGGGGCGTCGTCGGCGGCGGCTCCCGCCTCGGGCTCCTCGCCCTGCAGGGTGCCGGCTGGCGGCGTACGCAGCAGGGCGGCGACGATCACCGCGCTCAGCGCGAACACCACGAACGAGAACGCGAACGGGCCGACGAACGCGGGCAGGCCGACGCCCCGGCCGACCGCATCGCCCCACTCGGACAGGTTCGGCCCGGCGACCGCGCCGATCGTGGTGGCCCACAGCACGATCGACATCGCGCGCGCCTGGAACTCGGGACGCACGACCTCTGGGGCCGCGAACCGCGCCTGGAGGCCGGCCGCCGTGGCCGCGCCGATGCCCGCGAATCCGGGCAACAGCACCCACGTGGCCCCGGTGACGGCCGCGAGCACGATGAGCGCAGCGCCGACGGCCGCGGCCACGTAGCCGGCGCCGAGCGCGACGTGTCGCCCGCGAGCAACGGCGAGGCGGGCCATCGGCACCGCGAGCAGGCCCGCGCCGAGCACGACCGCGGTCTGCGCGAGGCCCGCGAGCGCGACGGCGCCGGTGAGGTCCTCGACGAGGATGCCGCCGACGGCGATGCCCGTCGCCACGCCGAGTCCGGCGAGCAACTGGCTCGTGATGAGCACGCCCATCGCCAGACGCGAGTCGGTGCGTCGGTCGCGGTGCATCCCGTCGGACATGTCGCCTCCCGATCGGTCCCCGCGACTCACGCTACCCCTGATCGGCCGGGTATTCCGGGGCGGGCGGGAGCCCGAAGAACTCCTCGAGCGTCGTGACGCCCGTCTCCTGCATCTCGGTCGAGAGGTCGGTGCCGACGTAGCGGAAGTGCCACGGCTCGAACTGGTAGCCGGTCACCTCGGTCTTGTCGGCCGGGTAGCGCAGGATGAAGCCGAACCGCCAGGCGTTGTCGCGCAGCCAGATGCCCTCGGGGGTGTCGGCGAGGCACACGTCGAGCGAGCACACGCCCGATGCGGCGCCGATGTCCATGGTGAGGCCGGTCTGGTGCTCGCTGTAGCCCGGCCGCGCGGTGAGCAGGTCGTTGCCGGTGTAGATCGCGACCTGCGCGTCGTAGCTGCGGTACGCGGAGTTCGAGGCGAGCGCGAGGCCGGCCTCGTCGGTGGCGGCGGTGAACATCGCGACGATGGCATCGGATGCCTCCTGTCGCATCTCGGGCACCCAGGTGTGGGCGACCGGCACCTGCACCAGGTCGGCGGGCACGAAGTTCGCCGGCTCGAGCGGGTTGAGCTTGTTGACCACGACCCAGATGCTGTTCGGGTCGTCGAGCGAGTTGGCCTGGCGATCGAACGTGTCGACGGCCTCGGCCGTGGGCGTTGCGGCGGGCTCGGGTCGGGGCGCCTGTGTGGGGGTCGGCGTCGGCTCGGCGGAGGTGCCGAGCGCCCCACCGAATGCGCCGAACAGCGCGCCCGCGCCGAGCGCGGCGACGACGGCCACGACGATGGAGACGACGATCGTGGTGGTGCGGCGCCCCTGGCGCGAGGCCCGGGATCGGGTAGCGGCGGCCATGCCGACGAGCCTACTGCGGGTCGCGCGTTCGCTCTGGGCGAACAGCACCTCAGGGGCATCCGCTCGCCTGCCCAGCGGCGGATCCGGTCACGGAACGGTCACGATCGACACGGATTCCGAGATTCGTGAGAGCGCTCTCTTGACAGCGCCCGAATCGGCGTGCAAGCATCGTCCCCGCAAGCGTGAGAGCGCTCTCACGATGTGGAAGAGAGCGCTCTCAGGCGAGCAGCATTCCGACCCCACGCACACACACAAAGGAGTGACCGTGAAGCTCTCACGCCACACGAAGGTCGCGGCGGCACTCGCCGGCGCGGCATCCGTCGCCCTCCTCGCCAGTGCCTGTTCCTCCGACGGAGGCGGCACCGACGAGGCTGCGAGCGACGAGCCCATCACGCTGACGATCACCACGTTCGGCACGTTCGGCTACGACGACCTCTACGAGCAGTACATGGAGGAGAACCCGAACATCACGATCGAGGCGACCAACATCGACACCGGCGGCAACGCCCGCACCGACGCGTTCACCAAGATCGCCGCCGGTTCGGGCCTGTCGGACATCGTCGCGATCGAGGAGGGCTGGCTCGGCTCGATCATGGAGGTCTCCGACACCTTCGTCGACCTGCGCGACTTCGGCATCGAGGACCGCTCGGGCGACTGGGTCGACTGGAAGTACGCCCAGGCCACCGACGCCGACGGCCGCGTCATCGGCTACGGCACCGACATCGGCCCCGAGGGCCTCTGCTACAACGGCGCCCTGTTCGAGGAGGCCGGCCTGCCGAGCGACCGCGCCGAGGTGGCCGAGCTCATCGACGGCGACTGGGAGCACTTCTTCGACGTCGGCCGCGACTACCAGGAGGCCACCGGCAAGGCCTGGTACGACCACTCCGGCTTCGTCTGGAACGCCATGGTGAACCAGCTCGACGAGGGCTACTACACCGCCGACGGCGAGCTGAACGTCGAGGGCAACGCCGAGCTGCAGGAGCGCTTCGAGCTGCTCGGCTCCGCGACCGAGGACGGCCTGTCGGCCGCCCAGGCGGCCTGGGACTGGAACGGCGGCAAGTCGTTCGTCGACGGCACCTTCGCCACGTTCGTCTGCCCGGGCTGGATGCTCGGCGTCGTGCAGGGCAACACCGAGGCCGGCGGCGGCGACGCCACCACCGGCTGGGACTTCGCCGACGTCTTCCCCGGCGGCGCGGCGAACTGGGGCGGCGCGTTCCTCGCCGTTCCCGAGACCAGCGAGCACCAGGCCGCTGCCGCGGCGCTGGCCGACTGGCTGACCCAGCCCGAGCAGCAGGTCGCGCAGTTCGAGGCGGCCGGCACGTTCCCGAGCACCGTCGCCGCACAGGACGAGCTCGCGTCGAACCCGACGCCGAACGAGTTCTTCAACGACGCCCCGGTCGGCGAGATCCTCGCGGGTCGCTCGGTCGGCGTGGTCGCGCAGTTCAAGGGTCCGGACGACTCCGTCATCCAGGAGAACGTCTTCGGACCGCCGCTGCAGAAGCTCGACCGCGGTGAGGTCTCCACGCAGGAGGCCTGGGACGAGGCGATCGTGCTGCTGAACGAGCTGGTCGGCTAGCACCGACCGCGCACCACCACGGCGGGGTCCCCGGGACGACAGCGCCCGGGGACCCCGCCCCACGAATCGCACGCACCGCACGACAGGACCCGCGATGACCTCCACCCTCACGCCGCCGACCGGCACCGGCTCCGACGGCGACGACGGCCGGCCGCCCCGGGCGAGCCGCCTCACCTGGCGCCAGCGCATCAGCATCTTCGACGTCAAGGCGAGCCCCTACGCCTACGTCGCCCCGTTCTTCCTCCTCTTCGGCCTCGTCGGCCTGTTCCCCCTCGCCTACACGTTCTGGGTCTCGCTGTTCGACTGGGACCTGCTGAAGGGCCAGGGCGACTTCGTCGGCATGGAGAACTTCTGGGCGATCCTGAACGACCGGTTCTTCTGGAACTCGATCCGCAACACGATCAGCATCTTCCTGCTGAGCGCGATCCCGCAGCTGGCGATGGCGCTGCTGCTCGCCTACCTGCTCGACCAGGGGCTGCGCGCGAAGACCTTCTGGCGCATGAGCATCCTGCTCCCCTACGTCGTCACGCCGGTCGCCGTCGCGATCATCTTCTCGAGCGTGTTCAACGAGGCCGACGGCCTGGTGAACAACCTGCTGAACCTCGTCGGCATCCCCGACCAGCAGTGGAAGCACGACACGTTCCTCAGCCACATCGCCATCGCGTCGATGGTCAACTGGCGCTGGACCGGGTACAACACGCTCATCCTGCTCGCCGCGATGCAGGCCGTGCCGCGCGACCTGTACGAGTCGGCGGCGATCGACGGGGCAGGTGCGGCGCGCCGCTTCTTCTCGGTCACCATCCCGAGCATCCGCCCCACCCTCATCTTCGTCGTGATCACGGCCACCATCGGCGGCCTGCAGATCTTCACCGAGCCGCGCCTGTTCGACGTGTCGAACGCCGGCGGCATCGGCGGCGCCGATCGGCAGTTCCAGACCACCGTGCTGTTCATGTGGGAGCTCGCGTTCTTCCGACGCGACTTCGGCGAGGCATCCGCCGTGGCCTGGCTGCTGTTCCTGCTCATCGTGGCCTTCGGCCTCGTCAACTTCCTCCTCTCGCGCAGGGTCGCCACCGGCGATGCGCGAGGAGGGCGGCGCGCCGCGCGCCGCGCGGCCCGGAAGGGAGCCGACGCATGACCACCGCAACCCCCGAGCCCATCCCCGCCGTCGAGGTGGACGTGGTCTCGCCCGACCGCCGGGAGAAGGTCGACAAGTACGGTCGCCCCCGCCGCGGCCGCGGCTCCGGCAACGCCGGCCTCGGCAGCCGGCCCGGCTTCCTCACCTACGGCCTGCTCGCCGCGTTCGTCATCGGCGGCGCCTACCCGCTGTGGTGGTCGTACGTCGTCGCGAGCGGCACCAACGCGACCCGCGGCGAGACCCTCCCGCTCATCCCGGGCGGCAACTTCCTCGCCAACGCGGCGCAGGTGCTCGACGCCATCCCGTTCTGGCTCGCGCTGTGGAACTCGATCGTCATCTCCTCGACCATCACCATCTCGGTCGTGACGTTCTCGACGCTCGCGGGCTACGCGTTCGCGAAGCTGCGCTTCCGCGGCCGCGACGGGCTCATGATCTTCGTGATCGCGACCATGGCGATCCCGACGCAGCTCGGCATCATCCCGCTGTTCATGGTCATGCGCGAGCTCGGCTGGACGGGCGAGATCGGCGCGGTCATCGTGCCGACCCTGGTCACCGCGTTCGGCGTGTTCTTCATGCGGCAGTACCTGGTCGACGTCATCCCCGACGAGCTCATCGAGGCGGCGCGGGTCGACGGGGCGAACCAGATCCGCACCTTCTTCCACGTGGCACTGCCCGCGGCCAGGCCGGCGATGGCGATCCTCGGCCTCTTCACGTTCATGATGGCGTGGACCGACTACCTGTGGCCGCTGATCGTGCTGAGCCCGACCAACCCGACCCTGCAGACGGCGCTCAGCCAGCTGCAGTCGGGCTACTACATCGACTACTCGATCGTGCTCGCGGGTGCCGTGATGGCGACCATCCCGCTGCTGATCCTCTTCGTGGTCGCGGGCAAGCAGCTCATCTCGGGCATCATGGCCGGGGCGGTGAAGGGCTGATGGCGCGCACGTTCCCCGACGGGTTCCTCTGGGGCTCGGCCACCGCCGCCGCGCAGATCGAGGGCGCCGCCCACGAGGACGGCAAGCTCGACTCCATCTGGGATGCGTACGCGCGCGTGCCCGGTGCGGTCGCCAACGGCGACACCCCCGAGCGGGCGGTCGACCATTACCACCGCTACCGCGAGGACGTCGCGCTCATGCGAGAGCTGGGCCTCGACTCGTACCGGTTCTCGACGAGCTGGGCGCGCATCGTGCCCGACGGCCGCTCGGTGAACGCGAAGGGACTCGACTTCTACTCGCGTCTCGTGGACGAACTGCTCGAGGCGGGCATCCTGCCGTGGCTCACGCTGTATCACTGGGACCTCCCGCAGGCGCTGCAGGAGCAGGGCGGCTGGGCGAACCGCGACGTCGTCGCCCGCTTCGCCGACTACGCCGACGCGGCCTACGACGTGCTCGGCGACCGAGTGACGCACTGGACCACGTTCAACGAGCCGTTCTGCTCCTCCCTCATCGGCCACGTCGGCGGCGAGCACGCACCCGGCCTGAACGACCCGCGTGCCGGCCTCGCCGCGGTGCACCACCAGCACCTCGCCCACGGCACGGCCGTCTCCCTGCTGCGGGAGCGGGCGGATGCCTCGGGGCGCGACATCCGGCTCGGCATCACGCTGAACCTCACCAACGCGGTGCCGCTGAACCCCGGCGACCTCGCCGACGTCGAGGCGGCCCGGCGCATCGACGCGATCTGGAACCGGATGTACCTCGACCCGATGCTGCGCGGCGCGTACCCGGCCGACCTGCTCGAGGACGTGCGCGGGCAGGGGCTCGAGGACGTCATCGAGCCGGGCGATCTCGAGGTGATCTCGGCGCCGATCGACTTCCTCGGCGTGAACCACTACCACGACGACTGCGTGAGCGGCCGGCCGCTGCCGGACGACCACGTGCCCGGCGCGAAGCCCACCGACAAGCCCGGCCGCTCGCCGTTCGTCGGCAGCGAGTACGTGACGATGCCCTGGCGCGGGCTGCCGCGCACGGCCATGGACTGGGAGGTGCACCCCGAGGGGCTGCGCACCCTCCTCGTGCGCCTCGGCGAGGAGTACCCGAACCTGCCGCCGCTGTACGTCACCGAGAACGGCGCCTCGTACGACGACGAGGTCTCCCCCGACGGCGCGGTGCACGACCCCGACCGCATCGCCTACATCGACGCCCACATCGACGCGGTCGCCGACGCCATCGACGACGGCGCCGACGTGCGCGGCTACTTCGTGTGGTCGCTGCTCGACAACTTCGAATGGGCGTGGGGCTACGACAAGCGATTCGGCATCGTGCACGTCGACTACGAGACGATGGTGCGCACCCCGAAGGACTCCGCGCTCCGGTACGCGCAGCGCATCGCCGCATCCCGCCCCGTGGCCGTCACGGCGAGTACGGTGGGGGGCAACCCGGCCGACACCGGTGTGCCGGGAGGCGGGAGCAGAGCATGACCCAGGCGGATGCCGCGGGCGCCACTCCGACGCTGGAGATGGTCGCCGCCCGTGCCGGCGTGTCGCGGGCCACGGTCTCGCGGGTCGTGAACGGCTCGCCCAAGGTCACCCCCGAGATCGTCGAGGCCGTGCAGGCCGCGATCGCCGAGCTCAACTACGTGCCGAACCGGGCCGCACGCTCGCTCGCGAGCCGCCGCACGCACGCGATCGCCCTGGTCGTGCCCGAGTCGACCGCGCGCGTGTTCAACGACCCGTTCTTCGCGACCCTGGTGCAGGGCGTCGCGCTCGCGTTGTCGGACACCGAGTACACGCTGTCGATGCTCATGGAGTCGGAGCAGGCCGTCGACAAGACGAGGCGCTACCTGCTCGGGGGCAACGTCGACGGCGCGCTCGTCGTCTCGCACCACACGGGCGATCACTCGTACGCTCACGTCAGCCGCTCGCTGCCCGTGGTGTTCGGCGGCCGGCCGCTCGACCCGGCCGAGCGCGTCACCCACACGGTCGACGTCGACAACGCGCACGGCGCCGAGCTCGCCGCCCGGCACCTCATCGCGCGGGGCGGCCGTCGCATCGCGACGATCGCCGGCCCCCAGGACATGCCCCCGGGCGTCGACCGGCTCGCCGGCTGGCGTCGCGCGCTGCAGGAGGAGCGCCTGGCCGACGACCTCGTCGAGTACGGCGACTTCTCCCCCACCACCGGGGCGGCCGCCATGCGCCGCCTGCTCGACCGCGGCGAGCGCATCGACGGGCTGTTCGCCGCGAACGACCAGATGGCGATCGGCGCCTACTCGGCCATCCGCGAGGCGGGCCTGTCGATTCCCGACGACATCGCCGTGGTCGGCTTCGACGACGACAACTACGCGGCGACCGCCGTGCCGCCCCTCACGACGGTGCACCAGCCGTCGCTCGAGATGGGCACGACCATGGCGAAGACGCTCGTGCGCCTGATCGAGGGCGACGACGTCGAGCCGACGACGCTGCTCAGCACCGAGCTGGTGCTGCGCGCGTCGGCCTGACTCGGCCCGCCGACGCTCGTCAGACGACGATCGCCGCGCCGTCGGCGCGCGGGTCGGTGCCGGCGGTGAAGCCGTCGGGGTCGACGCGCACCAGGTGGGCGTGGCCGTGACCGTCGTTGCGGGCGGGCACCTCGACGAGCGGATGCCCCGCTGCCGCGATCGCGTCGCGCGCGAGGCGATCGAGGTCCGCCTCGACCGAGACCGAGCGCCCGTCGTCGTCGCCGTCGGCGCCCGCGATGAACCTGGGCGCGGCGACCGCCTCGGCCGGTGACGCGCCGGCGAACGCGCGGAGCAGCACCTCGGCGTGGATCTGCGGCTGGCCCTGCCCGCCCATGCACGACGACACGTACTCCACGTCGTCGGCGCGCGTGACGAGCACGGGCATGAGCGTGTGCCGGGGGCGCTTGCCCGGCGCGACCACGTTCGGCGACGCCGGGTCGAGCGAGAAGCTCGCGCCGCGGTTCTGGAAGATGACGCCGGTCGACGGCTCGAGGATGCCGGAGCCGAACCCGTAGTAGAGCGACTGGATGAGCGAGACGGCCGTGCCGTCGGCGCTCGCGACGGCCACGCCCACGGTGTCGCCGTCGGCGTGACGGTCGAGGTCGGCGTCGCGGTCCGGGGCGGTCGCCGCGAGCAGCGCGGCACCGTCGGGCGCCCCGAAGCGCGGGTCGCCCAGGAGGGCGGCGCGCACGTCGTTGCTCGCGAGGAAGGCGTCGACCAGCGCGCCGGCGTCGCGGCCGAGCGGGTCGGGCCACGCGGCATCCGCCACCGCCCGCATCGCACGCAGCAGGGAGTACCCCTGCGTGTTCGGCGGGCTGGTGTGGATCGTTCGATCGCCGTGCTGCGCCGAGAGCGGGTCGACGACGTCGGGCGCGTAGGCCGCGGCGTCGTAGGTGGAGATGGCCGACCCGAGCGCCTCCAGCCCGGCGACCCAGCGACGGGCGACGGCGCCCGAGTAGAACTCGTCGGCGCCGTTCGCGGCGATGCGGGCCAGCGTGTCCGCGAGCGCGGCCTGCACGAGGGGGCGGCCCACGCGCGCGGGCTCGGAGCCGGAGAGGAAGACCTCGCGGAACCCGGCGTCCTGCTCGAGCATGGGGCGGCCGCGCTCGATGCCGCGCGCGATCGCCGGCGCCAGCGGCACGCCCTCGCGGGCCATCCGCTCCGCCGGAGCGAGGCGGTCGGCCCAGGCGACGCGTCCGCCGAACGCGGCGAGCGCCTCCCACCCGCGCACCGCGCCGGGCACGGTGATCGTGTCGATGCCGCGCAGCGGCAGCGCGTCGCCGTGGCGCTCGACGAGCCGCTCGCGCGTCTGCCCCTGCGGTGCGGTGCCCGTCGCGTTCACGCAACGGATCGCCCCGTCGGGCGTGCGCACCAGCGCGACCAGGTCGCCGCCGAGGTGCACCATGCTCGGGTAGGCGACGCAGAGTGCGGCTGCGGTCGCGATGGCCGCGTCGATCGCGTTGCCGCCCGCGCGGAGCATCGCCGCGCCCGCCTCACTCGCCGCCGCGAGCGGCGACGCCACCGCACCTCCCCCGGCGTGCACGGGGTCGGGAGCGGTCACGGGCGTCGTCGCGTCGGTCACCCCACGAGCCTAGACGCGCGCCGGCCCCGGGGCATCCGGACTCAACCCGCCTCCGCGGACCCCTCGAACGCGACCCCGCTGATCTCGCCGAACCGGCCGCGCATGACGTCGATCGCCGCGGGGTTCTCGTCGACGAGCACGAACCGGCGGCCGAGCGCCGCCGCCACCGCGCCGGTCGTGCCGCTGCCGGCGAAGAAGTCGAGCACCCAGTCGCCCTCGCGGCTCGACGCCTGGATCATGCGTCGGATCACGCCCTCCGGCTTCTGGGTCGGATACCCGGTCTTCTCGCGGCCCGTGGGCGAGACGATCGTGTGCCACCAGACATCCGTCGGCAGCTTGCCGAGCTCGACCTTCTCGGGCGTGACGAGCCCGGGCGCCATGTACGGCTCGCGATCGACCGCGGTCGAGTCGAAGTAGTAGCGCTTCGGATCCTTCACGTAGACGAGGATCGTGTCGTGCTTGCTCGGCCAGCGCCGCTTCGACTTGCCGCCGTAGTCGTACGCCCAGATGATCTCGTTGAGGAAGCACTCGCGGCCGAACAGCGCGTCGAGCAGCACCTTCGCGTAGTGCGCCTCGCGGTAGTCGAGGTGCAGGTAGAGCGTGCCGTCGTCGGCGAGCAGCCGCCACGCCTCGGCCAGCCGCGGCTCGAGGAAGCCCCAGTAGTCGTCGAACCGGTCGTCGTAGCGCACGAGGTCGCCGCGGATGCGCTCGTAGCGCTGCCCCTGGAAGCCGATGACCGACCCGGTCGCGCTGCGCACGTTCGTGGTCGGCCGGCGCTCCTGCGCACGCCCCGAGTTGAACGGCGGGTCGAGGTAGACGAGCGTGAACGCCCCGTCGGGCAGGCCGGGCAGCACGTCGAGGTTGTCGGCGTGGATGATGCGGTCGGGCCCGTCGAGCGGCACCCGCCCAGTCTGCCGCAGGGCCCCGCTCACCGTCAGTCGACGTCGAGGCGGATGCGACCGGCGAACCGGTCGGGCGCGGCCGCGCGGCGCTGCGGTTCGGGCAGCAGCTGCGGCAGGGCGTCGTCGTCGGATGCGTCCGGCCCAGCGGCATCCGCCGCCTCGACGATGCCCTTGTCGCCGTCGCCGGGGAGCGGCGCCGGTGCGGGCAGGAGCGTCTGCCGGTCGAGCTCGACCTGCGCCTCGTGCTTGCGCGGCGCGAACACCTCGTCGCCGATGCCGACGAGCCCTGCGCTGCCGGAGGTGCGGCCCGCCTTGTTCGAGAAGTCGATCCAGCCGAGCCGGGTCGCGACGATCACCGCCACCACGGCCACCGCGATGATCGCGGGGAGCACCCACCAGTCCACGCGGGCATCTTACGGCACGCGGTTGAGCCACTCCTCCGTCGCGAACTTCGAGGCGACGAGCGCCTCCGCCTCGGCGAGCTCGTCGGGCGCGACCGTGCCGGGCGTCGCCCCGTACAGCTGGGTGAACGTGCCCTTCAGCGCGTCGATGATCGCACCGCGGCTGAGGCCCGACTGGCTGCGCAGCGGGTCGACCCGCTTGTCGGCCGACGCGATGCCCTTGTCGCTGATCTTCTCGCGGCCGATGCGCAGCACCTCGAGCATCTTCGCGTTGTCGAGGTCGTACGCCATGGTCACGTGGTGCAGCACCCCGCCGCCGCCGAGGCGCTTCTGCGCCGCCCCGCCGATCTTGCCGAGCGGGCTCGCGATGTCGTTGAGCGGCTGGTAGGTCGCCTCGACGCCGATCGAGCGCAGCCCCTGCAGCACCCAGTCGTCGAGGAACGCGTACGAGTCGGCGAAGCTCATGCCTTGCACGAGCTCACCGGGCACGTACAGCGAGTACGTGACGACGTTGCCGCCCTCCATCATCATCGCGCCGCCGCCCGAGATGCGCCGCACGACGTCGAAGCCGTACTTCGCCGCGCCCTCGGGGTCGACCTCGTTGCGCACCGACTGGAAGCTACCGATGACGACGGCCGACTCGTCCCACTCCCAGATGCGGAGCGTCGGCTTGCGCCGCCCCTCGCCCACGCGGTTCGCGAGCACCTCGTCGAGCGCCAGGTGCAGGCGCGGGGGCACGGCCGCGTCGTGCACGACCTCCCACTCGTAGTCGGTCCAGCTCGTGGCATCCGTCATCGCCCGTCGCACCGCGACCGCCACGCCCTCGGGGCTGAACCCCAGCAGCGTGGCGCCCTCGGGCAGCGCGCCGGTGATCGCCGCCGCGATGGTGCGGGCATCGGATGCCGCGGGCAGGCCGTTCAGCGCACCGTTGATCGCGTCCAGGGCATCGTCGGGTTCGAGGAAGAAGTCGCCCGAGATGCGGGCGTTCGCGATCGCCTCGCCCTCGACGTCGAAGTCCGCGACCACGAGCTTGCCGCCGGGCACCTTGTACTCACCGTGCATGCGCCCCAGCCTATGCGGGCGGATGCCCCGGGCGCGGCGTGCAGCCCGGGGCATCCGCTCGGCCCTGCCTACGGGAGCGGCGGTGCCGCGTTCGCGATCAGCTCGGCCGCCATCTCGGGGAACCAGGCGCCCGCAGCGGGGTCGATCATGCCGCGCTCCGGATCCTCCGGGCCGCCGGTGCCGCGGAAGCACTCGCCGTCGGACTCGCCGGGCACCTTGATCCAGAGGTATGCGTCGATCAGGTCGACGCCCGTGTCGGTCGTGGGCAGCAGGCCCAGGCCGCGGTCGGGCGGGTTGCACCAGTCCTGCACGTCGGGGTACGTGCCGGCGGCGACCTGCCACGGCCCGACCCCGTTGCGGCTCGTGTCGATCACGTAGTGCGTCGACGGCTCGACGTCGCCGAGCGAGGCCGCGTAGCGCGAGTCGACGCCGGCGGTGTCGAGGGTCGGGTCGGATGCCCCGGAGCTCCACTCGCCGTACGGGCTCATCGCGACGCCGGTCCAGCCGTTCGCCGGTCCGCCGTTCCAGTACTGGTTGCCGCAGTCGCCGACGCCTCCGCCGAGTTCGGTGAGAATCGCGATACACGACGAGATCCAGCGACCGTACGCCTCGAGGTTCGCCGTGTACTGGTAGTTCGACGCGTTCAGGTAGAACCCGTCGGCGCGCTCGACGCCGGCACGCATCAGCCGGTCGCTGATGTCGCCGACGTTCAGCCAGCCGCTGTGCACGCCGTCGAGGTAGACGGCCGTGCTCGGCAGCGCGGCGAACGCGTCGACCGCGTAGTTCAGCATGGCGAAGCGCTCGTCAGCGGCGGTCGCCTCGTCGGCCTCCTCGGGCTGGCACCACTCGGCGACGCCGTCGACCGAGGTGTACCACGGGATGATGCCGAGGCCGTCGGGCTCGAGGATCACCACGGCGTCCTTGTTGCCGATGCCCTTGGCGAAGCCGTCGATCCACGCCTCGTACTCGGCGACGGTCGTGGCGCCGCCCGCCGAGTACTGCGCGCAGTCGCGGAACGGGATGTTGTACGCCACGAGCACCGGCACCTCGTCGGCCGCGTGCGCGTGCACGACGGCCTGCTTGACGCGCTGCTTCACGTCGATGGGCGAGCCGCCGTTGAACCAGGACGCCGAGCCGATGCCCGCGAGCAGCAGGGCGTCGTCGCGTGCGTCGCCGGTGAGGGACTCGGCCGCCTCGTAGGTCGTGCTCGACGGGTTCGCCCAGAGGTCGGCGCCCGGGTGGAGCACGTCGTTCGCGGCATGGGCCGGCTGGGCGGCGAGCGTCGCGAGCGCGAGAGCCGCGACGGCGGCGAGGCCGGCGCGCAGTGCGCTTCGTGCGCCCGGTGGGCGGGGGTCGTCGGGCGTGGTCGGGCGGGTCCTCGTCATCGAGGGATTCGTCATCGGTGAACTCCGTTGTTCGGCCGCGTCGGTGCGGCGGATGCCTCGTGAGAGCGCTCTCACGACTCGATCGTTCCCCAGCATCCGCCCGCCGCGCCGCCCCTGTCAAGGGGTCCGCGCCCTTCGAACGTTTCACTCACCCGCCGCGCCCGAGACCCGTCGAGAAGCTGCGCTTCCCGCGCTCGGAGCGCAGCTTCTTGACGGGTCATCCCCGAACGCGACCGCGCCGCACCTGAGACCCGTCAATGGACTGCGCTCAGCGGGGCCAGAGCGCAGCTTCTTGACGGGTCTGGAACGGGCGGGTCAGACGCGCACGGGGAAGCGCGCGTCGAGCCACGCGAGCAGGTCGGCGCGCACCTCGGCCTGGTTGGTTTCGTTGAAGATCTCGTGGAACGCGCCCGGGTAGACGATGAGCTCGACGTCGGTGAGGCCCGAGCGGCGCGCGTACGCCTCGGCGAGGCGCACGTTGCTGTCCTCGCCGCCCAGCGGATCGAGCTCGCCGACCATGAGCAGCAGCGGCAGCTCCGACGGCAGGTGGCGGGCCGGGCGGCCCAGCAGGCGGGCGGAGTCGACGAGCCCGAACAGCCGCTGCGTGGGCGCGGGCGTACAGTACGGGTCGTCCATGAAGGCCTCGGCGACGGTGCGGTCGCGGCTCAGCCACTCGACCGGCGTCGGCCCGAGGTGCCGGAACTTGCGGTTGAGGTCGCCCGACTCCATGTGCAGCACCGTGCGGTACGCCGAGCCGGTGAGCACGACGGCGTCGTGGTCGTGCGGGTACCGGTTCAGCAGGATCTGCGACACGAGCGACCCGAGCGAGTGCCCGATCAGGATGAGCGGCAGGTCGGGGTGCGCCTCGCGCGCGATGCCGGTGAGCTGGTGCACCGCGTCGATCAGGCCGCGGATGCCCCCGGGGCCGGGTCGACCCATGCGGGCGAGGTCGCCGCCGTGCTGCTCGAACCCGGTCTGCCCGTGGCCGCGATGGTCGTCGGCGAACACGCTGTACCCGGCATCCACCAGCGCATCGAAGAGCAGGTCGTAACGCCCGACGTGCTCGCCCACGCCGTGCACGAACTGCACGACGGCCCGCGGCTCCGCCGCCTCGCGCCGGACGTAGTGGATGTGCACGCCGTGCGCGTCGGTGAACCGCTCCATGCGCTCATCCTCGCAGAGCGCCGCGCCCCCACCCGCGAGTCGTCACCAACTGTCGCAAAGCACGCGCGCAATGCGGCAGTTCATGACGACTCGGGAAGGGTGGAGAGGGGTCAGGCCTCGCGGGTGATCTTCACGGTCACGAACATCTCGGATGCCCCGGGGCTCGCGTACACCCCGCGCAGCGGCGCCACGTCGTGGTAGTCGCGTCCACGTGCGACGAGCACGTGCCGTTCGCCGATCTCGATGAGGTTCGTGGGGTCGTAGCCGCGCCAGTCGCCCGCGTACCACTCGACCCACGCGTGCGACTCGCCGGTGACGGTCACGCCGAGCGGGGTGTCGTGGTTCGGGTGCAGGTACCCCGACACGTACCGAGCCGGGATGCCGATCGATCGCAGCGCGCCGAGCGTGACGTGCGCGATGTCCTGGCAGACGCCCTTGCGGTGGTCCCACGCCTCGGTCGCGGTGGAGTGCACGCCCGTGACGCCGGGCATGTACTCGAGCGCCTCGCCGACGGCGCGCGACACAGCGAGCGCCGTCTCGGCGACCGAACCGCCGCGGTCGGCGATCGACCGTGCGAGCTCCACGACGCCGTCCGGCGGCCTCGTGGCATCCGTCTGGGTGATCTGCTCGACGAACTCGGTGGTCGACGTCGACAGGTTGCGCAGGTCGTCCCACGCGATGTCGACGGGCTCGTGCGGCACGGGGCGCACCTCGACGAGGCTCGACGCGGTGACCGAGAGCTCGCGGTGCGGGGTGAGCACCTCGAAGGTCGCCACGCGCGTGCCCCAGTAGTCGAGGTACGCGTGCTGGGTCGCGGCGGGCCGGATGTCGAGGTTGGATGCGAGCACGAACTGCTCGCCACCAGAGTGCGGCAGCAGCCGCACCTCGTTGTACGACGCGCTGGCCGGCTCCTCGTAGGTGAAGCCGGTGCGGTGGACGATGCGGAGCCTGCTCACGTGATCTCCCCCGTCCAGACCGGCATCCCGCTCGTCGGGAAGTATCGCTTGCGGATGGCCTCGCTCGCCGCCGAGGTGACCTCCTGGATGTGCTCCATCTTGCCGGAGAGGTCGACGGTGATGTCGGTGATCGGCCGGTACTCGAGCTCGCCGCGGATCTGGCCGAGCAGGCGCCTCGCCTGGTCCTCGACGCCGACGCGGCCGGAGCGCGGGTCGATCTCGCGCAGCGCCTCCTCGGCGCGGCTCACCGAATACAGGATCGAGCGCGGGAACAGCCGGTCGAGGATGAGGAACTCCGCCGCCGACTCGGACGACGGCATGCCCCGGTAGCTGCGCAGGTACGCCTCGTAGGCGCCGCAGCTGCGCAGCAGGGTGGTCCACGACGGGCCGGATGCCTCGGTCAGCGACCTCGTCGCGAGCAGGCGCGCGGTCATGTCGGCCTGCTCGATCGCCCGGCCGAGCGAGAAGAACTGCCACGCCTCGTCGCGGCTCGCGCCGGTGTTGGCGACGCCGATGGCGAGGGCGGCGCGGTCGCGCACCCAGCGGAAGAACTCGTGCGTCTTGTCGCTCGCGACCGTCCGAGGCATCCGTGCATTAGTGGTGTTGAGGCACTCCCACAGCTCGGTCGAGACGATCTCGCGGGCGCGCCGGGCGTTCTCGCGGGCGCTCGCGATCGAGTAGGCGATGGATGCCACGTGGTCGCGGTTCACGGCCAGCAGGTCCATCACGTCGGCGCGGTTCAGCTCGACGTCGTCGTTGGGCTCGGAGCCCATGACCGACATGAGCGACCGGCACGCGGTGTCCTCGTCGATCCACGGGTCCTCGAGCAGCAGCTGGAGGTGCACGTCGAGGATGCGGGCGGTGCCGTCGCTGCGCTCGACGTAGCGGCCGATCCAGAACAGCGACTCGGCGATGCGGCTCAGCATGGCGCACCTCCACTCCTGGCCTGCTGCTGTTGCTGCTGTTGCTGCTGCAGCCGGGCGTCGGCGTCCTCGTCCTCGGGGGCGCTCGTCAGCGGCGGGGCGACGTGCGCCGGCTCGATCGTCGGGCCGTTGCCGCTGATCGGCGCCATGGCCTCCTCGTTCTCGAGGTCGAGGATGTTGAGTACCCCGGTCGCGGGGCCCGAGGCCTGCTCGCCGACGAGCTGGCCGGCGTCGCGGTGGACGGGCGTCGCGGTCACGGGCGCCGCCGGGCCGTCGCCGACGATCCAGGTGTCCTTCGATCCGCCGCCCTGCGAGGAGTTCACCACGAGCTGCCCCTCGGGGAGGGCGACGCGGGTGAGGCCGCCGGGCAGCACCCACACGTCGTCGCCGTCGTTCACGGCGAACGGCCGGAGGTCGGCGTGCCGCGGGCGCATGCCGTCGTCGACGAGGGTCGGGATGGTCGACAGCTGCACGACGGGCTGCGCGATCCAGCCGCGGGGGTCGGCCTGGAGCTGCGCGCGGAGCGTGGCGAGCTCCTGCCTCGAGGCATCCGGCCCCACCACCAGCCCCTTGCCGCCCGAGCCGTCGACGGGCTTCACCACGAGCTCGTCGAGACGGTCGAGCACCTCCTCGAGGGCGCCGGGCTCCTCGAGCCGCCAGGTGTCGACGTTCGGAAGGATGGGCTCCTCGCCGAGGTAGTAGCGGATGAGGTCGGGCAGGTACGTGTAGGTCAGCTTGTCGTCGGCGACGCCGTTGCCCACGCCGTTCGCGATGGTCACGTTGCCGAGGCGCGCGGCGAGCAGCAGGCCCGGGGCGCCCAGCACGGAGTCGTGCCGGAACTGCTGCGGGTCGATGAACTCGTCGTCGACGCGGCGGTAGATGACGTCGACGCGGGTGGGGCCGGCGGTCGTGCGCATCCAGACCCGGCCGCCCGAGCAGAACAGGTCGCGCCCCTCGACGAGCTCGACGCCCATGAGGCGCGCGAGCAGGGTGTGCTCGAAGTACGCGGAGTTGTAGACGCCGGGCGTGAGCACGACGATGTTCGGGTCCTCGACGCCCTCGGGGGCGCTGGCCTGCAGCGACTGGAGCAGCCGGTTCGGGTAGTCGCCGACGGGCTTGACGCGCATCGAGACGAACAGCTCGGGCAGGGTCTGCGCCATGACCCGGCGGTTCGAGATGACGTACGAGACGCCGCTCGGCACGCGCACGTTGTCCTCGAGCACGCGCCAGGCGCCCACCTCGTCGCGGATCAGGTCGATGCCGGAGACGTGCACGCGCACGTTGTTCGGCGTCTCGATGCCGACCGCCTGGCGGTGGAAGTGCTTCGAGGTCGAGATGAGGGATGCCGGGATCACCCCGTCGCGCACGCAGGCCTGCGGCCCGTAGACGTCGGCGAGGAACCGCTCGAGGGTCGTGACGCGCTGCTTGACGCCCGCCTCGACCCCGGCCCAGTCACTCGCCGAGATGACCCGGGGCACGGCGTCGAGCGGGAACGGGCGTTCCTCGCCCGCGAAGTCGAAGGTCACCCCCTGTGCGAGGTAGGAGCTCGCGAGGGCCTCGGTGCGGCCGCGCAGCTCGTCCTGCGTCATGCGGGCGAGCGCGGTGTGGATCTGGCGGTAGGGGGCCGGACGCCGACTTCGTCGGAGGGGAACATCTCGTCCCACGGCGTCGCGCCCTTCCGCCTCCGCCTGCCCTTGCGGGTCGCGGCGTAGTCGTCAAAGAGTGTCGCCATTCGTGCAGCCTTTCAGGATGCGATTACGGCGATGTTACCGATGGTCGCCGGACCCGCGCCGGGGGTTGACCCGCCCCGGTACCCTGTCGGGCCCGCGCCCGGTCGCGCGCGCGGACAGGGCCTGGCTTTCGTTAGCAAGACTAATGAGCTAGGCTAAGCGTTCGTGCAGAAGACGATCGCGGAGCAGGGTTCCGACCTGCGGATGGCGGTGTTCCGCCTCTCGCGCCGGCTGCGGGCCCAGAAGGCCGACGACGGCATGAGCGACGGGCAGTTCGCGGTGCTCGCGGCCCTCTACGTCGACGGTGCGCACACGCTCACCGGGCTCGCCGAGCGCGAGCGGGTCTCCGCCCCGTCGATGAACCGCACCGTCAACTGCCTGCAGGACTCCGGGTACGTCGAGCGCTCGGCCGACCCCGACGACGGCCGCAAGACCAACATCTCGCTGACCGACGCCGGCACGTCGATCGTGAGCGAGACGGTGACCAAGCGCGATGCGTGGCTCACCGCCCGGGTGAAGGACCTGCCGAAGGAGGACCGCGCCGTGCTCGCGCGGGCCGTCGAACTGATGGAGGAGATCGTCACGCATTGAGTGCCATGTTCCGTTCGCTCTCGAGCGTCAATTACCGGCTCTGGTTCATCGGGGCCCTCGTGTCGAACATCGGCAGCTGGATGCAGGCGACGACCCAGAACTGGGTCGTGCTCACCGAGCTCACCGACAACGACGCCGTCGCCGTGGGCGTCACCATGGCGCTGCAGTTCGGTCCGCAGCTCGTGCTCGTGCCGATCACCGGGCTCATCGCCGACCGGTTCGACCGGCGGAAGATCCTCATGGTCACGCAGACCTCGCTCATGCTGCTCGGCCTCGCGCTCGGCGCGCTGCTCATCTTCGGACACGCCACCATCTGGCACCTCTACGCCTTCGCGCTCGCGCTCGGCATCGTGAACGCCGTCGACGCCCCGGCGCGCCAGACGTTCGTCGCCGACCTCGTCGCCGAGCACAACATGTCGAACGCGGTCGCGCTCAACTCGGCCTCGTTCAACGCCGCCCGCCTGATCGGCCCGGCGGTCGCCGGCTTCCTCATCGTGCTGATCGGCTCGGGCTGGGTGTTCATCGTGAACGCGGTCACGTTCCTGGCGGTGCTCGGTGCGCTGGCCGCCCTGCGGGTCGACCAGCTGCGGCCGCGGCCGCCACGGAAGCGAGGACGCGGCGACCTCGCCGCGGGCCTGCACTACGTGCGGCGCCGCCCCGACCTCATCGTGGTCTTCACGATCGTGTTCATCCTGGGCGCGTTCGGCATGAACTTCCCGATCTTCTCCTCGACCATGGCGGTCGAGTTCGGCCGCGGCGCGGGCGAGTACGGCATGCTCTCGTCGATCCTCGCGATCGGCTCGCTCACCGGCGCGCTGCTCGCCGCCCGTCGCGACCGCGCCCGCCTGCGCGTGATCATCGTCGCCGCCGGCCTGTTCGGCGTCGCCGCGTTCGCGTCCGCCGTCATGCCGACGTACTGGAGCTTCGCGGCATCCACGATCCTCATCGGATTCACCGCGGTCACGCTGCTCACGACCGCGAACGGCTACGTGCAGACCACGACCGACCCCGACGTGCGCGGCCGCGTGATGGCCCTGTACATGGCGATCCTCATGGGCGGCGCGCCCGTGGGCGCACCCATCGTCGGCTGGATCGCGAACGAGTTCGGGCCGCGCTGGGCGCTGGGCGCCGCATCCGTCGCCGCCGTCGTCGCGTGCGCCGTCGGCCTCGCCTGGATGATCGTCGCCCGGGGCCTCCGCGTCGTGCGCGACCCCGCTGCACGCTGGGGCCTCGCGGTCACCCACCACGGGCAGGTGCGAGCGGATGCCCCCGGGCTGGTCGACGGCGTGCGCCAGCCCGCGCCCGCGGTCACGAGCCCCATCGCGGTGGTCGCGGCGAACCCGCCCGAGCCGCACCGCACGCGCCCCGAGCCGCCCGTGCCCGCCGAGTTCTCGGAGGAGGTCGCGGTCACCTCGCCGATCCCGCTCCCGCGACGCGTCTGGACGGCGCCCGCCGAGCCCGCCGCCCGCAGCGCACGCGGTTCGGGCGCGACCCGGCGCCGGGCCCGCCGACCCGGCGACGCGACGGCCCGGAAGTAGCGGGCGAACGCCCCCGCGAGCCTCAGTGGCTAGACATCGAGGAGCGCACGCCGCCCCGCGTCGAAGGCGTCCTCGAACCGCTCGATCTCAGCCCGCGGCACACCGACCGCGATCGCGACCTCGCGCCACTCGTCGACTGCCTCCACGACCTCCTGGACCTGCGATCGGGCCTCGGACGGCGCGAGGCGGCACGCGGCCGCGAGCTCGGCGAGCCCGCTCGCGGACTCTGCGGGGACGCCGGCGCCGGCGATGGTGGTCTGGCGTTGCTCGTGGTCCGGATTCGGGTTCACGTCGAAGACCGGACTCAGCGACCAGCCTCCTCGGCGGTGGAGGAATCCGTGGTTGCGGAGGTGATCGTCGGTGTTGTTCAGCGCGACGCTGAGGACGACCCTCCGGAAGAGCTCGTGCGCGTCTTCGGTGGCGGATGCGCTCACCTCGGCGAGCAGGTCCGCGATCTCGAGGTAGTCGGCGAACTCGCCGTCGCGACGCTCCAGCAGGGTCATCGCGCTGACGTAGCCGATTCGGCGCCCGTCGGCGTCGCGATCGAACCGATCGAGCAGGAGCACGTGCCGCCCATCGACCGGAACCAGCCGATTCACGGGAACGCGGAGTCCGGCCGCTTCGGCGAGCGCGAGCGCGGTCGCCTCCCACGCCATGACGTCCCAGGCGTCGTCGCCGTGGGGGAACTTCGCGATCAACTGCCGACCGTCGTCGCCGAGCACGGCGGCCTTCGGACGTGCGCCGCCGAGCGATCCCGTGCCGGCTCCCAGCAGCAGCTTCACGGCCTCGAGGTCCTCCGCGCCACCCGCCCCCGCCGCATCGGCGGCCCGGAGCAGTTCGGGAAGCCGGAGCAGTCGAGGGATCTCGTGTCCCGGGTCGAGGAACGGGCCGCTCGGATCGGCAGCGGCCCGGTATCGGATGGCGCCCTGACGGGTCACGTCGCTGACGCAGGCGAGGAAGTCCGCGTCGTCGAATGTCCGGGGTCGACGCGACTGGTCGCGGGAGATCGCGCGCTCGCGCTTCATGATGAGGTTGCGCCCCCAACGATCGGGCGCGGAGTCGGCGAACGCTCCCGGCAGTCCGCTCGTGCGTTGCGTGCCGCTGACGAGCGGCAGGGCGGGATCGAGTGCGTACGCAGACGTGTCGCCGAGATAGCCGGAGTCGTACTGGAAGGTCGTGGAGGTCAGCCTCCCCGACCCCGATGGAACTGCGCGCGGCCGGCGAACACCATCGAGCCGGCCAGCTCCACGTGCACGTCGAGTTCGTCGTGCAGGGTCACCGCACGCGCTTCCGGTCGAGCTGACCCGCCCGTGCACGGCCGAGGTCGGTGTCCAGCGGATCGACCGCCGACGTGAACGAATCGAGGACTCCCAGCGCACGGGCCACCCGCAGCACGACGTGGAATCCCACGGTCGAGTCGCCCGTCTCGAGCTTCCGCAACGTGTCCCGGGTCACGTCGGCCCGGTCGGCGACCTGAGCTGCCGTCAGGCCGAGGATCTTCCGCCACGCGGCGAAGTCCGCGCCGATCTCCTGAGCCGACCGGACGACCGCCGTCGGCAACGTCTTCGCCATGACGGCTCCCCTCGTTATGACGAGTATGCTAGTCGCTCTGGCGCCGAATGACTACTGTGCTCGTCATTACGATCAGACGATGCGACGGATGCGGAGCGCGAGCGCCTCGCCCGCGGGCAGCGCGACCGGGTCCGCGGCGCGCGCCCAGGCGTCGTTCTTCGCCGTCTCGTCGATCTCGAAGAGCCGGCCGACGGGCGTGACGGTCATGTGCCAGGTGTCGATCACGTCGACCTCGAACCGGTCGCCCGCCTCGAGCTGCACGCCGCGCCAGCCGATCGGCAGACGGAACGCCCACTCCCCCGGCGCCTCGCGGCCGAGGTACTGGAAGTAGACGCTGCCGTCGACGCCCGCGACGAACGCGTCGTCCCACCAGTTGTCGATCGGGTCGACGCCCGCGCCGTCGACCTCGTCGAGGAGGCCGCGCAGGAACCCGAGGCGCGCCGGGCTCTCTCCCACGAATGGTCCACCCTCGACGATGTGCAGGCTGCCGGACGGGATCACGAAGCTCTCGCCGTGCGAGGCGTAGCAGCCCGAGACCGTGGTGATCCAGAACTGGTGCACGAGCTCCTGCGCCGTGAGGTGCCCCCAGCGGTCGGGCACATCGCCCTCGTACTTGATCTCGTCGAGCACGATCGGCTTGCGGTACGCGTCGCGGAACAGCGAGGCGCGCCCGGTGTCCTCCGTCGCCTGCCCGAGCTGGAGCGACGCGTGCGTGACCCACGGCCGGTTGTGGTCGAACAGGCGGGCCAGGTTGTGGATCGAGCGCAGGTGATCGTGCGGGTCGATGTCGGCGAGGCGCAGCCCCGCCGCATCCCACCGCTCATCGGGGCGGTCGAGCTGGTCGAACTCGTTGCAGAGCGACCACCACACGTTCGGAAACGCCGACAGGCGCGCGACGAGGTACCGCAGGTAGACGGCGTCCTGCTCCTCGGTGAGCCCATCGAGGCCGAACCGGCCGTAGTCGTAGGCGTTGTAGATGAGCACGTCGGCCTGGATGCCCGCGGCGCCGAGCGTGCGCACGGCGCCGTCGAGGCGCTGGAAGAAGGCCGGCACGGGCCGGGTGACGTCCCATCCGCCGTCGGCGGCCCGCTCGAACGGCAGCAGGTCGGGGAAGCGCTCGACGTACCCGCCCGCCTGCGGGAACACCATGAAGCGCAGCTTGTTCATGCCGGCGCCGGCGACCGCCTCGACGGTCTGCGAGAACAGCGGCTCCTCCTGGTGCAGCCAGTTGTACGCGGTCGCCCCGACCGGGCGGAACGGCGTGCCGTCGGCGTGGGCGAAGTGGAACCGACCCGCGACGCGCACCGGGCCGTGCTCTCCCGGCGCGGCGGGCCCGACGTCGAACCCACCCGTGCGGGCGTCGAGCTCGGGGGCATCCGATCGGCTCGTCCAGGTCCAGGCGCCCTCCGTCTCGGGGGCGAAGCGCACGAGGTAGCGGTCGTCGCCGTCCCAGAAGCCCGGCACGTCGACCGTGGCGCCGTCGGCGTGCACGAACCGCACGCTGAGCGGCTCGACATCGGCGGGGATCGGAGCGGCGGGCCCGACGAAGGCCAGTTCGACCGTTGCGAAGCGGGGGTGCATGGGAGTGCGTCCTCTCAGGGTGGGTGCGGGGTTCGCGGGAGTGGGTGCGGGCTACGCTGACATCGAGCGGGTGCGGATGCCCGGCGCGGAACGTGTGCCGGAACGAGTGCGAAGGGAACGGCCATGACCGGAATCGGACTCATCGCGGGCGGGGCGAAGCTCGAGAAGCTCGCGACCGGATGCGAGTGGGCCGAGGGTCCCCTCTGGCTGCCCGAACTCGGACGCGTGCGCTGGAGCGACATCCCGAACAACCGCATCCTCGAGTGGGACGCCGCGACGAGGCGCCTCAGCGTCTTCCGCGACGGCGCGGAGTACACGAACGGGCGCACGCTCGACCTCGAGGGCCGCGTGGTGCAGTGCAGCCATGGCCGACGGGCCATCGAGCGCGAGGGCGCCGACGGCCCCGAGACGCTCGTCGACCGCTGGGCAGAGGGGCGATTCAACTCGCCGAACGACGTGGCAGTGGCATCCGACGGCTCGATCTGGTTCACCGACCCGCCCTACGGACTCGACCCGAGCGGACGCGAGGGGCACCCGGCGCCGCAGGAATACGACGGATGCTACGTCTTCCGCTTCGACCCGGCGACCGGCGACGTGCAGCCCGTCGTCACCGACCTCGTGCACCCGAACGGCATCGGCTTCTCGCCCGACGAGGGCGTGCTCTACGTGTCGGACACCGGGTCGCTCGCCGGGCACGAGGCAGACACGCACATCCAGTCGTACCCGACCGACGGCGTGCGCGTGACCGGCCCGGGCGCGCACTTCGCGAAGGTGCCGACGGGCGTGTCCGACGGGTTCGCGATCGACGAGGAGGGCCGGCTCTGGACCTCGGCCGGCGACGGCGTGCACGTCTACACGCCGGCGGGGCGGCACCTGCACCACATCCGCGTGCCCGAGGTCGTGTCGAACGTGACGTTCGGCGGCGCCGAGGGGCGCGACCTGTTCATCACGGCGACGACCAGCCTGTACCGCATCGCGACGCTGACGGTCGCCGCGCGCTGAGCCGGCGCTTCGCGCCGCCCGCGCCCGCGCACTCGCCCGCGCGACGGAGTACGCAAAGTGCGGGAATCCCTCGCGGGTTCCCGCACTTTGCGTACTCGCTGGGAGACGCTGACGGCGCGGCGAGTCGCTCATGGGGTCGACTGCTCGGCCTTCCAGCGGGCGTACTCGTCGCGCCAGAGATGCGCGGGGGCGAAGCCGAGGCGGTCCTTCGCCTTATCGATCGACATGAACGTCTCGAACTCGCCGAGGTCTTTGGTGACGGGGACGTCGGGGTAGTGGCGGGCCGCGAGCTCGGCGGTCGGCACGGTCATGCCCGTGTCGGGCGCGGCGACGTTGTAGACCTCGAAGCCCGGGGCGGCGTGGCGCAGGGCGAGCGCGACCGCGGCGGCGCCGTCGCGCGAATCGACGTAGCTGTGCAGGAGGTCCTTGCGGTACTCGGGGTCGCCGGCGCGCTCGAACGAGCCGTACTCGTCGGGGTCGACCACGTTGGTGAAGCGCAGCGCCGTGATGCTGAGGCCCTCGCGCCAGCCGACGAGCTGAGCCGAGATCGCCTCCTCGGCGACCTTGCCGAGCGCGTACGTGTTGTTGGCCTCCGTGTACGACTCGTCGACGGGCAGCGCGGTGAGGTGCGCGAAGTCGGGGAACCCCATCGCGGTGATGCTCGAGGCCGTGACGATCGTGTCGATGCCGGCGCGCACGGCCCCGTGCAGCACGTGGAACGTGGCGGTGACGTTGTTCGTGAAGGTCGCGGCATCCGGCACCAGGCCGTTCACCGGCAGCGCGGCGAGGTGCACCAGCGCATCGAGGCCCTCGTGGCGTGCCGTCACGCCGAGCAGGGCGTCGAGCACCTGCCCGTAGTCCTGCAGGTCGACGCGGGTGAATCCGAAGCCCGGCGTGCCGACGAGGTCGAAGCCGATGACGTCGTGGCCGTCGGCTCGGAGGCGCTCGACGGTCGCCCGCCCGAGCTTGCCGGAACTGCCCGTGACGGCGATGCGCATCGTGACTCCCTCGTCGATTGATCGCACCAATCCTCGCGCAGAGTTTGAAACGTGTCAATTGGCTGGCATGATGGGCAGCGACCCCGGCCCCGCACCGACGCGCCGGCCGCGCACCAGGAGACCTCCCCATGAGCATCATCGTCGCTGCACCCACGTTCGAGCACCACCGCGAAGCGCTCGGCATCGGCACCCCCGAACCCCGCCTGTCGTGGAAGACGCAGGCCCCGGCCGGCTGGACCCAGGCGGCCTACGAACTGCACGTCGAGCGCGACGGCGCCGACGGCGTGCCGGGCGCGATTGGCACCTCCGCACCCGGCACCGACGGCGTCGCACCGGGCGCCGGCACCGGCTGGACCTCCGACCCGATCGCCGGCGACGAGCAGATCCTCGTGCCGTGGCCCGTCGCCGCCCTCGCCTCCCGCGAGCGCGCGACCGTGCGCGTGCGCGTCACCGGCGCCGACGGCAGCCGTTCCGAATGGAGCGAGCCCGGCGCGGTCGAGGCCGGCCTGCTCGAGGCATCCGACTGGGTGGCCTACCCCGTGGGCTCGGCCGCACAGGAGGACCCGCTCGCCGAGGAGCGCCGCCCGTCGATCGTGCGCCGCGCGTTCACCGCCCGCCCCGGGCTCGTCGCCGCGCGCCTCTACGTCACCGCGCACGGCCTCTACGAGGTCGAGCTGAACGGCCGCCGCGTCGGCACCGACACGATGTCGCCCGGTTGGACCCCGTACAACGAGCGGCTGCGCTACCTCACCTACGACGTGACCGACCTCGTCGCCGCGGGCGAGAACGCGATCGGCTCGTGGCTCGGCGACGGCTGGTACCGCGGCCGCATCGGCTGGGACACCGGGTTCCGCAACCTGTACGGCCACGACCTGTCGCTGCTCGCGCAGCTCGAGCTGCGCTACGCCGACGGGTCTCGCGAGACGATCGCGACGGACGACTCCTGGCGCGCCGCGCCCAGCCCCATCGTGCGCACCGGCAACTACGACGGCGAGCTGCACGACGCCCGCCTCGAGGAGGCCGGCTGGTCGAGCGCCGGATTCGACGACTCCGGGTGGGGCCGCGTGGTCGCCGCGCGCCGCGACCCGGCGACGCTCGTCGCGCCCGACGGCCCGCCCGTGCGGTGCACGCAGGAGGTCGTGCCGGTCGAGGTGCTCACCACCCCGAGCGGCGCCCGCGTGCTCGACTTCGGGCAGAACCTCGTGGGGCGCATGCGGATCCGCGTGAGCGGGGCATCCGGCGACCGTGTCGTGCTGCGCACCGCCGAGGTGCTGCAGGAGGGTGAGATCTACACCCGCCCGCTGCGGTCGGCGAAGTCGACCGACGAGTACGTGCTCGCGGGGCGCGGGACCGAGGAGTGGGAGCCGCGGTTCACGTTCCACGGCTTCCGCTACGCCGAGGTGACCGAGTGGCCGGGCGACCTCGACGCCGCCGTCGCGAACGGCGACATCGTGGCGCGGGTGTACCACACCGACATGGAGCGCACCGGCTGGTTCGACTCGTCGAACGCGCTCGTGAACCGCCTGCACGAGAACGTCGTGTGGAGCATGCGCGGGAACTTCCTCGACATCCCGACCGACTGCCCGCAGCGCGACGAGCGCGTCGGCTGGACCGGCGACATCCAGGTCTTCGCGCCGACCGCGTCGTTCCTGTACGACGTGTCGGGCATGCTCTCGGGCTGGCTGAAGGACGTCGCGCTCGAGCAGCTGCCCGACGGCACCGTGCCCTGGTACGTGCCGGTGATCCCCGCGCAGCGCATGTGGACGCCGATCCAGCCCGGCGCCGCCTGGGGCGACGCGGCCGCGATCACGCCGTGGACCCTCTACGAGCGGTTCGCCGACGCCGGCATCCTGCGCCGCCAGTTCGACAGCGCCCGCCGCTGGGTCGAGCTGCAGGAGCGGCTCGCCGGCGAGAACCGGCTCTGGGAGGGCGGATTCCAGCTCGGCGACTGGCTCGACCCCGCCGCTCCCCCGCACGACCCCGCGGATGCCCGCACCGACCGCTACCTCGTCGCCACCGCGTACTTCGCCCGCTCGGCCGAGCGCGTCGCGCGCATGGCCGAGGTGCTCGGGCTCGAGGAGGACCGCGCGCGGTTCGACGCGCTGGCCGCCGAGGTGCGTGCGGCGTTCACGGCGGCGTACGTCGACGGTTCCGGCCGGATGACGAGCGATGCGCAGACCGCGTACTCGCTCGCGATCGCGTTCGACCTCGTGCCCGACGCGCTGCGGTCCGCTGCGGGCGACCGGCTCGCCGCACTGGTCGAGGAGGCCGACCACCGCATCGCGACCGGCTTCGTCGGCACGCCCATCGTGAGCGACGCGCTCACCGAGACGGGGCATTCGGATGCCGCGTACGACCTCCTCCTCGAGGAGGGCGCGCCGTCGTGGCTGTACGCGGTGCGCCAGGGCGGCACCACGATCTGGGAGCGCTGGGACAGCCTGCGCCCCGACGGCACGGTGAACCCCGGCAGCATGACATCGTTCAACCACTACGCGCTCGGCGCCGTGGCGGACTGGATGCACCGGGTGGTCGCCGGGCTCGAGCCGGCGGCGCCGGGCTACCGCAGCATCCGCTTCGCACCGCAGCCCGGTGGCGGGTTTACCCACGCCTCGGCCGCGCACGAGACGCCCTACGGGCGCGCGGCCATCGGCTGGCGCATCGAGGGCGGGCGGATGCACGTGCAGGTCGTCGTGCCGACGGGCGCGACGGCGACCGTGGAGCTGCCCGGCGCCGAGCCCGTGGCGGTCGGCAGCGGCACGCACGAGTTCGACGTCGCCGCCTGAGGCGCGGGGCCGTCGGGCTCCGGTTCGGCACGTCGAACTCGTTCGGGCACGTCGAAGTCAGCGTGCCCAACCGAGTTCGACGTGCCCGAACGACGGGCACGTGCCGGTGGATCCGGGTGAAGCGGGTCAGCGCTCGATGCGCTCCAGGTGGAGCATCCGCGCGAGGTTCTTGTCGAGCTCGTCGTCGCGGAAGACCTTCTTCCAGTCGTCCTTGATGATCGACTCCTTGCCGTAGTCCATCGCGATGAGGCACGCGTCGCTGAACGGGTTGTCGCCGCGCAGGCCGTTCGCGAGGGCGACCTGGGTGTGGCCGAGCAGGATGCTGCGGGCCGCCGCCTCGGGCACGCCCATCGTGTTGACGGCCTCGTCGAGCGACTCCTTGAGCAGCGCGCCGATCATGCAGGCGATCGTCTCGACGAGGGTCGGCTCGAGCTGCGCGAGCTGCTTGATCGTGACCCAGTGCACGTCGACGACGGGCGCGTAGATGGCGCGCACGGTCGCCTCGACGATGGCCTGCTTCGCGGGGTCGTCGGACTCGATGGCCGCGATGGCGTCCTGCGGGGCCGCGATGCCGCCGAACGTGTCGGCGTACTCCTCGGGCGTCGTGCGCTGCAGGAAGATCGACGGGTGGCACGGGTGCGCGACCGCCTGGATCACGTCGTCGCGGGTCGTGAGCAGGCCCGCGTACGCGGCCGCCGGGTCGAGCGTCAGCACGATCGCGCCGGGCTTCATCTGCGGCACGACCTCGGCGGTGACCGGGGCGAGCGCGAGGTCGGGCACCGCGAAGACGACGATGTCGGCCTCGCGCACGGCGTCGGCCAGGTCGGTGAGCGTGCGCCCGGCCGCCTCGACGCGCTCGCGCCCGGCCGGGGCGACCTCGACGTAGAAGACGGTGTGGTCGGTCTCGACGAGGTTGTCGCTGACGCGCATCCCCATCTTGCCGCCGGCGCCGAGCACGGCGATGGTGTGGGTGTCGGACTGCGGGGGTTCTGCACGGTGTCGGTCATGACATGCTCCTCAGGTACTCCAGTGCGGTGGCCGTCCACTCCCGTTCGGTGCGGACGGTGGTCTCGGGGTCGCCCTGCCAGGGCAACCAGTGCTCGACGATCTCGTTGATGCCGTGCTCGCGCGGGCGGATCTGCTCGAACAGGTACGGGTACTCGCCCAGGCCCTCGCCCATGGGCGTGCCGGTGTAGGTGAAGCCGACCCAGCCGTCCTGGCGGGCGAAGGCCGAGTCCTTGGCGTGCACGTTGCGGGTGAGCGCGGCGCAGGCGTCGATCGTGTCGCGCGGCAGTTCGAGCGCCGCGACCACGTTGGGCGGGTCGAGGCAGATGCCGAGGCGATCGCTGCCGACGCGCTCGACGAGTCCGACCAGCTCGGCGGTGGGCAGCTGCTCGTAGGTCTCGAGTGCGAGGGTGACGCCGGCGGCCTCGTAGTCGCGGATGCTTCGCGCGAGCAGCTCCTTGGCCTCGGCGAGCGTCGGGCGGAAGTCGGCGCCGAACACCATGCTGCGCACGAGCCGGGCGTCGAACGCGTCGGCGAGGCGCAGGAAGCGCGCGAGGTGGTCGGGCGCGATGCCCTTGGTGCCGAGCTCGATGGTGAGCCCGAGGTCGGATGCCGCGCGGGCCGCATCGCCGATCTCGCGCTCGGTCAGCTCGAGCAGCGGCGCGTAGTCGCAGACCTGGAACAGGTCGACGCCGAGCGCCCGGGTCGCCTCGAACGCGCCGACCAAGGAGAGCGGCTCGGGCACCCGATCGGAGTGCTGCCAGAAGAACGCGTACGTGCCGAGCCCGATCATCGCCCGACTACCCCCTCGTCGGCTCCCCGGACGCCCCCGCACCCGCATCCGCATCCGCATCCGCCGAGTCGTCATGAAATGCCGCTATCGGGCGCCCGATAGCGACATTTCGTGGCGACTCGCGGGAAGGGTGGTCGGCACGGGCGGCGGCACGGGCGGCGGCGAGGTCGGCGGCCTCGTCGAGCACGGCGAGGAAGGCGTCGGGGTCGTGGCCGAACCGGCCCACGAACAGGCCGTCGACCGCGCCGTCGAGCGCGGTGAGCAGGCCGGGGCCGGCCGAGCCGCCGTAGATCACGCCGGAGCCGTCGCGCCCCTCGAACTCGGCGACCGCGGCGCGCAGGCCGAGCGCGACCTCGGTGATGTGGGCGGCAGGTGCAGGCGACGGGGCGCCGATCGCCCAGACCGGCTCGTAGGCCACGATGACGCGACCGGCGGGCGCGCCGGACAGGGCGCCCTGCACTTGGCCGACGACCTCGGCGACGGCGTCGGCCGGAGGCATCCGCTCGCCCTCGCCCACGCAGAGCACGGGAACGAGGCCGTTGCGCAGCGCCGCCCGGGTCTTCGCGGCCACGACCTCCTCGGTCTCGCCGAACAGCCGCCGACGCTCGGCGTGGCCGACCTCGACGTACGTCGCGCCCACCTCGGCGAGCTCGGCACCCGAGACCTCGCCCGTGAACGCGCCGCGGTCCTCGGTCGCGAGGTCCTGCGCACCGACCCGCACCGGCGAGCCGGCGAACGCGGCCACGGCGGCCGGCACCTGCAGGTACGACGGGATGACGAAGCACTCGACCCGCCCGTCGGCGACCGCCGGATGCGCGGGCACGCGCGCGGCGACCTCGCGCAGCCAGTGCAGTCCGTCGGCGTGCCCGAAGTACATCTTCAGGCTGATGCCGACCGAGACGGGTGCGTGCATCAGCAGCTGCCGGTGGTCTCGTAGGCGTCGATGACGGCGACCTTCTCGGCCGACGCCGAGGTCGGGTCGAAGCGGTAGGTGAGCCACTCGCGCACGAGGCGGCGGGCGAGCTCGATGCCGACGACGCGCTGGCCCATCGTGAGCACCTGGGCGTTGTTGGAGAGCACCCCGCGCTCGACCGAGAAGCTGTCGTGCGCGGTCACCGCGCGGATGCCGGGCACCTTGTTGGCCGCGATGGCGACGCCGAGCCCGGTGCCGCAGATGAGCAGCGCGCGGTCGGCCTCGCCGTCGCGCACGAGTTCGGAGGCTGCGACGGCGACCTTCGGGTAGGGGTGTGGCCGTCGGCGTCCACGCCCACGTCGACGACCGACGCGACACCGTCGCTCGCCTCGAGGTCGCGCTTCAGGATCTCCTTGTAGTCGAAGCCGGCGTCGTCGCTGCCGATGACGATGCGGAGTGGTGCGGTGTCGGTCATGCCGAGGGTCCCTTCGGTGGTGCGGAGGCGGCGGCGGCGAGCATCTCGCCGACCGCGGTGACGATGAGGGCGAACGAGTGCGCGCCCGGGTCTGGGGTGCCGAGGCTCTTCTCGGCGTGGGGGCGGGCGCGTCCCATGCGGGGCAGCAGGTCGGCGGTGGCGGCTGCGGCGACGGATGCCTCGGAGGCTGCGGTCGCCCAGGCGTCGGCGAGTCGGGAGCCTGCGTCGACCTCGCGGCGCAGGGCGGCGGCGAACGGCACGAGCGCGTCGACCATGGTCTTGTCGCCCACCTCGGCCTTGCCGTAGGAGCGGATGCCGGTGTCGGCCGCGGTCACGCCGGCGGCGACCGCGTCGCGCGTCGGCGCGGCCTCGTCGCCCAGGGCGGCGCCGACCTCGCGCAGCGCGAGCCCCCAGAGCGCGCCCGAGGTGCCGCCCGCCCGGTGCGACCAGCCGTCGCCCGCGCGCGCGAGCGTCGTGCCGGCGCCCGCGCCCGCCTCGACGGCCTCGCGAGCCGCAGTGACGGCCGCGTGCGACCCGCGCTGCATGCCGATGCCGTGGTCGCCGTCGCCGGCGATCGCGTCCATGCGACCGAGCGCGTCGACGTGCGCGTCGACGGTGGCCGCGACGGTCTCGAGCGCGGCGAGCACGGTGCGGGCGGCCTCGCGCGAGGCGGGCGTCGCGTCGGGGATCGCCGGGGTGGCGGGGTCGGTCGACCCAGGGGCATCCGCTTCGCTGTCGTCGAGTTCGGCGGGCACGACCGAGCCGCGCCGGTACGCAGGGGTGTCGACCGGCGTCTCCCAGAGCTCGGCGAGCTCGTCGTCGAGCCAGAACAGGGTGAGCGAGCAGCCGGCCATGTCGAAGCTCGTGCAGTACTCGCCGACGTGCGGGTCGACGACCTCGACGCCGGCGACCTCGAGCAACTCGGCGACGCGGCGGTAGACGACGAAGAGCTCCTCGTACTTGAGCGCACCGAGGCCGTTCAGGATGGGCACGACGCGGGCGCCGCGCGGGGTGTCGACGCCGTCGGGCAGCTCGGCATCGGCGAGCAGGTCGCCGACCAGGCGCTCGGCGAGCTCGTCGGCGGTGGGGATGTCGGTCTCGTCGATGCCGGGCTCGCCGTGGATGCCGAGGCCGACGGCCATGCGCCCCTCGGGCACGGTGAACAGAGGCTCGTCGGCGCCGGGCAGGGTGCAGCCCGTGAAGGCGACGCCGAAGGAGCGGGTGCGCTCGTTGGCGAGGCGCGCGACGCGGGCGACGTCGGCGAGGTCGTGGCCGGCCTCTGCAGCGGCCGCGGCCGCCCGGAAGACGGTGAGGTCGCCGGCGATGCCGCGGCGCTTGTGGCGCTCGGCGACGGACGCGCTCGAGATGTCGTCGGTGACGGTGACGGTCTCGCAGGCGATGCCCTCGGCGCGCAGCTGCTCCTGCGCGGCGTCGAAGTTCAGCACGTCGCCCGCGTAGTTGCCGTAGCTCAGCAGCACGCCGGCGCCGTGCTGGGCGGCGCGCGCGACCTGGTGCACCTGCTGGGTGGCGGGCGAGGCGAAGAGATTGCCCATCGCGGCACCGTGGGCGAGGCCCTGGCCCACCAGGCCGCCGAACGCCGGGTAGTGACCCGAGCCGCCGCCGATGACGACGGCCACCTGGCCCTGCGGTGAGCGGGTGCTGCGGACGACCCCGCCGGGGACGCTGCGGACGTATCGCCGGTTGGCCGCCACGAACCCGGCGATCATCTCGTCGGCGAACGCGTCGGGCTCGTTGAAGAGTCGAGTCAACGCTGTCTCCTGTCGGTGCGTGCCCGGGTGCGGTGTGCGCGGGCACGCACCATTCAAGCAAACCGGTTGACCAATTTCAAGCGCGGCGCCTCGGCCGACGGGAAACCGGTTGGTAGGTTGTGCGCATGCCCGTGTTCCGTGACGACTCCCCCGCGGAGATCACCGCCGCCCTGACCGCCCTGCCCGCGCGGTCGTCGGTCGCGGTCGTCGCCGAGCGACTCCTCGAGCTGTTCACGAGCGGCTCGATCGCCGCCGGCACCCGCCTGCCGCCCGAGCGGCAGCTCGCCGCGACGCTCGAGGTCGGCCGCTCGGCCGTGCGCGAGGCGCTCGCCGCGCTCGAGATCCTCGGCATCGTCGACGTGCGACCCGGTTCGGGCACCTACCTGCGCGGCACCGCGAGCGAGCTGCTCCCCCAGACCCTCAGCTGGGGCATGCTCATCGGCGAGCACCGCACCAGCGAGCTGCTCGAGGTGCGATCGGGCCTCGAGATCTACGTCGCGCGCCTCGCTGCCGAGCGCCTCACCGACGACGAGCTCGCGCGCCTGTCAGCCCACCTCGACGAGATGGCCGAAGCCGCCGACGACCTGCACGCGTTCGTCGCCGCCGACCTCGCCTTCCACCAGGACCTCGCCCGAGCCGCCGACAACGGCGTGCTGCTCGACCTGCTCCAGATCGTGCGCTCGCTGCTGCGCGTCTGGGTCGACCGGGCGGTGCAGGACCCGTCGCACGCCGCGACCGCGCTCGCCGAGCACCGGGCCGTGTACGACGCGCTCGCCGCGCGCGACGCCGACCGCGCGGCATCCGCCATGGCCGCCCACATGGCGACCGCCTCGGCGCGCCTGCAGTCCGCCCCCGCCTGAAGCGGGCGCGGGCGAGGGCGCGGGCGCGTCACCGCGTCGGGCTCAGGAGACGCCGCCGGTCGACTCGCGCACCACGAGCTCGGGCCGGAACACGACGTGCTGGCGCTCGGGGGCCGAATCGGATGCCGCGTCGGAGGTCTCCCGCATGAGCAGGTCGACCGCCGTGTAGCCCATGAGCACCGCGGGCTGGCGGATCGAGCTGAGCGGCACCACCGCCGCCTGCGCGAAGTCGATGTCGTCGTAGCCGATCAGCGCGATGTCGTCGGGCACCGCGAGTCCGCCCATCATCACGAGGGCCTGCAGCACGCCGGTCGCGAGCAGGTCGTTCGCCGCGAACACCGCGTCCGGCCGGTCGGCCGCCGCACGCTCGCGCAGCGCCTCGCCGGCCCGGCGCCCCTCCAGCACGGAGAGCGACGTGGTCGCGACGACCTCGAGCGTGGCATCCGGCACCTGCTCGATGGCCTTGCGCGCGCCCTCGAGGCGATCGGCCACCTGGCGGATGCCGTGCGGGCCGCCCACGAACGCGATGCGCCGGCGCCCGATCGACAGCAGGTGCTCGACCGCGAGCGCCCCGCCCTCGACGTCGTCGACCGCGACCGACGACAGCGACTCCTCGGGCGACTCGCGGTCGACCAGCACGACGGGCGTGCCGCGCTCGGCGAGGCGGGCGAAGCGCGTGAGGTCCTCGTCGAGCGGCGAGACGACGAGTCCGTGCACGCGCTGCTCCTCGAACGAGTCGAGGTAGCTGGTCTCGCGCGCTTGCGACTCGTCGGAGTTGCCGAGCAGCACGTTCATGCCGTCTTCGGCGGCGCGGTTCTCGGCGCCGCGGGCGATGTCGGTGAAGAACGGGTTGCGCACGTCGAGCACGACGAGGCCGATGCTGCGGCTGCGGCCCGCGCGGAGCTGCCGTGCGGCGTCGTTGCGCACGAATCCGAGCTCCTGGATCGCCGCGAGGACACGCTCCACGGTCGCCGGCGCGACCTTGTCGGGGCGGTTGAGCACGTTCGAGACGGTGCCGACCGAGACGGATGCCGCGAGGGCGACGTCGCGCACGCTCACCGCCATGGCGTCCGCCCTCCCTCCGGCCCCGTCGACCTGACGGCGAGTGTAGGGCATGGGAGCGCGATCATCGCGGCGGCTCCCCGGAGCCGGCGAACGCGACCGCCTCGGCGAGCATCGCGGGCGTGAGCTCGTGCCCGGCGTCGTGGAAGCTGCCGCGGTAGGCGATGCCGGATGCCTCGAGCGCGACGTGCGCCGCGCGCATCCCGCCCTCCGTGAAGAGGTGGTCGTGCAGGCCGTACTGCACCAGGCGACGCGGGCGCTCGGGCGCCGCGAGCAGCTCGTGCAGCTCGGCGTGCCGCGGCAGGCCGGGGCTGTTCACGAGCCACGAGTGCGCCTCGACGTGGTCGGGCACGAGCGCGCGCCACGTGGTCATCATGCACGCGACCACGACGCTGTCGAAGCCGCCGTCGAGCGCGGACAGGAATGCGGCCCGCGCCCCGCCGCCCGAGTAGCCGAAGAGCGAGATGCGGTCGGCGTCGACCATCGGGAGCGAGCGCACGGCGTCGAGCGCGACGAGGTCGTCGTGCGCGACGAGGCCGGCGAACGACGTGCCGAGCAGCGATGCGGCCCGGGCCAGCGACGGCTCGAGCACGGATGCCTCGCGGTCGCCGAGCGCGAGCCCGTCGAGGTGCATGCCGTTCGCGGCATCCGTCGCCTCGAGCGCCTCGAGCAGCGCCGCCGTCGACGACCCCGGCCGGAGCCGGACCGCGCGCGACCCCCACCCGAACGTGTCGAACGCGACGACCGCGAACCCGGCCTGCGCGAACGCGTTGCCGATGCCGAGCCCCGCGTAGAGCCGCTCGCGGGCTGCGCGAATGCGCCCGTCGTCGCCCGGCACGTCGATCATCGGCCGCCCGCCGACGTGCGTGACGCCGCCGTGGGCATGCAGCAGCACGACCGCAGGGAAGGGCCCGTCGCCCTCGGGCGCGACCCACCAGGCCTCGGTCGGCGGGCCGTACCCGGCGCTCCACTCGAGCGCGCCGCCGTGCAGGCCGTCGGTGCGCCAACCGCCCACCTCGCGCACCTCGGGCGGATCGTGCGCCGGCACGCCGAGCACGGCGGCGAGCGCCGCCTGCCGGCCGTCGTCCGGATGGTGCACGGGCCGCTCGTCGAGGTAGGTCGCGAGTGCGGCGAGCCCGATGCCGCCCCGCCGCACGGCGGTATCGGTCACCCGGCCAGCCCCCGCTCGCGGTTGAGTGCGTCGAACGCGGCCACGACGGCGTCGACCTGGTCGGGGGTCGTGCGCATGCGGATCGCCTCGCCGAGCTCGCGACCCGGCACCCAGCTGACGCTGCGCAGCAGCGAGCCGGAGCTGCCCGGCTCGTCGCCGTCGAGCGCCGCGGCGAGCGTCGCGTACACCTCGGGGTCGTCGACGATGTCGGCGAGCGGGCTGTCGAGCGACACCGCCACGGGTGCCGCGGCGGACGCCGGGGCGGCCGGCACGCGCCAGGAGTGCGCGCCCGAACCCACCTCGAGGTCGTCGTCGTCGCCGGGCAGCCGAACGGTCGCCGTGGTGTTCGGCGGCACCGAGGCATCCACCGCGATCTCGTCGCCGTCGCGCCGCCAGGCGACGCGCGCGAGGCCGTACGGCGTGAGGTGTTCGGCCGACGCGTGCGCGAAGCCCTCGAGCGGCATGGGGGCGATGCGGAGCTCCCGGTAGCCGTCGGCCGCAGGTGCGAGGCCCGCGAGCACGCGGTGCATCCAGTCGGCGATCGCGCCGAGCGCGTAGTGGTTGAACGAGGTCATCTCGCCGGGGTTGATCGAACCGTCGGGCAGCATCGAGTCCCAGCGCTCCCAGATGGTGGTCGCGCCCATCGTCACCGGGTAGAGCCACGACGGGTTGCCGGTCGCGGTCAGCAGGCGCCGGGCGGTGTCGACGTGGCCGGTGCGGGTGAGCGCGTCGGCGATGATCGGCGTGCCGACGAAGCCGGTGCCGATGTGGTACCCGCCTCGTCGGGAGAGCTCGGCGAGGCGGGCGCCGAGCGCGGGGCGCTGCGACTCGTGCGCGATGCCGAACTCGATCGCCACCGCGTAGCCGGTCTGCGCGTCGGAGACCATGCGCCCCGAGGGCGTGACGTACTCGGCGAGGAATGCCTCGCGCACCTGGTCGCGCAGCCGGCCGAATCGTTCGGCGTCGGCGGAGTGGCCGAGCCGCTCGGCCGCCCGCGCGACGAGGTCGACCGACTTGTACAGGTACGCGCTCGCGACGATGTCGGTGTCGGTCTTCGCCTTGAACGGGTTCTCCGGCGGGGCATCCGGGTCGAGCCAGTCGCCGAACTGGAACCGCCCCTCCCAGAGGCGCCGCTCGCCCGCGACGGCGAGGATCGCCTCGGTCCAGGCGACCATGCTCGGGTACTGGCGCGCGAGCACCTGCTCGTCGCCGAACCGCTCGGCGAGCACCCATGGCACGACGGTCGCGGCGTCGCCCCAGGCCGCGGCGGGGGCGGGTCGTCGTCGAGCACGTTCGGCACGACGAACGGCACGACCCCGTCGACCTGCTCGATCTCGAGGTCGACGAGCCACGAGTCGAGGAACCCGCGCACGTCGTAGAGGAAGCTCGCGGTGGGCGCGAAGACCTGGATGTCGCCCGTCCAGCCGAGGCGCTCGTCGCGCTGCGGACAGTCGGTCGGCACGTACAGGAAGTTGCCGCGCAGGCCCCAGACCACGTTCTCGTGCAGCTGCCGCACCAGGTCGTGCGAGGTGTCGAACCAGCCCGTGCGCTCCATGTCGCTGTGCAGCACCACCGCGGACACGTCGGCCGGGTCGAACTCGCCCGGCCAGCCCGAGACCTCCGCGTAGCGGAAGCCGTGGAAGGTGAACTCGGGCTCCCAGCTCTCTTCGCCGCCACCGGCCAGCGTGTAGTGGTCGGTCGCCTCGGCCGCACGAAGCGGGCGCACGCCCAGTTCGCCGTGCTCGAGCACCTCGGCGTGCCGCAGGGTCACGGTGTCGCCAGCCGCGCCGCGCACCGTGATGCGCAGGCGGCCGACGAGGTTCTGCCCGAAGTCGAGCACGGTGGCGCCGGAGGGCGTCGTGATGACCTCGCGCACCGGCAGCTCCTCGATGCGCCGCACGAACGGCGAGGTGCGGGCCTCGGGCACGACGAAGTCGGGGCCGGCGACGGCGGGCGTCCACGCGGACGCGTCGAACCCGGGCTCCGACCAGCCCGACAGCTCGCGGCGGGCGTCGTACGACTCGCCCGCGTAGATGCCGCTCGCGGTCACGGGCGACGGATGCGAGTGCCAGGCGTCGGGCGCGGTGCGCACGCGCAGCTCGGTGCCGTCGTCGAATTCGACCACGAGCAGGGCCGCGAACGCGGGCTGGTCGCCGTAGATCGTGCGGGCGTGCTCGCGGAACCCGTACCGCTCGGTGGCCCACGCGCCGGCGATCCGCACGCCGATCGCGTTGGCGCCGTCGCGCAGCAGCCCCGTGACATCCGTCGTCTCGTGGATGAGCCGCTCGCGGTAGGGGGTCCAACCGGGCTTCAGCACCTGGTCGTCGACGTCGTCGCCGTTGATCGCGACCTGGTACGCGCCGAGCGCGGTGGCGTAGAGGGTCGCGGATGCCACGGGGCGGTCGAGCGCGAACTCGGTGCGCAGCAGCGCGGGTTGGGCGTGGGTCTCCGGGTCCGCATGGGCGATCGGCGCGGCGTCCCACTCCCCTCGGCGAGGAACCCGGCGCGGATCTCGCGGGGCTCGCTCCACGGGCCGGTGATGCCGTCCGCGCCGGTGGTGCGCACGCGCAGCTGTGCCCGCTCGCGTGGGGCGAGCGAGGCGAACGGCCAGTCCACGCCGACCGAGTCGCGGCCGGCGACGGTCGCGGTCTCGATGCCGCCGGCTCGGTGGAGCTCCAGTTCGGCCGACGCCTGCAGCCAGTCGGGGGTGTCCGTCTCGGTCGCCCAGCCCAGGCGCGGCCGCGGGAACGCGACGACATCGCTGCCACGCGGAGCCCCTGCATCGACTCGGACGGTTCGGGGGTCGCTCATCGTGATCCTTCCGCTCCGAGCATCTTCGCTCGGGCACTTGTCATCGTGAATCGATTCACGCATCATGTCAACCAGTTCGCACGACGAGGTGCGGGTCGTTCGGCCCAAAACCGAATGAAACGAATCAATGCGTTGCACGATCGTTACCGAGAAACATTTGACGAGCGACGCTCAACGGGCATACAGTCCAACTGAACCGTTTCAAAGCAGAGGCGGGACAGCACGCACCGAGGCTGTCCGCTCTCTTTACAAGGAGGTAAAGATGCAGATCACACGCAACCGGCGCACCCGCGCCGTGGCGGTGGCGGGAGCAGCCCTGCTGGCGCTTCCCCTGGCCGCATGTTCCGCCGGAGGCGGCGACGAGGACTCGAACGGCGACGAGGCGATCCAGCTCTCGTTCCTCATCGACAACGGCGAGCAGACCGTCTCGATGGTCGAGGCGCTCACCGCGGCGTACACCGAGGCGAACCCGAACATCACGTTCGACATCGAGCAGCGCCCGGGCGGCGGCGAGGGCGACAACATCGTCAAGACCCGCCTCGCGACGGGCGAGATGAACGACCTGTTCCTGTACAACTCGGGCTCGCTCTTCCAGGCGCTCGGGCCGGACCAGACGCTCACCAACCTCGACGACCAGCCCTGGGTCGCCGACCTGACCGACGACTTCAAGACCGTCGTCTCGACCGACAACGGCGTGTACGGCACCCCGATCGGCACGTCGATGGCGGGCGCCGCGCTCTACAACATCCCGATCTACGAGGAGCTCGGTCTCGAGATCCCCGAGGACTGGGACACGTTCATCGAGAACAGCCAGGCCATCAAGGACGCCGGCTACGTGCCGATCGCCCAGACCTACGGCGACACCTGGACGAGCCAGCTCTTCGTGCTGGGCGACTTCGGCAACGTCGACACGCAGGACCCGAGCTGGGCCGAGGAGTACACGGCGGGCAACGCCAAGTACGTCGACCAGCCGGCGCTGCAGGGCTTCCTCAACCAGCAGGACGCCTACGAGGAGGACCTCTTCAACGAGGACTTCGCGTCGGCGCTCTACGACGACGGCGTGCGCATGGTAGCGACCGGCGAGGCGGCGGTCTACCCGATGCTGAGCTTCGCGGTCGGCGTGCTGCAGAACTCGTACCCCGACAACCTGAACGACGTGGGCGTCTTCGCCCTGCCGGCGCAGGATGCCGCGGACACGACGCTCACCATGTGGCAGCCGGGCGGCCTGTACGTCCCGAACACCACCGAGGGCGCGACGCTCGACGCCGTGAAGGACTTCCTGGCCTTCACCGTCACCGCCGAGGGCTGCGAGATCCAGGTCACCGCGGGTGGCGCCAACGGCCCGTTCTCGATGACCAACTGCACGCTGCCCGACGACGTGCCCCAGCTGGTGAAGGACATGCAGCCCTACTTCGACGAGGGACGCACCGCTCCGGCGCTCGAGTTCCTCTCCCCCATCAAGGGACCGGCCCTCGAGCAGATCACGGTCGAGGTCGGTTCGGGCATCCGCTCGGCCGAGGACGGCGCCGCGCTCTACGACGAGGACGTGGAGAAGCAGGCCGCCCAGCTCGGTCTCGACTGGTAGGCGCGCCTGACGCGTAACGTGTAGTCCAACGACAGCGAGGGGCCGGCGGCCACCCGGCCGCCGGCCCCTCGCCCGTCGGCGGAACACTGATCAATGGAGATTCGATGACCGCGACAGCGACGCCCCCGACGGCGAAGTCCACCCCGCCCCCTCGCCCCGAGGGCAAGCAGAAGCGACGGCCGGCGAAGAGCCCGTACCCGCTCTGGTTCTACATCCCGGCCGGCATCCTCTTCACGGTGCTGTTCCTGGTGCCGACGATCTCGTCGTTCTACTTCAGCCTCACCCGTTGGTCGATCTTCGACGTCGAGTTCATCGGGTTCGACAACTACGTGCAGTTCTTCCGCGAGCCGGCGCTCGTGCAGGGCTTCATCAACACGTTCATCTTCGGCTTCCTGACGTCGGGCCTGAAGGTCATCCTGGGCCTCCTGCTCGGCGTGCTGCTCACCTCCAGCGTCATCGGCCGCGGGTACCTCCGCTCGGTCGTGTTCTTCCCGGTGCTGGTCTCGGTGATCGGCGTCGGCTTCACCTTCCGCGCCCTGATGGACCCGTTCGACGGCGCCATCAACGAGGTGCTCTCCTGGTTCGGCATCGACGGGCCCGGCTGGCTCACCGATCCGGCCTGGGCGCTGTACTCGGTCGCCCTCGTCGACGTCTGGCGCGGCGTGGGCCTCGCCACCCTCATCTACATCGCCGGCATCGTCGGCATTCCCCAGGAGTACTACGAGGCGGCCCGCGTCGACGGCGCGAGCGCGTGGCGCAGCTTCTGGCACATCACGCTGCCCCTCTCGTGGCCGGCGACCAGCACGGTCGTCCTGCTCTCGCTCATCGGCGGCCTGCGATCGTTCGACCTCATCTGGGCGATGACGAGAGGCGGACCGGGCTTCACGAGCGACGTGATCGCATCGGTCATCTACAAGCAGTACCAAGCCGGCTTCTACGGCCTGTCCACCGCGGGCAACGTGATCCTGTTCCTCGTGGTGACGGCCATCGTCGTGCCCCTCAGTATGTGGCTCCGGAAGAGGGAGGTCGAGCAGTGACCGAGACGCGCGTCGTCACGACCCAGCTCGCGGACGGACAGAAGCCCCTCAAGGTGCGCAAGCGTCGCAAGCTCACCTGGAAGGGCAAGCTCCAGCGCTACGGCATGGGGTCGATCGCGATCCTCGCGTCGATCATCGTGTTCCTGCTGCCGTTCCTGTTCATCCTCTTCATGGCGGGCAAGGACCGCCAGGAGGCGTCGCTCTTCGAGTTCGCGCCGCCGGAGCAGTGGATGCTCTGGGAGAACTTCATCGCGGTGCTCGAGACGCGCAACTACATGGTGGTGACCGCGTTCTGGAACTCGATCGTGCTCACCGTGGCATCCGTCGCGATCATGGTGATCCTCGGCTCGATGGTCGGCTACGTGCTCCAGCGCCGGAAGTCGCGCTGGAACGGCGTCGTGATGCTCCTCGTGCTCGCGGGCCTCATCATCCCCCCGGCGGTCGTGCCGACGGTGTGGGTCATGCAGTCGCTCGAGATCTACGGCACGCTGATCGGCCTGATCCTGATCGAGATCACGTTCGGGCTCGCGTTCACGGTGCTGCTCATCCGCGCGTTCGTGTCGTCGATCCCGAAGGAGCTCGACGAAGCGGCGATCATCGACGGCGCGGGGTCGATGCGACTGTTCTTCACCGTCATCTTCCCGCTGCTGCGCGGCGTGATCGTGACCGTGATCGTGGTGCAGGCCGTGGCGGTGTTCAACACGTTCGTGAACGCCCTGTACTTCCTGCCGGGCGAGCCGACGGTGCAGCTGACGCTCTACAACTTCCAGTCGCAGTCGGGGAACCAGTGGAACCTGCTGTTCATGAACATCCTGATCATCACGATCCCGCCGCTGATCCTCTACATCTTCTTCAACCGGCAGATCGTGGCGGGCATGACGAGCGGCGCCGTCAAGGGGTGATGCACCGATGGCTCAGGCGTACTCCGCGGGGAGCGTGCCCCGGAGCCATGCCAGCTCGTTGTCGCGGATGAACGTCGAGAGCGTGGACTCGGCCGGCAGCACGTCGCCGGTCCACGCCTCGACGGCCGCGATCAGGCGAGCGGATGCCTCGGGCCCACCGGTCGCGACCGCGTCGCGCCACGCGGCGGCCACGTCGCCGGGCACGGGGAGGTCGGCCATCGCGGCCGTGACGTACTTCGGCCCGCGCAGGAACCGCCGCTCCGTCGCGAGCGCGAGCCGCGCCACCGCGAGCGTGAGGTGCGTCGTCGCGTGCGCGCGGAGGAAGTCGTCGCCCGACGCGACGGCCTGGTCGAGGAAGTAGCCGCCGTGGAGACGCACCTGCGCGAGGTGGGACGCGACGCGTCGGTCCCACTCCGCCTCGTCGAGCCGGGCGACCGCCTCGATCGCGCGGCCGAGCCCGGGGTCGCGCGACCAGGCCACGCGCGCGCCCTCGAACGAGGCGCGGGTCGGGTCGTCGCCGTGCCGCGCGGCCTCGGCCAGGTACCAGCGGCAGGTGAGTTTCACGTCGACGTACCCGCCCGGGTAGTCGGCGCCCTCGCGCTCGACCCAGGCGACGCGGTTCTCGGCGAGCGCGCGGCGGAAGTGCTCGTCGGGCACGACGAGGTAGACGTCCACGTCGGAGTCCTCGCGCTCGGTGCCCCTCGCGACGGAGCCGACGACGATCACGCCGGTGGCGTCGCCCGCCGCGCGCTGCTCGGCGACGAAGGCGGCGAGCGCCCGTTCCTGGTGTTCCATGCTGGGCGCTCCTCCGCGTCGAGTGACTCGAGGTCGAGCCTAGCCGCGGGAGTTGCGGACGACACGCCGGGGGCGCTATCGTTGAAACGATTCACCACCGACCACCCGAACGGAGCTCGACGATGAGCAGCAGCACCCCGACGCCGCAGCGCGTGTGCTTCCAGCTCCAGGTGCACCCCGAGCGCCTCGAGGAGTACACCCGACGGCACGCGGCCGTCTGGCCCGAGATGCTCCAGGCGATCGCCGACGCCGGCCGCCGCAACTACTCCCTCTTCCTCCGCCCCGACGGACTCCTCATCGGCTACTACGAGACCGATGACGACGCGGCCGCGCAGCGCGCACTGGCCGCCGACCCGCGCACCGCGGCCTGGGAGGCCGAGATGGCCCCCTTCTTCGTCGCCCTCGACGGCGCACGCCCCGACCAGGGCGCCCCCCAGCTGACCGAGGTCTTCCACTTGGAGGACCAACTCGCCGCGCTCGACGCCGAGCCCGGCCCGACCCCGCCGGCCTGAACCGGCACCGACACAGAAAGCGACGACCAGTGAGCATCCTGACGCCAGACATCCAGGCCGAACTCGCCAAGCAGGCCATCGAGCTGCCCAGCTGGGCCTTCGGCAACTCGGGCACCCGCTTCAAGGTGTTCGGCACGCCCGGCACCCCCGCGACCCCTACGAGAAGATCGCCGACGCCGCGCAAGTCAACACGTACACCGCCCTCTCCCCGTCGGTGGCCCTGCACATCCCGTGGGACAAGGTCGACTCGTACGACGACCTGCGCAAGCACGCCGAGGACCTCGGCGTCTCGCTCGGCACGATCAACTCGAACACCTTCCAGGACGACGACTACAAGTTCGGCGCCCTGACCCACGAGGACGCGAGCATCCGCCAGAAGGCGATCGACCACCACCTCGAGTGCATCGACATCATGGACCGGACCGGGTCGCGCGACCTCAAGATCTGGCTCGCCGAGGGCTCGAACTACCCCGGCCAGACCGACATGCGCGGCCGACAGGACCGCCTGAACGACTCGCTCCGCACCATCTACGAGCGCATCGGCGACGAGCAGCGCCTCGTGCTCGAGTACAAGTTCTTCGAGCCGTCGTTCTACCACACCGATGTTCCCGACTGGGGCACGAGCTACGCCCAGGTGGCCTCGCTCGGCGACAGGGCGATGGTCTGCCTCGACACCGGCCACCACGCGCCGGGCACCAACATCGAGTTCATCGTCATGCAGCTGCTCCGCCTCGGCAAGCTCGGCTCGTTCGACTTCAACTCGCGCTTCTACGCCGACGACGACCTGATCGTCGGCGCGGCCGACCCGTTCCAGCTGTTCCGCATCATCGTCGAGGTCATCCGCGGCGGCGGCTACGGCGACCCCGACGTGGCGTTCATGCTCGACCAGTGCCACAACGTCGAGGACAAGATCCCCGGCCAGATCCGCTCGGTGCTGAACGTGCAGGAGATGACCGCCCGCGCGCTGCTCATCGACCACGAGGCGCTGCGTGCGGCGCAGGTCGCGGGCGACGTGCTGGCCGCGAACGCGATCTTCATGGACGCGTTCTACACCGACGTGCGCCCCGCACTCGCCGAGTGGCGCGAGAGCCGGGGCCTGCCCGCCGACCCGATGGCGGCGTTCGCCGAGTCGGGCTACCTCGCGAAGATCGCCGAGGAGCGCGTCGGCGGCGTGCAGGCCGGCTGGGGCGCCTGACATGACGCTCGCCGCCCGCGCCGGTGCGCGAACCGTGGTCTCCCGGGGGGACGACCACGACTCGCGCACCATCGGCGCGCGCGGTGGGCGCACCCGACTTCCCGCGGCGCGTTGCGTGGTGGTGGCGCGCCGCGGGATCCTTCTCACGAGCTTCCGGGGGGAACGATGGGGCGCCAGGGCATGAGCATCGCGCACCTGCTCCGCGTCTACGAGGCGACGGATGCCACGGGCGAGCCGCGCACCGACCGCACCCTGCTCGTATGGGCGCACGGCGGCGCGTTCGCGTTCGGCGACCTCGACATGCCCGAGGCCGACTGGGTGGCGACGCGCTTCGCCGACCTCGACGTGCCGGTCGTCTCGGTCGACTACCGGCTCGCGGGCCCCGGCACGACGTTCCCCGCCGCATCCGACGACGTGCTCGTCGCCTGGCGCTGGGCCGTCGCGAACGCCGAGCGCCTGGGCGCGAGCCGCATCGTCATCGGCGGTGCGAGTGCGGGCGCCAACATCGTGACCGGCGCGGTGCTGCGCATGCTCGCGGCCTCCACCGGGGGCGTGCGCGAGCGGATGCCCGACGCGGTGTTCCTCGCCTACCCGACGCTGCACGCGGTGCAGCCCGCCCCGGGCGCCGACCTGCGCGCCGCGCTCGACGCGAACCCCGAGGCCGACCGCTTCGGGCCGGCCCGGGTGCTCGAGATGTACGAGAACTACCTCGGCGGCGCGGTCGACGGCGCTCCCGTCGCCGCGATCCCCGGCACCGCGACCCGCGAGGCGCTGGTCGGGTTCCCGCCGACCCTCATCGTCAACGACGACCTCGACGAGCTGCGCGTCTCGGGCGAGGCGTTCGCCGCCATGCTCGCCGACGCCGACGTCGACGTCACCTGCGAGACCGAGCCCGACGTCGACCACGGGCACCTCAACCGACCCGAGCACCCAGCCGCCGCGCGCACCGTCGCGCGCGTCGCCGCGTGGTTCGACGAGCTCGCCGCGGCCCCCGACTCCACCGACCCGACCGACCCGATCACCCCGACGACGGCGCTGCCGCAGGCCGACCGGCCCGGCGACGCCGTGCACGACCGACCGACCCCGACGCTCACGTAAGGAGCACCCGCATGACGAACCCCGCAGCCGCCGACCTCATCGCGCGGTCGAACCGCCTCGGCGCCGACCCGAAGAACACCAACTACGCCGGCGGCAACACGTCGGCCAAGGGCACCGAGACCGACCCGGTCACGGGCGAGCCCGTCGAGCTGCTCTGGGTGAAGGGCTCGGGCGGCGACCTCGGCACGCTGAAGGAGCAGGGCCTCGCGGTGCTGCGCATGGACCGCATGCGGGCGCTCGTCGACGTCTACCCCGGCGTCGACCGCGAGGACGAGATGGTCGCCGCGTTCGACTACGCACTGCACGGCAAGGGCGGCGCGGCCCCCTCGATCGACACCGCCATGCACGGCCTCGTCGACGCCGCGCACGTCGACCACCTGCACCCCGACTCGGGCATCGCCATCGCCACCTCGGCCGACGGCGAGGAGCTCACCGCGAAGATCTTCGGGGACAAGGTCGTGTGGGTGCCGTGGCGCCGCCCGGGCTTCCAGCTCGGCCTCGACATCGCCGCGATCAAGGAGGCGAACCCGCAGGCCGTGGGCTGCATCCTCGGCGGCCACGGCATCACCGCCTGGGGCGACACGAGCGAGGAGACGGAAGCCAACTCGCTCTGGATCATCGACACCGCGGCCGCGTACATCGCCGAGCACGGGAAGGCCGACCCGTTCGGCGGCGTCGTCGCCGGCTTCGAGGCCCTCCCCGAGGCCCAGCGCCACGCCAAGGCGGCCGCGCTCGCGCCGACGATCCGCGGCCTCGCGAGCCACGACAAGCCCATGGTCGGCCACTACACCGACTCCGACGTCGTGCTCGACTTCCTCGCCTCGGAGAAGCTCGCCCCGCTCGCCGAGCTCGGCACGAGCTGCCCCGACCACTTCCTGCGCACCAAGGTGAAGCCGATGGTGCTCGACCTGCCGGCCGACGCGTCGATCGAGGACTCGATCGCGCGCCTGAAGGAGCTGCACGAGGCCTACCGCGCCGACTACCAGGCGTACTACGACGCGCACGCGACCGAGGCGAGCCCCGCGATCCGCGGCGCCGACCCGCTCATCGTGCTGGTGCCCGGCGTCGGCATGTTCAGCTACGGCGCGAACAAGCAGACCGCGCGCGTGGCCGGCGAGTTCTACGTCAACGCCATCAACGTGATGCGCGGCGCCGAGGCGCTCTCGACCTACTCCCCCATCTCCGACGCGGAGAAGTTCCGCATCGAGTACTGGGCACTCGAGGAGGCCAAGCTCCAGCGCATGCCGAAGCCCAAGACCCACCAGGGCCGCATCGCGTTCGTCACCGGCGCCGCCTCGGGCATCGGCAAGGCCATCGCGACCCGGCTCGCCGCCGAGGGCGCGTGCGTGGTGGTCGCCGACCTCGATCTCGAGAAGGCGCAGGGCGTCGCCGCCGAGCTCGGCGGCACCGACGTCGCCATCGGCGTGGCCGCGAACGTAGCCGATGCCGCGGGCGTGCAGGCCGCGATCGACGCCACCGTGCTCGCGTTCGGCGGCATCGACCTGGTCGTGAACAACGCCGGCCTCTCGCTGTCGAAGCCGCTGCTCGAGACCACCGAGAAGGACTGGGACCTCCAGCACGACGTCATGGCGAAGGGCTCGTTCCTCGTCTCGAAGGCCGCCGCGAAGGCGCTCATCGAGCAGGAGATGGGCGGCGACATCATCTACATCTCGTCGAAGAACTCGGTGTTCGCCGGCCCGAACAACATCGCCTACTCGGCGACCAAGGCCGACCAGGCGCACCAGGTGCGCCTGCTCGCGGTCGAGCTCGGAGAGTACGGCGTGCGCGTGAACGGCATCAACCCCGACGGCGTGGTGCGCGGCTCGGGCATCTTCGCCGCCGGCTGGGGCGCCAACCGCGCCAAGACCTACGGCGTCGAGGAGAAGGACCTGGGCAAGTTCTACGCCCAGCGCACCATCCTCAAGCGCGAGGTCGTGCCCGAGAACGTCGCCGACGCGGTGTTCGTGCTGACCGGCCCCGAGCTCAGCCGCACCACGGGCCTGCACGTCCCGGTCGACTCCGGCGTCGCCGCCGCGTTCATCCGATGAGCTCGTCGACCCCCGCGGGCCACGTCGCCGCGATCGACCTCGGTGCGACCAGCGGGCGGGTGATGCTCGGCTCGGTCGGGCCGAACACGCTCGAGCTGCACGCGGTCGGCCGGTTCCCGAACCAGCCCGTGCGCACCATCAACGGGCTGCACTGGGACCTGCTCGCGCTCTACCGCGGCGCGGTCGACGGGCTGCGTGCGGCCGTCGCCGAGGCGCCCGACGTGGCGAGCATCGGCGTGGACTCGTGGGCGGTCGACTATGCACTGCTGCGCGGCGGGCGGATGCTCGGCACGCCGTTCCACTACCGCGACGAGCGGACAGCGGCGGGCGTCGATGCCGTGCACGCGGTCACGCCGTTCGAGGAGCTGTACCGCCGCAACGGCCTGCAGTTCCTGCCGTTCAACACGGTGTACCAGCTCGCCGCCGAGCGCGACGGCGGGCTGCTGTCGCTCGCCGACCAGCTGCTGCTCGTGCCCGACCTCATCGCGTACTTCCTCACCGGGGAGGCGGTGGCCGAGCGCACGAACGCGTCGACCACGGGCCTCGTCGACGTGATCACCCACGCGTGGGACGTCGAGCTCGCCGACCGGCTCCAGCTGCCGGCATCCGTGCTGCCCCGCCTCGTCGACCCCGGCGAGCGCATCGGCTCGACGCTCGGCTACGTGAACGACGGGATCGGCGCGGCCGCCCCGATCGACGTCGTCGCGGTCGGTTCGCACGACACGGCGTCGGCGGTCGTCGCCGTGCCAATGCGGGCCGAGACCGCCGCGTACATCTCGTGCGGCACCTGGGGCCTGGTGGGCCTCGAGCTCGAGCAGCCGGTGCTGACGGATGCCGCGCGCCGGGCGAACTTCACCAACGAGGGCGGCGTCGACTCGCGCGTGCGCTTCCTGCACAACGTGATGGGGCTGTGGCTGCTGAGCGAGTCGATCCGCGAGTGGGAGCGTGCCGGCGAGACCGTCGAGCTCTCGGACCTGCTCGCCGCGGCGGCATCCGTCACGGCACCGGTCGCCGTGTTCGACGCGAACGACCCGCGCTTCATGGCCCCGGGCGACATGCCCGCGCGCATCGCCGAGTGGTGCCGCGAGCACGACCAGCCGGTGCCGTCGACGCAGGCCGAGTTCGCGCGCAGCATCATCGAGAGCCTCGCCGAGGCGTTCGGCGACGCGGTGCGCACCGCGGCCGAGCTGTCGGGGCGCACGGTCGAGACGATCCACATGGTCGGCGGCGGCGCGCTCAACGAGCTGCTCTGCCAGCGCACGGCCGACCGCGCGGGGCTGCCCGTGCTCGCCGGCCCGGTCGAGGCGACCGCGATCGGCAACGTGCTCGTGCAGGCGCGCGCGCAGGGCTTCGCGGGGGGCGACCTGGAGTCGCTGCGTGACCTCGTCGCCACGGCGTTCGCGCCGCGCCGCTACGATCCCAAGGCATGACCTCGTACTCGCACGCGTTCGACTGGGCCCGCCGTCACGTCGATGCGGGCACCCTGCCGGGCGCGGTGCTCGGCGTCGCGACGAGCGAGGGCGTGGTCGCGCTCGACGCGTTCGGCGACGCCGAGACCGGCGACCACTACCCGCTGTTCTCGATCACGAAGCCCCTCGTCGGCCTCGCCGCGCTGCGGCTCGTCGAGCAGGGGCGCCTCACGCTCGAGACGCCGCTGACCGACGCCGTGCCCGAGTTCGGCGCCGACCGCGCCGACGTCGTGCGGCTGCGGCACCTCGTGAGCCACACGGCGGGCATCCCCGAGCCGGCACTCGACGTGCCCGCGGGTCTCCGGCCCGCGCTGCTCGCCCCCGGGCGCGACTTCGCGGCCGGTGCGATCTCGCGCTACTCGACGATCGCCTACGAGGGCATCGCGGCGCTCATCGCGCACGCGAGCGGCACGCCGTGGGAGCAGCAGGTGCTCGAGACGCTGGCGGGGGCGGATGCCACGGGCGTGACCTTCGACGTGGAGTCGACCCGTCACGCGCCGATCGAGTGCGCCGAGCAGGGCGTCGACTGGGAGCTCTTCGCGTCGCACCGCAACCCCGGCGCGGGCGCGTTCGCACGCGCCGAGGACCTCCTCGCGGTCGCGGTCTCGCTGCTGCGGGACGACGGCCGGCTGGTGCATCCGGTCACGGGCGCCATGATGCGGCGCTCGCTCACCGACGACGTGCCGACCATCGACCCGTACCCGCCCGAGCGCGGCACGCACTGGGGGTTCACCTGGTGCCTGCGCGACGCGGCGCCCGCGGCGCTCGCCCCGGACGGCTTCGGGCACGGCGGCTGGGCGGGCACCGACTTCTGGGTGCACCCCGAGCACGACGTGGCGTTCGTGCTGCTGACGAACGTGGCGGCCTCGGGCCGGCTCGGGCTCAGCCTCGACGAGCTCGACAACGCGGTGGTCACGGCGCGCTGAGGCGCTCGGTGCGTCGGGCGGCGTCCGGCTCGAGGCATCCGCCGCCCTGCCACCGCCCGAGACCGCGTCAGGTGCGCTCGGCGCGCGTCGGGTGATCGGCCGTGCGCCCGTGCACCGCGGTGTTCAGGTCGTCGGTCGTGAACGGCTCGGTGGGCATCGGCTGGGTGGCCTCCGACGCGCGCAGGCCGTCGAGCGTGATGCGACGGTAGCGGGCCAGGGCGACGCCGCGCTGCGGCTGCGGGAAGCGCAGCACGCTCGCCATCGCGAGCGGCAGCATGCCGAGGTCGGTGCCCGTGACGTCCTCGCGCAGCGACCCCTCGTCGTGGGCGCGCGCCACGAAGGCCCGGACCGCCTCCTCCCAGCGCACGCCGGGGCGGTAGTCGGGGTCGAGCTCCGACATGCGGTGCAGCACCGCGGGCGTGGCCGGGTAGTCGACGAGGATCGCGAGGTTGCCGTCGAGGAAGGCGACCACCTGGTCCCAGCCCGAGTCGAGGTCGGCGAGCTCGGTCATGACGACGTCGATGCGCTCGGCGGCGCGATCGTAGAGCGCGCGGATCAGGTCGGCGTAGGTCGGGAAGCGCCGGTACAGGGTGCCGATGCCCACGCCCGTGCGTTCGGCGAGTTCGTGCAGCGACGCGTCGATGCCGGCCTCGGCGAAGTACCGCTCGGCCTCGTCGAGGAGGCGTTCGCGGTTCAGGGCGGCATCGCGGCGCAGCGGTCGGGTAGGTGCTGACACATCCTCAGTCTATTACCCGACAGGTGTCGAGCGTGGCCGGTTGACGCGGCCACCCTCCCCGCGGTACCCCTACGCCGTCGCCGCCGACAGCTCGGCCAGCTCGTCGGCGCCCAGCTCGAGCGTCGCCGATGCGACGAGCGCGGGCAGCTGCGCCGTGTTCCGCGCGCTCGCGATCGGCGCGACCACGGTCGGCTGCACGCGCAGCCAGGCGAGGGCGACGGATGCCACGGGCACGCCGTGCACGGCGGCGATGCGGTCGAGCGCGGCGAGCACGCGTGCCCCGCGGTCGTCGAGGTACGACGCCGCGGCGGCGGCGCGCGGGCTGGCGCCGGGCGCGGCGGCGTCCGACGCAGTGCGGTACGTGCCCGCGAGGAAGCCCTTCGCGAGCGAGAAGTAGGTGAACACGGCGAGGCCTTCTCGCTCGGCGCGCTCGCGCAGGCCGTGCTCGAAGTCGCGCTCGACGAGGTTGTAGTGCGGCTGCAGCGCCACGGCGCGGTGGAAGCCGTTCGCCGCGGTGACCTCGAACCACTCGTCGATGCGCTCCGGCGTGTAGTTCGAGATGCCGATCGCGCGCACCTTGCCGGCGTCGACCAGCGCAGAGAGCGCGCCGACCGTCTCCTCGAGCGGCACGGATGCGTCGTCGTAGTGCGCGTAGTAGAGGTCGATGCGGTCGGTGCCGAGGCGCTGCAGCGACGCGTCGGCGGCTGCGCGCACGTTGTCGGCGGCGAGCCCGCGGAACTCGGGGTGCTGGCTGAGCTTGGTCGCGACGACCACGTCGTCGCGGTTGCCGCGGGTGCGCATCCAGTCGCCGATGACCGTCTCGCTCTCGCCGCCGGTGTGTCCGGGCGCCCAGGCCGAGTACGCGTCCGCCGTGTCGACGAAGTTGCCGCCCGCCGCGACGTAGCCGTCGAGCACCGCCTCGGACGCCGCGACATCGGCGGTCCAGCCGAAGACGTTTCCACCGAGGTTCAGCGGGAACACCTCGAGGTCGGAGTCGGCGATGCGGATGCGGGTGGCCTGCGCGGTCTCGGTCATGGAACTCCCTCGTGTCGAACGTCGTGCGTCCCCTTCGGCAACGTCGGCGCGCCACGGGTATTCCCGGGCGAAAGGGTCGCCGCGGGCGCGTAGGCTCGGGGACGAGCCCGCACGCGACGAAAGGCCTCCATGCCCACCACCGCAGAACCCCGCGTCGCCATCTACCTCGACTTCGACAACATCGTCATCTCGCGGTACGACCAGCTGCACGGCGACATGTCCTACCGGCGCGACACCGGCAGGCGCTCGTCGACCGCGAAGGCCGAGACCGCGACGAAGCTCGAGGCCGCCACGGTCGACGTCGACGCCGTGCTCGACTTCGCCGCCACCTTCGGCACCATCGCCGTCGCGCGCGCCTACGCCGACTGGTCGAACCCGGTCAACGCCAGCTACCGCAGCCAGCTCATCGACCGCGCCGTCGACCTCGTGCAGCTCTTCCCCCTGTCGGCGACGAAGAACGGCGCCGACATCCGCCTCGCGGTCGACGCCGTGGAAGACCTGTTCCGCCTCGACGACCTCACCCACGTGGTCATCGTCGCCGGCGACTCCGACTACGTCGCGCTCGCGCAGCGCTGCAAGCGCCTCAGCCGCTACGTCGTCGGCATCGGCGTCGCCGGCGGCACGAGCCGGGCGCTGACGGCCGCGTGCGACGAGTTCGCCGACTACGACGCGCTGCTCCAGACCGACGCCGACGTCGACGAGGACGAGCGGGCGGCCGAGGAGGAGGCTGCGGCGGCGAAGACGTCGAAGGGGTCGAAGGATGCCACGGGCGGCACGGGCAACGGCCGGAAGAAGGGCGCCGCATCGTCGGGCGACGACGACTCCGGGGCATCCGATGACGGATCGACCCCGTCGACCCGCAACCCGGGCCGCCTGCTGATCAAGGCGCTCGAGCTGCTGCGCGCGAAGAACGACGAGGAGTGGCAGCCGTCCGGCGCGGTGAAGAACCAGATGCTGCGCATGGACCCCGGGTTCCAGGAGCGGCGACTCGGCTTCGGGTCGTTCACCGACTTCCTGAAGTCGCGCGGCGGCGTGGTCGAGCTCGACGAGACGACCGGCCAGAACCGCGTGCGCATCCGGCCGCGCAAGGGCTGAGCGCGGGCCGCACCGCCGACGGCTGCGGGAGAATGGCCGGGTGACCGACGCCGTACTCACCGTGACCGTGCCCGACGCCACCCTGCGCGATGCGCTGGGCCCACTGCCCGAGGGGGTGGGGGTGCTCGAGTGGGACTTCACCGGGCCGCCCCCGGCGGACGGGCTCGACCTCGTCGTGCCGCCGTACATGGGTGGCAACGCGGTGCTCGCCGCGCTCGACGGGGTGCCCGTGCGCCTCGTGCAGAGCCAGTCGATCGGCTACGACGGGGTCGCCGACGTGCTGCCGGCCGGTCACGTGTTCGCCAACGCGACGACCGTGCACGAGACCTCGACCGCCGAGCTCGCGCTCGCCCTCGTGCTCGCCGCGCAGCGCGGCATCCCCCGGTTCGTGCGAGCCGCCGCCGAGGGCCGTTGGGCGCCGGTCGCCCTGCCGAGCCTCGCCGACCGGCGCGTGCTGCTCGTCGGGTACGGCGGCGTCGGCGTCGCCATCGAGGACCGCCTGCTGCCGTTCGAGGCGCGGGTCACGCGCGTCGCGAGCCGCGCACGCGAGACCGAACGCGGGTACGTGCACGGCATCGACGACCTGCACGAGCTGCTGCCCGACGCCGAGATCGTCATCGTCGGGCTGCCACTGTCGGATGCGACGGGGGCCTCGTCGACGACGCGTTCCTCGGCGCGCTGCCCGACGACGCGCTCGTCGTGAACGTCGGCCGCGGACCGGTCGCCGACACCGACGCGATCCTCGCGCACGCCGGCCGGCTGCGCTTCGCGCTCGACGTCGTCGATCCGGAGCCGCTGCCCGACGGGCATCCGCTCTTCGCATCACCCGACGTGCTGCTCAGCCCGCACGTCGGCGGCGCGTCGAGCGCGATGCTGCCCCGCATGGCCGCGCTCGTGCGCCGCCAGGTGGCGCACCTGCTCGCGGGCGAGGAGCCCGAGAACGTGGTGCTGCGCACCTGACGGCGCTGCCCCCTTCGTCGAGTCGTGACGAACTGTCGCCTCGGCGCACTCCGAAGCGACAGTCCATGACGACTCGCGGACCCGCGGTCAGGGGGCCGAGCGGCGGGCGACGGACTCGGCGGCGAGCGCCCAGCCCCACATCAGCGGCAGCATGACGCTGCCCATCGACGTGACCTCGGTGATGACGAAGAAGCCCGGCAGGAACGCGATGAGCAGCCACGCCGTCGTGCGCGGACGGAACCCGCGACGGAGCAGCACGATGCCGAGCGCGATGCCGCCGAGGCCGATCACGAACGCGGCCACCAGCCCGACGAGGAAGAAGGCGTCGGTCCAGGGCGTGTAGTAGTCGCCGGTCAGCGAGATCGTGAGCAGCACGTACGCGCCGAGCTGCACGATCCAGAGCACACGCTCTGCGCCGACGGGGCCGCGGGCACGGAAGGCGAGCACGGCGGCCGCCACGAATGCGAGGCACACGGGCAGCCAGATCTTGCCGTAGGTCCAGTAGACGAAGTTCGGGTCGCCCCACGCGAGGAGCGGCCGCAGCGCATCCATCGCGGGCACCGCCCACGCCGCGAGCAACGGGGAGGCGAGGTCCTCGGGGTGGGCGGCCGCACGGCTCAGCGCGTGGAGCTGCCCGGCGACCGTGCCGATCGCGGCGAAGACCCAGGCGAGGGTCGCGATCAGGCGCGCGCGGCGCGGGGCGACCGGCCGGGTGGCGGGCCGCTCGGCGGTGATGGTGTCGGTGATCATGTCGATGCTCCTTGTCGGTTCCTGCTCGTCGAATGGTTCGTACTCGATGGGGTGGTGCGATGTGGTGTCGGCACCGAGGCTAGGAAGGCGGATGCGACCGGTCGTCGTCCGGGGGCACGGAACCCGTGGACCATGGGCGGAACCGGCGTGTCCTCCCGTGGGAGGATGTGCGGCCCGGCACGGCGGGCGTAGCATCCGTTCGTGAGGCCCCGAATCCGCACCCTCGACGTCGCGATCGCCGCGATCCTGCTCCTGCTCGGGCAGCTCGAGGCGTGGGCCGGGATCGGTGCGATCAGCGCGCCGGGCCCCGACTGGGCGCGCGCCACCGCGTTCGGCGCCGCCGCGCTCCTGCTGGTCGTTCGCCGGAGGCACCCGCTCGCCGTGCTCGCCGCCGTCGCCGGCGTGCTGCTCGCCGAGTTCGCACTGTTCGGAGCCCCGGAGGGCTACGCGATCGTGCTCGTTCCGATGGTCGCGATCTACACCGTCGGGCGGCTCACGCCCATGCCCGCGTCGCTCTGGGGGCTCGCGATCGGCGGCGCGTTCTGGGCGGGGTGGGCGTGGACCGACCCGCTGAACGCGACGCTCGACGACCGGCTCTCCGCGCTGGTCTGGTTCGCACCGTGCGTCATCGCCTGGCTGGTCGGGGCACTGGTGCGGACGACCGTCACGGTCCGCGACCAGCGGCGGACCGAGCGCGCCGAACGAGAGGCGCGCGCCGTCGCGGAGGAGCGGAACCGCATCGCCCGCGAGCTGCACGACGTCGTCGGACACGGCCTCTCGGTGATGACCGTGCAGGCCGCGGCCGTGCGCCGCCGGCTCGAGCCCGAGCAGACGACGGAGCGCACCGCGTTGGAAGCGGTCGAGGCGGTCGGGCGCGAGTCGCTGGCGGAGATGCGGCGACTCGTGGGCGTGCTCCGCACCGACGAGGCAGCCACCCGTGAGCCGCCGCCGGGTCTCGACACGGTCGGCCGGGTGGCCGACCGGGTGACGGCCGCCGGCCTGCCGGTCACGATCCGCACGACGGGAGCGGCCCGCGACCTCCCCGTCGCGCTCGACATCGCGGCGTTCCGGGTCGTGCAGGAGGGCCTCACGAACGCCATGCGCCACGCCACCGGTGCGACGCGTGCGGCGGTGGAGGTCGACTACGGCGAGCATGCGCTCACGCTGCTCGTCCGCGACGACGGGGCTGGGCCGGTCGACGCGCAGGCGTTCGGGGCCGGCCTCGCGGGCCTGCGCGAACGCGTGGCACTCCACTCGGGAACACTGACGTTCGGGCCCGGGGCCGAGGGCGGGTGCGAGCTGCGCGCCGAGCTGCCCTGGTCGGCGCCATGACTCCGGGCAGCGGCCCGATGCCCCGCGACGAGGGCCCGATCCGCGTACTCATCGCCGACGACCAGGCGCTCGTGCGCACCGGGTTCCGGATGATCCTCGAGATCGAACCCGACCTCGAGGTGGTCGGCGAGGTGGTCGACGGCGCGCAGGCGGTCGAGGCGGCGCACGCACTCGCGCCCGACGTGGTGCTGATGGACGTGCGGATGCCACGGATGGACGGCATCTCGGCGACCCGCGCGATCACCGACGATCCCGTCGCGACCGGCCGCGTCGTGATGCTCACGACGTTCGACCTGGACGAGTACGTGTACGACGCGCTGCAGGCGGGTGCGAGCGGATTCCTCCTGAAGGACGTGCCACCCGAGCTGCTCGTCGCAGGCATCCGGGCCGTGCACGCAGGCGACTCGCTCCTCGCGCCGGCCGTCACGCGACGCATGATCGAGACGTTCGTCGCTCGCCCGCGCGCGACGGCGTCGCCCTCGGTGCTCGCGTCGCTGACCGATCGCGAACGCGAGGTGCTCGCGCTCGTGGCGCGCGGCCGCACCAACGGCGAGATCGCACGCGAGCTCTACGTCTCGGAGACGACGGTGAAGACCCACATCGGTCGCCTCCTCGCCAAGCTCGGCGCTCGCGACCGCGTGCAGGCGGTCATCATCGCCTACGAGACCGGACTCGCCCACGGGGGCTGGTAGCGCCACGCTTCCCGCAGGGCAGCGCTCTCACGCCGCCATGTCGTGCGCCACTGGGAGCATTGCGGCGTGGTCACTGCGTTCATCGACGAGTCCCAGCTCGGCGGCACCGGGAGCGGGCTCAGGTTCATGCTGACCGCCACAATCCCGTTCTCCGCTGACTGCGACCCGATGCGGGAGGAGCTGTTGCGGCTGCTCCCGAAGAACCGCAGCAAGCTCCACTGGAACGAATCGGTCGCCTCCGCACGACGCGACCTGATCGACATGATCGGCCGACTCGATCTGATGCATTGGATCGTCTACCAGGACTCGACGGCAGGAGAGAGCCCGGAACGCGTGAGGCGGAGCTGCATCGAAATGCTCGCCTGGGAGCTGCAGGGCCTGCAGCTCGTGGACGCGGCCATGTTCGAGTCACGCGGTCCCGCAGACGACAATCGCGACCGTCGGATGTTCGATGCCTTGCGATCGCGAAGGGTGCTGCAGTCGCCGCTGAAGGTCGATCACTTGCCGGGCCCCGAGGAAGCGATGCTCTGGATCCCCGACGCGGTGAGCGGAGCAGTCAACGAACGCGACCGTGGAGACGAGTCGTACTTCGAGACATTGCGGCATCAGATCCAGCTGGTCCCCACGAACAAGGGCTACTGACAGCGCGAAGCCCGGGCCCCGCAATCTGCAGGAACTCCCGGGCTCACTTCCAGACTCACCGCGATGATCTGGCCTCGCGGCAACTCTACTGCGCACCCGCGCCACCCGGCAACCGAGTTCCCGGCACATGGCGGCCGAGGGTGGTGTGTGGTCTGACCTCGGTGTACCATGGTCGGACCACACCCGAGGAGCACCCGTGACGACGACGCCCGGCACCCCGCCAGAGACGGAATCGCCGCGCGCCTGGAAGACCGTGCTCGAGCACGTCGAGCGCGCACTCCTCGACGGATCGCTCCAGCCCGGCGACCGGCTCCCCGGGGAGCGTCAGCTCTCGACCGACCTCGGCGTCGGCCGGTCGAGCGTGCGCGAGGCGTTCCGCGTGCTCGAGGTGCTCGGGCTCATCCGCACCCGGTCCGGCTCGGGCCCGAACGCCGGCGCGATCATCGTCGCCACCCCGCGCGGCGGCATGTCGGCGCTCATGCGCCTGCAGGTGGCGGCACAGGGCTTCCCGGTCGACGACGTCGTGCGCGCGAGGCTGCTGCTCGAGGCATCCGTCGCCGCCGAGCTCGCCGCCGCGGTGCACGACCACGACCTCTCCGACGCGCTCCAGCTGCTCGAGGCGATGGAGCCCCCGGGGCTCGACCCCGACGAGTTCCTCGTGCTCGACGCGCAGTTCCACGTGGCGCTGGCCGAGGCATCCGGCAACCAGGTGATCACCGCGATGATGGCCGGCCTGCGCAGCGCGATCGAAGGGTACGTGCTCGAGGGCGTGCCGCACATCCGCGACTGGGGCGAGACGGCAGACCGGCTGCGGCACGAGCACCGCGAGATCCTCCACGCCATCGAGCGCGGCGATTCGGCCGACGCCGAGGCGCGCATCCGCGACCACATCGCCGGGTACTACGCGGAGTCCCTGCTCCCGACACCCGACCAGACCTCCCCCGCCCAGCCTTCCCCCACCCCGACCCCCGACCCCGCCCCGGGCCGCGAGTCGTCACGAACTGTCGCTTCGCCCGCGCGATAGCGACACTTCATGACGACTCGGCGACCGGGCACGCACAGATAGGAAGACAAACATGGTGCAGCGACAGATGCCGAACCCCAAGGAGCTCGCGCAGCTCATGCGGTTCAAGACCCCGACCCTGAACCCGACCGACCGCCGGCTCGAGCAGGCCCTCACGATCGCCGACCTGCGCGCGATCGCGAAGCGCCGCACCCCGAAGGCGCCGTTCGACTACACCGAGGGCGCCGCCGAGGGCGAGCTGTCGCTGGCCCGCGCCCGCCAGGCGTTCCAGGACGTCGAGTTCCACCCGTCGATCCTGCGCAACGTGCCGGTCGTCGACACGAGCCGCGAGGTGCTCGGCGAGCGCAGCGCCCTGCCGTTCGGCATCGCGCCGACCGGGTTCACGCGCCTCATGCAGACCGAGGGCGAAGAGGCCGGCGCCGGTGCCGCGGGCGCCGCGGGCATCCCGTTCACCCTGTCGACGCTCGGCACCACCTCGATCGAGGGCGTCAAGGCCGCGAACCCGAACGGCCGCAACTGGTTCCAGCTGTACGTGATGCGCCAGCGCGAGATCTCGTACGGCCTCGTGCACCGCGCCGCCGCCGCGGGCTTCGACACGCTCTTCTTCACGGTCGACACCCCGGTCGCGGGCGCCCGCCTGCGCGACAAGCGCAACGGCTTCTCGATCCCGCCGCAGCTCACGCTCGGCACCGTGATCAACGCGATCCCCCGCCCGGCGTGGTGGATCAACTTCCTCACCACCCCGCCGCTCGAGTTCGCGTCGCTGTCGTCGACCGGCGGCACCGTCGGCGAGCTGCTCGACTCGGCCATGGACCCGACGATCTCGTTCGACGACCTCGACGTGATCCGCGAGATGTGGCCCGGCAAGATCGTCGTGAAGGGCGTGCAGACCGTCGAGGACGCCAAGCTCCTCGCGGGCCGCGGCGTCGACGGCATCGTGCTCTCCAACCACGGCGGCCGCCAGCTCGACCGCGCGCCGATCCCCTTCCACCTCCTCCCCGACGTCGTCCGCGAGGTCGGCGACGACATGGAGGTGCACATCGACACGGGCATCATGAACGGCGCCGACATCGTCGCGTCGATCGCCCTCGGCGCCCGCTTCACGCTCATCGGCCGCGCGTACCTCTACGGCCTCATGGCCGGCGGCCGCCGCGGCGTCGACAAGACCATCTCGATCCTCCGCACCGAGATCGAGCGCACCATGAAGCTGCTCGAGGTGTCGACGCTCGACGAGCTCGGCCCGCAGCACGTGACCCAGCTGTCGCGCCTGGTGCCCGTGGCCAAGACGGTGACGGATGCCGCTGAGCTCGCGTCCGCGTCGAAGCCCACGACCGTGCGGGCGAACCGGGCGACGAGTGGCGCGGCGAAGGCGGGCGCGGCGAAGACCGCGGCGAAGACCGCGGCGGCGAAGTCGGGCGGCGCGAAGACGGCGACCGCGAAGACTCCCGTGGCGAAGAAGGCGACCGGCACGCGTTCGGCCGCGACGAAGTCCTCGACCGCCGGCGCACGCACGGCGAAGAAGGCGACCACGACGACGGGCTCCGGCTCGACGGCTGCGACGGGCGAGCCGACCTCCTAGGCCGGCTCGGGCTCGCGGGCCGGCCGGATGCCTCCGGGCGTCAGTCGGCCCGCGAGCTCGACCGGGCCGCGAGCGACGCGGTCGTCACCGACAGCGACGCCGCACTCGCCATCTTCTGCACGGCCTTCAGCTGCTTGCGCCGCTGCTTGATCGCCTTGCGCTTCATCGCGGCGTTCTTCTTCTGGATGCGCCGTGCGGCACGGGTCGTGCGACGCTCGGCGCGATCGGCGGACCGCTCGACGCGGCGCTTCGCCTTACGCGCCGACCTCGTCGCGCGCCCGGGCGCCTGCTTCGCCTCCCGGCGCACTCCCCGGGCGACGTCCTGCGCACGGGCGACGGCCGCGTCGACCTTGCGGCCCGCCTTGCGCGGGAGCGAGGCGGCGAACGCGGATGCCTCGCGCGCGGCCTGCACCGCCTGGTCGGCCGCGTCGGCCGCCTCGCGTCGTGCGCGCTTCGTCGCCTGAGCGGTGCGCTCGGCCGCGGCCCGCGCCTTCCGCGTCGAGGCCGCGCGCTGCGCCTTCGCGCGCTTCGAGATGCGCTCGCGGGTGCCCTTCGAGCCGGCCATCCTGCTCCCCTCCCCGCACGCGCGGGTGCCGTGCGTGCCGTTCCAGTCTGGCACCGCGGCGGCCGGCTGGCCACGGGAGCGAGGTGACCGTCCGGTTCGGGCCCCTGAACGCGGGTGGAATCGCAGCGCCCTGCGCCGCTAGCGTGAGGCAAGCGCGTGGAGGGTGGCGGCATGAGCGAACCGATCGAGCTCAGCACGGCGCCCGCGCGCCCGGCGCGCCGGATGCGACTCGGCCGCTCGCGCCGGCCGCGGTTCAGTGGCGGCTCGACCGAACGCACCGCCGCCGGCCTGCTGCTGCTCGCGACGCTCGCGGCGATCCTCTGGGCCAATTCGCCGTGGAGCGCCACATACGACGAATTCTGGTCGACCGAGATCGAGCTGGCAGTGGGGTCGTTCGAGGCGCACATCAGCCTGCGCCACCTCGTGAACGACGGCATCATGACGCTGTTCTTCTTCGCCATCGGCCTCGAGGTCAAGCGCGAGATCACGATCGGCGAGCTCACCGACCGCTCGCGGGCCATGGTGCCGGTGATCGCGGCGATCGCCGGGCTCGTCGTGCCCGCGCTGCTCTTCCTCGCGGTGGCCGGCACCACCGAGCAGGCGCACGCCTGGGGCGTCGTCATCTCCACCGACACCGCGTTCCTCGTCGGGGCACTCGCGGTCATCGGCCCGAAGTTCCCGGCGCGCCTGCGCATCTTCCTCCTCACGCTCGCGGTCGTCGACGACGTCGGCGCGCTCGGCGCGATCGCCATCTTCTACAGCGACGACATCCAGGTCTGGCCGCTGCTCCTGTCGATCGCGTTCCTCGCGGCCATCTTCTTCGTGCGCTACCTGCCGGTCGGGCGCGGCCCCGCGTACGCCGTGCTCTCGATCGCGGCCTGGGTCGCGATGTACGCGTCGGGGGTGCATCCGACCCTCGCCGGCGTCGCGGTCGCGCTCATGATCCCGGTGTTCCCGCCGCGGCGGCGCGACGTCGAGCGCGCGATGGAGCTGACGACCGCGTTCCGCCAGTCCCCGAGCTCGGAGTACGCAGCGGCGGCGACCCGCGGGCTGCGCGCCTCGATCTCCGAGAACGAGCGGATGCAGACCACGTTCTCGCCGTACGTCACCTACATCGTGCTCCCGCTCTTCGCACTCGCGAACGCAGGGGTGCGCCTCGACGCCGAGACGGTCGGCGCGGCGCTGGGCTCGTTGCTCTTCTGGGGCATCGTCGCGGGACTCGTGGTCGGCAAGTTCGTGGGCATCACGGCGACGACCGCGGTCGTGCGCGCGAGCGGGCTCGGCACGCTCGCACCGGGCCTGACCCTCGCGCGCGTCGCCGGCGGCGCCGCCCTGTCGGGCATCGGGTTCACGATCTCGCTGTTCATCGTCGACGTGGCGATCGACGACCCGCTCGCGCAGGCGGAGGCGAGATTCGGCGTGCTCGTGGCATCCGCCCTCGCCTTCGGACTCGCGTGGTGCGTGTTCCGGGTGAGCGACAAGCTGCAGCCGCCGGTGCCCGTCGGCGGCACCCTGGCCAGGCCGGTCGACCCGGAGCGCGACCACATCCGCGGCCCGGTCGACGCACCCCTCACGCTGGTCGAGTACGGCGACTTCGAGTGCCCGTTCTGCAGCCGTGCGACGGGGTCGATCGACCACGTGCGCTCGGTGCTCGGCGACGAGCTGCGCTACGTGTGGCGCCACCTGCCGCTCACCGAGGTGCACGACCATGCGGTCGACGCGGCGCGCGCCGCCGAGGCGGCGGCCAAGCAGGGCGCGTTCTTCGAGATGGGCCAGCTGCTGTTCGCCAACCAGAACAAGCTCGAGGTCGACGACCTCTGCGCCTACGCCGACCAGCTCGGGCTCGACGCGGAGCGGTTCCTCGACGACTTCAACTCGACCGAGGTCGCGAACCGCGTCACCGACGACGCCCTCGACGCCGAGGTGATGGACCTGCACTCGACGCCCACGTTCTTCATCGGCGAGCAGCGCCACAAGGGGCACTACGACGCCGCGACGCTGGTCGAGGCGCTGCGCGCGTCCCGCGACCGCTCCGCGTGACCCGGGAGGCAGGCACTCGCAGGGCCTCCCTCCCCGGGCCGACGGGCATAGCGTGGAGTCATGGCCGACCTGCGCGACGAGATCAAGGAGTTCCTGAGCTCCCGTCGCGCCCGCATCACGCCCGAGCAGGCGGGACTGCCCGCCTACGGCGGCAACCGCCGGGTGAAGGGCCTGCGCCGCGAGGAGGTCGCGATGCTGGCGGGCGTCTCCGTCGACTACTACGTGCGGCTCGAGCGCGGCAACCTCTCCGGGGCATCCGACAGCGTGCTCGACGCCCTCGCCAGCACCCTCCGGCTCGACGAGGCCGAGCGGCAGTACCTCTTCGACCTCGCCCGCGCCGCCGGTCCCGGTCGGGCGCGGCCGCCTCGCGCGAAGCCCGTCGTCCGCCCCGCGGTGCAGCAGGTGCTCGATGCGGTGGCGGATGCCCCCGCCTGGGTGCGCAACGCACGGCACGACATCCTCGCGGCGAACCTGCTCGGTCGCGCGCTCTATTCGCCCGTCTTCGACGACCCGCACCGGCCCGTGAACACGACGCGCTTCGCGTACCTGAACCCGGCCGCGCGCGAGTTCTGGCGCGACTACGACCAGATCACGCACGACGCGGCGGCGATGCTGCGCCTCGAGGCCGGCCGCAACCCGCATGACCCGGAGCTCATCCGCCTGGTCGGCGAGCTGTCGACGCAGAGCGAGCTGTTCCGCGAGCGCTGGGCGTCGCGCGACGTGAAGTTCCACCGCAGCGGGCGCAAGCGCCTGCGCCACCCCGTGGTCGGCGACCTCGACCTGGACTACGAGTCGATGGAGCTGCCGAGCGAGCCGGGGCTGGTGCTGAACGTGTACACCGCGCCGGCCGGTTCACCGTCGGCCGACGCGCTGCGCGTGCTGGCCTCCTGGGCGGCCACCCACGAGGACGAGTTCACCCCCGCCTGACTCGCCGTCCCCCAACACGCCGAGTGTGCCCGATTCACACTCGGATGCCCCGATTCCGGGGAGATCCGCACGAGATCGAGCACACTCGGCGATGAGGGTCGGGGCCGGGCCGGGGTCGGGGCCGGGCCGGGGTCGGGCCGGGGTCGGGGCCGGGCCGGGGTCGGGGTCGGGGGCGGGCCGGTCGCTCAGCGACCGACCGTGCCCAGGAGGTCGTCGTCGTATCGGTTGCCGGCGACCCCGATGCGCTCGACGAGCGCGTCGAGGTCTGAGACGTCGTCGGCCGAGAGCGCCACCGACGTCGCGGCCGCGTTCTCGTCGATGCGCTCGCGGCGGCGGGTGCCCGGAATCGGCACGATCGACGGATGCTGCGCCAGCAACCACGCCAGTGCGACCTGGCCGGGCGTGGCGCCGCGCTGCTCGGCGAGCGCGCGCACGTGGTCGACGAGCGCCTGGTTGGCGGCGAGGTTCTCGGGGGCGAACCGGGGAACGCGCGAGCGGATCTCGCCCTCCGCGAAGCTCGCGTCGGCACCCACCGTGCCGGTGAGGAAGCCCTTGCCGAGCGGACTGAACGGCACGAAGCCGATGCCGAGCTCGATGCACGCCGGCAGCACCTCGGTCTCCGGGTCGCGCGTCCACAGGGAGTACTCGCTCTGCACCGCCGTCACCGGATGGACCGCGTGCGCCCGACGGATCGTGCCGGCCGCCGCCTCGGAGAGGCCGAAGTGCGCGACCTTGCCGGCCTCGACGAGTTCGCCGACGGCTCCCGCGACGTCCTCGATCGGCACGTCGGGGTCGACGCGGTGCTGGTAGATCAGGTCGATGCGGTCGACGCCGAGCCGCCGCAGGGAGGCGTCGGCGACGCGACGGATCTGCTCGGGGGTCGAGTCGAGCCCCTGCATCCGCCCGTCGGCGATGTGGAAGCCGAACTTCGTCGCCACCACGACGCGGTCGCGCAGCGGGGCGATCGCCTCGCCGACGAGTTCCTCGTTGTCGTACGGCCCGTACACCTCGGCCGTGTCGATGAACGAGACGCCATGGTCGACGGCGTAGCGGAGCACGCCGATCATGTCGTCGCGGTCGCCCGGGTTGGCCCCGTAGCTCATCGACATGCCCATGGCGCCCAGCCCGACGGCGGACACCTCGAGGCCCTGGCCCAGCATCCTCGTGTGCATCAGAACGCCACCATCACCTTGAGCGCCTCGCGCGCGTCCATCGCCGCGTACGCGGCCGGCACGTCGTCGATGGCGACCGTGCGGTCGAACACGCGGCCCGGGTCGATCTCGCCGTCGAGCACCTGGCGGATGGCGGGCTCGAGGTAGGCGCGCACCGGGGCGGGGCCGCCCGTGAGGGTGACGTTCTTCCCGAACAGCGACCCGAAGCCGACGGGGGCCTCCTCGTACTGCGGCACGCCCACGCGCGAGATGACCCCGCCCGGGCGCACGACGCCGACGGCCTGCTCGTACGCCGGCATGTGGCCGACCGCCTCGAGCACCACGTGACTGCCCTCGCCGCCGGTCAGGTCCATGACCGTCGCGACGCCCTCCGCGCCGCGCTCGGCGACCACGTCGGTGGCGCCCCACTCGCGGCCGAGGTCGGTACGCGCGGTGTGGCGGCCCATGAGGATGATCTGCTCGGCGCCCATGGTGCGAGCCGCGAGCACGGCCGAGAGGCCGACCGCGCCGTCGCCGATCACGGTGACGGTCTTGCCGGGCTCGACGCGGCCCATGTAGGCGGCGTGGTAGCCGGTGAGGTAGACGTCGGAGAGCGTGAGGAGCGACGCGAGCAGGCCGGTCTCGGCCGTCGCCGGGTCGACATCGGGCACCCGCACGAGCGAGCCGTCGGCCTGCGGGATGCGCGCGTACTCGGCCTGGAGGCCGCCGACGCGGCGATTGCCGTAGAAGCCGCCGTGCAGGCAGGAGGTGTGCACGCCCTCGCGGCAGAACACGCAGGCGTTGTCCTGGAACGCGAACGGGGCGATGGCGAAGTCGCCGGGCTTCAGGGTCGTCACGGCCGAGCCGACCTCCTCGACCACGCCGATGAGCTCGTGGCCCATCGGGGTGCCGTGCTCCGAGTGCGGCAGGGAGTGGAAGGGGTGGAGGTCGCTGCCGCAGACGCACGCCCGCACGGTGCGGACGATCGCATCGGTGGGCTGGGCGATCACGGGGTTGGGGACGGTCTCGACGCGCACGTCGCCGGCGCCGTACATCAGGGTGGCTCTCATGAGGTCTCTGGTTCTCCTTCGCGAAGCGAGTCACCGCGGGCGCAGGAACCCCCGCGGTGATCCCATTGCACACCACGCGCCGTGCGCGCGGGAGTGTCTGCCGAGACAGGTACCGGCGGTGCCTGTCTCAGCGGCACCCGATGGCGCAGAGTAGGAGTCACCGTCCATGACGAGAGGAAGCACCATGCCCACGTGGACCCCCGAGGAACTCGACTCGCTCGACCGCACGCAGGAGATCCGCGTCGCCGGCCGCCGGAAGGACGGGTCGCTCCGCCCGCTCACGATCGTGTGGGCCGTCGTCGTCGACGGCGCGCTGTACGTGCGCTCCTACAAGGGCGCCGACGGCAAGTGGTACCAGGGAGTGCTGCGCACCCTCGCCGGCGCGATCGACTGGACCGGAACGGCGCGCGACGTCGTCTACGCGACCGACCACGCGCACGACGACGAGATCGACGCGGCGTTCTTCGACAAGTACGGCGACACCGGCCCGACCCGCGCGATGGTCGTGCCGTCTGCGGTCGCGACCACCCTCCGCGTCGAACCCGCCGCCTGACCCGAGACCCGTCGAATTCCTGCGTTCCCAGCGCTCAGAGCGCAGGCTGTCGACGGGTCTGGAGCCCACGAGGGCAGCGCCTCACCGGTACGCTCGTCTGCGACGAGGCAGGAGGCGCGAGCATGGCCGACCGGGTCGCTGCGACCACGCGCAAGCGCGGTCCCTACGCGAAGACGAAGGCGACGCGCGCGGCCATCCTCGACGCCGCCCTCGACGTGTTCGCCCGCGGCGGCTTCCGCTCGGGCTCGATCCGCGACATCGCGACCGCGGTGGGCATGAGCGAGGCGGGCCTGCTGCACCACTTCCCGAACAAGGGCGCCCTGCTCGCGGCCGTCCTCGAGCTGCGCGACCAGCGCGCGCTCGACGTGGTCCCGAAGGACGACTCCGACCCGCTCGCGACCCTCGAGAGCCTCGTCGGCCTCGCACGCTACAACGCCTCGGTGCCCGGCGTGGTCGCGCTGTACTGCACGCTGTCGGCCGAGGCGACCGATCCGGGGCATCCGGCCCACGACTACTTCGTGCGCAGGTACGCGGAGACCGTCGAACGCCTCGCATCGGCGTTCGACGGCTGCGCCGCGCAGGGCCGGCTGCGCAACGGCACGTCGCCCGATTCGGCCGCCCGCCGCACGGTCGCCCTCATGGACGGCCTCCAGGTGCAGTGGCTGCTCGACCCGGGGTCGGTGGACATGGCCGCCGAGGTGCGCCGGTTCCTGCACGAGGTCGTCGACTTCACGGGCTGAACCTGCGCGTGGGGCCGAGCACGACGGCCCGACCCCACGACAGCGAGCGGATGCTACGCGCCGGCGTTCGCCGCCGCGAGGAGCTGCTCCACGTCGTCGCGGCCGATCGGCATGCCCGGGAAGGAGGCCAGCCGTCCGATCGGGAAGGACGCCATCATCTTGAACATGCCCGGGTCGGAGACCAGCGCGCCGGTGTCGCCGTCGCCCGCCAACGCCTGCATCACGATCGGACCGGCCACGGGGTGCGCGACGATCTCGCCGATGGACGAGTCCATGGTGAGCGGGGCGCGGACGTCGTCGCCCGCCACCTCGACCGAGACGACGGCGCGCAGGTCGCGGCTGGATGCCCCGATCGACACCTCGTACGCGCCGCCCTCGACGATCCACGCGTCGGCGCGCGTGTCCCAGTAGGCGAGGTCCTCGCGGCGCACCCGCACCTCGGCGACGCGCGACTCGCCCGCCGGCACGAACACCTTCGCGAACCCCTTGAGCTCGCGCGGGGCGCGCACCACACCGGAGCCCGGCAGCGCCGAGTAGACCTGCACGACCTCGGCGCCGTCGCGGTCGCCGGTGTTGGTCACGGTCACGCGCACGACGATGCCGTCGACGGTCGCCTCGGCCGAGGCATCCGAGTAGCCGAAGCTCGTGTACGACAGGCCGTGCCCGAACGGGAACGCCACGTCGATGGCGCGCGCGTCATACCAGCGGTAGCCGACGAACAGGCCCTCGCCGTACCGCACGTGCGAGTGCTCGCCCGGGAAGTCGAGGAACGCGGGGCTGTCCTCGAGGCGGTGCGGGATCGTCTCGGCGAGGCGGCCGGACGGGTTGACCCGGCCGTAGAGCACGTCGGCCACGGCACCGCCGCCGGCCTGGCCGAGCAGCCAGCCCTCGACGATCGCGGCGACCCGGTCGGCGAACGGCAGGCGCACTACGCCGCCGTTGGAGAGTACGACGACCGTGTTCGGGTTGGCCGCGATCACGCGCTCGGCGAGTTCGAGCTGCGCGGCGGGCAGCTCGATGTCGTCGCGGTCGAAGCCCTCCGACTCGAGCTCGGCGGGCACGCCGAGGAAGAGCAGCACGGTGCCGGCGGCGGATGCGGCGGCCACGGCCTCGTCCACGAGGCCGTCGTCGACCGTGCCGTCGGCGGCGTAGCCGGCCGCGAACGGCACGTCGGCACCGGCGATCGCGCGGATCTCGGTGAGCGCGTCGTCGAGCTTCGTCGGGTTGATGAGCGACGAGCCCGCGCCCTGGTAGCGCGGGGTGCGGGCCAGTTCGCCGACGACGGCGACGGATGCCCCGGGCGCGAGCGGCAGCGCGCCGCCCTCGTTGCGCAGCAGCACGATGCTCGCGGCGGCGACCTCGCGAGCGAGCGCGTGGTGGGCGTCGACGTCGTAGGAGGCATCCGCCCTCGCTCCGGCCACGGCCTTGCGGACGAGATCGAGGTTGCGCTGCGCGGCCAGGTCGAGCGCCGACTCGTCGAGCTCGCCCGTGCGGACCGCGGCGACGAGCTGCGCGTCGGTGCGTCCCCCGCTCGAGGGCATCTCGAGGTCGAGGCCGGCGACGAGTCCCGTGACCCGCTCGTTCACGGCGCCCCAGTCGGAGACGACGAGGCCCTCGAAGCCCCACTCGTCGCGGAGCACCGTCGTCAGCAGCCAGGGATCCTCGGAGGTGTAGACGCCGTTGAGCCGGTTGTACGAGCACATGACGGTCCACGGCTTGGCGTCCTGCACGACGCGCTGGAAGCCGCGGAGGTAGATCTCGCGGAGTGGCCGCTCGTCGATGTCGGCCGAGACGCGCATGCGGTCGGCCTCCTGGTTGTTGGCCGCGAAGTGCTTCAGCGACGCGCCGACGCCCTGCGACTGGAGTCCGCGCACGAGGGCCGCGCCCATGACGCCGGAGACCAGCGGGTCTTCGGAGAGGTACTCGAAGTTGCGGCCGCACAGCGGCGATCGCTTGATGTTGATGCCCGGGCCGAGCAGCACGCCCACGCCCTCGGCGAGCGACTCCGCACCGAGGGCGGCGCCGACGCGCTCGAGCAGCGCGGGGTCGAACGACGAGCCGAGGGCGACCGCGGGCGGGAAGCAGGTGGCGGGCACGCTGTCGCCGATGCCGAGGTGATCGGCGCCCGCGCGCTGCTTGCGGACGCCGTGGGGGCCGTCGGTGAGCATGATCGACGGGATGCCGACCCGGTCGATCGCCTTCGTCGTCCAGAAGCTCGCGCCGCTCGTGAGCGATGCCTTCTCCTCGAGGGTGAGGTCTGCGACGGTCGCGTCGCCGTTCGCCGCGGCCGGGGTCAGCGTGTCGGTCATCATGCTCCTTCGTCCTGAGAACCGGGTCGCAGGATGCGGGCGCGGCGACGCGGTGCGAACACCATATAACGCTCGGTTTTGATTCTCAAGTCCCCGCTCGGTTTTGGTGGGGAGCGGATGCCGCCCGCTACGATCAGGCGCATGGCACGCAGGGGCTCGTACGCGAAGGGCATCGCGAAACGCGAGGAGATCCTCTCCACCGCGCTCGACGTGATCGCGCGCAACGGCTACCGCGGAGCATCCGTCAAGGAGCTCGCCGATGCCGTCGGCCTCAGCCAGGCCGGCCTGCTGCACTACTTCGGCACCAAGGAGGACCTCTTCGTCGAGGTCCTCCGCACCCGCGACCGCCGAGACGAGGAGGCTGCCGAGCCGTATCGCGGCGCGCCGCTCACGGGATTCGTCGACGTCGTGCGCGGCAACGCGTCCGTACCCGGGCTCGTGCAGCTCTACGCGCAGCTCTCGATCGAGGCGGCCGACCCGTCGCACCCCGCCCACGACTACTTCGTCGAGCGGTACCGCCTGTTCCGCGCGACGATGGCGGAGCTGCTCCGCGCCCGCCGCGACGCGGGCGAGCTGCCCGCCGACCTCGATGCAGAGCGCGCCGCCGCGCTGCTCGCCGCCGCTGCCGACGGCCTCCAGGTGCAGTGGCTGCTCGAGCCCGAGCTCGACATGGCCGCGCACCTCGAGTACCTCGTCGGGCTGCTCGCCACCCCCGGACAGGGGTCGCGCGCCGCCGGGTAGGGTCTGCCGCACGGGCGCACCCCTGTGCCATGCTGGCGACATGATCCGAGGGGAACGGACCGGGGACCAGCAGCACGCCACCCGCATGGCCGATCCGGACGAGCGCACGCGCAACCTCGCACTCGTCGTGGGGCGCCTCGCGGCCGACGGGCCGTCGTCGCGCACCGAGCTCGCACGCGAGACGGGCATCGCCAAGGGGTCGATACGCACGCTGACGACCACGCTCATCGACGCGGGTGTCGTGCGAGAGGCAACGGTCGGCGGCGACGGCTCCGGCAGGCCCCGGACGGTGCTCCGGCTCGCGACCGACGACCTCGCCATCGTCACCGCGCGCATCGACGCCGACACGGCGGTCGCGGTGCTGCACGGCATCTCCGGTGACGAGCTCGCCCGCTTCACCGCCCGACACGGCGGCCCGCTCGAAGACCCGGATCGCGTGCTCGACGTGCTGGCACCCGTACTCGACGCGGCGATCGGCGGCGCCGACAGCCGCGACCGGAGGGTCGGCGCGGTCTCCGTGGTCGTACCCGGCGTCGTCGGTGGCGCACCCGCGGTCGTGCGCGTCGACCACGAGCTCGGCTGGCGCGACGTCGACGTCCTCGGCGGGCTGCGCGAGCGCCTGCCCCGGCTGGGCGAGCTCGAGCCCGCGCTGCCGAATGGTGTCGCGCTGATCGGCGAGGGCGCCGCGGCGGCACGTGCCGAGCGCGACGCGCTCGACGGCCTCGACGACTTCCTCTACCTCTCCGGCCACACCGGCCTCGCCGGCGCGATCGTCGCAGGCGGCGTTCCCGCCGCGGGCGCGCACGCCTCCGCAGGCTCCTTCGGCCACATCGCGATCGACCCGACCGGGGTGCCGTGCCGATGCGGGCAACTCGGATGCCTCGTCACCATCGCCGGCCCCGAGATCGTGCTCGAGCGTGCCGGCCTGACCGAACTCCGCCGCGAGCACGGGCTCGCCGCCGCGCTCGACGAGCTGCGCGAGCAGATCGCGGCGAACGACCAGCCCGCCGTGTGGTCGTGGAACGACGCCGTGCTCTGGATCGGCCGCGCGCTGCGCGCCCTCGACGCGGTGCTCGACCCCGAGGTCATCGTGATCGGCGGCTACTGGGGCGACCTGGTCGGCGACATCGCCGACGCGGTCGCGACCGACGGCTTCCTCGCGGCCGACACCGAGCAGGCGCCGCTCGTGGTCGCCGGCGCCGCCGGGCCCGACGCGGCGCTACTCGGCGGGTTCGCCACCGCCCGGACGCGGCTGCTCGCCGACCCGCTGCACCTGGCGGTCTGACCGACCGGCCGAGCCCGCATCGGCGGGCCGACGCGTCCACGGCGCGCGGATCGCCCACCACGTGACCCGGGCCGCCGCCTCCACCGCGATGCCGACGCTCATCTTCGACGCACCCCGCTCGCGCTCGACGAACCGCACGGGCTCCTCGACCACGACGAGGCCGGCCCGGTGCGCGTGCCAGAGCACGTCGACCTGGAACCCGTACCCGCGGGTGTGCACGTCGGCCAGGTCGATGCGCCGCAGCGCGTCGGCACGGAAGACGCGGTACCCCGCGGTCGCATCGCGTGCGGGCAGCCGCAGCATGAGGTGCGCGTACGCGCTGCCGACGCGCGAGATCGCCTGCCGATACGCCGGCCAGTTCTCCACGGAGCCGCCGTCGACCCAGCGCGACCCCACGACGAGGTCGGGGGCCGCCTGGGAGGCATCCGTCGCCTCGAGCCGTGCCAGCAGTCGCGGCAGCTCCTCGGGCAGGTGCGACCCGTCGGCGTCCAGCTGCACGATCGGGTCGAAGCGGCGCTCGAGCGCCCAATCGAAGGCCGCGAGGTAGGCGGCGCCGAGGCCCTGCTTGCCCGTGCGGTGCAGCACGTGCACGGCGGCGTCGGTCGCGGCGATCTCGTCGGCGAGCTCGCCGGTGCCGTCGGGTGACGCGTCATCGACCACGAGCACGGATGCCTCGGGCACCGCGGCACGGACGCGCGCGATGATCGGGCCGATGTTGTCGCGCTCGTCGTACGTGGGGATCACCACGAGCGGGAGCGTCATCCCGTCATCGTATCCGCGGGTCAGCGCACCCCGCGCATGAGTGTGAGTACCGGCCGCACCGCCAGGAACAGGGAGGCGCCGATCGCGATCGCGATCAGTCCGAGCACGCCGAAGTACGTCGCCTCGTTCACGCTCGTGTAGAACTCGGCGAGCAGGCCCGCGATCGACGTGCCGAGTGCGATCGACAGGAAGAACAGCGCCACCATCTGGGTGCGGAAGATCGCGGGCGCGAGCTTGGTCGCCACCGACAGCCCGACCGGGGAGAGCAGCAGCTCGGCGACCGTGAAGGTGAAGAGGATGAGCACCATCCAGAGCAGCGGCGTGGAGTTCTTCCCGCCGTCGGCGAACGGCAGGAAGAGCAGGAACGCCACGCCCATGACGACCGTGCCGAGTGCGAACTTCACCGGCGTGGACGGCTGGCGGGTGCCGAGCTTCGTCCAGAGCGCGGCGAACACGCCGGACAGGATGATGATGAAGATCGGGTTGATCGCCTGCACCCACGGCACCGGCATCTCCCAGCCGAGGATGGTGCGGTCGAGCTGCTCGTCGGAGTAGATCGTGAGCACGGTGAACTGCTGCTGGTACAGCGACCAGAACCCGACGCTCGTGATGAACAGCGGGATGAATCCGTACACGCGCGATCGCTCGGTGCCGGTGATGCGCTGCGACGTGAGGATCACGGCGAAGTACGCGATCGCGGCGATCACGGTGCCCGCGATGACGAGGGTCACGAGGTTGTCGGCCGTGATGAGGCCGAGCAGCACGCCGACGACGACCAGCACGATCGCGATCGCGGCGATGACGACCGCGATGATGCGGCGATCCCGCGGCAGCGGGTTCGGCACCTCGCGCGCGATGTCGGGGATGCGACGGCGACCGAACGAGTACTGGATGAGCCCGATCGCCATGCCGACCGCCGCGAGCCCGAAGCCCCAGTGGAAGCCGAGGTTGGACTGCAGCAGGCCGGTCAGCAGCGGCCCGAGGAACGCGCCGAGGTTGATGCCCAGGTAGAACAGCGAGAACCCCGCGTCGCGGCGCGGGTCCTCGGGCCGATAGAGCGTGCCGACGACGGCCGTGGCGTTCGCCTTCAGTCCGCCGCTGCCGAGCGCGACGAGGATCAGCCCGACGCCGACGCCCCAGAACCCGGGCAGCAGCGCGAGCGCGATGTGACCGAGCATGATGACCACGGCGCTCCAGAAGAGCACGCGCTCGGAGCCGAACAGCCGGTCGGCGATCCACGCGCCGAGCACGGTCGACAGGTAGACCGCGCCGCCGTACGCGCCGACGATGCCCGCCGCCGTCGACTGCTCCATGCCGAGGCCGCCCTCGGACGCGGAGTAGTAGAGGTAGAGCAGCAGGATGCCCTGCATGCCGTAGAAGCTGAAGCGCTCCCACATCTCCACGCCGAAGATGTTCGCGAGCGCGCGGGGCTGGCCGAAGAACCCGTGGTCGTCCTGCGTGCCGACCCCCGGCAGTCTCGGCTCCCCCTCCGACGGACTCGCGTCCCCCGGCGCCGGCTTCGCGACGTCGTCGCTCATGGCGTCATGCTATGCCCGTCGTGCCCCGCGGGTCGAGAGCGAGGGCGACGGATGCCACGAGCCCGGCGCGGCGCCGACGCCACCGCGTACGATCGAGCGCAGTGACACCTCCATCCCGGGACGCCGCGGCCCGCGCGTTCCCGTGGCTGCTCACGGCGGGCATCATGCTCGTCGCGCTCAACCTGCGCGCCCCGATCGTGGCGCTCGCGCCGGTGCTCGAGCGCATCGAGGCCGATCTCGGCCTGACGCCCGCCACGGCGGGGCTGCTCACCACCCTCGCGGTGCTGTGCTTCGCGCTCGCCACGCCCGTCGCGGCGCTCGTCATCCGCCTGAGCGGCGCCGAGCGCGCGGTGCTCATCGCGCTGCTCGGGGTGCTCGCCGGCACCGTGCTGCGCTCGGCCGGCGGTGTGCCCGCCGCGTTCGCCGGCATGCTCGTGATCGGCGTCTCCATCACGATCGGCAACGTGGTCATCCCGGTCGTCATCCGGCGCGACGTGCCGCCCGAGCGCGCCGCGCTCGTGACCGGCGTCTACACCGCCATGCTCAACGTCGGCACGATGATCACCTCGCTCGCGACCGCGCCGCTCGCCGACCTCGTCGGGTGGCGGATCGCGACGGCGGCCTGGGGCGTGTTCGTGCTCGCCGCGCTCGTCGTCTGGGGCGCGTACCTGCGTCGGCGGCGACGCGTCGGAGCGGCGGCAGCCGACAGCGACCCGTCGCTCACCACGACGGAGCTGCTGACCGGCGGGATCGCGGTCATCGATGACCGCGGCGGTCCGGGCTCCGGCCCCGGGGCATCCGTCTCGGCCTGGCGCAACCCGCTCACCTGGGTGCTGACGGCCGCCTTCGCGGCGCAGGCCTGGGGGTACTACGGGGTCACGAGCTGGCTGCCGACCATGCTCGCCGACCTGCGCGGCATCGGCGAGATCGCGGCCGGCGCCGCCTCGTCCATCTTCCAGGTCGCGGCGATCATCGGGGCGCTCGGCGTGCCGCTGCTCGGCGCCCGCGCGCCGCAGTGGGTGCCGGCGGCCGTCGTCGGCTCGCTCTGGGTGAGCCTGCCGGTCGGGCTGCTGCTGGCACCCGAGGCCTACCTCGTCTGGGAGTTCCTCGGCGGAATCGCCCAGGGCGGCGGGTTCGTGGTGATCTTCACGCTGATCGTGCGGCATGCGCGGACCGACCGCGAGGCCGGTGGCATGTCGGCCATCGTGCAGGGCGGCGGCTACCTGATCGCCGCGCTCAGTCCGCCCGTGCTCGGTGCGCTGCACGAGGCGACGTCGGGCTGGACCCTGCCGATCGCGGTGCTCGTGGGCAGCACGACGACGTTCCTCGTGCTCGCCGTCACCGCGACCCGCGTGGCCGAGCGCCGGCGCTGAGCCGTCGGCGGGCGGCGAGCTCAGCGGGCGGCGAGCTCGGCGAGCACGGCCTCCAGCTGGTCGACGGCCCAGTCGAGGTCGGATGCCTCGACGACGATCGGCGGCGCGAGGCGGATCGTCGACCCGTGGGTGTCCTTCGCCAGTACGCCACGGCGCATGAGCGCCTCGCAGACCTCGCGGCCCGTGCCGAGCACGGGGTCGATGTCGATGCCCGCCCAGAGACCGGCGCCACGCACGGCGACCACGCCCCGGCCGACGATCGCGTCGAGCCGCGCGCGCAGCCGCGCACCCAGTTCGCGCGCCCGGGCCTGCGGCTCGCCGCTCGCGAGCATCCGCACCACCTCGAGGCCCACGGCGGCCGCCAGCGGGTTGCCGCCGAACGTCGAGCCGTGCTCGCCCGGCCGGAGCACGCCGAGCACCTCGCTGCCGCCGACGACGGCCGACACCGGCACGATGCCGCCGCCGAGCGCCTTGCCGAGCGTCACGAGGTCGGGGCGCACGTCGACGAGCTCGCACGCGAGCGTCGAGCCGGTGCGGCCGAGCCCCGACTGGATCTCGTCGGCGATGAGCAGCACGTGGCGCGCGTCGCACAGTTCTCGCACCCGCGGCAGGAAGTCGACCGGCGGCACGACGATGCCCGCCTCGCCCTGGATCGGCTCGACGAGCACCGCGACCGTGTTCGCGTCGATCGCGTCGGCCACCGCGTCGGCGTCGCCGTACGGCACCGCCCGGAAGCCCGGCGTGAACGGACCGAAGTCGGCGCGCGCGTCGGGGTCGTCGCTGAACGAGACGATCGTGGTGGTGCGGCCGTGGAAGTTGCCGGCCATCACGACGATGTTCGCGGCATCCGGCGCCACGCCCTTGACCCGGTACCCCCACGCGCGAGCGACCTTGATCGCCGACTCGACCGCCTCGGCGCCCGTGTTCATCGGCAGCACCATGTCCATGCCGACGAGCTCGGCGAGCTCGGTCACGAACGGCCCGAGCCGGTCGTTGTGGAACGCGCGGCTCGTGAGCGTGATGCGGTCCAGCTGCTCGTGCGCGGCGGCGAGCAGCTGCGGATGCCCGTGGCCGAAATTCACCGCCGAGTAGGCGGCGAGGCAGTCGAGGTAGCGTCGCCCCTCGACATCCGTGACCCAGGCGCCCTCGCCGGATGCGACGACGACCGGGAGCGGGTGGTAGTTGTGCGCCGCGTGCGCCTCCTCGAGGGCGATGGCGTTGTCCGTGGGGTTCGGAGTGGCATCCGAGGTCCCTGCCCAAGGATGCCCACCGAACCCGGGGACCTCGGATGCCACTCCGAACTCGGGGGTCTCGGCGGCGCGGGATGTCTGGTTGGTGGTCATCGGCGCAGCTCCAGGGTGCAGCACTTGACGCCGCCGCCGCCGAGCAGCAGCTCGGAGAGGTCGACGCCGATCGGGGTGTAGCCGTTGGCGCGCAGCTGCTCGGCGAAGCCGGTGGCGCGCGACGCGATCACGACGTTGCGGTTGTCGCTGAACGAGTTGAGGCCGAGGATCGCCGCGTCCTCCTCCGACACGATGATCGCGTCGGGGTAGCGGGCCTCGAGCAGGGTGCGGGATGCCTCGTCGAACGCGCTCGGCAGGTAGGCGATGTGCTCGCGGCCGGGCGTCGGGTCGAGCACGGCGAGCGCGGTGTCGAGGTGGTAGTAGCTGGGGTTGATGAGGCGGAGGGTGACGACCTCGCGGCCGAACACGCGCCCGATCTCCTCGTGCGAACGCGAGTCGCTGCGGAACCCGGTGCCCGCGAGGATCGCGTCGCCGACGAGCAGGAAGTCGCCCTCGCCCTCGTTGATCTCGAGCGGGCGGCGTACGTCGAAGCCGGCGTCGCCGAACCAGTCCATGTAGGCGGGGCCCTCGGCCTGGCGCTCGGGGTGGGTGAAGCTCGCGCCGTAGGCGATGCCGTCGAGCACGAAGCCGCCGTTCGCGGCGTAGACCATGTCGGGCAGGCCCTCGACCGGGTCGATGAGCTGCACGTCGTACCCGAGCTGCAGGTAGGTCTCGTAGAGGGCCTCCCACTGCTGCACGGCGAGGGTCGTGTCGGTCGGCAGTGCGGGGTTCATCCACGGGTTGATGCGGTACACGACCGTGAAGTGCTCGGGGCGGCACATCAGCACCGACTTGCGCACGGCGGTGCGCTCGGGGCGGTCGGTGGTGGTCGCGGTCTCGGCGGTCGGGCCGACCGACTCGGCGGCGGTCAGGGTCCGGTCGTCGGTGGGGTGGTCGGTAGCGATCGACATCGCGCCTCCTTCACTCGGGGCGGCGGTGCGACGGTGCCGGCGAGGACCGGCAGCCGCGGCGACGCCGCAGGGTGTCGGCGGACCAGGTCACTCTCCTCGAGCCCCGCAGGCGGTGCGGGACGCCGCTTCCAGTGTCACATGCCCGAGCGCGGCGCGATACCGATTGAGACGCACGGATGCTGCGTGCTCAGCGTCGGCACGCAGCATCCGTGCGCTTCAGCGCCCTGGTGTCAGGAGTTCTTGGCGTCGCGCCAGGCGAGCCAGCGCGAGACCTGGATCATGTCGTAGTCGGGGCCGTTGAGGCCGAGCGTGAACATGCGCACGCCCGCGTCGTAGTACGCGTTCGCCTTCTCGTCGTCGGCCCGGGCGAGCTCGTTCGACACGACGATGTCCGACGTGTCGCGCCCGACCTTCTCGCCCCAGGCGTCGATGACCGACACCTTGTGCGCGATCTCCTCGGGCTTGACGAAGCTGTGCCACACGTCGGCGTGCTTGGCCACGAGCTTCAGCGTCTTCTGCTCGCCCTTGCCGCCGATGAGCACGGGGATGCGGCGAGTCGGCGCCGGGTTGAGCTTCGCCCAGCGCGCCTCGATGCGCGGCATCGCCTCGGCGAGGTCGTCGAGCCGCGAGCCGACGGTGCCGAAGTCGTAGCCGTACTCGTCGTAGTCGCGCTCGAACCAGCCGGAGCCGGTGCCGAAGATGAACCGGCCCTCGCCGCCCTTGGCGCTGATGTGGTCGATCGTGCGGGCCATGTCGGCCTGCAGGTCGGGGTTGCGGTAGCTGTTGCAGTTCACGAGCGCGCCGAGCTCGACGCGCTCGGTCTGCTCGGCCCAGGCGGCGAGCAGGGTCCACGACTCGAAGTGCTGGCCGTCGGCCTCGCCGTAGAGCGGGAAGAAGTGGTCCCAGTTGAAGACGATGTCGACGCCGAGATCCTCGCAACGCATCACCGCGTCGCGCATGTTCTGGGCCGTGGCGTGCTGGGGGTGGAGTTGGACGCCGAGGCGTACGGGGGTGTCGGTGAGCATGGGTTCCACGCTAGGCCGACCGGGCGAGATCACCGAATCGATTCGAGAACTGGGGAGAAGGGCGGGCGGATGCCTCAGGGCCGCCGCGCGCCCAGTCGCATCCGCTCGCTGCCGTCGCCGCCTCAGCCCTGCGTGTCGATCTGCGACGCGAACCGTCGATGCGCCGCCTGCCGGCTCGTGCCGAGCACCGCCCCGATCGCGGCCCACGAGTCGCCGGCCGCGTGGGCCGCGGCGACGGCGGCGACGAGTTCCCGCTCCGCCGCCTCGATCGCGTCGAGCGCGACGCCGATCCGCGCGAGGTGCGCGCCGTCGCGCATATCCGACTTCTCGAGCCGGAGCTCGTCGAGCCACTCCTCCGTGCTGGCCTTCGTCTTTGTCATGCTGATCACCTCTCAGAGCAGGTCGTACCAGTTCGGGCGGAGCTCATCTGCGTGGATGACGCGCATCGGATCGGGTGCGGGCACGAGCACGATCTGAGGAATCGCCCGTCCTGGGCCGGGCCGAGCACGAGGATCTGCAGGTCGCCATCTCGTTCCACCTCCCGGTACACGCGTGGATGCCTGATCGCGTGTCGGATGTCCGCATCGACGATGCCGTGTGTGCGGGCGCTGGACCTGATCTCCACGACGTCAATGTAATGACGACAAACCCTGGGGCGAGTGTCAACATCCTATTGACGCGGAGGGCGGGCAGAACTGCGGGGTTGTGGAGGAGCCGTCCAGCGCTTGTGCGTCGCGAACTCGATACGCACGAAGGCGAGGTGCTCCCCAGGCACGGCGGCCCTCACCGCGATGCGGCCGGCGACAAGACTCCGGGTCCCGATCCGGACGATAGTGCGCTGCATCAGACGGAAGGACGGTGTGTGAGCGCAGCGACGAAGCCGCGAGGCATCCGACTCGTGCCCTTCGGCGCCTGGGCTCTGGTGCTCGGCGTCGTCGGACTCGTGCTCGCCATCGCGTTCTCCGCGATCGACTACAACGCCTCGGAGACGGTCGAGGGCGCACTCACCGGTCCGCCACCGTTGTGGATCGAGGTGATGGCGAAGGTGGCGAGCGCGACCATGGCCATCGGGGCCGGAGCGCTCGTCCTCGCCGCCGTGCACCGGCGTCACCGGCGGTAGCGGCGACTCGCGTCCGGCGCATTCCGCATCGATTCGATCACGAGCGCACGAGATACGGCGTCACGGGCTCCACAGACGCAACGATCCGCCCTACACTCCCAACGCATGGACAACCTCGACCGCAGCATCCTCGACCTCCTGCGCGAGAACGCCCGCGCGAGCTACGGCGACATCGGCTCGACCGTCGGGCTGTCCGCCTCGGCCGTGAAGCGCCGCGTCGACCGACTCGTCGCCGACGGTGTGATCCGCGCGTTCACGATCCAGGTCGACCCGACCGTCGACGGCATGAGCACCGAGGCGTACGTCGAACTGTTCTGCCGCGGCACGGTCGCGCCCGAGGAGCTCCAGCGCATCCTGCAGAACGTGCCCGAGGTCGTCTACGCCGGCACCGTCACGGGCAGCGCCGACGCGATCGTGCAGATGCGCGCCCGCGACATCACGAGCCTCGAAGACGCGCTCGAGCGCCTGCGCGTCGCCCCGAACGTCGACCACACGCGCAGCGCCATCGTCTTCTCGCGCCTGGTCAACCGGCCGCGCGACTGACCTCGGCAGAATCGAGCGGATGCCCCGTGCTCGCGATCACCGTCGACCCCGAGTCGTCCACCCCGCCGTTCGAGCAGATCCGGATGCGGGTGCGCGACGCCGTCCGCTCCGGTGACCTCGCCGCCGGCACGAAACTCCCCACCGTGCGCGCACTGGCCGCCGACCTCGGCGTCGCCGTGAACACGGTCGCGAAGGCGTACCGCGCACTCGAGTCCGACGCGGTCATCGAGACGCGCGGCCGCAACGGCACCTTCGTCTCGGCAACGGGCGACCCCACCGAGCAGCAGGCCCAGCTCGCGGCGACGGCCTTCGCCGATCGCATGTCCCAGCTCGGCGTCGACGAGGCCTCCGCGCTCGCCTACGCCCGCGCCGCCCTCCGCGCCGACCGCTGACGCTCGCCCGCCCGCTGTCCGGCACGTCGAAATCGCTCCGGCACGCCGAGTAGGCGTGCCCGAACGATCTCGACGTGCCCGAATCGGGAGCGTCGACGCGCGACGCTAGATCACGCCGTCGGAGATCGTCGTCGGGTTGCCGAAGCGGTGGTTCGTGATCGACACGGCCTGCTCGTGCAGGAACGGCAGCAGCTCGACGCGGCCCGACGGGGTGACGGCGTGCGACCAGACCGCGACGTCGGGCGTGCCGGCGAGCGCCCCGGCGAGCGCCGACGCGTCGCCGCCGACCAGGCGCACGCGCGCCGTCTCGATGCCGCCCCGGTGGGCGCGCTCCAGCCACGCGGCATCCGATTCGACCTCGACCGGCGCATCGGCGGCGTGCAGCACCGTGACCACCCCCACGGGCAGTTCGATCGCGGTCGACACCTCGATCGGCGAGCGCGCGAGCAGCGCGGCCGCGATCACGCGCAGGCCCTCGCCGAGGCTCGCGCCCTCGGAGATGCGCACCGTGACCGGCGTCGGCCGGTAGCGGAAGACGTTGCGCTCGACGCCGAGCCCGGTCACGTCGCGCGCGACGCCGTACTCGTCGCGGTACGCGATCGCGTCCGACAGCGCCGACCGGCGCAGCAGCTCGAACTCCTCGAACGACAGCGCGGGCTGGGCGTGCTCGATGAGCGTCGAGACCCGGCCGTCGAGGCCGCGCAGGTGCAGCGTCGAGCTCTGCGTGCTCGACCGCGCGGGCATCCAGTCGCCGAGGCCGAAGAGGTAGTTCGGTCCGCCGGCCTTCGCGCCCGCGCCGACGGCCGAGCGCTTCCAGCCGCCGAACGGCTGCCGCTGCACGATCGCGCCCGTGATGCCGCGGTTGACGTACAGGTTGCCTGCCTCGACGCGGTCGAGCCAGGTCGCGAGCTCGTCGGAGTCGAGGGTGTGGATGCCGGCGGTCAGCCCGTAGTCGACCGCGTTCTGCATCTCGATGGCCTCGTCGAGGTCGCGCGCGCGCATGATGCCGAGCATCGGCCCGAAGAACTCGGTGAGGTGCACGTACGATCCGGCCTTGACGTGGTCGCGGATGCCGGGCGACCACAGGCGACCGGTGTCGTCGAGGCGCTTCGGCTCCACGAGCCACCGCTCGCCCGGGTCGAGCTGCGTGAGCGCGTGCAGCAGCTTGCCGTGCACGGGCTCGACCACCGGCCCGATCTGCGTCGCCGGGTCCTCGGGGTAGCCGACGCGCATCGACCGGGTCGCGTCGACGAGCTGGTTCAGGAAGCGCTTCGAGCTGCCGACCGACCCGACGAGGATCACGAGCGACGCGGCCGAGCACTTCTGGCCGGCGTGCCCGAACGCGCTCTTCGCGACATCGGATGCCGCGAGGTCGAGGTCCGCGCTCGGCGTGACGATGATCGCGTTCTTGCCGCTCGTCTCGGCGAGCAGCGGCAGGTCGGGGCGGAACGAGCGGAACAGCTTGGCGGTCTCGTACGCGCCGGTGAGGATCACCCGGTCGACCGACGGGTGCGCGACGAGCTGCTTGCCGAGCTCGCGGTCGTCGAGCTGCACGAGCGCGAGCAGCTCGCGCGGCACGCCTGCCTCCCAGAGCGCCTCGACCATGACGGCGCCGCTGCGGCGCGACAGCGCGGCCGGCTTGATGATGACGCCCGAGCCTGCGGCGAGCGCCGCGAGCACCCCGCCGGCCGGGATCGCGACCGGGAAGTTCCACGGCGGCGTGACGACCGTGAGCTTCGACGGCACGAAGATCGCGCCCTGCACGTGGTCGAGCTCGCGGGCGCGCTCGGCGTAGTAGTGCGCGAAGTCGATCGCCTCGCTCACCTCGGGGTCGGCCTCGGCGATGGTCTTGCCGGTCTCAGCGGCCATGACCTCGATCAGCCGGTCGCGGTTCGCGGCGAGCGCGAGCCCCGCACGGTGCAGCACGGCGGCGCGCTCGGCACCGGGCAGCTCGCCCCAAGCGCTGCCCGCGGCGGTCACGGTCGCGACCACGCGCTCGAGGGTGTCGCCGTCGCCGATGCGCGACGCGTCAATCGTGTCGATGCCGAGCGGCGAGCCGGGCACCCGCTCGAGGATGCGCCGACCCCACAGCCGGTTCGCCGGCAGCGACGGGTCGGTGTCGGGCTCGTTCGAGAAGGCGTCGGATGCCCCCGGGCCGGCGTCGCCCGGCACCTGCAGCGCCGCGGTGAGCGGGGCGCGGTCGCTGCCCGTGCCGGCCGCGGTGCCAGCAGCGGCCGCGCCGCCCGCCTCGGCGAGCGCGTCGACCCCGTCGGACCCGCGGGTCAGACCGAGCACCTCGGCGGTGAGTGAGGCGTCGGCCTCAGGGGCATCCGTCTCGCTCATCGGCAGTCGCGGCGTGACCGGCTCGACCTGCTTGTGCTCCCACTCGGTGTGCCGATCCTGGGTGCGGTTGGGCTGCGGCACGGCCTGGTCGAGTGCGGCGAGTGAGCGGAGGAAGCGGTCGCGCTCGCGCTCGAACAGGCTGCGGTTCGACGCGAGGTCGAACACGGCCGACATGAAGTTCTCCGAGCTGGCGTTCTCCTCGAGGCGACGCACGAGGTAGGCGATGGCGACGTCGAACTCGGCGGGGTTCACGACGGGCGTGTAGAGCAGCAGCCGGCCGACGTCCCGGGTGATCGCGGCGGCCTGGCCGGTGGCCATGCCGAGCAGCATCTCGATGTCGATGCGGTCGGCGACGCCGCGGTCGTTCGCGAGCAGCCACGCGTACGCGAGGTCGAACAGGTTGTGGCCGGCGACGCCGATCTTCACGGCATCGGTGTGCTCGGGGGTGAGTGCGAAGTCGAGCACGCGCTTGTAGTTGGTGTCGGAGTCCTGCTTGCTGCCGTAGGTGGCGAGCGGCCAGCCGTGCACGGCGGCGTCGACGCGCTCCATGGCGAGGTTCGCGCCCTTCACGACGCGCACCTTGATCGGCGCGCCGCCCGCGGCTCGGCGCCGCTTCGACCACGCGGTGAGCTCCTGCAGCGCGCCGAGCGCGTCGGGCAGGTAGGCCTGCAGCACGATGCCGGCCTCGAGGCGGCGCAGGCGGTGCTGGTCGAGCAGCTTGGTGAAGACCGCGATCGTCAGGTCGAGGTCGTGGTACTCCTCCATGTCGAGGTTGATGAACTTCGGCGTGGGGCTCGACGCGGCGAGCTCGTACAGCGGCGTGAGCCGCTCGACCACGCGGTCGACGGCCTCGTCGAACGACCACATCGAGAGCTGGCTGACGACGCTCGACACCTTGATCGACACGTAGTCGACGTCGGGGCGGGCGAGGAACTCGGTCGTGCCCTTGAGGCGACGGGCGGCCTCCTGCTCGCCGAGCACGGCCTCGCCGAGCAGGTTCAAGTTCAGCCGGTTGCCCGACTCGCGCAGGTGCGCGATCGCGGGGCCGAGCTTGTCGGGGGTCGCGTCGAGCACGAGGTGGCCGACCATGTCACGCAGCACGCGGCGGGCGATCGGCACGATCGGCCACGGGAACACGGGCGCGAACGCGCCGCCCAGCTGCACCGCCCAGCGCAGGTACCAGGGCAGGAACTTCGGCGTGTGCTCGCTGACTCGCTGCAGGGCGCGCGCCGCGACCCGCAGGTCCTCCGGCCGCATGACGCCGTCGACGAAGCCGACCGTGAAGTCGAGGCCCTTCGGGTCCTCGAGCACGCCCGCGAGGTTGCGCGCCGCAGGCTCGACCGGCACGTCCGCGCTCTCGGCGAGCCAGCGCTGCACGAGGGAGATCGCGCGGTTGGCGAGGTCGCCGTGGACGGCGCGGGGGTCTCGATCGAGGTGGCCATGTGGTCAGTGTCCTTCCGAGCGGGCGTTGCCGGGCGTAGGGGCGCCGTGCGTCTCCAGTCTGCGTCGCCGTGTCCGTTCGGTACAGCGAATGATTCTGACGGATACTGATCAGGTCAACCGATGAATGAGCGGATGCCCCGGGAGGTGCCGTGCTTGACGTGAGACGCCTTCGCCTGCTGGTCGAGCTCTCCCAGCGTGGCACGCTCGCCGCGGTCGCGGACGCCCTCTCGTACAGTCCGTCGTCGGTCTCCCAGCAACTCGACCAGCTCGCGCGCGAGGCGGGCGTGCCGCTGCTCGAGCCCGCCGGCCGCCGCGTGCGCCTCACCCCGCAGGCGCTGCTGCTCGTCGAACACGCGCGCGTGGTGCTCGACCGCCTCGAGCGCGCCGAGTCCGACGTCGCCGCCTCGCTCACCACGATCGCCGGCACCGTGCGCGTGGCGGTGTTCCAGTCGGCCGCGCACGCGCTCATGCCCGACGCCCTCGCGCGCCTCGCCCGCACGCACCCCGAGCTGCGCGTCGAGCTCGTCGAGCGCCCGCCCGAGCAGGGCCTCTTCGATACCGTCGCGCGCGACGCCGACCTCGTCATCGCCGAGCAGTACCCCGGCCACACCCGCCCGCACCACGAGGGCCTCGACCGGGTGCGCCTCGCGAGCGACCCGATCCGGCTGGCGCTGCCACCGGTGACGGATGCCTCCGACGGGCGCGACTCAGAGGCATCCGCCGCCCTGCCCGACCTGGCCGACGCCGACCCGGGGCCCTCCCCGCCGCCGAGCGCGACGCGCTCGCCCGCCTGCGCAGCGCCGCCGCGCTGCCCTGGGTGATGGAGCCCGAGGGCAGCGCCGCCCGCCAGTGGGCGCTGCAGCAGTGCCGCGCGGCCGGCTTCGAGCCCGACGTGCGCTACGTGACGACCGACCTGGTCGCGCACATCCGCCTCGTGCGCACCGGCAACGCCGCCGCGCTGCTGCCCGACCTCGTCTGGGCGGGCGACGCGCCCTCGGTGCGCCTGCACGACCTGCCCGGCCGCCCCTCGCGCGAGATCTTCACGGCGACCCGCCTTGCCGCGGCCGACCGCCCCGGCGTCATCGCCGTGCGCGAGGCGCTCCGCGCGGCTGCGTCCGCGGTCGCGGCGCCGTCGGAATGAGGGGCCGGGCGCCCGACCCCGCGGAACTTCCCCACAGCTGTTGCATCGCGCGGCGATTCGGACATGTCCTACGTGAAGGTGGACGACGAGGAGGCAGTCGATGGACTGGTTGGACGATGTCGTGCGAGACGCGACGCCGCGCGAACTCGGCGCGACCGTGGGAGCGAAGGCGTTGGCCGAGAGCATTGCACTGTCAGCCGTCGCTGAGGCGAACGCGACCTCGAGACGCTCCGGGATGCGGAAGGTCGCCGGCGGGCTCGGGATCGGAATCGGTGTGCTGGCGGTCGGCGTCGGTGCCGCCGCGGCTGCACCGGTGGTGGTCGACTGGCTGGGATGGACCCCCGACATCGTCGCGCAGCGCACGTTCGATCTCGAGGGCGGGCCGACGCTCGGGCTGTGCGAGGTCTACATGCGGGTCATTCCCGATTACAGCCGTGACGTGACCGACGACGAGGTCGACCGCCGCACCGAGGCCGCACGCGTCTTCCTGACCGACCACGACTGGGACCCGCTGATCGCCTCGATCACCGCTGCGGAGATCCAGAACGAGCTCACTCGCGACCAGGAGCAGCGCGAGGCAGCCACTACCGAGACGATGACCCCGCCGCCGGCGACGCTGTCCGGGGCCGCGACGCGGCTGATCTCGATGCGAGTCAGCCAGGAACTCGATCGCGCCGGCTACCTGCAGCCCGGGGTCGCCCTCGAGTCGGCGGCCGGACCATGCACGGGCGAGTCCGGGGCCGGCGAGTGACGCGCCATCGGAGGGCCGACGACCAGCGACTCGCATCCGTGTACATCGCCAATGCGGCGGATCTCCTCAACTTCTTCGGCCGCCGCGTCGAGGTGCCCGCTGATGCGTCCGACCTGCTCAGCGAGACATTCTTGGTCGCCACGAGACGCCGATCCCGCCTGCCGGATGACGAGACCGAGGCGCGGATGTGGTTGTTCGGCGTCGCTCGGAACGTGCTCGCGAATGCAACCCGTGGGGCGAGGCGCCGACATCGCTTCACCGCCGCTCTCGCCGACCATCTGGCCGCGCTCCCGCCCGAGCAGATCGGCGACCGCGCTCTCGACGTGCGGGCCGCGCTGACGGCCATCCCCGCCGACCAGGCGGAGCTGGTGCGACTCGTTCTCTGGGACGGGTTCACCGTTGCACAGGCCGCGGTCATCGTGGGCGTCAGCGAGTCGACCGCACGCGGCCGCTTCCAGCGCGCGCGGACCAGCCTTCGCGCGCGGCTCCGCGACTACGAACCCTCCCGGCGCGCGTGACGGCTCCCTATTCGGTCAGGCGTCCCTCGACCCAGCGGGTATGGGCCTGCAGGGCATGCAGCACCGCCAGGCGCACGACGAAGTAGAGCACCGCGGCGATGACGGCGATGATCACGAGGTAGATGGCGAGCACCAGCAGGCCGTTGAATCCGGAGACGAACATGGGCTGAGCCTATGGGGCGGTCGCGCAGCGTTCGGCGTCCTCCACAGGCGCTCCGTGCGCCTCCGAATCCCTCCAGCTTCGCGGCATTCCAGATGATGACGGGCAGGTTCACACGGAATCTCGCTCGAACCGTTCGACGTCGCCGTTGCCACCCATGACTGTTCAGTATTCTGAACAGTCGCGGGGACTGACCACTCAGTTGAACAGTCTCACGAGGTTGCGATCGCCGCCTGCAGGTCGCGGATGATCGAGCCCAGCTCGCCGGTCGCCAGCAGCCCGGCGCCGAGCGGGCCGGACCGGTCGGAGCCGACCGGCGGGAGCAGCAGCAGCGCGTGCCGCGCCGGTTCCGAGAGGCGCCCCACCTGCCAGTCGAGCTCCGCGGCACGCGCGTCGCCATCGGGCTCGGCAAGACCCACCGCGCGCACGGCGTACGCTGCGGCACCGAGCGCATGCGCGCCCATGTGGGCGACACCTGCTGCCTGCGCGGCCGATCGTGCCGCCGCCACTGCCGCCGGCGCACTCGCGCCGTGCGCCGCGCGGCCGGCGACGAACCGGCGGCGGATCTCGCCGGCCGCGTCGAGCTCGCCGCGCGAGAACGCCCGCGCCCGCGCGATCGCGTCGCGTGGCCGGTCGTCGTCCGGGGCATCCGCTTCGAACAGCGGCAGCACCCGCTCGGCGCAGTCGGCGGCCCACGCCGCGACCGCGCGGCGATCCTCCAGGCTCAGCGTCTGGGTCGAGGTCACACGCTCACCCCGACGACCCGGGTAGGCCGGATGGCGCCGCAGCGCGCGACCGCCCGGGCATCGGCGCCACGGCCAACAGCAACGCCGCCAGTGCGACCGCCACGAGCGCCGCGCCACCCGCGATCATGATCGCGAGCGGGAACCACAACTCCCCTCCGGGCGTGACGAACGCGTTGACGGCCGCGATACCGAGCCACATGGCGGCCGCGCCGAACGCCGCGCCGGTGAGCACCCGCCCGCGGATGGCTCGAGAACCACGAACCACGAGCACGGCGATCAGCGCGCCGATCATCGCCGCGAGCGCCGTCATTCCGCCGAGGAGCGCGCCGGCCCCGACCAGTGACCCGAACGCACCCCACCCTCCGAGCAACCGGAAGTCCGGGTTGCTCGCCAGGTACAGGCCCAGGGCCAGGACCACCCCGCCGGCCGCCCCGACCGGCAGCGCGAGCAGCAGCGGCATTCGGAGTGAGCGCCGATCCATGCATCCCACCGTAGCCACCCCGCGCGCGCGAGCGGATGGATCGACGAGCGGCGCCGACGCCGTCAGAGCACCACGAGGAAGCCGAGCACCGCGCTCGCGGCCGACAGCACACCGAGCACGATCGACGGGGTCGCGTTCTCCGAGCGGCGGATGTGCACGACGACGGCGCCGACCATCACGACGGCGAGCGCGGCGGCGGCGATCGGGGTGAGGATGGGCGCGATGCCCGTGAGCAGCGGGAGCACGAGTCCGATGCCGCCGGCGAGCTCGGCCGCGCCGATGAGCTTCACGGTCGGGTCGGCGAAGTCGTCGGCCCAGGCCAGGCCGCTCGCGACGAGTGCGGGCTTCGGGCGCGCGAGCTTCATGGTGCCAGCGGCGACGAAGGCGAGCGCGAGCACGGCGTTGAGGATCCAGAGGGCGATGAGCATGGGGTCTCCAGGGAGTGATCGTGGGGTTTGTTACTGTTGGTAAGCAACCCCATGATCTGTGATCGGATCAAGGCGTGCAAAAGGCACATCCGAGTAAGTAGGTGACACGCGATGGCGAAGCCCCTCACCGTCGAACGACCGGTCGAGCCGGCACCGACCGACTACGAGCGCTCCTGCGCGGGCGCACCGCCCGGCGGGGAGCACGGTCGCGCCATCCGCGACGTGCTCGACCGCGTCGGCGACAAGTGGTCGCTGCTCGTGATCGGCACGCTGCGCGAGGAGCGCCTGCGGTTCACCGAGCTGCAGCGGCACATTCCGGGCATCTCGCAGCGGATGCTGACCCTCACGCTCCGGCAGCTCGAACGCGACGGCCTGGTGACGCGCACGGTGCACGCCGAGGTGCCCCCGCGCGTCGAGTACGAGCTCACCGAGCTCGGCGGCACGCTCATCGACATGGCCATGGCACTTGCCGACTGGGCGATCACGAACCACCCGCGCATCGAGGACTCGCGAGCGGCCTACGACGCCGCGCACCAGCGCTGAGCCACCCGCGACCCGAGTCCGCGCAGCCCCCGGGTACCCTCGACCCATGCCTGTGGAACACGATGTCGTGATCGTCGGCGGCGGACACAACGGGCTGACCGCCGCCGCCTACCTGGCCCGCGCGGGCCTCGACGTGCTGCTGCTCGAGCGCGACGACCACCTCGGCGGCGCGGCGATCTCCGCCCCCGCGTTCGAGGGCGTCGAGGCGCGGCTCAGCCGCTACTCCTACCTCGTCAGCCTGCTGCCGAAGCGCATCATCGACGACCTCGGCCTCGACCTGCGGCTGGTGCGCCGCGCACATTCCTCCTATACGCCCGACCCGCACGACCCGACGCGTGGGCTGCTGATCGAACGCGACGGTGCCGGCTACGGCGCGTTCGAGCGCATCGGCGCGGCATCCGACGCCCTCGCCTGGGGCTCCTTCGGCGACGACACCGTGCGTCTCGCCGAGGCGATCTTCCCGACGCTCACCGAGCCGCTGCCGACGCGCGACGAGGTGCGTCGCATGGTCGACGACGCCCGCGTCTGGGACGAGTTCGTGCGTCGCCCGCTCGGCGAAGCCGTCGCCGCGCGGTTCTCGAACGACCTCGTGCGCGGCGTCGTCGAGACCGACGGGCTCATCGGCACGTTCACGCGCACGAGCGACCCGGCGCTCGACGCGAACCGCTGCTTCCTGTACCACGTGATCGGCGGCGGCACCGGCGACTGGGACGTGCCGGTCGGCGGCATGGGCGCGGTCAGCGGCGAGCTGGCGAGGGCCGCACGCACGGCCGGCGCGACGCTGGTGACGGGGGCGGATGTCACGAGCATCACGCCCGATGGCGAGGTGCGCTACACCCGGGGCGGCGTCGAGCACACCGTCAGCGCAACGACCGTGCTCTCGGGCGTCGCCCCGCACGTGCTCGCCCGTCTGCTCGGCGAGCCCGACTCCGCGCCGCGCCCCGAGGGCGCCCAGCTCAAGGTCAACCTGCTGCTCACCCGCCTGCCGCGCCTGCGCGACACGTCGGTCTCACCCGAGGCCGCGTTCGGCGGCACGCTGCACGTGAACGAGACCGCGTCGCAGCTCGAGGCCGCCTACGCAGCCGCCAGCGCCGGGCGCCTGCCCGACCCCATGCCGTGCGAGGTCTACTGCCACACGCTGAGCGACCCGAGCATCCTCTCCCCGAGCTCACCGCGTCGGGCTCGCACACGCTCACCGTCTTCGCCCTGCACGTGCCCGACCGCCTGGTCGACGCGCTCGGCGACGACGAGCTGCGCCGCGCCGCCGAGCGGGCGGTGCTCGACTCGCTCGACTCCGTGCTCGCCGAGCCGATCGAGTCGCTGCTGGCGACGGATGCCTCGGGCCGGCCGTGCATCGAGACGAAGACGACGCGCGACCTCGAGCGCGCCCTCGCGATGCCCGGCGGCAACATCTTCCACGGGCCGCTGTCGTGGCCGTGGCGCGAGGCGGGCGACCCCGCCGAGACGCCGGCCGAGCGCTGGGGCGTGGCCACGGCGCACCCGCGCATCCTCATGTGCGGGTCGGGCGCGGTGCGCGGGGGCGCGGTGTCGGGCATCGGCGGGCACAACGCCGCCATGGCCGTGGTGGAGTCGCTCGCCTAGAAGACGAAGAGCTGCCCGAGCACGATGACCGCGATGACGAACAGCACGACGATCGCGCCGACGATCTGCAGCGCGCGGGTCGAGGCCTTCGCGATGAGGAAGCCGATGCCGAACGGGAGGGCGATCAGCACGAGCGCGACGATCCACCAGAACGCCGAGTAGCCGAACTGCGACGCCTCCGAGATGCGCTCGCCGCTGAACAGCGTCTGCGTCGCAGGGTGGGTCGCGAGGCCGATGGCCGCCGAGATCGGCACGGCCACGAAGACCATGGCGATGACGCCGGCGAAGGCGCCCCACCATCCGGAGCGGTCGCCCGTGATGTCGAGGGCGTGCTCTTCGGTGTCCTTGCGCTGGCTCATGCCCAAGATCCTAGCGGTCGCCGGGCCCCGGAACCGACCACGATCGGGGGCGTCGTGCTGGCCCCGCGGGCCGCGCGGGAATAGGCTGGAATCGACGCAGAGGTCTCGACTGGAGGTCATCATGACGAACCCCACCGGCCACTACGCGAACCGGCCCGACGGCCTGTACCTGCTGTTCGATCGGCTGTTCGCGGCGCCCATCGAGAAGGTCTGGTTCACGCTCACCGCCCCGGGCGAGATGAAGAAGTGGATCGGCACCTACACGGGCAATCCGCGCACCGGCGGCGTCAAGTTCGTCCTGTCGGGCGGCCAGAACTCCGAGTGGGAGTACGCCAGCGTGCTCGAGTTCGAGGCGCCGCACCGGTTCACGGCCGACGTGGGCGAGGGCGCCGACGAGGTGCGCGTGTACTGCCACCTCACCGAGAAGGGCGGCCGCACCGCGCTCACGCTCGGGCAGCGACTGCGCGACCCGAAGGACGCCGCGCGCGTCGGCCCGGTCTGGGACCACTACCTCGACGCGCTGCAGGTCGCGGTCGCCGGCGGCGAACGCCCGAAGTGGAGCCACTACGGCGACACGTACGTCGACTACTACAAGGGGCTCGTCGTTCCCGCGGCATCCGCGTGACCCACCCCTAGACTGGCGCCATGAAGAGGTCATCGCGCCGCGCCACCGATGCCAGTGACGTCACCGAGCCGGCGGAGCGTGCGCCACGACCCATCGTGAGCCTGATGAGCAACCACCCGTTCCGGTGGGCGTTCGTCGCCACGCTCGGCGTGCTGCTCGCGCTGTTCCTCGCGCAGGCGGCGCTCGGGCTGTCGTCGGTGATCTTCGCGGTGTTCGCCGCGCTGTTCATCTCGCTCGGGCTCGACCCGCTGATCCGCTGGTTCCAGCGGCGCGGCATGAAGCGCGGCTGGGCGATCGTCACGGTCATCCTGCTCTTCGTCGGCGTGGTCGTCGGCATGCTGCTGCTGGTCATCCCGCTGATCGTCACGCAGGCCGTCGAGTTCATCCAGGGCCTGCCCCAGGCGGTCGCCGACATCCAGCAGCAGGACTGGTACCTCGCGGTCGAGGACTTCACCGGCGGCGCGATCTCGGGCCTCTACGACTGGCTGCTCGACCTCGTGACCGACCCGAACACGTGGGCGACCGTCGGCGGCGGCGCGCTCGCGGTCGCGGGCACGGTCGTGAACGCCATCTCGAGCGGGTTCTTCATCTTCATCCTCACGATCTACTTCGTGGCGACCCTCGACACCATGAAGAAGGCCAGCTACTCCCTCATCTCGGCCTCGCACCGCGAGACGGTCGTCGGCTACGCCGAGCGGATCATGGACTCCATCGGGCGCTACCTCAGCGGCATGGTGATCCTGGCGTTCTTCAACGCCACCTACAGCCTCATCCTGCTGATCATCGTCGGCGTGCCGTACGCCATCGTCATCGCATCGGTCGCGTTCCTGATCACGCTGATCCCGCTCATCGGTACCGTGCTCACCACGATCGCCATGACGATCGTGGCGCTGTTCGTCTCGCCGACGGCCGCGATCATCGTGCTGATCTTCATGCTCATCTACATGCAGGTCGAGGCGTACATCCTCACCCCGCGCGTGATGAGCAAGGCGGTCTCGGTGCCGGGTTCGCTCGTGCTGATCGCCGCCCTCGCCGGTGGCACGCTCGCCGGCCTGCCGGGCGCGCTGGTCGCGATCCCGATCGCCGCGGGCATCCTCCTCATCATCCGCGAGGTCGTGGTGCCGAAGAAGGCGGTCAGCTAGCTCTCGCTCAGGTCGAGGCGAGCGGATGCCCCGGGGCATCCGCTCGCGTCACCGGCGTCAGCTCCAGACCGACGGGGCCGCCGCGCGCGTGGCCGGCAGCGACACGCCCTGGCCCCACTCGAGCAGCCGCTCGGGAACGACCATCTCCTCGGGCACCTCGCCGATCGCCTCGATGAGCTCGGCGACCGACACGGTGCCGCCGCCCTGCTTGAGGAACCGGCCGCGGATGTAGCCCTTCGCGTACACCTCGGGCTCGCCGTCGGCGTCGGGGCGCACGAAGCGCTGCTCGACGTACACGGCCTTGTCGTCGAAGCCGAGGATGCGCGACTCGATCGTGAAGCGCTGCCAGAGGTTCAGCGACTTGCGGAACGACAGCGTCTCGGCGACGACGACCGGGTACCAGCCGCGCGCGCGGAAGAGCTTCCAGACGCCGTTGCGCACGAGCATGTCGAAGCGGGCGACGTCCATGATCGAGAAGTAGACGCCGTTGTTCATGTGCCGGTTGATGTCGAGGTCGGTCGGCAGCGTGATGAAGTTCGTGCGGGCGACGTCGTAGTGTCCGAGGCCCTGCTTGCGGCGCGAGAACCAGACGAGGTGGAGGAGGGTTCTGAAGAACATGTGCACGGGTGCACTGTAGGACAGGGTGGATGCCCCGGGGCATCCGTTGGCGCTCTCGCACAAGCCCGCCCGCCGCGGCGCCGCGCCCCCTTGTGCGCTTCCGCCACCCTCGGCCGGGCCCGTCGGGCACGTGCCCGTGGGTTCGGCACGTCGAAGTCGGTTCGGCACGCTGAGTTCGACGTGCCGTAACCACCGGCACGTGCCGATCGCACCGGCCCGCGCTGCAGCGCGTGCCCGTGTGAGTTCGGCGGGCCGGTGCGGAGCGGGTGGGCGGGCCGCGGGGCGCGGTCAGCGGTTGGGCACGTGCCGCTCGTCGGTGCCGTCGTAGACCGAGAGCGGGCGGATCAGCGAGTTGCCGTCGAGTTGCTCCATGATGTGCGCGGTCCAGCCGACGACGCGGCTGGCGACGAACAGGGGCGTGAACGTCTCCGTGTCGAAGCCCATCACGTGGTACGTCGGGCCGGCCGGGTAGTCGAGGTTCGGCTTGATGCCCTTGCGCTCGTCCATCGCCTGCTCGAGCGTGACGTAGAGGTCGTACAGGTCCTGACGGTCGTAGTGCTCGAGCATGCGCTCCATCGCGTCGCGCATGGTCGGCACGCGCGAGTCGCCGTGCTTGTAGACGCGGTGCCCGAAGCCCATGACCTTGCGCTTGGCGGCCAGCGCCTCGTCGAGCCAGGCCTCGGCACGGTCGGCCGACCCGATCTCGCCGAACGCGTGCATGACCGCCTCGTTCGCCCCGCCGTGCAGCGGACCCTTCAGCGCACCGATCGCGCCGACGACCGCGGAGTAGATGTCCGACAGCGTCGACGTGATCACGCGGGCCGTGAACGTCGACGCGTTGAACGAGTGCTCGGCGTACAGGATCATCGACACGTCGAATGCGCTCACGACCGGCAGCTCAGGCAGCTCGCCGAACGTCATGAAGAGGAAGTTCGCCGAGTAGCCGAGGTCGTCGCGCGGCTCGACCATGTCGAGCTCGTGCCGGCGGCGCTGGTCGTACGCGACGATCGACGGCAGCTGGGCGAACAGCCGCATCGCGATGTCGAGGTTCACGTCGGGCGACGACTCGCGGGCCTTCGGGTCGCGGGCGCCGATGACGCTGACGGCGGTGCGCACGACGTCCATGGGATGCGCCGTGAGCGGCAGCTCGTCGATGACGCGCTTCACGGTGTGGTCGAGCCCGCGCAGCGAGCGCTCCCGCTGCTCGAACGCGGCGAGCTGGCGCTCGTCGGGCAGCTCACCGTTCCAGAGCAGGTACGCGACCTCCTCGAACGTCACCGACGCGGCGAGCTCCTGCACGGGGTACCCGCGGTACAGCAGCGAGTTCGTCTCGGGGTTCACCTTCGAGATGGCCGTCGTGTCGACGTACACCCCCGCGAGGCCCTTGCGGATCTCGGGCTCGGTCTGCTGCTCGGTCATGGCGCCCCCGTCACGTCGGCTGGAACCCCAGCCTATTGGTGGGGGCTGCCCGGGGGCATCCGCTCGCCCTGCCCTGCCCGCACGGGCCGCGCTCAGCGCGCGACGCGGAAGTTGAAGATCGACGAGTCGAAGCGGTTGTACCCCTCGTAGTCGATGAGGTCGTACAGCTCGGCGCGGTGCTGCATGTCGTCGAGCTTGCCGACCAGGTTGCCGGATGCCTCGAGTTCGTCGAGTCCCGCCTCGGCGGCGCCCATGGCGAGGCGCAGCAGCGACACCGGCCAGATGACGATGTTCATGCCCACGTCGGCGAGCTGCTGCGCCGTGTGCAGCTCCCCTTGCCGAACTCGGTCATGTTCGCCAGCAGCGGCACGTCGACCGCGGCGCGCATTGCAGCGAACTCGTCGAGGAGGCCATCGCCTCGGGGAAGATCGCGTCGGCGCCGGCGTCGACGAGCGCCTTGGCACGGTCGACGGATGCCTCGAAGCCCTCGACCGCCCGGATGTCGGTGCGCGCCATGATCAGGAAGTTCTCGTCGCGCCGGGCGTCGGCGGCCGCACGGATGCGCTGGAGCGCGGTGTGCTCGTCGACGACCTGCTTGCCGTCGAGGTGGCCGCAGCGCTTGGGGTTGACCTGGTCCTCGATGTGGAGGCCCGCGAGGCCGGCGTCCTCCATCTCCTGCACGGTGCGGGCGACGTTCATGGGCTCGCCGAATCCGGTGTCGGCGTCGACGATCGCGGGCAGCTCGGTCATGCGGGCGATCTGCTTCGCGCGTCCCGCGACCTCGGTGAGCGTGGTGAGCCCGATGTCGGGCAGGCCGAGGTCGGCGGAGAGCACGGCGCCCGAGATGTAGACGCCGTCGAAGCCCTTGCGCTCGATGAGCCGGGCGCTCAGCGGGTTGAACGCGCCCGGGAAGCGGAGCAGCTCACCCGAGGCGAGTCGTTCGCGGAACCGGCGGCGCTTCTCGGCGGGCGAGGTCTGTGCGTAGAGCATGCGCCCAGCCTACGGCGGCGCCCCGTGGCATCCGCCCGCCGCCCCCGCCCTAGAAGAGGCCCTCGGGGGTCTCGATCGCGGTGAGCAGGCCCGGCGCGGCCGTGAAGGTGAGCGCGCCGAGCTCGTCGGGGGCGAGCTCGGGCAGGCGCACGGCCAGGTCGAGGAAGCGGTCGATCTCGGCTGCCTCGAGCGAGCGCTCGGCGAGCGTGCGGAACTTCTGCACGTAATCGTCGCGCCCGAACGGCCGGGCGCCCAGCGGGTGCGCGTCGGCCACCGCGATCTCGTCGGTGATCTCACCGCCGTCGGCGAGGCGGATGACCACGCGGCCGCCGAACGCCTTCTCCGAGATGTCGAGCGAGTGGTAGCGGCGAGTCCACTCCGCGTCCTCGACCGTGCTGACCTTCCGCCAGAGCTCCACGGTGTCGGGACGCTGCGCGCGCTCGGGGGCGTACGAGTCGACGTGGTGCCAGGAGCCGTCCTGCAGCGCGACCGTGAAGATGTACGGGATCGAGTGGTCGAGCGTCTCGCGCGACGCGGTCGGGTCGTACTTCTGCGGGTCGTTCGCGCCCGAGCCGATCACGTAGTGCGTGTGGTGGCTCGTCTCGAGCACGATCGACTCGATGCGCGCGGGGTCGTCGAGCAGCAGGGGGTACTCGTCGTGGAGCTTGCGGGCGAGGTCGATCCACGCCTGCGCCTGGTACTCGGCCGAGTGCTCCTTGGTGTACGAGTCGAGGATGGCCCGCTTCGGCTCGCCGAGCTCGGGCAGCGGCACCTCGTACGATCCGTCGGGGCCGTCGAGCAGCCACGCGATGACGCCGTCCTCGCCCTCCCAGATCGGCACCGGGCTGGTCTGGCCGCGCATGGCGCGGTCGACGGCCTCGATCGCCATCTTCCCGGCGAACGCCGGCGCGTGCGCCTTCCACGTCGAGATCTCGCCCTTGCGCGACTGCCGGGTCGCGGTGGTCGTGTGCAGCGCCTGGCCGATGGCCTGGAAGATCGTCTCCTGGTCGAGCCCGAGCAGCGTGCCGATGCCGGCCGCCGCGCTCGGCCCGAGGTGGGCGACGTGGTCGATCTTGTGCCTGTGCAGCGAGACGGCCTTGACGAGGTCGATCTGCACCTCGTACGCCGTCGCGATGGCACGCACGACGTCGCGGCCCGTGATGCCGCGGTGCGCGGCGAGGTGCTGCGCGACCGCGAGGATCGGCGGGATGTTGTCGCCCGGGTGCGAGTAGTCGGCGGCGAGGAAGGTGTCGTGGAAGTCGAGCTCGCGCACGGCGACGCCGTTCGCCCAGGCGGCCCACTCGGGCGAGGTGCGCCGTGCAGCGTCGGCGCCGAAGACGGTGGCGCCGGCGCCGCCGATGGAGACCGGATGCGACAGGGCCTGGCTGCGCGCCGAGACGACGGGTGCGCGGGTGAGCGACGCCGCCGCGACCGCCGCGTTGTCGATGACGCGGTTCACGACCATGTCGGAGACCTCGGCCTCGACCTCGACCGGGTCGAGCGCGAGGCCCGCGAACTGCCAGGCGAGCTGGCCCTCGCGGGCCAGGTGCTCGTCGCTTCGGTGGGTGCGCAGGTGGTGGATCTTCACGTGCTCCACCGTAACCCGCGCCCGCCTCAACTCCCGGGAACGGCCTGCGCCGCGTGCACCTCGATCTCGCAGCCGCCGGGCATGTTCAGGTGCGGGTGCACCTTCGCCAGTTCGACCGCGGCATCGAGGTCGGATGCCTCGATGATCGTGTAGCCGGTGACCTCGCGCTCGCTCGGCGCGGTGAGGCCGCCGGGCATCACGCGCACGCCCTCCGCGAGCGGCGTGCCGAAGTCGACCATGTCGTCGCCGACCTGGCCGGCCCAGCTCATCCAGGCGCCCATGACCTGGTCGATCTCCTCCTGCGACGGCGGGGTGGCGTCGGCCGGCGGCATCGGCGCGTGGTAGATGAAGACGAACTTCGCCATGATCTGCTCCCTGTCTCCTTGCGGTCCGGAGCGCCGGTCGGCGACCCGGAGTCGGTGTCAGTCGGCGCTCGGCACGCCGACCTGCTCGGCGACCAGCGCCGACATCGAATCGAGGCAGCCGCGCCAGCCGTCGCCGTGGCGCGCGGCCGACTCGGCGGTCGTGAATCGCGAGTGGGTGAGCTGCACGAGCGTTCCGCCCCCGTCGCCGTCCGTGAAGGCGATCTCGACGAGGGTCTCCTCCTTGCTGCCGTCCCACTGCCAGGTGTAGGCGAGCCGGTCGTGCGGCTCGAAGGCGACGAACGTGCCCGACATGGCGAGCGGGCCGTCGGGCCCCTCGAGCTCGAAGCGGTACCGGCCGCCGGCTCGCGCGTCGACCTCGGCACGGGTCTCGCCGTAGGCGGTCATCGAAGGTCGCATCCACCGTTCGAGGTGACGGGCCTCGGTCCAGAGCGCCCACATGCGCTCCCGGTCGACGGGGAAGGTGCGGGCGATGTCGGCGCGCAGCTCGGTCATGCGGATTCGTCCTCCAGGTCGGCGATGTACTGGTCGAGGGCGTCGAAGCGCTGCTCCCAGAAGGCGCGCGCCTCGCCGATCCAGTGCTGTGCGGCGGCGAGGGCCGCGGCGTCGAGCACGAGCACCTTCTCGCGACCGCGCGGCACGCGGCGCACGACGCCGGCGCGTTCGAGCGCGGCGGCGTGCTTGTTGAGCAGCTGCGGCGAGAGCCCGTGGGCGGCGGCGGCGCGCCCCATGGTGAGCGGCGCGTCGGCGCGCGCGAGGCTCTGCACGAGCTCGCGGCGCACGGGGTGCGCGAGGGCGGCGAAGACCGCGTCGAGGCGGTCGTCGGCGGCCGCGTCCGCCACCCCGGAACCGTAAACCATGTGGTTTAGTATCGTCGCCCCGCGCTGCCCGCGCAACCCCTCCATTGCGCTGCCTCGAACGGGAACCATACTTCCCATTCGATCAAATGTGCAGTAAACTTCCCACATCGCCCAATGGGAACTATACTGCACTTGGAGATCGCGTGAACGTTCCTCTGCAATCCACCTCGGCGTTCGCCGCGTTCGTTCGCGAGAACCGGCTCAGAACGAACATGACGCAGGACGAACTAGCCAGGGCCGTGCGCAAGAGCCGACGTTGGGTGCACGATCTGGAGTCCGACAAGGTCACCCCGTCATTGAGCGCTGCGATCGAGGTCGCCGCCACGCTCGGTTTCGCGCTCTCGATCGAGCGCAGCGAGCGTTCGGACATCCTCGACGAGATCTTCGAGAACCTCGAATGAGGGACGCGCTCGACGTCTGGCTCGACGGCCGGCACGCAGGCCGCCTCATGCGCGGCGAGCAGGAACGGGTCGAGTTCCTCTACGAGGAGGAGTACCGCACCGAGGCGGGCACGACGCCGCTGTCTGCGAGCATGCCGAAGTCCGCAGTCGGCCACGGTCCGGACATGGTCATGCCCTGGTTGTCGAACCTGCTCCCCGACGCGGAGGCCGTGCGCAACCGCTGGGCCGCGAAGTTCGGCGAACGCCGAGCCGACCCGTTCACGTTGCTCGCCCACATGGGCGAAGACGCCCCGGGCTCGGTGCAGATCGTCCCGGTGGGCGTGGTACCGAGGGATGCGGGCGCCGTGTCGCCGCTCTCTGCCCACGAGATCGCACGACGAGTGCGCGCCATCCTGAATGACCCCGATCACTGGGTCGACGACACGGACGAGGACGAGAGCCGCTTCTCGTTGGGAGGAAGCCAGGGGAAGTTCGCACTCGCCCGGATCGACGGCGACTGGTTCGAGCCGAACGGCCGGGCTCCCAGCACCCATATCGTCAAACCGGGCATGGCACTCGCCACCGGGACCGACGATGACGTGCAGGCCGTCGAGTTCGTGACCATGCGCTCCGCCCGGGCGCTCGGCATCCGCGCCGCGACCGTCGAGATCCTCGACTTCGCAGGCATCCCTGCCTTCGTCACCACCCGCTTCGACCGTCGGGTGGCGAGCGACGGCAGCATTGCACGAATCCACCAAGAGGACTTCTGCCAGGCGCTCGGCGTCTTCCCGTCGCGAAAGTACGAGGAGGACGGCGGTCCGACGATGGCCGACATGGTGAAGCTGGTCGCCGACACGTCGTCGCCGTCGTACCGCGCGGACGACCTGACCGCGCTGGGAGACCTCTTCGCGTTCGATCTGCTCACGGCGGGGGTCGACGCCCACGCGAAGAATCACAGCATGCTGCACGTCGGAGGCAGATCCCGCCTGGCACCGGCGTACGACCTGATCTCGGCGCATGGAATCTGGAGCGCCGACCGGATCGCCTTCAAGTCCGCCGCAGCGGTGCGCTACGGGGAGGAACGGAGGTATCGCAGAATCAGCGGCCGCAACGTCGCGCGCACCGCCGACGTGCTTCGCATGCCCCGAACCGAGTTCCTCGAGCAGATGGACCGACTCGCGACGGGCCTTCCCGGCGCGATCGAGGCCGCGGTCTCCGAGTTGCCCTCGGGCCTGGTCACCGAGAAGGTCGCGCGGATGCCGGACCGGATCGCAACGTTCGCGCGCGAACTCGTCGACCGCGCGCGGAAGGAGGACACGGGTCGAGACGCCGTTCCGCCGTTCACCGGCGCCACCGCAATCGGCCGACCGGGCGCGAGTCGGGTGTGGGAGCCGGGCCGGTGGCGCGGCGACCGGTGGGTCACCGGGCGCTATCGGAGTCGCAACTCGCGCTGAGGCAACGGCACCCGACCGCTCAGTCCTCCCAGAGGGCGAAGGGCAGCGGATGCCCCATGGCGGCCGCGACCACGTCGGCCTCGAGCGCGTCGAGCGCCGGCGGATCCCACCGGGGCGAACGGTCCTTGTCGATGACCTGGGCGCGGATGCCCTCGGCGAGGTCGGGCTGCTCGAGGAACCACGACACCAGCCGGGCGTCCTGCTCGAGCACCGGGCGGAGGGCGTTCATCGCACGCGCGGAGCGCACGGCGTGCAGGGTCACGGCGAGCGCCGTGGGCGAGCGCTCGGCGAGGGCATCCGCCGTCGCCGCCGCCTCGGCTCGCGAAGCCGCGTCGAGCGGCACCACCGGGAACTCGGGCGCACCCGCGCGCGTGCGCGCCGGCCGGGTGCCGTCGGCGAGCTCGCGCAGCCGGGTCAGCACGCCCGGCACGTCGTCGGCGGCGAACGCGTCGTCGATCCAGTGGCGCTTCGCCTGCAACGGCGACGGCTCGGGCGTCTCGTCGAAGAGCAGCACGATCTCGCTCGGCGTGCCCGGGTCGGCGCGCTCCTCGAGCGCCTGCACGAGCGCCGGCAGCGACGCGCTCGGCACGAGGAAGTCGGCGAACCCGGCGTCGATGGCCGAGGCATCCGTCATCGACTCGGAGGTGAGCGCGAGGTACTCCCCAGCCGACCCGGGGCGCGGCCGAGCAGCAGCGCGCCACCGACGTCGGGCGTGAAGCCGATGCGCGTCTCGGGCATCGCGAGGCGCGACCGCTCGGTCACGATGCGGATCGTCGCATGCCCGCCGATGCCGATGCCGCCGCCCATGGTGATGCCGTCGAGCAGGGTCACGACCGGCTTCGGACACTCGGCGATCATGGCGTCCAGCCGGTACTCGTCGCGGAAGAACCCGCGCACGTCGTCGTGGCGGTCGGCGGTCACGCCCTCGTACATCTCGCGGATGTCGCCGCCCGCGCAGAACCCCCGCTCCCCCGCGCCGTCGAGCAGCACGATCGAGACCTCGGTGTCGTCGCGCCAGGCCGTGAAGATGTCGGTCAGGCGCCGGATCATGGCGTGGTTCAGCGCGTTCAGCGCCTCCGGCCGATCGAGCGTGACGTGCCCGAGGCCGTCGGCGACGCGGATGCGGACGTGGTCGGCGTCTGTGGCGAGGGTCACGGATGCCACGCTAGCGCGGGCCGCACGGCGTGCGCCCAGCCGCGGCCGGTAGCATCGCCCGGTGCCCGTCGCCAAGATCCTCCTGTTCTACCGGTTCGCGCCGGTCGCCGACCCCGAGGCCGTGCGCCTCTGGCAGCGCGACCTGTGCGAGTCGCTGGGCCTCCGCGGGCGCATCCTCGTCTCGGAGCACGGCATCAACGGCACGCTCGGGGGCGAGATGGACGCGCTGAAGCGCTGGCGCCGGAAGTTCCGCGAGTACGCGGCGTTCCGCGACGCCGACCTCAAGTGGAGCGACGGCACCGGCCTCGACGCCGACGGGCTGAGCCTCGACTTCCCCAAGCTCAGCGTGAAGGTGCGCGACGAGGTCGTGAGCTTCGGAGCCCCCGGCGAACTGCGCGTCGATGACGGCGGCGTGGTCGGCGGCGGCACGCGCCTCGACCCCGAGTCGCTGCACGCGCTGGTCGCCGAGCGCGGCGACGAGGTCGCGTTCTTCGACGGGCGCAACGCGTTCGAGGCCGAGATCGGGCGCTTCCGCGGCGCGATCGTGCCCGACGCGACGACCACGCGCGACTTCGTCGAGCTGCTCGACTCGGGCGCCTACGACCACCTCAAGGGCCGGCCGGTCGTGACGTACTGCACCGGCGGCATCCGCTGCGAGGTGCTCTCGAGCCTCATGGCGAACCGCGGCTTCGGCGAGGTCTACCAGCTCGACGGCGGCATCGTGCGCTACGGCGAGCGCTACGGCGACGACGGGCTGTGGGACGGCTCGCTCTACGTCTTCGACGGGCGCGGCGCGGTCACGTTCAGCGACCACGCCGAGGTGCTGGGCCGTTGCGCCGGTTGCGGCGCGCCCACCGACCGGGTCGCCAACTGCACGGATGCCGCGTGCCGCACGCGCATCGTCGCCTGCACCGCGTGCGACGCGGTCGCCTGTCCCGAGCACGCGGGCGCACCCGCCCTCGGTGCGGCCGCCGCGACGAGCCGAGCGGATGCCACGCCGGAGGTCGCACGATGACCGAGACCGCGACCGGGCTCGCGCCCGCCGCGTCGCACGGCGACCCGACCGTGCGCGAGGCGACCGCCGCCGAGCTGATCGAGCTCGGCCGCGTGCTCGTCGCCGCCTACTCGAGCCTCGACGGCTTCGCCTCGCCCGAGGAGTCGCCCGACTACTACCGCACGCTCGCGAACGTCGGCGCCTTCGCCGAGCGCCCGGGCGTCGCAGTGCTCGTCGCGGTCGACGCGGCCGGCGCGGTGCTGGGCGGCGTCGTCTCGTTCGGCGACATGGACGAGTACGGGGTGCGCGCCGAGTGGCCGGGCCTCGATCGTGCAGGAGGCATCCGGCTGCTGGGCGTCTCGCCCGACGCGCAGGGCCGCGGAATCGGTCGCATGCTGATCGAGGCATGCGTGCTCCGCGCCCGTGCGGCGGGCCTCGACCAGATCGTGCTGCACTCGACCGAGCCCATGCGCGTCGCCCGTGCGATGTACGAGCGGCTGGGCTTCGCGGCGTCTCCCGAACTCGACTTCACGCCGGGCACGTTGCACGTCTACGGGTACCGGCTGGCGCTGTAGCGGCGCCCGCCGGGTCGACCGCGATCAGTCGGCGGTCACCGTGCCGACGAGCACGCCCCGCGCGATGCCGTGGAAGTACGCCTGGAACGCCAGCGCGCTCGGCGTCTCGTCGGCCTTCGTGTGCAGGCGTTCCTCGTCGAGCGCGGTGACCACGAAGACGTAGCGGTGCACGCCGGTGCCGTCGGGCGGGTTCGGCCCCGCGTAGGCGGGCTCGCGACTCTCGTTGCAGATCATGAACGCACCCTCGGGCAGTGCGGCACCGCCGTACGATCCCGCACCGGTCGGGAGCTCGGTCGCCATGCCGAGCCCGTTCACCGCCCAGTGCCACCAGCCGGCACCCGTCGGCGCGTCCGGGTCGAGGCACGTGACGATGAACCCACGCGTCTCGGTTGGGAAACCCGACCAGGCGAGGTGGGGCGAGAGGTCGTCCCCGCCGCATCCGTCGGCACGGTGCCGCAGCGGGATCTCGCCGCCGTCTGGGAAGTCGTCGCTCGTCACCTCGAACGAGGGCAGCGGCGCGAAGCGCTGGAGTGCGGCGTACGGGTCGACATCGAGCATCGTGGCCTCCTTGCGGCGTCGGACGGAGTCGACTCCAGCCTAGGAATCCGACCGCTTCGGGGGAACCCGCCACTCGAGCGACCGGTCGCGGCGGGCGTAGTCGCGCGCCGAACGGCTCGAGAGCGCGAGCAGGATGAGGATGTCGAGCGCCAGGGTCAGCAGCGTCGTGTCGAGCCGGATGTCCTGGTCGCCCGTGAAGTACTCGATCGCCGACCCCGTGACGCTCAGGGTCGCGACGACCATCACGACGATGCGCGCCCAGTTCGCGCCCCGGTAGACGAACCAGGCGACGCCCAGCTCGAAGACCAGCACCAGCGCGCCGACGGCGAGGATCATGACGAGCGCCACCGTGAACGCCGCCGGGTCGTCGACCGTGAGGTCGAGCTCGACGTCGGCGGTGAGCTCGGGCCAGAGCAGAGCGAGACCGCCGAGCCACGCGAAGCCCGCGAGCACGCGGAGCACGACGAGCACCGCGCCGAGCGACGTGGTGAGAGGACGCCTGGTCGGCGCCGGCCCCGGAACCGGCCGGACCAGCTCCGGGGTCGGCTCGAACGCCGCGCGCTTCGCCGGCTCCTCCATCACACGCCGCCCGAGAGCTCGGTGATCGGCACCGAGCGGTCGATCTCGTCGGCCGGGAGCGGCTCGCCGTTGCGCAGCAGGCGCCGCACGTCGACGATCGGCAGGTCGCCGTCGGTGTGGATGGTGTCGCCGCCGCCGTTGCGCGAGTGGTAGCCGGTCGCGAAGTCGCGGATCACGGTCACCCGCACGGCGGGGTCGGCGCCCGCGAGGGTCGCGACGATGTGGTCGCGCTCGATGTCGGTGTCGGCGTCGATCTTGTGCGTGATCTGCAGCGTGAACAGCGAGAGCCCGACGGCGCGGTCGAAGGTGCCGGCCGCGAGCCAGTCGACCCGGTAGCCTCCCGGCAGCAGCCAGCCGTCGGGGCACCGCCAGAACCGCACGTGGTGGCGCTTGGCCGGGTTGCCCTCGACCTCCTGCTGGTAGGCGAAGTCCTGCATGCGCCCGAACAGGAAGAGCGGGCTCACGGGCGCCTCGTCGTACGACCGACGCGTGAGCGTCGAGGCGATGATGCGCCAGGTCGAGCCGAGCGTGATGTCGTCGGCGCGGGTCCAGCGCGCTGCGGCGAGCGCCGCGTGCAACTGGTCCTCGCTGCCGAGCACGGCGACGTTCACCGGGTCGCCGAGGAGTCCGTCGCTCGTGCGCGCGCGGCCGATGAAGTAGTCGGGCACGTAGATCGAGGTGAGGATGCGGTGCAGCCGCGGCAGCACCAGGTAGGCGAGCACGACCCAGAACGCGATCGCGAGCAGCAGGCCCCACCAGCCCCACTGGAACGACTCGTCGAGCAGCAGCCACGCGAGCCAGACCGCGGCGAGGCCGGCGAACACGAAGAAGAACCCGTCGAGCAGGGCGTTCACCGAGAAGCGCCTCGCCGACGGCGCGCGGTCGGCCGCGGAGCCCGTCATGCGCTCACCATACCGACGCCATCAGGCCACGACGCGCAGCCCTCAGGTGTCGTGCTCGATCGGCGCCTCGTCCTCACGGTGGTCGTCCTCGCCGCCGGGCGGGTACTCGCCCGCCTCCGGCCTGCGCCGGAGGTACAGGATGCTCGCCACGAGGCCGCCCCACACCACGAGCAGTGCGATGATCAGGAACGCGATCGCGATGCCGGTCATGTGCGATCCTCCTTCCCGGCCGGGCCGTCGGGCGCGTCGGCACGAGGCATCCGCTCACCCGCCCCCGCCGCGGGATACGGCGGCCAGACCAGGAACCGCTCCGGGTCGAAGCCCCAGCGCACCACGGTCAGCACGAGCGCACCGAGCAGGATGACCGCGATGGTGCCCCACCCGAACACGACCAGGTACCAGCTCGGCAGGTCGCCGTAGCCGTCGACGATGAGCGACACGATGCGCTGGATGAGCATGTACCCGAGCACCACCGGCGCGAGCACGCCGACCAGCACGATCCAGAGCCCGCCGAGCTTGAACGTCGACACCGCATTGAGGTGGTAGCGCAGCTCGGATCCCTTGCGCAGCACCCAGATGACGAGCACGGTCGTCAGCACGGCGGATGCCACGATGCCGACGTTGTTCGCCCACTGGTCGGCCACGTCGAGCGCGAGCAGCCCCGTCGTCGTCGAGAACAGCAGCACCGACAGCAGCGCCGAGACCGCGCCGACCCGCACGGCCGCCTGCCGCGGGTTCAGGCCGAACTTCTCCTGGAAGCCCGCCGAGACGACCTGCAGCACCGACAGCAGCGACGTGAAGCCCGCCATCGTCAGCGACCCGAAGAACAGCACGCCGAAGATCGGCCCGCCCGGCATCTGCGACACGATCGCCGGGAACGTGATGAACGACAGCCCGACGCCGGTGAGGCCCTCGAGCTGGTCGACCGCGACGCCCTGCTGGAACGCGAAGAAGCCGAGCGTGGCGAACACGCCGATGCCCGCGAGGATCTCGAACGACGAGTTCGAGAACGCCACCACGAGGCCCGGGCCGGTGAGGTTCGCCCGGCGCTTGCGGTACGACGCGTAGGTGATCATGATGCCGAACGCGATCGACAGCGAGAAGAAGATCTGGCTGTACGCGGCGATCCACACGTTCGGGTCGCCGAGCGCCGCCCAGTTCGGGGTGAAGAACGCGTTCAGGCCGTCGGCTGCGCCGTCGAGGAACAGCGCGCGCACCACGAGGATGAGGAACGCGACGACCAGCAGCGGCAGGAAGACGACGTTCGCGCGCTGCACGCCCTTCGCGATGCCCGCGCCCAGCACGATGAGCGCCAGCAGCCACACGATCACGAGCGGGATGAGCACGCTCGGCACGAACTGGAGGCTGAACCCGGGATCGCTGACCTGGAGGTAGTCGCCCACGAAGAACCCGGCCGGGTCGTCGCCCCAGCGCAGGTCGAACGAGAAGACGAAGTAGCTGAGCGCCCACGCGATGACGGCCGTGTAGTAGAGGCCGATCACGAACGCGATCATGACCTGGAACCAGCCGAGCCCCTCGAGCCAGCGCCCGCCGAGCCGACGGAACGCAGTGGGCGCCGCCCCGCGGAAGCGGTGGCCGATCGCGTAGTCGAGGAAGAGGATCGGGATGCCCGCCGTGATCAGCGCCACGAGGTACGGGATGAGGAACGCCCCGCCGCCGTTCTCGTACGCGACCCCGGGGAAGCGCCAGATGTTGCCGAGCCCGACGGCCGAGCCGATGGCCGCGAGGATGAAGCCGACCTGTCCGGTCCACTGTTCGCGCGGGCGGCCTGCGCCCACTCGCTGTGCCTGGTTCGCCATGCGTCCCCTCCGGCGCCGACGGATGCCTCGCCGCCGCAGCGTCGCGAGGGCCGTCACCCCGCACGCTAGCACTCGGCGCGCGACCCGCGCGAGGGGTGCATCCGCCCCCTCGAGGACCGGCGGGCGGCGACGCGGATGCCGACGATGCCGCGCGGCGACCTCAGCGGTAGTAGTACCCGAGCAGCGCGCCGTCGACCTCGCGCACGTCGATGTCGACGTCGTACACGGCGGCGAGCACGTCGGGGCGCATCACCTCGGCGGGCGTGCCGTGCGCGATCACCCGGCCGTCGCGGAGCGCGACGATGCGGTCGGCGTGCACCGACGCGAAGTTGATGTCGTGCATGACGACCACGATGCGCTTGCCGAGCTCGTCGGCCGCGCGGCGCAGCAGGCGCATGATGTCGATCGCATGGCGGAGGTCCAGGTTGTTGAGCGGCTCGTCGAGCAGCAGGTAGCGCGTGTCCTGTGCGAGCACCATCGCGATGAACGCGCGCTGGCGCTGGCCACCCGAGAGCTCGTCGAGGAAGCGCCCGCGGAAGTCCTCGAGGTCGAGGTACGCGATGGCGCGGTCGATCTGCTCGCGGTCGTCCTGGGTCAGGCGGCCGCCCGAGTGCGGGAACCGGCCGAACTCGACGAGGTCCTGCACCGTCAGGCGGGCCGCGATGTGGTTGTCCTGCCGGAGCACGGCGAGCGTCTTCGCGAGCTCGCGGCTCGGCGCCCGGTCGACGTCCACGCCGTCGACGCGCACGGTGCCCGCGTCGGGGCGGATGAGCCGGCCGACGAGCCCGAACAGCGTCGACTTGCCCGCACCGTTCGGGCCGATGAGGGCGGTCACGCCCACGTCGCCCAGCTCGAGCGACACGTCGTCGAGCACCGCCTGACCGTTGTAGCGCTTGGTGGCGCCGTCGAGCGCGATCATCGCGCCCCCTTTCGCAGCACGAGATACAGGAAGAAGAGGCCGCCGGCGAACTCGATGACCATCGAGAGGCTGCCGCCGAAGCCGAGCAGCTGCTCGAGCACGAGCTGCCCGGCCAGCAGGCAGACCACGCCGATGAGCGCGGCAGCCGGGAGGGTCCAGACGTGCCGGAACGAGCCGGCGTACGAGTACGCGAGGTTCGCCACGATGAGCCCGAAGAAGAGGATGGGCCCGACCAGCGCGGTCGACGCAGCGACCATGACCGAGACCAGCAGGAAGAGCACCATGACCACCCGGCGGTGGCGCACGCCGAGGCCGACTGCGGCGGGCTCGCCGAGCGTGAGCACGTCGAGCGTGCCGAGGAGGGCACGATCGCCGCGCACGCGCCGAGCACGAGCACCGCGCTCAGCACCAGCAGCGTCTCGTCAGGACGGGTGAGCGACGCGAACGCGGTGTCGGTCAGCACCTGGAACTCGAGGGGGTCGAGCATGGCCTGCATCCAGGAGGTCAGGCTGCGGAAGAACGTGCCGAGAACGATGCCGACGAGCAGCATGAGGTGGATCGACCGGCGCCTGCCGCCGAACAGCCACGTGAACAGCAGCATGCTGAACCCGATCATCACGACGAGCTGGCCCGCCCAGAGCACCAGCGGGTCGGCCCGGAGGAACGCGGTCGCGCCGAACACGAACACGAGGGCGGTGGCGATGAGCAGGTACAGCGCGTCGAAGCCCATGATCGACGGCGTGAGGATGCGGTTCTGCGTGATGGTGTGGAACACGACGGTCGACACGCCCACCGCGATCGCCACGACGAGCATCGCGGCGACCGTGAGCCCGCGCACCTGCAGGGCGAACGCGAGCGACCCGGGCACGTCGGTGAAGAAGTAGACCGCGACGAGCACGCCGACGACCGCGGCGAGCACCCCGAGGCGCACCCGCGGGTCGGCCCAGGCGAGACGGCGGGATTCGGGCGCGGGCCGGCTGGAGGCATCCGTCGCCCTGGTCTCGAGCTCAGTGCGCACGACTCCCCCTCCGCAGCAGCAGCCAGAGGAACAGCCCGGCGCCGACGATGCCGACGACGACCCCGAGCGGGATCTCGTACGGGAACCGCAGGGTGCGGGCGAGGATGTCGCAGGCGAGCACGAACACCGCGCCGAGGCCCGCGACCCACGGGATGGACCGGCGCACGTTGTCGCCGATGATGAGGCTCACGATGTTCGGCACCACGAGCCCGAGGAACGGGATCATGCCCGCCGTCACGAGCACCGCAGCGGTGATGACTGCGATGACGACCATGCCGATCGCGACCACGCGCCGGTAGTCGAGCCCGAGGTTCGTCGCGAACTCCTCGCCCATGCCGATGACGCTGAACCGGTCGGCCGCCACCCAGGCGACCACGACCATGACCGCGGCGATCCAGACGTACTCGTAGCGGCCCTGCATGATCGTCGCGAAGCTGCCGAGCGACCACTGCGAGAGCGACTGCAGCAGGTCGAGCCGGTAGGCGACGAACGCGGTGACCGCACCCACGATGCCGCCGAGCATGATGCCGACGAGCGGCACCAGCACGAGCTGGCGCACCGGCACCTGGCGGATGACGCGGAGGAACACCCAGGTGCCCACCAGGCCGAACACCGCGGCGACCCCCATCTTGCCGAACACCGGCATCGCCGGCCAGCAGATGAGCGCCACGAGCATGCCGAGCGTGGCGAACTCGGTGACCCCCGTCGTGCCCGGCTCGACGAACCGATTGCGCACCAGCATCTGCATGATGAGCCCGGCGATCGCGAGCGATGCACCCACGAGGATCGCGCTCACCGTGCGCGGCACCCGGCTGACGAGCAGGAGGGATGCCGCGTCGCCGTCGGGTCCGCCCGCGATGAGCGCGGCGGGCGAGACGTCGGAGACGCCGATGAAGAGGCTCAGGGCGGCGAGCACGGGGAAGGCGACGCCGATGAGCACCCCCACCCACGTCCGCCGGGGGCGGATGCGGGTGGGGGTGCCCGTGGCGTCTGCTGCGAGAGCGGTCACTGCGTGGTGCGCGTCAGGCCAGGTCGCTCACTCGGCGATCGCGAGCACGTCGTCGATCATGATCTGCGTCGTGTCGATGCCGCCGAAGACGATGTACCAGGCCACCGGGTCGAGGTAGACGATCTGGCCCTGCTCGTACGCCGTGGTCTGCTGCACGAGCTCGTTGTCGAGCACCTCGGCAGCAGGCTGCGCGTCCTCGGCGCCGGTGGCGGCGTCGCGGTCGACGACCCAGAGGAAGTCGGGGTCGTGCTCGACCAGGAACTCGAACGAGACCGGCTCGCCGTGGGTGGCCGCGGCGACGTCCTCCACGACCGGGTCCACGCCGAAGACGTCGTAGATGAGGCCGCCGCGGGCCTCGCGGGCGCCGGCGCCCTCCGACGGCGCGAGCGCACGGAGCTCGCCGCCGGTCACCATGATGCCGAGGCCGGTGCCGGCGTCGGCCGTGGCGGCCTGCGCCTCGGCGATGCCCGCCTCGAGCTCGACGATCGCGGCCGCCGCCTCGTCCTCGGCGCCGAGCACCTCGCCCAGGAACGTGGTGTTGCGCTCGAGGGTCTCGAGGAACGTGCCGGTGAGGCTGAGGTCGACGGTCGGGGCGATCTCGTTGAGGTCCTCCCAGAGGCCGGCCGAGCGACCGCCGATGACGATCAGGTCGGGCTGCTGCGCCTCGATCTCGATGAGGTCGGCCTCGAACAGCGTGCCTGCGTTGAACGCGTCGTCGGCGAGGTAGCCCTCGAGGTAGTCGGGCACGTTCTCGAGCGGGGCACCGGCGACCTCGCCGCCGAGCGCGCCGATGGTGTCGAGGCTCGCGATGTCGAAGACCACGATGGTCTCGGGGTCGACGGGCACCTCGACGGTGGTCGCCTCGTACTCCGGGTCCTCGTCCTCACCGGCGATGTTGCGGTCCCACGAGAACGAGACGGTCGCGTCGGTCGTCTCCTCCGCGGCATCCGTTCCCGCGTCGCCCGCGGTGGCGCAGCTCGCGAGCGCGAGGGCAGCGACGAGTGCGATCGGGGCCGCGAACAGGGGCCTGGTCAACTTCACGGTCATGTGTGTGATCTCCTGGTTTCGGACAGCACGAAGCGGCGTTCGCGGGCATGCGGAATCGCCACCGACGACGCCGTCGATCTCGTGTGGTGAGGCCGTTCGCACAGCGCGTGGCCTCGGACGAATGTAGGTTAGCCTAACCTTATGCAACCGTCCACCACGAGCCCCTCGCCCGCCACCGACACGGTCTTCCGCCGCGAGCGGCGCCCCTGGACCTGCGATTCCGGCGTGCCCGCCTCGCCGGGCGCACGCAGCTGTCGCCGAACTACGTGCGCCTCCGCCTCGAGGGGCCCGACCTGCGCGGCTTCGACTCACCGGGCGCCGACGACCACATCCGCGTCTTCTTCCCCGGCGGTGCCGAGCCGGAGACGATCGAGGCGTACCGCGAGTCGCCGAGCCGCGAGTACACGCCGCTCGTGTGGGACGCGGAGGCCGGCACGCTCGACCTCGAGTTCGTGCTGCACGGCGATCACGGCATCGCGGGTCGATGGGCGGCGGATGCCCCGATCGGCGCGCCCGTCGCCGTCGGAGGCCCGCGCGGGTCGGCCGTGTTCGACGGGTCCCCCGATTCGTGGTTCCTCGCGGGCGACGAGACCGCGGTGCCCGCGATCCGGCGATTCCTCGCGATCGCGGGCGCCGACGCCCGGGGCCGCGTGCTCGTCGAGGTGCCCGATGCCGCGCACGAGCTCGACCTGTCCGCGCCCGCCGGCGTGCGCGTCGACTGGGTGCACCGCGGTGCCGACGCGGCCGCCCGCACCACCGCGCTCATCGCCGCGCTCGACGCCCTCGGACCCGACGACCGGCCGGAGGGCGACCTGTTCGCGTTCGTCGCCGCCGAGCAGGCGGTCGTGAAGCCGGGGCGCGCCCTCGTGCACGACCGCTGGGGCGTCGGCGCCGACCAGTCGACCGTGAAGGGGTACTGGAAGGGCGGCGACGCGGAGTACCACGCGCCGCACTGAGTCGCTGCGAGTCCGGGCCGACGGCGCTCGCTAGTCTGAGTGCGACGAGAGGGGTGTGCCTGATGCCGACCGGCGTGCCGATCGAGATCGACGGGCTGTCCAAGCACTTCGGCGGCGTGACGGCCGTCGACGACCTGAGCTTCACCGTGCAACCGGGCCGCGTGACCGGGTTCCTCGGCCCGAACGGGGCCGGCAAGACCACGACGCTGCGCGTGCTGCTCGGCCTCGTGCGCGCCTCGCAGGGCACCGCGACCTTCGGCGGGCAGCGCTACCGCGAGCTCGAGCGGCCGCTCGAGACGGTCGGTGCCGCGCTCGAGGCGGCGAGCTTCCACCCCGGCCGCACGGCCCGCAACCACCTCGCGATCTCGGCGACGGCCGGCGGCGTCTCGCGCTCGCGCGTCGGCGAGGTGCTCGACCTCGTCGGCATGACCCCGTACGCCGACCGTCGCGTCGGCGGGTTCTCGATGGGCATGCGCCAGCGCCTCGGCCTCGCCAACACCCTGCTCGGCGACCCGGGCGTGCTCGTGCTCGACGAGCCGATCAACGGGCTCGACCCCGAGGGCATCCGCTGGATCCGCGGGTTCCTCCAGCAGCTCGCGGGCGAGGGCCGCACCGTGCTCGTGAGCTCGCACCTGCTGAGCGAGGTGCAGCAGAGCGTCGACCGCGTCGTGATCATCGCCAAGGGCCGACTCGTGCACGAGGGCACGCTCGCCGAGCTCGAGACCGACTCGCTGCCGCGCGTGGTCGTCGACTCGCCCGACCGCACCGCGCTCGCCGCCGCGCTCGAGGCGGAGGGTCTCGAGTTCACGACGGGCCGACAGGGCCTCATCGTCGACGAGCCCGACCCGGCGCGCATCGGGCACCTCGCGTTCGTCGCGGGCGTCGAGCTGCACGCGCTGGCCCGCCAGAAGTCGGCCCTCGAGGACTCGTTCCTCAACCTCGTCGGCGAGCAGGGGGTCTCCGCAGACGACGGCGGGGCGGATGCCCCTGAACCGACGAATGCCACCGAGGCGATCGACGCCGCGGACGACGCCGCTGCGGAGCATCCGTCACCGCCCGACGAACCCGCACAGACCGATGGGAAGGGAGCCGAGTGATGCGCTTCTTCCCCGCCGTCAACGCCGAGTTCGCGAAGATCTTCACCACCCGCATGTGGTGGGTGCTCGCGCTCATCCTGTTGGTCTACATCGGGTTGCTCGCGGGCGGCCTGGCGGCGTTCTTCGGCTGGACCGTCGCCAACCCGGAACAGAGCGGCGCGGGCGGCGCGACGGCGATCCCGCCGGAGGCCGACCTGGCCGGCCTCATGTACAGCTTCGCCACGTCGGTGGGCTACGTCTTCCCCGTGCTGCTCGGCGCGCTCGCAGTCACGAGCGAATTCCGACACCAGACGCTCACGCCCACGTTCCTGGCGAACCCGCACCGCGCGGTCGTGCTGTGGGCGAAGTTCGCCGCGCTGTTCGTGGTCGGCGGCGTCGTGTTCGGCGTGGTCGGCTGGGCGGCCTCGATCGGGCCGGCCGCGGGCGCGCTGGCGCTGTCGGACCTCGACCCGGCGCTCGACGACCCCGACACGTGGGCGATGGTCGGCCGCGGCATCCTCGCCATGGCCCTCTGGGCGGCCGTCGGCGTGGGCCTCGGCGCACTCGTGCCGAACCAGGTCGCCGCGATCGTGATCGTGATCGCGTTCACCCAGTTCGTCGAGCCGATCCTGCGGCTCGTCGCCACGCTCAACGACGTGACCGCCGAGATCGGGAAGTACCTGCCGGGTGCGGCGAGCGACGCGCTCGTCGGCGCATCCTTCTACTCGATCGCCGCGATGGGGTCGGGCGCCGTACTCGAGTGGTGGCAGGGCGGACTCGTGCTCGCCGCCATCGCGGTCGTGACGACCCTGATCGGCTACGTCACGAGCTGGCGCCGCGACGTCACCTGACGCCGCGGGCGCCCGCCCGGATCAGCTCGACGCGGCGGCCTCGCGCGCGGCGCGCTTGTCGGCGATGGTCGTGCCGCCGTTGGCCCAGTGCGACGCGGGCACGGGCGTGACGATCACGCTGACCGCCTCGCGACGAGCACCGATGGCGCGCACGGTCGCGTCGGTCAGCTCGGTGACGAGCGTGCGCACCTGGTCGTCGGTGCGGCCCTCGCCGATGGAGATCTGGATGAGCGGCATGGTTCCTCCTGGGGATGGGGTCGATCAGTCCGGGTCGGACGGATCGACGGGCGAATGGTGGTCGAAGGCGGTGGCGCCGCGCTTCCAGTAGCCGCTGAGCGCGACCCGGTCGGCGGGCAGGCCGAGCTCGCGCCGCAGGTGCCGGCGCAGGGGCACGAGGGCGGATGCCTCGCCCGCGGCGAACACGTAGGTGCCGTCGTCGACGCCGGCCGCGTCGATCGCGGCGACGACCGCGTCGGCGTCGCCCGCGGGCACGTGCTCGATCGTGAGGTCGGCGCGGCCGGAGGTCTCGGCGAGGTAGTCCGGGATCCAGGCGCCGTCGTCGTTCGCGACGGCGATGACGTGCACGGCGGTGGCGTTGGGCACCTCGGCCGCCCAGCGCGTGGCCGCGGGCAGCGCGGTCTCGTCGCACGCGAGCAGCACGCGCGACGCGCCCTGCGGCGCGCGCTTCGACCCGCGCGGCCCCACCACGACCAGCTCGTCGCCGTGGCGGGCACCTGCGGCCCACCGCGAGGCGGGTCCGGGCGACGGATGCAGGTAGAAGTCCACGTCCACCGCGCGGCCGGGTCCGGCCCAGCCGGTCGCCGGCAGCGGCGTGAAGTCGCGTGCGTGGGTCGGCGCCTCGGGGCGCACGATGCCGTCCTCGCCCGGCCCGACCGGCTCCGGGGCGACGAGTGCGCCCGTCTCGGGGTCGGGGAAGAACACGCGCATGTGGTCGGTGGGCCCGAAGCTCGCGAAGTCGTCGAGATCGGAGCCGGCCAGCCGCACCCGCGCCATCTCCGGTGCGACCTGCGCGACGTCGACGACGTGCACCCGGCGCGCGGTGAACCGATGGCGCGCGCCCTCCCGGTGGAACGGGCCGGGCGCCGTCGCCTGGTCTGCGCGTGCGGTTCGGTCGGTCATGGCACCTCTCACGGGCCCCGCGCGGGGCCCCGTCCCCAGCCAACCACGCGGCCTCCGGGGCAACCGTGCACGATCCGTCAACCTAAACGTGCGCCCGTACGGCTGGCCCGGGCTCCGGACCCGGGGTTAGCGTCGCTTGCACTGGAGCCGCCGTGGCTCGCCGAAGACCGGTCGCCGACGACCGCCGCCGGCACGCAGCACTCGAACGTGAGGAATACCGTTGTTCATCGTCGATTCACAGATCCACCTCTGGAAGGAAGAGACCCCGGACCGTCCCTGGGTCCCCGGCGCGCGTGAGCGCATCCGTCTCAACGGCCACCGGGAGGAGGCCTTCCTCGCCGAGGAGGCCGTGTCGCTCATGGACGAGGCCGGCGTCAACCGGGCCCTCATCCTGCCCCCGTCGTGGGAGGGCGACCGCATCGACTACGCCCTCGAGGCGTCGGAGCAGTACCCGGGCCGGTTCGGCATCATGGCGCGCATCCCGCAGAACGACCCCGAGGAGGGCGAGCGCCTGCTGCACGAGATCAAGGACAACCCGCACATCCTCGGCACGCGCCTGACCTTCCACCGTCCGCAGGACCGCAACTGGATGATCGACGGCACCAACGACTGGTACTGGCCGATCGCCGAGAAGCTCGGCATCCCCACGATGGTGCACGCGCCCATCTGGAAGCGCGAGCTCGGCCAGATCGCCGAGAAGCACCCCGACCTGAAGATCATCATCGACCACATGGGCATCATGGCCCGCTGCGTCGACGACGCGATCGGCTACTGGGTGCAGGAGACCGCCGACCTGCACGTCTACCCGAACATCTCGGTCAAGGTCTCGGCCATCCCCGGCTACTCGACCGCCCCGTTCCCGAACCTCAACATCGAGAAGTACGTGCGCGAGGTCGTCGACAAGATGGGCCCGGAGCGCGCACACTGGGGTACCGACATCACCCGCCTGCTCGGCCACGGCCTCACCTGGACCGACACGATCGAGCAGTTCACCAAGTACTTCAGCTTCTCGGCCGAGGAACTCGAGTGGATCATGGGCAAGGGCATCTGCAAGGTGCTCGACTGGGACATCCCGGAGACGGAGAAGGTCGGCGTCGCCGCGGCGACGGCGGGGAACTGACGCACATGACGCAGACGTACGACGGCGGTGAGCTGCTCATCGACGCGTTCACCGACCTCGGCGTCGACGTCGTCTTCTGCTCATCGGGGTCCGAGTGGGCCCCGGCGTGGGAGGCGTTCGCTCGTCGCCGAGCCGCCGGTGAGCCCGCGCCCCGCTACCTCGACCTGACCCACGAGACCGTGGCCGTGGGCATGGCCACCGGCTACGGCCTCGTGACCCGCCGCACCCAGGCGGTGCTGCTGCACGCGACGCCGGGCCTCCTCCAGGGCTCGATGGCCGTGCACGGCGCGCTGCTCGCGGGCGTGCCGATGGTGGTCGCCTCCTCGGAGTCGACCACCTACGGCGACGGCCCCGGGCAGGACCCGGGCGGCCAGTGGTACCGCAACCTCTCGATCGTCGGGGGCACGCACCCCGTGGCCGAGCCGTGGACCAAGTGGTCGCAGCAGGTCGGGTCGGTGAGCGTGCTCTACGAGCTCGTGAAGCGCGCCGGCGAGCTCTCCGCCCGCCAGCCCGCGGGCCCGGTGTACCTGAACGTGCCGCTCGAGATCCTGCTCGAGGAGACCCCGCCGCCCGTGCAGCGCAAGGAGGTCGTCGCGCGCGGCCGCCGCGTCAGCGCGCCGGAGGACGTCGCCGAGGTGGCCGAGTTGCTCGCCGCCGCCGAACGGCCGATCGTCATCACCGAGACGGCCGGCCGCGAGGAGGGCGGGTACGACGCGCTGCTCGAGCTGTGCGAGGCGCTCGGCGTGGGCGTCATCGAGCCGAGCTCCGCGGTGTGCGCGAACTTCCCCAAGGGGCATCCGCTGCACCTCGGCGGCGAGCTCGACCCGTACGTCGACGAGGCCGACCTGATCCTGCTGGTGAACTGCCGGGCGCCCTACTACCCGCCCAGCCGCAAGCCCGCGAAGGCCAAGACGGTCGTCGTCGACGAGGTGCCGCAGCGCCCGCACATCGTGTACCAGGTGCTGAACGCCGACCACTACCTCGAGGGCGCACTGCCCGAGACGCTCGCGCAGCTGCGCGAGGCGACCCTCGCGGCGGGCGACGCCGAGCGCTTCCGCGCGCGGGCCGCCACGTACGCGCCGGGCCACGACGCGTGGGCGGCGAAGACCGAGTCGGCCGAGGGTTCGGCCGGTGCATCCGGCGTCATCGAGCCCGTGCTGCTCGCGAAGCACCTGCGCGAGATCGTGCGGGAGACCGGCGCGACCGTCGTCGACGAGACGATCACGCACAGCCGGGTCGTGCAGCGGCACGTCGGCTGGGACCGCCCCGACGCCTACTTCTACGTGCAGGGCGGCCTCGGCCAGGGCATCGCGGTCGCGCTCGGCGTGAAGCTCGCGGTGCAGGACGGCGTCGTGATCTTCACCGTCGGCGACGGGGCGTTCCTCTACAACCCGATCGTGCAGTCGCTCATGACCGCGAAGGACCTCGGCCTGCCGGTGCTCATCGTCATCTTCAACAACAAGAAGTACCTGTCGATGAAGATGAACCACCTGCGCTTCTACCCCGAGGGCTCCGCCGTGCAGGAGGACGACCACCTCGGCGTCGACCTGTCGACCCAGCCCGAACTGAGCGCCTTCGCCGCGCCGTTCGACATGTACCACGCCGCCGTCGACGACCCCGCGGAGCTGCCTCGCGTGCTCCGCGAGGCGACCGACGCCGTCATCTCCGGGACGACCGCGGTCGTCAACGTCGCGGTCTCTCGCTGAGACCGGGAAAGGCTCCACACCACATGCCAGTCACCGTCTCCCCCGCTGTCTTCGAGGGGTTCATCCGCGACATCTTCGAGGCCGTCGGCGTGTCCGCGGAGGACGCGGCCGCCGCCGCGCCGTCGTTCGTCTGGGCGAGCCTGCGCGGCGTCGACTCCCACGGCGTCTCGCGCGTGCCCCGCTACGTGGAGATGTTCGAGAAGGGCGTCGCGAACCCGACGCCGAACCTCACCGTCGACGACTCCGCGCCCGCGGTCTCGGTGATCGACGCCGACTTCGCACCGGGCCCCGTGGCCCTCACGCGAGCCGTCGAGATCGCCGTCGCCAAGGCGAAGACCCAGGGCGCCGCGGTCGTGTCGGTGCGCAACACCGTGCACACCGGTGCCATCGGCTACTACGTCTCCCTCGTCGCCGAGCAGGGGCTCGTGGGCGTCGGCATCGCCGCCGGGTCGCCGATGATGTCGTACGAGGGCGCCGTCGGCGCATCCGTCGCGACCAGCCCGCTCGCGATCGCCGTGCCGGGCACCGGTGCCAAGCCGCCGGTCGTGCTCGACATGGCGAGCTCGCTCATCGCGATGGGCAAGATCGCCCAGGCGAAGCGCACCGGCACGCCGCTGCCCGAGGGCTCCGCCACCACCGCGGACGGCACGCCCACGACCGATCCCGAGCTCGCCAAGGTGCCGACGCCGCTCGGCGGCGCCAAGGGATCCGGGCTGTCGCTCATGTTCGAGCTGCTGACGAGCGTGCTCGTCGCCGCGCCGATCCTCACGCCGTACCACGGCGGGCAGAAGAAGCACCGTCAGAACGCCACGCTCATCGTGCTCGACCCCGCCGCGTTCGGCGGCGCCGAGGCGTTCGCCGAGGGCGTCGACGCGACCGTCGACACGATCCACGACCTGCCGAAGGCAGACGGCGTCGAGCGCATCCTCGTCCCCGGCGAGCGGAGCGCGGCCACGGCCGCGGGCCGTTCGGCCGACGGCATCCCCGTCGGCGACAAGCTCTGGACCGAGCTCGTCGAGGTCGCCGGCTCGCTCGGCGTCACCGTGCCGGAGGTGGGCTGAAATGGCGCAGCGCTGGCAGCTGCCCGAGTACGGCGGCATCGACGCGCTCGAGTTCGTCCCGGCCGAGGTCGCGACCCCCGCGACCGGCGAGGTCGCCATTCGCCTGACCGCGGTGGGCGTGAACCCGTCGGACGCGAAGTCCCTCGCGGGCGGCTGGAACGCCGACCCGTCGAAGCTCCCGCTCCCGGTCGGCCAGGAAGCGGCAGGCGCGGTGGCGGCGATCGGGCCTGACACCGAGATCGCGACCGGACCGGTGTCGGTCGGCGACCGCGTCGTGGCGTTCAAGATCTCGGGCGCCTTCGCCGACGAGGTCACGGTCGCCGCGAAGGACGTGTTCGCCCTGCCCGACTCGGTCGACGACACCACCGCCGCGGGCCTGCTGCACGTCGGCGTCGTCGCCGCCGAGCTGCTCGAGCTCTCGGGCGCGAGCGCGGACGAGACCCTGCTCGTGCACGGCGCCTCCGGCTCGGTGGGCGTGCTCGTCGTGCAGCTCGCGCGCCGCGCCGGCGTGCGCGTGATCGGCACCGCGTCGGAGGCGAACCGCGACAAGGTCGCCTCGTTCGGCGCGGAGCCCGTGGTCTACGGCGACGGGCTCGCCGATCGCGTGACCGCCCTCGCCCCGGGCGGCGTCGACGCCGCGGTCGACGCGGCGGGCACGGCCGAGGCGCTCGAGGTCTCGCTCGCCCTGGTGGGCGACCCCGCCCGCATCGCGACCCTCGCACCCGGCAAGCCGGCGCAGGAGGCCGGCGTGCACATCTCCGCCGGCATGCGCCCCGAGTCCATCGCCCGACGCGGCCCCCTGCGCGCCGTGATCCTCGGGCTCGCCGCCGAGGGAGCGATCACGCTCCCGGTCGCGGCCACCTACCCGCTCGTCGAGGCCCAGGACGCGCTCCGGCTCGTCGCATCCGGCCATCCGGGCGGCAAGGTCGTGCTCACCCCCTGAGCGCACGACCCGCGCGGCCAGGTGCGCGCGTTCCCCTGAAACAGTCGTCCCCCGGCAGCCGCGAGGCTCCGGGGGACGACTGCGTGTTCGCTACGGTCAGCGGCCGCCCATCTGGTCTTCCGCGGTGAGGTGCTCGACGGTCTTGCCGGTGTCGGCGAAGGTGCGGGTGACGTAGGCACCCGGGTAGATCCAGAGGATGCGCATCGGCACGTCGCCCGTGTTCTGGTAGCGGTGGAACACGTCGGCGGGCACGTACGCGGTGTCGTCCTTCACGAGGTCGCGACGGATCAGCCCCTCCTCGGGGTCGTGCACCTCGACGAAGCCCTGCCCGTCGAGGATCAGCACCTGCTCGCCGCAGTTGTGCGAGTGCAGCGGCGCGCCCGCGCCCACCGGGTACACGCTGATGCCGGTCGTCACGTCGTTGTCGCCGCCGGCGGTGTCCTTCGTGATGAGCGGCCAGGTCCTGACCGCGCCGCCGCGGTCGAGCACCTCGATCTCGGAGAAGATGCGGATCGTGGTCATCGGGGTCCTCCTGGGTGGGGCTGTGGTGCGGGGTCGGTCTGGGCGTCGCGCAGCGCATCGGACACTGCGGCGAGGGTCGCCTCGTCGGCGAAGATCAGGGCGTCGCGGATGCTGCGGCCGGGCGTGTACAGGGCGTTCGCCCGCACCGCGTTCGCGAGGAACCGGTTCGGTCGTTCGGCCAACGTGGCGTGGAACGCGCGGTACGCCTCGGGTGCGTCGGCGAGGTCGGCCAGCGACCCGTCGAGGTCGACGGTCGGCGCGGCCTGGGCGGCATCCGTCTCGCACCACCACTCGTGGCTGCCCGAGCCGACCTCGTGCCGGGCGCCGTCGGGAAGTTCGACCACGGCAGTGGTGTTCGCAGGCACCTCGGCGAACACTCGCACGCGGTCGCCGATGCGCTCCCAGCCCGACGCGGCCGGTCCGTACGGCGTGAGGTGGCTGGCGTTCGCGTGCACCAGCCGGGTGAGGGGGTGCGGGGCGATGCGGATGCGACGGTAGCCCGGAGCGTCGGGCGCGAGCCCGGCCACCGCGGTGTGCAGCCAGTCGGCGACCGAGCCGAGGGCGACGTGGTTGAAGCTCACCATGGCGCCGGGGTTCAGCGTGCCGTCCTGGCGCAGGCCGTCCCACCGCTCCCACACCGTGGTCGCGCCGACGGTGACGGGGTACAGCCACGACGGCGCCTCGGTCTGGAACAGCAGGCGCTCGGCGGCGTCGACGTGCCCGGCCGCGGCGAGCGCCTGGGCGATGACCGACGTGCCGACGAGGCCGGTGGCGATGCGGTAGCCGTCGCGGCGCACGACGTGCGCGAGCCGGTCGCCGACGCGCCGGCGGAGCGCGGGGTCGTCGACGAGGTCGAAGGCGATCGCGAGCGCGTACGCGGTCTGGGTGTCGCACATCATGCGGCCCGACGGCGAGACGAACGCGTCGACGAACGCCCGGCGGGCAGCGGCAGCCGCGTCGGCGAACCGGGTCGCGTCGTCGATCTCGCCCAGCGCCGCCGCGATCTCGGCGGTGAGCTGCGCGGTGCGCGCGAGGTAGGCCGTCGCCACGATGTCGGTGTCGGTGCGGCCGCGCGACGGGGCGTTGGGCGGGGCGTTCGGGTCGAGCCAGTCGGCGAGCTGGCGGCCGCTCGTCCAGAGCCCCTCGTCGTCGCGCCGGCCGAGCACGAGGTCGAGCCAGGCGCGCATGCCCGGGTAGAACTCGGAGAGGATCGTCGGGTCGCCCGAGGCGTCGGCGAGCACGCGCGGCACGATCGTGATGGCGTCGCCCCACGCGGCGACTGGCCCGCGGTCGGAGAACCCGGGCACGACGTCGGGCGCGAACAGGGGCACGAGCCCGCCGAGGCGGCGCTGCTCGATCGCGAGGTCGCGCAGCCAGGAGCGCAGGAACGCATGGCAGTCGACGAGGAACGCCGCGGTGGGCGCGAACAGCTGGGTGTCGCCGGTCCAGCCGAGGCGCTCGTCGCGCTGCGGGCAGTCCTGCGGCACGGCGAGGTAGTTGCCGCGCACCGTCCAGACGACGTTCTCGTGGAACCGGTCGAGCGTGGCATCCGAGCTCTCGAACCACCCGGTGCGGCGCAGGTCGCTGCCGAGCACGACCGCCTCGACGGCCGTCTCGTCGAACTCGCCCGGCCAGCCGTCGAGGTCGGCATAGCGGAAGCCGTGGAACGTGAACCGCGGCTCGAAGACCTCCTCGCCGGTGCCGGCGAGCGTGAACGAGTCGGTCGCCTTCGCCCGTCGCAACGGGCGCAGCGCGAGCTCGCCGTCGTCGAGCACCTCGGCGTGGCGGGCGGTGATGGTCGTGCCCTCGGGGCCGGTGACGCGCAGGCGCAGGCGGCCGACGAGGTTCTGGCCGAAGTCGAGCAGGATGCGGCCGCTCGGCGTGCGCGTGACCGCGACGGGCGCGCGGGTCTCGATGCGTCGCACCGGCGGCGCCATGCGCGCCTCGACGCCGGCGAGCGAGTCGTCGGTCACGACCGCTGCGGGCCAGGCGGAGTCGTCGAAGCCCGGCAGGTCCCAGTCGGTGGGGAGGCGCCGCGCATCGACCTGCTCGCCGTCGTACAGGCTGCTCGACACGACCGGTCCGCGGCTCGCACGCCAGCGTTCGTCGGTCGCGATCACCTCGCGGCGCCCGTCGCGGTACTCGAGCTCGAGCTGCGCGGCGAAGCGCGGCTGGTCGCCGTGGAAGCGCTTCGGCGCGGTGAGCACGTGGTACTCCTCGGTGAACCAGCCGCCGCCGAGCATCGCGCCGAGGGCGTTGGCACCGGATCGAACGTCGCTCGTGACATCCGCCGTCTCGTGCACCACTCGATCGCGATAGCTCGTCCAGCCGGGGGTGAGCACCGCGTCGCCCACCTCGGCGCCGTTGAGGGCGACGTCCACCACACCGAGCGCGGTCCAATACAGCGTCGCGCGCACGAGCCTGCCGTCGACGACGAACTCCCGGCGCAGCAGCGACGGCTCGCCCGGCCGGGCGGGGTCGGGCAGCGCGATCGGCCGGGCCACCCAGGCGTCGGGGAAGGCCGCCCACACGTCGAGCGGGGCGCTCCAGTCGGTCACGGCGCCTGCCGTCGACGCCGCCCGCACCGACACCTCGGCGTGCTCGCCGGGGGCGAGCGGTGCGAAGGGCCAGTCGACCAGCACGCTGTCCCGACCGTCGATGCGGTGCACCTCGTCACCGCGGCGCAGCTCGGCCCACGCCTGGAGCCAGCCGGGGGTGCCGGCCGCGACCGTCCACGACAGGCGCGGCTCGGGGGCGGCGACGGCCGACGAGTCGGAGCGCAGCTCGGCGGTGAACGCGGAGATCAGGTGGGGCACCAGATCACGCTACGCGCGCGCACGGTTCGTGCGATGCACGCTGAGGTTGCCGCCCGCGCCCTCCCCGCGAGCGGTCGCGCCGCCTACGCTCGGCCCCATCACCAGCGCATCGACGCGCCCACGCGCCACCCAGGAGGACCCATGCGACTCGACGTCACGCCCTACGACGACATGACCGACCGGCAGCGCGAGCTCGCCGACCGCATCATCGCCAAGCGCGGCAAGATCGGCGGCCCGTTCAAGGTCTGGCTGCACAGCCCGGAGCTCTGCGACCGCACCGAGTCGCTCGGCGCGTTCGTGCGCTTCGACTGCAGCATGCCCGAGCGCATCCGCGAGTACAGCCTGCTCGTCGCCGCCCGCTACTTCGACGCCCAGTTCTCCTGGAACGCGCACGTCGACAAGGCCATCGAGACCGGCGTGCCGGCCGAGGCGATCGAGGCGCTCGCGAACTGGGGCGAGCCCGACTTCGGCGACGACGCCGAGCTGGCCGCGTTCCACGACTTCGCCGTCGAGCTGCTCACGACCCACTTCGTCTCCGACGCCACCTTCGCGCGCCTGAAGGAGCTGTTCACCGACCAGCAGCTCGTCGACGCTATCGGCCTGCTCGGCAACTTCACGATGCTGTCGATGTGCCTCAACACGTTCCAGGTCGACCTGCAGGCCGACCGCACCCCGCCGTTCCCCGACGTGCGCGGCTACGCGAAGGTCGCGCCCGCGGAGGCGTGACCCCGGTGCATCCGCCCGCCGTCGCTCAGGCGTCGGCGGGCTGCCTGCGGAACCAGTCCGTCATGAAGTCGAGGAACACCTTGACCCGCTCGGGCGTGCGACCGCCCGGGCCGTGCACGGCGTAGAGCGACCGCGCCGGCGGAGCGTGCTCGGGCAGCAGCTCGACGAGCGACCCCTCCTCGAGGCGCTGCACCGCGGGTCGCCGCGGGATGAGCGCGATGCCGCACCCCGCCTCGACGAGCTTCTCGATCACGAGGTACGAGTTCGCGACCACCGCCGGGTTCTGCACCTTGTGGTGGATGGTCTCCGAGCCGGAGCCCAGGCGCCAGACCGGGTCGTTCGGATGCAGGATGCAGTCGAATTCCGCGAGGTCGGCGACCGTCGCGGGCCGGCCCTTCCTCCGTACGTAGTCCTCCGACGCCACGAGCAGGAACGGCAGCTCGGAGACGCGGCGGATCAGCACGTTCGAGTCGCGCAGGTCGCGCGTGTGGAACGCCACGTCGTAGCCGCGGTCGAGGAAGTCGTAGTTGCGGTCGGACATGCCGCCCAGCTCGAACTTCACGTGGATCTTCGGATGCTCCCGCACGAACGCCGCGATCGCGGTGCCGAGGTCGAGCGTGCCGATCCACTTCGGGCAGATCACGGAGATCGGCCCCTCCGGGGCATCCTGCGAATGCGAGAGCTTGTGGTCCTCGTCGTCGATCTCGTCGAGGATGCGCTCGGCGAACTCGGCGTACTGCTGGCCGGCCTCGGTCAGGCTCACCGAGCGTGCCGTGCGGTTCACGAGACGGACGCCGACCTGCTTCTCGAGGTCGGCGACGTGGCGCGAGACGAGCGAGCCCGAGATGCTGAGCTCGCGCGCGGCGCCGCTGAAGCTCGACGACCGCGCGACGGTGACGAACGTGCGCATGACGACCAGGCGGTCCATGTGCTGCCTCCTCCACGCCGACGTGGACGGCGCCGGCACCGGTGACCAGCGTAGCCCGAGCATCCACGGGCGGTCGGTCGTGCACGGCCGCCGATGCGAGGATGGAGGCAGCCGCACGAGCTTGCACCATTAGCTTGCGGCTCTGGGTATATCTGGCATCGGCGCAGATACGTAGCGTGTGGGCACAGCACCACCGGTGAGCCCGACCAACCCGCAGGGCGCATCGCATGAACACGCTCGACCCGCGTGAGAACGGGTCACTACGCAAGGAGGCGTCAGAGCATCATGAAGTCCATCGCACTGAGGGCGGCGGTCCCGCTGGGAATCGCCGCACTCCTCCTCACCGGTTGCACGTCGACCGATGAGACCCCGGAAGAGACCGCAGCAGAGGCATCCGGCACACTGCGCCTGAACTTCGGCGCATTCCCCGAGACCTGGACCCCCGGGTACGAGTTCGAGGGCGGTCCCATGCGGATCGTCTACGAGAACCTCATCACCCGAGACGACGCGGGCGAGCTCGCCCCGGGTCTCGCGGAGAGCTGGGAGCTGAGCGACGACTCCACGTCGCTCACCCTGAACCTCCGCGAGGGCGTCGTCTTCCACGACGGGGAGCCGTTCGACTCGGAGGCTGTGGCGGTGAACATCGACACCGTCAAGAACACCCCCGGTCCGTTCGGTGCGCAGCTCGCGGTCATCGACTCGGTCGACACCCCCGACGAGAACACGGTCGTGCTGAACTTCGCGGGCCCGACCCCGTCGATGCCGGTGACGCTCTCGACGCGCGTGCTGCCCATCGGCAGCCCGGCCGCGATCGAGGACGGCAGCATCGCGACCGACCCGATCGGCACCGCACCCTGGGCGTACGACGCCGAGGGCTCCACCGCCGGCACCGTCATGAGCTTCACCCAGTTCGACGACTACTGGGGCGACGCCCCCGGGTTCGAGAACATCGAGCTCTACGCCATCCCCGACGACGAGGCCGCGGCCGCAGCCGTCGTGAACGGCGAGATCGACGTGACCGACACCGAGGAGGAGGTGCTCCCCCGTTACGACGGCACCACGGTCGAGACGTTCGAGTACCCCGCCATCCGCAACAACGTGATGTTCTTCGACCGTGGCCCCGGCGGCCTGTTCGAGGACGTCGAGGTGCGCCAGGCGATCTGCTACACGTTCGACGTGCAGCAGATGGTCGACGTGAACGGCGGCGAGGCTGCGACGCAGCACTTCCTCGAGGGCACGCAGGGCTACAACCCCGACATCACCGGGTACCCGACCGACGTCGACGAGGCGAACTCGCTCTGGAGCTCGGCCGGCAGCCCGACCATCGACGGTGAGATGATCGCCGCGCCGTTCACCACGACGCAGTCGACCATCTACATGGACCAGGCGAGCCAGCTCGAGGGCTTCGGCATCTCGGTCTCGACGGTTCCCCCGCCCGAGTGGTTCCAGGGCTGGAACAGCGGCACCTACCCGATCGGCCTGGGCTCGAACGACGAGCTCACCCCGTTCGAGTGGTACAGCGCATGGTTCGCAGCGGATGCCGGCGGCAACCCGTCCGGCGTCGAGAGCGACGAGCTGAAGTCGGCCGCCGACGCGGCCATCGCGGCCGGCGACTCCGAGGAAGCCGACGAGCTGTGGGCCGAGGTCACGAAGATCATCGCGGACGAGGCGCTCACCTGCGCTCACGCTCGCGGCTTCGAGGTCATCGCGTACAACTCCGACACCGTCACGAACGTGAACGCCCCGGCGTACCCGTTCGAGGCGAACAACCTCAACCTTCGTGAGATCACTCCCGCGGGCTGATTCGACACACGGATACCAGTGATACACATGCAGTACACGGCGAGGTGGGAGGACTGATGGGCAAGCTCATCTCCTTCCGCCTCGCCCTTGCGGTCCCCCAGCTCATCCTGGTCGCCCTGGTCGTGTTCCTCATGACCTACCTGGTGCCCGGAAGCCCCGCAGCGGCCATCCTCGGCACGTCGGCGAACCCCGAGCGGGTCGCCGCCGTCGAGGCGCAGCTCGGCCTCGACCAGCCGTTCTTCACCCGGCTGTTCACGTGGTTCGGCTCCGCCATCCAGGGCGACCTCGGCAACTCGTACGCCGTCGGCCGACCGGTCACCGACATGCTCCTCGAGCGCATGCCGGCGACGCTGTCGCTCGTCTTCGGCGGCCTCGTGGTCGCCGTGCTGATCGGGCTCACGCTCGGCCTGCTCGGCGGCACCCGACCCGGCTCGACCACCGACCGGGTGACGACGACCATCACCGCGATCACGGTCGCGATCCCCGAGTTCTGGCTCGGCATCATCCTGCTGCTCGTCTTCTCGGTGCAGCTCGGGTGGGTGCCGGTGCTCGCCTACACCCCGATCGAGGTCGATCCGCTCCGGTGGGCGCAGGGGCTCATCCTGCCGTCCATCGCGCTCGGCGTCGGCTCGGCCGCGCTCATCGCGCGCTCCATGCGCACGTCGATGGCGGAGACGCTCTCGGCGCGCTGGGTGGACACCCTCACCGCGACCGGCATGTCGCGCCGCCGCGTGATCTTCCGGTACGGCCTGAAGAACGCGCTCATCCCCGTGCTCGCCTCGACCGGCCTCACGGTGAGCATCCTGATCGGCGCGAGCTTCGTCGTCGGCCAGGTGTTCGCCTTCCCCGGCATCGGCGACCTCATGCTCCGCAGCGTCATCGGCAAGGACTTCCCGGTCGTGCAGGGCGGCGTGCTCATGATCGCGGTGATCGTGATCGCGGTGAACCTCGTCCTCGACATCTGCTACGGCCTGCTCAACCCGAAGGCGCGCCCCGAATGACCGACACCTACAGCATCAACCTCGCCCGCGCACCGAAGCCGGAGAAGGGGACGAAGTCCCCGTCGAGCGCGAAGCGCATCTTCGACCGCGTGCGTCGCCAGCCGCTGACCGTGACCGCGTTCTTCGTGATCGTGTTCCTCGCGCTGGTGGCGATCTTCGCCCCGCTGATCGCGCCGTACGACCCGAACCAGTCGGACTACTCGACCCTGCTGTCGGGCCCGACCTCGGCGCATTGGCTCGGCACCAACGACCTCGGCCAGGACGAGCTCAGCCGGCTGCTCTACGGCACCCGCGTGGCGCTCGTGGTCGCACTCGGCTCGGTGCTCATCGCCGCCATGCTCGGCGTGCCGATCGGCCTGCTGCTCGGCTACCGCGGCGGCTGGACCGATCGCCTGGGCTCGCGGCTCGTCGACGTGGCGCAGGCGCTCCCGGGCATCCTCGTGGCCCTCGCGGTCATCGCGATCCTCGGCCGCAGCCTCTGGACGCTGATGTTCGCCATCGGCCTCATCTTCACGATGGGCTTCGCGAGGCTGACCCGTGCGGTCACGCTGACCGAGCGCCACAAGCTCTACGTCGAGTCGGCGCACGTGGTCGGCATGAAGGAGCGCGTGATCATCTTCCGGCAGGTGCTGCCGAACCTGGTCGGCCCGATCATCATCCAGGCCGCCGTGTTCTTCGGCTCGGCGATCATGATCGAGTCGGGCCTCAGCTTCCTCGGCGTCGGCCTCGACCGCGACACCCCCACCTGGGGTGGCATGCTGAGCGGCGCGGTCGAGCACCAGGCGCAGCAGCCCTTCCTCGCGTTCGCTCCGGGCATCGCGATCATCATCACGGTGCTCGCGTTCAACCTCTTCGGCGATGGACTGAACGACGCCATCACGGGCGGCGTGCGCAAGTCGCCGCGCAAGAAGCTGACGACGGCCGAACTGCCCGGCATGAGCAACGCCCCGACCGCGTCGGCGGCCACGCTTCCCGGCCAGACCTACTCGATGGGGGCCCAGGATGCCGCGGCGGCCGCGCCCGACGCGACGAGCCCGTGGGACTCGCGCGCCGACGAGATCCGCACGCCAACCGGTGCGACCGAGACGCTCCCCGACCCGGTCGAGGGGGCGGTGCTCGACGTGCGCGGCCTGTCGGTCTCGCTCGAGCGCCCCGAGGGCGACGTCGTGCCGCTCGTCTCGGGTGCCAACCTGTCGATCGAGCCCGGCGAGATCGTGGGCCTGCTCGGCGAGTCCGGGTCGGGCAAGTCGATGTTCGCGAAGGCGGTCATGGGGCTGCTCCCGCCGCGGACGCGCCTGTCGGCCGGCTCCATCATGTTCGACGGTGACCAGATCGCGTTCCAGTCCCAGAAGGCGCTGCGCGCGGTGCGCGGCGCGGGCATCGGCGTGGTCTTCCAGGACCCGCTGTCGGCCCTCTCGCCCGTGCACACCGTGGGCAAGCAGCTCATCGAGCCGCTGCGCGAGCACAAGGGCATGTCGGTCGCCCAGGCGAAGGAGCGCGCGGTCGAGCTGCTCGACCGGGTGGGCGTGACCGAGGCGCGCAGCCGTCTCGACCACTACCCGCACCAGTTCTCGGGCGGCATGGCCCAGCGCGTCGCGATCGCGATGGCGCTGGCCGCCGACCCGAAGCTGCTCATCGCCGACGAGGCGACCTCGGCGCTCGACGTGACCACGCAGGCGCAGGTGCTCGACCTGATCCTCGACCTCCGCGACGAGTACGGCATGGGCGTGCTGCTCATCACGCACGACCTCGGCGTCGTCGCCGAGACGTGCGACCGGGCAGCCATCATGTACGCGGGCGAGATCGTCGAGGTCGGCACCACGACCGACCTGTTCCACGCGCCGCGTCACCCGTACACGTCGGCGCTGCTGGCCGCGAACCCCGCGTCCGACGCGCAGGTCGACCGTCTCCCGACGATCTCCGGCCGCGTGCCGCTCGCCGGTGAGTGGCCGGTCGGATGCCACTTCGCCAACCGCTGCGCGTTCGCGACCGAGGCGTGCACGTCGGCCCCCGTCCCCATCGTCGACCAGGTGCGCTGCGTGCGGGCCGACGAGCTGACCCTCGAGGCGGTGCCCCGATGACCACGACCACCCCGAACACCTCGGATGCGACCGAGGCGTCCCGCACGGACGAGCCCCTGCTCGTCGTGGAGGACCTCGCGGTCGAGTACGAGTCCGCCGGTGCGGTGCCGTGGCGCCGCAAGGTCTCGCGCGCGATCGACGGCGTGAGCTTCGAGATCCACCCGGGCGAGACGCTGGGCCTCGTCGGCGAGTCGGGCTCGGGCAAGAGCACGACCGGCCGCGCGATCCTGCGCCTGAACGACGCGGCCGCCGGGTCGATCCGGTTCCAGGGCACCGAGGTGACGACGCTGGGCCGCCGCACGCCGCTGTCGTACCGGCGCGACGTGCAGGCGATCTTCCAGGACCCGAACTCGTCGCTGAACCCGCGCCACGTGGTGGGGCGGTGCGTCGACGACACGCTGCGCACGCACGGCGTGACCGACCCCGGCGAGCGCCGCGCGCGCGCTGAGCAGGCGTTCGACCAGGTGGGCCTGTCGACCGACCACATGCACCGGTTCCCGGCCGAGCTGTCGGGGGCCAGCAGCAGCGCGTCGCGATCGCCCGCGCGCTCGTGCTCGAGCCGAAGCTGGTCGTCTGCGACGAGGCGGTGAGCGCGCTCGACCTCTCCACGCAGGGCCAGATCATCAACCTGCTGGCCGACCTGCAGGCGATCACGGGCGTGAGCTACCTGTTCATCGCGCACGACCTCGGCATCGTCCGTCACATCTCCGACCGCATCGCGGTCATGCAGCGCGGGCACCTCGTCGAGATCGGCGAGGCCGAGGAACTGTTCACGAATCCGCAGCACCCCTACACGCGCAAGCTCCTCGGAGCGAGCCCGGCGGCGAAGCCGGAGGGTCGCGAGGAGCGGCGGGCCAGGCGCGAGGCGTTCCGGCAGATCCACGAGGCCGAGACGCAGCTCGCCTGACTGCAGCGAGGGCGCCCGTGTCGAGTCGGCACGGGCGCCCTCGCGTCTGCACCGGTGGCCGGCCCGACGGGTGCGGCACACCGGCGCACCGGCATCCGATCAGCTCTGTGCCTGCCACCTGGGCAGGCCGCGCGCCTCGTAGAGGTCCTGCAGCTCCGCGAACGGGATGACCCCGTGCGCGTCGGCCCACTCCTGCCACTGCGCGGCGAGGGACTCCACGAGCTCCGGATGCTCCGCGGCGAGGTCGTGCAGCTCTGCGCGGTCGACCTCGAGGTCGTAGAGCTCCCACGGCGCGCCGAACTCGCGGGCGAGCTTGTACCGGCCGACGCGGATCGCGGCGTTGCCGACGTGCTCCCAGTAGAGGGGGCGGTCGGATGCCTCGCCGCCGCGCAGCACGTCGAGCACGTCCGTGCCCGCGATGCCGGAGGGGGCATCCGTGCCCGTCGCCGCCGCGATCGTCGGCAGCAGGTCGGTCACGTGGGCGGGCGCGTGCACGAGTGAGCCCTGCGGGATGCCGCCCGCCGGCCAGGACGCGATGAGCGGGGCCGCGATGCCGCCCTCGTGCACCCACTTCTTGTAGCGGCGGAAGGGCGTGTTCGACAGGTTCGCCCAAGGGCGGCCGTAGCTCGTGAAGGTGTCCTCGCGGCCGGGCTCGATCGACGGGTCGTTGCCGATCGCGACGTCGCGGCCGTCGCGCGTGGTCGCGGGCGTGACGTGCGGCGAGAGGAAGCGCCCGACGCGGAGCTCCTCGGCCTCGGCCCCGTTGTCGGAGAGGAAGAGCACGAGCGTGTCGTCGAGCCGGCCGCGCGCCTCGAGGTCGTCGAGGAGGCGCCCGACCCCGCGATCGAGCGCGGTGACCTGTGCGGCGAAGACCTCCATGCGGCGCTGCTGCCAGTCGCGGTCGGCGGCGTCCTCCCACGCCGGCTCTTCGGGGTCGCGCGGCGACGCGGGGAACGGGGCGGGGAACAGCCCGAGCTCGGCCTGGCGGCGCTCGCGGGCCTCGCGCGCGGCATCCCACCCCTCGGCATAGCGGCCCCGGTGCGGCGCGATGTCGTCCTCGCGCGCCTGCAGCGGCCAGTGCGGTGCGGTGTACGCGAGGTACAGGAAGTACGGGCGCTCTTCGCGCGCGGCCCGGTCGACGACCTCCAGCGCGTGGTCGGTGAGCGCGTCGGTGAGGTGGAAGGCGTCGTCGGCCGGAACGTCGACGGGCTCCTCGCCGCGGTAGAACGCCTTCGGGTTGAAGTAGCTGGTGCCGCCGCCCATGATGCCGAAGAAGTCCTCGAAGCCGCGCCGGGTCGGCCAGGTCTCGTTCGGCTCGCGCACGTCTGCCGAGAGGTGCCACTTGCCGGTGAGGCTCGTCAGGTAGCCGGCGTCGGCGAGCAGTCCGGCGACGGTCGGCACCTCCGGGTCGAGCGACCCGCGGTAGCCGACCGTGCGCGTGAGCACGCCGATGCCGACCTCGTGCGAGTGGCGGCCGGTGAGCAGGGAGGCGCGCGTGGGGCTGCACCGCGGCGTCGTGGTGAAGCTCGACAGGCGCGCGCCCCGCGCCGCGAGTCGGTCGAGGTTCGGCGTCGGGATCTCGCCGCCGTACGACGCGAGGTCGGAGAACCCGAGGTCGTCGGCGAGGATCACGATCACGTCGGGGCGGGGCGTTGGTGCGGGCACAGCTCTCCTTCGGGCGTTGCAGTCCGTCCCAGTCTCGGGCCTGCAGCCGTGCACGAGTCGCAAGCAATGCCGACGCCGGTCGCGCACGCTCCCCTTGCCGAGGTCGGCGGGGCGACATACGATTATGAATCGATAACCACTTCGGCGAGGAGGCCACATGGACGACACCGACGTCGACGCGACGTTCGTCGAACTCGCGGCGGTCGCCAACGACATCGTCCGCGAGATGCGCGTGCGCAGTGCGGCGACCGGCACGGATGCCCCGCTCACGCAGAACCTCAGCCACATCATGAGTTGCGTGCACGGCGCGCCCGGCAGCACCCCCTCGCAGATCGCCACCCGCACCGGGCTCCAGCGGGCGAACGTCAGCACCGCACTCAAGGAACTGCGCGAGCGCGGCTTCGTGGAGTCGGTGCCCGACGAGCACGACCGCCGCGTCGTGCGCATCTTCTCGACCCGGGCCGCGGACGACACCCTCGCCTCGCTCCGCTCGGGCTGGGCCGCCGTGCTCGCCGATGCCTGGGACGGCGACCCCGACGCGCTCGCCCGCGCGACCCGCACCCTCACGGCCCTCCGCGACCGCCTCACCGCGGTGGCCGACGCCGACCTCTCGCTCCCCACCCGCTGAAAGGGCCCACTGCAATGGCGATCGAGCGCATCGAGTCCGTCACGTACGGCGTCGACGACATCGACGAGTGCGTGCGCTTCTTCAGCGACTTCGGCCTGACGCTGCGCGAGCACGCGCCCGAGCGCGCCGTGCTCACGACGCAGGTCGGGCAGACCGTGGTGCTGCGGCCCATCGGCGACCCCGGCCTGCCCGCCTCGGTCGAGCCGGGCAACCCGGGCATCCGCGAGGTGGTCTGGGGCGTCGACTCGCAGGAGGCGCTCGACGCGCTCGTCGAGGGCCTCCGCTCCGACCGCGAGGTTTCGGTCGACGCCGACGGCGTGGCCCACACGGTCGACGAGACCGGCTACGGCGTCGGGCTCGCCGTCACCGAGCCGGAGCACCTCGACTTCGACGTGCGCAGGTACAACAGCCGCGGTCGCGTGGAGCGCTGGAACGAGTCCCACCAGGCGATCCCGCAGATCCGCCCGATCCGCATCTGCCACGTGGCGCTCAACATCCCGAAGGAGGGGCGCTGGGAGGCGATGCACTTCTACACCGACCGCCTCAACTTCCGCGCCACCGACATCGTGAAGCCCATGGGCGTCTTCATGCAGATCGAGGGCGACGACGACCAGCACAACTTCCTGCTCTGCCACCGCCCCGACCGGGCCGGCACGAACCACACGTCGTACGAGGTCTCGGGCTTCGACGACGTGATCGAGGGCGGCAACCACATGATCGAGAAGGGCTGGCGCGAGGCCCGCCGCCTCGGTCGCCACACCGTCGGCTCGAACGTCTTCCGCTTCGTGCACTGCCCCGCCGGCGGCCGCGTCGAGTACGCCGCCGACATGGATCGGGTCGACGACAGCTACGGCCCCAACGTGCACGAGACCACCCCGCCGCACCACATCTGGGTGCTCGAGACCAACCGCGACGCCGAGCGCGGCACCTTCCCCGGCCGGGAGGGCGTCCACGAGCCCTCCGCACCCGAACCCGCCACCCCGCGAGGAGACCGATCATGACGCTCATCGAACCCACCACCCGCAGCCACGCCGCCGAGGTCTACTCGACCGCCCGGCTCGGGCTCTACATCGACGGCGAGTGGCGCGAGGGCGCCGCCGGTCGCGGCTTCGACGTGCTGAACCCCGCGACCGACGAGGTCGTCGGGCACGTCGCACGCGCCGAGGCGAGCGACATCGACGACGCGCTGGCCGCCGCCGAGCGGGCCTTCCCGCTCTGGCGCGACACCTCGCCGTTCGAGAAGAGCCGCATCCTCATGAGGGCCGTGACGCTGCTGCGCGAGCGCGCCGAGCGCATCGGCGAGCTCATGGCCATCGAGCAGGGCAAGCCGCTCGAGGCCGCCGTCACCGAGGTGCGCCGCGTCTCGGGCACGCTCGAGTGGTGCGCGCAGGAGACGCGCCGCATCTACGGCCGCGTGATCCCCGCCGACGTCGACACCGACCTGACCGTGCGCTACGAGCCTGTGGGCGTCGTCGGCGCGATCGTGCCGTGGAACTTCCCGGCCGGCTCGCCCATGCGCAAGATGTCGGCCGCCATCGCCGCCGGCTGCGCCCTGGTCATCAAGGCCTCGCAGGAGGTGCCCGCGACCGCGTGCGCCCTGGCCGAGGTCTTCCACGACGCCGGGCTCCCCAAGGGCGTGCTCAACCTCGTCTTCGGCCGCGGCGCCGAGACCGCGGAGCGCCTCATCGACGCCCCGCAGACGCGACTCATCGCGTTCACGGGCTCGGTGCCCGTCGGCAAGGAGCTCAACGCACGCGCGGGCGCCCTCATGAAGCCGACCATCATGGAACTCGGCGGCCACGCCCCCGTGATCATCGCGGCCGACGCCGACCCGATCCAGGCCGCACGCCGCACGTCGGCAGCGAAGTGGGCCAACGCGGGGCAGGTCTGCACCTCCCCCAGCCGCATCTTCGTGCACGAGTCGATCGCCGAGGCGTTCATCGCCGAGATGGTGCGCGTCGCGTCCGAGCTCGTGGTCGGCGACCCGCTCGACCCCGAGACCACGATGGGCTCGCTCATCAACGCCAAGCGCGTCGAGTCGACCGACCACCTCGTCAAGGACGCCGTCGCGCACGGCGCGACGGTCGCCTTCGGCGGCACCCGCCTCGGCGAGCGCGGCCAGTTCTACGCACCCACGGTGCTGACGAACGTGCCGCTCGACGCCGAGGTCATGAGCGAGGAGCCGTTCGGCCCCATCGCCCCGATCACGACGTTCACCGACGTCGACGAAGCGATCCGCATCGCGAACTCGCTGCCGTTCGGCCTCGCCGCGTACGGCTTCACCGAGTCGGCGTCGACCGCGGACATCCTCGCGCGCGGGTTCGAGGCCGGCATCCTCTCCATCAACCACTGCGGCGGCTCGGTCACCGAGGCGCCGTCGGGCGGGTTCAAGGAGAGCGGCATCGGCCGCGAGTCGGGCCCCGAGGGCGTGCAGGCGTACCTCCAGACCAAGCGCGTCAGCCACAAGCTGCGCTGAGCGGGAGGTCGACGAACACATGCGGTACGCACGGTGCGCGATCGACGAGCGCGAGACCTTCGCGCTCGTCGAGGGTGACGAGGTCGTCGAGATCTCGGATGCCCCGTGGCGCACGCACGTGCGCGGAGCGCAGCATCCGCTCGCTTCGGTTCGCCTGCTGCCGCCCGTGGTGCCGCCGACCTTCTACGCCGCCGGGTTCAACTACCGGGCGCACAACCGGCACCACGCCGACCTCGGCTACGACCCCGTGCAGGTGGGCGACCGCCCGCAGGTCGGGTACCGGGCGCAGAGCGCGCTCGTCGCACACGGCGACGCGATCGTGAAGCACGTCGGCATCGAGGGGCGGTTCGAGACCGAGGCCGAGGTGGTCGCGGTCATCGGGCGCACCCTGACCCGGGCGACGCGCGCCCAGGCCGAGGACGCGATCTTCGGCTGGACGATCGGCAACGACGTCAGCGCACGCGAGTGGCAGCACGCCGACCGCACCTTCTACCGGGCCAAGAACTCCGACACGTTCAAGCCCATGGGGCCGTGGATCGAGACCCACGTCGACCCGCTCGGCTCGACCACGACCGTGCGCCGCAACGGATCGGTCGAGGCGTCGTTCGCGACCGGCGACATGATCTTCGACCCGTACGACTTCATCGTCGAGATGACGAAGACGATCACCCTCCACCCCGGCGACGTGCTGTGGATGGGGGCGGACGGCAACACGCAGATGTCCGTGGGCGATGTCATCGACATCGAGATCTCCGGCATCGGCACCCTCACCAACACCGTCGTCGGCGCACCCGGCGACACCACCCACCAGGAAGGACTCGCATCATGAGCATCACCGACACCGCTCCGAAGCACGTCGAGAAGGGCTTCCAGCTCCCCGAGCCGAAGTTCGACGACCAGGGCCGCAGCATCGAGCCCAAGTACATCCACCACGTGAACTTCCCCACGACCAACGTCGACCGCACGGTCGAGTGGTACTCCAAGGTCTTCGGCCTGAAGCGCGTCATGCCGAAGTCCAACACCCGTGTCGTCCTCATGACCAAGGGCCGGTTCGACCTGCACTTCACGCCGGTCGAGGAGATGGACCGCATGGCGCCGTACCACTTCGCGGTCGAGGTCGAGGACTGGGAGGGCTTCCTGGGCCACCTCGACAACCTCGGCATCCGCCACACGCGCGAGGTCGAGCGGCCCGAGAACCAGTCGAAGTTCTGCTACATCCACGACCCCGACCACACGATGATCGAGCTCGTCTTCCACGGCAAGCGCCCCGCGTAGAGCCGGCCCGACCCACCACACCCGACACGGGTGCGCCCACGCGCGCCCGCAGCACAGCAAGGACGCTCATGCCCAGAGTCGACAACGACGGCACATCCATCTACTACCAGGTGCACGGCGAGGGTTCGCCGATCGTGTTCGTGCACGGTTCCGGCGGACACCACGCGGCGTGGTGGCAGCAGGTCGTCGCCCTGCGCGACGCGCACACGGTCGTGACCCTCGACCTGCGGGGGTTCGGGAACTCCGACTCCGACGAGACCTACGACAGCCTGAACTTCCCGGGCGACATCGTCGCCGTGCTCGAGGACGCCGACCTCACCGACGCGGTGCTCGTGGGCCAGTCGATCGGCGCGGCGGCCGCGCTGAAGGCGGCGCTGCGCGTGCCCCAGCGCATCCGGGGCGTCATCCTCGCCCACTCGCTCGGCGGCATCGACGCACCCGAGGTGACGCCGCTCGTGCAGGCCGACCGTGCCGAGGCCGAGAAGCTGCCGGTCATCGACCGGCTGCTCACGAAGGCGTTCCGCGCGGAGCAGCCGGCGAAGACGTTCCTGTTCACGCAGCAGGGCACCTTCAACACGGCCCGCATGCAGGACCTGCGCAACCTCGCCACCGACGGTCCGACCCCCGCCGACATCGCGGCCTCGGGCCTGTCGGTCGCGTTCCTCGCCGGCGAGAAGGACGCCGTCATCAGCCCCGCGACGGTGACCGCGGCGCACGAGCTCGTGCCCGGGTCGCTGCTCGAGGTCGTGCCGGGCGCGCCGCACTCCATGTACTGGGAGGCGCCCGAGAAGTTCAACACCGCAGTGAAGCAGCTCGTCGACGCGCTCGCGCGTCAGAAGGAGGAGGTGGCCTGATGGCCAACGTCATGCAGGAGGGCGCCGAGGCGATCATGGAGATCGCCGAGCGGGAGGCCCTGCGCCTGGGCAAGGGACTCTCGATCGCGGTCGTCGACTCGGGCGGGTTCATCGTGAGCATCCGCCGCTTCGACGGCGCCCGCCCGATGACCCCGATGATCGCGCTGTCGAAGGCGTACACGTCGGCCGTCATGCAGCGCCCGAGCGCCATGCTGAAGCCCTGGTCGAACTCCGACCCGGCGTTCTTCAGCCAGGTCTCCACGATGGGCCACTTCCCCATCGTCGCGACCGGCGGCGGCGTCACCCTCAAGCGCGACGGCGAGTTCATCGGCGGCGTGGGCGTCTCGGGCGGCACGCCGCAGGAGGACGAGCAGCTCGCGCAGGCCATCCTGACCGAGCTCGGATACGACACCGACTTCGCCGAGTGGGCGGGCGCGAAGAAGCCCGCCGCCGGCACCGACTGAGAGAGGCGCCGACGATGGCGAACTACTACACGTACCGGATCGACAACCACGGCGACGACATCCGCCCGAACGACCTGCAGCTGGCCCGCAAGGCGGCGCGGGCGGGCGAGATCACCGCCGACGAGCTGCGTCAGGCGGAGGACGAGGCGATCATCGCCTGGGTGAAGGCCCAGCGCCACCTCACCCTCTCGTGCCTCACCGACGGCGGGTTCCGCAACGGCGACTACCGCAGCCCCGTGCTGCACTCGGTGGCCGGCTTCACGCGCGACCCCGACCGCATGGGCCCGGGCGGGTTCGGCACCTGGGTGGTCGAGGCACCGCTCAAGCTGAAGAAGCCGATCGCGAGCGACGACGCCACGTTCCTGCTCGAGCAGACCGGATTCCCGGCGAAGGTGAAGCTCCCCTCGGCCGCGCACCTCGCGGCCCAGTGCTACGACGAGCAGAAGACCGTGCGCGCCTACCCGGGTGCCGCGGCCCTCGGCGACGCGATCGCCGAGCTGTTGCACGACGAGATCGAGCACCTGTTCGAGATCGGCGTGAAGTTCGTGCAGCTCGACAACCCCGACTACTCCGCATACCTGGTGGGCGGCGGCAGCCCGCTCCTCACCTTCGACGAGGCCGTGAGCATCGACCAGGCGGTCGTGGCGGGCCTCGAGCGCGAGGAGGACCAGAAGGTCGGCCTCACCGTCGGCTGGGGCGACGACCTCGACGGCACGGTCGACGTCGACCGCGTGCAGCGCCTGTTCGGCACCGACTACGACAAGTTCACGGTGCCGTTCCACAACGAGGCAGCGGTCGCGCAGGACCTGCCCCGGCACATGCCCGAGGGCAAGCAGGTCGGCATCGGCGTCGTCGACGCGACGGTCGCCGAGCTCGAGGACGTCGACACGGTCGTGCGCCGCATCGAGGACGTCGTCGAGGTGCACGACTACGATCGCATCGGGCTGCTTCCGCAGAAGGGCTTCCAGCAGGCGCACTACCTGCCGGCCGCGCTCACCATCGAGCAGCAGCGCAAGAAGCTCGAGCACGTCGAGACCTTCGCCACGATGATCTGGGGGAACGAAGCATGAGCACAGCGGTCACGGTCGTCGCACGGCTGCACCCCGCTCCCGAGTCGATCGAGCAGGCGTCGGCCGCGGTGCGGGCGGCACTCGCCGGCATCCGGGCAGAAGACGGATGCCTCCAGTACGACCCGCACCTCGCCGACGACGGCTCGTTCCTCATCGTCGAGCGCTGGGCCTCGCGCGAGGCGCTGGACGCGCACAGCACCGGAGCGCCCGTGCAGGTCCTCCGCGACGGCCTCGACGGCCTCACGACCGCTCCCGCCGAGGTCACCGTCGCCGTCGCCCTCTGACGAGCACCGCACACCCGCCGAGTGTGCTCGAACTGACACCAGCCCGCCCGGTTTCGACCGGGCGGGCCGTCGTTTCGGGCACACTCGGCGTCGCTCTCCCGATGGGAACGGTCAGGGGGTGAGGATGGCGAGCACCTCGTTGGCCCAGGCGACGCCGAGGGGGCCCGGGTCCTCGCGGGAGAGCTCGTCGTGCGCACCGAACGGACCGACGCGTTCGGCGCCGAGGCCGGCGAGCAGCTCGTCGAACTGCTTCGCCCCGCGGTTGTAGCGCTCGCCGTACGAGGAGTCGCCGAGGCCGAACATCGCGTAGCGCACGCCCGTGAGGTCGGGCTGGAGGTCGAGCAGGTCGTCGTGCAGGAACTGCGCGAACCCGGGCAGCTCGCCGCCGCCGTGCGTCGCGCACGCGATGAGGTACAGCGTGTCGCGGGCGAAGACGTCGGTGCCGGCATCCGCCATGTTCACCGCCTCGACCTCGTGGTCGCCCAGTGCGGCACGGATCGCGAACGCGACCTCCTCGGCGTGGCCCGACTCGGTTCCGAACAGCGCGGTGATCTTCATGGGTCTAGTCTGCGTTCGCGTGCTCGCCCAGGTAGTGCTCGACGACGTACTCGGCGATCGCGATCGAGCTGGTCGCCGCCGGCGACGGCGCGTTGCGCAGCAGCGTCACGGGGCCCACCCGGTCGACCGCGAAGTCGTCGAGCAGCTCGCCCGCGCGGCCCCACGCCTGCGCGCGCACGCCGGCACCCGACTTGTGGGTCAGGTCGCCCATGGTGAGCTCGGGCACGAACCGGCGCGCCTTGCGGAACCAGAGCGGCTTGATGAGCGAGCTCGAGATCTCGTCGACGCCCATGCGCCAGTGCTGCTTCGCGAGCGGCCAGGCGCCCGGCCAGCGCAGCGACTCCCAGGTGTCCTTCGCCGACCACTGCAGCCAGTTGTAGCCCTCGCGGCGCAGGGCCGGCACGGCGTTCGGGCCGACGTGCACGTTGTCGTACACGCCGCGCGTGAAGTGCACGCCGAGGAACGGGAAGCGCGGGTCGGGCACGGGGTAGATCATGCCGTTCACGAGGTCGGTGCGCTCGGACGCGAGCTCCCAGTACTCCCCGCGGAACGGCAGGATCTTGGGCGACGGGTCGCCGCCGACGAGCTTGGCGACCACGTCGGACTGCAGGCCCGCGCACACGATGAGGCGGTCGAAGACGTCCTCGGAGACCGGCGTGACGACGCGCACGCGACCCTGCTCGACGGTGAGGCCGGTGACCTCGTGGCCGAGACGGATGCTGCCGCCTGCCGCCCGCACGTCCTGCGCCATGGCCTCCGTGATCGACGCGTAGTCGACGACCGCGGTGTGCGGGGAGTGCACGGCGGCGACGCCGGCGACGTGCGGCTCGATCTCGCGCAGGCGCCCCACGTCGTCGATGCGGGTGAGGTCGGGCACGCCGTTCTCGTGCGAGCGGCGCTCGATCTCGGCGAGCGCGTCGAGTTCGGTCTCGTCGACCGCGACGACGAGCTTGCCGACCTCCCGGTAGGGCAGCCCCTTCTCGAGGCAGAAGTCGCGGATCGACGCGCGGCCCGCGGCGCAGAGGGTCGCCTTGAGCGAACCCGGCTTGTAGTAGAGCCCTGCGTGCACGACGCCGGAGTTGTGGCCCGTCTGGTGCTGGGCGAGGCGGCCCTCCTTCTCGAACACCGTGACCTCGTCGCCGCGCTGCGCGAGCGCGCGGGCGAGCGCGATGCCGACGATGCCGCCGCCGACGATGCCGGTCGTGCCCGCCATCAGTGGGTCCGGACCGCGGCGGTCTTGACCCGCGTGTAGAACCGCAGCGCCTCGGTGCCCTGCTCCTTGAACGGCGAGCCCGACTCCTTGAAGCCGCCGAACGCGTGGTGGATGTCCCACCCGCTGGTCGGCTGGTTGACCGAGACCTGGCCGGTGTCGACGGCATCGACGAAGTGGAACGCGGTGTCGAGGCTGCGGGTGAACACCGCGCTCGACAGCCCGTACGCCGAGTCGTTGACCGCGGCGATCGCCTCGTCGAGCGAGTCGACCACGAGCATCGTGAGCACCGGCCCGAAGATCTCCTCGCGCCACAGGCTGTTGCCCTGTTCCGCCGTGACGAGCAGCGGTTCGACGAAGCAGCCCGACTCGAGCAGCGCCGGGTCGACCGGTGCACGGCCGATGACCTCGGCCCCCTCGGCGATGCCGGCGGCGACCCGGCGGCGGATGTCGTCCTGCGCGGACCGGCTCACGACCGGGCCCATCTGCGTGCCCTCGGCTCCGCCGGCGCCGACGCGCAACGCTCCGACCGCCTCGGCGAGGCGGGTGCGCACCTCGTCGGCGACCGCGCGCTCGACGATGAGCCGGCTGGTCGCCGTGCACCGCTGGCCGGCCTGGCCGAAGCTGCCCGCGACGAGCACCGGCACGGCGAGGTCGAGGTCGGCGTCGGCCAGCACGACGGCGGCGTTCTTGCCGCCCATCTCGGTCTGCACCCGCACGCTGCGCCCCGCCATCGCACGCTGCAGGCCGAGGCCCACCTCGGTCGACCCGGTGAACGACACCGCCGCGATGCGCGGGTCGGCGACCAGCGCGTCGCCGATCTGCGAGCCGCGGCCGGTCACCGTGCCGAGCGCGCCGGCGGGCAGGCCGGCCCGGTGCAGGATCTCCGCGAGGCGCAGCGTGATGAGCGGCGTCTCGGTCGCGGGCTTGATGACGACCGCGTTGCCAGAGATCAGCGCCGGTGCGAGCTTGCGGGCCGGCGTGAGCAGCGGGTCGTTCCACGGCGTGATGAGCACGACGATGCCGACCGGCTCGCGGGTCTGCATGGCGAACGTGCCGGGGCGCCCGTCGGGCACCAGCTCGCCGAACGGCTGGCGGCCGAGTCCGCCGTAGTACTCGAAGAACTCGGCCGACTTCGCGACCTCGATCGTCGCCTCGGCGCGGGTCTTGCCCATCTCGGCCACGATGAGCTCGACGAGCTCGGTCGCCTCCTCGCGGATGAGGCCGGCGGCGTCGAGCAGGATGCGTCCGCGCCCGAGCGGTCCGGCGGCGCGCCAGGTGCGGGCGCCCGCCTCGGCGGCGTCGAACACCGCGCCGAGGTCGGCCGCGGTCATCGCCGGCACGGCGCCCACGATCGAGCCGTCGGCGGGATTGGTCACGTCGATCGAGGCATCCGGTGCCGCATCGACGAACTCACCCCCGATGAGGTTCGGCAGCGTGCTCGTCGTCATCGATGACCTCCTGGTACTCCGGCGCGCCCGCGCAGACGGCGGGCACCCCACCAGCATGCGCGGCGGGAGCGACGACGACAATGCACCGACGCGCACGCATATCTTGCCGGGCATTCACGAGGCATCCGTCGCCCTCACCCACACGGTGTCGCGCGCCCCCGCCCGCGCCGCGACCGGCCGCGAGTACGCTGGCGCCCATGGCCGTCATCGCGAGCATCGTCGTCGCCCTCGCCGCCCTGCTGCACGCGTACATCTTCGTGCTCGAGAGCGTGCGGTGGTCGAGGCCCTCGACGTGGCGCATCTTCGGCGTGCGCAGTCAGGAGGACGCCGACACGCTGCGGCCGATGGCGTACAACCAGGGCTTCTACAACCTGTTCCTCGGCCTCGGGGCCGGGCTCGGGCTGGTGCTCTACTGGGTCGGCCTCACCGCGGCGGGCACCGCGCTCGTGCTCTTCACGACCGCGTGCATGGTGCTCGCGGCGACCGTGCTGGTGACGACCGGGCGCGGGTACCTGCGGCCCGCGCTGATCCAGGGCACGCTGCCGCTCGCGGGGTTCGTGCTGTTCCTGTTCGCCTGAGCTGCGGGTTCGGCTGTGGGGCGGATGCCCCGCCGGGGCGGGAGCCGGCTACTCGTCGGGCGTCGCCGCGTCGGCGAGCTTCAGCGACTCGATGAGCTCGACGGCCCGGTTGGTGCTGACGACGAGGCGCGCGTACTCCTCGCCCGCGACGTCGAGCACGACGGCCTGGCGCTTGCCCTTGACGAGCACGAAGTCGATGCCGCCGTGCGACTTCCACTCCCCGACCGCGACGACGAGCGGCACGACCGAGCCGCGGTGGCGGATGCCGCGCACCCAGATCCACGGGTCCTCGGTGATGATCGCCGAGCGGATGTCCTCGCGCTGCACGACCACGTCGGAACGGCGGAACGACAGCGCCTTCTCCGCGGCGGTGAGCTGCAGCTCGAGCCGATCGGAGTGGACGCGGAGGTTGGCCATGCACCCAGTGTGCCCGACTCGTATGCCGGATCCGGTATCGGACGCGCACAAAGCCCGAGGCGGGCTGTGCACGAAACCACGAATCCGGGTGGCCCGCTGCGGGCGGGGCTGCGAGGCGAGCGGATGCCGGGAGCGCCCGCCCGCTCGGGTCAGTCGGCGGGCGTCGCCGCAGCGGCCGCCTTCGCCGCTTCGGGCAGCGCGGCGACGATGCGGTCGATGATCGACTCGTCGTGCGCGGCCGTGACGAACCACGCCTCGAACACCGACGGCGGCAGCGAGACGCCGGCGCCCAGCATCGCGTGGAAGAACGGTGCGTACCGCCACGTCTCCTGCCGCTGCACGCCCGCGTAGTCGCGGACGCCGCCCGCGACCTCCTCGCCGAACGCGAAGCTGAACAGGTTGCCCGCCCGCTGCACGGCGTGCGCGACGCCCTCGGCCGCGAGGTGACGCGACACCTCGCTCGAGATGACGGATGCCGCCTCGTCGAGCCGTGCGTACACGTCGTCGTCGGCCGCGCGCAGCGTCGCGAGTCCCGCCGCGACCGCCACCGGGTTCCCCGACAGCGTGCCCGCCTGGTACACCGGGCCCGACGGCGCGAGCAGGTCCATCACGTCGGCGCGACCGCCGAGCGCGGCGACCGGCATGCCACCGCCGATGACCTTGCCGAAGGTCATGAGGTCGGGCAGGTACTGGTCGCCCGGGTTCGCGAACACCGACGGCCCCTCGGTCGCGTTCTCGAGGCCCCACCAACCGCCGGCCGAGACGCGGAAGCCCGTGAGCACCTCGTCGGAGATGACGAGCGCGCCGTGCTGGTGCGCGAGCTCGATGAGCGCGGCGTTGAAGCCCGGCTCGGGCGGCACGACGCCCATGTTCGCAGCGGCCGCCTCGGTGATGACGGCCGCGATGCGCTCGCCGTGCGCCGCGAACGCCTCGCGCACCGCGTCGAGGTCGTTGTACGGCAGCACGAGCGTGAGCGCGGTGACATCGGCGGGCACGCCGGCCGACGCCGGCAGCGCGAAGGTCGCGAGGCCCGAGCCCGCCTCGGCGAGCAGCCCGTCGGAGTGGCCGTGGTAATGGCCGGCGAACTTCACGATCACGTCGCGGCCGGTGAAGCCGCGCGCGAGACGGATCGCGCTCATGGTCGCCTCGGTGCCTGTGGAGACCAGGCGCAGGCGCTCGACGGGCGAGACGCGCTCCTCGATGAGCTCGGCCAGCTCGGTCTCGACCGGGGTCGATGCGCCGAACGAGAGGCCGCGGCTCGCGGCATCCTGCACCGCCTCGATCACCCGCGGATCGGCGTGGCCCAGGATCGCGGGCCCCCACCCGGCGACGAGGTCGACGTACTCGCGCCCCTCGACGTCGGTCACGGTCGCGCCGCGCGCCTCGACCAGGAAGCGGGGCGTGCCGCCGACCGACCCGAATGCGCGCACGGGCGAGTTCACGCCGCCGGGGATCGCGCGGCGGGCGCGGTCGAACAGCTCGGCGTTGACGTCGACGTGCGCGACGCCCGTGGCCTGCTGGGTGCTGAGGTCGGTCATTCGGTGTCTCCTGCGGTGATCCAGCGGGCGAGCTCGGTCGCCCAGTAGGTGAGCACGGCGTCGGCGCCGGCGCGACGGATGCCGAGCACGGATTCCGCGACGGCGCGGCGCCGGTCGATCCAGCCGTGCGCGGCGGCCGCCTCGATCATGGCGTACTCGCCCGACACCTGGTACGCCCAGACAGGCACCTCGCTCGTGGCCGCCACGTCGGCGAGCACGTCGAGATACGTGCCGGCGGGCTTGACCATGACGACGTCGGCGCCCTCCTCGATGTCGAGCACCGCCTCGCGCGCACCCTCGCGGCGGTTGGCCGGGTCGAGCTGGTACGTGCGGCGGTCGCCGTCGAGCGTCGACTCGACCGCGTCGCGGAACGGGCCGTAGAACGCCGACGCGTACTTGCCCGAGTAGGCGAGCAGCGCGGTGTCGGTGTGGCCGGCGGTGTCGAGCGCCTCGCGCACGGCGGCGACCTGGCCGTCCATCATGCCCGAGAGGCCGAGCAGCTGGGAGCCGGCGCGCGCCTGCTGCAGCCCCATCTCGGCGTAGCGCTCGAGGGTCGCGTCGTTGTCGACGACGCCGTTCGCGTCGAGCAGGCCGCAGTGGCCGTGGTCGGTGAACTCGTCGAGGCACAGGTCGGTCTGCACGACCAGCGCGTCGCCGGCCTCCTCGCGCACGACGCGGGTCGCGACGTTGAGGATGCCCTCGGGATCGGTCGCTCCCGAACCGCGGGCGTCGCGCACCTCGGGCACGCCGAACAGCATGACGCCGCCGACGCCGGCCTCGGCGGCATCCGTCACCGCCCGCCGCACCGAGTCGAGGCTGTGCTGCATCACGCCCGGCATCGACACGATCGGCATGGGCTCGGTCAGCCCCTCGCGGACGAAGATCGGCAGCACCAGGTCGGCCGGGTGCACGCGCGTCTCCGCGACGAGGCGGCGGAACGCGGGCGACTGGCGGAGCCGGCGGGGACGGATGCGGGGGCGGGGCGCGGCACTCACCCGACCAGCCTACGCGGGCGTCGCTGAGCGGTCCCCGGGATTCGGGGGCGGGCGGGGCGACGTGTTAGCGTCCTGCGACGACCGGCGGCGAGGAAGCCGCGGGCGGAACCCGAGGACCCCCATGCGCACGACCCCCCAGCCCAGCCCTGCACCCGCGAACGAACCGGTCGCCCGCCGACGGCGACGCCGGCTCCGGCTCGACGGCGCGGTGTGCGTCGTGACGGGCGCGGCGAGCGGCATGGGGCTCGAGTCGGCGCGGCTGCTGGCCCGGCGCGGTGCGCGCCTCGCCCTGGTCGACCGCAACGCCGACGTGCTCGCGGAGCTGGTCGAGGAGTTGCGGGCGGCCGGCACCGAGGCATCCGCCCATGTCGTCGACCTCACCGACCTCGACGCGGTCGCCGCCCTGCCCGACGCGGTGCTCGCCCACCACGACCACGTAGACGTGCTGCTGCACTGCGCGGGCGTCTCGATGCTCGGCACCTTCGAGCAGCTCACGCTCGACGAGTTCCGCTGGGTGGTCGACGTGAACCTGTGGGGCACGGTCGCGCTCGCGAAGGCGTTCCTGCCGCTGCTGCGCGAGCGGCCCGCCGCGCACCTCGCCAACGTGTCGAGCCTGTACGGCCTCGCCGCGCCCGCCGGACGCGTGCCGTACGTCACCTCGAAGTTCGCCGTGCGCGGGTTCACCGACGCGCTGCGGCACGAGCTCGAGCGCACCGACGTGACCGTCTCGGCCGTGTACCCGGGCGGCGTGCGCACCGGCATCATCCACCACGCGCGCGTCGCGGCGACCGTCGACGCCGACGTGGCCTCGCGCGCCGCCGACGCGCAGGCCGCGCTGTACAAGACGACGCCCGAGCAGGCCGCCGAGACCATCGTCGCCGGCATCGAGCGGCGCCGCCCGCGCATCTTCGTGGGGCGCGACGCGCGACTCAGCGACCTCGTCACGCGCGTCGCGCCGGTCGGCTACTGGTCGGTCATGCGTGGCATCGTCGCGAAGGCCGGCGACACGGCGTCGACGGCGAGCGCCGCCGCGAACTGAGCGGATGCCCCGGGCATCCGCTCGCCCGTGCCCTGACCGGGCCGACCGTCAGACCTGCTGGGTCGCGGCCTTCACGACGGCCTCGATGAGCGACTCGGCGCTGCGCTCGGAGGCGACGACGTCGACCCGCAGGCCGAGGTCCTCCGCGTCGTGCATGGTCTGCGGGCCGATGGCCGCGACGAGCGTGTGCTCGGGAATCGGGCCGAACTGCTGGTGCACCTGCTCGGCGACGCTGCCCGAGGTCACAAGCAGTGCGCGCACGTTGCCGGCGCGCACGTCGTCGATGACGCTCTGGGCGACCGGCACGCCGACGGTGCGATACGCGACGACGGCCTCGACGTGGTGCCCGATGGCGGCGAGGCCGATGCTCAGCACCTGCTTCGCGATGGCCGAGCGCAGGGCGAGCACGCGCAGCGGGAACGCGCCCTCGGTCGCCGCGCTCCACTCGTCGAGCAGGCCCTTGGCCGAGTTGTCCTCCGACGGCACGAGGTCGGCCCGGTAGCCGGCCGCGATGAGCGCGGCGGCGGTCGACTCGCCGACGGCGGCGACCTTGGTGGTGGGCGGGATGACGGCGCGGTGCGAGCTCAGCACGTCGACCGTGGTGGCGCTCGTCACGGTGACCCAGTCGAACGCGCCGGCGGCGAGCCGGCCGAGCGCGGCTTCGAGCGCGGGTGCGTCGTCGGTTGCCGCGAAGTTGATCATGGGGGCGATGATCGGCGAGGCGCCGCGCATGCGCAGGCTCGCGGCGACGCTGTCGCCCCAGGGCCCACCGCGGGGCACGAGCACGCGCCAGCCGGTGAGCGGCTTGTCGGGCCGCGGGTTGGGGAGGTTGATGGCGCCGGTGACCGGCTCGTATTCGCTCACGGTGCCTCCTCCTTCGGTGCGAGTTCGGCGGCACCGTTGCCGAGGAGCTCTTCGACCGCACGCGCGGCGACCTCTCGGGCGGCATCGGCGAGGTGCGACGCCTGGCGGCTCTCGGGTGTGGCCGCGTGCGAGCTGGTCACCCGCTGCGTTCCATCGCCACTGTACACAGTGGCCGTGAGGAAGATCAGGTCGTCGTCCACAAAGGAATGGGCCGCGATCGGTGCGGAACATCCGGCCTCCAGGCCGGCCAGTACGAGACGCTCCGCGAGCACCGTCGCGCGGGTCGTGCCGTGGTCGACGGAGCGGAGTCCGCGCTCGAGCTCGCGCGACGCACGCTCGGCACGCACCTCGAGCGCGAGGGCGCCCTGCCCCGGCGCGGTGGGCCAGTCGTCGATCGAGAGCAGGTCGGTCGCGGCATCCGACCGCCCCAGACGGCCGAGGCCCGCGGCCGCGAGCAGCACCGCGTCGAGCTCGCCGTCGGCGACCTTGCCGAGGCGGGTGTCGATGTTGCCGCGGATGTCGACGGCCACGAGGTCGGGCCGCGCGGCGCCGAGCTGCGCGATGCGGCGGGGCGACCCGGTGCCGATGCGCGCGCCCTCGGGCAGCGTCTCGAGCGTGCGCCCGTCGGCCGCGCAGAGCGCGTCGCGCGCGTCGGCGCGCTTGGGCACGGCGCCGAGGCGCAGCCCGTCGTGCTCGGCGGTCGGAAGGTCCTTCAGCGAGTGCACGACGACGTCGCACTCCCCCGCCAGCAGCGACTCGCGCAGCGCGGTCGCGAAGACCCCGGTGCCGCCGAGCGACGCGAGCGAGGCGCGCGAGACGTCGCCCTCGGTCGTGACGGTGACGTACTCGATCTCCGCCCCGGCCGCCTTGGCCAGGCGCTCGGCGACCTGACGCGTCTGCGCCAGCGCGAGTGCGCTGCCGCGGGTGCCGACGCGGATGACGGTCACGGCGCGATCCCCGCCAGTGCGGGCCGGAATCCGAGGCGCACGTTCTCGCAGCAGCCGGGCCGGCAGACGTCGTACCAGGGGCCGAGCTCGGTCACGCGCGGCCGCTCGGCGGCGGGCGTGCCCTGCACGCGCTCGAGCACGAGGTCGACGAGCCCCGCGACGTAGGCCGGGTGGGTGCCGGGCGTCGGCACGCGCACCGCGGCGAGCGAATGCTCCTCGGCGGTCTCGAGCGCCTCGTTGTCGAGGTCCCAGAGCACCTCCATGTGGTCGCTCACGAAGCCGAGCGGCACGATCACGATCGCGCGGCGGCCGGCCGCGGGCAGCTCCGCGATGGCGTCGTTGATGTCGGGCTCGAGCCACGGCATCGACGGCGGCCCCGAGCGGGACTGGTACACGAGCTGCCAGGGCACGTCGGATGCCCCGGCCTCGCGCATCACGACCTCGGCGACCGCGAAGTGCTGGGCCGCGTAGGCGCCGCCCTCGCCGAAGCCCCGCTCGGCGGGACCCGACTTCGCCGCGTCGGTCGACGGGATCGAGTGGGTCGCGAACAGCACCTCGACCTGGTCGCGGGAGAGCTCCGGGTCGTCGGCGAGCAGCTTCGCGAGCCCGTCGCGCACGCCCTCGACGAACGGCGTGACGAACCCGGGGTGGTCGAAGAACTGGCCGACCTTGTCGATCTGCACCGTGTCGCCGAGGCCGGTGTCGGCGAGCGCGTCGGCGAAGTCCTCGCGGTACTGGCGGCAGCTCGAGTAGGAGCTGTAGGCGCTCGTCGCGATGGCGATGAGGCGCGTCGCACCCGCATCCGCCGCCTCGCGCAGCGCGTCGTTCAGGTACGGGTCCCAGTTGCGGTTGCCCCAGATGACGGGCAGGTCGACGCCGCGGCCGGCGAGCTCGGCCTCGAGCGCGGCCTTCAGGTCGCGGTTCTGCTGGTTGATCGGGCTGACGCCGCCGAAGTGGCGGTAGTGGTGCGCCACCTCCTCGAGCCGCTCGTCGGGGATGCCGCGGCCGCTCGTGACGTTGCGCAGGAACGGGATGACGTCGTCCTGCCCCTCGGGCCCGCCGAAGCCGGCGAGCAGGATCGCGTCGTACTCGACCGGCTCGGTGACGTGCTCGGGACCCTGCTGCGCGGCCGGCGTCGCGCCGGGCACGATCGCGCCGACGGCGCGGGGGCGGATGCCGCGGGGCCGGGCTTCCGGCCGCGGGCGACGTCCCGGCCGGCATCCTCCGCCCCGGTGGAGCCGAGGTTGGCGGCGGCCATTACTGCAGCACCTCGACGATCTCGGCCGTGGTGATGCGTCGGCCGGTGTAGAACGGCACCTCCTCGCGCACGTGCCGTCGCGCGTCGGTCGCGCGGAGGTCGCGCATGAGGTCGACCAGGTCGGTGAGCTCGTCGGCCTCCAGCGGCAGCAGCCACTCGTAGTCGCCGAGGGCGAACGAGGCGACGGTGTTCGCGACGACGCCGCGGAAGGCGGCGCCCTTGCGCCCGTGCTCGGCGAGCATGCGCCCGCGCTCCTCGGAGTCGAGCAGGTACCACTCGTAGCTGCGCACGAACGGGTAGACCGTGAGCCACGAGCGCGGCTCCTCGCCGCGCAGGAACCCGGGCACGTGGGCGCGGTTGAACTCCGCGTCGCGGTGCACGCCCATGGCGTTCCACGTCGGCAGCAGCGCCTTCAGCAGGCGCGAGCGACGCAGCTCGCGAAGCGCCCACTGCAGGCCCTCGGCGTCGGGGCCGTGCATCCAGATCATGACGTCGGCGTCGGCACGCAGGCCGGAGACGTCGTAGAAGCCGCGCACCGTGATGCCCTCGGCCTCGACGACGGCGACGACGTCGTCGAGCTGCCCCACGACCCGCGGCACGTCGTGGCCGTCGAAGTCGTCGGGGCGCGCCGGATCGGTGCGCAGGACCGCGAACAGGGTGTAGCCCTGCGGAGCGGCGGAATCGGACTGGTTCGCGTCGGCTGCCGCTTCGGCAGCGGGGTCTGACATAGCACTATCCTCCCCCGACCACGCGAACCGCCAAAAGCCGTGTCGCGTGAGAGCGCGCCTCACGCCACGACCGTTACCCGAGCGTTATGCGACGGACGGGAGGCGGAACGTTTCAACTCCTCGCCGCCGCGATTCGGGCGCGGCGACCGGAGTGCACTACCGACGCAGGGCGCTGAAGCGGAACGACGCGAAACCCTCGATCGGCAGCACCTCGACCCGGCCGAAGCCCGCCTCGTGCGCGTACCCCTCGAGCGTCGACTGCCGCATGACCGTGCCGGTGCCGACCGAGCCGGGCGTCGAGCGCCCGTCGGGCAGGCAGATGAACAGGCTGTAGCCGTACATGATGCGGTCGACGTCGTCGGCCGGGGCGGTGAACGACTCCCCCACCGCCTCGTCCATCACGACGACCACGCCGTCGGGCACGAGCGCTTCGCGGATCGACCGGAGCACGTCGACCGGGAACGGCATGTCGTGCAGCGCCTCGAACACGAAGGCCACGTCGTAGGTACCGGGCGCCGCGAGCTCCTCGCCGCCCGCGCGGAAGAACGCGACCCGGTCGTCGACGCCCGACTCGCGGGCGTGGTCGCGCGCGGACTCGAGCGAGGGCACGTCGACGTCGTGCCCGTCGATGCGCGCCTCGGGGTAGGCGTGCGCGAGGGCGACCGACGACCAGCCGTGCCCGCAGCCCACGTCGGCGATGCGCGCGCCGGGCCGGGAGAGCAGGTCGTGCAGCCAGGGCACGCTCGCGAGGTCGGGCGCGAGCCGGTGCTCGAACCAGGGCCGGTTGACATCGCCCTGCGCTTCGCGGGCATCGTCGCCGAGCTCGGCCCACGACACCCCGCCGCCGCCCCGGTAGGCGTCGAGCAGCGGGTCGATGGCGCGCGCCGCGGCGGCGAACATGCGCGCGAGCGGGGCCGAGTACGCGAGCGAGTGGCGGTCGGCGAGCACCTCGGCGTGGGCGGGCGGCAGCGTGAAACGGCGGGTGGCGGATGCCTCGGGGCCGGTCTCCGTGCTGGCCTCGAGGATGCCGGAGGCGGCCTGTTGCTCGAGCCACTCGCGGGCGTAGCGCGCGTCGGTGCCGGTCGCCGCGGCGAGCTCACCGGCGGTGCACGGCTCGCGTGTGAGCACGTCGTACCAGCCGAGCCGGTCGCCGACGTGGATGCTCAGCGTCTCGAACGCGCCGAGCACCGACCCGAAGACGCGATCGGCGAACGCATCGACGTCGGTCTCAGGGGCATCCGCCCCGCCCTGCTCCCCCGTCGACATCGTCGCCCCCGGGTGTTCGCCGCCGGCCCTGCGCCGGCCCGCGTCAGTCGTCGTCGCCCAGCGCGCGCACCACGAGCAGCACGCCCGCCGCGACCACCGCGACGGCACCGAGCCCGATGCCGATCAGGGTGCCGGGCGAGTCGGCGCGCATGCGGCGGAAGCGGGCCATCGCCCGGTCCTTCGCGAGCGCGGCCTGCTTGGGCACGTTCAGCTTGTCTTCCAGCAGGTCGAGGGTCGCGGCGAGGTCGGCGCGGGCCACCGCGGCCTCGGCGCGCGCCTCGACGCGCGACAGGTTGCGCTTCGCCTTGGCGGCGTCACGGGTCTCAGCGCTCATAGTCGCCCACTCCCTTGATCGCGTCGAAGTCCTTCTTCACGCTGTCGGATGCATCGTCGCCCGGAGGCTCGGCCCCGCGCTGGAACATCACGATGCCGATGCCGACGAGCACGGCGATGATGAGCAGCAGGATGCCCGACACGATCAGCGCCGCCGCCCAGCCGGGCAGTACCAGCGAGAGCGCCAGGATGCCCGTGGCGATCAGCGTGCCGAGCAGGAAGATCGCCACGAACGCCGCGGCGACCATGAGCCCGGCGCCGATGCCGAAGTGCTTCGCCTTGTAGGCGAGTTCGGCCTTGATGTGCGCGATCTCGGCCTGGACGAGTGCCTGTACCTGCGCCGGCACGTCGCCGACGAGCGTGAAGAGCGAGCGATCCTTGTCCGTGGGTGCAGCCATGCCGGCCCTCCTCAGGTCAGCTGTCGGACGTGTCCGACGACGACTTCGACGTGGTCTTCGCACCCGACTTCGTCGTCGAGGACTTGGCGGCCGGCTTCTTCGCGGCCGGCTTCTTGGCGGCCGACGTCTTCGCGGCGGTCTTCGCCTCGGAGGCGCCCTCGGCAGCGGCCTCCTGCACGCTCGACGCGGCCTTCGTGGCCTGGCGGACGAGCTTCTTCGTGCCGTCGAGCACCTTGTCGCTCACGTCGCCGACGCGTGCGAGCGCGAATTCCTTCGCGGTGTCGACGCCCTGCTGCACGGACGGCTGGTTCCACACCCTCTCGGCGGCCGACTTGATCTGCTCGTACCGTTCGCGCCCCGCGCGAGTTCCGAGCACGTATCCGGTCGCGAGACCGACGACGAACAGGAGCTTGCCCTTCATGCGTTCCCCTTCTGCGTGCGAGCGAGTCAGAACCCAGCGTAGACCCCGACCCGACCGGCGCAAGGGGTTGCGCTCCGATCCATACCGGTTTCGCCATACGTCAGGCGTCGGTCGGGGCCTCCGCGGTCGCGTCGACGGCATCACGACGGATGCGGGCCGCGGCATCGATCGCGTGCGGCACGACGGACGCCAGTCCGGTGCCCGAGACCCACGAGCCGGTGACCACGAGGTCGGTCGTCTCGGCGAGCGCATCGTCGAGCCGTGCGACCCGGTCGTCGCGGCCGATCAGCGCGTGCGACGGGGCGTCGCGCCAGCTCGTGCGCACCGAGTCGAGCAGCTCGTCGCGGGTGAGCGGCGTGCCGAGCAGCGCGGACGCGTCAGCCAGCGCGAGGTCGGTCAGCGCCTCGTCGTCGAGCTCCGCGACGCCCGCCGAACCGGCCCGCCCGTACGACAGGCGCACGAGGTGGCGGCCTCGCCCCGCGGCATCCGCCAGCCACGACCACTTCGACGTCGAGTGGGTGAGCGCCTTCGCGGTGACCCCGGGCGTACCGGGCGCGACGAGCACCCCGGTGCCGCGCGGTGCGGCGTCGAGCTCGGGCGCGTCGAGCAGCAGCGTGACGATGTCGAGCGCGGTGCCGGCCGGCCAGTCGAGGTCGGCGAGGCCGGCCCACTCGTCGCGGGCGCCCGCGAGCAGTGGCACGGATGCCTCGGCAGGGGCCGCGAGCACGATGTAGCGCGCGTGCGCCTCGACGCCCGTCGGCGCGTCCGGCGCTTCGGCGCCCGCGACGAGCACGCGGCCGTCCTGCGGTTCCGGGTGCGTCGGGTCGGCGCGCACGACCCACCCGCCGCCGTCGACGGCGGCGAGCCCGGTCGCGCTGAGGCCGGTGCGCACGTCGCCCGCGTAGTAGGAGAGGTCGGCGGCGAGCGCCTCGACGAGGCCGCGCATGCCGCCGCGGAGCCCGCGGATAGCGCCGCCGGCGCGCCGCTCGGCCGCGAGCTGCGCGACGCCGCCCTGGAGCGACCCGGTGCGGGTCATGGCCTGGTTGAGGCCAGGCGCGACGCGGTCGACGTCGAGCGCGTCGGGGTCGGCCGAGTAGACGCCCGCCGAGATGGGCGTGACGAGCCGGTCGAGCACGGCGTCGCCCATGCGGCTGCGTACGAGCTGCCCGAGGCTGGTGGCCCGGCCGATGCGGAGGATGGGCTGCAGCCGGTCGCGGTAGGCGCGCCACGCACCGCTCCAGCCGATGACGGCGCGCACGTCCTCCGCGAAGGGGTTCGCGGGGATGCCGAGCACGCCGGTCTTCGGCATGGGCAGCAGCTTCGGCCCGGTCGCGTCGCCGGGCAGGGCGAGCCAGGCGCCCGCGGGGTTCGGCGTCACGATGGCCTCGGCGAGGCCGAGCTCGGTCGCGAGGGTCGCGACGGAGTCGTTGCGCGTCGCGAACGACTCCGCGCCGGTGTCGACGCGCAGTCCGTCTGCAGGCTCGCCCGCGGCATCCGCCCCGCTCGCCTCGGTCGCGCCGATCACGGTACCGCCGACGACCCCGCCGACCTCGTCGCGCGCCTCGAGCACGAGCACCGACAGGCCGACGTGCAGGCACTGGCGCGCGGCAACAAGCCCCGCAACACCACCGCCGACGACCACCACGTCGACGTCGAGGCGCTCGCGGTCGGGTGCGGGGGCCGGCTCGGGGGCATCCGCTGCGTTCATCTGGCTCAGGCCTCCCACGCGTGCACGAGCTCGACGATGCGGGTGAGCGCGTCGGGGTCGGTCGAGGGCGGCACGCCGTGGCCGAGGTTGAAGACGTGCGCGGGCGCCGAGCGGCCGCGTTCGAGCACGTCGTGCACGGCACGCTCGAGCACGTCCGCGGGGGCGGCGAGCAGCGCCGGGTCGAGGTTGCCCTGCAGCGGCACGCCCGCACCGACGCGGTCGGCGGCGACGTCGAGCGGCACGCGGTAGTCGACGCCCACCGTGTCGGCGCCGACCTCGCGCATGGCGCGCAGCAGCTCGCCGGTGCCGACGCCGAAGTGCACGACCGGCACGCGCGCCTCCGCGCCGTCGAGCGGGTACGCGAGGTCGTGCACGAACTCGAGCGCGCGCGCCGAGGCGGGCGCCACGTGCGTCTCGTAGTCGGCGAGCGAGAGCGCACCGGCCCACGAGTCGAAGAGCTGGGCGGCGGATGCCCCTGCCAGCACCTGCGTGCGCAGGAACCGGCCGGTCACCTCGGCCGACCACGACATGAGCGCGGCCCACGCGCCGGGGTCGGCGTGCATGAGCGTGCGGGCGGCGAGGTGGTCCTTCGAGGGGCCGCCCTCGGCGAGGTAGGCGGCGAGCGTGAAGGGCGCGCCGGCGAAGCCGATGAGCGGGGTGTCGCCGAGCGCCTCGACGGTGCGGCGCACCGCCTCGGTGATGGGGCCGGCCGCGTCGTCGAGGGTCGCCGGGTCGATCGCGGTGAGCTCGGCGACGGCGGCCGCATCGCCGTAGGCACGGCCGAACACCGGGCCACGGCCGGGCTGGATCTCCACCTCGACGCCGACCAGGCGCAGCGGCACGACGATGTCGCTGAAGAAGATGCCCGCGTCGACGCCGTGGCGGCGCACCGGCTGCAGCGTGATCTCGCTCGCGAGCGCGGGATCGAGGCAGGCGTCGAGCATGCGCGTGCCGACGCGCAGCTCGCGGTACTCGGGCAGCGAACGGCCGGCCTGCCGCATGAACCACACCGGGGTGGCGTCGGGGCGCTCGCCCCGGTAGGCGCGAACGAGGCGCGACGAGCTGGTGCGGGCGGCGGTGAGCGGATGCCGGTCGGGAAGGATCACGCGCACCATTGTCGCCCACCGCGGCTGGGCGGCCGCCGGACGCGCGTCCCGTGCGCTGTGGACTGCGGCTGCACGATTCAGGGACCTCGCGTACCATGGCGCGCGGCGGACCGGGGGACTCGCTGTGATCCACCACGCACCCCCGGAGGCGAATCGACGAATGGCACCCCCACCGACCGCGTACCGCATCGTCAAGTGGCTGCTCGTCTTCGCCGCACTGGTCGCCGTGGCCGCCGCGGTCGTGGGCGACGGCACGATCGCCCGCATCATCCCCCGCCTGCCCGAGGTGTCGTTCGACGAGCGCATCATCCTCGCGATCCTCGGCGCCGCAGGCCTCGTCATGGTCACGGTGCTCGCGACCCGGCTCGCGTCGATGGCGCGCAGCTCGCGCCGCGTGCGCGCCCTCGAGCGCGCGACCGACGGCGTGGTCACGCCCGCGCTGCGCAACCCCATGCTCGTGAGCGGGCTGCGCACGCTGTTCGGCACTGGCCTGCCTCGCGTCGGCTCGCGCATCGCGGTGCTCGCCGACCTCGAGGGCGTGAGCATCTGGAGCGGCGGCCGGAAGCCGCGGCTCGTCGCGAGCGCCCCGTGGAACGAGGTGCGCACGATCCGCGCCGACTCGATCGTCGTGGGCGACCGCGAGGTCTCGGTCATGGTGCTGCGCATCCGCCGCGGCGGCACGAGCGCCGAGCTGCCGATCGCGCTCGGCACCGGCCGCGCGGCCGCACTCACGCTCGGCGGCGCCGACTTCTTCGCCCGCCTGCGCCAGATCAAGTCGTGGCACCGCGCCGAGATCGCCGCGACCACGGGCTCCATCCCGATCATCCGCCCCGAGCAGCTGCAGCCCGCGAACTGACGCGGCGGCCGGGGTGTCCGCACCTCAGCGAATGCCCTGACGGGGGCGCTTTCCGCGTCCATTACAATCGTCGAGTGCTCATCTGTCTGTCCGCGAGTCACAAGAACGCCGACTTCGATCTCCTGGAGAAGCTGTCGGTGGCGCCGGGCGACCTCGGAGCACGCATCGTCGGCAGCCACGATTCGCTCGGCGGCTCGGTGATCGTCGCGACCTGCAACCGGTTCGAGGCGTACCTCGACCTCGATGAGCCGTACGGCACCTCGCCCGTCCCCGCGATTCAGGCGGCGCTCCGCGAGGTGGGCGGCGCGACCGGCGTCGACCCGCGCACGCTGCGTTCGACCGTCGAGCTCGTGCACGGCAACGCGGTCGCCGAGCACCTGTTCGCGGTGGCATCCGGCCTCGAGTCGGTCGTCGTCGGCGAGGGTGAGATCTCCGGCCAGGTGAAGCGCTCGCTCGAGACCGCCCGCAGGGGCGGCACGACCACCCCGAGATCGAGCGCGTCTTCCAGCGCGCCGCCCGCGTCTCGCGGTCGGTCAAGAACCGCACGGGCGTCGGCTCGGCCGGCCGCTCGCTCGTGCGCCTCGCGCTCGACCTCGCCGAGAGCCGCATCACCGACTGGGCCGCCACGCGCATCCTGCTCATCGGCACCGGGCAGTACGCCGGCGCGTCGCTCGCGGCCGTGCGCGACCGCGGGGCATCCGACGTGCGCGTCTTCTCCCCGTCGGGCCGCGCGACGCGCTTCGCCCGCACCCACGACATCGCCGCCGTTCGGCCGGGCGACCTCGCCGCCGAGGCATCCGCCGCCGACGTCATCATCACCTGCACCACCGTCGACCACCACGTCATCGACGCCGCGCTGCTCCGGCAGGGCCGGGCGGATGCCGCGGGGCAGGCGCCCGTCGAGCGACCGCACCTCGCGCTGGTGCCCGCCGACGACGCGCACGCGACCGCCGCGCGCCAGCTCCTGATCGACCTCGGCCTGCCGCGCAACATCGACCCCGACGTGGCATCCGTCGACGGCGTCGAGCTGCTCGACCTCGAGACGATCCGCATCCACGCACCGATCGAGGAGCTCAACGCGACCGACGCGGCGCGCACGATCGTCAACCGCGCCGCGCGCGAGTTCTCGGCGCACGGCGAGGAGCTCGACCTCGCGCCCGCCGTGGTCGCGCTGCGCTCGCACGTGTTCGACGTGCTCGACGACGAGATCGCCCGGGCCAAGGCCCGCGGCGACGACGACGGCCGCACCGAGCAGGCGCTGCGCCACATGGCGGGCGTGCTGCTGCACACGCCGATGGTGCGCTCGCGCGAGTACGCCCGGGCGGGCGAGCAGCGCGCCTGGATGGACGGGCTCGAGGCGCTGTTCGGCATCGTGCCCGAGGCATCCGCCGACGCCCCCGCCGCGGCCGAACCCGCCGGAGCGGGCGACGCCGGCACGACCGACGCCGACTCCGCGACCGCCTGAGGCACGCCATGTCCGAAGCCGCGTCCGAGACGTTCGAGCGGCTGATCGGGTCGCGCGGCCGCACGCTCGAGTCGCTCGCGCTGACCGCGGGCATCGTGTCGTTCGCGCTCGTGGGGGCGATCGCCATCCCGGTGTTCGGGCTCGAGGACGCACCCATCTCGGGGCCCGACTCGATCGGCCAGTACTCGGCGATCGCGTGCGGCGTGGTCGCGATCATCGCGTTCGTGGCGGGACGCCTCATCGTCTCCGCGCGCGAGGGCGGGCTGCGCATGCGGGTGCTCGACGTGCTCGACCTCGCCGCGATCGCGCTCGCCCACGGCGCCATCGCGCTGCTGACCTGGACGCTCGCGTCGGTGCTGCTCGCCGACGCGTTCATCGGCGCCGAGGTGTTCGCGCTGCCGCTGCTGGTGATCGCCGGCGCGGCCGGAGCGCTGTCCGGCTACGTCGCGTTCTCCTCCGCCGTGATCATGGACCTCTCGCTGCTCGCGGTCGTGCTCGCCGTGTTCCTCGTCGAGGGGATGCTGGCGAGCATGCTCACGGCCACCGACCCGTTCTGGTGGCAGGAGCACCTGAGCGCGCTCGGCATGTCGGAGAACGTCTCGGCGCGCGCGTTCAACCTCACGCTCATCGTCGCCGGCTTCCTCGTCACCACGCTCGTGCGCCGCGTCACGGTCGACCTCCCCTCGTCGCATCCGCGCGGGCGGCGCAACGTGCGCATCTGCCTCGTGCTCGTCGGCGTGCTGCTCGCCTGCGTCGGCATCGTGCCGGTCGACGTGAGCTTCTGGCTGCACACCGCGGTCGCGTCGGGCATGGCGATCAGCTTCTTCGTGCTCGTGATCCGGCTGCGCACGTGGGTGCCGGGCCTCTCGCGCACGTTCCTCGTCATCGGCTGGACGTTCATGGCCGTGATCGTGCTGCTCGCGGTGTACTACGCGGTCGGCTGGTACACGCTGACGGCGGTCGAACTCGTCGCGGGCATCCTCGTGTTCACGTGGATCATCCTCTTCATCCGCAGCGTCGAGACGCTCGGGGCGGATGCCGGCGAGACCGCCCCGGCCGACCGCGACGCCGTCTCCGGCTGAGTGTTGGCATAAGCGCACATCGCACGATGTGTGGATATCGCCACACCTGCGATCACGACGATGCCCGGGCGAGGCATCCGCTCACCCGGGCATCGAACGACGACTGATCAGCGGAAGAACGCGTTCGCCTTGCTCGTGTAGAGCAGGATCAGGCCGATCGCGGGGAACAGGATGCTCCAGATCGCGGTCCAGAACCCGCCGTCGATCGCGAAGACCACGTAGAGCGACGCGGCGATGTTCAGCACGAACACGATCGTGACCACGATGCGCGCGCCGTTGCTGCCGCGGAAGAGGCCGAGGCTCACGAAGATCGTGATGAGGCCGACGAGGATGGCGACGATCGCGTAGGTGAGGTCGCCGCCGAAGAGCGCGATGACGCCGGGGATGATCTGGAACAGGCCGGTGAGCCACGCGAGGATCGCGACGAGGGTGACGCCGAACGGACGAGCGGTGGACATGCAGTGCCTCCTGGGGGACGTGCGCCTTCGCCTCGCCTCTGGGGGTGCGTGATCCCGGCGCCCACCCTCAGCATGGCCGAGCCCGAGGTGCGGCGGCAACGGTTCGATCGGCGCGTGTCGCGCGCACTGCCCAGAGGTTGCACAGGCACCCCGGCTACGCTCATCAGCGGATCCACGACCGGATCCCCGGACGACGGATCAGTACCCGGAACGCGACAAGACTGGCCAGGAGCACAGTCATGTCGTGGATCATCCTCATCGCATCCGGCGTCCTCGAGGCCGTCTGGGCCACCGCACTCGGCAAGTCCGAGGGCTTCACCAAGCTCTGGCCGAGCGTCACCTTCGGCGTCGCGCTCGTCGCGAGCATGGCCGGCCTCGCCTGGGCCATGCGCGACATCTCGACCGGCACGGCCTACGCGGTCTGGGTCGGCGTCGGCGTCTCGCTGACCGTCGGCTACGCGATGCTCTCCGGCGACGAGGCGTTCTCGATCGTGCGGATGCTGCTGATCATCGGCCTCGTCGGCTGCGTCGTCGGCCTGAAGCTCGTCGGGCACGAGTAGCCGCTGCGCGGCTCAGGAGCGGTGCACGACCTGGGCCGACGTCTGGTCGCGGGCCAGCATGAGCATCGTGTCGATGTTCACGTGCGAGGGGCGGGATGCCACCCAGACGATCGCCTCGGCGATGTCCTCGCCGCGCATCGGGGTCATGCCCTCGTAGACCTTCGCGGCCTTCTCCTCGTCGCCGCCGAAGCGCACCGTGGCGAACTCGGTCTGCACGAGTCCGGGGTCGATCTCGGTGACGCGCACGGGCTGGCCGAGCAGCTCGATGCGGAGCACCCGGGTGAGGGCCGCGACCGCGTGCTTCGCGGCGTTGTACCCGCCGCCGCCGCGGTAGGGCTCGCGGGCCGCGATCGAGCCGATGTTGATGACCATGCCGTCGCCCGAGGCGATGAGCTTCGGCAGCAGCGCGCGCGTCATGCGCAGCGTGCCGAGCACGTTGCTGTCGAACATGGCCTGCCACTCGGCGTCGTCGGACTCGGCGATGGGGGCCGCGCCGAGCGCGCCACCGGCGTTGTTCACGAGGAGGTCGCAGCGCTCCAGCTCGGCGCAGAACGCGTCGACGGATGCCTGGTCGGTGACGTCCAGCGGCAGCGCGCGTGCACCGATCTCGTCGGCGAGCGCCTGCAGGCGGTCGACGCGCCGGGCGCCGATGACGACGTCCCACCCCTGCTCGGCGAGCTGGCGCGCGGTCGCCGCGCCGATGCCGCTCGACGCTCCGGTGACGACTGCGGTGCGGGTCATGTGGTGCTCCTCCTCCGGGGCGCCGATCGGCGCCCGGACTCCATCGTCGCCCCACCGGGCCCGTGCCGGAAATCGGGGCTTGCGATCCGGGCGAGAATGATCAGCGTGTCCGTCCCACCCGTGCCGCACTCGCGCGCGACCTGCACGCCGTGAGCGTCGCCGTCGGCCTCGCCGCGGGCGTCGTGATCGTGGTGGCGACGATCGTGCAGCGGCTCACCGGCATGGGCTTCGGCATCGTCGCGGTGCCGCTGCTCGCGCTCATCGCACCCGACGTCGGCACGTTCGCCGTGCTCGTGCTCACGGTGCTGGTCATGGTCGCGGTGGCCTGGGCCGAGCGGGACGCACTCGACCGTCGCGTGCTCGCGATCGCCTCCCTCGCCTCGCTGCCCGGTGTCGCCGTCGGCACCTGGCTCGCCGCGGTGCTGCCGCTGCGGGCGACGCACCTCGCGATCGGCGCGATCGTGATCGCCGGCTCGCTGGTCTCGATGGCGGGCTGGCGGGCGCCGGCCGGGCGCACGTCGCTCGTCACGGGGTCGGTCCTCGCCGGCATCCTCACCCCCGTCGCCGCGCTGCCCGGCCCGCCGATGGCGATCGTCTACCGGCCCGACGACGTGCGACGGATGCGCACCACGCTCTCGGCGTTCTTCGCGTTCGGCTCGGCGGTCTCGGCCGTGACCCTGCTGCTGTCGGGCACGACGGATGCGGGTGCCGAACTGGTCCGCGCCGCCGTGCTCGTGCCCGCGATCGTCGTCGGCATGCTCCTCGCGATGCCACTGGTGCCCCGGCTCCCCGCGCCCGCGGTCCGCACCGCGACGCTGGTGCTCTCGCTGGTGTCCGGGGCGGCGCTCGTCGCGCGCGCAGCCTTCGAGTCGTTTGCATGAATGGCTCAGCGGATGTGGAGCGAGGGGTATCATTAGTCGGCTTACTATTTCGAATCGGCACGAGGGGCACCCATGACCAACACCTACTCGCAATTCAACGACGGCATCATCGCCGAGTTCCGGGCCAACGCCGGCACCGTCGCACGCTTCGGACGCAGCCTCGTGCTGGTGCATCACATCGGCGCACGATCGGGCACCGAGCGCATCGCGCCGGTGATGAGCATCCGCGAGGGTGTCGATTCATGGCTGGTCGCCGCGTCCAAGGCCGGTGCCCACGACAACCCCGCCTGGTACCACAACCTCGTCGCGCACCCCGACGTCATGATCGAGGCCCCCGGCGAGGGCGTGGTGGCGGTGCACGCCACCACGCTGCGCGGCGAGGAGCGCGACGCCGCGTGGACGCGCTTCACGAGCGCGAGCCCGGGGTTCGCGCAGTACGAGCAGCGGACGGATCGGGTGATCCCGGTGGTTCGACTCACGCGTCGGGCGACCCCGGCAGACAGAGGCGCCTCAGCACTCGGCGGAGCCCGAACCGCCTGATCCGAGGTTCGCCAGCACCTTTCGCAGCAGCTGGTCGAGTCGAGCGCGCTCCTCCTCGTCGAGTCCCGCGGTGGTGATGCGATCGAGCTCGCCCCAGACCTCGCCGACCCGCTCGTAGAGCGCGCGGCCTCGCTCCGTCAGGCTGACCAGCACGACCCGTCGATCCTCGTCGGAACGGATGCGCTCGACGATCCCCCTTCTCGAGTCGGGTGAGCATCTTCGCTGTCGTCGGGGGCTCGATCCCGAGCCAGCGCGTGATCGCCGCCTGCGACTGCCCCGGCGACTCGTACAGGCGCATGATCAGCAGCTCCTGGCCCGAGCTCAGGCCCGTGCCGGCGAGCAGTTCGTGCGCCTTCGCACGATGCGCTCTTGCGAGCGCCGGGATGAGCGGGCTGATCTGGCCTGGTTGTCGGCGCGACCGGTCTGAATCAGGCGACGACGTGACGCGCATTCATGACTCCGGAATAATAGTAAGTCGGCTAATGTTATGCCGGGTAACAACCCGAGGGGATCTCGAGTGGACACCAGTCTCGCACCCGCATCCCCTTGACACACCGATACACGAACGGAGCACCTCACATGACCACCACCATCCCCGAACGGGAAGCGACCCGCCGAGCCGCCATCTGGCTGGGCGCTCTCATCGCCGCCGGCGTCGCAGCCGCGCTCAACGTCGCCGTCTACGCGCTGGCGACGTCCGCCGGCGCAACCATGACCGTCGACATGCAGGGCAGTCCGATGACCGTCACGCTCGGGCCCGTCGTCGGAGCATCGATCATCCCGCTCGTCGCCGCCGGTCTCGTCGCGTGGCCACTCGCCCGACGGTGGCCCATGCTCCGCACCTGGTTCGCGTGGGCGGGGCTTGCCTTCGGCGTCGCAACAGTGCCGATGTCGCTCATCGCGACCGGAGACGCCGTCACCGGCTGGTCGCTCGCCAGCATGCACGTCATCGCCGGCGCCGCATGGTTCGCCGCGCTGATGATCTCGGCCGCGGAGCCGAAGGCGACGAACGATGCACGAATGGTTGGTGGATCGATCCAAGACACCCGGTAGGAAGTTGACCGTGCGGCCGGTTGCTGCATCTATCCTGTCTCCATGACCGACGATGCGCCGCCCCGAAGGCGACGCCCGGTCAAGATGCTCGACGTCGCTGCGGCCGCGGGGGTGTCGAGATCGACGGTCTCGAACGTGATGCAGGACCGACAATCCGTCGACCCGGAGATGCGGGAACGCGTTCTGCGCGCCGCGGAGCACCTCGGCTACGTGTACGACCGAGGCGCGGCGAGCTTCCGTATGCGCCAGTCCCACCTGATCGGCTTGGTAATCCCGGATCTCTCCAACCCGTTCATCGCTCAGGCGGTTCTCGGCGTGCAGGACCTCATGACAGCACGGGGATACCTTGTCGTCACGGCGAACACCGGCGATCGGCTCGATCGCCAGACAGAAGTACTACGCACACTTGCCGAGCACCGTGTAGATGGATTCCTGCTCCTTCCGGCGATCGCGACGGACGCCGACACACTGAAGCGCGATGTCAACAATCTGCCTGCCGTGCTGCTCAATCGCGATGTGGATGCCGCAGGGATCGCACAAGTCGGGCCGGATGACTCGGCCGTCGGAGAACTCGGGGCGGAGCACTTGGTGGAAGTGCATGGGTGCCGTACGGTGGCGTACTTCGGCGGCCCCGCGCTCGCCGCGCCGCGCGTCACCAGGAGCTATGAGTTCCGTCGAAGGGCCGAGCTCGGCGGCGCCGAGGTCAACGACTCGTGGTCGGTGCCAAGCCTGCCAACCGCACAGTCGGGATACGAGAACGCGCTTCGAGTCATCGGGACGGGAGTCGTACCCGAGGGCGTCCACTGCCACAGCGACGAGGTCGCATTCGGGGTACTTCGAGCCCTGCGAGAGAGCGCCATCGACATCGACCGCTGCCGGGTGCTCGGCACTGACGACGTCCCGGACGCTGCCTTCGCCAACCCGTCGCTGAGCAGCATCTCAGTGGATGCGTTCCAGATCGGTCGCGCCGCCGCGGATCAGCTCCTCACACGGCTCGGCAACGAATCTGAGAAGGTGGCCGTTCCACGTCCACATTTCGTCGCCCGCCAGTCGTGTGGGTGCGTTGCACACTGACGAACTGATGGCGTGAGTTCGCGTACTGCCACGGGCCCGAGCACGGCAGGTGCCGGCTCGGGCCCGTGGCATCCGGAAGCTATTGAGTCACGTACGCAGCGTCCATTGCGGCGAGGATGTCCTCGATCGTCGCTTGGCCACCGAACACCTTCTGCACACCCTCCTTGTGGGCAGACGCGACGAGCGGATTCGGCCAGAGCTGATCGGGGAACGGGTACGTCCGTCCGTCGCTCCACAAGGCGTCGAAGGAGGTGAGGGTTGGCGACAGCTCGAACGCCTCGGTCGAGATCGATGGAAGCGAGCCTGCGACCGTCGCGTACGACGCCATCGACTCAGGCTCTGCAAGGAACCGCAAGAACGCGGCGGCAGCAGCGGGGTTCTTCGCGTTGGCGTTGATCCCGAACCCGTCGAACGCCGCAGCAGGCATCCATGTCGCGTCGGGGTCGTCCGACGCGGGTAGCGCGAACATCCCGAAGGTGGTTCCGTCGGGTGACTGCGCCTCGATCTGCGAGATCGTCGTCGTCAGCGTTACTGTCGCGAGCGCACGTCCGATCGCGACATCACCCTGCGCGATGTCGTTCGTAGTGCCGAGTGGGTTGGCCGTGAAGCATCCGGCGTCGTCCATCTCCATGTACATCTCGAACGCCTCGCTCCATGCCGAGTCGGAGAAGGATGTCTCCCCATCGGCAACCTGCGCCTCGAAGTCAGGATCCTCCGCGTAGACCAGCGTCGAAACAAGCGAGTAGTTGATGAGCTGAGTGACGAAGAGCGACTGCAGGCCGAGCGAGAACGCGACTCGGCCGTCGTTCTTCGCCGCTTCACAGAACTCGAGGACCTCCTCCCAAGTGGTCGGGATCGTCGCGCCGGCCTCATCCACCGCCTGTTCGTTGTAGACACCACCGATTCCGGCGACGGTGAGCGGGAACACGTACTGCGCTCCGTCCACCTCGGTGACGGATTGCAGACCATCCGGCAGGGCAGGCAGCCCATCTATCGTGGAGAGATCCAGAAGGTAACCGGTCGGTGCGAGAACCTCCATCGCGCCCGGATTGCCATTTCCCGGCCAGACGGTGAAGAGGTCAGGCGCCGTTCCGGAAGAGAGCTGTGTACGAATCGCCGCCTGATACGGCTGGTTGTCGGCATAGGTCGCGGTGACCGTCAACCCTGGATTCGCCTCCTCGAACTCAGCGATCAGTGGATCGAGCGCCGGCTTCGCCGTGGCGTAGGCGCCGATCGCGAGCGTGCCACTGAGGGGAGCGTCTTCGTCGATCTCGGTCGTCGTCGGCTCGGTGGCACAGCCGACCGCTCCGACCAGAAGGGACGCGGCTACGACACCCACGCCCAGGTTCTTCAATGTCATGCGAACTACTCCTTTGTGTCGGGACTGGTGAATTTGAACGAAACGGGCCGATGGGGCTCAGCCCTTCAACCCCCGGTGAAGCCCTGAATGATGGACTTCTGAAGGAGGAAGTAAATGAAGAGGATCGGGGCGATGCCGATGATCAGGCCGGCGAAGACGACCGGCCAGTTGGCGGCGTACTCCCCCACGAAGCTGAAGAGCGCGACAGGTATCGTCTGACTTCCCGAACCGCTCAGGTAGAGCAACGGCGTCATGAAGTCGTTCCAGACGAAGATCGCATTGAGAATGATCACGGTTCCGGTCACTGGTCGCATCATGGGGAACACGACTCGCCAGAACGTCGTGAATGGGCCAGCGCCATCGACTTGCGCGGCCTCCTCGTAGTCACGCGGAAGCGCCCGCAGGAATCCCGTGTAGAGGAATACGGAGAACGGGACCTGGAGACCTGCGTAGAAGATCACCAACGACCACGTCGTGCCGAGCAGATGCAGATCGCGGATGGTCGTGTAGAGCGGGATCAGCGCGACCTGGAACGGGAGCAGGAGTCCGAACATCACGAGCCAATAGGTGGTGCGCGAGAGTCGCGTCGTCATCCGCACGAGTGGGAACGAAGCCATCGCCGACACCGCGACGACGATCACGACGCTGAATACGGTGACGGTCAGGCTGTTGAAGATGGCCGAGGCGAGGTCGGCTTCGTTCCACGCAGCCACGAAGTTCTCGAACGTGGGTGTCAGCGTCGGCACGAGCGGAGACGTGGGGTCGTTCACCTGACGCACAGACAGATTGACCAGCACGTAGAACGGGAAGGCGAAGACGATCGCGACTACGAGCATGAGTGCCTCGAGAACGCCCGTGCGCCATGTGTAACGCGTCACTTGTGACCACCCTGGAAGAGGAGCGCCCGGTACTGGAGCGCGGAGATGACAGCGACGAGCACGAGGAGTACCAGCGCCATCGCGATGCTCGAACCGAAGAGTCCGAACTGGAAGGCGTTCTTGTAGATCAGGGTTGAGAGGGAGTGAGTCGCGTTGCCCGGACCTCCCCGGTCATGACCCAGACCTCCGCGAACACCTTGAGCCCGTGAATGAGGATGAGCATCACGCTGATGGTGATCGCGGGAGCCAGGAGCGGCCGCGTGATGTGCCAGAAGCGCCGGATCGGTCCCGCGCCGTCGACGGCGCCGGCTTCCAGCAGCTCGGCCGGAATACCTTGCAGGCCGGCGAGGTAGATCACCATCGCGTAGCCGGACTGCTGCCACACGATCACGATCATGATGGAGACGAGCGCCAGGTTCGCATCGCCGAGCCAATCTTGCTTCAGCATCGGAAGGCCCGCCGCGTCGAACACGCCATTCAGCGGCCCCAGAGGCGCGAAGATGTACTGGAACAGGTATGCCGTGACGACTGGCGTGAGCACTGCGGGCGCGAAGAACAAGACTCGCAGTACGTTCCTGGACTTGATCGCCGCGTTGAGTGCCACTGCGAGCAAGAGCCCGATGACGTTGGCCACGGCTGTTGTGATGAAAGCGATCAGGAGCGTGTTCACGATCGCCTTCACCGCGTCCGGGCTGGCGAAGATCGCCTCGAAATTGCGGATGCCGACGAAGTCGAAGGTCTGACTCAAGCCATCCCAGTCGGTGAACGCGTAGACGGTGCCCCGTGCGGTGGGCACCAGCAGGACGAACGCATAGAGGGCGAGAGCTGGCACTGCGAAGAGCAGGACCGACCGAGGAGACCCGAGACCGTCTGCTTCCGATTCCGAGAGATGCGGCTAGACATGGTTGCTCATTTCCGGATGCACGCCGTGCGGGAGGTCGCGGGCTCCGAGCTTTCGCCCTTCTCGTAGTTGACGCACCATCCAGTCGGTGCTGATGATCGCATCGCCGTCGGCAGCGAGCTGTTGGTACAGCGACTCCCGCAGAGCCTTCAGCTCGTCGGCGCACTGCGGGTCGTCGATGCGGTTGAAGAACTCCTCAGGGTCGTCCTGCAGGCCGTACAGCTCGTCGATGTCGGTCGGGTTCCAGACGTACTTCCACGTTCGGGTCCGGATCATCCGCTGCGTGAACAGACCGAACTGCTGCCCGTTGTAGGTGGCGACAACGTGCTCGCGCTCACCTACCGAAACGGACGTCCCGTGACCGGGGAGGACTTCTCCAAGCAAGGACGCACCGTGAGGCTCATCAGGAGGCGCGATTCCGGTGATGGCGCTGATGGTCGGCGGCAGGTCGAGAGTGTTGTAGGTGAACGCATCGACGACCGTCCCCTGGGGAATTCGATCGGGCCAGCGCATGAGCAGCGGCACTCGCACGACGTCGTCGTACATGACGAAGTGCTTGTCCATCATTCGATGCGCACCGCCCATGTCGCCGTGATCGGTCGTATAGATCACGAGGGTGTCTTCGGCGACTCCTGACTCGTCGAGCGCCGCGAGGACGGTTCCGATCGCGTCGTCGAGTTGCTCGATCACCGCGTAGTACCGTGCAACGATCGGCGCCCAGTCCTCCCACGCGTAGTCTTCGACTCCCCAAGTGGTGAGTTGCTGTCGTTGGATGTACGGCTTGCCGACGAGAGGGTCCGCGAAGTCACGCCAGGGTGGGATGTTCTCAGCCGAGTGGCGATCTGCGAACTCCTGCACCGGCTGGCACGGAAGGTGCGGTTCGAGGAGATCGAGCCGCGCATGCCACGGCTGGTCGGACGCACTCGCCTCGCGGATGAAGTCGCTCGTGCGTGCCGCAAGCCAGTGAGTGCGACTGTCGGCCGTCGGAACCGTGTCAACGGCGCCGAACCAGTCGTCGGGGATGGGCTTGCTCGGGTGTCGGCTCGCCCGCCACTCCGTGTACGACTCCAGCGGGACGTACTCGTCGTAGCCGTACGAGGTCGGATCGTGCACTGGATGGACGTGCCATTTGCCCACGTACTGCGAACGGTATCCCGCTCGACCGAGCTCACGTGGCCATGAGTAGGTGTTCGGGTCGAGCGGCCGGGTGACGGGTCCCATGTCATAGTTCCACAACCCCCGTTGGACTCGGGCCGACGGCCTGTCAAGAGGGACTGACGAGCAGGCGTGCAGAGCGGGATGGGCGTGAAGGCCGACCGGAAGGTCGCCCCCTCCCGCGCCAAGCCATCGAGGTGCGGTGTGACGAACGGGTAGGCGCCGCTCGCACCGAGGGAGTCCTGGCGGTGCTGATCGGAGACGATGAGCAGAATGTTCGGCTGCTTCCCTGGGCCAAGGACCCCTGATGCGGCTGACGCCATGCGTGTTACACCTTTGTAGTACTTCGAGAGCTTCGTGGATCGATCCACCGTGGATCGATCCATAGCATATGCACTGCCCTGCGGGGCCGTCAAGAGTGGGATCACATCGAAGCCGACATCCGCCCGGTTACTGCCGGCCCGCGCGGGCTCAGCGCGACGAGAGGGCCGACAGCCCGGCGAGCGCGACGGTCGGATCGGGGCGCCATCCGCGCGCGTGCGCGGCGAGGATAGCTGCCCCGACGGCCGTCACCTCCGGCTCGAGGATGGCCGCGACGCGCTGGCCGGTCACGGCGGCCTTGATCTCGATCCAGCCGGGGCTGCGGATCCAGCCCCCGGCCAATCGGATGTCTGTGGGCTCGAACTCCCCCGCCACAGCCTCGACCGCGCTCTTGCCCGCGTGCGCGAGCGCCCCGAGCACCGCGGAGGCCCGAGCGCGGGGACTCGCCGGCGCATCCTGCGAGTACGACGGGCGGCCGCCGCCCCGGCGTCCCGGGGTGAAGTACGAGGAGTCGAGCAGATCATCGGGCCGCTCGCTCCCTGCGAGCAGGCCGCGGATGTGCGCCGCGACCATCGGGTCCTGCGCCGCCCACTCGACATTCCGCGCGAGCTCCTCGACGCGAAGTCGCACGACCCCCTCGGCGCCGATCGCCGGCGCATGGTCGACGTCCTCAACGCGCCGGGCGGTCGCTGCGACGGCGCGTGATGCGACCACGACCTCGGCGGTCCCCATGGAGTCGAGGACTGCGCCCGGAACCAGCTGGCGAACACCCCACGCGCCGATCGGATGGTCATGCCCGCCCACGACCGTGATCGCATCCGGCGAGATCGCGTCGCGTGCCCACGAGGCCTGCCGGGCCAGCGGACCAAGCACGTCCCCGGCGCGCCTCACCTCGGGAAGCAGCTCAGGGTCTCCGAGCGCGAGCTCCACGCGACCCGAGTCCCACTCCCGATCGATCGATCGCCACGCGGCGGTCCTCGAGGCGATCGTGTCGCTCATGAACGGCCGGCCCGACCACGAGGCGATCGAGAGATCCGCGAGCGCCAGCCAACGGTGTGCGCCGGGGGCCACCTGGTCGCGCGTCCACCTCCAACCCACGAGCGTGCGGGCCGCATCGCTGTCCACGTCGAACGACGCGTCGTCGTGGAGATCGGGCCGGAGATCTCGGAAGATGCCGCGCCGCCTGGGATCGAACCATGGCAACGCAGCGGTGAGCGGACGCATCTCTGCGTCGACGAGCACACCGTCCTCGCCCATGCCGGCCGCGCTCACCGCGTGGAGCTGGTAGGCGTCGCCGCACACGCGCGCGACCAGATCTTCGATCGACTCGAGGAGGACCCCGGCGTCGATGAAGAGGCCTTGGGCATCTCGCGGTGTCGGGCGGGACGCTCGGGCGACGACGACGCCCTCCTCGTCGATCGCGACGGCCTTCGTATTGGTCGTCCCCACGTCGATGCCGCAGGCCACCGGCGTGCGTCTGACTGTGCTCACGGACACCTCCATCGGATCCGTCGTGGCACCCGGCACCATTCGACCACCGAGACCGGGGCGGAATCGGCGGGCCTCCGCGCCCGCAACCGGAGTGCGCTGCCAACCTACCGCTCAGGCGACCGTGGGTGCCGCGACCGCGTACGCCAGCGCGCGCATGGCCTCGTCGTGCTGTCGGCCGATGCACCCCTCGAACCGGGCGGGAGGGAGTTCCATGCGATCCACGTGCCACTCCGGGAACGCACCGGTGAGCGTCGACGCGGCCTGCATCGCGGCCCCCTTGGTCACGTACTCGTCCACTGCGGGGATGACGACCGGAACCTGCACCGCCTGTCCGAGGATCGTCTGCACCGCTGCGCTGCGCGCAGCGCCGCCGATGAGCAGGAGCCGGTCCACCGGCAGACCGCGATCGGCGAGCGCGTCGAGCATCGCCACCTGGCTCGCGAGCGTGCCCTCGATGACAGCGCGAGCGAAGTTGGAGCGCGTGAAGTTCGAAAGCGAGGCACCGTGCAGGGAGGCGCGGGCGTGCGGCAGATCGGGGGTTCGCTCGCCTTCGAAGAACGGCAGGAGCGTGAGCCCACCTGCTCCGGGCTCGGCCTGGAGCGCGAGGTCCGAGAGCTCCTCGTAGCTGCAGCCGAGCATCGCCGTCCCGGCGTCGAAGTTGCGTGCGGCGTTCAACGTGGCGACGAGCGGAAGGTGTTGCCCGGTTGCGTCGGCGTAGTTGCACACGTACCCGGCGGTGTCGTGCACGGGCGTCGCAGAGCGCGTGTAGACCACGCCCGAGGTGCCGAGGGACAGCACGACGTCCCCGACGGTCACGTCCAACGCGAGGGCCGCGGCTGCGTTGTCTCCGCTGCCGACCCCGATCGGGATGCCCGGAGGGATACCGGGTATCCCTGCACCGGTGACCCCGGCCTGTTCGAGCGGTCCGAGCACCCGCGGGAGCAACGCGGTCCTGCCGAACGCGTGCTCGAACAGGTCGAGCGTGTAGTCGCCGGTGTCCGGCGACCAATAGGCGGTACCGCTCGCCTCCGACCGATCCGTGGTCAGGCGATCGAGGGCACCGTCGCCGGAGCCGTAGCCCATCAGGCGCCATGTGAGCCAGTCGTGCACCACCGCGACGGCGTCGGTCGTGGCGGCGGAGCGCGGGTCGGTGTCGCGGAGCCAGCGCAGCTTGGTCACCGTGTCCGACAGCGTCAGCGGCAGCCCGGTCCGGCGGATCCACTCCTCGCGGCCCAGCTCGGCGTTGAGCGCGACCATGTGCGCGTGCGAACCGGTGTCGTTCCACAACGGGGACTCGCAGACGACCGAGCCGGACTGGTCGAGGAAGATCGGCGTGTGCTGCTGGCCGCTGACGGAGATGGCTGCGACGTCGTCGAGCCCTCCCGCGCGCGCCACGGCCGTCAGGAGCGCGTCCCACCACGCGTCTGGGTGCACGATCGTCTCCGCTGGGTGGACGGCCTTCCCCTCGCGCACCTGCCGGCCCGTCACGAGGTCGCGCACGCTCACCTTGCAGCTCTGCGTCGACGAGTCGATGCCTGCGACGAGGGTCCGCCCGCTCACGACGGCATTCCCTTCAGGTACTCCCACCGGGAGGCGATCGCGTCCGCCCATCCCGTGAGTCGCGCGTGGCGGTCGGCATCCGCCGGGGTGTCGTAGGGATCGGTCGACGCCCACGCGGGCAGGTGGTCGGATGCCAGTGCCTGCGCGCCCTGCGACACGACCTGCGGGTCGCGCGACGACGTCAGGGCCACCCCCAGCAGGTCTGCCTTGAGCTGCTGCCACAGCAGGTTGCCGGATGCCGGCCCGATGACCTTGATCCGGTCGGCATGCAGCGGGAACAGGTCGAGGACATCACGGAACTGCAGCGCCATGCCGAGGAAGCAGCCGAAGACGAGGTCGTCCACGCCGGTGTCCGCGCGCAGCCCCGCGACGATCCCGCGCGCCGAGGCGTCCTTGGTCGGCGGCGGGCTGCCGCGGAAGCGCGGGAGCACGATCGGTGCATCCATAGGATCGAGCGCCCCGTCGAGGTAGCGTTCGTGGAGCCGGTCGGTGCGCGCGCCCAGCTCGCTCGCGTCGAGCCCGGTCAGGTGCTGCAAGGTCGCGAACGCGGACCCGCCCGTGGGAATCGACGCGAACAGCGTGTAGCCGTCCCCGGCACATGAGAGTCCATTCGCGAGCTTCGCGCGCTCGGCGTGCTCGTCGAGGGTCGGCGCGTCCCGCAGGAACAGCAGGCCCTCGGTGGTCCCCGTCGAATTGAGCAGCTCGCCGGGCTGCAGTTCTGCGCCGACGCCGCCGACCATGTGGTCGTGCCCGGCGACGTGCACGACCACGTCGGACGACAGGCCGACGCTCGATGCGAACTCCTGGGAGATCCGCACCCCGTCGGCAGCGGCGCGGAGCCTGGGGAACACGTCGGCTCGGAGCCCGAACAGGTCGCACACCTCATCCGACCACGTGCCGCTCGTGAGGTCGAGCGCCATGGTGCGGCTCGCCAGCGACGGCTCCGACCAGCGTTCGCCGGTCATGACCGCGGCCAGGTATTCGGCGACGTTCAGCCATTGGGCATCGGATGCCTCCGGGCCGGCCTCCCGCGCGGCCCACGCGGCCTTCGACAGACCGTAGTTTCCGCTCACGGGCAGGCCCGTGACCTCGTAGATGCGGGTGCGCTCGCGCCGCCCGAGGCCTGAGAGCAGCGGTGCGCCCCGTTGGTCGTGCCACAGGATCAGCGGTGAAGCGAGGGAGAGGTCGGCACGTACGAGGCCACCCGACTCGCCGACGCCGGTGATCGCGACACGCTCCACGCCTTGGCGCTGGGCGGGCGCGAGCCGGGCGACGAACTCCACGACTGCGGCCCGCAACGCTCGGGCGTCGTAGATCTCGCCCGCGGCGTCGCGCATCGTGGGGGTGGAGATGCGGTGCGACGCGACGAGGTCGGCGTCCGCATCGAACACGCTCAGCTTGATACTGGTCGTGCCGACGTCGACGGTGATCGTGGTGCGCATCGCCGGTCCGGTCAGATCGTCGCGGTGATGGAGGGATTGAACTGTCGGATGCGACGCTCGACCACTTCCGCGATCGAGGACACCGAGTCCTTCGAGACGCGGATGAGCGAGTTCTCGTTCGGGTTGGCCGCGAACGCCTCGCCGAACGTGCGGATCATCGCGTTGCGGAGATCGCTGGCGATGTTCACCTTCACGACGCCGTACTCGTGCAGGCGAGCGAACTGCTCCACCGGGAGCCCCGATCCGCCGTGGATGACCAGTGGTACGGGGCTGGCGTTGCGCACCCTGTCGAGCAGGTCGAAGTCGATGCGCGCATCGGGCGCGTATCCATGCACGTTCCCGACGGAGACGGCGAGCATGTCGCATCCGCTGCGTGCGACGAAGTCGCCGACCTGGCTCGGATCGGTACCGGTGGCCTCGTCCGGACCCATCTCGTCCTCCTTGCCACCGATCGACCCCAGCTCGGCCTCGACCGCGATGTCAGGTCCGGCCATGCGGCGCGCTTCCGCCGACGTCGCGACGTTCTCCTCGTACGGCTCCTCGGACGCGTCGATCATGACCGAGGTGAACCGTGCCGCGAGGGCGTCCTCGACGGCCTGCAGGTTCTTGCCGTGGTCCAGATGCAACGCGACGGGCACGTCGCAGGTCTCGAGTCGCCTGCTCACCATGTCGTGGATGTACTCGAAGCCTGAGAGCGCCGCGTTCGTGGGCGCGCACTGGATGAACGTGGGGATGCCGGTGCGCTCGACTGCAGCGATGATCCCCATCGTCGTCTCGATGTTGGTGGTGTTGAACGCTCCGGCGACGAGGCCTCGGGTCGTGCATTCGCGGATGATGTCGTGGCCACTGACCAGGGGCATGTTTCCGGCCTTTCAGTTGCGGGCTGCGTCAGCCCTGTCGGGTGGTCGTGCGGGCGATGTCGTCGGCACGTTCGTGCTCGACGAGTTCGTCGAGGCTCACGCCCTCCTCGACCGCACGCCGGGCGTCGTCGGGCACGCGCAGCCAGCGCACCGAGATGCCGGCGAGCACGTAGAGGGCGGCGAAGATGAGCGTCACCCCGGCTGCACCGAGCGGGGCGAGGAAGATCGTCACGATCAGCGGCCCGACGAACGTCGCGGCGCCGGCACCGAGATTCAGCACCGCGATCGAGTTGCCCTTCTGGCCCGGTGCCATGAGCGACATCAGCACCGAGATCGGGGTGAAGCCCGCGAGCGTGATGCCGAACAGCGCGGCGCAGAGAGCGGCGACCCAGTAGCCGTCGACGTGCTGCGGCAGGAAGTAGAACAGGGTGATGGTGATCGCCGAGCCGATACAGCCGTACCAGCGCAGCGTGCGGTGCCAGCCGATGCGATCGCTCAGCACCCCGAAGAAGAGGTTCGCGAAGATGTTCGAGGCGCCGAGGATGAACACCAGCTGCAACCATCCAGGGATGCCGTAGTCGAGATCCTCGGAGAAGATCACCGGGAAGAAGACGAAGAGCCCGAACTGCGGCGCGGTGTTGACCACGCGCACGAGGCATCCGAGCCCCACCCTCGGGTTCGTGAACGCGATCGCGACGCTGTTGAAGAGGCTCCGACGGGTGGTGACCTCGGGCGGGGCGAGGCGCCCACCGCCGTGCGCCTTCCGGAGTCCGATGAGCGCGACCGCCCCGCCGACGACGACGAGTGCGAGGGAGACCCAGAACGTCGGGTACTGGCCGATGAGGGGCTCGGTGCCGCTCGCCACGAGCGAGCCGAGTGTGGGCAGCCCGCCGGTGAAGGCGAAGTAGAACCACCCCACTGCCGAGCCGAGTCGATTCGCAGGGCTCTCGCCGAGAACCCACACGAGGAAGCCGTAGGCGAAGAACGGATAGGCGATCCCCCGCAGCCCGTAGATGACGAGCATGAGGTTGAAGTTCTCGGTGGGCAGCGCCACCGAGAGGAAGAGCACCTGCAGTATCGACCACAGCACGAGGCCGATGAGCATCACATGTCTGGGCCCCCACACGTCCGACAGTGCGCCGGACAGCCATGAGCCGAGCGCGACCATGAGCCCGTACACGGAGATGATCAGTGCGGCGTTCGTCTCGGAGCCGGCACCGTTCTGTGCGAGGTACGGAGCGATGTACCCGGATTCGACCCCGTCGCCGATCATGAACAGCAGCAGGCCGACGAACCCCCACACGAGTGGGCGCGGCAGGCCCATCCGCCCGATGAGGCCGTTCGGTTCGCCCCCCAGGGAGCGGATGTTCGTCGTCGTCGACATTGGCCGAGTCCTCACCGTTGTATGTGTTGTTCGGTTTGTACGTACAGACTGTACCAGACGTGTGCGGGGTGCACCAGTGCGACTGGCTGCCGTCAACCGGCGGGGCTGCCTACTCCTCGAGCCACTTCTCGGCGAGGTGATCGGCGATGACGCGGCGGATCGTGCCCGACCGGGCGCGGAGCACGATGCTCTCGGTGCGGATGATCCGGCCGAGTCGCCGCACCCCGTTCACGAGACTGCCGTCGGTGACTCCGGTCGCGACGAAGAACGTGTTGTCGCCCGCGACGAGGTCGTCGGCCTCGTACACGTGATCGATCCGAAGGCCGGCATCCGATCCGCGCTGCGCTTCGGTATCGCTGGTCGGCGCGAGCCGCGCCTGGATGAGCCCGCCCAGCGCCTTCACGGCGCACGCTGTCGCGACCCCCTCGGGGCTGCCGCCCGTGCCGACGCAGAGGTCGAGCCGGCCCTCCTCGCTGGCGGCATCGATTCCACCTGCGACGTCGCCGTCGAGCAGCAGTCGGGTCGCCGCGCCGGCCTCGCGGATGCGAGCGATCAGTTCCGCGTGGCGCGGACGGTCGAGGACGCCGACGGTCAGGTCGGACGGTCGCCGGCCCGACGCTGCAGCGAGTGCGCGGAGGTTCTCCTCGATCGGCTGGCGGATGTCGACGAGGCCGATCGCCTCCGGACCTGCGACGAGCTTCTCCATGTAGAACACGCTCGAGGCATCGAGCATGGTGCCGCCGTCCGAGGCGGCGATCATCGAGATCGCGTTGCGCCGCCCGGCAGCGGTGAGCGAAGTGCCATCGATCGGGTCGACGGCGATGTCGCACACGGGCCCGAGGCCGTTGCCCACGACCTCCCCGTTGTAGAGCATCGGGGCCTCGTCCTTCTCGCCCTCCCCGATGACCACCGTGCCGGCGACGTTGACCGTGCCGAGGAACTTCCGCATGGCGTCGACGGCCGCGCGGTCGGCCGCGATCTTGTCGCCATGGCCGACGAACGGACTCGCGCGGATCGCGGCGGCCTCCGTCGCGCGGACGAGTTCGAGTGCGATGTTCCGATCGGGATGCCGGTAGAGCGCGGCGTGCTCATCGGGCGGCGCGACCGTCGTGCCCTGCGCCACGTCAGGCAACGACCTGCACCTTGATCTGCTCGGGGCTCGTCGCCGCGGCCATCGCGTCGGCGTACTCCTCGAGGGGGAACGTGGAGGTGACGAGGCGGCTGAGCTCGTCCTGCAGGTCGACCATGCGCTCGGCCGACTCCGCATACTTCTCGGCGAGCGAGTTGGAACCGATGATGCTGATCTCCTTGGCGAACACGTCATAGGGGCGAAGCGCGACGGTCGCGGCCGGAGAGGCGACGCCCATCTGCACCAGGCGACCACGAGGCCCGAGCGCGTCGATGGCCTGGCCTATCGCCACCGGGTGTCCACTCGCATCGAGTGCGAGGTCGAACTCGCTCGCATGCAGTTCCTCGGCCGCCGCGACCGCCTGCACGGCTCCGAGCGCGGCCGCGGCGCTGCGACGGGTCGGGTTGGGCTCGACGACGCGGATGCCCGTGGCGCCCTCCGCCCGACCGAGGATGATCGCCATCAGGCCGATCGAGCCGGCGCCGAAGATCACGAGCTCCTGGTCACGCCAGTCGGGCACCCGCTCCAGGGCATGAAGCACGCACGCGAACGGCTCGATGAGCGGCGCCGCTCGGTGGGTGATGCGCGAGTCGAGGCGGTGCGCGATGCGAGCCGGAACGGACACGAACTCGGCGACCGAGCCGTCCACGGCGACGCCGACCGGCCGCAGGTCGATGCAGAGGTTGGTGGCGCCGCGCGCGCACCAGCGGCACTGCCCGCAGGAGACGTTCGGATTCACGCCGACGTAGTCGCCCTCCGAGAAACCCGCGACGCCGGGCCCGACGTGCGATACGTATCCGGCGAACTCGTGACCGGGTACAACCGGAAACCTCCCGTGCGGATAGTCGCCCGAGGCGAGGTGCAGGTCAGTGCCGCAGACCCCGGTGCCGACGGGGGCGATCACGACCTCCCCTCCCCGGCGACCGGGATCGGGATCTCGGCGATGTCGATTCCGCCGCTGCCGTCGAGGACGGCGGCGCGCATGGTGCGATCGGTCATGGTGACCTCTCCCCTCGCAGGCCCATCGAGATGGACCCGCCATTGCTCAATTCTTGGCTGCGCCGGTCATCAGCGCGACCCCGTCGGTCATCGAGTGCGATTCAGGCGTGATCACTGCCGCCCGGCGGCCGAGCCGCTGGACCTGGATGCGGTCCGCGAGCTCCCAGACGTGCGGCATGTTGTGGCTGATGAGGATGATGCCGAGTCCCGCGTCACGCAGCTGCTTGATCAGGTCGAGCACCTGGCCCGACTCGCGAACGCCGAGCGCCGCAGTGGGCTCGTCGAGGATGACCACGCGCGAGCCGAAGAAGGCTGCGCGCGCGACCGCGACCGCCTGCCGCTGCCCACCTGAGAGATTCTCGACCGCGACGTCCGGGTCCTGAATCGTCCTGATGCCGAGTTCGTCGATCCGCTCCTTCGCCTGCGTGCGCATCCCCTTCCGATCCGTCATCCGGAGAACGGAACCGAGGAAGCCCTTCCGACGCACCTCACGCCCGAGGTACATGTTCCGGGCGATGTCGAGCGCGGGCACGACGGCGAGGTTCTGGTAGACCGTCTCGATGCCGTGGTGCTGGGCGTCCTGCGGGCGCCGGAAGTCGACCCGCTTGCCGTCGACATAGATCTCGCCCGAGTCGGGGATGAGCGCTCCCGTGAGGCACTTGATGAGCGTGGACTTGCCGGCGCCGTTGTCGCCGATGATCGCGAGGATCTCGCCACGGTCCAACTCGACGTCGACGCCGTCGAGCCCGACGACGTGGCCGAACCGCTTCGTCAGCGCGGTCGCGGACAGGACTGGTGTGTTCTCGGTGTTCATCGTGACTTCCTGATCCACTGGTCGAGGGCGACGGCGAAGAGCACGAGCACGCCGACGGCGAGCAGGCGATACTGCGCATCCACGCCCGCCAGCGAGAGGCCGACGGTGAGCGACTGCACGATCACTGCACCGATGAGCGTGCCGATCACGCCGCCACGACCACCGAAGAGGCTCGTGCCGCCGATGACGACTGCCGTGATGCTCTGCAGGTTGCCGTCGACGATGCCGTTCGGCGTCGCCGCATTCGCCCGACCGATGAGCACCCAGGCCGCGATCGCATAGGTGATGCCGGCGACGAGGTACACGCTGAGCACGACGCGACGCACCCGGATACCGGCCAATCGGGCCGCCTCCGCGTCACCGCCGACTGCGTACACGTGCGTACCCCACGCGGTGCGCGTCAGCGCGTAGCCGATGACGATGTACATGACCAGCACCAGCAGCACACCGGTGGTGATCGTGAAGCTGCCGAGGGAGATCGTCTGGCCCGTCCAGGACAGCAGTGCGGGCATCTCGGTGGCGGACGTGCTCTGAGCGCCGGAGAGGAGGAGTCCGATCGCCGTGAAGATGCTCAGCGTGCCGAGCGTGACGATGAATGGTGGGAGCGAGAGGCGTGTGACCAGGGCACCGTTCGCGGCACCCGCTGCGGCGCCGACCACTACGCCGACCAGAAGTGCCGCCCAGCCCGGCATGCCGAACTCGACGCTCACCTGCGCCATGACCAGTGACGAGAGGATGGCCACGGCACCGACGGAGAGGTCGATGCCCGCGGTCAGGATGATGAGCGTCTGGCCTACAGCGAGCGCGGCCACGACCGCGGTCTGCTGCAGCAGCAGCGAGAGCGTCTGCGGGTTGGCGAATCTCGGGTTCGCGATCGTGAAGGCGACGACGATCAGCGCGAGGATGATCGCCGGGCTCAGCGCCGGGTGGCGGTGCAGCAGGCGCTGCACCGCCGCCCCGGGCCGTCTCCACGACGTGTCGACCGTCTTGATTGCGGTTGAGTCGAACATGTCGTTTCTCCTAGGCGGAATGGATGGAGGCGTCAGCCCCAGCAGGTGCTGCCGGCGGCGTCGGGTGTCGTGAACTCGAGGTCGAATCCGTCGGCCGCGACGAGCTCCGTACCGGTGTTGAAGAACTCCAGACCGTCAGACGTGCCCGGGAGCTCACCACCGCGAACGACGGCCGCCACAGCCTCCACGCCCATCTGGGCCATCACCACGGGGAACTGCATCGACGTGGCACCGAGCTGGCCGTTCGCGACGAGATCGACGCCCGCGCAGGCGCCGTCGATCGACACGATGGTGATCTGGTCCTGCAGACCGGCGGCCTCGATCGCCGCGTACGCTCCGGCCGCGGCCGGCTCGTTGATCGTGTAGACGAGGTTGATGTCGGAGTTGCCGCTCAGGCAGTTCTCCATCGCGGAACGCCCACCGTCCTCGGCGCCCGTCGTGGGCTCCTGGCAGGCGATCTCGTACGTTCCGCCCGAGTAGTCGCCGCTCTGCGCTTCGTCACCGTTCACGCCGGGGTCGGCGATGTCGATGCCCATCCCGGTCAGGAAGCCCTGATCGCGGTTCAGGTCGGTCTGGATGACCCGGTCGTTGAACTGATCGAGCAGGGCGATCACCGCGTGCTCGCCGTCTAGCGCGGCTGCCGCCCACTCGCCGATCTGCTCGCCCGCAGCGAAGTTGTCCGTCGCGAAGGTGAGGTCGACCACGTCGGCTGGGTCGGTCGGCGTGTCGAGTCCGATGACGACGAGGCCGGCATCGCGCGCCCGCTCGATGGCGTCGTAGACGCCCGGACCGCTCGGGAGGATGAGGATACCGTCGTCGCCTCGGGTGATGGCGTTCTCGATCGCTTGGATCTGTCCCTGCTCGTCGCCGTCCTTGGAGCCGGCCTCGACCGTGATCGAGACGTTGTCGATCGCCGCCTGCTCCTGCGCGCCCTCCTCGAGCGCAACGAAGAACGGGTTCACGAGGTCCTTCAGGACGAGCGTCACGTTCACCGTGTCATCCGTCGTCGCCGCTTCGCCGTCGCCGGCGCTCCCACCACATGCGGAGAGTCCCACGGCCAGGCTGACCACTCCCGTGACCGCTGCCGTCTTCTTCCAGTTCCAGTGCGCCACGCGCAAACCTCCTTGTTTGAGTGCCGTGCTCGCTCTCGGTGCCGAGTGCGATGCGCCGATCGGGTCTCGGCTTGCGATCAAGCTAGCGCACTCTGTCCGTTCTGTCTAGTCTGTACGTACAAGCCGTGATGATTCGACAATGCGGTCGGCTTGTACGATTGCGCGCAAAGGAGTGTGTCGATGGCTGAGATGATCGAGCGGGACTCGCCGGTTCCCTACTACGAGCAGCTGTTCGGCATACTCAAGGACCGCATCGTCAGGGGCGCGTTCGCCACCGACGAGCGCCTTCCCAGCGAGCATGAGCTCTGCCGCGAGTTCGGACTCTCGCGCGCGACGGTGAGGCAGACGCTGTCCAAGCTGGAGTCCGAGGGGTATGCGCGACGGGTCGCACGACGCGGAGTCTTCGCCTCTACGCCCGAAGAGTCGGCGGGGTGGACGATCCAGGACACCCAGGGCTTCCTCGAGCTCCAGCTGCGCCACGGGCACACCGGGGTGAAGACGACGGTTTCGTCGGCGCGGTTCGCCTCCGCACCCGAACACGTAGCCGACGCGATGCGCCTCGCAGCAACAGAGGAGGTGTTCACGCTCGAGCGCGTGCGCTCGATGGACGGCCAGCTCGCGATGTTCAGCACCAACTGGTTCCCGGGTGACGCCGGACGCGTCATCGCGGCTGCGGACGACGTGCTCGACGGCAGCGGCTCGGTCAACAGCACCCTTCGCGAGGCGGGCTTCTCCATCGCCGGCGCCCGTCGAGTCGTCGAGTCGCTGCCTGCTCCGAGCGATGTCGCGAGCCACCTCGGCATCGAGGAAGGGCGCCCCATCCTCCGTGTCCGTTCCCTCTCCTGGGACCAGAACGATCTCCGCTTCGACTACTACGAGACCTGGGTATTGACGGACGTCGTGCCGCTCGAAGTCAACATCGCAGCAAGCTGATCGCAGCTCGCCGGTCGTCGACCTAGCAGGCTACCCCTCCACCCACCGCCGGGTCAGCGCCTGAAACGCCGCCACGTCGGCGGCCGGCCAGTCGGCGATCGTCTCGGCGATCGAGCGCTCCTGCGCGGCGACGACCCGGGCGGCCAGCTCGCGACCGGACCCGGTCAGCGCGAGGATCACCCCGCGCTGGTCGGCCGGGTCGGCCACCCGCTCGACCAGGCCGACGCCCACCAGCCGCGCGACGATCTTCGTCACGTTCGCGCGCCCCGTCTCGAGGCCCTCGGCGAGGTCGGTCGGGCGCATCGCGCCGTGCAGCGAGAGCTGGTTGAGCGCGAGGAACGTCGGGATGTCGTCGATCGGGAAGCCGACCTCCGCCATGAGGTCGCGGCGCAGACGGGAACTGTTCGCCTGGCGGATCATCCGCTCGAGGATGCCGAGCAGGTCGTCGGGGTCGGTCGACGCGACGGGCGAGAGGTCGACGGCGTCGACGTGCGCCAGCTGGGTGGCGGGTGGCCGGGGCATCCGTCGTCCTCTCGTCCCGGGGCTGAGTTGCGGGCGGGCCGGGTTCCGGCAGGCTACCCGTCGGCCACGATGCGCACCGGCCCGACGAGGCCGTACGGCCGCACCGACACCTGATGCGTGCCCTCGCGCCCGCCGATCGCCAGCACGATGTCGGGCAGCTCGTCGTAGTACCCGCGTGCGATCAGCCGGTTGTTGAGCGAGCTCGCGGTGCGCACGACGATGTCGTTCGCACCCGTGACGACGGCGTCGGTCACGTCGACGGTCGGATGCGACGTGTCGAACCCGACCGGCGCCCCGCCGTTCACCGACACCGACCCCAACCCGCCGTTCGTCGAGCCGAGCTCGAGCACGAACCGCTCGCCGTCGGCCGGCAGGCGGTCAAGCGTGATCGTTGTGCGGTACTCCCCCACGCCCGACACCTCTGGTCCGACGCCGGGCAACTCGACCCACGGCGCGAGCGAGGTCGAGGGCGACTCGAGGCGCGTGACCTCGGTCTCCGGGCGCACCTCGCGGGTCACGTAGCCGAGCCCGCGGTCCTCCTCGATGACGGTCGTCTCGCCCGCATCCCAGCTCTCGACCGCGATGCGCCACTCCGAGGCATCCGCCAGCACCTCTCGACTCGCCACCGCGGACTGGGTCGCCGGCTCCGACCGGTCGAGGGTGAGCAGGGCGATCTCGCCGGGCGCGAGGCTGAGCGTGACGATCGTGCGGTCACCCTCGACACGGATGCCCCGGTGCTCGCGCACCTCGCCGGTCCAGGCGTCGATGCGGTGCATCCGCCCCGTGCCCGGCAGCGCGATCTCGACGGTGGTGTCCTCGCCCGTCTCGTAGAGGAAGTGGTACGCGTAGACGTGCAGCAGGTCGCCCTCTTCGCGGAGGTAGCCGAGCACGTTGCGGTTGTCGGCGGTGAACTCGGCACGGCCGACGACGCCGAGGCCGCGCAACGCGTCGACTGTCTCAGCGGGGTCGTCGATCTCGGCGACGGTGGGCTGCTCGCGGAGCTCAGCGAGGGTGGCGGCGAGCTCGTCGTCGCGGCCGTCGCGGCCCGGGGTGCGTGCGGCGGCGCGCTCGTGGTGCGTGTACTCGCCCGTTGCGAGCTGCTTCAGGTCGCTCGCACCGTTCACGATGAGCAGGCGCAGCCCCTTGCGCGCCCAGTCGAGCAGCAGCGCCGCGACGTCGGCGTCGAGCGTCTGCTGGTAGACGATGAGCGCCTGGTAGCCGGGCCCGTCGGGCTGCACGAGGCCGTCGGCGAACGAGACGTCGTCGTGCCGCAGCAGTGCCCCGTCGAGGAACTCGTAGCTCCAACCGGCATCCTGCATGCCGAGGTCGCGCCACCAGTGGTTCTGCCGATCGCGCATCCACATGCGCCCGTAGGCGACCTCGTCGGGGATGCGCTCGCCGTCGGGCGTGGTGAGGATCATGCCCGAGGTGTTGTCGACGAAGTGGTCGGTGCGGAGGATGCCCACGTCGATGCGCGGGCGGCCCTGGCGCAGCAGGTACTGCACGCGGCCGACGGCGTCGTTCCAGAGCGGGTAGAACTCGGATGCCGGCTGGCGCAGGTCGAATCGCTCGGAGAACATCGACCACATGCCCTCGTGTCCGGGCCACTCGGTGGCGCCCTCGGCACCGGCGACGCTCGCCCAGCCGTGCAGCACCGTCTTCGTGACGCCCGCAGCGAGCTGGGTCGCGATGATCTGGTCATAGAAGCGGTGGTCGAGCATGTGGTTGCGCGTGGTCGCGCCCGTCTCCGACGAGTACTGCTTGCCGAAGAGGTGCGCCGGGCCTGCGAGCAGCCGGTACGCGTCGATCTGCGAGCCGAACTCGAGCGACTCGGTCTCGATGCCGTCGACCTCGGGGCCGGGGCGGGTCAGCTCGAACGGCAGGCCGTAGCTGATCTCGGAGCGCAGCAGGATGCCGTTGTCGTGCAGGAACTCGGCGAACGGGCGCAGCATGTGCTCGATGTAGAGGTCGGTGAGCGTCTCGACGTAGTCGTGCCGCACCTTCTCGACCTCGATGCGGTGGGCGGCGTCGGCCTCGTAGGTGTACGTCGTCGACGAGGCCATGAGCTCCGACTGCCGCACGAGCACCGGCAGCCACGGGGTGATCTCGTACCCGCGGCGGGCGCCGAACTCGGCGGCGACGTTCGGGCCCCAGAACATGCCGCCCCGGCCCCAGACGTTCAGCTCGAGGGAGTCCATGTACATCTGCGCGCGGGGTTCTTCGCGATCTGCTCGCGCAGCTCGGGCGTCAGCACCACGTCGCGCCAGTAGTCGATGACCGCGTCGACGCCCGCGCGCTCGAGGTAGTTCACCGTGTAGTTGACGGTGGCCGAGGGGGATGCCGTCTGGCCCGTGCCGTGCGCACGGAACGTGAACAGGCGCCAGTCGTCGTCGGTCAGCGGGGTCCAGTCGAGGGCGTCGTCGACGACCTGCGCGGTGAGGTCTTCGACGCGCTCGATGGCGAGGGTGGTGCCGTCGCCGCCCGCGATCGTGGGCACCGCGAGCACCGCGACGAGCGGCTGCTTCGTCGGGGCCACCCGCTCGCCGGGCAGGATGTGCCCGCCGCGCTGCTCGTGCAGGTCGATGAGCGGCAGCGCGCCGCTGCGGCCGCCCGCGCCCACCGCCTCGACGATGTAGTTCAGCTCCTGCGCGGCCGCGGGGTGGTCGGGGTCGATCGTCGGCAGGTTCGCGTTCGACCAGTTGGTGCCCGACGTGAAGCTGAACGACATGCCGCGCGCCGTCGTCTCCTCGACGACGATCGCCGAGTCGTGCACCCACTCCTCCGCACCCCAGCCGTAGCGCGAGTGGTCGATGGCCTGCTCGTCCATGGCGAGGAACTCCATGCCGCCGAAGCCCAGGCGATGCGCCGCCTCGATCTCGCGCCGGATCGTCTCGTCGGTGTGCAGGCCCTCGGCGAGCCACCAGCGCTGCTCGGGGCGGTACTCGATGGGCGGATGCGCGAGCGGCTCGCGGTGGGCGTCGAACGCGGCGGACATGGTTCTCCTTCGAACGTGGTCGCTTCCGGGCTCGGCCCGGCGTCTCGCCTAAGTATTGTCCGCAGTGAAATATCCCGCAACCCCTTCGCGCCTCCCACGCCGGCTGAGGGCGATTCCCCAGCCCGAGGGCTGAAGCTTCAGCCCTCGGCTCCACGAACGGCACTCAAGCGGGATCAAGAGGCGGCACCAGCGCCAGGCGAACGCGCGCTCAGCGGACCTCGCGCCAGAGGCCCCGCACGGTCAGGCGCACGCCGTCGAGGGCGACGAGGTCGCCGTCGGTTGCGTCGCGGTGCGCCTGGGCGGGCGCCGGTACGTGCACCGCTACGTCGGGCGCGAGCGGCAGGATGCGGAGGGTCACGTCGCTCCCGGGCACGAGGCCGGCATCCGCGCAGTTGACACGCCAGTCGGATGCATCCCAAAACCGGTCGGCCACGACGACGCCGTCCACGAGCACCTCGCCGACGTCGCCGGCCCACGTGATCTCGAGGCAGGCGTCGGGGTCGGATGCCTCGGGCGGCAGCTCGATGCGGAACTCGGCCGCGTGCGCGGCCATCACGTCGTCGCCCGGGGCGGCGGCCCGCCCGTCACGCGAGCCGTAGCCGTGCGGTCGACCGGGGCGGGGCGGATGCAGCGGGGTGACGCCGACGGTGCCCGCGAACGCGCCGCGCGCGACGTACTGCATCGGCAGCGGCGCGAACGAACGCGTAGCGGAGTCGTAGGCGAGCACCTCGGGGCGCTCGGCAGGCGCGCCGGGGTGCTCGGGGCGTGCCTCGATGCGGCCGTCGACGCTCCAGGTGAGTGCGTCGTCGGCGAGGAGCATCCGTGTCGCCCCGCCCTCGGCATCGCGCTGCACCCAGACGCGACGGGCGTCGCCGGCCGGCAGTACGAGCAGGTCGAGCGCGCCGTCCGGCGCGGTGATGCGGATCGGGTCGCGCGAGGGCTCGATCTCGAAGGCGGTCGTCGCGGGTGCAGCGGCGCCGCTGGGCGCAACGCCGGCGGTCGCGCGGACGCCGCTCGCCAGGGTGGCATCCGCGCCCAGCCCGAGCTCGACCGGCACGCCGCGCTCGGCGATCGCGACCAGCGTCGGCACCGCGCCGGCCGGAGCACCGCCGGACGCCCCGCCGCCGAGCACCGTCAGCGCCGACGCGGTGAGCCACTCGATGCGCACGCCGCCGACGGGCAGGCGCACGGGCCAGCGCGCGAGCGTGCCCGCCGGGATGTCGAGCGGTGTCGCCGGGAACCGCACCACCCCGCGCGGCCCGAGGTCGAGCGCGAACGACGCGCCCCGGTACGTCGGCAGCGGCACGTGCGGCTGGTGCCACACGACGAAGACGAACCCGCCGTCGCGACCGCCTCGGTAGGCCCAGCGGAGCGTCTCGCCGTCCTCGACGCCGTCGGGACGCACGTCGGGCAGGTGCGACTGGCCCAGCACGTCGGCGAACGCCGCGAGGAACGCGTGCTGCACGCGCAGCTCGGCGTGCCCGTCGCCCAGGCGGCCCGCCTCCCCGACCGGTGCGTGGAAGTCGTAGCCGAGCTGCGGCAGGTCGTTCGGGTAGCCGGTCGCCTGCGACTCCTGGAGCCCGCGCCGCGGGTTCGTGCCGCCGACGTACATGAAGAAGCCCTGCCAGGCCGATCCGTTGCCGATCTTGCAGTGGGCGACGGCCGCCACGTCGCGCCCGCTCGGCAATGGCCTGCGGTGGTAGGCGGTCGCCATGCCGCCGCCCAGCTCGCAGGTCGCGGGCGGGAAGGCCGTGTCGAACGTGGAGCGCTCGGGCTTGGCCTCGCCGTCGCGCACGTCGGCCCCGATACCCGGGTCGTCCCACACGTCGGAATGGAAGAAGTGCTCGCGGAACGTCGGGTCCCACGGGGCATCCGCATCGACCCAGAACCCGTCGGCGTACCCGCCGTACAGCGGGAACACCTCGCCGGGCGGCAGCTCGGCCCCGCCCCACGCGGTCGCGGTCCAGAACGGCGCCGACATGCCGCACTCGCGCGCGAGCCGCTTGAGCGTGACGAGGTGGCCGGGCTGGTCGTAGAGCTCGTTCTCGAGCTGGATGCCGAGCACGGTGGCCGGCGTGCAGCGCCCGTCGAGGTGATCGCCGAGCTGCCGCCACCACTCGAGCACCAGGGCGAGGTAGGCGGGGTCGTCGGTGCGGTGGGCGACGGATGCCTCCTGCACCCAGTCGGGAAACCCGCCGTTGCGCATCTCGGCGTGCACCCACGGGCCGATGCGCAGCACGACCTCGAGCCCCTGCGCGCGGGCGAGGTCGACGAACGCGGCGAGGTCGAGGTTGCCGGCGAAGGATGCCTCGGGGCCGTCGGGCGCGTGATGCAGCCAGGGCACGTAGCTCGAGACCACGCTGATGCCGCCCGCGACCATCAGGCGCAGGCGCTCTTCCCACCGGTCGCGGGGCACGCGCGAGTAGTGCAGCTCACCCGAGACGGGGATCCACGGGCGACCGGCGCGGAGGATGCCGGCGCTCGTCAGCTCGAGTCCGGGGCGGGCGTCCTCGTCGTTCGCCAGGCGCGGTCGTGTCGGCGCGGTGCGCTCGTCGGCGACGCGCAGGTTGAGGTCGCGGTGGTGCTGGGTCATCGTGAGCCATTCTCCTCCGGCGCCCGCATCCCCGCCTGGATGCGTCGATCGAGATCGTCGAGCTCGGCGAGCAGTGCGGATGCCACCCATACCCGATCTCGCTTCCGCCCCGTGATCTCTCGCATGATGCCCGCTTCGACCAAGCGATCGATCGCGGCGTACGTCTGCACCGGGCCCACGCCCGAGAGCCGCTCCACCTCGTCTGCGTCGAGCGCGGGGTGGTCGAACAGCAGCGGTAGCAGCCGTGCGATCGCCGAGCCCGCGCGCGGCCGCAGGTCAGCCGCCCATTCGGAGGGGAGGTCGGTGATGCGCTCGATGGACTCCCGGGCTTCGGTCGCTGCGACCTCGGCGGATCGGACGAAGAGACCGACGATCGACCCCGGCTCCCCGGCGCGGTACGCACCGAGGGAGTCGAAGTACTCGTCACGTCGAGCCAGGATGCCCGACGCCAGTGGGACCACGGTGTGCCTGGTCACTCCTCTTCGGCGCAATGCGGCCGACACGAGCGCCCTGCCGATGCGGCCGTTGCCGTCGGTGAACGGATGGATCGACTCGAACTGCGCGTGGGCGATCGACGCCTGAATGAGCGCCGGCATGTCGTCGCGGTTGAGGTACTCGACGAGATCGCGCATCAGCCCCTCGACGCGGCTGGGGGCGGGCGGGACGTACAGTGCCCCCTTGGCGAGTAGTCCGACCCACCGATCCAGTTCTGCATGTCTCGGAAGCGTCCCGCGTGGTCCCGCTCGACCGGATCGTCACGCATCAACGCGTGGTGCGCCTCGAGCACATCGTCCACGAGCACCTCGCCCCGTCCGCCGACGACGTCGACGAGCCCCTGCAAGGCGGCGGTCGCAGCGACCATGCTCACCGCCGAGGAGTTTCCGCGACTGCCGGCGAGCGCACGTGCGTAGTCGTCGGCGCTGGCGGAGATGCGCTCGATCTTCGACGACGCGACGGACTCCGTGCGGATCAGGAATCGACCGAGCGCCGCGGAATGCACCGCTGCGCTGGAGTCCGCCCGCCCGACGGCGACGAGCGCTTCCTCCGACGCCGTGAACATCGCAGGCGGCGCACTGAAATCGAGCCCGGCGATCAACGGCGGGATGCTCGCGTCGACCGCTCTCATCATGCGGTCGTCACGAGCGCCCCCGCGCGAACGCTGCTGCCAGGGAAGGGTCTCCGTCCCGTGCGCAGGCCACAGGGGCACCTCGAGATCGGCGTTCATCCCGAAATAGTGGCATCGTTAGTTCAGTTTATCAACTAAAACCCGAACTAACTCAACGCGTAGTTCGGGTTCCTGCGGCGCGAGTGGGAGGGCGACGACTAGCCGCCGGGCCCCCTCCGGACCTCCAGGCCATGGGCGACGACGGGGCCGGCGTGCAGCGCCGCGGTCGCGCGCGCCGCCCCGTCGGGCTGCGCGAGGAGGTCGCAGACGTCGGCGGCGACGCCCGCGAACGACCGGTCACGCGTCTCATGCGCGAGATGGTCATGGATCGCCTGCTGCGTGTCGAACGCGACCGGACCGGGTGATTCGGCGGCGCCGATGAGGCCGTGTCGCGAGACGTAGGCCGAGTACGACCGCGGGCGCTCCCCGAGTCGAGCACGAGCGGATGCCACCGGGCATCGAGCTCGACGCGGTCGTAGTTGCGTTCCGTCGCGTCGACGACGTCGAGCTGCGCGTCGTCGAACCACGCGGCGACCACGGGCGTGACGGCGTGCGGGCTGGCGTGGGGCGCGGCGGGGATGTAGCCACGCGGGGTGACGTGCGCGGAGTAGCCGACGCCGACGCCGTGGAGCACGCCGGTCAGGAACGGCGTCGCCCAGTGGCATCCGCTCGCCGCGTTCGCGTACTTGCCCGCGATCACCTCGGGCGACGCGTTGGAGCCGATGGCGACCACCAGCGTCCGCTCGGCGATGGGAGCCGCCCCCTCCCTGGCGAGGAGCCGTTCCACGGTCGTGACGCCGGCCCGACCGTGCACTCGCGCGACGTGGATGCCGCGCCCGGCTTCGGGGCGCAGCGGATGCACGCCTGCCTCGAGCAGCATCCGGTTCGCGGGGGACGGGGCCCAGGGGTAGTGCTCGGGCCGGCCCGGAGGACCGTGCCACGGTCGCCGCGTGCTCATCGGTGCGTCCTCCGTTCCGCTGCGCTGCGCTTCCCAGCGTAGGCATGCGCCGCTGTGTGGATCATCTGAATCATGCAAACGCATGAACTTGTAGAATCGGCTCATGCCGACCGCTATCACCCCCGCCGAGCTGCGCAGCTTCATCACGCACACTGAGGGCAGCGTCACGCCCAAGGGGGTCGCGGGCCTCTACGGCCGCGCCGAGATGCTCGCGCGCATGCCGCAGTCGCTCCAGCGCTGGATCGTCGACCGCGCGAGCAGCAGCGCCGACGAGTACATGGGCTTCATCGTCGAGCCGTACGCCTTCTTCCTCGCCTACGAGATCACCGACACGGATGCCGCTGAGCGCCTCCTGCCCGAGGGCTACCGCCTGGTACCGACGGCGATGTTCGCCGACGAGGCCCCGCGGCACTGCGCGATCCTGGGTGCGTTCAACGTGCGTGCATCCGTGTTCCAGGGCGCACGCGTCGAGTTGTACGTGATCGCCGAGAGCATCCGCACGGGCCTGCTGACGTGGGTCATCTGCGATTACGAGTCGAACACGATCAACTACGACCCGGGCGAGGGATTCTCCGCCGCGACCACCGAACGCGCGATCGTGACGACGGCGCACACCGGCGACGTGATCGTCGACGTGCGCAGCGCGGAGCGGCCGAACGCCGTCGCGGCCACGGCCTCGGTGCCGGCCGGCACGATGCACCCGCTCGACCAGCGGCTCTGGGTGGAGGGCAACCTGTCGGTCGACTACGGCGGGCGGCTCGCGCACGAGGGTTCGGAGCCGTTCGGGCTCGTCTTCGACCCGGCCGAGATGGCGCAGGCGCTGCGGATTCCGCTGGACGCCGCGCAGGTCGAGGCGAACACGTTCGGTGCGGAGTGGCGAGCGGATGCCCCGTTCGAGGTCGCGTGCTTCCCCTACGCGCAGCACTTCCTCACGACGAACTACCCGCGGTCGACGCCGATCCACGACGAGCACGCGGTCGCCGAGGCGGTGCGAGCGCAGGTCTCGGCGGCGGTGTAGCCGCGCCGACGCGACCGGGCGCTACGACGTCCGCGGGCGGGCCCTACGCTGCCAGTGAGCGTTCCCACCGGCGCGCCCGCAGTCCACCACTCCCCCAGGACGGCACCGTGCACCACACCATCTCGCTGAACGACGGCACCGAGCTGCCGCAGATCGGCCTGGGCGTCTACCTCGTCACCGACGTCGATATCTGCGAGGCCAGCGTCACGCAGGCCATCGATTCGGGCTACAGACTGATCGACACCGCGACCGTCTACCGCAACGAGCGTGCGGTGGGTCGCGGCATCCGTGCGTCCGGAGTGCCCCGCGACCAGATCGTCGTCACGACGAAGATCTGGCCGTCCGACTACGGGGCGCGCAGGACACGCGCCGCGATCGAGCGTTCACTCGACCGCCTCGGCACCGGTCGCATCGACCTGCTGCTGCTCCATCAGCCGGTCGGCGACGTCGCAGGAGCCTGGGCCGCGATGGAGGATGCGGTCGACCGCGGCGACGTGGGCTCGATCGGCGTGAGCAACTTCACCGCCGAGGACCTGCGTCCGCTCCTCGCATCCGCTCGTGTTCGCCCCGCCGTCGACCAGGTCGAACTGCACCCCTACTGGCGGCAGCCCGACCTCCTGCCGTTCCTCGCAGCGGAGGGCATCGTGCCGCAGGCCTGGTACCCGCTCGGCCATGGCTCGACGGAGCTCCTCGCCGAGCCCGCGGTGACCCGACCCGCCGAGCGCACCGGCAGGAGCCCCGTGCAGGTGGTGCTGCGCTGGCACGTCCAATCCGGGATCATCGCGCTGCCCAAGTCGACCAACCCCGCGCACATCGCGGCGAACCTCGACATCTTCGACTTCGAGCTCGAGCCGGCGGAGATGGCCGCGATCGACGCCCTCGGCAGGTCGCGGCCGATGTACCGGGCGCCCCGTTGGGCGCTGTCCGCCCTCGCGCGGCTGGGCACGCCGCCGCAGTTGCGCTGAGCCGCTACCGATCCTCGGAGAACCGCACCGCCGCGCGGAACTGCGCCGCCACGTTGGACCCGACGCCGAGGGGCCAGCGGTGCATGACGTAGGTCGCCGCCTCGTCGACGGCGAGCTTGCGGGTGGAGTTGCCCGCGCGCACCCAGAGCTCGGGGTCGGCCGACTTGCCCGGGCGCAGGTACACCGGGCGCGGCGACGCGGTCATCTCGACGCGGCACACGGTGGCCGTCCCATCGGTGGCCGTCCCGTCGGTGGCCGCCTCGTGGCCGTTGGGCACCTCGGCGAAGTCGACCCGCACGAGGGAGGTGGCGGCGGTGCCGAGCGAGGTGGTCATGAGGTCGCGCAGCCAGAGCTCGTAGCGGTCGAGGTCGGGCGTGCGCAGGGTCGCGAGGTCGGCGTCGAGGCCCAGCGCGGTGCCGGCGTCGTCGACGCCGATCAGCAGCGCGCCGCCGTCGCCGTTCAGGAAGGCGGCGACGGTCTTCGCGATGACCTGCTCCATGCGCGCGTCCTTCTCGCCCGTGCGCAGGTTGATGCGGGCGGTCGACTTGAACTCGATCTGGTCGGACTCACCGGCACGCATGAGCTGCTCGATACTCGCGCGGGTCGGGCGCTGCAGGTGTGCGGCGATCGCGCCGTAGACGCCGATGAACAGCACGGCCATGCCGAGCGTGGTGATCAGCACGAGCGGGCTGCCCAGGTTCGGGTCCGACCCGATCAGCTCCGTCAGCAGCAGGCCCACGACGATGCCCGACAGCGACAGCAGAATCGCCGTCGACGCTCGGAGCTTGGCCCGACGGCGAAGGATCAAGCGAGCGATGCCCGAGAAGGCGAGCGCGACGAGCACCGCGGCGAGGATGACCACGGCCACCGCCCACGGCGGGGCGTCGAAGAGGACGTTTCCGGACACCCGTCGACCCTAGCCCGACCTGTCCGATGCTCCGACTCGGACACCGGATCGGTTCACCGCAACGACTCGCTTTCGTAGGAGTCGATCATTCGTGATGTACGCCCCGTTCGCTTGGCAGCCACAAGGCGTCGACGGGTGGAAGCTCGTCGCCGAGGGTGAGGTATATTCGATCGACGCGCAGCCCGGACTTCCGAGCGAGCAGTGCGAATTCGTGCGCACCCGGAGTCAGGTCGACATCCGAAAGATGTAGCCAGACCCAGCGCTGCCGCAGTCCGTACGTGCAGAGGTCGCCCTGAGCGTGCTGCGCCGAGAGCGGTTGGGGAACACCGTCGACCGCGATCAGGCAGGAGTCGTCGCGGTTGTCGTCGAACTTCGCGAGCAGCCAGACGCGATAGCTCCCCGGAAGTTCGACCCGGATCCGGTAGTGCAGGCCGGGCGCTGCGGCGGGGTCCTCCCATCGCAGCCCGCGGGTAGACACGTGCATTGCCAAGCCGGCCCCAGCGGCGGTCTCGGCAGACGTGTGCGTCCACGACTCGGCGACGTCGACAGTGGCCGCGGTTCGCCAGGCGTGCTCGGTGTCCCCGAGCGCGTACTCTGCCTCGCGGGCGAGGATGCCATCGCACTCGAGGATGCTGCCCGATCCGATCGAGGCGACGATGTCCTTCCGGCCATCCGTGCCAAACCGGTCGAAGGACCTCGCCGGCGCAGACTGCGGGATCGACCGGAGGCTGCGGGACGTCGTCGGTCCTCCCAGAAGCTGCGATCCGCATAGACCTGGGCGGGTAGCGAGAGTTCCCTCGGGTCGAGTCCGTAGAGCGATTGCGAGGTGCGATCGACATCCTCCGGGGAGATCGCAGCCGGGTCTGGATCGAGTACGTCTGCAGTGCTGAGCGACCGGGTGCTGCGTTCCGGGCCCAGGTTCGTCGGTCGGGGTTCCCCCGTGTACACGACCGCCTTCGACATCGTGAAATGCGCATCGATCGCGTGGAGCCGGAGACGATGCGGGCCGGCATCCAGCCACGGCAAGCCGATGCGGAGTCGCTCGATATTGTCCATGATGTTCGTACTCCACGTCCCGCAGCGCTCATCCGAGGTATAGCTCTCCAGCACCACTGCAGGATGATCATCGACACTCACTCCAACGCGGATTCGACCGGTTGAGTCCAGCGTCGGCAACCGATGAACCTCGAGGAGGTGGGCACCCGGCGTGCTGAGGTGGAAGTCCAGTGCGACGCGCCTCCGCCCCTGACCACTGTGAGTGTCGACTATGGCGAGGTCGGACGGCGCGCGATGGCCCGATTGCTCTGCACGATCCGGGACGTCGATCCGCCGGAGTTCGTCCTGCCGGTGAGTCACGTGGTGTGGCGGGGCAGCACCGGTCCCCCACCCGCGTCGACGGCATGGGTCCGCGAACCGCCTGATCGGAGCGCGCGGTGGCGATCGTGGCTGCGGTTGCGGGTTGCGGCGCGCACTACTCCGCTCCGCTCACCGGAGTCGCGAACGACCAACTCGGGGACCAGGGTCTCGTGTCGATGGACATGCGCCGACAACGCCGACGACGACAAGGTCGTTGGCGACGAACGGGGCGTCCGGCCGCTCCCCTGCGGGGCGCAATGATCTCTGCGGAGAGACGGGGCCTCCGCTCGAGGGCGGCCCGGAGGAGTCACGAGGATGCCATCCACTCGTTTACGCCGGAAGACGTCGATGTACCGCACCTCCCGATCTGATCCCTCCGGGCTCATCCCGATTCGGACACTCCTCCACGCTCAGTTTCTTTGTACCCCGCATGAGCAACATGCCTTTCATGTCCGGCCCGCGTGTCTCCATGAATCATCGCATTTACTCAGTTTTCACGCTACGATCTGGCTTGCGCGCGGTCGGCTCGATCGCGCGGCACATGAGAAGGAGCGCAATGAAGCACCCATCCAGATCTGCGCGGCACCGCGCAGGGTCGATCGCCGCCGCACTGGCCGGCGTCGTCGCCATGACACTCGCCCCCACGACCGCGATGGCGTCGCCGCCCACGTCGGAGGAAGTCGGTGGCAGCGTCGCGCACCACCGGTACTTCTCCGAGAATCTTGGCGCCGAGAGCGGTGTCGTGGTCTACACACCTCCCCAGTACGACGCACGCAGGCCTCTCCCCGTGCTGTACATCGCACCCGGTGGGTGCCGAGACGAGGAGCACTGGTTCACGATCCCCGGTGTCGACGCCGAATCGCTCGACGCGGTCTTCCATTCCGGCGATGCCGAACCGATGATCATCGTCAGTGTCAACGGTTCTGTGGGAAGCGACCTGTTCGAGAGTCCGTTGGCCGACCCGTTCCCGACCGAGCTCGTCGACAGCGTGGTGCCGTTCGTCGACGCGCACTACGCGACCATCCCGAACGGACGGCACCGGGCCCTCGCCGGCAACTCGTGCGGTGGGATCCAGGTGCTCAACACCCTGATCCAGTACCCGGGCGCGTTCTCCGAGATCGGGCTCTGGAGCACGGGTTGGTTCCCGTCGACGCTCGAGTCGTTCGCGACCGACCCGGCGCTTGCCGCCACCCTGGAGAGTCCCCGACTCGAGCACGGCACCAGGTACCTCGAGGCGCGAGTGGGGGCAGACGACTTCCTCGCCGGCCCCAACCTCCAGGCCACGGCCGACTTCCTCGCCACCGAGGCCGGCATCGAGACGCCGACATTCGAGGCCATTCCGGGCATCGGTCACGACGACGAGGCGGGTCGGCTCGCACTGTTCGGCGGGCTGAAGTCGTTCTTCGACTGATCTGTGGTGGCGCCCTGCCAAGTGGGCATAGAGAGGCGCCGCCCGGGAGCGTTCCCGGGCGGCGCCCCCTACATCAGTGGGCTGCACCGAAATGGAGTGGGCGGGTACGCGTCGAGGCGAGCGCGACGCAGCCGGATCCGACCTCGAACTCCGGCGATGGCCTCAACCGAGGACCTGCACCTGCGTTCGGTCGATGAGCCACTCCGCGAATGTCGTGATGGTGCGGAGTGCTGCCGGAGCACCCGGCTGGTCGAGGTGCCCGTGCGCCGTTCCGGGTTCGACCGTGACTGAGGTGTCCACACCGGCATCCGAGAGCTGCCGGGCGAAGAGCTCGCCCGACGCTCGCAGGTCGTCGTGCTCCGAGTTCACGATGAGCACCGGCGGCAACCCGGCCGGGTCGGACATCCCGGGAAATGCGATCGGATCATCGCGCCTGCCGCCATCGCCGAGGTAGTTTGCGTTGAGCGCTCGGACGGTCTCAGGAAGGAATCGCGGGACGTCGACTGGGATCTCGCGATGGCTCGGCGGAACCTCCGGATGGACGAACGGGTAGGCCAGGACGATGCCCGCAGGGAGCGGTCGCCCGCTGTGCCGAAGTCGCAGGCACACCCCCGCCGCGAGGTTCGCGCCGGCGCTTGCACCACCGATGTGAATCCCCCGGGTCGGGATCCCGCACCACTCCACCGCCGTCGCCACTGCCGCAGTCCAGCCGTCCAGCGCATCATCTGATGCCGCGGGGAAGGTGACGCCGTGGAGGGCCTTGCGATAGTCCAGCGTGGTGACCGCTACGCCACGTGACGCGAGCTCGAGCGCCACCCAGTGCGACTCGGGCATGTCGAGGTCACCGGTGAGGAAGGCGCCCCCGTGAATCCAGACGAGCGCAGCGCGCTCCGCCTCGGCTGCCATGTATCTGCGGGTGGGGACGGGGCCACCTCTTCCCCGGATCGGCGCATCGACGACCTCTACGCCGGCGAGGTGAGGAAAGCGCCGGCGGATCGACGCGTCGTCGATTTCCGTCCGGGTCTCGGGGTTGGTCCCCGCTTCCAGCGCTCGGATGAAGTCGGATACATTCGGCTGGCGATCTTCACTCATGATTCGGTCCTGTCGCATCTGCTGTCGGCGTGCCGACTCGGTCCACTACGGCCACGGTATGAAGCCCTCATGGCGGACCACCCACCCCTCGAGTGGGAAGCCTGGCGCGTCCGATGCGCGCTCGCCCCACCCTGCGCACATCAGCGAGACCGCTGCGAGTAGTCCACCGTTGCCGGGGAGGTAGATGGGAAGCATGTTCCCCATTTGCGGATTGTGCCCATTCGCGAGGTAGGTGTTCTTCGCGGCGTCTCGCAGCAGCGCATCGACGGCGGCATTCGGGTCGCCGGTGCGCGTCGCGGCCATGGCGAGCATGGGGAAGTCCCACCCCCATGCTGTGTCCCAATCCCAGTGCGCGTTGACCCACTCGAGCGTGCGATGTTGCGTCGACGGATCGACGAGTGCGGTGGTCGGAACGACTCCGAGCGCCGCGAGCATGGACGGGTGGTCGTCGACCCGGGTGAATGGTTCGGTGGCGATGGCGGTGTAGATTCCGTCTCGTGTCGCCGGGCGAGCGAGACGAGCAAGCTGGTCGTCCCATGCAGCGAGCCGCGGGCGGCCGGATCGTTCGCGCCACAGCTGCGCGGTGTGCAACCCCCACCACCAGTACGCGAGCTCGAAGGTCGGGTCCTCGGTGGTGTGAGGATCGTAGAACTCCTGGGCCGGCATGATGGGCGCTTCGAGGTGGAACCCGTCGTCGCGCGACGCGGCGAATGAGGACATGAACGTGGCCGTCTCTTCAACGAGCACGTCAAGCCGACTCCGCAGCTCGTCGTCGATGCCCGCCCGGTGGAGCAGTTCCGCGAAGTAGATCACGTGCGGCTGCTGCCAGACCAGGAAGGACCCGATGTCGGTCGGGCTCTCCCTCCCGTCCGGACCGGTCTGCTTCGGCCACCGAGCGCCGGCGTATCCCTGCCGCCGTGCGGTATCACGAGCGACCCCGATCACCGACTCGTACCAGCTGATGCTGCGCGAGAGCAGGTCGGGGCGCCCCCAGGCGGCGAAGTGCGCGGCATGCCACCAGTGCATCTCGAGGTGGAACTTCCCTTGCCAGGAATTCGTCACGAGACCGGTCTCCTGCGGAGGCTGGTGGCCCGAGCAGTTGACGGCCGTGAGGTACTGTGACAGCACGATGCGTCGCTCGAGTTCGAGCGCCCGCGGGTCCGCACTGTCGACGAGTTCAACTGCTGCGCCCCGCGTCCAGAACGCTTCCCACCAGTCGGCGGATCGCTGCTCGGTCGCATGCACGGATCCCGCGGAGGCCGAGGCCGCGCCCGAGCCCGGAGCGAACTCGACCGTCAACTCGAGCGACTCTCGTTCCGACGCGAGCACGAACTCGTGAGTCGCCAACGGTTCGATGGTCCCCGAGTTCCAGTTCGCGCGAACCACGTACTCGGTGTCGTCGAGCGTCCGTGCGAACACGGCGCCGTCGTCCACGACCCGCAGCTCGGTGCGGTGGCGCTCGGGCGACGCCCAGTCGCTCGCGGGCGCGAAGTCCTCGCTCGCGTACGGGAACGAGAACCCGATGGCAAGCCGGCCATCGGCGAGAAGCGGCGAGTGGACACGGAAGGCGACCGTGGACGCCTCGGGATCGACGACCGTGGTGACTCGCACCTCGACGCCGAGGTACTCGAACCGACTCCTGATCGTTCCGGTCCAGAGGTCCAGTTCCTGTCGAATGCCCGAGAGGACCGCGGGGTCGGACTCCGGCGCCCCACCCCGCTCGGAGGAGAGCCGAAGTCCGATCCGGCCGAGGTCGATGCGCTGGGGATTGACGTGCAGCCACATCGCCGCGCGCGTGTCGTCCGTCACGGCCGTCTGCCCGAGGATCGTCGGAATGTCGAGCTTGTCCGGGTACGTGGCCTCGCCACGTGCGGTCCGGTACGTCGACATCGCATCCGAGAGGACGTACCCGTGCGGGTTCGGCATGCTGTGCCAGCCCCACGTGGCCATCGTTCCGGTGTCCACGACGAGCGCCCCCGTACGCACCGCCACCCGCGGATCATGCGAGTCCCGGAACGTCTGCATCCCGGTGATGTCGGCGGTGTATGCGAAGTCGCCATTTCCCACCGTGAGGGGGTTTCGGGCGTCGTGTGCGGTCAGTCGTACGGAGTGACGATCGACGAGCGCACGTCTGTCGATCGCACCTTTCGTGCTGCGATTCACGGTGAGCGCTCTCGCCTCCTCTGTGTCGGATCGCCCGACCTGCCCGACCGTTCAGACCGGCCGGGCAGATCGGGCGAAGTGCCTAGGACTTCGGCTGGAAGTCGTAGATATTCGGGAATGCGTTCGTGGGAAGCACCTCGACAGCCGTCTCGGCGTCGGTGGCGAAGCTGCCCTGCACCCGATAGAAGGGTGCGAACCACGCCTGCTCGACGATGTGGGTGTTCAGCTCCTGGACTGCGGAAGCCTGGGCTGCCGCGTCGCCGACCTGGATCTCTGCGATGAGCTCGTCGACCGTCGCGTCGCTGGAGCGGAACGGATTGAACGTGGCCGTCGGCGCGATCATGAACTGGATCAGCTGCCAGTCCGGATTCTGTTCCAGAGCCATGAAGGACGCAGGGTACTTCGGCGCAAGCAGGTCGGCGATAAAGTTCCCGGCGGGGACGTCGGTCTGCTCCACGGTGATGCCCACCTCGGCCAACTGCTGTGCGATGAGTGCGTAGATCGACTCAGGGAAAACCGATAGCGACGGCATCGAGATCGTCAGCCCGTCGTCGTAGCCTGCCTCCGCAAGCAACTCCCTCGCCATGGCCGGGTCGTACTCGTAGAAGCTGTCCAGCGACTCGTCGTACGCGTCCGATGTCGTGGGGAACACCTGAGTGGTGACGGTGCCGTATCCCAGCCCGACCGCCTCCAGCATCCCAGCACGGTCGAACGCGTAGTTGATCGCCTGGCGAACGCGCACGTCCCCCAGCGCGGGGTTCATCGACCCGGCACGGTCGAGCAGCAGCAGGCCCTGGAAATCGAGCTCGTTCGCGTTGATCGTCCATCCCGCTCCCTCGATCTGGTCGAGCGCGTCGTTGCCCGCCAGGCGTACACCGTTCGCCTCCCCGGCGAGAATGGCGTTGAGCGCTGCCGTGCCATCCGAGAGTACGTTGATCACGAGCTCGTCGTAGTGCTGGACGTCCGGATTCCAGTAGTCCGGATTCTTCGTGTACACGTAGGTCGTTCCGGTGACAGTGGCGCCCGTGTCGAGCATGTACGGCCCGGACCCCACCGGCGTCGTCGCGGTGTCCGGGGTGTCGAGGGAGTCCGAGGCACCCACGAGTCCAGCGTCCCGCGTCAAGTAGCTGACCAGGGCGGGATCCGGTGCGCTCAGGGTGATCACCACGGTGGCGTCGTCCGGAGCCTCGAAGGTGGAGACGTTGGCGAGGTAGCCGGCATCCGGACCGGTCCCGTCCTTGAATCGCTGCAGATTCGTGACCACGACATCGCCGGTCAGCTTCGACCCGTCCGTGAACGTCACATCGTCGCGCAGGGTGAGCGTCAGTTGCGTGTTGTCCTCGTTGTACGACCAGTCGGTCGCGAGCCAAGGCTCGATCTCACCCTCTGGCGTGGCGAGCAGGAGCGTATCGAACACCGCTTGGTAGAACGGAGAGGCGTTGCCCCACTGGGAACCTGCGGGGTCGAAGGTTGTGGGCGCACCGACGGCTCCGAGCGTGAGGCGCCCACCGCCCGCATCTGCGTTCTCAGTGCCTGCCGAGCACGCACTGACGGCCAGAGCCGTCGAGACGGCGAGCGCTGCGGTGGCCGCGGCCATCTTCCATCGGATCATCGTCGAGTCCTCTTTGATCTTCGGGGCGACACCACTGCGGATCGCCGGTAGGAACAGAAGCTATCACGAATTCTGAGTATGTATGTGTTTCTAGCGACGCCCTCGCCTGACCTCCCGTCCCGGTCCGGGCGTTCGGCACAACCGAACGCTCGATCCACCGAGCTAGAATTCCGAGGATGAGCAGACGGGCAGCACCGCGGGGCAGCTACGCGAAGAGCGCGGCCAGGAGGCTCGCGATCGGCCAAGCGGCCCTCGACCTCGTGAACGAGCGCGGCCACCGGGCCGTCACCTCGCTGCAGGTCGCACGGCGTGCTGAGATGAACGAGTCGACCGTGCTCTACCATTTCCCGACGCGCGAGGACCTCCTCGTGGCCGCGATGCAGCACGCCGAGCGCCATCCGATGGCGCGCATCGCGGATAGCGGCGTCCGCCTGTACGACATCGCTCCGGAACATGCGGCGATGGGCGTCGCCCACCTGAACTACAGCAGGCTATTCGTGGCGATGGCGGCGGAGGCGGCAGACCCGGAACATCCGGCACACGAGTGGTTCCTCCGACACAACGCGGCAAGCGTGGCGATCCTGGCACGTGACATCCGCGAACGACAGGAACGCGGCCTCGCCCACCCCTCGGTCGACGCGACCCAGGCGGCGCGACAGATCGTGGCCGTTTGGGACGGGCTCCAGGCGCAGTGGTTGATCGACCCGTCGTTCGACATCCGCGAGCAGCTCACCGCGGCGATGAACGCGATCACGCGGGCGAACGACCTCACTCCCGAGTCGCCACACGAGTCCGACGGAGACCCGGCCTCGGCGGGCAACTGATCTGAGTGTTTGTGAGTTTTCGCGACACACCCAGGGCTGCGAACTCCGGCGCCGAGGATCTCCCGCACCGGCTGCTCGCGCCGCATCCGCCCGTCCTCGATCAACCGCATCGCCGCGAACGCGGTGAACATCTTGCTGCCGCTGGCAGTGCCGAACTGCATCTCGGCGCTGATGGGCACCCGCAGCGCGCGATGCGCGAAGCCGTAGGTGCGCTCGACGACGCGCACATCGCCGACGTCGACCGCGACGACCCCGGAGAAGGGGCGTTGGGATGGGGCCGAGTCGAGCGTGTCGAGATCGATCGAGAACATGCGTCCCCCGCTCCGTCGATGAGTCGAGCCCGATGACCTGGAGTCACGCAGCGCGCGACCAGCGCAGCGTGCGGACGACGGCAACACCCTCGGCGGTGGTCAACGGGATGCGGATCACGAGCTCGCCGTCGATGATGTGCATCTCGCGGGTGACGATGCCGCCGACGTCGCTCGGGCTCAACGCGGCCGTCAGCGTCTGCGTGACCTCGCTCGTCCCCTCATCGACGACGTACGTACCGAAGTACGCGTCGTAGCCGCCGACCGCCGTGCTGTTGTTCGACGAGATCCGGCCCGCCTGCCGCGCGGCGACGGCGGCCGCTCCCCGGAGTCGGCGACGTCTCGGTCTCGACGCATGAACTGGGCGGCAAAGTTGCCCCCGCGATCGTAGGTCAGCAGGCCGAGGGGGTCGGCCCCGAGGCTCGGCTCCGGAACGACGGACCCGTCCTCCACGTGGTCGACCCGCGAGTGCAGACGCCACGTGCCGATCAGATCCGCCGCGAGCGTCATGCGGGCTAGGGTACGCCTGTCCGGCCGAATCCGTGGCGCAGGCAGCGCGCTGCTGCGTCGTACCCGGAGTCGGCCGGACGGACGCACGACCCGCATCGACTCGTCGGCGTGGGCACGAGGCCGCCCCGAGTCTGCCGATCGACGACTCGCGCGCACGCGATCTGACGACTGATTTCTCCGCAAATTGACGACTCAAAGGCGTACAATCTGACGATCGGAACAGTTGGGAAGACCATGCGGTACATCGAGCGCGTCGCAGATGGCGAGCTCGACCGGGCGCTCAGGCGTGCGGGGGCTGTTCTCGTCGAAGGCCCAAGGGCTTGCGGAAAGTCGGTCACGGCTGGTCGACGAGCCGCGAGTACGGTCAGACTCGATTCCGATCCATCCATTGCCGCCCAGGTCGCCGTCGACCCGGCGCTCGTACTCGAGGGGCCGTCCCCCCGGCTTCTCGACGAGTGGCAGTTGTATCCGACGCTCTGGAACGCCGTGCGACACGCAGTGGACGACGCGCACGAGCGCGGTCGGTTCATCCTCACCGGTTCCACGGCACCGACCGGCGACGCCATCCGCCACTCCGGGGCGGGCCGCTTCGCGCGGCTCCGGATGCGCACCATGTCGCTCTGGGAGTCCGGGCACTCCGACGGGCGCGTCTCGCTCGAGGCGCTGCTCACCGGAGAGCCACCGCGGGCGAGCGAGTCAGGACTCGGCTTCGACGATCTGCTGCGATGCATCGCCAACGGCGGCTGGCCCGGCTTCGTCGGCCTCGATGAGCACGAGACCGTCGAGAGCATCCAGGACTACGCGGACACCGTCGCGAACGTCGACGTGGACTCAGCGGGGAAGGTCCGTGACTCCGCGCGGGTGCGCAGGCTCATGGTCGCCCTCGCGCGCAACGTTGCCACCGAGGTGACCGTCTCGACCCTCGCGCGCGACGAGGCGTCGCTGTCTCGTGATGCGGTTCGCGAGTACCTCGACGCGCTGTCCCGCATCTTCGTCATCGAGGACCAACCCGCCTGGTCGGCGCACCTGCGCTCCTCGGCCACACTCCGACAGGAGCCAAAGCGACACTTCTGCGATCCCTCGCTCGCGCTCTCGCTGGTCGGCGGCGACGCTACCGCACTGAGAGGAGACCTGCGGTACGCCGGTCAACTGTTCGAGTCACTCGCGGTGCATGACCTGCGGGTGCTCTCCCAGCCGCTCGGCGGCGCAGTCTTCCACGCGCGGGACTCCACAGGTCGCGAGGTCGACGCGATCGTGCAGCTGCGCGACGGGTCATGGGCGGGCTTCGAGGTCAAGCTCGGTGCGAGCGCCGAGGCGGTCGATACCGCCGCTGCCTCCCTTGCCGCGTTCGCCGACAATGTCAGGGGCGATCGTGCACCTGTGCTCACGGTGATCACGGGAATGGGCGCGTCCTACCGACGGGCCGACGGGGTCAACGTCGTCGCGATCGGCTCGCTCGGTCCGTAGACGGCGTGACCTCAGCTGCATCCGCCCTCACTGCGGCGCGCTGGGCGGTGCGAGCTGCCGTGCGCCGTCGACGACATGATCGACCCGCAAGGGCACACACCACGAGCGACGCCGGCCCTCAGGGCCGACCGCCGCCGCCGCCTCCGCCCATCATCTGGTTGGTCAGGGCGGTGATCTGCGAGCCGTTGACGACGACGGTGCCTCCGGTGAGGGTGCCCGTGCCGTCGAAGTCGAACGCGGACTGCGCGGTGACGTCGATCGATCCGCCGGTGATCGTGAGGTCGCCGTTGCTGTCGAACGCGTCGGTGTCGCCCGAGCCCATCACCACGGTGATCTCGCCGCCGTTGACGGTGATGCTCAGTCCGCTCGTCACGATGGCGGATGCTGCCGCGTTGATGCCGTCGTCGGAAGCGTTCACGGTGATGTCGCCGTCGTCGATCACGATGACGGGCGCTTCGATGCCCTCGACCGAGGAGACGATGTCGATCGTGCCTCCCGTGATCGTCACCTGCTGCTCGGCCTTCACCGCGTCGTCGCCCGTGGTGATCGTGATGTCGCCATCGGTGATGATGAGCTGACCCTCGCCGGCGTCGGTGTCGTTGCTGGACTTGAGGCCGTCGCCGGCCGCGTCGATCGTGATCGTGCCGCCGCTGATGGTCAGCGAGTCCTTCCCACGGATCCCGTCGTCGGCGCTCGTCACCGTGATCGTGCCCGACTCGATCGACAGGTCGTCCTTGCCGACGATCCCGTCGGCGAACTCGGCGGTGACGTCCAGCGTCCCGGTGCCGGTGACGATCAGGTCGTCGGCGGAGTAGACGGCGCCATCGATCTCCTCGTCGCTGCGGGTGGACGAGTCGGAGACGGTGTTGGTCGTGCCGTCGGCCAGCTCGATGACGGTCGTCTCGGCGCTGTCGACCTGGATGGCCGCGCCGTCGGCGCTGTCGATGGTCACGCCGTCGAGGATGATGCGCACGTCCCCGTCGGTGTCGACGACGACCTGCCCGGTCGTCGAGCCGCTGACGACGTAGGTGCCCGCCTCGGCGATGGTGAGCCCGTCGTCGGTGAGATCGACCTCCGTCGTCGGCAGCCCGCTCCAGTCGATGTCGCCGCTGACCGTGCTCGTCTCGACGGTGGTCGTCTCGGCCGACGCGGAACTGGATGTCGTAGCGGAGGTGTCCGCGGTCGAGTCCGCAAGTGTCGTCGTGCAGCCGGTGAAGAGCAGCGCGGAGGTGAGCAGGGCGGCAGTGGTGAGGGTGAGTCGTCTCATGATGGGTCCTCGGGTCGGAGTCTCGTGGTCTGACTCCGACGACACCATCCGCGCCTATCCGGTTCCTATGCGCCTCCTATGCCGAAACCTTGGCGCCGCCGCGAAGACCCGGAGGCCGCGATAGCCCGCGCCGCGTCCCTACGCCCCCTTGAGCCGCTCCGCCAGGTACCCGAACAGGCGGTCGAGCGAGACGCGCTCCTGGCCCATCGTGTCGCGGTCGCGCACGGTGACGGCGCGGTCGTCGAGCGAGTCGAAGTCGACCGTGACGCAGAACGGGGTGCCGATCTCGTCCTGGCGGCGGTAGCGGCGGCCGATGGCGCCGGCGTCGTCGAAGTCGACGTTCCACTGCTCGCGCAGCGACGAGGCGACCTCGCGGGCGATCGGCGAGAGCTTCTCGTTGCGCGACAGCGGCAGCACGGCGGCCTTGACCGGCGCGAGGCGCGGGTCGAGCTTCAGCACGGTGCGGGTGTCGGTGCCGCCCTTGGCGTTCTGCACTTCTTCCTGGTGGTACGCGTCCACCAGGAAGGCCATGAGCGAGCGGGTCAGGCCCGCCGCGGGCTCGATGACGTACGGCGTCCAGCGCTCATTCTTCGACTGGTCGAAGTACGAGAGGTCCTTGCCGGAGTGCTTGGTGTGCGTGCCGAGGTCGAAGTCGGTGCGGTTGGCGACGCCCTCGAGCTCGCCCCAGTCGCCGCCGGCGAAGCCGAAGCGGTACTCGATGTCGACGGTGCGCTTGGAGTAGTGCGACAGCTTCTCCTGCGCGTGCTCGTAGCGGCGCAGGTTCTCGGGGTCGATGCCGAGGTCGGTGTACCAGTTCCAGCGGGTGTCGAGCCAGTACTCGAACCACTCGTCGTCGGTGCCGGGCTCGACGAAGAACTCCATCTCCATCTGCTCGAACTCGCGGGTGCGGAAGATGAAGTTGCCGGGCGTGATCTCGTTGCGGAACGACTTGCCGATCTGGCCGATGCCGAACGGCGGCTTCATGCGCGCCGCCTGCAGCACGTTGGCGAAGTTCACGAAGATGCCCTGGGCGGTCTCGGGGCGCAGGTAGTGCAGGCCGGCCTCGTCGTCGACCGGGCCGAGGAAGGTCTTCAGCAGCCCCGAGAACGCGCGCGGTTCGGTCCAGCGGCCACGGGTGCCGCAGTTCGCGCAGACGACCTCGTCGAGGCCACCCACGGGCGCGCGGCCCTTCTTGTTCTCGAACTCCTCGATGAGGTGGTCCTCGCGGTACCGCTTGTGGCACTGCTGGCACTCGACGAGCGGGTCGGAGAACACCTCGACATGGCCGGATGCCTCCCACACCTGCTTCGGCAGGATCACCGACGAGTCGAGGCCGACGACGTCGTCGCGGCCCTGCACCATGGTCTTCCACCACTGGCGCTTGATGTTCTCCTTGAGCTCCACGCCGAGGGGGCCGTAGTCCCACGCAGACCGGGATCCGCCGTAGATCTCCCCCGCCTGGAAGACGAACCCGCGGTGCTGGGCGAGGGTGATGACGGAATCGAGTCGGCTGGGTGCGGCCACGGTGGCTCCAATGGTCCTTCGGGAGGGGGTCGGGCGGATGCGCCCGAAAACGTACGACTCCCTATCCTACGGGCGACGAGACGCCCGAACTGCCCGTAGGTTGGGAGCACCACGAGCGGGAGGGGCTGCGATGGCGGATCGGGTCGGTCGGGCGACGAAGTATCGGATGCCCCCGCCCGAGGAGGCCACCGACACCGAACTCTCCCGGCGCACCGAGTCCCGCTTCGGGTCGGCGTTCGGCCGGCTGCTGCGCTTCCTCGTGCGCGCGCCGCTCAGCGTCGCCCTCGCGGCGCTGCTCGCGGTGAACCACGTGCTCCAGGGGCATCCGCTCGCCCCCATCGACGACGCGCTGCTCGAGCAGTTCGGCGCCGGTGTCGTGCCGACGCTCGAGGACGCCCGCTGGTGGACGGTGCTCACGGCGTCGGGGTTCGCGTCGGGCCCGATCGAGGCGCTCGTCGGCATCGTGGCCGCACTGCTGCTGCTCGGCGCGGCCGAGCGCGTGATGGGCACGTTCCGAACGCTGGTCGCCGGCATCGTCACGGGAGCGGCCGGCTACGGCATCGGCATCGCGATCCAGGCGGCGGGCGCGTGGGCCGGCGAGTGGTGGGCGCTCGCGACGGCGGACGTCGTGACGGTCGACCCCCTGCCCGGCATCCTCGGCGCGCTCATGGCGTCGAGCGCCTACATGCAGCGACTCTGGGCGACCCGCACCCGCGTCGCCGTGCTCACGGTCGTGCTGGTCTTCGTGCTGTACTCGGGCGACCCGCAGCACCTGTACCGCCTGTTCGCGGCCCTCGTGGGCCTGCTGCTCGGCGCGGTGTTCCAGGGCAATCCCTCGTCGCTCCGGCCCCGGCGTGCCTCCTACCGCGAGGTGCGCGCGCTGCTCGCCACCGTCGTCGCCGCGGGCGCCCTCGGCCCCGTCGTCGCCGTCATGAACCCCGGCGCGTTCACGCCGTTCTCGCTGCTGTCGGCGAACCTCGACCCGGCGATCGACGCCGACCGCATCGGCGCGCGCTGCGACCGCTTCTCGTCGGCCGCGTGCGACGAGGCGATCATCGTCGCGAGCACCTCGGGCGTCGGACCGTTCCTGCTCACGATGGTGCCGGTCGCGCTGCTGCTCATCGCCGCCTGGGGCATCAACCGGGGGCGGCGATTCGCGCTGTGGCTCGCGATCGTCGTGAACCTCTCGATCGCGCTCTCCGCGTTCGTCGCGTTCGACGTCGCCGAAGCCGTCGCCGAGTTCCAGGCCGCCGACGTGGACTACGGCGAACTCATCGTGTGGGTCGTCGCGGCGTGCGCGCTGCCCGTGGCCATCGCCGTGCTGCTCATCGCGCTGCGCCGCAGGGTCGCGCTGCCGAGCCCGCGCGGCGGCGTCGTGCAGTTCCTGAGCGTCGTGCTGCTGACGGGCGGCGTGCTCTCGGCCATCTACTTCATGCTCGGGTTCACGGCGCTCAGCTCGTTCGTGCCCGACGCGAGCATCGGCGACCTCGCGATCGACACGGTCAAGCGCTTCCTGCCGCCGCACATCGTGGCGACCATCGATCCGCTGATGCTGCCGTCGGGCACCGTCGCGTTCATCGCGCACCAGTGGGTGGGCGTGCTGTTCTGGGCGGTGTTCGCCGTCGCATCCGTCGCCCTGCTGCGCCGCACCGATTCGCGCAGCTCGCTCACCGACCAGCGCCTCATGCACACGCTGCTCGAGCGGCACGGCGGCGGCACCCTCGGCTACCTCGGCACCTGGCACGGCACGTCGTACTGGTTCGCAGACGACCTCGACGCGGGCGTCTCGTTCCGGCTCGAGAACGGGGTCGCCCTCGCGATCTCCGATCCGGTGTGCGCGCCGGAGCGCCTCGACGAGGTGGTGGCCGGCTTCGTCGACTACTGCGACCGACACGGCTGGACGCCCGTGTTCTACAGCGCGCACGAGGCGACGCGCGCGGCGACCGACCGCCTCGGCTGGCACGCGATCTCGGTCGGCGAGGAGACGCGCATCGACCCGACCGTCGTGGCGTTCCGCGGCAAGGCGTGGGCGAAGGTGCGGCAGCCGCTCAACCGGGGCATCCGCGAGGGCCTCACGACCGTGTGGAGCTCGTGGCGCGACCTGCCGCTGCCGGTGCAGGGCCGGGTCTCGGCGATCTCGGAGCAGTGGGTGTCGGAGAAGGCGCTGCCCGAGATGGGGTTCACGCTCGGCGGCATGGACGAGGTGCGCGACCCGAGCGTGCGGCTCATGCTCGCGGTCGACGCCGACGAGCACGTGCACGGCGTGACGAGCTGGCTGCCGGTGCACAGCGATGGACGCCTCGTGGGCTGGACGATCGACTTCATGCGCCGCTCCGACGACGCGATGCCCGGCGTCATGGAGTTCCTCATCGCCTCGGCGGCGCTGCACATGAAGGAGGAGGGGCTCACCGTGCTGAGCCTCTCGGGCGCCCCGCTCGCGACGAAGCCGGTGCCCGAGGGCGAGACCCCGCCCGAGCCGACCGCGATCGACCACGTGCTCGCCTTCCTCGCCCGCACGCTCGAGCCCGCCTACGGGTTCGCGTCGCTGTTCCGCTTCAAGGCGAAGTTCAACCCGCAGTACGACACGCTCTGGCTGACCTACGCCGACCCGGCCGCGCTGCCGGCCATCGCGGTGGCGCTCTCGCGCGCGTACCTGCCGCGGGTGACGCCGAAGCAGGCTGTCGCGCTGACCCGCACGGTGGTGCGGTGACGGGCGCCGCTTCCGGGCCCGGCGGCGCAGCCCTCGCCGACATCCCGGTCGCGGCGATCGCCCTCGTGCGCGACCGCCGCGTGCTCATGGTCACCGCGCGCGGCCGCGACGTGTGGTTCATGCCGGGCGGCAAGGTCGACCGGGGCGAGGGCGGGGCGGATGCCGCCGCGCGCGAGGCGCGCGAGGAGGTCGCGCTCGAGCTCGACCCCGCTCGCCTCGACGAGCTCTTCGAGGTCGCGACCCAGGCGCACGGCGAGCCCGACGGGCGGCTCGTGCGCATGCGGGTCTTCCGGGCAGTGACGGATGCCTCGCCGCATCCCTCCGCCGAGATCGACGCGGTGCACTGGGCGGCGACCGACGACGCGTGGCGCTGCCCGCCCGCGGGCGCGGAGGTGCTGCGGCTGCTCGGGGCGGCGGGGCTGATCGACTGACGGCCGGCCCGTGGCATCCGCTCGGGTAGCCTGTGCGGAGCGTGGCGGGACGCCGCGGGTTCGACGCTCGGGTCAGCGAGAGGGGGCGCGGTGGCATCCGATCTCGGCGACGTGAACGGACCCGCCCGCGTGCTGCACCCGGAGACGTTCCTGCGCCCCGGCCGGGCCGACGCGATCACGCTGCTCGTGCTGCGCTGCCTGAAGGTCAGCTTCATCACGCTGCTGTGCGCGGGCGCGTCGCTGGCGTTCGTGACGGGCAACCTCACCGAGGAGGCCGTCGCGCGCCTCACGAGCCCGGGCGAGTTCATCCGCGCGGCACTGTCGCCGCTGATCGGCATCGTCGCGGCGATCGTGATCCACTTCGCGGTCGGGTGGGTTGCGCTGCTCGTCGCACTGCCGCTCAGCGGACGGGCGTGGACGCCGGGCACCTCGGCCGAGTCGCGCTGGCGGCGCTTCCGCGACGTGCTGCACGTGACGAGCGCGTACCGGGCGATCCGCTGGACCTGGGCGGTGCGCGGTGCCGCGGTCGAGCGCGCCGGTCGCACGGGTCGCGTGCTCGTCGTGTGCGAGGCGGTCATCCGCGTCGCGAACTGGCTGGCGCCGTTCGGCTTCATCTTCGTCGTCTACCTGAACCAGGTGGCCTGATGGTGCAGCGAATCGGCGTGGGCGCTCCGCTGTCGCGGCTCGCGAAGTGGTGGTGGTGGTCGCTCGACTACGTCTACGCCGGCTGGCGCCAGGCCGCGCTGCTGTGGGACGGCCGCGCGCCGCGTCGGTGGCTGCGCGGCGACCCGACGCTGCCCGAGGTGGTGCTGCTGCCCGGCATCTACGAGCACTGGTCGTTCGTGCGCCCCATGGGCGACGCGCTCAACGCGGCGGGGTACCGGGTGCTGGCCGTGCACGGCATGGGCGCGAACCGAGCCGACATCGCGGGGACGTCGGAGAAGCTCGGCCGGGCGCTCGCGCGGCGGCGCACGCCCGCGGCCGGCCGCGTCATCGTCGGGCACAGCAAGGGCGGGCTCATCGGCAAGCACCTGCTGGTGGCCGACCTCGCGGGGGCGGGGCGAGCGGATGCCCCGGGGCCGGAAGCCATCGCACGCGGCCCCCTCGGCATCATCGGCGTCGTCGGCATCGCCACCCCGTTCGGCGGGTCGACGCGCGCCTGGCTGCTGCAGCAGGACCCGAGCATCCGTGCGCTGCGGCCCGACGACCCGGTCATCGCCGCCCTGCGCGCCGCGGCATCCGTCAACTCCCGCATCGCGTCGATCCACCCGGTGTGGGACCCGCACGTGCCGAACGGCAGCGAGCTCGACGGCGCGCACAACGTCGAGGTGCCGGTCGCCGGCCACTTCCTCGTCATGCGGGCGCCGGCCACGGTCGACGCCGTGCGCGACGCGATCGACCGCCTCGCGGCATCCGCCGCCCCTGCCTCGGAGTAGCTAGAAGACGTACTCGAGCAGGTCGAGGCCCATCGCGCGCATGCCGTCGAGCACCGAAAGGCGCGCGGGCAGGCCGGTGTCGGCGAAGTACATCGAGACCGCGTAGGCGACGCCCGCGCGCGGGCCGCGCAGCACGCCGACCTCCGAGCGCACACCGCGGTCGGTGCCGGTCTTGTTTATGAGCAGCAGGCCGTGGTCGGGCTCGCGGTGAGCGAGGGGGTCGAGGCCGTAGGCGGATGCCACGAGCGAGAGGTCCGAGTTGAGCGACAGCCACCCGACGACCCGCCGCGACACCTCGGGCGTGACGATCTCGCCGCGCGCGAGGGCCGCGAACAGCCAGGTGAGCTCGCGCGTCGAGCCGATCGACAGCTGCGGCGCGTCGTCGGGGCCACGGTGGTCGCGCACGAGGTCGAGCAGCGCGGTGCGGGTGAGGCCGAGCGACTCGGTGCGGGCGCGCACCGCCTCGAGGCCGATCTCGCGCAGCAGCACGTTGGTCGCGAGGTTGTCGCTCGTCGCGCCGACCAGCGCGGCGAGGTCGGCGACCGGCAGCGACGGCGCCTGCAGGTGCTGCCAGATGCCCGAGTCGGCGACCGCATCGAGCGGCTCGCGGTCGAGGATGCGGAAGCCGTCCATGCCCGGCCCCGAGAGCTGCGAGGCGACCTCCACCAGCAGCAGCACCTTGCCGATCGACGCGGTCGGCATGATCACGTCGTCGTCGACCGAGAACAGCACGCGACCCGACGCGAGGTCGGTGGCCCGCGCCGACACCTGCACGCCCGCGAGCGACAGCTCCCCGAGCGCCGCGAACCCCCGGGTGAAGTTGTCGTTCGGCTCGTCGGCGCGACGACGACCCTGCCGGCGCTCGGCGCGCCGCGAACGGCGCTCCGACTCCTGCGACGTCACCACGGGTGTTCGCTGCTCTCTGTTCGGTCGGCGCTCCCCGCCGCGTCACGCGGCGCGCACGAGATGTTCGGTCAGGTGTGCGTGGGTCGGGTCACCAGATGGAGACCCGCTCTGATGGGTCGAGCCAGGCCGCGTCGTCGGGCGTGACCCCGAACGTGGCGTAGTACTCGTCGATGTTGCGGACGATCTGGTTGCAGCGGAACTCGTTCGGCGAGTGCGGGTCGATGGCCAGCAGCCGGATGACCTCCTCGTCGCGCCCCTTCTGCTGCCACGCCTGCGCCCAGGAGAGGAAGAACCGCTGCGCGCCGGTGAGGCCGTCGATCACGGGCGGCTCCTCGCCGCCGAGGGAGAGCACGTACGCCTTCCACGCGATCGCGAGGCCGCCCAGGTCGCCGATGTTCTCGCCGATCGTGAGCGCGCCGTTCACGTGGTGCTCGTCGCCGTCGAGCTGCGCGGGCACCAGCGCCTCGTACTGCGCGATGAGCGCGCCCGTGCGCTCCTCGAACGCGGCGCGGTCGGCCTCGGTCCACCAGTCGGTGAGGCGGCCGTCGCCGTCGTAGCGCGAGCCCTGGTCGTCGAATCCGTGGCCGATCTCGTGGCCGATCACGGCGCCGATCGCGCCGTAGTTCGCGGCCGGGTCGCGGGTCTCGTCGAAGAACGGGAACTGCAGGATGGCGGCCGGGAAGACGATCTCGTTGAAGCCCGGGTTGTAGTACGCGTTGATCGTCTGCGGGGTCATGAACCACTCGTCGCGGTCGATCGGCGAGCCGATCTTGCCGAGCTCGCGCAGGAACTCGAACTCGGTGCCCGCGGCCACGTTGCCCGCCAGGTCGTCGGCCGAGATCTCGAGGTTCGAGTAGTCGCGCCACTTCACGGGGTAGCCGATCTTCGGCGTGAACTTCGCGAGCTTGTCGAGTGCGCGCTCGCGCGTCTCCTCGCCCATCCAGTCGAGCGAGCCGATCGACTGCCGGTACGCCTCGACCAGGTTGGCGACGAGCTCGTCCATCGCGACCTTCGCGGCCGGCGGGAAGTGCCGCTCGACGTAGATGCGGCCGACGGCCTCGCCCATGACGCGCTCGACGAGCGAGACGCCGCGCTTCCACCGCTCGCGCATCTGCGGGGTGCCGGTGAGGGTGCGGCCGTAGAAGTCGAAGTTCGCCTCGACGAAGGCGTCCGACAGGTAGGCCGCATTCGCGCGGATCACCTGCCAGGCCAGCCAGTCGCGCCAGGCGGGGAGCCGGTCGTCGGTGAGGAGCGCGGCCAGCCCCTCGGTGAACGACGGCTCGCGCAGCACGAGCTCGTCGAACGCCCCGTCGGGCACGCCCATGCCGTCGCGCCACAGCTCCAGCGGAGCATCCGTCACCGTCGCCGCGAACACCCCGGCGACGTCGGCCCAGGTGCGCAGGTTGTAGGTCTTCTGGCTGTCGCGGGTCGCGACGTTGTCCCAGTGGCTCGCGGCGATCGCGGTCTCGAGCTCGAACACGCGGGCGGCGCGACCGGCGGCGTCGTCGAGCGCGGCGAGCGCGAACATGCGCTCGAGGTGGGCGACGTACGCGTCGCGCACGCCGGCGAAGCGCTCCTCGCGGTAGTAGCTCTCGTCGGGCAGGCCGATGCCGCCCTGCTCCACGAGCACGAGGTAGCGCTCGGGGTTGCCCGGGTCGTTGTCGATGAACAGCTGGTAGAACCCGCCCATGCCGCGGCGCTCGAGGCTGCCGATGGTCGTGAGCAGGTCGGCGACGGATGCCACCTCGGCGGCCTCTTCCAGCGGCCCGGCGATCGGCGTGGCGCCGAGCTCCTCGACGCGTGCCTCGTCCATGAAGCTCGTGTAGAGGTCGCCGACCTTGCGGGCCTCGGTGCCGGGCTCCGCGGTCTGCGCCTCCTCGATGATGGCGCGCACCGCCTGCTCGGCCTCGTCGTTGAGCACGTGGAACGAGCCGTAGCGCGCCTTGTCCTCGGGAATCTCGGTGCGGGCGATCCACTTGCCGTTGACGTGTGCGAACAGGTCGTCCTGCGGGCGCACGGCATCGTCGAGTTCGTCGAGGATGATGCCGGAGCCGAGGGTCGCGTCGGGGGTCTCTGCGATGGGGGCCTGGGTCATGGGCTCCAGCCTAAGCGCTCGCGGCGGCGTTTCGGCGGGTCGGTTCCGCGGGCCGAACGAGGTGAGGTTCCGTCATGCGATCGGGCGCCCGACTCCGCCCCGATCCGCGTTCCCCAGCGGCCGTCGCGCATACTGGATTCCTCATGAATACGCTGCTCAACATCATCTGGCTGGTGCTCTCGGGCTTCTGGCTCTTCCTCGGCTACGCGGTCGCCGCGCTCGTGATGTTCGTGCTGATCCTGACGATCCCCTGGGGCATCGCCGCGTGGCGCGTCGGCGTCTACGCCCTCTGGCCGTTCGGCAAGACGATCGTCGACAAGCCGACCGCCGGCGTCGGCTCGTTCCTCGGCAACGTGGTCTGGGTGATCCTCGCCGGCTGGTGGCTCGCGATCGGGCACATCGTGACGGGCCTCCTGCTCTGCATCACGATCATCGGCATCCCGCTCGGCATCGCGAACTTCAAGCTCGTGCCCGTCTCGCTGATGCCCCTCGGCAAGGACATCGTCGACATCCGGTGAGCGAGCGGATGCCCCTGAGCCGCCGCCCGCACCGCTCGTGACGGGCGACCCGGCCGACGCGCCCGACGCCTCCCGTGGCGGCGGCTCCGATGCCCGCGGCGACGAGTCCCCGCGCGCTCCCGCGGCCGGGGGCGCCTCCGGGTCGCGCTCACCCGTCCGGCGGGATGACGCATCGCCACGCGACCCGGTCCTCGCGGACCGCCGCACGGTCGACCGCGACATCCTCCGGCTGGCCGTGCCCGCGCTCGGCGCCCTCATCGCCGAGCCCCTGTTCCTCCTCGCCGACACCGCCATGGTCGGCCACCTCGGCGCCACGCCGCTCGCGGGCCTCGGGCTGGCGAGCGCCCTGCTCCAGACGATCATCGGCCTGATGGTGTTCCTCGCCTACGCCACGACCCCGGCCGTCGCCCGCAGGCTCGGCGCGGGCGACCTGCGCGGCGCCGTCTCGTCGGGCGTCGACGGGCTCTGGCTCGCGACCGGCCTCGGCGTGGTGATCGCGGTCGCCGGGTGGTTCGCGACCCCGCTGCTCGTCGGCGCGTTCGGGGCGTCGGGCGCGGTCGCTGCAGAGGCATCCGTCTACCTCTCGATCTCGATGGCCGGGCTGCCCGCCATGCTGCTGGTGTTCGCCGCGACCGGACTGCTGCGCGGCCTGCAGGACACGCGCACCCCGCTGTGGGTCGCCGGCCTCGGATTCGGCGCGAACATCGTGCTGAACTACCTCTTCATCTACGTGGCCGGCTGGGGCATCGCGGGGTCGGCGATCGGCACGGTCGTGGCGCAGTGGGGCATGGTCGTCGTCTACCTCGTGGTGATCGCGCGGCACGCGCGTCGGGTGGGCGCGAGCTGGCTGCCGCGTCACGTCGGCGTGCTGCAGGGGGCCGCGTCGGGTGGGTGGCTCTTCCTGCGCACGCTCAGCCTGCGGGCGGCGATGCTGCTCGCCGTGTGGGCGGCGACGGTGCTCGGCACCGACGAGCTGGCCGCGTTCCAGGTGGCGATGACGCTGTACGCGACGCTGGCGTTCGCGCTCGACGCGCTCGCGATCGCGGCACAGGCGCTGGTGGGCAAGGGGCTCGGCGCGGGCGACGCGTCGGGAGTGCGCGCGGTGCTGCGGCGATGCCTCGAGTGGGGCATCGGCGCCGGCATGGTGCTCGGGGCGGTCGTCGTCGCGACCGCGTGGGTGCTGCCGGGGCTGTTCACCTCGTCGCAGGCGGTCATCGACCTGCTGCCGTGGACGCTCGTCGTCCTGGGCGTCTCGACCCCGCTCGCGGGGCTCGTGTTCGTGCTCGACGGCGTGCTCATCGGCGCCGGCGACGCGCGCTACCTCGCCTGGACCGGCCTCGTGAATCTCGCGGCCTTCGTGCCGCTCGCCCTCGCGGTCGTCTGGTGGGCGGATGCCGTGGCCGGCCTCCCCGGCGCCGCGACGCTCGCCCTGCTCATGGCCGCCTTCGCGCTCGGCTACCTCGCCGCCCGCGCGGTCACCCTGTCGTTCCGCGCCCGCGGCACCCGCTGGATGGTCCTCGGCGCCCGCTGACGCGCGCGCTCGCCACGTCCCTTCGCTCGCCCCGCGCCGCACCTCCCCCGCGCCACCCCCTCACGCGCTGCCGCTCCCCCGCGCCACCCCTCCGCCTCTCCGGCCCCTTCCCCCAACGACCACCGCCCGCCGCTGGTGCGCAAGACGTGGTTTCGACGCCCGTTCGCCACGACGTGCGCACCAGCAGCGCTCCGGCGCGAGAGCCGCTGGTGCGCGAATCGTGGGATCGGGGCCCGTCGACCACAGGTTGCGCACCAGCGGCGGACGCAGTCGGCGGCTAGCGTGTGCGGATGGGGTACTTCGTGGTGGTGCTGCCGGTCGAGCGGATGCGGGTGGGCGACGAGTTCCCGGTCGGCACGTGGCCGCTGCACCTGACCGTGATTCCGCCGTTCCGCGCGCCGGCGGACGCCGACGAGGTCGCGGCCGTGCTCACGGATGCGTCGGCCGAGGCATCCGCCCTGCCCGTGCGCCTCGGCGCCGACGCGATGTTCGGCCGGAGGCACGACGTGCCGGTGCGCCTCGTCGAGGACCCCGACGGCGTCGAGATGGCGCTGCACGTGCACCTGCTCGACGCGCTCGTGCGCGTCGCCGTGCGGCCCGATGCGCTCGATCACGTGGGCGCGGGCCATCGCCCGCACATCACGCACCAGCCCGACGCCCGCACCGAGCAGGGCGACCGCCTCGTGCTGCGCCAGCTCGCGCTCGTCGACATGCGCCCGCCCGGCGGCGGCCGCCGCGTCGCCTGGGTGCGCGACCTCCCCGAGCGCTGAGGCGGGAGCTCACCCCGGCCCGCCCAGCGCCGACCGCACCACCCGCTCGCCCGCGGCACGCCGACCGCACCCGCTCGCCCTCCCACGCCTGCACCGGCACGTGCCGATCGCACGGGCCCGTCCGAGTCACACGGGCACACGCTCCAGCACGGGCCCGTGTGATTTCGACGGGCCGGCGCCGGGTGGCGCTGCCGGACCGGCACGTGCCAGTCGCACGGGCACGTCGAACTCGTTCCGGCACGCCGAGTTCGACGTGCCAGAACGATCACGACGTGCCGGGGCGAGGCGGCCGCAACGTCAGGCGCCGCCGGGCGCGCCGAGCCACTCGCGCGCGGCCGCCACGAGCGCGGTCACGCCGGTGTCGATCGTCGGCTGCGGCAGCGGGGCGAACAGGGGCGAGTGGTTCGCCGGCAGCGTCGGCTCGATCGTGCCGAGCGGGCCCGTGAACAGCTCGGGCGCGAACCCGCCGAGGAACCAGTACACGAGCGGCGCGCCGACGGCGGATGCGAGGATGCCGACGTCCTCGCTGCCCGTGATCTGGCCGGGGTCGCCGACGTGTGCATCGCCGAGCGCCGCCCGCAGGGCGCCGGCCGTGCGCTCGGTCGCGTCGGGATCGTTGAACGTGACGGGGTAGTCCTCGCCGTACGTGAACTCGGGCGGTCGGGGCGCGGCAGAGGCATCCGATTCGGCCCGGATGATGCGCTCGACCGACGCGAGCAGCTTCGCCCGCACGTCGGGGTCGAAGCTGCGCAGCGAGATCTCGAGCGTCGCCTCGGCCGGGATGATGTTGCTCTTCGTGCCGGCGTGGATCGCGCCGACCGACACGACCGCCGTCTGCTTCGGCGAGATCTCGCGCGACACGACCGTCTGCAGGCGCATCACGGCGGCCGCCGCCATCACGACCGGGTCGATCGCTGTCTCCGGGCGCGATCCGTGGCCGCCCTGGCCGAACATGCGCGCGGTGATGGCGTTCACGGCGGCCATCGCCGGCCCGGAGTGCACCACGACGGTACCCGCCGGGAAGCCCGAGACGTGCTGCCCGAGCACCACGTCGGGCGTCGGCACCTTGTCGTACAGGCCGTCCTCGACCATCGCCTTCGCCCCGCCGTCGCGCTCCTCCGACGGCTGGAACACCGCGATGAGCGTGCCGCGCCACTGCGCCTTCTCGTCGACGAGCCGCTCGACCGCACCGACGAGGCACGTCATGTGCACGTCGTGCCCGCACGCGTGCATCACGGGCACGTCGCGCCCCATCGGGTCGACGCCGCGCGCCTCGCTCGCGTACGGCAGGCCGGTCTCCTCGTGCACGGGTAGGCCGTCCATGTCGGCGCGCAGCAGCACGGTCGGGCCGTCGCCGTTGCGCAGCACCGCGGCGACGCCGGTGCCCGCGATGCCCGCGAACACCTCGAGCCCGAGGTCGGTCATGCGCTCGGCGACGACGGCCGCGGTGCGATGCTCCGCGAACGAGAGCTCCGGATGCTCGTGCAGGTCGAAGTACAACGCCTCGAGGTCGATCGCCATGGTCGTCAGCCTAGGGGCGGGCGCCGCGCGGGAACAGGGGCGGCGCGTCCCCCGGGTCGAGGCGAGCGGATGCCACGGGCAGACCCGCCACCGCGCGAAAACATGCAACTCCGTGCGACACGCCGCCTCGTTGCATGTGTTCGCGGCGGATGCGCCGAATCTGCATGTTCTCCCGCGGCGAAGGACGGCGGGAGCACCGCCGGGGCGATCGAGCGGATGCCACGGGGCCCGCTGCGCCCGTAGCGAGAACATGCAACTCCGTGCGGCACGCCGCCTCGTTGCATGTTTTCGCCGCCATGCATCAGATCTGCATGTTTTCGCTACGCGAGCGCACGGCAGGCGGTCGAGCGGATGCCTCGGGGCCGCGTCTCACCCGGTCGGCGCGGTCAGGCGGCAGCGCGGTCAGGCGGCGGCGCGGTCAGGCGGCAGCGCGGTCAGGCGGCAGCGCGGTCAGGCGGCAGCGCGGTCAGGCGCGCGGCGGCGCCGTCGTGTCGCCGACGTGCAGCTCGCTCGTGAAGCGCACCGACTCGGGGCGCTCGCCCGCGAGCATGCGCACGATCGCCTCGCCGGCGGCGCGGCCCTTCGCGACCGACGGCTGCACGAGCGTGGTGAGGTCGGCCTGGAGGCCGTCGGGGCGGATGCCGTCGAAGCCGAGCACGCTCAGTTCCTCGGGCACGCGGATGCCGAGCTCCTCGGCCGCGCGGATCACGCCGGCCGCGAGCAGGTCGCTCTGCGCGATGACCGCGGTCGGCCGGCCGGCCGGGTCGCGCAGCAGCTCGCGCGCGGCCTCGAGACCCTCCTCGATCGATGATCCGCCGGCCACGCGCCCTCCGATCGACGGGAACACGTCGCGCGCGCCGCGCAGCCGCTCGCTCGCGGTGTCGGCGGTGCCGGCGTGCTCGAGGTCGGCGGTGAGCGGTCCGCGCGTGCGGGCGGCGTCGAAGGGCAGCGTCACGATCGCGACATCCGTGTGCCCCAGCGACCGCAGGTACTCCGCGCCGGCGCGCGTCGCCTCGCGGTTGTCGATGCCGATCTCGACGACGTCGTCGCCCGGGTCGCCCTCGATCGCGACGGCCGGGATGCCCCGTCGACGCAGCACCTCGACCGACTCGCCGAGGCGCGGGCTGCAGCCGACGAGCACGACGGCGTCGAGCGGGGCGTCCTCGATCGACACGGCGTTCGCGCCGCGCCCGGTCTCGGTGAGCAGCAGCACGCCGGCGCCGAGCGGCGCGATCGCGTCGGAGATGCCGTCGAGCATCTGGATCTTCACGGGGTCGAGGAACGCCGAGCGCACGCGCTCCTCGAGCACGACGCCGACGATGCCCGAGCGGCCGCGCCGCAGCGAGCGGGCGCGGGGGTCGGGCCCGGCGTAGCCGAGTTCGGATGCGGCGGCGAGGACGCGCTCCTTCGTGGCATCCGACACCGGGCCCGAGCCCGAGAACGCGAGCGACGCGGTCGAGGCGGAGACCCCGGCGCGCGCCGCGACGTCCGCGAGCGTGCAGCGCGTGGGCTGCTCGACGGTGGTGGCGTCGGTGGGCATTCGGTCCTCGGGGGTTGCGGTGGTGGTCGCGAGTCACGGCGGCGAGCGGGGCGGATGCCTCGGGACGGCGTCCACCCATGGTGCGCCATCGCGGCGCTTGTCCCGTTCTCCGTGCACAGGGTAGTCTAGTCGAATCGATTCGACCCCGCTCGGGGCGAACCATCCCCACTCCAGCGAGATTCGATGACCAGCCCCGCCCCGCAGACGCAGCCCACCTTCGTGCCCTCCGGCAGCACGCGCGATCGCCGCGAGCTCGCCGCGTGGCGCAACGCCATGTTCGCCACGTTCTTCCTGGCGGGCTTCGGCCTCGCCGCCTGGGTCGCTCGCCTGCCCGCGATCCGCGACGACGTCGGCCTCTCGACCGCGTCGGTCGGGCTCGTGCTGCTCGCCGGCTCCGGGGCATCCGTCGTCGGCCTCATCATCGCGCCGCCCGTGCTCGCCCGCATGGGCGCCCGCGCGGGCATGGTGACCGGCCTGTCGACCGCGGCCCTCGGCCTCGTCGCGATCGGCATCGGCTCGACGCTCTTCGGCTCGCTGCCCCTGGTCGCGATCGGCCTGGCCCTGTTCGGGCTCGGCAACGGCGCGGTCGACGTGATGATGAACGTCGACGCCGCTGAGGCGGAGCGAGAGATCGGCCGCACGATCATGCCGCTCATGCACGCGTTCTTCAGCTTCGGCACGGTCGCCGGCGCCGCGCTCGCGGCGGCGCTCACCTCGTTCGGCACGTCGGTCGCCGTGCACCTCGGCGCGGTCGCGGTCGTCGTCGTGGTCGGCGTGGTCATCGCCGTGCGCTTCGTGCCGCGTCGCGACGAGGTCGGCGACCCGGCCCCGCACGACGACGAGGCGACGGATGCCCCGGGGCGCCGGCCCTGGTCGGATCGCCTGCGCGCGGGGCTCAGCGTCTGGGGCGACCCCCGCCTGCTGCTCATCGGCGTGGTCGTGCTCGGCATGGCGTTCGCCGAGGGGTCGGCGAACGACTGGATCGCCATCGCGACCGTCGACGGCCACGGCTTCGACGAGACGGCGGGCGCGCTCATGCTCACCGCGTTCATGGTCGCGATGACGGCCGGCCGCGTGCTCGGCGGGCCGGTGCTCGACCGGTTCGGTCGCGTGCCCGTGCTGCGGGCGCTCGCGGTCATCGCCGTATCGGGCCTCGCGCTGTTCATCTTCGGCACCGAGACCTGGATGCTCGTGGCCGGCGCCGTGCTCTGGGGCCTCGGCGCGTCGCTCGGCTTCCCCGTCGGCATGTCGGCCGCGGCCGACCACCCGACGCAGTCGGCCGCCCGCGTGAGCGCCGTGGCGATCATCGGCTACATGGCGTTCCTCGTCGGCCCGCCGCTCATCGGGTTCCTCGGCGAGGCGTTCGGCATCCTCAACGGGCTGCTCGTCGTGCTCGGGCTCATGGTGCTCTCGGGCCTCGCGGCGCCCGCCGCGCGCGAGCGCTCGCGCACGGCCGCGGGCGAGCCGGAGGCATCCGTCACCGGCCCGTAGAATCGCACGGTGCGCCTCGTCATCGCCCGCTGCTCCGTCGACTACGCCGGCCGTCTCTCGGCGCACCTGCCGCTCGCCACGCGGCTGCTCGTGCTGAAGGCCGACGGCAGCGTGCTCGTGCACTCCGACGGCGGCAGCTACAAGCCGCTGAACTGGATGAGCCCGCCGTGCGCGCTCGCGGTCGAGGCGCCCGACGACGAGCAGGCCGCCGCCGGCATCACCGAGCGCTGGCGCGTGACCCACGCGAAGACCGACGACCAGCTCATCGTGTCGGTGCACGAGGTGCTGCACGACTCGGCGCACGAGCTCGGCGTCGACCCGGGCCTGCAGAAGGACGGCGTCGAGTCGCACCTGCAGGCGCTGCTCGCCGAGCAGATCGACCTCCTCGGCGACGGCTACCGCCTCGTGCGCCGCGAGTACATGACCGCGATCGGGCCGGTCGACATCCTGGCGACGGATGCCTCGGGCGCATCGGTCGCAGTCGAGCTGAAGCGCCGCGGCGACATCGACGGCGTCGAGCAGCTCACCCGCTACCTCGAGCTGATGAACCGCGACCCGCTGCTCGCACCGGTGCAGGGCGTGTTCGCCGCGCAGGAGATCAAGCCGCAGGCGCGCACGCTCGCCGAGGACCGCGGCATCCGCTGCGTCGTGCTCGACTACGACGCCATGAAGGGCGTCGACAGCGGGCGGCCGACGCTCTTCTGACCCGGCCGGGCACGCACCCGGATAGCCGCGGGGTACCCCCGAACGCGGTGAGAGCGTTTTCAGCGTTCGGGCGTACCATGGCCGCCGTGTCCGAATCCATTTCCCCCACGCCGACCGCGACCCGAAGCTGGTCGGCCGTGCTCCTCGACCTCGACGGCACCGTCACCGACTCGGCGCCGGGCATCATCGACTCGCTGAAGCACACCTTCACCACGCTCGGCCTCCCCGTTCCGAACGACGACGAGCTCACCCTGTTCGTCGGCCCTCCCCTGACCGACACCATGCGCATGCACGGCGGCTTCAACGACGAGCAGACCATGCACGCCATCGACGTCTACCGCGACCACTACGCGGGGCACGCGCTGCACGCGCCGGTCTTCCCCGGCATGGCGGGCCTCATCGAGGCGCTCGGCATGAGCGACATCCCGCTCTCGCTGGCCACGAGCAAGCCCGAGCTGCTGGCCACGAAGATCCTCGAGCACCACGGCCTCGCGCAGCACTTCGACGTGATCGTCGGCGCGAGCGAAGACGAGACGCGCTCGGCCAAGAGCGACATCGTCGCCGAGGCGCTGCGCCGCCTGCGCGAGCGGGGCGTCGACGTGTCGAACCCCGTCATGGTCGGCGACCGCGGCTACGACGCGCTCGGCGCGGCCGTGAACGACGTGCCGACGATCATGGTCGAGTGGGGCTACGGCTCGCCGCTCGAGGCGGGCGAGGCGATGGCGGTCGTGCACTCGATCGAGCAGCTGCGCGCCCGCCTGCTGGGCTGACCCGAGCCGCGGCACGGGCACGGCGTCTCAGTCGTCGAGCTCCTGGAACACCGTGAGGTGCAGCCCGGCCGGGCCGTCGAAGCGCGCGTTCAGCGAGCGCCACGGCGTCTCGGTCGGCGGGGCCACGACGGTCGCCCCCGCATCGGACAGGTCGGATGCCACCTCAGCCGCATCCGACACCTCGAAGGCGACGCGCAGGTGCCCGGCCACCTTCCGGCCCACCTCGACGTCGTCGATCATGCGCGTCTGCGCCGGGTTCGCGAGCTCGAGCGTCGCGCGCCCGGCGTCGAGGATCACGACCCTCGCGCCGCCGTCGGCCTCGTACGCCTCCTGCTCGGGCATGCCCAGCACGTCGCGGTAGAACGCGAGCGCCTCCTCGAAGTCCTCGGCCTCGACGACCAGCCGCAGCTGCCGCACGCGCCCCGTTCCGCTCTCCCCCTGCGTCATGGCTCCGACGCTACTCCTCGCCGGGCCGGCCCGGGCCGGGCAGCCCCCGCCGAGCCCCGACCCTCGCCGGGCCGCACCCCACGACGTACGCTGAACCCGTGCTCACTCCGCCCGACACTCCGAAGCGCCCGACCGAACGCACGCACCACGGCGACACGTTCCACGATCCGTACGAGTGGCTGCGCGACAAGGACTCCCCGAGGTGCTCGCGCACCTGCACGAGGAGAACGCCTACACGAAGGCGCGCAACGAGCACCTGACGCTGCTGCAGGAGCAGTTGTTCGAGGAGATCAGGCACCGCACCAAGGAGACCGACCTGTCGGTGCCCGCGCGCGAGGGAGCGTGGTGGTACTACTCGCGCACGGTCGAGGGGCAGCAGTACGGCATCCACTGCCGGGTGCCCGCGACCGGCCCCGACGACTGGGACCCGCCGCAGCTGCCCGAGGACGGCGGCTCGCTGCCCGGCGAGCAGGTGCTGCTCGACGCCAACGTCGAGGCCGAGGGCCACGACTTCTTCTCGCTCGGCAGCTTCGACGTGAGCGAGGACGGCGACACCCTGCTCTACGCGACCGACACCGAGGGCGACGAGCGCTACACGATCCGCCTGCGGTCGCTGCGGTCGGATGCCACGGGCGACGAGTTCGCCGACGAGATCCCGAACACCGCGGGCGGCGCCCTCTTCGACCCGAGCGGGCGCTACGTGTTCTACGCGACCGTCGACGACGCCTGGCGCCCGGACACGATCTGGCGGCACGAGGTCGGCTCCGCGGCATCCGATGACGTGCAGGTGTTCCACGAGCCCGACGAGCAGTTCTGGATCGGCGTGGGCCTCACCCGCAGCCGCAAGTACCTGGTCATCGAGGCGGGCTCGAACATCACGAGCGAGGCGCACCTGCTGGACGCCTCCGACCCGACCGGCGAGTTCCGCGTCGTGTGGCCGCGCGTGCGCGGCGTCGAGTACGAGATCGAGCACGCCGTCGCGCGCGGGCACGACCGTCTGCTCATCCTCCACAACGACGGCGCCGTGAACTTCGAGCTCGTGAGCGTCGACGCCGACGACCCGCAGGGCGAGCGGCGCATGCTCGTGCCGCACAGCGACCGCATCCGGCTCGAGGGCGTCGACGCGTTCCGCGACTTCGTCGCCGTCGAGTACCGCCGCGAGGGGCTCCCCCGCGTCGCCGTCGCACGCGTGCCGCAGGGCGCGAACCACGACGACACCCCGCACGAGCTGACCTTCGACGAGGAGCTGTTCTCGGTGGGCGTGCGCGGCAACCCCGAGTGGACGCAGCCGACGCTCCGCATCGGGTACACGAGCTTCGTGACCCCCGCGACCGTCTCCGACTACGTCGTCGAGACCGGCGAGCTGAAGCTGCGCAAGCAGCAGCCCGTGCTGGGCGGGTACGACCCGGCCGACTACGAGCAGCGGCGCGTCTGGGCGACGGCCGACGACGGCACGCGCATCCCGATCTCGCTCGTCTACCGGCGCGACCTCGTCACGCCCGGCACCCCGGCGCCCACCCTGCTCTACGGCTACGGCTCGTACGAGCACTCGATCGATCCGGGCTTCGGCATCCCGCGCCTGAGCCTCCTCGACCGCGGCATGATCTTCGCGGTCGCGCACGTGCGCGGCGGCGGCGAGATGGGTCGGCTCTGGTACGAGCACGGCAAGCAGCTGCACAAGCGCAACACGTTCACCGACTTCGTGGCGTGCGCCGAGCAGCTCATCGACGACGACTGGACCGCGCCCGACCGCCTGGTCGCGCAGGGCGGCAGCGCCGGCGGGCTGCTGATGGGCGCGGTCGCGAACCTCGCACCGAAGCTGTTCTCGGGCATCCTCGCCGAGGTGCCGTTCGTCGATGCGCTGACCAGCATCCTCGACCCCGACCTGCCGCTCACCGTCATCGAGTGGGACGAGTGGGGCGACCCGCTGCACGACCCCGAGGTGTACCGCTACATGAAGTCGTACACCCCGTACGAGAACGTGCACGAGACGCACTACCCGCCGATCCTCGCTGTGACGAGCCTGAACGACACGCGCGTGCTCTACGTCGAGCCGGCGAAGTGGGTCGCGCGCCTGCGCGACGTCGGCGCCGACGCGCAGCTGAAGATCGAGATGGCCGCGGGGCACGGCGGCGTCTCGGGGCGGTACAAGGCGTGGCGCGAGCGCGCGTTCTCCTACGCCTGGGTGATCGACGCGGCGGGCGCGCACCCGTCGGGCGAGTAGCATCCGTCCACCCCCTTCCCTCACGGGCCCGGCTCGGGTGTGATGGGGGAAGGCGACCGCGCCGCACGAGGGAGGCCCGATGAGCGACGACGATACGACGACCCCTGCGAGGGCGGCAGGGCGAGCGGATGCCCCTGAGCGCGGCGCCGACCACGACGCATCCGCTCACCGGCCCACCCTGAGCGAACTCTGGACCGACCATCTCGGCCGCTGGTCGATCCGCGCGGTGCAGCTGCTCGCGATCGTCGCGATCGTGTCGCTCGTGGTGATCGCGGGGGTGCAGCTGAAGCTCGTCGTGATCCCGGTGCTGCTCGCGATCATCATCGCGGCGGCAGCGGCCCCCTGGTGGGCTGGCTGCGCCGGCTCGGGCTGTCGCCGATCCTCGCGGCGTGGGTCACGCTGCTCGGCGGCATCCTCGTCTTCGGCGGCCTCGTCACGGCCATCGTGTTCGCCGTGCGCGACCAGTGGGACGAGCTCTACGAGTCGGCGCTCGAGGGGTTCGAGGAGCTGCGCGTGTGGGTGCTCGACGGGCCGTTCCCCATCGACCAAGGGCTCATCGACGACTCGATCGACTGGGTCATCGACTTCCTCACGAGCGCGCAGTTCGGATCGGGCGCCATCGCGGGCGTCTCGGCGGCGGCGCAGGTCGCCACCGGGCTCGTGCTCGGCGTCGTCATCCTGTTCTTCTTCCTGAAGGACGGCGACGTCATCTGGGAGTTCTTCCTGACGCCGTTCCGCGGCGCGGCGCTCGCGCGCGGGCGCCGGGTCGGCCGCACCGGCGTGACGGTGCTGGGCGGGTACATCCGCGGCACGGCGATCATCGCCGCGGTCGATGCGATCGGCATCGGCGTGGGCCTCGCGATCCTGCAGGTGCCGCTCTGGCTGCCGCTCAGCGTGATCGTGTTCATCGGCGCGTTCGTGCCGCTCGTGGGTGCGACGGTCGCCGGCGCGCTCGCGGCGCTCATCGCGCTGGTCGCCAACGGCCCGGTCGCGGCGCTCATCGTGATCGCGATCGTCATCGGCGTCAACCAGCTCGAGGGCAACTTCCTCCAGCCGGTCGTGATGGCGCAGTCGCTGAAGCTGCACCCGCTGGTCATCCTGGTCGCGCTGACCGCGGGCACCATCCTCGGCGGCATCATCGGCGCCATCCTGTCGGTGCCGATCGCGGCCGTGTCGTGGGCGATCATCAAGACCTGGAACGCGTCGGACGCCCCACCGGAGCCGGTCGCGGACGCGCCGCCGCCCGACCCCGAGGCATCCGCTGCACCCGCTGCACCCGGCGAAGCGGGCACCGAGGGCCGCTGACATGCCCGCGGCGCCGCACCGGGATCCGGTCCTCAGCCTCGAACGCTGGTCGACCGACGACCTCCCCGTGCTCGTGCACAGCAACACGCGGCGCATGACGCAGTACCTCGGCGGCCCCGAGTCGCACGCGGCCCTGCTGAAGCGGCACGCCCGCTACCTGCGGTCGTGGGAGACGGGCGACGCCCGCATGTTCCGCATCGAGGTCGAGGGCGTGCCCGACCCCGTGGGTTCGGTCGGCTACTGGGAGGACGAGTGGCACGGCCGGCCGGTGTTCGAGTCGGGCTGGAGCGTGCACACGCCGTACCAGGACCGCGGGTACGCGACCCGCGCGATGCGGCTGCTGGTGGCGGATGCGGCGGCGCACCGCACCCCCGAGCGCGCGCTGCTCGTGGCGTTCCCGATGGTCGAGAACCTGCCGTCGAACGCGCTCTGCCGTCGGCTCGGCTTCCGCGACGAGGGCGAGCAGGAGTACCCCGGGCGCCGCGGCGGCACCGTGCGCGTGCGCGCCTGGTCGGTCGACCTGCGCGACGTGCCCGCGAAGGCCGTCGACGCGTAGGGGCTACGTCTCCGCCGAGTGCAGGGGGCGGATGCCTCCAGGCGGGCCACTCGCTGCCTGGCCGCCTCCTCGCTCGGCGACTTCCCCGCCGTCATGCGCAGACCCCACAGCAGGAACCGCGTCGCGGTGATCGCGGGCCAGCGCGGGCGCCGCAGGCGGAGCATCCGCCGCTGCTCGTCGGTGAGCGATGCCACCGCACCGCCGAAGAAGATCGGGTAGAGCGCGCCGGTGAGACCCGGCAGCTTCGGGTGCCGCAGCCAGCCGACCGCGTGGGCGACCCGCTCGTCGTACTTCGACTCGGCCGCGAACGCGTCGAGCTCGGCGCGCAGCGCCGCGAGCGACTCGGGCGGGTCGGTCACGCCCATGAGCCGGCCGGCCGTCGCCCACTCGCGCACGTACGCGTCCGGTCCGCCCGGGATCGGCCCGCCCCAGGTGAGGTGGGCGCCGATGAACGCCTCGGTGAAGGCGTCGTGCACCCAGCGCAGCAGGTGCTCGTCGCCGGCCGAGTACTCGCGTTCGACACCGGACGCGTCGACGTACGTGCCGCGCACGCGCTCGTGCAGGCGCGAGACGAAGGCCGAGGCATCCGTCGCCGCCCGTCGATCGCCGAACGTCGTGACCGCGATCCAGCGCACCGTGCCGTCGAGCCGGCCGAGCGGGTCCTCGTGGTAGCGCGACCAGTCGGCCACGCCCGCCATCGCGCCGGGGTGGAGCGTCTGGAGCAGCAGGGCGCGGATGCCCGCGACCAGCGTCGGCAGCGCGCCGTTGACCGCCCACACGGCACTGCCCGGCCCGAAGAACCCGGCGTCGTCGCCCTCGGCGAGCGCACGGCTCCATGTCGGCGGGTTGCGCCGACCGGTGCGCCCGGGGCGCCACCTGGTCGACCCGCCGGACGCGTCGTCGCCGCGGTGACCGGCCATACCTGACGGTACCCCGATCGGCTGACGATCAGCCGTAGACCGCGTACACCGTCTCGAAGAACTCGCGGCCGATCCAGACGCCGACGAGCGCCCCCACGACGGACGACAGGGCGATCAGCCCGAGCAGCACCCAGATCGGTGCGAGCCCGCCCGCCCCGGCGCGTCGGTTCACGACGATGCTGCGCCCGATCACGTAGATGTTGGCCGAGATGATCGCGAACGCCCAGTGGAACGGTCGATCGACGCCGACCCGCTTCAGCCGCGCCCGGTCGGCCGCCGCGAACGCGATCACCAGGAAGTACGACACCCACCCGCCGATGACGACGAAGAGGTAGGCGGGGTCGAGGATCAACTGCAGCGGAGCGAGTTCGACCATGTCGGGGTTCGGCGAGGTCAGCAGGGCGATGAACCGCTGCCAGTCGATGAAGAACATCCCGAGTGCCGGCACGTACGGCAGCACCAGCACGAGCCAGATCCACTCGCCGTACAGCGACTCGTTCGAGGTCGAGCCGCTGCGCGAGAGGCCGGCGATCTGCCCCGGTTCGGCGAACCGGTCGCTCCAGCCGAGGCCGGTCCACCAGCGCCGGCGACCGCTGCCGTTCGGGTCGGGGTACCAGCCGGGCTTCGGCAGCACGCGGGTCGGTTCGCTCACGGGTCAGAACCTCCAGATCAGGGGCACGTACAGCACGGCCATCGCGACGAAGAATACCGAGAGCGGGAGTCCGAGTTTCCAGTAATCCCCGAACTTGTAGCCGCCGGGCTCGAGCACCATGGCGTTCGCCGGCGTCGCGACCGGGGTGAGGAAGGCCGCGGCGCCCGCGACCGTCAGCGCCATCATGAACGGCAGCACCGACACGTCGTAGGACGTGGCGATCGAGGTGGCGATCGGGATGACCACCAGCACGGTCGCCGCGTTCGAGATGAGCTGGCTCATCACGAAGGTGAGCACGCACAGCACGAGCAGGGCGAGCTGCGGCCCGGCGTCGCCCACGAGGGCGAGCACGCCGTCGGCGACCATGTCGGCGGCGCCGGTCTCGGTGAAGGCGGTCGCGAGGGGGATCATGCCCGCGACGAGCACGACCGTGGTCCACGAGATGCTGCGGAACGCCTGCGGCACGCTCACGACCTTGAGCAGGATCGCCGCGCCCGCCGCGAGGAGCCCTGCGGCCGCCGCGGGGATCAGCCCGGTGGCGAGCACGAGCACCATCGCGGCGAGGATGCCGATCGCGCGCTTCGCGCCCGTGCCGAGCGCGACCGTGCGGCGGATCAGGTCGGGCGAGTCGACCGCCACGAGGTCGCCCCCGCGGCTGAGGTCGCGCAGCTCCCGCCAGCCGCCGCGCAGCAGCAGCGTGTCGCCCGCGCGCAGCGCCTCGTCGGTCGTGCCGAGGTCATCGGCCCCGCGGCGCACCGCCACCACGACGACGTCGCCGTCGGGCATCGTCATGCCGGGGAACACGCGCGCGCCGATCAGCGACGACCGCGGCGAGACGATCACCTCGACCGCGCCGTGCGCGGCGCCGAGCAGCGGCATGTCGATCGCGCCGGTGCGCAGGTCGTAGTGCTGCTTGATGGTCGCGGCGTAGTCGCCGAGGTCCTTCGCCATCGATTGCGGATGCCGCTCGGGCAGGACGTTCCGCAGCAGCACCATGATGAGGATCGTGCCGAGCACGAGCGGGATGCCGACGAGCGCGAACTCGAAGTACCCGAACTGCCGCTCGCCGGCGGCCTCGGCGGCGTCGGAGACGATGATGTTCACGGGCGTGCCGGTGAGCGCGAGCATCGACCCGGCGCTGGCCGCGAACGCGAGCGGGATGAGCATCTTCGACGAGACCAGCCCGGCACGAGCGGCGACGACCACCACGAGCGGCAGGAGCGCCGCGGTCGCGCCGTTCACGCTGATGAGGGCCGACATGACCGCGGCGAGCGCCGACACCACGACCATCAGGCGCACCGGGCTCCGGCCGGCGCGGCCGATCACCTGCTGTCCGGCCCACGCCGTCACGCCGGTCGTGTCGAGCGCCTCGCCGACCACGAACAGCGACGCGATGAAGAGCACGGTCGGGTCGCCGAACCCGGCGAGCGACTGGTTCAGCGTCAGCACGCCCGTCGCCCAGAGCGAGAGGGCGACGCCGAACGCGACGACGACGATGGGCACCCGGTTCGTGACGAAGGCGACCACCGCGGCGGCCAGGATGATCATGGTCCATGCGACCGGGTCCATGGTGAGAGCGTAGCGAGCGGCAGCGCGCTCGCACAGCGTCCCCGACTAGGGTGTCATGGTCGCCCGCGTGGAACCGCCGCGACGGGCGCGATGGAGGACCCCACATGACCCGTGACCCGATTCGGCTCATCCCCGCCGACTTCACCCCCGTCCCCTCGCTCGCGCAGCTCGACGCCGCCGACGTCCAGGTCGTCGACGAGCTCGGCCACGACCTCGACGCGATCGGCGTGATCGTGCACACCGAGGGCGACGTGCCCGAGGTGGCGCTCGACCGCGAGGCGCTCGCCCGCGTGGGCTTCGAGGCCAAGCCCGGCCAGACCCTCGTGCTCCCCCAGCCGACCGGCCCCACTCTCGTGGCCGTCGGCGCGGGCGCCGCAGACGAGCAGACGGATGCCTCGCTGCGCGACGCCGCCGCCGCCTTCGTGCGCGCCGTGCCCAAGCAGGCCTCCTCGGCATCCGCGTCGCATCGCTCGCGGGCGTCGAGGCCGAGACCGCGGCCCGCGCGCTCGTCGAGGGCGCACTGCTCGCGCGCTACCGCTTCGCCGCGCTGAAGGCGAAGCCCAAGGAGGTCGCGATCGAGCGCCTCCAGCTCGCCGCCGACGGCCTCGACGCCGGCACGGCGGGCGTCGGCACCGGCATCGCCGCCGCGCGCGCGGCATCCGTCGCCCGCGACCTGACCAACGCCCCGCCCGCGCACCTGACGGCGCCCGACCTGGCCGACGTCGCGGTCGAACTGGGCGAGCGCTTCGGCTTCGGCGTCGAGGTCTTCGACAAGGCCGCGCTCATCGAGCTCGGCTGCGGGGGCCTCCTCGGCGTGAACGCCGGCTCGACCGTCGAGCCGCGCATGGTGAAGCTCACCTACATGCCCGAGGGCGAGTCGACCGGCCACCTCGGCCTCGTCGGCAAGGGCATCACGTACGACTCGGGCGGCATCAGCCTGAAGCCGTCCGACGGCATGCACGCCCTCATGAAGATGGACATGGGCGGCGCCGCGAACGTGCTCGGCGCATTCACCGCGCTGCGCGAGCTCGGGGCATCCGCCGCCGTCACGGGCTGGATGATGTGCACCGACAACATGCCGTCGGGCTCGGCCACGAAGCTCGGCGACGTGCTCACCGCGCGCGGCGGCACGACCGTCGAGGTGAAGAACACCGACGCCGAGGGGCGCCTGGTCATGATGGACGCCATCGCGCTCGCGGTCGAGGACGGCGTCGATGCGATCATCGACATCGCCACGCTCACCGGCGCCGCGCTCATGGCGCTCGGCCAGTCGCGCGCGGCCGTGCTCGGCACCTCGCAGGCCGTCGTCGACTCGCTGCTCGAAGCGTCCGGCACCACCGACGAGCCGCTCTGGCAGCTGCCGCTCGAGCAGAAGTACCGCAAGCTCCTCGACTCCGACATCGCCGACCTGTCGAACGTCGGCGCGAACCGCTACGCCGGTGCGACGACCGCGGCGCTGTTCCTCGCGGAGTTCGCGGGCGAGACGCCGTGGGCGCACGTCGACATCGCGGGCACCATGGCGGTCGACTCCGACGAGTCGTGGCGTTCGAAGGGCGCGACCGGCTTCGGCACGCGCACCCTCGTCGAGGTCGCACGCACCTTCACCCCGCCCGCGAAGTAGCCGAGCGGATGCCTCGTGCGGCGCGTTCGCCCGAGGCATCCGTCGCTTCGGCTCACCGCCGTCAGGGGTGGACGGGGGACGACAGGTAGGCGGTGACCGTCGCGGGGTCGCCGAGAATGCGGAACCGGTCGGGCAGCGAGCTCGGGCGGGCGCGCTCCCACACGAAGAGCAGCACGTCGCCGAGTGCCGCGCGCACGATCGTCGGGGCATCCGGCCCCTCGCCCGCGGCCTCGCCGACGGCGGTCGCCTCTGCGGTCGCGTGCCGCGTGACCGTCCAGTCGGGCGTGATGGTCCAGGCGGCGGGTACGTCGGTCGAGCGCAGCACGAGCGCACGCGGCAGCGGGTCGAGCCCGGTCGTGCGCAGCGTGCGGGTGAGGAACACCGCGTAGAGCTCGTCGATCGCGTCGGCGAGCATCGCGGGGCCGCCCTGGTCGGGTGCGCGCGGCGCCGGCCCGACGGCCGAGCGCAGGTCCCAGAGGTGCTTGCGCGCCTCGTGCGCCATGCGCCGGCTCCAGAACGCGGTGGTCCCCTCGCCGAGGAACGTCCAGCACCGTCGCGCCGGGTCGGTCCCGTCGAGCGCGTCGGCGAGGCCGGCGGCACCCTCGGCGTACCACGCGATGCGGTCGGATGCCTCGGGGCGGGCGTGCTCGCGCCGGTCGGCCGCCTCGCCGGTGCGCACGACCTGCGTGGCCCAGCGCTGAATCTGCCCCAGGTGGTCGACCAGCTCGCCCGCGGTCGGCCAGATCGACGACGCGACGGACGCCCCGGGGGCGATCGCCGCGGCCTCGGCGGCGAACGCCTCCGACATGGCCCGGGTCGCGCGCGCGAACGCGGGGGCCGCGTCGGGTTCGATCGCGAGTCGCAGCACGCCGCTCATGTCGTGCGGGCGCGGGCGGGGTCGGTCGGCGTGGCGGGGTCGGTCGGCGCGGCATCCGCCACCTCCGCACCGGCGGTGCGCGCGTCTCCCGGCACGTCGGCGTCGGGTCGCGCGTACTCCGACCCCGAGCGGGTGCGCTCGAGCAGGCCGGCGTCGACCAGCGCGCGGCGCAGCATCGCCACGTCGTCCGTGAAGTCGCCGAGCCGCTCGTTCACGCGGCCCTCGTCGAGCACCTCGCCCGTGCCGATCGCGCGGTCGACGACGAGCTCGAGCAGCGCCCGCCGGTCGTCGGCGCCGGCCGGGTACTGCGCGATGCGACCGCCGCGCAGGAAGCGCTCGGGGCCGCGGGTCGCGCGCGCCGTCGCCGACCCGTGCAGCAGGTCGTGGAACACCGCGCCGTCGGCCGAGAGCACGCCGTCCGCGTCCTCCGTCACGAGCGCGACCTCGGCGAGCGCGTGCAGTGCCCGACCCGCGCGTCTGCCGCCCAGGCGCGCCTCCACCTCCGCCCGCGTCGTGCCGAGCACCGCCATCGCGAACGCGGTGCGTCGGTCATCCTCCACGAGCATCGCCACGACGCGACGCCAGTCCGGGCTTCCGACGATCATGCGCCCAGTCTGCACCCGCGCCCACCGGCATCCGCGACCTCGCCCGGCGCTTCGCGGCACCGACGCCACGGTCCGCGCCCACCGCCTCCGACGCCCGACCCGCTACGGAATCGTCTCGGCCGTGCGCTCGAGCGTCGACTTCGGCCGGTCGCGCTGCGTCGCGATCGCGGTGCCCGCCGCCCCGCACACCACCACGATCGCCACGACCTCGAGCGCCGTGAACGTCTCCGACAGCACGAGCCAGCCGAACCCGGCCGCGATGACCGGGCCGAAGCTCGTGATGATCGCGTACAGGCGCGGGGTGATGCGCCGCAGAATGTACGTGTCGAGGCTGTACGGCAGCGCCGACGAGAGCACGCCGACGCCGAGCAGCAGCCCGAGCACGCGCCAGTCGATCGCGCCGGCGTCGAACGTGACGACCGCGAACGGCAGCAGCAGCGCGAGGCTCACGATGCTCGCGACGGTCAGCCCCTCGAGCCCCGGCAGGCCGTGCGCGACCCGGCGCGTCAGCACGATGTAGAGCGCCCAGCTGACGGCGGCGGTCAGCGCGAGCGCAACGCCCCACGGGTCGATCTCACCGGCGGCGGATGCTCCGGGGCCGATGAGCAGCACGACACCCGCACCCGCGGCGAGCGCGCACGCGACGTCGAGCCAGCGGCGCGAGGTGACCAGCGCGAGCCCGAGCGGCCCGAGGAACTCGATCGTCGCGGCGATGCCGAGCCCGAGCAGGTGCACCGATTCGTAGAACGCGAGGTTCATGACCGCGAGCACCACGCCGAGCGCGATCGCGGGCCACAGTCGGCGCCAGGTGAGCGAGGCGCGGCGCGGGCGGTAGAACGGCAGCACCACGGCGACCATCACGAGCTGCCGCACCGCGACCACCACGAACGAGCCGACCACGGGGATCACGAGGCCCGCGAGCGACGAGCCGAAGTTGATGGACACCTCGGTGCCGAGCTGCGTGCCCGCTCCGGCGAGGCGCCTGCGCCGCAGCGCGGCATCCGTCGTCTCCCCCGTGCTCACGGATCGACGATACGCCGCCCGCGCCCCGCGGCTACGATGCACGGGTGCCGAACTCGACCCGCCGCCCGCAGCAGAGACGCCGCAACGGCGTGCAGCCCGCCGCGTTCCTCCCCATCGCGCTGTTCGCCGTGCTGTGGGTGGTGCTCGCGCTGACCGTCGGCACGCCGGCCTGGCTCGGGATCGTCTACGCCGTGGCATCCGTCGTCGCCTTCGTGCTCTACGCGGTCGACAAGCGGGCCGCGGGCGCCGGGCGCCGTCGCACGCCCGAGTCGACGCTGCTCACCGCGGGGCTCGTGGGCGGCTGGCCGGGCGCGATCGTCGCCCAGCAGGCGCTGCGGCACAAGACCGTGAAGCGCGAGTTCCGGGTGCCGTTCTGGATCACCGTCGTGGTCAACGTGCTCGCGTTCGTCGCGGTGTGCGTGCTGCTCGGCTAGCGTCGAGCCATGTCACCCGACGAGCTCGCCGAGCTCGCGCACCTGCGCCGGGCACGCGACCTGATCGACCGCGAGTACGACCGCCCGCTCGACGTGCCGTCCATGGCGGCGGCCGCGCTCATGTCTCCCGCGCACTTCTCGCGCCGGTTCCGCGCGGCCTACGGCGAGACGCCCCACGCGTACCTCATGACCCGCCGCATCGAGCGGGCCATGGCGCTGCTGCGTGACGGGGCGAGCGTGACGGATGCCTGCATGGCCGTCGGTGCGACCTCGCTGGGCTCGTTCAGCAGCCGCTTCACCGAGATCGTCGGCGAGACGCCGAGCGCGTACCGGCGGCGCGACCACCCGGCCGAGCAGTCGATGCCGACGTGCGTGGCGATGTTCACCACGCGCCCGCAGCGTGCCCCGTCTCCGCCTGCGGCGGCATCCGCTGCCCGCCCCTCGCCCGACCCGAGCACGATCGGAGAAGGCACCCCGGCCGCACCGGGCGTACGGTGACCGCATGGGCATCGCAGTCAAGTACGTGGACATCACCGTGAACGACCCGGTCGAGTCGCTGTCGTTCTACCGGGACGCGCTCGGGTTCGAGGTGCGCAACGACGTCGAGTCGGGCGGGCACCACTGGATCACGCTCGGCTCGCCGAAGCAGCCGGGCCTCGAGATCGTGCTCTCCGACCCGCACGCCGGCCGGTCGCAGGCCGACGGAGACATGCTGCAGGCGCTGCTCACGAAGGGCGTGCTGCACGGGGTCGTGCTCGCCGACGACGACGTCGATGCGGCGTTCGAGCGCGTGCGCGCGTCGGGCGCCGAGGTGCTGCAGGAGCCGATGGACCAGGGCTGGGGGCCGCGCGACTGCGCGTTCCGCGACCCGTCGGGCAACACGATCCGCATCGCCCAGGCCGTCTGAGCGAACTCCCCCGACAGGGGCGCGGGGGCTGGGTCAGGTGGGCCCAGCTCAGACCGGCACCGAGATGCGGTAGCCGCGCTTGATCACGGTCGCGACGACGCCGGGGCGCGGCAGCGCCTGCCGCAGCCGGCTGAGCGCCACGTCGACCGCGTGGTCGTCGAGCGGCTCCGGGGTCGAGCGCGCGAGGTCGGCCCGCGAGACCGTGCGCCCCTCGGCGCGCATGAGGGTGCGGAAGAGCGCCAGCCCGACCGGACTCAGCTCGATGCGCTCCCCGTCGAGCACGACGAGCCGGCCGCGCAGCTCGACCTCGCCGACCTCGGTCGGCAGGCGCAGCACGTTCTTCTGCTCGAGGTGCTCGCAGACGAGGCGGATGAGGGCGCCCATGCGGAAGCGGTCGGGCGCGATCGGCAGGATGCCCGCCTCGACGAGCGGCTGCGCGGTGACCGGCCCGACGGCCGCCGCCACGACCGAGTCGCGGAAGCCGGCGAGCAGCGCGTCGTAGCGCCCCAAGCCGTCGGCGGCCTCGAACAGCGCCTCCACCGCGGGCGCGCTCGTGAACGTCACGGCGTCGAGCGCCTCGGTGCAGATCGCCTCGACGAGCTTCGCCACGCGCGCCTGGTCCTCGTGCGCCTGCCAGCGGTACGGCGCCACCGGGTAGACGGTCGCGCCTGCCGCCGTCAGCCGCTCGAGCTGCGCCTTGTCGGTGTAGCCGTGCAGCTGCACGGCGATGGCCTGCCCGTCGACGTCGTCGCGCAGCACGAGGTCGATGAGCGACGCGGTCGTCTCGCGCTCGCTCATGCCGTGGTCGTCGAGGTCGGCGGCCCGGATCGCCCCGCGCGCCTTCGGACCGCGCACGAGGATGCGCGCCTCCCCCAGCACGTCGAGCACCTCGTCGCCGAGCCCCGCGGCGTCCGCCGCCTCGAACCAGCGGCGCATGCCGTACGACGTGGTCGCGAGCAGCACCGACGGCCGCGCGGCGATGATCGCCCCGGTCTCCTCGACGACGACGGCGTCGTCGCGCGCGCCGGTCATGCGGATGGTGGGCGCGTGCAGCACGGATGCCCCGCGGCGCTCGAGCGCCGCGACCAGCTCGGCCGACCGGCGGTCGCTCGTCACGCCGATGCGGAAGCCGTCGAGCTGGTCGGCGCGGAACGCCGCGACGGGTCCGGTGTCGGTGCCGCCGGGTGCCGCGAGGTCGGGTGCGTCGGGGCGGGCCCGGCCGTGCGAGTCCTCCCAGGTGGGCGGCTCGTCGGGCGTTGCGGCAGCGGGCGTGACAGGTGCGTCGTTCATGGGCGCGCCCTCCGGTGTCAGGTGCCGAGCTGCGCGATCACGCTCGCGATGGCATCGGATGCTTCAGGGCGGCCATCCTCGCACGCGAATGTTTCGGGCACGCGAACGACCTCGCCGACCACGATCACGGCGGGCGAGGCGGGGCGCACCTCTGCGATGCGGTGCAGGATGCCTCCCAGGTCGGACGTGGTCGTGCGCTGCGACGGGCTGAAGCCGCGCTCGACGATCGCGATCGGCATGTCGGCGGCCATGCCGTGACGGCGGAGCCCCGCGACGAAGTGCGGCAGCGTGCCGACGCCCATGAGCACGACGAGCGTGCCGCCGAGGCCGACGAGGTGGCCGAGCTCCTCCTCGGAGAACGGCACGTGCCCGGAGACGACGGTGAACGCGCGGCTCACCTCGCGGTGCGTGACCGGGATGCCCGCGGCGCCCGGCACCGACACGGCGCTCGTGACGCCCGGCACGACGGTCACGGGCACGCCCGCGGCACGGCAGGCAGCCACCTCCTCGCCACCGCGGCCGAACACGAACGGGTCGCCGCCCTTGAGTCGCACGACGCGCAGGCCCTCCTGGGCGCGCGCGACGAGCAGCCGCTCGATCTCGCGCTGCGGCACGGCGTGATGTCCGGGCGTCTTGCCGACGTCGATGAGCTCGGCGCCCGGCGCCCACTCGTCGATGCGGTCGGTCGGGCCGAGCCGGTCGTGCAGCACGACGTCGGCCTCGGCGAGCGCGCGGCGGCCGGCGAGCGTGATCAGCTCGGCGTCGCCGGGGCCCCCGCCGACCAGGGTCACGTGCCCGCGGGGGTCGGCTCGACCGGGGCATCCGCCAGCACCGGCAGTCGCATCGACCGCGCCAGGGCCACGGTCTCCGAACGCTCGGCATCGGTGCCGTCGACCCAGGCGAGGGCGTCGACGTGCGCCGCGTCGAGCGGCTGCGCGAGCCGGGCGGCGGCGTGCTCGCCGAGCACCTCGAGCACGCGGGCACCGGCGGCGGCGTAGCGGGCGCGAGCGCGGCGGGTGCGGTCGGCGCGCCCGACGACGAGCACGGTCAGGCCCGCCAGGTCGAGTTCGACGTGCATCTCAACGCCCTCCGGTGATGGCGCCGTCAGCCGGCGCGGGAACGGTGTCGATGGTAGGCACGGCGGATGCCTCGGGCCCATCCGCGTCCGTCACATGAGGACGCACGGGGATCGACGCCCCCGCGATCAGCGTGCGGCGCTCCTCTGGAGTGGCGGGCCGCGACTGGCCGCGCTCGGGCACCCGCAGCACCGACGGGTCGCCGGTCTCGGGGGCGTTCACGAACGGGCGGAAGCGCCTGAGCTTCTCGGGGTCGGCGAGAGTCGCGGCCCACTCGTCGCGGTAGGTGCCGACGTGCGTGGCCATGGCCGCTTCGAGCTCGGCGGCGATGCCCAGCGAGTCGTCGCAGACGACCTCGCGCACGTGGTCGAGCCCGCCCGGCAGGTCCTCCTGCCAGCGGGCGGTGCGCTGCAGGCGGTCGGCCGTGCGGACGTAGTACATGACGTAGCGGTCGATGTAGCGCACGAGGGTCTCGTCGTCGAGGTCGCCGGCGAGCAGCTGCGCGTGCGCGGGCTGGTAGCCGCCGTTGCCGCCGACGTAGAGGTTCCAGCCGAGCTCGGTGGCGATCACGCCGATGTCCTTCGAGCGGGCCTCGGCGCACTCGCGCGCGCAGCCCGAGACGCCGAGCTTGAACTTGTGCGGCGAGCGGAGGCCCCGGTAGCGCTCCTCGAGGAACACGGCCATGCCGACCGAGTCCTGCACGCCGTAGCGGCACCAGGTCGACCCGACGCAGCTCTTCACGGTGCGGAGGCTCTTCCCGTACGCCTGGCCCGACTCCATGCCCGCGTCGACGAGCCGGCGCCAGATGTCGGGCAGCTGGTCGAGGCGCGCGCCGAACAGGTCGATGCGCTGGCCGCCGGTGATCTTCGTGTAGAGCCCGAAGTCCTCGGCGACCTCGGCGATGACCTTGAGCTTCGCCGGGGTGATCTCGCCGCCGGGGATGCGCGGGACGACCGAGTACGTGCCGTCCTTCTGCATGTTCGCCAGGGCCCGGTCGTTGGTGTCCTGCATGGGCCCGGTGTCGTCGTCGAGGATGTACCGGTTCGTCTGCGACGCGAGCACCGACGCGATGACGGGCTTGCAGATGTCGCAGCCGAGGCCGGTGCCGAAGCGCTCCATGACCTGGTCGGCGGTGCGCAGGCCGAGGATGCGCACCGACTCGAACAGCTCGGCGCGGCTCAGCTCGATGTGCTCGCAGAGCGCCTTCGAGACCTCGATGCCCGACTTCTCGAGCTCGGTCTCGAGGATCTTCTTGACCAGCGGCACGCATGACCCGCACTGGGTGCCGGCGCGCGAGCAGGCCTTGAGCGAGCCGAGGTCGGTGCAGGCCTCGCCCTCGTCGCCCGCGATGACGCCGCGGATGTGCCCGGCGCTGACGTTGTTGCACGAGCAGACCTGTGCGTCGTCGGGCAGTTCGGCGGATGCCGGTGCCTCGGCGCCCGCCGCAGAGAGGTAGGCGCCCGGCTCGGCGCCCAGTTCGCGCCCGAGCATGGGGCGGAGCGCGGTGTACGGCTCGGCGTCGCCGACGAACATGCCGCCGAGCAGGGTCTTGGCGTCCTCGCTCACGACGAGCTTCTGGTAGAGGCCGCGCGCCGGGTCGGCGTAGACGACCTCGAGCGCCCCCTCGGTGCGGGCGAGGGCGTCGCCGAAGCTGGCGACGTCGACGCCGGCGAGCTTGAGCTTGGTCGCGTCGTCGACGCCGGGGAAGACGGCCTCGCCGCCCCAGATGCGGTCGGCGACGACCTCGGCCATGGTGTTCGCGGGGGCGACGAGGCCCACGCAGCGGCCGTCGATCGCGGCGACCTCGCCGATCGCCCAGACGTTCGGGGCGCTCGTCGCGCAGTGGTCGTCGACGACGATGCCGCCGCGCGGGGCGATGTCGAGGCCGGCCGCGCGGGCGAGCTCGTCGCGCGCGGTGATGCCGATCGAGAAGACGACGATGTCGGCGTTCACGGCGCTGCCGTCGGGCAGGGCGAGGCCGAGCACGGTGCCGGTCGGCGAGGTGAGCACGGACGACGGACGCTGGCCGAGGTGCAGCTCGATACCGGAGCCGTGGATGATGCGACCGAGCGCCTGCCCGGCGCCCTCGTCGAGCTGCGCCGACATGAGCCACCTGCCCGAGTGCACGACCGAGGCGCGCGCCCCGAGCCGCGCGGCGCCGCCTGCGGCCTCGAGGCCGAGCAGCCCGCCGCCGACGACGGCGACGTTGGCGGGGCGCCCGCGGCGCTCGGCGAACTCGCCGATCTCGGCGACGAGCTCGGCGACGTCCTCGAGGGTGCGGTACACGCGACCCGCGTGCGCGTTCTCGATCGGCGGCACGGTCGCGCTCGACCCCGTCGCGAGCACGAGCTCGTCGTAGGCGATGCGCGCGCCGTCGGCGAGCGCCACCTCACGGGCATCCGTGTCGATCTCGGTCACCGGCGACCCGGTGCGCAGCGTCACGCCGGGGCGGTCCCAGAAGTCGGCCTCGCCGAGGGTCAGGTCGACCTCCCCGTCGTCGAGGCGCTTCGACAGCGCGACGCGGTCGTACGGGCGGTGCACCTCCTCGGCAAGCACGGTGATGCGCAGCTCGGGGGCAGCGGCGTCGAGCCGGGAGCCGAGCGCCTCTGTGAAGCGGTGGGCGGCCGGTCCGCCGCCCACGACGACGACGTGACGGGGTGCGTCGCCGGCGGAATCTGCCTGGGCCATGGTGGCTCCTCACGTGCGTCGGAACGGAATCGGTACCGGTCGGAACTGCGGTCGAGACGGCGCCGAGGTGGCGCGTCGTGTCAGCGACGCTACGTTTCGCGCGTTCCACCGGGATTGCCCTCGCGTAACGACTCGTGACGCTTTCCTCACGCGGCACGAGGCCCGCTGTGAGCCCCGCGACACACGGTGACGGCGACCTCACACGGCCCTCCGCGCCCGGTGAGCACTTCGTCACAGGCGTTCACGTCGGTGCGCGAACGCCCGAAACATGAGGTTCTTACGGTTGACGCCATCGCACCGAACGATCCGGCGCCCGCCGGACGGCGATCACCAGGAGGGAGACGACCGTGACCATCACCGACCTGCACACCGCGGCCGCACCGTCGCGCCCTGCCACTCCGACCCTGTGGACCCCGGTCTGCCGCCGCGTCGACCTGACCCCGCTCTGGGGCGAGGCCGCCCTCGTGCAGGGCCGTCAGGTCGCACTCTTCCTGCTGCCCGACGGCCGGCTCTTCGCCGTCTCGAACCAGGACCCGGCGACCGGCTCGCACGTCATCTCGCGCGGCATCGTCGGTTCGCGCGGCGGCCGCCCGACCATCGCGTCGCCGCTGCACAAGGACGTCTTCGACCTCGCCACGGGCGAGTGCCTCACCAACCCCGACCTGCGCCTGCCGACCTGGCGGGTGCAGGAGGACGCCGACCACGTCATCGCCGTCGCCCCGACCCGTGCACTCGTCGCCGCGTCGCACGGCACCTCGGATGCCGCGGGCCAGCGCGCGGTCGCCGCCCTCGTCGAGTCGGTGCGCGCCGCCCGCCCCGAGCTCGTCGTGGCCGACGCGTTCGTCGACGTGCAGGAGCCCGACGTGCCGGCCGTGATCGAGGGCGTGCACGGCGACCAGGACGTGACGATCGTGCCGCTGCTGCTCTCGGCCGGCTACCACGTGTTCCACGACCTGGCCGAGACGGCGGACGCCGCGGTCGGCGCACCCGCCGCCGGCACCGGCCCGCGCGATGTCGCCGTCTCCGCCGCCCTCGGCCCCGACCCGCGGCTGGCCGACGTGCTCGCCCGCCGCCTCGACGAGATCGGCCTCGCCGAGGACGACACGGTCGTGCTCGCCGCCGCCGGCTCGAGCGACGCCCGCGCGGTCGACGACTGCCACGCCACCGGCGCGCTGCTCGCCGAGCGCATCGGCCGCGACGTCACCGTCTCGTTCATCTCGGCCGCCGAGCCCCGCGTGCCCGACGCCGTCGCCGCCGCACGCGCCACGGCCTCCGGCCGCGTCGTCGTCGCGAGCTACCTGCTCGCGCCCGGCACCTTCGCCACCCTCGCCGCCGAGGCGGGGGCGGATGCCACGAGCTCGCCGCTCCTCACCGACGGCGACGCCCCACCCGCCGAGCTGGTCGCGATCGTCGCCGAACGCTTCGACGCCGCGAGCCCGGCCTGACCGGGCGACGGGCCCCTACCCCCGTCACCCCGCACCACGCGCACCACCGTCACCACACCACCACCACGCATCCGGCACCACCAGATTCGCTCAGGAGACCCATCATGAACGCACCCGCCCAGGGCACGCTCTCCCCCGAGAGCGCAGCGCCCGCCGTCGAGACGCCCACCGCGGGCGCCGAACTCACCCACCGCCCCGGCCGTTGGATCGACGGCTGGAACCCGGAGGACACCGACCAGTGGAACAACGGGGGCAAGGCGATCGCGTCGCGCAACCTGCGCTGGTCGATCTTCGCCGAGTTCCTCGGGTTCTGCGTCTGGCAGCTCTGGTCGATCGTCGTCGTGTCGCTGCCCGCGGCCGGCTTCTCGTTCGAGACGGGCCAGATCTTCTGGCTCATCTCGATGCCGGCACTGGTCGGCGCGACCCTGCGCATCCCGTACACGTTCATGGTGCCGAAGATCGGCGGCCGCAATTGGACGATCATCTCGGCCGCGCTGCTGCTCATCCCGGCCATCGGCCTCGCCCTGGCGGTCGGCAACCCCGAGACGCCCTTCGGCGTGATGCTGTTCATCGCGGCACTCGCCGGCTTCGGCGGCGGCAACTTCGCCAGCTCCATGTCGAACATCACCTACTTCTACCCGCAGCGGGAGAAGGGGTACGCGCTCGGCCTGAACGCGGCCGGCGGCAACCTCGGCGCCGCAGTCGCCCAGCTGGTCGTGCCGATCGTCATCACCATCGGCGCGGGCGTCACGCTCAACCTTCCGCTCGCGGGCTGGATCTGGGTGCCGCTCATCCTCGTGGCGATCGCCGGTGCGTACTACCGCATGGACAACATCTCGAGCGCCAAGGCCGACCTCAAGGCGACCCTGGCGGTGCTGCGCGAGCCGCACCTGTGGATCCTCTCGGTGCTCTACATCGGCACCTTCGGCTCGTTCATCGGCTTCGCCGGCGTCTTCCCGAAGCTCATCGCCGACCAGTTCCCCGACTACTCGACCTTCGCGGTCGGGTCGGCCACGCTGTCGCTGGCGTTCATGGGCGCCCTCGTCGGCTCGCTCGCCCGCCCCTACGGCGGCAAGCTCGCCGACCGGTTCGGCGGCGCGTCGATCACGATCGTGTCGTTCGCGGTGATGGCCCTCGGCGCCCTCGCGGTCATCTGGACCCTGCCGCTGAACAACTTCTGGCTGTTCCTCGGCCTGTTCCTGGTGCTGTTCACCGCCTCGGGCGTGGGCAACGGCTCGACGTACCGCATGATCCCGACCGTGTTCGCCCTCCGGGCGGGCTCGACCGACGCGCACAACTCCGCCGGCGACATCAGCTCGCAGCGGAAGGCCGCGGCCGCGCTCGGCATCATCTCGTCGGTCGGCGCGTACGGCGGCTTCGCCATCCCGCAGCTGCTCGGCGCGTCGAAGACCAACTTCGGCGAGTACACCACCGGCCTCAGCTGGTTCGTGTGGTTCTACGCCGCGATGCTCGTGCTCACCGCCGTCGTGTACGTCTACGGCGCACGCAAGCAGGGCACCCGCATCTGAGACCCGGCGGGTCGGGCGGTCCGCCCCCGCCCGACCCGCCGAAACCCCGACGAAACCATCGCCACGTAGCATCCGCAGCACTCGACGGAAGGGGAGGTCGTGACCGATTCGCGCGACAGCCACTGCCCCTACTGCGCGTTGCAGTGCGCGATGACCCTGACGCCGACGGATGCCTCGAGCGGCACCGCGCCCATCGACATCGCCGCACCGGCCGGCGCCCGTCGCCTGCCGCTCACCGTCGCCGGTCGCGACTTCCCGACCAACCGCGGCGGCCTCTGCAAGAAGGGCTGGACGTCTGCGGAGCTCCTCGACGTGGACGATCGCGTCACCCGCCCGCTCGTCCGGCAGGCCGACGGCTCGTTCGCCCCCGCCGCCTGGGAGACGGTGCTCGACCGCATCGCCGACACCGTGCGCGACAGCCGGACCCGCTTCGGCGCCGACTCGGTCGGCGTGTTCGGCGGCGGCGGCCTCACCAACGAGAAGGCCTACCAGCTCGGCAAGTTCGCGCGCATCGCGCTCGGCACGAGCCGCATCGACTACAACGGCCGCTTCTGCATGTCGTCGGCCGCCGCTGCGGGCAACCGGGCGTTCGGCCTCGACCGCGGCCTGCCGTTCCCGGTCGAGGACCTCGACGGCGCCGCGACCATCCTCATGCTCGGCTCGAACGTCGCGGCGACCATGCCGCCGTTCATCGGCCACCTGCAGGGCGCCCGCGGCGACGGCGGGCTCATCGTCGTCGACCCCCGGCGCTCGGAGACCGCGCGCCTCACCGACGAGGGCCAGGGCATCCACCTCGCGCCCGCGCCCGGCACCGACCTGATCGTGCTGCTCGGGCTCACCCACATCGTCATCACCGAGGGGCTCGCCGATCTCGACTACCTCGAAGCCCGCACGACCGGGTTCGACGCGGTGCGCCGCAGCGCAAACGCGTGGTGGCCCGAGCGTGTGCAGCAGGTCACCGGGGTGCCGATCGCGCAGCTCCGCGAGGTGGCGCGCCGCCTCGCCGACGGCCGGGGAACCTACATCCTCACCGGCCGCGGCGTCGAGCAGCACGTCGACGGCACCGACACCGCCACCGCGGCCATCAACCTCGCGCTCGTGCTCGGGCTCGTCGGCAAGCCGGGCTCGGGCTACGGCACGCTCACCGGCCAGGGCAACGGCCAGGGCGGCCGCGAGCACGGGCAGAAGTCCGACCAGCTCCCCGGTTACCGCATGATCACCGACCCCGCCGCCCGCGCGCACGTCGCCGGCGTGTGGGGCGTCGACCCGTCGATCATCCCCGGCCCGGGCGTGCCCGCGGTCGCGCTGCTCGACGAGCTCGGTCGACCCGGGGGCATCCGCTGCCTGTTCGTGCACGGGTCGAACGTCGTGGTCTCGGCGCCCGACGTCGACGCCGTGCGGGCCGGACTGCGCTCGCTCGACCTGCTCGTCGTGAGCGACTTCGTGCTGTCGGAGACCGCGCGGCTCGCCGACATCGTGCTGCCGGTCACGCAGTGGGCCGAGGAGGAGGGCACGATGACCTCGCTCGAGGGGCGCGTCATCCGGCGGCGGCGGGCGATCGACCCGCCGGGCGAGGCGCGCAGCGAGCTCTGGATCATGCGCGAGCTGGCCGAGCGCCTCGGCGCGCCCGGCACCTGGTCGACCGAGCCCGCGGAGGTCTTCGACGAGCTCGCACGCGCGTCGGCCGGCGGCAAGGCCGACTACTCGGGCCTCTCGCACGCGCTGCTCGACACGGGCATCGCCGCGCACTGGCCGTTCCCGGCCGGCTCCGAGGGCACGCCGCGCATGTTCGGCGAGCGCTTCGCCCACCCCGACGGCCTCGCCCGCATGGTCGCCGTGTCGCCGCGCGTGCGCGAGCCGCTCGGCCAGCACGGCGGCGAGTTGACACTCGTGACCGGCCGCCTGCTGGAGCACTACCAGTCGGGTGCGCAGACCCGCCGCGTGCCCGAGCTGCTCGGCGCCCGCCCGCACGTGACCGCGCAGCTGCACCCCGCCACCGCGTCGCGGCTCGGCATCGCCGAGGGCGACCCGATCGAGGTCGCGAACACCCGCGGCCTCGTGCGCGCGCGGGCGGAGGTCACCACCGGCATCCGCCTCGACACCGTCTTCCTCCCCTTCCACTTCGCCGGCGAGCAGTGCGCCAACCTGCTCACCGAGCGCGCGGTGGATCCCGTCTCGTCCATGCCCGAGTTCAAGCGCACGCTCGTCACCGTGACACGAGCGGATGCCACGCAGGAGGTCGTCCCCGCATGAACGCCCACGTCTCGCCCGCCGGCGCCGCTCCGGCCCACGCCGGGCCCGCCCGTATCGTGCTGATCGGCTACGGCCCGGTCGGCGCCCGCTTCGTCGAGGAGCTGCTGCCCGCCGTGGCATCCGGCGCCGTGGCCCTCACCGTGCTCGGCGCCGAGACGCACGACGCGTACAACCGCGTGCTGGTCGGCGAGTACGCCGTCGGCCGCGCCTCGCGCGAGCGGCTCGACGTGATCGACACGGGCGCCGCGCGGGCCGCCGGCGTCGACGTGCGCCTCGGCGAGGCCGTGGTCGGCATCGACCGGTCGCGCCAGGTCGTGCGCACCGACGCCGACACCCGAGTGCCGTACGACCGGCTCGTCTTCGCGACCGGCGCCCGGGCCAACGTGCCCACGCTCGTCGGGCTCGAACGCACCACCCGCCATCGCCTCGCGCGCGCCACGACCGCAGGCGCCCTCGACCGCGGCGAGCGCGCGCTGCCCGAGGGCGTCGTCGCCCTGCGCGACCTCGACGACGCCGAGACCGTACGCGCGGCCGTCGCCGGCCGCAAGCGCATCGTCGTGCTCGGCGCGGGCGTGCTCGGCATGGAGGCCGCGCTGGCCGCGAGCGAGCAGGGTGCGGAGGTCGTGGTCGTGCACCACGGCGACGTGCCCATGGAACGCAACCTCGACCACGGCGCCGGGCGCCTGCTCGCGCGCGCGGCGCGCGCCGGCGGCACCGAGACGCTGCCGCACTCGCGCGCGGAGGAGGTGCTGTTCCGCCACGGCGAGCGCGGCGAGCGCATCTTCGAGGCGCTGCAGTGCGCCGACGGCAAGCAGGTCGCGGGCGACCTGCTCGTGCTCTCGTGCGGCGTCGCGCCCCGCGTCGAGCTCGCGGCGTCGTGCGACCTCGCGATCGAGCGCGGCGTGCTCGTCGACGAGGAGCTGCGCAGCTGGACCGACCCCGCCGTCTTCGCGATCGGCGACTGCGCCCACGTCGCGGCGCGCGGCTCGGCCGGGCCCGACGGCCGCGTCGGCGGCGGCCCCGCGGGCCTCATCGGCCCGGGCTGGCGGCAGGCCGACGCGCTGGCCGCGCGGCTCGCGGCGGAGGCCTCCGGCGCAGACACGTCGGTCGCGCCGCTCGCCGAGGAGCGTCCCGCCGTCGTGATGCTCAAGGCGGAGGGCGTCGACGTGGTCTCCGGCGGCGACGTGTCGGCCGACCCGTTCGACGAGCCCGAGGCATCCGGTGCCGAACCCGAGCACGCCGCCGGCTGCGCGGTGCACGGCGCACCCGCCCGCGAGGTCACCGTCTGGGCCGACCCCGCGCACGGCGCCTACGCGAAGATGGTCACCCGCGGCGGGGTGCTCGAGGGCTTCGTCGCCGTCGGAATGCCCCGCACCGGCGCCGAGCTCACCCTGCTGTTCGAGCGCGGCAACGAGCTGCCCGCCGACCGCAGCGTGCTGCTCCGCCTCGACTCCGACGACGCCGGCGTGGTGTCGACGGCCGACCCGTTCGCCCCGGACGCGACCGTCTGCTGGTGCAACGGCGTCTCGGTCGAGCGCATCACCGAGGCCGCCGCCGCGGGCGACCGCACGGTCGAGTGCGTCGGCCGCTCCACCCGCGCCGGCACCGGCTGCGGCAGCTGCAAGGGCCGCATCACCGAGCTGATCGCCCGCACCCCCGAGGCGTCGCCGCCCGTCCCCGTCCCCTGAGGGAGGCGTCACTTTTCAGGAGCGGCCCAGCACGGCCTCGCAGCAGCTGCACCCGAACCGTCTCCCCTCATCGATGCTGCACCCGACCGCCGATCTGCCGCAGCATCTGCGTGCACCGGCGCCGTCGAGCCGGAGCACTCCTGAAAGGTGCCCGCTCCAGCGCGAATATGGTGGCGGCATGAGCGAGGTGGGGACGTACGACGCGATCGTGCTCGCGGGCGGTCGCGGCTCGCGGCTCGGCGGGGTCGACAAGCCCCTGCTCGTTCGCGGCGGTCGCACCCTGCTCGACGGCGTCCTCGACGCGGTGACGGATGCCTCGCACATCGTCGTCGTCGGCCCGCCGACGCTCGCTGCGCACACGCGCGGCCACCCGCTCGTGCGCGAGGACCCGCCCCTCGGCGGCCCCGTCCCCGCCATCGCCGCCGGTCTCGCCGCGCTGCCGCCGAGCGACACGCCGATCCTCCTGCTCGCCGCCGACCTGGTCGACCCGGCGGCGGCGATCGTCGCGCTCCTGGCCGAGCACCGCACGACGGGCGCCGCGCCCCGCGCGGACGGTGTGATCGCCGTCGACCCCGACGGCCGCCGCCAGCCCCTCCTCGCGATCTACGACAGGCCTACCCTCCGCCACGCTGTCACCGACCTCGCCACGAGCAGTCCCCTCGACGGCCTCCCCTCCGCCGCCTCATCGCCCCCTCGACCTGCGCGAGCTGCCGCTGCCCGCCGACCGGGTGCGCGACCTCGACACCGCCGCGGATGCGGCCGAGCTCGGCGTGGACCTCCCTCCGGGGCATCCGTCGCCCTGACCCGGCCCGATCACGCGCGCCGTGGACGCGCGCCGCCCACCGGAGGACAATGGCGCACATGGCTGACGACGCTCCCGAGATCCTCGACCAGTGGTGGACCGAGCTCGCCGCGGCGCTCGGCGTGGAGGACGCGCCGGGCGACATCGCCGAGCTCCTCTCGCTCGCCGGTGACGCCGCGCACCGGGTCGTGCGGCCGGCCGCCCCGCTCACGACGTTCCTCGTGGGCTACGCGGCCGCGCGTGCCGGCGGCGACACCGAGGCGCTCGGGCGCGCCGTCGCGACCGCGCGCGAGCTGGCATCGGCCCGCGATTCCGCCGCCGACTGACCGCCTCCGCGAACCATTGACCCGGGCGTGGCCGCGCGGCAGGATGGCCCCATGGTCGAAACGATCCTCTGGAGTGTCATCGGTCTGATCGCGCTCGTCGGCGGCGCAGGGCTCGTCGCCTCGCTCTGGGCGTTCGTCAAGGCGTAGCCCCCGCGCGCGGGTGCTGCACTCGACGCGAGGGCGTCAGCGCACCATGCGCGCCTCGATGAAGGACTCGACGCGCTCGTCCGGGTGCTCGGCGCCGTCGAACGCGAATCCGTTGCGCGCGTAGAAGGCCTGCGCCCGCGGGTTCTCCTTCGCCACCCAGAGGTACGCGGGCTCGTCGCCCAGCACCGCGTCGAGCAGCGCCTGTCCGGCACCGGTGCCGTGGTGCGTGCGCGAGACGTAGACCATGTAGAGCTGGCGCAGGCGGGGCGGATGCTCCGGGTCCTGCGGCCGCCCACTGCACGCGAAGCCGACCAGGCAGCCGTCGGCCTCGGCGACCGCGAGGCGCAGGTCGTCGCGGCGGTCCGCAACGAGGCGCGTCCACATCGTGCGCCGATGCTCCAGCATCCGCTCGCCGAAGTACTCGTCGGGCAGCTGGCCCGCGTACGTCTCACGCCAGGTCTCGACGTGCAGCCGCGCGAGCACCTCGGCTTCGCGCGGCTCGGGGGCGCGGATCACGGGGGCGTGCGGCATGCGCCGATGCTAGCCGTCCGGCGCGGGCGACCTCGTCGCGCGGTGGAGGGTGTGGGCGCTCAGCCCGAGTGCGCGAGCGCGGCGGCGCGCGTGCCGCCCGCGGCATCCGCCTCGTGCGACCGGATGACGGGCGTCGGCGCGGTGCGCAGCGGGTACCAGGTGGCGGCGACCCGTCGCATCCGCTCGGTGAGCACCGTGTACGGCACCGGCGTGCCGCCGCGTGCCGCGACGAGCTTCTCCAGGTAGTCGCGCACGAGCCAGACGTCGGTGGGGCGCGAGTCGTCCGAGACGGCGAGCGTCTCGGTCAGCTGGTGCGCGCTCATGCCGAGGTCGGCGCGGATCTCGCCGGGGCCGAGCCCGCAGCGGTCGAGGTTGGCGTGCAGTTCGGCGCTCGTGCGGCGCGATTCCTCCGGGCTGAGTGACATCGGAGATGTTCCTTCCCGCCGCAGCTGGTGCGGCGGTGTCCGCGTGCGGACTCCCGGTGGGCCGTCGGGCGCAACCCACCGCTTCCGGCGGCTCGGTGCCACCGGCTCGCGCCCCGGAGACGGCGACGACCCGCGCGGCATCCGCTGCGCCGTCATCACTCGCGACTCACCCGGCATCCCTGCCGGCCCCAGCGCGACGTGCGTCGCGGGGGTGAGCGCGTCAGTGCGGTCGAGGATACGTGAAACCCGTGAAACGTTCGATTTCGGGGGCGCGCACGCAATGGGTCGACGTGCGTCCCGACGGGCCAGGACGAACGATTCGTGCGCGGATGCCCCGGATCCGGCGTGTTCGCGTCGGGCGGCCGCACGACACGCCGCGTTCCGTTCGACTTCCGCGTCAGTCCCGGCGCTCGCGGTTCGAGGCGCGACGCTCCGCGCGCGCCTCGTGGGCGGCGTCGTCCTCCGCCTTCATGATCGACTTCGTCTCGGTGAGCTCGCCCAGTGCGGTACGCCACCAGCGCGTGCCCGGGTCCGAGTCGACGAGCAGCATCCGCACGAGCAGGGTCAGCGGCACCGCGAGGATCGCGCCGATCGGCCCGAGGATGATCGCCCAGAACAGCACCGAGAAGAAGGTGAGGGTCTGGCTGAGGGCGACCGCATTGCCCACGACCTTCGGCTGCACGATCGACTGCACCACCGCGTTCACGAGACCGTAGACGACGATGATCGCGATCACGATCGGCCAGCCGCCCTGGAAGTAGCCGAACACCAGCGGCGGCACGATGGCGATGAAGTAGCCGACGTTCGGGATGAAGCTGCAGAGGAACGACAGCAGCGCCCAGAGGAACGCCGCGGGCACGCCCATGATCACCAGTGCGACGCCGTTGATCGCGCCCTGCACGAGACCGAGCACGGTGGTGACCACCATGTAGCGGCGCACGTCGCGTGCGTAGTCGCGCACGGCCGAGACGAGGTGCGGTCGCCGCGGCTCGAGCTGGCGCAGCACGGTCGGCGCGTATGCGGCGTCGGCGGGCATGAGGATGAGCATGGTGAGCAACACCACGAGCATCCCGATCAGGCCGAAGACGCTGCCGACGAGTCCGCTGAAGAATGCGACGAGGTTGTTCGGGTCGAGCCCCTGCTCGATCGCCGCGACCTGGTCGGGCCCGAACCCGATGCTGCTGAGCCACGAGGAGATGTTCGCGCCGATCGCGGCGATCTGGTCGGCGTAGTCGGGCAGCAGGGCACTGAACTGCGCGACGGCGATGACCAGCGCGTAGACGAACGCCGCGAGCAGGGCGAAGGTCGTGAGCGCCACGGCGAGCGTCGCGACGCCGCGGTTCACGCCGTTGCGCTCGAGCCATGTGCGCACGGGATTCGCGCAGATGGTGAGGATGAGCGCGAGCAGCACCGGCGCGAGGATGCCCGAGATGCCGCTCATGCCGATGGCCGCGACCGTTGCCGCTGCGAGCCCGAGCACGATCGCGAGCGATCGCGGTATGGCGACGGATGCCCCGGGGCGGCCCCCTCCGCCTGGTGGCGCTGCCGCTACCGGTGCCTGCTCCTGTCCGGTTCGACCGGACGACCTTCCCCAGCGCATCACGACCCCTCCCACCGATCGGACCCGTGCGGGCCCCGTGGGGCGGCGTCGTGCGGATGATCCGGACTCGACGTCACCCGTTCGAGATCACCGTAGCGGTTCGGCGCTCGCGAGAAGTGTACGAAGCGAACGCGTCCCGTACGGTGGGGAGAGTGACGACGCGTCCCTTCGCGCCAACCTCGCCGACGCAGCACGCGGCCGCGAGCGCCGGGCGGGTACCCGAACCCGACGAGTTCGCGGACGGATGGTGGTCGATCCCCGTGCCGATGCCTGGCGGGCACATCCCGTACAACCTCTGCTACGCGGTGCGCGACGACGAGGGAGGTGTGCACCTGATCGACCCGGGCTGGCCGACGACCGGGCACCTCGACACCCTCGCCGACGGGCTCGCCCGCATGGGCGCCGACCTCGCCGCGGTCCGCACGATCACGGCGACCCACTTGCACACCGACCACCTCGGCGGCGCGGGCGACCTGCGCGCGGCCTCGGGCGCGCAGGTCCTGCTGCACCGCGAGGAGGATCGCGCGGTGCGCGAGATGGCGGGGCGGCGGCCTGCCCACGCGGCATCCGACGCCATCGACCGCTGGGAGGTGCCCGCCGACCGGCGGCCCGAGCTCGACCTGCACGCCGACGAGCGCGTCGACCGGCCGGAGGCCGACCAGGTGGTCGACGACGGCGACCTGCTGCCGATCCCCGGTCGGCGCATCCGCGTGGTCCACACCCCCGGCCACACCACCGGGCACATCTGCCTGCGCGACGAAGACGCGGGCGTGCTGTTCACGGGCGACCTGCTGCTGCCGACCATCCATCCGGGCGTCGGCCTCGGCGCGCACGGCGATGCGAACCCGCTGGCCGACTACCTCGCCTCGCTCAGGCGCATCTCCCGCTTCGACGACGTGGCCGCGCCGGGCCACGAGTACCGCTTCCACGGCATCGCCGCGCGCTGCGCGAGCACCGCCGAGCACCATCTCCGCCGTTCGCGAGAGGTGCACGCCGTGCTCCAGCGCGACCGCGCGCACAGCGTGTGGGAGGTGGCATCCGAGCTCACCTGGTCGGCCGGCTGGCCGAACCTGCAGGGCTTCTTCCTCATGTCGGCCCTCGCGCAGACGGCCATGCACATCGACTTCGTGCAGACGGCGGCGGATCGTTCGGCCCCCGCGTGACCGATTGAAAGCGAGTGTTGCTCGACTCGGGGAAACGCTCTCATCGGCATCCTTCCGCCGAATTCCGAAGGTCATGAGGTAGTGTGATGGGACCCTCTGCTCACCTACCCCGCGTACGGGGGTGAAAAATGTGGTGACGCCGTGTGCTCGCCTGCGATATGCTCGCCGCACAGCGCAACCCGAGCCGCACCCAGCGCATTCGCAGACCACATTCATCGAGGGGCACATCCACATGACCGAGTTCGACAACTCTGGTGTCGACCAGCCCAAGGGCATCAGTCGCCGCACCGTGACCAAGGCCATGGCCTGGTCGGTTCCCGCCGTTGCCGTCGCGGCATCGGTTCCCGCCTACGCCGCATCGCCCGGCATCATCACGCTCGACGGCCGCGCCTGCAAGCTGCCCGGCAACTCGAACGACACCTACAAGGGCTACGCGTTCGGCATCATCGCCACCAACCCGTTCAACGTGCCGATCACGGTGACGATCAACAGCATCGCGCTGGGCGGTTCGAGCCTCGCGCCGTTCACAATCATCAACCTCGACACCTGCACCGAGATCGGCGTGTCGGGCGTGATCCCGGCGATGACCACGCTCGACAACCTGGTCGTGCTCACCGCCGATGCCCAGAACAGCCAGAACAACACCCTGACGGCGAACTACACCATCACCGGTGGCCCCGGCGGCAACGAGGACATCTCGGCTGCGGTGCCGGTCACCCCGCCGATCAACGGCGCGGTCTGCCGGGCCTTCTCGACCGCGGAGAAGGACTGCCTCGCGCTCTTCGTCCTGTAGGGAACGCATTCACGGAACGCCCACGTCGCACGCTGACGTGGGCGTTCCGCTTGTCCGGGGGCGCAACCCTCCCGCGCGCCAGCCGCTGGCAATACGCTGATCCCGTGGCCTCCCCGGCGAGGAAGCAGGAACTGCTCGAGGTCGCGGGCCATGAGGTGCGCGTCTCGAGTCCCGATCGCGTCGTCTTCCACGACGCCGGGCTGACCAAGCTCGACCTCGTGCGCTACTACGTCGCGGTCGCCGACGGCGCGCTCCGCGGCGTGCGCGACCGCCCGATGGTGCTCAAGCGCTTCGTGAAGGGCATCGACCGCGAGGCGTTCTTCCAGAAGCGCGTGCCCGAGCATCGCCCCGACTTCGTCGGCTCGGCGACGCTGCACTACGCCTCGGGCACGTCGGCCGAGGAAGCCGTGGTGACGGATGCCGCGGGGCTCGCGTGGGTCGTGAACCTGGGGTGCGTCGACCTCAACCCGCATCCGGTGCGTGCGACCGACCTCGACCACCCCGACGAGCTGCGCGTCGACCTCGACCCGATGCCCGGGGTCGACTGGCGGCAGATCGTCGACGTCGCGATGCTCGCCAACGAGGTCCTCGCCGAGCACGGCCTCATCGGGTGGCCGAAGACGTCGGGCTCGCGCGGCATGCACGTCTACGCCCGCATCGGGCCGCGGCACGACTTCCACGAGGTGCGGCTCGCCGCCGAGGCGCTCGCCCGCGAGATCGCCGACCGCGCACCGGGCCTCGCGACCGCCCGCTGGTGGAAGGAGGAGCGCGGCGAGAGCGTGTTCGTCGATTTCAACCAGAACGCGAAGGATCGCACGGTCGCGTCGGCGTACTCAGTGCGGCCGACGGCGGATGCCCGTGTCTCGACGCCGCTCGACTGGAGCGAGGTCCCGGGCTCGCGTCCGGAGGCGTTCACCGTGCCGACCGTGCTCGAGCGGTTCGCCGACCGCGGCGACCCGTGGGCGGGCATCGACGACGCGGCGGGCAGCCTCGGCCCGCTGCTCGAGCTCGCCGAGCGCCTCGGCCCGGCCGAGAAGCCGCCCCGCCGCGGCGACGGTTCGGGTCGGCGCGCCTCAACCATGCCGCTCGTCGAGATCGCCCGGGCGAAGACGAAGGAGGAGGCCCGCGACGGGCTCGAGCGGTGGAAGGCGCGGCACGCGGGCGTGGTCGCCCAGCTGCATCCGGCCGATGTGCTCGTCGACGGCATGCGGGGGTCGAGTTCGCTCTGGTACCGCATCCGCGTCAACCTCCAGCACGTCCCGGAGGCCGAGCGGCCCGAGCAGGAGCCGCTCGAGGTCGACTACGACCCATGGGCCGGGCGCCGCCCCGACGACCCGTGACCGCACGACCCTGCCGATCGTGCAGGCTGACCGTGCACCCGACGATGGCGGGAACCGGCGACGACTGTGGCAGAGTCGGATGCTGGCCGCATCCGCCACCGAAGGAGACCACGTGCCGACTCGCCTGACCGTCACCGGCAGCACCTGGGTGACGCTCGACGTGCGTCGCCTGTACTTCCACAGCGACGACCTGTCGGCCTTCGCCGAGAGCCGCTTCACCGACCGCTACGTGAAGCTCGTCTTCCCGAAGCCGGGCGTGCCGCTGCCCGAACCGCTCCACCTGCGCGCGCTGCGCGGCACCGTGCCGCCCGAGGAACTGCCCGACGTGCGCACGTACACGGCGCTCTTCCCCGACGTGACCGCGGGCACGCTCGCCATCGACTTCGTGATCCACGGCGACGAGGGCGTCGCCGGCCCGTGGGCGGCGGCCGCCGAGCCCGGCGACACGCTGCTCGTGAACGGCCCCGGCGGCGCGTACGCGCCCGACCCCGACGCCGACTGGCACCTGCTCGTCGGCGACGAGTCGGCGATGCCGGCGATCATGGCGGCAATCGACGTGCTGCCCGCAGATGCGGTCGCGCGCATCGTGCTGCTGGTCGATGCGGCCGACGGCGAGCCGGCCCTCGACCTCCCGGCAGGCGCGACGGTCACGTACGTGCACCGCGAGTCGTCGGCGGCCACCCACGACGCCGACGGCGCGAGCGAGCCCGATGCCGACGCGTCCGGCGGCGGCCCGCTCCTCGCGGCCGTGCGCGACCTCGACTGGCCCGACGGTCGCGTCCAGGCGTTCGTGCACGGCGAGGCGGGCGAGACGATGCACAGCCTGCGCCCGTACCTCATGCGCGAGCGCGGCCTCACCCGCGACCAGGTCTCGATCTCGGGGTACTGGCGGCGGGGTCGCACCGAGGACGGGTTCCGGAAGTGGAAGGCCGAGCTCGCGGAAGCCGAGGGCGAGCCGCCGCGCGGCGGTGGTCGACCCGGCGGCGGTCGACCCGGCGGCGGGCGACCCGGCGGCCCGCGCGTGCCGGTCGGCAACTAGCCGACGCGTCAGCCGCGCGGCGCGAAGGCCGCGTGGAACAGGGCCCACGCGCGCGTCGCGATCGCGCGCCGCTCCGCGGCATCCGTGCCCGGCAGCACCTGGGCGAGCATGCTGATCGCGAGCTCGACGTCGTCGACCGTGACATGCGCGCCGATGCGGCCGGCGTCGTGCTCGCGGTCGAGCGCGGTCGCGACGACCGCGTGCAGGCGGTCCCCCAGCTCGGCGACGCGCTCGTCGTGCCGCTGCGACCGGAGCAGCTCGATGATCGCGGTCGACACCATCGCCTGCGCGATGACGAGCTCGATCAGGTCGTCGAGCGTCGAGTCGGGCGGGGCGACGACGGCCTCGAGCGCGTCGAGGTTCTCGTCGAACACGGCGAGCGCGAGCGCCACCCGGTCGGGGAAGTGCCGGTAGAGGCTCCCCTGCCCGACGCCGGCGCGGCGGGCCACGGCCGACAGCGGCGCGGTCAGCCCCTGCTCGGCGAACACCTCGCGCGCGGCGGCGACGAGGGCCCGCCGATTCTCCGGGCCAGCGCTCGGCCCGCGGTTGGCCTTTCGGCCCTGGGCGAACCCTTCCCCGTCGGTCGGCATGCGAGTTAGACTACTACCGGACAAGGATGTCCGGTGGAAGCGCCATCGGATGCCCCCGGATGCCGACTCGTGCGACATCGACGACGCCTCAAGTGAAGGAAACTCCCCCATGAGCACCCCCAAGGAACTCACCGCCAACGACTCCATCAAGACCTGGCTGGCGCACCCAGTCGGCGGGCCGATCATGCGCGACCTGCTCGCGCAGTCCGGCCAGAGCGCCGACGTGCTGAAGCCCGTCAGCCGTCTCGCGCTGAAGCGGCTCGTCAAGCTGAGCAAGGGCCAGTTCAGCGATGAGCTGGTCGCCGAGCTCGTCGCGCGCGCCGCCGCCGGCGACGTGCCCGAGGGCGCCCCCGCGGCACCCGAGGCCACCGAGGAGGACGACGCCGACGAGGCATCCGTGCCCGAGGTCGAGATCCCCGAGTGGGAGGAGCGCATCGACCAGGGCCGCTTCAGCGGCAAGACCATCATCGTCACCGGCGCCGGCTCGGGCATCGGCCGTGCGACCGCGTCGCGCGTCGCGCGCGAGGGCGGCCGCGTGATCGCCGTCGACGTCTCGCAGGAGCGCCTCGACGAGTTCGCCGCCGAGTTCCCCGACGCCGACATCGTCACCCTCGTCGCCGACATCACCGACGACGCGAAGGTCGCCGAGATCGTCGCCGCCGCGGGCGAGCGCATCGACGGCCTCGCCAACATCGCCGGGATCATGGACGACATGACCCCCTCGGCGAGCTCACCGACGCCGTCTGGGAGCGCGTCATGCGCGTGAACGTCGACGGCACCATGAAGCTCTCGCGCGCGGTCATCCCCACGATGCTGTCGCAGGGCAAGGGCTCGATCGTGAACACCGCCTCCGAGGCCGCACTGCGCGGTTCCGCCGCGGGCGTCGCCTACACCGCGTCGAAGCACGCGGTCGTCGGCCTCACCAAGTCGACCGCGTTCATGTACGGCCCGTCCGGCCTGCGCGTGAACGCCGTGGCCCCCGGCCCGACCATCACCAACATCGAGGCCACGTTCGCGTCGCCGCTCGGTGCCCAGCGCGTGCGCCAGGCGATGGCGGTGCTGCCGGATGCCGCCGAGGCCGAGGCTCTCGCCGCCTCGATCACGTTCCTGCTGAGCGACGACGGCGTGAACATCAACGGCGTCGTGCTCGCATCGGACGGCGGCTGGTCGGCGACCTGATCCGCTGCGCCCGCGCACGGGTGCGCCCCTGACGGGCCGGTCGGATGCGTCGGAGCATCCCACCGGCCCGTCGTCGTCCGCCTACGGGCGGGGCGCCATCCCCGCGGCCGCGTGGATCGCGTCGAGCGTGCGCAGGTGGGCGACCGCCGCCGAGGCATCCGTCTCCACCGGTCGCGTGCCGCGCACCGCGTCGCGGAACGCCTCGAGCTGGAACGCGTAGGTCGAGCGCCGGTCGGTGCGTTCGACGCGACGGCCCGACCTGCCGGAGACGCGGATGCGGGTGCCCATCTGCGGGTGGTAGGGGAAGCTCACGCGCATGCGGCCCGCGTCCCCGCGCACCTCGAGCGACATCGCCAGGAGCCGCCGGGACCACATCGACGAGACGACCTCTCCGGTCACGCCGCCGTCGAACGCGAGCGTGGCGTCGAGCCGCCGGTCGACGCCGTCCCTGAGCCAGGCACGGGCATCGCGCACCTCGGGCGACTCCCCGAACAGCTCGGTGAGCACGCGCACTGCGTAGGTGCCCACGTCGAGCAGGCCGCCCCCGCCGAGCGCGAGGTTCCAGCGGATGTCCCGACCGGGCGGGATCGGGACGCAGAACCCCGCCCGCGCCGACTCCACGCGTCCGAGCTCGCCCGATGCGATGATCTCCCGCAATCGCCCGTACAGCGGATGGAAGTGCGAGTGGTACGCCTCCATCACCACGCGACCCGAACCGGCGGTGACGGCGGCGACGTGCTCCGCCGCCGCCGCGTTGCTCGTGAACGGCTTCTCGCAGAGCACGTGCCTGCCGGCGGCGACCGCGGCGAGCGTCCAGTCCGCGTGGAGCGCCGCCGGCAACGGCACGTAGACCGCATCGAGGTCGGGATCGGCGAGCAGCGCCTCGTACGACCCGTGCACGGTCGCGATGCCGCGCTCGGCGGCGTACGCCTCGGCCCGCGAGCGATCACGTGCGGCGACCGCGGCGACCCGCACGCCGTCGACCCCGCGTGCGGGCTCGAGCAGCGCACTCCTCACGATGCGCGCCGCGCCGAGCACGCCGATGCGCACGGGCGCGCCCGGCGCGGCATCCGGATCGGGGTCGGATGGGGCGTTCATGCGCCCATCATGCCGTGGACGCCGCCTCGAGGAGGCCGGCCCCGTGCGACCGCGCCACACCGCCGAGCCAGGCGAGGCTCGGCTTCGGCGTGCGCACGAACGTCTCGCGATCGACCGCGATCAGTCCGAAGGTGGGCGTCCAGTGACCCCACTCGTAGTTGTCGAGCGCCGACCAGTGCAGGTATCCCCGCACGTCGGCGCCGTCCGCCATGGCATCCGCCAAGCCTGCGAGCGCCTCGCGCGTGTAGGCGATGCGCCGCGCGTCGTCGGCGGTGGCGATGCCGTTCTCGGTGACGAGCACCGGAAGGCCGGTGCGCTCCCACGCGTGGCGCACCGCCATGCCGAGGGCGTCCGGCCGGTACGCGGTGCCCACCAGCGTGTTGTCGGGGTGCTCCGGGTGCGGCACGACGCCGTTCTCGTCGACCTGCTGCGTCGAGTACGACTGCACGCCGATGAAGTCGTCGCCCGCCGACGCGTCGAGGTACAGGTCCTCCCAGTCGTGGCGAACCTCGACGAGCTTCCCCTCGTTGCCGGGCGTGGCGGTGAACGCCTGGTTGGCGATCGTCCAGCCCACCCGGGCGCCGGTTCGGGCGCGCACGATGTCGCGTCCCGCGTGGTGCGCCTCCACGAAGCGGCGGCCGTGCTCGGGGTCGGCACCGGCAGCGACGCGGCGATCCGGTCGCGATCGGGTTCGCCGTCGACGGTCGGGCTCTGCCACTCCTCCAGCCGGCCCGAGCGCATCGCCTCCTCCATCATCAGCATCATGGCGAGCATGTTCGGCTCGTTCATGGTCGCCACCCACTCCACGCCGTCGAGGATGCCGGTCACCTCGGTCACGTACGCCGCGAACCGGTCGATCGCCTCCGGCCCGCCCCAGCCGCCCGCCTCGGCGAACCAGCGCGGGCTGCTGAAGTGGTGCAGGGTCACCACAGGCGTCAGTCCGAACGACTGCGCGGTCTCGATCATCCGCCGGTAGTGGGCGAGCTCCGCCCGCGAGAACTGCCCCGGGCGGGGTTCGATCCGGGCCCACTCGATGCCGAAGCGGTAGGCGTTCAGCCCGGCGTCGGCGAGCAGGCGCATGTCCTCGGCGTACCGGTGGTAGCTGTCGCAGGCGTCGCCGCTCGGCTCCATGCCGGGCATCATGCCCTCGCGTGCCCACCAGTCGCTGTTGACGTTGTTGCCCTCGATCTGGTGCGGGGCGGTCGACGCTCCCCAGAGGAACGATTCCGGGAATGCGGCTGCGGTCATCGGTCGGCTCCTTCGGTGACGGTGAATGCGGTGGCGAGGTCCGCGGTCGAGTCGCCACCGACCCAGACGTCGACGGTCGTGGCGTCCTGCACCCAGTCGCGGTCGGACGCACTCCAGTACCGGAGCTCGTCGGGGCCGAGGTCGAACCCGACCGTGCGGGTCTCGCCGGCGGCGAGTCGGATGCGACGGAAGCCCTTGAGCTCGCGCACCGGCCGCGATGCTCGCCCGTGCCGCTGGTGCACGTAGAGCTGGACGACCTCGTCGGCGTCGCGTCCGGATTCGTTCGTGACATCCACCCGCACCTGCACCTGCTCGCCCACGCGGATCCGCTCGCGGTCGAGCCGCAGTCCCGAGTACGCGAACGTCGCATACCCGAGGCCGTGCCCGAACGGGTACAGGGGTGTCGACGGCTCCTCCCAGTACCGCCGGCCCTGCTGCTCGGGGTCGAAGGTGCGCAGGTGCGCGTAGTGCATGGGCACGTGGCCGACGTGACGCGGCCAGGTGAACGGCAGCCGCCCCGCAGGCGAGACGTCGCCGAAGAGCACGGCCGCGACCGCGTCGCCGCCGCTCGTGCCGGGGTACCAGGCCTGCACGATCGCGGGCAGTTCCTCGTCGGCCCAGCGCAGGTCGAGCGGCCGGCCCGACATCACGACGAGCACGACCGGGGTTCCGGTGGCGGCGATGCGCTGGAGCTGCTCGAGCTGGCGGCCGGGCAGGTCGAGCGTGGCTCGCGATGCGTTCTCGCCGACCTGGTTCTGCCGTTCGCCGACGACCACGAGGGCGAGGTCGGATGCCTCGGCGAGCGCGACCGCACGGGCGATCTCGGCCTCGTCGTCGTGGTCGTCCGGGGTGTGCTCGACGGTCGGGTCCATCCGGTCGAACATCGACGGGAACATCCGCCCCGGGATGCCCGCCCCGGGCGCGTGCACGACCCGTACGTCGTCACCGACGCGCGAGCGCACGCCCTCCAGCACGGTGACGGCATCGTCGGTGACGTGGTCGAACACCCACGGTCCGAGCGTGTCCCGCTTGCTGTCGGCCAGCTGCCCGATCACGGCGATCGAGCCGAGGGCGGATGCCTCGAGCGGCAGTGCCCCGTCGTTCTTCAGCAGTACGACAGAGCGCTCCGCCGCCTCCCGGGCCGCCGCCCGGTGCGCGGGCGCGCCGAGCAGCGCATCCGCCGCACCCTCGTCGACGTACGGCTGCTCGAAGAGGCCGAGCCGGAACTTCGCGGCGAGCACCCGTCGCACGGCCCGGTCGATGACCTCCTCGTCGACGAGGCCGTCGGCGACCGCCTGCGGCAGGGTGCGGAACGCCGGGTCGAACATGCACATCTCCATGTCGAGTCCCGCCGAGACGGCACGGACCGCGGCATCCGTCGGCGAGGCGGCGAAGTGCTGCGTCTCGAGCGACTTCACCGCGTTCGCGTCGGACACCACGAACCCGTCGAAGCCGAGCTCGTCGCGGAGGACTTCGGTGAGCAGCCAGCGGTTGCCGCTGGCCGGCACGCCGTTCAGGTCCATGTACGCGCTCATCACGGTGCCGGCGCCCGCATCCACCGCCGCCCGGAACGGCGGGAGGTATACGTTGCGCAGCTCCGAGTCGGAGATCTCGGCCTCGTCGTAGTCGCGCCCGCCCTGGGATGCGCCGTAGCCCGCGAGGTGCTTGGGCCCGGCGAGCACGCGGTCGGGTCCGAGGTCGCCCTGGAACCCGCGCACCTGCGCCGCGGCGACGGCGGAGCCGAGGTACGGGTCCTCGCCGGCGCCCTCGATGATGCGGCCCCAGCGCGCGTCCCGCGTGACGTCGACCATCGGCGCGAACGTCCACTGGATGCCCGCGGCCCGGGCCTCGCGTGCCGCGACCGCCTGGGAGCGCTCGATCGTCTCGGGATCCCACGACGCCGCGAGAGCGACGGGCACGGGAAACACGGTCCGCAGCCCGTGGATCACGTCGAACCCGAACATGAGCGGGATCCCGAGACGGCTCTCCTCGACCGCGAGCCGCTGGAGCCGGTTGGCGAGACCCGGCTCCTTGACGAACAGCACCGACCCCGCGCCGCCGGCCGCGACGGCCGCCTCGACCATCTGCGGCTGGCGTACGTACGCCTGCTGCTCCGGGGGAGCGCATCGATGTCGAGGTCGGCGGGCACCTCGCCGAACCCGAAGTAGAAGTACTGGCTCAACTGGCCGGCCTTCTCCTCGAGGGTCATCTGCGACAGCAGGTCCTCGACTCGTGCGCCGATGTCGGCGGCGGGATCCTGGGAGCGCTCCTGTGCGAGCATCGACACGATTCTCTGGTCCTCTCGGTGCGTGTTCGGGGGTCGGGTGGGTCGGGCTAGAGCTTCAGCTCGCTGGTGTCGGCGTGGATGCCGGCGGCCAGGTCGGTCTCAATCGCCCCGGTGTGGCGGTCGAGCTTGTAGGTGAACGAGATGGCCAGCATCCCCGCGGTGAGGACGAACGGCACCCAGGAGTAGAGGCCGACGATCATCCCCTCTGCCTCCGCGGTCTGGGAGGCGGCGAGACCGTTGTAGCCGACGATGCCCATCATGAGGCCCACGCCCGCCGATGCGAGGCCCGACCCGATCTTGGAGGTGAAGCTGGTCACCGAGTTCGTCACGGCGTCGATGCGTCGCCCGGTCTTCCACTCGCCGTACCTCATGGCCTGGATCACGAAGAACCCGACCAGCAGCGTCACGATGGACGTGAACGAGCCGAGCAGCTGTCCCGCCGCGACCGCCACGAGGGAGGTCGGGAAGAACGCGACGAGCGCGAAGCCGACCATCGCCAGGGCGAGTCCGACGCGCAGGAAGTTCACGGCGCCGATGGTGCGTACTGCCAACGGGAAGAGCAGGTAGATCACCGGCATGATGAGCCCGGCGAGCGCGACGATCGAGAGCAGGGCGAGGTCGCCGAGGACGTACTTGAAGAAGTACGCCCCCACGATCGTGTTCATGTTGGCGATGATGTTCGAGAGCAGCACCATCGCCGCGATGATGAAGATGTACTTGTTGCGTACCAGCGCCTTCAGGGCATCCTTCACGCTCACGCGCTGCTCGGTCGCGGCGTCGACTTCGTCCTCGGGCAGCTCCTTCACCGTGAAGAAGCGCACCAGGCCGAGGATCATCATGGGCACCGCGTAGACGAGCGCGATGCGGGTCCAGCCGCCCGGCTCCGTCCCCCACGTGGCCATGAGCATCGGCAGGATCACACTCGCGACTCCGGCGACCAGGATGATGAACACGCCCTGGCGCGCCAGCACCTTGGCGTAGCGCACCTCACCCTTCAGCGAGCGCTTGAGGTAGACGCCCTCCGATCCGTTCAGCACGGTGTGGCACACCGACTGGATGAGCGCGTACATGACGAACAGGTACGCGGCCTGCCAGAACGTGTCCATGTCCGGCGTGGAGAAGATCGCCACCGTCAGCAGCCACGCCGGGATGATGAACAGCTCGTACGGGCGCGCCTTGCCCCAGCGGCTCTTGGTGCGGTCGATCACGAATCCCACGAACAGGTCGGTGAACCCGTCGAAGAGCTTCGCCGCGAGGAAGATGCCTCCGACGAGCGCCGCCGGCAGTCCCACGATGTCGGTGGCGTAGAACGTGAGCTGCATCATCACGATCACGTCGACCGCGAGCGAGATGCCGCGCGTCGAGAATCGCAGTGAGAAGGCCCTGGGCAGCGCGCCGTCCGCCTTCGTCGGTGTCGTGGGCGGCGGTGCGACGTCGACGACGGTGGCGCCGGCGGCGCCCGGGTCGGCGCCGGGGGTGGTGTGGTCGGTCATGTGATCCTCCTTGATCGAGCGGGGTGTGACTGCGGGTGGTGCGGTTCGGGTTCGGTCGGGGTCGTGGTCCGCGGCGGGGGCCGTCAGGCGGGGAAGCCCTCCGCGCGCACGGTCCATCCGGGCGCGGCGGTTCCGGTCTGCGCGATCAGCGCGACCGCGGCGAGCAGCGAGCCGTTGCCGGGCAGGTAGAGCGGCAGGATCGCGCCCATCTGGGGGTTGTGGCCGACCGGGGTGACGGTGTTCTTCACCTCGTCGCGCAGGAGCGCGTCGAAGGCGAGCCCTCCGCGTCCGAGCCGGGTCGCGGTCATGGCGATGACCGGGAAGTCCCAGCCCCAGGCGGTCGGCCACTGCCAGTCGTCCCAGACGTCGTCGAGCGTCGCCGACATGATCTCGGGGTCGATGATCGGCGTCTCCGGCACGAAGCCGAGCGCCATGAGCAGCGACGGATGGTCGTCTCGGCGCATCGGCTCGTCGGTGGCGACGGCGACGTAGCATCCGTCGACCACCTTCGGCGTCGCGAGGCGGCGCTGCACGTCGGTCCAGGCCTCGTCCCGTCGGCGCCCGGCCCGCTCGCGCCAGCGCTGCGCGATCTCGAGCCCCCACCACCAGTAGGCCAGTTCGTAGGTCGGATCGGTCGTGGTCCGGGAGTCGTAGAACTCCTGGGCGGGCATGATGGGCGGGCCGAGGTGCAGCTCGCCGTCCCGCTCCTCCGGGAACGCGGCCATGAACGCGGCGGTCTCCTCGACCAGTTCGCCGAACCGGGCCACGAGCGCGGCGCGGCCGGCCTCGGGGGTCGCGCGCCAGACGAGGTCGAGCAGGTACAGCACGTGCGGCTGCTGCCAGGCGATGAGCGAGCCGATAGGGTCGGGGCTCTCGCGCCCGTCGGGCCCGGCCTGCTTCGGCCAGCGTGCGCCGGGGTACCCCTGCCGCGCCGCGGTGTCGCGCGCGGAGTCGAGCACGGTCAGGTACCAGTCGAGGCTGCGCTCGAGCAGCTCGGGCCGCCCCCACATCGCGAAGTGCGCGGCGTGCCACCAGTGCATCTCGAGGTGGAACTTCCCCTGCCAGGAGTTGGTGACCAGGCCGGTCTCGGCGGGCGGCAGGTGACCGGAGCAGTGCACGGCGGTCAGGGCCTGCGACAGCACGACCCGACGCTCCAGCTCCGGCGCTCGGGGGTCGGAGCTGGCCGCGAGGTCGACCGCCGCACCGGATTCCCAGAACCGGGCCCACCACGCCGCCGAACGCTCGCGCACCTCGGCGAACGAGGTCGCGGGTGCGGATGCGTCGTCGTCCGGCCGGAAGGCGGCGACCAGTTCGAGCTCGTCCCCGGAGGCGTCGACGTGGAATGCGTGCGGCGCGTCGCCGCGGGCCATGCGGCCGCCGGTCACGTCCAGCGCCACGGAGTACCGCGCAGCGTCGACGATCCGCTCGACGACGGCGCCGCCCGTGCGGGATCGAAGCGTCGACTCGTGCCGTTCGCCGGCATCCCAGTCGTCCGTCTGGAAGAACCCGTCGCTCGGATACGGGAAGCGCAGCCCGACCCGCGCCCGCCCGTCGGCCAGCAGCGCGCTGCGGATGCGGAACGCGACCGTCGAGGCATCCGGGTCTGCAACGGTGACCACGTCGACGCGGGACCCGGCGTAGGTGAAGGAGCTGCGGATCTCGCCCGTCCACAGGTCCTGGACCTGGCGGATGTCGCGGAGCACCGACGGGTCCGCCTCTGCCGCGGCATCCGACGTCTGGCGCAGCTCGAGGCCGATCCGGCCGAGGTCCATGCGCTGCGGGTTGGCGTGCAGCCACGCGCCCGGACGCATCTCGTCGGTCAGCTGCCCCTGCATCGCCGCCTGCATGTCGTACCGGTCGGGATACGAGACCGGGCCGCGGGCGGTCTCGTAGGTGGACATCGCGTCGTCGAGGACGAACCCCTCCGGGTTCGGCATCTCGTGCCAGCCCCAGGAGCTCATCGTGCAGGTGTTCACCGCGGTCTCCCCGCGCCGCACCGCGAGTGCGGGGCTGTGGAAGTCGGTGAACGTCTGCATGCCCGTCACGTCGGCGGTGAACGCGAAGTCGCCGTTGCCGACGGACAGCACGTGCTCCGGATGTGCGGCGGTCAGTTCGATCGCGTGGCGGTCGACCACGGCGCGGCGGTCGATTGGCGTGGCATCGGTGCGCATCATCCGCTCCTCAGCCTGCGAACCGTGCGGCGGGCGCAGGGACGACGGATGCTGCAGGGGCGGGCTCGCCCACGGGCTCGACGGTGACCCGGAACGACACGTCATCCAGGCCCTCGGCGCGCACGGTGACCGTGGCCTCACCGGGGCGGTGACCGGCGCGCAGGACGGCGAGCGCGCGCCCGTACCAGGTGGTCGTGGCGGGACCGCCGTAGAGCGTCGCGGGGCGCGGGTTCGCGGACCCGACCGCGGCCAGGGCCACGGCATCGCCCTCGATCTCGACGGTCACCTCGCGGTCGCCGGCGGCGTGGACCGTTCCCGCGTCGTCGGCGAGCGCGATCTCGACGAAGCTCAGGTCCTGGCCGTTCGGGCGGAGGGCGATGGTGTCGGGCCGCGCGTGCAGCCGTGCCTCCCCCGCGGTGGACAGCGTCGTGCGCCCGACCACGCGGCCGCGCCGGTCCTCGGCGATCGCCTCGAGCCTGCCGGGGCGGTACGCGGTGCGGAAGCGGGCGATGCGGTTGCGCACCCGCGACCGGCCGATCGGGCGGCCGTCGAGTTCCAGGCGCACGACGCGCGCGTCTGCGTAGACCTCCATCTCGGCCCGCGCCCCCTCGCACCCCGGCCAGGTCCAGGACCCGACGGCGTCGGTCATCCGCCAGGGGCTCCGCACGACCCGTTCGCCTGCGTGGGTGAGCGGGCGCACCCCGATCCACGGTTCGGTCCGGATGCCCCAGACGACCTGCTGGTAGTGGTTCTGGGCGTCGCGGTTGCCGATCAGGTCGATGGTGCCCCCGCCATAGGCGACCTGGAGTCCCGACTCGGACGGGTACCGCCAGTAGCCGAGGCCGATCTCGCCGAGGTAGTCCCACCCGGTCCAGACGAAGTCGCCGATGACCTGGGTGTGGCGCTGCACCCGAGCCCAGTTGAACGGGAGCCGGGCGGCCATGGTCTCCGATCCGACGACCACGCGCTCGGGGTAGCGCTTCGCGTCCGCGTCGTAGCGCGCCTCGGCGTAGTTGTAGCCCACCACGTCGAGGTGGGCGGCGAGCCCCTCGATCTTGCGCCCCATGCGCCGGCCCTTCACGGCGAGGCTCATGATCGTCCCGATCCGGCCGACGAGCAGGTTGTACAGGGTCGAACCCGACGCCTTCTCGAGGCCCGCCGACTGGTCGTGCGGGTCCTTCCCGGTGGCGTGCCCGTCCGGATCGTAGGGACCGTCCTCCTTCGCGCCCATGTCGAACCCGATCAGCATGAGGTTCACGCCGCAGGTGACGGGTCGGGTCGGGTCGAGAGCGCGCACCCGGTCCGCCATCTCCCCTGCGAGCGCCACGCCGTCGGGTTCCGCCGGCTCGGTCACCTCGTTGCCGATGGAGTACATGACGACCGAGGGGTGGTTGCGGTCCTTCGCGACCAGCGACTCGAGCACGCCGACGTGCTCGTCCCGGAACTCGCGGGAGAAGTCGTGGTGGCTCTTGGGCGTGTACCAGCCGTCGAACGCCTCGTCGATCACGTACATGCCGTACCGATCGCAGGCGTCCAGCAGCGCACGCGAGCACGGGTTGTGCGCGGAGCGGATGGCGTTGTACCCGGACTCCTTCAGGATCCGCACCTTGCGGGCCTCGGCGTCGGCGTACGCGCGCGCGCCGAGGATGCCGTTGTCATGGTGGATGCAGGCGCCGCGGAGCTTCGTCTCGACGCCGTTGACGCGGAAGCCGCCGCTGCCCGACACGTCGATCGTACGGATGCCGAAACTCGTCTCGACCCGGTCGGCGGACGTGTGCACCTCCGCCCGGTAGAGCCGGGGCGACTCCGCGCTCCAGAGCCCCGCACCGTCGAGGGTGAACTCGCCGAGCGGTCCCTCGGCGAGCAGTTCCGCTCCGTCGAAGATGTGCACCGTGGCGTCGTCGGGGGCGGATGCCTCGACTGCGACGGTCGGCGGGGTGAGCGATCGCGTGGTCACCCGCAGGTCCGTGATGCGTCGGCGGTCGCGCACGACGAGCGTCACGGGCCGATAGATGCCCGAGCCCGTGTACCAGCGCGAGTTCGGCTCGCGGGAGGTGTCGACCGCGACCTCGATCCGGTTGCGACCGACCACGACGACCTCCGACAGGTCGACCTCGAACTCGTCGTACCCGTACGCGTGCCGGGCGAGCTCGCGGCCGTTCACCGAGACCACCGAGCGATGGTAGACGCCCTCGAACCGCACCGCGACGTATGCGCCGAGCTCGTGCTCCGCGATCTCGATGTCTCGCGCGTACTGGTAGCGGCCGCCGGGGAACCAGCCGGTGCGGGTGCCGTTCCGGACCTCGGCCGAGCGCGGTTCGCCCAACATCGCGTCGTGGGGCAGGTCGACGGTCTCGACGCGCCCGTCGACGTGCGAGAGGGTCCACCCGTCGTTGAGGTCGCGGTCCTGCAGCGTGGGTGTCGCACTCATCGTCGAGCGGCCTCTCTCGGTCGTTCCCGATCGTTGACTACCGATCGGTAGGTTTGCCTATCGATCGGTAGATTACACCTATCGAATGGTAGGTTGTCAAGCACAGGACCAACGGATGCCCCGGAGGCGACGATGTCAACAGCGACCGGTACGGTGCCGAAACGGGTGCAGACGCGGATGGCGCCCGAGGCGCGTCGTCGGCAGATCCTCGAGGAGGCGACGAAGCTGATCTCCGTCGCGGGGTTCAACGCGGTGTCCCTGGCCGACATCGCCGACGCGTGCGGCATCCGGAAGCCCTCTGTCCTGCACCACTTCCCGTCGATGCACGACCTGCTGGCGGCCGTGCTCGCGTACCGCGACGAGCTGACGACCCCGCCGGACCTCCCCGACGAGTCGATCGTCGGCCACCCCGACGAGATCCGCGCGCTGCTTCGCCGCATCGTCGCCCGCAACCTCGAGATGCCGGAACTGGTGCGGCTCTACGCCGTGCTCAGCGTCGAGGCGAGCGACCCGCAGCACCCCGCGCACGACTACATCGTGGCGCGCGAGCGCCGCACCCGCGCCGACTTCGCGCGGATGCTCGAGTGGAAGTCCGATCCCGAACTCGCCGGGCGCGAGCTCATGGCGTTCTGGACCGGACTCGAGCGCGAGTGGGTGCTCGACCCGTCAGTCGACTTCCTCGCAGTGTGGGATCACTTCGCCGCGCGGTTCCTCACGCGCGACTGAGATACGGCCCGAGCACCGCGTCCACCATCCGCTCGGCCGCGTCGACCTCTGCGGGCGCGCGGCTGAGCACTCGCAGCGCGAGCATGCCGGCGAACGCCTCGGACACGTCGCGGAGCGGCGTCCCGTGTGCGAGCTCCCCCGCGTCGACGGCCTCCTGCAGGCGGACGACCATCACCGACTCGTCGCCGAGCTTCGCTCGGAGCATCCGACCGATCTCGGCGTTGTCCATGGCGGCGGCGACCAGCGAGCGGAACAGCCCGGCGTGCTCCTCGCCGGTCACGAACGCCATCAGCGCCTCCAGCCAGACGACCATGTCGTCGCGGATGCGCCCGCCCGTCGGCGGCGTGAACTGGTCGGGCAGCAGCACGCCCTCGAGCAGGCACTCGGCGACGACCTCGGCCTTCGACGGCCACCAGCGGTAGATCGTCTGCTTGCCCACGTGAGCGCGCGCGGCGATGCCCTCGATGGTCAGGTGGTCGTAGCCCTTCTCGGCGAAGAGGGCGGCCGTCGCCTCGAGGATCGAGCGGTGCGCGGCCTCGCTGCGAGCGGCTCCGCGGCGTCGCTCGTTCATGCACTCACCCTATACTCAGTCAACGAGACGCACCGTTGCGTATTCTTACCCCGCACCTACGACAACGGGAGGTCTCGGCATGGCCGAACTGCTCTACCGCCTCGGCAAGTTCAGCGCGCGCCGCGCGTGGGTGGTGATCCTCACCTGGGCCCTCGTGCTCGGTGCGGCCGGCGTCGGCTTCGCGGTCGGCTTCAAGGGCCTCGCCACCAGCTTCGACGTGCCCGGCACGGCCTCCGGCGAGGTGACGGATGCCCTCGCCGAGGAGCTCCCCGACTACGCCGGCGCGTCCGGCACCGTCGTCTACGCGACCACCGACGGCGAGCCCTTCACCGACGCCGAGCGCGAGCAGATCTCGGAACTCGCCGCCGGCGCGACCGACCTCCCCGAGGTCGCCGATGTGATCGACCCGTTCGAGGCGCAGCAGGAGCTGGACGACGCCCAGCAGGAGATCGTCGACGGCCGCGACCAGATCGAGGACGCCCGCACCCAGCTCGACGACGGGCAGGCCCAGCTCGACGCCGCACTCGAGGAGCTCGAAGCGGGGCAGGCCCAGCTCGACGCCGGCCAGGCGCAGCTCGACGAGGGACAGGCCCAGCTCGACGCCGCCCGCGCGCAGGCCGAGGCGGCCGGCGCCCCGCCGCAGCAGCTCGCGGCGCTCGACGCGCAGCAGGCGCAGCTCGACGCCCAGCAGGCCGAGCTCGACGCCCAGCAGGCGCAGCTCGACGCCGGTCGCGACGAGATCGCCGACCAGCAGCAGCAGATCGACGACGGCCGCATCGAGCTCGAGGAGCAGGCCGACCTGCTCGAGCAGGGTGCCGAGCTGCTCGCCCTCTCCGACGGCATCGGCGTCGTCTCGGAGGACGGCTCGACCGCCCTCGTCAACATCGCCTACGACGTGCCCCTGCTCGAGCTCGAGGCGGACTCGAAGACGGCGACCGCCGAGTACTTCGAGGCGTCACCCGTCGAGGGCACTGAGATGGGCCTGTCGACGACCATCTCGCAGTCGGTGCCGTCGCTGGTCGGCATCGGCGAGATCGTCGGCCTCATCATCGCGGCGATCGTGCTGCTCGTCATGCTCGGCACCGCCATCGCGGCATCCCTGCCCATCATCACGGCCCTCGTCGGCGTCGGCATCGCGGTGCTCGCATCGCTCGCCTTCTCGGGCGTCGTCGACATGTCGTCGGTCACCCCGGTGCTCGGCATCATGCTGGGCCTCGCGGTGGGCATCGACTACGCGCTGTTCATCGTGAACCGGCACCGCAGGCAGCTGCTCGAGGGCGCCGACCTGCACGAGTCGATCGGCCTCGCGAACGGCACCGCCGGCAACGCGGTCGTGTTCGCAGGTTCGACGGTCATCGTCGCCCTGCTCGCGCTGAACGTCACGGGCATCCCCTTCCTCGGCCTGATGGGCACGGTCGGCGCGTTCGCGGTGCTCATCGCGGTGCTCATCGCGACCTCGCTCATCCCGGCCCTGCTCGGACTGATCGGCATGCGCGTGCTGAGCCGCAAGGCCCGCGCGGCGGTCGGCACGGTGCACCACGAGGACACGACGGCGAAGCCCATGGGCAACTGGCGCGCGGTGCTCACCATGCTGGGCACCATCGTGGCGCTGCTCGTCGTGGCGATCCCGGCACTGTCGATGCGCGTGGGCCTGCCCGACGGCTCGAGCGAGCCCGAGGAGACGCCCGGCTACATCGCACACGTGCTGACCGCCGAGGCGTTCGGCGAGGGTGCGAACGGCCCGCTGCTGGTCACGGCCGAGCTGCCGGGCGGGCAGGACGACGCCGAGCAGCTGCAGGCGCAGCTCGACATCGCGACCGCGATCGCCGAGCAGGACGCGGTCGTCGCCGTCGCCCCGATCGCGATCTCCGACGACGGCACGCTCGCCGCGTTCCAGGTCGTGCCCGAGGAGGGTCCGAACTCGGTGTCGACCGACCAGCTCGTGCGCGACCTGCGCGAGTTGCCGCCGATCGACGGCGAGTACACGCTCGGCGTCGCCGGCCAGGCCGCGATCAACATCGACATCTCCGAGAACCTGAACGACGTGCTGCCGCTCTACCTCACGGTGGTCGTCGGGCTCTCGCTGCTGATCATGATCGTGGTGTTCCGGTCGCTGCTCGTGCCGCTCATCGCGACGGGCGGGTTCATCCTCTCGCTGTTCGCCACCTACGGCGCGACCGTGGCGGTGTTCCAGTGGGGCTGGGGCGCCGAGCTCATCGGCCTGCACTCGACCGGCCCGATCCTGAGCTTCCTGCCGGTGATCCTCGTCGGCATCCTGTTCGGGCTCGCGATGGACTACCAGCTGTTCCTCGCCTCGGGCATGCGCGAGTCGTACGTGCACGGCACGCTGGCGCGCCTCGCGGTGATGAAGGGCTTCCGCGCCGGCCGCTCGGTCGTGACCGCGGCGGGCCTCATCATGATCTCGGTGTTCGGCGGGTTCATCTTCGCCGAGTCGGTCATGATCCGCTCGATCGGCTTCGGCCTCGCGATCGGCATCCTGCTCGACGCGTTCGTCGTGCGCATGCTGCTCATGCCCGCGGTCATGCACCTGCTCGGCCGCTCGGCGTGGTGGCTGCCGAAGTGGCTCGACCGCATCATCCCGAACGTCGACGTCGAGGGCGCCGCGCTCGAGCGCCGTCACCACGCCGACGGCTCGCCTGCGAACATGGAGGGGTGACACGCACCATCTCCGCCCGCGCGATCCTGTTCGACATGGACGGCACGCTCGTCGACTCGCATCCGGTCGTCGAGCGCATCTGGGCCGAGTTCGCCCGGCGGTTCGACCTCGACGTCGCCGAGATCCTCGCGACCTCGCACGGCATCCGCATGGTGGAGACCGCACGGAAGTACGCGCCGCACGGCACCGACATCGACGAGGTCGTCGCCGACCTGAGCAGGATCGAGTACGACGACACCGAGGGCGTCACGGCGATCGCCGGCGCGCGCGACCTGCTGGACTCGCTGCCGCACGGCCGCTGGGCCCTGGTCACGAGCGCGGCCCGGCCCCTGACCGAGAAGCGCATGGCCGGCGTCGGCCTCCCGATTCCCGCGGTGATCGTCACCGCCGAGTCGGTCTCGCAGGGCAAGCCCGACCCCGAGCCCTACCTCCGCGCGGCGGAGCAGCTCGGCGTCGCGGCATCCGACTGCCTCGTCTTCGAGGACGCCGAGGCGGGCATCCGCGCGGGCGTCGCCTCTGGCGCACAGGTCGTGGTGATCGGCGACGCGCCGAGCGAGACCGCCGACCGGCTCGGCCTCCCCCGCATCCCCGACTACACCGCGCTCCGCGTCGAGCACACGGATGCGGCGCTCATCGCGCACCTGCCCTGACGCACCGCCCGGCGACCGTCAGTCCCTCGGCCGCAGCCACCTCCGGAACATCGCCGAACGTCGACGTTCCTCGGCCTCTTCCGCGCGCCGTGCCTGCTCGGCCGCCTCGACCGCGCGCCGACGCTCCTCACGCCGCGCGCGCCACGCCGCCACCTCCGCGTCGACGTCGCGGGTCGGGGTCACCACCGGCGGCCCACCGAGCAGCTGCCGCCGGGCCTCGATCACGCGCCGGTTGAAGTCCTCGAGCGCCTCGCGCACGGCGTGCTCCCGCTGCATGCCGTCGAGACGGTCGACGAGCTGCTCGTCCTCCACACGCAAGGTGAGCGCGGGCGGCCCGAGGCCACCGAGCTGCTCGCGCTCGATCTTCCGCCGGATCCACCAGTCGGGGTCGTGCCGTCCGTCGAGCCCCTCGAGCGGCTTGCCCGAACCGGGCAGGTCGTCGAACTCGCCGCGCCGCATCGCCTGCTGGATCGCGGTCTCGACGTAGGCCGCTCGCTCGGTCGCCGTCGGCACGCGCGCGGACTCGTCGGATGCACGCGCGGCGCTCGAGTCGGCGGTCGGCCCTGTGGCATCCGACCCGCCCTGCTCCTCGACGCCGGCGCCGTCGCGCTCGCGCAGGAACTCCTCGGCTGCCCGATCGACCCGGTAGCGCCACGCGTCACGTCGTGCGTCCCCGACCATCCCGACCCCCGATCCGCTCCCTCGGCCGTGCCCGCGACGATACCGAACCCCGCTGTGCGCCCGAGTGCGGAGATCTCCGCCCCCGCCCGGCGTGCCGCTCCCGACGCGCGGCATGTCGCCCGCGGTCTCCGCATCCGGGTGCGCTCCGCGGGAATCCCGGCTCGCTGGGAGCGCGCACCCATGCGCCCGGGAACACCGCGGCCGTACGTTCGCACCACACCGACGAGAGGACGTGCATCATGCACACGCAGAGCCCCGCAACACGCCCCGCGCCGCAGCAGTCGAGGCCACGGCGCATCACGTTCCTGGTGCTCGTGATCCTGGTGCCGCTCTGGCTCCTGGCCCGCAACGTCTTCGGCCTCATGGAGGTCGCACTCATGTGGCTGCCGCCGGAGGTGATCGCCGGCGTGGTCGGCGAGGAGGATCCCGACGCGACCCCCGACGACGTCGCCGCGTTCGAGGCGCACCGATCTCACTACATGGCCATCGGCGTGATGTCGTGGGCGGCGGTGCTCCCGGCCTTCGCGCAGTGGCGCCGGCCCGAGCGGCGCGTCGGTTCGATGCAGTTGCTCATCGCGATCGCCCTCGGCTCGGCCGTCGTCTACGCCTTCTCGGGCACGCTCACCGAGTGGGTCGTCGAGGAGGGCCTGCTGGTCGTGCCGATCGCGCTGCTCGCCGTGTTCCACCCCAGGGCGCGCGACCTGCTGGGGCCGACCGGGTTCGACGGGTCGATGGCGATCGGCGCCGTCGTCGCGGGCGTGCCGTGGGCCGTCTACGCGGTCGTGAACTCGGTGCGCCAGCTCACGGCATCCGCCGGCGACCCGCACGTCCTGCCCGAGCACTGGGCGACCGCCGCGCTCATGGGCATCACGCTCATCGCAGCCGCGGTCATCGGCGCCTCGCGCGCCGACGGCTGGAAGCTCCCGGCGTGGATCGCCGTCGGCGGCACCGCGCTCTTCGCGGCGCACTCGCTCGCCTTCGCGGGCGCCGCATCGGGCCTCGGCACCGTCTGGGCCGTGCTCGCCATCGCGTGGGCGGCGGGTTTCGCGGTCCTGGTCGTGCGCCGCACCGCGCACGAACGCGCAACGGCATAATGGCAGCAGCAGTCCAATCGCCGGAGGCGACGGTGGCCGAGACGAGCTCGATGACGCAGCCGGGTTCCGCGCTGCGCCGGGGTTCGACGCCCGCCACCGTCGCCGCTGCCGCGGTGTGGCTGCTGGCCGTCGCGGCCTGGCTGACCGCGTGGGTCCTGTTCGCGATGGCGGGTCCCGACAGCCTGCTCCAGGGTCAGTTCGCGCTGACGGATGCCGCCGGGTCGCTGTTCGCCCTCACGCTGGCGACCGTCGGGGTGCTCGTCGTACTCCGAGGTGGCCCCATCCGATACGGGTGGCTCATGCTCGCGTACGGCGCGAGCGCCACCGTCGTGACCGCGGCCGGGTACTACGCGCTCCTCGCGGTGCCCGGCGACCTGCCGTTCGCGGCTGCGGCCGTGTGGGTGCAGGATCTCTTCCCGATCACGTTCCTGCTCGGCGGCCTGCTGCTGCCGTCCCTCTTCCCCGACGGCACGGCGCCCTCGCCCGGCTGGGGCCGCGCCGTCGCGGCCGTGGCGGTCGGCTGGCTCGCTTACATCGCCTGGTTCGCGTTCGTCGCGCGTCCGAGCGAGAACCTCATGTTCGCGCTCGTCGATCCGCCGGCCAACCCGCTCGGGGTCATCGTGCTCCCGGCCGAGGTCATCGAGATCACGATCGGGCTCCCCTGGCTGCTGCTGGTCGCCGCGACCGTCGTCGTGTCGTTCGGCAGCCTGGTCGCCCGCTGGCGCCGCGCCGACCGCCGTGAGACCCGGCAGCAGCTCGCCTGGGTGGTGTTCGCGTTCGCGCTCGTGCTGCTCGCCGTGTTCGCCAACGAGGTGCTCGACTCGGTGGCGTTCAACGTCTTCGGCGTCGACCTCGGCATCGCCCCGGCGCTCGACGTCGTCGGCGCGGTCGCGCTGGTCGGCCTCGCCGTCGCGTGGGGCATCGCGGTGCTGCGCTTCCGCCTGCACGCGATCGACCTCGTCGTCAACCGCACCGTGGTCTACGGCACGCTCACGCTCGCGATCACCGCGGTCTACGTCGTGCTGGTCGTCGGCGTCGGCGCACTCGTGCCGCTCGAGCAACCGACGCTCGCCCTCGCCGCGACCGTGCTCGTCGCGATCGGCGTGGCCCCGCTGCGCGACGCCCTCCAGCGCGCGGTCAACCGGGTGATGTTCGGCCGCCGGGACGACCCGTACGCCGTGATGGCCGAGCTCGGCCGCCTGCTCTCGGAGGCGGGCACACCCGAGGAGACGCTGCAGACCCTCGTCGACACGGTCGCGGAGTCGCTCAAGCTGCCGGGAGTCGCGATCGAACTCGAGCACGACGGCGCCTGGTCGGTGCAGGCCGCGCACGGCACTCCCCTCGGCCCGGCACGGGCGCGTCCGTGCCCCTGCGCGACCGGGGCGAGCTCGTCGGCCGGCTGCTCGCGGCACCGCGGTCGGCACGCGAACCACTCTCCGATGGAGACCTCGCGCTGCTCGCGGACGTCGCCGGCCCCGCGGCATCCGTCGCCCGCACCGTGCGACTCACGGCCGACCTGCGCGCGTCGCGCGAACGGCTCGTGCTCGCCCGCGAGGAGGAGCGCCGCCGCATCCGCCGCGACCTCCACGACGGCCTCGGCCCGTCGCTCGCGGCGCAGACGTTCCAGCTCGACGAGATCCTCGACCGCGTCGGCAGCGATCCCGAGGGTGCGGCCGAGGTCGTCGCAGCGCTCAAGGCGCACAACCGCGAGCTGGTCGCCGACGTGCGCCGCCTCGTGCATGCGCTGCGCCCGCCCACACTCGACGAGCTCGGCCTGGCCGGTGCGCTCCGTGCCCATGCGGCACAGCTCGACGGCTCGGGTCGCATCCGGGTGCGCGTCACGGCGACCCCCGATCCCCTGCCGCCGGTGCCCGCCGCCGTCGAGGTCGCCGGCTACCACATCGCCCGCGAGGCGATCACGAACGCCATCCGGCACGCGCACGCGACGCAATGCACGGTCACGCTCGCGGCCGGCGGGGACGAGCTGGTACTCGCGGTGGTCGACGACGGCAGGGGCCTTGCCGCCGGCGAACCGTCGGGCGGCGAGCCGGGCCTCGGCCTGCGCACCATGCGCGAGCGCGCCGAGGAGCTCGGCGGCAGCTTCGAGCTGCGCGACGGCCCCGGCGTCGAGGTCGTCGCCGTCCTACCGGTGCGCGGTGCGCCCGTGGCATCCGCCCGTGTCGTACCCGCCGAGCCCGAGTCGGCGCGCACCGCACCCGGAGCGACCGCATGACCGATTCGCGAACGGATGCCCCGCTGAGCGCATCGCCCGCCGTGCGCGTGCTCGTCGTCGACGACCACCGCCTCTTCCGCGAGGGACTGACCGCGCTCATCGGCCGCGCCGACGACACGGAGGTCGTCGGCAGCGCGGAGACCGGCGCCGAGGCGATCGCGCGGGTCGAGGAGCTGCACCCCGACGTGGTGCTGATGGACATCATGATGCCCGACATGAACGGCATCGAGGCGACCCGGCGCATCACCGCCGACCACGCCGACACGGCGGTCGTGATGCTCACCATGCTCGAGGACGACGACTCGCTGTTCGCCGCCATGTGCGCGGGCGCGCGGGGCTACGTGCTCAAGGGCGCCGACACCGGCGACGTCCTCCGCACGGTGCGGGCCGCCGCCCGCGGCGAGGCGCTCTTCGGGCCGGCGGTCGCGCAGCAGCTCACCGCCTTCTTCCGGCACGCGGATGCCACGGGGCCGACCGTCACGGCGTTCCCCGAGCTCACCGACCGCGAGCGGGAGGTGCTCGACCTCATCGCCGAGGGCCGCGACAACGCCGGCATCGCCCATCGGCTGCAGGTCTCGACGAAGACCGTGAGCAACCACATCTCGAACATCTTCGCCAAGCTGCGCGTATCCGACCGCGCCCAGGCGATCGTCGCCGCCCGCGAGGCCGGCCTCGGCCGGGGCGCCTGACACGCCGAGCGTCATCCGCGGCGGCGTGCGGGTGGGAGCGATCTCATGAACGCGTTCAGGCCCGGGTGAACGCGTTCAGGCCCGCGGCGCGACTGCGTGCGCCGTGCGAGGGCCTCGCCTCCCATCGGTCCAACCACGACATCGCTCACTCGCCGCGACTGCGACGCATGCGTTTCATGGAATTTCAATTCCACTCATTAACAGGTATTGACGCCCCCGGCTTCTGTGACAGCGTGGCGCCTGCCGCACTTGAATCCATTCAGTCGGTGTTCAACCACCCTCATCCGTCCGCCACGAAGGAGTGCCAGACATGTTCCTGCCACCACTCGCCGCCACACGCACCGCGTGTGCACGAACAGCCGAACGGCGAAGCTGCGGGGCGGTGATCGAGCGATGAGGAAGTCGATGAAGGCGTCGCTCGTCGCGGCCGCGGTCGTCGGGCTCTGCGCCCCGCTGGGCGCCGTCGCCGCGGTCGCCGCGGAAGGCCCGTCCAAGTTCCCCGTCTCGGTCGAGGGCCTGAGCGTCGACGGCCGGTCGGACCAGCCGATCGACCTCGGCAGCCCGCGACCGACCTTCAGCTGGAAGATGACGGCCGAGGACGAGGCCGGCAATCCCTGCTTCGACGGTTCGGTGTCGGGCGGCTGCGCACTCGACACCCAGACCGCCTACCAGGTGCAGGCGGCCCACTCCGTGGCGGGCCTCGAAGCCGGCGACCTGCTCTGGGACTCCGACAAGGTCGTCTCCGACGACCAGCGTCAGTTCTACGGCGCGCCCGAGTCGCTCGAGTCCCGCGACACGGTCGCCTGGCGCGTGCGGGTCTGGGACGCCTTCGGCAACCCCTCCGAGTGGAGCGACCCGTCGACCTTCCAGATCGGGCTCCTCGAGCAGTCCGACTGGGGTGCCGCCCGCTGGATCGAGCAGGCCGGGCGCGCTCCCGAGGACCCGCTCCCGATCTTCGCGCGGCAGTTCGAGCTCGATGAGGGCAAGGACGTCGCACAGGCCGTGTTCTACCTCTCCGGCGCGGGCATGCACTACGCGACGGTCAACGGCGAGCCCGTCACCGACGAGCACATGGCCCCCGGCAACACGAACTACCAGTTGTCGACCGAGTACCGCGCGTACGACATCACCTCGGAACTCGAGACCGGCGCGAACGCCGTCGGCGTCGAGCTGGGCAACGGCACCGCCTACGTCCGGCGCTCGATCCACAACGAGGAGGTCGGCCGCACCTCGCCCTACGCCTGGTGGCAGAGCCAGATCAAGGGCAGCGGCGAGCTCGTGGCCGGCGTCGAGGCAGGCGCCACCACCGTGCTCCTGAACAGCGTGTCCAACTACCACGTCGGCGGCACGATCAACATCGACACCGGCGACGGCGGCGACCGCCTCGAGTCGCGCGTGATCACGGAGATCGGCACCGCGGGAGCGGACGGCACCGGCATCTCGTTCGAGCCCGGGCTCGACGCGGCGCACGACACCGGCGCGCTCGTGACGGCCTCGGGCAACAACATCGCGGCATCCGACCCCAGTGCCGGTGCGGCGGTGACGCCGCGACTGATCGGCCGCATCGAGGTGTCGTACACGGATGGCACGAGCGACGTCATCGTGACGGACCGCGACTGGCGAGCCGCATCCGGTGCGCTCGTGACCGACGCCTGGTTCGCCGGCGAGGACTTCGACGCACGTCGCGTGCAGCCGGGCTGGAACGAGCCGGGCGCCGACCTGACCGACGCGGCGACGCGTCGTAACGGTGCGAACGTGAACTGGGCGTCGGCCGGCATCGCGCCGCCGCCGAACCTCGCGACGAAGCTCGTCGCGCGTGCCGGCGAGGGCATCTACGAGGCCGAGCGGTTCACCCCGCAGGAGATCACCAACCCGGCACCGGGAACCTGGGTGTTCGACTTCGGACAGAACCACGCCGGATGGCCCGAGCTGAACCTGCCGGAGCTCCCGGAGGGCACGATCGTCAAGGTCAAGCCCGCGGAGAGCCTCAACGAGGACGGCACCGTCAACCAGGGCTCGTTGGGTGTCGGCGGCCGTGGTCGTGACATCTTCAACAGCTACATCACCGCCGGTCTCGACGGTGGCGAGCAGCACGCGCCGAAGTTCAACTACTTCGGGCAGCAGTGGGTGCAGATCGAGGGCCTCCCGGAGGACTTCACGCCCGACGAGGACATCGTGACCGCGGTGCGCCTCCAGGCGGGCACGCCCGACGTCGGATCGTTCGACTCGTCGAGCGAGCGGATCAACCGCATCGACAAGATGGTGTACTACTCGATGGCCACCCAGGTCATGTCGACGTTCACCGACTGCCCCGGGCGTGAGAAGCAGTCCTACCCGGCCGACTACACCATGCCGATGGACGGCTTCCACCGCCTGTTCGACTTCGACGCCTACATGCGCACCACCGAGCACCACCTGGTGGAGGGCCAGTCCATCGCGGACACCTCGATGTTCGGCAACGTCGCGCTCAAGACCCCGGTCCACGACTGGGGCTACACCGGGCGCTTCGGCGACGAGATCAACTGGGGCAACGGCATCATCCTGGTCCCGGCCTTCCTGTACGAGTACTACGGCGACACCGAGACGATGACGCGGTACTACGACCGGATGGTCGACTTCGTCGACTACATCCGCCGCGAGAAGGTCGGCACCGGCGACGAGCAGCATGTCGTCGACGCCGCACTCTCCGACTGGGTGTCGGTCGAGCAGACCGACGGGAAGATCTCGGGCACCTGGGGCTACTACGTCATGATGACCAAGATGGCCATGATGGCGGAGCTCACGGGTCACCCGGAGGACGCCGTCGAGTACGCGCAGCTGGCCGAGGACATCGAGGCGGCGTTCAACGCCAACTTCCTGAACACGGATGTCGGCTACTACACGTCGAACGGCATGTCGGACCCGTCCGACCTGTCGGGTGCCACGCAGACGGCGCAGGCCATCGCGCTCGACGCCGGCATCGTGCCGGACGAGTACCGCGAGTCGGTGACCGAGGCGCTGGTCGAGAACGTGAAGGCGTTCGGGCCGGACGACGGCCCGCACTTCAGCGCGGGCACGATCGGCCTGGCCGCCGTGGTGCGTCAGCTGACGGACTCGGGCAACGGCGAGGTGCTCTTCGACGCGGTCCACACCGACACCGAGCCGGGCTACGGCTACTTCATGGAGTCGACGACGGCGAACCCCGACGGGTTCACCACCATCGGCGAGCGCTGGAACCGTGGGAGCTCGAAGAACCACATGATCCTCGCGCAGATCGTGGAGTGGTTCCAGACGGGCCTCGTCGGCATCGACCGCGCACCGGGTTCGGTCGCGTACGACGAGCTGGTCTTCAAGCCCCAGCCCGCCGGCGACCTGACCTGGGTCGAGGGCAGCTTCGAGACGCCGCGCGGCCTCGCCGCGAGCCGTTGGGACACGACGGACGAGGCGTTCACCCTCACCGTCGAGGTGCCCGCCAACACCACGGCCGAGGTCTGGGTGCCGACCGACGGCGACCAGGCCGTGCTGACCCCGAACCGTGCGACCTTCGAGCGCATCGACGGCGAGTTCGCGGTGTACTCCGTGGGCGCCGGCCGGTTCACGTTCGTGGCAGCGGCCGAGGGCTACGCGGCTCTCGAGGCGGCCGTCGAGGCGCAGCTCGCCTCGGGCGACCTGTCGGAGCAGCTCGCGGAGAACCTGGTGAAGTTCATCGGCAAGGCCCGCGAGGCCTCCGCCGAGGGCAAGGCCCAGGCGGCCGACAGCGCGCTGCGCTCCTTCCTCAACCAGATCGGGAACGCGAACGCGAAGCGGGCGTCCGACGAGGCCAAGGCGGAGCTCACCGAGATCGCCGAGCAGCTGCAGGCGCTGCTCCGCGCGGAGGGAGGCATCCCGGTCGAACGCTGATCGGGGTCGCATGACCTGATCGACGCTAGACACGCGTGGCCGCGGGGGAACCCGCGGCCACGCGTCGTCACGGGGTGGAGAGCATGCCCCAGAGCCGCTCGAACCGGTCGGACATGTCGACGTTGTCGGGGTCGAGCAGCCACTGGATCTGGAGGCCGTCGGCCGCGGCGATGAGGAGGATGCGATGTCGGCCGCGTCGATGTCGTCGCGGATCTCGCCGCGTTCCTGGTGCTCGCGGATGTCGTCGGCGATGCGCCCGAGCAGCCGGGCGTACCGTTCGGTGAACCAGCCGCGCGTCTCGCTGTCGGTCTGCGCAGCCTCGGCCGACATCGACACGAACAGGCGCATGAGGTTCGGATCGGACGGATTCTCGCGCACGACGCGGCGGAGTCGTTCGGCGGAGTGGCTCCGGTCGCGCTCGTCGGGCGCCGCGGTGGCGGAGTCTCGACGCCGCAGCACCTCGAGGAACAACTCCTCCTTGTTGGCGAAGTGGTACAGCAGCCCGGCCTGGCTCAGCCCGACCTCGCGGGCGATCTCCCGCACCGACAGCCGGTCGTACCCGGTGCGCGCGTAGAGCTCGATGGCGACGTCGAGGATCTCCTCGCGCTTCGCCAGGCCCTTGGCGTACGGACCGCGTTCACCCATGCAGGGAATGGTAACGGTACGCACCGTTCCGTGAACCGCGGCGGCGGCCACGAGTACGGATGTGACGAAACCCGAACGACCCTCCCGCGCCGCGCCGCGCCGGCCGTAGGGTCGAGCCATGACGACTCCGGGGCCCGAGGCGAGGCGAGCGGATGCCCCGGTGGACGACCTGGTCGGCCCGGCCCGGCGCGCGCACCGCCTCACCTGGATGGGCATCGCGGCCGCCGCCGCGCTCGTCGCGGCATCCGTGCTCATTCCCCTCTGGACCGGATGGGACGTCGTGGTCAAGGGCGGACCGCCCCTGCACGGCTTCTGGGATCCGCGGTTCGGGCCGGGCAGCGCGCCGGCCATCGCGATCGCGGTGCTCGCCCTCGTCGGCGCGGCACCGCTCGCGATGCGGCTGCGCTGGGGGTGGCTGCTCCTCGCCGCGTTCGTCAGCGGAGCGGCGTGGCTCGCGATGCTCGCGCTCGTCGACGGGTTCGACGGCATCGCCGCGGTGCTCGACGCCGACATCGAGTACCTGCCCACGGCGCGGGAGGTGACCGACCTGGGGGCGACCCTCGAGGAGTTCATCGAGCGCATTCCCCGCAGCCATCCCGACAACTGGCCCGTGCACATCGCCGGCCACCCCGCCGGCGCGCTGGTCGTCTTCGTCGGCCTCGTGCGCATCGGACTCGGCTCGGGAGCGGCGGCCGGCTGGATCGTGCTCGGACTCGCCGCGACGATCCCGCTCGCGGTCATGCTCACGATGCGCCGCTTCGGCGCCGAGGTCGCCGCGCGCCGCGCCGCCCCGTTCCTCGTGCTCGGCCCGTCGGCGATCTGGATGGGCGTCTCGGGCGATGCACTCTTCGCCGCGGTCACCGCGTGGGGTCTGTGCCTGCTCGCCTACGCGACCCGGGCGGCGAGCCACGCGGCCACCGCCGCGTGGGCGATCGGCGCGGGCCTCCTCCTCGGCTACGGCGTGCTGCTCTCGTACGGCCTCGTGCTCATGGGCCTGCTCGCTCTCGCCGTGCTCGTGATCGGCCGCGACTGGAAGCCGCTCCCCTGGGCGGCGGGCGCCGCACTCATGCCCGTGCTGATCTTCGCCGCCGCCGGCTTCGCATGGTGGGAGGCGTACCCCGTGCTCGTCGACCGCTACTGGGACGGCATCGCGAGCCGACGCCCGGCGTCGTACTGGATCTGGGGCGACCTCGCCGCGCTCGCCTGCAGCGCGGGCCTCGTGGCAGGAGCATCCGTCGCCCTCGCCGCCGCGCGCGTGCGCGCGTGGCGCACCTGGAGCCGCCCGGTCGAGGTCGTCGTGGTGCTCACCCTCGCCGCCGCCGCCACCGTGCTCATCGCCGACCTCTCGCAGATGAGCAAGGCCGAGGTCGAGCGCATCTGGCTGCCGTTCGTGCCCTGGCTGCTGGTCGGCACCGCCCTGCTGCCGCGCGCCTGGGTGCGGCCGGCCCTGGCGATCCAGCTCGCACTGGCGATCACCCTGCAGCACCTCTACTTCTTCCAGTGGTGACGCCCACCCCTGCCGCCGAGTCGTCATGAAGTGTCGGTATCGCCCACGCGATAGCGGCACTTCATGACGACTCGAGGTTCCGCGGGGCGGGAACGACGAAGGCCCGGAGCATCCGCCCCGGGCCTTCTCATCTGGTGCGCAAGGGGGAGTTGAACCCCCACGCCCTCTCGGGCACACGGACCTGAACCGTGCGCGTCTGCCTATTCCGCCACTTGCGCTCACTACCGGCACGCACACATGGCGCACCAGCCAACAGAGACTAACACTTCGTCGGCCCCCACGCCATTCGGGGCGCTGACGCCCACCGAGCGAAAACCGATGCGCTCGCGGCATCCGCCCCCTAGCATCGAGTGGACAGGGAACGACGCCGTTCGCACCCCCACCCCCATCGAGAGGATCTGCAGTGGCGACGACGGACGACTCCATCGCTCGGCCCGATCTCACGGGCATCCGCGGCTGGCTCTTCGACCTCGACGGCGTGCTCACGCCGACGGCCGAGGTGCACATGCATGCGTGGGCGCGGTTGTTCGCCCCGTTCCTCGAGTCGCGCGGCGTGAAGCCGTACGAGACCGCCGACTACTTCGCCTACATCGACGGCAAGCCGCGCTACGACGGCGTGCGGAGCCTGCTCGCGAGTCGCGGCATCACGCTGCCCGAGGGCACGCCCGACGACCCGCCGACCGCCGAGACCGTGTGCGGACTGGGCAACCGCAAGAACGACGCGTTCAACGAGTCGCTCGCCGAGGACGGCGTGGAGGCGTACCCCGCCAGCGTCGCGTTCCTCGACGCGGTCGCGGCGACCGACGCCGAGGTCGCGGTCGTCTCCAGCTCGAAGAACGCCCCCTCGGTGCTCGCGACCGCGGGCCTCGCCGACCGCTTCGAGGTCGTCGTGCACGGCGGTGTCGCCGCCGAGCACGGCATCCCCGGCAAGCCGGCACCCGACACCTACGAGTACGGCGCCGAGCTGCTCGGCCTGCCGACGACCGCGTGCGTGGTCGTCGAGGACGCCGAGTCCGGCGTGCAGGCGGGCGCCGCAGGCGACTTCGGACTCGTCGTGGGCGTCGACCGCGGCGCCGGCCACGAGAACCTGCGCCGGCTCGGCGCCGACCTCGTCGTGTTCGAGCTCGACGAACTCATCCCCCTGCTCCCCCAGCACCACCGAAAGGCCGGATCATGAGGTTCGCCGACCACGACCCGCTGAACCGCAACCGGTTCCCCGTCGACGACTGGGCCCTCGTCGAGACCGAGTTCTCGGCCGACGACATCGGCACGACCGAGACGATGTTCGCCGTGGGCAACGGCTACCTGGGCCTCCGCGGCAACGTCGACGAGGGTCGCGACGGGCACGTGCACGGCACGTTCATCAACGGCTTCCACGAGACCTGGCCGATCCGGCACGCGGAGGAGGCGTTCGGCTTCGCCCGCGTGGGGCAGACCATCGTGAACGCCCCCGACGCGAAGACGATCCGGCTGTACGTCGACGACGAGCCGCTCGTGCTCACCAACGCCGAGCTCATGAGCTACGAGCGGCGGCTCGACTTCCGCACCGGCACGCTGAGCCGGTCGCTCGAGTGGCGCACCCCGTCGGGCAAGCGCGTGCAGATCAGCTCCCGCCGCATGGTGTCGTTCACCGATCGCCACCTCGGCGTCATCGAGTACGAGGTCGAACTGCTCGACGCGGACGCCGCCGTGACCATCTCCAGCCAGATGCTGAACCGGCAGGACGGCCGCGACGAGTACCGCTCGGGCGTGCAGGAGTCGGTCGAGGCGTTCGACCCGCGCAAGGCCGAGCAGTTCACCGAGCGCGTGCTGCAGCCCCGCTTGAAGCGCGAGCGCGACGGCCGCTACCTGCTCGGTTACCGCTGCACGAACTCGGGCATGACGGTGGTCGCGGGCACCGAGCACCGCATCGAGACCGAGAACCCGTTCGACGAGACGACCACGATCGAGGACGACCTCGCGAAGCACGTCTACCGCATGCGCGCCGAGCAGGGGAAGCCGATCCGCATCACCAAGCTGTTCACGTACCACACCGCCGCGTCGGTGCCCGTGCGCGAGCTCGCCGACCGGTGCGACCGCACCCTCGACCGGGCGGCAGAGGTCGGCGTCGAGGAACTGCTGCGGCAGCAGGAGGCCTGGCTCGACGACTACTGGACGAACACGGACGTCGAGATCCCGGGGCATCCGACCCTGCAGCAGGCGACCCGCTGGAACCTGTTCCAGCTCGCCCAGGCCACGGCCCGCACCGACGGCGGCGGCGTCGCGGCGAAGGGCGTCTCGGGGTCGGGCTACGGCGGTCACTACTTCTGGGACTCCGAGGTCTACGTCATGCCGTTCCTCTCCTATACGGCACCCAACACGGCGCGCAACGTGCTGCGATTCCGGCAGCGGATGCTGGAGCCGGCGCGCGCCCGTGCCACGGAGCTCAACCAGCGCGGCGCGCTCTTCCCGTGGCGCACCATCAACGGCCTCGAGTCGAGCGCGTACTACGCGGCGGGCACGGCGCAGTACCACATCGACGCCGACATCTCGTATGCGCTCGTGCAGTACGTGGCGGCGACCGGCGACGAGGACTTCGTGGCCCGCGGCGCGATCGACGTGCTCGTCGAGACGGCGCGCATGTGGGAGGACCTCGGGTTCTGGCGCTCGAACTCGGTCGAGGTGTTCCACATCCACGGCGTCACCGGGCCCGACGAGTACACGACCGTCGTGAACGACAACCTGTACACGAACGTCATGGCCAAGGGGAACCTGAAGGCGGCCGCCATCGCCGTCGACGAGCTGCGCCGGCGCGCCCCGGCGGCCTACGCGCGCGCGGTCGACCGACTCGACCTGCACCCCGACGAGGCCGACGAGTGGCGGCGCGCGGCCGACCACATGTTCATCCCGTTCGACGAGCAGCTCGGCGTGCACCCGCAGGACTCCGCGTTCCTCGAGAAGGAGCTGTGGGACCTCGAGTCGACGCCCGCGAGCCGTCGCCCGCTGCTGCTGCACTACCACCCGCTCGTCATCTACCGGTTCCAGGTGCTGAAGCAGGCCGACGTCGTGCTCGCGCTGCTGCTCCAGGGCGACCAGTTCTCGACGGAGGAGAAGCAGGCGAACTTCGAGTACTACGACCCGCTGACCACGGGCGACTCGACGCTGTCGGCGGTGGTGCAGTCGATCATCGCGTCGGAGGTCGGGTACCACGAGCTGTCGATGCGGTACTTCCGCGCGGCGCTGTTCGTCGACCTCGCCGACCTGCACCACAACGCCCAGGACGGCGTGCACGTCGCGTCGACCGGCGGCGTCTGGAGCTCGCTCGTCTACGGCTTCGGCGGGTTCCGCGACCACAACGGCGTCTTCACGTTCGACCCGCGCCTGCCCGACGACTGGGATCGCCTGATCTTCCGCCTCACCATCCGGGAGACGCGCGTGCGCGTCGAGCTCGAGCCGACCGCCATGACCTTCACGGTCGAGGCCGGCACCGAGGCGCAATTCTCGGTGCGCGGCGAGCAGGTGGTGGTGCGCGACGGCGAACCCGTGACGGTCGCCCTCGACGGCCAGGGCCCGCGCCACTACGGCATGCCGAACATGCGCGACGTGGAGGGAGCACGCCGCGCGGACGGCACGCTGCTCACCGCGTCCATGCCCATGATCGCGGTCGACCTCGAGGAGTCCGAGTCCACAACGGGCTTCGACTGACGAATGGCGCGCGCAGGCGCTGCGGCTAACATGCACTGAGGAAACAAGCGGATCGGGAGACCTGTGGGCCTACTGGACAACTTCGAGAAGGGTCTCGAACGCGCCGTCAACGGCGCATTCGCGAAGACCTTCCGCTCGGGGCTGCAGCCGGTCGAGATCACGGCCGCCCTGAAGCGCGAGCTCGACACGAAGGCCGCAGTCGTGTCGCGCGACCGCGTGCTCGTGCCGAACACCTTCCGGGTGCGGATGTCGCGTGCCGACCTGCAGCGCATGTCCACGCTCGGCCCCGCACTCGTCGACGAACTCACCGACGTGGTGCAGCAGCACGCGGCCAGCCAGGGCTTCCAGTTCGCCGGCGGCATCCAGATCTCCCTCGAGCCCGACGAGGGCCTGTCGGAGGGCATGGTGCAGGTCGACTCGAGCAACGTCAAGGGCGACATCGCCTGGACCCCCGTGCTCGACATCGGCGGCAGGCGGCATCCGATCATCAAGGGCCGCACCGTCATCGGCCGCGGCAGCGAGGCCGACATCACGCTCGACGACTCGGGCGCGAGCCGCAAGCACGTCGAGGTGCAGTGGGACGGCCGTCGCGCGCGCGTGCGCGACCTCGGCTCGACCAACGGCACGCAGCTGAACGGCGACCCGGTGCGCGAGGCGATCCTCGAGCCCGACTCGGTCATCACGGTCGGTCGATCGCGCATCGTCTTCCGCGTGCTCGCCCAGGCCGCCCCGGCCACGGGCGGCGGCGGGGCCCCTCCCACCAGGCGCCACGACATGAACGGGTTCTGGGGGCCCGCTGAATGAGCGAACTCACCCTCCTGGTCCTCCAGCTGTCGTTCCTCGCACTGATGTGGATCTTCGTGTTCTCCATCGTGTGGGCCCTGCGCAGCGACCTGTTCGGCCAGCGCGTGCGCAAGATGCAGACGGCGGATGCCACGGGGCAGTCGACTCCCCCGACCCCGCCGCGCGGCACCGAGGCGCCCCGGCCGCCCGCCGCTGCGGCCGCCGCCGGAGCCGGCGACATCGCGACCACCGACAACGCCGGCCGGCTCGTCATCACCTCGGGCGCGAAGGCGGGCAGCGAGTTCCCGCTCGGCCGAGACGAGATCACGATCGGCCGCTCCAGCGACTCGTCGATCATCATCCGCGACGACTACACCTCGAACCACCACGCCCGGCTCATGCTCTGGAGCAACCAGTGGATGATCCAGGACCTCGACTCCACGAACGGGACCTTCCTGAACGGCTCCCGCGTGACCGTGCCCGCTGCGGTGCCGCTCGGAGCCACCGTGAAGGTGGGCGCGACCACGTTCGAGCTGCGACGGTAGCCCTATGGCGACGGTCAAGGGCAGTGCCGCGGTCTCGCACGTCGGGAGGGTCCGGTCGAACAACCAGGACTCCGGCTATGCGGGCCGCCACCTGTTCGTCGTCGCCGACGGCATGGGCGGGCACGCGGGCGGCGACGTCGCCAGTGCGATCGCGACCCGGTACATCCGCGACGCCGACCAGCTCTACCCGTCGGTGCAGGACGCGTCGGCGGCGCTCCACGACAGCCTGATCGGCGCGAACCAGCGCCTCGCCGAGACCGTCGCCGAGCACTCGGAGCTCACCGGCATGGGCACGACCGTGAGCGCCGTGCTGCTGCACGGCGACCAGGTCGCCATCTCCCACATCGGCGACTCGCGCATCTACCTGCTCCGCGGCGGCGAGCTCAGCCAGATCTCCACCGACCACACCTTCGTGCAGCGACTCGTCGACGCGGGTCGCATCACGGAGGAGGAGGCGATGGTGCATCCGCGCCGCTCGGTGCTGATGCGCGTGCTCGGCGACGTCGAGTCCTCCCCGAGATCGACACCCTCACGCTCGACACCCGGCCGGGCGATCGCTGGATGCTCTGCTCCGACGGCCTGTCCGGCGTCGTGTCGTTCGAGGACATCCGCAAGGCGCTCCTCTCGGAGGCCGGCGCGAAGCCCGTCGCCGACCGGCTCGTGAAGGCGTCGCTCGACGGCGGCGCCCCCGACAACGTCACGGTCGTGGTGCTCGACATCGGCGAGCCCGCCGCGCCCTCGACCCCGCCGCAGATCGTCGGCTCGGCCGCCGCACCGCCCGCCTTCGGCACGCCCGAGCCGGCGCGCCAGCGCTCGCTCCTGCTCACCCCGTTCCGCGTGCACCCGGTGCAGGAGACGCACTTCGAGCCGGACTCGGCGGAGTACTACGACGAGATCATCGAGGAGGACGCGCGCCGGCGCCGGCGCCGCATCGTCACCTGGACGGTCGGCGTGCTGCTCATCGTCGCCGCAGTCGCCGGCCTCGCGGTGCTCGCCTACCAGTGGACGCAGACGCGCTACTTCGTGGGCGAGTCGAACGGTCGGGTGGCCATCTACCAGGGCATCCAGCAGAACGTCGGGCCGATCGTGCTCAGCGAGCTGTACCGCGAGGCGGACATCGACGTCGCGGAGCTGCGGTTGTACGACCAGCAGCGCGTCGAGGAGACCATCAGCACCGGCTCGCTCCAGGACGCCGAGGCCGTCGTCGACCGGCTGGAGGAGTCCCTTGAGTAACCGGGCAGGCACCACCGCAGCGGTCCCCCGACCGGCGGCCCGCCGACGTCGGGCGTGCGACGCATCCACCTCCCGCAGAAACTGCGGAACATCGAGCTCGCGCTGCTGCTGGTCGCGTGCGGCATCAACGCGGGCGCGATCGTGCTCGTGCAGCTGGGCGCGCTGGGCGCGGTCGACACGCAGCTCATCCTGCTCGGCGTCGGACTCTCGGTGCTCGTGATCGGCCTGCACGTGGCCATGCGCTTCGTGGCGCGCGACGCCGACCCCTTCCTGCTGCCGATCGCCACGGTGCTCAACGGCATCGGCATCGCCGAGATCTACCGCATCGACATCGCATTCGGCGACGCGGGGTGGGACAGCGCCGCGGTGCGCCAGATCGCGTGGTCGGCCATCGCGATCGTCGCCGCGATCGCGGTCATCCTGATCGTGCGCAACCACCGCGTGCTGTTCAAGTACACCTACCTCTCGGGCCTCGTGGCGGTGCTGCTCCTGCTGCTGCCGCTGGTGCCCGGCCTCGGCCGCGAGATCAACGGCGCCCGCGTGTGGATCGGCATCGGCGACATCGCGACCTTCCAGCCCGGTGAGATCGCGAAGATCGCGCTGGCCGTGTTCTTCGCCGGGTACCTGGTGCGCAACCGCGACAGCCTCTCGATGGTGGGCACGAAGTTCCTCGGCATGCGGTTCCCGCGCGCCCGCGACCTCGGGCCGCTGCTCGTGGTCTGGGCGCTGTCGATGTCGGTCATCGTCTTCCAGCGCGACCTCGGTACCGCACTGCTGTACTTCGGCCTCTTCCTCGTGATGCTCTACGTCGCCACCAGCCGCCTGTCCTGGGTGCTCCTCGGCCTCGGCCTGTTCTTCGCCGGCGCGATCGTGGCGAGCCAGACGCTCGGCTACGTCAACGCGCGCTTCGACAACTGGCTGAACGCGTTCGACCAGGACATCTACGACTCGGTCGGCGGCAGCTTCCAGCTCGTGCAGGGCCTGTTCGGGCTGGCCAACGGCGGCCTCATCGGCACCGGGCTCGGCCAGGGCCGGCCCGACATCACGCCCGTGCCGCAGAGCGACTACATCATCGCCAGCCTCGGCGAGGAGCTGGGGCTCGCGGGCCTGTTCGCCATCTTCATGCTGTACGCGCTGCTCGTCGCGCGCGGCTTCCGCATCGGCTTCGCCGGGCAGGACGACTTCGGCAAGCTGCTCGGCGTCGGCCTCGCGTTCGTCGTCGCCCTCCAGGTCTTCATCGTGGTCGGCGGCGTGACGCGGGTGATCCCGCTCACCGGCCTGACCACGCCGTTCCTCGCGGCCGGCGGTTCGTCGCTCGTGGCGAACTGGATCATCGTCGCGCTGCTGCTGCGGCTCTCCGACACGGTGCGCAACCATCCGAGGCTGGTGATCGACGGATGAACCGGGAACTCAAGCGGGTCTCGATCCTGACCCTGCTCATGGTCGGCACGCTGCTCGTGTCCACGACCGTGATCCAGTACTTCGCGGCCGACGCGTTGAACGCCGATCCGCGCAACTCCCGCACGCTGTACGAGTCGTACTCGGTCGAGCGCGGGCCGATCCTCGTCGACGGCGCGCCGATCGCCTACTCGGAGCCGTCGGGCGACAACTACAAGTTCCAGCGCGTCTACACCGAGGGCCCGCTCTACGCGCCGGTGACGGGCTACATCCCGGTCAACGGCGAGGCCACCGGCATCGAACGCGCGATGAACGAGTTCCTGAGCGGGCAGTCGAGCTCGCAGTTCTTCGACTCGGTGAACCGCCTGATCACGGGGCAGGACCCGCAGGGGGCATCCGTCGACGTCACGATCGACCCGGTCGCCCAGCAGGCCGCGTGGGATGCGCTCGGCGACCTGCAGGGCGCGGTCATCGTCACCGAGCCCGCGACCGGCAAGATCATCGCGATGGTCTCGAAGCCGTCGTTCGACCCGAACTCGATGGTCGTGCACAACGGCGCGGAGGTGCAGCAGACCTTCGACGCGCTGCTCGCCGACCCGCAGGACCCGCTGTTCAACCGCGCGATCGGCGGCGACATGAACCCGCCGGGCTCGGTCTTCAAGCTGGTGGTCGCGGCGGCCGCCTTCGAGTCGGGCGAGTATACGCCCGAGTCCACTCTTCCGAACCCGGGATCGTTCACGCTGCCGGGGTCGACGTCGGTCGTCACCAACGCCGGCGGCGGCCGTTGCGGCGGCGGCGACGAGGTCACGATCGCCGACGCCATCCGGCTCTCCTGCAACATCCCGTTCGCGGAGCTCGGCATCGAGCTGGGCGACACCGCCATCCGCGAGCAGGCCGAGAAGTTCGGGTTCAACGTGACCCACGCCATCCCGATGGAGTCGGAGGCGAGCGTCTACCCGCGCGGCCTCGACGACGCGCAGACCGCGCTCAGCGCATTCGGCCAGTACGAGGTGCGTGCGACGCCGCTGCAGATGGCCATGGTCTCGGCGGGCATCGCGAACGGCGGCATCGTGATGCGGCCGAACGTCGTCGACGCGGTCATCGCGCCCGACCTGAGCCCGCTCGAGTCGTTCGAGCGGATGGAACTCGGCCGTGCGGTCAGCCAGCAGACCGCGCGCCAACTTACTGACATCATGATCTCCGGCGTCGAGAGCGGCGCGGCGAGTAATGCAAGAATAGACGGCGTCAGCGTGGCGGGGAAGACGGGCACAGCCCAGAACGGCACGGACGACCCGTACACCCTCTGGTTCACCGGATTCGCCCCTGCTGACAACCCTCAGTATGCGATCACGGTGCTGGTAGAAGACGGAGGGGGATTGGGACAGAGTGGGTACGGCAACCTCATCGCCGCACCCATCGCGAAGCAGGTACTAGAGGCGGTGCTGAACGAATGAGACCGAGCGCTGGGCTCACCTTTGGTGGGCGCTACGAACTCCAGTCCAGGATCGCCATCGGCGGCATGGGCGAGGTCTGGCAGGCGACCGACCTCGTGATCGGCCGTCAGGTCGCGATCAAGATCCTGAAGGACGAGTACCTCGGCGATCCCGGATTCCTCGAGCGGTTCCGCGCGGAGGCGCGGCACGCGGCGCTCGTCAACCACGAGGGCATCGCGAACGTCTTCGACTACGGCGAGGAGGAGGGCAGCGCCTTCCTCGTGATGGAGCTCGTGCCCGGCGAGGCGCTGTCCACGATTCTCGAGCGCGAGCACGTCCTCTCCACCGACAAGGTGCTCGACATCGTCGCGCAGACCGCATCGGCACTGCACGCTGCGCACGCCGCCGGCCTCGTGCACCGCGACATCAAGCCCGGCAACCTCCTCATCACGCCCGACGGGCGCGTCAAGATCACCGACTTCGGCATCGCCCGCATCGCCGACCAGGTGCCGCTCACCGCGACCGGCCAGGTCATGGGCACGGTGCAGTACCTCTCGCCCGAGCAGGCCTCCGGTCACCCGGCGTCGCCCACCACCGACATCTACTCGCTCGGCATCGTCGCCTACGAGGCCCTCGCCGGCCGCCGCCCGTTCACGGGCGAGTCGCAGGTGGCCATCGCCATGGCGCAGATCAACGAGACGCCGCCGGACCTGCCCGCGACGGTCTCCGAGCCGGTCCGCAACCTCGTCTACGCATGCATCGCGAAGAACCCGGCCGACCGCCCACAGTCGGCCGCCCACCTCTCGCGCGCAGCGACCGCACTGCGTCGCGGCGACGTGCAGGGCGCCGCCGCGTCGGTGCCCGCCATCCTCGGTGCCGCCGGCGCCGCCGCAGCAGCCACGATGATGATGCCGCGCAGCGGCGACACCGCCGCGACGACCGTGCTCATGGCCTCGGGCGGCACGCCGACCGACGGCGAGGAGGAACCGGTCGAGGAGGAGAAGAAGCGCAGCCCGTGGACGTGGCCGCTGATCGTGCTCATCGCGATCCTCGCGATCGTGCTCATCGGCACGATCATCGCGCTCGCCCTGAACAACGGCTCGGCGCAGGCGCCGCCCAGCACGTCGACCAGCGCACCGCCGAGCTCGCCGCCGCCGACCACCGACACCCCCACGCCGACGCCCACCGACTCCACGGTGCAGATCAACCAGGACGACTACCTCGGCCTGTCGGTCGACAACGCCCGCGCGGGCCTCGAGGCACTCGGCATGTCGGTCAACGCGGTCGAGGGCAACGCGGCGACCGACCCGGCCGACGCGGGCACCGTCTACGCGGTGAACCCCACCGGTCCCGTCGAGCAGGGTGCGCAGATCACGATCACCTACTACGCCGACCCGGTCGCGCCGTCGGCACCGTCGTCCGCGCCGACGGTGAACCCGGCCACCACCGCGCCGAACACGGACGTGCAGGTCAGCTGGCCCGGGCAGAACTGCCCCGCCGGCCAGACGCTGACCGGCTACGAGGTGGCGGTCACGGGCGACGCCTCGATCCCGAACAACGCGGTCGTCGGTGCGAGCACCACGTCGGCCACGGTTCGGGCCGGCACCAGCGACTTCGAGGTCACGTACCGGTACTTCTGCGGTCCGCTCGACTCGCCGTTCTCGCCGCCCGCGCAGGTGACGGTGCAGGCCGCGACCTCGACGCCCGCCCCCTGATCGGACGCGGAGGAGAGACGAGTGCACGTGACCGATAACGGCCGGCTCCTGGCCGGTCGCTACCGCGTCGGCGAACTCATCGGTCGCGGCGGCATGTCCGACGTGCACGCCGGTACCGACACCCGCCTGGGCCGCAGCGTCGCCATCAAGCTGCTGAAGTCGTCGCTCGCCACCGATCCGGCGTTCCGCACCCGCTTCCGGCAGGAGGCGCAGTCGGCTGCGCGCATGGCCCACCCGACCATCGTGCGCGTCTTCGACGCCGGCGAGGAGACCGTGCTCGACGGCTCCGGCCACGAGGTGCAGCTGCCGTTCATCGTGATGGAGCGGGTCGAGGGCCGCCTGCTGCGCGACATCATCCGCGAGGGTCCGCTCGAGCCGACCGAGGCCGCGCGCATCATCGACGGAGTGCTCACGGCGCTCGAGTACTCGCACCGCGCGGGCGTCGTGCACCGCGACATCAAGCCCGGCAACATCATGATCACCTCCGCCGGCCAGGTGAAGGTGATGGACTTCGGCATCGCCCGGGCGATCTCCGACTCCTCGACGACGGTGGCCCAGACCACCGCCATCCTCGGCACCGCCTCGTACTTCTCGCCCGAGCAGGCGAAGGGCGAGACGGTGGATGCCCGCACCGACCTCTACTCGACGGGCGTGGTGCTGTTCGAGATGCTCACGGGTCGTCCGCCGTTCCGCGGCGAGACTCCGGTGGCGGTCGCGTACCAGCACGTCAGCGAGCGGCCGGTCAAGCCGAGCGTCATCAACCCGCGGGTCTCCCCGGCGTTCGACACGGTCGTGCTGCACGCACTCGGCAAGGATCGCACGCAGCGGTACCAGACCGCTGCCGACTTCCGCTCCGATGTCGACGTGGCCGCGTCCGGCCGCGTGCCGGTGCATCGCCAGCCCGACGAGACCGAGCTGCTGTTCGGTGCACCTTCGACCTCGCTCTCCAGCTCGGAACTGGCCCTCCGCCAGCTCACCGAGGACGAGACGATGGACCGCACCCAGCGCCGCCCGCCGGCACTGTGGATCTGGGCCGGCGTCGTGGCCGTCGTCGTCACCGTGCTCGCGGTCATGTACTGGGCGTTCAACCTGACTCCCACCGACGACATCCCCTCGAGCGCGCGAGAGATCCCCGCACTCCAGGGCATGTCGTACGAGGAGGCGACGGGCGTGCTGCAGGACCTCGACCTGCAGGCGACGCAACTCACCGAGACCAGCGACGCCGTCCCCGAGGGCCAGGTCATCCGCTCCGATCCCGCAGCCGGCACCATCGTCGAGCCCGGACAGGTGGTCGTGCGCGTCTACGTGTCGACCGGCCGCGAGGTGGTCGACGTGCCCGACCTGCGCAACCAGTCGCTCGACCAGGCGAAGGAGTCGCTCGAGAGCCGCGGCCTCACCGCCGGGAGCGAGACGCGAGAGAACTCCCCCACCGTCGCGGCAGACATCGTGCTCGCGACCGACCCGGCGGGCGGCAGCTCGGTCACGGTGGGCTCGACGGTCAACTTCCGCGTCTCGAGCGGGCTCGTCACGCTCCCCGACCTCACGGGCCAGCCGCTGTCGACCGCGAGCTCGTTGCTGCGCGGCAGCACGCTCCAGCTGAACCCGGTGCCGCAGCCCGACAGCTCGTGCCCGGCCCAGCCGAACGACCCCGTGGTGCAGCAGTCGCTGCCCCGGGGGACGTGCCGCAGAAGTCCGACGTCACGCTCCGCTACTGCGCGGGCGCGTCGAACGACGGCGGCGGCAACGGGAACGACGGCGACGACGGCTGATCGATCGAGCGGATGCCCCGGGGCATCCGCTCGCCGTCACGCGACGTGCGCCCGGCTCAGGCCGACTTCATGTGCGGACTCATGCCCACCGCGCGCTCGGCCGCGCCCACGAGGCCGACCGACTCGAGCCAGTTGCCGAGCATGCGGTAGCCGCCCTCGGTGAGCACCGACTCGGGGTGGAACTGCACGCCGAAGATCGGGGCGCTCGCGTGGCGGAGTCCCATGATCACGCCGCCCTCGGTGCGCGAGGTGACGACCAGGTCGTCGGGGATCGTGCCGTCGACCACGGCGAGCGAGTGGTAGCGCGTCGCGGTGAACCGCTGCGGCACGCCGTCGTAGAACGGGCTGTCGTCGTGCACGATCGACGAGGTCTTGCCGTGCATCAGCTCTTCGGCGTTCGTGACCACGCCGCCGAACGCCTCGGCGATGGCCTGGTGCCCGAGGCAGACGCCGAGCAGCGGCTGGCCCGTGCCGAGCGCCACCTCGACCGCCGGGATGGAGACGCCGGCATCGGCGGGCTTGCCCGGACCGGGCGACACCAGCACGGCGTCGAACTCGCCCATGCGCGCGGCGAGGTCCGCCACGGGGATGTCGTCGTTGCGCACCACGACCGTCTCCGCGCCGAGCTCCTGCAGGTAGCCGTTCAGCGTGTAGACGAAGCTGTCGTAGTTGTCGATCACCAGCACTCGCGTCACCGGATCACCCTACCCCCAATCGATTCCGGCCGAACGCGCGTGCACGGTAGAATCGGGCGCATGGCACGTGCGAACTCCTCGAAGCCCGAGCGCGTCGAGCAGACCAACTCCGACGAGACCCCGAACCCGGTGTGGTTCAAGCCGGTCATGTTCGGCTTCATGCTCGTCGGCCTCGCGTGGATCATCGTCTTCTACGTGAGCCAGGGTCAGTGGCCGGTGCCCGACCTCGGCTCGTGGAACATCCTCGTCGGGTTCGGCATCGCGTTCATCGGCTTCCTCATGACGACGCGCTGGCGATAGCGGCCGCGAGACACGAACTCGAAGAGCGGGGCGGATGCGACGGGCATCCGCCCCGCTCTTGTGCGGTCGACTCGGCCGCGTCCCCCTTAAGGGCGACAATTACACCCCTGTAACTCTCCCCAGATGTGGAGAACCCTGTGGATAACTCTCGGGCCGGATGGTCTGAAGCTCAGATCAGCGGGAAGAAGAAGTACCGCAGGCTGAGCAGTACGAGCAGCGCCGACAGTGCGACCAGCAAGCCGATCTGCAGGCCGCGCCGCGAGCGTTCGCGCGTCTCCACGAAGATCAGGCCGACCAGCGCGCCGCCGACGAGTCCGCCGAGGTGCGCCTGCCAGGCGATGTTGAACCCGGGAACGAACCCGATCACGAGGTTGATGCCGACCAGGATCAGCAGCTGCGTGGCCTGCCCGCCGAGCCGTCGCTGGATGACGAGGAACGCGCCCATCAGGCCGAAGATGGCGCCGGATGCCCCGACGACGGCCGTGTTCGGATTCGACAGCCAGATCACGCCGACCGAACCCGCGAACCCCGAGATGAAGTAGAGCGCGAGGAAGCGCCCGCGGCCGAGCAGTCCCTCGAGCAACTGGCCGAAGATCCACAGCGTGTACATGTTCAGCAGCACGTGGAAGATCAGGCCGGTCGAGTGCACGAACATGGTCGTGATCATGCGCCACGGCTCGAACGCGATCTCGCTCATCGCGAGCGGCGTGAAGTACAGCCGATTCGTGATGCCCAGCCCCGGGATGAGCTGCAGCACGAACACCGCGACCGTGATGCCGATGAGGGTATACGTCACCACCGGCGCGCCCGAGCTGGCGCGCTTGAGCACCCGCGAACGCACCCGGGGCGCCTGCTGACGCTGGTCCCGCATGCACTCGGGACAGGTCACCCCGACCGCGCCCTGCGTCTGGCACTCACCGCAGATGGTTCGCCCGCAGCGCTGGCACAGCACATAGCTCACGCGATCGGGGTGCCGGTAGCAGCGGCTCCCCGGGTCGGCGTCGGTCACGTCGGATCAGACCGCTTCGACGGAGATGGTCTCGATCACGACGTCCTCGAGCGGGCGGTCGCGACCGTCGGTGGGGACGGCGGCGAGCTTGTCGACGACACCCTGGCTCGCGGCATCCGTCACCTTGCCGAAGATGGTGTGCTTGCCCTGCAGCCAGGTGGTCGGGCCGACGGTGATGAAGAACTGCGAGCCGTTCGTGCCGCGCCCCATCTGCTTGCCGGCGTTGGCCATGGCCAGCACGTACGGCTCGGTGAAGTCGAGCTCGGGGTGGATCTCGTCGTCGAACTGGTAGCCGGGGCCGCCGACGCCCTGGCCGAGCGGGTCGCCGCCCTGGATCATGAAGCCGGGGATGATGCGGTGGAACACGACGCCGTCGTACAGCGGGTCGGTGGTCTTCTGGCCCGTGGCCGGGTGCGTCCACTCCTTGGCGCCGGTCGCGAGGCCGACGAAGTTGTCCACCGTCTTCGGTGCGTGGTTGCCGTAGAGCTCGACCTGGATGGGTCCGTGGTTGGTCGTGATCGTCGCGACTGCGGTGTGTTGTGGCATGTCCACGATTCTCGCACAGGCCAATCTGTCAACCCGTATGCCCGATTCGACACTCACTCCCTGATCCGGGCCGATCTGGTGGCAAGATGGAGGAGTTCGCTGCAGCAGACGATGGAGGGTCGACATGAGCCTGTCACGCAAGCGCCGGAAGGAACTCAAGCGGCTCCGCGGAAGTGCGGAGCAGCTGTGGGGAGAGCAGCAGGCGGTACTGGAGCGCGCGAACACCGTCGCGCGCGAGGCCAGCCGGCAGCTCGGCCACCTCACCCGTGAGGAGGTCACGCCGCGTGTGCGCCAGGGATACGACACCTACGTGGGGCCGCGGGTCGATGCGGTCGGCAAGTTCGCGACCGACACCGGCAAGTCGATCGAGCGCACCATGGTGCCTGTGCTGGGCAGCGCGCTCGGCACGATCATGTCGATCGGCGACGTCGCGAAGGACAAGCGCGTGCGCGCCGCCCTCGCGCGGGTGAACCCGAAGTACGAGGAGCCCAAGTCGAGCGGTCCGGGCGTCGGCGGCTACATCGCCATCGGTGCGGCCGTGGTCGCCGCCGGTGCGATCGCGTACGCCGTCTGGCAGACGTTCCGCGCCGACGACGAACTGTGGGTCGCCGAGGACGAGCCGACGCCGGGCCCCGACAAGGAAGCCTGAGACGCACGGCGCCGGCACCGACCGGCGCCCCGGGCCCGAGCGACGCGAACCGCGTGCTCGGGCCCGTCGTCGTGCGCGCAGCGCACGTCGCCCTCGGTGTGCACCCGGAATTCACGTGATTCCCTCTTGCGCGCGAATCCTCCGCGGCGCTAGCGTGTGATTCCGTCAGAAGTGGTTCTCGAGCACAGGAAGGAGTGATCAGCATGATTTGCACGCACACGTACCGCATCGGAGCATACGAGCGCGTCCTCGGGAAGATTCCCGGGAACATGGCGACCTCCTTCGTCGTCCGCTCCCACTAGGCTCCACCGCCCCGCGTCGCCGGCCCCTCGTCGGGCTTCCCTTCGCCGACGCATCGCTCCCGTTCCGGAGCACGCCGCCACCCGCTCGTCGTCTCGACGTCGGTGACGCGCCTGCCCGTATCGGGATGCTCCGCCTTCGGCGTCTCCGACGACCGTCGGCCGCGCCCGACGCAACCCGCGGTCGGCGCTCGACGCGGTGACCGCCGTCGACGGAGTGCACTCCGACCACCGCACCGCACCACCCCACGCAAGGAACGATCATGAACAGCCAGATCCTCACCGCCCACCCACCGCGACGCAGCCTGCGCAGCCCGCAGGATGCCGCGGAGCGCATCGCTCGCAGCATCGGCATCGCACTGCTGGCCTGGAGCCGGCGACGCGAGCACCGGCGCGGCATCGACCGCGACGCGCACCGACTGGCCTTCCGCAACGCACGCGAACGCGAGCAACGCGAACTGCAGGCGCTGTCGGCCGCGATCACCTCGAGGCCGTACCTGTGACGCCCGCGCTCATCGCGGGCAGCACCCGCAGGCACTTCGTCGCATCCGCACACGACGGCCCCTCCCGACCGAGGGGCCGTCGTGGCGTGTCAGGCCCCGGTGCCGAGCATCCCCTCCGGCGGCTCGGCCGCGTCGAGGCGCAACCCGACGTCGACCAGGCTCACGCGGTGCAGCTCGGGTACGTCGTCGAGCGGGAACCAGCGCGCCTCGTCGCTCGATCCGTCGACCTCGTTGGTGAGGGTGCCACCGGTCACGGTCGCGCGGTAGACGACGCGCAGCGCGTAGAGGTCGGCGGCCGTGTCGCTGTGTCGTCGGGACGCGTCGATCATCATGCGGTCGATGCCGAGCAGCCGGTCGATCCTCGCGCGGTAGCCCGTCTCCTCGAAGATCTCGCGGCGGGCCGCGTCGTGCGGATGCTCGTCCCCCTCGATGCCTCCGCCGGGGAGCGTCCAGCCGGACCTGCCGTGTTCGTTCCAGTGCGCGAGCAGCACCTGACCGTCGCGGATGATGACGCCGTAGGCCGCGATGCGGATGTCCACGCTCAACAGGCTAGCCTGTGGCCCACCGATGCAGCCTCGCGAGAGCCGGCGAATGTGAGGTATGTTCGCGAGTAGCCGGCGTCTCGCGTCTCGCGTCTCCCGTCCGGGCGACGCGGTACCTGGTGGTCCGACGAAGTTCGATCGCAGAGAGGCCGATCAGCATGCGCAACCTCCCGTCCGGCGACGAGACCCTGAGTCGGCGAACCGTCACCAGGGCCATGGCGTGGTCCGTACCCGCGATCGCGGTCGCCGCCACGGTCCCGGCCATGGCGGCCAGCCCATCGTTGATCACCGTCAGCGGTCTCGGCTGCACCCTGCCGGGCAACGCGAACGCCACGTACCGTGGCCATGCATTCCTGCTGAGCTTGGTGAACGTCTCGAACGTCCCCGTCGTCGTCAACGTCACCCAGGCGACGCTAAACGGCGAGAACCTCGGCCCGGTCCGCGCGGTCAACCTCGCGACCTGCGTCGGCTCCAACAATCCGTTCGGACTGGCCGCGAACACCACCTACCCGCGGGTCGCGCTCCTCACGCAGAACGCCGTCAGCAACCCGAGCGCCACTCTCGCGCTGACCTACACGATCGACGGCGGCGTCAGCTTCGAGACGACCTTGGCGACGGTGAACGCGACGAGCCCGGTCCAGTCGAGTGCGGCCTTCTCGGCCTCCGAGAAGCAGTGCATGCTGACCCAGGGCACCACCACACCATGGCAGGCCGGCACGGCCTATGCCGTGAACAATGTCGTCACGATCGGTGGAGCGTGGCTCTCCGCGAACAACTCAGGAACGTCGAGCGGAACACAGCCGGTGGCCCCGGGCGCAGGAAACACCGTCGTCGACAACGACATCACGTGGACGCAGCTCTTCTGATCTTCACTCCGGCGGGTGCTGCAGAGGCTGAACTGTGGAGCCTAGGAGAATCGAACTCCTGACATCCTGCTTGCAAAGCAGGCGCTCTACCAACTGAGCTAAGGCCCCCTGCGGTGCCGCGAGGTGCGGCACCCGGTGTGCAATTGTGGAGTGGGGCTACGAGGACTTGAACCTCGGACCTCTTCGTTATCAGCGAAGCGCTCTAACCGCCTGAGCTATAGCCCCGAAAATGGCCGAGTGACAGACTACCCGACCGGAGTCGGATTCACGAATCGAGTCAGTTGTTCGTGAACCCAACGAGGATGCCGCCGGTCACCTTGACGCTGAGGTTGTACAGCACCGCGATGATCGCGCCCAGCGCGGTCGTCACGACGAGGTTCAGCAGCGACACGATGATGGCGAATCCCATGATGTTGCCGAGCGACAGGAATGCGGTGAGATCGCCCGCGGTGCCGGCGATGTCCTGCACGAGGTCGTTGACCATGGTGAAGATATCGGTCGAGTTCAGCACCGTCCAGACGAGGAACGTGGCGACGATGTTGATGACCGCGATGCACACGGCGACCAGGAAGGACAGCTTCAGCGCCGACCAGAAGTCGATGTAGACCAGCCGCAGGCGCACCTGCTTGGCCGGCGTCCGACGCGAGGACTTCTTCGCGAGCTTGTCCGCGACGCTACTCATCTGCTGCTTCTCCCTTTCCCGGCGAACCCTCGACGCCCTCCCCATCGTGCTCGGTGAGGTTCCGCTCGGTGTTCCGTGCGATCGCGATGATGCGATCGTCGTCCGCGAACTTCGCGAACACCACGCCCATCGTGTCCCGACCCTTGGCCGGGACCTCCGCGACGTCAGAGCGTACCACCTTGCCGCTGGCAAGGACCACAAGGACCTCGTCGCCCTCGGCGACGATGAGCGAGCCCACCAGATCGCCGCGGTCGCCGTTCAGCTTGGCCACCTTGATGCCCAGTCCGCTCCGCCCCTGGATGCGGTACTCCTCGACCGGCGTGCGCTTCGCCCAGCCGCCCTCGGTGACGACGAACACGTAGGTGTCGCTCGGGGAACGGCGCCCCTTCGCGGCATCCGGCCCATCGCCCTCGACCACGACGGACTGGCCCTCGGTGTGGGGCACGACGGATGCCTCGAGCAGCTCGTCGCCCTCGCGGAACGCGATGCCCTTGACGCCCGAGGTCGAACGGCCCATCGGCCGGAGCGCCTCGTCGGTGGCGGCGAAGCGCAGCGACATGCCCTTGCGCGACACGAGCAGCAGCTCGTCGCCCTCGTCGACCAGCATGGCGGAGACGAGTTCGTCGCCCTCGCGCAGGTTGATGGCGATGATGCCGCGCGAGCGGTTGGTGTCGTACTGCGTCAGCTCAGTCTTCTTGACGAGGCCGTCTCGCGTGGCGAGCACGAGGTGCCTGGCCACCTCGTAGTCGCGGATGTCGAGGATCTCGGCGATCTGCTCGTCGGGCTGCATCTCGAGCAGGTTCGCGACGTGCTGGCCCTTCGCGTCGCGGCCGGCCTCGAGGATCTCGTACGCCTTCGCGCGGTAGACCCGGCCCATGTTCGTGAAGAACAGCAGCCAGTGGTGCGTGGTCGTCACGAAGAAGTGCTCGACCACGTCGTCGGCGCGCAGCTGCGCGCCCTTCACGCCCTTGCCGCCGCGATGCTGCGAGCGGTAGTTGTCGCTGCGCGTGCGCTTGACGTATCCGCCGCGGGTGACGGTGACGACCATCTCCTCCTCGGGGATGAGGTCCTCCACGCTCATGTCGCCGTCGAAGCCGGGCATGATGTGCGTGCGGCGCTCGTCGCCGTACTTGTCGACGATGGTCGCGAGCTCGTCGCTGACGATCGCCCGCTGGCGGGACTCGTCGGCGAGGATCGCGAGGTACTCGGCGATCTCGCGCTCGAGTTCCTCGAGGCGGTCGATGATCTTCTGGCGCTCGAGCGCCGCGAGACGGCGCAGCTGCATCGTGAGGATGGCGTCGGCCTGCAGCTGGTCGACGTCGAGCAGCTCCATGAGGCCGGTGCGCGCAGTGTCGACGTCGGGTGAGCGGCGGATGAGCGCGATCACCTCGTCGAGCATGTCGAGCGCCTTCACGTAGCCGCGCTGGATGTGCGCGTCGGCCTCGGCCTTCGCGAGGCGGAACTTCGTGCGGCGCACGATCACGTCGACCTGGTGGTCGACCCAGTGCGCGATGAAGCCGTCGATCGAGAGGGTGCGGGGCACGCCGTCGACGATCGCGAGCATGTTCGCGCCGAAGTTCTCCTGCAACTGGGTGTGCTTGTACAGGTTGTTCAGCACGACCTTCGCGACCGCGTCGCGCTTCAGCACGATCACGAGTCGCTGGCCGGTGCGGCCCGAGGTCTCGTCGCGGATGTCGGCGATGCCGCCGATCTTCCCCTCCTTGACGAGGTCGGCGATCTTGATCGCCAGGTTGTCGGGGTTCACCTGGTACGGCAGCTCGGTGACCACGAGGCAGGTGCGGCCCTGCAGCTCCTCGACCGAGACGACCGCGCGCATGGTGATCGAGCCGCGGCCCGTGCGGTACGCGTCGTGGATGCCCTTCACGCCGAGGATCTGCGCCCCGGTCGGGAAGTCCGGCCCCTTGATGCGCTGGATCAGCGCCTCCTGGAGCTCCTCGCGCGAGGCATCCGGGTGCTCGAGGTACCACTGCGCACCCGACGCGACCTCGCGGAGGTTGTGCGGCGGGATGTTCGTGGCCATGCCGACCGCGATGCCGACGGAGCCGTTGACCAGCAGGTTCGGGAAGCGGCTCGGCAGGATCGACGGCTCCTGCGTGTGGCCGTCGTAGTTGTCCTGGAAGTCGACGGTGTCCTCGTCGATGTCGCGCACCATCTCGAGCGCGATCGGATGCATCTTGGTCTCGGTGTACCGCGGGGCGGCGGCGCCGTCGTTGCCGGGCGAGCCGAAGTTGCCCTGGCCGAGCGCGAGCGGGTAGCGCATCGACCACGGCTGGACGAGTCGGACGAGCGCGTCGTAGATCGCCGTGTCGCCGTGCGGGTGGAACTGGCCCATCACGTCGCCGACCACGCGCGAGCACTTCGAGAACGCCTTGTCGGGGCGGTAGCCGCCGTCGTACATCGCGTAGATCACGCGCCGGTGCACGGGCTTCAGCCCGTCGCGCACCTCGGGCAGCGCTCGCCCGACGATCACGCTCATCGCGTAGTCGAGGTACGACCGCTGCATCTCGAGCTGCAGGTCGACCTGGTCGATGCGGCCGTGCGGGTCGTGCCCCGCGTTCTCCTCGGGAGTGGTGACGTCTGCCATGTGTGCCGTTCAGTCCTCGTCGTCGCGCTCGATCAGATGTCGAGGAAGCGCACGTCCTTCGCGTTCTTCTGGATGAAGCTCCGGCGCGACTCGACGTCCTCGCCCATGAGCGTGGAGAAGATCTCGTCCGCGGCGGCCGCGTCGTCCATCGTGACCTGCAGCAGGGTGCGGGTCTCGGGGTTCATCGTGGTGTCCCAGAGCTCCTGGTGGTTCATCTCGCCGAGGCCCTTGTAGCGCTGGATGCCGTTCTCCTTCGGGATCCGCTTGCCGGCGGCCGTGCCGTCGGCGAGCAGGGCGTCGCGCTCGCGGTCGCTGTAGACGTACTCGTGGTCGGCGTTCGTCCACTTGAGTCGGTACAGCGGCGGCTGGGCGAGGTACACGTAGCCGAGGTCGATGAGCGGGCGCATGTACCGGAACAGCAGCGTGAGCAGCAGGGTCGTGATGTGCTGGCCGTCGACGTCGGCGTCGGCCATGAGCACGATCTTGTGGTACCTGACCTTCTCGGGGTCGAAGTCCTCGCCGATGCCGGCGCCGAACGCCGTGATCATCGCCTGCACCTCGTTGTTCGCGAGCGCCCGGTCGAGGCGGGCCTTCTCGACGTTCAGGATCTTGCCGCGCAGTGGCAGGATCGCCTGCGTCTCGGGGTTGCGCCCCTGCACGGCCGAGCCGCCCGCCGAGTCGCCCTCGACGATGAAGATCTCGGAGACCGTGGCATCCTTCGACGAGCAGTCCTTCAGCTTGCCTGGCATGCCGCCCGACTCCAAGAGGCCCTTGCGGCGGGTCGCCTCGCGGGCCTTGCGGGCGGCCATGCGCGCGGTCGCCGCCTGGATCGCCTTGCGGATGATGTCGCGTGCCTGATTCGGATTGCGGTCGAACCAGTCGCCGAGCTGCTCGGCCGTCACCCGCTGCACGAACGACTTCGCCTCGGTGTTGCCGAGCTTCGTCTTGGTCTGGCCCTCGAACTGCGGCTCCGAGAGCTTCACCGAGATGACGGCGGTGAGTCCCTCGCGCACGTCCTCGCCGGAGAGGTTGTCGTCCTTCTCCTTGAGGATGCCCTTCTCGCGGGCGTAGCGGTTGACGAGCGTCGTCAGCGCCGCGCGGAAGCCCTCCTCGTGGGTGCCGCCCTCGTGCGTGTTGATCGTGTTCGCGTAGGTGTGGACGGACTCGTTGTACGCGGTGGTCCACTGCATCGCGACCTCGAGCGCGATGTGCCGGTCGGTGTCCTCCGACTCGAACGAGATGATCTCGTCGTTGACGAGGTCGGACTTCTTCGCGTGGTTCAGGTACTCGACGTAGTCGACGAGCCCGCGCTCGTAGAGGAAGGTGTCGGTGCGCGCCGGCTCTGCGACGTCGTCGGCCTCCTCCTCGGTGACCTGCAGCTCGGCTCGGCGGTCGGTCAGCGTGATGCGCAGCCCCTTGTTCAGGAACGCCATCTGCTGGAAGCGGGTGCGGAGCGTCTCGTAGTCGAACTCGACGGTCTCGAAGATCTCGGCGCTCGGCCAGAACGTGATGGCGGTGCCGGTCTCGTCGCTCGCGTCGCCCTGCGCGAGCGGGGCATCCGGCACACCCGTCGTGTACGACTGGGTCCAGATGGAGCCCTGCCGGCGCACCTCGACGTCGAGTCGGCTCGAGAGTGCGTTGACCACCGAGGAACCCACGCCGTGCAGGCCGCCGGAGACCGCGTACCCGCCGCCGCCGAACTTGCCGCCGGCGTGCAGCACCGTCAGCACGACCTCGACGGTCGAGCGCCCCTCCGTCTTGTGCAGGTCGACGGGGATGCCGCGGCCGTTGTCGACGACCCGAACCCCGCCGTCCTCCAGGATGGTGACCTCGATCGCGTCGCAGAAGCCCGCGAGCGCCTCGTCGACCGAGTTGTCGACGATCTCGTAGACGAGGTGGTGGAGGCCGCGCGGACCGGTCGACCCGATGTACATTCCGGGACGCTTCCGAACCGCTTCGAGGCCCTCGAGAACCTGAATCGCGTCTGCGCCGTATTCCGGCAGCTGCTGGGCCTTCGTCGGTTCGGCTGTCATGTGTGAATCGGGCTCCTGACCGTCGTCCTGGCGACACTCCAGCCTATCAATCTTCGGCAGCCGCCGAGGCGCGACGTGGCCGTCTGCGGGCCTTTCCACAGACCGGTGACCGAATTTGTCTGGTCAGCCGTAGGTATCGCGCGGACCCCGCCCTGGAACCGATCTGGGCCCCTTTTTCCAGGATGGGGCGTCCGGGCCTTGGAATCGGATCGACTCGACGCCCGCCTCCGGATACCGGTCGACGATGCGCGCGGCGATCGTCGTGCGCATCATGCGCAGCTGCGTCGCCCACGCCGTCGAATCGCACCGGACGGTCAGCACACCGTGCTCCAGGCCCACGGGCTCGGAGTGCCGGGCGGTCTCCTCGCCGGCCACCTCCGACCACGACGACAGCAGCTCCTGCTGCGCGAGCGGCGAGCTCCAGCCGAGCTCCGCGGTGAGGGTGTCGAGGGTGTCGCCGAGGGGGCGCGGCTCGCGACCGATGCCGAACGGCGCGCTCGCTCCGCGCGCGGGCTCGTCGCGCCGGCGTCGGCGGGATCCGGTCGGCGCACCGCCGAAGACCTCGCGGAAGTGCTGGTAGACGCGGATCGCCTCGCTCGTGGCGTCGGCCGGCATGCGAGCGCTCGGCTCAGGCATTCTCGACCTCCTCGCTGCGGGACCCGACTTCGGCTCCATCCTCCTCCGAACCGCCGACGATCGTGCCGCGCTCGATGCCGACCACGCGACCCGCCAGCGACTCGGGGACGTCCTCGATGACGGCCGCCGTGATCAGCACCTGCTCGAAGTCGCCGATGGAGGCGGCCAGGCGGTCGCGCCGGCCGCGGTCGAGCTCGGCGAACACGTCGTCGAGGATCAGCACGGGATCGCCCGTCGTCGAGTCGGCGCGCAGCAGCTCGGCCGAGGCGATCTTGAGCGCGAGCGCGAACGACCAGGATTCGCCGTGCGACGCGTACCCCTTCGCGGGCAGCCCGTTCAGCTCGAGCAGCACGTCGTCGCGGTGCGGCCCCGCCAGCGTGACGCCGCGCTCGAGCTCCTTCGGGCGGAGCCCGGCGAGCGCCTCGCGGAAGCGGGCAGCGGTATCGGATGCGACGGGCACGGCGCGGTCGGGCGGCGCACCGGGCGCGGATTCGGCGCCGCTCCGCTCGACGTCCTCGCCTGCCCCGTCGATGGAGAGGCGGGGCTCGAGGCGCGGCGCGTGGTCGTCGTCGACGATTCCGCGGTACGCGGAACGCACCGGTTCGGCGAGGTCGGCCACGAGTTCCGCTCGGCGGTCGATGACCTCGGTGCCCAGCTCCACGAGCCGTTCGTCCCAGATCTCCAGGGTCGGCAGCTGCGCGTTGCGCAGGCCGCTCGAGCGCGCCGACTTGAGGAGCGAGTTGCGCTGGCGCAGCACGCGGTCGTAGTCGGCGAGGACGCCGGCGATGCGAGGCATCCGCTGCACCAGCAGGTCGTCGAGGAACCTGCGCCGCACGCCGGGGTCGCCCCGCACGATCGCGAGGTCCTCCGGCGCGAACAGCACCGAGTGCGTGTAGCGCGGCAGCTCTCGCGTGCGCACTCCGTTGCGATTGACCTGCGCCTTGTTCGCGGCACCGCGGTTGAGCTGCACCTCGACCAGCACCTCGCGACCAGCGTGGGCGAGCAGCGCGCGGATGATCGCCGAGTCGGCGCCCGCGCGGATCAGCGCGTGCTCGCTCGACACCCGGTGCGAACCGAGCGTCGAGAGGTAGCCGATCGCCTCGACCAGGTTGGTCTTGCCGTGCCCGTTGCGCCCCGCGAACACGGTCGCGCCGGGCTCCAGCAGGAGCTCGGCATGGCCGTAGTTGCGGTAGTCGGTGAGCGAGAGTCGGGAGATGTGCATGCGTCGGCGGTGCTACTCCCCGGCCGGCGTGACGGCGTGGCCGCCGAACTGGTTGCGGAGTGAGGCCACGGCGCGCATGGCCGGGGAGTCCTGCTGGCGCGAGACGAACCTCGCGAAGATGGCCGCGCTGATCGTCGGCACGGGGACGGCCTGGTCGATCGCCTCCTCGACGGTCCACCTGCCCTCGCCTGAGTCGTTGACGTAGCCGCGGATGTCGTCGAGCTCCGGGTCCTCCTGGAGCGCACGTACGAGCAACTCGAGCAGCCAGGACCGCACCACGGTGCCGCGCTGCCAGCCGGCGAAGGTCGCCTCGACGTCGGTGACGAGGTCGCTGCGCTTCGCCAGCAGCTCGTACCCCTCGGCGTACGCCTGCATGAGCGCGTACTCGACGCCGTTGTGCACCATCTTCGCGTAGTGCCCGGCGCCGATGGGCCCCACGTGCGAGAAGCCCTCCTCGCGCGGACCCTCGGGGCGCAACGCGTCGAACACCGGCATCGCACGCTCGACGTCGGCGTCGGCACCGCCGACCATGAGGCCGTACCCGTAGCGGTCGCCCCAGACTCCGCCCGAGACGCCGGCGTCGACGAACCGGATGCCGTGGACGTCGAGGCGCTGACCGTAGCGCAGGTCGTCGGTGTACCGCGAGTTGCCGCCGTTGATCACGAGGTCGCCCTCGTCGAGGAACTCCGAGAGGTCGGCGACCACGCCGTCGGTGATGCGACCCGACGGCACCATGACCCAGACGAGTCGCGGCGCCGGCAACGCCTCGACCAGGTCGTGCAGGCTCTCGACGTCGGAGAGGTCGGGGTTCGTGTCGAACCCCGTCACCTCGATGTCGTGCTCGCGGAGGCGCTCACGCATGTTCGCGCCCATCTTGCCCAGGCCGATGATTCCGATGTGCATGTCGTTCCCCTGATCGCTGGTCACGCCGCCGTGACCCCCTCGCCGACCGCGCGGGTCGGATCAGCGCAGCAGCAGGTTCGGCTGCAGGAGGTACCGGTAGCTGTCGGATCCCGCCTGTTCGCGGGAGGTCTGGCTCGTGATCAGCACGGGCCCGGGCTTGTTGGGGTTGTCGGTCTTGGTGAAGGCGATGCGGACGAACTCCGAGTGCACCGCGCCCAGGCCGTCGAGCAGGAACTGCGGCTTCAGCGAGACGACCGTCGGGTCGCCCGTCAGCACGGCGTCGATGGTCTCGCTCGCCTGCGCCTGCTCGCTGCCGATCGCCTCGAGGGTGAGACCGTCGGCGCCGAAGGTGTAGCGCAGCGCTGCCTCGCGCTCGAGCACGAGGGCGACGCGTCGGGTCGCCTCGATGAGGTCCGCCGTGTTCATCACGGCGTAGTTCTGCACGTCGTCGGGGAAGAGCCGACGGACGGGCGGGAAATTGCCCTTGATCAGCAAGGAAGTGACGGTCTTCTTGTCTGCGGTGAAGGCGATGAGCTCGCGATCGTCCCGGCTGGTGATCGAGACCGAGATGTTGCCGGAGTGGCCGAAGGTCTTGCCGACCTCCTGCAGGGTGCGCGCCGGTACGAGCGCGGTGAGCGACTCGCCTCCGGTCGCCACGGACCCGCCGTCCCATTCCACCTGGCGAACGGCCACGCGATAGCGGTCGGTCGCGACCAGGCCGAGGCTCGTCTCGGCGACCTCGAGCTGCACGCCGGTGATCACGGGCGTCACGTCGTCGCGCGACGCGGCGACCGCGACCTGCGCGACGGCTGCGGCGAACTCCTCCGCCGGGACGAGTCCCGACTGGTCGCCGACCTCGGGGATGCTCGGATACTCCTCGACCGGCATCGACAGCAGGGTGAAGCTGGCCGAACCGCAGCTGACCGTGATGCGTCCCTCCTCGGTGCTGAATCGCACGGGGGCGTTCGGCAGCCGGCTGGCGATCTCCGCGAGGAGTCGTCCGGAGACGAGCACCGTCCCCGCCTCCTCGACGTCGGCCGCGATCTCGGTCTTCGAGGAGACCTCGTAGTCGAAGGACGACAGGACGAGGCCGTCGTCGCCGGCCTCGATGAGCACGCCACTGAGGATCGGGAGGGTAGTGCGCTGCGGCAACAGCTTCACCGCGAACGAGACGGCTTCGCTGAAGACGTCTCGGTTGACCTGGAACTTCACGCGCTCTCCCGTCGGTGGTCGGTTCGCTGGTGGCTCCAATGCTAGTGGGAGAGGCGTGGGCGGCGTTGGAGGCGACGGTGCATCGGCTTCTCCACGGCCCTGTGCACCGATCGTTGTCGGAGGTGGACGGAGAGAAGAGGAGTTCTTAACAGCGTTAACCGGTGTGGAAACTGTGGATAACCGTGTGGGAGGCCCTCGTTTCCGCGGAACTACATTCGTGTCATTTGTGGGCGGACTGTGAGAGACGCGTGATTCCGGGGCTCGCGGCGCTCAGGGGCATCCGATCTCATTCCACAGGCGTGATGGATCCGTCCACAGCCCGGTGGTGTGCCGTCGGCGGGTTTCCACAGGTTATCCACATGTGCAGAGTGCGCGTGGAAGCGAGGTCGAACCGGCGCCGGCGTCGTCACGGCGCGGCCGATCGGGCGGGAGCAGAGCAGGAGGCCGTACGCATGCGGCCCGCAGGGTCAGCGGTAGCGGCTGTTCTGCTTGATGCGCGCGGTCAGCTCGGTGACCTGGTTGTAGATCGAACGACGCTCCTTCATGAGCTCGCTGATCTTCTTGTTCGCGTACATCACGGTGGTGTGGTCGCGGTTGCCGAACAGCTGGCCGATCTTGGGCAGGGAGAGATTGGTGAGCTCGCGGCAGAGGTACATCGCGATCTGCCGTGCCGTCGCCACGGCCTGCGACCGGCTCGAGCCGTACAGGTCGTCGACCGTGAGCTTGAAGTAGTCCGCGGTGTTCGTGATGATGTCGACCGGCGCGATGACGTTGTCCTCGTCGTCGGTGATCAGGTCCTTCAGCACGGTCTGCACGAGCGGCAGGTCGACCGGGGTGCGGTTCAGGCTCGCGAAGGCCGTGACGCGGATGAGTGTGCCCTCGAGCTCGCGGATGTTGCTCGACACCTTCGACGCCATGTACTCCAGGATCTCGTCGGGCACCTGGAGTCGCTCCGACTGCGCCTTCTTGCGGAGGATCGCGATGCGGGTCTCGAGGTCTGGCGCCTGCACGTCGGTGATGAGGCCCCACTCGAACCGGCTGCGCATGCGGTCCTCGAAGCCGGTGAGGTGCTTCGGCGGCACGTCGCTGGTGATCACGACCTGCTTGTTGTGGTCGTGCAGGGTGTTGAACGTGTGGAAGAACGCCTCCTGCGTCTCCGCCTTGCCCTGGAGGAACTGGATGTCGTCGATCAGCAGGATGTCGATGTTGCGGTAGCGCTGCTGGAACAGCGAGCCGCGGTTGTTCGCGATCGAGTTGATGAAGTCGTTCGTGAACTCCTCGCTCGACACGTACCGCACGCGGATGCCCGGGTACAGGCTCAGGGCGTAGTGGCCGATCGCGTGCAGGAGGTGCGTCTTGCCGAGGCCCGACTCGCCGTACACGAAGAGCGGGTTGTACGCCTTCGCGGGGGCCTCGGCGACGGCGACCGCCGCCGCGTGGGCGAAGCGGTTGGACTGGCCGATGACGAAGTTGTCGAAGCTGTACTTCGGGTTGAGGCGTGCATCCCGCGGTCGCTCTGCGGCCGTGTCGAACACCGATTGCGGCGACGCGGGGAGTTCGACGACGTTGCCGTCGGCGGGCGCTGCGGCGGTCGGGCCCACGTCACGGGCCTCGACGCCCGCCTGGTGCGCTCCCGCCAGCACGGGCTGCGGCGTGATCGGGGTGTCCTGCTCCAGCTCGGGGTTCACCACGACGTAGAAGGACGTGACCGACGGCGTCTCGATCGCGCCCATCGCCGTGAGCAGCGAGACCCGCATCCGCTGGTTGAGCATGCTCGCGGTGAAGTCGTTCGGCACCTCGAGGTAGAACGTGCCGGCCGCGATGCCCTTCGGCTCGACGAGGTTGAGAAAGCCCTGGAGCATCGGCGTGACCGCTTCGTCCGCTTCGAGTCGGTCCATGACCGTGGCCCACGTGTCGGATATGGGCTGCTCGGTCATGGTTCCCCGCAATCGGTCGGTGGCCTCGGGCGTCGTTCGTCGATCCCCGGTCGACATGCTGAACGAAGCGAGGTGGACAACTCACAGTTCCATCCACAGCCTGTGGGCAGATCCGGCGCGATTCCCGCGGTCATGCGTCCGAGGCTGGGGATAACTTGGTTGTTTACGGTACCCAATCGGACTCCCCTCGACAAATGCGATTTCCGGTGTCGGCGACGGGCTCGGCGTGTCGCACCATGGCGTAACCTGAGTGATCGGCGATAATCGACGGTTCGCAGTGCGTTCTGGTTTGACCAGCGCTCTGCGAGGCCGTAGTTTTAATCAGTTGACCGCGAGGCCTCGAGGGGCCGCCACTGCTTTCCCGGTCACGCCCTCGGGTCGTGACTGCGGACACGAATCACCCAATCGGAGCACAGAATGAGCAAGCGCACTTTCCAGCCCAACAACCGCCGCCGCGCCAAGGTGCACGGCTTCCGCCTGCGCATGCGCACCCGCGCCGGCCGCTCGATCATCTCGGCGCGCCGCCGCAAGGGTCGTACCGAACTCTCCGCGTAAGCACCAGTGCTCGCTCCCGCCCACCGCATCACGAGCGCCGACGACTACCGGTCCGTGGTGCGGAGGGGTGCGAAGCGCGTGGGGGCGCACACGGTGAGCTACGTCCGGCGCACCCCGGGCAATGCTCAGCCGCGGTTCGGATTCATCGTGTCGAAGAAGGTCGGCTCCGCCGTTCGGCGGAACCTGGTCCGGCGTCGTCTGAAGGCCGCCAGCCGTGAACTCGTTGATGCCGGCGTGCTCGGAGTCGATGTCGTGTTCCGCGCACTGCCCTCCGCAGCCGACGCCGATTGGCCGGCCTTGCGCGGCGACGTGGCCGCCGCCGTCGGCGAGACAGGGAGGCGTTGATGCGCGCAGTCCTGCTCTGGGTCCTCCTCCTCCCCCGCAACATCCTCGTCCTGCTGCTCCGTGCCTACCGCGCGGTGATCTCGCCCCTCTACGGCGACGTGTGCAGGTATTACCCCTCGTGTTCCGCGTACTCGCTCGGTGCGGTGCAGGAACACGGCGCGGTCGTGGGCTCGGCCCTGACCATCCGTCGTCTCGCACGCTGTCATCCCTGGGCGGAGGGCGGCATCGACGATGTGCCCGCCTCCCGGCGCCAGCGCTTCCACACCACCCGATTCGGTTTCGTCGTCGCCGCCCCTGGAAAGGACTGATCCACCCCCATGGACATCATCAGCACCATTCTCTGGCCCATCAAATGGGTCATCGAGCTCATCCTGGTCGGGTTCCACAGCCTGTTCACGTTCTTCGGCATGGACGGGGACGCGGGTCTCACCTGGGTGCTCTCGATCGTCGGCCTGGTGGTCGTCGTACGTGCTGCACTGATTCCGGTGTTCGTCCGGCAGATCAAGAACCAGCGGCGGATGCTCGAGGTGGCGCCGCACCTGAAGAAGATCCAGGACAAGTACAAGGGCAAGAAGGACCAGTTCTCTCGTGAGGCCATGTCGCGCGAGACGATGGAGCTCTACAAGCGCACGGGTACGAACCCACTCTCGTCGTGCCTGCCGTTGCTGCTCCAGATGCCGATCTTCTTCGGCCTCTTCTCGGTGCTGAACGACGCCGCGCGCAATGACGCCGCGGGCGTGGGCCTGCTGAACCAGGACCTCGCCGACTCGCTCAACCAGGCCGAGCTGCTCGGCGCCCCGCTCAGCTCGACGTTCATCGAGGCCGTGAACGCGGGCGGTCCGTGGCAGACCATGGTCATCGCGGTGGTCATGATCATCCTGATGACGGCCTCGCAGTTCATCACGCAGCTCCAGATCGTCTCCAAGAACATGTCGCCGGAGACCAAGGCGAGCCCGATGTTCCGTCAGCAGCGCATCCTGCTCTACCTGCTCCCCCTCGTGTTCGCGGTGTCGGGTGTCGCGTTCCCCATCGGTGTGATGTTCTACTGGCTGACCTCGAACTTCTGGACCATGGGCCAGCAGTTCATCGTCATCCGCAACATGCCGACGCCCGGCAGCGAGGCGGCGAAGGCCCGCGAAGCGCGACTGGCGCGGCGAGGCAAGCTGCCCGCGGCGAACGAGGAGTCGGGCCCGGCGCCCGAGGTCGAGGCACCCAAGCCCACGCAGCGCCAGCAGCCGATCAGCAAGGCGCGCGCCAAGAAGAAGCCCGGAAACCGGAAGTAGGACCATGACCGACGTTCAGCACGAGCAGCCGACCGCGGACGCATTCGCGGATGAGGGCGAGATCGCGGCCGACTACATCGAGGAACTCCTCGACATCTGCGACATCGACGGTGACATCGACATCGATGTCACCGATCAGCGCGCGATGGTGTCGGTGACGGCGACCGAGGGGTCCAACCTCTCGGTGCTCTCCAAGCCGGAGGTCGTCTCGGCCCTGCAGGAACTCGTACGGCTCGCCGTGCAGTCGAAGACCGGCGCGTTCTCGCGCATGATCCTCGACATCGGCGGGTCCCGCGACCAGCGGAAGGCCGAGCTCTCCCGCCTGGTCTCTCGTGCGGTCGAGCGCATCGAGGCGGGTTCCCCCGACGCATCGCTCCCGCCCATGTCGTCGTACGAGCGGAAGATCGTGCACGACCTGGTCGCCGAGCGCGGCTTCCACTCGGAGTCGAGCGGCGAGGGCAAGGACCGCCACACCGTCATCACCCGCGGCTGACCCGTTTCACGTGAAACGATGAGCCTCGAGATCGAGCCCGCCGATGCTGCGGTCGTCTTCGGCGACCGCCTCGATGCGGTGCGTGCCTTCACCCGCAACCTCGCCGATCGCGGTGAGGAGCTCGGCCTGATCGGACCGCTCGAACTCCCCGCCTGTGGTCGCGCCACATCGTGAACAGCGGTCTCGTCGCGCCGCTGCTGCGACCCGGCCGGGTCGGCGACGTCGGCAGTGGAGCCGGGCTTCCCGGCTTGGTGCTCGCGTTGACGCGCCCGGACGTCGAGTTCGTGCTGATCGAACCGATGGAGCGTCGCGTGGCGTGGCTCAACGATCAGGTGGACGCGCTCGAGCTTCGGAACGTCGAGGTCGTCCGAGCCCGTGCCGAGGAAGCGAAGCTCGACGGAACCCTCGACCAGGTGACCGCGCGTGCGGTGAGCGCGCTGCGCACGTTGATCCCTGTCACCGCTCCCCTGCTGCGCTCCGGCGGCGAGTTGGTGCTGATGAAGGGCGCGAACGCGGCGAAGGAGATCGACGCGGCGGCCAAGCCGATCCGGAAGTACGGGCTCTCCGATGTCGAGGTACTCGTGCTCGGCGAGGGCGTGGTTTCCGAGCCCACTCGCGTGGTGCGCGCACGCCGAAGCTGAGGCTCGCGCCGATCGAACCGAGTCGCTCGATGTCTCACGTGGAACATCGTCGAGCACTGGGATGGCTCCCGGGTCGCACCTCGGATGACTGCTCGCGAGCCCCATGCGTCATGGCCCGTAGATTTGCGGGATGCGTGTGCTCCGCTGGGATGGGTATCCCAACTGCCGTGACCTCGGCGGGCTGCCGACGTCCGCCTCGCTGACCGGCCTCACCGCACTGCGGCGTGTGGCACGGGGTCCACGCCGTGAGCGCCTGACCGCACGGGGATGGGACGACGCCCGGTCGTGGGGCATCCGAGCGATCGTCGACCTGCGGAGTGAACAGGAGGCGGGGCCTCGGGACGGGGACCCCGATCTGCCTGAATCGATCACGGCGGGCATCGAGTCACTCCAGCGTCCGACCGAGGACCAGTCCGACGCGGAGTTCCGCCGTCGCTGCCTGCCGATCCTCGACTCGCCGGAGTACTGGGCGCACAACTGGGAACTGCAGGCGCTCCTCGTGCGGGCCGCGCTCGAGTCCATCGCCTCCGCCGGGCCGGGCGTGCTCGTGCACTGCAGCGCCGGCCGGGACCGCACTGGCATGATCTCCGCCCTCCTCCTCGGCAACGCGGGCGTCGAGCCGGACGCGGTGGTCGACGACTACGTCGAGTCGGTCGTCGTCATGTCTGAGGACACCTCGCTCCGCGCGCACGGCTCCGGGCCCAGGCGGTCGCGCTCCGAGCTCGAGGACTGGTTGGTCGGGAAAACCGACATCGTGCGAGCGACCGCCGAGGACGCACCGTCGCTCCTGGCCGCGTTGGGAGTGGACGACGATGCTCGTTCGCGGCTTCGACGCCTGCTCCTCCCGTGACGATTCCGTCGACGCATGCCTGCGCAACCAATGCAGGCGGAGCGATGCGCTCACTCATGAGCGCCGCTCCGTAAGGGGCGCGGTTCGCTGAGCCGGGTTGCATGTGTCCACGGTGCCGGCGGCATCGTGAGGATTCACGGAGTGGCGGGCTCTGTGCAGTCGAGTTGCGGCCGCCAGGTCGAGAAGACCCCATTGCACCGTGCATCGACAGTCCCTCGTGCGGATGCGGCCGACGTGCGAGAAGCGGTGCGGAAGCCGTGGTGCACCCGCGAGACGACGGTGCCGTCAACTGCGCTCACTCCATCGTGGTGTCCGCCAGGTTGCGCCACGCTGAGCCGACGGGGCGGTCGCGGTTTTGCCAGCGGTCGCGGTGGCGTCGCAGGTGGCCGCCGCGGATCGTTCGCCACATGGTGGGCGCACCCGTGCGACTCGACGCGGTTCGCCGCCACGTCCGTGCGCGCTGCGTACCGGGGCGGGAAGAGGTGGTGAGGATTCGTGCCAGCGAGCCGTGACTGGGCTTCCCCGGGGGTGCGCCACACGAGCGGGGCGTCACTGTTTCACGTGAAACGGTGGGGCGGAACCCCCCAGCCGTCGGGCCAGGCGCAAATTCTTGATGTGCTGTTCCTTCGTCCATTGCCAGCACGTGTGCCGGACCGTCATGGTCGGAGTGAGGTCGGGTGCGCCACGCCGTGAGGGGACATCGATGATCGGCCTGAGCGTTCCGAGCGGCTCGCCGAACGGGTGTTCCGCGTCGAAAGCTGCCCCGTCGTCGAGCCTGCGCCAATGACGCGCCCGGCTCGTTGCTCGCCCGATCGACCGATCGGTCCTCGCAGGCGACAGCGTCGTGCCCGCCAGGCAACGTACGTCCGCGCTGCCGCCGTGTCCGACGCGGACGTACGGTACCTGCACAGGATCACGTCGTCAGTGGTTGCGAGCTCGGCTCGGTGCGGAACTCACCTCGCACGCAGGTCTCGGCGCCTGCATAGAGGACGTATGGGCTCGCATGATCCCTCGAGCCGGCGTGGGCCCGACTGACCGACTGTCGGCCAGGCCCTCGGTGGTCGCCCCAGCTGGCCCGACGGCGACGCCCAGCCTGTGTTCACCCGAGCTGCACCGATGTGGCCGAACCGAGGCAGCCGAACCGAGGCCCCTGAGGAGCTCGGCCGATGCACCGTCGGAGTCGGGAGTGGCCGAAGGGCTCCACGCACGCGGTGGTGATCGCTTCCGTGAACGCGTTGCGTGGCGACGCCGACCGTCGCGCGTCACAGGCCACCCGGACGCTGTCAATCGCAGAGCACCTCACCAAATCCCAAAAGCTGCGCACGCTCGCGAAGGTCGCTCCCCGCGCCCGGGCGTGCGCGCTGCTCGGCGCGGTCGTCGCCCGGGATCGACGACACGGTGCGACGGCGGCGCGTTCGTGTGGAGGCGCGGCACGGTCCGCCCGGTCGCGTGGTGGATCGCACGGGCAGCTTGAACGCCAGGATCGCGCGCGACGTCGATGTTCCACATGAAACATCGGTGCTTCCGCGCGGCACGACGGTCCCGGGACACCGAAACGGAGTGCGGCTCCCCAACTGGAACACCCGGGAGCAAGGACGCCTTCGACCCGCGCCGCTGGGCGCCCGCCACGGACGGCCGGTTCCGCACGCTCTGCGCGTGGGGGGTGTCACCTGGGGCGACTGGACCACGCTGCTTCGGGTTGGACCCCTGGGCGGGCGCCGCCCCGATATGGGAGAGGAATCGATGATTCACGTTGGCAGGCCGAGGTCGCGAGGAGCGCCGCTGGGCAGTCACCACGGCGGCCGAAGCTTTGGGTTCCGCGCGTGGGCCGGGGTCGCTTGGGGGGCGAGGAGAACCACAGTGCTTCGCGTTCCGCCGCCCGCCCAGCGGCCGTCGTCCCGACCAGGAGAGGAGCCGATGTTTCACGTGAAACGACTCGAGTGTCGTGGATGTGCACGCCTCCACAGGAGGAATCACGCAGGAGTTCGCGAGACGACCGAAATCGATCGTCGGACGTGAGGGTCCCCGGTTACTCTGGAGTGCCGAGCAACGGTTCGACCGTGGCTCTCCGCAGACGGGGTAGGAGTGGGAATGGCGCAGGGATCCGGTCGGGGTTGGTTCCGAAGGAAGCAGAGTACGCCTTCCGAACCGGACACCGGGTCTCGGACGGCGGATGCTGCCCCGCCGAACGTGCCACCGCCGCCCGCACCGCAGGTCACGACTCCGCCCGTGACTGCCAACCCGGCGACCGACACGACCGCAGGCGTCCCCGGTGCACCCTCGCCCACCCCGTCGTTCTCCGCGGATTCGCACCAGGGAGAGTCGCAGGCCGCGGCATCTCCGGATCTGCACCTGGCTCCCGGCGCGATCGCCGTCGCCCAGATGGCTCCGGCGCAGGCCACTCGCGACGCGTCTGCCGATCAGGAGGACTACGCGCGGTACGCCCCAGCGCCTGCACCGGCACCCGCGCGTGAGTCGACGACCGAACCGTCAGTACCCGAGGCACCATCCGCTGCAGCCACCCCGGTCGAGCACACTGCGTCCGAGAGCGAGCACCCGACCGACGACACGGAGACGGCAACGGCCGAAGCGCCCAGGCCCGTTGGCTCGACCGATTCCGACGCGACCGCGGAGACCGGCGATGGCGACTCCGCTCGGTCGAACGCCACTGACGCCACAACCGCGTCGGCCACCTCCGACAGCGAGCCCCCGAGCGCGTCGGAAGCCGCTTCGGAACCGGTAGCATCGGATGCTGGCGCAGCGCACCCTGCCGCAGACGCCACTCCCCCGTCGATGGAGGCGCCCGTGCGCCGCGTGATCGACTGGGACGCAGCCACCGCAGCCGCCCTCCACGAGGATCCGCTGCCCACGCTGCACGACAACCACCCTGCCCGACCGCCCGAGACCGGAGCCGAGATCAGCACGAACGACCTGCGGGAGCGCACCGGCGCACTGCGAGCCGAACCGTCGATGACCGTTTCACGTGGAACGGCCGCGGGTGCGCCTCTGGCCGAGCAACTCGCGGAGGAGACGCGGCGCCGCGCCGCATTGGAGTCCCAGGTGCTTCCGAAGCCCGAACACACGCGCGTCATCACCATCTCGAACCAGAAGGGCGGCGTCGGGAAGACCACGACAACGGTCAACCTCGCTGCTGCCCTGGCGCGCACCGGCGCTCGAGTGCTCGTCATCGACCTCGACCCCCAGGGCAACGCATCGACCGCGCTCGGCGTCGAGCACCGGCCCGGCACGGCGAGCGTGTACGACGCGCTCGTCAACGATGCCTCGCTCTCGGAGGTGGTGCAGCCCACCACGGAGCACGAGAACCTCCAGTGCGTACCCGCGACGATCGATCTCGCCGGCGCTGAGATCGAACTCGTCTCCCTCGTCGCGCGAGAGCAGCGCCTGCGCCGGGCGCTCGACGCCTACCTCGAGCAGGCGGACCGCGCGTTCGACTACGTCTTCATCGACTGCCCGCCCTCGCTCGGCCTGCTGACGATCAACGCCTTCGTCGCCGCGCGCGAGGTGCTCATCCCCATCCAGTGCGAGTACTACGCACTCGAGGGACTGTCGCAGCTGCTCCGCAACATCGAGCTGATCGAGCGCCACCTGAACCCGGCGCTGCGGGTCTCGACCATCCTCCTGACGATGTTCGACTCGCGCACCAACCTGGCGCAGCAGGTCGCGCAGGACGTGCGCGACCACTTCCCCACCCAAGTGCTCAACACGATCATCCCGCGGTCGGTCCGCGTCTCGGAGGCGCCCAGCTACGGGCAGAGCGTCATCGCGTACGACTACGCGTCCACGGGCTCGCTGTCGTACCGCGAAGCCGCGGCGGAGATGGCGTTGCGCGGTGCACCGCTGACCGAAGGAGCGAAGTAAGTGGCGACGAAGCGAACGGGACTCGGCAGGGGAATCGGGGCCCTCATCCCGACCGGAGACGACGCGCCCCGCGAGCACCGGCCCGTCGACGTCTTCTTCCCCGGCGAGACGACGGTCTCGACGGCCACTCGGCGCGACGGCGACGGGTCGACCAACTCCGATCACGCCGCCGACGGACTCGTCTCGGTTCCCGGCGCTCGGCTCCTGCAGCTCGACCCGGCGTCCATCGTCCCCAACGCGAACCAGCCGCGGAGCGTCTTCGATCCCGACGACCTCGCAGAGCTCGTCCACAGCGTGCGCGAGTTCGGCGTCCTCCAGCCGATCGTGGTGCGCCCGCACCCCGAGACGCCCGGCACCTACGAGCTCGTCATGGGCGAGCGTCGTCTCCGCGCCACCAAGGAGGCGGGACTCGACACGATCCCGGCCGTCGTCAAGGACACCGCGAACGACGCGATGCTGCGGGACGCGCTGCTCGAGAACCTCCACCGCTCGCAGCTGAACCCGCTCGAGGAGGCATCCGCCTACCAGCAGCTGCTCGCAGACTTCGGCATCACCCAGGAGGAACTCGCGAGCCGCATCGGGCGCTCTCGCCCGCAGATCTCGAACACGCTGCGGCTGCTGAAGCTGCCCGAGCAGGTGCAGGTGCGCGTGGCGTCGGGAGTGCTCTCGGCGGGACACGCCCGCGCGATCCTCTCGGTGGGCGACGCCGAGGGCATGCAACGGCTCGCCGAGAAGATCGTCAACGAGGACCTCTCGGTGCGTGCGGCGGAGGCGGCGGCATCCGCGAGCCCGAAGCCGGCACGGGTGAAGCCCGCGGCAGGCCGCCGTCAGCACTACCTCGACGAGGTCGCCGGCCGGCTCGGTGACCGCCTGAACACCCGCGTGAAGGTCTCGTTGGGGTCACGAAAAGGGCAGATCAGCATCGATTTCGCGACGATACATGACCTGAACCGCATACTTGCGGAACTGGGTGACGAAGACGGATTCAGCGCGGGGAACTGACCGGCGTCAGTCGGTGCCGTCGCCCATGGCGGTCCGCGCCAGGTCGGCGTAGACGTTGCCGGGACGAAGCCCCGCGGCTTCGATCGCCTGCGGCAGCAGCGACGTCTCGGTGAGTCCGGGAAGCACGTTCGCCTCGAGGAACCACGGCGTTCCCGCATCGTCGACGATGAAGTCGACGCGCGAGATGTGCCGGAGGCCCAGTACTGCGTGGGCGGCGAGTCCGGCATCGGAGACCGTCGCCGCGAGCGACTCATCGAGTCGCGCCGGCGCGTAGAACACGGTCTCCCCCGCGTTGTAGCGGGCCTCGAAGCTGTAGTCGCCCGAGACCGGCTCGATCTCGACGAGCGGCAGCGCCGTCGGACCGGAGCCGGTGTCCACGATGCCGACCGACACCTCGGTGCCGACCACACGCCGCTCGATGATCGCGAGCTCCGAGTACGTGAACGCGTCGACCAGCGCGCGCGGCAGCGCGCCGCGCTCGTCGACGAGCGACACCCCTGGGCAGACCCGCCGGACGCGGGCTTCACCACCACGGGGGTGTCGAGCCGGTGCAGCACCGCGTCGAGCACGCTCGAGGCGCCGAGCTCGCGGAACGCGTCTCGCGTCACGGTGATCCAGTCGGGCGTTGCGACGCCCGCGGCCTGCACGACGGTCTTCGCGACCGGCTTGTTCCACGCGAGACCGGACGCGTTCGAGCGCGCCCCGACATACGGCAGCGCGAGCGCGTCGAGCAGTCCGCGCAGGGCACCGTCTTCACCGCTCGCGCCGTGCAGCGCAGGCCACACCACGTCGGGGCGGTGCTCGGCGAGGTGCGCGAGCAGCGTGGCATCCGGCTCGCGCAGTGTCACGCGATGCCCGGCCGCCGTCAGGCCGTCTGCGACGCGCCGACCCGACCGGAGGGAGACGTCGCGTTCGTGCGAGATGCCGCCGGCGAGGACGACGATGTCGAGTGCGGGTGCGTCGGGCATGATCGTGGGGTCTCCGGTTCTCTCAGGCGAGGTTGGACGGCGGCGTCGAGGTGCGGCGGACGCGGTCCTCAAGCGCGAGCGAACCCGTGCCGGCGAAGGTGGTGAGCAGGTCGAGCTCCCCACCCACGACGTTGGCGAGCCTGCGCACGCCGAGCCGGATGCTCTCGGGCGTCGGGTAGCAGAACGACAGCCGGATGTTGTGCCGCCCTCCCCCGTCGTCGAAGAAGGCGGTGCCGGGCGTGTAGGCGACCAGTTCCCGCACCGCTCGCGGCAGCATGGCCTTCGAGTCGAGCTCGGGCGGAAGGTCGAGCCAGACGAAGAATCCGCCGTCGGGGTTGGTCCAGCGGAGCTCGGGCAGGTGGTCGTCGAGCGCCTCGAGCATGGCCTCCTTGCGTTCGCGGTACAGGCCGCGGAACGTGTCGATCTGGGTGCGCCAGTCGACCTGGTCGAGGTACTCGGCGATGACCATCTGGCTGAACACGCTCGGCGACAGGATGGCCGACTCGTTCGCGAGGATGAGCTTCTCGCGGATGGCGTGCGGCGCGAGCGCCCAGCCCACCCGGAAGCCGGGCGCGAGCGTCTTCGAGAACGACCCGAGGTAGATCACGCCGTCCTCGTCGAGCGAGCGGATCGCATTCGGGGCCGGCGACTCGAACCAGAGCAGGCCGTACGGATTGTCCTCGACGACGAGGATCTCGTTCGCGCGGCAGATCCGCAGCACCTCGGCCCGGCGCTCGGCCGACATCGTCACGCCCGACGGGTTCTGGAAGTTCGGGATCGTGTACAGCAGCTTGATGCGGCGACCCTCGGCCCGCAGCCGATCGATCGTCTCCTGCAGTGCGGCTGGGATGAGTCCGTGCTCGTCGACGGCCATGTGCACCGTGTCGGCCTCGTAGGAGCGGAACACGCCGATGGCGCCGACGTAGCTGGGCGCTTCCGCGAGCACCACGTCTCCGGGGTCGAGGAAGAGCTTGGCCACCAGGTCGAGCGCCTGCTGGGAGCCCGTCGTCACGACGACGTTGTCGAGCGTGGCCTCGATGCCCTCGATCGCCATGATCTCGAGGATGTGCTCGCGGATCGACTCCGTGCCCTGCCCGGAGCCGTACTGCAACGCGACCGGACCGCGCTCGCGCATGACGCGCTCGAGCGATCCCATGACGAACTCGTCGGGAAGGGCCGACACGAACGGCATCCCGCCGGCGAGCGACACGACCTCGGGACGCGACGCGACGGCGAACAGCGCACGCACCTCGGAGGCGCTCAACCCGGCGGCTCGGGCCGCGTAGTGGTGGTACCACGGGTCGAGGTTGTTGCCGGTGCGCTTCGGGAGGCCCTCGGGAGTCACGTTCAGGTGTCCGTTCGTTGTCGTCGACTTCATCGTATTCGGGGCGGGAGGGCGGATGACACGGCCGATCCCCCGCAGGTGGCATCGCGCGCGACCCCGTGGAACGCGAACGACCCGCCCGGCTGGTGCCGGGCGGGTCGAGGAGGTTCGCGAACGGGCCGGCTACGCGAGGTAGGCGGCGAGGTCGGCCTCGAGCGCGGGCTTCGGCTTGGCGCCGATGACGGTCTTGACGACCTCGCCCTGCTGGAAGACCTTCATCGCGGGGATGGAGGTGATCTGGTACTTCATCGCGAGCTGCGGGTTCTCGTCGACGTTGAGCTTGACGATGTCGAGCTTGTCGGAGTGCTCGGTCGCGATCTGGTCGAGGATCGGGCTGACGGCGCGGCACGGGCCGCACCACTCCGCCCAGAAGTCGACCATGACGGTCTTGGAGTTGTTGAGGACCTCCTGCTCGAAGGTGCTCTGGTCGACGGCGCGTGCGGTCATGGGGTCTCCTCAGGTTGGGTGAACGAGCGGTGCGGATGCTCCGCCGCGGTCAGTTGACGACGGCGAACTCGGTCTCGGGCGAGGCCGGTGCGTCGGCGTGCGCGGCGAGGTAGTGCTCGGCGTCGAGCGCCGCGACGGTGCCGGAGCCCGCGGCGGTGACGGCCTGGCGGTAGGTCGGGTCGAGCACGTCGCCGGCGGCGAACACGCCGGGCAGCGACGTCTTCGACGAGCGGCCCTGCACCGCGACCGTGCCCTCGTTCGTGAGGTCGAGCTGCCCGTGCACGAGGTGCACGCGCGGGTCGTTGCCGATCGCGACGAACAGGCCCTCGAGGGGCAGCTCGCGCTCGGCGCCGGTGACGGTGTCGCGGAGGGTGACGCCGGTCACCGCATCCGTGCCCTGGATCGCCGCGATCTCGGAGTTCCAGATGAACTCGATCTTCGGGTCGTCGAAGGCGCGCTGCTGCATGATCTTCGATGCGCGCAGCTCCTCGCGGCGGTGGATGATGTAGACCTTCGAAGCGAAGCGCGTGAGGAAGGTCGCCTCCTCCATGGCGGAGTCGCCGCCGCCGACGACCGCGATCTCCTTGGCCTTGAAGAAGAAGCCGTCGCAGGTGGCGCACCACGAGAGGCCGTGGCCCGACAGGCGGTCCTCCTCGGGGAGGCCGAGCTTGCGGTAGGCCGAGCCGGTCGCGTAGATGACCGTGCGGGCCTCGTGCACGTCGCCGCTGCCGAGGGTGACGCGCTTCACGTCGCCCTCGAGCTCGAGCTTCACGACGTCGTCGTAGACGACCTCGGTGCCGAAGCGCTCGGCCTGCGCCTGCATCTTGCCCATCAGCTCGGGGCCCATGATGCCGTCGGGGAAGCCGGGGAAGTTCTCGACCTCGGTCGTGTTCATGAGCTCGCCGCCCACCTCGACCGAGCTGGCGACCAGCATCGGCTGCAGTTCCGCACGCGCGGCGTAGATGGCCGCGGTGAATCCGGCCGGGCCGGAACCGATGATGATGACGTCGCGCACGCGTTGCTCCTCGATTCGATCTGGTGTGCCACGGCCGTACATCGACCGCTCCACCGTCAACACAGTGTACGGACACGCTATTCCGCGCGTCTGTACGCGCGGTGAACGGGCACGGATGCCGCGTGGCGGCGCGTCAGCGGCGGCGCAGCCGCGCGACGAGCGGCCCGGTGAACGTGCGCAGCTCGGGCGAGCGCAGCAGCCAGAGCCCGCCGATGTACAGCAGCCCCATGGCGGCGCCGATCGCGAGCATCGACACGATCGCGCCCAACCGGCTGTCGACGGCGAACCCGCCCGCCGTCGTGCCGCCGAGCGCGACGAGCAGCACCGCACCGGCGAGCAGCGCCGGCACGATCGCGACGGAGTCGCGCACGAAGCTCACGACCACCGCGCGGAAGCCGAGCTGCCCGAGCCGCCTGCGCAGCAGGATGAGTGCGAGCGCGAGCTGCAACGTGCCGGCGATCGACGTCGACACGGCGATGCCGACCGCGATGAAGTCGACCGGCAGCGTTGCGCACGCGAGGGCGAGCCCGACGAACAGCACCACCTGGAAGAGCGTGAAGAAGAACGGCGTGCGGGTGTCGCCGAGCGCGTAGAACGAGCGCTGCACGAGGAACAGGGTGCTGAACGGTACGAGGCCGATGAGGTACCCGATGATGACGTTGCCGAACGCCGACACGCTGTCGAAGTTGCCCGGGGCGAACACGGCGGCCATCGGGTAGGCGCACACGATCATGATCGCGGCCGAGACGACCATGAGCAGGCCGATCCCCCGGATGGCGCTGCCGATGTCGTCGCGCAGCCGCACCAGGTCGCGTGCGGCCGCGTGCTCGCTCATGCGCGTGAAGTACGCGGTGCCGATCGAAACGGCGATCACCGAGTGCGGCAGCATGAAGATGAGCCACGCCGGGGCGAGGGTCGCGACGGATGCCGCCGAGTCGGACGCGATACCGGCGACGTTCGTCTGCACGATGCCGGCGAACGTCGTGAGCAGGAGCATCCCGAACGTCCAGCTCGCCATGCGACCCGCGTCGCCGAGCCCGACCCCGCGCCAACGGAAGTCGGGTCGGTAGCGCAGGCCGATGCGACGCCAGAACCAGAACAGCACGAGCGCCTGGGCGGCGACGCCGAGGGTCGCGGTGCCGCCGAGCAACGCGATCATGTCGGGCGTCCAGGAGCTCGGGTCGCGCGTGCCGTCGGGGTCGGCGCCGTAGACGATCATGAGCGCGGCGAGGCCTGCGAGCGCGACGACGTTGTTGAGCACCGGCGACCAGGTGTACGGTCCGAAGCTCTTGCGGGCGTTGAGCACCTCGCCGAGCAGCGTGTACAGGCCGTAGAAGAAGATCTGCGGCAGGCACCACCACGCGAACGCGGTCGCGAGCGCGAGCGTGTCGGGGTCGAGCTGGGTGCCGTACAAGAGCGTGAGCAGGGGTGCCGCGAGGGTGGCGACGAGGGTCGCTGCACCCAGGATGACCAGGGCGATGGTCAGCAGCTTGTTGATGTAGGCCGCGCCGCCGTCGGCCTGCAGGCCCGCGCGCACGATCTGGGGCACGAGCACGGCCGTGAGCACGCCCCCGCGACGATCGTGTAGACCGTGTTCGGCAGCTGGTTCGCGACCGCGAACGCGTCGGCGCTCGCGGAGCCGACGAGGCCGATCGCCGCGGCGAGCACGATCGAGCGAACGAACCCGAGCAGGCGCGAGACGACGGTGCCGGACGCGAGGAAGATGCTGGCCCGGCCGATCTCACCGCTCGCCATCGGCGCCTCCGTCCGCGTCCATGCCGGTGTCGGCATCCTCTGCTGCGCCAGCCTCGGCGGCGGCAGCCGCATCCGCTCGCTCCTGTCGCCTGCGGCGGACGATGCGCCAGAAGCCGATGCCGAAGAGGAGCAGCAGGATGCCGCCGATGACGCCGGCGCCGATGCCCTCCCAGTCGGCCTGCACGTTCGCTCCGTAGCGAACCGTGCCGCCGACCGGCACGCCCGTGGGCGACTCGAGCGACACCAGCAGGGCGACCGCGCCGTTGCCGACGCCGGCCTGCACGGGGATCGTCGAGGTACCGCGGGAATCGGGGCCGACCGTGGCCTCGACCGGGCCGTCCACGAGGAGGCGTCCGTTCGACGGGTCGACCGTGATGACGACGTTGACGGGGTAGGGCAGGTCGTTCTCGACCGTGACGAGGATGCCGGACTCCCGCGAGATGACGGTGAACTCGCTGCTCGGGACGATGCTGACCGCGTCGAGCGTCTCACGCGTGAACCGCACGAACTCCGCCGACACGGCGTCCCACCCGTCGGAGTCCGCGAGCCATCCGGCTGCGAGCACCGCGAGCAGGTCGCGTCGGCGCTGCGAGGTGAGCTGGGCCGGTTCGTCGAGGATCGTCGCGAACTCGGCGACCTCCGCGTCGTCCTCGATCATCGTGCGCACCCGATCGACGCGTTCGTCGCGCTCGGGCTGGGCGACGAGGGTGCGGCCGACGGGCGGGGCGCCGATCGCGTCCGACAGCGTGGCCGGCTGCGCCCAGGGCAGGGAGGCGATGGTGGCGAGCGCGTCGCGTTCGCGATCGGACGAGACGGGCTGCGTACGGTCGAACGTCGCGAGGATGGTGCGCTGGACGGAGCCGCCGTCGGATGCCACGAGGGCCAGCGCCGCGGCGAGTCGTGCGTTCGCCGCCGAGGCCTCGCCGCTCGAGACCGCCGCCTCCGCGGCACGCAGCGCAGCGGTCACGTCGGGGTCGGAGACGACCGCCGTCGCCCCCTCGATCATGGACGCCGCGGTCGGCGCGGAACCGGACGTCTGCTCGACGTTGCCGCCCGACACGATCGCCGTCGTGAGGCCCGCGGCGTCGAGGAAGGCGAGGTCGCCGTCGACGAGGCTGTCGTCGGCGGGCCAGCCGACGTCGGTGCGGGTGTACGTGAAGGAGAGCACGCCGGCGGAGCCGGATTCCTGGTCGTCGTCGGGGTCCGGCGACGGCTCGTCGGTCGCAGCTGGGTCGTCCGTCTCGGCCGGCGCCTCGGTTGCCTCGGTGTCGTCGCCGGTCTCCGCGCCCTCGGTCTCCGCGGGTGCCGCGTCGCCGTCGACGACGTCGTCGAAGGTCAGCGGCTGCAGCGGGGACTCGAGACCCGCTTGCGACTGCACGGCGAGGTCGGCATCGGCATACGCGAGCGGGAATGTCTCGTTCGGCAGCGCGGTGAGCCGGTCGAGCCAGGCGATCGCGCTCGCGGGGGCATCCGCCCCCAGCACCCTGATCGAGGCGATGATCGCGGGGTCGATCGCGAGCGCCGCACCGCTGCCCACCAGCCCGTCGAGCCGACGCGAGAGGATGCCCTGCGGGCTCGTCCAGGCCTCGAGCAGCTCTGCCGAGTACAGCCCCGTGTCCTGCGGGGGCACCGTGATGGGGGCGGCGACGGCGAGCGAGACCGAGCCGATGTCGTCGCCCGCGCTCCAGACGGCGACACCCGTCGACCAGGCGAGGGTCTCCCCCGCGTCCTCGAGCTCGACGAAGATCGGGAGCACGGCGGTCGAGCCCCGCTCGAGGTCGTCCGCGTCGACGTCGATGCTGGTCGTGAGCGTGCTGCCGATCGGGATGGAGCCGACCGAACTGCGTCCCACCTCGGTGCCCGACGGCACCGACGACGGGCCGGTCAGCCAGTCGTCGAGCGCGTCGGACGAGCCGAGCGAGCGCACCCCGACGCTGACGACGACGTCGACGTCGCCGATGAAGCGTCCGGACGTGTTCGAGGTCTCGACCGTGAATTCGACGGAGTCGTCGGCCGACGTGATGAGCGGCGACCCGGCCGGACCGACGACCATCGAGATGCCCTCGACCTCGGCGGCCGCGGCAGACGGCGCGTCGGGCGCTCCGATCACGAGCGCGGCGGCCGTCGCGGTGACGGCGGCGGTGGCGATGAGTCGGCGCAGGCGTCGCTCAGGAATCGCCTCGGCCGCCATGCACGAGATTCTACGGTGTCGGTTTCGGCGGTTCGTGTGCGTGACCGGGGCACGGCGCCGAGCCGTACGATGGTGCCCATGCAGAGTGTCGCGGCAGCCCTCGCCAGGCTGGGCGACCTGGCCGCGTCGCCGACCGTGTCGCGCCTCGCGTCGGCGTTCGAGGCCGCCGGGCACGAGCTCGCCCTCGTCGGCGGGCCCGTGCGCGACGCGTTCCTCGACCGGGGCACGCACGACCTCGACTTCACGACGGATGCCACGCCCGACGAGATCCTCGCGATCGTCGCGCCCATCGCACAGGCGCACTGGGACATCGGGCGCCGCTTCGGCACGATCGGCGCGAAGATCGCCGGCGAGCAGGTCGAGATCACGACCTACCGCAGCGACGCCTACAACGGTGAGAGCCGCAAGCCCGAGGTCGTGTTCGGCGACTCGCTCGAGGACGACCTCGCTCGCCGCGACTTCACGGTCAACGCCCTCGCCCTGCGCCTGCCGAAGCTCGAGCTCGTCGACCCGTCCGGCGGCGTCGAGGACCTCCTCGCCAAGACCCTGCGCACGCCCGCCCCGCCCGAGCGGTCGTTCGGCGACGATCCGCTGCGGATGCTGCGTGCGGCGAGATTCGCGTCGCAGCTCGGGTTTCACGTGGAACCTGCCACGCTCGCGGCGATGGGCGAACTCGCCGGGGCGATCGAGCGCATCTCGGCCGAGCGCGTGCGCGACGAGATCACGAAGCTGCTGCTGACGGATGCGCCGCGGCCGGGCATCCGACTGCTCGTCGACACCGGTCTCGCCGAGCGCGTGCTGCCCGAGCTGCCCGCGCTGCGCCTCGAGATCGACGAGCACCACCACCACAAGGACGTCTACGAGCACTCGCTCACCGTGCTCGACCAGGCGATCGACTACGAGGTCTCGCGCGGCAACCTCGACTCCCCCGACCTCGTCATGCGCCTCGCCGCCCTGCTGCACGACATCGGCAAGCCGAAGACCCGGCGACTCGAGGCGGGGGTGCGGTCACGTTCCACCACCATGACGTCGTCGGGGCCAAGCTCGCCCGCAAGCGCCTGCGCGCCCTGCGGTTCGACAACGACACCATCGACGCCGTCGGCCGGCTGATCGAGCTGCACCTGCGGTTCTTCGGGTACACGGATGCCGCCTGGACGGACTCGGCCGTGCGCCGGTACGTGCGCGACGCGGGCGACCAGCTCGAGCGACTGCACATCCTGACCCGGGCCGACGTCACCACGCGCAACCGGCGCAAGGCCGACCGGCTCGGCTTCGCCTACGACGACCTCGAGGAGCGCATCGCCGTGCTCGCCGAGGAAGAGGAGCTCGCGGCCGTGCGGCCCGAGCTCGACGGCAACGAGATCCAGGCGGCGCTCGGCATCGGCCCCGGCCGCGAGGTCGGCGAGGCGTACCGCTTCCTGCTCGAGCTGCGGCTCGACGAGGGACCCATCGGGGCGGATGCCGCGCGCGAGCGCCTGCTCGCCTGGTGGGCCGCCCGCAGCGCGGGCTGACGCCCGTCGCATCCGCTCACCCGCTGCCGAATGGCGGCGCGACCGGGCATCCGTTACACTAGACCGGTTGTCTGCGCGCCCGATTCCGGGCCTCCGCACGATGACGCATGTACACCCTCCTGTCACAGACCGTCTGTGACCGCTGAGTCCGAAGGAGGTGGGTCTGTCATGCACCAGTACGAGTTGATGGTCATCCTCGATCCCTCGATCGACGAGCGCACCGTTGCTCCCAGCCTCGACAAGTTCCTCAACGTCATCCGCACGGATGGCGGCACCGTCGACAACGTCGACATCTGGGGCAAGCGTCGCCTGGCCTACGAGATCAACAAGAAGTCGGAGGGCATCTACGCCGTCGTCGACTTCACCGCCGAGTCGGCCACGACCAACGAGCTCGACCGCCAGCTGAACCTCAGCGAGGCCGTCATGCGCACCAAGGTCCTCCGCGCGGAGGAGGCGATCGCACAGGTCGCCGCCGCGAAGAAGGCCGACGAGGAGCGCGCCGCCAAGAAGGCAGCTCGGGCAGCGAAGAAGGACGCCTAGTCCCATGGCAGGCGACACGATCATCACCGTTGTGGGCAACCTCACGGCTGACCCGGAGCTGCGCTACACGCAGTCTGGCCTCGCGGTCGCCAACTTCACCATCGCATCAACCCCCGCACGTTCGACCGACAGGCGAACGAGTGGAAGGACGGTGAAGCACTGTTCCTGCGTGCGAGCTGCTGGCGAGACTTCGCCGAGCACGTCGCAGGTTCGCTGACCAAGGGTTCCCGGGTCATCGCCCAGGGCCGTCTCAAGCAGCGCTCCTTCGAGACCCGCGAGGGCGAGAAGCGCACCGCCATCGAGCTCGAGATCGACGAGATCGGCCCGAGCCTGCGCTACGCGACCGCACAGGTCACGCGTGCGCAGTCGAGTGGTGGCGGTCGCGGTGGCAGCTACGGCGGCGGCGGGGGCGGCAACTCCTCCTCCGACGACGCGTGGGCGCCGAGCGCGCCGGCCGCCTCGTCCGGCGACGTCTGGAACACGCCGGGTACCAACTACGGCGACGAGACGCCCTTCTAGGTCGGCATCGGCCGACGGATGCCTCGCCACGGGGCATCCGCTCAACGAAACGTATTTCTCCCAGGTAAGGAAACAGCAATGGCTGGAAAGAGCAGCGGCGACCGCCGCAAGCGCGGGAAGGGCCCGAAGAACGCGGCCCCCGCGAAGTCGATCAAGGTCGGCGTCATCGACTACAAGGATGTCGCCACCCTCCGCAAGTTCGTCTCGGAGCGCGGCAAGATCCGTGCCCGTCGTATCACCGGTGTCTCCGTGCAGGAGCAGCGCCTCATCGCCCGTGCCGTGAAGAACGCACGCGAGATGGCCCTGCTGCCGTACGCGGGCTCGGGTCGCTGAGAAGGAGGCCGGGAACAATGGCAAAGGTCATCCTGACGCACGAGGTCAACGGCCTCGGCACCGCCGGTGACGTGGTCGAGGTCAAGAACGGCTACGCACGCAACTACCTCGTCCCCAAGGGCTACGCGACGCCGTGGACCCGCGGTGGCGAGAAGCAGGTCGAGCAGATCAAGGCCGCGCGCGCTGCGCACGAGCTGCACTCGCTCGAGGACGCACAGGCCCTCAAGGCCTCGCTCGAGTCGACCAAGGTGAAGTTGGCCGTCAAGGCCGGCAACGGTGGTCGTCTGTTCGGCTCCGTGAAGTCCGCCGACGTCGCCGCCGCCGTGTCGGCTGCCGGCCTCGGCGAGGTCGACAAGCGCAAGGTCACCCTCCCGACGATCAAGTCGATCGGCGAGTACGAGGCCAGCGTGAAGCTGCGCGACGAGGTCTTCGCGACCGTCACCCTCCAGGTGATCGCCGCGAAGTAGCGCGAACCGCACACGCACGAGGCGGCGGGCCGGGTTTCCGGCTCGCCGCCTCGTCGTCTGCGCGCACCCGGGGCCGTCATGCGTACACCCGCGGAAGCGCTCTCCGCAAGAGCGCTGGGACGGATTCGCCCCCATGTTTGTACACAGCCCACGAACCGTACGTAACCCTCAAGTCACAGTCCAGACATTTCTTCTCCACACAGGTGTGGGAAACGTGAATAGCAGGTCAGGGAGCTTTTCCGGCTCAAAACTTTCTCGTTCTCCACAGGTTTCCACACACCCTTTGCACATGGCGCCCGGCGTTTCGCCCAAGTTCCCCACAGCGTTATCCACAGGCTGGCTTGTGGGCGGGGCGACCCCGTACCTAGGGTGAATCTCCGTCGCCGGATGGGGGACCGGCCGCACTGCTTGGCCCCCGTGTCGGCGGTCGCCGCTACCACTGGAAGTGACGCAATCAGCCGCGTCACCCGGACACAACACGACATCGAGGAGGGCCGGGAGTGACGATCGCTCACCTGGACATCGCCGAACCCCGTGATCAGGGTGCGGCCCGTCCGGCTCCCGAGCGGACCCCCCGCACGACCTCCTCGCCGAGCAGAGCGCGCTCGGCGGCATGATGCTCTCGAAGGACGCCGTCGCCGACGTCATCGAGACGCTCCGTGGCCCCGACTTCTACGTGCCCAAGCACGAGGTCGTGTTCGACGCGATCCTCTCGCTGTACTCGCACGGCGAGCCGACCGACGTGATCGCCGTCACCGACGAGCTCACCAAGACCGGCGAGCTCGGCCGCGCCGGCGGCGCCGAGTACCTGCACACCCTCACGAGCCTCGTGCCGACGGCGGCGAATGCCGGCTTCTACGCCGAGATCGTCGCCGAGCGCGCGATGCTGCGACGCCTCGTCGAGGCCGGCACGCGCATCGTGCAGATGGGCTACGCCGGCGAGGGCGAGGTCACCGACCTGGTCAACGTCGCCCAGTCGGAGATCTACTCGGTCACCGGCAGCGTCGAGAGCGAGGACTACGTTCCGCTCACCGAGGCGGTCACCGTCGCGATCGACGAGATCGAGGCGGCCAAGCACACCGACGGCAAGATGACCGGCGTGCCCACCGGCTTCGCCGACCTCGACGACCTGACGAACGGCTTCCATCCCGGGCAGATGATCATCGTCGCCGCGCGTCCCGCGCTCGGAAAGTCGACGCTCGCACTCGACTTCGCCCGGTCGGCGTCGATCCACAACGACCTGCCCACGATCTTCTTCTCGCTCGAGATGGGCAAGTCGGAGATCGCCATGCGACTGCTCTCGGCCGAGGCATCCGTGCCCCTGCAGTCGATGCGCAAGGGCACCGTCGACAGCCGCGACTGGACCACCATCGCGTCGACCCGCGGCCGCATCAACGACGCACCGCTCTACATCGACGACTCCCCCAACATGACGCTGGTCGAGATCCGCGCGAAGTGCCGGCGGCTCAAGCAGCGCGTGGGTCTCAAGATGGTCGTGATCGACTACCTGCAGCTCATGACGAGCGGCAAGCGCGTCGAGAGCCGCCAGCAGGAGGTCTCGGAGTTCTCGCGTGCGCTGAAGCTGCTCGCCAAGGAGCTGCAGGTGCCGGTCATCGCGCTCTCGCAGCTGAATCGTGGGCCCGAGCAGCGCGCCGACAAGCTTCCGGCGCTCAGCGACCTGCGCGAGTCGGGTTCGATCGAGCAGGACGCCGACATGGTGATCCTGCTCCACCGCGAGAGCGCGTACGAGCGCGACAACCCCCGCGCCGGCGAGGCCGACCTCATCGTCGCCAAGCACCGCAACGGCCCGACCCGCACCGTGACCGTGGCCTTCCACGGCCACTTCTCGCGCTTCGCGGACATGGTGCAGGCGTAGGTTCGGCGGTGTGTTGACTCCGGCCGTCGTGTCAGTTCGGACGACGCTGTGATCCTCACAAGCGGTCGGCGACTCGGCGCAACCACGGCTCCCACTCAGTGAGCGCGCGGGCCTGAGCCGCTGCCGGTCGGTCATCCCCGTGGGCGGACAGTGCGTGGAAGCAGATGGTGTTGAGAAACCCACCGAGGATGCCGACGTCGCGGACAGTTCGCCAGCTCGAATCATCGAGTCGTTCACTCAGCCGCCGGCGAAGCAGTGCGTCGTAACGCCCAACCGCCTCATCGACCGGGTACGGGCGCTCGAGCGCGGTCCAGCCGAGGAGGTACCCGAGATCAATCGATGCCGCGGTCGCCAGCGGGCGACCCCAGTCAATGAACGACACCCTTGGAACTCCGCCGCGGCCGCCGATCGCGACATTCGCCGGCCGGATGTCGCTGTGAACGAGGGTCGAGGGGCCGGCTTGCAGGGCGGAGGTGATCGGAGCGGGGTCATCGTTGAGTGCACGCAGATCGCGCGCCAGCGCAGGATCCATGATCGCGGGTAGGCGTTCCCAGCCCTCCTCGATGAGATCGAAGACCCAGCTGTTCAACCGATGTCTGTGCTCGGCAGCCCTCGCGGGCGATGTGTGGGACAGGAATGCCTCCGCCGAACACAGCCCCAACGCTTCGGAGGGGAGCGTGGGATCCCCCAGAATGTCGCGTGCATGGCGGCCATCGCGTCGAGCAGAGCGTCGAAGTCGCGCACAGTCAGCGGCTTGCCTGGCGCGAGGAGTTCCGAATGCAGGTTCGGCATCAGCACCGCGTAGCCGTCGCCCCAGTCCGCACAGGCGATCACCGCAGCATCGACCTCCGGAGGCATCCGATCGATCACACCCTCGGACCACACCGTCACGGCACGGTGCCGATCGTCCGCAGTGATCATCGCGAGCCAGTCACGGTCCGAGTCAACGATCTTTAGGAACAGGCTGGGCGTCGGCTCGTCGTCGATCGCGACGCTGACGAATCGCGCGTCCGTCGAAGTGTCTGCACCCTCAACCGCAACGGTCGCAACCGACCTGACCGTCCGGCGAAGCAACGAGCTCAGCACCGACGGATCGATCAGCGCGTCGAAGCTGGGAAACGGGACGTGCTGCGGCATGTCCGCCTCCCCGACATCGATCCGGCGCTCGCACCAATCGTATGCATGCTGGTCCATCCGCATCAGAACCGTCTTGCCAGGGTCAGTGCTGCCGCTCGCTGACGGGGATGCGCGATCGCCGCCGCGTGACGGCGGAGGCGAGGCGGTCGAGGGCGACGACGGCGAGGGCGAGGCGGTCGAGGGCGACGACGGCGAGGGCGATCAGGGCGAGGATGAGGATGACGCGTCCGAGCGCGGCTATCATTCCGTCGAAGCCGGCCACGGTGGGGTCGAGGAAGGGATACGGGAAGCGGTCGTTCACCGCCGGGAGCAGCATCCCGCGCGTGATCATGATGATCGCGTAGGCGGTCGGGTACAGCAGCCACAACAGGGTGTCGCTCCAGCGGACGAGGCCGTGCGGGCCGAAGAGGAGCCAGTCCAGCAGCACGAGGATCGGCGACACGTAGTGCAGGAGGAAGAGCCAGATGTTGTCGATGGCGACGACGGGGTCGGATCGAAGAGGCCGGGGATCGGGTTCACGCCGTGGTCGTTCAGGAAGTGGGAGATGGGTGCCGTCGTCATCAGCCAGAACGTCACTGTGGCTCGGAGGGTCGGATAGGCATCAGCTCCCGCCGCACTACAGCTGCGCTCCACCGCCCCAGTACGGCACCGGCGACGGTGTCCGAGATGTGGTGCTGGCCGCGGTAGACCCGCGAGAACGCGATCGTTCCGGGAACCCCGTACCTCAGGAGCGGCCCGAGGAGCCGCGCTCCGCGGGCATCGTGGCGATCGAGCAGGTCGGCGAGGGTGCCGTGGAGCGCGAAGGCAGCCGCCGTGTGCCCCGAGGGGAACGACGACGTCGCGTGCGGATGCTCCGGGCGCCAGACCCTCTGCGGTCGAGGTCGTCCGACGAGCGCCGCGGATGCGACGAAGCACGCGGTCTCGAGTAGGAGCACCGCTGCCGGGGCAAGGGCTGAGCGCCGGTCGCGCGTCGCCAGCCAGGTGGCGCCGCAGCAGATCAGCCCGGTCGCGATGGTCTGGGGCACGCCGGAGTACCACGAGAGAGGTGCGGTGACCCGGTCGATCGGCTCACGCGGCCCGGCCAGCTCGTCGTGCCGGTGGCCGTACGCGCTCTGGAGCGCACGCACGGCCTGGTCTTCCGTCGGGTCGTCGCCGCCGAAGAACCGCATCGCCCGCCCGGCCGCAGCGAGCACGCCGATCGTGCCGAGCACCGGCAGTACGACGGTTCGGAGCAGCGGCATGACCGGAGCCTAGCGGCGCTGCGCGGAGGCTCGTCGCGGTGCGCGGCGGGCGCCCCACCCGAACGCGGCACCCTCGCATCTCGCGAGGACCCCCTGTTCAGGGGTCGCACGATGGAGTACGTTCAAGCCCAAGTGCAACATCCGAACCGTAGGGTCCGTAGCCGCAATGGAGCGGCGTAGGAGGGGAAGCACCAATGAACACTCGTTCGCGGGTGAAGGTTCTTGCAGTCGCAGCAGTCGCAGCACTCGGCCTGGCGGTGATCCCGACCAGCGCCTTCGCGGATCCGCCAGAGTCATCGCCGCCGAGCACTCGCAGTCGGGCGGGCGCCTGGACCTCTACGAGTTCGATGCACCGGCAGAGGTGGTCGCGGCGCTGATCGCGGACGGATACGACATCGTCTCGACGGAGCCGAACGGCGACGGCAGCGTGCATGTCGAGGCGGTCATGTCGCGGTCGGAGGCCAACAAGGCGCACAAGGCGTACGACCTCGACATCGACCTGACGCGCAACAAGGACGGCGTGCCCACGGTCGACGCGGCCTTCGAGGAGGGCGACGACGGGTTCGAGGTCTTCCGCAAGTGGTCCAGCCCGGGTGGGCACAAGGCCGAGATGGAATACCTCGCCGAACAGTACGACGACCTGACCGAACTCATCACCATCGGTCAGTCGGTGGAGGGCCAGGACATCTACGCCATGCGCGTGACCGAGAAGGCCGACACCAAGAAGGCGGGCTCGCGCCCGGCGGTGCTGTACATCTCCACCCAACACGCGCGGGAGTGGATCGCGCCCGAGGTGAACAGCCGCCTGCTGAACCACGTCCTGTCCAACTACGGGAGCGACCCGCAGGTCACCGACATCGTCGACTCGACCGAGCTGTGGTTCGTGATCGTGGCGAACCCCGACGGATACGACTGGACGTTCGAGGACGGCCAGCGCCTGTGGCGCAAGAACCTCGCCGACAACAACAACGACGGCCAGATCACGACGATCGACGGCGTCGACCTCAACCGCAACTTCGCCACGAACTGGGGCTACGACAACGAGGGGTCGAGCGACAACCCGAGCGGCCAGACGTACCGCGGCACGTCGCCGCAGTCCGAGCCTGAGACGCAGGCGATGGACGACCTGATGGGGTCGATCGACTTCGCGTTCATGGTCAACTACCACTCGGCCGCCGAACTGATCCTCTACGGCACGGGCTGGCAGGTCGACACCCCGACTCCGGACGACATCGTGAACATCGCCCTCTCGGGCGACGACGCGAACCCGGCGATCGACGGCTACGACCCGGACCTCTCGGCCGAGCTGTACATCACGAACGGCGACACGACCGATCACGCCGGCTCCGCGCACGGGATCATGGCCTACACGCCCGAGCTGGCGACATGCCAGACGGCGCTGGGCTACGAGGAGAGCACGCTCCCGGACGACTACTGCGACGGTCGCTCGCAGTTCGAGTTCCCCGACGACGAGACCCTCGTGCAGGTCGAGTTCGAGCACAACCTCGACTACGCGCTCTCGCTCGCCGAGTCGGCGGCCGACCCGGCGAATCCGGTGTCGTCGCTCGGCCTCGAGGCGGCCGACTTCGAGGTGCAGGAGTTCGCGGAGAGCTGGGGCAGCTCGCAGGAGGTCGCCGTGTGGGCGAAGCGCGAGCTGAAGCAGTTGCGCATGCACAGCTCCGTCAACGGTGGGCCGACGAGCACCACGGCCATCAGCGAATGGGCCGGCGGCGAGGTCTACGGCGACGACGGCAACATCTGGTACGGCGAGTATCGAGGAACCGTCTCGGGGCTCGCACCGGGTGACTCGGTGGAGGTGTGGTTCAGCGGGGTCGACACGCCATCCGGCGGCGGCGGCGCGATGGCGACCAAGGTCGAGAGCGATCACTTCAGCTTCGACGTCTCGGCAGAGGCGACCGGCGGGGACGTGCTGATCGTCGCGGACAACAGCCCGGGCACGCCGATCGGTGGGTCCGCCCCGCTCGAGTACCTCGACTACTACACCGACGCGCTCGACGCCAACGGCGTGAGCTACGACGTGTACGACGTCGGTGTCACCGGCCCGGCGCCGAACGCCACCGGGGTGCTCGGTCACTACGACGCCGTGATCTGGTACGAGGGCGACAAGCTCGTCACCGACTACCAGGGCGCCACTGCCACCACGCTCCTCGCGCACGAGATGAACATGGTCATGCGCGACTACCTCAACGAGGGCGGCAAGGTGCTCGCCACGGGCAAGAACCATGGGTTCGAGGAGTTCTTCCCGCTCACGTACGGCACCAACGGCGCACCCGACGAGGTGTGCCTCAGCGGCGACTGCCTCGTGCTGACCGACGACGTCTACCAGTACTGGTTCGGCGCGAACAGCCGGGCACGACGAGGCGGTCTCGCGGCCGACAACTCGGCACTCGACGTCAGCGGCAACGGCGGGGTCTTCGACGGCTACACGTTCGGCCTCGACGGGGGCGACAGCGCGGACAACCAGGGCGCGCCGGGCGCAGTCTCCACCGGTACCGCGTCGTTCATCGTGACGTCGAGCGTGCTCCCCGAGAGCGAGTTCCCGCAGTTCGCCTCCGAGCGGTTCGCCAGCTGGGACGTCGGGGGCCTCACCCCGTACGAACCGGTCTCCGGCGACTGGCAGATGGCGACAGATCATGCGGATGCCGCGTACAAGCGACTCGCGCGCACGATCGATCTCACGGGAGCGTCCGCCGCGACCCTCGAGTTCTCGACGTCGTACGGCATCGAGGCGAACTGGGACTACATGTTCGTCGAGGTCCACACCGTGGGACAGGACGACTGGACCACGCTGCCCGACTCGAACGGCCACACCGGCACCGGCACCGGCGACTCATGCGCGTCGGGTTGGGCCACCGAGTTGCATCCGTTCCTGTTCCACTACCAGGACGTCGCCTGCAACCCGGTCGGCACGACCGGCGAGTGGAACGCGGCGACCGGCGCATCGGACGGAGTCGAGGACTGGTCGATCGACCTGTCGGCCTACGCGGGCAGTGAGATCGAGGTGTCGATCAGCTACGCCACCGACTGGGCGACGGGCGACCTCGGCGTCTTCCTCGACGACGTCGTCGTCGACATCGACGGCAGCACGACGACGGAGAGCTTCGAGAGCGACCTGGGTGCATGGTCGGTTCCCGGAGCGCCCGACGGCAGCGCCGGCAACGCGAACGACTGGGAGCGCGTGGGCGTGCTCTTCGAGGTCGCCGCGATCGTCGCCACGGAGGACACGCTGCTGTTCGGCTTCGGCTTCGAGGGCATCTCGACCGAGGCGGAGCGCAACGAGGTGATGGCCCGGTCGCTCGAGCACCTGCTCGGCTGACGACTGACACCGCCCGATCGGGGGCGGACCCACTCGTACGATCGAGCGGGTCCGCCCCTGATCTGGCTTCACCCTCCCGCGTCTGACCGGGCGAGATCGAGGCTGGCCAGGCGGTCCGGTCACGCGTGCGGGGTGCGAGCCCACTTCCACGCAGAGCGCAGGATGTACGCAAGGAGAAGCAGCTCGACTCCGATCGAGAGGCCGTAGAACGAGGCCCACTCCCAGGTCTCCCCGACGGCGTTGAACACGGTGACCGGAACGTAGAGCGTCGCCACGACGAGGTTCGCGGCGCGGTTCGCGCGGGCGGGCATGGACGCGGAGAGCACCACCATCAGCGCCGGGATCGCCGTCAGCGCGAGGAACACCGTCACCAGCATCGGGCTGATGTCGAACTCGAAGACGACGCCGCTCCTGAGGTCATCGACGACGCCGGGCTTGTACAGGTGGTAGTAGTCCACGTAGATGTACAGGAACATGAAGCTCGTCCATGCTGCCGCGAGCTTGCCCTGTACCGGGATCTGCGTATCGCTTCTGGTAGCGGTGAGGTGTTGCTGGGTGGTCATCGGTACTCCTGTGTCGTGGTGGATCGATGGGCCCTGGGCCGATTGCGCGCCCAGGCCGATCGCAATCCTTACAGGTGTAAGGATCTGCGGGAAGGATGCTATCCTTACACCCGTAAGGAGTCAACATCCCCATGAATGCTCGGAAGTCACTGAGCCGCGAGCGGATCATCACCGCGGCGGTGTCCGTCGCGGATCGCGGCGGCATCGAGGCGGTCAGCATGCGTTCGGTCGCGGCTGAGCTGGGCGTCGAGGCGATGTCGCTCTATCACCACGTCGCGAACAAGGACGCCGTGTTGGACTCGCTCGCGGACTGGGCGTTCCGACAGATCTCCGCGCCCGACGTCGACGAACCCTGGCGGCCGGCCATGGGCGACCGGGCACGATCAGCACGCTCGGTCCTCGTGGAGCATCCGTGGGCGATCGGCATGATCGAGGGGCGTCCTCGACCCGGCACGCCACTGCTGCGGAACTTCGATCGCGTGCTCGGATGCCTCCTGAGTTCCGGTTTCTCAGCGGCGCTCGCAACGCACCTGTTCTCGACGATCGATGCGTACGTGTACGGGTTCGCCCTCACAGAGTCGACACTCCCCTTCACCCCCGGCGACGGTGCGGAGATGTCGTTCGCCGAGGGCGTCGCGCCGGTTGCGGAGGAGTACCCGCACCTCGTGCGCACGCTGAGCGAGCTCGGGAACGGTGGGGGTACTCGTTCGCGGACGAGTTCGATGTCGGGCTCGAGCTCATCCTCGATGGGTTCGAGCAACGTCTCGCGTCGACGCGATGAGGTCGCTCCCATCCCAGCCCCTTCCATTCGAGTGAGCGGGCGATCAGACTGGAGTGACCATCATCGAGTGACGAGGGGGTCACGATGAGCGTGTATCGAGTGATCGACGTGGTCGGCACGAGTGCGACGTCATGGGAGGAAGCGGCCCGGGAGGCCATCACCACCGCCGGGGGGTCGCTGCACGATCTCCGCGTCGCGGAGGTGTCGAAGCAGGATGTCGTGATCAACGAGGACGGAACGCTGCTGTTCCGCTCGCGGATCCAGCTCTCCTTCAAGTACAAGCCGGAGTAGGCAGCCCCGGGATCGCCGGACGGGGGTTGGGTGACGGCGCTCAGTCGTAGGCTGAGCGCATGATGGCGCGCGCCGACCCGCGACTGTGCCCGACGTGCGGGGACCCGCTCCGGTTCGAGATCCTGGACGACGAGCGATTCCTCGTCGCCTGGTCGTGCGTGCACTGCGGGCTGATCCGCACGACCGAGCCTGCGTAGCGAGAGCCGGTAGCCTGCAGCGGTGGATGCTCCGATCGAACGCCTCGTGGTACGGATCGGCGGACTGTCGCGTGAGCGGCTCCGGGCAGACCTGCACGCGCACGGCGTTCGCCTCAACGAGCATGCCGACACGCTCCTGGCCGGCTCCGCATTCGATGGGCGGGCCGCCCGATCGATCACGGTGAGCGAGTGCGCGGTGGCCGATCTCGGGTTGCCCGACGGCGCTCCCCTGTCGCGCATCTTCGAGGCGGCCCGGCTCCAAGTGTTCTCGCTCTGCCCGGCCGACACCGCGCCGTACCTTCGACTGGCGGTCCGCGAGCGGGTGGGCTCGACCGGGTCGCTCAGGTCGACCGGCCGGGCGCCGGACGGCGCGCTGACCGTGGCATCCGATCTCATCAGCGACAACGACGCCTACCCGAAGGGCTTCTATCTCCGCTCGGTCGGCGACGAGCCCTGGCTGCGTGGGTATCGCTGCGACGAGGAGCACATCTGGTCGCCCGAGGACCGCTTCGTGTTCCGGGTGGTCGACTAGCCGACGTCGGTCACGGTGACGAGCGTGCGCTGCCAGCCTGTCGAGCCGTCGGGCGCGATTGGTGCGGGCTCCTCGATCTGCAGCCGGCCGGCGCGATCGGTGGCGCGCACGGTGAGGTAGTGCGTGCCGGGCTCGGCGTCCCACTCGAGCACCCACTGCACCCAGGTGTCGGCGTTGATCGCCTCGGCGAGCCTGGCCTCCTGCCACTCGCCGTCGTCGATGCGCACCTCGACGCGTTCGATGCCGACGGTCTGCGCCCAGGCGACGCCGGCGATCGGCACGCGGCCGGCGGGCACGCTGGTGCCGAGCTTCGGGGTGTCGACCCGCGAGGAGAACTTGATCGGTGCGCGGGCGCTGTAGCCGCGCGGGGTCCAGTACGCCTCGTCGTCGGCGAACGTGGTGACGCGCAGTTCGGTCAGCCACTTCGTCGCGGAGACGTAGCCGTAGAGGCCGGGCACGACCATGCGCACGGGGAAGCCGTGCTCGAGCGGCAGCGGCTCGCCGTTCATGCCGACGGCGAGGATCGCGTCGAGCCCATCGTCGGTCAGCGACGAAAGCGGGGTGCTCGCCGTGAACCCGTCGACGCTGCGGGAGAGGACCATGTCGGCACCCGCGCGCGGGCGCGCGAGACGGAGCACGTCCCGCACCGGCACGCCGAGCCAGACGGCGTTGCCGACGAGCTCGCCGCCGACCTCGTTCGAGACGCAGGTGAGCGTGATCGCGTACTCGTCGAGCCCCATCGCCACGAGGTCGTCGAAGCCGAGCTCCACCCGCTGTTCGACGAGGCCGTCGATCGACAGGCGCCAGGTCGACGGGTCCACCGTCGGCACCGAGAGCGCGGTGTCGACGCGGTAGAAGTCGGCGTTGGGCGTGATGAGCGGGCCGAGGCCCGGGATGTCGAGCTCGGCCGCCGCCGGAACGGCGACCCGAGACCGCGGCGCCGGAAGCCGCAGCGCCTCGCGGACCGCGCCGATCGTGCTCGTCCCGGCACGGAGCACCGCGGCTCCGGCGCCGGCGAGCACCGCCCCGACCGAAGCGATCGCGGCCACCCGGAAGAAGGAGCGACGCGCCATCGCCTGCGGTGCATCCGCTGGGACAGACGGGCGGGCGGATGCCTCGGCCGGCGCCGCATCCGTCGCGGCCCCCGCCGCTCGGGCTGCGCCCATCCACGGAGCCGACTCGTGAGCAGCACGAGCACCCCTGCTCCCGCGACACCGCCCACGACCGGCGGAATCCACGCGAGGGCACCGGTGCCGGATCGGGTGAGCACCGCCGCCGTCGCGACCACGGTGGCAGCGGCGAACACGAGGACCCCGAGGCCGCGTCGTCGGAACTCGAGGACGCCCGCCAGCGCCGCCACCACCAGCGCGGCGACCGCGAGCCCGCCGAGCAGTACCGGCTTGTCGGCCTCGCCGAACGCGGAGATCGCGAACTCCTTGATCGGCCGAGGCACGACGTCGACGACGAACGAGCCGACCGCGAGGAGCGGCGTCGAGGCCCGCGCGAACAGCACGGCGAGCAGCTCGCTCACTGCGAGGAACGCGGCGGCGGCGACCACGCCGGCGGCCGCGGGCCAGATGATGCGCCCGCTCGGGGCATCCGTGCTCATGTCTGTCTCCTCGGGGTTCTCGACGGGCGACCGCCGTGCCGTGTCGGCGCGACGGTCGCCCGGGTGTGCGTTCGGCGTGACTCAGGAGGTCGGCAGCAGCACCGAGTCGATGAGGTAGACCGTCGCGTTCGCGGTCTGGACGCCGCCGCAGATGACCGCCGCGTCGTTCACCATGAGGTCGTCGCCGCCGCCGGTGACCTCGACGTCGGAGCCCTGGACCGTCGTCTGCGTGCCGACGATCTCGTCGGGAGTGATCTGCCCGGCGACGACGTGGTACGTCAGGATCGACGTCAGCAGGTCGGCATCCGTCTGCAGGGTCGCGATCGTGTCGGCGTCGATCATCGCGAACGCGTCGTCGACCGGCGCGAACACGGTGAACTCGTCGCCGTTGAGCGTGTCGACGAGGTTGACGTCGGGGTTCAGCTCACCGCTGACCGCCGCGACGAGCGTCGTGAGCAGCGGGTTGTTGGATGCGGCCGTCGCGACCGGGTCCTGCGCCATGCCGGCGACCGAGCCGTCGCCGTCGGGCACGGCCTCCGCGTAGGCGGCGCAACCCGGGCCGACGAGGTTCGCCGCCGGGTCCATCTCCTCCATGGTGGGCTCGCTCGACTCCATCGTGTCGTCGGTGCCCTCCTCCATGGAGTCGGAGCCCGAGTCCATGGAACAGCCGGTGAGGGCGAGCAGCGAGATCGTGAGGGCGGCGAGGCCGCCGGTGATGGTGCGCGTGGTGCTGGGCATGATGTCCTCCGAGGTCTCGAGCGCGAAGCTCTGCCGTGTCCGCCACCGGTTCGGGGCGGTTGCGCTCTGTGCGCTGGAGGGGGTTCGGCGCGGGTCCTGATCGGGATTGGATCGTGTCGTGTTCCGCCGAGCAGGCTGGGCGGTCGGATGCTCCGGGGTCGACGACGCCCGTGGGTCAGATGTGATCCGTGCCCGACCAGATCGGCGAGAGCCAGGCGATGAGTGCCGCCGCCGCGAACACGAGAATCACGGCCATGAGCACCGGCCACTCGCCGACGAAGCCGGCGCCAACGCCCGCGAGCACGGCGCCGATCGCGGCTGCGGTGCGATTGACCGAGCGGCGGGTCGCGTTGGTGCGGCCGAGGAGCTCGTCGGGGGTGAGGCCCTGCCAGATGCCCATCTCGTTGGCGTTCTCGACGCCCGCGGCGAGCCCGAGCAGGGCGAGGGCGACGAAGACCACGGCGTCGCCGAAGGCCGGAGCGGTGAGCACGATCAGCCAAGCGCCCGGGTACGCGGCCCGGGCGAGCACGACCGTGCGACCCGAGCCGATGCGCTCGCCCACCCGCGGGGCCGCGGTCGCGCCGACGAGGCTGGCCACGCCGAAGACCGCGAGCAGCACGCCGAACCAGAACGCCGTGAACCCGAGCGAGCGTAGGGCGATGAGCGAGAGCAGCGTCATGGCGGCCCCGTTGGCGAGGAACCAGACGTGGGTCGACCACGCCAGAGGCCCGAGGGTCGGATGCCGGTAGGTCCAGCGCAGCCCGTCGCGGATCTCCGTCCGGAGTCGGCCTGCACGACGCTCCGGCCTCGGTTCCTGAACCGGAACGCTCGCCGACAGCGCGGCCTCGACCAGGTAGCTCACCGCGTCGACCGCGATCGCCACGGGCGCGCCGAGGAGGCCGACCAGGCCACCGCCGACCGCGGGGCCGAGCGTCTGGGCAGCGGCATCCGTCTGGTCGAGTCTCGCGTTGGCGTGCACGAGGCGGGTGCGCGGCACGAGGCGTGGCAGCAGCGACTGCGTCGCGGCGAAGCCGAACACCGCGAACGTGCCGAAGGCGAGGAGCGCGACGACGAGCATCCAGATCTCGAGTGCGCCGAGCAGCCAGAGCACGACGATCGCGGCCAGCGAGAGCGCCCGCCCGACGCTCGCCCAGACGAGCAGCGGGCGGCGTCGCCAGCGGTCGGCGTAGACGCCGGCGATCAACCCGACGATCGCGTACGGCAGGAACTGGGCGGCGTTCACGAGGCCGACCTCGAAGGGCGTCGCGCCGAGCACCTGCACGACGAGCACCGGCATCGCGACCGCGGTGACAGCCGTGCCGAACGAGCTGATCGCGGCCGCGCCCCAGAACCGGGCGAACGCCGCGCGACCGGGCGGGGTCGGGCCGTCCGTCATCCGCCCTCCTCGGGTCGTCGCACCTCGACAGTAGCGGCGACGCTCCCCATCGAACGATGGCCCTCTATCGTCGAGTGGTGAGTACGTCGTACCCCGGCACCATCGCGGCCGCCGTGGAGCGCGAACTGGTCGTGCGGAAGTCGCGCTTCATCGCGTGGGTCGAGCCCGTGGCATCCGTCGCCGAAGCCGACGCCGTCATCGCGGCCGTGCGCAAGCGGTACTGGGACGCGGGCCACAACTGCACCGCGATGGTCACCGGGCCGCGCGCGGACCAGGCCCGCTCGTCGGACGACGGCGAACCGTCGGGCACGGCCGGCGTTCCGATGCTCGAGGTGCTGCGTCGACGCGAGCTCACCGACCTCGTCGCCGTGGTGACCCGCTACTTCGGCGGCGTGAAGCTCGGCGCGGGCGGGCTGGTGCGGGCGTACTCGACGGCGGTGTCCGACGCGCTCGACGAGGCGCGGCTGGTGCGGCGCCTGGCGTTGACGCAGGTGCGCGTCGAGGTGCCGCACGCCGACGCCGGCCGCTTCGACCACCTGCTGCGCGACCTGGCGCAGCGCACAGGCGCGATGCTCGGCGAGACCGACTATGCCGCGCAGGCCGTGTTCGAAGTCTGGGTGCCCGCCGATGCCGTGGCGCGCGTGGGCGACGAGGTCGCCTCCGCATCGGGCGGCACGATCGAGGCGGTCATCGGCCGGGAGCGCGTCGTCGACGTGTCCGACTGAGCGCGCACGCGCGACGATGGTGTCGGGGCACTCGCCCGTCGAAACGAAGGAGCTCCCACGTGTCGAAGCTTCGCGAGGTCGCGCCGGGCGTGCTGGTCGCCACGAGCCGCAAGATGGCGACCAGCTCCACGGTACTCGCCAGTGGAGGCGAGTCGCTGCTCATCGACCCCGCCTGGCTGCCCGACGAGCTCGATGCGCTGGCCGCCGAGCTCCGGCAGCGGGACCTGCGCGTGATCGGCGGGTTCGCCACCCACGCCCACCACGACCACCTGCTCTGGCACCCGGGCTTCGGGGACGCCCCGCGCTGGGCCTCGCGCACGACCGCGGACTTCGCTGCTCGTGAGCGGAAGGTGCTCGTCGAGCACCTCGGTGCAGACTTCCCGGCGCCGCTCGTCGACCTGATGGGGCGGGTGCAGGGCGTCGCCGAGCAGGTTCCGGATGCCTCGGTGCCCGACGGCTTCGACCTCGAGCTGCTCGTGCACGACGGCCACGCTCCGGGGCACACGGCGGTCTGGCTTCCCCGGCAACGCGTGCTCGTGGCCGGAGACATGCTGAGCGACGCCGAGCTGCCGCTGCCGTTCTTCCCGGACGACCTGCCGGCGTACCGCGAGGCACTCGATCGACTCGCCCCGCTCGCCGCCCGCGCCGAGATCGTCGTGCCCGGCCACGGAAGCGTCGGCGCGGACGCGCTCGCCCGCCTGGATGCGGACCGCCGCTACCTCGACGAGATGGTGCGCCACGGGGCATCCGATGACCCCCGCATCGGCAACCCGGGCATGCGCGAAGAGTACGAGCACCTGCTGCAGATGGTGCGCGGCTGACCCGCGCGGTGGGCGCACGCAGGTGCTCGCGCCGCTGGGTACAGCGGGGGTGTATTCTTGGTGTATGACACGCACAAACATCGACATCGATGACGAGCTCATCGCCGAGGCGATGAGTCGGTTCGATCTTTCGACGAAGCGAGAGGCCGTCGACTTCGCGCTGCGCCGATTGGTCGGGGTGCAGCTCACCACGGAGGCGCTGTTGGCGCTGCGCGGGAGCGGCTGGGGTGGGGACGTCGACGAGATCCGCGACGACAATGACCCTTGGCGCGACCAGTGATCCTCGTCGACACGTCGGCGTGGATCGAGTTCCTTCGCGATACCGACGACCCCGTCGTCGCGGAGCTCGCCGAAGCGATCGGGTCCGGTACCGAGGTGGCGATCACCGAGCCGATCGTCATGGAGTTGCTCGCCGGTGCGACCTCGGCGCAACTGGAGCGGAGCATCGGTGCGCTCGTGAACGGCCTGCCCGTCGTGCCGGTGGACGGTCCGCTCGACTACCGTGCGGCGGCCCAGCTCTCCGTCGCCTCGCGCCGGAACGGGCACCCGATTCGAAGCCTCGTCGACTGCCTCATCGCGGCGGTTGCGCTCCGTCGAGGGTTGACCGTGCTGCACCGGGACCGCGACTTCGAGTTCCTTGCCCAGGTCAGCCCACTGCGCACGCGAACTGCGTGAATTGCCATTCACTTATCAGCCATCCGGTGTTAGCGTCGAACGTGCGACGACGCCACCGGAGGGCGACCTGATGACGATCGAAGACACGAACGCGCCGACACGGCGCGCCGAGCGCGAGTGGCTCGACGAGCTGCCCACGCAGACGCTGCAGCAGGCGGCGACGCCGTTCATCGCCGTCGGCAGCGCGGCGAACATCATCATGCAGCTGTCGTGGCCGGCCGTCGGGTACGGCGTGAAGGACAGCAGGGTCGAGTCCGCGCTCTTCCGCGACCCCGAGCGGCGGCGGCGCACGACCATCGGATTCCTCGCGGTCGCGGTCTTCGGCAACGCCGAGGAACGCGCCGCCTTCCGCCGCGCGACGAACCGGTCGCACGCCCAGGTGCGCTCCCCCGAGGGTGCGAAGCCGGCGTACAACGCGTTCGACCCGGAGCTGCAACGCTGGGTCGCTGCGTGCCTCTACATCGGATTCGAGGACGCCTACGAGGCGGTGTGGGGCGAGCTCGACGACGCCACGCGCGAGGCGATGTACGCAGAGAGCGTCGTGCTCGGCGGCATGCTCCAGATGCCCGCCGACCTGTGGCCCACCGACCGCGCGGCCTTCCAGGAGTACTGGGAGGACGGTCTCGAGCGAGCGCACATCGACGACTCGGTGCGGGCCTACCTCACCAGTGTGATGCGCCTCGAGTATCTGACGAAGCCGCCGCGGCGCGCACTCGTGCGGCTGCGCGAACTGGCCACGGCCGGCAGCCTCCCCGCGCAGCTCCGCGAGCAGATGCAGCTCCCGTGGAGCGAGAAGCACGCGAACAAGTTCCGTCGGTTCTCACGAACGGTCGCCTGGGTGGTGCGACGGATGCCGCCGAAGCGACGCACCGCGATGTTCACGAACATCCTCGACGACGTGAAGCTCCGCATGGCCGAGGGGCGCCCGCTCTTCGAGTGAGTGATCCGCTCCTCACGGCCGGGGCGCAGGCGCCGGGTCGTCGAGCGCCCGGAGCATCCGCTCGAGCACCTCGCGCAGCTCCGAGCGCCCCGGCTCCGCGAGGTCGGTCGTGAACGCGACGCCCGCCGGCACGTAGGTCATGCCGTACATGGTCTCCCGCCAGTCGCGACCGCCGACCGGCCAGCGCGTGCGCAGTTCGTCCTCGGCCGTCGCCCCCTGACCCCACTGCCCGAAGTGCGCGCGCATCTCGTCGAGCGGCAGGTCCATCACGACGTCCGCCTCCACCGGCTGGCGCGACCACGACTGCGCGACGAGGATGAACTCCTCGACCTCCTCGGCGGTGAGCCGCCGGGGAGGGAACAGCACGCGTGTGTGCTCCACGTCGGCCAGACGATCGACGCGGAACGTCCGCCAGTCGTCCCTGCCGAGGTCCCAGCACAGCAGGTACCAGTGCCGGTCGGCGGGAGCGACGACGTGCGGCTCGACGCGTCGCGTCGTGGCGGTGCCGTCGGCCGACGTGTAGCGGAAGCGCACGCGCTCGTGGTCGCGGCACGCGAGGGCGAGTTCCCCGAGCACCTCGGTCGACACGGGGGTGCCGGGGCGGATGCCCGTGGGCTGCACGGACTCCGCGAGCGCGTTGACGCGCCGACGCAGCGGCGCCGGCAGCACCTGCTCGAGCTTCGCGAGCGCGGTGAGCGCCGTCTCGGATCCGCTCAGCAGGCGTTCGGACGCGGCGATGCGCAACCCGATCGCGATCGCGACGGCCTCGTCGTCCGTGAGCAGCAGCGGCGGCACGGCACCCCCGGGCGCGAGCCGGTAGCCGCCGGTCGTGCCCGACGTCGACTCGATGCGGTAGCCGAGGTCGCGGAGTCGATCGATGTCGCGCCGCACGGTGCGCACCGTCACGTCGAGGCGCAGGGCGAGGTCGTCGCCCGTCCAGTGCCGGTGGGTCTGGAGCAGGTTCAGCAGGGCCAGCGCCCGCGTGGTCGTATCGGACATCTCGCCAAGATTCTCGCACATTGCGGACAGAATCCGTCCGCAATGGCCGCGAACATGGGGGCATGGCGAACGAACCCATCCTCGAGTCCCAGGGACTCACCAAGCGCTTCACGGTGAAGAAGCAGATCGTCGAGGCCGTCACCGACCTCTCGTTCGAGGTCGCGCGCGGCGAGCTCGTCGCGTTCCTCGGGCCGAACGGCGCCGGCAAGTCGACGAGCCTGCGCATGCTCACCACCCTCATACCGCCCACGGCCGGCACCGCGCGGGTCGTCGGGCACGACATCCTCCGCAGGCCCGCCGAGGTGCGCGCACGCGTGGGCTACGTGGGGCAGCTCACGAGCGGCAGCTTCGCGCAGCGCGCACGCGACGAGCTGCTCAGCCAGGGTGCGTTCTACGGCATGCCCAAGGCGGCCGCCCGGCAGCGTGCCGACGAGCTGATGGAGTCGCTCGACCTCGCGTCGTTCGCGAACCGGTCGGTGCAGCAGCTCTCGGGCGGCCAGAAGCGCCGGCTCGACATCGCGCTCGGCCTCATGCACGCCCCGCCCCTGCTGTTCCTCGACGAGCCGTCCACCGGGCTCGACCCGCAGAGCCGGGCGAACCTGTGGGCGCACATCCTGCGGCTGCGCGAAGACCACGGCACGACGGTCTTCCTCACCACGCACTACCTCGAGGAGGCCGACCGCTACGCCGAGCGCGTGATGGTCATGGATAGGGGGCGCGTGATCGCCGACGACACGGCCGCGCGGCTGAAGGCGGAATTGGCGGGCGACGTGGTGACGTTCGGGTTCCGCGACGGCGACGAGGCGCGACGCGCGGCGGGCGTCGTCCAGGGGCTGACCGACCGCGAGGTCAGGCGTGAGGGCGAGGCATCCGTCACCGTCACCGCCCCCGACGGCGACGCGCTCCTGCCCGCGGCGGTGCGCGCGCTCGACGCCGCCGGAATCCAGGTGCGCACCGCGACCGGCGTGCCGCCCACGCTCGACGACGTGTTCCTCGCGCTCACCGGGCGCACCCTGCGCGAGGCCGACGCCACGAAGGACCAGGGCGTCGCCGACGGCGAGGGCGAAGCGGATGCCTCGGGCGGCGCGTCCCCCGAAGCATCCGACGCCACCGCAGTGACCGAGACGACTGGAGCGAACCGATGACCACCGAGACGACCCGCGCCGACGCGCGGCCGGAGACGACCGACACGGCCGTACGGGCGAACCCCGCGCGCGACACGTGGAACGTGCTCACCCGGGAGTTGAAGCCCGTGGTGCGCGACCCCTTCACGCTCATCTTCTCGCTCGTGCAGCCCCTCGTGTTCCTCGGCCTGTTCGCGCCGCTCCTGATCGGCCAGTCCGGTGCGCCCGTCGCCGACACGCTGCAGTGGTTCGTGCCGGGCGTGCTCGTGATGATCGTGCTGTTCGGCACCGGCGCGACCGGCTCGAACCTGCAGTACGAGATGATGACGGGCTCGCACGAGCGCACCCTCGTCGCGCCGCTCGCACGCTCGTCGCTGCTCGTGGGGAGGGCGCTCAAGGAGATCGCCCCGATCGTCGTGCAGGCGCTCGTGATCGTGCTCATCGCCTGGCCCTTCGGGTTCGCCGTGAACCTCCCGGGGCTCGTGATCGGCCTCGCGCTACTCGCGGTGTTCGGCGTCGGGCTCGGGTCGCTGTCGTACACGCTCGCCCTGAAGACGAAGGACCGCGAGTGGCTGTTCTGGGGCGTCCAGCAGACGCTCATCTTCCCGCTGCTGATCCTCTCGGGCATGCTGCTCCCCCTCGACGAGGGGCCGGGGTGGATGCGCGCGGTCGCCGCTGTGAATCCCGTGAACTGGGTCGTGCAGGCCGAGCGAGCGCTGTTCGCGGGCGACCTCGGCGACATCACGGTGCTGTGGGGGTGGGTCGCGGCCGTCGTGCTCGCGGTGGTCGGGCTCGCGGTGGGCATCCGCGCGATCCGTCGCAGCAACTGACCCGGGCGGGGCCAGTTCGTTCGAACCGGATGCGCTCGACCTGTCCATCTGGTCGACTGGTGTTCGTCACATGGGTGAGGGGTCGCAACAGGCGACCCCACGAGGGGAAGGACACTCCCATGCAGTACATGCTCCTGCTCACCAGCGCTCCCGACGCCGGCCCGCAGCCCGGCAGCCCCGAGGAAGCGGCCGAGATGGGCGAGTGGTTCGCCTACGACGACATGCTCAAGGAGGCCGGCGTCTACGTCAGCGGCGAGGCGCTGCAGCCGGTCGACACCGCGACCACGGTGCGCGTACGCGACGGCGGCACCGTCGTGACCGACGGGCCGTTCGCCGAGACCAAGGAGTACCTGGGCGGGTACTACGTCATCGACGTCGACGACCTCGACGCCGCCATCTCGTACGCCGAGAAGGTGCCGAACATCGGGTACGGGTCGGTCGAGATCCGCGCGATCTTCGACGTGACGGCGTTCGCCGGGTAGCCGTGCCCACCGGCGTCGCCGAGGTGTTCGGCGCGCAGTGGCCGCGCGTGGTCGCGACCCTGCGTGCCGACCTCGGCGACCTCGACCTCGCGGAGGACGCGGCGCAGCACGCGTTCACCACGGCGGCCGAGCGCTGGCCCGTCGACGGCATGCCCGATACCCCCGGCGCCTGGCTCGTGACGGTCGCCCGTCGCTGGGCGATCGACCAGGCGCGCCGCGACCTGCGCTGGGCCCGGCGGGTCGACGACGTGCGCGCGGCCCTGGAACTGCCGCAGCGCGAACGTGGCGCGATCGCCGACGACCTGCTCGCGATGATCTTCGGATGCTGCCACCGGGCGCTCGACGAGCCCGCGCGGGTCGCGCTCACCCTCCGCTACGTGGTCGGCCTGCCGACGGCCGGCATCGCGAAGTCGTTCCTCGTGGCCGAGGCGACGATGGCGAAGCGGCTCGTGCGGGCCAAGAAGAAGATCGCAGCCGCGAACATCCCGTTCGAGGTGCCCGAACGCGAGCACCTCGGCGACTCGCTGCACGACGTGCTGAAGGTCGTGTACGTCATCTTCACGCAGGGGCACGCCTCGCCGACCGGCGGGCTCATCCGTGGCGACCTCTGCGACGAGGCGCGCTGGCTCGCCGGCACGCTCTGCGACCTCATGCCCGACGAGCCCGAGACCTGGGGCTCGCCGCGCTGCTCGCCTTCACCGACGCACGCCGGCCCGCGCGGCTCGACGCCGACGGCGAGATCGTGCTGCTCAGCGACCAGGACCGGTCGATGTGGAACGCCGACGCCCTCGCTGAAGGACGCCGGCTGTTCCAGCGCGCGCTCCGGGCGCGCCGCGTCGGCCCGTACGCGCTCCAGGCGGCCATCGCCGCCGCGCACGCCGACGCAGCCACGTTCGAGGAGACCGACTGGGCGACCATCCGCAGGTTGTATGCCGTGCTCGGCACGTTGGAGCCGTCGCCCGTCGTGACCCTCAACGAGGCGGTCGCCGCGTTCCTCGCCGAGGGCGGCGATGCGGGTCTCGAACTGCTCGAGTCGGTGGCATCCGACCTCGACCACTACCACTACTTCCATCTGGCACGTGCCGACATGCTGGCACAGACGGGGCGAGCGGATGCCGCGCGCGAGGCGTTCGACCGGGCGCTCGCGACCTGCGACAGCGAGCCCGAGCGGCGTGCGATTCGGCGGGTCGCCGCCCAGCGGCTCGGCGGTTCGGGCAGCTAGACGACCGTCGCGTCCCACCAGTCGAGCACGCGGGTGCCGATGAGCGTGAGCCACTTCGACGGCTCGCCCTCGGGCACGTCGATGTCGAACCACGTGCGACCCGCCAGCCGCTTCGACTGGAGCCACGTGCCGTCAGGCCGCCGGGCGGCGCGCACCGCGTCGATGGCGTCGGCCATGCGCGGGTCCGGCCCGCGACCCTCCAGCTCCGCGGCGTCGCGGAAGTGGTCGAGCGCGGCGAGCGCGCTGTACCGCCACCGGTTCGGATACAGGAACTCGGTCGTGAACGGCCCGACCTGCTCGCCCGTCGACTCGCGGTACATCAGCCGCCGGGTCAGCAGGTACTCCTCCCCGCCGTGCCGCGCCTCCCGCAGCGACTCGTCGCCCGTGATGCGCTCGTAGGCGAGCATGCCGCGCAGGGCATTCAACGTGGAGTGGAACGACGACCGCACCGAGTCCCCCTCCTCAGCCTCGCAGTTCCAGCCGCCGTCGGCGAGCCGGTGGTCGACGAACCAGCGGGCGAGCCCCGACATGTCGACCCCCAGCCAGGCGCCGTTCGCGAGCGTGAACGAGTTGATGCACACGTCGACCTCGCCGCCCCAGTACGGCAGGTCCTCGTACTCCCACCGGCTGTTGGCGGCGAGCCGCTCGGCGGTGCCGTCGAGTTCCGACGCCTCGACGCCGAACTCGCGCAGGTCCTTCAGCGACCACGTCGTCGCGACCCACGGCTGACCGGGCTCGTCGGCCTCCGGGCTGCCGAAGAACCCGGCAGGGAAGTACGCGCCGCCGGCCCACTGGCCGTCGGGGTCCTGGTGCGAGAGCAGCTCCGCCCCGAACCCCTCCGTCGCCACGCGAGCCCGCGTCGCCTCCCACACCTCGGGCGGCGCACCCGCGAGGTCGCGTTCGACCTGCCAGCGCAGCGCGGGGTCGGAGTCGAGGAGCCAGTCGAGCAGCGCAGCATCCGTCGTCATTGACGCACCATATCGCCGGCCACCGTCGCGCGTCACGCGCCCTCGAGCAGCTCCTCGAGCACCCGCGCGACGCCCTCCTCGTGGCACGACAAGGCCACGCGGTCGGCGGCCGCGAGCACGCTCTCGTGCGCGTCGGCGACCGCGACCGCCGTGCCCGCCCAGCCGAGCATGGCCAGGTCGTTCGGCATGTCGCCGAACGCGGTCACCTCGGTGGCCGCGATGCCCATCCGCGAGCAGAGGTCCGCGAGGGCGCTCGCCTTGGTGACCCCGGCCGCGCTGATCTCGACGAGCCCGGAGACCGACCAGGTCACCGTCGCGCGCCGGCCGACGGCATCCGACACCCGCTCCTGCAGCTCGACGGGAGGCACCTCGGGATGCCGCACGAGCACCTTCACCGCCGCGCGGTCCCACACCTCCGGCAGCGGCCCGCGCGGCACCGGCCCCGACGTATAGGTCTGCACGTACTCGGGGTCGAGTCGCACGCCGTCGTCGCACTCGACCGCGAACCACGAACCCGGCACGGCGGCGGCGATGTCGTCGACCAGCGCGAGGCCGGGCGCCGGATCGATGCCGGACAGCGCGACGATGCGCCGCTCGGCCACGTCGAACGTGACGGCGCCGTTCGAGACGACCGCGAGCCCGTGCGCGCCGACGTGCGGCCAGAACGCCTCCATGCGGCGCAGCGGCCGGCCGGTCACGAACACCACCGGGATGCCCGCGGCGTCCAGTCGGCGCAGCACGCTCGCGGTGTACGCGGGAACGACGTCGCCCGCGTTCGGCACCAGCGTGCCGTCGAGGTCCGTCGCGACGAGCATCCGCTCAGCATATTCGCCGGTCGCCCGGGGGCGACCCGCTCGGATCCCTCGACACCGCACCGGCGTACCCTTGGAGGTATCGGATCACCTCATCCGCGACGGAGGGGACAGGGGGATCGGGATGCGCCACACCCTCTCAGCGGGTCGCGCGCCGGCGGTCGGCGCGGCGATCGCGCTCCTGGTCGCGGTCGGCGCCGGCGGGTGCACGTGGGCGGGAAGCGCGGGCGGCCCCGCCGCGGCGATCGAGGACCGCGAGTGCTCCGAATCGTGGATGCCGCCGGACTTCGTGCTCGACGGCCACCTCCTCGAGTCGGGGCACGGCTGGGGCTGCGCATGGATCGCGATCGGCGCCGACACCGGCCGCATGGCCGACCTGATCGCGAGCGAGGCGTGGCGCCTCGGCGTGGTGATCCGCACCGCGCGCGACGGCGGCATCGACATGGGGTGCGCCGACGGCTACGGGCCCGTGCGCTTCGAGGTGAAGGACGCGGGCGACGCCACGCTGGTGCTCGCGTCGAAGGGCACGCGGGGCTGTTGAGCGGATGCGGGCGCTCGGCGCGCGTGCCGGCCCCGGCGGGTCACGGCGGATCGTTGACGAAGCGGAACCGCACGCGCGCCGAGTCGTCGAACGGCACGACGTAGGTCGATCCGCTGGGCGTCCACTCGGCGGGCACGAGGAACAGCCGGTCCTCCCCCACCACGAGCAGCCGCAGGCCACGGTACCGGTAGCGGTACGCGTCGCCCTCGCCCGCGGGCAGCGCCTCCTCGCGCACGACCGGGTCGCCCGGGGCGAGCGGTTCGCCGAGGTCGAGCACGATCGCGGGCAGGCTGCCGAGGTCGCGCGCGAGCGCCTTGGCCTGGCCGCGACCCGACCACTCGGCGAGCGTCGCGGTCGCCCAGAACACGGTCACGACGACCACGGCGCCGAGCAGCACCACGACGGCCCGGCCGCGCGGTCGCGGGGCGGTCGGGGTGGCTTCGGGGGCATCCGTCGGTGCAGTCTTCGGGGCGAGCGGATGCCGCTGGTCCCACGCCACCGCATAGCCGAGCAGTCCCGCGCCGACGCCCAGCACGAGCGGCGTGGCCAGCGGGTAGTACGGCCAGCCGCCGATCAGCGGATACGCCGCGAGCAGCAGCACCGCGGCGACCAGGAGCGCGATGCCGACGATCCGGAGTGAGCGGATCGCGGTGCGCAGGCGCGGGTCGTCGCGGCCGGCGAACCGGCGGCGCAGCAGCACGTGCACCGCGGCGAGCAGGGCCGAGAGCAGCAGCAGGGCGAGCATCGGCACGAGCAGCGGCTGCGGGCTGCGCATGATGAACTCCTGCGTGCTGAAGCCGAGCACGTCGACGTCGACGCCGAAGTAGCGGAACTGCGCGCGTGACGACACGTAGCCGAAGTAGAACAGCACGGCGCCGATGAGGGTCGCGGGCGCGATGACGTTGCCGACCACGCTCCAGATGCGCTGCAGCATCGGTGGGGAGGCATCCGTCGCCACTGACCCTGCCCGCTCGCTCGCCTCGGTCACCCGTCGCTCCCGCTCGTGCCCTCCGGGCGTTCGACCTCGTTCCACTCCTCGTCGGGCACCACCCCGGCAGCGTCGCACGCTGCCTGGTCGTCGCACGCGAGCGTGCCGTCGAGTCGGAACCGCAGCACCTCGGCGGCCGGGTGATCGGGGGTGAACACCACGGCACACCCGTCGCCCGGCTGCGCGATCGTCGCGTCGAGGCAGGCGTCGAGCTCGCCGCATCCGCCGGCCACCACCGTCGCCGGAGTCTCGGGATCGACCACGACCTCGTCGACCATGAGCGACACGCCCTCGGGGAGGGTGTCGTTCCAGAAGAGCGACACGCACCAGGCGCCGCCGGCGTCGGTGGCGATGCCGTCCCCGCCGACGGGCAGCCCCGGCAGTGCGATCGTGACGCCGGCGTCGTCCGTCTCGAGCGGCGTCTCCGTCGGCTGCGCGGTCGCGCTCGGCGACGCGGTGTCGGTCTCGAAGACGTCGGTGACCACGGGATCGGCGCATCCGGCGAGTGCGATCCCGGTCAGGACGATCGCCGCGGCGATCGCTGCGAGGCGTGGACCTCGCGAACGAGGGGCCATGCCGCCACGGTAGCGGCTGGACGCCCGCGCGCATCAGGGCTGGGCCGGAGCGCCGCCGGTCAGGCGGATGCCGCGATGGGCACGAATCGCGCCGCCTCGGGCCCGTACTCGCGCACGATGCGGTGGTACCGGCGCGGGGTGAACCCGGTGGCGCGGCGGAACACGCGGATGAGGTGCGACTGGTCGGCGAAGCCGTGCTCGGCGGCGAGTGCGCTCCAGTCGGGGTCGGCCTCGAGGGCCTGCGCGACCGCGTCGACGAGGGAATGGAATCGCAGCAGGTCGCGGTACCGCTTCGGGGCGATGCCCACCGCGTGCCGGAACCGCCGCACGAACCGATCGCGCGAGACGCCGCTGCGCGCGATCAGCGTGGCGACGTCGAGGGCCGGCTCGGCCACGAGCGCGTCGAGCGCGCGCATCACGACCGGGTCGGGCCGCCACGAGGCGTCGAGTCGCTCGGCGAGCAGGCGTTCGAGGGCGTCGAGGGCGTCATCGGGGTCGCTCGCGCGCGCGAGGTCGACCAGCTGCGTGAACGCCGGCTCGTCGAGCAGCAGCAGGGCGGATGCCTCGACGGCATCCACTCCCCATGCCCCGAGCGCATCGGCGCGGAGCTCCGCCCCGAGGTTCCAGAGCTCGCGCGGAAGCGTGCTGGCGAGGCATCCGCTTCTCGGGCCCGAGGCGAACGCGCCGTCGATCACCCGGGCCGAGGCGCTCGACGCCGGATCGTGCACGCCGTACGACTCCGACAGGTTCACGATGAGGTGCGGGTGCGGCATCGGGAACACGCGCTCCTCGGGGTACCCGGGCTCGCCGCGCAGCCACCACAGCGAGCGCACCAGCGGGCGCAGCGCACTGGCCGGGTCGCGTCGCACGTAGCGCATGGTCACCTCGCGCGTTTCGTCCAATACGGGCGTGCGCCGCCGATACTAGCGTCGGGTTCGAACCGGAGGAGGACCCATGGTCACCGCATTCGAGACGACGCACCGCATCAGCTTGGCGCCCGACGCCGTCTGGACGGTGCTCACCGACTGGTCGCGGGCGCACGAGTGGATGCCCGGCATCGACGCGCTCGTGCCCGACGGGCCGACCGCGGTCGGCACCACCCTGCGCTTCACCGCCCACGGCCGCGACCGCACGTCGACGATCGCCGTGCTCGAGCCCGGCGCGCGGCTCGTGCTGCACAGCGAGGCGCCCGGCGTCGTCGCCGACTACACGTACACCCTGGTGGCGGCGGGCGAGGGCGAGACGGATGTCACGCTCGTCGCGGACGTGGTCACGAAGGGCGCCATGCGTCCGCTCGGCCCGACCATCCGGTCGTCGATCGCGAAGGCCGACTCGGTGCAGCTCGAGCGCCTCGCGGCGCTGCTCGCGGCGTAGCGCCGACTCCGAGGCATCCGCTCACCGGCTCTTCACCGGCAGGGCGATGCCGGCGCGCTTGAGGTTCGCCACCGAGGCCAGCACGAGGAAGACCGCGAGCGCGACGAACGCGAACCGCCCGTTGCCGTCTTCGAGCGACTGGCCGACGATCGGGATGACGATCACGGGGAGCACGAGCGACACGAGGGTGAGCAGCGCGAGCGGCTCGCTCGGCGCGTCGGGGAAGAGGTCCTCCGCCTCGGAGAGCGCGGCGGCGTAGGGGATGCCGACGCCGGTGCCGAGCAGCACCACGCCGCCGAACGCGACGGCGGTCGTCGGGTCGAACGCGATCGCGCCGAGGCCGACCGCGGCCAGCAGCAGCGCGCCGGTGAGCCAGGCGTGGTGCACGCGGCGTTGCAGGAGCGCGCCGCCGACGACCCGCAGCGTCGCCGAGAGCCCGAACAGCAGGAACGAGATGGCACCGGCGATCGCCGCGCGCACGTCGCCGTCGCGCGTCAGGTACTCGATCAGCCACGAGCCGAGGATGAGCGGAACGCCGAAGAGCGCGGTGAACAGCAGGGCGAGTCGGTAGACGCGGACGTGCCGCACGGCCGTGCCGAGGAAGCCCTTCACGCGCGGGGGCCGTGCGACGCGGCCGCCGTGCCGGCCGGGCACGGTCAGGGCTCCCGCGACGGCGAGCAGCGACGCGACGACGAAGCCGATGCGCCAGTCGATGCCGAGGTCGCTCAGCCCGCTGCCGAGCAGCAGCGCGCCGGCGATGCCCAGCTGGATGGCGCCGCCGAACACCCCGAGGATGCGCGCGCCGCCTACTTGGCGCGCCCAGACCGCGCCGAGCGTGTTCACGACGGCGAAGCCGAGGCCGGGCAGGACGCGACCGACGGCGAGCCCGGCGAAGATCGGAGTGAGCGCGAAGATCAGGTTGCCGGCGGCGATCGCCCAGCAGCCGATCTGGATGCCGCGCGTCACCCCGACCCGCTCGCCGATGCGCGCGGCGAAGAGCAGGCCCACGATCATGGAACCGAGGAACAGCGTGCCCGACAGCACGCCGACCGCCGCGAGCGAGACGTCGAAGTCGTTCGAGAGCTCGGATGCCACCGGGCCGACGTTGCCCGCGTTCCATGCCCCGCAGAAGCCGACGAGGGCGACGGCGATCACCAGTCGTGCGGAGCGGGGCCGTCCTTCGGTCGAGGTCATCGCTCCCCCAGAGCTCGAGCCTTCCGACGCGCACAGCATAGCGAGGCCCGCGCGGCCCGAGAACCCCGAGACCCGTCAGAAAGCTGCGCTCTCGCGCCTGAGAGCGCAGTCTTTCGACGGGTCTCGGCTCTCGCGGGGGTCGGATGCGGGGGCTAGCGTGGGCGCATGCACACTGCCGACCGCCACGACCTCATCCGCGTGCAGGGCGCGCGCGAGCACAACCTGAAGGACGTGAGCGTCGAACTGCCGAAGCGGCGCCTGACCGTGTTCACTGGCGTCTCGGGGTCGGGCAAGAGCTCGCTCGTGTTCGGCACGATCGCCGCCGAGTCGCAGCGCATGATCAACGAGACCTACAGCGCGTTCGTGCAGGGGTTCATGCCGACGCTCGCGCGGCCCGACGTCGACGTGCTCGAGGGCCTCACCACGGCGATCATCGTCGACCAGGAGCGGATGGGGGCGAACGCCCGCTCGACCGTCGGCACCGCGACCGACGCGAACGCGATGCTGCGCATCCTGTTCAGTCGGCTCGGGCAGCCGCACGTCGGTTCGCCGCAGGCGTTCTCGTTCAACGTGGCATCCGTCTCGGGCGCCGGAGCCGTCACCTTCGAGAAGGCGGGCGTCACGACGAAGGAGCGTCGCAGCTTCTCCGTCACGGGCGGCATGTGCCCCCGCTGTGAGGGCATGGGCAAGGTCAACGACATCGACCTCGCCGAGCTGTACGACGACGCGAAGTCCCTCGCCGAGGGCGCGCTCACGATCCCCGGCTACAAGGCCGACGGCTGGAACGTGCGGCTCTACTCGGAGTCGGGGTTCCTCGACCCGGACAAGCCCATCCGCGACTACACGAAGCGCGAGCTGAACGACTTCCTGTACAAGGAACCCACCAAGGTGAAGTTCAGCAACATCAACATGACGTACGAGGGGCTCATCCCCCGCGTGCAGAAGTCGTTCCTCTCGAAGGACCGCGAGTCGATGCAGCCGCACATCCGTGCGTTCGTCGACCGGGCGGTGACCTTCACGACCTGCCCCGAGTGCGCGGGCACGCGGCTCAGCGAAGCGGCGCGCTCGTCGAAGATCGACGGCGTCAGCATCGCTGACGCGTGCGCCATGCAGATCAGCGACCTCGCCGCGTGGGTGCGCGGGCTCGACGAGCCGTCGGTCGGCCCGCTGCTCGCGTCGCTCCGCGAGATCCTCGACTCGTTCGTCGAGATCGGGCTCGGGTACCTGAGCCTCGACCGCCCCACCGGCACGCTCTCGGGCGGCGAGTCGCAGCGCACCAAGATGATCCGCCATCTCGGGTCGTCGCTCACCGACATCACCTACGTGTTCGACGAGCCGACGATCGGGCTGCACCCGCACGACATCCGCCGCATGAACGAACTGCTCGTCCGGCTGCGCGACAAGGGCAACACCGTGCTCGTCGTGGAGCACAAGCCCGAGGCGATCGCGATCGCCGACCACGTCGTCGACCTGGGCCCCGGCGCCGGCGCGGCGGGCGGCGAGGTCGTCTACGAGGGCACGGTCGAGGGGCTCCGGGCCAGCGGCACGCGCACCGGGCGCCACCTCGACGACCGGGCATCCGTCAAGTCGACGGTGCGCGAGGCGACGGGCGCGCTCGAGGTGCGCGGCGCCGACGAGCACAACCTGCGGGCGGTCGACGTCGACATCCCGCTCGGGGTGCTGGTGGTGCTCACGGGCGTGGCGGGGTCGGGCAAGAGCTCGCTCGTGCACGGGTCGGTCGCCGGCCGCGACGGCGTCGTGTCGATCGACCAGACCGCCATCCGCGGGTCGCGCCGCAGCAACCCGGCGACCTACACGGGGCTGCTCGAGCCGATCCGCAAGGCGTTCGCGAAGGCCAACGGCGTGAAGCCCGCGCTGTTCAGCGCGAACTCCGAGGGCGCATGCCCTACCTGCAAGGGCGCGGGCGTCATCTACACCGACCTCGGCGTGATGGCGGGCGTCGAGACCGTGTGCGAGGAGTGCGAGGGCCGGCGCTTCCAGGCCGCGGTGCTCGAGTACCGGCTCGGCGGGCGCGACATCAGCGAGGTGCTCGAGATGCCCGTCGACGAGGCGCTGACCTACTTCGCCGAGGGCGAGGCGCGCATCCCCGCCGCCCACCGCATCCTCGAGCGGCTCGCCGACGTCGGGCTCGGCTACCTGAGCCTCGGGCAGCCGCTCACGACGCTCTCCGGTGGTGAGCGGCAGCGCCTGAAGCTCGCCACCCAGATGGGCGAGCCAGGCGACGTCTACGTGCTCGACGAGCCGACCACGGGCCTGCACCTGGCCGACGTCGAGCAGCTGCTCGGCCTGCTCGACCGGCTCGTCGACGGCGGCAAGTCGGTCATCGTCATCGAGCACCACCAGGCGGTCATGGCGCACGCCGACTGGATCATCGACCTCGGGCCGGGCGCCGGCCACGACGGCGGCACGGTCGTCTTCGAGGGCACGCCGGCCGACCTGGTCGCCGGGCGCTCCACGGTGACCGGCGAGCACCTCGCCGAGTACGTGGGAGCCTGATCAGAGAAGGAGTCGATCGCCATGGCCCTGTCGAATCGCGCGCAGCACACGCGCGCCTCCATCGCGGCGATGTCCGCGTTCTTCACCGAGATGTCGAACGCCGATCGGCCGGACGTGGTCGACCTCACATTCGGCAACCCGCACGAGATGGCGCTGCCGGGCCTGGTCGACGCGATCCGCGCACAGGTGGAGCCGCAGACGGTCGACTGGTTCGCCTACCAGAACAGCCGGCCCGAGGCGCAGGAGGCGGTCGCGTCGGGGCTGCGCGCCGAACTCGGGCTCGACTTCGAGCCGGCCGACATCGCGATGACCCAGGGGGCGTTCGGTGCGATCGAGCTCGCGTTCGCCGCGCTGACCGATGCCGGAGACGAGGTGGTCATCCCGCTGCCGGGGTGGTTCTGCTACGCGCCCATGCTGCGCGCCACCGACCTCGTGCCGGTCGATGCGCCGCTCGATCCCGAGACGTTCGACCTCGACGTCGAGGCGATCGCGCGCGCGATCACGCCGCGCACCCGCATCGTCGTGGTGAACTCGCCCGCGAACCCCACCGGCCGCGTCTACCCGAAGGAGACCTGGGACGCGCTCGCCGAGGTGCTCGACCGGGCGTCGGCCGCGCACGGGCGACGCATCTGGCTGCTGTCGGACGAGCCCTACCGTCGCATCCGCTTCGACGGCATCGGGTTCGCCAGCCCGGCCGGCTCCTACCCGTGGACCCTCATCGACTACAGCTACGGCAAGATCCTGCTCGCGCCCGGCCAGCGCCTCGGCTACCTCGCGATCTCGCCGCTCGTGCCCGACGACGAGCGGGCCGAGCTGCGCGGGGCGATGGACTCGCTGCAGCTCGCGATCGGCTGGGGGTGGCCCGACTCGATCATGCAGCGCGCGGTGCCGGAGCTCGAGCACGTGTCGATCGACATGGCCGAGCTCACGCGTCGGCGCGACCGGGCATACGGCGCCCTCACGGACGCCGGGTACGCGATCACCCGCCCCGAGGGCACCTTCTACCTCTGGGGGCGGGCTCCCGGCGGCGACGGCAACGCGTTCTTCGACCGGCTCGCCGAGCGCGGCGTCTACGTCTTCCCGGGCGCGCTCTTCGACCAGCCGCGGCACTTCCGCATCTCGCTCACCGCGACGACGGACATGCTGGAGCGGGCGATCCCGCACCTCGTCGAGCTCGCTCAGCCCGAAGGGTAGGGGCCCGCCGATTCAGCCCGGGATGCGGACCTTCGACGCCGCGACGATCATCGCGATGCCCGCGCCGATCGCCGATACGAGCGGCACCGCGGCGACCGCCATCGCGATCGCGTTCGGCCGGAACTGCAGGCCGTCGGGGCCGCCGATGTACGCGCCCAGCGGCACCGAGTAGCCGCCGCCCCCGCCACCGCTGCCCTCGCCGTTGCCGGCCGGGTTGCTGCCGCCCTCGGGCATCGAGCCCGAGCCCTCGCCGCCGCCGAACCCGAACGCGACCAGCGCGACGGGAATGATCTCCTGCCCGTCGACGGTCGTCTTCTCGCCGTATGCCACCTTGGCGCCCCACGCGGGCACCGATTCCGCCAGGTTCTCGATGAGCTTCGCCATGGGGCGAACGCTACGCCCGTTCCCGCCCGACGGCTAGGGGCGTCACGGATGCTTCACCCGGCCGTCGTCCACACGCCAGCGTCCCACCGCGCCGGGCGCGGGCGGCGGGCCGTACCCTGAGGTCGGGCGGCAGCGGCGCATCCCGATCGGTCTGCACCGGACCGCACGCCCGGAAGGAGTCCGACGTGCAGCGAGCGGCGAGGCCGGAGCACCGGGGGTCGACATGGTGACCGTGGGCGTGCTGCGGGAGCGGATGCCCGGTGAGAAGCGCGTCGCGGCCACGCCGGAGACCGTGCGCCGACTCGTGGGGCTGGGGCTCGAGGTCGTCGTCGAGGCCGGTGCCGGCGCGCAGGCGGGCTACCCCGATGCGGCCTATGCCGAGGCCGGTGCGCGTCTCGAGCCGTCGACGGATGCCTCGGGGTTCGACGTGCTCGCACACGTGCGCCCGCTCGACCCCGCGTTCGCCGCCGCGCTGCGACCCGGCACCGTGACCATCGGGTTCGCCTCCCCCGCCGCGGAGCAGCCCACGGTCGCCGCGCTCCGCGACGCGGGCGTCACGTCGTTCGCGCTCGAGCTCATCCCGCGCATCTCGCGCGCCCAGTCGATGGACGCGCTGACCAGCCAGGCGCTCGTCGCCGGCTACCGGTCGGTGCTCGAGGCGGCGATGCGCCTGCCCCGCTTCTTCCCGCTCTACATGACGGCCGCGGGCACCGTGCCGCCCGCGCGCGTGCTGGTGCTCGGCGCGGGCGTAGCGGGCCTGCAGGCGATCGGCACCGCGAAGCGGCTCGGGGCGCGCGTCTCGGCGAACGACATCCGTCCGTCGTCGGCCGACGAGGTCGCGTCGATGGGCGGCACGTTCATCTCGCTCGACGTCGAGGGCGCGGCGGCGGGCGGCTACGCGCGCGAGCTCGGCGAGGACCGTGCCGAGCTGCAGCGGCGCCTGCTCGCCCCGCACGTGGCCGACGCCGACGTGCTCATCACCACCGCCGCGGTGCCCGGTCGCCCGGCGCCGCGACTCGTGACCGCCGAGATGGTCGCCGCGATGCAGGCCCGGTCGGTCGTGATCGACCTCGCGGCCGAGTCGGGCGGCAACGTCGAGGGCACGGTGCCCGGCGCCGACACCGCCGTGCCGACCGCTGCCGGCGACGGCACGGTCACGGTGGTGGGGCTGACGGATGCCGCGTCGGCCATGCCGTACGACGCCTCGCGCCTGTACGCGGCGAACGTCGCCAACCTGCTCGCCCTGCTGGTCGCCGAGGGCAACCTCGCGCCGGACTTCGACGACGAGGTCGTCGCCGGGTCGTGCCTCACCCACGCGGGCGAGGTGCGGCACGCGCCGACCGCCGAGGCGCTCGCCGCGGCGGGACCGGCTCACCCGGAGGCATCCGCTTCACCCGGCACCGCCGACACCGAGGAGGCCGCTGATGGACGGCGTCGCACTGCTCACGATCACCGTGCTCGCGGTGTTCGTCGGGTTCGAGGTGGTCTCGAAGGTCACGAGCACGCTGCACACGCCCCTCATGTCGGGTGCGAACGCGATCCACGGCATCATCCTGATCGGCGCCATCATCGTCGCCGGCCAGGCCGAGGACACGGCGACCCTGGTCGTCGCGCTCATCGCGGTCGTGCTCGCCACGGCCAACCTCGTCGGCGGCTTCGTCGTGACCGACCGCATGCTCGAGATGTTCCGCGGTCGCAGGAAGGCGCCGGCGGATCCCCCGGCCGCCGGCGAGGAGGGCGAGCGATGATCCTCCTCGACCCCACCTGGACCGCGGTGCTCTACCTCGTGAGCGCCGTCTGCTTCATCCTGGCGCTCAAGGGCCTCAGCTCGCCCAAGACCGCCCGCCGCGGCACCCTCATCGGTTCGGCCGGTGCGTTCCTCGCCGTGGTCACGGTGTTCCTGTCGTCGAAGCTCGACAACATCCCGTGGATCCTCGCGGCGATCGCCGTCGGCTCCGCCATCGCGGCCCCGGTCGCGCGCCGCGTGCAGATGACGCAGATGCCGCAGCTCGTCGCCATGTTCAACGGCGTCGGCGGCGGCGCGGCCGCACTCGTCGCGCTGCTCGAACTGCCGCACGCCGGTGACGCGTGGGTGCGCCTCGCGATCGCGTTCACGCTCTTCATCGGCGCCGTCTCGTTCGCGGGCTCGATGCTCACCTTCGCCAAGCTGCAGGAGCTCATGACCACGCGCCCGGTCGTCTTCCCGGGCCTCGCGGTGCTGACGGTCGTGGTGGCCGCGGCGGCACTCGCCGCGGGTGCCGTGCTCGTCGTCGCCGGGCCGGCCTGGGCGGCCATCGCGCTCGCCGTGATCGGCCTGGCCTCGGGCATCCTGCTGGTGCTGCCCGTCGGCGGCGCCGACGTGCCGATCGTCATCTCGCTGCTGAACGCCTTCACGGGCCTCGCGGTCGCCGCGTCGGGCCTCGTGCTCGGCAACGTGCTGCTCGTGGTCGCGGGCACGCTCGTCGGCGCGTCGGGCACGATCCTCACCCGGGCGATGGCCGCGGCGATGGGGCGCAGCGTGCAGGGCATCCTGTTCGGCGCGTTCCGCGGCGGGTCGACGGCGGGGTCCACCGTGGCATCCGACCGGCCCGTGCGCTCGTCGACCGCCGCCGACATCGCCGTGCTGCTCGGGTACGCGCAGAAGGTCGTGCTCGTGCCCGGCTACGGGCTCGCCGTCGCGCAGGGGCAGCACACCATCGCCGAGCTCCAGGGCGCGCTCGAGGAACGGGGCATCGAGGTCAGCTACGCCATCCACCCGGTCGCCGGCCGCATGCCCGGGCACATGAACGTGCTGCTCGCCGAGGCCGACGTGCCCTACGAGTCGCTCGTCGAGATGGACCGCGCGAACCCCGGGTTCCGCACCACCGACGTGGCGCTCGTCGTCGGCGCGAACGACGTCGTGAACCCCGCGGCGAAGACGACGCCCGGCTCGCCGATCCACGGCATGCCCATCCTCGAGGTCGGCGACGCGAAGCAAGTCGTGTTCCTCAAGCGATCGATGCGCCCCGGCTTCGCGGGCATCGAGAACGAGCTGTTGTTCGATCCGAAGACCACGCTGCTCTTCGGCGACGCGAAGGCGTCGCTCACCGAGCTGCTCGCGGCGGTGAAGGCGCTGTAGCCGTCGGGCAAGCCCCCGGGGCATCCGCTCGCCCCTAGCTCTCGGGGATCGGCTGCTTCGGGAGCTTGCGCACCTTGGTGCGACGACGGCGACGCTCGGGGATCATCGAGCGCATCTCCTCGAGCTTGCCGAAGCAGAGCAGCCGGTCGCCCGCCTCGAGCTCGGTGCTGCGGCGCGGGTTCGGCACGACGTTCGAGCCGCGGTGCAGGGTGAGCACCGTGATGTCGCGCTCCGAGAGACCCGATTCGCCGAGCTTCGACCCGACGATGTCGGCGCCGGTGTGCACGACCAGCTCGGCCACGCCGTAGCCCGTCGAGACCGTGAGACGCTGGCGCACGTCGATCTCGGGGAACGCCACCTGGTTCGCCATGTGGTCGATGATCGCGCCGGCGACGTCGAGCTTCGTGGCGGTCTCCACGCCCTCGAGGCCGGGCGACGAGTTGACCTCCATGACGAGCGGGCCCTCGTTGCCCTCGAGCATGTCGACGCCCGCGACGCGGAGGCCCATGATCTGCGCCGAGCGCACCGCCGCCTGCTCGTACTCGGGGTCGAGCTCGACCGGCTCGACCGTGCCGCCGCGGTGCACGTTCGAGCGGAACTCGTCGCCCGACGCGATGCGCCGCATCGCCGCCACCACGCGGTCGCCGACGACCAGCGCACGGATGTCGCGCCCACGGCTCTCGGCCGCGAAGCGCTGGATCAGCACGTTCTGCTTCGTCGAGTGCAGGGTCTCGATGATCGCCTCGGCGACCTTCACCTCGGGGGCGAGGATGACGCCGATGCCCTGCGTGCCCTCGAGCAGCTTGATCACGACCGGGGCGCCGCCGACCCGCTCGATCGCCGGTCGCACGTCGGCGCGGTTGCGCACGAACGTCGTCGCCGGCATGCCGATGCCGTGGCGCGACAGGATCTGGCTCGCGCGCAGCTTGTCGCGAGAGTTCGTGATGCCGTTCGCGGTGTTCGGCGTGTACACGTCCATCTGCTCGAACTGGCGCACGACGGCCGTGCCGAAGTACGTGATCGAGTTGCCGATGCGCGGCAGGATCGCGTCGTAGTCGCTCAGGCGCTTGCCGCGGAACTGCAGGTCGGGCTCGTCGCCCGACAGGTCGATCGCGAACCGCAGCGTGTTCAGCACCTTCACCGTGTGCCCACGCTGCTGGGCCGCTGCGCGCAGCCGCTGGGTGGAGTACGAGTGAGGGGCGCGCGACAGGATGGCCAGCTTCATGGGGAGCACCTGAGAGGATAGGGCGATGGGCGAACCACCTCATTCAATCACCATCGCGGGATGGCGCGAATGGGTTGCGCTGCCCGACATCGACGTGGCATGGATGAAGGCGAAGCTCGACACCGGGGCGCGCACCTCGGCCCTGCATGCGTTCGACGTCGAGGAGTTCTCGCGCGACGGAATCGACCACGTGCGCTTCGGCGTGCACCCCTGGCAGGAGTCCGACGCCGACGCCGTGATCGTCGAGCTGCCCGTGCACGACCGACGCGCCGTGCGCAGCTCATCGGGCCACGTCGACGAGCGCGTCGTGGTGCTCATGGAACTCGTGCTCATGGACCACACCATGCACGCCGAGGTCACCCTGACCAACCGCGACCAGATGGGGTTCCGGATGCTCGTGGGCCGCGAGGCACTGCGCCAGGGGTTCCTCGTCGACTCCGGCGCCTCGTTCCTCGGCGGTCGCGCGCCGCGCAAGGCGCGTCGTCGCAACCGCGGGCGCTGACCCGAGGCATCCGCCCGCCCCCGCCCACCCACCCCCACCCCACCACCGTTCCGGCACGTGCCGCTCGGTTCGGCACGCACAGCTCGTTTCGGCACGTCGAACTCGGCGTGCCGAAACGACGGGCACGTGCCGGCGACAGCGGCCCGGGTTGCAGCGCGGGCCGCTGCGAGCGGCACGTGCCGGAAACCCCGCGCACCCAGCGGATCGTCAGGACCGGGGTGCGGCCGCCGGTAGACTCGAGCGGTCGGGAAGCAACAGGGACGGAGCACGCGAGTGACGGATGCCGCCGGGGACGCGCGCGGCGCGGACCGCTCGTGGATCGCACCCCTCGTCCGGTCGGGCCTCGCGCTCGCTGCGGCCGTGGTCATCACGTTCTCGCAGGACCACTCCACGACCTTCGGACTGCTCGTCTTCGGCGCGTGGGCGCTCGCGACCGGCCTCGTCGTCGGCGCGCTGCAGCTCCGGCTCGAGACCGATCGCTCGACGCGCACGCTGCTGACCGTGGCATCCGTCGTCACCGCCGCGTCGGGCGTGCTCGCCCTGACCGTGCCCGCCGTGCTGCCGATGCTCTACTACGTGATCAGCGTGTGGGCCGCCGTGACCGGCTTCATCGAGCTCTTCGCCGGGCAGCGCACGCGCGGCACGCACCCCGCGTCGCGCGACCGTGTCGCCGTCGGCGCGTTCACCGCGGTGCTCGCCGTCGTGTTCGTGCTGCTGCCGCCCGACAACCCGGTCGTCGCCGTCGGCCTGTTCGGCGCGTACCTCGCCATGATCGGCGTGTTCCTCGGCATCGCCGCCTTCTCGATGCGCTGGGCCGCGCTCGAGCGCGACGTCTCCCCCGCCGCGGCCGACGCCTCCCCCGAAGCCCTGAAGGACGACGAATGAGCACCACCGGACCCGACGACGAGCAGCCGACCCCGAAGCCCAGCAGGCGCGACCTGCTGCGCCCGGTCGAGCTGGTCGGCGGCTCGGCGCTCGCCGCGATCTTCGTCGGCGTGATCGTGCTCATGACCACGCGCGACCTGCAGTTCGCCGGCATCTCGGCCGGCATCGTGTTCATCGTCGTGCTGGTCGTGCTGGCGATGTTCGCCCTCACGTTCAAGGACGACGAGGCGATCGACCCGCGCGACGAGGGCCCCGAGCCCGGCGCCGAGCCCCCGCCCACTAGGCAGGGCCGCCGGCGACGGCGCCCGCGTCAGATGAAGTCGACGAGGTCGCCCGCGAGGCCCGTGTAGCCGCCGGGCGTCAGCGCGAGCAGGCGCTGCTTCGCGTCGTCGCCGATGTCGAGGCCCGAGACGAACTCGGCCAGCTCGGCCGCGCCGACGCGGCGCCCGCGCGTGAGCTCCTTGAGCATCGCGTAGGGGTCGCTGATCGACGAGCGCCCGGCGACGACCTCGGCCCGCACCACGGTCTGGATCGCCTCGCCGAGGATCTCCCAGTTCGCGTCGAGGTCGGCCGCGAGCGCGTCCCGGTCGAGGTCGATCTCGCCGAGCCCGCGGCGGATGTTGTCGAGCGCGAGCATCGAGTGCCCGAGCCCGAGCCCGATGTTGCGCTGCGCCGACGAGTCGGTGAGGTCGCGCTGCAGGCGCGACGTGACGAGGGTCGCGGCGAGCGAGTCGAGCACGGCGGACGACAGCTCGAGGTTCGCCTCGGCGTTCTCGAAGCGGATCGGGTTGATCTTGTGGGGCATCGTCGACGACCCGGTTGCGCCCGCCTGCGGGATCTGCCGGAAGTAGCCGAGCGAGATGTAGGTCCAGATGTCGGTCGCGAGGTTGTGCAGCACCCGGTTCGCGTGCGAGATGCGGGCGTAGAGCTCGGCCTGCCAGTCGTGCGACTCGATCTGCGTGGTGAGCGGGTTCCAGGTCAGCCCGAGCGACTCGACGAACTCGCGCGAGATGTCCGGCCACGAGGCATCCGGTGCCGCGACAAGGTGCGCCGCGAACGTGCCGGTCGCGCCCGAGAACTTGCCCAGGTACTCGGTGTCGATCACCTGCGAGCGGATGCGGCGGAGCCGGTGCACGAACACCGCGAGCTCCTTGCCCATGGTCGACGGGGTCGCCGGCTGGCCGTGCGTGCGCGAGAGCATCGCGTCGTCGCGGTGGGCGCGGGCGAGGTCGGCCAGCGCGTCGATGACCGCGTCGAACTTCGGCAGCCAGGCATCCGCCACCGCATCGCGCACGGTGACCGCATAGGAGAGGTTGTTGATGTCCTCGCTCGTGCAGGCGAAGTGCGTGAGCTCGGCGATCGCGTCGAGCCCGAGCGACGAGAGGCGGCGGCGCACGTAGTACTCGACGGCCTTCACGTCGTGGCGGGTGGTGGCCTCGAGCTCGGCGAGCTCGTCGATGTCGGCCTGCCCGAAGTCGGTGACGACGGCCCGCAACGCGGCCTTCTGGTCGTCGGTGAGGGCGGATGCCCCGAAGAATCCGCGGTCGGTCTGGGCGATCAGCCACTCGACCTCGACGTGCACGCGCGCCCGGTTGAGCCCCGCCTCGGAGAGGTGCTCCCCCAGTTCGACGACCGCCGGCCGGTACCGGCCGTCGAGCGGGCTGAGGGGCTGCGGGGGAGGTTGCTCATCGGGTTCCCTGTCTGAGTGCTGGAGCGAGCTGGCGGAACAGGGCCAGCGACGACCGCTCTATCATCCCAAGAACCCGGTCGAACATCGCATCGTCGGAGTAGTAGGGGTCGGGCACGTCCTGCAGCGGCGCCAGCTCGGGGTCGAAGCTCAGCATCATGCGCACCTTCGCGTGGTCGCGCTCGGTGGGCGCCCAGTTGCGCAGGATGCGCGCCTGCGACCGGTCGAACGCGACCACGAGGTCGAGTTCGCCGAAGCGGGTCGCGTCGAACTGCTGCGCGCGGTGCTGCGAGCCGTCGTAGCCGTGCCGCTCGAGGGCGGCGATGGTGCGCAGGTCGGCCTGCTCGCCGACGTGCCAGTCGCCGGTCGCGGCCGAGTCGATGTCGAGGCGGTCGCCGAGTCCCGCCCGATCCGCGAGGCTCTTCAGCACGACTTCGGCCATGGGCGACCGGCAGATGTTGCCGGTGCAGACGAAGCAGATGCGGAAGCGCGGTGGGTTGCCCGGCTCCGAACGCAACATGGCTCCCATTCTGGCGCGGATTCGGCTCCTCCACATCGCCGGTTCGGGTGAAGTGGGGAGGGATTCCCGGTGGCCCGGTCTCCGCAGCGGCGAACGACCGCGATCGTCGTCGCATGACGAGCGAATCGGATGCCGCGAGCCGGCGCATCGCGGACCTGCAGGCGCAGCAGGCGGGTCTCGTCGCGCTCGCCGCGCGGGTGGCCGCGGCGTCGTCCGTGCTGCCCGTGCCGGGCGCCGCGTGCTGGGCGTCCGAGGCGCGCAACCGGTACGACGAGCGGTTGGTGGGCCTCCTCCAGTCGCTGAACGCGGTGCGCGCGGTGCTCGAGGATGGGGCGGATGCGGCGGGTGCGCTCGCCGCGCGCATCGCCGAGGACCGGGCACGCGCGATCGCCGCGTCGACCGGCACGGGCGGCGGCGCCGACGTGCTCGCCGCGTTCGGCGTGGGTGCAGCGGCGACGGGGTCGTGGCCGTGACCGGCATCGCCGTGTCGGGCGGGGGCACGATCGCGGTCTCGACGGGCGACCTGCTGGCCGACGCGGCGCTGCTCGGCCACGCCGAGCGCGTGCTCGACGAGTGGGTCGTCGAGGCCGGTCGGCTGCGGGCGCTCGACGACGCGTGGATGTCGCCCCTCGTCGACGCCGGCGCCGGCTGGGCGCTCGTCGAGGCCGAGCGGCTCCTCGCTGCGGCGGTGCTCGAGGTGGCGGAGCTCCGGACGTCGCTCGTCGAGGCCGCCGAGCAGTACGGAATCGCCGAGCGGCAGGTGCGGGCGAGCTGGGAGGCCGGCACCCGCCTCGCTGCCTGGACGCTCGGGCGGGCGCTCCCCCATGCCGCCGTCGTGGCCGCGCTGCACGCCCCGACCATCGCCGTGGTCGCGGGGCTGGCGGCGGGCCTCGGGCTCGACCCGACGGCGCCGTTGCACGAGTTGGTGGCGGCGATCGGCCGGCACCCCGAGTGGATCTCCGACCCCCGGTTCGTGGAGTTCGTGCGCGCCGCGGTCGCCTCGGTCGACGAGTTCGCGATCGGTGCCGCGGGCGGCGTGCCGGTGGTCGAGGCCGGCGCGGCCTCGTCGGTGGCCGTGCTGCTCACGATCGCGGCCCTCACCCGCGGGTTCGGCACCGGCGCACTGGTCGAGACGCCGGTGCGGGTCGATCGCGTGCCGCCGACGGGTGGCGTCGTCGCCGGCGGTCGCGCGCCCGACCCGCGCATCGGCGAGCCGCTCGAGGGCCCGCTGGCCCCCACCGCCCCGGTGGGCGTCGCGGGGCTCGCCGACCGCATCCCCGCCGACGCCGACGGCGCGCGCATCCGGGTCGAGCGGTTCGGCACCGAGGCCGACCCGCGCTGGGTCGTGTACATCGGCGGCACGGTCGACGCCGGGTTCGTGCCGGGCGACGAGCCGTTCGACATGACGTCGAACCTGCACGCCGTGGCCGAGCGCGAGTCGGCGAGCGAGCGCGCCGTGCGCGAGGCGCTCGCGCAGTCCGGCGCACGGCCGGGCGACCCGGTCGTGCCCGTCGGCTACTCGCAGGGCGGCATCGTGGCGGCCCGGCTCGCGGCGTCCGGCGACCTCGTCGTGCCGGCGGTCGTGAGCCTGGGCGGGCCGATCGGGCAGGTCGACCTGCCCGACGACGTGCGGGTGCTCTCGCTCGAGCACGACGACGACCTCGTGCCGGCGCTCGGCGGCCCGCAGCGCGACGAGCCGAACCGGGTCACCGTCTCACGCGACGCCTTCGACCCCGACGACGGCGCCGAGCACGCCCCGGGGGCGCTGCCCGCGCACGACCTCGACGCCTACCGCCGCACGGCGGCGCTCGTCGACGTCGACCGCGACCCGCGGCTCGCCGAGTTCACCGGGTGGATGGACGCGTACGTCGGCCGGGAGCCGCCGGAGTCGACGCTCTGGCGCGCGACGCGCGAGTGAGTGCGGACGCCGCCCGCGCGGCATCCGCTCGCTGTCAGTCCCGCGTGACCGGCCGGAGGATGAGCCCGAGGATCCAGGCGATGATCGCGACCACGATCGCGCCCAGCACGCCCCACCAGAACCCGTCGACCACGAGGCCGAAGCCCATCAGGCCGCTGATCCATCCGACGAGGAGGAACAGCAGGCCGTTCACGATCAACGCGAGCAACCCGAGCGTCAGCACGTACAACGGGAACGCGATGATGTGCAGCACCGTGCCGATGATGCCGTTCACGAGGCCGAAGATGAGCGCGACCAGCAGGTAGGTGAGCACCCAGCCGATCGTCGTGTCCTCGTAGGGTTCGACGCTCACGCCCGCCACGATGAGGGTGGTGAGCCACAGGGCGACCGCGTTGACGATGATCTTCAGCAGGAAGCGCATTCCCCCACTATGGCACCGCCGCACCCGTCGTGGCGGGCCTGTTGACAGGCGCGTCGTCGCGCGCGACACGCGCGGGGTACGGTGGTTGCCGTGAGCGACGCCCCACCTCCCGCCGCACCCGTACGGCTCCGCCCCGAGATCGCCGCGCTCCCCGCCTACCGCCAGGGTCGCCCGGCGCCGGCGGCCGGCTACAAGCTGTCGAGCAACGAGAACCCGTTCGATCCGCTGCCCGGCGTGGTCGGGGCCGTCACGGCCGCAGCCGAGTTCAACCGCTACCCGGATGCCACGGCCCTCGCACTGCGCGAGGCGCTCGCCGCACGGTTCGACCGCACCGTCGACGAGGTGCACATCGGCGCGGGTTCCGTCGCGCTGCTCAGCCAGCTGATCCTCGCGACCAGCGGGCCGGGCGACGAGGTCGTCTACTCGTGGCGCTCGTTCGAGGCGTACCCGGGGCTCGTGACCGTCGCGGGCGCGACGAGCCGCGCGGTGCCGAACCGGCCCGACGCGGGCCACGACATCGACGCGCTCATCGATGCAGTGACGGATGCCACGCGCATGCTCATCGTCTGCTCCCCCAACAACCCCACCGGCACCATCGTCACCGCCGCGGAGTTCGAGCGGCTGATGGCGGCGGTGCCGAGCGACCTGCTCGTCGTGCTCGACGAGGCGTACGCCGAGTTCGTGACCGACCCGGACGCGGTCGACGGGCTCCCGCTGCTCGACCGCCACCCGAACCTCGTCGTGCTCCGCACCTTCTCCAAGGCGTACGGGCTCGCCGGCCTGCGCGTCGGCTACGCCCTCGGCGGGGCATCCGTGCTCGACGCCGCACGGTCGACGGCCATTCCGCTCTCGGTCACGGGCCAGTCGGTCGCCGGCGCGCTCGCCTCGCTCGCAGCCGAGGACGCGCTGCTCGAGCGGGTGCGGCACATCGCGGTGCGCCGGGACGCGCTGCGAGCCGCGCTCCGGGCCCAGGGATGGGACGTGCCGGTCGCCCAGGGCAACTTCGTCTGGCTGCCGACGGGTGAACGCACCGCGGCCGTCGCGGAGCGCCTGTTCGACGCCGGACTCGTCACGCGGGCGTTCCCGCCGGAGGGCATCCGCGTCTCCGTGGGCGAGGAGGAGAGTGTCGACAAGCTCCTAGCGGTTCTCGATGAGCTTGTCGGGATGCCACAAGAAGGGCCCTCCACCTAGCGGGTAGCGTGGAACGGTGGCAGCCCGCGACACCGACCCCAGTGCGCCCATGGTGCAGATCCTCACGCCCGACGGCGTGATCGCTCCGAGCGCCGAGGCGGAGCCGTATCTCGCGCTCGTCGAGGGCCTCGATGATGCGACGCTCGAGACGTTCTACCGTGACATGGTGCGCTCGCGCCGCGTCGACGTGGTGGGCGCGAACCTGCAGCGGCAGGGGCAGCTCGCCCTCTGGGTGCCGAGCAACGGGCAGGAGGCCGCGCAGGTCGGCTCGGCGCACGCCGCCCGCCCGCAGGACCACGTCTTCCCCGCCTACCGCGAGCACGTCGTCGGCATGATCCGCGGCCTCGACCCGGTGCGCATCATGGCGCTGCTGCGCGGCGCGACCCTCGGCGGGTGGGACCCGGCCGAGACCGGCAACTTCCACCTCTACACGCTCGTGCTCGCGTCGCAGACGCTGCACGCCACCGGCTACGCGATGGGCCTGCGGTTCGACCGGCTCGTCGGCACCGGCGACCCCGAGACCGACACCGCGGTGCTCGTCTACTTCGGCGACGGCTCGTCGTCGCAGGGCGACGCGAACGAGGCGCTCGTGTTCGCCTCGAGCTTCGAGACGCCCGAGGTCTTCTTCATCCAGAACAACCACTGGGCCATCTCGGTGCCGGTGGAGCGCCAGTCGCGCGTTCCGCTGTCGCGCCGCGGGCACGGCTTCGGCATGCCGGGCATCCGCATCGACGGCAACGACGTGCTCGCGAGTTACGCCGTCACGCGCACCGCGATGGAGCAGGCGCGCGGCGGCGAGGGCCCGAGCCTCATCGAGGCGCTCACCTACCGGATGGGCGCGCACACGACCGCCGACGACCCGACGAAGTACCGCCCCGAGGGCGAGCTCGAGTCGTGGATCGCGCGCGACCCGATCTCGCGCTACCGCACCTGGCTCGAGGGCCGCGGCGCATCGGCGGAGTTCTTCCAGCAGGCCGAGTCCGACGCCGACGACTTCGCCGCCGACGTGCGCCGTCGCACGCTCGAACTGCAGGCGCCGTCCCGCCCGGCGATCTTCGAGCACGTGTACGCCGAACCGCATCCGCTCATGGCCCAGCAGGCCGACTGGCTCGAGCGCTACGAGGCCGGCTTCGAGGGAGGTGCCGCATGACCAGCGAGCTCCAGGACCGCGTCGACGAGGTGCCCCCCGTGGTCGCGCCGCCCGCTCCCCCGAGGAGCAACTCCGGCGAGGGGCGAGCGGATGCCTCCCCGGCGCCGTCGTCCGACGCCCCGACCGCGCTCGACGAGGCGTCCGCCGCGCCCGAACTGCTCGGCGTGCAGTCGATGCCGATGGGCAAGGCGATCAACGCCGGGCTCCGCAAGGCGCTCGCTGACGACCCCAAGGTGCTCCTCATGGGCGAGGACATCGGGCCGCTCGGCGGGGTCTTCCGCGTGACCGAGGGTTTGCACGCCGAGTTCGGCGGCGACCGCGTGATCGACTCGCCGCTGGCCGAGTCGGGCATCGTCGGCACGGCGATCGGCCTCGCGATGCGCGGCTACCGCCCGGTGCTCGAGATCCAGTTCGACGGGTTCGTCTTCCCCGCCTTCGACCAGATCACGACACAGCTCGGCCGCCAGAACCTGCGGCACGACGGCCGCATGCCGATGCCCATCGTCATCCGCATCCCCTACGGCGGCCACATCGGCTCGATCGAGCACCACCAGGAGAGCCCGGAGGCGTACTTCACGCATACGCCGGGCCTGCGGGTGGTCAGCCCGTCGTCGCCGCACGATGCGTACTGGATGATCCAGGAGGCCATCGCCTCGAACGACCCCGTGATCTTCTTCGAGCCCAAGAGCCGCTACTGGCCGAAGGGCCCGGTCGACCTCGACCACGCTGGCATCGACCTGCATGCCTCGCGGGTCATGCGTCGCGGCACCGACATCACGGTGGTCGGCCACGGCGCCATGGTCGCCACGCTGCTGCAGGCCGCCGACATCGCCGAACAGGAGGGCCGGAGCCTCGAGGTCGTCGACCTGCGCTCCCTCTCCCCCATCGACTACGGTCCGCTCGTCGACTCGGTGCAGCGCACCGGCCGGCTCGTGGTCGCGCAGGAGGCGCAGGGCTTCACGAGCCTCGGCTCCGAGGTCGCGGCGACCATCGCGGAGCGCTGCTTCTACTCGCTCGAGGCCCCGGTGCTGCGCGTGTCGAGCTTCGACACGCCGTTCCCGCCCGCCGCCCTCGAGGCGGACTTCCTGCCGAGCCCCGACCGCGTGCTCGAAGCCGTCGACCGCGCACTCGCCTACTGAGCGCCACGTACCGAGGAGCACGATGACCGAGATGCAGTCCCCCTCCCCGACGTCGGCGAGGGCCTGACCGATGCTGAGATCGTGTCGTGGCGGGTCGCTCCCGGCGACCGCATCGAGCTCGACCAGGTGTTCGTCGAGATCGAGACCGCGAAGTCGCTCGTCGAACTGCCGAGCCCCACCGAGGGCGTCGTGAGCAAGCTGCTGGTCGAGGTCGGGCAGACCGTCGACGTCGGCACCCCCATCGTGACGGTGCAGACGGATGCCGCGAGCGGCATGGATTCCGCGACCGAGTCGCCCGCCCCGTCGGAGGCGGCCCAGGTCGCCGCGGACACGGCGTCGACCGTCGCGTCGGAGCCCGAGCCCGAGGCATCCGGTGCCGTGCTCGTCGGCCACGGCAGCTCGGGCCTCGCGTCGAGCCGCCGCAAGCGCCACCCCGCTCCCCCGGTCGCGCACGAGCGATTCGCCGAACCGGCCCCCGCACCCGCGGGCGGATCGCCGACCAAGGTCGCCGGCGCGCGCGCCGACTCCGACGTGCCGGTGATCGCGAAGCCGCCGATCCGCAAGCTCGCGAAGGACCTCGGGGTCGACCTCAACCGGGTCACCGCGACCGGCCCCGTCGGCGAGATCACGCGCGACGACGTGATCCGCGAGGCGTCGCAGGCCAGCGTCTTCCGCAACATCCAGACGCCTGAGACGCCGTCGGACCGCGAGTACCGCGTGCCCGTCAAGGGCGTGCGAAAGGCGATCGCCGCGGCGATGGTGGAGAGTGCATACTCCGCGCCGCATGTGAGCGTGTTCGTCGACGTCGACGCGACCCGCACCATGGAGTACGTGAAGCGCCTGAAGGCCTCGCCCGACTTCGCGGGCGTCAAGGTCTCGCCGATGCTGATCATGGCCAAGGCGATGATCTGGGCGGTGCGGCGCAACCCGACGGTGAACGCCCAGTGGACCGACCAGGAGATCGTGGTCAAGCACTACGTGAACCTGGGCGTGGCTGCGGCGACCCCTCGCGGGCTCATCGTGCCGAACGTCAAGGAGGCGCAGGGCATGAGCATGGTGGAGCTCGCGACCGCGCTCGAGCAGCTCACGCTCACCGCGCGCGAGGGCAAGACGCAGCCCGCCGAGATGCAGGGCGGCACCATCACCATCACGAACATCGGGGTGTTCGGCATGGACACCGGCACGCCGATCCTCAACCCGGGCGAGGTCGCCATCGTCGCCCTCGGAACGATCAAGCAGAAGCCGTGGGTCGTCGACGGCGAGGTGCGACCGCGGTTCGTGACCACGATCGGCGCGTCGTTCGACCACCGCGTCGTCGACGGCGACGTGGCCTCGCGGTTCCTCGCCGATGTGGCGGCGATCATCGAGGAGCCCGCGCTGCTGCTCGAGTAGCCGCGGCTCCGTGCAGCTCCCCTACTCGGCGGGTCGCTCGGGGTGCCCGGCGGCCGGCTCCGTGCCGGGGCGGTCGATCACGATCGCCTGGAGCTGGCCCGTGGTCGGGAGGTGACGTTCGTAGCGGCGCATGGTCGCGTCGCGCGCGATCTCGTGCATGCCGGCGGCGCGCATCGCGCGGGTGGCGGGCACGTTGGCGGCCTCCGCGTCGGCGCGTGCGCGGGCCGCTCCGTTCGCTGCGGCGACGCCGAGCGCGAGCTGCACGGCCTCGACCGCCAGGCCCTGCCCGCGGACGGCGGGGACGAGTGCGAACGCGAATTCGACCGTGCCGGTCGCGTCGGGCGGACCGTAGAAGATGACCGCGCCGATCGCGGCGCCGGAGCCGTTGCGGCGCAGCAGGTAGGGCCCGAACGGGGCGGGGTCGCCCTCGGTCTCGACGATCTCGAGGAACGTGCGGACGAGGTCGATCTCGTCGGCGAAGGCGTACCCGCCTTCCCACCCCTCGCCCGGTGCCCGGTCTCCGGCCAGCACGCGACGCGCCTCGGAAACGGTGAACGGATGCAACGTCAGCGGAGTGGTCGTCGTCGTATCCACGTCATTCACTCTCGCACGCCTCGACGGCGACACGCCAGAACGTTCCACAATGTGTCACTCCTCGTCGACGGAACGGACATGCATGCCCGGATCGGCACGCACGCATGATTTTGACAATCATTATCAATAAGCCTACGCTCACTGTCATGCGATCCGTCACGCCCATCTCCTTCGCCGCGCTCGCAGCGGGCGCCCTCGTCCTCACCGGCTGCTCGGCCACCGGCACCGCCGGCGGGAGCGACGGCCCGAACGTGGTCGCGACGACCACCCAGGTCGCCGACTTCACCCGCGAGCTCGCGGGGGAGCAGGTCGCACTCACGGCGCTGGTCAGCGCGAACCAGAGCGCGCACGACTTCGACCCGTCGGCGGCCCAGCTGCTCGCGCTGACGAACGCGGACGCGCTCGTGATCAACGGCGCCGGCCTCGAGGCGTGGCTCGACGACGCGATCGACGCCTCGGGCTTCGATGGCGTCGTGATCGACGCGAGCACCGGCGTCGAGCTGCTCGAGGGCGGCGACGACCACGCCGACGAGCACGCCGAAGAGGAGCACTCCGAGGACGAGCACTCGGAGGACGACCACGCCGAGGAGGAGCACTCGGAGGAGGAGCACTCCGAGGACGAGCACTCGGAGGACGACCACGCCGAGGACGAGCACTCGGAGGACGAGCACGCCCACGAGGAGGGCAACCCGCACATCTGGACCGACCCGGCACGTGCCGCGCAGATGGTCGAGAACATCGCGGCGGGCCTGGCCGACGTCGACGGCATCGACGCCGGTGCCCTCGAGACGGCCGAGGCCGACTACCTGGCCGAGCTCGACGCGCTCGACGCGTGGATCCACGAGAACGTCGACGCCGTGCCCGCCGACGAGCGCCTGCTCGTGACCAACCACGACGCGTTCACCTACTTCGTCGACGCCTACGACATCACGTACGTCGGCAGCGTCATCCCGGGCTTCGACGACAACGCCGAGCCGAGCGCCGCCGAGCTCGACGAGCTGATCCACGCGATCGAGGACACGGGCGTGCAGGCCGTCTTCTCCGAGCAGTCGATCGCTCCCGACGCTGCCGAGACGATCGCGCGCGAGGCGGGCGTCGAGGTCTACTCGGGCGAGGACGCGCTGTACGGCGACTCCCTCGGTGTCGCGGGCAGCGACGGCGAGACCTACATCGGCAGCCAGGTGCACAACGTGCGACTCATCGTGGCCTCGTGGGGCGTCGAGCCGACCGAGGTGCCGTCGACCCTGCAAGGATGAGCGCATGAGCGCTCCCGTACTTCGCCTCGACCGGGCCGCCTTCGCCTACGGCGGCACGGTCGGGGTGCAGGGCGTCACGATCGATGTCGCCCCGGGTGAGGCGGTCGCGCTCATCGGCCCGAACGGCGCGGGAAAGTCGACCGTGCTGAAGGGCGTGCTCGGCCTGGTTCCGTTCACGAGCGGACGCATGCAGCTCGCGGCATCCGTCGCCTCCCTGCCGCAGACCGCCGAGCTCGACCCCGAGTTCCCGATCACGCTCCGGCAGGTCGTGATGCAGGGGCGGTACCGCTCGATGGGCTGGCTCCGGATGCCCGGCGGGCGCGATCGCGCGGCCGTCGCCGCAGCGCTCGACGCGGTCGGCCTCGCGGATCGCGCAGGCACCCGGTTCGGCGACCTCTCGGGCGGCCAGCGCCAGCGCGGACTGCTCGCACGGGCGCTCGCGTCGGAGCCGGGACTGCTGCTGCTCGACGAGCCGTTCAACGGGCTCGACCAGCCCAACCGCGAGGCGCTGCTCCGTACCGTGCACGACCTGAAGTCCCGCGGAATCGCGGTGATCCTCTCGACCCACGATCTCGACCTGGCGCGCGAGACGTGCGACACGGCGCTCTTCCTCAACCACACGCAACTGGCGTGCGGGCCCGTGGAGGAGACGCTCACGCTCGATACCGTGCAGCGGTGCTTCGGCGACGTGGGCGTCGAGGTCGACGAGCACACGCTGGTCGTGCCCGACCACGAGGGGCGCCAGTGACCTCGAGCGACGGCTCGCGGCGGGGGAGTGGGCGATGAGCATCGACCAGATGCTCTTCGGGGCATACGCACTCCCCTTCATGTCGCGGGCGCTCGTCGCGATGCTGGCGCTGGCGCTCGTCGCGGGCCTGATCGGCGTGCTGGTCAACCTGCGCGGGCTCGAGTTCATCAGCGACGGTCTCACCCACGCCGTCTTCCCCGGGCTCGCGATCGGGTTCGTCGCGGGCGGCGAACCGGGACTCGTGATCGGTGCGACGATCGCGGCGGTGATCGCGGCGGTCGTGCTCACCCTGGTGTCGCGTGCCGGCGTGGCATCCGATTCGGCCATCGCCATCGTGCTGACCGGCGCGTTCAGCATCGGCGTGCTCGTCGTCTCGGGCGGCTCCGACTTCGCCGGCCAGCTCGAGACGCTGCTGTTCGGGCGACTGCTCACGATCGATGCAGAGACGATCCCGCTGCTGCTCGCAGTCTGCGCGATCGCGCTGGCGCTCGCGTGGGGCACCCGGTCCCGGCAGCTGTTCCGCGCGTTCGACCCGGTCGGCAGCGAGGCGGCGGGCGTCAAGCCGCTCGCGACCGACCTCGTGCTGAACGTGGCGATCGCGCTGGTGGTGGTCGCCGCCTCGAGCACCGTCGGCAGCCTGCTCGTGCTCGCCGTGCTCATCGTGCCCGGCGCCGTCGCGCGCCTGGTGACCACGAGCCTGCTCGCCCTGTTCCCCATCGCCGGGCTGTACGCGGCGCTCGCGTCGTGGCTCGGCCTGTCGATCGGGTTCGGCGTGTCGGTCGGCGCGGGCGTCGACCTGCCCGGCGGGTCCACCGTGGTCGCGGTGTTCGTCGCCGGGTACGCGCTCGTGCTCGCGACTCGGCTGCTCGTCGACCGGGTGCGGGCGATCCGCCGATCGGCGGCCGGTCGCGCCAGGCGCGAAGCGGTGGCGGATGCCGGGGGAGTGGTCGCATGAGCTACTTCGAACGCGCGCTCGTGGCGGTCGTGGTCATCGGCGCGGTCTCCGGTCTCGTCGGCTCGCTCGTCGTGCTGCGCAAGCGCGTGTTCTTCGCCCAGGCCCTCACGCACGGCACCTTCCCCGGCGCCGTGGCGGCCGCCGCGCTCGGCGTCGCGGTGCCGATCGGCGCGGCCGTGGCATCCGTCGTGCTCGTCGGCGTCATGCTGCTCGTGTCGCGGGTCCGCTCGCAGGGCGCGCAGGTGGCGGCGGGCATCGTGCTGACGGGCGGGTTCGCGCTCGGCGCGCTGCTGCAGGCGCTGCTGCCCGACCTGCCGATCCGCGCCGAGTCGTTCCTCATCGGGTCGATCCTCACCGTCACCGAGGCCGACCTGCTCGTCTCCGGCGGCGTGCTCGTGGTGGTCGTCGCCGCGTTCGCCGCGTTCGGCAAGGAGCTGCTCTTCTCGACGTTCGACCCGCAGGGGTACCGGAGCGCCGGGTACCGTGGATGGCCCATGGAGACCCTCGCCCTCGCCCTCGTCGCCGCGGCGGTCGTGTCGTCGCTGCCCGCGGTCGGGGCGATCCTCGCGATCGCGCTGATCGCGGCGCCCGCGGCTGCGGCCCGGCTGCTGATGCCGACCGTGGGCTGGATCGTGCTCGTCGCGCCGCTCATCGGCGCCGCGTCGGGCGTGGCGGGCCTCGTGATCTCGCGCGAGTTCGGTCTCGCGGCGGGGCCGGCGATCGCCCTGGTCGCCTGCGGGTTCTTCCTGCTCGCGCTCGCGGCCCACGGCGTGCGACGCGTGCACCCGCGCTCGCTGCACGTGCCCGTCGAGACCGCGGAGGAGGCGATCGCACGATGAAGCGGCAGACCTGGCAGCGCGAGGCGGTGCGCGAGGCGCTCGACCGCACCGACGGCTTCATCAGCGCGCAGGCGCTGCACGCGAGCCTGCACGACAGCGGGTCGCCCATCGGGCTCGCGACCGTCTACCGCGCGCTCGCCGACCTCGCCACGACCGGCGACGCCGACTCGCTGCAGTCGCCCGAGGGCGAGGCGCTGTACCGCGCGTGCACGACGACGGGCCATCACCACCACCTCATCTGCCGGTCGTGCGGGCGCACGGTCGAGATCGCCGCCGACGAGGTCGAGCAGTGGGCCAAGCAGGTCGCCGCCCAGCACGGGTTCACCGAGGCGGCGCACGTCGTCGACGTCTTCGGGCTGTGCGCCGAGTGCACCGCGCGGGCCTCCGGCACGCCCGAGCAGGTAACGAAACCGTAACGACCCACGATCCGCATGCTGCTGGGGATGCCGCCGGGCCGGTGCGCGCGCAGGAGGACGAGAGCGGCCGCCTGAGGGGGCATCCGACTTGCCCTCGTCAGCGTGATCGCTAGGGTTGGTGCGGCCCTCCGGGGCCACCCGCCCAGCCCACGGACCACGCGCGAGAGCGCAGGGGACGAGGTCGAGCAGCGTTCCGCGCCCCCGATGGTCGCGGGCCGCGACATCGGATGACTCGCGAGCATCTCGGAGCACAGGTCTGCGTTCCTCTCGCTGGAGTCGGATGTCGCGCACGCCGCCGACCCCGGGCGCAAGCAATGACGCGTGCCCTCGAGCCGACGAGCACCACCGGCGGCGGGGCGCGCACGGAGACGCACACGTGACGCAACCCCCTGCACCGAACGCCCCCATCCCGACCGACGAGTCGCCCGCACTCGAGGTCCGCAACCTCTTCAAGTTCTTCGGCCGCCGCCCCGGCGAGGCCGTCCAGCGCCTGCGCGACGGGGCGACCCGCGACGAGCTCGCCGGCCTCGGCACCGCCGCCGTGATCGACGCCGACTTCGACGTGCGGCGCGGCGAGATCTTCGTGGTCATGGGGCTCTCCGGCTCCGGCAAGTCCACGCTCATCCGCACGCTCAACGGGCTGCTCGAGCCCACCAGCGGCAGCATCACCGTGGCGGGGGAGCGCATCAGCGGCATCTCGCCGAAGCGCCTGCGCGACGTGCGTCGCCGCCGCATCTCGATGGTGTTCCAGCACTTCGCGCTGCTGCCGCACCGCACCGTGCTCGACAACGCCGCCTACGCGCTCGAGGTGCAGGGCGTGCCGCTCGCCGAGCGCACCCAGCGCGCCCGCACCGTGCTCGAGCGCGTCGGCCTCGCCGGCTGGGAGGACAAGCTCCCCGACGAGCTCTCGGGCGGCATGAAGCAGCGCGTCGGCCTCGCCCGCGCGCTCGCGGCCGACACCGACATCCTCCTCATGGACGAGGCGTTCTCGGCGCTCGACCCGCTCATCCGCCGCGAGATGCAGGAGCAGCTCGTCGAGCTGCAGCAGGAGCTCGGCAAGACCATCGTCTTCATCACGCACGACCTCAACGAGGCGATGTTCCTGGGCGACCGCATCGCGGTCATGCGCGACGGCCGCATCGTGCAGCTCGGCACCGCCGAGGAGATCCTCACCGACCCGGCCGACGACTACGTGGCCCAGTTCGTGCAGGACGTCGACCGCGCCCGCGTGCTCACGGCGTCGAACGTCATGGAGAAAGCCCGCGCCGTCATGAGCGCGTCGGCCGGCCCGCGCCACGCCCTGCGCATCATGCGCGACCTGCAGACCTCGGTGGTCTACGTGGTCGGCGGCGGCCGGCGCCTGCTCGGCATCGTGCGCGACCGCGAGGTGCTGAAGCTCGTGCGCGACGGCGTGCACAGCCTCGACTCGGCGATCCGCGACGACTACCCGGTCGTCGGCCCCGACGAACTGCTCTCCGACCTGCTCGGCACGTCGGTCGAGTCCGACCTGCCGATCGCCGTGGTCGACGACCAGCAGCGCCTCGTCGGCGTCGTGCCGCGCGTGACGCTCCTCGCCGCGCTCGGCAACGTCTCGACCGACACCGGCGGGCAGCCCGTGATCGAGCTGCCGCACACGACGATCCCGATCGACGTGCTCACCGAGACGCTGCACGCGACGGCCGACGGCGAGCCCGAGGCATCCGTCGCTGTCGCCGACGCCACCGCCCCGGAGGCCGCCGACGAAGCGCCCGTCGCGACCGAGAGGAGCCGCGCATGAACGAGTTCCGCCTGCCCCTCGGCCAGTGGGTCGAGGACTTCATCGACGTGCTGACCGACGTGCTCTCCGGCTTCTTCGCCGTGGTGCGCGCCGTGTTCCTCGGCTTCTACGACGGCGTCGACTGGGTGCTCTCCACCCCGCCGTTCTGGGTGATCATCGTGCTCGTCGCGGCGCTCGCCTGGTGGGCGCGCGGCTGGAAGCTCGCGGTCGGCTCGGCCGTGGGCCTCCTCGTGATCCTCGGCGTCGACCAGTGGGCGAACGCCATGGACACCCTGGCGCTCGTGCTCGTCGCGTCGACCATCGCGGTCGTCATCGCGATCCCCGTCGGCATCCTGGCCGCGCGCAGCGACCTCGCGTCCAAGATCATCAAGCCGATCCTCGACTTCATGCAGACGATGCCCGCCTTCGTCTACCTGATCCCCGCGCTCATCCTGTTCCGCGTCGGCGTCGTGCCCGGCATCGTCGCGACCATCGTGTTCGCGATGGCCCCCGGCGTCCGGCTCACCGAGCTCGGCATCCGCGGCGTCGACAAGGAGGTCGTCGAGGCCGGCCAGGCGTTCGGCTCGTCCCCCGGCCGCATCCTGCGCCAGATCCAGCTGCCGCTGGCGATGCCCTCGATCATGGCGGGCGTCAACCAGGTCATCATGCTCTCGCTCTCGATGGTCGTCATCGCGGGCATGGTCGGCGCGGGCGGCCTCGGCGGCGACGTCGTGGCGAGCCTGAACCGCATCGACGTCGCGCTCGGCTTCGAGGCCGGTCTGTCGGTCGTGATCCTCGCGGTCATCCTCGACCGCATCACCGGCGCGTTCGGCGGCGGGCTGCGCAAGCGCCCGAAGAAGGCGAAGGCGGATGCCTCCGAGCCGGCGCCCACCGCGGAGCCGGCGCCCGCCGCCTGACCCACCCCCAGTCATCCGCGCACACCCGTGCGGATCCCCAACACCCGCGACACACAGCACGCGGGAGGAAAGGAACACCATGAACAAGCGACACCTCACCGGCGCGCTCGCCCTCGGTGCCGCCGCGAGCCTCGTGCTCGCCGGCTGCGCCTCGGACGGCGACACCGCCGACAGCGGCGACAGCGACGCCGCTTCGCAGGAGATCACCATCGCCGTCTTCAACGGCTGGGACGAGGGCATCGCGGCCAGCGAGCTCTGGAACGCGATCCTGACCGAGCAGGGCTACGACGTCACCCTCGAGTACGCCGACGTGGCTCCCGTGTTCTCGGGCCTGTCGACCGGCGACTACGACGCGACCTTCGACGTCTGGCTGCCGCAGACCCACGCCTCGTACATCGAGGAGTACGGCGACGACATCGTCGACCTCGGAGCCTGGAACGAGGAGGCCGCCCTCACCATCGCGGTGAACGAGGACGCCCCGATCGACTCGCTCGCCGACCTCGCCGACAACGCCGACGCGTTCGGCGACCGCATCGTCGGCATCGAGCCGGGCGCCGGCCTCACCGGCGCCGTCGAGGACTCGGTCATCCCGACCTACGGCCTCGAGGACATGGAGTTCCTCACGTCGTCGACCCCGGCCATGCTCGCCGAGCTGACCGCGGCCACCGACGCGGGCGAGAACGTCATCGTCACCCTGTGGCGTCCGCACTGGGCCTACGACGCGTTCCCGATCAAGGACCTCGAGGACCCCGAGGGCACCCTGGGCACCGCCGAGGGCATCCACACCTACGCGAAGTCGTCGTTCGAGGACGAGTTCCCCGAGGTCGCCGAGTGGTTCTCGAACTTCCAGATGGACAGCGAGCTGCTGTACTCGCTCGAGAACGTGATGTTCAACGAGAACGACACCGACGACTACCAGCCCATCGTGGCCGAGTGGATCGCCGACAACCAGGAGTGGGTCGACTCGCTCACCCAGTGAGTCTCGGCTGACCCGGACGGCGCGTGAGCGCCCCGGAACCACCTGATCGGATGCCGCGGGCGGCGAGTGCTGCCCGCGGCATCCGTGCGTCCGGGCCCGTCCACCTCCGGCGCGCCGGCCCGTCGAAATCGGCCGGGCCCGTCGAACTCGACGTGCCGACACGAGTTCGACGTGCCGAACGGGCGCGCAAGCGTCGCATCCGCTCACCCGAATCGGGGGTGCGCACCCGACGGCGACGGGAGTAGGGTCGGCGTCGGGAGCCGGGGCGGGGGCCCACGGCCGGAGGGGGAACTCCGATGACCGACCAGCGCACCGCTCACGAAGACGACTCGTCCGGACTGATGGAGCCGAGGTTCCTCAGGCCCGGCGAGTCCACGATCGCCGACCACGACGTCTTCCCCGAGCACGAGGAACTGCCGCAGACGGCGTACCAGATCGTGCACGACGAGATCATGCTCGACGGCAACGCTCGCTTGAACCTCGCGACCTTCGTTGGCACGTGGATGAACGACGAGTCGAAGAAGCTCGTCGTGGACGCCGCCGACAAGAACATGGTCGACAAGGACGAGTACCCGCGCACCGCGGCCATCGAGGAGCACTGCTGGAAGATGCTTGCCGGGCTGTGGAACGCGCCCGACCCGAAGCACACCATCGGCACATCGACGATCGGCTCGTCGGAGGGCGCCATGCTCGGCGGTCTCGCGCTCAAGCGTCGCTGGCAGCAGGCCCGGCGTGCCGCGGGCAAGTCGACCGAGAAGCCGAACCTCGTCATGTCGAGCGCCGTGCAGGTGTGCTGGGAGAAGTTCTGCAACTACTTCGAGGTCGAGATGCGGCTGGTGCCGATCAGCGCGGAGCACCCGTGCCTCGACGGCAGCATCGTCCGCGACTACGTCGACGAGCACACGATCGGCGTCGTCGCGATCATGGGCGTGACCTACACGGGCGCGTACGAGCCGGTGCAGGAGATCGCCGAGGCGCTCGACGCGCTGCAGGCCGACACCGGCCTCGACGTGCCGCTCCACGTCGACGGGGCGTCGGGCGGCATGGTGGCGCCGTTCATCCAGCCCGACATCGTGTGGGACTTCCGGCTCGAGCGCGTGCACTCCATCAACACGTCGGGTCACAAGTACGGGCTCGTCTACCCCGGCGTCGGCTGGGTCGTCTGGCGCACCCGCGACCGGCTGCCCGACGACCTGATCTTCGAGGTGAGCTACCTCGGCGGGTCGATGCCGACGCTCGCGCTGAACTTCTCGCGTCCCGGCGCACCCATCCTGCTGCAGTACTTCATGTTCCTGCGGCTCGGTCGCGACGGGTACCGCGCCGTGCAGCAGGCCTCGCAGGACGTGGCGAAGTACCTGTCGGCGGGCATCGCCGAGCTCGGACCGTTCGAGCTGTGGAACGACGGCAGCGACATCCCCGTGTTCGCGTGGCGGCTGAAGGACGAGGGTTCCCGCAACTGGACCCTCTACGACCTCCAGGACCGGCTGCGCATGAAGGGCTGGCTCGTGCCGGCGTACCCGATGCCCGAGGACCTGGCGGATGTCACGGTGCAGCGCATCGTCGTGCGCAACGGGCTCACGATGGACCTCGCCGACGAGCTCCTCGCCGACATCCGCTCGGCGACCGAGTACCTCGAGCAGATCCAGACGCCGATGCCCGACATGGGCAATCGATCCGGCTTCCACCACTGACCGCGACGGGGAACGGGTGACCGCCGGTGAGCACGACGGATGCCACGGGGTCGGCCCCCGCCGGGGAGGGGCGCCGACCGGCCGCCGGCGCCTCCGACGCGAGGCGTGGGGCTTCGCGATCGGGTCGCTCTGCTTCCTGGTCGGCGCGCTCCCCTGGTACGCCGACGCGGTGGGGCCGGTGTGGACGGCGATCACCTTCCTCGTCGGCTCGATCTTCTTCACGCTGGCGGCGTTCATCCAGCTGAGCCTCAGCGGCCGCGCGCAGCAGCCCACGAGCGACCTCGGGCGGGCGGACCGCCTGGACTGGTGGGCGGCGGCGGTGCAGTTCGGCGGCACGATCGCGTTCAACGTGAGCACGGGCGTCGCGCTCGGCGCGGCGATCGCGCAGCCCGACCTGCTGGGCGCAGGCTGGCGGCCGGACGCGATCGGGTCGATCGCGTTCCTCGTCTCCAGCGGGCTCGCGCTCGCCGCGACGAAGGACCGCGGCGAGCTGTGGGACCCCGACGCCCGCACCTGGCACGGCAGCGTCCTCGGCGCGCTCGGCTCCGTGCTGTTCGCGATCTCCGCCGTCGGCGCCTACGTCGACCCGGTCACGTCCACGCTGGTCAACGCGCTCTGGGCCAACGCGGGAACGGCGCTCGGCGCGATCTGCTTCCTCGTCGCGGCGATCGTCTCGCGCCGGGCCGAGCTCCTCGTCGAGCAGGAGCGTGCGACGCCGATTCGGTCGTGACCGGCCGATCTGGTAGTCTGGCTCGTTGGCTGGGTACTTCCACTGCCCAGACCGCGACAATCCCCCACCGATTCACGCGATCCGTCGTGTGCGCCGGCCGGGGGTGCGTCAGCAGACAAGAGACCTTGGGAGGGGCATCCGCCCCTCGGTATTGGAGGAAAGACCAATGGCAGCAGTGTGCCAGGTGACCGGAGCCGTTCCCGGCTTCGGCCACAACATCTCGCACTCGCACCGCCGGACGAAGCGCCGCTTCGACCCGAACGTGCAGAAGAAGACGTACTACGTGCCGTCGCTGCGTCGTAACGTCACCCTGAACGTGTCCGCCAAGGGCATCAAGGTGATCGACGCTCGTGGCATCGAGGCCGTCGTCAAGGACATCCAGGCTCGTGGGGTGAAGCTCTAATGGCCAAGCAGCAGGACATCCGTCCCATCATCAAGCTTCGTTCGACCGCGGGCACCGGGTACACCTACGTGACCCGCAAGAACCGTCGCAACAACCCCGACCGCCTCGTGCTCAAGAAGTACGACCCCGTGGTGCGCAAGCACGTCGACTTCCGAGAGGAGCGCTAGACAATGGCGAAGAAGAGCAAGATCGCGCGCAATGAGCAGCGCAAGGAGATCGTCGACCGGTACGCGGCGAAGCGCCTCGAGCTGAAGAAGGCGCTCGTCAACCCCGAGTCGACCGACGAGGAGCGCGAGGCCGCCCGCATCGGCCTGCAGAAGCTCCCCCGCAACGCGTCGCCGGTGCGCCTGCGCTCGCGTGACGCCATCGACGGCCGCCCCCGCGGCGTGCTGACGAAGTTCGGCATCTCGCGCGTGCGCTTCCGCGACATGGCGCACCGTGGCGAGCTGCCCGGCATCACCAAGTCGAGCTGGTAGCCACCCGCTTCACGAAGGGCCGTCCCGTTCTCGGGGCGGCCCTTCGTCGTCTCCGCACCGTCCCGGATGCGCGCCACGCGGTGCAGAATCGACGCGAACCCCGGAAATCCGCGTGTTTCCGCGGATCTCTGTTACATTCGAGGCGGCCGATCGGCCACGGGGGAACCCATTCGGGGTGCCTCCGACACAACTGAAACAGCTGTACCGAACAGTGAAGGTCCGAGGAGGACATCCAATGGCTGACAAGTCGCTGAACAAGACCGACCTCGTCGCGAAGATCGCGGCGGACACGGACTTGAGCCAGGCCGCCGTCGACAAGGTGCTCGGCAGCCTCTTCGACGTGATCGCGGAGTCGGTCGCGTCCGACACCAAGGTCTCGATCCCCGGCTGGCTCGCCGTCGAGCGCACGCACCGTGCTGCTCGCACCGGCCGCAACCCGCAGACCGGCGCCGAGATCACCATCCCCGCCGGCTACTCGGTGAAGGTCAGCGCGGGCTCGAAGCTCAAGGCCGCTGCCAAGTAGCGACGCACGACTTCCGCGGAGGGCGCCGGCTTCGGTCGGCGCCCTCCGTTCGTCTGTCGGGGGCGAGCGGCGGATGCCGCGGGAAATCCGCGCCCTGTCCAGCGCTTAGGCTGGTCTGGTGCCCCGCTCCGCCCGCGTGTTCGGCCCTGCCGTACTGCTCTCCGTCGCCGTCCTGGCGACGCTCGTGGGCCTCGTCGTCGGCGGGGGCGCCGAGCCGCTGCCGTTGCAGGACGCCGGCCCGGTCGTGCGGTGGGGCCTGCCGATCGCGAAGCTGCTCGTCAACCTCGGCGTCGCGGGCACGCTCGGCGGGCTCGTCATGGCGCTCTGGGCACTGACGCCCAAGAAGCAGGAGTTCGGCGCCGCCCTCGACGTGGCCGCTGCCTCGGCCGCGGTCTTCACCGTGGCATCCGCCGCCACCACGCTCTTCACGTTCCTCAGCGTGAGCGGTGCCGCGCTCACGTTCGACGACCGCTTCGGCGCCGCGCTCGGCCAGTTCCTCACCACCATCGAGCTCGGCCAGGCGTGGCTCACGACCACGCTCATCGCGGCGGCGGTCACCGTGCTGTGCTTCGCGGTGCGCAACCACACCGCGCTCGTCTTCGTGTTCGTGCTCGCGCTCGTGTCGCTCCTGCCGATGGCCGAGCAGGGGCACGCCGCGGGCTCCTCGGGGCACGACCAGGCGGTGACGGGCCTCGGCCTGCACCTCGTGTTCGCGGGCGTCTGGCTCGGCGGGCTGCTCGTGATCGTGCTGCTGCGCGGCACCATCGAGGCCGACCGCCTGCCGGTCGTCGTGGCGCGATACTCGACCGTCGCGCTCGTCTCGTTCATCGTCGTCGCGTTCTCGGGCTACGTGAGCGCGGCCCTGCGCGTCGGAACGCTCGACCAGCTCGCGACCCCGTACGGGCTGCTCGTGATCGTGAAGCTCCTCGCGCTGCTCGCCCTCGGCGGGTTCGGTGCGCTGCAGCGGCGGTGGCTGATCGGGCGGATGCAGCGTGCCGCCGCCTCCGGGCCCGCCGCCCGCTCGCGCGGACCGTTCTGGTGGCTCGTGGTCGCCGAGCTCGCCTTCATGGGCATCGCCTCGGGCGCCGCAGCGGCCCTCGCCCGCACCGCGACGCCGGTCGAGCAGGTGCCCGCCACCGACCTCGCGCAGCCGACGCCGGCCGAACTGCTCACGGGCGAGCCGCTGCCGCCGCCCCCGTCGGTCGAGAACTACCTGACCCTCTGGAACTGGGACCCGCTGTGGATCCTCGCCTGCGGGTTCGGCATCTTCTTCTACGTCGCGGGCGTCGTGCGCCTGCGCCGCCGCGGCGACCGCTGGCCGATCTACCGCACGGTGCTGTGGGTGAGCGGCATGCTGCTGCTGTTCTGGGTGACGAACGGCGGCGTGAACGCCTACCAGGAGACCCTCTTCTCGGCGCACATGCTCGCGCACATGGTGCTGACCATGGGCGTGCCCGTGCTGCTCGTGCCCGGAGCCCCGGTCACGCTGGCCGCCCGCGCGATCCACGCGCGCAAGGACGGCAGCCGCGGCGGCCGCGAGTGGATCCTGCTCGCCGTGCACTCCAGGTTCGCCGGCGTCATCGCGAACCCGATCGTCGCGGCGGTGCTCTTCGCCGGCTCGCTCTGGGTGTTCTACTACTCGCCGCTGCTGCGCTGGGCGATGGAGGAGCACATCGGGCACGAGTGGATGATCGTCCACTTCCTCATCACGGGCTACCTGTTCGCGCAGTCGCTCATCGGCATCGATCCGGTGCCGTACCGGCTGCCGTACCCGTTCCGGTTGCTGCTGCTGCTCGCGACCATGGCGTTCCACGCCTTCTTCGGCGTCGCGCTCATGATGGGCACGGGTCTCCTCGCCGCCGACTGGTACGGCGCCATGGGCTGGGGCACCGACGCGCTGGCCGACCAGGTGCTCGGCGGCGGCATCGCGTGGTCGATCGGCGAGATCCCCACGCTCGCCCTCGCGATCACGGTGGCGGTGCAGTGGTCGCGCAGCGACGAGCGCGAGTCGCGTCGCCGCGACCGCCACGCCGACCGCACGGGCGACGCCGAGCTCGAGGAGTACAACGCGCGGCTCGCGGCAATCGCCGAGCGCGACGCGCGCCGCTGACGCTCCCGGGGCGCCCGGGGCGCAGGATGCCGCGTGCCGGCGCCCGGCCTCAGCGCAGCTCGATCGCCAGCGACCCGTCGGGCTTGATCCACGTGGTGAGCGAGAGCACGATCGGCCGGTCCTCCTCGAGCTGCGAGAAGGTGCCGTCGAACAGCGACTGCACCTCGACCGAGATGTGCGCGGTGCCCTCGGTGCGGGGCATCTCGAACGCGTCCTCGCCGGCCGTCAGCGTCACGACCGGGTACTCGACGATGGTCCACTCGGGTGCCGAGACGACGCGGTCGTCGATGACGATGCCGAAGGGGCATCCGCTCGGTTGCAGCACCTGCTGGGTCGCGCAGGTCTCGGAGAGGTACTCGTCGACCTCCTCCTGCACCCGCTCGACGAAGACGTCGGTCGGCGCGGTGGTCACCACGGCCGCGTTGTCGCCGTCATGCTCGACCGGCAGCTCGACCGGAGCGGCCGTCAGCAGCTGGGAGTCGTACGCGAACTCGTAGGCCGCCGGGGCGATCGCGAGGTACGGCGCCGACTGCGTGAACGCCTCGAGGTCCTCGCCGGTCTTGCCCACCCGGGTGTCGAGCGTGAGCGATCCGACCTCGAACAGGGCGCCGTTCTCGACGGTCACGTCGACGACCGCGAGCGGGCTCTCGGCGAACTCCCACCGGTTGAGCACGCCGTACAGCGGGTCGAGGGGGCGCACGACGTACGTCGACTCGTTGATCACGGTGCCGATGCGGTAGCTGGCCGTGACGATGCGCTCGCCGTCGTCGCCCTCGACGTCGCTCACGATCTGCACGTCCTCGGGTCCGTGGTCGACCACGCCAGATCGCAGCATCGCCGTCGAGGTCGTGGGGTCGATGCCGCGCTCCTCGAGCTCGACCGACGTCAGCGCGACGCCGGGCGTATCCAGCACCTGGCCGATGTCGTCGTCGGCGATGGCCTTCAGGTAGCGCTCGACGAACGTGGAGGAGCCGTACACGGTGCGGTTCAGCCCGCCGACCGCGGCGACGAACGCGACGACGAGCACCACGGCGAGCAGCGACCACCCGACGACGGCCCAGACCGACACGCCGGGGGTCGGTCGGTCTCGCTCGTCATCGCTCCAGTCTAGGGAGCGCCGGTCACGCGATCCTGAGCGCGCGCCTGTGGAGAACGGGGCGGGCGGATGCGCCGGGGCGGCGCCGTGCGGTGCGGGCGCGGTGCGCGGCTACAGTGGGGGCGTCCGCCAGCAGAACGGGAGTCGTCGGCTCGTGTCATCCGTCACCCTCACCCGCGAGCAGCAGGCCGTGTTCGCGCTCATCGAGGGCACCCGCGACCACGTGTTCGTCACGGGGCGGGCGGGCACGGGCAAGTCGACGCTGCTCAACCACCTGAACTGGCACACGTCGAAGCAGATCGTGATCTGCGCGCCCACCGGGGTGGCCGCGCTGAACGTAGGCGGGCAGACGATCCACTCGCTGTTCCGGCTGCCGATCGGGGTCATCGCCGACCACGAGATCGAGCAGAACGACACCGTGCGCACGCTCCTGAACGCCATGGACACGCTCGTGATCGACGAGGTGTCCATGGTGAACGCCGACCTCATGGATGCGATGGACCGGTCGCTGCGGCAGGCGCGCCAGCGGCCGCACGAGCCGTTCGGCGGGGTGCAGGTCGTGTTGTTCGGCGACCCGTACCAGCTCGCGCCGGTGCCCGGCGGCGACCGCGACGAGCGGTCGTACTTCGCCGACACGTACCGGTCGATCTGGTTCTTCGACGCGAAGGTGTGGCGCGAAGCCGACCTGCGCATCGTGGAGCTCGGCGAGATCCACCGGCAGCACGACGACGAGTTCAAGCACATGCTGAACGCGGTGCGGCACGGCATGGTCACCGCCGAGATCGCGGGCGTGCTCAACGACGTCGGCGCGCGCCGGCCGCTGCCGGAGGACGGCGCGATCACCCTCGCGACCCGCAACGACACCGTCAACCGCATCAACGCGGCCCGGCTGCACCGGCTGCCCGGCACGTCGAAGGGCAACCCGGCCGAGGTGAACGGCGACTTCGGCGGGCGCGCCTACCCGGCCGACGAACTGCTCGAGCTGAAGGTCGGCGCGCAGGTGATGTTCCTGCGCAACGACGTGTCGATGGCCGGCGAGCCGCCGCGCTGGGTGAACGGCACGATCGGCACGGTCACGAACCTGAAGCGCGAGCTGAAGGTCGAGATCGACGGCGACGAGGTCGAGGTGGAGCCGGCGACGTGGGAGAAGTTCAAGTACAGCTGGGATCCGGTGCACAAGCGCCTCGAGAAGGAGATCGTGGCCGAGTTCACGCAGTTCCCCCTGCGGCTCGCGTGGGCCGTGACGATCCACAAGTCGCAGGGCGCGAGCTACGACACGGCGATCGTCGACCTCGGGCAGCGTGCGTTCAGCCCGGGGCAGACGTACGTCGCGCTCAGCCGGCTGACCGCGCTCGACGGGCTGTACCTGCAGCGACCGCTGCGGCCGAGCGACGTCATGGTCGACGAGCACGTCGAGCGGTTCATGGCTGGGGCGCTGCGGCAGCTCGCGGGGTGACCCGGTGGGGGTGTCCGACGGCTTCGGGCGGTTGAGACGGATGCCGCGGGCCGCCGTCGATCCCCATGGAAGGCGGCCCGCGGGCATCCGCGCCTAGTGGCCGACGTGCTCCGTGTGGAGCTCGCCGTGCGGTACGGCGTGCTCGCCCGCGGTCGTCGCGGCGAGGGCCGGGGTCACGAGGCCGGCGACGAGCACCGCACCGGCGACCAGGCCGACGAGCGACGGCCAGCGCTCGACGGTGCTCCGCCGTCCGGCGGACGAGCCGGGCACCTGCAACGGGGCCCGAAGCCGGTGGGCGGCCGCCGCGGCGGGTACGACGGCGAGGGCGGATGCCGCGACCAGCGGGCCACCTGCGACGCCGATCCCGGGGAGGAGGCCCGCGGCCGAGATGCCCGCGGCGACGACGAGGTAGGCCGCGACGACGCCGAGGGTGGTGCGGGGCAGCACCACGCGACCGGCGCGCAGCGCGGCGACGCCCTGGGCGAGCGCGGCGACGCCGAGGCCCGCCATGGCGATGCCCGGTGCGCCGCCCGCGCCCGCGCCGAGCGCGAGCAGCACCAGGCCGGCGCCGAGCGCGCCCAGCGCCGGCCAGGAGCGCAGCGCATCGGCCACCGCGCGGGTGCCCGAGCGCTGCGTCGTGGCGGTGGACATCGTGCTCACGCCGTGGCGACCCGTGCGCGCCGCTCGGCGCCGAGCCCGACGCCCAGCAGCACGATCGCGCTGGCCAGGTGCAGCACGTGGTCGGCCGTGTTGAGCGCGAGCACGTTCGCCGCGGTGCCGACGAGGAAGAACCCGACGATGCCGAGCAGCAGGTACGCGGTGCCGACGGTGGTGTTGGTCGCCTTCGCCGCCGGAGCCGAGGCGAGGCCCGCGATGAGCAGTGCCGCCCCGATCAGGATGTGGGCGACGTTGTGCAGCGGGTTCACCTCGAAGATGCCGAGCAGCAGCCCGCCCTCGGTGGCGAACAGCCCGACGCCGCCGGTGACGGCGAAGCCGAGCAGGCCGACGAGCACGTAGACGGCACCGAAGACGGTGCCGATGAGACGATTCGGTGACGTGCGCATGAGCAGCTCCTCACGTGTTCCGCGCCCGGCGTGTCCGGGTGCGTCGGGGGTTCGGCGCGGCATCCGCTCCGGATTGGATCGCGCCGTCGACCGGCCCGAGCGGCCTCATCGGGAGGGGTCCGCGTCCACGGTGTTCGGCATGCGCTCAGGTTCCGGCCACCTGCTCCGCGTTAGAATCCGGCAAGAGCAGGTCTGAGGGGGCTTGGTGGCTGTTCGTTCGAAGTGGTTGCGTACCGTCGTGGCATCCGTCGCGACGGCCGCAGTGCTGCTCACCACGGGGTGCACGGGGGCCCGCGGAGCGGCGGAATCGCCATTCGACCAGGTCGACGCGCAGATCGGCGGCACGGTCGCCGAGGAGCTCGAGGCGGTACTCACCGAGGCGATGCACCGATCGGGTTCGAGCGGCGCGATCGCCGGCGTATGGGCGCCGTGGGCCGGGTCGTGGGAGCTCGCGGTCGGCACCACCTCGCCCGAGAGCGACACCCCCGTGACCACCGACATGTCGTTTCGAGCGGGTCTGATCACCACCGGCATGGCGTGCACGGTGCTGCTGAAGCTCGTCGACGAGGGCCGGGTGGAGCTCAACCAGCAGGTCGGGCCGATCGTCGGCGTGCCCGGGCTCGACGGCATCACGTTCGCGCAGCTCTGCCAGCAGACCAGTGGCCTCGGCGACTACTACGCGCCGATCCGCCAGTACCTCATCAAGAACCCCGAGCGCGTGTGGCCCGCGGCCGAGCTGCTCGCGAGCGGCCTCGCTCGCGACCGGGCCGGCGAGCCGGGCGAGCGCTGGGCGTACTCGCGCACGGCCGCGATCCTGCTCGGCATCGCGCTCGAGGAGGCCACGAACACCGGCTTCGCCGAGCTGCTCGCGCGCTACGTGACCGGGCCGCTCGACCTCGGCGGCACCGCGCTGCCGTCGCCCACCGACGTGGAGCTGCCCGGCGCGAGCGCCGTGGGACTCGTCTCGACGCCGGGCGGCGAGTCGCGGTGCACCGACACCACCGACGTCAGCAACCTCTCGTCGTCGGCGGGCTTCGCGGCGTTCGGCGCGATCTCGAACCTCGAGGACCTGCGCGTCTGGTCGCGCGCGCTCGCCACGGGCGTGCTGCTCTCGGAGGAGAGCGCCACCGCGCAGTGGTCGACCGTGCCGCGCGGCGCCGAGGTCGAGTCGTGGGAGTCGTACGGCCTCGGGGCCGACGAGTACGGGCCGATGCGCGGTACGTCGTCGGAGATCCCGGGCTCCCTCACGGCCGCGTACGCAGACCCCGAGACCGGCCTCACCGTCGTCGTCGCGATGAACAACTCCACCGCGGGCGCCCTGTTCGCACGCACGACCGCCCTGGCGCTCGCGTCGATCGGGTCGAAGGCGGAGGCGGCAGAGGGGCGCGAGATGCCGCTCGTCGAACTGCCCTGGTCGGCGGAGCAGATGCTCGAGACCATGCGGGATCGCGGCGTGTGCGACCCGCCCGCGGCCGAGGAGGAGGAGTCGGCCGAAGGCGAGGGGTGACCCCGAGGCATCCGCTCGACCCCCTCGTGTAGACCTGAGTCGTCGGATCTCGGGGGAGACCGGACATGACGATCGACTACAGCGGCGTGGCGCGCACGAAGGACCCGGCGCGCACGAGCGAGCGGCTGCTCCGGATGCGACGACGACTGCGCGACCTGCACGACAAGCGCACCGAGGGATCGCTGATGCTCGCGACCTGGAACATCCGCGACTTCGACGGCAACCGCTTCGGCTGGGGTCCACGGCTCGACGAGACGTTCTACTACCTCGCCGAGGTGTGCGCGTGCTTCGACCTGATCGCGGTGCAGGAGGTGAACGACGACCTGGCGCCGCTCGAGCGGCTCGTCGCCATCCTCGGCGAGGGCGAGTGGGACTGGCTCGTCACCGACCTGACCGAGGGGCGCGCGGGCAACGGCGAGCGGATGGCGTTCCTCTACCGGCGCTCGCGCGTGAGCTTCCGGCACATCGCCGGGGAGATCGTGCTGCCCGACGGGCAACTGATCGTGGGGGCGAAGCAGATCGAGGCCGCCGAGGCCGCGGCCGAGGCGGCGGCAGCGTCGGGCGGCGTCGCCCCGCCGGTCGAGCCCGAGCGCCGGCAGCAGTTCGCGCGGAGCCCGTTCCTGGTCGCGTTCCAGGCGGGGTGGTTCCGCTTCAGCCTCTGCACCGTGCACATCTACTACGGCGACGAGTCGGGCCCGCAGCTCGAGCACCGCGTCAACGAGATCGCCGGGCTGGTCGACTTCTTCGCCGACCGGCAGGACGACGAGGCCCGCGCGCTGCGCGTTCGGGCGGAGGCCGCCGGGGCCCCGGGACACGACACCCGGCTCGACGTGGAGAACTACATCCTGCTGGGCGACTTCAACGTGGTCTCACCCGAGCACCGCACCATGGACGCGCTCGTGCGCCGCGGCTTCATCGTGCCCGAGCAGATCGGCGGCGACGCAATCACCGACCGCGACCACTTCTACGACCAGATCGCGGTGCGCACGAAGGACGAGCGGTTCCGCGTGCTCGAGGGCGGCATCGTCGACCTGTTCGCCGACGTCTTCGGCGACGACGACGGTGCGGTCTGGGGCGACGACGTGACGGTGCGCGACGACGACTCCGACGAGCCCGACGAGGTGCGGAAGCGCTACGAGAAGTGGCGCACCTGGCAGATGTCGGATCACAGCCCGCTCTGGATCCGCATCGACACCGACTTCGCCGACGAGTACCTCGAGTCGGTCGGCGCGGGCAGCTGAGTCGGGTCAGCCGACACCGGCGGATGCGGCGGCCAGGCGCCCCTGGAGGCGGCGGATCGCGGCGAGCGACCCGGCCAGTTCGGCGTCGTCGCCGAGCAGTCGGCGCAGGACGTCGCGGGTGGCCGTCTCCGCGGAGGCGAGTGCCGCGCGGCCCGCGTCGGTGAGTACCACGAGCGACGACCGACGGTCCGCCGGATTGGGCCGGCGCTCGGCGACGCCCGCCCGCTCGAGCCGGTCGACCTGCTTGCTCGCGGCGCCGATCGTGACGCCCAGTTCGTCGCTCAGCTCCTGCACGCGGCCGGCTCCGTCGTGACGGTCGAGCACCCGCAGGGCGAGCAGGGTGCCGAGCCCCACGTGTCCGTCGCGCACGAGTTCGTGCTCGACGGCGTTCCAGAGGTCGGTCTCGAGGCGGACCAGGGCGTCGAGGATGTCCATGCCGTGCACAACCGCGACCGGGTCGAGAACATTCCCCGGAATATACTTCCCGTTCGTGGAGTTGACTCGGGGGACGGGGCGACCGCCCCGGAGACGAGAGGGGACCGACATGGACGCGAGCAGCGCAGAGCAGCGCAAGGCCGATGTGATGGCGTTCTACGACCAGATGTTCAACCGTTCGGAGCCGCGCGAGGCGATCGAGCGCTACGCGGGCGCCGAATACATCCAGCACAACCCGGAGGTGGCCGACGGGAAGGAGGCGTTCATCGAGTACTTCGAGCGCATGGCGCGCGAGTACCCGGGCAAGCACGTCGAGTTCAAGCGCGCGTTCGTCGACGGCGACCACGTCGTGCTGCACTGCCACCAGACCTGGCCCGGCGACCTCGAGTACGCCGGCATCGACATCTTCCGCCTCGACGCCGACGGCAAGGTCGTCGAGCACTGGGACGTGCTCCAGGTGATCCCCGAGACCTCGAAGAACGACAACGGCATGTTCTGACCCGGCCGGTCAAGGGTGGCGAGCGGATGCGAGGGGGCGACCCGTCGCATCCGCCCGTCTGTCACCGGACTGTAATCCCTGTCGCAGCCGACGCTCGGGCGGATGAGCGAGGCTGGAAGCATGCGTAGAGCCATCGTCGCCGCTGCCGTGCTCGTCGTCGCCCTGACCGGGTGCGCGACCGCTGCCGAACCCGAGCCGCTCACGACCGGCGAGGTCGTCGACTACGGGTTCGAGGGCGTCACGCTCGAGGGTGCGGCGTTCGACGGCGCCGAGCTCGAGGGCTCGCCCGCGGTGCTCTGGTTCTGGGCGCCCTGGTGCCCGACCTGCCGTGCGCAGAGCAGCAACGTGTCGGCGCTCGCCGAGCGCCACGCCGGCGAGGTCGCGGTGATCGGGGTCGGCGGGCTCGACGACGGCCCTGCGATCACCGAGTACGCGAACGAGGTTCCGCACGTGATGCACCTGCTCGACCCCGAGGGCGAGGTCTGGCGGCACTTCGAGGTCACCCGGCAGAGCACCTACACCGTTCTCTCCGCTGACGGCGAGGTCGTGTTCGAGGGGTACCTCGACGACGACGCGCTGAACGAGCTCGTGGCGGAGCTCGCCGAGGGATAGCCCGTGGACGCCGGAACGCTGGGGCTCGCGCTCGGCGCGGGCATGCTCGCCGCGCTCAACCCGTGCGGCTTCGTGCTGCTGCCCGCCTACCTCTCGCTGTTCGTGCTCGACGGGCAGGAGCGCACCCGCCGGGTCGCGGCCCTGCGGGCGCTGCGCGCCACGGCCGCGCTGACCCTCGGGTTCGCGGTCGTCTTCGCCGTGTTCGGCCTGGCCGTCGCGCCGGTCGCCGCCTCGGCGCAGGCGTACCTGCCGTGGTTCACCGTCGCCCTCGGGCTCGTGGTCGCCGCCGCCGGTGTCTGGGTGCTGTTCGGCGGGAGGCTTCCCGCCCTCCGGCTCGGCCGCTTCGGCAGGGGCGACCGGCCGATCACGGCGAGCTGGTTCTCGATGACCGTGTTCGGCATGAGCTACGCGGTCGCGTCGCTCACCTGCACGATCGCGCCGTTCCTCGCCGTGGTCGTCGCGGCGTTCCGGTCGGGATCGATCGGCGCGGGCGTCGTGCTGTTCCTCGCCTACGCACTCGGCATGGGCATCGTCGTCGGTGCCGCGGCGCTCGCGATCGCGCTCGCCCGCGACGGGCTCATCAGGCGCATGCGCGGCGCCGGCTCCTGGCTGCCGCGCGTCGGCGGCGCGGTGCTCGTCATCGCCGGCGCCTACGTCGCCTGGTACGGCGCATGGGAGCTGCGCGTGCTGTCGGGGAGCGCAGCCGGCGACGTGATCGTGGACGGCGCGGCGGCGGTGCAGCAGTGGCTGGTCGCGCAGGCCGAGTTCCTCGGGGTCGCGGGGCTGGCCATCGTGCTGGCGCTGCTCGTCGTGTTCGCGGTCGTGCCGTGGCGTCGGCGGGCGCAGCGAGCGGATGCCGCTGGGAGACCGGACACCTCCGAGGCATCCGACACCGAATCAGACCTGGTGCGCGAGGACGAGTGATGTCCGGCGCGCCGGTGGGCAGGGTCGGCGGTGCCGGCCTGATCGCCGGCGTGCTGCTGCTCGCCGCGTGCGCCGCCCCGGGGGACGACGCCGAGGGCGCTCCGCCGGAGGCCCTGGTCGCCGGCATGCCCTCGGCGCTCGACGACCTGCGGCATCCGTCGTTCCCCGAGCCGCTGATCGACGTCGACGACATCCTGAGCGGCGGGCCGCCGCCCGACGGCATCCCCGCGATCGACGACCCGATGTTCGACCGCGCGAGCGAGGTCGACTGGCTCGAGCCGACCGAGGCCGTGCTGTCGCTCACCGTCGGCGGCGAGACGCGCGGCTACCCGATCCAGATCATGACCTGGCACGAGATCGTGAACGACGTGGTGGGCGGCGTGCCGGTCGCAGTGACCTACTGCCCGCTGTGCAACTCGGGCGTCGCGTTCGAGCGCGAAGTCGACGGTCGCGAGCTGACGTTCGGCACGTCGGGGCTGCTGTACGCCGACAACCTCGTCATGTACGACCGCCAGACCGAGTCGCTCTGGCCGCAGCTGACCGGCATCGCGTCGGTCGGTGCGCTCACGGGCACCGAGCTCACGGCGATCCCGATGGGCGCGGTCGGCTGGGCCGACTTCCTCGAGGCGGAGCCCGACGCGCTCGTGCTGAACCGCGACACCGGGCACTCGCGCTCCTACGGCACGAACCCCTACATCGGCTACGACGACCCGAGCACGCTACCGATCTTCCCGCTGCCCGAGCCGACCGACGCGCGCCTGACCGCGAAGACGCGCGTCGTGGGCATCGACGTCGACGGCGAGGTCGTCGCGATCACCCGCGACCGCCTCGCGCGCGACGGCGTTACCGCGCTCGTCGTGGGCGGCGACGACCTCGTCGTGTTCCACGCCGCCGGGCAGGCGTCGTCGCTCGACGCCCCGGGCGTCGCCGATGGCGCCGACATCGGGTCGGTCGCGGTCTTCCGGGCCGAGCTCGACGGCGAGGTGCTCGGGTTCGCGCCCGACGGGGACGCGTTCGTCGACGACGCGACCGGCTCGCGCTGGGACGTGCTGGGCAACGCCGTCTCGGGACCGCTCGCGGGCGAGCGACTCGAACCCGTCACCCACCTCGACACGTTCTGGTTCGCCTGGGTCGCGTTCCAGCCCGGCACCGACCTGCTGCGATGACGGCGTCTCAGGCAAGGATGCGGTCGAGGTGCCGGCCGGCCGACGCGATGTCGAGGCCGCCGGCGCGGAAGGCCACGTAGCCGTCGGGCCGGAGCAGGTACACGGCGCCGCCGCGTGCGCGTCCGAATGCGCCGGAGCTGCCCGGGCGGCGGACGCCGTCGACGGTGCGGTGGAGCACGATCGGGTCGGGGTGCACGGCGAGCGGATGCCTCGCGGCGACGTCGCGCGCGGCCTGGCGCGCGGCGGCCGGGACGTCGCCGACGAGCAGCAGGCGGAACCGCGCCGGGTCGAGCAGGCGGTGCAGGGAGATCGGCTCGCCTGCCACCGCGACGGGCAGGTCGGGCACGCGGTCGCCCGGCTGCGGACCGCCGACGATGGGTGCGCCGCCCGAGCCGCCGAGCGGGCTGCCGGGGTAGCGGATCACGAGCTCGGAGACCGCGCGGAACCCGAGCCGGCGCAACGGGCGGAGACGCGTCACGACCGGCCCCGCGAGCCCGATCACGCGGGAACGGAGGAACCGCGCGACCGGCGCGTCGGACGTGGCCGCCCCGAACGCACGGCCGGTCGTCTCGAGCACGGCGCGGGCCACCGGCATCCGCTCGCTCGCATAGCTGTCGAGCAGTGACGGGCCGGATGCCCCGTGGTGCACGAGCCCGAGCTTCCAGGCCAGGTTCACGGCGTCCTGGATGCCCGTGTTCATGCCCTGGCCGCCGGCCGGCGTGTGGATGTGGGCGGCGTCGCCGGCGAGGAAGACGCGCCCCGAGCGGAACGACTCGGCCTCGCGGTTCGCGATGGCGAACCCGGTGAGCCAGACCGGGTCGCGCAGCACGAGCCGCTCGTCGGTGTACCGGGCGACGACCGCGCGCAGGGTGTCGAGGGTGACCCCGTCGGCGGAGGCCCCGTCGGGGAGCAGCGCGATCATGCGCCAGGTGGCGGGGTGGGTGAGCGGGAAGAAGAACGCGAGCCCGTCGGCGGCGAGGAACAGGTGCGCGCGGCCGGGCTCGATGCCGTCGACCTCGAGATCGGCGAGCGCGAACGCCTGCGGGAACCGGCTGCCGCTGAACGGGATGCCGAGCGACTCGCGGACGACGCTGCGCGATCCGTCGCATCCGATCACCCAGCTCGCCCGGATCGCCTCATCGCCGCCGGGGCCGTGCACCGAGGCCGTGACCGCGTCACCGTCGTCGTGCAGCGCGGTCAGCGCGGTCTCGCGCTCGACCGCGACGCCGCTCGACGCCAGCCGCTCGAGCAGCAGGCGCTCGCTGTCGCCCTGGCCGAGGAACAGGATGAACGGGTAGCGGGTCATGCCCGGGCCGGCCTCGAAGATGCCGATCGGGCCGCCTCCTGCGGGGGAGTGCAGCTCGAACTTCACGTTCGGGTTGCCGGCGGCGACGAGGTCGTCGGCCGCGCCGAACGCGTCGAGCACCTCCAGCGTGCGGGCCTGCACCGCGAGCGCGCGCGACTCGTGCACGTGGTCGGGCGCGCGGTCGACGATGCGGAACGGCACGCCGGCGGCATGGAGCGCGAGGGCCGCGGTCAGGCCCGTGGGGCCGGCGCCCACGATCAGCACGGGCGTGTCGACCGGGGCATCCGTCGTGGTGGGGTCTTCGGCGACCATGCCGCCAGCCTACGACCGGCGCCGCGGAGGGGCCATGCACGTGCGACCGCGTGAGCGCAACCCCGGGCGGCGACGGCCTCGCGCGACGTAGGGTGATGGCTTCGCACCCGCGGGCGGTGCGTGTGGAGGTGCGTGCAGTGGGCGGATCGGGTACCGGGCGGTGGGCGAGGTTCCACGAGCGGTTCATCGTCGAGGTGCGGTACCTCCCGGCCGGCGGCCGCCGCACGCTGCTGATCGTCGCTGGTGCGCTCGTCTTCGCTGGCGTCGCCGGGTTCCTCGTGGTGCTCGACTCGGCGCTCGAGTCGGACGACCTCTCGGCGATCGACGCCCCGGTGGAGGCGTGGCTCGCCTCGGGCCGCGACGAGTGGCTCACGACGTTCATGATCGTGCTCGCGATCGTGTTCGGGCCCATCTCCATGCCCATCGTGATCCTCGTCACCACCGTGACCTGGGGCCTGCTCGCGAAGCACGCCTGGCGGCCGTTGCTGCTCGCCGGCGGCATGATCCTCGGGGTCATCATCGTGCAGGTGCTCGCGCCGATCATCGGGCGGGAGCGACCGCCGGCCGAGGGGATGATGCTCGAGTTCGACCCGACCTCGTCGTTCCCCTCAGGGCACGTCATGGGCGTCGCCGACTTCCTGTTCATCGGCACCTACCTCGTGTTCTCCCGGCACCGCCGGCCACTCATCACCGTGCTGGCATTCGCCGCCGCAGCGTTCGTGGTGCTGCTCACGGCCGCGTGCCGCATCTACCTCGGCTACCACTGGGCGACCGACGCGCTCGCGTCGATCATGCTGTCGCTCGTGGTGCTCGGCATCGTCATCGCGGTCGACACCATCCGCACGGTGCGGGTCGGCACGCCCGAGCAGGTCCTCGAGGCCGACCGGCGGCCCGAGGCGTGGGGGCGCGATGAGCGCGAGTGAGGGCGGGAGCGGCCGCCCGGGGCCGGGTGGCGGCTCGCACGCTCCCGCGCCGGTGCGCGTCGGGCGGCACCCGTGGTGGATCGCGGGCGTCCTGGCGCTGGTCGCCGTGGCCCTGCTCGGTCTGGTCATCGTCGTCGCGGAGGCCCGGGAGCCGTTCGCGTTCGAGATCGAGCTCATGACTGCGCTCGCCGCGGCGCGCACGCCCGCGGTCACGCAGGCGGCACTGCTGCTCGACCTCCTGGGCGGTGGACTGCTGTCGAACGTCGTCCTCCCGATCGCCATCGGCGTGGCGCTGCTGCTCTGGCGCCGCCCGTGGGCGGCGCTCTACTTTGGCATCGCGGTGCTCGCGAGCGCCGGCGTCACGCGGCTCGTGAAGGTGCTCGTGGGACGTGTGCGCCCCGAGGACATCCTCGTCACGCCCGACTTCGGGTCCTTCCCGTCGGGCCACAGTTCCGCCGCGGCGGTCATCGCCACCGCGCTCGGACTCGTGTTCCTCCGCACCTGGGTGTGGGTCGCGGGCATCGCCTGGACGGTGCTGATGATGCTCAGCCGCATGTACCTCGGCGCGCACTGGCTGAGCGACACGATCGGCGGCCTGCTGATCGGGGCGGGCGTGGCGCTGGTCGTCTGGGCGCCGCTCGCGGAGTGGTTGTATCGAGAGAACCGGATGCCGCATCCGCTCGTCTGGCGGCCGGCGGGCGCCCGCCCGGAGTGACGCGGCCGGCGCGCGCGGCAGGCTACGCGTCGACCGCCGACCCGCGCAGGATCGACGTCATCTTCTTGCCGCGCGCGACCTCGTCGACGAGCTTGTCCATCCAGCGGATCTGCTGCATGAGCGGGTCCTCGATCTCCTCGACGCGCATGCCGCAGATCACGCCGGTGATCTGGTCGACGTTCGGGTGCATGCGCGGTGCCTTGGCGAAGAAGGTGCGCAGGTCGACCTCGTCGTCGATCGCCTTCTCGAGGCCGGCCTCGTCGTAGCCGGTCAGCCAGGTGATGACCTGGTCGACCTCGGCCTTCGTGTGCTCCTTGCGCTCGACCTTCTTCACGTAGAGCGGGTAGATGCTCGCGAAGCTCATGCCGTAGATGCGGTGCTCGGCCATTCGGGTCCTCCTCGCCTTGCAGGTGCAGCATCGATCGTCGCACAGTCGGGTGACGCCCGTCTCCGTCTCGATCGCGACGGATGCGCGGATCAGCGCTCGCCCGCCCGGTCGGCCGTCGGCGTACGGCGGCCGCCGCGCGTCGTGACGAGGCTGGTGACCGTCGCTACCGCGATCGTCGTCGCGATGAACACCAGCGACAGCCAGATCGGGATCTCGGGGATCACCGTGACCGGTTCGCCGCCGTTGATGAACGGCAGCTCGTTCTCGTGCAGCGCGTGGATGAGCAGCTTCACGCCGATGAACGCCAGGATGACCGCGAGGCCCTGGGCGAGATGGACCAGTCGCTCGAGCAGGCCGCCGATCAGGAAGAAGAGCTGCCGCAACCCCATCAGCGCGAACACGTTGGCCGTGAAGACGATGTAGGCCTCCTCGGTCAGCCCGTAGATCGCCGGGATCGAGTCGACGGCGAAGATGAGGTCGACGAAGCCGATGGCGATGATGGTCAGCAGCATCGGCGTCACCCACCGCTGCCCGTCCCGTCGCACCGTGAGGCGGTCGCCGTGGTACTCGTCCGTCACCCGGAGGTGCCGGCGGACGAAGCGCATGAACCTGCCGTCGGCCGGGTTCGCTCCGTCGTGCGAGAACGCCTGCTGGTACGCGAGCACCAGCAGCAACGCGCCGAACAGGTAGAACACCCAGGTGAAGTTCTCGATGAGCGCGGCGCCGACCGCGATGAAGACGCCGCGCAGCACCAGTGCGATGACGATGCCGATCATCAGCACCTTCTGTTGGTAGATCTTCGGCACGGCGAAGCTCGTCATCACGATGAGGAAGACGAACAGGTTGTCGATCGAGAGCGCCTTCTCGGTCAGGTAGCCGGCGAAGTACTCGCCCCCGAACGTCCAGCCGGAGACGATGCCGATGCCGACGCCGAACAGCAGCGCGAGCGCGATGTAGAACGCCGACCATCGAGCCGACTCGCCGATCGTCGGCTCGTGCGGTTTCCGTACGTGGGCGAAGAACTCGTAGACGAAGAAGGCCACCGTGACGGCGATGGTGATGACCCAGACGAGCGGGGTGATGTTCAGGAGGTGCTCCAGACCTGGCGTGGACGGATCGACGCCAAGGTCTCCTCCATCCCCTGGATCGGGAACCGATGGCCCGGGATGCGAAGCGCATCCGTAGTGACGAGCGACCGTGCGGGAGTACTCCCCTTGGATCGGGCCAGCGTAGCGGCGTTCGCCGCGCGTTTCCTGAACGACGCGCGTCTGCGTGGAGCCGATGACGGGAATCGAACCCGCACTGTCTGCTTGGGAAGCAGAAGTTCTACCATTGAACTACATCGGCACGTGGCATCCGCCGGCTGCTGGCCACGCGGATGCGACTGGGACATCCTAGCAACCGGTGGCGGCCGCTCGTGCGCCGGACCGTCGCCCGGGTCGCGCATCGGGAACGGCTCAGCGGCGCAGGAGTTCCTTCGCCCGGTGCTTGACGAAGCCCGCGAGCGCCCGGGGGCCGTGGGTGGCCGCATCGATCAGCCAGTAGCGCCGGATCGCCCGCTGCATCGGCCGTTCGTAGCGCGCGAAGTCGCCCGCCTCGCGCGCCTCGGCGAATCGCTCGAGCGAGAGGACCGACATCCGGCGCCGCTGCCGGATCAGCGCCGCTCGTCGCCGGGACACGACCGTGCGATCGGGAACGACCCGCTTCCGCGGCACGCTGCGACCGCGGCGCAGGTCGTCCGCGAGGCGCACCGCGAGGCCCACCCTGCGATGCCGGTAGTTGCCGCCCTGCGAGGCGGCCGCATCGTCGGCCGACAGCGGCTCGAGGTCGGCCTCGCCGCGGGCGGCCGCCCGCTGGAGCGTCTCGCCGACCTGTGCGTCGCGGACCACCACGACGTTCGTGCCACGGCTGTCGGGTTCGTACTGCGGCAGCCAGGCATCGGCGAATGCGACGTCGGCCGACTCGGCGAAGACGTCGTCGCAGAAGTTGCACGCTTCGGGCTGGAAGGCCCCGAAGCCCCATGAGGTGTCGAACGCCGACCCGGTACGGCGCCGGATCGGTTCGGTCGCGCCACGGGCGGTCACCTCGTAGTCGTAGTTGCCCGACGAGCGCTCGGGTGCCTTCACGCGGAAGTCGATGCGCTCGAGGTCCTGCGGGGCCACCCCCGCCTGCCACGCGAGCGACTCGGCGTAGAACGTCGATTTCAGGTGCCCGCAGACGAGCCCGACGAAGACGACGAGCTGCTCCCCGAGCTCGGGCATCTCACGCGCGAGGTGACGCGCGGCCGTGATGAAGCACGGCACGCCGACGACCGCGTAGCGCCGCCCGTCGCCGCGGATCCGCCCGAGTACGTCGGCGAGCGTGGTCGACGCGTACATCGACTTGCGCGACGCGAGCACCTCCTCCGCGGAGGTCGAGATCGTGTAGGCGAAGCGCTGGTCGCCCTCCGGTCGACCCACGTGGAGGATGCCGTCGACCCGGCCCTCTCGCAGGAGCTCGACGAGCAGCAGCGACGTCAGTCCGCCCGAGCTGCTGCGCATGACCTCGGTGTCCGACGCGATGCGTCCGGCGGCGATGTCGCGAACGGCGCCGAGCCGATCGTCCGCCGACAGGTCGGGGAAGCGCTCGCGGGTCAGCGCGTCCTCGTCGGGCGAGTCGTCGGAGAAGGGGCAGACGCGGCTCGCGGCGCGTACGGCGCCGGAATCGACGCCACCCAGATGCGCCTCGTAGACACCGCGCCGCCCGATCGTCACCGGGATCGCGCCCGACGTGCGTACCGAGCAGGCGCCGCATCCCACGCACATGCCCCGTGAGACGACCTCTTCGATGCCGTGTGCCATTGCGCTCCTCCCCATGGGGCTCCAGACCCGCATTGGTACCGTCTCCCTGTGTCACGCAGAGTACTGATCAAGACCCTGCCGCTCCATACGAACTACGGCGGGATCCTCCAGGCGTACGCGTTGCAACGGGTCATCCGTGAGCTCGGACACGAGGTGGTGACCGACACGACGACGCCCGCCTCCCTGCGTCGGCGACTGCGATTCCGCTATTGGGCCCTGCGACGGGCGGTGCGCAGGATGCTGCCGCTGCGGTTCGACTGGGCCTGGCGCGCGGGGCACGAGGTCGCCAGGCGTCAACGCCGATTCGAGGCGACCCGACTGCGTCAGGGCCGCTTCGTGGAGCGCGCGTGGTCGGATCGAGCCCGAGCGCGTCTCGCACGGCGGTTCGACACGTTCCTGGTAGGCAGCGACCAGGTCTGGCGCGCGTACTACACGGTCGTGCCGAGATACCTGTTCGACGTGCTGCCCGGCGGCGACGGCGGCCCGAGGCGCGTCTCGTACGCGGCATCCTTCGGCGTCGACGACCTCTCCGAGTACTCGGATGCAGCTCGGGTGGAGTCCGCGTCGCTGCTCCGGCGCTTCGACGCGGTCTCGGTGCGGGAACGCTCGGGAGTGCGCATCTGCAGCGACGAGTTCGCGGTGCGGGCGGAGCGGCACGTCGACCCGACCATGCTCCTCGCCCCCGCCGACTACCGGGCGCTGGCGGTCGATGCGGCCGATGCCGTGGGGGATCCCGCCGTGCTGGTGTTCCGACTCGACGAGAGCGACGACCTCGATGCGGTCGAGTCCGCGATCGCGGGGCGCCTCGGGTTGTCCACGCGCACGCTGCTCCCCGGCTCGCCGCCGTCGACGTACTCGGCGTACGCGGAGGATCCCGCGGCGTACGACCGCCCATCCGTCGAGCGGTGGCTCGCCGAGTTCTCCTCGGCCGAGTTCATCGTGACGGACTCCTTCCACGGGTGCGTGTTCGCGATCCTCTTCAACCGCCCGTTCGTGGCGTACGCGAACGCGCGTCGCGGCAGCGCGCGGTTCGACACCCTGCTGGAGGTGTTCGACCTCCGACACCACCTCGTCGAGGCGGCAGACGACCCGATCGACGACCGGGTCTTCGATCCCGACTGGGAGTCGGTGAACCGCATCCTCGCGGAGGAGCGCTCGAACGCACTGGCCTACCTCGGCCGGGTGCTCTGACCGCGGCGCACGTCGCTACGCTGAACGCATGCTGCTCTCGGATCGCGACATCAGGGCCGAGCTCGACGCCGGCCGCATCGGCCTCGACCCGTACGAGCCCGCGATGATCCAGCCGTCGTCGATCGACGTGCGGCTCGACCGGTACTTCCGCCTGTTCGACAATCACAAGTACCCGTACATCGACCCCGCCGAGGACCAGCCCGACCTCACGCACCTGCTCGAGGTGCGTGCCGACGAGCCGTTCATCCTCCACCCGGGCGAGTTCGTGCTCGGGTCGACGTTCGAGGCCGTGCGCCTGCCCGACGACGTCGCCGCACGCCTCGAGGGCAAGAGCTCGCTCGGCCGCCTCGGCCTGCTCACGCACTCGACCGCGGGGTTCATCGACCCCGGGTTCGGCGGCCACGTCACGCTCGAGCTGTCGAACGTCGCGACCCTCCCGATCAAGCTGTGGCCGGGCATGAAGATCGGCCAGCTCTGCTTCTTCCGCCTGTCGTCGCCGAGCGAGCGGCCCTACGGCTCGGCCGAGTACGCGAACCGCTACCAGGGCCAGCGCGGCCCGACGGCGTCGCGCTCGTTCCAGCACTTCCACCGAACGGATGTCACCGTGACCGAGGCCGGGTCGGTCGGGGGATGACCGATCCCGCCGCGTCGGGGTCCGGGGCGGCCGGCGCCACGGTGGTGCTCGCGCACGACTACCTCGTGCAGTCGGGCGGCGCGGAACGCGTCGTCGCGCAGTGGACGGAGGCGCTGCGTCCCGAGTCGCTCGTGACGCTGGCGTACCGCCCCGAGACGACCTTCGACGCGTTCGGTGCCGCCGACGTGCGCGCCACGATTCCACGGTCGCTCGCGGGGCAGGTCGAGCGGATGCTGCCGGCGCTGCCGTCGATCGCGGCCCGCACCCGCGTCACGGGCGGCGACGTCGCCCTCGTCTCGAGCAGCGGATGGGCCCACCGCTTCGCCTTCGACATGCCGCATATCGTCTACGTGCACAGCCCCGCCCGCTGGCTGTACGCGGCCGACGACTACCGGATGCGACTGAGCCGCGTGCGGCGAGCGGGCCTCACGGTGAGTACGCCGCTGCTGCGCCGTGGCGACGGCGACGCGATGCGGCGGGCCGACGCCATCGTCGCGAACTCGGCGGTGACGCGCGACCGCATCCGCGACGCCTACGGGGTGGACGCCGAGGTGGTGCATCCGCCCGTCTCACCGGTCGCGAGCGAGGCCGTCGCGCCCGGCCGCAACCTGCCCGACGAGTTCGCGGTCGTCGTCGCGCGCGACCGCGGGTACAAGAACGTGCGGCTCGCGGTCGAGGCGGCGCTCGCCGCGGAGCTCGCGGTGGTCGTCGTCGGCGCCGGATCGGCCGAGCTCGATGCGCCCGACGAGCGGGTCTACGGCCTCGGACGCGTGAGCGACGCCGAGCTGTGCTGGGTGTACCGGCACGCGGCCGTGGTGGTCGGCGCCGCACGAGAGGACTTCGGCCTGACCGTGCTGGAGGCCGCCCTCGAGGGCACGCCCGCGGCGACCATCGCGGCGGGCGGCTACCTCGAGACCGTGCGCGACGGCGAGAGCGGCTTCCGCGCCGCCGAGCCGACGGCGTCGGCGCTCGCCGGGGCGATCCGGCGGGCGCGGGACGTCGGACCCGAAGCGTGTCGCGGCTGGGCGGAGCGGTTCGGCATCGACCGCCATCTCGACGGGCTCCGTCGAGCGATGGACGGCGCTCTGCGCGCTCCCGGCGCCCGTTAGGATGTCGCGGAGCGGCGGGGATCCCGGACGCGGGTTCGGAGGAGGACGATGACGCGCGCGGAGGCACCTCCCGGCCTGACCGGGCAGGTCCGGATGCTGCTCTCCCTCGCCGGGGCGAGCGGGAAGCGGTGGCTCGCCGGCACGATCGGCGCGTCGGTCGTGCTCGCGGCACTGGACACGCTCGGCGTCGCCGCGATGGTGCCGCTCACACAGCTGGCCACCGGTGTCGACCCGGAGAGCGGATCGCTCGGGGCGATCTCCTCGTTCTTCGGCACGACGGATCCGGGCCAGCTGATCCCGATCGTGGCGGCGTTCGTCGCGGGAGTCTTCATCGTCAAGAGCATCGGCTCCATCGCGTTCCGCTGGTGGCTGCTCGGCAGGACGACGCGGGTCGCCGCGCTCACCTCCGCCGAGATGGCGCGGCGGTACATGCTCGCGCCGTACTCCGCGCACCGCACGCGGCGGCTGAGCGAGGTCTACCGCAGCATCGGCGAGGCGGCGAACCAGGGGTCGAGCGTACTGCTCGCGCTGGTCACGATCGGCTCCGACGTGCTGGTGCTGATCGCGATCATCGGCGTGCTCGCGATCACGTCGCCGGTGGTCACCCTGTTCGCGGTGGCGCTGTTCGGCGCGATCGTCTACGGGGTGCAGGTGGTGCTGAAGCGCACGCAGCATCGCCTCGGCGAGGAGTTCGCCGAGGCGAGCCTGCAGTCGTGGCAGTACCTGCTGCCCGGGCTCGACGGCTTCCGCGAGGCGCGCCTGACCTCGAGTTCGGGATCGTTCGTCGATGGGTTCCGCGCGGCGAAGCTGAAGCAGGCCCGGGCCTCGCGCATGGGCGGCATCGTCTCGGACGCACCGCGCTACCTGCTCGAGATCGGCTTCATCCTCGCTATCCTCGGCATCTCCGCGATCCTCTTCGCCACCGGCACGCCCGAGCATGCGATCACCGTGCTCGGCGTGTTCGCCGCAGCTTCCGTCCGGGCGCTGCCCACGATGACCCGCATCTCGGCGAACATCTCGACCATCCGCATCGGCCGGGCCGGCCTGCGCATCCTCACCCAGGCGGCGACCGACCTGTCGACGGAGCCGAGCCATGACGAGCAGCGGCGCACGGCCGAGCGCTACGCAGGCGACATCGTGCTGCGCGACGTCGGGTTCCACTACCCGGACACCGACCAGTACGTCGTCGAGGGGCTCGACCTCCGGATCGAGGAGAACCGCACCACGGCCTTCGTCGGCTCGAGCGGTGCCGGCAAGAGCACGCTCGTCGACCTGGTGCTCGGCCTGCTCTCGCCCACGGACGGATCGATCGAGTGCGGGGGACGATCGATCGCCGACGACCCGGCCTCGTGGTACGCGGAGCTCGGCGTCGTGCCGCAGGACGTGTTCCTGCTCAACGACACGCTCGCGGCCAACATCGCCTTCGGCGTCCGCGTCGACGACATCGACCTCGACCGCATCTCCGAGGTGATCGCGATGGCGCAGCTCGACGCACTCGTCGCCGAGTTGCCCGACGGTCTCGACACCGTGGTCGGCGAGCGCGGCGTCCGCCTCTCGGGCGGGCAGCGGCAGCGCATCGGCCTCGCGCGTGCGCTGTATCGGCGGCCCCGCGTGCTCGTGCTCGACGAGGCCACGTCCGCGCTCGACAACGCCACCGAGTACGAGATCTCGTCGACGCTCGCGGGCCTGCAGGGCAGCATGACGATCCTGATCGTCGCTCACCGCCTCTCCACGGTTCGCCGGGCCGACACGCTCGTCTTCCTGAAGTCGGGCGGGGTCGAGGCATCCGGGACCTTCGATCAGGTGCGGGCCGAGAACGCGGAGTTCGCGCGACTGGTCGAGCTCGGAGACCTGAGCTGACGATGGACGGCGGGCCCGTGGCGGAGGAGCATCGACGGGATGTGCCGATGGCCGTGCGCCTGCGATTCGGACACGCGGCGGTGCAGCGCGTGGCCGACGGGGTGGGAGCGGACCTGCTGCACATCAAGGGCCTCGCGGTGGCGGACGAACTGCGCCCCACCTCCCGGGGAAGCGACGTCGACGTCCTCGTGCGACCGGCGCACGTCGAGCGCCTGGACCGCGCGATGCGCGCGGGCGGGTGGGTGCTCTACAGCACGTTCCGGTCTGGCTCGCCGTTCGGCCATGCCCAGACGTACACGCACGACGCCTGGGGGTACATCGACGTCCATCGGTTCTTCCCGGGCCTCGGGGTGACTCCCGCACTGGCGTTCGATCGGCTCTGGAGGGACCGCGGCACCATCGAGTTCGCGGGCTGGAACTGCGCGGTGCCGGATGTCGTCGGGCAGGCGCTGATCCTCGTGCTGAACGATGCCCGGGCGTCGGCCGGGAGCCGACGCGACGTCGCGGCGGCATGGGAGGACGCCGGGGCGGAGCGCCGCGCGGCGGTGCTGGCGCTGCGGGACGAGCTCGGCGCGGAGGTCGCGTTCGCCGCGGCGACCGGAGGGCTCGACCGCTATCGCGACCGTCGGGAGTACCGGATGTGGAAGGTCGCGTCGGAGGGCGGTTCGCGGACGGACGAGTGGCGGGCGCGGGTCGGCTCGGCGCCCGACCTCGGAGCGGCCGTCCGGGTGGCCGTCCGGGCGCCGCTCGTGAACGTGGATCGGCTCACGCACCGCCTCGGTCGACGACCGACCCGACGCGAGGTGGCCGGCGAATTCGTCGACCGCATCCGGCGCGGCGTGGGCGAGGCGTTCCGTGGCGTGCGCCGAGGGAGGTCGTGATGGGACTGCTCGCACTCGCGCCCGGCGTCGCCCTCGTCGACGTGGAGGACGTCACGTACCTGGCCCCCATCCCGTGGGGACCGATCGTCGTGCTCGACGGCGTCGCGCCGACCATCTGGCGGGTCGCCCGCGGGAGCGCTCGGGAGGACGTGCCGCGTCGCGTCGCGGAGGAGACCGGGGCAGGCCTCGACGAGATCCGCGACGACGTCGACCGGTTCCTGACCGAACTGCTGGAGCGCGGACTCCTGGTCGAGACCGCCGTGTGACGCGCGGCGACCTGCGATACTTGAGCGCATCTCCCGAGGAGCAGTCGCCATGAGTCCGATGAGCACGAGCGCGCGCGTCCGGCGCGAACGCCTCGGCGACTGGTGGGCCGGCGCCTGGCGCTGGGTGCTGATGGCCGGCGGCGCCGCGGTCGCCGTGTACATCCTGCTCGACCAGCGGGCGCAGAACGCGGAGATGATGGCCTTCGCCCTGGCCGTGCTCGTCATCGCGGCGGCCGTGACCACGTCGGTCCCGCTCGCGATCGCGCTCGTGTCGATGCCGGGCATCCTCATCATCCAGCGCGTGGGCCTCGGCGGCACCGATCTCTCCGTCTCGGACGTCGCGCTCGCGGCCGCGTTCGGCACGGCACTGCTGCTCGGCCATCGTCCGTACAGCGCACCGTTGCGTGCCCTGCTCTGGCTCAACTTCTTCTACCAGTTCACGACGCTGATCACGGTCATCGTGAACCCGTACACCGCCAACACCGTCGAATGGTTCCACGCGTGGCTGCTCATCTCCGGCGCGCTGATCGTCGGGTGGGCGGTGGGCCATGCGGGATACGCGCGGCTGGCGCTGGGGCTCATCGTGGGGACCGCATCGTTGATCGCGGTGGTGACGGTCATCCATGCCGCCTTCCAGTACGCGACCGGCGACTTCGCGGCGATCTACCTCACCTGGCCGTTCCCGATGCACAAGAACTTCGTCGGGACGACGCTCGCATTCGCGGCCGTGATCGCCTACGTCAACCCCGACTGGCTGGGGTGGTCGCGCCGGCTGGCGACCTCCACGTTCCTGCTGCTCGTGGTCGGGGTGCTGCTCAGCCAGTCGCGGCAGGCGATGATCGGCCTCGTCGCCGCCGTCATCATCGGCGTCATCCGGCGGAAGGTCACGGGCCGTTCGCGGATCGTCGTCTTCCTCCTGGTCATCCCCGCGACGTGGCTCGTGATCTCGATGGTGATCGAGCAGATCGAGTCGCAGAACCAGTTCAACTCGGTCTACCAGCGCATCAACTGGTTCCGGGACGTCTACCACCTCTGGACCGAATCGCCGGCGTTCGGGCACGGACTGCGCTACTGGTACCAGATCCCCGGTGCGTTCCAGCCACCGCAGGCGGAGCTCGAGGTGCTCGCCAGCACCGGGCTGCTCGGACTGTTCGGGTTCGGCGTGATGTGGCTCGGCATCCTCATCGTGCTCTGGCGCATCGATCCGAGGTTCGGCACCCTTGCGTTCGCCGTGGTGTTCTCGCGCATCGTGCAGGCCCAGTTCGACCTGTTCTGGGTGGCTGCGGCGGTCTCGATCCCGTTCGTCATCGCCGGCGTGTGCCTCGGGGCGATGCAGCGGGAGACGGATCGGGCGCCCGCTGCCGAACCCCTTGAATCCGACGAGGAGATCGTCAGGCCCGCTGGACGAGCAGGCCAGCGTCGAGCAGGTCCTTGATCGCACCCGAGACGACCAGCGCCGGGTCCACGCCCTCGGGCGGCTCCGGCAGCTGTTCGAGGGCGGTCGCGCGGAGTTCGTCCTCGGTCGAGTCCTCGGCGCCGAGCCAGACGATGGGGCCGAGGCCCTCAAGCACGAGGACGTCGAACTCCTTCAGCACGAACAGGCTGTCGTCGATCATCAGCGAGTCCGAGTGCACGGTGCGGCGGTACGAGCCCGGAGGCGCCTCCTCGAGCGGCGTGTTGGTGGTGATCGGCTCACCCGGCACGAGGTCCTGCACGCAGCCGCAGTCGCGGTTCGACCGTGTCGCCACGTCGACGAGCATGGGCGGCTCGGGGTCGGTGGCCTCGAGGATCTCGTCCATGATCGCCGGGAGCGTGGCGGCCTCGCCGTAGACCACGCGCCGGATGCCGCCGGTGGAGCGCAGCAGGTCGGAGACGGTGCGGAGCGGCCGGTGCATCAGGGTCAGATAGCTCGTCTGCCGCACCAGCTCGGGCAGTCCCTCGGCGAGCGGCACCTGCTCCACCCGGGGCGACTCCACGTCGGGCCGGCGGTCGAGCAGTACGACGGCGGCGAGTTCGAGGGCGTCCTCCGACACCGCCTTCAGTCCGAGGCCCGACGCCGGGACGTGCAGCTTCGACCCTGGACGCGACCCGATCGAGAGCGGCTTCCGGTAGCTCACCACCGTGCCGTCCCTGCGCACGGCCACCGTCTCGTCGGTGACGTAGCCGAACTCGTGGGCCAGTGCCTCGGCGGCGGTCGTCTTGCCGCGGCCCGACGGCCCGACGAAGGCGACCACGCGGCCATCGCCGACGTCGACCGCGCACGCGTGCAGCAGGAGTGCCTGGCCCTGCAGCGACTTGAGCCCCGCGAGCGTGACCTCGGTCGCGAGCCGGTCGGCGAGCTCCTCGAACGATCCCGCGACGAGGCGACGGTCGTCCACCGAGAGGATCTCGAGCTCGCTCGGCCCGATGCCCACGTGGATCGTCAGTGCCGCACGCGCGTCGTCGTCGATCAGCAGGTCGCTCCACTGCACCGCGAGCGCCGCTCGATCCGACTCCGGGAGGGTCTCGTCGGGCGCGATGCACACCGTCGTCGCCAGGGCACGCACCGTGATGGGGGATGACATAGCATGGAGCCTACTCGTCCCGGGTACCGCCGCGCCGCGGACGGTGTCACGAACGCGACCGGAGGTGCCATGGAGCTCCGCGACTACATCCGAGGCCTGCGCAGGCACTGGCTCGCCATCCTGGTGATGACGCTCGTCGGTGCCGCCACCGGCTACGGGTGGACGCTCCTGCAGACCCCCGTCTACACGGCTTCTGCCAGCGGCTACATCGCCTCTGCGCAGAACAGCGACGTGGGCATCTCGACCATCGGCGACAACCTCGCGCGCGGCAAGGTGAGCTCGTACCTCGAGATCGCGAGCTGGCGATCGGTCGCGCAGAACGCCATCGACGACCTCGACCTCGCGACGACGCCCGAGGCGGTCGTGAACCGCGTCGAGGTCACCAACCCGACGGACACCGTGATCATGCGGATCAGCGCGACCGGGCCGTCGCCCGAGGAGGCGCGGGCGCTCGCCGAGGCATGGATCGACGCGATGATCATCGAGATCGACGACATCGAGGGCGATGGCTCCGAGGGCTCGGCGCCGGTCACGGTCATCCCCGCCGACATCGCCTCGCTGCCGTCCTCGCCGTCGTTCCCGGACGTGCGCATGGCCGTCGCGGTCGGGGCGATCCTCGGGCTCGGGTTCGGAATCGCGTTCGCCCTCATCCGGACCGTCTCCGACCGTCGGATCCGCGCCGCGGAGGATGTGGAGCAGCGCACGGGCATCGCCGTCGTCGGCACGATCCCGCTCGTGCCGGGGCTGACGGACGAGCAGCGGCTCGTCGACATGAACGAGCGCAACGGCGGCAAGGGCGACAACTTCGCCGTGGCGGAGTCGCTGCGCTCGCTGCGCACCAACCTCCAGTTCATGGACGTCGACCACCCGCCGCGGACCATCGTGGTCACGAGCCCGCTGCCCGGCGACGGCAAGTCGACCATCGCCTGCAACCTCGCGCTCACCCTCGCGGCAGCGGGAACGGCCGTCGTGCTCGTGGACGGCGACATGCGGCGCTCCATGGTCGCGAAGACCATGGGCCTCCCGGGTGGCGCCGGCCTCTCCGACGTGCTCGCCGGTCGCGCCGAACTCACGGACGTGCTCCAGCGGACGCCGAAGTCGGTCAACCTGATCGTCCTCGCCGCCGGAAGCGTGCCGCCGAACCCGAGCGAGGTGCTCGGTTCGGAGCGCATGCGCACGCTCATCGCCGAACTCGCCAAGCACGCGACGGTCATCATCGACGCCCCGCCGCTGCTGCCCGTCACGGACGGCGCGGTGCTCACCCACCAGGCCGACGGCGCACTCGTGGTGACCAGCCTCGGCAAGACCACCTACGACCTGCTCGAGAAGGCGCTCGACACGCTCAAGAAGGCGCGCGGGCGCGCGCTCGGCGTGGTGCTGAACAAGGCGCCGCTCCGTGGTGTCGACGCCACGCCGTACTCGTACGAGTACCGGCGCGCGTACGTGGCCCACTCGAACGAGGCGCCGGCGACGCCGGAACCCGCGGCCTCGGGTGTGACGGTGCCCGCCGACCTGAGCGATCTCGACGAGCCGGAGACGACGCCGCGCCGCGGTCGACGCGTCCCGCCGTCGGCGTGATGGCGCCGGCGGCACGGGCCGACGGATCCATCGCCGAGCGCGCGCCGCGCGTCAGCGTCGTCGTGCCGCTGTACAACGGCGCACGCTGGATCGAAGAGACGCTCAGCTCGATCGCGGGCCAGACGATTGCGGACCTCGAGGTGATCGTGGTCGACGACGGATCCGACGACGACGGACGCGAGCGGGCGCGGGCGCACACGGTGTCCCCGAGGGTGCTCGAGCAGTCGCACCTCGGCGTCGCCGTCGCACGCAACCGCGGGCTCGCCGAGGCCCGCGGCGAGTGGGTGGCCTTCCTCGACCAGGACGACCTGTGGCACCCCACGCACGTGGAGCGGGCGCTCGGCTGGCTCGACGACCACCCGGAAGAGCGCATCCTCTTCCTCCGCGAGCGGACGTTCGCGGCAGCGGACGAACAGGAACGGCTGACCCGTCTCGACGAGGGCGTCGGCGGCTGGGCGGGGCTGCTGGTCGGCAGCGACGACACGCTCGCAGAACTCGTCGCGGCGCACGATGCGACCGGGTCGGATCGCGTCGAGCGCCACGACCTCGAGGCGCTGCTGCGCGGACCGGTCTCGACGACGACGAGCTTCGTCGCCGACCCCGAGCTCCTGAGGCTCGCGGGCGGCTTCGCCCCGCACGCGCTCGCGATGGACGACTACTGGCTGCTTGTCAACGTGTCGCGGCTGCAGCCCATCCCGCACCTCGACCAGCCGACCGTGTTCTACCGGGTGCACCTCGGGGCCACGTCGCGCACGACGAAGCTCGGGCTCCCGTTCCTCTCGTCGGCGGTGGCGCTGCGGCTGGGCGGCGGGCTCGTCGACATCCCCACGGGTCTCGCGGGCGGGCTCGACGGGTCGCTCCACCGCCACCTGCTCCGCGAGCTGTTCGGCTCGCCCGAGTTCCGTGACCGGAGGTTCCGCGGCGCGGTCGGGCACCTCGCGGCCCTGCTCTGGCCGCCCGACGGCCGGCGCCGCGAACGCCGCCGCGCCGGGCTCGCCGCGCGCTTTCCGAGGCTCCGCGACGCGGTGCGGTCGCTCCGCCGGGCGCGCTGACCGGTCGCGGGCGCTGCTCAGCCGCCGTCGCGTGCGGCCGCCGCGTCGACGCGACCCTTCTTGAGTCGCTTCGACCAGGCGATGGCGGGCTGCTCCACCCATCGGTGCAGCAGCTCCGCCGCGCCGATCGCGATCGCGCCGGAGGCCAGCACGATGAGCAACTGCGCCCACGGGGCATCCGGGAACGCCTTGAACCCCGCGCCGGCCACAACCGCGATCACCGGGAGGTGCACGAGGTACAGCGGGTACGAGATGCGGCCGAAGTAGAGCAGCACGCGACCCGGCGAGGCCGACAGGCGGTCGCGCTCCTGCAGGGCCCAGATGAGGAGGCCCGTCCCGATCGCGAACCACTCGCCGCCCCACGGGTCCGCCTGGCCCAGCACGAACTGCCGGAGCGACGCCCACGCGACCAGCACCGCGAACGACGCGACGACGTGCCACGTCCTCACCGTGCCGATCGAGTGCCAGGCGAGCAGCATCCCGATCGCGAACATCCACCAGACCCCGAGCACCCACGGCCCGCTGCTGATGCCGACGAGCGGCAGGGCGAGGGATGCGAGCGCCAGCGCCGCTGCGCTCCACACGACGACCCTCCCGCGCCACGCCTCCGACCGTGTCGTGCGGGCGGCGACGATCGCCAGCAGCACGACCACGAGGTAGAACTGCACCTCGAGGCAGAGGGTCCACGCGACCGCGAGCACGGACGGCACGCCGAGGATGTCCTGCAGGTAGACCATGTTGAGCAGCACGTCGAGCGGCGTGAACTGGCGGCCGACGAGCCCGGGCACGAGGGTCTGGGCGAACTCGATGAGGAGCACGCCGGCGATCACGACGTAGTAGGGCGGGTCGAGCCGCACCTGGCGGCGCAATGCGAACCGGCCGCCCTCGCGGAAGGTGCGCATGTTCGCCGTCGTGTAGGCGATCACGAAGCCGGAGATGACGAAGAAGATCGCCACGCCGCTGCGCATGAAACCCGTGGCGTCGATCACGGGGCCGGGCATCCACGCGGCGAGCGCGTCGGCTCCCGCCGAGTTCCAGAACATGTGGAACACCAGCACGGCGAGGGCGGCGACTCCCCGCAGGCCGTCGAGTGCGAGGAACCGGCCGGCGGGCGGCGGCTTCATGGGTCGAACCTACTGGATCGGCCGAGACAGTAGGATGCTGCGTGCTCGCACCCGAACGACGACGACTGGCGGTACGCGTGACCGAGACGCCACCCGAGGCACCCGATCACCGGGGGCCCGAGGGCGCCCCCGTGAACGGGCTGCGCGCGCGTGCGCTCGCGTTCTACCTTCCCCAGTTCTTCCCGATCCCGGAGAACGACGAGTGGTGGGGTGCCGGTTTCACCGAGTGGACCAACACCGCGCGTGCGCGGCGCCTGTACCCCGGGCACCAGCAGCCCACCCTGCCGGCCGACCTGGGCTTCTACGACCTCCGCGTACCCGAGACGCGCCAGGCGCAGAGCGACCTGGCGCGCGCGTACGGCGTCGAGGCATTCGTGTACTGGCACTACTGGTTCGGCGACGGCGACCGCATCCTCGAGCGGCCGTTCGCCGAGGTGCTCGAGCGCGGCGACCCCGAGATCGGGTTCGCGCTGGCGTGGGCCAACCAGTCCTGGACGGGCATCTGGCACGCCGCGGCCGACACGATCCTCAAGGAGCAGCGCTACCTCGGCGCGGAGGACGACCGGCGCCACTTCGAGACGATCCTCCCCGCATTCCGCGACGAACGGTACGTGCGCGTGAACGGTCGGCCGCTCTTCTACGTGTTCCGGCCGGAGGAGCTGCCGGATGCCGCGGAGTTCGTCGATCGCTGGCAGGCGATGGCGCGCGAGGCCGGCCTGGACGGCCTGTACCTCGTCGCCGAGGCGAGCGACCTGCTCGGCGCCGGGCCCCGCTACGCGAACGCCGAGGCCGACGGGTTCGACGCGAGCGTGTACATGCGGCTGCCGGCCGAGGTGACGCCGGCGACCCGGTTCCGCATGCGCGCGGGCCGCAAGCTCATGGGCGGGCCGGAGATCTGGCCGTACTCGGACTCGATCGTGGCCGACTACCCCCGCGATCCGCACGTGCAGCCGTGCGTGTACCCGAACTGGGACAACACGCCGCGTGCCGGCCGCCGCGGCCTCGTCGTGCGCGACGCGACGCCCGAGCGGTTCCGCCGCAACGTGTCGGACGCGGTCGACCTGCTCGCCGATCGGCCGGCCGACGAGCGGCTGCTCTGGGTCAAGTCGTGGAACGAGTGGGCCGAGGGCAACCACCTCGAACCCGACCTCCGCGATGGGCACGCGTGGCTCGAGGCCCTGCAGGCCGGGTTGTCGTGACCGGTTCCCCGCGGCATCCGCTCGACGAGTCGGATCGGTCGCTGCGCATCGCGATGATCTCGTACTACCTCCCGAGCGAGAGCAAGATCGGCGTGGGGTACCAGGTCCACGCGCTCGCCAACGAGCTGGCCGATCGCGGGCACCAGGTCGACGTGTACAGCCCCTGCGCACCGGTCGAGGGCGCACGTTACGGACACGTGCACGTGCCGCTCGACGGATCGATGCGCACGTTCCGGTTCGCGTTCGCGATGCGGCGCATCGACCTGTCGGGCTACGACGTGCTCCACGCCCACGGCGAGGACTACTGGATGTGGCGCCGGCGCGTGCCCGCGCACGTGCGCACGCTGCACGGCTCGTGCTTCGAGGAGGCCGTGCGCATCCGCGGCGCCAAGGAGAAGGCGCGCATGGTGCTGCTCGGCTGCACCGAGGTGCTGGCGAGCGTCGTCGCGGACCGCACGGTGCTCATCTCGCCCGCGACCCGCAAGTGGACGCCGTGGGTGCGCACGGTCATTCCGAACGGGGTGGATGCCGCGGCGTTCGCGCCCGGCGGCGACAAGCGCGCCGCCCCCACCGTGCTCTTCGTCGGCACGTGGCGCGGCCGGAAGCGGGGTGCCGAGCTCGCGCGGATCTTCGCCGACGAGGTGCGCCCCCGTGTGCCCGATGCCGAGTTGCGGATGGTCACGCAGGACGCGCCCGACGACGTACCAGAAGGCGTCAGCGTGCTGGGTCGGCTGACGGACTCGGAGCTCGCCGCCGAGTACCGCTCGGCGTGGGTGTTCTGCCTCCCGTCGACCTACGAGGGCTTCGGCATCCCCTACGCCGAGGCGATGACGGCCGGCCTGCCCGTGGTCGCCACCCCGAACGTCGGCTCGCGCTACGTCACCGACGACGGGCGGTTCGGCGTGCTCGCCGAGCTCGATTCGCTCGGGGACGCGCTGGTCGAGGTGCTGACGGATGCCGCCCGGCGCGCCGAGCTCGCCGAGGCGTCGCTCGTGCGCGCGGTCGAGTTCGACCTGCAGGCGGTGGCCGACCACTACGAGCGCGTCTACCGAGCCGAGTTCGACGCGCACCCGAAGGAGAGGACCACGTGAGCGCACCCACCGTCGCGGTCGTGATCGCCACCTACAACCGTCCCGACTACGTGCGGACCTGCCTCGAGCACCTCGACGCGCAGACGCTCCGGCCCGAGCGGATCATCGTCGTCGACGCGTCGCCCGACGAGCGCACCTGGGAGGTCGTCGCCGATCGGCCGGAGGTCGAGTACCGGCGCAACGAGCGCGGCATCGGCTCGACCGCGACCTCGCGCGCGATCGGCGTCGAGGGCGTGCGACAGGACGTGGTGGCGTTCATCGACGACGACGCGTTCGCCGATCCCGACTGGCTCGAACGACTCGTGAAGCCGTACGACGACCCTGCGGTCGCGGCGGTGGGCGGTCGAGCGCGCAACGAGCAGCCGGGCGAGGAGCAGGAGGGCATCGGCGAGATCGGCCTGCTGCTGCCCGACGGTCGCCTGACCGGGTTCTTCGCAGCCGACCCGGGCCGCGACGTCGACGTCGACCACATGCTCGGCGCCAACATGTCGGTTCGCATGAGCGTGGTGCGCGAACTCGGCGGCATCCGCGACCTCTACCCCGGCACCTGCCTTCGCGAGGAGACCGACATCGCGCTGCGCATGCGGCGAGCCGGCTGGCGGATCGTCTACACGCCGTCCGCGGTCGTGCTGCACGTCGCGGGCACCTACGCCCGCGGGCGCCGCTTCGACACGCGCTACCGCTACTACGGCGCCCGCAACCACGTGGTGCTGCTCGCGAGCACGCTCGGCACCGCCGATCCGCACTTCCGCCAGTACCTCCGCACGGCGGCCGCCGAGGCGGGGCACCAGGTCGTCACCGGCCTCCGGGCGATCCGCGACCCCAGGCGCGCCGGCGTGCAGGCGAAGCTGCGGGGGTGGTCGGCGGTGGCTGGCGCGCGGCCGTCGACGTCGTCGGCACCGCGGCGGGGCTGGCCGCCAGCGCCGCCCCCGGGGTGCGCGCGAGGCGCGCGGACGGAGCGTCCGCATGAGGCTGCACGCGTACGTGCTCGCCGGCGACCCCGCCTGGATCTCGCAGAGCATCGGCTCGTACTACGGCATCGTCGAGAAGATCGTCGTCTCGTACGCCGCCGACGGCCGTTCGTGGGCGGGATTCCCGCTCTCGGTCGACGAGTCGCTCGAGCGGATGCGGGCGGCCGACCCCGACGGGAAGATGGTGTTCGTGCCCGGCGACCACTCCGACGCCGACCGGCCGGTGATGACGGTGGAGACCGAGCAGCGGCAGGCCGCCCTCGACGCCGCGTCCGAGGAGGCGGACTGGGTCGTGCAGCTCGACACGGACGAGATCCTGAGCTCCCCCGAGGTCTTCCTCGCCCAGCTCCGGGAGGCCGATCGCCGGGCGGCCGACGCGCTGGCCTTCCCGATGCGCAACTTCTATGCGCGCACGCCGTCCGGCGAGTTCCTCGAGCACTGCGGCCGGTTCTGGACGACGCAGGCGGGGTACCCGGGTCCGGTGGTCGTGCGGGCGGGTACGCGCCTCTCGCTCTCGCGCCAGTCGGCGGGGTCCCCCGTGCATCGCGTCGACGTGTCGCCGCGCAACACCGACCCCGCGCACCCGTTCGGCACCCCCGTGCACGCCGTGATCCCGGAGGACGACGCGATCATCCACATGAGCTGGGTGCGCACCGAGGAGCAGATGGCCGAGAAGCGCATCGTCTCGGGCTACGCGCCGGAACGCGACTGGGACCGCGACCTGGGACGCTGGCGTCGCCGCACCGCGCACCCGCTGGGCACGGTGCTCGGCGCTCCGTTCGCGCGGAACCCGTTCGGCCGCTTCCGGATCACCCGGCTGCCCGAGTTCGCGGACGTGGAGCCGTGACGGACGAAGCGGATGCCCCTGCCGGCATGCCCGTCGTCGACGTGGTCGTGCCGACGAACCGCGTGAGTCCCTACCTGGAGTCCGCGCTCGCGTCGGTCGCCGCGCAGACCTACGCGAACTGGCGACTCGTCGTGGTGGACGACGGCTCCGGGCGCGGTGACGAGCTGGAGCGGATCGTCACGCGCGTCGACGGGGCGCGCATCGTGCACCGCGAGAACGGTGGCGCGGCCGCCGCGCGCAACACCGGCATCGCGGCAGGAAGGGGCGAGGTCGTCGCCTTCCTGGACGACGACGACATCTGGCCGCCGGACCGGCTGGAGGAGCTGGTGCGGGCGCTCGAGCGCGATCCGGGCGCGGTCGGCGCGTTCGGCGACGGCATCGACATCGACGCGGACGGCGTTGCATTCGATTCGTGGAATACGCCGCAGGCGACGAGTGCCGAGTACCTCCGCGGTGCGTCGCCGATTCCGAGGATCACGACGCTGGCCGTGCGCCGGAGCGCATTCGACGACGCCGGCATGTTCGACGAGGCCTTCGGCCTCTCGCAGGACACCGAGTTCACGCTCCGCCTGCTCCGGCACGGGCGGCTGGTCGGCACGGGCACCGTGCTGGTGGAGTACCGGCGCCACGACCGGAATGCCACGGCGGCCGACTGGAGGCGTCGCCACGCCGCCGGTTCTCGCGCCATACGGGTGAACCGCGAGGATGCGGCGTCCCGCGGCGACGCGCACCACGTCGAGGCGCTTCGACGCAACGCGAGGATGCTCGATCGCGCCTACGCGTCCTGGTCGGCCGGTCGGGTGCTCGGGCTGCTCAGGCAGCGGAGGGTGCGGGATGCGGCCGCCGACGTGCGGGACTCGATGCGGCTCTCGCCGCGTGGTGTGCTGGCAGGGGGCGCCTCGACGTTCGTCTCCAAGCTCCGCACCCGGGCGCGACGTGCGGAGACGGACGCCTAGGACGTCGGGGAGAGCCGGGCCAGCACCTCGGCCATGGCGTCGGAGCGGTCGGCCCAGGAGGGCACCGGTCCGGTGGCGCCGTGGGGGAACGGCCGGGAACGATCGATCGCGGCGACCACCTCGGCCGGGAAGCGGTCGGCGTCTGCGATCGTGACGCGCGGGTCGTCGGCGTCGCGGAAGCCCGCGACAGGTGTGGAGACGACCGCGCGGCCGACGGCCTGGTACTCGTAGAGCTTGATCGGGTCGAGGCTGTCGGTGAACTCCGTGACGACGTGGGGCACGACGAGCGACTCCGCGTGCTGCAGGTAGCCGACCACCGCGTCGCGCGGGCGTGCGCCGAGCAGCACGGCACCGGCTCGCTCGAGGCGCGCGGTCGCCCCCGGGCCCAGCAGGTTCGGGCCCACCAGTACGAGGGTGCCCCGTTCGGCGAGTGCGAGCGCGGTGGCCTCGCACAGGTCGACGTCGATGCGATGCGGATGCGCCGTGCCGAGGTACACGGCCGTCGGGCCGGTCGGGAGGTCGGCCGGTCGCGGCGCGGGCCGGCGGTACGCATCGACATCGACCGCGTTGGGGATGAGCGCGACCGGGCGATCTCCGCCCTTCCGGCGCGCGAGCTCCGCCGAGCAGACCACGACCTCGCGGGCCGTCGCGAGCAGGCGGGCCTCGTTGCGGGCCGAGCGTTCGCGCTCGGCCGCGGGGCGGTCGGCGGAGAGCCAGTCGTCGGTGATGTCGTAGACGACGGGCCAGCCCGAGGCATCCGCCACCCCCACCGCGCCCGGGTCGTTGATCCAGAGCAGCGGATGCTCCATGCCCAGCCCCCGGGCGGCCCGCAGCACGTCCCGCGCGATGCGCGCGTCGGCGTTCCGGTCGAGCCTGCGCGGCAGCCACTTCACCGGGCGATACGTCCACAGCCGTCCGGGAGCGGGCTCGCCGATCGCCGACGGCGCGCTCCCGAAAGCGGGGCGGCGCCCCGCGCGGAGGTCGTTGGTCGGGTCGGCCGGCGGCTCCACGAAGAGCACGCGGAGGCCCGGATCACGTCGCAACAGCCCCGCCACCAGGTGCTGGTTGCGCCGCCACACGTCGTCCCAGCGCTCGAGCGACATGACCACGAGGTCGGTCATCGCACGCTCCGGTAGACGTCCTCCGTGGCATCCGCCTGCGCCCGCAGGGTGAAGTCGCGACGCTGACGCTCGCGCTCGGCGCTCCCGAGCCGGGCGCGCCCGTCGGGGTCGGCGGCCAGTGAACGCAGGGCGGATGCCGCGGCCGCGACGTCGTCGGGCGGGAACAGGGCGCGCTCGTCGAGCCCCGCGAGCATGTCCAGGTGCCCGGCCGCGCCGGCCGCGACCACGGGGAGCCCGCTCGCCATCGACTCGAGCACGGTCAGCCCGAAGTGCTCGAACGGGCAGGTGGCGACGAGCAGGCCGGCGCGGTCCATGAGCTCGGGCAGGTCGGAGCGGAAGCCGAGGAACTCCACCGCGTCCGCAATGCCGAGCGACGCCGCGAGCTGCTCGAGAGGCTCGCGTTCGGGGCCCGTGCCGGCCACCTGCATCCGCCAGCCGTCGGCGGCGATGCCGGACTCGGCGAACGCGCGGATGCCGACCTCGGTGTGCTTCTCGGGCTGCAGCCGCTGTGCGATGAGCACGATGCGCTCGCGGGCGTCGGCGTCGACGTCGGCGCGTGCGTCGAGGCCGGGGTGCACGACGGTGCTCTCGCCGTCGACCGCGCTCGCGACCGCGTCGCTGATCGAGAGCTGCGCGTCGATGCGCGCGCCGACGATCGCGGCGATCGGCAGTGGACCGACGCGACCGCGTGCCTTCGCGAAGTGGCGCGTGGCCACGATCGCGGGTCGGCGCGATCGCGGTGCCATCGCGAAGGCGGCGGCCGTGCCCGCCTCGGCGGCGGTCATGTGCGTGTTCACCACGTCGGCGCCCCGGGCATGGCGGAGGAGCGCGCGGGTCACGTCGAGCGTGCGCGCGGCGGGCACGTGGGCGACGCCCGACCCCTGCAGTGCGGGGCGCATGCGCCCGGGGTCGCCGCCGACGACCAGCACCTGGTGGCCGGCGGCCGACTGCGCGCGCGCGAGGCGCAGCACGAACTGCTCCACGCCCGAGAACCCGTCGGAGCGGATGGCGTGCACGATGCGGAGGCGTTCGCTCGAGGCATCCGACCGCGACCCGAGCGCCTCGACCAGCGACAGGTACTGCCGGGCGACCTCCGGCCAGGAGTAGCGTTCCGCGGTGCGGCGGGCCCGCTGCCGCCAGGCGTCGGTCACGGCGGCGCCGAGCCGGTCGAGGGCGTCGAGTCGGGCGGCGACCGAAGCGGGATCCCGCTCGACGAGGAAGCCGTTCTCCCCGTCGACGAGGATGTCGGGGGCGAACCCGACCCGGGTGGACACGACCGGAAGGCCGCACGCGAGTGCCTCGAGCACCACGAGCGCGTTGGCCTCGTACGCGCTCGGCAGCACCAGCAGGTCTGCGGCCCAGAAGAACGGCACGGGGTCGGCGTGCGTGCCGACGAAGTGCACCCGGTCGGCAACTCCGTACCGCCGGGCGTGTGCGCGCGCACGGCGGATCATGTCGTTCGTTCCGCCGACCACGAGCAGCGAGACGTCCGGCGCGCCGCCGAGCGCATCGATCGCGATCGGGAGCCCCTTGCGCTCGAACTCGTGCCCGACGAAGACCGCCAGCGTGCGCCCGTCCGCGACGTCGATCTCGGCGCGGGCGGTGGCTCGCTCCGCGTCCGTCGGCGGACGGAAACGGTCGAGGTCGACGCCGTTCGGAATGACGTGGATCGGCGCGCGCACCCGCCCGTACTCGTCGACGAGCAGCTCGGCCTCGTGCGAGGTGAGCGCCACCACGGCCCGGTGCCGGCGGCCGCGATACCGCACCCGGTCGCGGAGCGCCGTGTAGAGGTGCACGGGGTTGCGCACCATCCGCCAGGCGAAGTGCCCGCGAGCGCGCATTGCCGCCTGCAGGAGCCCGTGGTTGACGTACACGTCGCCCGCTATCACGTCGTTGTGGCAGATCGAGATCGCGTCGGGCCGCTCGGCCAGGAAGCGCCGCGCGCGGCGGGTGCCGACGGTGCTGAACCAGACGACGTTGCGGGCGCGCTCCAGATGGGTGACGATCGGCGGGCCACCCCCGGCGCCGCGCAGTGTGCGCCCGGCGTCGGCGGCCGTGAAGCGCTCGACCTGCACGCCCGCCGCGCGGAACTCGCGCTCGAGGTTGAAGGCCACGCCGGCCACGCCGCTGCCGGGCTCGATGGTCGGCGCGATCTGGACGATCCGGATGCCGCGCTCGCGTGCTCCCGTCACGCCGCCGCCTCGAGCCGTCACGCGACGCTCCGTTCCGCCTCGACCTCGCGCGCCAGGTCGAGGTAGCGTCGCGCGATCGCCGGCCAGGTGTACGGCTCGACGCTGGCGCGAGCGCGTGCGTGCCAGGCCGCGAGCTCCGTGTCGGACAGTTGCGCGAGTTCGTCGAGCCGCTCACCCACCTCCCGCGCGTCACGATCGACGAGGTAGCCGTTCTCGCCGTCGACGATCACCTCGGGCGCGAACCCGGTGCGAGTGGTCACGACCGGCAGCCCGCTCGCCAGTGCTTCGAGCACGACCAGGGCGTTCGCCTCGTAGGCGCTGGGCAGCACGAAGAAGTCGGACGCCGCGAGGAACGGAGCCAGGCTGAAACGCGGACCGAGGAAGAGCACGCGCTCCCCGACGCCCGCCGCCGTCGCCTCCGCATAGGCCTCGGTGATGATGTCGTCGTTGCCGCCGATGATGAGCAGGAGCACGGTCGGCGCGTACCGCAGCCCCTGGATCGCGAACGACAGGCCCTTGCGGCTGAACTCGTGGCCGACGAACACCGCGACCCGCTCCTCGGTGCCGAGCTGCAGGTCGGCGCGTGCGGCGGCCCGCTCCTCCGCCGTGGGCGGACGGAAGCGTTCCTGGTCGACCCCGTTCGGGATGACGACGACTCGGGACCCCAGGGGCCCGTACGTCGCCTCGAGCGCGTCCGCCTCGGCCTCCGACAGCGCGACGACCGCACGATGCGTGCGCCCGCGATAGCGGATGCGGTCGCGCAGGTAGATGAAGTCGTGCACGGGATTGCGGTAGGTGCGCCACCATGAGCGGCCGCGGGCACGCATCGACGCGAGGAGCACGCCGTGGTTGACGTAGATGTCGCCGGCGAGCACGTTGTTGTGGCAGATCGCGACGGCGTCGGGCCGCTCCGCCAGGAAGGCGCGAGCCCGACGCGTGCCGACGGTGCTGAACCACACCTGCTTCCAGCCGCCCGCGATGCGACGACCGAGCCGCGTGCGAGGGTGGGAATCGCGCTTGCCGCGCCGCGCCTGGATGTACGTGAACCGCTCGACCTCCACCCCGAGCGCAGCCAGCTCGCGCTCGAGGTTCGCCGCGACGCCGGCGACGCCGGTGCCCACGCCGATGTGCGGGACGATCTGCACGATTCGGGTCACGAGGCGATCGTATTCGGCTGGGCGAGGGCGGTGTGGTCGGATGCGACGGGGGCGCCGCCGTCCTTCGGCGCGCGCGACCGGAAGCGCGCCTCCACGCGCACCGGGCCGAGCCGGTAGAGCGCCGCGCGGCGACGGGCGGCGATGCCGCGCTCGCCGGGGAGGGCGAGGGCGCGGGCCATCGAGCCGGCCCACTGGCCGGTGCGGGCGACCTGCCAGCCGAGCGCGCCGAAGTGCTTGCGCAGGTAGCGTTCCTGCGAGGCGTGGAAGTGCGCCTCGCGGCGCACGGAGTCGCCGCTCGTACCCGCGCCGACGTGCAGCGCCCGCACGCCCGGCACAGCGGCGTGCCGCCAGCCGAGCAGGTGCGCGCGGTACGCCCAGTCGGTCTCCTCGGCGTAGAGGAAGAAGCGCTCGTCGAGCCCGCCGAGCTGCGCGAGCGCCTCGGCGCGCAGCAGCAGCACGGAGCCGATCACGAAGGTGGGCCCGCCGCGGGCCGCGCCCAGCCCGACCGCCTCGCGCCAGGTCGCGGCGGGCGACGGGAACGGCCACTCGACGCGCGCCAGCCGGCCCTGCTCGTCGACCTGCACAGGGCCGACGCTCGCCAGGTCGTCGCGTGCGCGGAGCGCGGCCTGCAGCGCGGCGACGTCGTCGGCCGAGACCTCGGCGTCGGGGTTCAGCAGGAGCACGTCGGCTCCGGGCACGAGCCGGTCGGCGAGGGCGGCGTTGACCCCCGCGGCGAAGCCGCCGTTGCGGCCCGGGTCGAGGTAGCGCACGCCGAGCTCGGCGCAGAGCGCGGCGATCTCGGGCAGCGACGAGTTGTCGACGACGGTCGTCGGCAGGGCGGCGACCGGTTCGAGCGCCCGACGCAGCAGGTCGGGTGCCCCGTACGCGACCACGACCACCTCGACGGGGGGCGAGGGCGCAGCGGATGCCTCATGCAGCACCGACCGGTACAGGTCGAGGTAGTCCCGGCCGACCGCGTCCCACCCGCACTCGGCGGCGCGTGCCGCGCCCGCTGCGCGGAGCTCGTCCGCGCGGGGCCCGGCGGCGTCGACCAACGCCCCCGCGAGCGCGCCCGCGTCGCCCGCGGGAACGACGATGCCCGCCCCGCCGACGACGTCGGGCAGCGCGCCCGCGTCGCTCGAGACCACCGGCACGCCGCAGGCCATCGCCTCGACGGCGACCCGGCCGAACTGCTCGGTCCAGCTCGGTGTGGGCAGCGACGGCATCGTCACCACGTCGAGCCCGGCGTAGAACGCGACCACGTCGTCGGGGTCGACCGGGCCGACGAGTTCGACCCGGCCCGCGAGCGAGCCGGCCGCGGCCCGCGCGGCCAGTTCGTCGGCCATCGGGCCCGACCCGCCGATGCGCAGGCGCAGCCGCGGTTCGCGCTCGGCCGCGTCGAGCAGCACGCCGAGACCTTTCTCGGGCACGAGCCTGCCGAGGATGCCGACGGTGATCGGGTCGGCGTCGCCGATCGGTGCGGGCTGCGGCTCAGGGGCATCCGTCGCCCCACCCGACCGGAAGCGGTCGAGGTCGACACCCAGCGGGATCACGCGTGCGCGACCCGCGAAGCCCTTGCGCTCGACGATGCGGGCCGCCTCCGAGTTGCACGCGGAGACGCCGGACGCGGTGCGGAGCGCCCAGCGTTCGAGCCAGCGGAACGGCACCGGGTAGCGCTTGGAGAGGTTCTGCGCGGTGTACAGCACGACCGGTGCGCGGTTGCCGCGGAGCATCCGGAGCACCAGCAGTTCGGCGGTCACGAGCGCGAAGGGCTCCTCGTGGAGGTCGATGACGTCCCACCGCTCGCCGAGCGCGCGCCACAGCGGGCGGGGATCGTAGACGAAGAGTGCGGGGTGTCGGCCGAGGGTGCGGACGCCTGTCACGCGCTCGCCGGGGCGGGGCCGGAGGTCGACCTCGGTGCCGCCCGCGTGCCAGCGGCGGGCGCTCAGCAGGTGGACGTCGACGCCCGCGTCCCCGAGGGCCCGCTCGCGTCCGCGCCACTCGTCGACGACGGCGCTGTGAGACACCCTCAGTACGCGCACCGCATCTCCTCGTAGACTCCTTGCGAGCAACACTATCCGCGCGCCGACGGGGCCCGAACCCCTCGTGCGCCGGTCCGGGATCGACGGGGGTGGCATGGCCGGAGACACGTTCGACGTGCTCGTCGTCTGCACCGGCAACGTGCACCGCTCGCCGCTCGGCGCGATGCTGCTCGGCACGTGGGCGAACTGGTACCTGCCGCCCGCCGTCTCGGGCACCGTGCGGGTCGCGAGCGCCGGCACGCGTGCGCCCGAGGGGGCGTCGATGGGCCGACGGGCGCGGGCGATCGCCACCGCACTCGGCGGCGACGGGCGGGACCACCGGGCCCGACAGGTCACCGAGGCCCAGCTGCGCGCGGCCGACCTCGTGCTGGTGGCGTCGCGGCGGCACCGCGAGCGGGTGATCGAGCTGGTGCCCGGCACCCTGCGCACCGCGTTCACGATGCGCGAGGCGGGGCGCATCGCCGCGAGCCTGCGACTGCCGGCACCGCCGGCGTCGGCGGCCGAGCTGCGATCGGTCGTCGTCGGCCTCGCCGGCAACCGGGCCCTCGGCGCGGGCGACGAGGACGTCATCGACCCCCAGGGCGGCCCCGACGACGACTACCTGCGGATGGCGGCCGAGGAGGTGCCCGCGCTCGCGTCGCTCGCCGGACTGCTGTTCGGGATGCCAGCGGCCGAGGTCGCGGCGTACCACGACGCGTCCTACGGGCCGGAGCTGCTCGCCGGCCGCGAGGGCGCGGGCGGGCAGCCGGGCACGGGTAGGCGCCGCAAGTGAGCGCTGCCGGCGGCCGGTCGCCCCGTGGCGGTGCGGCGCGTGCGACGCGCGTGCTGCACCTCGACCACACGACCGCGCGCGGCGGCGCGGAGTACGCGCTCGTGCGCATGCTGCGGGCCGGCCCGGCCTGGTCGCCGGTGGTGCTGCTGGCGCCGACGGATGCCGCGGGCGCAGGCGTCTACACGCAGCTGCCGGCGCGTGTGCCGGTGCGCGTCGCCGGCGTCCGACAGCCCGCGGGCGTGAGCGCCGGCAGTGCGTTGCACCAGGCCGCGGCGCTGGCGCGACTGGGTCTCCAGGCGGCCGCGACGCGACTGCACCCCGCCTTCCGCACCGCCGACCTCGTCGATGCGAACACCGCGCGCGCCGGGGCCTACGGGGCGCTCGCCGCGCTCACGTCGCGCGTGCCCTTCGTGGTGCACCTGCGCGACATGACCGACCCGGATGCGATCGGGCGGGCCGGGTACGCGCTCATGACGCGACTCGTGCTGCCCCGCGCCGACGGCGTGATCGCGAACTCGCGCGCGACCCTCGAGACCGCCACCCCGTTCCTGCGGCGGGGAGCCCGCACGGTCGTGATCCCGAGCGCCGCGGGCATCGAGCGGCGCACTGCGGCCGCCCGGCCGGTGGCCGGCCCGCTGCGGATCGGGATGCTCGCGCGGATCGACCCGTGGAAGGGGCAGGAGCTGCTGCTGCGCGCGTTCACGCAGGCGCTCGGCGACTCGGACGCGCGGCTCGTGCTGCCGGGCGACGCGCCCTTCGGGCACGAGGCGTACGGTCGGCACCTGCGGGCGCTCGCCGGCGAGCTCGGCGTCGCCGACCGGGTGGAGTTCCCGGGGCACGTCGACGACATCGCCGGCACGCTCGCCGGGTGGGACGTCGCGGTGCAGGCGTCGATCCGCCCCGAGCCGCTCGGCCAGAACGTGCTGCAGTACCTCGCGGCCGGCCGCGCGGTCGTGGTCGCCGGCGAGGGCGGGCCCGCCGAGTGGGTGACCGACGGCGTCAACGGACTCGTGGTCGCCCCGCGCGACGTCGACGCGCTCGCGGACGCGCTCAGGCGTCTCGCCGGCGACGATGCGCTGCGCGGGCTGCTCGCCGCGGGCGCGGCCGCGACGCCCGGGCTGCTCGACGATGCCGCGGTCGCCGCCGCGCACGCGGCGTTCTACGCGGAGGTCGTGGCGGCGCGGTCGGACGGCTGAGCGCCGGGCGCGCTTCCCGCCGCCCGCCCGCCACCGCCGACGAACGCGACGAGGGCGTCGAGCACGGCGTCGTCGCGCAGGATGCGCGTGTGGCCGGTGCCGGGCGCGTGCAGCAGTCGCGCGCCCGGGTGGGCGTCGAGCAGGCGCTCCGCCTCGCGGGACGAGACGCGCCGGTCGTCGGGGTCGTGCACGACGAGCAGTTCGTCGGACTCGGGCAGCGGGTGGCGGATCGCCGAGACGCGCGCGAACGGGTCGGGCTCGCCCGGGAAGAGGCGCGCCACGAAGCGTCGGCGCATGTCGTCGAGCGTGCGGTCGTCGAGCCCGAGCGCCGAGCCGAACTCGGCGAAGACGGCGTCGGCGTCGGCCGGCGAGGCGATGGTGACGACGCGCCGGGCGGTCACGCCCTCGGCGACGGCGGTGAAGACGCCGAGCGCGCCGAACGAGTGGGCGACGACCGCCTCGAACCGTCCGTACCGGTGCTGCAGCGCGTGGATGGCGTCGACCCAGTCGATGACGTACGCGTGCCGGCCGGCGGAGTCGCCGTGCGCCGGAGCGTCGAAGGCGACGACGCGATAGCCCTCGGCGCGGAGCTCGCGGACGATCGGGGCGAACTGGCTCGCGCGACCCTGCCAGCCGTGCACGAGCAGCACGACGTCGTCGCCCGAGCCCCACTCGTACGCGACCAGGTCGACGCCGCGACGGTCGATGCCCGGCACCCGGACGGTCGAGCGTCGCGCCTGGTCCATGACGGTGCGGTCGCGGTCGGCCAGGGGCATCCGTCGACCGACGTGGAGGAAGAGGCGCAGCGCGAGGGCGGAGCCGGCGCGCGGCGAGGCGGCGGCGACCGTGCGGGTGGCGGTGGCGATGGCGGTGAGGGCGGACATCTCTCGGCTCCTTGAAACAATACGAACGATCGTCCTACTAACTATACGGACGATCGTACGGTAAGATGGGGGCATGACGCAAGGGGTCATCGACGGACGCCGCGCACGCGGCGACGAATCGCGACGCGAGGTGCTCGCGCAGGCGATGGACCTCGCGTCGATCGAGGGCCTCGACGGGCTCTCGATCGCCCGGATCGCCGAGGCGGCCGGCCAGAGCAAGAGCGGGGTCGCGGCGCTGTTCGGCTCGAAGGAGCGGTTGCAGCTCGCCGCGATCGACGCCGCGCAGGCACTCTTCACGAACGAGGTGATCGCGCCCGCGCGCGCTGCGACCGAACGCGGGCTCGAGCGGGTGGTCGCCCTGGTCGACGGGTGGATCGCCTACTCGTCGCGCCGCGTCTTCTCGGGGGATGCTTCTTCTCGGCGGCATCCGTCGAGTTCGATTCGAAGCCCGGGGCGGTGCGCGACCGGGTGATGGGTGCGCTCGACAGGTGGGAGGGGTACCTCACGGTGTCGATCGGCTACGCGATGGAACGTGGCGAGCTCCCGAGCCTGGATGACGCGGCGCAGCTCGCGTTCGAGATCACCGCGTTGCTGGATGCGGCGAACACGCGCTCGCTGCTGCGCGAGACCGAGGAGCCGTATCGGCGCGCCGCGGTCGCCGTGGCCGACCGGCTGGTCGCACTCGGTGCCGACTCCACGGCGGTCGCCCCGCTCCGCGCGACCTGACGCGGCGAGACGCGCGGGCACGAGGGGTCGCGCGCCCGGCCCGCCGATGGACCGGGCGCGCGTGGCGCCTACGGCGCCGGGTAGTCGACGATGAACGCCGGAGCCCCGGTGTTCGAGTTGTCGACCTGCCCGCCCACGCCGTTCACGACGTGCCGGATCGTCCCAGCGCTGAGGTTGACCGTCATAACGTGGTGCAGTCGCACGCCCTCGACATCGGGCACCGAGAAGCCGTTCTCGGTGACGATCGACGGGTCGTTCTGGTTGAACACGTACACGCCCGCGCCGAAGAGCTCGTGGCTCGTCACGTCGTCGGCGACCGTGTACCCGGGGTAGCCGAGCGTGCCATCCGGCTGGGTCCAGTCGGCCTGCGTCGGCGGGTCGTACGGCAGCTCGTTCTGGTACAGGATGACCGTGCCGCCGTCGCCCTCCCAGAGCGTGTTGCGCTGCTGGAAGTGCTCGACGAAGAGCCCGGTGGCGGTGACGTCGTCGCCGGTGACGAGGATGCCGTTGCGGCCGGTGTTCGTGTTCCAGCGGTCGGTGTCGCCGTTCACGCCCTCGGTGAACCCCTCGATGCCGTGGTCGGCACGCCAGATCCAGGCGTGGTCGATGAGCACGTGGTCGCTGTGCACCTCGATCGCCGTGTCGACCTTCCCGATGTGCGGTCCGCCGACGCGCACGTAGACGTCGCTCAGCGTGGTCGGGTTCGACTCGGCGGCCCGCGCGGCGCTGCCGGTGCCGTGCTCGCCGTTCGCCTTGCCGACGCGGAGCAGTACCGGCGAGAGCTCGGTGCCGGCGTCGAATGTCACGCCGGCGATGACGACGCCGGGCACGTCGGCGACGTCCATCGCGACCGCACCGCCCGTGGCGGTGAGGGTGGCGTGGCCCATGCCGAGCACCACGGTGTCGGCCCGCTTCACGCGGATCGTCTCGTCGATGTCGTACACGCCCGGCGTCAGCAGCAGGTTGCTGCCGCGCGCGAGCGCCGTGTTGATCTCCTGGACCGACGAGTCGGGGGTGGCGATGAAGAACTCGGTGATCGGCACCGTGCGGCCCGCGGTCTCGCCCTCGGCCCAGGTGATGCCGCGCGTGTCGGTCTGCGCCGAGGGGACGCGCACCGCGTAGTTCCCGGCCTCGTCGACGAACAGGTACGGCTTCTCGCGGCTGATCGGCGTCTCGTCGATCGTCGTGTACGGCGGCTCGGGGAAGGTCGAGTCGTCCGGCGCGCCCTCGGTGCCTGCGAACACCTGGTTCCAGACGGCGTTGCTCCAGCCCGCGGTCACGTCGCTGTTGCGCACGAGCCACTGCTGCTGCGAGCCGTTGATCGTGAACGGCAGGCGCGAGTCGGCGATGAAGCCGCCCGACGCGTACTGCGGGCCGTTGGTGCAGTAGTCCTGCAGGCTGACGTTCGCGCCCGAGATGTCGAGCCGGCGCATCGACACGGCCTGCGAGACGGCCCAGAAGTTCGCGCTCGCGCGGCAGCCGTCCTGCCCGGTGCCGTTCACGTCGATCGAGAGGTTCGAGATCGTGCGCCAGAAGTTCACCAGCGCGATGCAGTTGCCCGTGCCGCCGTCGGTGAGGCACCGGTTGTAGACCTCGATCGCGCCGTTCACCGAGACGTCTGTGGGGGATGCCCCGAGGCCTGCCACCTCCGTGTAGTAGCCGACCTCGAACTGGAGCGGCTGCTCGTCGGTTCCGTACTCGCCGGGGAGGAAGTAGACCGCGTAGCGGTCCTCGCTCATCTCGGCGTCGCGCTGGCGGTCGGCGAGGGCGTCGAGCTCCGTGGAGATCTCCGACAGTGGCATCGACGGGTCGAGGACGGTCACGTTGGGGCCGAAGTCGGGCGCCTGCGGATCGACCTGCTGCGGTGGTGCGGCCTGCGCGGGCGCCGCGACGACGGCTCCCGCGACGAGTGCGGCGGCGACGAGCGCGGTCGCCGTGCGACCGCGCCGTGGTGGTGCGTTCCTGCTCATCCGTAGTCCTCTTCCTTGAGGTGTGGTGGTGGAGACGCGGGCGAGATGCCCACTTACTGACAAGACAGTAACTATTCTCATCGGGTCGCGCAACGGGTCGCGGAGCGTCCCCGGACACGACGATGGCCGCCCCCGAAGGGACGGCCATCGTGCGGTGCGGCGTCAGGTCACTGCATCCAGCGACCTCGCGGCGGGGTCACCGAGATCACCACGGTGTCGGATGCGGTGTTGCCGGCGTGGTCCGTCGCCTCGACCGTCACCGTGTAGGTCGCACCCATGCGGGCGACGACCTCGACCTGGGCGTCGCCGGTCACGCGGATGTCGGCCTTCTTGCCCTCGGCCGTCACCTCGACGATCTCCACGGTCGGCGCGATGCCCGAGTCGTCGGTCGCGTCGATGAGCAGGTCGACGGTCGTCCACGCGGTGTTCGGCGGGAAGACCGTCGCCGGATCGGCCGACACCTCGATCTCCGGCGGCGTGCTGTCGAGCGAGAGGCCCACGATGATCGGGTCGTGGTCGCTCGAGCGGAACGCGTCGGGGGCGTACAGCGCGTCCTGCGCGTCCTTCTTGAACGACATGTCGTAGTCGATCAGGCTCGGCTCGTCGGCGTTGATGTTCCACGCCGCCGCGCCGGTCACCTCGGTCATGAGCCCGCTGCCCGCGAGCGCGTAGTCGAGGTAGCCGAGCTGGCCGTCGAACACGTACGAGTAGGCGTACTCGCCCTGCTCCTGCAGCAGCAGGTCGGCGTAGCCGGCGCCCGTGAACACGTCGATCGGGTCCTCGTGGTCGTACGAGTTGAGGTCGCCGATGACGAGCGCCCGGTTCGCCGTGCCCTGCCCGGTCGGGTCGGTGGCGAGCCAGTCGGTCATCGCCTCGGCCGCGGCCGTGCGGGTCAGGTTGCAGTTGCCCGCACCGTCGTCGAGGTCGGGGTCGGAGACGTCGTCGCAGGCCGAGCCCTTCGACTTCAGGTGGTTGACCACGACCGTGACCTCGCCGCCCGCCGCGTCGGCGAACGTCTGCGCGAGCGCCGGGCGGTTCTTCGAGTCGAGGTACCGGTCGTCGACCGAGCCGTCGAGCAGCGCGAAGTCGCCCACGGGAGTCGCCGTGGCCGTCTTGTAGAGGAACGCCGTGGTGATCTCGTCGGTGCCGATCACGCCGGTGTCGACGTAGTCGTACACCTCGGAGCCGAGCTCGGCGTTCAGCGCCGCCGTGAGCGTCGCGACGGCGCTGGCCGCACCCTCGTCGCCGTTGTTCTCGATCTCGATGAGCCCGAACACGTCGGCGTCGATCTCCGCGAGGGCCGCGACGATCTTCGCCTCCTGGCGGTCGAACTCGTCGGCCGTGTTCGCGCCGCGCGAGTTCAGCGTGGTGAAGTAGTTCAGCACGTTGAAGCTCGAGACGGTGAACTCGCCGCCCACCTCGGGCACCGCGGGCCGCTCGTTGACCGACTCGAACCCGGCACCCTGCGTCGGCTGCACCGACCAGGTGCTGAACCGGTAGTCGAGCACGCCGGTCGCGTCGGTGACCAGGTCGCCGCCGCGGAACAGGTTGTCGAGCGTGAACTCGGCGCCGTTGGGGTGGATCGCCGGGTCGGGGTTCTCCGAGCTCCGGCCGTCGTCGAGGCCGATGCTGTTCAGCGCGTTCTGCTCGGCGAGGTCGATGGCGGGCTGCCCCGGCTCGACGACCGCGGTGGGCGTGAACTGGCGCTCGGTGCCGAGCGAGATCAGGCCGTACCGGCCGTAGTTGTAGAACTCGAGGATCGACAGCGACTGCGGCAGCGTCACGAGCATGCCCTCGAGGGCCTCGCGGTCGGCCTCGGTGGCGGGCAGGGTGAGCTCGGTGGCCTCGGGCAGTTCGACGCCGGTGTCGCACACGACGACCTCGGTCGGGGTGATCTCGGTCAGGCCGAAGTACTCGCTCACCTCGCCCGCGACGATGACCTCGTCGCCCACGTCGACGGATGCCCCGCCTGGCGCGTAGATGAAGATGCCGTCGCTCGTGGCGGCGTCGCCGTCACCGGCGTCCTGGATGTAGTAGCCGTTGAAGCCGCCGACCTGGAAGTCGCCGACGACCACGCCGCTCACGGTCACCGTGGTGCCGTCGGCCGGCGAGGTGTCACCGGAGCCCTGCACCGAGCCGATCGAGACGACGGGCGACTCGCAGTTGATCGGCGGGGGCGGGGGCGCGATGTACGCCTCGTTCAGGGCGCCGGGCGTGTTCCACGCCTCGCCGTCGGCCGGGGTGGCCTCCGGGAACGCCGCGATACCCGCGCGGTTGAACGCATTGCGCACCCAGTCGGCCGCGGAGTCGGTGTCGGTACCGTCGGGGATGCGCGATGCGCCGCCCGGGGCGAACGAGCTGAGGCCGTCGTAGTCCGGACCGAGCGCGGTGCCGCCGTAGGCGACGTCGGCCGAGCCGCCGTCGAAGACCGCCACCGCGTCGGCGAGCGCCGTCCACGGCATGGCGTCGAACGTGCCGTCGTCATCGGTGTCGAGGTCGTCGCCCAGCGCGCCGGTGAACCCCTCCACGAGCAGCAACGACATCGTGCCGTTCTCGAGGGCGCCGTTCTCCAGCTCCGCCAGGTACAGGCCGTCCGCATCGGTCGTGCCGAGCGCGATGACCTCGTCGATCACGCCCGTGGTGGACCCGGAGTCGCCCTCGATCTCGAGCACGGCGTACGAGGAGAGGTCCGTGTCCGGCTCCCCGAAGATCTCGACGTACTCCACGTCGTCGCCCGAGGTGCTCGCCGAGAACTCGTTGATCACCGGGGTCATCGGGCCGGTCGTGCCGCCGCAGTCCGCCGTGTGCGAGCCGAGCCCGTCGAACGTGTTGTTCGCGAAGCCCACCCACTCGACCGCCGGGTCGAACACGTCGTCGACGACCGTGTCGCCGACGCACACCGACGCCATTCGGCGGAGCGTGTTGTCCTGGGTGGAGGTGAGGTCGGTGCCCCACTGGCTGCCCGGGTCGAACCCGACCTGGCCGAGCGAGTCGACCACGGTGCCGGCGTTGCGCAGCAGGATCGCGTCGTCGCCGTTCCAGAGGTTCGCCGAGGTCGTCTGGTCGGCGTAGTCGGAGAGGTCCTCGTCGGCGAAGACGAAGGTGCCGCCCGCGGCCACCGACCCGGTCAGGTCGAACTCGGACGTCGACGACCCGCCGTTGAACGAGACCTGGAGGTCGTAGCCGGTCAGGTCGATCGTCGCGGACGTCGGGTTGTACAGCTCGATCGCCTTGTTGAACGACGACCCCTCGACGTACTCGCTGATGATCAGCTCGCTCGGTTCCACCTCCTCCGCGTGTGCGGGGGCGGCGACGCCCACGGCCAGCAGCGATGCTGCGGCCGCGGCGGCGACGGTGGCTCGACGAACGGGATGTCTCATCAGTGCTCCTCCGGCTTCCGAAGTCCGCGGGCACGCGTGTCCCCCGAACGAGGGAGAGACTAGGCCGCGGCCCGTGTCGTCCGGAAGAGACGCCGAGTTACATCTGCGTGAACCGCACCGATGCGCAGCTCAGGCGGCATCCGTGCTCATCTGAGCAAGGGCCGAGCGGATGCCCCGCCGCGACCCGTCGCGCCGGTCAGCGCCGCTGCTGCTCCGACCCCGACAGCTTCTGCGCGATCGCGATCGGGATGATCGAGACGAGCACCAGCACGACCGCGATGACCGCCACGATCGGCGCCTGGTTCGGCCGGAACATGTTGTTCAGGATGAAGATCGGCAGCGTGGTCACCCCCGACCCGGCCGTGAACGTCGTCACGATGATCTCGTCGAACGACAGCGCGAACGCGAGCAGGCCGCCGGCGAGCAGCGCCGAGCGCAGCTGGGGGAAGGTCACCAGCCGGAAGGTGGTCCACACCCCCGCCCCGAGGTCGGCCGAGGCATCCTCGAGGTTCGTGCCCTGCCGCCGCAACCGGGCGATCACGTTGTTGAACACCGTGACGATGCAGAAGGTGGCGTGGGCGATCACGACGGTCCAGATCGACAGCGGCACGCCCATGATGGTGCGGAAGAAGTTGTTCAGCGCGATGCCGGTGATGATGCCGGGCAGCGCGATCGGCAGGATCACGAGCAGGCTCACGGCGTCGCGCCCGAAGAACGAGAAGCGCTGCAGCGCCAGCGAGATGAGCGTGCCGAGCACCAGCGAGATGATCGTCGCGATGACCGCGACCTGCACGCTCGTGAGCACCGCCTCGAGCGCGCCGGCGCTCGAGAACGCACGGCCCCACCACTCGAGCGTGAAGCCGGGCGGCGGCCAGCTGAGGCTCGTGCTGGTCGAGAACGAGTTCACGAGCACGACGAACAGCGGCACGTACACGATCACGAGGATCAGGGTCGTCAGGGCGCCCAGGGTGACGCGGGCGGCGCGGGAGAGTCGCATCCGATCGCTCCTAGAGGTTGTCGAGGGCGCCGGTGCGACGCACGAGGAAGAGGTAGCCGAAGATGATCACGATCGGGATGAGCGCGATCGCCGACGCGAGCGGGAGGTTGTTCGCCGCGCCGACGTTCGTGTAGACGAGGTTGCCGAGCATCTGGTTCGCGCCGCCGACGATGTTCACCGTGATGTAGTCGCCGAGCGAGAGCGAGAAGCTGAAGATCGTGCCGGCGATGATCGCGGGCATCGCCATCGGCAGCACCACGAGCCGGATCGTCTGCCAGGTCGACCCGCCCAGGTCGCCGGATGCCTCGAGCAGCGAGTCGGGTACCCGCTCGAGCCCCGCGTAGATCGGGAGGATCACGTAGGGCAGCCAGAGGTACGAGAGCGTGATGATCGTGGCCGGCAGCCCGTAGCCGGGCGTGTGCAGGCCGAGGGGCGCGACGAGCCACTCGAGGATGCCGTCCTGCGAGAGCACCGAGCGCCAGGCGTACGCCTTGACCAGGTAGCTCGCCCACAGCGGCGTGAGCACCGCGACGACGAGGGCCCGCTGCAACCGCGGCGAGGCGACCTTCGCCATGAAGAATGCGATCGGCAGGGCCAGTGCGACGTCGATGATGGTGACCGCGAGCGCGACGCCGAGCGTGCGCAGCGTGACGGTCTGGTACAGCGACCCGGTGACGACCGTGATGATGTTGTCGAGCGTGAACTCGGTCGAGATCTGGCCCGTGAAGCTGTCGACGCTCCAGAAGGCGGTGACGAGCAGCGCGGCCAGCGCGACGATGTAGACGAGCCCGAGCCAGAACAGCGGCGCGGAGAGCAGCAGCGCGAGGCGTGCTCGCGGGTGGGTGCTCAGGTAGACGGAGCCGCGGCGGGCGAACGTGTCGCGCGGCGCGGGCACGGGCGTGCGGCCGCGTGCCGGGGCGGGGGCGTCGGTCGTGGTCATCGTTTCCTCGAGCGGATCGGGGTCGGGGTGGGGCGGATGCCCCGGGGTGGGGCGGCCCGTCGGGTGACGGGCCGCCCCAGGGGCATCCGTCTAGCCCTTGATCTCCTGCCAGGCCGTCGTCCAGCCCGCGTAGTCGACGCACTCGACGTCGGTGCGGCCGTCGACGCACTCGGCGATCGGGGTGGTCCAGTACCAGATCTGCGAGGCGTACTCCTCGTCACCGGCGTGGTAGGCCTCGCACGAGCCCTCCGAGCGGAACTCGCAGGCCGCCTCGTTCGACGGCGCCTCGCCGAAGTACTCGGTCGCCGCGGCGTTCGCCTCGGGGCTGGCGATGTAGTCGAGCCACGCGTAGGCGCAGTTCGGGCTCTCGGCCTCGGAGGCGATCATCCAGGTGTCCGACCAGCCGGTCGCGCCCTCGTCGGGCAGCACGACGTCGGTCGTCGCACCCGACGCGGCGAGCACGTTCTGGATGACCTGCCAGGTCGTGCCGACGACCGAGTCGCCGGTCTCGAACGCCTGGATCTCCTTCAGGTAGTCGCTCCAGTACTCGCCGATGTGCTCGCGCTGCTGCTTGAGCAGGTCGACCGCTGCTGCGAACTGGGTCTCGTCGAGGGCGTACGGGTTCTCGATGCCGAGCTCGGGCTGGTGGGCCATGAGGTAGACCGCGGCGTCGGCGATGTAGATCGGCGAGTCGTACGCCGTGACCTTGCCGTCGTAGTCGGCCGCCGCGTCGAAGACGACGTCCCACGAGGTCGGGGCCGGGGTCACCTCGTCGGTGTTGTACATGAGCAGGTTCGCGCCGTAGCCGTGGGGAACGCCGTAGGCGACGCCGTCGACCGAGTTCCACTCCTTCTCCTTGAGGAAGTCGTAGATGCCCTCGTAGTTCGGGATGAGGTCGGTGTTGACGGGGGCCACGTCGCCGGCGGCGATGAGGCGCAGGGTGGCGTCGCCCGACGCAGCGACCACGTCGTACTCCCCGGTCTTCATGAGGTTGAACGCCTCGTCGGAGGTGCCGTAGGTCTTCGACGTGACCATGCAGCCGGTGGCCTCCTCGAACGGGGTGACCCAGTCGACGTTCGGGTCGTTCGAGCCGTCCTCGACGTAGCCGGGCCACGCGAGCAGGGAGACCTGGCCCTCGTAGTCGCCGAGCTCGGTCGCGGCCTCGCCGCCGTCGCTCGACCCGGAGGTCGTGCCGCAGGCGGTCAGCACGGCGACCGATGCGACCGCCAGCGCGGTCATGCCGACGCGGGATGCGCGGCGCGTGATGCGTGTCATTCTCTCGTTCTCCTTGGTGTGATGCGGTGGGTGGTGCGGGTGGTGCGGGTGGTGCGGGCCGGTGGGGTCAGGGGCGGGCGGATGCCTCGGGCTGCGGGTCGCGGGCGGCCGCGAGCGCGACCACGTCGGCGTCCCGCCACGCGGCGACCACGCGGTCGCCGCGCGCGTCCGCGTCGCCGCGGTGCTGGTCGTTCTGCTCGAGCACGGTGATGCGCCCGCCGGCGTCGAGGTCGATGACGATGCGCGTCGCGCTGCCGGTGTAGATGAGCTCGGTGATGGTGCCCTCGGCGCGGTGCTCACCGCTGGGGGTCGCGTCGCCGCGCGCGATCTGCACCTTCTCCGGGCGCACCGAGTGCTCGCCGTCGCGCCCGAGCAGGGCGCTCGAGAGCGCGGCGTCGAACAGGTTCGAGGTGCCCACGAAGTCGGCGACGAAGCGCGAGGCGGGCCGCTCGTAGAGCTCGGCCGGCGTGCCGAGCTGCTCGATGCGGCCGGCGTTGAAGACCGCGATGCGGTCGCTCAGGGTGAGCGCCTCGTCCTGGTCGTGGGTGACGAAGATGAACGTGATGCCGAGTTCGCGCTGGATCTGCTTGAGCTCGACCTGCATCTGCTCGCGCAGCTTCAGGTCGAGGGCGCCGAGCGGCTCGTCGAGCAGCAGCACCTTGGGCTGCACGACCGTCGCCCGGGCGAGGGCGACGCGTTGGCGCTGCCCGCCCGAGAGCTGGGCGGGCCGCCGCTCGGCGAAGTCGGCGAGGCGCACCGAGGCGAGTGCCTCACGGGCGCGGGCGAGCCGCTCGCGCCGACCGACGCCGCGCACGCGCAGGCCGTACGCCACGTTGTCGAGCACGGACATGTGGGGGAACAGCGCGTAGTCCTGGAACACGGTGTTGACGTCGCGGTCGAACGGCGCGCGCTCGGTGACGTCGGTGCCGAACAGCTCGATCGTGCCGCTCGTGGGCCGGTCGAAGCCGGCGATGAGGCGCAGCACCGTGGTCTTGCCGGAGCCCGACGGGCCGAGCATCGAGAAGAACTCGCCGGGCTGGATGTCGAGGTCGACGCCGTCGACGGCGGTCAGCGCGCCGAACTCCTTGGTCAGCGCGCGGAGCCGGATGGCGGGCGTTGCTGCGTCCACGTGGGCCTCCTTCGGTGGGATGGAAAGAATCATATGGAGCCATATGTAAACCCGCGAGGCCTGCGTGTTACGGTCGTGTCACATCTTCCGGATGGGGGTCGGATGCCGCAGCTCACGAGGCTTCCCGACGTGACGCGCGCCGTGGTGTTCGCCCCGCTCGACGCCGTCGGCCGCGCCGACCGGGTCGAGCAGCGCATCGGCGACGCGATCGTGCTCGGCGTGCTGCGCGACGGGGAGAAGCTGCCGAGCGAGGCCGAGCTCGCACGCCGCCTCGGCGTCGCCGTCGTGACCGCTCGCGAAGCGCTCGAGGCGCTGCGCGAACGCGGACTCGTGCAGACCCGACGCGGCCGCGAGGGTGGCAGCTTCGTGACCTTCGACCCCGCGGCATCCGATCGGGTCGTCGACGAGCGGCTCGCCGCGATCAGCCGCATCGACATCCGAGACCTCGCCGCCCACTACACCGCGATCGCCGGCACCGCCGCCGAGTTCGCCGCAGACCGTGCGACCGAGGACGACGTGGCGAGCCTGCGGGCGCTCGCCGCCTCCATCGACCCGAACTCGGCGGGGAGCGCCCGACGTGGGCACGGGCGCTTCCGGCTCGACGTCGCCGCCCTCAGCCAGTCGGCGCGCCTCGTGCACGAGGAGCTGCGCCTGCAGGCCGAGTTCGGACCGCTGCTGTGGATGTGCCTGCGCGACACCGACTATCGTGAGCGCAGCCGCGTGGTGCGCGACGAGACGATCGACGCGATCGAGGCCCTCGACCCCCAGCGCGCCCGGCGGATCACCGCCGCCTGGATCGGCGAGGCGATCGCGTGGCTCATCGACGAGAAGACCAGGCGGGAGCGGACGAACACGTGAGCACGAGCACGACGCTGGACACGGACGCCGCGGCGGCGCGCATCGCGGAGACCGTCGACGGCCTCTTCGCCCTGATCGGAACCTGGCGCGACGAGGTCGCCGCGCACGTCGCCGACCGGGTCACGCCGCTGGCCGAGGGACTCGACGCCGTGGTCGAGCGATTCGCGACCGGTGTGCTGGCCGACCCCGACTCCCTCATGACCGGAGCCGGGTTCGTGGCCGCACCGGGCCTGCTCGCCGACGCGCCCTGGCACCTCGCCTGGTGGCTCGGCGACGCGAACACGTTCGGGCTGGAGGGGCGCGAGCCCGCCATCCGCCGCCTCGAGGCGGTCGTCGACCCCGAAGCCGAGAGCTTCCGCGACTACACGACCCTGGAGTGGTGGCGCGTCCCGAGCGCGACCGGCCGTCGGCACCTGACCGGGCCCTACGTCGACTACCTCTGCACCGACGCCTACACCGTGACCATCACGGTGCCCGTGCACGTCGACGGCGAGATGATCGGCGTCGTGGGCGCCGACGTCTACGTGAGCGAGCTGGAGTCCGCGCTCCTGCCGGTGATCGACGCGACCGGGCTCGTCTGCACCGTCGTGAACGCGCGCGGGCGCGTCGTCGCGTCCACCGATGCGCAGCGCGCGGTCGGCACGGTGCTGCGCCTCGAGGGACTTCGAGACGTGCTCGACGGCATCGGCGGCACCCGTGAGCTCGGCGGAGTCGGGCGCGTGCACGCGTGCGGCGACACGACGCTGGCGCTCGTCGTCGAGGGCTGAGCGCGCGGTCGCGGGCGGGCGAGCGGATGCCTCGCCGCACCGCTGCACGCGAGCCCGGCGACTCAGTCGCGCGGCCAGGCCGCGGCGAACCGCCCGAGCAGTTCGGCGAACCGCTCGCGCTCGCTCTCGTCGAATCCCTCCAGCGCTCGCGCGATCGCGGCACGACGCGCGGCCTGCGCCGTCGCGAGCGCCTCGCGGCCCGCGTCGTTCACCACGATCGCGCTGCGTCGGGCGTCGGCGGGGTCGGCCGTGCGCTCGGCGAGGCCGGCATCGACGAGCGCCTGCACGAGGCGGCTCGCGCGCGGCTGGTCGACGCCCACGAGCTCGCCGACCTCGCCGATGGAGAGCGGGCGGTCGGCGCGGGCGAGCGCGCCGAGCACGCGGCCGCGGGCGACACCGGCGAGGCGCCCGCCGCCGTGGCGGTGGGCATGGCCGTCGTGTCCGCGCTCGTGCCTCGGGCCGGCGTGCTCGAGGCGCCCACGCCGGCCGCCGAGGAGTCGGATCTCCTCGAGTGCCGTCTCGACCGCGCGCACGGCGTCCGCGTCGCGCCCGCCTGCGTCCTCAGCCATGCCCATGATGCATGTCACTGTACATGCGCTTGCGCGCGACCACCACGTGGCCACCGCGCGAAGCGGGTCAGAAGCTGGTGACCAGGTCGCCCAGCACGTCCTCGACCTCGAGCGGGTCGGTCGCGTCGTAGTAGTGCGCGCCCGTCGCACCGGAGATCGCCTGGAGCGCCTCGACGTCGGCGTCGGCACCGTAGGCGAGCGTGAAGACGAGCAGGGTGTGCGAGACCTCGTCGAGCGTGGCCAGCATCTCGTCCTCGGTCGTCGTCGGCACCGCCGTGTTGTTCGTGCCGTCGCTCAGCAGCACGATCGCGTTGATGCGTGACGGGTCGTACGCCTGTGACTGGTCGCGGGAGAACGTGTCGACGGCCTCGTACAACGGCGTGTACGCCACGGCCTCGAGCCCGTCGAGCGCTGCGAGGAACTCATCGCGCGAGTCGCCGATGTCCTGCACCGGGCTCACGAGGCCGGGGGTCATGACGCCGTCGCCGCCCGACGAGAACGCGGCGAGGCCGATGTCGTCGCCCGCTGCGAAGTGATCCAGTGCGAGCGTGATCGCGTCCTTCGCGCCCTCGAGGCGCGTCTGGCCGCTCTCGAGCACGTCGTCCATCGAGCCCGAGACGTCGATCAGGAAGAGCACGTTCGCGCGCTTGCGCACGTCGGGGAACGCCTCGTGCACCGCGACGACGACGTCCTGCTCGGGGAACGGCAGCACGCCGACCGGTGCGGGCTCGAGGTTGCCGACCTCGGCGACCTCGTCGCTCAGCACGCCGTTCAGGTCGCGGTAGCCGTAGTCGCGCACGATCTGCTGGCCCTGCTCGGTGCCCGCGTAGCGGATGAAGTCGGCAGCGGCGGCCTGCTGCGCTTCCGAGACCCAGGGGGCGGTGAGCACGACGGCGGGGTTGTCCGCCACGTAGAAGCCGTCGGTGGGGTAGATCGCGACGAGCTTCTCGGCGGGCGGCTCGTCCTCGACGCGGGTCACGCCGTCGCGGCTGACGATGCCGCGGTTGTAGTCCCACACCGACTTCTCGTCGACGATGACCGCCGAGAGGAACTCGGCGGCCGAGCCGCCGCGCTCCTCGGCCTGGCGCGCGTGCCAGAGGAAGTGCTCGGGCGTCGCCATGTAGTGGCTGACGGCGAGCTCGTGCTCGCGGACCGTCTGGGTGACGTCCGCGTCCTCGACCTCGGCGACCGACAGGTCGGCGACCGAGCCCGACGCGCTGCCGTAGGAGACGAGCATCGAGGCCTCGCCGGAGCTGGCGACGACGGGGCTCGTCTTGCCGAGCTGGAACCCGCCCCACTCGGGGTGGCCGAGGTCGGCCCAGAGCTGCACGTCCTCGGACGCGGTGAAGACCTCGTCCCACGTGGGTGCGTCCTCGTCCCAGCCGATGGCGTCGGCGAGCGGTTCGGGCATGGCGAGCACGATGTCGGATGCACCGATGGTCGTGCCGGACTCGGGCACGATGTCGCCGGCGCCCGCGTCGCGCGCGACCGACAGCCAGGATGCCGCGTCGGGAATCCACACGGTGGGCCGCTCGGCGTCGGTGAGGTCGGGGAAGCCCTCGGCGGCATCCTCTGCGGAGATGCCGGACTTGTCCTTCGTGGCGATCACGTCGACGCACGCCCCGTCGACGTCGCGCGGCTGGGCGTTGTAGCCGTTCGCGAGCTCCTGGACCATCTCGGCGTTCTCGAACGAGGAGAGCACGTTGAGCGTCGTGCAGGGACCGGCGCCGTCTGCGGACGCCGGCTCGTCCTGCGGGAAGGTGACCGGGTCGGCCGCGACCTGGGGCTCGCCCACGGCATCCGAGCCCCCGCCGAGGAGGTTCACGGCCACGAGCGTGCCGCCGCCGATCAGCAGGAGCGCCACGACACCGCCCGCGATGATGACCGTCGTCCGCCGTCGCCGACGACGCGCGGCCTCGCGCTGCTCACGGCGCGACCCGCGCCGCGTGGGAACGGACCCGCTCACGCGCACACCTCGCAGCGCCGGGGCGCAGGTGCGGCGGCGTGCTGGACGGGGGTCTCGCCAGAGGGCATCGGGGGGTCCTCGCGAAGGGTCGGCAGGGGTTGAAGGCGAGCATATCGGCAGCCCGGCCCATGGCTCAAAGGGAATGCGCCCCGTCTCGGGGGTTCCCAGCCGCTCCCGACGGATTCTCAGGTCTGGGAGCGCGCGCCCGCACTCAGGCGGTCGAGTTCCACATCCCGATGAACACCGCGGTCCACCACGCCAGCTGCGACGCGATGCCGCTGCCGATGAACCATGCGCGCAGACGGAACGGAAGCGAGTGGAACGACGCCTTCGCGGGCAATCGCCCGAGTTCCCACGTCCATCGCGTGAGGGCGACGCCGTTCAGCGAGAGCACGAGCACGCAGCCGAGCTTGATCACCGTCAGGGGCGATTCGAGCGACGGCTCGAGCAGCGCCCCGCTCGCCAGCAGCCCGGCGAGCCCCGCCCAGATCGGCAGGATGAGCGTCTTGTCGGCCTGCACGACCTCGCGCACGGTGCTCCAGCCGGTCGCCCAGAGCAGCCCGTGCCACTCGACCATGACCACGGCGCCGAGGCCGACCACGAGCGACATGAGGTGCACGAACAGCGCGGGGATGCGCACCCACTCGGGCGGCTCGAGCAGCACGCCCATGCCCACGGAGAAGGCCCACGCGGCGATGACGCCCAGGTACCCGACCGTGCGGATGCGACGGCGCTGCTTGCGCCGGTCGTCGAGCTCTTTCGTCGTCACGAGGTGACCGCCGCCCTCTCGTTCGTTGCGGCGGTGCCGCGGAAGGATCGTGGATGTTCACAGTACCGAAGCGGAACCCCCATCCGTGCCACCTGTGCTGACGCGAGGCGGCGCGGCGACGCGACGCGCGCGTGTCAGTCGAGCGCCTTCGCCTCCACCTTCACCGGGATGAGCAGCGCGAGCCCCACGGCGAGCACGAGCACGATGCCCAGGATGCCGAAGTAGGGCTCCCCGCCGATCGTGACGAACAGCGCGAACATGGTCGGCGCGAGGAAGCTCACGGCCCGCCCGGTCGTGGCGTACAGCCCGAAGACCTCGCCCTCGCGGCCGGCGGGGATGATGCGTGCGAGGAACGTGCGGCTCGCCGACTGCGCGGGTCCGACGAAGAGCGTGAGCGCGAGCCCGGCCGTCCAGAAGACGAGCTGCCCGCCGTCGTGGAGGAAGAACACGATGAGCCCGGATGCCACGAGCCCGGTGAGCGCCGTGATGATCACGGGCTTCGCGCCGAGGCGGTCGTCGAGCACGCCGACCGCGATGGTCGACGCGCCGGCGGTGACGTTCGCGACGATCGCGAAGATGATGACCTCGCCGGCCGAGAACCCGAAGACGGATGCGGCCAGCACGCCGCCGAACGTGAACACGCCCGCGAGCCCGTCGCGGAAGACCGCGCTGGCCAGCAGGAACCACACCACGTTGCGGCGCTCGCGCCAGAGGCGTGCGATGTCGCGGCCGAGGCGACCGTACGAGGCGAAGAACCCGATGCGCTCGCGCGCGGCGGACGCCGGCGGGCGGAACTCGGGCACGCGGAGCAGCACCGGCAACGCGAACACGGCGAACCAGACCGCCGAGACGAGCACCGTGATGCGGATGTCCATGCCGTTCTCGCCGGTCACGCCGAACAGGCCCACGTCGGGGGAGATGAAGCCGAAGTACACGATGAGCAGCAGCACGATGCCGCCCACGTAGCCCATGCCCCAGCCGAAGCCGCTCACGCGGCCGATCGAGGCGGGGGTCGAGACCTGGTTCAGCATGGCGTTGTAGTTGACGCCCGCGAACTCGAAGAACACGTTGCCGGCGGCGAGCAGCACGAGGCCGAGCAGCAGGTACTCGGGCGCCGGCTGCACGAAGAACATCGCGGCGGTGAGCACCACCACGATGTAGGTGTTCACGCCGAGCCACAGCTTGCGGCGCCCGCGGTTGTCGGAGCGCTGGCCCATCACCGGCGCCAGCACCGCGATCAGCAGGCCCGCGGCCGCGAGCGCCCACCCGAGCTGCGCCTCGACGGTGCCTGGCTCGCCGAAGCTCGAGCTCGTGATGTAGACCGTGAAGACGAACGTCGTGACGACCGCGTTGAACGCCGCGGAGCCCCAGTCCCACAGCGCCCAGGAGAGCGCGCCGCGCGGGCGCCCAGCCTGTTCGGCGCCGGGCTCGGCGGTGGCCGTGTCGTTCGGGGGAGGACCGGGGGCTGGGTCATGTGCGGAAGCCTCGCTGCTTCGGGTGAACGGGTGGTGACGTACGGGTGGGTGCAGGCTAGCGCGGAACCCGCGTCAACGGCAGCAGGGGTGCGGACACCTCGGAGCGCGCGTGGCCCCGAGGCATCCGCTCGCCCCCGCCTACCCGAACACGACCGCGACCGCGTCGCCGAACAGCAGCTCGGGGTCGGCGTCGGCGAGCCCGCGGCGCTGGAACCACGCGCACGCGTTCACGCAGTCGCGGTGCAGCAGGTCGAGCCCGTTCGGGTTGCCGACCACGTCGACGATCTGCGGCAGGTCGATCGCGACCACGCGACCGTCGTGCACGAGCAGGTTGTACGGCGAGAGGTCGCCGTGCGCGTAGCCCGCCTGCGCGAACGCGAGCACGAGTGCGCGCACCTGCTCGAACCAGTCGCCGAGCTCGTGCGGCTCGGCGTGCGCCTGCGCGAGCCGGGGAGCGGCCCGCCCGTCGGTGCCGACGAACTCCATGAGCAGCTCCGTGCCCGCGACCTGCACGGGGTACGGCACGGGCAGGCCGGCCGACCAGAGCTCCGAGAGCGCGGCGAACTCGGCGCCCGCCCAGCGACCGGCGGCGAGCGCGCGGCCGTAGGCGGACCCGCGCGCGAGCGCACGGGTGTCGCGCGTCTTCTTCTCGCGACGACCCGCGGTGTAGACGCCCGAGCGGCGGAAGTCGGAGCGGTCGGCGGCCTTGTACCGCTTCGCGGCGAGCACGACGCGCTGCCTGGGGTCGCCGGGCACGGCGCGCTCGACGAGGAACACGTCGGCCTCCTTGCCCGACTTCACGATGCCGAGCTCGGTGTCGACGGCCGAGGCCGAGGTCACGATCCAGCCGGGCCGCGGCTCGGGGCCGCGCTCGGTGGGGGTGGTCGCCGGCCACGTGGACCAGCGTTGCCCGTCGCCGGGTTCGAACTGATCGAACGCGAGCACGGGCCAGGGTGCGCCGGAGGGCGCGAGGTCTTCTCCAGACAATTGGGGTCTCCAGGAACGTGGAGGCCGCCGGTGTCTAGCGGGAGGCCTCCGAGGGAAGGGGGTCGGCGAGGCGCGCGACTTCGACGGTCTGCATGGTCCTCTCCTTCCGTTCCGGATGCCCCGTGGTGGGCGTTTCCGTACGCGAGTGTACGCCCGTTCCCCGCGAATGGGCAGTGCGCTCACGCGTCGACCGCGTCGACCCGCCCGCTCGCGATCGCGTCCAGCAGCGCGGCGTGGTCGGCCTCGGTGCGGTCGGCGTACGCGCTCGAGAACGCCACGAGCGCGCGGGAGAGCCCCCGACCGCGACCGACGTAGCCCGCGATCGTGGCCGCGTCGCCGCCGCGGGCGTGCGAGCGGGCGAGCAGCGCGCCGCAGTACTGCGCGTACAGGTGCATCGTCGCGGGCTCCATGATCTCCGGCGTCGCCGACCCCTTCCAGTCGCGGAACTGCCGCACGTAGAAGTCACGCGGCTGCCCATCGACGCCCTCGGCGGTCAGCCAGCCGAGCAGCACGTCGCTCAGCGCCTGCATGATGCGCTGTCCGCGCACCACGCGCTCGCCCTGGTGGGTGAACGCGCTCGGGCCGGCGCTCGACTCGAGCACCGACTGCTGCGCCTCCTTCGCCTGGAGCATCAGCAGGTCGCGCCGGCCGTTGCCGCGCAGCAGCACGACCCACGCGCGCGTGCCGACGCTGCCGACGCCCACCACCTTCATCGCCGCGTCGACGAACGCGTACCCGTCGAGCACCTGCCGGCGATCGGGATCGAGCGACTCCCGGTACCGCTCGAGCAGCGACGCGAGGAGGTCGCGGGCGTCCTGCTCGGCGACGCCCGCGTGGGCGGCGACGTCGCGCAGCGGGGTGAGCAGCGGCGGCTCCGACCGGAAGCGCGGCTCGCCGTCGACCACCTCGGTGAGTCGTCGCGCCGCCTGCCGGCTGTCGCGCCGGTGCGCCTTCGCGATCACGCCGGCCACCCGCTCGGAGATCTCGGGCGGCAGGTCCAGTGCGGTCGTGGCGAGCAGGTCGGCGGCGCTCACGCGCTCGGTGGCGAGGTGCAGGCGCGGCGCGCTCGCGAGCTTCCCCATCGCGCCGGCGTAGGCCGTGACGACCGTCGTGACGATGCCGCTGCGCTCGTCATCGTCGAACCCGCGAGCGCGGGCGGCGATCTCGAAGCTCGCGGCCATGCGCTTCAGGTCCCACTCGAACGGGCCGGGCGCGGTCTCGTCGAAGTCGTTCACGTCGACGATCAGCTCGCGCTCCGGCGACGCGTACAGCCCGACGTTCGACAGGTGCGCGTCGCCGCACAGCCACGTCGCGATGCCGGAGTCGGGCTCGCGCCGCAGGTCGTGCGCCATGAGCGCGGCCGCGCCGCGGTAGAACGCGATCGGCGACGCGGCCATCCGCCCGTGGCGGATCGCGACGAGCGACGCGACCCGCGAGGCGGCCTGCCGCTCGAGCGTCGCGATGGGGTCGCGGTCGGATGCCGCGAGGCTCGCCTGGTCCGCGAGCGGCACGCCCTGCCGGACGGCCCGTCCCGCCGTTCGCCTGGCGCTCCGCCCGTACCGGGCCGCGGCCGCGGCCGCGGCCGTCGGACTCGTGGGAATCGTCATCGTCAGCCCTTTCGGACCGTGGGCGCGGTGGCCGCGCCCGGCTGCCGGTCGGCCCCCGCCGGCCGGCGCTCCTGAGGAGTGCTCGAATCCTACGCCCGTGCCGCCCGTGCCGCCCGTGCCGCCCGTCCCGCTCGCGCGCGGATGCGGGCGAGCGCGTGCGCGAGCGCGGTGTCGGTGACGCCCGCGTAGCCCACGACGATGCCGTGCCGGCGGGGCGGGGCGCTCGCCGCGTAGTCGGCGAGGGGCGCGACGACGACGCCGTCGGCCGCCAGGTCCGTCACGAGTCGGCGGGCGGATGCCTCGGAGTGCAGCTCGAGCACCGCGTGCAGTCCGCCGTCGAGGCCGTGCAGGCGCGCCCCGGGCAGGTCGTCGAGCGCGGCCAGCACGAGTCCGCGCCGGTGGGCGTACTCGCGCCGGGTCGCGGCGATGTGGCGACGCAGCGCCCCCGAGGCGAGCAGGTGCGCGACCGCGAGCTGCACCGGGCCGGCCACAGGGCCGTCCTCCGCCGACCGCACGGCCAGCACGGCTGCGCGCAGCGCGCGTGCGGCCGCCGATCGCGCCCCGGCCGGCGGCAGCACCAGGTACCCGACCCGCAGCCAGGGCGTGAGCACCTTCGACAGGCTGCCGACCAGCACCGTGCGCCCGTCGGCGTCGAGCGAGGTGAGCGTGGGCAGCGGGGCGCCGGTGTGCCGGTACTCGGAGTCGTAGTCGTCCTCGAGCACGATCGCATCGTCGCGCGCGGCCTGGTCGAGCAGCGCGAGCCGGTCGCCCACCGGCAGCCGGCCGCCGAGCGGGTACTGATGGCTCGGCGTGACCATGACGGCGTCGACCGGCCCGGCGGCCGCGAGCGCGGCGAGGTCGAGCCCGTCGTCGTCCGCGGAGACCGGCACCGTCTGCGCGCCGTGCGCGCGCAGTACCGCCGCACCGTCCGGATAGCCCGGGTCCTCGACCGCGACGCGCGGCCCGGTCTCGGTGCGGACCCGGCACAGCGCGGTCGCGAGCAGCGCGAGCGCCTCGGAGGTGCCCGCGGTCACCACGATGTCGTCGGCGTCGCACGAGATGCCGCGCGCGACGCGCAGGTGGTCGGCGAGCTCGGCGCGGAGCGCCGGCTCGCCGGTCGCCGGCGGCGGATCGGACGGGATGGGCGCCGCCGCGGCCGCGCGCCAGGCGGATCGCCACGCGCGAGCGTCGATGCGCGCGGTCGACGGCCGGCCGGGGCGGAGGTCGACCTCGACGCGGGGCTCGCTCGCCGGCAGCGGCGCGACTCGGGGCGCGGGAGGGGTTGCGCGGGCGCCACGGCCGGCCGGGGCCCTGTCGCGCGCCTCGCGTTCGCGCGGGCGCGCCGCACCCGACGTGCGGTGGGCGCCGAGGTCGGCCACGCGGGTCGCCGCGCCCTGCCGCGTCTCGAGGTACCCCTCGCCCGCGAGCTGCTCGTACGCCGCCACGACCGTGCTGCGCGACACGCCCAGCTCGTCTGCCAGCCGTCGCGTCGACGGGAGCGGGTCGCCCGCCCGGAGCCCGCCGCCGAGGATGCCCGCGCGCAGCCCGTCGACCAGTTGCCGGCCGACGGGGCGTGCGTCGTCGGCCGCGATGGCGAGGATGGGTCCGTCCACGGGTACCTCACTGGTCTGCTCGAACAGTCGTCGACTGGACTGTCGACGAGACCAGTCTGACGCAGAGGCTGGTCGCATGCCCGCATCCGCTCCGCCCCGCCGCATCCGTCGACTCGGCGATCGCCAGGTCGTCGACCGCACCGCCCTGCACCGCCTGCTCGACGAGCAGCTCGTGGGCCATCTCGCGGCCGTGGTAGACGGGGAGCCGGTGGTCGTGCCCATGGCGTACGCCCGCGACGGCGAGCACGTGCTCGTGCACGGGTCGACCGGCGGAGGGTTCGCGCTGCGCGCCGCCGCGTCCGGCGCGACCGTCGCCTTCGCCGTGACCGCCCTCGACGGCATGGTCGTCGCCCGCACGCTGTTCGACCACTCGATGAACTACCGCAGCGCGGTGGTCTACGGATGCCTCGAGCCGGTCGACGACGACGAGCGAGCGCTGCTCGCGCTGTCGGAGCGCCTGCTGCCCGGGCGCACGACCGAGGTGCGCGGCAACACGCGCAAGGAGCGCGCCGCGACCCGCGTGCTGCGGCTGCCGCTCGACGACGTGGTCATGAAGGTGCGCGCGGGCGGGCCGGGCGACGAGCCGGCGGATGCGACGGGGCCGGTGCCGTGGACCGGCGTCGTGCCGCTCGCGGCGACGTGGGGCGAGCCGATCGCCGCCGAGGGGACCCCGCCGGGCACGCCGGTGCCGGAGTCGGTGCGGGCGCTCGCCGGTCGCTGAGCGCCCGCACCCGCCGTACTCGGCGCTGCGGGGGGTCGTGGGGTCAGAGGGTCGGCTTCTGCTGGTCGTACAGCCAGACCTGGAAGAACGCGTCCAGGTCGGCTCCCGACACCTCCTCGTAGACGTCCTGGAAGTCCTCCGACGTGCCGGCGGAGTCGTCGTAGCGCTCCAGCCACAGCTGCGCGGCGGCGAAGAACGCGTCGTCGCCGACCTCGAGTCGGAGCGCGTGCAGCGTCCCCGCACCTCGGTTGTACACCTGGGTCAGGAAGAGCCCCATCGGGCCCGGGTCGCCGATCTGGACGTTCCAGTACGCCTGCGTGCGCGTCGGCGTGTACCAGGTGTCGAACGACTCCTGCGCAGTGCGGAGGCCGCGCTCCTCGTTCCACATCCAGGTGGCGTACGTCGCCCAGCCCTCGTTGAGCCAGATGTCCTGCCAGCGCTCGGGGCTCACCGCGTTGCCGAACCACTGGTGCGCGGCCTCGTGCGCGACGGTGCCCTCGCTCGCCTGGGACGAGTAGACCGGGCGGGTCTGCGTCTCGAGCGCGTAGCCCACCGAGTCGTTGTCGACGATCGCGCCGTAGGCCACGAACGGGTAGGGGCCGAACTTCGACTCGAAGAAGTCGATCATGTCCGCCTGCCGGTCGAGGCTCGCGTTCGTGGTCGCGAGTCGCGAGTCGCTCAGCTTCGTGTCGACCGCATCGATGATCGGGACGCCGCTCGTCGACTCGTACACGTCGCGGAGGTCGTAGTCGCCGACCGAGGCGGTGGTGAGGTAGCTGGCCTGCTGGTCGGGGGCGTCCCAGTACCAGGTGGTCCAGCCGTCGGCGGTCTCCTCGGGCTTCGGCTGGAGGCCGTTCGCGACCGCGACCTTGCCCTCGGGCACCGTGATCTCGAACGAGTAGCTGGCCTTGTCGGTCTGGTGGTCGCTCACCGGGTACCAGGTCATCGAGCCCTCGGGCTCGCTCACGACCATCGCGCCGTCGCGCTGGGTCACCCAGCCGTAGAGCGCGCCCTCGATGTCGAGCGGGCGGGTCGTCGTGCCGCCGTACTCGACCACGACCTGCACCTGCGCGCCCGCCTTGAGCTTCGGCCGCGGCTGCACGGTGAGCTCCCAGACGCGCGCGGCGTCGTCCTGCACCTGCCAGTAGGCGGCGCCGTCGACCTCGTCGCCGACGAGGGGTGGGGCGACGGATGCCGCGGCCTTGCCGTTCACGCTCAGCGCGAGCACGTCCATGCCGCGCAGGTCGAGGTTGAACCGATCGAGGTCCTGCGTCGGGACCAGGTCGATCGTGGCGACGCCGTGGAACTCGCCCTCGAGCGGCGCCGGGCTCGGTGCCGGCGGGGTGTACGTGATGTCGAGGTCGTAGTGGAGCACGTCGTATCCGCCGTTGCCCGCGTAGGGGAAGTACGCGTCGCCGACGCCCGCAGCGCCCGCCGTGTACCTCGGACCCGGCGTGCCCGGCTCGCCCGGCTTCCCGGGCGCGGCGACCGCACCTGCGGCCCCCACTCCCACCAGTGCCAGCGACACGGCGGCGATGCCGCCCACCAGTCTCCTGCTCGACCTCATGGTGCTGCTCCCCTCGCCCGCCGCGGACGCCCGCGTGATCGCACTCTAGGGCCGGGGCTGCCGCGACGGAAGGGCTGGGAGCGACGTCGGCAGCGGGGGTTAGCATGCCCGGGTGCAGGGGGAACGAGACGGGTCGGATGCGACCGAGCCGACGGACACCGAGACGAACGCGCGCGGCGCTGCTGCGGAGCATCCGGAACCGCCGCCCGGGGGCATGCGCGTGTTCGTGCACGTGCTGTCGAACACGCTGGTCGCGAACGTCACCACGAGCTTCCTCTGGTTCGCGCTGACGTTCTGGGTGTACCTCGAGACCCGCTCGGTGCTCGCGACCGGCATCATCGGCGGCGCGTACATGCTGCTCGTCGCGGTGTTCTCGATGATCTTCGGCACCATCGTCGATCGGCACCGCAAGCACGCGGTCATGGTGTTCTCGAGCATCGTGACGCTCGTCGCGTTCGCCGTCTCGGGCGTGCTCTACCTGTTCCAGCCGGAGGCGGCGCTGGTCGATCTCGGCGGGCCGTGGTTCTGGCTGTTCTCGGGCATCCTCCTCTTCGGCGCGGTCATCGAACACATGCGCAACATCGCGCTGTCGACAACGGTGACGCTGCTGGTGCCGGTCGAGCGGCACGCCAACGCCAACGGCATGGTCGGCACGGTGCAGGGCATCGCGTTCATGGTCACGAGCGTGTTCTCGGGGCTCTCGATCGGCCTGCTCGGCATGGGCTGGACCCTGCTGCTCGCGATCGTCGCCACAGCGCTCGTGCTCGTGCACCTGCTGTTTCTGAAGATCCCCGAGGAGCAGCCCGTCGCCGAGGACGGACGGCCCCCGGCCGTCGACATCCGCGGCAGCATCGCGACCATCCGCGGCGTGCCCGGGCTGTTCGCGCTCATCATCTTCACGACCTTCAACAACCTCATCGGCGGCGCCTACGTCGCGCTGATGGACCCGTACGGGCTCGAGTTGTTCGCCGTCGAGGTGTGGGGCATCGTGCTCGGCGTGACCTCGACCGGGTTCATCATCGGCGGTGCGGTGATCGCGAAGTTCGGGCTCGGTCGCAACCCCATCCGCACCATGCTGTACGTGGTCGTGGCGATGGGCGTGCTGGGTGCCGTGTTCACGCTGCGGGAGTGGTGGTGGCTCTACGCGGTCGGCATCTGGGCGTACATGGCGATCGTCCCGGTGGTCGAGGCGGCCGAGCAGACGGTCATCCAGAAGGTCGTCACGTTCCGGCGCCAGGGCCGGGTCTTCGGGTTCGCGATGGCACTCGAGTCGGCGGCCGCGCCGGTGACCGCGTTCCTCATCGCGCCGATCGCCGAGTTCTGGGTGATCCCGTACATGGAGGGCTCTTCGGGCCAGGCGACGTGGGGCTGGCTGCTCGGCGAGGGGGACGCCCGCGGCATCGCGCTGGTGTTCCTGTTCGCCGGCCTCATCCTCGTGGCGATCGCGCTGTTCGCCTTCACGACCCGCTCGTACCGCCTGCTGTCCGCGGAGTTCGCGGGCACGACCGAGTCGGTCCCCGCCGCGGCACCGGCCGAGGAGCCGGCGTCGGGCGCGCGGCCCGGCGCCTGAGCGCCACCGCTGCCGCCCGGTTCCTGAGCTTCCGCCGTGAGTTGAGCCGGTTCGACTCAACTTTGCGCCTCGAGATTTGACACCCGATTCGGCCGGTGTGAAACTTGATTCGTCGGGGCTCAAGTCTTCCCCGGCACCTCGACTTCGGCCCGGGCCAACGCCCGGATCACGTCCGAGCGCGGCGGTCACGGGGCATCCGTGCCGAACCGGATCGGACACGTTAGGAGATGCAACACATGTCACGTGCAGTCGGTATCGACCTCGGCACCACGAACTCCGTGGTCAGCGTCCTCGAGGGTGGCGAGCCCACCGTCATCGCGAACGCCGAGGGCCTGCGCACCACCCCGTCGGTGGTCGCGTTCACCAAGGACGGGGAGGTGCTCGTCGGCGAGACCGCGAAGCGCCAGGCCGTCACCAACGTCGATCGCACCATCTCGTCGGTCAAGCGCCACATGGGCACCGACTGGACCCAGGAGATCGACGGCAAGAACTACACGCCGCAGGAGATCTCGGCCCGCATCCTGCAGAAGCTCAAGCGCGACGCCGAGCAGTACCTCGGCGATACCGTCACCGACGCGGTCATCACCGTGCCCGCGTACTTCAACGACGCCGAGCGCCAGGCCACCAAGGAGGCCGGTGAGATCTCGGGCCTCAACGTGCTGCGCATCATCAACGAGCCCACCGCGGCCGCGCTCGCGTACGGCCTCGACAAGGGCAAGGAGGACGAGCTCATCCTCGTCTTCGACCTCGGCGGCGGCACCTTCGACGTCTCCCTCCTCGAGGTGGGCAAGGACGACGACTTCTCCACCATCCAGGTGCGCGCGACCGCGGGCGACAACCGCCTCGGCGGCGACGACTGGGACCAGCGGGTCGTCGAGCACCTCATCAAGCAGTTCAAGTCCTCGACCGGCGTCGACGTCTCGAAGGACAAGATCGCGCTCCAGCGCCTCAAGGAGGCCGCGGAGCAGGCGAAGAAGGAGCTCTCGTCGAGCATGTCGACGAGCATCCAGCTGCCCTACCTCTCGCTCACCGAGAACGGCCCGGCCAACCTCGACGAGACGCTCACCCGCGCCCAGTTCGAGAACATGACCTCCGACCTGCTCGACCGCACCAAGAAGCCGTTCGACGACGTCATCCGCGAGGCCGGCATCAAGGTCTCCGACATCGCGCACGTCGTGCTCGTCGGCGGCTCGACCCGCATGCCCGCCGTCTCCGAGCTCGTGAAGCAGGAGACCGGCGGCAAGGAGCCCAACAAGGGCGTGAACCCCGACGAGGTCGTCGCCGTGGGCGCCGCCCTCCAGGCGGGCGTCCTCAAGGGCGAGCGCAAGGACGTGCTGCTCATCGACGTCACCCCCTGAGCCTCGGCATCGAGACCAAGGGCGGCATCATGACCAAGCTCATCGAGCGCAACACGGCCATCCCGACCAAGCGCAGCGAGACCTTCACGACCGCCGACGACAACCAGCCGTCGGTCGCGATCCAGGTCTTCCAGGGCGAGCGCGAGTTCACCCGCGACAACAAGCCGCTGGGCACGTTCGAGCTCACCGGCATCGCCCCGGCGCCGCGCGGCATCCCGCAGGTCGAGGTCACCTTCGACATCGACGCCAACGGCATCGTGCACGTGTCCGCCAAGGACAAGGGCACCGGCAAGGAGCAGTCGATGACGATCACCGGCGGCTCGAGCCTGCCGAAGGACGACATCGAGCGCATGGTGCGCGAGGCCGAGGAGCACGCCGCCGAGGACAAGCAGCGTCGCGAGTCGGCCGAGACCCGCAACTCGGCCGAGCAGCTCGCCTACTCGACCGACAAGCTCATCAAGGACAACGAGGACAAGCTGCCCTCCGACGTCAAGGACGAGGTGCAGGGCGACGTCGACGCGCTGAAGACCGCGCTGGCGGGCGAGGACGACGAGGCCGTGAAGACCGCGTTCGAGAAGCTCTCGCAGTCGCAGCAGAAGCTCGGCGAGGCGATCTACGCTGGTGCACAGGCGGATGCCGCGGCGGGCGCCGCGGGCGAGCCCGGCGAGGACGCCAACGCCACCGGCGCCCAGGCCGACGAGTCCGACGAGGACGTCGTCGACGCCGAGGTCGTCGACGACGAGGACGAGAACGAGAAGAAGTAGGACATGGCTGACGAGAACCACGAACGCGAAGAGCCGATCATCCGCGACAAGCGGCGGATCGACCCCGAGACGGGCGAGGTTCGGAAGCCCGCGGACTCGTCGGCGTCGGACGCCGGCGTCGACGAGTCCGGCTCCCACTTCGAGCCGCTCGAGGGTCCCGACGTCGAGACGTCGATGCCGCCGGCCGACGACGAGTCGGATGCCGCACCGGAAGGCGCGGCCGGCGAGTCCGAGGGCGAGGGCGAGGCGGATGCCGCGGGCGACGACGAGCCGCTGACGGTCGACGACATCCTCAACGCCGCGCAGGCCGAGGTCGACGAGCCGACCAGCGAGCACCTCGCCGACCTGAAGCGCGTCACGGCGGAGTACGCGAACTACCGCAAGCGCACCGAGGCGAACCGGGAGGTCGAGCGCGAGCGCGCGGTCGGCAAGGCCGTCGCCGTGCTGCTGCCGGTGCTCGACGACCTCGACCGGGCCGAGAAGCACGGCGACCTCGAGGGCGACGCCCCGTTCGCCACGATCGCCGCGAAGCTGCGCGGCGCGGTCGAGAAGCTCGGCCTGGCGCCGTTCGGCGAGGCGGGCGAGGTGTTCGACCCGCAGCGCCACGAGGCGATCTTCCAGCAGCCGAGCGACGAGGTCGAGGTCGACACGGTGGCCGACGTCGTCGAGACCGGGTACTACCTCGGGTCGACGCTCCTGCGTGCGGCCAAGGTGGTCGTCAAGACCCCGCAGTAGCGCGGGGCCCGTGGCGGGGACGCAGATCGGATGGCGGGAGCCGCGCGACACGCGCGGCTCCCGCTTCCGCATGTCCGCCGCCCTCGCCGCAGCGGCCGCGCTCGCCGCGGTGCCGCTGCTGGTGCCCGCGGCGCCCGCGTGGGCGCATGCCTTCCTGATCGGCACGACGCCGGCCGACGGCGGGACCGCGACCCGCGTCGTCGAGATCGTGCTCGACTTCGACGAGGAGCTCATCGACTTCGGGCCCGACGTCGACCCGTCGTCGGTGCTCGTGACCGACGCCGACGGGCTGCACTACGAGACCGGGTGCGCCGAGACGGTCGGCCCGCAGATCACCGCGCCGGTCGCGCTCGGCGAGGCGGGCGAGTACACGGCGACGTGGCGCTCGGTGACGATCGAGGGCCACGTAATCGGCGGCGACATCGAGTTCACGTACGAGCCGGCGGCGTTCGAGGCAGCGGCGGCGGGCTCGGTGGAGCCGCGGTGCGAGGCCTCGGCGTCGGTCGGAAGCGCTGGGGGTGCGGCGGGCACGATCGGGGTCGTCGCGCTCGGGGCATCCGCCCTCATCGCCGTCGGGGTCGCCTCGACCCTGGTCGTCTCGCGCAGCCGGCCCCCGAGGCCCCCGCGACGACCCGGCCGCCACGCGGCCCCGGCACCGCCGGGATCGCGGCGCAGCGGGCGCGCGGAGGCGGCGCCCGCTCATGATAAACTTGAGCGTAGTTGACTCAGGTTCTTGCGGAGTGCCGACGGCCTCCGGACACATCGAAGGGAGGCGCCGTTGGCAAGCCAGGACTGGTTCGACAAGGACTTCTACAAGGTGCTGGGCGTCTCGAAGAACGTCACCGACGCCGACCTGAAGAAGGCGTACCGCAAGCTCGCGCGGAAGTACCACCCCGACTCCAACCCGGGTGATGCGACGGCCGAGGCCAAGTTCAAGGAGATCAGCGAGGCGAACTCGGTGCTCTCCGACCCGGAGCAGCGCAAGGAGTACGACGCGATCCGCGCCATGGGCGGCGGTGCGCGCTTCACGGCGCCTGGCGCCAGCGGCAACGCCGGCGGATTCGAGGACGTCTTCGGCGGCATGTTCGGCGGCGGCGGGCGCGGCCAGCAGTACACGTACACCCAGGGCGCGCCGGGCGGCGGCGGATTCGAGGACATCCTCGGCGGCATGTTCGGCAGCGGCCGGTTCGGGCAGCCCACGGGCGGCTACCGCGGCTACGGCGGGCCGAGCCGCGGCGCCGACATCACGGCGACCACCACGCTCGACTTCATGACCGCCACGCGCGGCGACCAGGTCACCCTGCACGCCGACGGCGGCAAGCCGATCACGGTGCGCATCCCGGCCGGCGTCGCCGACGGGCAGAAGATCAAGGTGCGCGGCAAGGGCCGGCCGTCGCCCGACGGCGGCGAGCCCGGCGACATCGTGCTCACGGTCGAGGTGCGCAAGCACCCCGTGTTCGAGCGCGACGGGCTGAACCTGCGCGTGAACGTGCCGGTCACGTTCGCCGAGGCCGCGCTCGGCGCGACCATCGAGGTGCCCACGCTCGGCGGCGACCCCGTGAAGCTGCGCGTCGCACCCGGTACGCCGAGCGGACGCGTGCTGCGCGTCAAGGGCCGCGGCGTCGAGACGAAGAAGGGCACGGGCGACCTGCTCGCGGTCGTGCAGATCGCGGTGCCGTCGCACCTGTCGGGCGAGGCCGAGTCGGCGCTCAAGGAGTTCGCCGAGCTGGTGCCCGACGAGAACCCGCGCGCCGACCTGCTGGCGCGCGCCAGGCAGTAGGCTGCCGAGCCACGGACGGGAGAGGAGCACGTGATGGACGAGAAGAGCCCCATGTTCGTGATCTCCGTCGCGGCCGAGCTCGCGGGCATGCACCCGCAGACGCTGCGGCAGTACGACCGGCTCGGCCTCGTCTCGCCGTCGCGCACGCCCGGAAAGTCGCGCCGCTACTCGATGCGCGACGTCGTGCAGCTGCGCGAGATCGCCGCGCTGTCGGGCGAGGGCGTGAGCCTCGAGGGCATCCGCCGCGTGCTGCAGCTCGAGAACCGGGTCGCGCACCTCGAGGAACGCGTGCGCGAGCTCGAGGCGGCGCTCGCCGACGAGATGCTCAACCGTCCGGGCTCGCGCGTGTTCGCGTCGAGCTCGGAGGGCGAGGTCATCTCGCTGAAGACCGGCACGCGCGTGCGCCGGCAGAACCAGGTCGTGGTCTGGCGCCCCCTCGACCAGCGCCGCTGACGCGGTTGCGTGGCGACCCGGCACGTGCCCGGCGAGCGAGCCGGCCGTGCACGACTGGCCGCGTCGCCGACCGCGGGCCGGGTCGCTCGGCACGTGCCGAGCGGTTCGGCACGTCGAGTTCGGCGTGCCCGGGTGAGTTCGGCGTGCCGCGTGACCTTGCACGTGCCGCGCGACTGGGCCAGCCGTGTACGACTGGCTCGCTCGCTGACCGCCGGCCGGGTCGCTCGGCACGTGCCGAACGGTTCGGCACGTAGAGTTCGGCGTGCCCGAGTGAGTTCGGCGGGCCGGTGCGAACGGCACGTGCCGCTGCGGGAGGCGGAGGGCGGGGCGAGACGCGGGTAGCCTGCTGGCGTGGACTTCGATGCGCTCCGGCGCGCGCCCGACACCGAGGGCGACGGGCTGCGGGCGTGGGATGCGGCCGACCGGCTGATCCTGGACGAGGCCGGCGCGTGGCTCGCGGAGGCGGGTGACGGCGAGGTCGTCGTCATCGGCGACACGCATGGGGCGCTCGCGCTGGGCGCGGCCGACCGCGGGGCGCGCGACGTGCGCGTGCATCAGGACGCGCTGCTCGGGGAGCGCGCCATAGCGGCCAACGCCGCCCGTACGGGCCTCGCCGGCGCGGTGCGGATCGTGCCGTTCGACGCGGGGCTCGCGGCATCCGCTCGGCTCGTGCTGCTGCGCCTGCCCCGCTCGCTCGACGCGCTCGACGAGATCGCCGGGCTGGTCGCCGCGCACGCGGCCGACGACGTCGTGGTCGTCGCGGGCGGGCGCATCAAGCACATGACCCTCGCCATGAACGACGTGCTGCGCCGCCACTTCGGCCGGCTCGACGTCACGCACGCGCGGCAGAAGTCGCGGGTGCTGGTCGCGCGCGACCCGATCCGGCCCACCGAGCCGTCGCCGTGGCCGGCCCGCGCCCGAGACGACGAGCTCGGCCTGACCGTCGTCGCGCACGGTGGGGTCTTCGCCGGATCGGGCGTCGACATCGGCACCCGCGCCCTGCTCGCGCACGTCGGCGAGGTGGCAGACGCCGCCGACATCGACGAGGTGATCGATCTGGCCTGCGGCACCGGTGTCGTCGCCGCCTGGCTGGCCGAGCGGATGCCCCGGGCCCGCGTGCGCGCCCTCGACCAGTCCGCCGCGGCCGTCGCGTCGGCCCGCGCGACCGCCGAGGCGAACGGCGTCGCCGACCGCGTCACCGCCGAGCGCGCCGACGGGCTCGAGACCGTGCCCGACGCGACCGCCCGCCTGGTCGCGCTGAACCCGCCCTTCCATTCGGGAGCCGCGGTGACGACCGCACTCGCCGAGCGCCTCTTCGCCGACGCGGGGCGCGCGCTCGCGCCAGGCGGCACGCTCGTCACCGTCTGGAACTCGCACCTGCGCTACCGCCCCGCGCTCGAACGCCTGGTCGGACCGACCCGCCAGCTCGGCCGTACCCCGAAGTTCACCGTGACGGCCTCCACCCGCCCCTGATCGCCTCCCCTATCCGCGAGTCGTCATGAAGTGTCGCCATCGGCGGCGCCGAAGCGACAGTTCATGACGACTCGGTGAAGTCGGGCGGGGACCCTATCGGCGCGGGGCGGGACATGCCTACAGTGGGGCATGACCGTGACGCTTCGGGGTTTGCAGACGGCCGTCCCTCCCACCGTGCTCATCCAGGAACAGGTGCGAGACGTCTTCAAGGCCCAGCCCGGGCTGAATCGGCTCGCGCAGCGCATCGTGTCGACGTCGTTCGACGTGTCGGGCATCGAGACGCGCCACACGGCGATCGCCGAGCTCACGACCGAGGCGCGGCCCGAGACGCCCGAGTTCTTCGACGTCGAGTCGGGCGAGCTGCTGCTGCCGGGCACGAAGGCGCGCAACGAGCTGTACGCGGAGCAGGCGACGATCCTCTACGTCGAGGCGGCGCGGCGTGCGATCGCGGCGACGCCGGGTCTCGAGGCATCCGACATCACCCACATCGTGACCGTCTCGTGCACCGGCTTCTACCAGCCCGGTCCCGACTACATGATCGTGCGCGAGCTCGGGCTGCGCCCGTCGGTCGCGCGCACCCACCTCGGGTTCATGGGGTGCTACGCGGCCATGCCGGCGCTGCGCACGGCCAAGCAGTTCTGCGAGGCCGACCCCGACGCCGTCGTGCTCGTCGTGAGCGTCGAGCTCTGCACGCTGCACCTGCGGTCGTCGACCGATCCCGACACCATCGTGGCGTGCTCGCTGTTCGCCGACGGCGCGGGCGCGGGGCTCGTGACGCAGCGCCCGCTCGAGCCGGGTGAGCGCGCGTTCGACCTCGATCGGTTCGAGACGGTCATCACGCCCGTCGGGGAGGGCGACATGGCGTGGAAGATCGGCGACCACGGGTTCGAGATGGTGCTGTCGACCTACGTGCCGAACATCATCGACGACCACATCGTCGGCGCGCTCGAGCCGTTGTTCGCCGACGACGAGGGGCTGTCCCGCGCGCTCGCCGCGTCGACGGCCGGCGAGTCCATCACGCACTGGGCGATCCATCCCGGCGGGCGCAGCATCGTCGACAAGGTCGGCGCGAAGCTCGCGCTCGACGAGGCGCAGCTGGTTCCCGCGCGGGAGACGCTGCGCGACTTCGGCAACATGTCGAGCGCGACCGTGCTCTTCGTGCTGCGGAACATCCTCGACGGGGCATCCGCGGCCGACGGCGACCGCGTCGCCGCGATGGCGTTCGGGCCCGGGCTCACGGTCGAGACCGCCCTGATGACGGTGCGCGAGGGGTGATCGGCCTCCCCGACCTCAGGTTCAGGGCGACGGATGCCTCGGAGCGCATGGACGACCCGGACTGCGATCCGGTCGCGCTCGAGCGCACCTATGGCCGGTTCCACCTGGTCAACGCCGTGGTGTCGGGGTGGCGATGGATCTACCGTGCACGGGTGCGGCCGCGGTTGCGCCCGGATCGCGTGACGACGCTGCTCGACATCGGTACGGGCGGCGGCGACGTGCCGCGGGCGCTGCTGCGCTGGGCGCGGCGCGACGGGCTGGCGCTCGCGGTGACGGCGATCGACCCGGACGTGCGGGCGATCCGCTGGGGGCTGCGGCAGCCCGCGGTTCCCGGCCTCGCGCTGCGCCGCGCGCACAGCTCCGACCTCGTGCGCATCGGCGAGCGGTACGACCTGGTGGTGTCGAACCATGTGCTGCATCACGTCACCGGCGACGAGCTGGGTGTGCTGCTCGCCGACTCCGAGCGGCTGCTGCGACCGGGCGGGCTCGCGCTGCACGCCGACATCGCGCGGTCGCGGTGGGGATATGCCGGATTCGGCATCGGCACGGCGCCGTTCCAGCCGAACCTCCTCGCCGGCTCGTACATCCGCGAGGACGGGCTCACGTCGATCCGCCGCAGCCACACCGTGGCGGAGCTCGCGGCGGCGCTGCCCGACGGCTGGCGCGTGCGTGCGGCCGTGCCGTCGCGGCTGGAGGTGTGGTGGGAGCGGGGCTGACGCCGGAGGGCGCGCCGACGCTCGACGTCGCGATCGTCGGCGGTGGGCCGGTGGGACTGCTGCTGGCGTGCCTGCTCGCCCAGCGTGGGCTGCGGGTCGACGTGTTCGAACAGCGGGCGGAGCCGGCGCCGCTGTCCCGCGCGATCGGCGTGCACCCGCCCGGGCTGCGCGCCCTCGACGCCGTGGGCGTGGGCGAGGCGGCGCGGCAGTCGGGGGTGGCGATCCGCGACGGGCGGGTCTCGTGCCGCGGGCGGGTGCTCGGCGCGCTCGACTTCGCCGAAGCCGACCCCGACGTGCCGTTCGTGCTGGCGCTGCCGCAGGCGGAGACCGAGCGGCTGCTCGCCGAACGGCTCGCGCAGTTGCGTCCAGGGGCGCTGCATCGGGGCGTGCGCGTCTCGGCGATCCGGCAGCTCGACGGTGGCGTGGAGTTCGCGGTCGACGGGGCCGGGGCGGATGCCTCGGGCAGACGAGCGGCGGACGAGGGCGGCGGCGCGACGGATGGCGGCATCGACGCGCCGGCCACGCTCGCCGCGCGCTACCTGGTCGGCGCCGACGGCGTGCGCAGCGGCGTGCGCAGGCAGGCGCGCATCGGATGGCAACAGCACCGCGGGCGCGCGGACTACGTGATGGGCGACGTGGCCGACCGCACGGATGCCCCGGGGTCGGCGCTGCTGCACTTCGAGCCGGGCGGCGTGGTCGAGTCGTTCCCGCTCCCGGGCGGAATGCGCCGCTGGGTGGCGATGACCGAGTGGGGCGCGCGCGACGCGGGCGTCGATCGCCCCGGGGCATCCGCTGCCCTCATCGGCATCGTCGCCGAGCGCACGGGCGACGACCTCGGCACCGACGTGCCCGACGCCCGCGCCTTCACCGCGCGCCAGCACCTCGCCGACCGGGTCGTCGCCGGCCGCATCGTGCTCGTGGGCGACGCGGCGCACGAGGTGAGCCCGATCGGCGGGCAGGGCATGAACCTCGGCTGGCTGGACGCGCTGCACCTCGACCGCGCGCTCGCGGCGTGCCTCGCCGACCCACCGGGTGCCGCAGCCGCCCTCGCCGAGTACGAGCGCGCCCGCCACAGGGCCGCCGGTCGCGCCATACGCCAGGCCGCGTTCAACATGTCGATGGGCGCCCCGGCCCACGGCCTCCGCCTCGCCGCGCGCAACGCCGCCGTGCGCCTGCTCGCCGTGGGCCCGGCCCGCCGCCGCCTCGCCCGCGCCTTCACGATGCGCGGCCTCTGACCCGACCCGGGTGCCACCGCACGCGATTCGTGCGACGCTGGAAGCATGGCGCAGACGATCGAGCGACCCGACGTGCGGGAGGCGACGGACGAGGCATCCGTCACCGCCGTGCCGTGGGTCACGATCGTCTGGGACGACCCGGTCAACCTCATGACCTACGTCGCGTACGTGTTCCGCAGCTACTTCGGCTTCCCCAAGCACCGGGCCGAGCAACTCATGCTGCGCGTGCACAACGAGGGGCGCGCGGTGGTCGCGACCGGCGACCGCGAGACCATGGAGCGGCACGTCGCCGCGATGCACGGCTACGGCCTGCAGGCCACGCTTCGGAGGGCCGACGAGTGATCGTCTCGGCGGCGCAGGCGCTCGGCGGGGTGCGGATCGTGCTCGAGAGCGAGGAGGCGATGCTGCTGGCCGAGTTCGCCGGGCAGGTCGTCACGGTGCTCGAGCAGGACGCGCACACCGACCCGGCGCTCGACCGGCTGTTCCCCGACGCGTACGTCGACGACGACGCCGCGTCCGACGACTTCCGCCGCTACACCCGGGAGGACCTCGCGCAGTCGAAGCGCGACGCCGCCGCGGCGGTGCGCGACGCGACGAGCACCGAGGAGGACCGTGGCATCGTCGACATCGAGCTCGACCAGGCCGCGTCGTGGGGGTGGCTGACCTTCCTCACCGACCTCCGGCTGATCCTGGCCGAGCGCACCGGCATCCTCGCCGACGAACCCGACGACGACCCCGTCACCGAGCCGATCACCGAGCGCGACGGCTACATGCGCGCCGCGTACGAGTGGGTCGGGTTCGTGCAGGGGTCGATGCTCGAGGTGCTCGACCCGACGAACGAGCGCTGAGGCTCAGGCGCCCGGCCGGAACCCGCGCAGCCGCAGGCTGTTGCCCACGACGAACACGCTCGACGCGGCCATCGCCGCGCCCGCGACGAGCGGGTTCAGCAGCCCGAGCATCGCGATCGGGATCGCCGCGGCGTTGTACGCGAACGCCCAGAACAGGTTGCCGCGGATGATGCCGAGCGTGCGGCGAGACAGCCGCACGGCGTCGGCGACGACCCGCAGGTCGCCCGACACGACGGTGAGGTCGGAGGCCGCCATCGCCGCATCCGTGCCCTGCCCCATGGCGATGCCGAGGTCGGATGCCGCGAGCGCGGCCTGGTCGTTGACGCCGTCGCCGACCATCGCGACCGTGCGGCCGGCGGCCTGCAGTTCGCGCACGACGGCGAGCTTGCCCTCGGGCGTGACGCCGGCGTGCACGTCGTCGATGCCGAGCGCGCGCGCGACCGCACCCGCCGCCCCGGCGTTGTCGCCGGTCAGCAGCACGGGCGAGAGCCCGAGGTCGCGGAACCGCTGGACGGCGTCGCGCGCGCTCGGCTTCAGCGTGTCGGCGACCGCGATGATGCCGCGAGCGCGTCCGTCCCACGCCACCGCGACGACGGTCGCTCCGTCGGCCTCGGCGCGGCGCGCCTGCTCGGCCAGGTCGTCGGGCAGCTCGATCGCCCACGCCTCGGCGAGCCACGCGGCGCGCCCGACGGAGGTCAGGCGGCCGCCGACGACCGCCTGGACGCCGAGGCCCGCGTGGGCGAGGAACTGCTCGGCCCGCTCGGTGCGCGGGGCGGCCTCGACCACGGCACGGGCGATCGGATGCTCCGAGCCGGCCTCCGCGGCGGCCGCGAGCGCGAGCACGTCGTCGGCGTCCTCGCCGGCTGCGGGGAGCACCTGCTGCACCCGCATCCGACCGGTGGTCACCGTGCCGGTCTTGTCGAGCACGATCGTGTCGACCGTGCGGGTCTGCTCGAGCACCTGCGGCCCGCGGATGAGGATGCCGAGCTGGGCGCCGCGACCGGTGCCGACGAGCAGCGCGGTCGGGGTGGCGAGCCCGAGGGCGCACGGGCACGCGATGATGAGCGTCGCGACGGCCGCGCCGAACGCCTGCTCGGGCGTGCCGCCGACGAGCAGCCACCCGGCCAGGGCGACGAGCGCGAGCCCGATCACGACCGGCACGAACACCGTCGAGATGCGGTCGGCGAGGCGCTGCACGGGCGCTTTGCCGGTCTGCGCCTCCTCGAGCAGGCGGCCGAGCCGCGCGAGCTCGGTGTCGGCGCCGACGCGCGTGATCTCGACGACCAGCACGCCGCCGGCGTTGAGCGTGGCGCCCGTCACCCGGTCACCGGGGCCGACCTCGACCGGCACCGACTCGCCGGTGAGCATGCTGCGGTCGACGGCGGATGCCCCCTCGACGACGAGCCCGTCGGAGGCGATCTTCTCGCCGGGGCGCACCAGCACGCGGTCGCCCGGCACGAGGTCGCGCACGGGCACGCGTCGCTCGGCGCCGTCGACGAGCTGCGTGGCATCCGTCGCCCCGAGCTCGAGCAGCGCGCGCAGTGCGGCACCGGAGGCGCGCTTCGCGCGGGCCTCGATGTACCGACCCGCGAGGAGGAACACCGTGACCGCCGCCGCGACCTCGAGGTAGAGCTCGTCGTGGCCGCCCGGCGCAGGCCCGATCAGGCGGAACGTCATGTGCATGCCCGGTTCCCCGGCGTCGCCGAGGAGCAGCGCCCAGAGCGACCAGCCGAACGCGGCGAGCACGCCCATGCTGATGAGCGTGTCCATGGTGACCGCGCCGTGGCGGGCGTTGACCGCGGCGGCGCGGTGGAACGGCCAGGCGCCCCACGTCGCCACCGGGATCGTCAGCGCGAGTGCCACCCACTGCCAGTACGTGAACTGCAGGGCGGGCACCATCGAGAGCACGACGACGGGGGCGGCCAGCGCTGCGCTCGCGATGAGGCGTCGGCGCAGCGGCCCGAGCTCGTCGGCGGACTCGCCGGGCTCGGGCTCGGGTTCGGGCACGCTCGCGCCGTAGCCGGCCGCAGCGACGACCTCGACCAGCGCGTCGGGGCCGACGTTCGCCGGGGCGCGCACGTGCGCCTTCTCGGTCGCGTAGTTGACGGATGCCTCGACGCCCGGCATCTTCCCGAGCTTGCGTTCGATGCGCATCGCGCACGACGCGCAGGTCATGCCGGTGATGTCGAGTTCGACGTCGACGAGGGCCGGGCCGGAGCCCGGAGTGGAGGCGGTGGTGCTCATGCGGGTGGGTGCCCGGTGCGCGGGGCGGCTCAGGCGCCGGCCGCGAGCCGGTAGCCGGCGTCCTCGACGGCCGCGCGCACGTCGTGCGCGGCGAGAGGCGCCGACGAGGCGACCGTGACGCGCGAGGCGCCCTCGGGGCGCAGGTCGACCGACACCTGCTCGACGCCGGCGATCTCGGAGAGCTCCTCGGTGACGCTCGACACGCAGTGGCCGCAGGTCATGCCCTCGACGAGGAACTCGGCGGTCGCGACGCCGCTCGCGCTCGCGCCTGCCGACGCGCTCGAGCCGTGCCCGCAGGCGCAGCCGCCGCCACCGCAGCATCCGCCGCCCGATGCGGGGGAGGATGCGTCGGAGGAGACGAGGGGGAGTTCGGTGCGGGTGGTCTCGGTCATGGCTGCCTTCCGGATCGCGGTGCGGACGCGCACCACTATACCCCAGTAGGGTATCCGAGCGAGCCGTCCGGGCGAGCCGACCGAGGCGTCCGAGACGTCAGCCCTCGCCGAGCGTGCGCACCTTGATCGACTCGTACTCCTCGGGGGTGAGCGTGCCCGCGTCGAGCATCGACTTCGCCTTGGCGATCTCATCCGACGGCGACGGCGGTGCGGCCACGTGCGGCGAGTACTCCGCCTGACGCGGCGCGGTCGCCCGTCGCGCGGCGGCCCGGCGCTCGGCCATGCCGTGCCCGCGCGCGATCACGTAGACCAGGCCCGTAAGGAACGGCACGAACACGAGGAAGACCATCCACACGGCCTTCCACCAGCCGTTCAGCGAGTGGTCGCTGAACAGGTCGCCCAGCACCGCCACCAGCACGAACAGGTACGCGACGAACACGAACGCCGCCAGGAGGAAGCTCACGAGCGCCCAGAATCCGTAGTCCACGTGCATTCCTCCATCGGTCGACGTGCTCCACAACCTACTCTCCGGGGGCGGGCGACCGGTAGGGCGCCGTGCGTCGGGGTCGACAGGCCGTCCCGGCCGCGCCACGATGGAACCACCGTCGGCACCGGGTCGGCGCGAGACGGGAGCCTGGCGTGGCCGCAGTGATCGGAGCCATACTGCCGCTCGCCGTCGGCATCGCGATCAGTCCGATACCGATCGTCGCGGCGATCCTCATGCTGCTGTCGCCGAAGGCGAAGGGTGCGAGCGTCGGCTTCCTCGTCGGCTGGATCGTCGGCATCGCCCTCGCGACGACCGTCTTCACCCTGCTCTCCGCCGCACTGCCCGAGGGCGACGCGGATGCCTCGCGGCCGGTCACCGCCGTCGTGCAGATCGTGCTCGCGGTGGCGCTGCTGCTGCTCGCACTGCGACAGTGGCGCGGCCGCCCGGTCGAGGGCGAGGAGCCCGACCTGCCGAAGTGGATGGGCGCGATCGACCAGATGAACGCGGGCCGCGCCATCGGGCTCGGCGTGCTCCTGTCGGCGGTCAACCCGAAGAACCTGCTGCTCGCGGCCGGCGGCGGCATCGAGATCGGCGGCGCGGGCCTCGACGTCGGCTCCGTCGTCCTGAGCATCGTGGTGTTCACCGTCATCGCCGGGTGCTCGGTCGCGGTGCCGGTGGTCGCCTACCTCGTCGCATCCGATGCCATGACGGCGCCGCTCGGGCGCCTGCGCGAATGGCTCGTGCAGCACAACGCGTCGATCATGGCGGTGCTGCTGCTCGTGCTCGCGGTCGTGCTGCTCGGCAAGGGGCTGGGCAACTTCTAGCCGCGTCGTCCGGCGCTCCCCGTGACGCGGGTCGGTCGGGGCGTCGCGACCGGGCCCGCTATCGTCGATCCATGGTTGCCGCAGCGGAGAGCGCCCGCCCCGAACCCGCCCCCGCACGGTCGACGAGCCCGATCCTCGTCGCGGCCGCCGCCGTCGTCGTGCTGGCGGGCGTCTCGTTCGCTCGCGAGATCGCCGCGCCCCTCGCGCTCGCCGCGGTGATCGTGATCATCGTGCACCCGATCCGCCGCCCGCTCGAGCGGCGCGGCTGGTCGCGCTGGGCCGCCACGACGGTCGTCATCGTGGTCGCCTACCTGATCCTCGCCGCCCTCGCGGCCATGCTCGCCTTCGCGGGCATCCGCTTCGGGGCGCTCGTCGTCGACTACTTCTCGGAGCTGAGCGACACCACGCAGGACGTGATCGCGTGGCTGTCGTCGCTCGGGCTCGAGGAGCAGGCGGCCGACACCGTGGCATCCGTGCTCGACCCGTCGTTCCTCTTCGGCGTCGCCGAGACCGTCTCGGGCTGGGTGCTCGGCATCTTGACGGCGTTCTTCTTCGTGCTCGCGTACGTCATCTTCATGGCGGCGGATGCTGCGCACTACCGCGACGCGCACCAGGCGTTCCGCGGGCTGCGCGATGCCACGCTCGACCGGTTCGAGCGCTACGCCTCGAACGTGCGCCGCTACTTCGTGGTGAACGCGAGCTTCGGCGCCGTGGTCGCGATCATCGACGGCATCGCGCTCTGGGCCGTTGGCGTGCCGGCGCCGACGGTGTGGGCGATCCTCGCGTTCGTGACGAACTTCATCCCGAACATCGGGTTCGTGCTGGGACTCGTGCCGCCCGCGATCCTCGCGCTGGTCGTCGGCGGCTGGCCGCTCATGCTCGCGGTCATCGCGATCTACAGCGTCGTGAACGTGGTGCTGCAGGTGCTCGTGCAGCCGAAGTTCGTCGCCGACGCGGTGAGCCTGTCGCTCACGCTGAGCTTCTTCTCGGTCGTGTTCTGGACCTTCGTGATCGGCCCGCTCGGCGCCATCCTCGCGATCCCGCTGACGCTGCTCGCCCGCGCGCTGCTGCTCGAGGGCGACCCGCGCAACGGCTGGGCCCGATGGCTGTCGGGCGATCGCGACGCGGTCGAGGCGGATGTCGCCGGCGAGCCGCCGCCCGACGAGTCGGAACCGGAGTCGGAACCGGAGTCGGAACCGGAGTCGGAACCGGAACCGGAACCGGTCGCCGAGGCCGGCGACGACCCGGAGCGACCGTGACCGAGCACGGGCGGCTTTCCCGCGGACCGCGTCGTGGCCGGCCCGACCGCCGCGCCATGGAGGAGTTCGACGACGACGAGCGGCGCGCGATCACCGCGTACCTGAAGGAGCGCGTCTACGCGACCTTCACGGGGCTCGCGATCACCCTCGTGCTGCTCGGCGAGTTCGACCACATCGAGCCCGGCCGCGCGTTCGGCACGCTCGCCCTCGGCGTGCTGGGCATCACGATCGCCGGGCTCCTCGCCGACATCGTCGCGCACGTCTCGGTGCACGGCGCGCTGCCGAGCCGGCTCGAGTTCCGGCTCGAGCTGCGCATCGCATCGGGCGCGCTCGGTACCGCGGTGCTGCCGCTGCTGCTGATCGCCGCGGCCTGGCTCGGCTGGCTCGACCTGCACGACGCGCTGCGCATCGACTCGTTCATCTACCTCGCGACGCTCGGGCTGATCGGCTACCTCGCGGTGCGCCGCTCCACCCTGAAGCCGTGGGCGAAGCTCGTCGCGCTCTCGGTGTTCGTCGTCTTCGGCGGGGTCGTGATCGGAATCCAGATCCTCGCCCACGGCGGCTGACGCCGGACGGCTACTCGGTGGGCGTGAGCACGAACACCGGGATCTGCCGGTCGGTGCGCGTCTGGTACGCGTCGTAGTCGGGCCAGACCTCGGCCGCGCGCGCCCACCAGGTCTCGCGCTCGTCGTCGGTGACCTCGCGTGCGGTGTAGTCGCGCTTGACCGCGCCGTCCTGCAGCTCGACCAGCGGGTGCGCCTTGAGGTTCCAGTACCAGACCGGATGCTTCGGGTCGCCGCCCTTCGACGCCACCACGGCGTACTCGCCGGCGTGCTCGACGCGCATCAGCGCGGTCTTGCGGAGCTTGCCGGTCTTCGCGCCCTTCGAGGTGAGCACGATCACGGGTACCCCGCGCATGGTGCCGGCCTCCTGGCCGTCGGTGGCCTCGTAGGTCTCGGCCTGCGTGCGGGCCCACTCGGCGGTGCTGGGTGCGTACTCTCCGGTCAACGGCATCGGGGCGTCCTCCTGTAGCTCGGTTCGTCGTCTGGCAACCGCGTCACGCCCGCTCGCATTCCCGATCAGGCGGTGGCCTCGCCGAGTGCGCGGTCGAGGATCTCGAGGCCGAGCGCGAGCTCGTCCTCGGTGCTGGTGAGCGGCGGGGCGATGCGGAACGTGCCGCCCATGCCGGGCAGCTGCACGACGTTCATGTGCAGGCCGAGCGCGAAGCATCGGCGGGTGACGTCGGCGCCCAGCGCGTCGGCCCCCTGCTTCGTCTCCCGGTCGGCCACGAGTTCGAGCCCCTGCAGCAGCCCGCGGCCGCGCACGTCGCCGACGACCTCGTGGCGGCGCTGCAGCTCGAGCAGGCCCTCGCGCAGCACGCCGCCGAGGTGCGTCGCGCGCTCGTCCATGTGCTCGCGGTCGAGCACGTCGAACACGGTGTTGCCCACAGCGGCGACGAGTGGGTCGTTCACGTGGGTGGTGAAGAACAGGTAGCCGCGCTCGTGGGCGACGCGCTCGATCTCGTCGCTGGTCACGACCGCCGCGAGCGGGAGCCCGGCGCCGAGGGTCTTCGAGAGGGTGAGGATGTCGGGCACGACGCCGTCTCGCTCGAACGCGTACCAGGTACCGGTGCGGCAGAGCCCGGTCTGCGCCTCGTCGAGGATGAGCAGCATGCCGCGCTCGCGGCACTTCTGCGCGAGGGCGGCGAAGTAGCCGGGCGGCGGCTCGATCACGCCGCCGGAGCTCAGGATCGGCTCGACCAGGCACGCCGCGAGCGAACCCGTCGACTGCGCGTCGACGAGGTCGAACGCGAGGTCGAGCTGGCGGCGCCAGTCGAGCTCGCCGCCGGCGCCGACGATGTCGGGGCGGTACGAGTCGGGGGTCGGAATGGCGATGTTGCCGGGTGCGACGGGGCCGTAGCCCGTGCGCCCCGAGCTGTAGGTCGCGGCCGCGGCGGCGCCCGTCATGCCGTGCCAGGAGCGCGCGAACGAGACGATCTCGTGCTTGCCGGTGACGAGCTTCGCCATGCGCACGGCGGCCTCGTTCGACTCGGCGCCGGTGGTGAGCAGCAGCACGCGCTCGAGCGGGTCGGGCAGCGACGCGGCGATGCGCTCCGACAGCTCGATCACCGGTCGCGAGAGCATGCCGCTGAACAGGTGGTCGAGCGTCGCGACCTGGCGCTGCACGGTCGCGACGATCTCGGGGTGCGAGTGGCCGAGGATGGCGCTCATCTGGCCGGACGTGAAGTCGAGCACCCGGCGACCCGATTCGGTGAAGACGAAGCTGCCCTCGGCGCGGGCGATGAGCTCGGGGTGAAGCTGCCGCCGAAGCGGACGAGGTGGCGCTGCAGCGCGGGGTCGAGGCGTGCCGGCGTGAGAGCGCCCGTCGCGGTGTCGGTCATGGCACGACGATACGACGCGGCACGTTTCGCGGTCGTGACGTGCAGCTCAGGGGCATCCGCTCGCCCGCAGGCACTTCACAGCCTCGCGACGTGCGCCCGCGTGCAAAGTTGAGTAGACTCGACTCAAGTTTAGAACCAGTGAAAGGGAACCCCAGTGGCGAACATGCAGGGCGCGCCGAGCTCGCAGGACGAGCAGCAGTCGGCGCTCGAACAGTTCGGCGTGAACCTGACGGCCATCGCGAAGAGCGGCAAGCTCGACCCGGTGATCGGCCGCGACGCCGAGATCCGTCGGGTCAGCCAGGTGCTGACCCGGCGCACCAAGAACAACCCGGTGCTCATCGGCGAGCCCGGCGTCGGCAAGACCGCGGTCGTCGAGGGACTCGCGCAGCGCATCGTCGCGGGCGACGTCGCCGACTCGCTGAAGGACAAGGAGCTCGTCTCGCTCGACATCTCGGCGCTCGTCGCCGGCGCAATGTACCGCGGGCAGTTCGAGGAGCGCCTGAAGTCAGTGCTCAAGGAGATCAACGAGGCCGAGGGTCGCATCATCACGTTCGTCGACGAGCTGCACCTGCTCATGGGCGCGGGCGGCGGCGAGGGTTCGGTCGCGGCCTCGAACATGCTGAAGCCCATGCTCGCGCGCGGCGAGCTGCGCCTCATCGGCGCGACCACGCTCGACGAGTACCGCGAGTACATCGAGAAGGACGCCGCGCTCGAGCGGCGCTTCCAGCAGGTGTACGTCGGCGAGCCGAGCGTCGAGGACACGGTGGCGATCCTGCGCGGGTTGAAGGGCCGGTACGAGGCGCACCACGGCGTCACGATCACCGATGCCGCGCTGGTCGCGGCCGCATCCCTCTCGAACCGCTACATCTCGGCACGCCAGCTGCCCGACAAGGCCATCGACCTCGTCGACGAGGCGATGAGCCGGCTGAAGATGGAGATCGAGTCGTCGCCCGTCGAGATCGACGAGCTGCAGCGCCAGGTCGATCGCATGAAGCTCGAGGAGCTCGCCCTCAAGAAGGAGAAGGACGACGCCTCGAAGGAGCGGCTCGCGTCGCTGCGGGAGACCCTCGCGACCCAGGAGCGCGAGCTCGCGACCCTGCGCGAGCGCTGGGACCGCGAGCGGATGAGCCTCAACCGCGTCGGCGACCTGAAGAAGGCGCTCGACGAGGCGCGCACCGAGCGCGACCTCGCCATGCGCGCGGCCGACTACGCCAAGGCGTCGAAGCTCGAGTACGAGACGATCGCGCGCCTCGAGCGCGACCTGGTCGAGGCCGAGCGCGCCGAGGAGGCGCCCGACGAGCCCCGCATGGTCAACGAGCAGGTCACCGACGAGGACATCGCCGCCGTGATCGCCGCGTGGACGGGCATCCCCGTCGGCCGCCTGCTGCAGGGCGAGACCGAGAAGCTGCTGGCGCTCGAGACCGAACTCGGCCGCCGCCTCATCGGCCAGAAGACGGCGGTCGGCGCGGTCGCCGACGCGGTGCGCCGCTCGCGCGCCGGCATCAGCGACCCGAACCGCCCGACCGGCTCGTTCCTGTTCCTCGGGCCGACCGGCGTCGGCAAGACCGAGCTCGCCAAGGCGCTCGCCGAGTTCCTCTTCGACGACGAGCACGCCATGGTGCGCATCGACATGTCCGAGTACGGCGAGAAGTTCTCGGTGTCGCGCCTCGTCGGCGCACCTCCCGGGTACGTCGGCTACGAGCAGGGCGGCCAGCTGACCGAGGCGGTGCGGCGCCGGCCGTACAGCGTGATCCTGCTCGACGAGGTCGAGAAGGCGCATCCCGAGGTCTTCGACGTGCTGCTCCAGGTGCTCGACGACGGTCGCCTGACCGACGGGCAGGGGCGCACGGTCGACTTCCGCAACACGATCCTGATCCTCACGTCGAACCTCGGCTCGCAGTTCCTCGTCGACCCCGCGCTGTCGTGGGACGACAAGGAGCGCGCGGTGCGCGAGACGGTGCGGCAGGCGTTCAAGCCCGAGTTCGTGAACCGGCTCGACGACATCGTCGTGTTCTTGGCGCTCTCCGAACAGGAGCTCGGCGAGATCGTGAACCTCTCGGTCGACCGCCTCGAGCGGCGCCTGCACGAGCGGCGGCTCGAGCTCGGCGTCACGCCCGACGCGCGCGCCTGGCTCGCCGAACGCGGCTACGACCCGATCTACGGGGCCAGGCCGCTGCGCCGCCTCATGCAGCACGAGATCGACGACCGCCTCGCGCGGGCGCTGCTCTCGGGCGAGGTGCGCGACGGCGACACGGTGCGGGTCGAGCTGGCCGACGACGGCGAGGGGCTCGTGGTCGCGCGGGCCGAGGCGGCCGAGCCCGCGGCCTAGGTCGATCGGCGGAGGCCGGGGTCCGACTCGCGGCACCCGGCCTCTTCCCAACCGACGTTCAGGTTCGCTATGGTCGGCCCTGTCAGGGGCGTCGAACGAGGGGAATCGCCATGGCCGAGACAGGGACCAACACGATCGCACTCACCGGCGGACAGACCACCGCCGTCAAGATCTTCGGATGGCTCGGGGTCGTGGGCGGCGCGCTGCTCATCATCGTGGGCATCGTCGCGTGGATCGCGGTGTCGAACCAGCTCCGCGCCGAGAACATCATCGTGCCCGACGACGCCATGGCGTTCCAGGGCCAGCAGGTCGCCGGGCCGCTCACCGCGTTCGTGCAGGCCGACATCATCAACACCCACTCCCTGGAGGCGAGCGGCGGAGCGACCTATGCCGAGCTCGACCAGGAGGACCCGGTGCGCGCGGTCATGATGAACGCGTCGTTCCTGCGGGCGTCGCTGTTCACGTCGGTCGTGTCGTTCGGCGTCGCGCTGTTCGCGGCCGGCGTCGGCGTGATGTTCCTGCTCTACGGCATCGCGCTGCTGATGCTCGCGCCGTCGCGCAGGACCGCCGCAGCGTGACGAGCGGATGCCCCGCCGGGGCGGCACGCCCTCGCTGAGCGCGGCCGGCCCCGGGGCATCCGATCAGTCGCGGTGCAGCACGATCTCGTCGAGCGGCATGCGCCGGCGCGGGGCGACCTCGCGCTCGCGCAGCCGCTCGGGGAGCGCGTCGGGGCTCGCGAGCACGCCGATCGCGATGATCGACACCGGCTCGAACCGCTCGTCGAGGCCGAACGCACGGCGCACGGTGTCGCGGTCGAAGCCGCCCATCTGGTGCGTGTGCAGCCCGTCGTGGTGCGCCTGCGCGGCGAGGTAGGCGACCGACTGGCCGAGGTCGTAGTGGCCCCAGGGGCGCGGGGTGCCGTCGAGGTCGGCGGTCTCTGCGACGTTCACGACGAGCGCGGCGGCCTTGTCGGCCCAGACGCGGTTGCCGTCGGCGAGCGCGGCGTGGACCTGCTCGAACGTGCGGGTGCCGCGGCGGCCGACGATGAACCGCCAGGGCTGCGAGTTGCTGGCCGAGGGCGCCCAGCGGGCCGCCTCGAGTGCGGCGTCGAGGGCGTGCGCGTCGATGGTCGCGTCGGCGTCGAAGGAGCGCGGGCTCCAGCGCTCGGCGAGCACGTCGAGTAGGGGTGCGTCGGTGGTCGCGGTGCGGGTGTGCGTGGTCGCGTCGGTCATGGGGGCCCTCCGGATGGTGCTGGTGCGGACTGCGCACTGCAGCATCGGAGCGCACGTGGAGCCCGAACGCGCGCGGAGGGCGCGCTATTCCATGACGATGCATGGGGTTTCGCGTCAGGCGGGGAGCCACTCCGCGGCCGAGACGGCGAGCACGGCGGCGACCGAGCCGGCGATGAGCACGCCCAGCAGGGCGGTGAGCGCGCGCACCCGGGTGCGTGCGCGCTCGACGGTCGTGCGCACGACGAGCATGGCGGCGAACACCGCGACCACGCCGATGATGGCGCTGGTGGCGATCACGGGCTGCAGCGTGCCGAGCAGCACCAGCAGCACCACGACGAAGGCCGACACCAGTGCCGCGACGACGATGAGCTGGCGCCCCTCGGGGCCGACCGTGCGGGCCCCGTCCTCTCGCGGGTCGACTCGTCCGCGATCCCCCTCGCGTGCGTCCACCAGTGCGATTCCCGTCGTCATGCGTCGCTCCCCCTCGGCCCCGGATCCGGATCACCGGGGAACCGTCGCCGGGAGACCCCGGGCGACGGTTCGTCCCATCTTCACCGCGGGTCGGATGCCTCGCGCCAGTGCCAGCACGGAGAGCACGTCCGCTCTCAGGAAGCTCGCAGCGCGATGGGTGGACGGATGGCTCGCCGGGCTCATCGTCACTGGACGGACGGCTGCCCGTCGGCCGGCGGTACGCGCCGCTCAGGCGCGCGTGAGCTCCGTGCGGATCGCGGCCACGAACGCGTCGACGTCGTCGGCGAGGGTGTCGAACGCGCACATCCAGCGCACCTCGCCGCGGGCGGCGTCCCAGTCGTAGAACCGGAAGACGTCGCGGAGCCGGTCGGCGACGCCCGTCGGCAGCGTGGCGAAGACGGCGTTCGACTGGGTCGGCTGGCTGAAGTCGAGGCCGGGCAGCTCGCCCGCCGCGACGCCCGCCTCGAGGGCGGCGCGCAGGCGCGTCGCCATGGTGTTCGAGTGGCGCGCGTTGCGCAGCCAGAGGTCGCCCTCGAGCAGCGCGATGAGCTGCGCCGAGACGAAGCGCATCTTCGAGGTCAGCTGCATGTTGAGCTTGCGGAGGTACCGGATCGAGTCGGGCCCGGTCGTGCCCGCCAGCTCGAGCGCGTCGTCGGAGAGCACAACGATCGCCTCGCCGTAGAGCAGGCCGTTCTTCGTGCCGCCGAAGCTCAGCACGTCGACGCCGGCGTCGGTCGTGAAGTCGCGCAGCGGCACGTCGAGGGTCGCGGCGGCGTTCGCGATGCGCGCGCCGTCCATGTGCAGCTTCATGCCGCGCTCGTGCACGTGGTCGGCGATCGCGCGCACCTCGTCGACGGTGTACGCGGTGCCGAGCTCGGTGGTCTGCGTGATCGAGACGACGAGCGGCTGGGCGCGGTGCTCGTCGCCCCAGCCCCACGCCTCGCGGTCGATGAGCTCGGGAGTCAGCTTGCCGTCGGGCGTCGGCACGGGCAGCAGCTTCAGGCCCGCCACGCGCTCGGGCGCCCCGCCCTCGTCGGTGTGGATGTGCGCCGTGCTCGTGCAGACGACCGCGCCCCAGCGGGGCAGCATCGCCTGCAGCCCGGTGACGTTCGCGCCCGTGCCGTTGAACACGGGGAACGCGTGCACGCCCTCGCCGAAGTGCTGGGCGAACACCTCCTGCAGGCGAGTCGTGTAGACGTCCTCGCCGTAGGCGATCTGGTGGCCGTCGTTCGCGTTCGCGATGGCCTGGAGCACCTCGGGGTGCACGCCGGAGTAGTTGTCGGAGGCGAAGCCGCGCAGGGCGGGGTCGTGCAGTCGTGCGGTCACCCGTCCATCCTCGCACCCGGCGGCCTGCCCGCCGCACCGAGGGGCGGGGCGGAGCTCAGGCGCTCTCGCGCACGACCAGTTCGGTGGGCAGCGTGATCGGCTCGCGCGGTGCGCCGCCGATGACGTCGAGCAGCATGTCGACCATCTCCGAGCTGATGCGGTCCCACGGCTGGCGCATGGTCGTGAGCGGCGGGCGGTGCGTGGCCGCGAGTCCCGAGTCGTCGAAGCCGGCGACCGCGACGTCGTCCGGCACCCGCAGGCCGGCCGCGCGGAGGGCGCGCACCGCCCCGGCGGCCATGAGGTCGGATGCGGCGAAGACGGCGTCGATCCCGCGCGTGCGCGCGAGCAGGCGCTCCATCGCGGCGGCGCCCGACTCGAGCCCGTAGTCGCCCTCCTCCACGAGGTCGGCGTCGAAGTCGGCGCCCATCTCCTCCTGGAACCCGACGAGGCGGTACTTGCCGCCCGGGGTGTCGTGCGGGCCGGCGATCATGGCGATGCGCCGGTGGCCCTGCTCGCGCAGGTAGCGGGTCATCGCGCGCGCCGAGCCCGACTCGTCGACCGAGACCGCGGGCGCCTGGCCCACGTGTCCGAGCGGCACGCCGCACGAGACGAGCGGCACCTGGGCGTCGAGCAGCGAGTCGTACAGCGGATCGGCCTCGTGCGAGGAGATGAGGAGCACCCCGTCGACGTGGCCCGACTTGACGTAGTCGGCGACGCGGCTGCGTTCCTCGGGAGTGCCGGCCACGAGCAGCACGAGGGTCATCGAGCGCTGGGCCAGGGCGGCGGCCGCGCCGCGCAGCAGCAGCGCGAAGGTCGGGTCGTCGAACAGCAGGTGCTGCGGTTCGGTGAGCAGGAACGCGACCGAGTCGGCGCGCCCCCGCGCGAGGCTGCGGGCCGCGTGGCTGGCGGTGTACCCGGTGGTGCGGATCGCCTCCTCGACGGCGACGCGCGCCTCGGGCGAGACCCAGTGTCCGCCGTTGATGACGCGTGAGACGGTTCCACGGGAGACGCCGGCCACCGCCGCGACCTCGCGGATGGTGGGCTTGCGCCGAGCGGTCGTCGTGTCATCCACGCCCGTGATCGTACCGCGTCGACGCCGAGCTGTGACCGGTCACGGTTGGGTAACGGTCGGGATGCCCCGACTTGCCGGACGGAGCCCGCAGGGGTAATACTGTGACCGGTCACAGTCGCACGGTCGACGTGACGGGATCGAAGCACGACCGCACCACCCACGACCCGACGGAGCGTCATGACGCAGCACCACCCCTGGCCCGAGCTTCGGGGAATCGCCTACGGCGGCGATTACAACCCCGAGCAGTGGGGGCGCGACGTCTGGCGCGAGGACGTCGCGCTCATGCGCGAGGCCGGCGTCGACCTCGTGAGCGTCGGCATCTTCTCCTGGGCCCTCATCGAGCTCCGCGAGGGCGAGTTCGACTTCGACTGGCTCGACGAGCTCCTCGACCTCCTGCACGCCAACGGCGTCTCGGTCGACCTCGGCACCCCGACCGCCTCCCCGCCCGCGTGGTTCTTCGCCGACCATCCGGATGCGCGCGTGATCACCGCCGACGGCACCGTGATGGGCTTCGGCTCGCGCGGCATGGCCTCCCACTCGTCGCCCGCCTACCGCGAGGCGATCGTGCGCATCGCGGGTGCGCTCGCCGAGCGGTACGCCGACCACCCCGCGGTCGTGATGTGGCACGTGCACAACGAGTACGGCGTGCCCGTGGGCGAGGACTTCTCGCCGCAGTCGGTCGCCGCCTTCCGGGAATGGCTGCGCGAGCGCTACGGCGACCTCGACGGCCTGAACCGCGCGTGGGGCACCGCGTTCTGGGGCCAGCACTACACCGACTGGGCCCACGTGGGTGCGCCCGCGGCGGCCCCCTCGGTGGTCAACCCCGCCCAGCGGCTCGACTTCCACCGGTTCACCGACCACCAGCTCCTGCAGTGCTTCATCGCAGAGCGCGACGCGATCCGCGCCCACGCGTCGCAGCCCGTCACCACCAACTTCATGGCCAACCAGAGCTGGACCACCGACCTCTGGGCCTGGGCGCGCGAGGTCGACATCGTCGCCGACGACCACTACCTGTGGGCCGCCGACCCCGAGGGCGAGATCGGCCTCGCGATCGCCGCCGACCTCTCCCGCTCGCTGGGCGGCGGGGCGCCGTGGATCCTCATGGAGCACTCCACGTCGGCCGTGAACTGGCAGCCCCGCAACATCGCGAAGCGACCCGGCGAGATGGCGCGCAACTCGCTCACCCACCTGGGTCGCGGCGCCGACGCGATCCTGTTCTTCCAGTGGCGCGCATCCCGCTCGGGCGCCGAGAAGTTCCACTCGGCGATGATCCCCCACGCCGGCACCGGCTCGCGGGTCTGGCGCGAGGTCGTCGAGCTCGGCGCGATGCTCGACCGGCTCGACGAGGTGCAGGGCTCGCGCGTGCTCGCAGACGTCGCGATCCTCTGGGACTTCGAGTCGTTCTGGGCGCAGGACCTCGAGTGGCGCCCCTCGGTCGAGCTCGACCACAAGGAGCGCATCCGGGCGTTCTACGAGCCGCTCTGGCGCGCGGGCATCACGATCGACTTCGCACATCCCGGCCAGGACCTCTCGGCGTACAAGCTCGTCATCGCCCCGGCCCAGTACCTGCTCGGCACGGCGGATGCCGCGAACCTCACGCGCTACGTCGAGGCCGGCGGCACCCTGCTCGTGTCGTTCTTCTCGGCGATCGTCGACGAGCACGACGCCGTGCACGAGGGCGGGTTCGGCGCGCCGCTCGAGCCGGCGCTCGGCGTTCGGGTCGAGGAATTCCTGCCCCTCCGGGAGGGTGACGGAGTTACCCTTGAATGGCCGGGCGAGAATGGACTCGCCGCGGACGCCTGGACGGAGGATCTCGTCATGAGCGGCGCCGAGGCCATCGCGACGTACGTGGATGGTCCCGGCGCGGGCAGGCCCGCGGTGACCCGCAACCGGCACGGCGCAGGCACGGGCTGGTACGTCTCCACGCGACTGCACGGCGACGCCCTCGACGTGCTGCTCGGCGCGGTCTACGCGGATGCCGGCATCGAGCCGCCCGCACTCCCCGACGGCGTCGAGGCGATCACCCGTCGAGGCGACGACGCCGACTACCTGGTGCTCGTCAACCATCGGGAGGATGCGGCCGAGCTCGCGGCATCCGGAACCGAACTGCTCACCGGCGCCGAGGCGCCGGGCACCCTGCGTGTGCCGGGCGGCGGCGTCGCCGTCGTCCGCACCGACCGCGGTCGCGAGGGGGTGATCGCCCCGACTCGTGACCCGCGGGACTCCCGCACGACCTTCGCGCCGCGGCATCCGCCCGACGCACCACCACCCGGTCGCAACGCCGCGATTCACAGAGGCACGCGGCGCCGGCCAACTCTGAAGGGAAAGAGGAATGCGAAAGCACATCGGAATGAGCGCACTCGCGCTCGCATCGGTCGCAGTGCTCGCCGGTTGCGCTGGCGGCGGCGACACGAGCGACGAGTCGAGCGAGCCGGTCGACGCCAGCGGCGTCGAGCTCACGGTCTGGGTCGACGAGAACCGCGAGCCCGCGGTCGAGGCCGCAGCAGCGACGTTCGAGGAGGAGACGGGCGCGACCGTCACGCTCGTCCAGAAGAACTTCGAGGACATCCGCAACGACTTCATCACGCAGGTCCCGACCGGTGAGGGCCCCGACATCACGATCGGCGCCCACGACTGGCTGGGTGCGCTCGTGAGCGCGGGTGTCGTGAACACGATCGACCTCGCGGACAAGACCGGCGAGTTCGAGCAGGTCGCGCTGGACGCCATGACCTACGACGGCCAGCTCTACGCGCTGCCCTACTCGCTCGAGGCGATCGCGCTCATCCAGAACGTCGACCTCGTCGGCGAGGAGGCGCCCGCGACGTGGGACGAGATGATCCAGAACGGCATCGACTCGGGTGCCGAGCGTCCGTTCGTGATCAACACGGCCGGCCAGACCGGTGACGGCTACACCATGTACCCGTTCCAGACGTCGTTCGACGCCCCGGTCTTCGTGCAGGACTCCTCGGGCTCGTACACCAACGAGGTCGGCATGGGCGGCGCCAACGGCGATGCGTTCGCGGAGTGGCTCGCGGAGAACGGCGAGTCGGGCACGGGCTACATCTCGACGACCGTCGACTACGCGATCAACAACGAGCTCTTCAACAGCGGCGAGGCCGCCTACACGGTGCAGGGCCCGTGGGCGATCGGCGAGTACCCCGACGTCAACGTCGCGGTCAACCCGGTTCCGCCGGCCGGTGACGGCACCGCGGCGCCGTTCGTCGGCGTGCAGGGCTTCTACCTCAGCTCGCAGAGCGAGAACGCCCTCATCGCGCAGGAGTTCCTCGTGAACTACATCGCGACCGAGGAGGCGCAGCGCGCACTGTACGAGGCGGACCCGCGCATCCCCGCGTGGAGCACGGTCGCCGAGGAGGTCGCGTCCGACCCGATCATCGCCGGGTTCCTCGCGTCGTCGCAGAACGGCGTGCCGATGCCGAGCATCCCCGAGATGGGCTCCGTCTGGGACTTCTGGAACGCCGCACAGGCCCAGATCATCGCCGGTTCCGACCCCGTGCCGACCTGGAACACCATGGTCGGCGACCTCGAGGCCGAGCTCGGCGGCTGAGCCGACCGCCGTGGGGTGGGCGCGCCTGCCCACCCCACGGCACCGCTCGCACGATACTCGCAACAACATCCGTCGACGAAGGAGCACGATGTCGGTCCAGCACGATGAGGCGCAGGACCTCGAGACCACCTCGGGTCCGCCGTCGACGTCCCGCCGGGGCGGCCCCTCCGCGGAATCGCACTCCCGGGGCTGGCGCGGGCTCGGCTGGGGGTTCCTGGTCAAGCTCGCCATCATGGCGGTCATCAACGCGCTCGGACTGCTGGCGCTCATCTCCGCGTTCCGCGTGGAGTCGTGGTGGATCTTCGGCATCACGCTCGCACTGCTGGTCATCGCCGACATCGTCTACTTCACGAAGAAGGCCCTCCCGCTCAAGTACCTGCTGCCGGGGCTGGCGTTCCTCTTCGTCTTCCAGATCTTCGTCTTCGGCTACACCGCCTACATCGCGTTCACGAACTACGGCACCGGCCACGCCGGATCGATGGAGCAGGCCGTGGACGCGGCGCTCATCCAGGGCGAGCGTCGAGTCGAGGGCTCGCCCACCTACCCCCTCTCCATCGTCGAGCGCCTCGGCGGCGAGCTGGGCTTCGCCATCAACGACGGCGGCGAGGTGCTCGTCGGCACCGAGAACGAGCCGCTCTCGTCGGTCGACGTGCCGGCCGCGAGCGGTGCCCCGAGCGATGTGCCCGGCTGGACGGTCGTCGACCGCGGCCGGCTGCTCTCCGACCAGGAGCTCCAGGCCGCGGTGGTCGACCTGCGCGTGCCGGTCTCCGAGGACCCGAACGACGGCGCGATCCGCACGCGCGACGGTTCGAGCGGTGCCGTCTACACCTCGACGCTCGTCTGGGACGAGGAGGCCCAGACGATCACCGACACGGTGTCGGGCACCGTCTACGCGCCGAACGACCGCGGCAGCTTCGTCGCCGAGGACGGCAGTTCGCTGCCCACCGGCTGGTACGTGAACGTCGGGTTCGACAACTTCCTCGCGATCTTCACCGATCCGGCGCTCGCCGAGGCGCTGCTGATCGTCACCATCTGGACCTTCGCGTTCGCGCTGCTCTCGGTGGTGCTGCCGTTCGCGCTCGGACTGCTCTTCGCGCTGGTGTTCAACGATCCGCGCATCCGCGCGCGGAAGTTCCTCCGGGTGCTGTTCATCCTCCCGTATGCATTCCCGGCGTTCCTCAGCGCGCTGCTGTTCCGAGGCATGTTCAACGCCGAGTTCGGCGTGATCAACGACCTCTTCTTCTTCGGCGCCGACATCAACTGGCTCGGTGATCCATGGTTGGCCAGGGGCGCCGTGCTGTTCGTGAACGTCTGGCTGTCGTTCCCGTACTGGTTCCTCGTCTGCACGGGCGCACTGCAGTCGCTGCCGTCAGACACGCTCGAGGCCGCCGACATCGACGGCGCCGGCAAGTTCCGACGCTTCCGGTCGATCATCCTGCCGCTGCTGCTCGTCTCGACGGCGCCGCTCGCGATCGCCTCGTTCGCCGTCGGCTTCAACAACTTCACCGTCATCTACATCTTCAACGATGGTGGCCCCGTCATACCGGGTGCGCCCTACCGGCTCGGTTCGACCGACCTGCTCATCACCGCGATCTTCGACATCGCAGGCATCTCGGGCGGCGTGGCGAACTACGGGCTCGCGAGTGCGCTCTCGATCCTCGTCTTCATCGTGATCGGCCTCATCGCGGCGATCGTGTTCCGGCAGACCCGCAGGTTGGAGAATTTCTGATGACTGAGACGCGCGCAGCGACCGTCCGCGAGACCGCGGGCGCCGGTGGGAGCCGCCCGCCCCACGACCGCACCTCCGCCCGCCGTCGCCGGTGGTGGCTCGAGGTCGGCTGGAAGTACTTCTTCGCCGCGGGGATCATCTTCTACGCGGCCTTCCCGCTGGTGTACATCCTGTCCGCCTCGCTCAACCCGCGCGGCAGCCTCGCGGCGAGCAACGCGATCTTCTCCGCGGTGAGCGTCGAGAACTACCTGGCGCTCGGCGACACCTACTTCTGGGCCTGGTACGGCAACACGCTCCTCATCGGCAGCATCGCCGCCGTGGGCGCGGTGATCATCGGCGCGGCGGGCGCGTACGCGTTCTCGCGCTTCCGCTTCTCGGGCCGACGGGCGAGCCTCTCGGGCCTGCTCATCATCCAGATGTTCCCGCAGACCCTCGCGTTCGTCGCGATCCTGCTGATGCTGCTCGCGATCGGCGAGGTCATCCCGGCACTCGGCATCAACTCGAAGATCGCGCTGATCGCGCTGTACCTGGCCGGCGCGCTCGGCGCGAACACGTTCCTCATGTACGGCTTCTTCAACACGGTGCCGATCGAGATCGACGAGTCGGCGAAGATCGACGGCGCGACCCACGCGCAGATCTTCTGGCGGCTGATCATGCCGCTGGTCACGCCGATCCTGGCGGTGGTCGCCCTGCTGGCGTTCATCGCGGCGTTCGGCGACTACGTGCTCGCGAAGATCGTGCTCGTGTCGGAGGAGAACTGGACGCTCGCCGTGGGCATGTACCAGTGGGTGTCCGACCAGCTCACGTCGCGCTGGGGCCTGTTCACCGCGGGCGCGGTGCTCGCGGCCATCCCGGTGCTCGTGCTGTTCCTGTCGCTGCAGCGGTACATCGTGGGCGGGCTCACCGCGGGCGCGGTCAAGGGCTGACGAACCGCCGGGCGCGCTGAGTCGCTGCCCGGGACGAAAGGGCGGTCGCGATCCGCGGCCGCAGAGGGATCAAGGAAGATCGGAGCGCTATGCACCACTCACGCCTCAGACTGGGAGCGGTCACAGCCGCGGTCGCGGGACTCGTCGGCGGCCTCCTCGCCGCCGCACCCGCGGCTGCGGAGGAGGGGCCGGTCGACGCCGGCATCTTCGTCGAACGCGTCGAGGGCCTCCCCGACGACTTCATCAACGGCGTCGACGTCTCGAGCGTGCTCTCGCTCGAGGAGTCCGGCGTCGTGTTCCGCGACGCCGCCGGCGAGCCCGCCGACCTGTTCGACGTGCTCGCCGACCATGGCGTCACCGACGTGCGCGTGCGCGTCTGGAACGACCCGTTCGACGCCGACGGCAACGGCTACGGCGGCGGCAACGTCGACGTGGAGCGGGCCGTCGAGATCGGCGAGCGCGCCACGGCCGCGGGCCTGTCCACCCTCGTCGACTTCCACTACTCCGACTTCTGGGCCGACCCCGGCAAGCAGGACGCGCCGAAGGCGTGGGAGGGCCTCTCGGTCGCCGACACGGCGGCGGCGGTCGGTGCGTTCACGACCGACGCGCTCGAGCAGTTCGTCGCTGCGGGCGTCGACGTGCGCATGGTGCAGGTCGGCAACGAGACGAACAACGCGGTCGCGGGCGTGAGCGGCTGGGACGGCATGGCGCAGGTCTTCTCGGCGGGCTCCGCCGCGGTGCGCGCCGTACTGCCCGACGCGCTGGTCGCGCTGCACTTCACCAACCCCGAGTCATCCGGTCGCTACCTCAACTATGCGGCGGCCCTCGAGGCGCGCGGGGTGGACTACGACGTCTTCGCCTCGTCGTACTACCCGTTCTGGCACGGCTCGCTGACGAACCTCACCTCCGTGCTGTCGGACGTGGCCGACCAGTACCAGAAGCAGGTCATGGTGGCCGAGACGTCGTGGGCGTACACGCTCGAGGACGGCGACGGGCACGGCAACGTGATCGACCTGCCGAGCGAGGCCACCGCCTACCCGGTGAGCGTGCAGGGACAGGCCACCGCGGTGCGCGACGTGATGCAGGCGGTCGTCGACGTGGGCGAGGCCGGCATCGGCGTGTACTACTGGGAGCCCGCGTGGCTGCCGGTCGGGCCGCCCGAGGAGGTCGAGCAGAACCGCGTGCTCTGGGAGCGCGACGGCTCCGGCTGGGCCACCAGCTACGCCGGCGAGTACGACCCCGACGATGCGGGCGTCTGGTACGGCGGCTCGGCGTGGGAGAACCAGGCGCTGTTCGACTTCGCGGGGCACCCGCTCGAGTCGCTCAACGTCTTCGAATACGCCCGCACCGGTGCGGTCGCGCCGCGCGAGGTCGTCTCGGTCGAGCAGGTCTCGCTCATGGTCGCCGCGGGCGAGCCCTGGGCGCTGCCCGACACGCTCGAGGTGACCTACAACGACGGCTCCGTCGAGTCCGAGGCGGTCGAGTGGTCGGATGCCGCGGAGTGGATCCACGGCCCCGGCACGTACCGCGTCGGCGGGCTGACCGCTTCGGGCCTCGAGGCATCCGCCGACATCGTCGTGAAGGCCGAGAACCGGCTGCGGAACCCCGGCTTCGAGGAGGCCGACACGAGCATGTGGGTCGCCACCGGCACCGGCGTGACCGTGCGCACCGACGACGACCCGCACACCGACTACAAGTCGACGCACTTCTACTCGGGCAGCGCGTACGCGTTCACCGTGTCGCAGCAGGTCGCCGGCGTGCCGGCGGGCGAGTACGTCGCGACCGCGGCCCTGCAGGGCGACGGCATCAGCGACGCGAGCAGCGTGCAGCTCGTGGTGTCGACCTCGTCGGGGGCGTCCGCCTCGGCGGACTTCTCGATGGACGGCTGGCGCGCCTGGTCGTACCCGGTCACTCCGCCGCTCGCGGTGGCGGCCGGCGAGACCGTGACCGTGTCGATCGTGGCGAACCTCGCCGCCGGCGCGTGGGGCACGTTCGACGACGTCGAGCTCGTGCTCGCCTCGGACGAGGGTGCGGACACGACCGCGCTCGCCGACCTGGTGGCGCTGGCCGAGTCGCTCGACCCGGCACTCGTCACGCCCGAGTCGTACGCGGGCCTCGCCCTGCCGCTCGAGATCGCGCACGTGGTGCTGGGGGCGGATGCCCCGTCGCAGGCCGACGTCGACGGGGCGCTCGCGCTGCTGCGCGACGCGCTCGACGCGCTCGTGCTCGTCGGCGAGGCGCCCGCCTCGACGGTCGCGCCGGTCGCGATCACCATCGTCGACGGCGACCCGGTCGCACTGCCCGAGACGGTGTCGGTGACCGCGTGGAACGGTGCGGTCTCGTCGCAGGCCGTGAAGTGGTCGCAGCCCGACCGGCACGCGGTCGACGGCGTGGGCGTGCACGAGGTCGGCGGGCGCACCAGTGGCGCGCTCGACGCGGTCGCGACGATCACGGTGGTCGAGCGCAATCTGGTGGTCGACGGCAGCTTCGACGGCGACGGCTCCGCCTGGCAGCTCGCCGGCGACGGCGCTGCGATCGCCGCGGTCGGCGAGGACGCGTCGGACAAGCCGAACGCCGTGTCGTTCTGGCTCGGCAGCGACTACGCCGGCAGCCTGACGCAGCTGGTCGCCGACCTGCCCGCGGGCACGTACGAGCTGCGCGCGACCACGCAGGGCGACCTGCTGCAGGACGGCGACGTGCTGCAGCTGCGGGCGACCGTGGTGCAGGGCGCCCCCGGCGTCGGTCTCGGCCGCGCGTCGGAGGCCTCGGGCGGTGCGGTCGATCGCGCCCACGCGGGCAACGGCCGCACGACCACGACCTCGGTCTCGGCCCCGCTCCAGCTCACCGGCTGGCAGGACTTCCAGACGGCGACGCTGCAGTTCCAGGTGGGTCGCGGCGCCGACGTCACGGTCGCGTTCGACTGGGAGCTCTCCGCGAACGCGTGGGGCACCTTCGACGACGTGCAGCTCGTGCGCGTCGGCGACTAGGGTTCACCGGCCCCTCGGACGGGCGCGGTCGCGGGAACTCCGCGGCCGCGCCCGTCCGGCGTCCGACGGCGCCCGGTCAGTGGCGCGAGGCGCGCTCGACCGACATCCGCAGGATGACGCGGTCGGCACGGTCGGCCGGCGGCTGCATGCCGGGGTTGCCGTAGCGGGCGCCCAGGTGCACGAGGTACGAGCCGGTCGGGTCGGGGATGGCCTCGGCGAGGCGTCCGCGCAGCTCGAGGTAGCGGCCGGTGTCGTCGGGGTCGATCACGAGCAGGGTCATCGCCGGGTCGGCCATCAGGTTGCGGTACTTCACGCGCTTGGTCGTGTGGGTGAAGCGGATGTCGGTGCCGTCGAACTCGAACCACATCGGGTGCACCTGCACGGCGCCGTCGGGTCGGGTCGTGCCGAGCGCGCCGACCAGGGGTCGCTCGAGCAGGTCGACGAGGTCGTCCGGGATCACGGGGTTCGTCATGCGGTGAGCCTTCCTGCAGCGTCGGGTGCGCCGGGCGGCGGTCCCGATCGGATGCAACGACGGATGCCCCGCGACCCTTCCCCGCGCACCGTGCCGGACGCGCGTCCGGTCGACGTGGTCGGGTCGTGCCGCTCGACCGCGTACGGGGTGTGGGCGGCGCGCGGCGGGAGTACACTCCGGAACGTCACAGGAAGCGAGGAATCCTCATGGCACATCTCACCTCGATGACCGCCGTCCTGGCGGCATCCGACCTCGAACGCGCCCGCCGGTTCTGGCACGACGTGTTCGGCCTCGAACCGACCGTGTCCGACGTCACCGGCGACTACTACACGATCGGCGGCACGAGCGTGCTCGTCTACGAGACGAGCTTCTCGGGCACCGCCAAGAACACCGTGCTCTCGATCATGACCGAGAACCTCGACGCCGACATGGCCGAGTTCCGCTCGCACGGCGTCGTCTTCCACGATTACGACTTCCCGGAGGGGCTCAAGACCGTCGACGGCGTCGCCGACTTCGAGGGCTCGCGCGGAGCGTGGTTCGACGACAGCGAGGGCAACATCATCGCGCTCATGCAGCCGACCGACGAGGTGCTGCGCCAGATGCGCGGGGCCTCGGCCAGCTCGGCCTGATCGCGCGCGGAACGCCCGGCGGGCGCTTCAGCCGGCCCGCCGGGCGCTTCGTCACGCCCGCGTCACGACCCGAGCGCCTCGCGCAGCTTCACGCGTGCCCCCATGCGCAGCAGCGCGTTGCCGTAGATGCGGCTGCCGACCAGGATCGCGAGCGCCGTGGTCGCGATGAGGATCACGAGCGAGACGAGCGGCTCCCACCACTCGGCCGTGCCGAGGAACACCCGCACGGGCATGCCGACCGGTGCGGAGAACGGCACGTAGCTCATCACCGCGAGCACCGTCTCGTTGCCGTTGAAGAACACCACGAGGAAGTACGGGATCATCACGAGCATCGTGACCGGGGTGGTGGTCGTGCCCACGTCCTCCGCGCGCGACACCATTGCGGCCGCCGCGGCGAACAGGGCGGCCAGCATGACGAACCCGAACAGGAAGAACACGATGAACCACAGCACGCTCGGGCCCAGCTCGCCGAACAGCACGCGCTGACCGGTCACGGCCAGCCCGAGCAGCGCGAGCCCGGTGATCACCACGATCTGGGCGAACGCGAGCAGGCTGTTGCCCACGACCTTGCCGGTGAGCAGCGTGCGCACCGGGATCGCGGAGAGCAGCACCTCCACCACGCGGGTCTGCTTCTCCTCGACCACGCTCTGCGCGATGATCTGGCCGAACGTGAGCGCCGACATGAAGAACACGAGTCCGAAGCCGAGGGCGACGAAGTAGACGAGGCCCGGGTCCTGGTCGCTCGGCTCGAGCACCGCGACGTTCGGCGGCACCGACAGCGCCTGCACGACCGAGCCCGGAGGGCCGTCGAACCCGATGACCGTGAGTCCGATCGGCGATGCGCCGGGCTCCGCGTCGGGCACGATCTCGGCGGCGAGGGCGTCGGGCGCGACGATCGCGTCGACCTCGCCGTCGCGCAGCAGCTGCTCGGCGTCTGCGGTGTCAACGGCGTCGACGACCTGCAGCTGGTCGGTGCCGGCCAGCGCCGCCTGCGCCTCGCCGACGGCGGCCACGCTCGGCGGCTCGGCGTTCGCGCTCACGACGCTGCCGATCACGACGGCCGCGAGCGCGGCGAGCACGATGATCGCCGTCGAGACGACGAAGGCGACGCTGCGCAGGCGAACCATGATCTCGCGCACCGCGACGAGCCACGCGCTGGCCGCGAAGCCCGGTGCGGCGGGTCGCGCGTCGGACGCGATCCGGGACTGCGGTGCGGCCCCGGACTGCTCGACCCGGCTCATCGCACGACCTCCCGGAAGATCTGGGCGAGCGTGGTCTGCTCGCGGGTGAAGCTGACGACCTCGCCGAGCTCGACCGCGCGGCGGAGCACGGCCTGCCTCGTGGCATCCGCATCGACGTCGAACAGCGCCCACCCGCCGTCGCTGTCGACGACCTCGACGCCCGGCACTTCGTGCAGCCAGCCCGCGTCCACGCTCAGCAGCAGCTCGTAGCGCGACGAGCGGTGCGCCTCGCGGAGCGCGTCCCGCTCGCCCGCGGCGGCGATGCGGCCGCCCGCGATGATGACGAGGTCGTCGCAGAGCCGCTCGACGATGTCGAGCTGGTGCGACGAGAAGAGCACGGGGGCGCCGGCTGCCGCGGCATCCGTCAGCACCTGCTGCACCGACTCGACCGCGATCGGGTCGAGTCCCGAGAACGGCTCGTCGAGCACGAGCACCTCGGGCCGGTGCACGAGCGCCGCGGCGATCTGCGCGCGCTGCTGGTTGCCGAGCGAGAGGGTCTCGAGCTTGTCGTCCCTGCGCTCCTCGAGCGAGAGGCGCTCGAGCAGTTCGAGTGCGTTGCGGCGCGCCGCGGCGGGCGCCCAGCCGTGCAGGCGGGCGAAGTAGACGAGTTGCTCGAGCACGCGCATCTTGGGGTACAGCCCGCGCTCCTCGGGCATGTAGCCGAACCGCTGACGGTCGGTCTGCGTCAGCCCGCGCCCGTCGAGCGTCACCGTGCCGCGGTCGGCCTCGAGCACGCCGAGCACGATGCGCATCGCGGTGGTCTTGCCGGCCCCGTTGCCGCCGACGAAGCCGGTCATGCGGCCGGGGGCGACGGTGAAGGAGACGTCGTCGAGGGCGAGGCGCTCGCCGTACGACTTGGACACGTGGTCGAGTCGGAGCATGGCGTCCACGCTACGCGTTCCACGCGCGCCGGGGCACCGCCCGACTCAGCCGAGCGGGTCGGCCGCGAGGTCGCGCACCGCGTAGAACTCGTGGTCCCACAGCGCGTAGATCACCCACGTCGGCAGGATGTACGACGCCGGCATGAAGTCGCGCTGCGAGGCGTGGATCTGCCACCCCTCGAACTTCTTGCCCACCTCGGCAGGCATCGCGTAGTCGGGGTCGGGCTGGTTCGCGGCGACGAACGCGCCGGTCTCGCCGCCGAACATCGTGAGCGCCTTCGTCGGGCTGATCGTGTAGACGATGGTGTCGGGCCCGGGGTAGGGGCCGCCGGATGCCTCGAGCTGCCCGATCGCGAGCTCCGTCGCCCGCCCGATCTCCATGTGGTCGGCGTGGCCCGTCGCGCCCGACTCGGGCCAGAACGTGACCACCACGTCGGGGCGGAACTCGGCCATGGCGTCGGCGATGCGCTCGACCAGCTCCTCCTCGTCGACCCCGGGCACGCCGCCGTCGGGGTAGTGCCACACGTCGTGCTCGTCGACGCCCAGGTTGAAGCTGTTCTTCAGCGCCTCCGCTTCGCGCACGATGCCGAGGTCGTCCTGCCGGGCGACGACGGGCACCTGGTGGCCGGCCTCGCCGCGCGTCGCGGTGATCAGCGCGGTCTCGGCGCCGTCGTGGTGCTTCGCCCGCCAGAACAGCCCGTTCACGGTCTGCTCGTCGTCGGGGTGGGCGAAGACTCCGAGCACGCGCTCGCCGCCGACCTCCCCGATCACCGAGTCGACGCCGGTCGCGGTGGGCATGTGGAACAGGTCGCGTCCCGCCCAGTACGCGGCGCCCAGGGCGGCGACGACGACGGCGGAGACGGTGATGAGCGCGACGGTGCGCTTGCGCATGGGGTGGTGCCTTCGGTTCGGGGTGCGGATGCTCCGGTGCGCCGTTTCGGGTCGGCGCGCGGGGCGACGCAGAATCGTACCCCGGCGGCATCCGCTCGCTGCAATCGCGCGCACCACGGCTGTGCATTCGCGGAGGCCTCGCCCGCGCGGGGGTCGACGCGGACGCCCGGTGGGCGCATGATGAGGGTGGGTTCGGCGGCGGGAGCGGCGACGGGGAACGCGCGGTGACGACCGCACGGCGGGTGCAGGGCGTCTACCTCTCGCTCATGCTGGGCAACACGCTCGCGGCCTCGTTCATCTGGGGCATCAACACCCTGTTCCTGCTCGATGCGGGGCTGTCGAACCTCGAGGCGTTCGCGGCGAACGGCTTCTACCTGCTCGGCATGCTCGTGTTCGAGGTGCCCACCGGCGTCATCGCCGACACCGTCGGTCGGCGCGCGTCGTACCTGCTCGGCACCGTCACGCTCGCCGTCACCACCGCGCTCTACTGGCTGATGTGGCTCTGGCAGTCGCCGTTCTGGGCCTGGGCGCTCGCGTCGATGCTGCTCGGCCTCGGCTTCACGTTCTTCTCGGGGGCGGTCGAGGCGTGGCTCGTCGATGCGCTCGCCGCGACCGGATACACCGGAACCCTCGAGGGCGTGATCGGGCGCGGCGTCGTCGTCTCCGGCGTGGCGATGCTCGTCGGGTCGGTGCTGGGCGGCGTGATCGCGCAGCTGACCGACCTCGGCGTGCCGTTCCTCGTCCGCGCCGGCATCCTCGTCGCGATGTTCGTGCTCGCGTTCGTCGCGATGCGCGATCTCGGGTTCACGCCCGACCGCAGCGAGGGGCCGATCCGCGCGACGAGGACCATCCTGCGCGAATCGCTGCGGCACGGGCTCGGCAACCGGCCCGTGCGCTGGATCATGCTCGCGGGCGTGTTCACGTCGGGGGTCGGCTTCTACGCGTTCTACGCCCTCCAGCCCTACCTGCTCGAGCTCTTCGGCGACGACGACGCCTACTCCATCGCCGGGCTCGCCGCGGCGCTGGTCGCCGGCGCCCAGGTCGTGGGCGGCCTCGCCGCCCCGCTCGTGCGGCGGCTGGTGCGACGGCGCACGAGCGCGCTGATACTCATCACCGGCGCCACCTCGCTCGTGCTCGTTGCCATGTGGCTGTTCCAGAACTTCTGGGTCGCGCTCGTGCTCATCGCGCTCTGGGGCGTGCTCTTCGCCGCCGAGATGCCGATCCGCCAGGCGTACCTCAACGACATGATCCCCTCGAAGCAGCGCGCCACCGTGCTGTCCTTCTCCTCGCTCGTCGGAAGCGCCGGCGGCGCGGTCGTGCAGCCCGCGCTCGGTCGCGCGGCGGACGTCTGGAGCTACGGCGCGTCGCTGGCCATCGGCGGCGTGATCCACGCCGTCGCGATCCCGTTCTTCGCGCTGAGCGCGCGCGAGCACCACCCCGCCGACCGGGCGACGACCGCGGAGCGCCGCGACGACGGGTAACGTGTGCGGGTGAGCCGCGCCCGATTCCTCCACCGCATGCGATCGCTGCGACGGGTCCGGACCCTCCGACGCGTGAATCGGGTGTTCGGCGGTGCGGCCCTCACCGGGCTCGGGCTGTTCGTGGTGGGAGCGATCGTCCTCGGCGTCGCGGAGGCGGGAGTCGGCGATCGGAACGTCGGAGCCGCGATCCTGATGTCGGGTCTCGTGCTCATCGCGGTGTTCTGGCCCGTGTGGGGCACGTGGTCGGGGGTGCTCGACAGGGCGCAGACCGACGTGCTGGGCCGCGTGCGCGAACATACCGCGTGGACCATGGGGCTCACCGTGCTGATCGGCGTCGGGGTGCTCTTCGTGCTGTTCGGCGCGGTGCCGTTCATGCTGCTCGATGACGGGCCCGACGCGCTCGGTGCGACGCTCGTCGTGCTGGCGATCGTCGGAGTCGTGCTCGTGGCTGCGGTCGTCGCGGGCTCCGCGATCGCGGGGGCGGTCGTGCTGGGCGGTGCGGCGTGGTGGTGGGTCGGCGTGGTGTTCGACCTCGGCTTCGCCGCAGTGGTGGCCGGACTCGCCGGCGGGCCCGGCTGGCTGGTCGCGCCCGGGGTGGTGCTGCTCGCGCTCTCGGTGTGGTGCTTCGAACTCGCGCGGCGCGCGGGCGTGCGGAAGGCGTCCGCAGCGAAGCAGATGGCGGGAACCGTCTGAGGGCCGATTCTCGGCCTGAGTGCTGAAGCTCCGGCCCTCCGTGCGAGATTCGGCCCTCAGGGGTGATCGTTGCGCGGAGGCGCGGGCCCGCCGGCCCGGCTCAGGCGAGGGTCGTGGTGCGGCCGTTCAGCTCAGTGGCATCCGCTGCCCACAGCCCGACCACGGCGTCGGCGAGCGTGCCCTCGAGCCCCGAGAGCGAGCGGACGCGGAAGATCGTCGCCGCGCCCGTGTCGCCGGCCTTGGCGAAGCCGTCGGCGAGGGAGCGCATCCACGACTCGCTCGCGGCCTTGACCGCGCTGTAGTTCGCGCTGCCGGCCGTGGGCTGCTCGACCGTGGTGGAGGAGACGATCGCGATGCGCCCGGCATCCGATGCGGTGAGGTCGTCCCAGAACGTGCGGCTGATGAACCGCAGCGCCGTGAAGCTCGTCTCGAGTGCGCGGAAGTCGTCGTCGGTCTGCCCGGGGATGCCCCCGCCGCCGCGCCAGCCGCCGACCAGGTGCACGACGCCGTCGACGTCGCCGATGCGGGCGTGCACGCGCATCGACAGCTCGAGCACGTCGTACTTGACGGTCAGGTCGGCGAGTTCGGTGATCACCCCGGGCACGGATGCCTCGAGCTCGTCGAGTCGGCCCCGGTTCGAGCCGACCGCGATGACCCGCGCCCCGTCGGCGAGCAGCGCCCGCGCGACCGCGCGCCCCGACGCGCTCGTCGCCCCCGCGATCAGTACCGTGCGTCCGTCCGTGCTCACGTGCGTCTCCCCTCGCCTGGGCCGGCGTCGTCCTTCGAGCCTGCCCGATCGCGGCCCGGTCGGCCAGCCCCTGATCAGGCGTCGGGGGTCGCGCCGGTGATGCCCACGGTCGAGGCGATCACGTCGCGCATCTTCTTCTCGAGCGCCTCGTAGAACATCGACAGCGGGAACTCGTCGTCCATGACGAGGTCGGTGTAGCCGCGCGGGGCGCCCGCGAGCACCTCGTCGGGCAGTCCGCGCGCCCACTGCGACGCCGGATTCGGCTCGAGCACGCCCGAGACGAGCTCGTACGCCGCGAGCCAGTGCGCGGTCTTCGGCCGGTCGATCGAGCGCCAGTACAGCTCGTCGATCGCGTCGCCGAGGGCGACGACCGCGTCGGGCACGCCCTCCCAGTCGAACGCGAGCTTCGTGTCGGTCCAGTGCAGCACGCCGCGCTGGTGCAGCCACGCGAACAGCAGCTGCCCGCCGAGCCCGTCGTAGTTGCGCACGCGCGTGCCCGTGATGGCGAAGCGGAAGATGCGGTCGAAGATCACCGCGTACTGCACGAGGCGGGCGAGGTCGAGCACGTACGCCTCGACGTCGGTGAGCGGTTCGCCCGAGGCATCCGCCGCCCTGGCCTCGAGCCTGCGCTGGATGCGCACCGCCTCGCGGAACGCGGTCATGTCGCAGCGCAGCTCCTCGAGCGAGTAGAGGAAGAACGGCATGCGCTGCTTGATCATGAACGGGTCGAACGGCAGGTCGCCGCGCATGTGCGTGCGGTCGTGGATGAGGTCCCACATCACGAACACGCGCTCGGTGAGGCGCTGGTCGTCGAGCATGCGGGCGGCGTCGGCGGGCAGGTCGAGCTTCGTGATGTCGGCGGCGGCGCGCACGACGCGGCGGTAGCGCGCGGCTTCGCGGTCCTGGAAGATCGCGCCCCACGTGAACGGCGGGATCTCGCGCATCGCGACCGTCTCGGGGAACAGCACGGCCGAGTTCGTGTCGTAGCCGGGCGTGAAGTCGACCAGGCGCAGGCTCACGAACAGCGCGTTGCCGTAGTCGGATGCCTCGAGGTGCGCGATCGACTCGGGCCAGATCGTCTCGACGACGAGCGCCTCGAGGTGCCGGTCGGCGGAGCCGTTCTGGGTGAGCATCGGGAACACGACGAGGTGGCGCAGCCCGTCGATGCGGTGCCGCTGCGGCTGGAACGCGACGAGCGAGTCGAGGAAGTCGGGCACGCCGAGCCCCTCGTCGCGCCAGCGGCGCAGGTCGCGCGGCAGCTGGGCGAGGTAGTCGGCGTCGTGCGGGAAGCGCGGCGCGAGGGCGTCGACGGCGTTCGCGACACGGTCGACGAGAGCGGATGCCTCGGGGTGGTCGCCCTCCTCGGGGACGGAACCGTCCTTCGCCTGGAGCGCCTGCAGGGCCGTTGCGGCCTGCTTCAGGTCGAGCCACGCGGGGTCGTGCTCGACGCCGTGCGCGAGTTCGATGCCGGCGGCCGTGCTGGGCGCGTCGGCGGTGTCGATGCGGGGGTCGAGCTGGGTCTGCGACACGGTTGCCTCCGATCTCGCGGCCGTCGTCGGCCAGGGTGCGAAGCGGCGGATCTGCCGCTTGCAGCAAGGCTAGGCGCAAGATCGCGGCGATTGGTTGCGATCTGACGCACGTATCGTGCGGCTGCGCGGCCAGCCGCGGTGGAGTTCGCGGGCCTGCGCAGCATTGCGCCGTTCGGCGTCCGAGGCGGTGGGTGCCCGTGCTCCGTGCAGGGAGCGCGCGGACTCACAGCGGGCGCCGGTGCGAGGCATAGCCCGCTCATGGGATCGCTGCCTACCGTGGCCGCAACAGTCCCCGAGAGAGCCGAGGTTCCCGCATGTCCGCAACCCCCGCACGCCCCGTGTCCCCCGCGAAGCTCGCGCTGCCGCTGATCGGCCTCGCCGGCTCGATCGCCGTGCTGGCGTACGGCGCGCTGATGACCGCGCGCACCATGGGCGCCCTCACGACCGCGCTCGACACGGGCGCCGCGACCGCGGCCGACGTGTACGGCGGGCAGTCGTGGGTCGTCGTCTGGGCGGCCGTGCTCGGCGCCGGCATCATCGGCACCGTCGTCGCGATCTCCGCACTCGCGGTGCTCGTCGGCTTCGGCGCGCTGCGCGGCGCGGCCGTGGAGCCTGTGCCGGTCGACGAGGCCGACGCGGCCGACGACTACGTCTGGGACGACGACGAGCCCGCCGCGTCGGATGCCCCGGACGCCGAGGCCGACGAGGCGACTCCGACGCGTGAGCTGGCTCAGCGGTCGTAGACGTCGCGGCGGTGACCGAGGGTGACGACGACCACGAGCAGTACGTCGTCACGGATCGTGTAGATGATCCGGTAGTCGCCCACGCGCACGCGGAGCCCATCCCGGCCGCGAAGCGCCTTCGCCCCGGGTGGTCGGGGGTCGGTGCCGAGCAGGGCGATCGCGCCGCGGATGCGGTCGCGGTCCTGGTGGTCGACGCGCTTCAGTGCGCGGACGGCGGCGGGCCGGAGCTCGATCCGGTAGGTCACGACTCCCAGCCCAGGTCCTGCTTGACCTGGTCCCACGGGATGTTCTCGCCCTCTTCCGCCATCGCCTCGTCGAAGGCGGCGGCGTCCTCGGCGTCCTCGAGCGCCTCGAGCATGCGGTCGTACTGCTCGGGGCTCACCACGACCGCGGCGCGCCGACCGCGTCGCTCGATGACGACCGCCTCGCGCTGCGATCGCTTGATCACGTCGGAGAGGTGGCTGCGGGCGTCCGCGACGCTGACGTTGAACATGCCCGAAGTGTACATCTGCACATCTCAGATGTACACGAACCAGCTCGTGGCCGCCTCTCAGCGGGCGAGCAGCTCCGCGATGCGGGCCGGCGCGGCCTCGTCCTGCAGCGACGTGGTGTCGCCGAGCGGGCGGCCCTCGGCGAGGTCGACCAGCAGGCGGCGCATGATCTTGCCCGAGCGGGTCTTCGGCAGGTCGGGCACGAGCACGACGTCGCGCGGCTTCGCGATCGGGCCAATCGCTGCGGCGACATGCGCCCGCAGCGCGGCGATGCGAGCGGATGCCTCGGGGGAGGCATCCGCCCCGCCCGTCAGCCCGTCGGAGGCGACCACGAAGGCCGCGACCGCCTCGCCCGTCGTGGGATCCGACACCCCGACCACCCCGGCCTCGCCGACCGAGGGGTGCGCGACCAGCGCCGACTCGATCTCGATGGTCGAGAGTCGGTGGCCCGACACGTTGATGACGTCGTCGACGCGGCCGAGCAGCCAGATGTCGCCGTCGGCGTCGACCTTCGCGCCGTCGCCCGAGAAGAAGTAGCCGCGATCGGCGAAGCGCGCCCAGTACGAGTCGCGATACCGCTCGGGGTCGCCCCACACCGTACGGGCCATGCCCGGCCAGGTGCCGTCGATCACGAGGTAGCCGCCCGAGCCGCGGGGCACGTCGTCGCCGCGGTCGTCGACCACGCGCGTGCGCAGGCCCGGCAGCGCGCGCAGCGACGAGCCGGGCTTCAGCGTCGAGACGCCGGGCAGCGGCGCCATGACGGCGGCGCCGGTCTCGGACTGCCACCAGGTGTCGACGATCGGCGCGGTGCCGGCGCCGAGCTGCTCGCGGAACCACACCCACGCCTCGGGGTTGATCGCCTCGCCCACCGAGCCGAGCAGGCGGATGCTGGACAGGTCGTGCTCTGCCGGCACCCCCTCGGGGAACCAGGTCATGAGCGAGCGCACCAGCGTCGGCGCCGTGTAGTAGGTCGTGACGCCGTAGCGCTCGATGATCTCGAAGTGGCGGGCCGGATGCGGCGTGTTCGGCGTGCCCTCGTAGATGACGCTCGTGATGCCGTTCGAGAGCGGGCCGTAGAGCACGTACGAGTGCGCGGTCACCCACGCGAGGTCGGCGGTGCACCAGTAGACGTCGTCGGGCTTCGCGTCGAACACCGCCCAGTGGGTCGCCGACGCGTGGGTGAGGTACCCGCCCGAGGTGTGCACGAGCCCCTTCGGCTTGCCGGTCGTGCCCGAGGTGTAGATCACGAACAGCGGCGTCTCGGCGTCGAACGCCTCGGCCTCGTGCTCGGCCGACGCGGTGTCGACGACGTCGTGCCACCAGACGTCGCGGCCGGCGGTCCACGGCACGTCGGGCGTCTCGTCGCCGGTGCGGCGCACGACCAGCAGGTGCTCGACGGATGCCACGCCGGCGACCGCCTCGTCGGCAGCGTGCTTCACGGGCACGGCGGCCCCGCGGCGGAACTGCCCGTCGGTCGTCACGACGAGCTTCGCGCCCGTGTCCTCGACGCGGAAGCGCAGCGCCTCGGCCGAGAACCCGCCGAACACGAGCGAGTGCACGGCGCCGATGCGCGCGATCGCGAGCGTGATGATCACGGTCTCGGGAATGACCGGCAGGTAGAGCACGACGCGGTCGCCGCGCTCGACGCCCAGCGCGGTGAGGGCGTTCGCCGCGCGCTTCACCTCGCGCTCGAGGTCGGCGTAGGTGAGGGTGCGGCGGTCGCCGCGCTCGCCCTCGAAGTGGAACGCGACCTTCTCCCCTCGACCCGCGGCCACGTGGCGGTCGACGCAGTTCACGGCGACGTTCAGGCGCCCGCCCGCGAACCACTCGGCGCGGGGCACGGTCAGCCCGCCGTCGGCGGTCGGGGCGGCCGGATGCCACGTGTGCGTCGTGTGCCAGGGCTCCGCCCAGTCGAGGCGCGCGGCCTGCTCGGCCCAGTACGCGACGGGGTCGGCGGCGGCCGCGGCGTGGAGCGCGTCGGCGTGGGCGGCGGTCACGTTCGCCGCGTCGGCGAACGGTGCGGGGGCGCGAAGCGACGCTCCTCGTGGAGCAGGGCGTCGAGGGTCATGCGGGTCCTGTCGGTGCGTGGTGCGGGTGCGGCGATCAGGTCCACCGGCGCACGGCCCAGCGCTCGAACACGCCGATGAGCGAGTCGGAGAGCTTGCCGATCACGGCGAGCAGGATGATCGCGAGGAACGTGCGGTCGAGTCGGCCCGTGTTCGTCGAGTCGGTCAACAGGAAGCCGAGCCCCATCGACGCGCCGAGCAGTTCGGCGGCGACGAGGAACAGCCACGCCTGGGCGAGCGCGAGGCGCAGGCCCGCGATGGTCTCGGGGATGACGGCGGGCAGCTGCACGGTGCCGAACAGGCGCGTGCCGTGCAGGCCGAACGCGCGGGCGGCCTCGATGAGCTGCCGGTCGACGTGGCGCAGCGCGCTCGCGACGACGGTGTAGACGGGGAAGAACGAGCCGATGATGATCAGCGTGATCTTCGACTCCTCGCCGAGCTTCAGCCAGAGGATCAGCAGCGGCAGCCAGGCGAGGCTGGGCACGGCGCGCAGGGCGCCGAGGGTCGGGGTGAGCAGGATGTCGCCGAGCTTCGACAGGCCGACGATCGCGCCGAACAGCAGGCCGAGCGTCGCGCCGATCGCGAAGCCGATGAGCACGCGCTGGGTCGAGATCGCGACGTACTGCCAGAACAGGCCGCGCTCGATGAGGTCGATGAGCGCGAGCCAGACCATCGTCGGGCTCGGCAGCTGGGAGGTCGGGACGATGCCGTTCTCCGACACCAGGTGCCAGGTGAGCAGCACGATGACGGGGATGATCGCCCCGCCGACGATCACGAACCACTTGCGGTCGACGAGTCGGCGGCCGAGCGTCGGCGCAGCGGGGCGCGCGGCTGCGGGCGCGGGCCGGCTCGGGGCATCCGTCGTCTGCTGTGTCATGCCGGCGCTCCTCGCGGTCGTGGTCGTGGTGGGTTCGGGGGTGGTGCGCGGATGCGCCGAGCGATGACGCTCCCCGTCGCGGTCGTCCGGTCGTGCCCGGTCGGTCGTCGTCGTGGTGGTCATCGCTCGGCGCTCCTCAGGATGCCAGCTGGCGTCAGCCGCCGAAGCGGCTCGAGTCGGCGGCCTCGGCGAAGGACGCGTCGATCAGCGTGGCGAGTGCCTCGTCGACCTGGTCCTGCGAGGCGACGTCGCCGAGCTCGACGAACACCGGGCCGATCTTCGCGAACAGGTCGAGCTGCGCGTCGCCGGGGATGCCCGAGACGTCGAGGTTCGAACGCTCGTCGATGACCTTCTGCGCGATCGACACGTCGAGGCTCGCGACCTCGGCGAGGATCTCGGCGGTCTCCTCCGGGTTCTCCTGCGCCCAGACGCGTGCCGACTCGTAGGCGTCGATCACGAGCTGGAGCAGCTCGGGACGGTTCTCGATGAAGTCCTCGGTGGCGTTCAGCGCACCGTAGGAGTTGAAGTCGACGTTGCGGTAGAACAGCTCCGCGCCGTCGACCTCGGCACCGGCCATGATCGGGTCGAGGCCCGCCCACGCGTCGACCGAGCCGTTCTGGAGCGCGGCCCAGCCGTCGGCGTGCTGCACGTTCTCGACCGTGATGTCGTCGATCGAGACGCCCTCGGCCTCGAGCGACTGGAGCAGGAAGAAGTACGGGTCGGTGCCCTTGGTCGCGGCGACCTTCTTGCCGACGAGGTCCTCGACGCTCGAGATGCCGTTGTCGGGCAGGGTGACCAGCGCCGACCACTCGGGCTGCGAGTAGATGTCGACGAGCTTGATGGTCGAGCCGTTGGCGCGGGCGAGCAGCGCGGCCGAACCGGCGGTCGAGCCGACGTCGATGGCGCCCGCGCGGAGCGCCTCGTTGGCCTTGTTCGAGCCGGCGGACTGGATCCACGTGACGTCGAGGCCCTCGGCCTCGAGCCAGCCCTGGTCCTTGATGATGAGGCTCAGCGGGTTGTAGGTCGCGAAGTCGATGTTCAGGCTCTGGCCCTCGAAGCCGTCGCCGGTGCCCTCGCTGGAGGAGCCGCTGTTCTCGCCCGCGACGCAGCCGGTGAGCAGCAGGGCGGATGCCGCGGCCGCAGCCGCGAGGGTCAGGAGTTTCGTGCGTGCCATGGGGGTGCTTCCTTCTCTGGGTGCAGGTGTGCTGTGTGGTCGTCTCGGCCGGATGCAGCGGGGATCGCCCGCGGCTCCATCGCCGGTCGGTGGGGTGGTGCGGGTCAGTAGGGGTAGTGCGGGATGGTCTTCGTGACCTCGACGCCGCGGGCCGAGCCGTGGCGGTCGATGCCGAGGCCGTCGAGGAGACGGCCGCGGAGTTCTGCGAGCTCGGCCGAGCCGCGGTCGCGCGGGCGGTGGCCCGGCACGACGACGGTCTGGCGGATGTCGGCGCCGGGGGCACCGCCGTCGTTGCCGAGCAGGATGATGCGGTCGGCGAGCTGGAGCGCCTCGTCGACGTCATGCGTGACGAGCAGCACCGTGGTCGGGGCGGCCGCGTGCACGTCGAGCAGGAGGTCCTGCATCTTCAGGCGCGTGAGCGCGTCGAGTGCGCCGAACGGCTCGTCGAGCAGCAGCACGCCGGGGTTGCGCGCGAGCGCACGGGCGAGCGAGGTGCGCTGCGCCATGCCGCCCGAGATCTCGCGCGGGCGGTGGTCGGCGAAGTCGGCCAGGCCGACCAGTTCGATCAGGCGCTCGACGACCGCGCGGCCCTCGGCCTTGGCGGTGCCGCGGGGCAGGCCGAGCGCGATGTTCGCGGCGACGCTGCGCCAGGGGAGCAGCCGCGGCTCCTGGAAGCCGACGGCGCAGCGGGCGTCGTAGCGGTCGACGGGAACGCCGTCGATGGTCACGGAACCGGACGTCGGCGCGTCGAGCCCGCCGGCGATGCGGAGCAGCGTCGACTTGCCGCATCCGCTCGGCCCCAGGATCGCCAGGATCTCGCCCGGCTCGACCTCGATCTCGACGTCGCGGAGCACCTGGCGCTGCTCGCCTCCCGCCGCCGGGAACGCCCGGCCGAGGTCGTCGAACCGCACGCCGTACGCGTGGTTGGGCACCTCGCCGAGACCGGCGATCGGTGCGACGGTCGAGGTGCTCATGGTGTGGCTCCGCAGGTCGTTGATCGGGACATCTTCGAAGGTAGACGCGGGGCCCGCCCGTGTCAGGCCGGCCCGGAACACGACGTAACACACGCCAGGGGTATGCGGCGGATGCCTCGTCGTCGCGGGCGCGCCCGGTGCACCGATCCGGCGGCAGAATGGGGGATGCCTCGAACCGCGCGCGGAGCCCACATCCTCATCACCGGAGCCGCGGGCGGCATGGGGCGCATGTACGCCGCGCGAGCGATCGCGGAACGCGCCGCATCCGTCACCCTCTGGGACCGCGACTCGGCCGCCCTCGCCCAGACGGCGCGCGAGCTCGGGGCCGTCGCGCGCGGTCGCACGCAGGTGCGCTCGTACGTGGTCGACGTCGGCGACCTGGGCGCGATCGCGAAGGCCGCGCACCAGGTGCGCCGGGCAGCGGGCACGCCGGACGTGCTCGTGAACAACGCCGGCATCGTGCGCGGCAACCGCTACTTCTGGGAGACCGACTCGGGCGACGACACCCGCGCGACCATGCGGGTGAACACGCTCGCGCCCATGTACATCGCCCGCGAGTTCCTGCCCGGCATGATCGCGTCCCGGCGCCCGGCGCGCATCGTGAACATCGCGTCGGCGGCGGGCACGCTCGCGAACCCGCGCATGGCGGTCTACGCGGCGTCGAAGGCGGCGGTCATCGGCTGGAGCGACTCGCTGCGCATCGAGTTGGAGCAGGCCGGTCACGACCACGTACGAGTGACCACCGTCACGCCGAGCTACGTGTCGACCGGCATGTTCGCCGGTGCCCGCGGTCCGCTGCTCGCGCCGGTGCTCGCGCCCGTCGTCGTGGTGGATCGGGTCTGGAAGGGCATGATCGCAGGCCGCCCGCTCGTCCAGCTGCCGTGGAGCGTCGGGCTCTCGCGCGTGCTGCGGGCCGTGCTGCCGGTGCGCGTGTTCGACCGTGTCATCGGCGACGGGTTCGGCGTGTACTCCTCGATGGAGCGGTTCACCGGGCGCGGCTGAGCCCGCTCGCCGCCTGTTCGGGGGCGTGCGGACCGCGGCATCCGGTCGCTACGCTGTCCGGAACCGGGAGGTGCCCGTGAGCATCGATGAGGATCGCCGACTCGCACTGAACGACTTCGCCGGCGGCGGCCTGACGCCGTTCGTGTACGCCGACGGGCCCTGCGGCATCCGCGGGGTCGAGGGCGCCACCGCACTGCCGAGCGGCATCACGCTCGCGGCGACCTTCGACACCGAGCTCGCCGAACGGTACGGCGACGTGCTCGGCGCGGAGCTGCGCGCGGCCGGCTGCAACGTGCTGCTGGGGCCCGTGCTCGACGTGGTGCGGGACCCGCACGGCGGGCGGAACGGCGAGTGCCTGGGCGAGGCGCCGCTGCTCGTCGGTGCGCTCGGCGGGCGCATCGCACGCGGAGTGCACGCGTACGGTGCGATCGCCGTCGGGAAGCACTTCGCCGCCCACGACCGCGAGACCCTCCGCACCGGCGACGGGCCGTACGGTGCGCGCACCGACGCACGCGACGTGCGCATCGACGAGCGCGCGCTGCACGAGGTGCACCTCGAGCCGTTCCGCCGGGCGGTGCAGGACCACGGGGTCGCAATGCTGCTCGCCTCGTATGTGCGCGTCAACGGGGAGTACTGCAGCCAGTCGCCCGAACTGCTGCGGGTGCCGCGCACCGAATGGGGATTCGCCGGTGCGCTGATGCCCGACTTCCTCTTCGCAGTGCGTGATGCCGAGGCGGCGCTCGCCGCAGGTATCGATCTGCCGGCGATCGACCTGCCCGGCCCGCCGCCGCTCGCCGAGCGCACCCCCGCGATGGTGTCGGCCGCGTCAGACGAACTCGTCGCCGGCATCGGCGCGCACGTGCGTGCCGCGGCCGATCAGGTCGGGCTGCGTCCGGCGACCGGGGAGTCGATGCGTCGGGTCTCGGTACGCCGGCGGCGCTCGACACCGCCGAGACGATCGCCGTCGAGGGGGCGACCCTGCTGCGCAACGACGGGGTGCTGCCGTTCGCGCGCGGCACGCGCATCGCGCTCATCGGCGGCGAGGAGGTGCGCCACCGGCTCGTGGTGGGCGGGTCGGCGGGTGTCGCGCTCGACGATGGGCGGCTGCCCGACCTCGACGCGTGCCTCGCCGCCGAGGGTCTCCTCGTGTCGTCGCACGCGGGCGGCCTGCCCGACGTGCCGCTGCCGGCCCTGCGTGCCGAGGACTGCGTGGGTCTCGAGGCGGTGGTGACGGATGCCTCGGGGCGCCGCGAGTTCGACCTCGACGCTGCCCGGCTCACGACCGATCCGGACGACCCCGATGCGCCCTGGAGCGCGGAGCTGACGGCGGTGCTGCCGCCGCAGCTCGGGCCCGCCGTCGCGGCGCTCGAGTTCGCTGGCGTGGCCGACGTGCTGCTCGACGGGGAGGTCGTCGCGTCGGGGGTGCGCGAGGCCTCGCCGCTGCTGGCTGGGCCCGCGTTCGTCCTGCGCGTCGCGATCCCGGCATCCGACCGCGAGCGGATGCTGGTGGTGCGGTACCGCAGCGGGCCGGCGTTCGTGCTGCCGCCCATCGGCATGGTGCCGCACCTGTCGCTCGGCGTGACGCCGTGGGAGCCCGCGGTGCGGGCGGTGTCGCAGGCGGCATCCGCTGCCGATGCCGTCGTGGTACTCGCGGGCCGCGCCACCGGTGCCGGCATGGACTCCGACGGGCTGCGCCTGCCCGCCGGCCAGGAGGACCTCATCGCCGCGGCCGTCGCGACCGGCCGCCCGGTCGTGGTCGTGACGCACGGCTCGGGCCCGATCGACGCGCCGTGGCGCGACCGGGTGTCGGCGCTCCTGCACGTCGGGCACGGCGGAGAGCGGTTCGCCCCGGCGCTCGCGCGCGTGCTGTCGGGGCGTGACGAGCCCGGTGGGCGGCTGCCGGTGACGTGGCCGGCCGGCCGGGCCGGGCTGCCGCAGTCGCGCGTCGACGCCGACGGCGTGCTCGAGCTGCTCGAGGGCGTCGACGTGGGGTACCGCGGCTTCGAGCGGGTCGGTGCGGAGCCCGCCTACTGGTTCGGGCACGGCCTCGGCTACGCGACGATCGGCAGCCCCGGGGCGCGCGTTGTCGGTCGCTCGGTGCACGTCGACCTGACGTGCGGTCCCGATCGGGGCGGCAAGGCCGTGGTGCAGCTCTACGCGCGGCCCGCGCACGGCGAGACGCTCGCGTTCGCCGGCTTCGCGGCGGTGCGACTCGAACCGGGCGAGCGGCGCACGGTCGCGGTCGAGGTCGACACCGCGGCGCTGGCGACGCGTTCAGGCGGCGCCATGCGGCATCCGACCGGCTCGCTGACCGTGCAGGTGGGGTTCTCGCGCGGCGACCTGCGGCACGAGGTGGAGGTCGACCTGGGCTGACGCGGATCGCGCGCCCGGAGCGGTGCCGACTCAGCCGCCGCCGTTGCCCTTGTCGGGGTTGCCGCCGGGCCCCCACCCGTTGCCGTTGCCGTTGTTGCCCGGTTCGTCGTCGGCCGGTTCGTCCGGCGCCGTGGTGGGGGTGGGATCGGTCGTTCCCCCGCCCGAGCCGCCGGTGGCGCCGCCGGTGTCGCCCGTACCGCCGGTGCCGGCGTCGCCGCCGGTGCCCGTGCCCGTGCTCGGGTCGGTGTCGGCATCCGCGGGGTCGTCCGTCGGCTCGGTGGGTCCGTCCGACGGCGCCTCTGCCTGATCGCCGGCCGGCTCGTCCTCCGCAGTGGGTTCGGGCGTCGGGGTCGGGACGGATCCCGAACTGCCGATCGTCCCCCGCACGCCCTCGGCCTCGGAGATGCCGACCGAACCGATCAGCGCGGGCACGGCGAGGATCGAGCCCACGACGACCAGCAGCGCGACGCCGGCCGCCGCCCCCAGACCACGAGTGCGCGTCGGCGGCGCTCGCCCGAACGCGCCTCGCGACGGGTCGCGGCGCCGGCCGCAGCGGCGGGGTCGGCCGCCGGTGGCTCGTCCATGCCCTCGGTCCAGAACCCGGGCAGCAGCTGCGTCGGGGCGTCCGCCTCCGCACCGGCGGCGTCCTGCGCCGGCAGGGGTGTCGTGGCCGGATCCGCAGCGCCCTCCGGCTCCTCGGTCTCGGACGTCACCGTTCGAGGTTAACCGTCGACGTGCACCTGCGCAGCCGGGGCGAACTCATCCGTTGCCGTTGCCGTTCCCGTTCCCGTTGCCGTTGTTGTTGCCGGAACCGCTGTTCCCGTTGCCGTTGCCGTTGTTGTTGCCGGGCCCGCTGTTGCCGGACTCGCCGTCGTCGGGCCCGCTGACGTCGGGCTCGGTGGCGGCGCCCTGGCCGGAGTCCCCGTCGCCGCTCGCGGGCTCGGCGTCCGCCGACTCCTCGGCGGCCGCATCCGCCTCGGCCGCCTCCTGCTCGGCGAGCGCGGACTCGAGGTCGGCGCGCACCATCGCGATGGCCTCGCGCACCTCGGCTTCGCGCTCGGCGTCGATGCTCCCCGTATCGGCCGCCGCGGCGAGCTCCTCCTCGAACAGGTCGAGTTCGGCGAGCGCCCCGCTCAGGTCGCCCGCGTCGGCGCGCGCGGCGATCTCGACGACCCCGGTCTGGAGTGTCTCGCCGGTCGCCGAGTCGAGGGCGGGGGTGGGCGCGCAGCCCGCGAGCACCCAGACCAGCGCACCGGTCGCCAGGAATGCGGCCACGCCGCGTGCGTGCATCCGGGTCATGGCGTCACCGTGTCCATCAGGTGCTCGAGGTGCACGCCCAGATCGCCCTCGATCGCGGGGAGGTCCGGCGCTGCGGGCGTCGCCTCGGGCGCCGGCCGGGTCAGGACGAGGGCGGAGACCACACCGACCAGGACGACCGCGGCGGCGACACCCGCCCAGAGGAACGGTCGCAGCTGCCGCCTGCGGCGCCGACCGCGCGCGGGTCGCCGCGACGCCGCATCCGGTTCGCCCGCGATCGGCGGGAGCGCCCGCGTGGCGATCGGGTCGTCGGTGGCAGGTGTGCGCGTGGCATCCGTCGTCGAAGCCATCGCCGTCGTCGGGAGCGGCTGGGCCTCAGTGGCATCCGCACCGCCCCCGGCAGGTGGGTTCCCCGTCGGGTCGGCCACCGCGTCCGCGCGTTCGGCGATCGACGATGCCAGGGCCGAGCCCGCCTGTGCCACCTCGGCCGCCGACGGCCGCCCGGCGGGCTCGCGCGCGGTCATCGACCGCAGCAACGCCACCCACTCATCGCCGAGCTCGTCGGGCACCACCGGATCGCGCTGCAGCCGCGCCGCGGCCGACTCGAGCGCGTCGCCGGGGTAGGCGCGCGTGCCCGTGAGCGCCTCGAGCACCACGAGGCCGAGCGCGTAGACATCGCTCGGCGGGCCGGGCACCTCGCCGCGCACCTGCTCGGGGCTGAGGAATGCGGCCGTGCCGACGAGTGCGCCCGTGCTCGTCACGCGCGACGAATCCGTGAGCCGCGCGATGCCGAAGTCGGCCAGCTTCGCGTGCCAGCGACGCGGGGGCAGCGCGGTGCGGTCGAGCAGGACGTTGGCCGGCTTCACATCGCGGTGCACGATGCCGCGCCCGTGGATCACGTGCAGGGCCTCGCCGATGTCGGTGAGCAGGCGCGCGGCGTCGTCGGCCGCGAGCGGGCCCGACTGCAGCTCCGTCGCGAGGTCGACGCCGTCGACGAGTTCCATGGCGATGTACTCGCGGCCGGTGGCCACGTCGGTGCCGGCGTCGTACAACGTGACGAGGTGGGCGTGGGTGACGCTTGCGAGCAGCGCGATCTCGGACTCGCGGCGCTGCGCGTCGTCGATGCCGCCGGCGACCGCGTCGAAGAGCTTGACCGCGACCGTGCGGCCGAGCATGACGTCGTCGGCGCGGTGCACGGCGGCCATACCGCCACGGCCGAGCAGCGGCCCGACGCGGTAGCGCCCGTCGAGCAGTGGTTCGTCGCCGGCGGCGTGCGCCGTGTCGACGGGTCCTGGGGAGGTCATCAGCGCGAAGCTACTCCGCGAACCCGAGAATCGGCAGGGGGTGGACAGCGGCTGTCCGACCTGCTGCGGCGCCTCGGCAGCACGCGGACTGCGGACGGCGGCGAGCCCAGATCGGGCTTACACTTGCCCGTTCGGGCTAGCGGCCAGGATGACGATCCCCTCGTCACCGTGCATTGGCGGGGTGTCGGCGAGCGTCACCGAGGGGTCGGTCGCGAGACCGTGCTCGCGCGAACGACGAGCTCGGGCGTGAGGCGGACCTCCTGATGCTGATGGGCGCCGCCGGAGTCCGATTCCTCCTCGAGGAGGAGTCGGATCGCCTCCTCGGCGATGCGGGAGTGCGGCTGCGCGATCGATGTGAGCGGGATGGCCGCGGTGCGGGCGTAGTCGATGTCGTCGTAGCCGACGAGGGCGATGTCGTCGGGAACCGAGATGCCCTGCTCGGCGAGCCCCTGCAGGAGCCCGAGCGCGACGAGGTCATTGCCCGCGAACACGCCGTCGGGGCGGTCGCGCTCCGGCAGGGCGGCGATGCGGTGGGCAGCGGCGCGGCCCTGCTCGACCGTCAGGTCCGGGGTCTCGAACATGGCCAGGATCGCGCCGGGCGACTCTGCGATGGCCTTGCCCACGCCGCTGACGCGGTCGGCCACCTGCAGCAGTGGCCCGCCGACGAAGCCCAGGCGCCGGCGCCCGAGGTCGATGAGGTGTCGAGCGGCGGTGTAGCCGCCGACCGTGCCGTCGAGCGAGACCGAGCAGAAGCGTGCGGCATCGACGTGCTCGTCGAGCAGCACGATCGGCGTTCCACGCGCGGCCACCTGCTGCATCCGCTGGGTGACGCCGTTGACCGGTGCGACGATGAGGCCGCGTACGCGCGATTCCTCGAACATGCCGAGGTAGCGGTCCTCGCGCGACTGCTCCTGGTCGCTGCTGGCGATGACGATGTCCGTGCCGTGCGACTCCGCGACGCCCTGGGCGTCGTGCGCGACCTCGGCGAAGAAGGGGTTGGCGATGTTGAGCACGACCATGCCGATCGAGTTGGTCTTGCTCGCGCGCAACTGGCGCGCGTTGGCGTTCGGCACGAACCCGAGCTCGTCCATCGCGCGACGGACCTTGTCCGCGTTGCGCGGGGTCACGCTCGGCAGACCGTTGAGCACGTTGGAGACCGTGCCGAGGGAGACGCCCGCGTGCGCCGCGACCTCGCGGATGCCGATCTTCGCGTTCATGAGGTCTCCAGCATCGCAGGTACGGGACCCGTCGTGCGGGCCGATTCCACCGTCGCGATGTCCGTGCGAATCGCGTCGTCCGTTGCGCGGAACCGTCGGAGCGCGTCGCCCAGAGTGTCGACGAAGTCGAGCGGCGCGTAGCGGAAGGCGTCGCGGATGCGACGACCCGGCGTCCACTTGGTGTGGTGCACGTACTCGTCCAGCTCGCCGGGAGCGTGTGCCTCGACGACCCGCCGCACGTACTGGTACGCCTCGGAGTCGTCGATCAATTCGCTGAGGGGGCTGTCGAGGTGCAGGCGTGGCGACTCGTCATTCGCGCCAGCGACGCGAACGGTCCATGCGGAGGTACCGGATCCGACGCGTGCGCTCCGGCCGTCGGGGAGCAGCACCTCGGCAATGGCGTTCGGCGGCACGACCACGGTCACGGTCACGTCGTCCCCTGCGCGGGTCCACCCGGCTTCGGCCCGGCCGTACGGGGTCTCGTGGGCGGCACGGGCGTGGTCGAGCCCGTCGATGACGAGCGGCGCGATCCGGAGCGTGCGGTACCCGGGCTCCGCAGGCGCGAGACCGGCCAACCGGCGATGCATCCAGTCGACGACGGCACCGAGGGCGTAGTGGTTGAACGAGGTCATCTCGCCGGGGTTGATGCTGCCGTCGTCGCGCATCGAGTCCCACCGCTCCCAGATCGTCGTCGCGCCGAGGGTCACCGGGTGGAGCCACGACGGGTGCTCCGTCTGGAGCATGAGGCGCGCGGCCGCCGCCGCGTGACCCGTGTCCGTGAGGGCATCCTGGATCAGGGGCGTGCCGACGAAGCCGGTGCGGATCCGGTAGCCGCCCGCGCGGGTCAGGTGCGCGAGCCGGTCGCCGAAGTCGAGTCGCTGGCGCTCGTCGGCGTGGAGGCCGAATGCGATCGCGATGGCGTACGCGGCGGGGGAGTCCGACATGAGGCGCCCACGGGCGGTTGAGAACGTCGTGAGGAAGGCGGACCGCACCGCACGGGCTTGCTCGCGGTACCGGTCGGCGTCGCGATCGAGGCCGCACTCGAGCGCGGCGTCGGCGGTCAGGCGCAGGGAGAGGTGCAGGAACGCGGTGGCGACGAGGTCCGGGTCGGTCTTGCCGTCGCCGGGGTGGTCCGGGGAGGCATCCGGATCGAGCCAGTCACCGAACTGGAACCCGTCCTCCCAGAGATGGTTGTCGCCGGCGAGCGCAAGGATCCGGCCGCACCAGGCGCGCATCCCCGGGTACGCGCGGCGGAGCAGGGTGGTGTCGGCGAACCGCTCGCGCAGCACCGTGGGCAGGACGGTCACGACATCGCCCCACGCGGCGGCGGGATCGAGTTCGAGCACGCTGGGCACGACGAACGGCGGGACGCCGCCGTTCTGCGCCTGCTCGATCCATACGTCCTCGAGCCACGACGCGAGGAAGCCGTTGCACTCGTAGAGGAAGGTGGCGGCGGGCCCGAAGGCGAGGATGTCCCCCGTCCAGCCGAGCCGTTCATCGCGCTGCGGGCAGTCCATCGGCACCGACAGGAAGTTGCCCCGCATGCCCCACACGGCGTTCTCGTGGAAGCGGTCGAGCAGCGGATTCGAGCTCTCGAACCAGCCGGTGCGTTCCATGTCCGAACCGAGCACGACGGCCGTGAAGTCGTGCGGGGAGACGTCGCCCGGCCATCCCTCGACCTCGACGTAGCGGAAGCCGTGGAACGTGAAGCGCGGTTCCGACACCTCGCCGCCCTCGTGGCCGGCGAGCGTGTACGTGTCGGTCGCCCGTGCACCGCGCAGGGGTCGGGTGCCGAGCTCGCCGTGCTCGAGCACCTCGGCGTGGCGGAGGGTGATGCGGGTGCCGCGCGGACCCCGGACCCGGAAGCGGACACGGCCGACGAGGTTCTGGCCGAAGTCGAGGACGACCCGCCCTGCTGGAGTCGTGAGGACCTCCGCCACCGGGAGCTTCGCGGTGGCCCGTACGGGCGGCCCGGTCCGTGCCACGGGCACGGGCGCACGGTCGTCGAAGACCCGAGCCGGCGTCCAGTCCGGGGACGAGGCGTCGAGGCCCGGACGCGCCCAGTCGTCCAGATCGCGTCGTGCGTCGTAGTCTTCGCCGTGGTAGATCCCGCTCGTCAGGAGCGGGCCGCGCGTCGTGCACGACCACGCGTGGTCGGTGGCCACCGTCTCGGCGGTGCCGTCGGCGTACTCGATGACGAGCTGGGCGGCGACGGACGGGTGGTCGCCGAAGTGCCCGCGGCCCGGCGTGGTCGAGACGTAGCTCTCGGTGAACCAGGCGCCGGCGAGCTCGATGCCGATCGCGTTCGGCCCGTCGGCGAGCATCTGCGTGACATCCGTCGTGTCGTGGACGAGCCGCCAGCGGTAGCTCGTCCAGCCGGGCTTGAACTCCTGGTCGTCGACGGCGACGCCGTTCACGCTGACCTGGTAGGCACCTCGCGCGGTCGCGTACAGGGTCGCTCGCGCGACCGGCCGGCTCAGGGTGAACTCGCGGTGCAGCAGCGCCGGCTGCTTCGGCGGGCCCTCCGGGGCGCCGATCATCTGCGCGGACCACTCGCCGTCGGGCAGGAACGCGCCTGCCAGCTCCACGCGATCGCTCCAGTCGGACCAGCCGTCGGTGCCGTGCACCCGGACGCGCACCTGCACCTGTTCACGGGCTGCGAGCGGTGCGAACGGCCAGGCGACCAGCACGGAGTCGCTCCCGTGCAACCCGTGGACGTGCTCGACGCCATCTCGGAGGACGGCGACCTGGGCGGCGTTCTGCACCCACCCGCGGGCGGCGGTCGTGGTCTTCCAGCTCAGGCGCGGGCGCGCGGTCGGAGTCCATCGACCGAGTCCCCCGTACTCCGGGCGCAGGCTCGTCACCGTGGCGGTCGTGCTCATGCATCTCCTTCGACGGATCGCGACCGGTGCGTGGATGATGAACACGCAAATGAACGGTTTCATAATGCGTGCTCCACGAGTCCGTGTCAAATGAGCCGATCCATGAGGTCTCAGGAGTGGGCCGTCGCATTGAGGCGCCAAAACGCAGACTTGATCGGCTCACAGTTGACCGATCGGTCGTCGGGTGCTAGCGTCAGCGATCGAAATGGAACGGTTCATTTGATCATCAACCCGAGGGTCGGCGGTTCCACTCGAGCACCAAGTACCGAACTTCTTACAAGGAGGTAAGCAATGCACTCACGCACCCGACTGCTGCGCACGGGCATCGCCCTCGCGAGCGCGGCCCTCATCACCGGATCGCTCGCGGCATGCGCGACCGACGGCGGCGGCGCCTCATCCGACGGCACCGTCGAGATCACCTGGCTGACGCCGAACGACGAGGTCACCGTGAACCTCGCGACCGGGATGATCGAGGCCTTCCAGGCCGAGTACCCCGAGATCACCGTCACGCACGAGGCGCAGCCCGGCGGCACCGAGGGCGACAACCTGATCAAGACCAAGCTCGCGACCGGCGAGATGCCCGAGGTCTTCTACTACAACAGCGGTTCGCTCCTGCAGGCGCTGAACCCCAGCCAGACGCTCGTGGACCTCTCCGACGAGGAGTGGGTCGACAGCCTCACCGACGACTTCAAGCGCGTCGTCTCGACCGATGACGGACTCTACGGCGCGCCGGTCAGCACCTCGCAGGCCGGCGGCGTGATCTACAACAAGCCCGTCTTCGAGTCGCTCGGGCTCGAGGTGCCGACCGACTGGTCCGAGTTCCTCGAGGTGGCGGAGCAGATCAAGGCCGAGGGCGACGGGGTCGTTCCCGTCCAGCAGGCCTTCGGTGACACCTGGACGAGCCAGCTGTTCATCCTGGCCGACTTCGCCAACGTGAACACCGCCGACCCCGACTGGGCCGACGACTACACCGCGAACGCCGCGAAGTACGCCGACCAGCCCGCGCTCGCCGGCTTCCAGCACCTGCAGGAGGTCCACGACGCCGGTCTGCTCAACGAGGACTTCGCCTCGGCGACCAACGACGAGGCGATCCGCGCGGTCGGCGAGGGCACCGCAGCGATGTACCCGATGCTCTCGGGCGCGGCGCTCCCGAACATCCAGCAGAACCTTCCCGACGCGGTCGGCGACGTGGGCATCTTCGCCCTGCCGGCCGACGACGCGGCGAACACCGCGCTGACCGTCTGGCAGCCGAACGCGGTCTACATCCCCAACACGACCGAGGGTGCAGAGCTCGAAGCGGCGAAGCAGCTCGTGGCGTTCATCAACTCCGAGCAGGGCTGCGAGATCCAGAACGCGCAGGGCACGGCGGCCGGTCCGTTCGTGACCAGCAACTGCGAGGTCCCGGCGGACTCGGCGCCGATGGTCGCGGAGATCCAGTCCTACTTCGACACCGGTGCGACCGCACCCGCCCTCGAGTTCCTCTCCCCGATCAAGGGACCGAGCCTCGAGAACTTCGCGGTCGAGGTCGGCTCGGGCATCCGCTCGGCCGAGGACGGCGCCGCCCTCTACGACGAGGACGTGAAGAAGCAGGCCCAGCAGCTGGGCATCGAGGGCTGGTAGGCAGCCGGATGCCTCGGGGTCGCGCCGCTCGACGGGCGGCGCGACCCCACCCCACGACGACGAGGGAGATCGCATGACCACCGTTGCGACGCCTCCGGCCCCCGCGCGGGCACCGGAGCAGGCGCCGGACGCGCCGAGGACGTCGGCACGAGCCCGTCGGCGACGGATGAAGAGCCACTACCCGAGCTGGTTCTACATCCCGACCGCGGCGCTGTACATCGTGCTCTTCGCCATCCCGACCTTCGCGTCGTTCTACTTCAGCCTCACCCGCTGGACCCTGTTCGACGTCGAGTTCATCGGCTTCGACAACTTCGTCGCGTTCTTCAACGAGCCCATGCTCGTGCAGGGCTTCACGAACACCTTCGTCTACGGGTTCACGACCTCCGCGCTGAAGGTCGTGCTCGGACTCGCCTTGGCGCTGCTGCTCACCATTCCGCTTCTCGGACGCGGCTACCTGCGGGCGACCATGTTCTTCCCGGTGCTCGTCTCCACGATCGGCGTCGGCATCACCTTCAAGGTGCTGATGGACCCGTTCGACGGGCTCATCAACCAGGCGCTCGCCGTCATCGGCATCGACGGGCCGGCCTGGCTCACCGACCCGGCCTGGGCGCTGTTCTCGGTGGCGCTCGTGGACGTGTGGAAGGGCGTCGGCATCGCCACGCTGATCTTCATCGCGGGCCTCGTCGCGATCCCCCAGGAGTACTACGAGGCCGCGAAGATGGACGGCGCCGGTGCCTGGAGCCGCTTCCGCAACATCACCCTGCCGCTCGTGCAGCCCGCCACCGCGACGGTCATCCTGCTCTCGCTGATCGGTGGCCTGCGCTCGTTCGAACTGATCTGGGCCATGACCAAGGGCGGGCCGGGCTTCACCAGCGATGTCATCGCCTCGGTGATCTACAAGCAGTACCAGGCAGGGTTCTACGGCCTCTCGACCGCGGGCAACGTGGTGCTCTTCCTCGTCGTCACCGCGATCATCGTCCCGATCTTCTACATCCTCAACCGCCGGCAGGTGGAAGCATGACGCTCACTCGAACCCTCACCACGGCGGACGGCGCGGCCACTCGCCCCGCACGACGGCCCATGTCACTGCGCCGGTTCTCGCAGCGCTATCTCATCGGGATCGCGGCGATCGTGGCATCCGTTGTCGTCTTCATCGTCCCCTTCGCGTTCATCTTCCTCACCGCGGCGAAGTCGCCACAGGAGGCCTCGCTGCTCCAGTTCTCGCTGCCGCAGCAGGGGTGGTTCCTGTGGGAGAACTTCATCGCGGTCTGGGAGGCGCGCGACTACGTGCTCGCCCGCGCCTTCGTGAACAGCATCACGCTCACGGTCATCAGCGTCGCGATCATGGTGGTCTTCGCCGCCATGGTCGGATACGTCCTCCAGCGCCGCCCCTCGCGCTGGAACCACGTCATCAATTTCTTCGTGCTGGCCGGACTGATCGTCCCGCCCGCGGTCGTTCCGACGATCTGGGTGCTCCAGGGCATCGGGCTCTTCAAGACCATGACCGGGATGATCCTCATCGAGGCGACCTTCGGCCTCTCCTTCTGCATCCTCCTGTTCCGGGCATTCGTGGCCACGATCCCCAGGGAGCTCGACGAGGCCGCGATCATCGACGGCGCCGGGCCCCTGCGGCTGTTCTTCACCGTGGTGCTGCCGCTGCTGAAGCCCGTCATCGTCACCGTGATCGTGGTCCAGGCGGTGACCGTCTTCAACGACTTCGTCGGCCCGCTCTACTTCCTCCCCGGCGAGGAGAACGCGACCGTGCAGCTCACGCTCTACAACTTCCAGAGCCAGTCGCTGAACCAGTGGAACCTCCTCTTCATGGACATCCTGCTCATCACGATCCCCCCGCTCATCATGTTCATCTTCTTCAACCGCCAGATCGTCGCCGGCATGACCAGCGGCGCGATCAAGGGCTGACCGAACCGACCGACGCAACACCCTCCGCACGACCCTTCAACGATGAAAGGACGCTCATGAGCATCCGTGCCCGCAGTACCGCCGCCTGGAGCGCGCTCGGCGCACTCCTCCTGTCCGCGGTGGTGGCTCCCGCCGCCGTCGCCGAGGAGGTCGAACCCGGCATCGCCGTCGTCAACCCGACCGAATATGCGGGGGCGATCAAGAACCCACTCATGGGGATGTCGGAGAAGGACTTCTTCGTCAACACCACGGACCCCGCCAGCCCCGAGGACCAGACCCTGGACTACATGCCGTGGGGCTCGCTGGCGATGACGTACATCCCGTGGGACCACCTGGAGAACGACGAGAGCGACTCGATCGACAAGATCGCGGACTACCTCGACCAGCGTTGGCGCGGCAAGGACGCGGACGGCGTCTGGCGCTCCTACGAGGAGTACAACATCAAGGTCATCCCGCGGCTCTACCTGCGCTTCCCGGCGGAGACGTCGGGGAACACCGGGTCGTTCTACGGGCTCGGCGGCGACCACTGGCCCGACGACCTCGCCGACGGCGACTTCCGAAGTGCGGAGTTCGACGCCCGCCTCGAGCGCATGGTGCAGCGCCTCGCCGAGCTGTGGGACGACGACCCCCGCGTCGCCTACATCCAGATGGGCGTCTTCGGCACGTGGGGCGAGCAGCACGGCACCGCCGAGCCCGAGCACATCGAGCAATACTTCAGCGAGTACTTCCAGAACAAGCAGGTGCAGGTGCGGTACCACCACACCGGGCAGTGGGAGAACCCCGATCAGTTCGGTCACTACAACGACACGATCGGCAACCGGAACACCGCCGACAACTGGGCGACGAAGGCGATCGGCGGCGAGCCGGCCTACGACTACGCCGGTGCCGTGATCCACGGGTCGCTGGTGCGGGAGACCTACCTCGACGAGGACCTCACCCACAACACCGCCAACACCATCCGCGACACCCACGCCACGTACCTGACATGGGTCGGCGACTACAGCTACGGCTCTCGGTGGACGGCTGACGACGCCACCGGGGGTCGCGAGGCCTACCTGGAGAACAAGGCGCTCATCGACTCCCGCGCCGAGGTCATCCAGCGCGAGCTCGGCTACCGGTACGTCATGTCGGAGTTCAGCTACCCGGAGCAGGTCGTGCCCGGTGACCCCTTCGACGTCTCCTTCACCGTCACCAACACGGGTTCGGCACCGATGTACTACGACTGGCCCGTGCAGGTGAGCCTGCGCGACCCCGACACCGACGAGGTGGTCTGGGCCGACACGTTCGAGGACGTCCACATCACCGAGTGGCAGCCCGGCAGCGGCTTCGCGTCGTTCAACGGCCGGAAGGACGGCAACTGGAGCAACGGCGTGCTCGACTACGAGACCGCGCCGGAGCCGCACACCGAGTCCGGGACGTTCACCGTTCCCGACACCCTCCCGACGAAGGACTACGTCGTCCAGCTCGCGGTGCTCGACCCGGGCGGCGACGTGCCGAGCCTGCGGTTCGCGATGGAGAACTACACCGAGGGCGGCTACCACCCGATGGGCTACGTCGGCGTGAACCAGGCGCCCGCGACCACCGAGATCGACCCCGCATCGTTCGACGACCCCGGCGTGGACGTCAGCCTGCGCTACTACACGTCCGACGAGCAGGAGCAGGCGGCGAACGCGCTCGCCTCGCTCGAGCTCTCGGGTGACGCACCGCTGCTCGCCATCGGCGGCACCGGGTACGACCTGGAGAACCTGTTGGTCGCGGGGCGCGACGCCCAGGGCAAGCCGCACGGCATGGACGCCGCCGCGGTGGAGTGGAACATCGCGACCGGCGGATCGTCGGCGACGCTCGACGGCAGCATGCTCTCGCCCGTCGACGTCGGCTTCGTGGGCGTCACCGCGACCTACAACGGGGTCACCAGCGAGCCGTTCACGATCGAGGTGTCCGACGACGTCGGCAACATCCACGGACGCATCACGACGAGCGACGGCGATGCCGTCTCCGGTGTCGAGGTCGCGATCGCCTCCGGCGGCGGCGGCTACTCGGCCACGACCGACGGCGACGGCGCGTACGTGATCGAGAACGCGCTGTCGGGCAGCTACGCCCTTACCGCCGAGAAGGAGCACTACGTCCCCCTCGAGGTCGCGGACGTCGCCGTCGCCAAGGGTGAGACGACCGCTCTCGACCTGACGATGGACCTCGACACCGGGGGCGACTTCTTCGACGACTTCGCCGACGGAGCGGGCGACTGGACGCCGGGAACCGGCTCGTGGTCGGCCGCCGACGGCCGGTACACCCAGTCCGCAGGCTCCGGCAGCAACTCCTGGCGCTACCAGTCGACCATCAGCGACAAGATCTGGGAGGACGCGACCTACGAGGCCGACATCTCCTACGGGTCGGGCCAGAACTGGGCGGCGCTGCTGTTCCGGAAGGCGCGGCAGAGCGACACCATCAACCACAGCGGCTACTTCGTCGCGTGGAACCACGGCGGGCTCATCGAGCTCGACCGTGCGGGATCCAGCATCACCCGGTTGGGGACCGCCCAGGTCGACACCGACTGGAGCATTCCCCATCACCTGAAGGTCGTCACCGACGGTGACCTCATCCAGGTGTACATCGACCACCAGGACACACCGATCATCGAGGCCGAGGACTCCACCTACCGCTACGGGTACGCGGGCGTCGGCGCGAACGGCAGCACGTGGAGCTTCGACGACGTGACCATCACCGAGGCGGAGCCCGAGGAGGCGCGATTCGTCGCCGTCCAGGCACCAGATGCGATCACCGGCGTGCCGAACGGCACCGAGAAGACCGCGGTGGCGCTGGGACTCCCCGAGCAGGTCGTCGTCGAGACGACCACCGGCACCGTGGAGGCGGACGTCGCGTGGAACGTCGAGGACAGCTCGTACGAGCCGGCCTCGGAGGCGGCGCAGCAGTTCACGGTCGACGGCCTCGTCACGCTCCCCGAAGCTGTCGCCAACCCCGACGACCTGTCGCTCGCGACGTCCGTCGACGTGTCCGTCGACGAGGCGCCGATCCCCGAGTGGGACCCCTCGCTCGTCTACCTCACCGGTGACGAGGTGCAGTTCGGCGGTTCCACCTGGGTGGCCCAGTGGTGGACCCGGAACCAGGTCCCCGGCGACCCGTACGGCTCGTGGATGGAGATCGGTGCCGAGGTCGAGACCTCGCACGGCATGATCCGCGAGTGGACGGCGTCGTGGGTGTACCTCGCCGGTGACCGTGCAGTGCACGACGGGAACGTCTGGGAGGCGAAGTGGTGGACCCGCAACCAGGAGCCGGGCGCCGCGAAGAAGCGCGACGCGTGGCACCTGGTGGGCCCGATCGACGACCCCGCGATCGAGGGCCTGTCGACCGGCACGGTGGTGATCGCGGCCGACGAGACGTCAGCCGTGCGCAACGTCGGCACGAAGACGATCACCGTCGAGCCGGGGAGCTCGGCCGCGTCGATACTCGGTGAACTGCGCGCATCGGACGGGTCGGACCAGGTCCGGGTCGTGCTCGACGGCGCGGGCGCGGAACGCATCGGCACCGTCCTCGAGGGCGACCGGCTCGGCGTGACGGCGGAGAACGGGAAGGCGACGGGCTCGTACGCCGTCGCCATCCATGACCCGGATGCCGAGGCGGCGGACGGCGAGTACTGGGATGCCGCGCGGTACGACGAGATCGACAGCGCGGTGAACGCCGGCACGCCGACGTTCCCGCAGCGGGAGTGCGTCATCACCGACGACGACTACGCGGACCAGGTGCGCGAGGCGACCGAGGTGTACGCCGACGGGAACGAGTCCGGCTCCGCGGCCGACACGGGTTCCCCGCTCGTCTACCGCGAGCGCACCGTCTGGTACTACGGCGACGCGATCAACGCGGCGATCGAGGACTGCTCGTCCGCGGGTGGCGGCACGGTCCGCATCCCCGCCGGTGAGTCGGAGAACGCCGACGAGGCGTACTACTCGGGGTCGATCAACCTGCTCAGCGACGTCAACCTGCTCATCGAGGAGGATGCCACCGTCAAGTTCATGCGCAACAAGACCAACGAGTACTACCCGGTCACGCTCACGAGCTACGAGGGCACGGACATCTACAACTTCGCGTCGTTCATCCGAGCGCTCGGGCAGGAGAACATCGCCGTCACCGGCGGAGGAACCCTCGACGCCCAGGAGGACATGTGGAACTGGCGTCCGTGGAAGAAGGGGTACTGGGGCGAACTCGACGTCGAGGATCGCTCGCTGGACGCGGACTACGGCCAGCAGGGCGTCCTCACCCAGATGAACTTCGACGACACCCCGGTCGAGACGCGCATCTTCACCGACGACGGGTCGCGGCCGGCGACGATCCCCGTGATCCGCGACGGTGAGGTGGTGCAGATCGACACACCGGCGGATGCCACGGTGCTCACGTCGTCGTTCCGGCCGCACTTCATCGAGCCGAACCACTCGAGCAACATCCTGATCGAGGGCGTGAAGCTCCGGAACGCGCCGTTCTGGCAGGTGCATCCGATGAACTCGGAGAACGTGCTCGTCCGTGGCATCGACATCTACAGCAACAAGACGACCGGGTACCAGGCGTCCGGCTGGAACAACGACGACGGCATCGACCCGGAGTCCACGACCAACGTCGTCATCGAGGACGTACACGTCACGGTGAGCGATGACGGCGTCGCGCTCAAGGCGGGTCGCAACACCAACGGACGCGAGCATCGCGAACCGACGAGTGGCGTGATCATCCGGAACAGCGAGTTCCGGAACGACGGCGGCAACTCGGCAGGGGTGTCGGCGGGCAGCGAGATGTCCGGTGGCATCCGCGACGTGTTCGCCCACGACCTGATCTTCGGCGGTGACGGCCTGATCATGGGGTTCAAGCTGAAGACGAACTCGAACCGCGGTGGCGGGATCGAGAACTGGTACGCGCGCGACAGCGTCTTCGAGAACGTCAACTGGACCATCGTCGAGTTCGATGCGGACTACCCGGAGACGGTGTCCCTCGAGCACGCCGATGCGTTCGACCCGACGATCCGGAACGTCTGGTTCGACCGGATCTCGACGTCGGAGGAGCTCCTCCCCGCCTCCCGGAACCCGCAGATGTTCCGCTTCTCCAGCTCCGTGTCCCGGTCTCCGGTCGCGAACGTGCACGTGCGCGACCTCGTGCTGCACTCCACGCAGAATCCGGCGGCGGCATTCAACCGCAACAAGTTCATCGCGGACTTCGTGGTCGAGGACGCGGCGTTCGTGAATCGCTCGACGGGGGCGATCTCGACGTACGACACCACGCCGCTGGACCTCCTCGACGAGACCGCTGTCGCGGTGCCGGGCGTCGAGCCGATCTCGATCACGGCGGCCGACGCATCGGCGCCGGGCCAGGTGCACACGGTCCCGGGGGACGTGGTCACCATCACAGGGAAGGTCGATCTCGCCGATCATCCGGACTTCCCGGAGCAGGGACAGCTGCGGGTCTACGTCGACCGCGACACGTCCCCGATCGCGGCGACCATCGAGGCGGACGGCACCTTCACGACCGCACCGATCACGCTCGACGACGATCAGCACTGGTACCGCGACCGGCACTACGTGGCGGTGAACCTCAGCCATGGCCTCGACATCCAGACGGTCGTATACCACCTCCAGGTCCAGCGCACACCGGTCTCGGTCGCCGTCGAGCCGTTCGTCGGTCCGCAGATGGGCGGATCAGTCGACGTGACGGCGAACTTCGCACACGAGGGCGTCGCGGGTTCGGCTCCGGTCGAGGACCTCGTGCTCGCCCCGCGTCTTCCCGACGGGTGGACCGCCGAGGCACTCACCGACACCGGCGTCGAGTCGCTCGACCCGGGCGAGACCGTCGCGGCCACGTGGCGCGTCATCCGCTCGGGCGGCGCGTACGGCACGCTGCAGTTGAGCGTGGAGGCGCAGTTCGACGACCCCGCGAGCGGCCTGCGGGTCACGGTCGCCGGTGATCCGTTCACGATCGATGTGGACGCCATGTCGATCGAGACGACGGATGTCACTGTCGTCGCCCCCGCGAAGCTGCAGGCGGTGCGGCCGGTCGAGGACGGCGTGATGCCGTACTCCGACCGCACCTACCCGCTCGCGAGCTATCCGGAGGCGTTGGAGGGCGCGGTCCTGATCCCGGGAGCCAACGACGACAAGCGCGTGTCCGGCGGCACGGACTACCTCGAGTTCTCCGTCGAGAAGGACTCCGTGGTCTACGTGGCGTTGGACGCACGCGGTCGTGGGACCTGGTGGCCCGAGTGGGTCGCCGCCCAGGGCTTCGAGGAGACCGACCTGCGCGCGATCGTGGCGGACGGGTCGCTCGCGAACATGGTGCTCTTCTCGAAGGGCGTCGGCGCAGGTGACTCCGTCACGCTCGGCGGCAACAACGCGAACACGAACGACGCTGCGAGCTACTTCACGTTCGTCGCGGCATACGGACCGACCGCCGGGTAGCCGACGTCGGACGGGGATGCTCTTGGTGGATCTACGCCCACCAAGAGCATCCCAGGCGTGGTGCTGACGGGCAGGAACCGACTCCGAGGTGCCTCGAGTGTCCGACTGCGATGCCGGCCTCGCTCAATCGGGGATCTCGCGGAGGATGCGCGCCGGGTTGCCCGCCGCGATGACGTTCGCGGGCACGTCCTTGAGGACGACGGCGCCGGCGCCGATGACGGAGTTCTCGCCGATCGTGACGCCCGGGCCGATGATGGCGCCACCGCCGATCCAGACGTTCTCATGGATGGTGATGGGCTTCGCCGACTCGAGCTTGTCGCGCCGCGGTCGCGGATCGACCGGATGGGTTGCGGTGAGCAGTTGGACGTTCGGGCCGATCAGCACGTCGTCCCCGATACGGATGTCGGCGACGTCGAGCGCCGTGAGGTTGAAGTTGATCGAGACGCGGTCGCCGAGGTGGATGTTCTCGCCGAAGTCCACGTGCAGGGGCGGTCGCACGAACACGTCGTCGCCGACGCTTCCGAGCAGATCGGAGAGGATGCTGCGTGCGGAGTCGATGTCGTCGACGAGCGCGGCTGCGTAGTCGCGAGTGAGTGTCATCGCCCGGTGCATGATGCGCAAGCTCTCGGGATCATCGGCGATGTAGAGATCGCCCGCCAGCATGCGCTCGCGATTGGTACGAGGGTCGCCGGCGAAGTAGTCGTGCATGTCAGCAAGTCTCGCAGGCCGCACGCATCGGGATGTGGCCGTGATCGTCGACGGGTCAGCACGGGAGCACTGGCCGACGGGTGGCTGCATCATGCGGGACGGAAGCGTGGCGTGGCTGACTAGGCTGGGCGCGCCATGAACAAGAACCACGGAGAGCCGCGCGGGCTGCCGACGAGCAAGGATGTCGCGAAGCTCGCCGGCGTGTCGCAGAGCACGGTCTCGTACGTCATGTCGGGCAAGCGGGCCATCGCCGCGGACACGCGCCGGCGAGTCGAGCAGGCGATGCACGAACTCGGCTACCAGCCGAATGCCGGTGCGCGTGCACTCCGTGGGTCCAAGACCAACGTCATCGCCCTCGTCGTCCACCTCGGCGCGGACGCCGACCTGTCGGAGACGTTGCCCTACATCGAGGCGGTCGTCGAGCAGGCGCGTCGGCGCGACTACGAGGTGGTGCTGAGCACGGCGGACGAAGGGCCGGAAGGGATCCGCCGCCTAGCGGGGCGCCGGGTCTGCGACGCGTTCGTGCTCATGGATATCCGGCGCGACGACGAACGTGTTCCCGTCGCTGCGGCGCTGGGGCTCCCTGTGGTGCTGGTCGGCTTCCCCGCCGAGGCGTACGGGTTGGACGCGGTCGACTTCGACACGGCGCACGCCTCCGAGTTGCTCGTGGACGAGCTCGCCGACACGGGGCACCGCCACGTCGTGGTCGTCGGGGAGACTGCCGAGGAGATCGCCGAACTTCCGTTCATCGCGAAGTTCCAGGAGGCGGCACGTCGGCGAGCCGTCGATCGGGGGATCGGCTTCACGGTCGTCGATCGTGCGAAGGAGGGTTGGGCGGGCATCCGCGAAGCAGGACCGCGCATACTCGCCGAGCGCTCCGAGGGACTCGGCGTGATCGCGCGCACCGCACAGGTGACCGAATGGATGCTGCAGCTGCTGGATGTCGAGGGGCTGCGAGTCGGCCGCGACGTCTCACTGGTGAGCATGTGCACCGACGCCCGAGCGACGGGCTGGGAGACGCACGTGACCAACGTGTCCGCTGAACCCGCCGAGCTCATCGAGCGAGGCATGCGGATCCTCTTCGACCGGATCGGAGGCGACGCCCACCCCGGGCGCCGCGAGCTCGTCGAGCTCCGTCGGATCACGCGGCGGGAGACGACCGCTCGCATCTCCTGAGGACCTGGTCCTCGGCGTTGCCGGAATGTTATCGATACGTATCGGTAGTTGAACCGATACGTATGCTACCGTCATCGGGACGCGAGCCCGATTCGCTTCCCGGCACCCGCAGCGCGGTCGGCCGGCATCCCGTCAACGCCGACGAATGGAAGAACATTGACTCACAGACGAGTACTCGCCAACACGCTCGGCGCCGTCACGGTCCTGGGACTCGCGGTCGCGAGCCTGACCGGATGCGGCGCCTCCGAATCGTCCGCGGACGGTCCGGTCACCGTCACGTTCGCCGCGTGGTGGCCCGAGGAGACGGTCGCGGCCGGCCTCGAACTGGCCAATGAGGACCTGGCGTCCGAGGGCGTCCAGATCGAGTACGAGTACGTCGAGTTCGAGCAGTACAACACGTTCCTCAACACGCAGATTGAGTCCGGTGGGGGCCCGGACCTCACGCCGTCCGGCAACTTCCCGAGCCTCATCACCACCGGGGCCCTGCTCCCCATCGAGGACGCCTCCATCTACGAGGGCTTCAATGAGGCAGGCCTCTTCAAGGCGACCGATGACGACGGCCAGGTATACGGCATCCCGACCTGGGGCTGGTTCTCGGCCTACTTCTACAACACGGAGCTGTTCCAGCAGAACCGCGTCGAGCCGCCCACCACATGGGAAGAGCTCACGGACGTGAACCAGGTCTTCCTCGACAACGACATCACCCCGATCGCATTCGGCCTCGCGCAGGGCAACGACCGCGCGATGCACTCGCTCGAGGGCTACCTCAACAACTCGTACTACGAGAACGGGGCCGGGAGCGCGGAGGACGATGTCGCCTTCGCGCTCGGTGAGAAGAGCCTCGGGGAGATCTGGGGGCCGTCCGTCGAGGAATGGTCCGCGACCATCGACCAGGGAGTCCTCACGCCCGAGATGCTCGGCATCCCCGAGCAGCAGGCGCTCGAGGCCTTCCAGACCGGACGCGCCGCGATGATCATCACCGGTCCGTGGCACTACGAGCAGTTCAAGGAATCCGGCGTGCCCTTCGGCGTGTTCTCGCACGTGGGAGCCGATGCCGACAACCGCTGGCTCGTGGGTGGCCCCGGCGAGCCGATCGGCGTGAACGCCAACACGGAGCATCCGGATGCCGCCTTCGCGGCGCTCGCCGCCCTCGCACAGGTCGACGTGCAGAAGGCGCTCGTCGATGCGAACCCCGGTTCATTCTCCTCGTTCCAGGGCGTCACCCCCGACCTGCCGGCGGAGTACGAGCTCATCCTGCCGATGCTCGAGCAGGGAAACGTCGCATTCCCGCTCGCGCGATGGGACGCCGGCCTCAACTCGGGCACCGTCGGGACCGAGGTGATCTCGCAGCTGCAGAAGCTCATCCTCGGCGAGATCACACCGGAGCAGTTCACGGACAACGTCGACAAGGTCGCCGACACCGCCCGGTTCTGACCCGTGGAGGCGAGCGTCCGCGGCCTTCGGGCGCTCTCCTCCCTCCGAGCACGAGGAACACATGCGCACCACACTCCGCCGGAACGGCGCCTACATCCTGATGGTGGTCCCGGCCGCCCTGCTGTTCTCGGTCTTCTTCATCTTCCCGGTCGCGCGCACCGTGGCGATGAGCTTCACCGACGACAGCAGTTTCCGGCCCGAGACGACCACCGTGGGACTCGAGAACTACGCCAGGGCACTCAGCGACGATTCGGTACTCGGCGCGATCGGGCACTCGCTCTGGTACGCGCTCGCGTCATTGGTGCTGGTGAACATGCTCGCCATCCCCGTCGCGGTCGCCCTGAATGCCAGGATCCCGTTCCGCAACGGCTTCCGGGCGATCTTCTTCAGCCCAGCGGTCCTGAGCGTGCTGGTCGTCGGCTACCTGTGGGGCTTCCTGCTCTCCTCGAACGAGTACGGACTCATCAACTCCGGCCTGGCGCTCGTCGGCATCCCGCCGGTCAACTGGCTCGGTGACCCGGACATCGCGATGTGGTCGATCATCCTCACTCAGGTCTGGCAATGGTTCGGCTATTCGATGGTCATCTACCTCGCCAACCTCCAGGCGATCAATCCAGACCTGTACGAGGCCGCGTCGATCGACGGGGCGAGCGGCTGGCAGCAGTTCTGGAGCATCACGCTCCCCGGCCTCTTCCCTGCCATCCAGTTCAGCGTCGTCACCGGGCTCATCTCCGGGTTCAAGGTGTTCGACATCGTCTACGCACTGACGGGTGGCGGTCCAGGCGACGCAACCGAGACCGTGCTCACCCTCCTCTACCGCGCATTCGGTGCGGGCACCTACGGCTACGCCGCCGCCTACGGCGTGCTCTTCCTGCTCGTCACGCTCTTCGTCACCATGACACTGCTCGCACTCTCCCGCCGAATCGAGGCTCGCCTCTCATGACCGTCCACGCCTCCCCGCCCGCGATCACAGCGGCGCTCGAACCCGACACCGACACGTCCTCCACCACCACGTCGGCCCGGCCGGCGCGCCGACGGTCGCGCATCCGAGGCACGCGGCGCCGTGTGGCCCTGACATTCACGGCGCTCTCGATCCTCGCGGTTCTGGTGCTGCTGCCCATGTACTACCTGCTCGTGAACACGTTCAAGACGACGCAGCAGGCTGCCGAGTCGCCGTTGGGCCTGCCGACGACCATCGACTTCAGCCGCTACGTCAACGCCTTCGTCGAGATGGACTACCCGCGTGCGTTCCTGAATACGGCCGTCATCACGGTCGGATCCGTGGCCGGCACGATCCTGGTCGCATCGATGGCGGGGTACGCGCTCAGCCGGAAGGCTCGGAGCAGGTTCGCGGGCTTCGTCTTCCTCGTGTTCCTCGCCGGACTCATGTTCCCGTACCAGATGGCGATTCTCGGACTCTACGACGTCGTGCTCCGCCTCGGGATCATGAACACCCACTTGGCGGTCATCCTCATCAACGCCTCGACCGGCCTCCCGTTCGCGATCTTCCTCTTCTACGCGTTCACGCGAACGATCCCCATCGAACTGGAGGAAGCGGCCCACATCGACGGCGCGGGGATTCTCCGCACCTTCTTCACGATCGTGTTCCCGCTGCTGCGGCCGATCGTCGCAACCGTGGCCATCCTCACGACCCTCAACGTCTGGAACGACTTCATGGGACCGCTGTACTTCCTCCGCGGGTCCGACAACGCCGTCATCACCCAGCAGATCAGCCGGAACGTGGGCCAGTTCACGACCGACTGGACCTCACTGTTCCCGATGCTCGTTCTCGGCGTACTGCCGCTGCTCATCTTCTACCTCGTCATGCAGCGCCACATCATCGGCGGCGTCTCCGGTTCGCTGAAGGGTTGACACATCACATGACCTCGCCATCAGCGGTCGCCGACCGTCTTCACCACCGGTTCGGGCGCGGGGTGGTGCAGCTCGACCCCGTCAGCGGTGCGCCGGTGCAGTTCTCCACGCCGGCCGATCCCGACCGTCGGTACCTGCTCGACCACGACGTGCTCTGGCACTCGGTCGAACACCAGTGGGGCAGCGGCTTCGTGGTCGCGGAATCCGGATCCGGCCGGTGGAACGCGCCCGAGACCCTCCACATCACCGAGGACCGGGTCGAGTCGTCGTTCCGTCCGCTGCCCGGCCTCCGCCTCACAGTCGCACGCGACTTCGACGACGGGTTCCGTGAGCGCTACACGTGGCAGAACACCTCGGCCCAGGAGATCCGGATCACGAGCCTCGGTATCCAGACGCCGTTCGCAGACATATACGAGGATGCCGCGAACGCGGTCGCCCGGGCCGTGCACGCGCACGTGTTCACTGGCGGCAGTTGGGCATGGGTGCTCGCCGAGCCGATGTCGGGTGTCGGCATGCGGCTCGGCCTGATCGTGCGGCGTGGGGAACTCAACGGGTACTCGATCGAGTCGAGGAACCAGAACACCTCCTCGAATGCGCGTGGACACATCCTCCTGCACGTGACCGACGCGGCCCGCAACCCCTCCGCCTTCGGTGGGCAGCCCGTCATCGCCATCGCACCGGGCGAACGGTACGAGCTGGAGTGGGAACTCGACTGGTACCCGGACGAGGCGGCGTTCCTCTCCGCCGTGCGGGGGCCGGCGGAGATTCCGAACCCGATGTCGAGCACCACGTCGGAGATCGTCGTGCGCTCGAGCGAGGCGGTGCGGTCGACCGCGTCGACCGTGCAGGTGCGGCCCGTCGACGGTGGCTATGCGGTCTCCAGCCGGTGCGCGGGGGTCTTCCCGCTGCGGATCGGGGAGGCGGCCCACACCGAGGTGGGCTTCCATGAGCCGTTGGCCGAGGTCGTGCGCAAGCGGGCCGCCTACATCCTCCGTCATCAGCGCAGCGTGGAACGCCCCGGACTCCTCGGCGATGCGCTCGTGCCCGTCGACACGACGACGCGGCTCACGCAGACCGGGAACGGCTGGTCGGACTGGTCGGACGGGTCCGAGCGCATCGGGATGGCGATCATGCTCCAACTGGGGCGCCGGCTGGGATGGCTCGACGCAGACGTCGACGACGTCCTGGCGCGCTGGGCCGCGTTCGCCCGGTCGCACCTGCTCGACGAACGGCACACGCCTCGCCGAGGATCCAACGACCACACCGGTCCCCGACTCTACGACACCCCGTGGTTGGCCAGGTTCTTCCTGGAGCGGTACCGGTGGACCGGTGAGCCCGGCGACCTGGCGGACGCGCTCGCCATCATGGAGCGCGCCTTCGAACTGGGCGTTGGCACCTATCTCGCCATCGGCCTGCCCGAGGTCTGCGCGGACCTGGCTGCGGAGCTCGATCGCGTCGGGAGGAGCGGGGACGCCGCGCGCCTGCGGACCGAGGTTGTGGCCAGCGCCGGACACTTCCTCGCGCGGGGCGCCGACATCCCGGCCCACGAGGTGAGCTACGAGCAGTCGATGGCGGCGCCCCTGGTGGCGCTCTTGGCGGAGGCGCACCGGATCACAGGCGATGAGGACGTCGTCGCCGCCCTCCGTACGGACCTGCCGAAGCTGCTCGCCTTCAGCGGGCCCCAGCCGTATGCCAGGCTCTTCCGGGTCGCGATCCGCCACTGGGACGGGTTCTGGTTCGGAACGCGCCGGCTCTGGGGCGATGTCTTCCCGCATCACTGGAGCGCACTCACGGCGGCGGCGATCGCCGAACTCCCGGTCGAGCTGCGCACGCCCGAGCTCGACGACACGATGCGCTCCATCCTGCACGGCGGGATGAGCAGCTTCTTCCCGGACGGCAGCGCCACCTGCGCATTCGTCCTCCCGACCGCGGTCGACGGCGTGGCCGCCCACAGTCCTGATCCGCTCGCGAACGATCAGGACTGGCACCTCGTGATCTGGATGCAGCTGCACGACCGCCGAGGAGTCCGGGTCGAGTGACGGATGCCCGGCGCGTGTCGCGACCCGACCTGAATCGCATGCACCATCGAAGGAGAAAGATGAACGGCACGAGCGTGAAGACCCGCCGGATCGGCGAGAGCGAGGTGAGCGCCGTCGGCCTCGGCGGCGTGCAGTGGTCACTGGTGGATGAACCGGACGAGGCGCGGTCGATCGCGACGATCCACGCTGCAATCGACGCGGGCATCACGTTGATCGACACCGCTCACGCGTACACGACCCTCGACGAGGAGTCGCACAACGAGCGCATGGTGGCGACCGCGCTCGCCGCGCATCCCGACCGCGAACGGGTTCTCGTCGCCACGAAGGGCGGGCACTGGCGCACACCGGACGGCATGCGCATCTCCAACGACCGGAGCACCCTGCGGCGACACCTGGAGACCAGCCTGCGGACGCTCGGGGTCGAGCGCATCGGGCTCTACCAGCTCCATCACCCCGATCCGCAGGTCCCCGTGGAAGAGGCCGTCGGCACGCTGGCCGACTTCCAGCGCGACGGGCTGGTCGAGCACATCGGAGTCTCCAACTTCGATCTCGAGCAACTCGAGCGAGCGCGCTCGGTCGCCGCGATCGCGTCCGTGCAGAACGCATACTCGCCGCTGCGGCTGGCTGATCAGCCGGTGGTCGAGTATGCGGCCAAGCATGGTCTCTCGTATCTCGCGCACTCGCCCTTCGGAGGACGCGGCCGCTCCGGCCGTTTCCTCGACTCCCTGCCGAACACCCGGGCACTGGCCACCGAACTCGGGATTCCGCTGCACGTCTTCGTGCTCGCCTGGCTCCTGCACCGGAACGACGCGATCATCCCGATCCCCGGTGCCGGCCGGCCGAGGTACGGCGCCGGTATCGCCGATGCGATCGGCATCGAACTGTCTGATGCCGAGGCGGCGGTGCTCGACGCCGAGGCCGTGCCAGGGGACTGGCTCCCATGACAGACGTGCGCTTCGCCCCGCCAACGTTCGCTCCCAACCCCTCCGACGACCGTGCGCTGGCGGCATCGGTATCGCGCCTCCTCGCGGACGACTATGCGGTCGACGCGGTCATCCGCGAGTCGCTGGCCAGCGACTGGCCGGGAGACGTGGCCGGCCGATTGCTGCTCGCGCTCAGCCGCCTCGAGCGGCTCGGCGCCCCCACCGCCGAGCGGGCTGCGGAACTCTGCGAGGCGATTCTGGAGGCGCTCGACCCGTACGGCTGCTTCGGCGCTCCGCTGGGCGACACGATCGACGAGCAGCAGGTCGCCTGCCACGGGTGGGTCGTGTCCGGATTGCTTCAGCGCTCCGAGCCGCGAGCAACGGCGGCAGCGCTTCGCATCGTGGACACGTTGCTGCTTCCCGCGCTCGCTCGACTCGACACGTACCCGCGCGGGCGGCGCTCGACGACCGACGGGGCGGCATCCGGCCACCTGATCGACGGGCGCGACGGCTGGCGCGTCTCCACCGACACCTGGTGCGTGCTGCTGGCCCTGAACGCGTTGGTGCCGGCCTATCTGGCGACCGAGCGAGCGGACATCCGGGGCGCGATCACCGGACTCGAGCTCCTGGTGGACGGACTCGACGTCGTGGCGGAGGGCGCCCAGTTGCATGCGACGCTCTCCGCTGCGAGGGCACTCGCCCAGTTGGCGGAGCATCGCGGGGACGCCAGTGCGCTGCACGTTGCCCGACAGGTGTACGCCGCATACGCGGGCTCGGCCAGGACGCTCAATGCCGCGACGTTCAACTGGTTCGGGCGCCCCGACTCCTGGACCGAACCGTGTGCGATGGTCGACGCCCTCGGCCTCGCACTCGCGCTCTGGCGCATCACGGGAGACGACGACTACCTCCGCGACGCGGAGCGCATCGAGCACAGCGCACTCGGCTTCGCCCAGCGGGACGACGGCAGCTTCGGCCTCGACCGCATCGCCACGCCCGAAGACCCGGTCATCGCCGTGATCCACCCCGACGCCCGCTGGTGCTGCACCATGCGCGGCGCGGTCGGCCTGTCCGAGGCGCGGGAGTCGACCGCCCGGGCCGAGGACGGCGGGGTCTCGATCGACCTGCTGCATGCCGGCGACATCGACGTCGAGACGTCCGGGGGTGCCTGGCGCGTTCGCCTCGAGCGTTCCGAAGACCGCTGGGTACTGCGCCTCCTCGGCGGGCCGGAGGGCAGAGCCTGTACCGTCACCCTCCACGCAGGTCGCTTCGGTGGCCGTCGCCTGGAGCTTCGTCCCACGTCCCCGACCTGCGAGATCGTCACGGACCGCACGCCGAGCGAGACGCTCCTGGAAGACGGTCGCAAGGTGAGATACCTCGGCCCGGACGTCCTCTCGCGCCCGATGGGCGGTGGAGGGGTGGACATCCTGCGTGCGCAGCCCCGCCTGGGACCGCCGGGTGAGGACGCGCCACGGTACGAGCTGGCCTGGTGAAGCAGCAGGTCGGACCCCGAGAGCGGCCGGGTGCGGCCGGCCCGCGTCGATCGAGGCGGCCTACTGGTACGAGACGAGGTCGGGCACCGGGTCGACCTGCTGCATCGTCTGCTCGGGCGTGAGCATCGGGGCATCCTCGTCGATGAAGTTCTTCCAGCCCCAGAAGACGCCCTCGGGCGCGTTCTGGTGGAGCGCACGCCAGGTCGCCTGCTTCGCCGGCTGCGAGCCCTGGCCGTCGGCGTGGATCAGCACGGTGACCTCGGGCCGGGTCGTGTCGACGTCGTCGCGGTTCAGGATCATGTCGAGCCGGAACTGGTGCAGGATGAGCAGTTTCGGCGGCAGGTCGTGCTCGTCGCAGATGCGGGCGAGTTCGTCGATGACGTCGTTGACCTCGGCGGCCTCGACCTGGCCGATGTTCACGAGGTGCCGCTGGTCGGGCTCGAGCCGCCACTCGGGGTCGAGCGCGAGGCCGACCCATGGGTACTCGAGCAGCGACTCGTACTGCGCGAGCTGCGCGGGGAACGTGTCGCGCCCGGGCTGCAGGTCGAGCACGACGTAGAGTCCGGCCTCGCCGGCCGCCTCCACCCACGGGCGCAGGCCCTCGGCGTCGGGCTCGCTCGAGAAGTCGCCGTCGTCGGTGGGCGAGCCGGATGCCACGGTGGTGATGATCTCGAACCCGGGCATGACCGTGCGGTCGGTGAGCGGCTCGTACGCCGCCGCGAGTCCCTCGGCGCGGGCGATCGACTCCTCGAGGCCCTGCTCGCCGAGGATGCCGAGCACGGGCTCGCCGGGCAGCCCGTATTCCAGCACGAGCATGTGCTCGGGGAACAGCAGCTGGCCTCCGCCCGGCAACTGCTCCCCGGTGCGCGCGGAGCGCACCTGCCACTCGAGCGACTCCTGCGCGGCGAACGCCGCACTGGCCAGCACGACCGGACCGCCCGTCGCAGCGAGCTGCTCGATCACCGCACCTGACGCGAGCAGTCGCGGGTCGTCCGGGGGAGCAGGGCGACGGATGCCCCGGAGGCGCGCGCGTTCGCCACCGCGGGCAGCTGCGCGTCGTCGTCGATCGCGACGAGCGTCGTGGTGTCGAGCGGCGCGGCGCGCGTGACGTCGGGGAGGGTGGGCGGCGCCCCAGCGTCGTCGGTGGCCGTGGGCGCCGGTGACGCGGGCGTGCCCGGTTCGGCGAGGAGCGCGGAGCCGCCCGGGTCGAGTGCGGCGACCGCATCGAGCGGGTCGCCGTCGACCGGTGCGGCTTCCAGGACGATGCCGAGCGCCGCCGCGGCCGCGTCGGGGTCCGCCGGGTCCACGTCGACGGTGGTGATGTCGCCCCCGGGCGCGGCGGCGCCCACGGTCACGGCCCAGGTGGCGCCGAGGCGGTCGAGCTCCGCGCCTGCCGGGGCGGCGGGAGCGCCGGCGTCGGCGGTCGCGTCGGGCGAAGCGGAGGGCTCGGCCTCAGGGGCATCCGTCGATCCGGCATCATCCGTCGACCCAGCGGCATCCGTCGCCGCGTCGCCGAGCAGCATCGGCACGCCGAGCGCCACCGCGATCGACGCGGCCGCGACCTGGTCGTCGAGGTCCGGCCCGGCGAGCACCGCGACGGGCGACGAGGCGAAGAACGCCGCGCTCGCGGCGGCGGCCGCCTCGGCCGGGTCCGCCTGATCGACGACCGCGACGTCGGCCGCGGACGCGGTCTGCACCGCCGGGAGCGGCTCCTGCGTGGCATCCGGAACCTGCTCGTCGCCCGGCCAGGTGCACCCGACGAGCGCCACCGCGAGCACAGCCGCCGCCCCCGCGACCCGAACCGCCCTGCCCCCCGACATGCGCTGGTCCTATCCGAAGATCATGGGGACGTCGTCGTCGCCCCCGGAGTCGAGGTCGAGCTCGACGAGCACCGGCACGTGGTCGCTCGGCGCGTCGCCCTTGCGCTCGTTGCGGTGGATCGAGGCGCTCGTGACGACGTCGGCGAACGCCTCGGAGCCCAGCACGAAGTCGATGCGCAGGCCCTCGTTGCGCGGGAACTTCAGCTGCTTGTAGTCCCAGTAGGTGTAGCCCTCGGGCACGAGCGGGCGCACGACGTCGGTGACGCCGGCGCCGGTGAGTTCGGCGAAGGCCGTGCGCTCGGCGGGCGAGACGTGCGTGGTCGCGCCTTCGACGACCGCGGGGTCGCCGTTGTCCTCGTCGAACGGGGCGATGTTGAAGTCGCCCATGAGGGTGAACGGCCGCTCCGGGTGCGCGGCGGTCTCGGCGCGCGTGTGCTCGGTGAGCGCGGCCAGCCAGTCGAGCTTGTAGACGTAGTGCGGGTCGGCGAGGCTGCGGCCGTTCGGCACGTACAGGCTCCAGGCGCGCACGCCGTCGACCGTCGCCGCGATGGCACGCGCCTCGCGCGGCAGGTCCGGCCCCTCGTGCCCCTTCTGGAAGCCGGGCATGCCGGGGAACTCGGTCTCGATGTCGTCGAGCCCGACGCGGCTGGCGATGGCCACCCCGTTCCACTGGTTCAGCCCGTGGATCGCGAGCTCGTACCCCGCGGCCTCGAACGCCTCGATCGGGAACTGCTCGGGCTTGCACTTGATCTCCTGCATGGCGAGCACGTCCACGTCCTCCCGGACCAGCCAGTCGACGACGCGACCCGATCGGGCGCGGATCGAGTTGACGTTCCAGGTGGCGATGCGCATGGGCTCCAGCCTAGGCGCGCCGACCGACCTCGTCGGCCTGCGCGAGCACCTCGCCGTGCCGTCCCCCAGCCTCCCCGCGCCGCATGCCGAGCCGCGGCAGCACGAGCCAGAACAGGGCCAGGCCGATCGCGCCCGCGACGAGCGCAACGGCGCCGGCGACCCGCCCGAGCGTCCAGTCGAACAGCAGCGTCGTCACCCCCAGCACGAGCAGCGCGACGACCACCAGGTGCGCCACGAGGTAGCGGTTGCCGATGCGCACGACGTGGTCCTTGACCCGCTTGCCGAAGTACGCGCGGTGCACCGCGACCACGCCGAGCCCGAGCACGGTCGCGAGCCCGGAGAGCGCGACGAGCACGAGGTAGAGCGCCAGCTGCGCGGCATCCATCTCGGTGAACCGCTGCTGGAACGCGACCGCGAGCAGGAACCCGCCGATCAGCTGCGTGCCCGTGAGCGAGACGCGCACCTCCTGGAGGATGTCGCCCCAGTTGCGGTCGAGCCGCTCGGTGCGCGTCTCGTCGCGCTCCGCGTCACGGGAGTCGGCATCGGATGCCCTCGGGCCGCGCTCGTCGTGCTCCCCGTCGCGTGCGTGGTCTGCCGCCGTCATGGTCGAATCGTGCTCCGCGACCGGGTGCGGGCTCAAGGGGTTGACGCGACCGATCCGTCGAATCGATGAATATTGGATACAGAATCGCCTCGAGTCCGGTACGGTCGCAGCATGAATGCACGCGCAGGGCAGGCGAAGGCGGGCGATCAGGCGACGGATGCCGCGGGGGCGACGAGCTCCGATGGCGGCGCGGAGGCGCTGCGGCGCCTCGCCGGACAGCACTCGTCCGGCTACCGGTCGGTCGGGGTCATGGCCTACGACATCATCCGCGACGCGATCCTGAGCGGTGCGTTGCTGCCGGGGCAGAAGCTGCGGCAGGAGACGCTTGCCGAGCTCATCGGCGTCTCGCGCGTGCCCGTGCGCTCGGCGCTCATCCAGCTCGAGGCCGATGGCCTGGTCGAGCTGCAGGACCGCCGTGGCGCGGTCGTGAAGTCGGTGTCGGTCGAGCAGGCGCGCGAGGTGTACGACATCCGCACCCTGCTCGAGCTCGAGGCGCTGCGGCGCTCGATGGCGCACATGACGCCCGAGCGGCTCGCGCGCATGCGCGAGCTCAGCCGAGCCGTCGACGCCGAGCAGGAGGGCGGCGGGTTCATCGACGCCCGCACGGAGTTCTACGCGGTGCTCTACGACGCCGAGCGGCATCCGGTGCTGTGGGAGACCATCGAGCAGCTGAAGCTCAAGGTCGGCCGGTACGTGCTGGGCTGGCGGCTGGTCGGCGACGAGGGTGCCGAGCACTCGCACTCGCACGAGCACCTCATCGACGCCGTCGAGGCGGGTGACGTCGACCACGCGCTCGCCGTGCTGCGCGAGCACCTCGAGTCGGTGCGCGACGCCGTGCTCGCGCTGCTCGAGACCGAGGCGCAGGAGCGCGTCGGGGCGTAGTCGGCGCGACGCGCGATGCGCGGGTGGCCGCTGCCCGTCCGGGCCGTGTGCGGGCGCCTCGCGCGAGGCATCCGCTCGCCCTTCTTGCTTTTTGGATCCAGTATCCGACAGACTGGCTGCGGCGGCCACGGTCGCACCGCAGACGACCGGTGAAAGGATGGAGGAGTGTCAGTGCACATCGGCTACGCCGCGATGCTCGAGCGCTTCGCCCCATCCGAGGCGGTCGAGCTCGCCGCCCTCGCCGAGTCGCACGGCTTCCGCGGGGTGATGGCCGCCGACCACTTCCAGCCCTGGCTGCCGCGCCACGGGCAGTCGGCGTTCGTCTGGAGCGTGCTGCCCGCGATCGCCGAGCGCACCACGGGCGACGTGGGCCCGGGCGTGACCACGCCCACCTACCGCTGGCACCCCGCGATGGTCGCCCAGGCGAGCGCCACCATGGCCGCGATGTACCCCGGCCGGCATTGGCTCGGCATCGGCTCGGGCGAGGCGCTCAACGAGCACATCGTCGGCCGCTACTGGCCCGAGGCGCCCGAGCGCATCAACCGCATGTTCGAGGCCGTCGACGTGATCAGGAAGCTGTTCGCGGCCTCGGCGGCCGGCCGCGACGTGCGCCACTCCGGCCCGAACTTCAAGCTCGAGTCGACCCGGCTCTGGACGATGCCCGAGACCCCGCCCGAGATCCTCGTCGCCGCGGGCGGCCCGGTGACGGCCAAGCGCGCCGGTCGCACCGTCGACGGCCTCATCACCATGGACGCCCCGCCCGAGCGCCTCGAGCTGCTGCTCGCGCGCTTCGCCGAGGGCGCCCGCGAGGTGGGCCGCGACGCGCGGCGCATGCCGAAGGTGCTGCAGTTCCACCTCTCGTGGGCGCCGACCGACGAGGAGGCCATGGCGAACGCGATGCGCGAGTGGCCCATCGCGGGCATGCGCATCGGCAAGGGCGACATCCGCTCGCCGTTCGAGTTCGAGCAGCTCGCGCGCGGCGTGCGCCCCGAGGACCTGGCCGACCGGCTCACCATCAGCTCCGACCCCGACGTGCACCGCGCCGCGATCCAGCGCGCGTTCGACCTCGGGTTCGACCGCGTCTACCTGCACAACGTCGGCCGAAACCAGGCCGAGTGGCTCGAGGTGTTCGGGCGCGAGGTGCTGCCGAAGGTGACCCGATGAGCGCGGCGATGCAGGTCTGGGCGCTGGGCGGCCTGCCCGAGGTGCGGCCCGGTGCCGACCTCGTCGAGCTGGTGGCGGATGCCGCGGGCGACACGCTGGCCGCCGGCGACATCCTCGTGGTGACCTCCAAGATCGTGTCCAAGGCCGAGGGTCGCATCGTCGCGGCCGTCGACCGCGAGGACGCGATCACCGCCGAGACCGTGCGCGTCGTGGCGACGCGCGGGTACCCGGGCGGCGTCACGCGCATCGTCGAGAACCGCCTCGGGATGGTCGCCGCGGCCGCGGGCGTCGACGCGAGCAACACCGACGACGGCACCGTGCTGCTGCTGCCCGTCGACCCCGACGCGTCGGCGCGCGCGCTCGCCGCGGGCCTGCGCGAGCGGCTCGGCGCCGAGGTCGGCGTGATCGTGAGCGACACGCTCGGCCGGCCGTGGCGCGAGGGGCAGACCGACGTGGCCATCGGCGCCGCCGGGGTGCACGTCGTCGACGACCTGCGCGGGCAGACCGATGCGGCGGGCAAGCCGCTCATGGTCACGCTGCCGTGCGTGGCCGACGAGCTCGCCGCCGCCGGCGACCTCGTGAAGGGCAAGGCGAGCGGATGCCCCGTGGCGGTCGTCCGCGGCATGGGCCGCCTCGTCGGCCCGCTCGATCTTCCGGGTGCGCGCTCGATCGTGCGCCCGAGCGAACGCGACATGTTCCGCCTGGGCACCGAGGAGGCGCTCGAACAGGGCAGGCGCGAGGGGTACGCGGCGGGGGTCGCCGCGGCCGGTGCCGGTGGCGGGGGGACCTTCGACGAGGGGTACGCCGCCGGCTTCGACGAGGGGAGGGCCGAGGCATGACGCACTGGACCGTCGTGATCCCGGTGAAGGAGCCGAGCAAGGCGAAGTCGCGCCTAGGGGCCGACGTGCCGCCCGAGGCGCGTGCCGCGCTCGCCCGCGCGTTCGCACTCGACACGATCGCGGCGACCGCGGCGACGCCCGCGGTCGACCGGGTCGTGGTCGTCACGCACGCCGAGCTGGCGATCGAGCCGGGGCCGGCGCGCATCCAGCTCATCGACGACGGGCGCGCGCACGGGCTGCCCGCCGCCATCGAGCTCGGCATCGCGCACGCCCGCGCGACCGGGGCCGGCTGGACGGCCGTGCTGCTGGGCGACCTGCCCGCGATGCGCCCGGACGAGCTCGACGGTGCGCTGAACGCCGCGGCGATGCATCCGCTCGGGTTCCTGCCCGACGCCGACGAGCACGGCACCGTGCTCGCGACCGCGGGCATCGACGTGCCGTTCGCACCCGCGTTCGGCGGGGCATCCGCCGCCGCCCACGCGGAGCAGGGCTTCGTGCCGCTCGACGTCGACGGGGTCGTCGGCCTCCGACGCGACGTCGACACCGCCGAATCGCTCGAGGTCGCGCTGCAGCTCGGCGTCGGCCCCAACACCGCGGAGGCGGTCGCGGCATTCGCCGACGGCGCGCTGCCGCACCGCAGGACCACCATCGGAAAGGGAACCAGATCGTGACACTCACCCTCGGATACAAGGCCTCCGCAGAGCAGTTCGGCCCGCGCGAGCTCGTCGAGATCGCCGTCGCCGCTGAGGGCCACGGCTTCGAGTCGGTCGCCGTGAGCGACCACTTCCAGCCGTGGCGCCACACGGGCGGGCACGCGCCGTTCTCCCTCGCGTGGATGGCCGCCGTCGCCGAGCGCACGTCGACGATCCGCATCGGCACGAGCGTGATGACGCCGACGTTCCGCTACAACCCGGCGGTGATCGCGCAGGCGTTCGCGACCATGGGCTGCCTCGCGCCCGACCGCATCTTCCTCGGCGTCGGCACCGGCGAGGCGCTGAACGAGGTCGCGACCGGCTTCCGCGGCGCGGGCGAGCAGGAGTGGCCCGAGTTCCGCGAGCGGTTCGCGCGCCTGCGCGAGTCGGTCCGCCTCATGCGCGCGCTCTGGAAGGGCGACCGGGTCTCGTTCGAGGGCGAGTACTACTCGACCCACGACGCGTCGATCTACGACGTGCCCGAGGGCGGCATCCCCGTCTACATCGCCGCCGGCGGCCCGACCGTCGCGAAGTACGCGGGGCGCGCGGGCGACGGCTTCATCTGCACCTCGGGCAAGGGACAGGAGCTCTACGTCGACAAGCTCATCCCCGCCGTGAAGGAGGGGGCGGATGCCGGTGGGCGCTCGTTCGACGACGTCGACCGAATGATCGAGATCAAGCTCTCGTACGAGGAGACCGAGGAGGCCGCGCTCGACAACACGCGCTTCTGGTCGCCGCTGTCGCTGTCGGCGGAGCAGAAGCACGACATCACCGACCCGGTCGAGATGGAGCGGGCCGCCGACGCGCTGCCGATCGAGCAGATCGCGAAGCGCTGGATCGTCGGCACCGACCCCGACGCGGTCGTCGACCAGATCTGGCAGTACGTCGACTGGGGCATGAACCACCTCGTGTTCCACGCCCCCGGCCACGACCAGGCCCGCTTCATGCAGCTCTTCGAGCGCGACCTCGCCCCTCGCCTGCGCGCCCGCGCCGCCTGACCCGGGGAGCGGATGCCCCTGAAGGCGGCCGCGCTCACAGGAAGCGGGCGTAGCCTTGGGGCATGCGCTCGAACGATGCCGGTTCGCGCCGGAAGCAGCGACTGATCGCCTGGACGCCCGCGGTCGCGGTGCCCGCGGTGATCGCCGCTGGCGTGCTGCTCGCGCCCGTCTCGGCGAACGCGGCGATCGACCTGCCCGACCTCGAGCCCTCTGAGCTGCTCGAGCTCGTGGAGTCGAGCGAGGTGCGCGAGCTCTCGGGAACGATCGAGCAGACGTCCGACCTCGGGCTGCCCGACCTCTCGGGCCTCACCGGTGGCATGGGGCCGTCGGGCGGGGGCGACGGGGCGGGCGACGCCGGCCCGAGCATCGACGACCTGCTCGAGTTCGCGACCGGCTCGCACACCATGCGCGTCTACCTCGACGGCGACCTCGCGCGCCTGCAGGTGCTCGACGGGTTCGGCCAGCGCGACGTCATCGCGGGCCCGGACGAGGTCTGGTTCACCGACTCGCGCGAGGAGACCGCGACCCACGTGACACCGCCGTCCGAGGCCGAGCTCGCTCGCCTCGAGGCGTGGAAGGACGCGCAGTCCGAGGCGTGGACGGCCGAGCACGGCGACGAGCTCGAGGCATCCGCCGACATGCCCACGCCCGAGGAGGTCGCCGACGAGGTGCTCGCTTCGCTCGACGCGTCCGACGAGGTCGCCGTCGGCGACGACGGCCGCGTGGCCGGACGCGATGCGTACGAGCTCGTGGTGACGCCCGCCGACCCCGACACGACGATCGGGCGCATCGCGATCGCGGTCGACGCCGAGACCGGCGTGCCGCTCGCGGTGGAGGTGGTCGCCCGAGGGGCATCCGACCCGGCCTTCACCGTCGGGTTCACGTCGGTGTCGCTCGACGCGCCCGACCCGGCGCTTTTCGACTTCACGCCGCCCGAGGGCTGGACCGTCACCGAGCAGCCGATCGAGGTGCCGAGCGACGAGGAGCTCGCGGCGATGGCCGAGGGCGACGGCGAGGCGCATGCGGGCGAGCCCGGCGACGCGCCGACCGTGGTGGGCGACGGCTGGTCGACGGTGGTCGTGTTCGACCCGGCGGAGATGGCGGCGGATACCCCCGAGGGCGACGCTCCCGAGGGCGAGGCGACCGACGGCGCGGCGCCCGACGCAGGCTTCGACCCGTCGCAGCTCGAGCAGCTCGCGACCCCGGTCGACGGCGGACTGCTGTTCCAGACCACGCTCGTGAACGTGCTGTTCGCCGACGACGGCCTCGTCTACGCGGGCGCGGTCACCCCGCAGGTGCTGCTCGACGTCGCCGCCGGAACCCGCTGACGCGTGGCCGACCTCGCGATCGACACCGGCGGTCTCACGAAGCGCTTCCGCCGCCAGGTCGCCGTCGATGGCATCGACCTGGCCGTGCCGCGCGGCGCCGTGTACGGGTTCCTCGGGCCGAACGGGTCGGGCAAGACCACGACGATCCGGATGCTGCTGGGCCTCGTCGGCGCGACTGCCGGCGGCATGCGGGTGCTCGGCGAGGACATGCCGTCGTCGACCTCGACCGTGCTGCCCCGCGTCGGTGCCCTCGTCGAGGGGCCGGCGTTCGCACCGTTCCTCTCGGGCGCCGCGAACCTCGAGCGCCTCGACACGGCCGACCGCTCGGCGCCGGGTGCGACGCGGCGCGCCCGCGTGGCATCCGCCCTCGAACGCGTCGGACTCGCGCACGCCGCCCGCAAGAAGGCGCACGCCTACTCGCTCGGCATGAAGCAGCGCCTCGGCCTCGCCGGCGCCCTGCTCATGCCCCGCGAACTGCTCGTGCTCGACGAGCCGACCAACGGACTCGACCCGCAGGGCACGCGCGAGGTGCGCGCGCTGATCCGCTCGTTCGCCGAGGACGGCACGACCGTGTTCGTGTCGAGCCACCTGCTCGCCGAGGTCGAGCAGCTCTGCACGCACGTCGGCGTGATGAGCGCCGGGCGGCTGGTCGCGCAGGGTCCGCTCGACGCGTTCCGCGACGGCGGTGCGGCGCGCGTGCACCTGCGCACGCCCGACGCCGGCCCGGCGCAGCGCGTGCTCGACCGGCTCGGGCTGACGGCGGCGGATGCCCCTGAGCCGGCCGTGCATGCGGACGGCGCCGAGCTCGTGGCGACGCTGCCCGACGACGTGCGTGCGGAGGAGGTCGTCGCCGCACTCGTCGCGGACGGCGTGCGCGTGCGCGGGTTCGACGTGCGGCACGCGAGCCTCGAGGAGCGGTTCGTGGCCCTCACCGGAGAGGGGTTCGAGGTTGCGCGCTGAGGACGAGCCCGGCCCTGAGGCATCCGTGCGGTTCACCGGCGCGGATGAGCCGGAGCGGCGCGAGGAGCGCGTCGGGAAGTCGTTCGTGGCGGGGGCGTCCGCGGTCGGGGATGCGATCGTGCACGCCGGACCCGCGCGCCCGGCGCGCGGACCCGGCCTCGCGCTGTTCGGCTCCGAGCTGCGCACCATGTTCCGCCGCTGGCGCACGTGGGCGATGCTCGGGGCGCTCGCGCTCATCCCGATCCTCATCGCGGTGGCGGTGCGGCTCACCTCGGGCGAGGGCGGGGGCCGCCGTTCCTCGACCAGGTCACGCAGAACGGCGTGTTCGTGGGCGTGACCGCGCTCGTCGTCGCGACGCCGCTCTTCCTGCCGCTCACGATCGCCGTCGTGTCGGGCGACACCATCGCGGGCGAGGCGAGCAACGGCACGCTGCGCTACCTGCTGCTCGCGCCGGCCGGGCGCGTGCGACTGCTCGTGATCAAGTACGCGGGGGCGGCCGTGTTCTGCCTTGCGGCCGCGCTCACGGTCGTGGTCGCGGGCATCGGCATCGGTGCGGTGCTGTTCCCGATCGGGCCGGTCACCCTGCTGTCGGGCGACACCGTGAGCCTCGGCGAGGGGCTGCTGCGCTTCCTCGCGATCGCCGGGTACGTGACGGTGTCGATGCTCGGGTTGTCGGCGATCGGCCTGTTCCTGTCGACCATGACCCGGGTGCCGGTCGGGGCGATGGCGACGACCGCGATCCTCGCGGTGACCGCGCAGATCCTCGGCGCGCTGCCCCAGCTCGAGTGGCTGCACCCGTGGCTGTTCACGCACTACTGGCTCGACTTCGCCGACCTCATGCGGCAGCCCCCGTTCTGGGACACGTTCGCCGCCAACGCCCTGCTGCAGGCCGGCTACGTGGCGGTCTTCGGCGCGCTCGCCCTGGGTCGCATCCGCACCGCCGACATCCTCTCCTGACCGCGGGTCAGCGGGCGCGGGGCGGCACCACGCAGTAGTCGGCGAAGCGGCGCTGCGGGGCATCCGGGTCGGTGTTGTCGACGATCGCGGTCGCGGCCGTGTTGGGGTGCGCGTCGTCGAGGTACAGGTCGTGCGCGCCGGCATAGCGGGCGGCGAGCGGGTCGTCGGGGTCGGTGGAGAGTCCGTCGCGCGCCGCGAGGCGCCGGGCGCGCTCGGCGGGGTCGACGTCGAGCCAGACCGAGAAGTGCCAGACGCCGCGCAGCTCGGGGCGGTGCAGGAAGGCGCCGTCCACCACGAGCACCGCCTCGGGGCCGGCAGTGCGGGCGGGCTCGTCCACGGGCAGGTCGGTCGCCAGGTCGAACACGCGGGTGCGGAACGGCGGCTGCGGCGAGGCATCCGCCGCCCGAACCCGGAACGGCTCGATCAACTCGCGCCGGAGCGCGCCGTCGTCGAACGTGTCGTGGTAGTTGCCCCACGCGGAGTGGCGGCCGCGCGCCCAGCGCTCGGCGCTCGGCCGGGCGAAGTCGTCGTGCGAGGCCTCGACCACCTCGACGCCGCGCTCGCGCAGCACGTCGGCGAGGTCGTGCGCGAAGCGCGACTTGCCCGCACCCTTCGGGCCGTCGATGCCGATCATGCGGCGGCCGCGGGGCGTGAGCAGGAGGAACTCGTCGGCGAGGGCGTCGAGCGCCTGCCGGCGCTGCGCGGAGAGCTCGGTCACCGGTTCAGGCTACGCCCGCGCGGGCGCGGTGAGGGCGACGGATGCCTCGGGCTCAGCAGCATCCGCCCGCCGAGCCGTCGGTCGAGCAGGCGCCCGTCGCCGGCAGCACGAGCTCGACCGACGCGGCACCGGCGGCATCGCCTGCGAGCCACGCGGCGATCGAGCGCACTTGCTCGTAGCCGGTCGCGGCGAGGAAGGTCGGCGCGCGACCGTAGCTCTTCATGCCGGCGAGGAAGAAGCCGGGCTCCGGGTGTGCCAGCTCGGCGTATCCGTGCGGCTCGACCGTGCCGCAGGTGTGCACGTTCGGGTCGATCAGCGGGGCCAGGCGCCTCGGCGCCTCGACCACGTCGTCGAGCTCGAGGCGGATCTCGCGGAGCATCTCGAGGTCGGGTCGGAACCCGGTCGCGTTGACGACGAGGTCGAACTCGTGGGTCACGAGGTCGCCGACGCGCGAGCCGGTGACTTCGATGGAGCCGGTGGCGGATGCCCCGAGGCGCACGATCTCGAACCGGTCGAGCAGCGCGATCGCGCCGGCGTCGACCGCGTTGTCGACGTGCTGGCCGATGCTGGCGCGCGCGGGCAGGCCGTCGTCGTCGCTCGACGTGAGGCGCACGGCGTGGGCGGAGCGGATCGCCCACGTGACCGACGTGCCAGGCTCCTCGCGGGCGAGGTCGACCAGGGCGAGCAGCGTGTGCGCCGCCGAGTGCCCGGCGCCGACGACGAGCGTGCGGCGGCCTGCGAAGCGCGCGCGGTCGCGGCCGAGCACGTCGGGCAGCGGCGGGACGATACGGTCGGCGACGTCGGTCGCGCCGAGCGGGTCGAGGCCGTTCGAGCCGAGCCGGTTCGGGGTGCGGATCGTGCCCGAGGCGTCGATCACGGCACGGGCGCGCACCTCCTCGACATCCCCGGACGCGTCGCGGGTGCGCAGCACGAACGGCGCGGCGGCGCGACCGGTGGTGCGGGTGCGGTCCATGCCCTCGCGGCTCACGGCGAGCACCTCGACGCCGGTGCGGATGTGCGGGGCCAGCGCAGGGAGGGCCGCGAGCGGCTCGAGGTAGTCGTCGACGAACTGGTCGCCGGTGGGCAGGCGCGCGGGGTTCGGCGCGGCCCAGCCGGCGGCGTCGAGCAGCTCGCCGGCGGCCGGGTCGACCAGCAGCGCCCACGAGGAGAAGAGCCGCACGTGCCCCCACGAGCGGATGCCGTCGCCGACGCGCGGACCGGCCTCGAGCACCGTGAACGGGATGTCGCGGGCGTGCAGTTCGGCGGCGGCGGCGAGCCCGATGGGGCCCGCGCCGATGATCGCGACCGGCAGGGCGTCGAGGCGGGGCCGGGTCGTGGCGGGTGGCATGAGGTCGACGAGGGTCATGGTGTCTCCTGTATCGATGTTCATCGATGAAGCGTGCAACACGACTATATCGATGAACGTCGATATGCGGTAGCGTGTTCCGCGTGACCAGCCGACCCATCGCCCTCCTCGACGCCCCCGACGGCGCCACGATCGCAGGCGCGGCCCCGGCGGTCGCTGTCGTGTCAGTCGGCGGCGACTCCGCCGCATCCGCCGCCGCCTGCTGCGCCCCGCTCGTCACCGAGCCGCTCGGCCACGACGAGGCCCTCGAGCTCGCGCACGCGCTCAAGGCGCTCGCCGACCCGACGCGGCTGCGGCTGATGTCGATCGTCGCCGCGTCCGAGGGCGGCGAGGCGTGCGTGTGCGACCTGATCGAGCCGGTCGGGCTCAGCCAGTCCACGGTGTCGCACCACCTCAAGGTGCTGACCGAGGCCGGGTTCCTCACCCGGTCGCAGCGCGGCACCTGGGCGTACTTCTCGCTCGTGCCGGGCGCGCTCGAGGGCCTCGCCGCCGTGCTGGGCGACGCGTGAACGCGGCATCCGCCCGCCGTCTCACCGCGGAGTTCCTGGGCAGCGCCGGGCTCGCGACCGTCGTGATCGGCTCCGGCATCATGGGCGCCTCGCTCACCGACGACACCGGGCTCGCGCTGCTGATCAACTCGATCGCGACCGCGTTCGGGCTCGCCGTACTGATCCTCGCGTACCAGACCGTCAGCGGCGCGCACTTCAACCCCGTGGTCTCGCTCGTCGACGCGGCGCTGGGGTACCGCGGCTGGGGCGACGTGGCGCGGTACATCCCGGCGCAGGTGATCGGATGCCTCGCCGGCGCCGTCGTCGCCAACCTCATGTTCGCGCTGCCCGCCGCCACCTGGAGCACGACCGATCGCGCGACGCCCGCGCACCTGCTCGCCGAGGTCGTCGCGACCGCCGGGCTCGTCGGCCTCATCTTCGCGCTCGCCCGCACGGGACGCGCCGCGTGGGCCGGGCCGGCGGTCGGCGCGTACATCGGTGCGGCGTACTTCTTCACGTCGTCGACGAGCTTCGCGAACCCGGCGATCACGGTCGGCCGCATGATCTCGGACACGTTCGCGGGCATCGCCCCGGCATCCGTGCTGCCCTACATCGGCGCGCAGCTCGTGGGCGCGGCGATCGCGCTCGTCGTCGTGCGCTTCCTCTTCCCGAAGCCGCTGCCGCACGCCGCCTGACCAGGCGCCGCTGGTGGTCAGTCGCGGTCGTCGACGTAGGCGATGAGGGGGCGGCCGGTGCGGGGATGCTCGAGCACGTCGGCGCGCACGCCCCACACGTCGAGGATCAGGTCGGGCGTGAGGGTCTCGGCGGCCGGGCCGGCGGCGACGACACGGCCCGCGTGCAGCACCACGACGTGGTCGGCGTAGGCGGCGGCGAGGCCGAGGTCGTGCAGGGCGGCGAGCACCGTGAGCCCGCCGCGCGCGAGCTCGCCGAGCAGTGAGAGCGTTGTGAGCTGCGCACGGATGTCGAGGTGGTTCGTCGGCTCGTCGAGCAGCAGCAGCGCGGGCTCCTGCGCGAGGGCGCGGGCGAGGTTCACCCGCTGGCGCTCGCCGCCCGAGAGGGTGCCGTACTCGCGGTCGGCGAGGTGGGCGAGCCCGGCGTCGTCGATGCAGCGCTGGACGAGCGCGCGGTCGAACTCGCCGAGCCCCTGGAACGCACCCAGGTGCGGGGTGCGGCCGAGGGCGACGACCTCGTGCACGCGCAGGCCCGGCTCGTCGCGCACCTCCTGCTCGGCGAGCGCGATCACCCTGGCGCGGTGGCGGCGTCGCAGCGTCGACAGGTCGCGGTCGCCGAAGCGCACGGCACCCGCATCCGCTCGCTGGAGCCCCGCGACCAGGTGCAGCAGCGTCGACTTGCCGGCCCCGTTCGGGCCGACGAGCGCGCCGACCTGCCCGACCGGCACCGTGATGTCGACGTCGTCGACGATGAGTCGCTCGCCGCGCGCGAACCGCACCCGCTCGCCCGCGAGCCCCGCCTCCCGGCCCGCCGGGTTCACCGAGTCGTCATGAAGTGCCGCTTCGGACCCGCGGATTCCGACACTTCGTGACGACTCGCGGAGGAGGTCAGGGGTGCGGCGCGCGGGGGTGCGGGCGTCGGGCGTCGTGCGGGTCATGAGATCCTCCGGCTGCGGAGCATGATGAGTGCGAACACGGGGCCGCCGATGAGGGCGGTGAGGATGCCGACGGGCAGCTCGCGCGGGTCGAACAGCGTGCGCGCGCCGGTGTCGGCCCAGACGAGGAACAGCGCGCCCGCGAGCGCGGAGAGCGGCAGCAGCGCGCGGTGGCGCGAGCCGACGAGCAGGCGCACGGCGTGCGGCAGGATCAGGCCGACGAATCCGATCGCCCCGGAGACCGCGACGAGCGCGCCCGTGAGCAGCGCGGTGCCGGTGAGCAGCAGCGCGCGGCTGCGGCCGACGTGCACGCCGAGCGCGGCGGCCGCGGTGTCGCCGAACGCGAACGCGTCGAGCGTGCGGGCGCTCGCGATGAGCGGCAGCCCGATGAGCACCACGGCGCCACCGGCGATCGCGACCGACGTCCAGTCGGTGCCCGCGAGCGAGCCGAGCAGCCAACTGAGGATCTCGCGGTAGCTGTCGCCGGTCGCACTCCAGAAGATGACGAGGCTCGTGATCGCGCCGAACACGCTCGACACGGCGAGGCCGGCGAGCACGGTGCGCGTCGGGGTGAGCGCGCCCGCGGCGCTCGCGAGCCCGAGTGTCGCGACGAGTGCGACGAGTGCGCCCGCGAACGCGGCGACCGGCAGCAGCAGCCCTGCGCCGAGGACGATCACCACGACCGCGCCGACCGACGCACCCGACGAGAGGCCGAGCAGGTACGGGTCGGCGAGCGGATTGCGCGTGAGCGCCTGCATGACGGCGCCGCACAGCGCGAGCCCGGCGCCGACCGCGGCGGCCGTGAGCACGCGCGGCATGCGCAGTTCCCAGACGATGCCGTCGCGCAGCGGCGACAGGGTCGGCTCGCCGATGCCGAGGTGCGCGAGCACGCTCGCGAGCACGTCGGCGGGGCTGAGGCTGGCGGGTCCGATGGTCACGGCCACGACGACGGATGCCACGAGGGCGACGCCCAACAGCACCGCCCAGCCCGCCGTGCGCAGGCCCGGTCGCGCGCCGCGTTGCGGCCGGCCGGGCGAGTCGGCGCCGTCGCGCACGGACGCCCCGGGCGCGCTCGTCGCGCGCTCCGAGGCATCCGTCTGCTGCGTCATGGCTACCCGAGCTCCTCGAGCTGCGCGACGATCGACTCGACCGCGCTGACGTTGCGCACGCCCGCCTCGGTCGCGGGGAAGTCGACCACCACGTAGCGCTGCTGCTGCACGGCGGGGAGCGCGGCGGTCGCGGGGTTCTGCTCGAGCAGCGCGATCTTCTGGTCGGCGGTGTTCCAGGCGGCGTCGACGAGCACGATCACGTCGGGCTCGGCGTCGACGATCGCCTCCCAGCCCATCGAGGTCCAGGTGTCGTGCACGTCGGCGGCGATGTTCGTGAGGCCCGCGGCATCCATGATCATCTGCGGTGCGCCGATGCCCGCGCCGACGTAGGGGGTGTCGTCGCCCGAGCTGTACCAGAGCGCGGTGAGCCCGTCGTCGTTCGGCACGATCTCGTCGAGCGCGGCCTGCTGGCCCGCGACGAGGCCCTCGGCCGCGGCGGGCACTCCGAAGATCTCGCCCGCCTCGGCGAACTCGGCGAACACCTCGTCGAACGTGAGCGGGTCGGGCATGTAGCCCTCGGCCTTGCACGCGGCGGGGGCCACGTAGGTGTGCACGCCGAGCTGCTCGAGCGTGTCGCGCTCGCCTGCGCCGTCGGCCGAGAAGTTCGACTCCCACCCGGCGAAGACCAGGTCGGGCTCGGCGGCGAGGGTGACCTCCTGCGACGGCACGCGGTCGCTCAGCACGGGGATCTCGTCGGACAGCCCCGAGTACGCCTCCGGCACCGGACCGTCGGTGAAGGCGACGCCGACGATGCGGTCGCCGAGGCCGAGCGCGAGCATCAGCTCGTAGGTCGACGACTTCACCGTGACCACGCGCTCGGGGGCGGCGTCGAAGGTCACCTCGGTGCCGCAGTTGTCGATCGTGAGCGGGTAGCCGGTGGCGGTGGCGGCGTCGGGCTCGGCGGTCTCGGCGGGGGCTGCGGAGGTCGCGCAGCCGGCGAGCAGCAGGGCTGCCAGGGGCAGGGTCGCGGCGAGGGCGCGGCGGGGGAGACGGATGCAGCGGGCATGGGGCCTTCCGGGTCGGTACGGCGCGCTGCACAGCGCGCCAGGTGTACGGATCCGACGAACGTCGGCGACTCGACCCAAAGCCCGGGCCTTCGCACCGGTCAGAGCAGGACCGGCGGTCGTTCGGCAGCATACTCCGCACGGATCTCAGAAATCAATACTGGATTCTGGATCCAGAATCCGACAAGATGAGTGTGCGGGCCGAGCGGAGACCTCCGACACCGGCGCAGACGGACGGAGCATCGTCCGGCCGCCGGATCCCGCGCACCACGTCGTTCGATCCGAGAGGACCGCATCCATGAAGACCACCCCGGTCGAGTTCTTCAGCGAGGGGGACCGCATCGCCGGCCTCTGGCGCACGCCCGACGGCGACGGGCCGTTCCGCGCGATCGTGCAGGGGCCGGGCTGGCTCGGCCTCAAGGACGCCAAGCTCTACGTGCGCTACCACGAGGCCCTCGTGGCGGCCGGCTTCGGCGTGCTCGTGTTCGACTACCGCGGGTTCGGCGACTCGGGCGGCGACCGCGGCATCCTCTCGCCGGTCCGGCAGCTCCAGGACCTGGTCAACGCCGTCACCTACCTCACCATCCGCGACGACGTGATCGCCGACGCGATCGGCGTCTTCGGCACCGGCGGCACCGGCGGCGGCAACGCCGTGCTCCTCGCCGACGCCGACCCCCGCGTGCGCGCCGCTGTCAGCCAGGTGCCCGTCGCCGACGGCGCCGACTGGCTGCACCGCATGCGCCCCGAGCACGAGTGGCTCTCGTTCCTCGCCGGCCTCGAGGAGGACTGCCGGGCGCGGGTCGCGACGGGCACCGGCCGCCTGGTGCACCCGCGCGAGGAGATCATGGTGCCGACGCCCGAGCGTCGCGCGACCAAGATCAAGGCCGACGTCGACGACCGCATCCCGAGCGCCGTGCCGCTCTCGGCCGCCGACGAGATCCTCGTCTACCGCCCCATCGACGCGGCAGAACGCCTCACCACCCCGCTGCTCGTGATCGGCGTCGAGGGCGACGCGACGACGCCCACCGACCACGCCGAGCGCCTCTACGAAGCCGCGCAGGGCCCGAAGCAGCTCATCATGCAGCGGCACACCACCCACTACGCGGCGTACGACCGCTACTGGACCCAGACGACCCCCCGCATCGTCGACTGGCTCGACCGCCACGTGCAGCCGAGCGACGTCGTCGTGCGCACCGCGGCCGCCGACGGCGCGGCCGAGACCACCGAGCACATGGAGGCACCCCAGTGAGCATCGACCTCAGGATCGCCGGCGGCGTCGTGATGACGCCCTCCGGCCCCACCACCGCCGACGTCCTCGTCGCCGACGGCCGCATCGCGGGCATCGTCGGCAGCGACGTGGCGATCGAGTCGGACCGCACGATCGACGCGACCGGCCGGCTCGTGCTGCCCGGCATGGTCGACGTGCACGTGCACACCCGCGAGCCGGGCTACGAGCACAAGGACGACATCCTCACCACCACGCAGCAGGCCGCGGCCGGCGGGGTCACGACCATCTTCGGCATGCCGAACCTGCAGCCGCCGACCACCGACGTCGCGACCCTCACCGACGTGTTCGAGCGCTACGACCGCACCTCGATCGTCGACTGGAACCACAACCCGGCACCCACGAAGCCGGCCGAGATCCAGGGCATGTCCGACATGGGCATCCGCGCCTACAAGATCTACATGGTGGTCGACACGGGCCGCACCTACCCGCACCCCGCCGGCACCGGCATGCACGACCACGGCCACCTACTGCAGATCATGGACGAGATCGTCGGCACGGGGAAGCGGTTCATCATCCACCCGCACGACCAAGCGCTGATGGACTACATCGAGGGCCAGTACCTCGCCCGCGGCGACAACACCCCCGAGGGCTACGCGTCGGCGTACGCGGCACGCGAGGGCGTCATCTGGGACACGGCGATCGACGTCGTGCTGCGTCTGGCCGAGGCATCCGGATGCCCCGTGCACATCGCGCACATCCAGACCCGGCGCTCGATCGAGGCCGTGCGTCGCGCCAAGGCCGCGGGCGTCGACGTCACCTGCGAGGTGAACCACTGGGCGCCGTTCCTCTCCACCTGGGAGGACGTGCAGGTGCTCGGGCCCTACGCCCTGTCGTACTGGGTGCCCGACGACAACCGCGCCGCCGTCTGGGAGGGCATGCGCGACGGCACGATCGACATCGCCAGCTCCGACCACGCGCCGCACACGCGCGAGGAGAAGGAGATCGGCTGGACCGAGATGTGGAGCGCCCACACCGGCACGCCGGGCATCCAGTACTACTACGAGCTCATGCTCGACGCCGTCAACCGCGGCGAGCTCACCCTCCAGCGCGCGATCGACATGGTCGCGACGGTGCCGGCCGCGAAGTTCGGCCTCGCGGGCGTCAAGGGATCGCTCGTCGTCGGCGCCGACGCCGACCTCGTGATCGCCGACATGGCGCACGAGTGGACCATCACCAACGACGACGTCATGTCGAAGACCGGATGGACCCCTACGACGGCCGCACGATCAGCGCGCGCATCGAGCGCACCATCGTGCGCGGCCGCGACGTCTACGCCGACGGCGCCGTCGTCGGCGAGCCCGGGTACGGCGTGCTCGCCGCCGCCCGCAACGACCCCGCGGCTGCTGCCGCCGAGCACACGGCCGACCTGGCCGGGAAGGACCTGAAGTGACCATGAAATTCGGACTGCTGCTGCCCCACTTCGGCGAACAGGCCAGCCGCGAGAAGCTCCTCGAGGGCTCCAAGCTCGCCGAGGCCAAGGGCTTCGACTCCGTCTGGGTGCGCGACCACCTGGTCTTCGAGCCGCACGGCGAGATGGAGAAGCCCAACCGCACCTTCTACGACGCGCTCACGACGCTCACCGCGATCGGCGCCGTCACCGAGAAGCTCGAGCTGGGCACCGGCTCGCTCATCCCGTTCCGCCACCCGCTCGTCACCGCGCTCATGGCCGGCACGATCACGCAGCTCGTCGGGCCGCGCCTCATCCTCGGCTTCGGTGCCGGCACGTTCGACCACGAGTTCGAGGCGATCGGCTGGGGCGACCTCGACCGCGTGGAGGCGGTGCGCTCGAACGCCGAGATCCTGAAGCGCGTGTTCACCGAGAACGACGTGACCTACGACGACGGCATCTTCTCGTTCGAGAACGTGACGATCGAGCCGAAGCCCGTCGGCGGCCGCGTGCCGTTCTGGTACTGCGGCGCGACCCCGCGCTCGGCCCGTCTCGCGGCCGAGTACGCCGACGGGTGGATGCCCGGACGCATCTCGCTCGCGACGATGGACCGCCGCATCCAGAAGATGCGCGAGATGACGGATGCCTCGGGCCGGCCCATGCCGACCGTCGCCGTGATCCCCCCGACGTCGATCGAGGAGACCCGCGAGGAGGCCCTGCAGCACGTCAACGTGCCGGGCCTGCTCGCGTGGGCCAACAAGGCCAAGTTCGCGGTCAAGCCCCCTCGGGTACCTTCGAGACCGTCGAGGACCTGGAGGGCCAGCTCATCGTCGGCAACCCGGACGAGGCCGTCGAGGAGATCAGGAAGTTCCAGGCGCTGGGCGTCGAGCACCTGGTGTTCGACTTCCGGTTCAAGTTCGACCGATTCTTCGAGCAGATCGAGCTCCTCGGCAGCGAGGTGCTGCCGAAGCTGCGCTGACGCCGGAACCCGAGGAGCCGACCAATGACGGTGAGAGAGAGTGCGCCCATGACCGAGACGAGCGAACGCGACGAGACCACGGCATCCGAGCCGCTGATCTCGGTGCGCGACCTGAGCGTGCGGTACAACGTGGCCCGCACCGGCAACACCCTGACCGCCATCGAGGGCGTCGACCTCGACGTGCGCGAGGGCGAGTTCATCACCGTGCTCGGCCCCTCGGGCTGCGGCAAGACCACGTTCATGAACGTGATCGCGGGGCTCGTGCAGGCGACCACCGGCACGGTGACCGTCGCCGGGGAGCCGGTCACCGGGCCCGGGCCGGACCGCGCGGTCGTGTTCCAGGACTACGCGCTGCTGCCGTGGCGCACGGTCTTCGACAACGTGAAGTTCGGCCTCGAGATGCAGAAGGGGCTGAAGGGCGACGGCTGGCGCGACCGGGTGCAGGAGGCGGTCGACCTGGTCGGCCTCTCGGGCTTCGAGTCGTCGTACCCGCGGGAGCTGTCGGGCGGCATGCAGCAGCGCGTCGGCCTCGCCCGCGCGATCGTCGCGAAGCCCCGCATCCTGCTGATGGACGAGCCGCTCGGCGCCGTCGACGCGCTCACCCGCGAGGTCATGCGCGACGAGATCGAGAAGCTCATCGCCGCGACCGGCAAGACCGTGCTCTTCATCACGCACTCCATCGAGGAGGCGATCCTGCTGGGCGACCGCATCGTCGTCTTCAAGAGCCACCCGGGTGCGATCAAGGAGATCATCGAGACCCGGCTCGATCGGCCGCGCTCCGAGCGCAGCGTGCAGTCCGACCCGCGCTTCCTCGAGCTGCGCGACCACCTGTGGGACGCGCTGCAGGGCGAAGCGACGGCGGCCGCGCACAGCTCGAGCACGAAGACACGTGCGACGAAGGTGCAGGACGGATGAGCACCCTCCTGGCCTCGGGGCCGAACCTCGGCAAGACCGGCGTCGCCGCGTGGCTCGCGAGCCTGGACACGCGCGGCAAGGCCGTGGTCATCGCGGTCGAGGTCGTCATCCTGCTCGCGCTGTGGGAGCTCGTCGTCGGCGTGCTCGGCTGGATCAACCCCGTGTTCTTCCCGCCGCCGTCGGCGATCGCCGGCGGGTTCGTCGAGCTGCTGCAGAGCGGCGCACTGTGGTCGAACATCGCCATCTCGATGCAGGCGTGGCTCACGGGCTTCGCGATCGCGGTCGTGGTCGGCGTGCCCGTCGGCCTGCTGATGGGCAGCTCGCTGCCCGTCGACCGGGTGGTCGGGCCGATCGCGTGGACGATCTACGCCACGCCCGCGATCGCCTACCAGCCGCTCGCCAAGGCGTGGTTCGGGTTCGGCATCGGGCCCGTGATCTTCCTGGTCACGATCAGCGCGCTGTTCCCGATCCTGCTGAACATCGCGGCGGGCATGCGCACGACGAACCAGTCGATCATCCGCGCGGGTCGCGTCTACGGCGGCTCGCGCATGGACCTCTACCGCAAGGTGTTCCTGCCGACGACCGTGCCGTTCCTGTTCGCCGGTCTCCGGCAGGCCGTCGTGCTCGCCACGATCGGCATGGTCGTCGCCGAGCTCGCCGGCTCGTCCTCGGGCATGGGCGCGCTCATCATCCGCTCGGCGAACACGTACCAGACCGACCAGGCCTTCGCCGCGATCGCGGTGGTGGTCGTGTGGAGCGTCGGCATGACGCAGGTGATGACCGGCATCGAACGCTGGGTCGCGCCGTGGACCAGGAAGGCCCGCCGATGATCACCACCGCACCCCGGGTGCTGCGCCCGCGCAACCTCGTCGGCGGCGAGGCGAAGTGGCGCTGGCTGCTCCTCGCCGTGATCGCCGCGATCCTCCTCGTCTGGGAGGCATCCGTCACCTGGCTGCAGCTCGTGCCCGCCGCATTCCTGCCGCCGCCCACCGCCGTCTTCGCGTCGTTCCTGCAGTTGCTCGTCGACCCGGAGTTCTGGCAGGCGTTCGTCTTCAGCTTCCAGAACCTCGTCATCGGGCTGCTGATGGCCGTGGTCGTCGGCGTCACCGTCGGCCTCGCGGTCGGCTGGTCGCCCGTGCTGCGGTTCACGGTCGCGCCGTTCCTCTGGCTGCTCTACTCGACGCCGAAGGTCGCGCTCGCGCCGCTGTTCATCCTCGTGCTCGGGCTCGGCAACGAGTCGAAGATCGCGCTGGTGTTCCTGCTCGCGGTGTTCCCGATCATCCTCAACACGATGGAGGGCGCCGTCACGGTGAGCGATTCGCTCGTGAACGCCGGCCGCGTCTACGGGGTCAACGGCGTCGCGCTCGGCTGGAAGGTGATCTTCCCGGCGACGCTGCCGTATTCCCTCGCGGGCATCCAGCGCGGTGCGGCCCTCGGGTTCACGGGCGAGGTGCTCGGCGAGTTCCTCGGCGGCACCGGCGGCCTCGGCCACATGCTCGAGTACGCCGCCTACCAGTTCCAGATGGACGAGGCGATCGCCATGGTCATCGTCATGGTGATCATCGCGAACCTCACGCTCGTGCTCATCGCGGCGCTGCGCAAGCGCCTCGCGCCCTGGTACGACGACCGGCAGATCATGGGCGCGTCCTGACGGGCGGCCCGCGGAAGGGAGTGCGGATGCAGAAGGAGATCATCGTGCCGCAGGGCGTCTACCCGCCCACGGCCGACTTCAGCCAGGCCATCCGGGTCTCGGGCGGCGACCTGCTGTTCGTGAGCGGCATCATCGGCTACCGGCTCGACGGCACCATGCCGACGGGCGCGGTCGAGCAGGCCGAGGTCGCGTTCGACAACCTCCGCCGCGTGCTCGAGTCGGCGGGCGGCAGCATGGCCGACATCGTCAAGGTCAACGTCTACCTGGGCGAGGACTTCCGGCTCATGCGCGACGAGCTGCGGGAGGTGCGCGCGCGGTTCTTCACGCACGACTTCCCCGTGTCGACGCTCGTGCAGGTCGCGGGCTTCGCCAACCCCGACTACCTGTTCGAGATCGAGGCCATCGCGGCGCTGCCGTCGAAGGAGTAGGCGCCCCGCGAGAAGACCGCCGGCCCCCGTTTCATGCGCAGTAGACGGGGGCCGGCTTCTCGCGTGCCCGGGCGGGGCTAGGGCCAGGGCGGGCGGATGCCTCGCACGAGCGCGACCTGCTCCCGGCGAGATCCGCTGCGGCCAGTCTGCGCCGCGGCCAGCCGCATGGCTGGCCGCAATGGCGGCGGCTGGCCGGCGCGGATCCCGGGACACTGCGCCGACCGGGTGCGCCGGCCGACCATGGGCGCGCGCCAGGGGCATCCGCTCGCCCTCGAATGCGCACGGAACACTCCCGTGCACAGCGAAGCGCCCCCACCGTCATGCGCTGCGGTGGGGGCGCTTCGAGGATACGGCCCGACTCAGGGGTAGGGCAGCGTCTCCGGTCCGGCGTTGTCGATGCCGAGCAGTTCCTGCGCCTTCAGCAGGTACGCGAGCTGTGCGTCGTCGAACTCGATCGGCTGGAGCGACTGCGTCTCGACCGTCTCGTCCCACGCCGCGGCGTCGAAGTAGAGGTTGTCGCAGGCCAGGTGCCCGTCGAGCACCCACGGCGTCTCGTTCTCGCGGAGGTCGGCGACGTCGAAGTCGTTGGCCTCGTAGATGTCGAGCACGCTGTCGACGTTCTCGGGGAACTCGCCCGGAGCCGGCGCGGTGAGGTACTGCGTCGCCTTGATCGTCGCGCGCAGGAAGCGCACGAGCGTGTTCGGGTTCTCCTCGATCCAGCCGTCGCCGGCGATCTGCACGTCGTTCGCCCAGTTGCGCAGCGACTCGACGATGATGTTCGCGTCGTGCGCCTCGAGCGCCGGCAGGTCGTCGCCGTAGAACGGCTGCAGCGTGATGCGGTCGTTCACGAAGAACTCGGTCCACGACTCGGAGCCGGGGCCCGGGTAGACGACCTCGACGTTCACCGTGTCGAGGTCCCAGCCCTCCTCCTGCAGCACCAGCGCGCGCTGGAACTCCGCGGGGTCGCCGGGCGTGCCGGCGAGCACCACCGAGGTGCCCTCGAGCTGGTCGACCGAGGTGATGCCGTCCTGCACGGCGAAGTCGAAGTTCTGGCGGCAGTAGTGGCCGCTCACGAGCTCGACCTCGACGCCGCCGCGGATCGCCTCGATCACGGTGCCGGTGCTCTCGACGCCGATGTCGGCGCTGCCCGAGGCCACCGCGGCGGTGACGTTGTCGGCCGTGATCACCTCGACCGTGAGGCCCTCCTCCTCGTAGTACCCGAGGTCGGTGGCGAGGACGTACATCGAGTACATCGTGATGTCGGGGAAGGGGATGGCCACCGTGATCTCGGTGTCCTCGGCGGGACCGGGCTCGCCGTCGGCGATCTCGACGGGTTCGTCGGATCCCGTGGCCGTGTCGGTCGCCGCACAGCCCGCCAGCAGCGCGAGGGCGGAGACCCCCGCGGCCAGCATGAGGCCGTACCGTGCTCTGGAATTGCGCATGACTTTCTCCATTCTCGGCGGGTTCCTCACGGTCGGCTTCCCGCTGTGCAGAAGGCCTCCCGCGAATTGCGGATACTGTATCCAAAGTGGTGGAGGGTGTCTACGGATGCACCGAGACTCGCAACGCGGTCGTTACCTGGGCACGTATCGTCGAATGACCGTGGACAGGTCCGGGTGATTCTGGATACAGTATCCAAGACGACGAAACGCGGGGCCGCCGACGGCTCCCACCCGAGGAGGCGAGACGACATGGTTCGAGCGGCCCGCCTCACCGCGCACCGCCTCGACGGCCTGCGGGTGGACGACGTCGCCGCGCCCGAGCCCGCAGCGGGCGATGTGCTCGTGGCCGTCGAGACCGTCGGGGTCAACCAGCTCGACCTGAACCTCATCGCGGGCGTCGGCCCGGGGGCGGCGGTGCGGCTCCCGCGCACGCTGGGCCTCGACCCGGCCGGAACGATCGTGGCCGTGGGAGCCGGTGTCGACCCCGCCCGCGTCGGCGAGCGGGTCGTCGTGAAGCCCAACGTGCCGTGCGGTGCCTGCGCGTGGTGCGCGCGGGGTCGCGAGGCCGACTGCCCCGCGCAGACCGTGATCGGCGGACACCGCGACGGCGGCGCCGCCGAGCTCGTGACGGTGCCCGAGCGCAACGCGGCCGACCGGCGCGATCTCGACGCGGCCACCGCGTCGGCGGCCGTGCACAGCGTGCCGATCGTGCTGAACGCGCTCGAGACGGCCGGCGTCGCTGCGGGCGAGCGGGTGCTCGTCACCGGCGCGAGCGGCACGCTCGGCCAGGTCGCCGTGCAGCTCGCGCGACACCTGGGCGCCGAGGTGGTCGCCGCGTCGCGGCAGCCGCTCGAGGTCGGACCAGACGTGACCACGCTGCGGGCGTCGTCGCCCGACGACCTCGCCGCCGAACTCGCCCGTGCGCTGCCCGAGGGGGTCGACGTCGCCCTCGACGTGAGCGGCCACGCCGGCATGCTGGCCGCGGGCGTGGGCGCCCTCCGCTGGGGCGGCCGCGCCGTCTTCTGCTCGGCCTCCGTCGAGACCTCGCTCGAGCTCGACGCGCGGGCCTTCTACCTCCGCCGCCTGCGTCTCATCGGCGTGGCGAGCGCCGACCACGCCCAAGTGCGCCGGGGCATCGACCTCGTCGCCGACGGGGTCGTGCGGCCGCCGATCGCGCGCCGCTATCCACTCGACCGCATCGCCGACGCATACCGCGAGTTCGGCGAGCACCGCACGGGGAAGGTGATCGTCGATGTCGCCTGAGCGCACCGCCGCACCGGGCCGTCGGGACACGGATGCCCCCGAGCCCATCGTCGACCGACAGGCGCTGCGCGCCTCGATGCACCGCTCGTCGGAGCGGCTGTGGAAGGATGCCGACGCGGGCCTCGTGCGCCCCTGGGTGTCGGCCTCGCTCGAGCGCGATGTCACGGCCGTCTCCCGGTTCACGCAGTACGGCACCGACGTCGAGTTCCGCGCCGACGAGGCGCCCGACCGCGGCGGCGCGGGCTCCGCGCCCAGCCCCATGCGCTACCTGCTGAGCGGGATCGCGTTCTGCGTGCTCGGCTGGGCGGCCAAGACCTGGTCGGCGCGCGACGTCGCCGTGCTCCGTCTCGACCTCGACGTGCGCACCCTGCTCGACACGCGCGGCGAGCTCGGGGTGGGCGACGCACCGCAGCATCCGCAGTGGTTCGTGCTCGACGTGCGCGTCGAGGACTCGGCGACGGATGCCGCTGCCGTGGGCATGCTCCGCGAGGCGGTTGCGTGCTGCCCGATCAGCGCACTCATGTCGCGTGCGGTGCCCGTGCACCTCATGCTGGAGCACAACGGACGCGCCGTGCTCGACGAGCGCCCGGCCGAGCTGCGCACCGAACACGAACAGGAGCAGACCCGATGACCGACCACTCCCGGCCGACCGACGACGCCCGCGGGCCGCTCGCCGGCGTGCGCGTGATCGAGCTCGGCCAGTACATCTCGGGCCCGTACGCGGCGAAGCTGCTGGCCGACCTGGGCGCCGACGTGATCAAGGTCGAGTCGCCCGACGGCGACCCGATGCGCCGGTGGGAGGGCAGCGGCACGTACAGCCCGCAGTTCGCCGCCTACAACCGCGGCAAGCGCGGGGTCGTGCTCGACCTGAAGGATCCGGAGGGCCTGGAGCGCCTGCTCGAACTGGCCGAGGACGCCGACGTGCTGATCGAGAACTTCCGCCCGGGGGTCGCCGAGCGCCTCGGCTTCGGCCCCGAGGTGCTGCGCGCCCGCAACCCGCGGCTCATCTCGTGCGCCATCACGGGCTTCGGACCCGAGGGCCCGTACGCGAGGCGCCCGGCGTACGACACCGTCATCTCGGCGGTCGGCGGCATGTACAGCCAGGTCGTGCCCGACAGCGTGCTGCGCCCGCTCGGGCCGGCGTTCTCCGACCTGCTGTCGGGCATGTCGGCCGCGCAGGCCGTTCTCGCGGCACTGCACGCCCGCGAGGCGCGCGGCGAGGGCGAGCACCTCGAGGTCTCGATGGTCGGCTCCCTCATCGACTTCGTGACCGAGGCCGCGTCGACCTACCTCGAGACCGGTCAGGTCGCGGCGCCCGACTCCCGCCCCCGGCGCGCGCAGGCGTACGCGTGCGTCGGCTCCGACGGGAAGGCGTTCGTCATCCACATGTCGGTGCCCGAGAAGTTCTGGACCGGCCTGCTCGACGTGCTCGAGCGCCCCGACCTCGCCGACGACCCGCGGTTCGCGACCCGCGAGGGCCGCGTGCGCAACTACGACGAGCTCGATGTGGAACTCAAGGCCATCACGGCCGCGAAGCCCAGGGAGCACTGGATGCAGCGGCTCGCGGCCCATGACATCCCACACGGCCCGCTGAACACCGTGGCCGACCTGTTCGACGACCCGCAGGTCGCCGCGATGGGACTGGTCGAGGAGATCGCGAGCCCGGCCGGCGGCACCGTACGCGTGCCCGCGCCGAGCACGCGGTTCCACCGCAGCGGCCGCCCAGCACTCCACGCCGCGCCGCTGCTCGGCGCCGACACCGAGGCACTCACCCGGCCGCGTACCGAAGGAGCCCGCGCATGAGCATCCCCGACGACCTCGTCGCCATCGACGCGCACACCCACCCGCAGACCGAGGAGTTCCTCGCCGCGATGGGGTCGCGCCACACCCAGATGGCCAAGCACTTCGGACGCGAGCGGCCCGTGGTCTCGTTCGCCGAGCAGGCCGACCAGTACCGCGACCGGCGCATGATGGCGGTCATCGTCAACTCCGATTCCGAGACGACGTCGGGCATCCCGGGCGCGCCGAACGACCTGCTCGGCCGGGCACAGGCCGACCACCCCGACGTCTTCCTCGCCTTCGCGGGCATCGACCCGTGGAAGGGCGAGGCCGCGATCGCCGAGATCCGCCGCATGCACGCCGAGTACGGCATCAAGGGTGTCGGCGAGCTCAACCCGGCCCGCCAGAAGTTCCTGCCGAACGACCGCCGGTTCTTCCCCATCTGGGAGACCTGCGCCGAGCTCGGGCTCGTGGTCATGTTCCACTCCGGCTTCCCGGGGGCCGGCGCGGGCACGCCCGGCGGCGGCGGGTACCGGCTCGAGAACGCCCGGCCGGTGCCCTACATCGACGACGTCGCCGCCGAGTTCCCCGAGCTCAAGATCATCAGCGCGCACCCCGCGTGGCCGTGGCACCTCGAGAACCTCGCGATGGTCTGGCACAAGTCGAACGTCTACCTCGACCTCTCCGGCTGGGCGCCGAAGTACCTGCCCCCGGAGGTCGTGCGCTACGCGGACTCGCTCATCACCGACCGGGTGCTGTTCGGGTCGGACTGGCCGGTCATGACGGCCGATCGCTGGATGCGCGAGTTCGACGACCTCGGACTCAAGGAGACGTCCAGGCAGAAGATCCTGCTGGACAACGCCCGGACCCTGTTCGGGCTCTGACCGGGTGCCGCGCCGGGGGTTCCGTCCACCGCCGGTCGCGGCATCCGATCGCCCCTCGAACCAGAATTCGACCCCGCACTCGACCCCGACGGAAGGCGGCACGCATGGCCGAACTCGTGATGGCGGCGGCGACGCCGCACAACCCGCTGCTCTGGCGGGCGATGCGCGACCCGATGCCCGACGACCTCGCCGCGGTCGCGGGCAACTTCGCTCGCATCCGCGAGACCATCCGCGAGCTCGGCGTCGACGTGCTCGTCGTCGTCGGCACCGACCACATCCGCCAGTTCTTCTTCGACCACGCCCCCGCGTTCGTCGTCGGCAAGGCCGCGCAGTACCACGGCACCTACGAGAACGAGGTCCGCACGTTCGGCATGGAGTACGTCGAGCTGACGGGGCATCCGGAGCTCGCCGAGGCCATCGCCGGCCGCGAGCTGCTGCCCGAGGCGATCGACTTCGCCGTCAGCCACGAGTGGCGACTCGACCACGGCTTCGTGATCCCGCTGCAGTACCTGCGGCCCGAGCTCGACCTGCCGATCGTGCCGATCCACACCAACGCGACCCTGCCGCCGCTGCCCTCGCCGCGCCGGTTCGCGGTGCTCGGCGAGCACCTGCGCGAGACGATCGCCGCCTGGGAGTCCGACGCGCGCGTCGCCCTCATCACCTCGGGCCACATGGCGACCGACGTCGGCGGCCCGAGGCAGTTCGCCGGCTCGCCCGACCCCGAGTTCGACGCCGACGCCGTCGCCTGGATGCGCGACGGCGACCTCGAGGGCGCGGTGGACGGATGCCGCTTCGATCGCGTCATGGCCGCCGGCAACGTGACCTACCAGTACGTGAACGTCATCACGGCGCTCGCCGCGATGGGCGGCCGGCCCGCCGACCTGGCCGAGGCAACCGAGTCGCGTTTCGCGTCCAGCCCGTTCTTCATGTGGAGGAAGCCGGCATGACGAAGTACATGATCGACAAGTTCATGCGCGCCGTCGAGATGAGCGACGACGCCGTCTCGCGCTACGTCGCCGACCCGGCCGGCTTCGTCGACGAGTGGCTCGCGGGCGGCGGCACGCCGGACCTCCCGACGGACGACCGGGTGCTCACGCCCGAGGAGCGCGACGCGTTCGCCGCGGTCGACCACGCCGCCCTCTACGCGCTCGGCGCCCACCCGTACCTGCTCTGGCACTTCATCGAGGCGGCGCACACGCACGAGTTCGGCGACGGCTTCGGCTGGCGCGACCTGGTGGAGCGGTACCGCGCCGACGTCGCGCCGCACGGGCACGTCGACTACATCCCCTGACGTTCTCCGCTGGCCGGGGCGGCGAGCGGATGCCCCGGGTCAGCGCAGCGCGAGGTCGATCGCGTCGCCCGCGAGCGTCGCCGACGTGTCGACGTCGTGCATCCAGAGCGGCACCGCGGCCGTGCGGATGCCCGCCGAGACGAGCGACGAGGTGCTCGAGGCATCCGTCTCGTCGACCAGCCACGCGTCGAGCAGGCCGCCGTGCGAGGCGGCGCCGTAGTGACGCGCGACCGCAGCGGCATCCGTCGCCACCCCGATCGCCGTGAGGCACGCGTCGGCCATGCCGCGCACGACCGAGCCGGCGATGATCGGCGAGACGCCGACGACGGGGGCGGATGCCGCGGTGACGGCGTCGCGCACGCCGGGAACGCCGAGGATCGGGCCGATCGAGACCACCGGGTTCGACGGGGCGAGCATGATGAGGTCGGCGTTCGCGAGGGTCTCGAGCACGCCGGGGGCGGGGCGCGCGACCTCGATGTCGAGCTGGCGGAACGACCGGGCGCGCATCGTCGCGCGATGCCGCGTCCACCACTCCTGGAAGTGCATCTCGCGGGTGCCCGCGGGCGCCTCGGGGTCGTCGACGAGCACCTGCGTGTCGATCTCGTGGTCGGTGACGGGGTGCAGGCGTGCGCCGAGCGTCCAGCGCTGCTGGAGGCGCTCGGCGACCTGCGTCGGAGTCATGCCGTCGCGCAGCCACGAGGTTCGGGCGATGTGCGTGCCCAGGTCGAGGTCGCCGAGGGTGAACCACGGCCAGCCCGCGCCCCACGCGGCGAGCTCGTCGCTGACCCGCTCGGTCTCGCCGGCGCGACCCCAGCCGCGGATCTCGTCGTTCACGCCCGCGAGCGCGTAGAGCAGCGAGTCGAAGTCGGGCATCAGGCGCAGCCCCGCGAGCCAGAGGTCGTCGGCCGTGTTCACGATGACGTCGATCTCGGCGGTCGTGCCGCCCTCGCCGTCGGGCCAGCGGCGGATGCACTCCTCGCGCAGCCCGCGCGTGTACTTCGCGCCCCCGACTCCTCCGGCGAGCACCACGATCCGCATTCGCCCAGCCTACGTCGGCGGCGGGCTCACCCGGCACGTGCCCGGTCGCTCGCGCTGGCGCCGCCGCGCCCGAACGATGGTGCACCGGTGCCGATCGTTCCCACCCGCGCCTCCGCGCCGCACGGTGCCGCAGCGCGTGCCGATCGCGCGGGCCCGTCGAACGGACATCGGCCCGCGCTGCAGCACGTGCCGGTGCGATTTGGGCGGGCCGGTGCGAGTCGAGTGCTCCCGCAAGACGGTGCGATTCGGGGTGGCCCCGCGGTTCAGCGAGACGTGCGTTTCGGGCACGTGCCGATCACGCCGGCCCGTCGAGTGGACAGTGGCCCGGGTTGCAGCACGGGCCCGTGTGATTTGGGCGGGCCGGTGCGATTCGGGCGGCCGGTGCACGGGCGGGTGGGGGCGGATGCCGCTGGTCAGCGCGTCCCGCGCACGCCGGCGAAGTAGTGGGAGATCGCGATGCCGGCGGCCCACGCGCTCGCCAACGTCACCACGGTGTCGGCGTTGGCGCCGAAGCGGAACCGCCCGACCCCGAACAGGAGGGCGGCGCCGCCGATCGCGTTCGCGCCGCTCCACACGACGTTCGTCTCGGGCGACGACTCGCCCACGCCGGGCGGGCGCCCGAACGGGCTCTGGAACTTGTTGCCCGACAGCCCGTGCACCCCGTGCGGCACGGCGTTCACGAGCAGCGCCGCGCCGGCCGCGTGCGCGAGCAGATGCGAGACGGGCGTGCGGGTGGTGCGAGCGGACGTGGGCATCGGCTTCCCTCAGATCGGCGTGCGCGGCGAACGTAGCACGCGACCTTCGTGGCACGCCTTCGGTCTGCACATGCGCGGGTCCGGATCGTGGCGTGCGGTCGGCGGGCGAGTGGGGTGGGTGCGTGGGGCGCGCCGGGGTCGCCGGGGATGCGTGGGCGCAGAGTTCCCGGGGTGCGTGGGCGCGCAGAGTTCCCGGGGTGCGCGGGGATGGCTCGACGGCGCGTGCTGCGAAGCGGCCCGGCAGCGCGGAGAGGTGCGGAGGCGCGCAGGGGGTGCGGAGGCGCGCAGGGGCGGTGCGGAGGCGCGCAGGGGGGGCGGAGGCGCGGAGAGGGGCGGAGGCGCGGAGAGGTGTGGAGGCGCGGAGGGGGTGGAGGCGCGCAGGGGTGCCGGGCCTCAGGCGACTCGCGCGGGCACGTCGAATCGCGCGAGCCCGCCGAGACGGGGTCGCTGCGTCGGGTCGACGTGCGGTGGCGGCACGAACCAGACGGTGCCGTCGCGCACCGAGACACCCCACCCCTCGCGGTGCACCGAGTGGTGGCAGAAGCTGCACAGCATCACGCCGTTGTCGAGGTCGGTCGGGCCGGCGTCGCGTTCCCACCAGCGGATGTGGTGCGCCTCGGCCCACGTGACGTTCTGGCCGCACGAGGCGCAGCCCCCATCACGTTCGGCGAGCGCGAGGCGCTGCTCGCGCGTGAACAGCCGAGCGGCGCGGCCGAGGTCGAGCGGCACGCTCTCGCCGCCCATCACGGCCGGGATCACCTCCGCGTCGGCGGCCATGCGTCGCACGGCGCCGGCCGGGATCGGCTGGTCGATGCCGTCGATCGTGGCGACGCCGGTGCCCGCCTGGAGGTCGGCGAGGTCGACGCGCACCACGACGGTGGTGCGGGCGAGGGGAGCGGATGCCCCGGAGCATCCGATCACGTGCCCTGCGAGCGCTGCGAGTGCGTCGGCCTGGAGCTGCGGGATCGTGCGCTGCCCCGCCGCCACCCCGCTCGTCACGGTTCCGGTCAGCGGATCGATGCCGCCGACAGTCGGCCTCGGGTGTGGCCCGCCCTCCGATCGAGGGTGCGTACCGCTCGCATCGCAGGACTCGTCGGACCCACCGGAGCGCAGCACGTCGGTGACGAACGCGCCGATCGCGGCCTTCACCGGCGCTGCCGTGACGGGGTCGAGGCGCGCCCGCAGCACGACCATTCCGCCGCGTTCCTCGCGGATGGTGAGCGAGCGCTCCTCGCGCAGCTCCTCCTCGCGCGGCGCGACGCCGTCGGGATCGAGCCGCGCCTCAGCGTGCTTCACGGCGCGCTGCAACTGCTCGAGCGTGAGCATCGCGGCGTGGCCGGCCAGCACCGACTCGACCTGCTCGGCGTGCACGCGGTCGGCCCGCAGTCGTACCCGCTCGAGCATGCCCGTGATCGCGGAGGCGGCGTCGACGCTGATCGTGCCCGCGCGCAGTGCGGCTGCGACATGCGGGTGCCTCGCCGGCAGCCGCTCGCCGACGAACGACGTGCGGTCGGCGGTGGCGGTGCCGACCGAGATGAGCTTCGCCGCGTCGCCGGTGCTGGCGCCGGTGGATGCGGCGATGAGCCGCGCGGGGTTGTGGAAGCCACGCTGCTTCGCGAGCCCGTCGGCACCGAGTTCGCGTCGCGACCGCCGCGCGACCTCCGCCGACGCCTGGGCGAGCAGCGACTCGACGTCGCGCCGCGCCTGCGAGAGCGCGGCGGTCACGCGCACGAGCCCGTCGTCGCTCAGTTCGCCGAACGCTGCGGCGCCGTCGGAATCGCCGAACCCGGCGTCGTCGCCGAACCCCGCCTCCGCGCCGAACCCCGCGTCGGCGGCGGACTCGGCGGCGGACTCGGTGTCGTCGCCGGCTCCGGAGTGGGCGGGTGCGGAGTGGGCGGGTGCGGCGGGTGCCGTGGCAGGGGATGCCGATCGCCCGGCGAATGCCGGGACCCCGCCGTTCCAGGCATCGCGAAGCGCATCGAGGTCTCTCGACAGCGCTGCGACGGGGGCTTCCATGTCTTCATGGTGGCAGGGGCCACTGACATTCAGATACGAGCCGTGACCTGCGATTTCGCTCTCCACAGGTCTGCCAGGAGCGGGTCCTGTGGAGGAGTCGACGAAGGGTGGGCAGGTCGTGCGCCGGCGACGACGCGACCGGTCGTGCTCACCCATGGTCGTCGTCCCGCAATCGTCCAAGCCCGCCCTCCGCTCGCTAGGTTTGGCGCGTGGAACTCGAGTTGCGCCCGCTGGAGGCCGCCGACGCCGAGACGCTCGCGTCGTGGGCGGTCGATCCGGTGTTCTGCGCCCACGCGGGATGGCGGGTGCGCACGTCACCCGACGATGCGGTCCTGTGGTGGCGGGAGGCTATCGCCGCGCCGGATCCGCTGCTGATCCGATTGCTCGCACTCCACGACGGCGAGGCGGTGGGATACGTCGACCTCCACGGTGACGCCGACGACGCACGCGAGCTGGGCTTCCTGATCGGCCCATCGGCCCGTTGGCACCGGGGGTTGGGTACCGCAGCGGCATCCGCCGGCCTTGCCCACGGGTTCCGGGTGCTGGGGCTCGCCCGCATCTGGGCGGAGGCGGTGCAGGCCAACGTCCACTCGGTGCGGGTCCTCCGCCGGGTCGGCATGCGCGAGACCGGCGCTGGGGGCGCGGAGGACTTCCTCGGCACGTCGTCGCGGTACCGCCGGTTCGAGCTGACCTCCGCCGAGTGGGCGGAGCGTCCCGCGCCTCAGTAGCCGCCCGCGGCATGGTGGTGCGCGGCCGTCGCCAGCGCGTCGGCCACGTCGTCGATGCCCTCGCGCACGACCCCGACGGTCACGCGCACGAAGTCCCGCGGGCGCCGCGCCGGCGAGCCCCCGGACCGCGACGACGACCCGCCCGACCGCGCGGACGACCCCGCACCCCCAACCCCGGCCCCTGACGCATCCGCCCCCGCAGCCAGGAACGGCGTGCCGCCCGCCACCCGGATGCCCCCGGCCGCGAGTTGCACGAGCGCCGACCGCTCGCTGAGCACCGGCACCCACATGTTGATGCCGTCGGCGTGCGCGACCTCGACGCCCCGTGCCCGGAGCGCATCCCCGAGCGCGCGCTGGCGCGTGTAGTACTGCCGCCGGGCCTCGGCGACGGCATCGATCGAGGCGCCGTCGGTGAGCAGGTCGAGGAGGATGCCCTGGAGCATCCGCGAGGTCCAGCCGGGTCCGATCATGCGGCGTGCGATCACGCGTTCGACGAGCTCGCGCGGCCCGCCGAGGGCGGCGATGCGCAGGTCGGGTCCGTGCGACTTCGAGAAGCTGCGCACGTGCACGACGCGCTCGGGCAGCCAGGTGCCGAGGGTCACGTCGCCCTCGGTCGAGATGAGGCCCGAATGGTCGTCCTCAACGACGAGCAGGTGGTCGACGTCGGGCGCGTGCCGGATGACCCCCGCCAGCGCCTCGGCCCGCTCCGGTGTCATCGACGCGCCGGTCGGGTTCTGCGCGCGCGGTTGCAGCAGCACCGCGGCCGGCCGGCGCAGCAGCGCGGCAGCGAGCGCCTCGGGCAGCACGCCCGAGGCGTCCATGCGCACCGGCACGGGCTCGGCCCCGAGCAGCTCGATCAGGTCGAGGAACGGCGGGAAGCCCGGATGCTCCACCACGACGCGGTCGCCCAGGCGCACGACCTGCTCGAGGGTGCGGCTGATCGCGTCGAGCGCGCCGTCGACGACCATGATCGTCTCGGCCTTCGCCGGCCAGGACGAAGCGAGCACAGTCGCGAGCTCGGGGATCACGGGCTCCTGCTGGTAGCTGCCCGTCTCGGCGCGGGCCGAGACGCGCGAGAGCGCCGGACCGAGCGGCGGCAGCAGCAGGGGGTCGGGCGTGCCGCGCGAGAGGTCGAGCCGCACGGGGTCGTCGGGCGCGGCCATGCCGCGCATGCGGGGGCGAGCCAGGTCGGGGCGGTGTCGCGCACGAACGAGCCGGCGCGGCCGCGTGACTCGATCAGGCCGGCGCGGGCGAGCGCCTGCCATGACTGGCTGATGGTGGCGGGGCTGACACCGAGCGCGGTGCCGAGCTCGCGCACGGTGGGCAGACGGATGCCGGGTGCCAGGTCGCCGTCGTTGATGAGGCGCGCGAGCACTGCGGCGATCGCGCGGGGCGTGCGGTCGGGGAACTCCGGCGACGCGTCGAGCCCGGGGAACAGGGCGGCGAGGTCGGGCGCGGACCGAGCGGCATCCGCCCCGCCCCGCGACGTGCCGTCGGAGGGCGCCGACCCGGGGGCATCCGTCACCGAAGCACCGCGTGAGCCGGACGCGGCCGACCCACCGGCATCCGTCACGCCCTGAACCGACTCACCACCCACACGAATACTCGACACGACCATTGCCTCCTGACGAAGAGAGGGACAGGATGATTAACCACAACGTCACAGGGTGAAACACAAGAGAAATGTTCACGCCGAAGAATAACAGAACGGGCGCGGAGCCCGGGCAGACACGTTCCATCGGCATCACGACTCGGCGTTCCCCCAGCGCCCGGTAGGCCCACCGGCCCACCGAGCGGCGGCAACGACGCCGACCGACTCAGGAGGCAGCATGACGATCGTTCGAGCGGCGATCACGCAGACCACGTGGACCGGCGACAAGGACTCGATGCTCGACAAGCACGAGCAGTTCGCCCGCGACGCCAAGGAGCAGGGCGCCCAGGTGATCTGCTTCCAGGAGCTGTTCTACGGCCCCTACTTCGGCATCACCGAGGACGTGAAGTACTACGACTTCGCCGAGCCGGCCGACGGCCCGATCGTGCAGCGCTTCGCGGCGCTCGCGAAGGAGCTCGGCCTGGTGATGGTGCTCCCGATCTACGAGGAGGAGCAGCCCGGGGTGTACTACAACACCGCGGTCGTGGTCGACAGCGACGGAACCATCCTCGGCTCGTACCGCAAGCACCACATCCCGAACCTCGACAAGTTCTGGGAGAAGTTCTACTTCCGCCCCGGCAACCTCGGCTACCCGGTCTTCCAGACCGCGGTCGGGCCGATCGGCGTGTACATCTGCTACGACCGGCACTTCCCCGAGGGCTGGCGCGAGCTGGGCCTGAACGGCGCGCAGATCGTGTTCAACCCGAACGCGACCAAGCCCGGCCTGTCGAACCGCCTGTGGGAGATCGAGCAGCCCGCCGCCGCGGCCGCCAACGGGTACTTCGTCGCCGCGCCCAACCGCGTCGGCCGCGAGGACAACGAGTACGGCGACCTCGCCGTCGACTTCTACGGCTCGAGCCAGTTCTGCGACCCGCAGGGCAACATCGTCGGCGAGTACGGCTCGGCCCACGACGAGGAGATCGTCGTGCGCGACCTCGACATGGACATGATCCGCCAGGTGCGCAACGCCTGGCAGTTCTACCGCGACCGGCGCCCCGAGTCGTACACGTCGATCCCGAAGCCCTGAGACGTCGCCACGGGGCATCCGACACCTCTCACGGATGCCCCGGGGCGATCCGGCGCCAGAGACACATCCTGACCCGCATCCAGCGAAGGAGCGCACCATGGCAACCACCCTCATCACCGGCGGCACGGTCGTCAGCGCGACCGGCCGGGCGAACGCCGACGTGCTCGTCGACGGCGAGCGCATCGTCGCCGTGCTCGAGCCCGGCAGCGAGCTGCTCGGCACCGACCTGAAGTCGGGCGTCGACACCGTGATCGACGCGACCGGCAAGTACGTGATCCCCGGCGGCATCGACGCCCACACCCACATGGAGCTGCCGTTCGGCGGCACCGCCGCGATCGACACGTTCGAGACCGGCACCCGCGCCGCGGCCCACGGCGGCACGACCTCGATCGTCGACTTCGCCGTGCAGCGCTACGGCGAGCGCGTGCAGGACGGCCTCGACGCGTGGCACGCGAAGGCCGCCGGCGAGTGCGCCATCGACTACGGCTTCCACCAGATCGTCGGCGGCGTCGACGCCGATGCGATCGAGGCGATGAAGACGCTGCCCGACCAGGGCGTGACGAGCTTCAAGCTGTTCATGGCCTACCCGGGCGTCTTCTACTCCGACGACGCGCAGGTGCTGAAGGCCATGCAGGTCAGCCGCGACACCGGCATGCTCACGATGATGCACGCCGAGAACGGCCCTGCCATCGACGTGCTCGCCGAGCAGCTGATCGAGGAGGGCAAGACCGACCCGTACTTCCATGGCATCGCCCGCGCCTGGCAGATGGAGGAGGAGGCGACGCACCGCGCGATCATGCTCGCGAACCTCACCGGCGCGCCGCTGTACGTCGTGCACGTCTCCGCCAAGCAGGCCGTCGAGCAGCTCGCCTGGGCGCGCGACAAGGGCCAGAACGTCTTCGGCGAGACCTGCCCGCAGTACCTCTACCTCTCGCTCGAGGAGCAGCTCGGCGCCTCCAGCGACGAGTGGGGGAAGTTCGAGGGCGCCAAGTGGGTGTGCTCGACGCCGCTGCGCTCGCGCGAGGAGGGCCACCAGGACGCCATGTGGCAGGCGCTGCGCACGAACGACCTGCAGATGGTCTCGACCGACCACTGCCCGTTCTGCATGAAGGACCAGAAGGAGCTCGGCCTCGGCGACTTCCGCAAGATCCCGAACGGCATCGGCTCGATCGAGCACCGCATGGACCTCATGTACCAGGGCGTCGTGACCGGCGAGATCACCCTCGAGCGCTGGGTCGAGCTCACGAGCACGACCCCGGCGCGCATGTTCGGCATGTATGGCCAGAAGGGCGTCATCCAGCCCGGCGCCGACGCCGACATCGTCGTCTACGACCCGAACGGGCACACCTCGATCGGCATCGACAAGACGCACCACATGGCGATGGACCACTCCGCCTGGGAGGGCTACGAGATCGACGGCCATGTCGACACGGTGCTCTCGCGCGGCAAGGTGATCGTCGACGACAACGCCTACCTCGGCGCCAAGGGCGACGGCCGCTTCATCAAGCGGGGACTCACCCAGTACCTCGTCTAGGGGCGAGCGGATGCCCCTGAGGCGCACGTCGGCCCAGGGGCATCCGCTCACCACCTGTCGCACCCACCCCGCACGAAGGAACACAGCATGGACTTCGGAGCAGTACTCCAGACCAACCCGCCGTCGGCGCGCGCCGTGCAGCTCTCGCAACTCGCCGAGGCGCACGGCTTCAGCACGGTGTGGACGTTCGACTCGCACCTGCTCTGGCAGGAGCCGTACGTCATCCACTCGCAGATCCTCGCCGAGACGAAGCGCATCAAGGTCGGCCCGTTCGTGACGAACCCGGCCACGCGCGACTGGACCGTCACCGCGTCGACCTTCGCGACGCTCAACGAGATGTACGGCAACCGCACGATCTGCGGTATCGGCCGCGGCGACTCGGCGGTGCGCGTGACCAACGGCAAGCCCGTGACGATGAAGGAGTTGCGCGAGTCGATCCACGTGATCCGCGAGCTCGGCAACTCGCGCGAGGTCGAGTACAAGGGGTCGATGCTGCGGTTCCCGTGGTCGGTGGGCTCCGAGCTCGAGGTGTGGGTCGCCGCCTACGGACCGATGGCGCTGAAGCTCACGGGCGAGGTGGGCGACGGGTTCATCCTGCAGCTCGCCGACGTCGACATCGCGAAGTGGATGATCCGCACCGTGCGCAAGGCGGCCGAGGCCGCGGGCCGCGACCCCGACGCGATCACGTTCTGCGTGGCGGCGCCGTTCTACATCGGCGACGACTGGGAGCACATGCGCGACCAGTGCCGCTGGTTCGGCGGCATGGTCGGCAACCACGTGGCCGACATCGTCGCGAAGTACGGCACGCACGGCGAGGTGCCCGAGGCGCTCACCGACTACATCGCGGGGCGCACCGGCTACGACTACAACACGCACGGCCGCGCCGAGAACGACCACGTCGACTTCGTGCCCGACGAGATCGTCGACCGGTTCTGCCTGCTCGGCACCGCCGACGACCACATCGCCAAGCTCGAGGAGCTCAAGGCGATCGGCGTCGACCACTTCGCCGGCTACCTCCAGCACGACAACAAGGAGGAGACGCTGCGGGTCTACGGCGAGACCGTGATCCCCGCGCTCTCCGACCACATCACGGCGAAGGCATGACGGGAACCCTCCAGGAGCAGCAGGCGACGGATGCCGCCCAGGCGGCCTCCGCTCCCGACCGCGCGCCCGCGCCGGGCGGGCGTCGCCGTCGCTCGAGCGGGCGGCAGGCGGCGCGCTGGGTCTGGGGCATCGCCGGCATCGTGCTGGTGGGTGTCGTCTGGGAGCTGTACAAGTGGCTCGCCCCGGCCGACGGGGTCGTGATCGGCGAGACGCGCGTGCTGCCGCGCACGACCGACCTGGCCATGCCGCACGTGTGGGACATGCTCGCCCGGCTGTTCGAGCCCGTGACCCGCGCGCCCGGCGCGAACGTGCTCTGGCTCGAGATCGCGCTCGGCGCACTCGTCACGCTCGGCATCGCCGCGGCCGGCTGGCTCGTCGGCGTCATCGTCGGCATCGGCCTGGCGATCGTGATGCAGCGCTGGCGGCTCGCCGAGTGGGGCCTGCTGCCGTGGATCATCATCAGCCAGACCGTGCCGCTCATCGCGTTCGCGCCGGTCGTGCGCAGCTGGGGCTCGCGCGTCGAGATCGGCGCGTTCGAGTGGCAGGACTGGATGTCGGTCGCGCTCATCGCCAGCTACCTCGCGTTCTTCCCCATCGCCGTGGGTGCGCTGAAGGGCCTCCAGTCGCCCGACCGCATCCACACCGAGCTCATGAAGACGTACGCAGCGGGCTACTGGCAGACCCTGTTCCGGCTGCGCTTCCCGGCATCCGTGCCGTACCTGCTGCCTGCCCTGCGCCTGGGTGCCGCGAACGCCGTGATCGGCGCGGTCGTCGCCGAGGTGTCGACGGGCCTCCAAGGCGGCATCGGCCGTCTCCTCATCCAGTTCGCCGGGCAGGCGTCGGGCGACCCCGCGAAGGCGTGGGCCCCGATCTTCGGCGCCATCGTGCTCGGCCTCGTCGCCGCGGGCTCGATCGCGCTGCTCGGCGTCATCTTGCAGAACTACCGCCGCGTGGAGGTCACCGCATGAGCACCGCACCGACGACGACCGAGACGACGACCGCAGCCGTGCGGGTCACCGGGGTCGACAAGACGTTCGAGACCCGGTCGGGCGTCGTGCACGCCCTCCAGGGCATCGACCTCGAGGTGGCGGCGGGCGAGTTCGTCTCCCTCATCGGGCCGTCGGGCTGCGGCAAGTCGACGCTCATGCGCCTCATCGCCGACCTCGACGAGCCCAGCGCCGGCACGGTCGAGGTGAACGGCACTTCGGCCGCGCAGGCGCGGAAGGACCAGGCGTACGGCATCGCGTTCCAGCAGGCCGGCCTGTTGCCGTGGCGCACGGTCGCCGCGAACGTGTCGCTGCCGCTCGAGCTGCACGGCCCCTCGGGCGCGGCCCGGCGCGAGCGCGTGGCCGACCTGCTCGAGATGGTCGGGCTCTCCGACTTCGCCGACCGCTACCCCGACCAGCTCTCGGGCGGCATGCAGCAGCGCGTGGCGATCGCCCGGTCGCTCGCGGAGAAGCCGAGCATCCTGCTCATGGACGAGCCGTTCGGCGCGCTCGACGAGATGACCCGCGAGAAGATGCAGACCGACCTCGTGCGCATCTGCGCCGAGACCGGCGCCGCGGTCGTGTTCGTCACGCACTCCATTCCCGAGGCCGTGTTCCTCTCCGACCGGGTGGTCGTGATGAGCCCGCGGCCGGGCCGCATCCAGGAGATCGTGCCGATCCAGGTGGGGGCGGATGCCGCGCGCGACGACCACCTCCGCGAGGAGTCGGTCTTCTTCGAGCACGTCACCGCCGTGCGCGAGGCCCTGCACGGCGGCACCGCCGCCTCGACCGCCCGGGGGTCGAGACCCGATGACCCTCGCCACGCTGAGCCCGCGCGCCGAGACGACGGTGCGCATCGTCGCGCCGGTCACGGTGGGGCTCCTCGTGCTGGGTGTCTGGCAGTTCCTCGTCACCGTCGTCGGCGTCAGCGACTACCTGCTGCCGAGCCCGGCGTCGATCGTCGAGGAGCTCGTCGCGTTCTGGCCGTCGATCGTCTCGGCCACGGTGATCACCGGCACCAACGCGCTCATCGGACTCGTCGTCGGCACCGTGCTCGGCGTCGGCCTCGCGGCGCTCGCCGCGCGCTGGCGAGCGGTCGACGACATGTCCGCACCGATCGTCGCGGCGCTCGCCGTGATCCCGATCGTGGCGCTCGCGCCCGTGCTCAACTCGATGTTCGGCGCCGACAGCCAGTTCGGCCGGCAGGCGATCGCCGCGCTCGCGTCGTTCGTGCCCGTGTTCATCAACACCCTGCGCGGGTTCCGGCAGACCCTGCCCGTGCATCGCGACCTCATGCGCGCCTACGCCGCGAGTGGCGGCCAGGTCTTCCGCACGGTGACGCTGCCGACCGCGTTGCCGTTCGTGCTCACGGGCATCCGCATCGCCTCGTCCCTCGCGGTGATCTCCGCGCTCGTGGCCGAGTACTTCGGCGGCCCGCGCGGCGGCCTCGGCGGGCTCATCTCGACGTCGGCCGCGTCGAGCGCCTACGCCCGCGCGTGGGCGTACGTCGTGGCATCCATCGCCCTCGGCCTGCTCTTCTACCTCGTGACGCTCGGCATCGAGCGCCTCGTGCTGCGCCGCATCCCGACCGGAGGTGCGCGATGACGCGCGCCGCCGCCGGCATCGCGGCACCCGAACCCGGTACGCGAGACGTACCGGCCGGACGCCCTCGCACCCGGAGGCGACCTGCACCACCAGCACGCACCGAGCATTCGAAAGGACTGACATGAAGCACAGCACTCGCCGCTCCCTTGCGGCCGGAGCGTTCGCCCTCTCAGCGGCGCTCGTCCTCGCAGCCTGTTCCTCGTCTGACGACTCCGGAGACACCGGATCGGACGCGGGCGGCGACGAGCTCACCGAGGTGAAGCTCCAGCTCCAGTGGCTCCCGCAGGGCCAGTTCGCCGGCTACTTCGCAGCGGTCGAGAACGGCTACTTCGAGGAGGAGGGCCTGGAGGTCGAGATCATCCCGTCCGGCGGCGACATCGTGCCGCAGGACGCCCTCGCCAACGGCGACGTCGACTACGCGATCGCCTGGGTGCCGAAGGTGCTCGGCTCGATCGAGGCCGGCGCCAACCTCACCAACATCGCGCAGATCTTCCAGCGCTCGGGCACCCTGCAGGTGTCGTGGGCCGATTCCGACATCTCGTCGGTGGCCGACTTCGAGGGCAAGAAGATCGGCTCGTGGGGCTTCGGCAACGAGTGGGAGATCTTCGCGGCCATGGCCGCCGAGGGCCTCGACTCGTCGACCGTCGAGATCATCACGCAGGACTTCAACATGAACGCCTTCCTGCAGGGTGACATCGACGCGGCCCAGGCGATGACCTACAACGAGTACGCGCAGCTGCTCGAGACGCCGGACCCCGACACGGGCGAGCTGTACACGGCCGACGACTTCAACGTCATCAGCTACCAGGACACCGTCGGCGCCATGCTGCAGGACGCGATCTGGGCCGACACCGAGCGGCTCGAGTCCGACGAGGAGTACCAGGAGACGACGGTCGCGTTCCTCAAGGCCGTCATCAAGGGCTGGGAGTTCGCGCGCGACAACCCCGAGGAGGCGTCGTCGATCACCATCGCCGCCGGTTCCGGCTGGGGCCCGAGCCACGAGCTGTGGATGGTCAACGAGACCAACAAGCTCATCTGGCCGGCGCCCGCGGGCATCGGCGTCATCGACGAGGCGGCCTGGGACCAGACCGTCGAGGGCGCGCTGAGCGCCGTCAACGAGGTCGGGGCCAGCCCCATCACCACCGAGCCGCCGTCCACGGCGTGGACGAACGAGTACATCGAGCAGGCCATCGCCGAGCTCGGTGACGAGGTCGACACGACGGGCGAGTCGTTCTCGCCGATCGAGGTCGAGCTCCTGGAGGGCGGCAACTAGCCATGCGCACCACCGGCGGCCGGATGCCACGGGCGGAGACTCCGCTCGCGGCGTCCGGCCGTCGCCGTGCCGGGCGGGTCCGCGCCAGCCGCGCATCCGCCCGGCACCACCACCACACCGAACCGCGTCGCACGAGGGGGAACCCATGACCGACACCGCAGACACCGCCGAAACCGCTGCACCCAACCCCGATCTCGACGAGCTCGCGCGCGAGCTCGACCACGCCCACGTGTTCCACTCGTGGTCGGCGCAGGGCTCGCCGCCGCAGCTCACGATCGCCGGCGGCAGGGGCACGAAGGTCTGGACGCACGGAGGTGACGAGTACCTCGACTTCTCGAGCCAGCTCGTCAACGTGAACATCGGGCACCAGCATCCGTCGGTCGTGTCCGCGATCCGCGAGCAGGCGTCGCTGCTGTCGACCATCGGTCCGCCCATCGTGAACCTCGCGCGCGGCGAGGCGGCCAAGCGCATCACCGCGCGCGCCCCGCGCCGCTTCCACAAGGTGTTCTTCACGAACGGCGGGGCGGATGCGAACGAGAACGCCGTGCGCATGGCGCGCCTGCACACCGGGCGCGACAAGGTGCTCTCGACGTACCGGTCGTACCACGGCAACACCGGCGCGGCCGTCGTCGCGACCGGCGACTGGCGCCGCATCCCGAACGAGTACTCTCGCGGGCACGTGCACTTCTTCGGGCCCTACCTGTACCGCTCCGAGTTCTGGGCGACGACGCCCGAGGAGGAGTCGGAGCGCGCGCTCCAGCACCTGCGGCGCGTGATCGAGAGCGAGGGGCCGTCGTCGATCGCGGCGATCCTGCTCGAGACGATCCCCGGCACCGCCGGCATCATGCTGCCGCCGCCCGGCTACCTGGCCGGCGTGCGCGAGCTCGCGACGAAGCACGGCATCGTGCTGATCCTCGACGAGGTGATGGCCGGGTTCGGCCGCACGGGACGCTGGTTCGCGTTCGACGGCTACGACGTCGAGCCCGACCTCATCACCTTCGCGAAGGGCGTGAACTCGGGCTACGTGCCGGTCGGCGGCGTGCTCATCGCCGAGGAGATCGCCGCGGACTTCGACTCGAAGGTGTTCCCGGGCGGGCTGACCTACTCGGGGCATCCGCTCGCTGCCGCCTCGATCGTCGCCGCGCTCGACGCGATGGAGTCGGAGGGCATCGTCGACAACGCCCGGCGCGTGGGTGCCGAGGCGATCGGGCCGGGGCTCGAGGCGCTGGCCGACAAGCACGAGATCATCGGCGAGGTGCGTGGCGAGGGCGTGTTCTGGGCGATGGAGCTCGTCGCCGACCGCGCGACGCGCGAGCCGGTGGCGCCCGCGGTCGTCGCCCGGGCGAAGGGGAGCTCGCCGCGCGCGGGCTGCTCGCGTTCACCGCGGAGAACCGCATCCACGTCGTGCCGCCGTGCGTCGTCACCGACGACGAGGTCGCGCAGGCGATGGACATCTACGACGAGGTGCTGGGGCTCGACCTGCTCGGCTGAGCGGTCGCCACCGGCACGAAAGGGAGAAGGAATCATGACGGAGACGACGATGACCCCGCAGGCTGACGTGCCGACGGGTGCCACGGTGATGGGTCACTGGATCGACGGGCACGAGATCGCCGGCGAAGGGTCGCGCACCGGGCCGGTGTACGACCCCGCGCTGGGTGTCGTGCAGAAGGAGGTGCGCTTCGGGTCGGCCGGCGACGTCGACACGGCCGTGCAGGTCGCGCGCACCGCGTTCGCGAGCTGGAGCGAGGTGTCGGTCGCGAAGCGCCAGGCGGTCATGTTCGCGTTCCGCGAGCTGCTGAACGCACGCCGCGGCGAGCTCGCCGAGATCCTCACGGCCGAGCACGGCAAGGTGCTGTCGGATGCCGGCGGCGAGATCGCCCGCGGGCTCGAGGTCGTCGAGTTCGCCTGCGGCCTCGGCCACCTGCTGAAGGGCGAGTTCAGCGACAACGTGTCGACCGGCGTCGACGTGTACTCGCTCAAGCAGCCGCTCGGCGTGGTGGGCATCATCAGCCCGTTCAACTTCCCGGCGATGGTGCCGCTCTGGTTCTTCCCGCTCGCGATCGCGGCCGGCAACACGGTCGTGCTGAAGCCCAGCGAGAAGGACCCGTCAGCCGCGAACTGGATGGCCGCGCTGCTCAAGGAGGCCGGCCTGCCCGACGGGGTCTTCAACGTCGTGCACGGCGACAAGGAGGCCGTCGACGCGCTGCTCACGCACGAGCACGTCGCCTCGATCTCGTTCGTCGGCTCGACGCCGATCGCGCGCTACGTCTACGAGACGGCGACCTCGCACGGCAAGCGCGTGCAGGCGCTCGGCGGTGCGAAGAACCACATGCTCGTGCTGCCCGACGCCGACCTCGACCTCGTGGCCGACTCGGCCGTGAACGCGGGCTTCGGCTCGGCCGGCGAGCGCTGCATGGCGATCAGCGTCGTGCTCGCCGTCGACTCGATCGCCGACGAGCTGGTGGACAAGATCACCGAGCGGATGTCGCGCCTCACGACCGGCGACGGCCGGCGCGGCTGCGACATGGGCCCGCTCATCACGTCCGCGCACCGGGACAAGGTCTCGGGCTACCTCGACGTGGCGGCCGCCGACGGCGCCTCGGTCGTGGTCGACGGCCGAGAGGCGACGTTCGACGGAGCATCCGACGGCTTCTGGCTCGGGCCGACCCTCATCGACAAGGTGCCGACCTCGTCGACGGTGTACACCGACGAGATCTTCGGACCTGTGCTGTCGGTCGTGCGGGTCGAGGGGTACGAGGAGGGCATGGAGCTCATCGAGCGCGTGCCGTACGGCAACGGCACGGCGATCTTCACCAACGACGGCGGCGCCGCCCGGCGCTTCCAGCGCGAGGTGCAGGTCGGCATGGTCGGCGTGAACGTGCCGATCCCCGTGCCCGTGGCGTACCACTCGTTCGGCGGATGGAAGGCGTCGCTGTTCGGCGACGCGAAGGCGTACGGCCCGCACGGCGTGGAGTTCTTCACGCGCGAGAAGGCCGTCACCTCGCGCTGGCTCGACCCGAGCCACGGCGGGCTGAACCTGGGCTTCCCTCAGCACGACTGATGGGGGCGCCCTTTCGCCTAGGACGCGTTCAGGTCTCTCAGCATGCCGGGTGCCACCTCGGCGGGACTCAGGCGCTGACGGGAAGTCCGACTCTGTTGGCGCTCTCGGTCCAGAGTGCGTCGGCGAGGGCGGCGTCGTTCTGCTGGGGGTTGGGCTTCCTGAGCGGCTTGCGGTGCTCGTCGTAGTACTGGCCGGAGGTCCAGGTGACGTCGGAGGTGCCGTCGAGCACCCAGATGAGGTTGTCCGCGCCGGACTCGGGTGTGCTGAGCATGCGCGCCAAGGGGGTCTTGTAGATGAGCTTCATCATCGCGTTGCCCGTCTCCTTGCCGAAGTTGGAGGAGATGTTGCCCGGATGGATCGCGACGGCGTTCAGACCCTGGCCGTGGTAGCGGGAGGTCAGACCCTTGGCGAAGAGGATGTTGGCGAGCTTGGAGTCGCCGTACGCCGTCATCACCCTGTACTTGCGGGTGGAGTCCAAGTCGCCCATATCGATGTGGCCGAACGCGTGCGCGCCCACGCTGGACGTGTTGACGATCGTGGCCCTGCTGGCGATCAGGACGTCGAGGAGCAGGTTGGTGAAGAGGAACCCGGCGTAGTGGTTGACCTGCATGGTGCGCTCGTTGCCGTCGGCGGTGATCTTGTACTCGGCGAAGACGCCACCGGCGTTGTTGGCGAGCCCGTCGATGCGGTCGGCGTGCTCGCGCACCCACGCCGCGGCGGCACGGACCTCGTCGAGGTGCTCGAAGTCCGCAGCGAAGGACTCTGCGCCGATCGGGTCGGCGACTGCGGCCAACTTCTCGGCCGAGCGGCCGATCAGTAGCACCCGGTCACCGCGCTCGGCGAGCTTTCGTGCGGCGGCGGCACCGATGCCATCGGAGGCGCCGGTGATGACGATGGTTCGCTGAGGCATGATTGTCCTGTCGAAGGTAAAGTGAACTCAGGTTCAGTATTTATCATGAACCACGGTTCATGTTAAGTCAAGCGGAGGTGTCCATGAACATCGCCGGGAGGCCGATGCGTGCAGACGCGGTACGCAACCGCGCGAAGATCGTCGATGCCGCGTACGAGCAGATCGCCGCGCACGGCGTCGACGTGGGAATGGACGAGATCGCGCAGGCAGCTGGTGTGGCCGTCGGCACCCTGTACCGCCACTTCCCGACGAAGACCGATCTGGTCGCCGCCATCGTCGAGCACTATGTCGATGCTGCGGCGACGGATGCCGAAGCCTCCTACACGCGAGTGCTGAGCGGCAGCAGCCGTGCCGTTGACGAACTCATCGAGTACTTCCGCGTGGTCGGTGACTCATCCGCTGAACACGTCGCTGTGAAATCGACTGCTCGGAGCCTCGGTCTCGATCCTCATCCGGGCACGTCTGGTGCGGCACGCGTCGAGGCCGCGCTGGCTGGGTTGGTCGCACAGGGGCAAGCGGATGGCGATATCCGGCCGGAGATCACCGTCGACGATCTCATCCTGCTCTTGACGACTGCCCCGGTCGACCAATCGGCCGAACTGCGGGAACGCTGGCTGCAACTCATCCTGCCCGGCCTCACCACCCGCTGACCGCTCAGCCGCACGAAGTCACTGCCGAGTTTTGCAGAGAGCCGTGACTGTCAGGACGCAGTGTTCGTCCTCGTTGCCCCCGATGCAGCGAGTTGTTGCACGCGCTGCGCCGAGAGCCCGAGCACGGCTCCGGCGTCCCGGTAGGTGAGTCCGTCAGCTCGGAGGGTCGCCACTGCGCGGCGTGCGAGCTGAGCCGCCGCCTCGCTCTCGGTGCGCGCCATGGCTTCGCGCCGTCTGGATTCCTCCCACGCTTCGCGGGCGTTCTCCGGAATCTCGAAGGTCACGGCGACGTCGAAGGTGTCCGGCTCTACGTCGAGCCAGAGCGCGATCACCTCGCGGGCGACGTCCTCGACCTCGGCGGTGTTGCGTGCCTGGCCCACGGTGTCGAGCTCGGGGACCTCTACGAGCCACCAGCGCCCGTCGCGTCGTGCGTTCACTCGGTAGGCGTTTCGCTGCGACATCAATCCGTCCTCCCTTATCGCCAACTGCTGGGCGTGGTCGGCAGCTTCTTCATCAGCTGGGCGACGACTCCGGCGCTCACCTCGCGGTGGCCGACCGGGATCGACTCCTTGACCGACCCATCGGGCAGGCCCCACAACTCATAGCTTCCCTTGCCGTCGCGGAGTTTCACCCAACCGTTCGCCTTCACGACCTTCATCACATCGCGGATCTTCTGCGGCTTCGGCATCATCGAACGCTAGACCCACTTGATGCGTCCATGAAGGGCCACTTGATGAACAGGCGCGTCCTGCCGGTTGTGGAGGACCCGTGGGAGCAGTGCCGACGAGACTCCGCTCGACTGGTTCAGGCGCTGCGAGCGGATGCCGCGGCGAACGCCGCCACGCGACGCTGCGCCTCGGGTGCGGCGAACGCGGCGCCGATGGTGCGGGCCTCGTCGTCGAGGGAGTCCTGGAACGACCGGGTGCCGCCCGCGTGCAGCAGTCGCTTCGCCTGGCCGTAGGCGCCGGTCGCGCCCGACAGCCACACGTCGGCGATCGCCCGCGCCCGCGCGTCGAGCTCGTCGTGCGCGACGACCTCCGCCACGAGGCCCCACTCGTACGCCTCGTCCGCGGTGAGCATGCGGTCCGAGAGCGTGAGCTCGAGTGCCCGGCGCATCCCGACGGCCTCGGGCAGCAGTGTGCTCACGCCGCAGTCGGGCGTGAGGCCCATGTCGGCGTACCGGCTGCCGAAGGTGGCGCGATCGGATGCCACGATGACATCGGCCACGAGCATGAACCCGAGTCCGCCGCCGACCACGACGCCCTGCACGGCGGCGACGATCGGCACGGCGGACTCGCGGAGCATCCGATGCCCCTCATGGATGTCGTCGGCCAGCCCTTTGACCGTGGCCTCGCCGCCGGTGGGGTCGTTCACGGAGAGCTCCGACATGGCGCGCACGTCGCCGCCGGCGCAGAACGCGCGGCCCGTGGCATCCAGCAGCACGGCTCCGATGTCGTCGCGGGTCGAGACCGCCTCGGCGGCGGCGCGCCACCCGGCGATCGCCTCGGGGTCGACGGCGTTCAGGCGGTCGGGGCGGTTCAGGGTGATGCGGGCGAGCCCGTCGGTCACGTCGAACAGGATCGCGTCGTCGCTCATGACGAGGGAGTCTAGTCCGTGAATCCGACCGGGCGGTCGGTCGCGCGGCCGGTCATGCGACGGTCACGCGGCGGCGTGCTCGGCCTGCACGCGGGCGGCGTGCCGCACGAGCGCGTCGACGACCGTGCGCACGGCGAGCCGCTCGGCGACGTCGGGCCGCATGAGCGCCACGATCGTGCGTTCGGCGGCGATGCCGCGCAGCGGCTTCAGCACGACGTCGGGGGAGACGTTGCCCGAGGTGAACCGCGGCACGAGCGCGACGCCGTGCCCCGCGGCGATGAACGCCTCGATCACGCGCAGGTCGCTGAAGCGCTGGCCGATGCGCACGCGGTGGCCCGCCTGCTGCTCGATCTCGTGCAGCACGCGCTCGAACGGCAGGCCGGGCGGCACGCCGAGCCAGAGCTCGTCGGCGACATCGGCCGCGGTCACGTACGACCGGCCGGCGAGACGGTGGTCGGCGGGCAGGCCGACGTCGAGCGGCTCGTGCATGAGCTCGACCACGGCGAGACCCCGGCCGCCCCACGAGAGCAGGCCGGGCATGGTGTGCGCCAGCACAATGTCGTGGTCGTTGGTGAGGTCGGGGAACTCGTCGAGCCCGGGGTCGAGGTCGCTGCAGTGCAGCACGAGGTCGTCGATCGACGCGAGCTCGGCGAGCACCTGGGGCAACAGCATCTGGCCGGCGGTCGGGAAGGTCACGAGTGTGACCTCGCCGCCGGGGTCGTTGCGGAACTCGTCCCACAGCGCCTCGGCGCGCTCGAGCGCGACCGCGACGTCGGCCGCGCTGCGGGCGAGCGCGTGCCCGGCGCTGGTCAGCACGACCCCGCGGCCCGAGCGTTCGGTCAGCGGCATCCCGGCCTCGCGCTCGAGCACCTTCAACTGCTGCGAGACCGCCGACGGCGTGCGCCCGGTGGCCTCCGCGACCGCGGTCACGCTGCCGCGCTCGGCGAGTTCGCGGAGCAGGTCGAGTCGGCGCACATCCATGTAGCCAGCCTATATTGATAGTGAAGTATTGTGAGCTTGTGCTGAACAGTCGAACGCGGTTCAATTGAGGTGACGCCGGCGCGACCACGATGGTTCCGAGCCGGCGTCTCGCGTTCCCGAACGGGTGCGCCACATCGACGAAAGGATTCATCGTGTTCGCTCTCCTCGCACTGCTCGCGGTCACCGCCGTCGCGGCTGTCGTCATGGCAGTCGTCGAGACCGCACGTGACGGCTACGGCCGCATTCCCGAGCGCGAGTACCCGCGCGCCGTCTGACGCGCGCGACCTCCGAGCAGGGGCAGGGCCCTGCGCACGGCCGCCGGTGGGCCAGGGACTCCCACCCGGCGGCCGTCGTCGTCTCCGGGCACCCGTCCGCCCGCGCCGGGCGGGCGGCGCGTCGTGCACAGGCACCCCCGCGCACCCCGGGTATGGTGTACGGCCGCCGCCCAATAGAGTGGACGCCGTGACCGACGCACGCCAGCAGCTCATCGACTACATCACGGCCGAGGCCGTGTTCCACGGCGACTTCACGCTCACCAGCGGCAAGAAGGCGTCGTACTACGTCGACCTGCGCAAGGTGAGCCTCGACCACCGCGTCGCACCGCTGATCGGCCAGGTCATGCTCGACCTCATCGCCGACGTGCCCGACGTCGTCGCCGTCGGCGGCATGACTATGGGCGCCGACCCCATCGCCGCCGCGGTGCTGCACCAGGGCGCCGCCCGCGGTGCGACCTACGACGCGTTCGTCGTGCGCAAGGAGCCGAAGGACCACGGCCGCGGTCACCAGGTCGAGGGCCCCGACCTCGCGGGCAAGCGCGTCATCGTGCTCGAGGACACGTCGACCACCGGCGGCTCGCCGCTCAAGGCCATCGAGGCGCTCGAGAAGGTCGGCGCCGAGATCGCCGCCGTTGCGGTCGTCGTCGACCGCGGCACCGAGGCGCGCGAGGTCATCGAGGGCGCCGGCTACCCGTACCGCTTCGCGATCGGCCTCGACGACCTGGGGCTCGCCTGATGGCAGCCCGTGGGGAACGACGACGAGGACGTCGCCGGCGGCACCGACTGGTTGATGGACCAGCTCGGCGACGACTCCGAGCCCGACGAGCCCGAGGGCGACGCCGTCGCGGGCGATCAGGCGACGGATGCCCCTGAGCCGGCCGAGCCCGCCGACGAGCCCGCGGCCGAGGAGCCCAAGCCGCGCATCGACTGGGAGCCGCCGCCCCCGCCGGCCGCCGAGGAGGTCGACGACTGGTTCTCGGTCTCCGAGCCGCCGAAGCGGCGCAGCTCGTCGGCATCCGAGCCCGCGGCGTCCGTCGATGAGCCTGCCGCGCCCGTCGACGAGCCCGCCGCGACCGCGTCGGAGCCGGAGCCGGCTGCACCGGAGGCATCTGCTCCGCCCGTCGTGCCGCCACCTCCGCCTCCCGCGGCGCCGCCCGCGCCGGGCGGCGAGTCGTTCCGTCAGCCCGTGGAGGAGGAGCCGCCCGTGCCCGAGGACGACGGACTCGTCTGGTCGATCTTCGACGAGGAGCACCCGACGGCGGTGGCCCGTCGCCGCGAGACCGGCGAGGTGCCCCGGCTCCCGGAGGCGGCGGAGCCGGAGGAGCCCGAGGAGCCCGAGGAGCCCGAGGTCGAGCGCACCGCCGTCTACCCGCCCGGCCTCGTCGGCGGTGACGCGCCGGACGCCGGAGCGCCGGCAGCCGACCGGTCGGCCGACGATGCGCCCGCCGAGGACGACCCCTTCGGGGCGCTCGCCGGTGCCGCGGGCGCGAGCGCGTTCGCGTGGAACCTGGAGCCCGACCCGAACGCCGTCGACCCGCGCGCGACGCCGCGCAAGCCGTCGTGGCGACGCCCCGACACCGCGGGCGTCGACGACGTGTCGACGTCGTCCGAGCCGGGAACCGACGCCGACGCCGAGGCCGCCGGGGCCGCCGCGCCAGAGATCCTCGACGCGGAGGCCGACGTCGGCGAGCGCGCGGACGCCGCGCCCGACTCCGCCGACGTCGAGTCGGCGCCGGAGCAGCCGGTCCAGCCCGAGCCGCAGGACGAGTCGCGCGACTCGGCCGCGCCGTGGGCCGCCGGTGCCGCGGGCGCCGCGTTCGGCGCAGCGGCTGCGGAGGCGGCCGCAGGCCGGGGCACGACGCCCGACTCCGAGGCATCCGCTCCCGCCGAGGGCATCTGGAGTCTGCTCGGCTCGGGCAGCACGCCGCCCGACGAGCGCGGCCCGGTGACCGGTGGCGCGTTCGACATGCCCGACCCGTTCGGGCAGTCCGACCCGTTCGACTCCGACGACCCGTTCGCCGCGAGCGTCGCCGGTGCTGTCGACGCCGAGCCGCCGCACGTCGGCCACGATGGATTCACGGCCGACCCGTTCGGGCAGGACCTCGGCGGCACCCCGCTGGCCCCGCCGTCGGACCGCCACGACCCGTTCGCCGAGCTCTTCGGCAGCCTCGGCGTCGACGAGCCCCCGCCCGCCCACACCTGGGATCGCGCGGAGTTCGCCGACGACACCTCGCACGTGCCCGGCGTCGCGCCGATCGGCATGCCGCCGAGCGCCGCGGAGGAGGAGAACGCCACCCGGCTGCTGCCGCTGGCGGGTTTCGCCGCCGCGCCGCAGGGCGGTCAGGCCGCGACCGCCGCCCCCGGTGCATCCGGCGCGGCGACCACCGTGCTCCCCCGGGCCGGTGCGGAGGCGCCCCGCAGGGCCCGCCGGCCGAGGGCGCGAGCACTGCCGGCTCGGGCGGCTCGGGCCGCGGCGGATCGACGCGGGTGCTGCTCTGGGTCGCGGGCGGTCTCGTCGCGGTCATCGCGCTGGTCGGCCTGTTCTTCCTCGGCACCCGGCTCGGCGACACCGTGGTGACGGCCACGACGCCGACCCCCACGCCGACCGCGACCCCCACGCCGACGCCGACGATCATCGCCGGCCCCGCCGAGGCGCAGGCGCCCGGCACCCACGAGTGGGACACGCTGTTCGGCACGGAGTGCATCGACCCGTTCGACTCGCCCTGGGCCGAGGAGTTCACCGTCGTCGACTGCGCGAGCCCGCACGCCGCGCAGCTCGTGCACCGCGGCACGCTCGGCGAGATCGGCGACCCGTTCCCGGGCGAGGCCGAACTCGCGGCGTCGATGGGCGAGCGCTGCACGCAGGCGGGCATCGTCGACCTCGCGACGGTCGCGGGCATCGAGGACCTGCAGGTGCAGGCGTCGTTCCCGGTCACCGCCGAGCAGTGGGACGAGGGCCAGCGCGCCTACTTCTGCTTCGTCAACCGCTCCGGCGGCGAACCGCTCACGGGCAGCGTCGCGGGCCCCGGCCCGAGCTGAGCCCCGCTCGTCAGTGCCCGGCGCCGAGGCGCCCGGTGAGCCGCTCGCGCATCTTGACGCTCGCGTCGTTGAGGCCGGTGAGCTCGACGGATGCCCCGTGCGCCTCGTACTTCGTCACGATGGCGTCGATCGCGGCGACCGTCGATGCGTCCCAGATGTGCGACGACGACAGGTCGATGACGACCCGCGACGGGTCGTCGGCGTACTCGAACTGCGTGGTGAGGTCGTTCGACGAGGCGAAGAACAGCTCGCCGGTCACGGTGTAGTGCACGATCTCGCCCTCGTCGTCCTCGCTGACCTTCCGGCCGACCGAGGTGAAGTGCGCGACGCGGCGCGCGAAGAGCACCATCGCGATGACCACGCCGACGATCACGCCGATCGCCAGGTTGTGCGTGACGACGACGATCACGACCGTCGAGACCATGACGATGGTCTCGCTCAGGGGCATCCGTCGCAGTGTCTGCGGGGTGATCGAGTGCCAGTCGAAGGTCGCGACCGAGACCATGACCATGACCGCCACGAGCGCGGCCATCGGGATGAGCCCGACGATGTCGCCGAGCGCGACCACGAGGATCAGCAGGAACACGCCCGCGAGGAACGTCGAGATGCGGGTGCGCGCGCCCGAGACCTTCACGTTGATCATGGTCTGGCCGATCATGGCGCAGCCGCCCATGCCGCCGAACAGGCCCGAGAGGATGTTCGCGGCGCCCTGGCCGAGCGACTCGCGGGTCTTGCGCGAGTGGGTGTCGGTGATGTCGTCGACGAGCTTCGCGGTCATGAGCGACTCGAGCAGGCCGACGAGCGCCATCGCGAGCGCGAACGGCGCGATGATCGTGAACGTCTCCCACGTCAGCGGCACGTTCGGGATGAACAGCTCGGGCAGGCTCTCGGGCAGCTCGCCCTGGTCGGCGACGTTCGGCACGGTCCAGCCCATGGCCAGCACGATTCCGGTGATGACGACGATCGCGACCAGCGGCGCAGGCACGATCTTCGTGAGCCGCGGCAGCAGCACGATGATGATGATGCCCGCGGCGACGAGCGGGTACACGAGCGCCGGCACGCCGATGAGGTGCGGCAGCTGCGCCATGAAGATGAGGATCGCGAGCGAGTTCACGAAGCCGACCATCACGCTGCGGGGGATGAACCGCATGAGCTTCGCGACGCCGAGCGCGCCGAGCACGAGCTGGAACACGCCGGCGAGGATCACGGTGGCGATGAAGTAGTCCATGCCGTAGTCGCGCGCGACCGGGGCGATGACGAGCGCGACCGCCCCCGTGGCGGCGGTGATCATGGCCGGGCGGCCGCCGAGGAACGCGATCGACACCGCCATGATGAACGACGAGAACAGGCCGACGCGCGGGTCGACGCCCGCGATGATCGAGAACGAGATGGCCTCGGGGATGAGTGCGAGCGCGACGACGAGGCCCGCGAGCACCTCCTTGGTGAGGATGCGCGGCGAGCGCAGCGCCTCGAGCACGGAGGGGCGCGGGCGGTAGCGCTCGCGTTCGGCGGCGCGGTCGACGTTGGCGATGCTGGAGGTCATTTCTGGGGCTCCGAGGGTCGGTGAGACGGTCGGTGCGCCCCATCGCGCACGCGGGAACGGCCGGTTGTTTCGGCGAAGAGGGGAGGCTCCGGCGGATCGCGCCGGCCCTGACACCATACCCGACGGGTGTCCTCGTGCCCGTGTCGGGGGTCGCCCGCGGTTAGGCTGGCGCGCGAGGAGGGGTGCTCGTGGCAGCTGCATCGCCGGCCGGAACCGTCGTCGTCTTCGGCTCGCTCAACGTCGACTCGACGAGCTACGTCGACCGCTTCCCGGCGCCCGGCGAGACGCTCGCGAGCACGGGCTTCGCGACCGCGCTCGGGGGCAAGGGCACCAACCAGGCGGTCGCGGCGCACCGCTCGGGTGCGGCGGTGCGGCTCGTCGCGAGGGTGGGGGCGGATGCCTCCGGCGACTTCGCCCTCGCGTCGCTGACCCGTCTCGGCCTCGACGTCTCCTCGATCGTCGCGGTGCCAGACGCCCCGACCGGCGTCGCGCAGATCACCGTCGACGCGTCGGGCGAGAACACCATCGTCATCACCGCGGGCGCGAACGCGGCGCTCACGCCCGAGCTGGTCGTCGACCGGCACGACGACATTGCCGCCGCCGACCTCGTGCTGACGCAGGGCGAGGTGCCGGCGCCGACCATCGAACGGCTCGCGGCCGCGTGCGCACGGTTCGGCACGCGCTTCGTACTGAACCTCGCGCCGCCCGTCGAGGTGTCGCGCGGCGCGCTCGCCGAGTGCGACCCGCTCGTGGTGAACGAGCACGAGGCGCGGTCGGTGGGCATCGCGCCGGAGGGTGAAGGCTCGGTCGACGACTGGCGCGCGGCCGCCGAGGCCGCCGTGGGTCGTGTCGCGCGCTCGGTGGTCGTCACGCTCGGCGGTGCGGGGGCGGTCGGCGCGGGCCCCGGGGCATCCGTCGACTGTGCCGCACCCGAGGTCGAGGCGGTCGACACGACGGGGGCGGGCGACGGGTTCACGGGCACGCTCGCCGCGTTCCTCGCGGGCGGCGCGTCGCTCGACGAGGCGGTCGCGGCAGCCGTCGCGGCCGGTGCGCTCGCGGTGCAGCGGCGCGGCACGACCGACTCGTACGCGACCCGCGACGAGATCCTGCACGCGATGGAAGGGCCCGCATGACCGATCCGATCCCGCTCATCCTCGACTGCGACCCGGGGCACGACGACGTGTTCGCGCTCTGGCTGGCCGCGGCGAGCCCTGCGGTCGACCTGCGCGCGATCACGACCGTCGGCGGCAACGTGCCGCTCGAGTTCACGTCGATGAACGCGCGCATCGCCTGCACGATCGCGGGCGTCGAGGTGCCGGTCGCGGCCGGGGCATCCGGCCCGCTCGTGAAGGTGCTGCGGACGGCGGAGTGGATCCACGGGCCGAACGGGCTCGGCGGGCCCGAGCTGCCCGAGCCGACGGTGCCGCTCGACGAGCGCGACGCGACGACGCTGATGGCCGACGTGCTGGCCGAGGCATCCGAGCCCGTGGCGATCGTCGCGACCGGGCCGCTCACGAACGTGGCCGTGCTGCTGCGCGATCGGCCCGAGCTCGCCCCGCGGGTGCGCGAGGTCGTGTGGATGGGCGGGTCGACCGAGCGCGGCAACGTCACGCCGTACGCCGAGTTCAACGCGTGGGTCGACCCCGACGCGGTCGCGATCGTGCTGGGCAGCGGCGTGGAGTTCACGATGGTGGGGCTGAACACGACCCACCGCGCGCTCGTCACCAGCGAGGTGCAGGCGCGCATCGCGTCGGCCGGCAATCGCACCGCGGCGTTCGCCGACGAGCTGCTCGACTTCTTCTGCCACACCAACGCCGAGGTGTTCGGCATGCCCGATGGCCCGCTGCACGACCCGGTCGCGGTGGCGGTGCTCACCGACCCGGGCTGCATCACGACCGTGCACACGCGGCTCGACGTCGAGCTGGCCGGCACCGAGACGAGCGGTGCGACGGTGGTCGACTTCGACGGCATGCTCGCGCGCGAGCCGAACGCGCACGTGGCGGTCGACATCGACGTGCCGCGCTTCTGGAACGGGATGGTCGACGCGGTCGCCCGCCTGGCGTAGGGCGGCCGGCTACAGCTCGGTCTCGATGGGGCCGGATGCCACGAGCTCGTGCACGCCCTCGATGACCTCCGACGGGCGGAACGGGAACTTGTCGATCTCGCTCTGGTCGCTGATGCCGGTCATCACGAGGATCGTGTGCAGCCCGGCCTCGATGCCCGCGACGATGTCGGTGTCCATGCGGTCGCCGATCATCGCGGTGTTCTCCGAGTGCGCGCCGATCTTGTTGAGCGCCGACCGGAACATCATCGGGTTCGGCTTGCCGACCACGTAGGGCTCCCGCCCGGTCGCCTTGGTGATCATCGCGGCGATCGCCCCCGTCGCGGGCAGCGGTCCGTCGGCGCTGGGGCCCGTGGCATCCGGGTTCGTCACGATGAACCGCGACCCCTTGCCGATGAAGCGGATCGCCTTGGTGATCGCGTCGAACGAGTAGTTGCGGGTCTCGCCGACGACCACGAAGTCGGGGTCCGACTCGGTCATGATGAAGCCCGCCTCGTGCAGCGCGGTGAGGATGCCCGCCTCGCCGATCACGAACGCGGTGCCGCCCGGCTGCTGCTGCTTCAGGAAGTCGGCCGTCGCGAGCGCCGAGGTCCAGATCGACTCCTCGGGCACCTCGAGCCCCGACGCCCGCAGGCGCGCCGACAGGTCGCGCGCGGTGAAGATCGAGTTGTTCGTCAGCACCAGGAACGGGGTGCCGGTGTCACGCCACTGCTGCAACAGCTCGGCCGCGCCGGGCAGGGCGTGGTTCTCGTGCACGAGCACGCCGTCCATGTCGGTCAGCCAGCACTCGACCTCGTCACGTCGTCCCATGGCATCAGACTAGGGGCGTCTGGCTGTGGGGCAGCCGTGCGGAGGTCACGATCAGTTTCCCCAGCGAGCGGTGTAGATCGACTCGAGCCACTCGAAGAGCGCTGCCAGCAGCCCGTATGCCACGGCTCCGGCGACCGAGAAGATCAACAGATTGAGAAGGGAAGCTGAATGGCTCGCCGCGACCGGCGTCATCAGCAACCACCAGCCCACGCCGACCGCGGCGCCGATTGCGACCGGCCACCAGTATCCGCCAGCCGCGAAGTAGCGACGTTTGACGCGTCGAGCCGCGTGCGATGCGTATGAGAGCGCAGCGATCTGAGCATCGATGTGACCGAGCTTCTCGGCGGCCACAGCTGCCTCGTAGCCGAGACGAATGTTCTGGAGATCTCGCCTGGGGGTCGTGTGGGTGGCGATCCAGAAGGTGACGACGATACCCAGTGTCACCAGGATCACATTCGCCACATCGAGCCAGATCCCGAGACTGGCGAACCACCCGGCGAGGTCGACGAGCACCCAGGTCAGGAACGCATCGAACAGGGACTCGGAGTAGCCATCGGTCAGCACCATGTCGACAACGTAGCGGCCGATTTCGTCCGCCGACCATCCCCGAGAACAGGGGTGTTGTCCGCATCGCGATCGCAGAGCGTACTCGCCGTGGCGTGCGTCAGCGCACGAGCGATTCCCAGTCGTCGGGCACGCTGCCCGCCGGGCCGGGGCAGGGCTGGTCCAGCGGCCGCGAGAGCGGCGGCGAGAGCGGCACGGGTCGTGCGCCGGCCTCGCGCTCGAAGTCCCAGAACCAGTCCTCGTCGGGTTCGAAACTCGTCATCACCGCGTGCCCGTGCGCCATCGCGTGCTCGCGTGCGTGCCGGGCGGGCGACGAGTCGCAGCATCCGATGAACCCGCATTCGACGCAGCGGCGCAGGTGCCACCACCAGCCGCCGGCCTCGATGCACGACGCGCACCCGGTGCCCTGCGGCGGCGGAGCGAGCTCCGTCATGCCGGCACCTCCATCGCGGCGAGGGCGCGGTGCACGGATGCCACGGCGCTGGAGCCCTCGCCGACGGCCGCCGCGACCCGCTTCATCGACCCGCGGCGCACGTCGCCCGCGGCGAACACGCCGGGTATCGACGTCTCGAACGGCAGCGGCATGCGGCCGACCGCCTGCCACTCGTCGCCGAGGCCGAGCACGTCGGCGCCGGTGAGCACGAACCCGTGGTCGTCGCGGTCGACGTCGGCGAGCCAGCCGGTCGACGGCTCGGCGCCGATGAAGCAGAACAGCTGGCTGCAGGCGACGCGCTCCCCCGGGGCATCCGCTCCGCCCGTCGCCCTGAGGGCGACCGCCTCGAGCGCGCCCTCGCCGTGCAGCTCGCCGACCTCGGTGCCGGCGTGCACCTCGATGCGCGGATCCTCGCGGATGCGGTCGACGAGGTAGCTCGACATGCGCGCCCCGATGTCGTCGCTGCGCACGACCAGGTGCACGCGGCAGCCGCTCGCCGCCAGCGCGAGCGCCGCCTGCCCGGCGGAGTTCGCGCCGCCGACGACGACCACGTCGCGCCCCGCGGCCTGACGGATCTCGAGCGCCGTGGCCGCATACGAGATGCCCGCGCCCTCGAAGTCGGCCCAGCGCGGCAGCGCGAGCGTGCGGTACGAGACGCCCGTCGCGACGATCACCGAACGCGCGTCGACGGTCGTGCCGTCGGCGAGCACGAGCCGCAGCGGGCCGCCGTCGTGCTCGAGCCGCACGCCCTCGCACGGCGCGACGACCTGCACGCCGAACTTGAACGCCTGCAGCGACGCCTGCGCGGTGAGCGCGTCGCCGCTCACGCCGAACGGGAACCCGAGGTAGTTCTCGATGCGCGAGGTCGACGCCGACTGCCCGCCGGGCGCGACCGAATCGAGCAACACAGTGCGCAGGCCCTCGGATGCCCCGTAGATCGCGGCGGCCAGCCCCGCCGGGCCCGCGCCGACGACGGCGAGGTCGACCGCCACATCGTCGTCGGCCGTGTAGGCGAGGCCGAGCAACTCGGCCACCTGCCCGGGCGTCGCGTTGCGCAGGTACTCGCCCTGCACGATCGCGATGGGCAGGTCGTCCTCGGTGAGGTCGTGCACGTTCAGGTAGTCGGCCGGCACGTCGTCGGGATCGACCCAGGTGTGCACGAGCTCGAGGCGCTCGACGTAGCGGCGCAGGGCGTGGCCCTCGACGGTGCGGTCGGATGCCACGATCTTCAGCGTCCACGCTGCCGGGCCGGAGCGCAGCTGCTCACGCCTGGCCCACAGCGCGCGCAGCATGAGGTCGCACAGCTCATCGTCCTCGGCCATGAGCCGGGTGAGGCCGGCGTGGTCGATGCGGTGCACGGTGCCGGCCTCCGACACGCGTGCGGTGAGGAACGCGCGCTGTCCGTTCAGCAGCCCGAGCTCGCCGACGAACCCGCGCGGGCCGACCGTCGCGATCGTCGCCTCGCCCGCCCACGGCAGCTCGTCGCGCACGACATCGACAGCGCCGCGCTCGACGAGCACCAGGTCGTACCAGCGCTCGCCGGTGCGGAACAGCACGTCGCCCACCGCCGTGTCGACGGCGACGCCGTATCGGGTCAACCGCTCCCACTGCGCGTCCGTCAGTCGCGGCATGGCCGTCGTGCCTTCGCCTCCCATGCCCCCATCGTGCATCACGTCGGGCGCGGCGGGAAGGGGCGGGCGGATGCCCGGGATGCGGCTCAGATCACGCGCACGGGGACGACGCCGGCGCTCGCCGCATCCGTGCCCAGCACCTCCACCGGAATCGACTGCACCGTGAGCAGGTCGCCCTCGGCGAGGATGCCGTCGCCGTCGAAGTCGACGTGCACGCGCACGATCGCGTCGACGGGCACGTCGCCCACCTCGATCGAGAACGGGATGCTCGTGCCCCCGTCGATGCGCACGGCCTCGAGCGTCGTCTCCGCGACGCGGGTGGACGAGGCGTCCTGCAGCGACGCGTCCTCGACCGTGACCAGCACCGTCGCGGTGCCGGGCGACGCCGCGTCGTCGACCGCGACGACCCCGAATCTCGTGCTCATGCGACCACCATCCCACCGTCGGCTGCCGCGCGCACACCCCGCGGGCGCCCGCCGTCGCGCGCCGCGAGCGCGTCGGCGACCGCGGCCGTGATCGGCAGGCCCGCGCGCTCCTCGGCGAACAGCCAGAGCCCGGCCGGGTTCACCTCGAGGAACACGTACCGGCCGTCGGGCGTGCGCCGCAGGTCGATCGCGCCGTAGATGAGCCCGAGCCGGCGCATGAGGCGGCCGAGCAGGTCGGCGACGCCGGCGGGCAGCTCGACCGCGCGCACGGTCGCCTCGTCGAGCACCATGCGCATGTCGCTCGGCAGGCTCGTCCCGGTCGCGTCGATCTCGGCCGCGTACGCGACCCCGTCGACGACCGTGACGCGCAGGTCGACCCCGGGCACGTACTCCTGCAGGATGGTCGGCGCGTACCGCACCTGATCCAGCCGCTCGAGGTCGTCGGCGTCGAGCACGTGCGTCTCGCGCCATGCGTCGGTGCGGGCGAGGAACGCCTTGGTCACCACGCGACCGAGGCCCACCTCGTCGACGAACGCCCGCGCCCGCGCAGGGTCGCGCGTGACGACCGTGCGCGACAGGTCGAACCCGAGCTGGGAGGCGAGCGCCCACTGCAGCGGCTTGTGGTGCGCGCGGGCGTCGGCCGCAGGCGGGTTGATCCAGTCGAGGTCGAGCGCCCCGACGGCGCCCTCGAAGACCTCGCCCAGCTCGCTCGAGACGAAGCCGATCGCCGCCGGGTCGTCGATCGCGGGGTCGGGCGCGAAGCCCGAGAGCCGGCGCCACCACCCGGCGCGCTCGGCGAGCAGGTCGAACTCGCCGTCGGGCGTGTGCAGCCGCACCGCAGGGGCGTGCCCCGTGCGGTACTCGAGCTCGAGGGAGTCGGATGCCCCGAGGCGGGACGTGTCGAGCAGGGCCACACCGCGGCCGTCGCCGCGCAGGCGCGCGACGACGGCCGCGGTGTGGTCGTCCTCCTCGTAGCTGACCACGAGCACCATGGCTAGACCCCTGCCTCGTTCGCGAGGTCCTCTGCGAGTGCCGCGAGGGTCACGCGCACCTGGTCGAGCGCGGTCACGGCATCTGCGAGCGCGATCGCCCGAGCCTGCGCGATCTCCGCGGCATCCGCCCCGCCCCCGAGCCCCTGGCCGCCGGCCAGCGCCTCCTGGTAGTGGCTCACGAAGTCGCTCTGCCGCCCCAGCACGAACGGCAGTGCGCCGCGTCCGGCGAACGGGTTGGTGACGAGCTCGCGCGGGTTCACGCGCACGTTCTCGACGAGCGTGCCGAGGCCCTCGATGAGGGTGACCGGGTCGCTCGGCGGCCGCTTGATCGGGTCGCTCGCCGGATCCTTCACGACCTCCTTCTGGATCTCCTTCACCGGCTCCTTCACGATCTCCTTGACGCGCTTCGGGCCGTCGATCGCGGGGTTCTTGAAGACCTCGATGTCGGGGCGCTTCGTGATGTCGAGGATCGGCGCCTTCGGCCAGTTCAGGTTCGGGTACATGAGCTTCACGCCGTTGATGTCACCGGCGCTCAGCCCGTTGCGCTGGCCCATCGTGACGCCCGCCGGGAGCGGCACGCGCGGCACGATCGTCGGCTGTCCGTTCTTGCTGAACGCGGTGGCGGAGTAATGCATGATCGACCCGAAGTCGTACGCGCCGAGGTCGTCGCCGTCGGAGATGTGCTGGTTGAAGTTGTGCTCCTTGCCCGCGGTGATGTTCGCGAACCTGATCTCCACGAACGTGTCGCGGTCCTCGCGCGACTGCTCGTGCCAGAGCCCGACGGCGTGCCCGATCTCGTGGATCGTGCTGCCGAGCGAGCATCCCGTGCCGAGCGTGATCTGCTGCATGCCGCCGCGGCGACCGACGTGCGATGAGCAGCCGCTGCCGCCCACGAAGCGGACGAAGTCGGTCTCGGTCGTGCGCTGCACGAATTCGAGCGGCGTGTTCGACTCCCAGTGGGCGATCGCGTTGGTCACGCGCGACTGGTTCGTGAGCCCCGGGTCGATCTCGAACGGGACCCGCCCGTTCGGCCAGCGGAACTGCGCCCCGCTGATGCCGACCGAGAACTGCAGCCCCTCGGGATCGCTCGTGAGCTTCGACACGTCGCGCTCGAGCGCCTCCTCGACCGTGCCGATGACGATGTCGCCCTCGACGACGGCCATGCCGTCGATGTCGGCCCAGACCACGGGCTTGGAGGTGAACCCGAACCCATCGATGAGCGCGGTGCCGCAGGCGTCACCCGCGGCGAACTCGCCCGACTCCGAGTAGCTGTATGACGCCTTCGACTTCGATGATGCGCTCGACCTGGACGTCGAGCCGGACTTCGTGGACGAGCGCTTCGCGCCCGATCCGCTGCTCTGCTGAGCCATGATGATCGTCCCTTTCCCCCGATGGAGCCGTCGGCTCCGGTGTGACTTCGGTGTGATGGGACGAGCCCCGAGCGCCCGCCAGTCGCCATGGTGCTCCGGGGTCGCCGATGCGGCATCGGGGAACACACTGACCCTCGTTCGGGGGGAGCCGTGTCGACGCCCGCTCACTGCTCATCGACTCGGCGAGCCGGCCGGCGAGTGAACTGCCGGGTCGGGTCAGGCGGTCACCCAGATGGCGTCGGCGTGCGACCGCGGCAGGTGCAGCGGTGCCGAGGCGACGGGCGCCGGCCCGGGGGCATCCGCTCGCCCTGCAGCAGCGGCCGATGCGAGCGAGGCAGGGTCGAGCTCGACCGTGACGGCGTCGGGCGTGGCCTCCGTGAGGGTGAGCACCGTGTCGAGCCCCACGCCCACCTCGACCAGGTCGCGCAGCACCGCCGGGTCGCGGTCCGAGATGCGCACCACGCGGCCGACATGGGCGACGGATGCCTCGGAGAGCAGCACCGCCTCGGCCTGCACGCGCGTGCCGTCGGCGTGGGGGATGGGGTCGCCGTGCGGGTCGCGGTCGGGCCGGCCGAGCCGGGCGTCGATCGCCTCGAGCAGCCGGTCGCTCAGCGCGTGCTCGAGCACCTCGGCCTCGTCGTGCACCTCGTCCCACGCGTAGCCCATCTCGCGCACGAGCCAGGTCTCGATGAGCCGGTGCCGCCGCACGACCGCGAGCGCGCGCGTCGTGCCGCCCGGCGTGAGGCGCACTGCGCCGTACGGCACGTGCGACACGAGCCCGGCCGCGGCCATCTTCTTCACCATCTCGGTGACCGACGACGGCGCGACGCCGAGCTTGCCGGCGAGCACCGAGGGCGTGATCGGTTCGCTCTGCCACTCGGTGTGGCCGTAGATGGTCTTGAGGTAGTCCTCGACTGCGGGGCTCGTGGAGGCGGGCATCGGGGTCAGGATAGCGGCGGCGATCAGGAGACGCTGGCCGCCACGTCGTCGGTGGGCGCCCCCGTGCGCCGAACGGGCGCTCGCCGCAGCATCCGCACCACCACGCCCTGCCGCGGGGCGAACAGGTACGCGATCGCGAACGCGACGCCCATCGCCAGCACGACCATGCCGCCCGACGACGTGTCGAGGTAGTAGCTGGCGTAGATGCCGGCGAGGGCGCTCGCGGCGGCGATCGCGGGTGAGATCAGCAGCATCCGCCCGAACCGGTCGGTGAGCAGGTATGCGGTCGCGCCCGGGATGATCACCATCGCGACCACGAGCACCACGCCGACCGCCTGCAGCGCGACGACGACCGTGAGCGCGAGCAGGCCGAGCAGCAGGGCGGCGAGCGCGCGCGGGTTGAGGCCGATCGCGTTCGCGTGCGTCGGGTCGAACGCGTAGAGGGTGAGGTCGCGGCGCTTGAACACCAGGATCGCGAGCGTGATCGCGCCGAGGCCGAGCACCTGCACGAGGTCGGCGGTGTTCACGCCGAGCAGGTTGCCGAACAGGATGTGCCCGAGGTCGGTCTGGCTCGGGAACACCGAGATGAGCACCAGGCCGAGCGCGAACAGGGTCGTGAAGACCACGCCGATCGCGGCGTCCTCCTTCACACGGCTCGTCGAGCGCACGAGGAAGATGAGCGCGACCGCAGCGAACCCGAACACCAGCGCGCCGACCGCGAACGGCGTGCCGAGCAGGTACGCGATCACCACGCCCGGCAGCACGGCGTGCGACACGGCGTCGCCGAGCAGCGACCAGCCGATGAGCACGAGCCAGCAGCTCAGCACGCCGCAGACGACCGCCGCCGTGACGGTGACCGCGAGCGCGCGCTGCATGAAGTCGTAGGTCAGCGGCTCGAGGAGGAAGTCGATCATCGGCGCCCCCTCGGTCGGGGAGGGAGAGGCGAGCGGATGCCCCTGGGTGCGGCGCCACGCGATCGAAGCGAGCGGATGCCCCTGAGCCCGGCGCTCATGCCGCCTCCTCGGGCCGGCGCAGCACGTCGAGGCCGAACGCCCGCACGAGGTGCTCGGGTTGCAGCACGACCTTGGGCGCGCCATGCACGAGCACGCGCCGCAGGAACAGGATCGCCTCGTCGGCGAGGTCGGCCAGCGCGTGCAGGTCGTGGGTCGAGACGAGCACGGTCGCGCCGCCGTCGGCGAGCTCGCGCAGCAGCTCGGTGACCGTCGCCTCGGTGCGCTTGTCGACGCCCGCGAACGGCTCGTCGAGCAGCAGGATGCGCGCGCCCTGCGCGAGGCCGCGCGCGACGAAGGCGCGCTTGCGCTGCCCGCCCGACAGCGCGCCGATCTGGCGGCCGGCGAGGTCGGCCAGCTCGACCCGCTCGAGCGCGTGGTCGACGGCCTCGTGGTCCGCGCGGCGCGCACGGCGGGTCGGCCCCTGGAACCCGTATCGCCCCATCATCACCACGTCGCGCACGCTGAGCGGGAACGACCAGTCGACGTCCTCGCTCTGCGGCACGTAGCCGATCGCGCCCGCCTTGCGGGCGGCCTTCGCGGGCCCGCCGTCGATCGCGATGCGCCCTTCGTCGGGGCGCACCATGCCCATGATCGCCTTGAACAGGGTCGACTTGCCCGACCCGTTCATGCCGACGAGCCCGCACACGCGGCCGGCGCCGATCTCGAGCGACGCGTCGTCGACGGCGAGCACGTCGCCGTAGCGCACGGTGAGGTGCTCGACCGCGATGGCGGGGGCGGATGCCCCTGGGCTGACCGCGCCCGTCATCCCGCGCTCCCCGTGAGAGCCGCGACGATCGTGTCGGCGTCGTGGCGCAGCAGCTCGAGGTACGTCGGCACGGGGCCGTCGGCCTCGGAGAGCGAGTCGACGTAGAGCGTTCCGCCGAAGGCGGCATCCGTCGCGTCGACCACCTGCTGCATCGGCTTGTCGCTCACGGTCGACTCGCAGAACACGGCCGGCACCTCGTTGTCGCGCACGAACTCGATCGTGCCCGCGATCTGCTGCGGGGTGGCCTGCTGCTCGGCGTTGACGGCCCAGATGTAGCGCTCGGTGAGCCCCGCGTCGCGGGCCAGGTACGAGAAGGCGCCCTCGCAGGTGACGAGTGCGCGCTCGGCCTCGGGCAGCGCGGCGAGCTCGGCGACCAGCTCGTCGTGCACGGCCTGCAGCTCGTCGGAGTATGCGGCGGCGTTCGCGGTGTACGCGTCGGCGTTGGCGGGGTCGAGCTCGGCGAACGCGTCGGCCATGTTCGCGGCGTACACCTGCACGTTGAGCGGCGACATCCAGGCGTGCGGGTTCGGCAGCCCCGCGTACGCGTCCTCCGCGATCGACATGACCTCGACGCCCTCGCTCACCACGACGTGCGGCACGTCGAGCCCCTCGACGAACTGCGCGAACCACGCCTCGAGGTTCAGCCCGTTGTCGAGGATCAGGTCGGCCTCCGCCGCGCGCCGCAGGTCGCCGGGCGTCGGCTCGTACCCGTGGATCTCCGCGCCGACCTTCGTGATCGACTCGACCCGCAGGTGCTCGCCGGCGACCTCCTGCGCGATGTCCTGCAGCACCGTGAACGTGGTGAGCACGACCGGGCGGTCGTCGTCCTCGCCGTTCGCGGCGACGGCGCAGCCGGCCAGCGCGAGGGCGGTCGCGACGGCACCTGCGAGCGCGGCGACGGCGCGTGCGCTGCGGCGTCGGCCCGGGGCATCCGTCGACCTTTTCGGCATACCGAAATCGTACACAGGTTTCGGGTCACCGAAAAGCAGCCGAGCGGATGCCGCGTGCCGGCGCCCGACCGCGTTGTCGGTGCGCCCCGGGCATCCGCCGTAGCCTTGGGGCGTGCAGACCTCACCCGAGCCGGAGCGCGCGCCCGAGCCGAGCCCCGAGCGCTCGACGCACGGCGTCGGTCCGTGGCCCGGCGGGCCGGACGCGTGGCCCGACGACCCGCGCTTCGACCCCGAGCTGCTCGCGGCGGGCGACACGCGCAACGTGATCGACCGGTACCGCTACTGGCGCATGGACGCGATCGTGGCCGATCTCGACGAGCGGCGGCATCCGTTCCACGTGGCCATCGAGAACTGGCAGCACGACATGAACATCGGGTCGATCGTGCGCAGCGCGAACGCGTTCGCGGCCGACACCGTGCACATCATCGGGCGTCGCCGCTGGAACAAGCGCGGCGCGATGGTGACCGACCGCTACCAGCATGTCGACCACCACGACGACGTCGCGTCCTTCGAGGCCTGGGCCCGCGCGGCGGGCGTGCCGATCATCGCGGTCGACAACGTGCCCGGCGCCGTGCCGATCGAGACGTTCGCCTGGCCCGACCGCTGCGTGCTCCTGTTCGGGCAGGAGGGACCGGGCCTCTCCTCCGAGGCGACCGACGCCGCCGACGCCGTCGTCGAGATCACCCAGTTCGGCTCGACCCGCTCGATCAACGCCTCCGCGGCTGCCGCGATCGCGATGCACTCCTGGGTGCTCGCCCACGCCGACCTGCCCGGCTGACGCGGCGCCGCGCTCTGGCCGCGCTCGCTGACCGCCGCGCGCCGTCCGGCACGCTCAACGCGTTCGGGCACGTCGAACTCGACCTGCCGAACCGAACTCGGCCTGCCGAACCGAACTCGGCCCGCCGAACCGAGTTCGACACGGCCCAAACCACCGGCCCGTCGAAATCACACCGGCCCGTGTTCCAGCGCGTGCCGGTGTGATTTGGGCGGGCCGGTGCGGAGCTGGCGGCGATGGCGGGGGCGGAGCCGCCGTCGGAGACGCGTCAGTCGGTGCCGAGGTCGAACGCCGCCGCCTCGTTCGCGGCGTCGGTCGCCGCCTCGAGGTCGCGGTCGTGCTCCTCGCCCTCCGACTCGCCGACGATCGCGAGCGCCTCGCCCTCGGTGAGGTCGCCCACGAGCGACGCGGTCGCGCCGCCGACGATGCCGAGGTGCGCGTACTGCTCGAGGCGGGCGCGCGAGTCGGCGATGTCGAGGTTGCGCATGGTCAGCTGGCCGATGCGGTCCAAGGGGCCGAAGGCCTGGTCGCCGACGCGCTCCATCGAGAGCTTGTCGGGGTGGTACGACAGCGCCGGGCCCGACGTGTCGAGGATCGTGTAGTCGTCGCCGCGACGCAGGCGCAGCGTGACCTCGCCGGTGACGGCCGAGCCGACCCAGCGCACGATCGACTCGCGCAGCATGAGCGACTGCGGGTCGAGCCAGCGGCCCTCGTACATGAGGCGGCCGAGGCGCCGGCCCTCGTTGTGGTAGTTCGCGACCGTGTCCTCGTTGTGGATCGCGTTGAGCAGCCGCTCGTAGGTGATGTGCAGCAGCGCCATGCCCGGCGCCTCGTAGATGCCGCGCGACTTCGCCTCGATGATGCGGTTCTCGATCTGGTCGCTCATGCCGAGTCCGTGGCGGCCGCCGATGGCGTTCGCCTCGAGCACCAGGTCGACCGGGTTCGCGTACTCGACGCCGTTCAGCGCCACCGGGCGACCCTGCTCGAACCGCACGGTCACGTCCTCCGCGGCGATCTCGACGTCGTCGCGCCAGAACGGCACGCCCATGATCGGGTCGACGATCGTGACGCCCGCGTCGAGGTCCTCGAGCTTCTTCGCCTCGTGCGTCGCGCCCCAGATGTTCGCGTCGGTCGAGTACGCCTTCTCGACGGATGCCCGGTAGGGCAGGTCGCGCGCCTGCAGCCATTCGCTCATCTCGGTGCGGCCGCCGAGCTCGGTGACGAAGTCGGCGTCGAGCCACGGCTTGTAGATGCGCAGCCGCGGGTTGGCCATCAGGCCGTAGCGGTAGAACCGCTCGATGTCGTTGCCCTTGTAGGTGGAGCCGTCGCCCCAGATGTCGACACCGTCGTCCATCATGGCGCGCACGAGCAGCGTGCCCGTGACCGCGCGGCCGAGCGGCGTGGTGTTGAAGTACGTCTTGCCGCCGGAGCGGATGTGGAACGCACCGCACTGCAGCGCGACGAGCCCCTCCTCGACGAGCGCGGTCTTGCAGTCGACCAGGCGCGAGATCTCGGCGCCGTACTCGATCGCGCGGCCGGGCACCGCCTCGACGTCGGGCTCGTCGGGCTGGCCGAGGTCGCCCGTGTACGTGCAGGGCACGGCGCCCTTCTCGCGCATCCAGGCGACGGCCACCGAGGTGTCCAGTCCGCCGGAGAAGGCGATGCCGACGCGCTCGCCGACGGGAAGGGAAGTGAGGACCTTGGACATGCACACCAGCCTACTTGCGCGCGCGTGCGCGACCTGAATCGTGACGGGGCGGGCGAGGGCGACGGATGCCTCTGAGCGGGCGCGCGGCTCAGAGGCATCCGTCACCGGGCACTGTGCAGCGGATGCCTCTGGGTCTAGCGTGGCCTCATGACCGAGATCACCGACGATCTTCCCGCCCGCCTGCTGCACGAGGAGCACTCCGGGTGGCGCGCCATCCTCGACGGCCACGGCGGCGAGCACTACACCCGCGCGATGACGCGCGACGGACTCATGATCGTGGAGGGCGCCGTGCTCGGCCGCGACGAGATGATGCAGGCGTTCGCCGGCAACGCGCCGTGGGAGCACTACGAGATCCACGAGCCGGCGGTCGTGCGGCTCGGCGAGCGGGCGGGCGTGCTCGCGTACCGGGCGGTCGCGCGGCGCGGGGACGACGAGGTGCAGCTGCGCATGTCAACCACGTACCTCTACGAGGGCGGCGCATGGCACGTCGCCGCGCACCAGCAGACCCCGGTCTGACGCACCGCCCGCCCGCGCCCCGGCCCCGCCCCCTCGGCGCCGCCCCTCGGCCCCGCCCCCTCGGCGAGTCGTCATGAAGTGTCGGAATCCACGTGCGGATAGCGACATCTCATGACGACTCGCGGGAAGGGGGATGACGCGGGACGGCGCCGCAGCCGGGGCGAAACGGGCCCTCGCGATAGAGTGAAGTGTGAGCGCAGACGAGACGAACGGGCGTACCGAACGGTACCTGCCCGACGAGACCGCCGTACGCGAGGCGCTCCAGGGGGCCGGCGGGCTGACGTCGCCGGCATCGTGGGGGCGAATCCGCAGTCACCGTTGGCCTGGGCAGAACTCGCCGACATCGCCGATTCCGAGGGGCGGGTGACCGACACGTACGCGAGTGCGACCGTCGCCGTCGACCGCGCGCGCGAGGTGCTGCGCGAGTCCGGCTGGCAGCCGGGCGACGCGGTGCTCTGGTCGCACGAGCCCAACCGCGCCTACCTGCGCGCGCTCGACGCGAAGCGCCGCGCCGCGAACTCGCTCGGCCTCGCCGCCGAGGCGGGGTCCGCCGCCGACGAGCTCGCGGCCGCCGACCCCGACGCCCAGATGCGCATCGCCTCGGAGTTCACGCCGACCCAGGTCATCTCGCTCGACGAGGTGCAGGCCATGCTCGCCGAGCGCGTTGCGGCGCAGACCGCCGAGGCCGAGGCTGCGATCGCCGCAGCGGACGCCGCCGGGTACACCGCCGACGCCCCGTCCGCCGACGCCCTGTCTACCGAGGAGCCCGCCGACGCCCCGGACGCGCCGGTCGAGGAGGCGCCGGTCGACGAAGCACCGGGCGAGGAGGCGCCCGCCGCGCCCGTCTCGGCCGCGTACGCGGCCGGGGCCGACGTGCCGCCGACCGTCGCGCCGGAGGCGCAGCCGGCCGTGCCGGCGCCCGTTCCCGCGAGCTGGGCGTTCGACGGAGCGCCGACGCCGTCGTACACGAGCGCGGAGCCCGCCGCCGACGCTGCCGACGCTGCCGAATCCGCCGACGACGAGCCGCGGCACGACACCGCCGAGATCCCCGACGACGTCGACGGGTCGTCGAACGGCGTCGAGCCCGGGGCATCCGAGTCGCCTGATGACGACGCCGAGCCCGAGGCATCCGTCACCGCCGAGGACGTCGAGACGGTCTCCGTCGACGACGACGGGGGCGCTGACGTGCCGGCGATCATCCTGATCGGTGCGCAGTGGGGTGACGAAGGCAAGGGCAAGGCGACCGACCTGCTCGGTCCGCGCGTCGACTACGTCGTCAAGTTCAACGGCGGCAACAACGCCGGGCACACCGTCGTCGTGGGCGACGAGAAGTACGCGCTGCACCTGCTGCCGTCGGGCATCCTGACACCCGGCGTCACGCCGATCATCGCCAACGGCGTGGTCGTCGACATCGAGGTGCTGTTCGATGAGCTCACCGCGCTCTCGTCGCGGGGCGTCGACGTGTCGAAGCTGCGCATCAGCGCCAACGCGCACGTGATCACGCAGTACCACCGCACGCTCGACAAGGTGACCGAGCGGTTCCTCGGCAAGCGGCAGATCGGTACGACCGGTCGCGGCATCGGGCCCGCGTATGCCGACAAGATCAACCGTGTCGGCATCCGCATGCAGGACCTCTTCGACGAGAACATCCTGCGGCAGAAGGTCGAGGGCGCGCTCGACCAGAAGAACCACCTGCTGCTGAAGATCTACAACCGCCGCGCGATCGGCGTCGACGAGATCGTCGACGACCTGCTCTCGTACGCCGACCGGCTGCGCCCGATGGTCACCGACACCGCGCTGATGCTGCACCAGGCGCTCGACGCGGGCGACACCGTGCTGTTCGAGGGCGGCCAGGCGACCATGCTCGACGTCGACCACGGCACGTACCCGTTCGTGACGTCGTCGAACGCCACCTCGGGCGGCGCGATCACCGGCTCGGGCATCGCGCCGAACCGCATCGACCGCGTGATCGCCGTCGTGAAGGCGTACACGACCCGCGTCGGCGCCGGCCCGTTCCCGACCGAGCTGTTCGACGAGTCGGGCGAGTTCCTGCGCGCGAAGGGCTTCGAGTTCGGCACGACCACCGGGCGCCCGCGCCGCTGCGGCTGGTACGACGCGCCGATCGCGCGCTTCACCGCCCGCATCAACGGCGTGACCGACTTCGTGCTGACCAAGCTCGACGTGCTCACCGGGCTCGAGACCATTCCCGTCTGCGTCGCCTACGACGTCGACGGCGAGCGGTTCGACGAGCTGCCCGTCAACCAGTCGGACTTCCACCACGCGACGCCGATCTACGAGGAGTTCCCGGGCTGGACCGAGGACATCACGGGCGCCCGCACCTTCGACGAACTGCCGAAGGCCGCGCAGGACTACGTGCTGGCGATCGAGGCGATGAGCGGCGCGCGCATCTCGGCGATCGGCGTCGGCCCCGGCCGCGACGCGATCGTCGTGCGCCACGACCTGCTCGACTGACGTTTCGGGGCGCTTTTCAGGAAGTCGACCCGGATCCGGCCGCGCACCCGCCGACGTGGGGCGGCACTTTTCAGGAGCCGCCGCGCGCCGGTGGCGCAGATCGCCGCAGGTTCGGGCTCTCGCGCACGAGATCGGCGGCGGGCACCGGCCCGATGCATGAATCTGCACCGGCGCCCGCCCGGCATCCTGAAAAGTGACGGATGCCGCTGATCCGGCGCTCCTGAAAAGTGCCGCAGTTCACGGGCCGGCGATGAGTTCGCGCACCTCGCCCTCGTGCAGCGCGAGGTAGACGCGGTCGCGCAGCACGTTCGCGTCGGCGTCGGTGAGCGTGCGGTCGAGCGGGCGCAGCACGAGACGCACCAGCGCGTTGCGGTCGCCCGGCCGGGTGCGCAGGCGTTCGCGGGCCGCGGCGGGCAGCTCCGAGGCATCCGTCACCGCCAGCACCTCGAGCGACTCGAGCACGTCGGCCTCCGCGCCGAGCGCATCGCGCGCCCGGTCGCCGAGCAACTCGTCGTCGACGTCGCCCGCGACCACGAGCGACAGGTCGCGCCGCACGGCGGGCTGCGACGACATGGGCCGCCACGGCTCGAGGTCGCGCATCTGGGCGGCGACGAGCGGGTGCGCCGAGCGCAGCATCCGGATGTCGGGAATGCCCTTGCGCAGCATGAGCGCCCGATCGAGACCCATGCCGAGCGCGACCCCGGTCCAGAGGTGCGGGTCGAGCCCGGCGCGACGGATCACTCCGCGATCGATCGCGCCGCACTCCGCGAGCTCGACCCACTCGCCGTCGTGCCTGACATCGACCTGCCGGCCGTCGCGGGTGTACGGATGCCTCGCCGGCACCTGTCGCCACCGCGCGCCCGGCAGCACGGCGTCGACGACCGCTCCCGCGAGCTCGTCGAGCGTCTCGCCCGGCAGGTAGCCGCGGTCGGCGACGCGCCAGAGGTCGAGCTGGTGCGGGGTGCCGACGTGCAGGCGGTCGACCGCATCGCGGCGGTGGGTGACGCCGGGCAGGGCGTGCACGACGTCGTAGCCGCGCGGGGGATCGGCGGCGAGGCCGCGCAGGATCGCGGGCACGCCCGAGCTGGTGTGGCTGCGCAGCATGACGCCGGGGGCGACGTACCGGGTGTAGCGCGCGTCGCGCGTGACGTCGGCGGGGTCGTAGCCGAGCTGGTCGTAGTTGTCGGCGACGGTGACGAGCGGGGTCGAGCGGGTGACGGCGACGGGCGTGCCCCAGAGCGCGCCGACGGCATCGAGCACGTCGGCGAGCACGAGCTGCATCGCGTGTGGGCCCTGGGCGGGGTCGGCGAGGTCGCGCACGGCGAGGGCGTCGCGCACCGCGTCGGCGGTGAGCAGGCGCACGGCGGGAGCGGGCGCGGGAACGGGAGCGGGCGAGCGATCGGCGAGGGTGGGCATGGCGGAGTCCTTTGCGAGTGAGAGCGGATGGAGGATGCTCCCCCGTCCGGCCCGTCACCGGGACGTCGCGGCCCTACGAGAGTGCGCGCATCGACGATCGCCCCGGGCCGAGAGCCGGCCGGGGGCGACGAAATCGCCGCGCGTGCGCCATGCGGATGAGGATAGCCGCCTGCGGAGGCATCCGTCACCCCTGCGGAGCCTGCTGGCGACCGCGGGCACGCGCACGTAGGGTCTGAGCAGGGGGAACACACATGGATCACAACGACGCGACCCAGGCGATTCGCGACGCGCACGCACGCCTCGTCGAGCAGCTGCCGTTCGACGACACGAGGGACTTCGAGGCCGCCGAGCGCGGCTTCCTCGGCGCACCCGAGTCGGGGGTGGTGACGGATGCCTCGGGCGACACGGTCTGGGACGCCGGCAGCTACGACTTCATCGACGGGGACGCCCCCGACACGGTGAACCCGAGCCTCTGGCGCCAGTCGTCGCTGGTGTCGAATGTCGGCCTGTTCGAGGTGGTCGAGGGCATCTATCAGGTGCGCGGGCTCGACCTGTCGAACGTGAGCTTCATCGAGGGGGATGCGGGGGTCATCGTCGTCGACCCGCTCATCTCGAAGGAGACCGCGACCTCCGCGCTCGCCCTCTACCGTGCGCACCGCGGCGACCGGCCGGTGTCCGCGGTGATCGTGACGCACAGTCACATCGACCACTTCGGCGGCATCTTCGGCGTGGTCGACCCGGACGACGTGACCCGCGGAGCCGTGCAGGTCGTCTACCCGGAGCACCTCGTGAGCGAGGCGGTCGCCGAGAACGTGTACGCCGGGGTCGCGATGGGGCGGCGTGCCGGGTACATGTACGGCGCGGCGCTCGAGCGCGGCCCCAGGGGCCAGGTGGGTGCCGGACTCGGGCAGACCACGTCGACCGGCCACGCGGGCATCATGCTGCCGACCCTCGAGATCCGCCGCACGGGCGAGACGCACGTGATCGACGGCGTCGAGTTCGAGTTCCAGATGGCGCCCGGCACCGAGGCGCCCGCAGAGATGCACTTCCTGCTGCCCGGCAGGCGCGCGCTCTGCATGGCGGAGAACGCCACCCACACGCTGCACAACCTGCTCACGCTGCGCGGCGCGCTCGTGCGCGACCCGCGGGTGTGGGCCGGCTACCTCACCGAGGCCATCGAACGCTTCGCCGACCGCGCCGACGTGGTGTTCGCGTCGCACCACTGGCCGACCTGGGGCGCCGACGAGATCCGCGAGTTCCTCGGGCAGCAGCGCGACCTCTACGCCTACCTGCACGACCAGACGCTGCGCATGCTGAACCTCGGCATGACCGGTGCCGAGATCGCCGAGGAGATCGTGCTGCCCCCGGCGCTCGAGCGCGCCTGGAACACGCGCGGCTACTACGGGTCGGTCAGCCACAACGTGAAGGCGATCTACCAGCGCTACATGGGCTGGTTCGACGGCAACCCGGCCAGGCTCTGGCCGCACCCGCCGAAGCCGCTCGCCGAGCGGTACGTCGCCGCGATCGGCGGGCTCGACCGCGTGGTCGAGCTCGCGCAGGCCGCGTACGACGAGGGCGACTTCCGCTGGGCGGCGACGCTCCTCGACCATGCGGTGTTCGCCGATGCGGAGCATCCGGCCGCCCGTGCCCTCTACGCCGACACGCTCGAGCAGCTGGCCTACGGCGCGGAGAACGGGCCGTGGCGCAACTTCTTCCTCTCGGGGGCGACGGAGCTGCGCGGCGAGAACTTCGGCACGCCGACCTCCACCGCTGCGCCGGAGATCGTCGCCCAGCTCACCGTCGAGCAGCTGCTCGATTCGGTGGCGATCCGCGTCGACGGGCCCGCCGCATGGGACCTCGACCTCGCGCTCGACGTCACGCTCAGCGACCTCGGCCGCAACCACCGGGTGACGCTGCGCAACGGCGTGCTCGTGCACCTCGTGAAGCCCGCCGACCCGTCGACCGCCGGGGTGACCCTGACGCTGTCGAAGCCGCGGCTGCTGACGCTCGCCGGGGGCGACGTCGACGGCCCGGGCCTGGAACTCGAGGGCGACCGGGCGGTGCTGGAGCAGCTGCTCGGCGTGCTCGTGCAGGGCGACCCGGCGTTCGACATCGTCGTGCCGTGACGAGCTCGCTAGCGTGCCCCCGAGGACGGTCGCGGTGCGCGACCGCGTACCAGCAGCAGCGTGAACACGACCGCGGACGCGAGGCCGGTGGCCAGCGCGACGGCCGCGAGCGGCGTCGTCGACAGCGGTCCCGCCAGCCCGACGAGCGGCGCCGCCGCTGCGCCGGCCACGAACCGGCTCAGGCCGAGCACCGACGACGCCGTGCCCGCAAACGCGGGGTAGTCGGTGAGCGCCATCGTCGTGGACGGTGGGGAGACGGCGGCCGCGCCGGCGGCGATGAGCAGGAACGCCCCCACCATGACGGCGAGCGGTGGCGGTGCCGTCGCCGTCGCAGCGAGCACCGCCGCACCCGCGATGACGATGGCGATACCCGTCGCGAACACGGTTCGCTCGCCCCACCGCTCGGCCGCTCGGCCCGCGGTGAACCCGAACGCGGCGAAGCCCGCGGCGTTGACCGCGATGACCAGGGCGTACTGCGCGGGCGAGAGTCCGTAGAGGTCCTGCAGCACGAACGGCGCGGCAGCGAGGTACGCGAAGTACGTCGCCGAGGTGAGTGAGCTCGCGAGCGTCGCGCCGACGAAGCGGCGATCGCGGGCGAGCACGGCGAGGTGGGCGAGGGTGTGGCCGGCTCCGCCCGTGACGCGACGCTCGACCGGCAGGGTCTCGCGGAACGAGACGGCGACGGCGAGCGTGATGACGAGCCCGAACGCGGCGAGGAGCACGAAGAAGCCCTGCCACGCCACGTACGCCGCGAGCACGCCCCCGATGACGGGCGCGACGATCGCCGCGAGCCCGGAGAGCACGACGATGCGGCCGTTGTAGCGGTTGAGGCGCGGGCCCTCGTAGAGGTCGCGGCCGCAGGCCTGGGCGATCACGAGGCCGAACCCGCCCGCCGCGCCCTGCACGAGCCGGAGCACCACGAGGAGGGTGATCGAGTCGCTGAACGCGCAGGCCAGCGAGGCGACGGTGTAGACGACGAGGCCGCCGAGCAGCACGACGCGGCGCCCGTAGCGGTCGGAGAGCGGGCCGGCGATCACCTGCCCGAGGGCGAGGCCGAGCAGGCACGTCGTCATCGTGAGCTGCGCCGCCGAGGTCGTGGTCGCCAGGTCCGCTGCGAGGCTCGGGAGGACCGGGAGGTAGAGGTCCATCGAGAGCGGCCCGAAGATGGTGAGCGTCGCGAGGATGACCGCGATCCAGATCGGCGACTCGCGCAGCCGATGCAGCGGCGTGCGTGCGGCCGCGCCGGCGGAGCGGGTCATCGCGAATTCACCTCGTCGCGCCAGGCGAGCCACTCCGACACGAGCGACGCGTCGTAGCCGTCGCCGTCGAGCCCGAGCGTGAAGATCCTCGCGCCGAGCGCATGGAGGTCGTCCGCCTCGGCGAACGTGCGGTGCGCGATCGTGTCGACGACGCCGGCCGACACCTCGATCTCGGCGACGTCGCGCCCGACCGCGTCGGCGTGGGCGGCGAGCACCGACAGCTTGTGCTCCATCTCGGAGGCATCCGAGTAGCTGTGCCAGATGTCGGCGTGCCGCGCGACGATGCGCAGGGTCTTCTTCTCGCCGGCGCCGCCGATCAGCACCGGGATCTTGCGGGTCGGCGGCGGGTTGAGCTTCGCCCAGCGGCCCTCGATCGTCGGCAGGTCGGCGGCGAGCGCATCGAGGCGCGACCCGACCGTGCCGAACTCGAAGCCGTACTCGTCGTAGTCGCGCTCGAACCAGCCCGAGCCCGTGCCGAGGATGAACCGGCCGGTTCCGGTGCCGTGCGCGCTGATGTGGTCGATGGTGCGCGCCATGTCGGCCTGGAGGTGCGCGTTGCGGTAGCTGTTGCAGTTCACCAGCGCACCGAGCTCGACTCGGCGGGTCTGCTCGGCGAGCGCGGCGAGCATGGTCCACGACTCGAAGTGCAGCCCGTCGGGGTCGCCGTAGAGCGGGAAGAAGTGGTCCCAGTTGAAGAGGATGTCGACGCCCAGCTCCTCGAGCTCGGCGGCGTGGTCGCGGATGGTCTCGTAGCGGGCGTGCTGCGGCTGCAGCTGGACGCCGATGCGGACGGGGCGGGTGGTGGGGTTCATGGGGAGCTCCAATTCAGGTCGAGCGGATGCGGGTGGGTGGCGGCTCACGCGGGGCGTCAGCCCGTCGCGGGCGCGAGGCGGATGCTGCAGGTCGGGGCGCAACCGGCGAGCTCGTCGAGCCCCGAAGCGACGGATGCGACGAGCACGAGCCCGTCGTCGGGCACGTTCGTGCCGTCGGCCGAGAACACGTACAGGCTCTGGTCGTGCACGCGGTAGGCGACGTCGCCGGCGCGGTACTCGTCGATCGGTGCCGCGGACGCGACGGCGAGCGGCTGCGGCAGCCGCGCGACGACCGCCTGGCCGAAGCGCGGCCGGAACTCGACCGCGTCGAGTGCGCCGGCCGACACGTGGCGCGCGGCGGTCGTCTCGTGCCACTCGACCTGCACGACGGTCGGCTGGGCGGGTGTTGCCGGATTCCCGGCGGCGAGGGCGAGCAGGCCGACGGCGGCCAGCAGGGACGCGGCGACGAGGGACAGCACCCGGCCGACCACGGCGGGTCGGGCCGACTCGGTGCGTGCGACGTCCGCGGCCGGGCGAGTGGCGGTCGCGATGCCGGAGTGACGTTGATCCATGCCGTCAGCCAACCGCGCACCTCTCGCGCGCGGGAGTCCCGCCCCTGACGCGCCCTGACAGGGCACCCCAGTGCGGCCCGGCACCGACGTAGCCTGTCGTCATGGAGACGCACGACGAGGTTCGCGAGTTCCTCATGTCACGGCGTGCTCGGGTCGAGCCCGAGCAGGTCGGACTGCCGCGTGGCACCGACCGGCGCGTGCCGGGGCTGCGGCGCGGCGAGGCGGCCGCGCTCGCCGGCGTGAGCGTCGAGTACTACGCGCGCCTCGAGCGCGGGGCCATCGCCGGGGCATCCGATGCCGTGCTCGACGGACTGGCCAGGGCGCTGCTGATGGATGACGCGGAGCGCGAGCACCTCTACCGGCTGGCGTCCCGCTCGGGCCGGGCATCCGCCCCCTCGCCCCGCGGCCGCCGGAAGGGCGAGCGGGCCTGGCAGCCGGCGCCGAGCATGCAGTGGGTGCTCGACTCGATGCACGACGCCGCGGCGCTGGTCGGCAACGGCCGCACCGACCTGCTGGCATACAACGCGCTCGGCGGCGCGCTCATGCACGAGATGATCGCCTCGTCGACGACGCCGACGCCGAACTTCGCGCGGTTCCTGTTCCTCGAGCCGGTCGCCCGGAGGTTCTACCCCGACTGGGACGCGATGGCGGCCGTGAACGTGGCGCAGCTGCGCACCGAGGCGGGGCGTGACCCGCACAGCAAGCCGCTGCACGACCTCGTCGGCGAACTCTCTACGCGCAGCGACCGGTTCCGCGAGCTGTGGGGCCGCCACGACGTCTGGCACCACGAGTCGGGCACCAAGCGGTACCACCACCACGTGGTCGGCGACCTGACGCTGCACTTCAACGGCCTCGACGTCGTCGGCGAGTCCGGCGTCCAGCTCACCGTGCTCACCGCGCAGCCCGGCAGTGCGGATGCCGAGGCGCTGCGGCTGTTGAGCAGCTGGGCGGCGACGCCGGAGCATGCGGCGGACGCCGCGGAGTCCCCGTCTGGGTCGGCGGCCGGCTCGCGTTCCTGAGCGGCGCGGGCTCGCCGGGGCATCCGTCGCCCCCGCGGTGCAGACTGTTCGCGTGACCGCCACCGTTCCCGCACGCGTCGACCTCGTCGGCCGCTTCGTCCGCCTGTCACCGCTGACCGAGGCCGACCTCGACGAGCTGTACGACGCGATCGGGTCGGCGCAGGTGTTCGCGAGTGGGTACGGCGGCGGGCCGGCCGGGCTGCCCGGCGACGCGGCGGCGTTCCGCGAGTTCGCGCGCGACTACTACCACTGGGGCGAGCGCGGCATCGCGTACGCCATCCGGCTCGAGGGCGGGGCGGGTGCCGGCCGCATCGTCGGCACCTCGACGCTCGGCGACTTCGAGCCGGTGAACGAGGCCGCGCACCTCGGCTGGACCGCGTACGACCCGCGCGTCTGGGGCACGGTCGTGAACCCCGAGGCGAAGCTGCTGCTGCTGGGCAACGCGTTCGACCACGGGTTCGGCCGGGTGAAGCTGCAGGCGGATGCGGTCAACGAACGCTCGCGCGCCGCCATTCTTCGCCTCGGGGCGACGTTCGAGGGCGTGCTGCGACGGGTGATGCCGAAGCCCGACGGCACCTGGCGCGACACGGCCGTGTACTCGGTGCTGGCCGACGAATGGCCGAGCGTGCGCGCGGGGCTGGAGGAGCGCATCGCCGCCTGGGGCGACCGGCCGGTCGAGCTCGCAGTGGAACACATCCGCCCGGGGAAGTCCACCCCCTCGTCTTCCTGAGGGGCCCGACCTAGCGTCGAAGGCGAGACGCGCGCCGCGTCCGGCCAGGAGCGCCGGCGGCGCCCGCCGAATCAGGAAGGAGTCTCCATGGGTACGGACGACAAGGCACGGAACAAGGCCGAGGAACTGGTCGGCAAGGCCAAGGAGAAGGTCGGCGAGGCCACGAACGATCGTGAGATGCAGGCCAAGGGCAAGGCCGAGCAGTCCAAGGCGAACCTCAAGCAGGCCGGCGAGAACGTGAAGGACGCGTTCAAGTGACCTGAGCGCCGCGGCACACTGCGGACGAAGCGCCTCGTCTCCGAGTACGGAGGCGGGGCGTTTCCCATATGCGGGCGAGCGGATGCCCCGTGCCGACGTGCGCCCACCCCCGCAGCCGATGCGCTAACATACCGAGCGGTCGGTTTTTTGCGAGAGGAATCACGATGGGGCGATTCGACGGCAAGGTGGCGCTGGTCACCGCGGGCAGCAGGGGCATCGGCCTCGCGACGGCGCGGCGGCTGGTCGACGAAGGGGCGCAGGTCGTGATCACGGCCAGGAAGCCGGACGGGCTGGAGGCTGCGGCATCCGACCTCGGGCCCGCCGCGAGCTGGGTCGCCGGCCGAGTCGACGACCCCGACCACCGTGCCGAGGTGTTCGCCCACGTGCGCGAGCGCCACGGCGGCCTCGACGTGCTCGTGAACAACGCCGGCATCAACCCGATCTACGGGCCCGCGCTCGAGGCAGAGCCGTCGGCGGTGCGCAAGATCCTCGACGTGAACGTCGTGAGTGCGCTCGACTGGTCGCGCGACGCGATGGCGGCGGGCCTGGCCGATCGCAACGGCGCGATCGTGAACATGGGGTCGATCTCGGCGCTCACCGCGAGCCCCGGCATCGCGTTCTACGGCGTCTCGAAGGCGGCGCTGCTCGGCCTCACCCGCCAGCTCGCGTGGGAGCTCGCCCCCGAGGTGCGGGTCAACGCGATCGCCCCGGCGGTCATCAAGACGAGCTTCGCCCGCGCGCTGTACGAGGGCCGCGAGTCGGAGGTCGTCGAGGGGTACCCGCTCGGTAGGCTCGGTGCGCCCGAGGACGTCGCCGCCGCGGTCGCCTTCCTCGCCTCGTCCGACGCGTCGTGGATCACGGGGCAGACCATCGTCATCGACGGCGGCGGCTCGCTCTCGCCGGTGCTGTAGGAGGCATGATGAAGGACTTCAGCGTTCGCGACCAGGTGCAGCAGGCGGCCGTCGAGCTGTTCGCCACCAAGGGCTACGCCAACACGTCGGTGCAGGAGGTCGTCGAGGCGGCCGGCGTCACCAAGGGCGCGATGTACCACTACTACCGCTCGAAGGACGACCTGCTCTTCGGCATCTACGAGCGACTGCTCACCCTCCAGCAGGAGCACCTCGACGAGATCATCGGGCGCGGGATGCCCGTGGCCGAGACGCTCCGCGCCGCCTGCGTCGACGTCATCGAGACGTCGATCGAGTACATGCCCGAGGGCACCGTGTTCTTCCGGTCGATGCACATGCTCACGTCCGAGCGGCACGAGGAGGTCATGCGCCGCCGCCGCCGGTACAACGACGACTTCGTCGCCCTGATCGAGCGCGGCCAGCAGGACGGCGTCTACCGCACCGACATCCCGCGCGCCGTGCTCATGGCGCACTTCTTCTCCGACCTGCACTACCTTTCGCAGTGGTACAACCCCTCCGGGCCCGAGTCGGGCACCGAGGTCGCCGAGCAGCTCACCGAGCTCTTCCTCGACAGCCTGACGAAGGGTGCGGGGTCGTGAGTCGGGTCTGGCAGGTCGTTCGGCATGGTGCGCCCTCGGATGCCCTCGAGCTCGGCGACCGGTCGATTCCCGAACCCGGGCCAGGGGAGCTGGTCGTGCGCACCCGCGCCGTCGCGCTGAACTTCCCCGACGTGCTGCTCTGCCGCGGCGAGTACCAGGTGCGCCCCGAGCTGCCGTTCCCGCCCGGTATCGAGGCGTGCGGCGAGGTGGTCGCGGTGGGGTCGGATGCCCCTGAGTCGGCCGCCTTCGCCATCGGCGACCGCGTCGTGGGCTCGCGCATCGGCACCCTTGCGGAGCACGCGGTGCTCGACGCGGCCGTGACGTTCCCCGCGCCCGACGCGCTCTCCGACGCGGAGGCGTCGGGCCTAATCATCGCGTACCAGACCGCGTACGTTGCGCTCCACCGCCGGGCGCAGTTGCAGCCGGGCGAGACCGTGCTCGTGCACGCCGCGGCCGGCGGTGTCGGCACCGCTGCCGTGCAGCTCGCGAAGGCGGCGGGCGCGCGCGTGATCGGCGTGGTCAGCTCGCCCGCGAAGGCGGAGGTCGCCCGCGCGTGCGGCGCCGACGAGGTCGTCGACCGCACGAGCGAGGACGTCATCGGCCGAGTGAAGGAGCTCGCCGGTCGGGGCGTCGACGTGGTGTTCGACCCGGTCGGCGGCGATGCGTTCGACCAGTCGACGAAGGTCATCGCGTTCGAGGGCCGCATCGTCGTCGTCGGCTTCGCCGGCGGACGCATGCAGGAGGTCAAGCCGAACCACGCCCTGGTGAAGAACTACAGCGTGCTCGGCCTGCACTGGGCGCTCTACAACCAGTTCCGGCCCGACCTCGTGCGCGAGGCGCACGAGGAGCTCACGAGGCTGGCCGCCGAGGGGCTGTTCCGACCCGTGATCGGCGAGCAGGTCGGGTTCGCGGATGCCCCCGAAGCCCTCGACCGACTCGCCGCCGGCGCCACGGTGGGCCGCAGCGTCGTGCTGGTCGACTGATGGGCGCGGTCGACTGATGGGGCGCCTCGACGGCAGGGTGGCCCTCGTCACGGGCGGCGCCCGCGGCCTCGGGGCGGCGTACGCGCGCGCCCTGACCCGCGAGGGCGCGCGGGTCGTGGTCGCCGACGTGCTCGACGAGCCGGGCTCGGCGCTCGCCGCGGAGCTGCCGGGCGCCACGTTCGCGCACCTCGACGTGACCGACCAGGCACAGTGGGAGCGGGTCGTCGCCGACACCGTCGCCGAGCACGGCCGCCTCGACGTGCTCGTGAACAACGCCGGCATCGCCGACCGCGGCAGCCTGCGCTCGTACACGCTCGAGCGATGGCAGCGGATGATGGACGTCAACGTCACCGGCACCTTCCTCGGCCTGAAGGTGGTCTCGGCCGCGATGCGGGAGGCCGGCAACGGCGGCTCGATCGTCAACATCTCGTCGGTCGAGGGCATGCGCGGCAGCATCGCGCTGCACGGCTACGTCGCGAGCAAGTTCGCGGTGCGCGGGCTCACCAAGTCGGCCGCGCTCGAGCTCGCGCGCGACGGCATCCGCGTCAACTCGGTGCATCCGGGCTTCATCGACACCGCCATGACTGCCGACATGGATCCCGCCGAGGCCGGCATCCCCCTCGGCCGCCCCGCCGCGCCTGAGGAGGTCGCCGAGCTCATCGTCTTCCTCGCGAGCGACGATTCGAGCTACTCCACCGGCGCCGAGTTCGTCGCCGACGGCGGCCTGACGGCCTCCCTGCCCCACCACTGACCCCGCTCGCGCGCGTATCCGCCCTCGCGGACTCGCCTCGGCGCGAGCCCGGCTCTCAGACCCCCTTCGCCCAGGCGTGCGTGCGAAAGCGCGGAGATTCAGGCCGCAGGATGCTGCGCAGCGACGAATCGCGGGAAATCTCCGTACTTTCGCACACGTTGGAGCGCGCGCCCACGTTGTACCGGCCGGCGTACTCCCCGCCCAGCGGGCCCGTCCATCCGGGCGTGCGTGCGAAAGCGCGGAGATTCCGGCCGATCGGATGCCTCGGCTCGGCGTGTCGCCGGAAATCTCCGTCGTTCTGCACGCGCGCGTGCCCTCCCCATGACGGCGAGTGTGCGAAAGCACGGAGATCTGGGGCGATGGGATGCCTCGGGGCCGGCGTGTCCCCGGATTTGTCCGCGCTTTCGCACGCACGAGAGGACACGCCCGACCAGGCCGGCCACGCCGGTGCCGCAGCCTGCCTCCATCCCGCGCACACCTCCAGAAGCACCTGTCAGCGGAACATACCGCCCAGTCGGTTTCTCTGCTACAGTGGCCGCACCAACGACCTGCGACACGACGAGGTGCCCATGTCCGCCGACGCTCCACCCGCCCCCGCCGAGGGCGCGACCCCCGGGTCGACCCCCTGCGGCTCGACCGCGTGACCGTGCGCTTCGGCGGCATCGTCGCGATCGACGACGCGTCGCTCACCGTCGGCGCGGGCGAGGTCGTCGGGCTCATCGGGCCGAACGGCGCGGGCAAGACGACGCTCTTCAACGTCGCCTGCGGCATCGTGCGCCCCCGCACCGGCACCGTGCGCGTGATGGGAACAAACCGCCCCCGCCCGTACCGCCTCACCGGCCTCGGCGTCGCCCGCACCCTCCAGGGCCTCGGCCTCTTCCCCGGACTCACCGTGCGCCAGAACGTCATGGCCGGCCTCAGCCACGGAGCACCTGGCGCGGCGGCGGGACTCGTCGGCGCACCCGCATCCGCCCGCTTCCTTCGCGAGGCCGCCGAGCGCGCCGAGGCCGCCCTCGAACGCGTGGGCCTCGCGGGTTCAGGCGAGCGGATGCCCGATGCCCTGCCCTACCCCGAGCGCAAGCGCGTCGCCCTGGCCCGCGCCTTCGTCTCGGAGCCGCACCTGCTGCTGCTCGACGAGCCTGCCGGCGGACTCGGCGCCGCCGACATCGACGAACTCGCCGCCCTCGTGCGCGACTTCGCCGGCGGCGAGCACGGCCGCTCGGTGCTGCTGGTCGAGCACCACGTCGATCTCGTGATGTCGCTCTGCGACCGCATCGCGGTGCTCGACTCGGGGCGGATGCTCGCGACTGGCACGCCAGACGAGATTCGCGACGACCAGGCCGTCATCGACGCGTACCTCGGCGTCGACGTCGACGGGGAGGACGCCGCGTGACCGACACGCTCACCGCCACCGCTCGCCCCGACGCGCAGCCCGCACCCCTGCTCGAGGTCTCCGGCCTCGTCGCGGGCTACGGGCAGGGCGAGGTGCTGCATGCCGTCGACCTCGCGGTGCCGGCAGGCGCCGTCGTCGCCGTCGTCGGCGCGAACGGCGCCGGCAAGTCCACGCTGCTGCGCGTGCTCTCGGGACTCGTCCCGGCGCAGGCCGGCACCGTGCGCTTCGACGGCGACGACCTCGCAAGCGCGAGAGTCGAGGACCGCATCCGCCGCGGCATCGTGCACGTGCCCGAGGGGCGGCACGCGGTCGCCGAGCTCACCGTCGACGAGAACCTCCGCCTCGGCGGGCTCTGGCGCGGCGACCGGCGCGAGCTGCGCGCCGATGTCGACGCCGCCTACGACCTCTTCCCCGCCCTCGCCGCGCGCCGCACCAGCCACGGCCACTCGCTCTCGGGCGGCGAGCGCCAGATGCTCGCCATCGCCCGCGCCCTCGTCGCCCACCCGCGGCTGCTGCTGCTCGACGAGCCGTCGCTCGGCCTCGCGCCGCGCATCGTCGCCGAGATCCTCGGCACGCTCGCGCACCTGCGCGCCGAGCGCGGCCTCGCGATCCTGCTCGTCGAGCAGAACGTGCGCAGCGCCCTCTCCGTCGCCGACACCGGAGTCGTGCTGAACCTCGGCTCCGTCGTGGCCGCCCGACCGTCCGCCGCGCTGCTCGACGACGAGCAGCTCCGACACGCCTACCTGGGGTTCTGAATGGACGTCCCGATCCTGCTGCTCGCCGGCACCGGCCTCGCCCGGGGCGCGATCTTCGCCGCCTTCGCGCTCGCGCTGGTGCTCATCTGGCGCGCGGCCCGCATCGCGAACTTCGCGCAGGGCGCGATGGCGACCGTCTCCTGCTACGTCGCCTTCCACGTGAGCGCGCTGACCAGCAACTACTGGATCGGCCTCGCAGCGGCCCTCCTCTCGGGCGCGGTGCTCGGCTGGGTCGTCGAGCGGGGCGTGATGCGCTTTGTCGACAAGTCGAACCCGCTCGCTGCCGTCATCGTCGCGATCGGCCTCGTCATGGTGCTCACCTCGACGCTCGCGATCGCGTTCGGGGCCGACTACCGGCCCATGCCGGCGCCGTTCCCGCGCGAGCCCATCCGCATCGGCGACGTGGCGGTCATCTCGCCGTACTCGCTGTTCGTGCTCGTGGTCGTGGGCGTGCTCATGGCGGCGCTCGCGCTGCTGTTCACCCGCACGAGCGTCGGCCTCGCGATGCGCGCCGCCGCGTTCGCCCCCGAGGTCTCGCGGCTGAACGGCGTGCGCGTCGACCGCATGCGCACCCTCGGCTGGACCCTCTCCGCAGCGGTCGGCGGGCTCGCCGCGCTGCTCGTGATCCCCACCGAGCTCGGCCTCAACCCGCACGCGAGCGACCAGCTGTTCGTCTACGCATTCACCGTCGCGATCGTCGGCGGCCTCGACTCCCCGGTCGGAGCGGTGGTCGCGGGCCTCGCGGTCGGCGTGATCCTCACCTTCGTCACGGCGTTCGCGGGCGCGACGTTCGCGCCGATCGCCATCGTCCTCATCCTGCTGGTGGTGCTGCTGGCCCGACCGCAGGGACTGTTCGCCGCGAGGGAGGCGAGGGTCGCATGACCACCACGACCGAACGACCTGCCGACACGAGCGAGACCCCCGCGATGCACAAGCGAGCGGATGCCTCCGGCCGACGCCCCGCCCACCTCGGCACCGTGCGCGGGCGGTACGCCGTCGCCGCGATCGGGCTGGTGCTCGCCGTCGGCGCGACCTTCCTGCTCGACCCGTACCGCAACTACCTGCTCTCGCTCACCGCGGCGTACGTCTGCGCGACCGCCGGGCTCACCCTGCTCGTGGGCCGCACCGGGCAGCTCTCGCTCGGGCACGCGGCGTTCATGGCGACCGGGGCATACGCCTTCGCGCTCACCTCGAACGGCCTCGCCGAGTCGGGCATCGAGGGCCCGGTGCTGCTCGTCGCCCCGTTCCTCGTGGCCGTCATCGCCGCGACCGCGTTCGGCACACTCGTCGGCGCCGCCGGCGCCCGCCTGCACGGGCCCTACCTCGCGGGCCTCACCCTCGCGATCGTGCTCGCGCTGCCCGCCGTGACGAGCACGTTCTCGAGCGCGCTCGGCGGCGACCAGGGCCTGTACGTGCAGACCGAGCGCCGCCCCGAGGCGCTCAGCACGGTGATCGCGAACGAGCAGTGGCAGGCGTGGGTCGCGCTCGTGGCCGCCGCGATCGTGCTCGTGCTGCTCGCGCAGCTCGGGCGCTCGCCCAGCGGCATCCGCATGCAGGCCGTGCGCGACGACACGGCCGCGGCCCGGCTCTCGGGCATCGACCCGTTCCGGGTGAAGGTGCAGGCGTTCGCGATCAGCGCGGGCGCGGCCGGCCTCGGCGGCGCGGTGCTGGCGTACGTGACCCAGGCCGCGAGCCCCGGCGCCTACGGCCTCGCGTTCTCGCTGTTCCTGCTCGTCGCGGTCGTCGTGGGCGGCACGGGCACCCTGCCCGGCGCCGTCTGGGGCGCGCTGCTGCTCGTGCTGCTGCCCGAGGCCATCGCGGCCGTCACCGATACCCTCCCGCTTCCCGACGACGCCGTGAGCCGGCTCGACGGGAACCTGGCGGTCCTGATCTTCGGCGCCCTGCTCGTCGTGATCATGATCGCCGCACCGCGCGGCATCCAGGGGGCGCTCGTCGCCCTGCGGGGCCGCATCCGCTCTCGCACCACCCGCACCACCTCCACCTAGAACACGCACCACCACCGCGTTGCCCACACCGAGAGAAAGGGTGTCGACGATGACACAGCACACCACCAGATGGATCGCCGCGCTCGGCGCCGCGGCCCTCGCCGTACCGGCGCTCGCCGCGTGCAGCACCCCCGGGGCCGCAGCGCCCGGCGTCACCGAGGAGTCGATCGTGATCGGCACCCACCAGCCGCTCACCGGCCCGGCGGCCGCGGGCTACGCGTCGATCTCCGCCGCGACCCAGGCGTACTTCGACTACGTGAACGACAACGGCGGCGTCAACGGCCGCACGATCGACTACGTCGTCATGGACGACCAGTACAACCCGGCCGAGACGCAGACCGTCGTGCGCGAGCTCGTGCTCGAGGAGGACGTGTTCGCGATCGTCGGCGGCCTCGGCACGCCCACGCACAGCGCGGTGCTCGACTTCCTGAACGACAACGAGGTGCCCGATCTCTTCGTGGCATCCGGCAGCCTCGCCTGGGACCAGCCCGAGGCCTACCCGATGACGTTCGGCGTGAACACCGACTACACGCGCGAGGGCAAGATCCTAGGTGCGTACGCGGCGGAGGAGTTCGCCGACGGCACGTACTGCTTCCTCGGGCAGGACGACGACTTCGGCGAGGACTTCTCGGCGGGCGTGCTGCAGACCCTCGGCGCCGACTTCGCCGAGTCGCAGGTCTACACGGTGTCGAACCAGGACGTCTCGGCCCAGGTCGTCGCCATGCAGTCGGCCGGATGCGACGTGGCGTTCCTCGCGACCATCCCGGGCTTCACGGCGCTGACGATCGGCACCGCGGCGCAGCTCGGCTGGTTCCCGCAGTACATCACCGCGAACCCCGGAGCGGACTACCCGACGCTCGCCGAGTACCTGGGCGAGTCGGCCCCGCTGCTGCTCGAGGGCTTCCTCTCGTCGAACTACCTCGGCGCCGCCGGTGACGAGAGCGACGAGTGGGTGCAGCTGTTCCGCGACATCAACGACGAGTACGGCGACCCCGACGTCTTCAACGGCAACACCGTCTACGGCATGGCGATCGGCTACCTGACCGCCGAGGCGCTCGCGAAGGCCGGTGACAACCCGACCCGTGAGTCGCTGCTCGAGGTCGTCGCCTCGGGCGAGCTCGTCGGCAGCGGCGTCGTGCCGCTCGCCTTCGGCGCCGACAGCCACGCCGGCTACTCCGGGGCGCAGATCACGCAGGTCGTGAGCGGCGCACAGGTGCCGATCGACGGCTCGCCGTTCGTCACGGACTCCGGCGACGGCCCGGTCGAGGAGTACGACGGCGGTTCGGCCCCGGTCGAGAACGAGGGCATCCCGGTCGGCTGACGCCGGCTGAGTCGAGCGGATGCCCCTGAGCTGCGTGGTGGCTCAGGGGCATCCGCTCGCTGCCTTTGGGCCCGTCTGACTCACACCGGCCCGTGTTGCAGCACGTGCCAGTGTGATTTCGACGGGCCGAAGCGCTGGTCGGGTGCGTGCTCGTCACGATGCCGGCGATGCTCGCCATGCATCTGCGCTACCGGGTAGGCTCCCGGCATGTCCGACGCGAGCGTCCTGATCGACGCGGCGCGCACGGCCCATCGCGAAGCGAATTGGCGCGAGGCCCGGGCGGGCTTCCTCGCGGCGAACGCCGATGGCGGCCTCGCACCGAGCGACCTGCGCGCGCTCGCCGCGAGCCAGTGGTGGCTGAGTGACATCGACGGATGCCTCGTGTCGCTCGAGTCGGCCTACCGCGCGTCTCGCGCGGAGCACGACGAGGTCGCCTGCGCCGACACCGCGCTGCTCATCTCGTTGCTGCGCCTCACGCGTGGCGAGCTGACCGTCGGCACCGCGTGGGCGCGGCGGGCGCAGCGCCTGCTGGCCGACCGCCCGGACAGCCTGTCGCACGCCTACCTCGCCTACCTCGAGGGCGCCAGCGGCATCGCCGCGGGCAGCGAGGACCTCTGGACCGAAGGCTCGGTCGCCCGACTGCGTGAGCTCGACGCCACCCTCGACGACCCGGCGGTCGGCGCGATCGCCGCCGTGGTCGAGGGCATGCGCGCGATGCGCTCGGGCGACGCGGCCGGCGGGTTCGGCAAGCTCGACGAGGCGATGCTCGCGGTCGTCGGGGGCGACGTCGCGCCCGAGTGGGCCGGCGACATCCTCTGCATGACGATCCACGCCTGCTACGAGCTCGCCGACTACCGGCGCATGGCCGAGTGGACGCACGCGACCGAACAGTGGTGCGCCGGCTACGGCGCCGACGCGGTGTACGTCGGCGTGTGCCGCGTGCACCGGCTCGAGCTGCGCAGCGCCGGCGGCGACTGGACCGAGACCGAGTCCGAGCTCGAGCGCGCCTGCGCCGACCTGCAGTCCGCCGACCCCTGGGTCGCGGGCGAGGGCTGGTACCAGGTCGGCGAGATCCGGCGGCTGCGCGGCGACGCCGCCGGTGCCCGCGCAGCGTACGACCAGGCCCGCGAGCTCGACATCGACCCGGCCCCCGGCGAGGCGCTCCTGCAGCTCGCCGAGGGCGACGGCGAGCGGGCGTGGGCGCTGCTCACCTCCGCCCTGATCGGTCGCGACCGCCTGGCGCGGGTGCGACTGCTGCGCGCAGGAGTCGAGGTCGCGCTCGCGACCGGCCGCGACGCAGATGCCCGCGAGCTGCGCGACGAGCTCGTCACCGCGGCAGACGACTTCGGCACCGACGGCTTCCGCGCCTGGTCGGAGCACGGCAGCGGCATGGTCGCACTCGCCGGCGGCGACCCGGCCGGCGCAGTGGAGGCGTTCCACCGCGCGCTGGGCCTCCTCACCCGCCTCGGGCTGCGGTGGGAGCAGGCCAGCATGCGGTCCTGGATCGCCGCGGGCCTCGACGCGCAGGGCGACGCCGCGGCGGCAACGCAGATGCGCGCCGACGCTGCGGCGGCGTTCGATCGCCTGGGCGCGATCCCGGTCGCCGTACAGAAGCGCCCGGAGGCGCCCCGCACCGGACCGCTCACCGAGCGCGAGGGGAGATCCTGGCGCTCGTCGCGCAGGGGGCATCCAACCGCGACGTCGCCACCCGGCTCTTCATCAGCGAGAAGACCGTCGGTCGCCACCTGGCGAACATCTACCTGAAGCTCGGCGTCGGCTCCCGCACGGCCGCCGCAGCATGGTGGCGGGACTCGACCGACGGTTCGTAGGCGGTTCGCCGCCCCGGCTCGCAAGGCCCACCGCCCATCCCGTGCATCACGCTATGCAGACCGCCCCCCACGGATGCATGATTCGGCCGATGAGCCGCACCCTTCCCGCTCCGTAGCTTCGGAAGTGCCGACGACGCGTCGGCACGACATGGAGGGGACATCATGACCATCACCGAGCACGAGGCGCGGGTCGCGCCCGAGCCCATCGACCCCGAGCGGGAGACCGGCACGGCCGACACGGTCGACGACGCCGCAGTCGACGCCTTCGGCGAGCGCATGTTCGCGTCGATCCTCGGCGCGGTCGAGACGATGGCGGTGCACGTCGGCGGGCGCCTCGGCTGGTACGACGCCCTCACGGGCGGCGCCGCACGCACGGCCCCCGAGCTCGCCGCCCACACCGACACCGATGCGCGCTACGCGCGGGAGTGGCTGGAGCAACAGGCATCCGTCGGCATTCTCACCGTCGACGACCCCGCGGCGCCCGCCGACGAGCGACGGTACTCGCTGCCGGCGCACGCCGAGCCGGTGCTGACCGACCGGAGGAACCTCGCCTACATCGCGCCACTCGCGCGCATGTTCGCGGCCGCGAGCCAGGCGATGCCCGGTATCCTCGACGCCTATCGCACGGGCGGCGGCGTGAGCTGGCAGCAGTTCGGCGCCGACGCCCGCGAGTCGCAGGCCGAGGGCAACCGCCCCTGGTTCGACGCGATGCCCGCGGTGCTGGCCGACGTGCCGCACGTGCACGAGGCGCTGTCGCAGCCGGATGCACGCATCGCCGACGTTGGCATGGGCCTCGGCTGGTCGTCGATCGCGCTGGCGTCGGCGTACCCGCAGCTGCGCGTCGAGGGCTTCGACGTCGACACCGCCTCGGTGGTCGCCGCGGGCGAGAACGCGCGCGAGGCGGGAGTCGCCGATCGCGTGCGGTTCCACGAGACGGATGCCGCTGAGCTGGCCGAGCACGGCCCGTTCGACGCGATCTTCGCCTTCGAGTGCATCCACGACCTGCCGCACCCGGTCGAGGTGCTGCGGGCGATGCGCGACGCCGTGCGCCCGGGCGGAACGGTCGTGATCATGGACGAGGCGGTCGCCGACGCGTTCGCGCCCAACGCCGGCGACCTCGACCGGCTGATGTACGGATTCAGCCTGTTCGTCTGCCTGCCCGACGGCCGCTCGCACGGGTCGAGCGCCGCCACCGGCACCGTCATGCGCCCCGACACGCTGCGCGCCTACGCCCGCGAGGCCGGCTGGAGCGACGTGCGCGTGATCGTGCCCGAGTTCGGCTTCTGGCGCTTCTACGAGCTCAGTTGACGGATGCCTCGCACAGCCCGCCGTCCCGGGGCATGATGGGCCCATGCCAGCCGCCCATCGCCCCGGACTGCGGGTCACCGCCGGGCTCACGATCCCCGAGTCGGAGCTGACCTGGCGCTTCTCGCGCTCGTCGGGCCCGGGTGGGCAGGGCGTGAACACCGCCGATTCCCGGGTGGAACTGGTGTGGGATGTCGCGGGCTCGGCGGTGCTCTCCGCGCAGCAGCGCGAGCGTCTGCTCGACCGCCTCAGCGGTCGCCTGGTGCATGGCGTGCTGACGATCGCCGCATCGGAGCACCGCGCCCAGCTGCGCAACCGCGACGCCGCGCGGACGAGGCTGGCCGCGGTCGTCGGCGACGCCCTGCGCCCGCCGGCGCCGTCGCGCCGACCGACGAAGCCGAGCCGCGGCTCGAAGGAACGCCGCCTGAGCGCGAAGAAGCGCCGCACCGACGTCAAGCGCCTGCGCCGCCCGCCCGTCGACTGAACCCCACCAGGGACGGCTCGGCGCTGCTGCTGCTCACCGAGCCTCTACGTGATCCGCGTCTGCCATGCTTGCGGCAGGGCTAATAGAGCCTTCACGCATCCAGCGCTTCCGACGGGGTGATGTCATTTCAGACGGCATGGTAACCATCGATCTCGATCCTCGCGCATTGGCCGGAGCCGCGGTTTGGCGCCTCCCAGAGGGTGTCATCGCGGTAGCGGCCGGCGGGCAGCACACCTTAGTCCTGACTGCAGGCGGCTGTGTCCTTGCGTCCGGAAGCAACGAGCGAGGACAGGCCGATGTTCCGCCTGATCTTCGCGACGTCGCGGCAATTGCTGCAGGCTACGCGCACAGCCTTGCGCTGCGTCGGGATGGAACCGTGGTCGCCTGGGGCAACAACACCCGCGGAGCCACATCGGTGCCGCCGAGCCTGGCTGATGTGGTCGCCATCTCCGCTGGAGGCGGGCACTCCGCTGCTGTTCGTCGGGACGGCACCGTGGTCGTCTGGGGACAGCTCGGAAGCGGCCCAGTTGACGCCCCCGCGGACCTAGCTGACGCCGTTTCGGTGGCATCCGGTTGGGAGAGCTGCTTCGCAATCCGCTCAGGCGGCGGCGTTGCAGCGTGGGGCACGTCACAGTCTGGTTCTCCCCAGGTTCCGACGACCCTGACGGAAGTGGTCTGTATCGACGTCGTTGGCGGACCGTCTCCTGCGTGGGTCGCCGCGAAGAAGGATGGCATGGTCGAAGTCGGGGGTTGCGTCTCGCTGCCCCACTGGAGATGCTCCACGACGTGACGCAGGTGGCTGCTGGCGAGATGCACATCCTCGCTCGGCGACAGGATGGGATTGTGGTGGGTTGGGGTGCTAGCCCTGTACGTCACACAGTCCCCCACGGCCTGAACGACGTCAGCGTGATATCCGCTGGAAATGATCACTCGTTGGCACTGCGAAACGACGGGTCGGTCGTCGCATGGGGCAAGAATGCCTACCAGCAACTTCATGGCCCCAGCGGCTCCACGGTCGAGTTCGTTGGTTGGGAGGGCGACGGGTACTACCTTCGCTCGTTGAACTCGCGGATTGACCCATACGAGCGCCAATACGGGCCTCGGCAACCCGGCAGGGCCGCAGGTACAGGCTTCCAGCTGGATGCAGAGTTTGAGCGGTTCGTCATTAGCCGGCTCGGCCATCAGCCACGGCCAATCGGTGCTGAAACGAGCAGTCCCCGCTACGTGGCCGGTGCCGGCGAAGTCCTGCTGGACATCTTGGTCCTCGCGAACGACACGTCGGGCAGGGACGCTGCTTCCTCCAAATTGGAACGAGACATTGCGAATGGCGACCCAATTGCGCCCATGGCGAAGCACCTTGTCTTGATGTGGGCGTCACGCGTATCTGCCGGGACCGAGACGAGTGTCAGCGAGTTGGTCACTGAGGAACTCACACCTCTGGTCGTCCCGGCATATCGCTCGCTTATCCGGCTATTCGCCGGCACCGCCAGCGCTGATCGGCTTGCGACGCTGAAAGCTACTCTTGCTCGTCGTTCCGTCGGTGTCGACCCACTTCCAGGAGTCCTGCAGGACATGCTTGAATCGGCCGAAAGGGAGCGGTCGAGCCCAGCGGCACACACAGATCGTCCGGGAGCTTCGGCTCTCCGCTCCAACGCTCGCCAGACTGCGCAGCCAGCCCAACCAACGAGAACGTCACAGGGCGGTTGTTTTGTTGCTACCGCGGTGTATGGGTCGTACGACTGCCCGGAAGTGCGCGTACTCCGTCGGTACCGCGACGGGCAGCTTGCGCGGCATCGTGCTGGTCGCCTGTTCATCCAGCTCTACTACAAGGTGAGCCCTGCACTAGTGCGAGTTCTTGGCGACGAGGGCTGGTTCGTTCGATCGGTGCGTCCTGTACTCGATTTGCTCGTTGCCCGCTTGCGCCAAAGCGGCCTGGAGAGCGGCCCGTACGCTGACCAGTAGTGGATGGCTGCGTTCGGGGTCGGAACGGTGAAGGACCGGCTTCCGCGCGCCGGTAGACCGATGAGGCACTCGACGGTTGCCCCAGAAAGCGCGCTTGTCCACATCGATGCCGATGAGTGCGGCAATATGTGGAGGGCGGCCCCTAGCGGGTGGCGCCGATCCGGGGAGGGTTCCGTGTCCGACGTCAGCGCAGCGCTGTCCAATCCTGTGCTCAATTCGGCGTACGACGAGCCGGGACGACACTTCGAGATGGGTCCGAGTGGACCCACGGGCGACGTCATCGAGACGCGACGCCCGAGCGAGTTCTTCATCCCCATCCCGAAGCCGAAGCGCGGCGCGGGAAAGGCGAAGACCGCACCGCAGCCCACCCTGGACTTCTCGAATCTGACGGACGAGCGAGTCGAGCGCAACGACAAGATCGACCAGCTCCGCGACGCGCTCCGCGACTGGCGCCGCCAGAACTATCCGGGCGTGACTGCCATCAGCCGCAAGCTGCTGCTGCACTGGTCCGACCCGAGCCGCGAGGACCGCATCCTCTTCGCTCAGCGTGAAGCGGCGGAGACCGCGATCTACCTCGCTGAGGTCGTCGGACGCGAGAAGTACGACCGTTCGAGCCTGGCAGGCATCGACTGGCGTGACACTCTCGCGAACGCCAACGCTGAGCACAACGCCAACCTCCCGCGCGTCGCGCTTAAGATGGCGACAGGTGCTGGCAAGACGATCGTGATGGCGATGCTCATCGCCTGGCACACGCTGAACAAGGTGAACTCGCCCCAGGACTCGCGGTTCGTGAAGCGGTTCCTAATCGTCGCTCCCGGAATCACGATCAAGGATCGACTGCGAGTACTTCAGCCCACAGAGCCGCGGGACGTGAACTACTTTGATCTCCGCGGAGTCGTGCCCCAGGATCTGCGCGCCCAGCTCAATCAGGCTGACGTTCACATCATCAACTACCACCAGTTCATGGCACGGACCACGAGCGCCGGAAAGGGCATCAGCGCCAATACGCGCAAGTTGCTGCTGGCAGGCAAGCCGGACCAGGGCGCATTCACCGAGACGCCGCAGATGGTCGTCACGCGGGTACTCGACAATCTCGGCCGCGACAAGGGCGAGATCGTCGTGTTCAACGATGAGGCACACCACTGCTACCAGCCGAAGGATCTCGACGAGAAGCTCGACGCCGACACCAAGGAAGCGAACGAAGACGCTCGCGTCTGGTTCAAGGGTCTCGTCGACATCCGCCGCTACGGCAATAGGGGCAAGGAGGGGATCAAGACGATCTACGACCTGTCCGCCACACCCTTCTACCTGAAGGGCAGCGGGTACGGCGAGGGCTCGATCTTCCCATGGGTGGTCAGCGACTTCGGCCTGATGGATGCCATCGAGTCCGGCATCGTGAAGGTCCCGCGACTGCCAGTCGACGACAACGCACAGGCAGACCTCGTCACGTACCTCCACCTCTACGACCAGGTGAAGGACGACCCGTCCTGGCCGAAGCGAGTCGCGCTCTCGGCATTGCCGGCGCCCGGCACCTGGAATATGCCTGCGGTGCTAGAGGGCGGCATCCGTTCTCTGTACAAGTCCTACGAAGCGGCATATGAGGACTGGGAAGAACGGCTCAAGCCGTTGGACGAACCGCCACCGGTGATGATCGTCGTCACGCCGAACACGCTTGTCTCGAAGCTCGTCTACGACTGGATCGCCGGCTACGAGGTGACCGACGGCGAGCAGACCCGGCACGTTAAGGGCAACCTCCCTCTGTTCAGCAACGTCGAGGACGACCAGCCTGTCGCCATTCCGCGCACGATCGTCGTCGATTCGAAGCAGCTCGAGTCCGGTGAGGCGATGAAGGGTGACTTCAAGAAGGCCGCAGCCGAGGAAATCGACGCTTTCAAGCAGGCATACCGCAAGTCGAACCCCGGGGCGGATGTCGACAAGCTTGATGACTCCGACCTGCTTCGCGAAGTGATGAACACCGTCGGCAAGAAAGGAAAGCTTGGCGAGCACGTCCGCTGCGTCGTCTCGGTGGCGATGCTCACGGAGGGCTGGGATGCGAACACCGTCACCCACATCCTCGGGGTCCGCGCGTTCGGATCTCAGCTCCTGTGCGAGCAGGTCGTCGGCCGTGGGCTCCGCCGTCGGTCCTACGCGGCCGACCCCGAGACAGGGTTGTTCCCGCCGGAGTACGCCAACGTGTACGGCATCCCGTTTTCGTTCATCCCGAGCGACAAGCCGGTCGACCCGCCGAAGCCTCCGGAACCGAGCATCCGGGTGCAGGCGCTGGAAGACCGAGCCCACCTACAGATCGACTTCCCGGTGCTCTCCGGGTACCGGGTTGAGCTGCCCGATGCTCCGCTGATCTTCGACCTGGATGCAGCCGATGGCGTGGTGATCAACGGGAACACCGTCCCCAGCTGGGTAGAAGCGGCTGGGATCGTCGGCCAGAGCGAGCGGATCGAAGGGATCAAGGAAGCACGCGAGCAGGAGGTCGCCTTCGGTATCGCCAAGCGCACCCTTCGTTGGCTGTTCCCCGACACAGTCGATCGCAGGCCGTGGCTGTTCCCGCAGCTCGTCGAGTTCGCCCGCGACTGGCTCCGACACAAGGTGCACGTCGAGTCCGGGTACACGATTGGATTCCTGACGCTCGCCGAGCCGCAGGAGCTCGCCGCGCAGGCCATCGGGCACGCGATCGCGCGCCTGGACGACGCTCAGCGCCGACCCCTGATGAGGCCGATCCTCGCATTCGGCGGGCACACCCACAGCACTGCCGCGGTCTGGTTCGACACCCGCAAGAAGACCTTCGAGACCACGCTCTCGCATGTCTCGCACGTCACTCTTGACGGAAAAGACGGCAACACGTGGGAGCAGCGCGTCGCCCAGGTCTGCGAGACACTCGCCCGCGACGGCGTTCTGGCGAGCTATGTGAAGAACGACCACCTCGGCTTCGAGATCCCATACGTCCACCAGGGCCGCAGTCACCGTTACCTGCCCGACTTCCTGCTTCGCCTCGCAGCCGTGGACGGCGAGGAATTCACGCGCACCCTCATCGTCGAGGTTTCCGGCAGCCAGAAGAGCCCCGGGCCGACCAAGGCGAAAGCCGACACCGCCCGCAACATGTGGTGCACCGCCGTTAACAACCACGGCGCATTCGGGCGCTGGGGCTACCTAGAACTCGGCAAGGCCGGCGTCAACGATGCGGAGCACGTGCTCCGGCGGGCGATCGCCGACCACATCGCTGATCGCCCGATCGTGGGCGATCCCGACCTACTGTCCCGCTTCATCTTCGAGGGAGTCTGATGGCCCGCCCCCGCCAGCCCAAAGGCCCAACCCAGGTCACCGCGTACGACCATGACGATAAGCGGTCCAACATTCCCACAGCGGATGCTGCGGTGACCTTCTATGACGAGTCCAAAGAAGCACTGCCGCCTTTGCGATACCCGAGAAACGCCGAGCTTGACCCGCAGCTCGTCTGGAGAGGTAAGGACGCTCAGGACGGCGAACACCTCGTCGTCGATGCCCCGCCGATCTACATCCAGGAGAAGATCGCTCCTCAGGCGCTCGTCGAGAACCTGAGGAATCAATCAAAGGTCACGCCTTCCGACGAGGTCCCGAGCCTCTTCGACTTCGATTACTTCGATGAACTGGATGAACTGAGTGCGGTCGAGTTCTACCAGCACGAGGAGTCGTGGAAGAACCGGATGATCCTAGGCGACAGCTTGCAGGTCATGGGCTCACTCGCTGAGCGCGAGGCATTGCGCGGCAAGGTGCAGATGATCTACATCGACCCGCCCTACGGCATCAAGTTCGGATCGAACTGGCAGGCGCGTGCGTCGAGGCGCGACGTGAAGGACGGCAAGCTCGATGATGCCGCGCGGGAGGCGGAGCAGATCAAGGCGTTTCGGGATACCTGGGAACTGGGGATTCACTCCTATTTGACCTATCTCCGTGATCGTCTCGTCGTTGCGCGGGATCTGCTCACGGACAGCGGCAGTGTTTTCGTTCAGATCGGCGACGAGAATGTGCATCTTGTTCGGAGTCTGATGGACGAAATCTTCGGCATGGAGAACTTCATGACGCAGATCGCGTTCGCGACGACAAGTGGCGCGGGGAGCTTCGCCGGCGGAACCGATGTGTTGGCGAACGTCTTGAACTTCGTCGTCGCGTACTCGAAGGATCTCGGTTCAGCAAAGTATCGGCAGCTCTACCGTACGAAGTCTGTTGGTGGCGATGCATCATCGCTCTACACATCTGTCGAGTTGCCTGACGGATCGACCCGTCCCCTCACAAGAGACGAGCGCGCCGGGGCGACGCTCCCGGAGGGTGCTCGAGCCTATGGTGTGGACAACCTCACATCCCAGACGACGCGCGTTGGCCAAACCACCGTTTTTCCGGTGACGGTGAACGGCAAGACTGTTACTCCTCAGAAGGGCGGTTGGAAGACCAATCGCGTCGGCATGCAGCGCCTCGTCGACGCCGGGCGCGTGTATGCAGGATCGGGAGCGAATCTTGGCTACATCCGATACGTAGATGATTTCCCAGCTGCGCCGATCTCGAACCTCTGGACCGACACGCTCGGTCAGGGCCAGTTCGGCGGCGATAAAGTCTACGTCGTTCAGACTGCCAACAGGGTCATCGAGCGGTGCATGCTAATGGCAACTGACCCAGGCGACCTCGTTCTCGACCCGACATGCGGATCCGGCACAACAGCGTTCGTGGCTGAACAATGGGGTCGTCGCTGGATCACTATCGATACTTCTCGAGTCGCTCTCGCGCTCGCGCGACAGCGACTCGTCGGCGCGAAGTTCCCGTACTACGTTAAGGCAGACACCGACGAAGGCCGAAAGATCCAAGGGCTTCCGCCCGCGCTGACAGGCGGCGATCTACGGCACGGGTTCGTGTACAAGAAGGTCCAGCACATCACGCTGAAGTCGATCGCGAACAACCCTGATATCCGCGAGGGCATGACGCGCGAAGAGATCGACGCGGCGATCAAGCTGCATGCCGACTTCGAGTTGCTCTATGACAAGCCGGAGGAGGACAAGTCACGCGTGCGGGTCTCCGGCCCGTTCACTGTTGAGTCGCTGTCGCCGCACCGGAGTGTCTCGTTCAGCGAGGCCGACGACCTTCGCCCTGGCTCCACCGACGCAGACACGCCCTCGTTCGAGCAGTCCATCCTCACGAACCTGCGCGCCGCCGGTATCCAGAACGGTCGCAAAACGGAACGCCTAGTCTTCGAGTCGATCGAATCACACCCCGGCGCCTACATGCAGGCAATCGGCACGCAGAAGGAGTCGGCCGAGCAGCTTGCGATCGCCCTAGGGCCTCAGTACGGCACCGTCTCGGCATCCTTCATCAAGAACGCAGCGCGGGAGGCGGTCGATGCGGACATCCCGATCGTCGCTGTGCTGGGATTCGCCTTCGATCCGCAGCTCGGCGTTGAGACCGACGACGAGGGCTTCGCCGTCGTCGCCGGCGTGCGCGACCTTGGCCGCGTAAAGGTTCTCGTCGTCCGTATGAACGTTGATCTGCTCATGGGCGAGGAACTCAAGAAGACAGGCTCAGGCAACCTCTTCACGGTCTTCGGCGAGCCAGACCTCGGGCTTCGCTCAGTCGACTCCCAGTGGGAGGTGGAGGTGCGTGGCATCGACGTTTACGACCCGACGTCGGGCGAAGTGCGCTCGAACTCCACCAAGGAAATCGCGCTCTGGATGATTGACACCAACTATGACGGCGAGAGCTTCTTCGTGCGCCACGCCTACTTCCTCGGCGACAATGATCCCTACAAGGCGCTCAAGACCGCGCTCAAGACCGAGATCCATCCCGAGGCATGGGCGGCTCTATACCGCCCCGTCTCGGTGCCGTTCGATACTCCCTCGACCGGCAAGATCGCCGTCAAGGTTATCAACGACTACGGCGACGAGGTCATGAAGGTGCTTGAGGTCGGGTAGTGCCACGCTCGATCGGCGATGTCTGGAAAGCGACTGGGTACTCGGTCACGCCAACTTCTGCGACCGAGGTGATGGCGACCCTAGGGGCGATCGGTGCCTACAGCACGGGACAACGTTTCGCCTGGCGTGGAATGAGCAGCGCCGACTACACGGTCGAGGCCTCGATTCAGCGCGCACTGGCGAGGGAGAGCCTCAGTAACGACGAGGCTGCTGTTCGCGAGCGTGAGCTAGACACGCTCCAACGTGCACGAAACTGGGGTCTTGGCGTCGGACGGTATGGGCTGATTGATGATCTGCAGCTTCTCGCCGACTTGCAGCACTATGGGGTGCCCACTCGTCTTGTGGACTTCACGTCAAATCCAATGACTGCGCTCTGGTTTGCCTGCCAGGACCCGAGTATCGACGGCGCAAGCAAGAGCGGCCTACTGCTTGCGCTGAATGTCACCGGTTGGCCAGTGCACAGTTCCGGCGACGCCCCGCTCATGATGGGCAACTTGGCTTCTCCGTGGGCCAACACTCTCGAGCAGGCACTCACGGGAGATCCATTCCTCGTCCGAACAGTTGAGCCCAATGTTCGTGCGGCCGCGCAAGAGGGCTACTTCGTTGCAGGCCGGGTCCCAGACGGCGATTTCGGTGTCTTCCGAAGCTTTGGTGTTCCGTTCGAGTCGCTTCCGCCGGGAACTCTGGCGTTCGCCGGGGAACGTGGGCGGGGAGCGCCACGAAGGCTCCCGTTTGTCGCCGTCGTAATCAAGTCGAGCCTCAAGTCGAAGTTGCTTCGCTATCTGGACGGCAGCTATGACCGCTCGGCACGCAAGCTCTTCCCTGACTTCCCCGGTTTCCGCGAGTTTGGTACATCTGCCGGTTCAGGAGAGCCGTCCTCGGCTGTGGAGATCGTCGACGCAGGCGAAGAGTGACTTCGGTTACGATCGCCTCAGGCCCCCAGCGGGGTTAGGCCTCGCTCTGTTTGACCGCGAGCACGGATGATCGCCGTCCGCGGTACGCGCCCGGGTGCGTCAGCACTCTGGAAGTGACAACACAATTTGACGAGTGCGAAGCCGACCGGGGCGGGGCAACCCGCCCCGGTTTCGAAAGCGCGGGGGTTTCGATGTGGCACAAACTGGAGGACGCGATCACTGATCGTGCCAACACACTAATCGCTCAGCATGAGGCCTATGCGAAGGAGGTGGCGGACGAGAACATGCGGCGTCGCCGACGCACACGAGGAACCCCTCCTCTACGAGAAGCCATCCGCCCTTCAATCTGGGAGATTGACCCGGGCTTGAACCCATATCTCGTCCGTGCTCGCGCTCCGAGGATCGCGCGAGCGATTACTGCCAAGCTGAAAGCCGGGACCTATACGCCCGGACGACCGGCGGGATTCACCGTCCCGAAGCCGGGTGGTGGCGAGCGCATCGTCAGCATGTTTCCGATCGCTGACGAAGTCATTTCGAGCAGGCTCTTCGTCAGTTTGAGGAAGAAGAACACGGCGCGGCTCAGCTCGCGAGCGTACGCCTACAGATCGGACCTCACGCCCCACGACGCGATCGCCTACATGCGCGCTGAGTTCTCGCGCGAACACCGTCTCTTCATCGCCGAATACGACTTCTCGAAGTTCTTCGACCACATCCGCCACGACCACCTTGTCCAGACAATCGATCGCATCGGGGTCATGGCTACTCCCATCGAGCTTCGCCTGATCGAGGGCTTCCTACGAACGCCTGCACCGTTCCTCGACGCTCGTGATCGTGCTCTCGACGCAGCCCCTCGGGAGGTCGGCGTTCCGCAGGGGACGTCGATCAGTCTCTTCCTTGCTAACCTCGCAGCGGCAGATCTCGATCGGGCACTCGAAAGGCTCGGCGTGGGGTTCGCGCGGTACGCCGACGACACGATGATTTGGAGCCCGAACTACGAGAAGATCACGCAAGCCGTCGAGGCGCTACACACAGCCTCCGACGCGATCGGCCCTCAGATCAACGCGGCCAAAAGCCCTGGTGTCTCACTCCTCGTGCTCCCCGAGAGCAGCGAGGCGGAGATGCGAAGCACCACTCAGGTTGAATTCCTCGGCCACGCGATAGGCATCCGCACGACGAGCATGCGATCACGTTCAGTTCATCGCATCAAGCGTCACATTCTCGAGTTGATTCACAGCAACCTGATCCGAGAGCCCGTAAACCGCTCACAGGATCCGTCACGGTTGGCAGGCGGCATAGATCGTGACTACGTGGTCCTGGTGTATCAACTCCGACGCTATCTCTACGGAACTCTCAGCGAGACCTCGATTCGTCGGTATCAGTCGGGTACGGTCCCCAAAACCAGCCTCCGCGGCGTTATGGCATACTTCCCGCTCGTTGACGATGGCGAACAACTCCGCGGACTCGATGGATGGCTCAGCAAGACCGTATGGCTTGCGCTGAAGAAGAGGTGCCGCCTGCTTGCGGGGGAAGGCGTACCGTGTCCACCACCGCACGGGTTGGGGCGTCCCGATCTCTTCGGATTCCGACCGGAGATCCATCCCAACACGGTGCTCGACCTTCGCCTCCCGAGCTTTGTGCGGGCTGGCGCTGTCGTGCGCAAAGCGATCGCAGCGCACGGTCTAGACGTAATCTCAGACGCGCATCCGCTGTACCTCTACGAGGACTAAGTGAGTCCCAGACACAGTCCCGCCCGAAGTGTCTGACCTCGGCGGTAGCCTCGCGGTGATGCCCGAATACACTCCATCTCAACAGGCTGCAATCGACGAACTCGCTTCGCCTCTCCAGCTGATCGCTTGCGCGGGTTCCGGCAAGACGCAGGTGATTTCGCAAAGAATTTCGCGGATCCTAGACCTCCCGGGTGCGCGGCCCGGGAACGTGATCGCGTTCACCTTCACTGAGAAAGCCGCGGCGGAGCTGAAGGAGCGTATCCACCGCATCGTTCACGACGAACATGGCGAGATGACGGGCTTGGCCGAGATGTACGTGGGTACGATGCACGGGTTCGCTCTCAACCTGCTGCAGACCTACGTGCCCGAAGCGTTCAAGTACGGAGTCCTCACGGACATAACGCAGCGTCTGCTGATTGACCGTGAATCGACGAAGTCAGGGCTCACGACATGTCCCTCTACCGCCCCGAGCCGGCCGACGCTGTGGCGCTACGCAGACTCGAAGCTGTACATGCAGGTGCTCTCGATCCTTCAGGAGGACGAGGTCGACTTCGAGCTCGTGCCTGACGGGGTCGCCGACAGCTTGCGTTCGTATGCGGACCTTCTGTCGCGTCGGAAGTACTTCGACTACACGGCAATGATTGCTACCGCTGTCGCCTTCCTTGAGTCCGATCCTGATGATCCCGACCTCACCACCCCAGAGTTGGAGCTGTTGCGGCATATTCGCGAGGACATCAAGTATGTCGTCGTCGACGAGTACCAGGACGTGAACCCCCTTCAGGAGAAGCTGATCGCCGGCCTCATCCGGTGGGGCGCTAACCTCTGTGTCGTCGGCGATGACGATCAGACGATCTACCAGTGGCGTGGCTCCGAGGTCTCGAACATCCTCACCTTTGCCAACCGGCACGACGATGTCCACACGATTGAGCTCGCCGACAATTTCCGTTCGTCCAAGGGCGTCGTGCGCTTGGGCCGCACCATTGCTGAGTGGCTCCCACCAGATGAGCGACTTCCGAAGGCGATGGAGTACGCATCGCATCAGGTCTGGGAGCGAGGTGACATGCTCGCACTAGAGTTTGCGGGTCCAGATGAAGAAGCCGCATGGATCGTCGATCGCATCGAAGCACTGCGGGGGATGCCTTTCACCGACACACCTGATGCTGCACCGCGAGGACTGTCATGGTCGGACTGCGCGGTGCTCTATCGCACTGTCAAAGACGCCGAACCTGTGGTCGATGAGTTCCGGCGCCGCGGCATCCCGTACATCATCAAGGGACTCGCGCGGTTGTTCGATGCGCCGGAGATCGAGGCACTCGTTGGCATGTTCCAGTTCATGGTCGGTGAGATCGATGAAGCCGCCCTGAGGAGCCTGTTCGATCAGGCCGACATTCTTGGCTCACCCGAACTGTTGGCACGCGGCATACGGATTCTCGAGGAAGGCTCTGACTTCAGTCGCGGCGACCGGTGGGGCACCTACAACGTCCAGCGTCTCTACCTCGACGTGCTCGAGGCGATGGACGTCCGTGAGGCGACGATCCCTGGCACGCCTGCGCGGGCAGAGTTGGTGATGTACCAGCTCGGGAAGTTCTCCCAAGTGATCTCAGACTTCGAGGCGATCAACTTCGCGTCCGACCCGAAGCGCAAGTACGAGGGATTCGTCCGATTCATCACAGATGATCGACAGGCACCGGCGTACTACGAGGAAGCAGACGACGATGCAGGATTCGCCACGCCTGACGCGGTCACGATCACGACAGTCCATCGGGCGAAGGGGATGCAATGGCCGGCCGTATTCGTGCCGTGCTTGAGGAAGAACCGCTTCCCCATTCGCGCGAGCGGCGGCGTGAACGTGTTCCACGTAGTACCAATCGAAGCAGTCCCGAACGGCGCTCGATATCGGGGCGGTCTCTCGGAGGAGACTCGACTGTTCTACGTCGCAGTCACTCGCGCGCAGAAGTACCTTTACATGTCCTGGGCACCCATCGCGTCCAACCAGCAAGCACGACGCCAGTCCGACTTCTTCCGTGATGCGTCCGGCTCCGACTGGGTGCTCACGGCCGACCCAGGATTGCCTATCGTGGAACGTCTCACGTCGGTGCCGAAGACGGAGACACCGGCGATCGCCATCTCGTTCTCCGAGCTGAAGTACCTGCTGGAGTGCCCTTACCAGTTCAAGTTGCGGTTCATGTACGGGTTCAACCCGCCCATCCATGAGGCGCTCGGCTACGGCAAGGGTCTCCACGACGCGCTCGCCGAGATGCACAAGCGCGCGCATGCCGGAGACGTGCCCACCAAGGCTGAAGCTGAGGATCTCGTCAACCGCCACCTCCACACGCCGTACGCATACCCGGCGCTACGCGATCAGTTGCGTCGGGCGGCCTTGAAGGCGCTGAACAACTACTTCGACGACCACGGGGAGGATCTCACCCGGACCGTGCACTCAGAGAAGCAGATCGAGGTGGTCGTCGCGCCGGGCGTCACGGTTGACGGGCGCGTGGATCTCATCAAGAGGCTCGAGACGGGGGAAGTATCGATCGTCGACTTCAAGTCGACGGAAGACGCGCAGAAGACCGCTACGACCCGCGATCAACTCAGTGTCTACGCGCTCGGGTACCAAGAACTGACTGGCGAGTCAGCGGACCGGATCCAGGTGCTCAACCTGGATGAGAAAGGCGACCACCTCAATGAGGGCGTGGACGCTGAGCTCCTTGACACGATCCGTGCGAAGATCGAAGCGGTGGCTGCGGACATCCGTGCCGACCAGTTTGAGTGCGGTCACGATCACTCGAAGGACACCGCCTACAACGATCTTGCGTGGCTCACCACGGGGGCACCCGCGTAGGTGCCCCCGGCGGCCGCTACCCCGGCCCACCAGGCAATTCGCAGAGCATCTCTGGCTTGACCCGGTGACTACCAACGACCACACGGCACGTGCGGCCGCTAGTGACCTCAGTTCGTCGCCACCGCCGCCGAGTACCGCGCCACGAGCTCCCGCTTGAGCACCTTGCCGCTCGCGCCCAGCGGCAGCTCGGCGACGAAGTCGATGTGGCGGGGGTACTTGTAGGCGGCCATGCGTTCCTGGGCCCAGGCGATGAGCTCGGCCTCGGTGACGGATGCGCCGGGCTCGAGCACGGCCGCCGCGTTGACCTCCTGGCCGCGGGTCTCGTCTGACAGGCCGAAGACGGCGATGTTGGCGATGGCGGGGTGCTGGATGAGCACGGCCTCGACCTCGCTCGGGTAGACGTTGTAGCCGTTGCGCACGATCATGTCCTTCTTGCGGTCGCAGATCGTGATGTAGTCGTCGTCGTCTTTCGTGCCGATGTCGCCGGTGCGGAACCAGCCGTTGGTGAACGCCGCCTCCGTGGCATCCGGCATCGCCAGATACCCCGCGAACAGCGCGTGCCCGCGCACCACGATCTCGCCGGCCTCGCCGTGCGGCAGCAGCACGATGCGATCCTCGACCTCGGCGTCGGCGATCTCCACGTCCACACCCCAGAGCGGAGTGCCCACGGTGCCGGGGCGGGTCGGCACGCCGACCGAGTTGAACGCCACGGTCGGCGACGTCTCGGTCAGCCCGTAGCCCTCGTGCACCTCGGCGCCGAAGGTGCGCTCGAACTCCTCGAGCACGCTCACCGGCAGCGCTGCCCCGCCCGACACGGCGAACCGCAGCTGCGGGTGCTCCGACTGCGTGCGCGCCGCGTGCAGCAGTGCGATGTACATCGTCGGCACCGCCGTGAACAGCGTCGCCCCGTGCCGGGTCATGAGCGCGAGCGCCTCGTCGGGGTCGAACTTCGGCAGCAGGATGATCGCCGCGCCCTTGCGGAACGAGATGTTCAGCACCGCCATCTGCCCATACGTGTGGAACAGGGGCAGGCCGCCGAACACCACGTCGTCGCTGCGCATCGGAAACGTGTCGATGAGGTTCGCGTTGACCTGCTCGATCATGCCGAGGTGCATGCCGACCGCGCCCTTCGGCTTGCCGGTCGTGCCGCTCGTGTAGAGCACCGTAGCGGCCTCCATCGGCGAGACCGACGCGTACCGCTCGATGGGCAGGGCAGCGGATGCCTCGTCCTCCAGCCGCGGCACCGGAACCTGCTCCTTCATGGCGTCGGGCAGCAGCACCGAGACCATCGGCACGCCCGCACGCGCGGCGGCGGCGCCGGCCTCCTGCAGCATCGGTGCGGCGACGACCGCGAGCACCGCGCCCGAGTCGCGCAGCACGTACTCGATCTCGTCGGCCTTGAAGAGCAGGTGCACCGGCACGACGACCGCGCCGAGCGAGAGCACCGCGTAGTACACCCGCGCGAAGTCGGGCACGTTCGGCACGATCATCGCGACCCGGTCGCCCGGGCCGACCCGGCGGTCGCGCAGGGCGCCGGCGTAGGCGCGGGTCTGGTCCCAGAGCTCGCCGTACCTGACCTGCTCGTCGTTCCAGATGAGGGCCACGTTGTCGGGCTGCCGGTGCGCGGTCTCGGCGAGGATCGCCGCGATCGACATGGTCGCGCGTCCGTAGCCCTCGATGATGCGGTCGGTCATGGTCGGTGCCTTTCGTCGTCGTTGACGGTGCGTGTGCGGGGGAGGTCAGGCGGGTTCGCGCAGCTGCGCGCGCCCCAGGGAGTTCAGGTGCACCTCGTCGGGGCCGTCGGCGAGGCGCAAGGTACGGGCGGCAGCGTACATCTCGGCGAGCGGGTGGTCGCTCGAGACTCCACCGCCCCCGTGCAGCTGGATCGCGCGGTCGAGGATGCCCTGCACGGTGCCGGGCACGGCGATCTTGATCGACTGGATCTCGGTCATCGCCTGCCGGTTGCCGACGGTGTCCATGAGCCACGCGGTCTTCAGCACGAGCAGGCGCATCGCCTCGAGCTCGACGCGCGAGCGGGCGATCCACTCGCGCACCACGCCCTGCTCGGCGAGCGGCCGCCCGAACGCGACCCGCGACCCGGCGCGCTCGCGCATCAGCTCGATGGCGCGCTCGCCCATGCCGATGAGGCGCATGCAGTGGTGGATGCGGCCGGGCCCGAGCCGCGCCTGGGCCATCGCGAACCCCTCGCCCTCCCCGCCGAGCAGGTTCGCGACCGGCACGCGCACGTCGTGGAACGCGACCTCCGCATGCCCGCCGTGGTCGCGGTCGTCGTAGCCGAACACGGTGAGCGGCCGCACGACCTCGACGCCGGGGGCGTCACGGGGCACGAGCACCATCGACTGCTGGCGATGGCGCGCAGCATCCGGGTCGGTCTTGCCCATCACGATGAACAGCGTCGCGTCGGGGTTCATCGCCCCCGTCGACCACCACTTGCGCCCCGAGATCACGAACTCGTCGCCGTCGCGACGAATGCGGGTGGCGATGTTCGTCGCATCCGACGACGCGACCTCGGGCTCGGTCATGCAGAAGGCCGAGCGGATGCGCGCATCGAGCAGCGGCGCCAGCCACTCGTCGCGCTGCTCCGCGGTGCCGAAGTCGTTGAGCAGCTCCATGTTGCCCGTGTCGGGCGCCGCGCAGTTCATCGCGACCGGCGCGAGCTTCGGGCTGCGACCGCTGAGCTCGGCGACGGGCGCGTAGTCGAGGTTCGACAGCCCAGCGCTGCCGTCGTTGCGGGTGCCGGGGAGGAACAGGTTCCAGAGGCCGCGCTCGCGGGCGGCCCGCCGCAGGTCGTCGACGACCGGGCGGAAGTTCCACTCGCCGGGGGTCGCCGCGAGTTGCGCCGCGAGCACCGGCTCGGCCGGCAGCACCTCCTCGTCGAGGAACCGGCGGGTCTCGTCGGCGACAGCGGCGGCGCGGGCGCTGGGTGCGAAGTCCATCAGGCGTCCTCCTCGAGCGCGCGCAGGCCGTACCGCGCGAGCGGCGCGACGAGGTTGCCGATGCCGTCGAACCCGGGCCCGAGTGTCTCGCCGGCCTCGTGCCGGTAGTGGATGCCCTCGAGGATGATCGCGAGCTTCAGCGCCGCGAACGCGAGGTACCACGACAGCGACGGCAGGCGGATGCCCCTGAGCTCGGCGTACCTCGCACAGAGCTCGTCGAACTCGGGATACCCGACCGCCGGGTCGATCGCCGTGAGGCCGAGGTCGGGCGAACCGAGGCCGACCTCGGCGAGGTTCCAGTAGAGGCCGAGCAGCCCGAGGTCGGCGAGCGAGTCGCCGATGGTCGCCATCTCCCAGTCGAGGATCGCCGCGACGCTCGCGCGGCCGCCTGCGTCGTGCGCGACGAGCACGTTGTCGAGCCGGAAGTCGCCGTGCAGCAGCGACGTGAACCGCGTCTCGGGGATGTCGTTCGCGATGCGCTCGAGCAGCCGGTCGAGCTCGGGCACGTCGCGGCTGCGCGAGCCGTCGTACTGCTGCCCCCACCGGCGCACCTGGCGGGCGAGGTACCCGTCGGGGCGGCCGAAGTCGGCAAGGCCCACGTCGGCCGGGTCGATCGCGTGCAGGGCGGCGAGCGTCTCGACGAGGCGGAAGCCCAGGCCGCGGAGCGTCTCGGGGTCGTAGCCGGCGTTGTCGGAGGCGGCGCGCAGGATGCGTCCCTCGACGAGCTCCATCAGGTAGAAGTCGGTGCCGACGCCCGCGGTGCCGTCGGCGTCGTCGACGAGCACGTAGGCGGCGGGCACGGGCACGTCGGTGCCGGCCAACGCTTGGATGATGCGGAACTCGCGGGCCATGTCGTGCGCGGTGCGCAGCACGTGCCCGAGCGGCGGGCGACGCAGCACCATCGGGCGGGCGCCGCCGTCGATGCGGTAGGTGAGGTTGGACTTGCCGCCCGCGAGGAGGGTGGCGGTGAGCGGCGCGCTGTCGAGCGAGCCGGTGGCGAGGGGGCCGCGTCGGGGGAGTCGCCGTCGAGAGCGTCACCGCCGAGCAGGTCCGGCCGGTGGTCGGCGAGCCAGGCGCGCAGCGCGACCGGGTCGACCCCGGCGGGTGCGGCCGCGTCGACCGCCGCCGCGGTACGGGTGCCGCGCTCGGCGGTGGGCGCCAGTGCTTCGTCCACGTCTCGTCCTCCCGGCCGGGCCGCGTCGTCGCGGGATCCCGGTGTCGAGAGACTAGCATACCGCCCGGTCGGTTTTATTGTGAGCGACGTGTGGCGACCCCGCGCCGCCCCACTCGCTCAGGGCGACTCGGCGGGCGCGACGAGCTCGCGCTCCATCGCGGCCCGCAGCGCCGCCGGCACCGGCGTCGGTCGCCGCGACTCGCGGCCGACGAACACGTGCACGAACTTCCCGGTCGCGAGCAACTCCGCGTCGGATGCCCGGAAGATGCCGGTCTCCCACGTCACGCTCGACGTGCCCAGGCGTCCGATGCGCACGCCGACCTCGAGCACGTCGGGGTACGCGCCCGACGCGTGGTAATCGCACGACGAGCTCACGACGAGCGCGATCGCGTCGCCCTGCTCGATGTCGAGCCCGCGCGCGATCATCCACGCGTTCACCGCGCTGTCCATCGCCGCGTAGTAGACGACGTTGTTCACGTGCCCGTACACGTCGTTGTCGTTCCACCTCGTCGGGAACGACGCCAGGTGGCCGTAGTCGGCTGGGCGAGGCATCCGCTCGCCTGTCGTCGTGCCGGCACGTGCCGGGCGTTCGGCGCTCATCGCCCGAGCACCAGCGCGAACGCGTCGCGCGCCTTCGCGGCGTCGGGCTCGTCGCCCGTGATGAGGTCGGCGTAGATGAACGACTCGGCGATGCGCGCGAGCAGGTACGCGAGGTCGGCGGTCGGCAGCGGCGGCGTGTAGGTGCCGCGCACGGCCTCCTCGTCGATCGCGGTCTCGATGACGACGCGCAGCCGGCGCTGGATCTCGCTGTCGGCGGTAGTCAGCAGCCGCAGCGCGCGGGCGGGCTCGCGGGTGAGGAAGGCGCGGAAGTAGTCGGCGTCGATCAGTGCGTCGACGAACGCGCTCAGCAACTCGACGAGCCGCGCGGGGCCGTGCAGCTCGGGGTGGTCGGCGCGGTCGAGGGTCGGGATCGCGAGCGACCAGAGCACCTCGCTGAGCAGCGCGTCGCGGTTGCCGACCCAGCGGAACAGCGACGTGCGGTCGACGCCGAGCTCGGCCGCGAGCGCGCCCATGTCGATGCGCGACCCGGCGATGAACTCGTGCCGGGCGGCGCGGAACGCCCGCAGCGCGTCGGCGTGCGGTTCGCCCGACATGCCGAGCCGGTCGGAGAGCCGGGTCGGCACGGCGCGCACGGCCACGAGCCCGAGACGAGGGGCGGATGCCTCGTCGGCGGCCGGTTCCGCGGGCCGTGTGCCCGGGGCATCCGTCGTCGTCATCGCCGCTCCTCTCACCGGTTCGCAGCCCCACTGTAACCCGGCGGCTGGACAAGTGTGCAACAATCCGTAGAATGTTGCACGCCCCGACCGGGGATGCACCGACGACGCTGTCGAGAGGACGCCGACGATGACCGACCAGATGACCACGCTGACCGAGACCCCGCTGCTCGCGGCGGACTTCTACGGGTTCCAGTCGACGCTCACGCCTGAGGAGCAGGCGTCGATCGGCCGCATCCGCGCCTTCCTCGAGGAGGAGCTGAAGCCCATCGCCGACGAGTACTGGGACCGCGCCGAGGGTGCCGTGCACCTGATTCCCCGGTTCGCCGAGCTCGGCGTCTTCGGCGCCGCCTGGCCCGAGACCCGCCAGTTCGAGAACAGCGAGCTGTACCGGGCGTGGGTCGCGCTCGAGATCGCGCGGGTCGATCCGTCGAGCTGCACCCTCGTGGGCGTGCACAACGGGCTCGGCATGACCTCGATCGCCGTCGGGGGCTCGGAGGAGCAGAAGGCCGAGTGGATGGGCCCGATGGCGCGCGGCGAGGTCATCGGCGCGTTCGGGCTCACCGAGCCGGGGCACGGCTCCGACACCGCGCGCGGGCTCGAGACCACCGCCACGCGGCGCGGCGACGAGTGGGTGCTGAACGGCGCCAAGCGCTGGATCGGCAACGCGACCTTCGCCGACATGGTCATCATCTGGGCGCGCGACACCGCCGACGACCAGGTCAAGGGCTTCATCGTGCGCACCCCCGCGATCGGGTTCAGCGCGACCAAGATCGAGCGCAAGCAGTCGCTGCGCGGCGTGCAGAACGCCGACATCGTGCTCGAGGACGTCGTCGTGCCCGAGCGCGACCGCCTGCAGCGCATCGACTCGTTCCGCGACCTCGCCGTCGTGCTGCGGCTCACCCGCGCCGGCGTCGCCTGGCAGGCCATCGGCGTCGCCGTCGGCGCCTACGAAGCCGCGCTCGCGTACTCGAAGGAGCGCGTGCAGTTCGGCAAGCCGATCGCGTCGTACCAGCTCACCCAGGAGAAGCTCGCCACCGCCCTGTCGAACATCACCGCGTCGATCGCGATGTGCGTGCGGCTGGCCGAGCTGGAGAGCGAGGGCGAGCAGCACGACCACCACTCCGCGATGGCCAAGGCGTTCACGACCAAGATGATGCGCGAGACCGTGGCGCTCTGCCGCGAGATCGCGGGCGGCAACGGCATCCAGCTCGACCACGGGCTCGCGCGGTTCTTCGCCGACGCCGAGGCCGTCTACACGTTCGAGGGCACGTACGACATGAACCAGCTCATCGTCGGGCGCGCCATCACGGGCATCGCGGCGTTCCGCTGAGCGTGCATTCAGTGGCATCCGTCACCCTTGACCCAGACCCCGCAGGCGCGGTCGCCGGCCTGCGGGAACCCCGATCCGAAGGAGCATCCGCATGACTGAAGCAGTGATCGTCTCGACCGCCCGCTCGCCGATCGGGCGCGCCCGCAAGGGGTCGCTCGTGAGCATGCGCGGCGACGACATGGCCGTGCAGATGGTCGCCGCCGCCCTCGCGAAGGTGCCCGAGCTCGACCCGCGCGAGATCGACGACCTCATCATGGGCTGCGGGCAGCCCGGCGGCGAGCAGGGCATGAACATCGGGCGCGTGGTCGCGGTGCTGCTCGGCATGGACCACGTGCCCGGCACGACCGTGAACCGGTACTGCTCGTCGAGCCTGCAGTCGACGCGCATGGCGTTCCACGCGATCAAGGCGGGTGAGGGCGACGTGTTCATCTCGGCGGGCGTCGAGGCCGTGAGTCGCATGGGCATCGGGTCGTCGGACTGGATTCCGGGGGCCGAGCTGGAGAACCCGCTGTTCGGGGAGGCCGTGGCGCGGTCTGCGCGGTCTGCCGAGGGCGGGTTCGAGTGGCACGACCCACGCGAGGACGACCTGCTGCCCGACGTGTACATCGCGATGGGGCAGACCGCCGAGAACGTGGCGCAGCTGACGGGCGTCTCGCGCGAGGAGCAGGACGAGTACTCCGCGCTCAGCCAGAACCGGGCCGAGCAGGCGATCGCCGATGGATTCTACGCGACGGATATCACGCCGCTGACGCTGCCCGACGGGTCGGTCGTGTCTGCCGATGACGGGCCGCGGCCGGGAGTGACGGTCGAGGCGCTCGCCGGGCTGCAGCCGGTGTTCCGGCCCGACGGCACGGTGACCGCGGGCAACGCGTGCCCGCTGAACGACGGCGCTGCGGCGCTCGTGGTGATGAGCGATGCGAAGGCTGCTGAGCTGGGGCTGACGCCGCTGGCGCGCATCGTGTCGACCGGGGTGACCGGGCTGTCGCCCGAGATCATGGGGCTCGGGCCGGTGGAGGCGAGTCGGCAGGCGCTGTCGCGCGCCGGGCTGACGATCGACGACATCGACCTCGTCGAGCTGAACGAGGCGTTCGCGGCGCAGGTCATCCCGTCGGCGCGTGAATTGGGCGTCTCGTGGGACAAGCTCAACGTGCACGGCGGCGCGATCGCGGTGGGGCATCCGTTCGGCATGACCGGTGCGCGCATCACCTCGACGCTGCTCAACGGCCTGCGGGCGCGCGACGCGCAGTTCGGCCTCGAGACGATGTGCGTCGGCGGCGGCCAGGGCATGGCGATGGTGGTCGAGCGGCTGAGCTGAGGGTGCGCCGGGCGCCTCCTGAGTGGTACCATATCTCGTACCACTGAGGAGGAGTCATGGCCATCACCACGAGCGAGGCGCGCCGCGATCTCTTCGGTCTGATCGAGCGCGTGAACCTCGATCACACCGAGGTCGAGATCACGTCGAAGCGCGGTTCCGCGGTGCTCATGTCCAAGGCGGAATACGACTCCCTGCTCGAGACCACCTACCTGCTCCGCTCCCCGGAGAACGCCCGACGCCTCATCCGGGCGATGGAGCAGGCGCGCGATGGCGAGGTCACCGAGCACGGACTGCAGGAGCAGTGACGGCGCGGAAGCTCGCCTGGACCGCCGACGGCTGGGACGACTACCTCTACTGGCAGACGCAGGACCGCAAGACCCTCAAACGCATCAACCTGCTCATCGAGGACATACTGCGGGATGACCCGTTCGAGGGCGTCGGCAAGCCCGAGCCGCTCAAACACGCGCTGGCCGGAGCATGGTCGCGGCGCATCGACGAAGCGAACCGCCTCGTCTACACGGTGACCGAGCAGTACGTGATCGTGCTGCAGGCGCGCTACCACTACTGAGGGGAACGGCCGCCCGCGTCAGGCGCGGCCGAGGATGCGCGCGACGATGTGCTCGGGTGACTCGTCGGGGCCGATGCGCTGCTCCTCGACGAAGTCGAGCGGTTGCCAGCCGTGGTACCAGTCGCGCATCTCGTCGGCGCCGAACTCCGAGGCCAGGGGCGCGTCGCGTGCCGGCGGGCGGTCTCGTCGAAGTCGAGGTCGAACGCGAAGAAGCGGGCGTCCGTCGCGTGCGCCGCGATGCGCTCGATCATGTCGCTGTAGTGGTGCGTGCTGAAGATGCCCTCGAGAATGACGTGGTCGCCGCGGCCGAGGCAGTGGACCGCCGCGAGCTCGAGCAGTTCGGCGTGCGCCATGCTCTCGTGCTCACGCTCGCGGTAGACGATGCGGCGGAAGTGGTCCTGCCCGAGGTTGGCGGCCGGTCCGTCGAGCTCGGCCTGCAGCAGGCGCGCGACGGTGCTCTTCCCCGACCCCGAATTGCCTCGCAGCACGATCAGCACAGTGGGGAGACTAGCGCCGCCGGGGCGGGACTGCGCTACTTGGTGGCGTTGGGGTGGCGCGTGTGCACCCGCTACGGCCGGGTGACGGGTTCTGCTGTGGCTTCCCAGTCGACCGGGCCGCTCACGAGTCCGCCCGCCACGGCGAGTGCGGTCTCGCGCCAAGCGGTCAGCTCGGCGATCGCGAGATGGGCCTGGTTCGTCGCGAACGAGGCGCGTGCTGCCCGTACGAGGTCGTCCGCACAGGTCGCCTGATCGGCCGGGTCGAGTGCGAGCATCCACGGCAGGCGGTCGGCCATGCGCTCCGCGAGGGTTCCCTCGTCGTCGATCGCGGTGCCGATGATCTGCGCCGCGAGCTGCAGCAGCGACTCGCGAGCGTCGGACTCCCGCTGCGACATCAGCACCAGGGACTCCCCGTCACGCCGGGTCACCCGAATCGGGTGCTCGACGGCTGCCGCGAACACCCTGCTCGAGTGGCGGCTCAGATCAGACGACTGGAAGGTCTCGGGCGAGGGCGCGGTCTGCATGCCGCGATCCTATTCAGAACACGTTCTGAACTCAACCTGCGGCGCCCCCAGTATCAGCCAATCCGCCGAGTCGTCATGAAGTGTCGTTATTCATGTCGGGATTCCGGCACTTCATGACGACTCGGCGGATCAGGGACGGCGGAGCAGTCAGAGGGCGGGGCGCGGCACCACGAGCGTCAGCCACTGGGCCGCGAGCGCGGGCGTCTCCGACTCCTCGATCTCGACGGTGAGGTCCTGCGTCACGCGGACGCCGGATCGCCCTGGCGTGGCATCCGTCACCTGCCCCACCACGCGCACGCGCGAGCCGACCGTCACCGGCGCGAGGAAGCGCACCCGGTCGAAGCCGTAGTTCACGCCCATCGCGACGCCGCGCACGTCGAGCAGCGGCGAGGCGAGCGCCGACAGCAGCGACAGGGTGAGGAAGCCGTGCGCGATGGGCGCGCCGAACGGGCCGGCCTTCGCGCGCTCGACGTCGACGTGGATCCACTGGTGGTCCTCGGTCGCGCGGGCGAACTCGTCGATGCGGGCCTGGTCGACGGTGAACCACTCGCCGGGGCCGAGCGGCACGGGTGCGGCGGCGACCGCCTCGACGAGCGCGGCGAGGGAGTCGAAGGTCGCGGTCACGAGGTCGGCCCTCCCGCCACGTACAGCACCTGGCCCGAGCAGAACCCGGCCTCCTCGGAGCAGAAGTACGACGCCGCGGCCGCGATGTCGTCGGGCACGCCCGCGCGCTGCACCGGGATCTGTTGCACGGTCGCGGCGACGAACTCGTCGAACGGTACGCCGATGCGCTCGGCGGTCGCGCGGGTCATGTCGGTCTGGATGAAGCCCGGCGCGATCGCGTTCGCGGTCACGCCGTAGCGGCCCAGCTCGATCGCGAGGGTCTTCGTGAAGCCCTGCATGCCGGCCTTCGCGGCCGCGTAGTTCGCCTGCCCGCGGTTGCCGAGCGCCGACGTGCTCGACAGGTTCACGATGCGCCCCCACTTCGCCTCGACCTGGTGCGCCTGCACCGCGCGGCTCATGAGGAACGCGCCGCGCAGGTGCACCTGCATCACCAGGTCCCAGTCGTCGTCGGTCATCTTGAAGAGCAGGTTGTCGCGCAGGATGCCCGCGTTGTTGACCAGGATCGTCGGCGCCCCGAGCTCGTCGGCGACGCGGGCGACGGCGGATGCCACGGCGGCGGAGTCGGACACGTCGGCGCCGATGCCGATCGCGCGGCCGCCCGCGGCGGTGATCGCGTCGACGGTCTCGGCTGTGGCATCCTCCAGCAGGTCGATCACGGCGACGGCGTTGCCGTCGGCGGCCAGGCGGCGGGCGACGGCGGCGCCGATGCCGCGGGCCGCGCCGGTGACGATCGCGATGCGTTCGGTCATGGGGTTCCTCTCGGTGGGTGTGGTGGTGCGGGTGGTCAGGGACTCAGGGCGTCACGGCCGGATGAGCTGCCGGAGCACGTGCCCGCCGGCGAGGGCGTCCATCGCCTCGTTCACGTCGGCGAGCGCGACCTCCCCGAGACGAGTTGCTCGACCGGCAGCCGGCCGGCGCGCCAGAGGTCGACGTAGCGGGGGATGTCGCGCGACGGCACCGACGAGCCGAGGTAGCTGCCGACGACGGTGCGCGCCTCGGCGGTGAGGGTGAGCGGCGTGATCGTCGAGGTCGCGTCGGGGCGCGGCAGGCCGACGGTCACGGTCGTGCCGCCGGGTGCGGTGGCTGCGAACGCTGTCTCGAAGGCGCGCGGATGCCCCGCCGCCTCGATCACGGCAGGCGAGCGGATGCCTCGGGCGGCCAGCTCCTCGGGCGTGTACGCCTCAACGGCACCGGCGTCGCGGGCTGCCGCCAGCTTGTCGGGCAGCGCATCGACGCCGATCACCGGATGCCCGAGCGCGACCGCGACGAGCAGCGCTGCCATGCCGACCCCGCCGAGCCCGACCACCATCACCTGCTCGCCCGGCGCCGGCCGCGCGGCGTTCAGCACGCCCCCGCCGCCGGTGAGCACCGCGCAGCCGAGCAGCGCGGCCGCGTCGGGTGGCACGTCGGCGTCGACCGGCACGACGGAGGCGCGGTCCACCACGGCGTGCGTCGCGAAGGCCGAGGCGCCGAGGTGGTGGTGGAGGTCCTGCCGGCCGGCAGGGCCGGTGCGGTGCAGCCGTCGCTCGCCGCCGAGCAGCGTGCCGGCGGCGTTCGCGGCGCTCCCCGCTCGCACGGCAGGCGGCCGTCGGTCGCGCAGCCCGGGCACGTGCCGCATCGCGGGAGGAAAGTGAGCACGACCCGGTCGCCCGGCGCGAGGTCGTCGACCGCGTCGCCGGCGACCTCGACGATGCCGGATGCCTCGTGCCCCAGCACCATCGGCGTGGGTCGCACGCGATTCCCGTCGACGACCGACAGGTCGGAGTGGCAGATGCCCGCCGCCTCGATGCGCACCAGCACCTCGGTCGGGCCGGGCCCGTCGAGCGAGACCTGCTGCACCGTGAGCGGGCGCGAGGCGGCGAACGGCCGGGGACGATCGCATGCCTCGAGCACGGCTGCCGTGATCTCCATCGCGCCTCCCGGTCTGCGCCGGACCTCCGTCGGACCGGCGCGGGTTCCTAACATACCGAACAGTCGGAATGTTCGCACGTCGGACCCCTCGCCTATTCTGCATAGTGTGCAACGACAGCCCGACGCTCCGCGGCGGCGCGACGCGCGCGCGGGCGAGGGCATGGCCCCCCGCGAGGAGCGGCTGCACGTCGCACGGCACGTCGCGGGCGACCCGCGCCAGGCGCGGCACCGGGGCGAGGCCGACGTGCGGCGCGATGCGTCCTCCGACGCGCGCGGCTCCGATGCATCCGACTCCGCCCGCCGGCGTGAGGAGCGCACGCGCGTGCGCCGCTCCGTGATCCGCGACGCAGGGCTCCACGGCTACGAGGAGCGCCCCGCCCTGCCGGCCGCACCGCGCGGCCGCCGCGGCCGTCGGGCGCGCGGCGACGAGGGCACCGACCACACGATCGGCTGACGCGCGCCGAGCCGAGCCGAGCCGGGGGCGAGCGGCTGCGAGTGGCATCCGTTCCTGCCGACCATCGGCGGAATCCGGACATCGCGTCGCCCGGCCCACGCGAGTCGCCCGAACCGCGAGTAGCGTCCGATCCGTGACACACGGCAACACCGGGGCGATCGCACAGGCCCCCTCCGAACTGCGCGCCGCAGCGGCATCCGCCCCCGCCCCTGGCCCCGGCCGACTCTCGGTCGTGCTCCAGTTCATCGGCATGGGGCTCATCTGGGGCGCGAGCTTCCTGTTCATGAAGGTCGCGCTCGACGGCGTGAGCTACTCGCAGGTCTCGTGGTCGCGGCTCGTGCTGGGCGGGCTGACCCTCGCCGTCATCGTCGCCGTCATGCGACCGCGCGTCGGCGCCGGCCCGGTGCTGCCGCGCGAGCCCATCGTGTGGGTGCACTTCACGGTGATCGCGATCACCTTCTGCGTCATTCCGCACACGCTGTTCGCCTGGGCGGAGCAGTACGTCACGTCGAGCCTCGCGTCGATCTACAACGCGGTCACGCCCATCGCGACCGCGCTCATGGCCACGCTCGCGTTCCGCGTCGAGCGCCTGAGCGCCCTGCGCTGGGCCGGTGTCGGCGTCGGCGTGATCGGCGTGATCGTCATCATCGGCCCGTGGCAGGTCTCCTCGGCGGCGAGCTCGCCGGCCAGCTCGCGTGCCTCGGCGCGGTCGTCTGCTACGGGTTCAGCCTCGGCTACACCAAGAAGTTCCTGAGCTCGCGGCCCATCGCCCCGACGACCTTCGCGTTCCTCAACATCGGCATCGCGGGGCTCATCATGGCGCTGCTCACGCCCGTGGTCGCGTGGCAGCCGGTCGACCTCGACACGACGATCGTGCTCAGCCTGCTCGCCCTCGGCGTGCTCGGCACCGGGCTCGCCTACATCTGGCAGGTCAACGTGCTGCGCGCGTGGGGGCCGACCGGCATGTCGACCGTCACCTACGTCACGCCCGTCGTCGGCGTGGTGCTCGGCGTGCTGCTGCTGCAGGAGCGGTTCGGCTGGCACGAGCCGGTCGGTGCGCTGCTCGTGCTCGCGGGCATCCTGCTCGCGCAGGGCCGGGTCGACGCGCTGCTCGCGCGGCGGGCGGTCGCCGGAGGGCCCGCTTCGCCAGCAGCGCAACCCGGCCGTTGACACCCGAGGCGGGGCATCCAGCCCGACTCGCTAGGGTCGTGTGCATGGCTGAGATCCGTCCCGACGACCAGGCTGCCGCGATGACGGAGCTCTTGGGCATTCGCTCGAGCATCGACAACATCGACGCGGCGCTGATCCACCTGCTCGCCGAGCGGTTCAAGTTCACGCAGAAGGTCGGCCGCCTCAAGGCCGAGCACGGCCTCCCCCGTCGGACCCGGAGCGCGAGAAGCGCCAGATCGCCCGCCTCCGCGCGCTCGCCGTCGACGCACACCTCGACCCCGCGTTCGCCGAGAAGTGGTTCAACTTCGTCGTCGCCGAGGTCATCCAGCACCACGAGCAGATCGCGGGCGAGTCGACGGATGCCTCGAGCCGGCCGGGCACCGACGCATGAGCTGGTACCCCGTGGCGCTGCCCCGCCTCGACCGGCGCACCTTCCTCGTCACCGGCGCGAACGCCGGCCTCGGGTTCTTCACGAGCGCCCGGCTCGCAGGCCAGGGGGCGCACGTCGTGCTGAGCGGGCGGAACCCGGAGCGGCTGGCCGCGGCCGTGGCGGCGCTGCGGGAGCGGCTGCCGGAGGCATCCGTCGACACCCTCGTCATGGACACGTCGTCGCTCGCCTCGGTCGGCGCCGCCGCGTCGCAGGTGCAGGCGTTCGACCGCCTCGACGGACTCGTGCTGAACGCGGGCATGGTGCACACACCCCGAGCGCGGGAGGAGTCCGCCGATGGCAACGAGCTCGTGCTCGCCACCAACCACCTCGGGCACTTCGCGTTCGTCGCGCAGGTGCTTCCGGTGCTCGAGCGGTCGGATGCCGCGCGCATCGTCTGGCTCGGCTCGCTGTCGTCCCGGCTCAGCGGGTTCGGCATCGACGACCTCCAGCTCGAGCGACGCTACGACGCGTGGACGGCGTACGCGCACTCGAAGATCGCGACCCAGTCGACCGGCTTCGAGCTCGCGCGCCGACTCGGGGCAGCGGGGTCTCCGGTCGCGAGCATCGTCGCGCACCCCGGCTACTCGATCAGTGGGCGCACCCCGCGCGTGCCCGGGGTCAACGCACCCTCGACCGGCGAGCGCTTCGCCGACCACCTGCAGTCGCCGTTCACGCAGGGCAAGCACCGCGGTGCCGAGCCCGTGCTCGTCGCGGCGACGTCGCCCGACGCGCTGAACGGCGACTACTGGGGCCCGATCGGCTGGACCAAGGGCGCGCCGGTGCGCCAGGTGCCGACGCGCACGTCGACGGATGCCGCGGTGGCGGCGCGGCTCTGGCAGCTGTCGGAGCAGTGGGCCGGCGTCACGATGCCCGTGGGCGGGTGAGCCCCATGGGGGAGGAACCGGGATCGCTGGGCGGTCGGCTCTGGTCGGCGACGAAGCGACGCGCCGCCGAGGTGTTCGTCGTGGTGGGCGCGGTCGTGGTCGTGCTCGCGCTCGTGACCTCGCGGTTCGGGTTCATCCTGGTCGGGCTCATGGTCGTCGTGATCGGCGCAGGGCTGCGGGCCCGGGTGACGCGCGGGCGCGAGCCGGACCCCGAGCCGAAGCGTCGGTGGTGGTGCCGGGGGAGCGAGGCGTCGTGATCAGCCGCGAGCTGGCGCTCGAGTTGCGGGAGGCGGGGCTGACCTGGCATCCGTCGTCTGGCGACCGGTTCCAGCTCGACCTCACGAGCGACGTCGAGCCCGAGGTCGAGGCCGACGTCTTCACCGTGAGCGAGATGACGATCGAGCCGCACGACTACGCGACCGGCACCATCCTCGGGTTCAACGGCACGACCGAGTGGGCGCTCGACTCGGTCGACCTGGCCGACGCCGTCTGGCTGCCGCGCGAGGAGCAGCTGCGCGACCTGCTGCGCGCGACCTTCCGTGCACTGCGGCGGCTCGACGACGCGTTCGAGGTCGAGATCGAACTGGCGGGCGAGCGGCTGCGCTTCGAGCACCCCGACCCCGCCGAGGCCTACGGCATGGCGCTGCTCGAGCTGGTCGGCCGCACGCGCTGAGGGTTCTCGGCACCTCCCGGTCCCCGAGGGCGGACTCTCGAGTCGTCATGAAATGTCGCTATCCGGGTCACCGAAGCGACATCCCATGACGACTCGGCGAGGGTCGTCGGGCGGGCGGAGACGGCGACGTACGATCGGGCCATGTCGGATGCCGCGGACGCCGCGATCGTACGGGCGCGCGGCGCGCTCGTGGCCGCACGTGAGGCACTCGTTGCTGCCGACGCGCGAGACGAGGCGCTCGCCGTGTTCGAGCCGTCGCGCCGTGTGCTCGGCATCGCGCGGAAGCCGAAGATGCGCCCGATCGGGCGGGTCTGGCGCCTCGGCGTACTGCTCATAGGCACCGACGGCACGCTGCACGCGACCGGTGAGGTGACGCGCGCGACCCCGCCCGGCCGCGCCACGTTCCAGGCGAACTCCGCCGAGGTGCGCCGCGTCTACCGCGCCGCCGCGTTCGAGGGCCCGTTCGCGCGCGACGAGACCGTCAACTTCCACACCCGCGAGCTCGCGCTCGACGCCTCGACGCTCGCCGCGTCCGACGGCCCGCTCCTGCTCCGCGACGGCGAGCTGCTCGTGCGCTGGAACCCGTCGTTCGACGACGCCGTCATCCCGTTCGACCGCTACCTCGCCGATCGCCTCGAGCTCCTCCTCGACCCGCCCGAGGGCGCCTGAGCGGTCGGGTCGTTACGCGCCGCGGAGGGCGAGCGCGGCGCTGACCCAGCGGGCGTAGACGTCCCACGGGTCGTCGACCCCGGCGCGGAGCGCCGCCACATGCGCGTCGAGCTCGGCGTGCTGCTCGAACCACTCGGTACCCGGGATGCGGTGGGCGGCGAACTCCCCGTGCCTGCGCTGTTCCAGCGCCCGCCCGCCGCGCTCGAACGCGAGCACCTCGTCGTACGGCAACGCCTGGAACCGCCCGCGCGGGTTCGCGGTCGTGCCGATCTTCACTCGGTCGTCGAACCGTAGGTAGTACACGACCTCCACGCGCGGCGGGGCGGCGTCGCCGTCGGGTACGTCGCCGGCCCGCCATTCGCACGTCGCGCAGACCCACCCCGACGGGTACCGCACGCCCACCCGGCCGCCGCACGCACGGCACGGCCCGGGCAGCAGGTCGGTCACGCCCACGTCGCGCGACACCCAGTCGTACGCGAGGAGCAGGTGCCGCGTGCAGAGCGGCACCGGGGCACCCGGCTCCGCCATGCGGTCGCACGCGCGGCCCGAGGCATCCGCCGCCCTGCACCCGACCGAGCTGCGCTCTCCCACGCCGGCACCACCCACGCCGTGCTCGCCCTCGCCACCCATGCGCGCACCCTACGACGGCCCGCCGACGCCACGCGCGTCGCGCCACCCGGGCTCGAAGGCGTACTCCCGAGCCGGGCACCCGCCGAGGCTGGGAATCGCGGGTGCATCCGTCGCCATCCACCGTCGTCGACGTACGCTGAAACCAGTGGACCGCCGAAGTCGGCGCACCCGTGACGATGCGGCCTCCACGACCCCGATGCGGGAACCGGTTCGATATTCGGCACCCGCGAGGAGGTGGGGTCGATGAACGCCAACCCGACTTCGGCGCTCGAGGCGCCGCGACCCGATCGGACGCCCGCGAACAGCGACTTCACCGACCTGGCCCGGATCATGCGCGGCGAGGGACTGCTCCGCCGCCGCTACGGCTACTACTGGACGAAGCTCATCGCCGTGCCCGTCGTCATGGCCGCCGCGATCACCGGCTTCGTGCTGGTCGGCGACACCTGGTGGCAGCTGTTCACCGCAGTGCTGTTCGCGTTCCTGTTCACCCAGGTCGCGTTCCTCGGGCATGACGCCGCGCACCGGCAGATCTTCCGCTCCGGTCGGTGGAACGACTGGATCAGCATCATCCTCGGGTCGCTGTTCATCGGCATGAGCTACGGCTGGTGGCAGCACAAGCACACCCGCCACCACGCCAACCCGAACCGCATCGGCTCCGACCCCGACATCGAGTTGCCCGTGATCGCCTTCACGCCCGACCAGATGCGGCGCCCGCGCCCTGCTCCGCTGCAGTGGCTCATCGCGCACCAGGGCGTGTTCTTCTTCCCCATCCTGCTGCTCGAGGGCATCTCGCTGCACGCGTCGAGCGTGCGCCGGGTGTTCGTGCGCGAGCACCTCGCACGTCGCGCCGCCGAGGCCGGCCTGCTCGCCGTGCGGCTGCTGGGGTTCCCCGTGTTGGTGCTGCTCGTGCTCTCGCCGGGCAAGGCGGCCCTCTTCCTCGCGGTCGAGCTCGGCCTGTTCGGCGTCTACATGGGCATGTCGTTCGCGCCGAACCACAAGGGCATGCCGCTCGTGCCGAAGAACCTGAAGCTCGACTTCCTGCGTCGCCAGGTCATGATGAGCCGCAACATCCGCGGCTCGCGCGCGATCGACTTCCTGATGGGCGGGCTCAACTACCAGATCGAGCACCACCTCTTCCCATCGATGCCGCGCCCGCATCTGCGCCGGGCGGCGCCGATCATCGCCGAGTACTGCCGTGAGAAGGGCGTGCCGTACGTGCGCACCGGGCTCTGGCAGAGCTACGGCATCGTGCTGCGCTACATCAACCGCGTCGGCCTGGGCGAGCGCGACCCGTTCGAGTGCCCGCTCGTCGCGCAGCGCTCGGCCATCGGCTGAGCGCGCCGCGTCCGGCGTGTGCGAAATGTAGGACGACACATCGGCGGACGGCCGCGAGCCCGGTGTGTCGGCAGGAAAGTCCTACGTTCGGCCCACACGGCCGGGTCCGGCGTGTGCGAAATGAAGGACGACACGCCGGCCGACGACCGCGAGCCCGGCGCGTCGGCGAGGATCTCCTACGTTCGGCACACGGGCCGGGCGCTCAGAACCCGAACGGGGTGATCGCGGTGAGCGTGCCGTCGCGGAGCCCCTCCAGCACGGCGCGCTCGTGGTGCACCACGCGATCGGGCAGCGCGGCGAGCGGGAACCACTCGAGCGCGTCGGCGGTCTGCTCCTGCAGCGACGGATGCCCCGCCCAGCGCCGGCACGAGAACGCGAAGTCGACCCGCTGGTCGGCGGCCGCATCCGACCCCGCCCTGCGGTGCAGCGTGGTCAGGGGCACCAGGTCGGATGCCTCGAGGCCGACGCCGATCTCCTCGGCCGCCTCGCGCACCGCCGCGTCGACCGCCGACTCCCCCGGGTCGACGTGCCCCGCCGCGGACGCGCCCCACCAGCCGTCGTAGAACCCGGTGCCCGCCCGCCGCTGCAGCAGCACGCGCTCGCCGGAACCGGAACCGGAACCGGAACCGGCGAGCAGGAACACGTACGCCGCCGGCACGAGCGCGAACCGCCCGTGCGCCGCCGCGTACTCGGCCGAGTACCCGCGCGGTCCCTCGTCGGGTTCCGCGCCGGCCATCGCCTCAGTACCCGACGACCGGGCCGAACGCGTCGGCCAGCGGCGCGCGGTGCGTGCCGCGCAGCTCGTCGATCGACACGGTGAACGCGTCCTGCACCTCGAGCGAGCCCGACGCGGCATCCGTCACGCCGATGCGCGCGACCGGGTAGTCGCGGCCCTCGCACAGGCCGCGGAACTTCACGTCGTCCTCGCGCGGCACGGTCACGATCACGCGGCCCTGCGACTCCGAGAAGAGGGCGGATGCCACGTCGACGCCGTCGCGGTCGAGCACCTCGCCGAGCACCACGCGGGCGCCGATGCCGAAGCGCAGCACGCCCTCCGCCAGCGCGGCGGCGAGCCCGCCGTCGGAGAGGTCGTGCGCCGAGTCGATGAGACCCTCGAGCGACGCCGCGCGCAGCAGCTCGGCGAGGCGCTGCTCACCAGGCAGGTCGACCACGGGCGGGGTGCCGCCCAGGTGGTCGTGCACGACGCCGGCCCAGGCCGAGCCGTCGAGCTCCTCGCGCGTGATGCCGAGCAGGTAGATGTTGTGGCCGTCGTCCTGCCAGCCCGACGGGATGCGGCGGGCGACGTCGTCGATCACGCCGAGCACGGCGACGACCGGCGTCGGGTGGATCGGCACGTCACCGGTCTGGTTGTAGAACGAGACGTTGCCGCCGGTGACGGGAATCGCCAGCTCGAGGCATCCGTCTGCCAGCCCCTCGACGGCCTGCTTGAACTGCCACATGACCTCGGGGTTCTCAGGCGAACCGAAGTTCAGGCAGTCGGAGACGCCCATGGGTACGGCGCCGGTCGCGGCGACGTTGCGGTACGCCTCGGCCAGGGCGAGCTGCGCGCCGGCGTACGGGTCGAGCTGGCAGTAGCGGCCGTTCGCGTCGGTCGCGACCGAGACGCCGAGGCCCGACTCCTCGTCGACGCGGATCATGCCGGCGTCGTCGGGGGAGGCGAGCGCGGTGTTGCCGAGCACGTAGTGGTCGTACTGGCTGGTCACCCACGAGGCATCCGCGAGGTTCGGCGAGCCGACCAGCTGCAGGAACTGCGCGCGCAGCTCGTCGGGCGAGGTGGGCCGGGGCAGCGCGGTGGCCGAGTCGGCGTTCAGCGCCTTCAGCCACTTGGGCTTGCGCACCGGTCGGTCGTAGACCGGGCCGTCGACGGCGACCGTGCGGGGGTCGACGTTCACGATCTCCTCGCCGCGCCAGGTGATCGACAGGCGCCCGGTGTCGGTGACCTCGCCGAGCACGCTCGTCTCGACGTCCCACTTGCCGACGACCTCGAGGAAGCCCTCGAGCTTCTCGGGCCGCACGATCGCCATCATGCGCTCCTGGCTCTCCGACATGAGGATCTCCTCGGCCGTGAGCGTGGGGTCGCGCAGCAGCACCTCGTCGAGCACGATCGACATGCCGCCGTCGCCGTTCGACGCGAGCTCCGAGGTCGCGCACGATATGCCGGCCGCGCCGAGGTCCTGGATGCCCTCGACCAGGTCGCCGGCGAACAGCTCGAGGCAGCACTCGATGAGCACCTTCTCGGCGAACGGGTCGCCCACCTGCACCGCGGGGCGCTTGGTGGGGCCGCCTTCGGCGAAGGTGTCGGATGCGAGGATCGACGCGCCGCCGATGCCGTCGCCGCCCGTGCGGGCGCCGAAGAGCACCACCTTGTTGCCGGCGCCCTTCGCGTTGGCGAGGTGCAGGTCCTCGTGGCGGAGCACGCCGACCGCGAGCGCGTTGACGAGCGGGTTCGCCTGGTACACCGGGTCGAACCAGGTCTCGCCGCCGATGTTCGGCAGGCCGAGGCAGTTGCCGTAGAACGAGATGCCGCTCACCACGCCGTGCACGACGCGGGCCGTGTCGGGGTCGTCGATCTTGCCGAAGCGCAGCGCGTCCATCACGGCGACGGGGCGTGCGCCCATCGAGATGATGTCGCGCACGATGCCGCCGACGCCGGTCGCGGCGCCCTGGAACGGCTCGATGTAGCTCGGGTGGTTGTGCGACTCGATCTTGAACGTGACCGCCCAGCCCTCGCCGATGTCGAGCACGCCGGCGTTCTCGCCCATGCCGACCATGAGGTGCTGGCGCATCTCGTCGGTGACCTTCTTGCCGAACTGGCGCAGGTACTTCTTCGACGACTTGTACGAGCAGTGCTCGCTCCACATGACCGAGTACATGGCCAGCTCACCGCTCGTGGGGCGCCGCCCGAGGATCTCGCGGATCTGGTCGTACTCGTCGGGCTTCAGCCCGAGCGCGGCGTACGGCTGCTCCTTGTCGGGGGTGGCGGCAGCGTGCTCGACGGTGTCGAGGGTGGCCGTGGTGGAGACGGTATCGGTCACGTGGGAGACTCCCGGAACGAGCGGATGCCGGGGGCGGATGCCGCGCCGGACGCTGACGCGTCGATCCTACCGCCGACGCGCGCGAACGCCGGTGTCGGGCGGCTGGCGCCGGGTGCCCGCGACTCGCCCGCGCGACCGCTCACGGCGCGCGCACAACCGGCGTGCAGCGCGCGTTCAGCGCGGTTGGTTAGGGTGAGGATCAGCATGGCGGCGGTGGCCCTACGGCCCCGCCGTTCGTCGTGTCCGCAGGGTGCGGGCGCGTGGCGCCCGCAGCGCGCGGGGCCGGAATCGATCGGAGGTGTCGCATGGAGTGGTTGCAGTCGGTGTTCGCCGACTTCCAGTGGAGGTCGTGGATCGGGCTCCTGCTCGCCGTCGGCATCTCCATCGGCGCGAGCATGGTGTTCAGCTGGCTCGTGCAGGGTGGCATCCGCTTCGTCGCCAATCGCGACGACTGGCCCGCGATGCTCGCCCGCCGGCTCACCCTGCCGCTGCGCGTGACCGTCTTCCTCGTCGGCGGCTTCGTCGCGCTCGCCGTGACGATGCCCGAGCGCGAGTGGCGTGCCGCCGCCGAGCACGGCCTGAAGATCGCGCTCATCGCGAGCGTCGCCTGGCTGCTCGGCTCGCTCGTCATGTTCGTCGCCGACCTGTCGACCGCGCGCTACCCGCGCGACATGGACAACCGGCACGTGCGCCGCCTGCACACGCAGCTCCAGGTCTTCCAGCGCGTCGCGATCGTCATCATTGCCGTGGTCGCCGTCGGCGCCATCCTGCTGACCTTCCCCGACGTCCAGACGATCGGCGCCTCGATGCTCGCGTCGGCCGGCCTCGCGTCGATCGTCGCCGGCCTCGCGCTCCAGTCGGTGCTCGCGAACCTGTTCGCGGGCATGCAGCTCGCCATCACCGGCGCGATCCACGTCGACGACATCGTGGTCGTCGAGGACGAGTGGGGTCGCATCAAGCGCATCACCCTCAGCTACGTCGTGGTCGAGGTGTGGGACTCGCGCACCCTGGTGCTGCCCTGCACGTACTTCACGACCCAGCCGTTCGAGAACTGGACCAAGGAGGGCAACGAGCTCCTCGGCACCGTCGACTTCGACCTCGACTGGCGCGTCTCGACCACGCGCATGCGCGAGCGCCTCGAGCAGATCACCGCGCACTCCGACCTGTGGGACGGCCGCACGTCGATCCTCCAGGTGCTCGACGCGGTCGGCGGGCTCGTGCGCATCCGCTGCGTGATCAGCGCGGAGGACGCCGCGAAGCTCTACGACCTGCGCTGCCTCGTGCGCGAGAAGCTCGTGCTCTGGGTGCAGGCCGAGAACGCCGCCGCTCTGCCGGTGCAGCGCTTCGAGTACGTCGACCCCGAGGCCCCCGCACCGCTCGTGCTCACCGAGCCGATCGCGGTGGTCGACAAGGCGGTGGATGCCGCCGAGGGCATGTTCTCCGGTAGCCCCGAGGCCGAGGAGCGGGCCGCCGTGTTCACGCAGACGCTCGACGTCGAGGCGGTCGAGCGCGAGCTGGCGCACGAGTTCGGCTACACGGGTATCGACCGCGAGCGGGAGCTCGTCGCGTCGACCGGTGCGATCCACAAGATCGCGGGTCGCGGTGGGGAAGGTGCCGACTACGGCTCGGCCGACGGCGGTTCGGGCGGCGAGGGCGGTCGCTAGGCGAACTGCGGCGAGCGGATGCCACGCTGACGCGAGCCGCGCCGCGCTCGGTCGCTGACGCGACTCGCTACGAGCGGCCCCCGGGCGGGCCGATCACGAGCAGGGCGCTGAACACGACCGCGACGCCGACGACGCCGAGCACGACCGTCGTCACGGGGCGCGCGAGCGCGAGGCGCAGCATCCGCTCGACCCACCGCTGATCGCGCGGGTCGTCGCCGGCCTCGCGTCGCCACGCGCCGTCGAGCCGGCCCGTGCGGTCGGCCCAGATATCGAACGGAATCGTCGCGTACGGCACGATCGCCGAGACGAGCCCGACGAGCGTGACGCCCCAGTGCCAGCGCTGGTTCACGGCGACGACCACGACGCACACCGCGTAGGCGAGGAACACGAAGCCGTGCAGCCCGCCGCCGATCGAGATGCCGAGGCGGGTGCCGTCGAAGCCGTACGCGATCACCATGCCCGCGATCAGCAGGGTCCAGGTGATCGCCTCGGCGATCGCGAGCGTGCGGAAGAGGATGCGCGGGGTCACGGTGCTCCAGGGGTCGGGTCCTCCATCCTCGCACCCCGCGCCTGCACAGGGGATTCGGGCCGGGCGGCGGTGGTGCCTAGGCTGGGACGGCACCCGACGCACGCGACGGAAGGACCGCATGGACGACCTCACCGACACGGACGAGTTCACCACCCTGGCCGAACTCGACGGCTGGACGCACCTGTGGGCGTTCCTCATCGCCCTGGGCATCTCGCTGCTCTTCGGCGTGATCGTGATCGTGATCGCCCGGGTGATCCTCGCGCTGATCCGCCGCAAGAAGGACTGGCCCGAGGCGCTGCGCAAGCGGGCCGAGTGGCCGTTCCGGGTGACCATCCTGCTGATGTCGCTGATCGTCGCGTTCGTGTTCTTCCCGATCGACGAGTGGGTCTCCGAGATCATCCATTGGCTGGGCATCGCGCTCATCGCGTCGGGCGCCTGGCTCGCCTGCCAGATCTTCCTCTTCCTCATCGACACGGGCGTGAAGCGGTACCGCATCCAGGAGACCGACACGGTGCAGGCGGCACGCATCCGCACCCAGCTGCAGATCGTGCGCCGCCTGGTGGTGGCCGTGATCGTCGTCGTCGCGGTCGGCTCGATCCTCGTGACCTTCCCGTCGGTGCGCGCGGTCGGTGCGAGCGTGCTCGCCTCCGCGGGCATCGCGTCGATCGTCGCCGGCCTGGCCGCGCAGACGGTGCTCGGCAACGTGTTCGCGGGTGTGCAGCTCGCCTTCAGCGACGCGATCCGCGTGGGCGACGTCGTGGTCGTCGAGGGCGAGTGGGGCCGCATCAACCAGATCACGCTGAGCTACGTCGTCGTCGACATCTGGGACCAGCGCTCGCTCGTGCTGCCCTGCACGTACTTCACGAGCCAACCGTTCGAGAACTGGACGAAGACCGGCAAGGCGCTGCTCGGCACGGTCGAGTTCGACCTCGACTGGCGCGTCTCGACGACGGGCATGCGCAAGGAGCTCGACAAGGTGCTCGCCGAGACCGACCTGTGGGACGGCGTGGCGTCGGGCATCCAGGTGACGGATGCCACGGGCGGCTACATGCGCGTGCGCGTGCTCGTCAGCGCCGAGGACTCGGCCAAGATGTGGGACCTGCGCTGCCTCATCCGCGAGGAGCTCTCGGAGTGGATGCGCGACGAGGACCGCGACGCCCTGCCGCTGCAGCGCGTGCTGGTCGGCAACACGGATGCCCCTGAGCCCGGCGAGGCCCCCGCGGAGCGTGCGCAGCGGGTGGCGCAGGACCGCACCGGCCTGTTCTCGGGCACGCCCGAAGCGCAGGCGCGCGCCGAGGCGTTCACCTCGAAGATCGAGATCGTCGACCCCGAGCGGGTGCGCATCATCGACCCCGACGCGCCCAAGGGCGGCGACCCGACGGGGTCCGAGCATCGCGACGGCGACGCCGACGGGGAGTCCGAAGGCTCCCGCTGAGCCGTTCGCCGCGCGCGGCGGTCAGCCGAGCAGCTTGGCCTTCGCGGCGGCGAACTCGGCGTCGCTGAGGATGCCGGCGGCCTTCATGTTCGCGAGCTTCTCGAGTTCGGCCATGAGGTCGCCGCCACCGCCCGCGGGTGCCGCCGCCGGAGCCGGCGCGGGCGCCTGCTGCGCCTGCAGCGCGTTCAGCTGCGCCTGCATCTCGGCGACCTGCGCCTGCGACTGCTGCTGTTGCTGCGCCGCCATCTGCTCCTCGGCGGCCTGCTGCTGCTGCGCGTTCCACCGGTTCGCCTGGCGGTGCTGCACGCCGCCGGCGACGGCGCTCGCCGTGCCGGCCACGACGGCGGTGCGCGCCATGGTGCCGATGAGTCCCGGACGTCCGATCCTGCCTCGCATGGTCTCTCCCCTGTTTCCGGCCCGCGTCGGCGGGCGCTCAGTCCTCGTCGGGCACGGTCGCGAGGATCTCGTCGACCACGGGCCCGGGAATGCGGATGTTCTCGACGAGCGTGCCGCCCGCGGCGGTGATCGCGTCGCGCAGCGGGATCACCCAGGTGTGCTCGAACACGAGGATCGCGGCGGCCGTGCCGGGGGCGATGCCCGCGGTGAGGTCCTCGACGTCCTCGTCGGACACGAGCCCGTCGACCCGGTCCATCACGCCCGCCAGCGCGGCGGCCTCCTCGTCATCGGAGACCTCGGCGATCTCGATGAGCTCGACGTCCCCGTCCTCCGACTTCCGCGCGAAGAGCCCGTCGACGATGCTGACGGTGCCCGCGGCGACGAGCCGCTCGAGCTCCGGGAGTATCGCCCCGGTGAACTTCCCCGTGAACTCGAAGACGACGATCTCGATCGGTCCGGATGCCATGACGTTCCCCTCGTTGTCGATGCTCCGCTGCCGAGCCTATTGACGGCGAATGGCCGGGGCAAGGGCGAGTTCGCCGCGAGGCATCCGCTCAATCGTCGAAGTCGACCGAGGTGCCCTCGACGAGCCGTACGGAGACGTGCGTGGTGTCGATGCCGGCGTCGTCGAACGCCTGCTGCAGGTCGTCGGTGTCGGGTGCGGGCGAGGGGCCCTCAACCTGTGCGACGAGCGTGTCGTTGTGCCAGGTGACCGACGTGACGACCCAGCCGGCGGGGTGCGCCCACTGCTGCAGCTCGTGCTGCACCTGGCTCGCGAGCAGGTTGTCCTGGAGCTTCACGATGCCCGACAGGCTGAGGATCACGAGGATCGCCGCGCCCATCGTGGAGAGCACGATGATCGTGCTGCGGCGGCTGCCGGAGCGCACGGCATCGACGCGCGCGTTCGCGCCGACGCGGCTGCGCCCGTAGATCGACATGACGAACATGCCCGTGCCGATCATCGCGGAGACGTTGGTGAGGAACAGCACGAACGAGCCGAAGGCGTCGTTCCAGGCGCCCGACTCGAGGGTGACGCCGACGACCGACAGCGGCGGCACGAGCGAGATCGCGATCGCGACGCCCGGCAGCGTGTCGGAGATGTCGCGCCGCACGAGCGCGATCGAGCCGACGGCACCGGTTGCGAGCGCCGCGAGCAGGTCGACGAGGCCGGGCGACGAACGCGCAGCGACCTGCGTGTTGTTCGTCGCATCGATGTCGTAGATCATGACGAGGCCGAGCAGGAACCCGATGCCGACCGCGACGAACGAGCCGCCGATGAGCAGCACCAGCGCGCGCCGCAGGTTGAGGCGGTCGCCGAGCACGCTCGCGAGCATCACGCCCTGGATCGGGAGCATGAGCGGCGCGACGATCATCGCGCCGATGACGGTCGCGGTGGAGTCGGCGACGATGCCCGCGGCCGAGATGACCGACGACAGGATGAGCAGGATCCAGTACCGGCTGACCTTGCGCTGCCGCTCCGGCCCGGCGAAGAAGACCGCGTCGCGCATCTCCCCGAGCTCGTTCAGCTCGGACCGCTGTCGCTCCCCAGACGCCATCGGATGCCCCCAATGGCCCCGATCGTACGCCCCCGCACGCGCCGCTGGCCAGCGCGCCGCGTGCCCGCCCGCGCCGCTACCCTGTGCGCATGGACGACATCCGCGCCGCGCTCGAGTCGCACATCGCCCTCGTGCCCGACTTCCCCGAGCCGGGCATCCTGTTCCGCGACCTGACGCCCGTCTTCACGCGCGCCGACCTGTTCCGCGGCATGGTCGACGCGATGGTCGAGCCGTTCGCGGGGCGCTACGACGCGTTCGCGGGCATCGAGGCGCGCGGGTTCCTGCTCGCGGGCGCCGCGTCGATGCGCACGGATGCCGGTGTGCTGGCCGTGCGCAAGGCCGGCAAGCTGCCCCGGGCGACGCTCGCCGAGTCGTACGCGCTCGAGTACGGCGAGGCGCGCCTCGAGGTGCACACCGACGAACTCGACCCCGGCGCGCGCGTCCTCGTGCTCGACGACGTGCTCGCGACCGGCGGCACCGCGGCGGCGACCTGCTCGCTGGTCGAGCGCGCCGGCTGGGAGGTCGCGGGCGTCGCGGTCGTGCTCGAGCTGGAGGCGCTCGGCGGCCGCTCGGCCCTCGGCGGGCGCGAGGTGTTCAGCCTGCTGCAGGCGTAGCGGCCCGCAGGCCGGCGCCTACTCGCGCCCCTCCTCGAGCGGGATGAGCATGGTGCGGAACTCGCCGGGCGTCTCGTGCAGCCCCCAGATGCGGTCGGCGACGTCGTCGATGCCGTTCGGCAGCTGCAGCTTGGGGATGGCTCCCGGAATGACGAGCTGCACCACCCGCACGCCCTCGTCGGCGAGCGCGTCGTGCAGCATCTCGCCGTACGCGCTCTCGGCGGGGAACGCGACGGACGTGCCCGAGAAGCCAGGACGCGCCTGCACCGACGTGCCACCGTTGATCAGGATGATCGTGCCGTCGCCGGCCTCACGCATCGCCGGCAGCACTGTGCGGGCGGCCGCGATCAGCCCGAGTGCGGAGAACCGCAGGGCCTCGAGCGCGAGGTCGGGTGTGAGGTCGAGCACCGGTTCGAGGTAGCTGCGCGACGGCAGCGGGCTGTACTGCAGGGCCGTGATCGGGCCGAGGTCGGCCGCCGCCTGCGCGAGCGCGGCCTCGAGCGACGCAGCGTAGCGCACGTCGGCCGAGTAGCCGCGCGCCGTCACGCCGTCCTCGCCGAGTTCGGCCGCCAGCGCGTCGAGCTTCGCCTGGTCGCGCGAGATCAGCGCGACCTGGAACCCCTCGCGTGCGAACCTGCGGGCGACTGCCGCGCCGAGACCGGGCCCTGCTCCGACGATCGCGATGGTGGGCATGCGAACCTCCTCGTTGACGCGTGCTCCCGACGATACCCGCGACGCGTTGCCCGAGTGCGGCTGCCGGACTCCGCGGGTACTCAGTCGAGCGGATGCCGGTGGACGTCGGTCTCGAGCGTGGCGCCGTTCAGCTCGAGGTAGAGGCGGCGCTCGGTGACCGAGACGGTGAGCTCGTTGCGGCGCTCGAGGTGCGCGGTGGCGGCGTCGAGGAAGCCGGGGTCGAACGAGTACAGGGCGAGCTCGTCGACGCGGTGGATGCGCTTGCCCGACCACTGCGCGGCGACCTTGGCCGGGTCGCGGTGCGTGTAGACGGCGGTGCGCTGTGATTGCATGCTGCCGGTGTGCAGGCGCTCGGCGTCGGGGGCGCCGACCTCGATCCACGCCGTGATCGACCCGGTGAGGTCGCGCACGAGCACGGCCGGCAGGTCGGTCGCCGAGACGCCGTCGCTGAACGCGATGCCCTCCTCGTACTCGAGGCAGTAGGCGAGCACGCGGGTGAGCATGAACGCGTCGGTCTCCGAGGGGTGGCGTGCCACGCGCAGCGCGAGCTCCTCGTAGACCCCGCGGTCGACATCGGCCAGGTGCACCGTGAACGTGTGGACCGTCGCGCCTGTCGCCATGGGATGCGAGCCTACGCGCTCGCCGCGGGTGCGCCCGACAGCGCCTCGTCGACCGCACGGGCGGCTGCGGCGAAGCGAGCCCGCTCGACGTCGTCGTAGTCCTCATCGGCGACGGATGCCGCGAGGCGGGCCGCCTGCTCGCGCACCGCGTCGCCTCGGCCGCCCGAACCGGTGTGCAGCGCGACGTCGTGCAGCAGCTGGAACATGCGCGCCGCGACGACGGGATCGCCCGCGCCGTACCGCCGCGGCTGCTCGAGCGACACCTCGAGCAGCTCGTCGAACTGCTGCGGGCGGTGCACGAGTCGCGGCACGCCGTGCTCGTCGACCAGGGCGGCGGGCTCCGGGTCGAGTCGTGCGATCGCGCAGAGCAGCGCCGAGATGTGGCTGAGCGAGTGCACCGCCGTGGTCGGGTCGTTCACGCCGGGGAGAGCGCCCGCGCCGCGATGTCGACGAGCTGGCGGAGCCCGAACCCGATGTCCTGCGCGGCGGTGCGCTCGTAGCCCGTGTCGTGGGCGGCCACGACGGCGTCGGCGATCTCGGACGGGTCGCGCTCAGGGGCATCCGCTCGCCTGTCGCCCCCTCGGTGCGCGGCCACCAGTCGGCCAGCGGCGTGCCCTCGATGACGCTCGAGCCGATCGCGCGGCGCTCGACGATCACGATGTCGAAGCGCTCGGCCGTCTCGATCAGCACGTGGCGGTCGACGCCGGTGAGGAATCCGGAGTGCTCGGCGAGCACGGTCGTCACGTGGGCCGGGCGTGCGGGAGCGGTCGCGACCCCGTCGAGCTCGGTCGCTGCGAGCAGGTCGATCGTGCGCTGCGTCTCGTGGTGCACGTCGCGCATGATCGTCTCGACGCGCAACTGGCGCGCGAGGTGGGCGAGGAAGAAGACCAGCACGATCACGCTGGCGAACGTGAGCACGCTCGCGAGGGTGACCGCGATGCGCGGGATGAACGGATCGCCGTCGGCGTCGTCCACCGTGCGCAGCACCGTCAGGGCATAGGCGAACGTCGCGAGGAAGAGCGCAAGAGTGCCGTGCACCATGCGGTCCTGCGCGAAGAGGCGCAGCACGCGCGGCGACGCCTGGCTGCTCGCGAGCTGGAGCGCGACCACGGTGAGCGAGAACGTGAGCGACGTCGCGGTGATGAGCGAGCCGGCGATGGCCGAGAGCACCGCGCGTGCCGAATCGGTGCCGCCGCCGAACAGCACGGCCTGCACCGCCGCCGGGAGGTCGGGGTCGACGGCCCGGTCGATCGCCGGGATCGCGAGGCCCGCGACCACCGCGGCCACGACCGCGACGGTCGGCACCGGCCAGAGCCTGGTGCCGAACGCGTCCACGAACGCGGCCCACCTGCGGAGCATCCGCCCCCTGCCGGCATCCGCTCGGCTCGCCTGCACCACGGCACCTCCTCGTGTCGGTGGTGCCGATCGTACCCGGCGAGGGGCGCGCGGGCCGGGACTCAGATGCGGGCGAGCGAGCGCGAGATGACGCTCGTGAAGAAGTCGAGGCCGTCGACGCCCGAGCGCATCGCCTCGGGGGTGTCGGGGCCGAAGCCCGGCTCGACCGCGTGCTCGGGGTGCGGCATGAGGCCGACCACGTTGCCGCGCGCGTTCGTGATGCCCGCGATGTCGCGCAGCGACCCGTTCGGGTTCACGCCGACGTAGCGGAACACCACGCGGCCCTCGTCTTCCAGGCGGTTCAGCGTGTCGTCGTCGGCGATGAACCCGCCCTCGCCGTTCTTCAGCGGGATGGTGATCTGCTGGCCGAGCTCGAAGTCGCCGGTCCAGTCGGTCGCGGTCGTCTCGACCGACAGCACCTGGTCGCGGCAGATGAAGTTGCCGTGGTCGTTGCGGATGAGCCCGCCCTCGAGCAGGCGCGCCTCGGTGAGCATCTGGAACCCGTTGCAGATGCCGAGCACGGGCATGCCGTGCCGGGCCGCGTCGATGACCTCGGCCATGATCGGCGACAGGCTCGCGATCGACCCGCAGCGTAGGTAGTCGCCGTAGCTGAACCCACCGGGCAGCACGAGCGCGTCGACGCCCTCGAGGTCGTGCGAGCCGTGCCAGAGCGCGACCGGCTCGGCGCCCGCGAGGCGCACCGCGCGCTGGGCGTCGCGGTCGTCGAGCGAGCCCGGGAAGGTGATGACGCCGACGCGCATGGTCAGTGCGTCTCGCCCGCGGGGGCGTCGTAGCCCACGCCGTCGGATGCCTCGGGGAGGCCGCCTTGGCCTCGGCGAGCTCCGCGTCGGTGAGCGACACGTCGACGGTCTCGCTGTCGGTGTCGTCGGCCGGCGGCGCGGTCACGTCGTCATCGCCCCAGTGGATCGCGACCACGTCCTCGATCACGCCGTTCGAGAGGATGTCGGCCGCGATCTGCTCGATGTCGGCGCGCACCGCGTCATCGACGGGACCGTCGACGGTGAGCTCGAATCGCTTGCCGATGCGCACGCCGGAGACGGCCTCGTGACCTGTGCGGGAGAGGGCGCCGGCGACGGCCTTCCCCTGCGGGTCGAGCAGCTCGGCCTTGGGCATCACGTCGACGACGATGGTGGGCACCGTGGTTCTCCGTCCGATGGGTGATGGGATGCCCTTGGAGTCTACCGGCGCGCAGGTCAGGAGTCGGTGCCGGTGCTGCCGGTGCCCTCCTGCCCGTTCCAGTCGCCGCGGTCGGGGCGCTCGCCGCGCTCGCCGGGGCCGCCGGGGAACTCGCGGTCGAGCGGGCGGTCGACGCCGACGACCGCCCGGACGCCCAAGAAGCCCGTGGTCGCGGCACCGGTTGCGAAGCCCGCGCCGAAGAGCAGGAGCGCGGCGACGGCGCCGGCGGTGATCAGGAACCAGAGGCGGCGGTACCAGGGGGTGGGGGTTCGGGTGTCGTGCCGGCGTCGTCGGCGGGTTGCTCGGGGGTGCGTTCGTCGTTCTGCATGTGAGCCATGCTCGGCGACCGGGCTATGGGCGGCCCTGCACGAGGCTATGGATTCGCCCAGACCTCGGCCGTCGGCTCGGCCGACGAGTGCCGGCTCAGGCCAGCCCGGCCTCGCGGGCGCGGATCGCACGCAGCGCATCGCGCACCGCGGCCATGCCGTGGAACGTCTCCTCGAAGCTCGTCGACAGCGGCGAGAGGCCGACGCGCAGCCCGCCCGGGTCGCGGTAGTCGGGAATGACGTCCTCCTCCCACAGCGCGGCGACGACTTCCCGCATCGCAGGGTGCGACAGCGTGACGTGCCCGCCGCGCTCGGCCGCGGCCCGAGGCGACGCCACCTCGACGCCGAGCGGCGCGAGCCACTCGTCGCTCAGGGCGATCGCGAACTCCGTCAGCGCGACCGACTTCGCGCGCACCGCGGACATGCCGGCGTCGCCGATCATCTCGATCGTGTCCTGCATGGCGAGCATGCCGACGATCGGCGGGGTGCCGCTGATGAAGCGACGGATGCCCCGGGCCGGCACGTACTCCGGACCCATCGCGAACACGTCGGCGGTGCCCATCCAGCCCTGGATCGGCTGCGCGAGCGCGGCCTGCAGGTCGTCGCGCACGAAGGCGAACGCGGGGGAGCCGGGGCCGCCGTTCAGGTACTTGTACGTGCAGCCCACGGCGAGGTCGAACCCCCAGGCATCCGCCTCGACCGGCACCGAACCGGCCGAGTGGCAGAGGTCCCACAGCACCAGCGCACCGGCGTCGTGTGCGATGCGCGTGAGCTCCGGGGCATCCGCCAGATGGCCCGACCGGTAGGCGACGTGGCTCAGCACGACCAGTGCCGTCTCGGGGCCGACCGCGGCGCGCAGCTGCTCGGCGGTGACGCCCGAGTCGCGGGTCACCTCGATCCAGCGCAGGCGTGCGCCGCGCTCGCGGGCGATGCCCTCGAGCAGGTACCGGTCGGTGGGGAAGTCGTCGCTGCCGACCACGATCTCGACGCGCGCCGGGTCGCGGGCGAGCTGCGCGTCGACGGCCGCGCGCGCGAGCTTGTAGAGCAGCACGGTCGTCGAGTCGCCGATGACCGTCTGGCCGGGCGCGGCGCCGATGACGTGCCGGCCGATGTCGTCGCCGATGCGGAACGGCAGCTCCATCCACTGCTCGTCCCACCCGCGGATCAGGCGCTCGCCCCACGCCTCGCGCAGGAAGCGCTCGACCCGCTCGATCGCCGACACCGGCGGGCGTCCCAGCGAGTTGCCGTCGAAGTAGACGAGCGGGGTGTCGGCGCCGTGGAAGCGCGCGCGGTGGTGGGCGAGGCCGTCGGCGCGGTCCTGGCGGCGCGCCCACGCGAGGTGGCGGTCGAGGCTCATGGGCTCCATTCTCGGTGACGCGCTCCGGTTGGGTCCGCCACTTCGGCACGTGCCGTTCGCGTCGGCACGTAGAAGTCATGCGGGCACGTCGAACTCGACGTGCCAGCGTGCGTCGAGCCTGCCGAAGTACCGGGCATGTGCCCAGCGACCCCGCCAGGCGGGCCGGAACCCGAGTGCTGCCGTTCGGCCAGTCGAAGTCATTCGGGCACGCCGAACTCGACGTGCCGGCGTGAACTGAGCGTGCCGAACCCACGGGCACGTGCCGGAGGGTGAGGCGGGTGGAGCGGGAGCGGACGGATGCGGCGGGGCAGCGTCAGATGTGCTGCTCGAACGCCTCGGCGGGCACGACGTGGGCGCGCGTAAGCCACGCGGCGAGTTCGTCGGACGCCGCCGGGGGCGGCCCCGGGATCCAGGTCGCGACGCCGTCCGGCGGGCCGACCGGCCACGAAGCGGTCATCGCGGCGAGCACGTCGGCGGGGGCGAGCCCGGCGTCGAGCAGGCCCTGCACCTCGCGCGGATTCACGCCGAGCGGAAGATCGCCGTTGCCCAGGTCGGTGCCGGAGAGCACCGTGCCGCCGGCGGCGTGGAAGCGCGCGAGGTTGTCGAGCGCGACCGCGTGGTCGGCGCCTCGGCCGCCGCGGTCGTGGATGTCGAGCGACGAGATCCAGCGTTGCCCGGCGGCGACCGCACGGGCGATGAGCGTGTCGTCGACCCGCTCGGTCCACGGGGTGTGCGCGAGCGCATCGACGCCCGCGTCGAGCGCGCGCGCGGTCATGCCCGCGCCCTGCACGTGCGCGACCACGGGCAGCCCGGCCGCGCGTGCGGCCGCGACGACCTCGGCGAGGCCGTCCGGGTCGAACACGGGCCCATCGTCGGCGTGCAACGTGACCTTCACGACGGATGCCCCGAACGAGCGCTGCTCCCCGACCGCCGCCTCGGCGGGGGTGCGCCCGGCGGTGTGGTGCTCGAGTCGCCCGGTCGGAACCGGTCGCACGGCGCCGGCCGGCGCCCAGTCGCGGCCGGTCGGATAGCCGCCCGGGGCAGTGAGGAACGCACCCGCATACGCGATCTGCGGCGAGTGATGCTCGTCGGCGAGGCGCGAGAGCGCTGCCGGTTCGCCGCCGAGGTCGAGCACCGCGGCGACGCCGCCCGCGACGATGCCGTGCAGGTCGACCAGCGCGAGGTGCACGTGATGGTCGCACAGCGGGGGAGCGCGATGCCGTCCTCACCCGTGACGCCGTGTCGCACGTGCCGTGCGAGCGGTCCGAGCAGCGGGTCGACGTCGGTCACGATGCCTCCTCGGTGCGGGCGACCGGGCGGATGCTGCAGGGCACCCGAGCCCCGGCCGGGCGGGGTTGCGCGCAGCCGGGCATCCGTCACGCCCCGATCTCGGTGCGCACGGCGTACAGCTCGGGGAAGAACGTCAGCTGCAGCGCCTTCTGCAGGAACGGGGCGCCGCTCGAGCCGCCGGTGCCGGTCTTCATGCCGATGATGCGCTCGACCGTCTTGAGGTGCCGGAAGCGCCAGAACTGGAAGTTGTCCTCGAGGTCGACGAGCTCCTCGCAGGTCTCGTAGGCCGACCAGTGGTGCTCGGTGTCGGCGTAGATCGCCGTGAACATGGGCACGAGGTCGGGCTGGAAGGTCCACGCCTTCGTGACGTCGCGGTCGAGCACGGCCTGCGGCACGGGGTACCCGGCACGTGCCAGGAGCCGCAGGAACTCGTCGTACAGGCTCGGCGATTCGAGTGCCTCGCGCAGCAGCGCGGTCGCGGCGAGGTCGTTGTCGAAGACCTGGAGCATCCGCTCGTTCTTGTTGCCGAGCACGAACTCGACCGCGCGGTACTGGTACGACTGGAAGCCGCTCGCGTTGCCGAGGAAGTCGCGGAACTGGCTGTACTCGGTCGGCGTGAGCGTCGCGAGCACCGACCACTGCTCGGTGAGCGTGCGCTGGATGTGCTTGACCCGCGCGATGCACTTCAGCGCCGGGGCGAGCTCGTCGTGGAGAAGCAGGTCGCGGGCGGTGCGCAGCTCGTGCAGCATGAGCTTCAGCCAGAGCTCGGTGGTCTGGTGCTGGATGATGAACAGCAGCTCGTCGTGGTGCTCGGGCCGGCTGACCGGATGCTGCGCCGAGAGCACCTGCCCGAGCTCGAGGTAGCCGCCGTAGCTCATGCGCTCGCTGAAGTCGGTCACGACCGAGTCTTCGATCGTGCGCGTGTTCTGCTCGACGCCGGTGTGCTCCTCGTCCGCGCTCACGTTCGCCAGCCTAGCGAGGCCGGTGAGCGCGGCGCGTGCGTCGGCGGGTGGGCATAGGCTCGGGCGCATGGGGGAGCAGCTGACGTTCCGCGCCGAGGTCTGGCAGTGGGATGCGCGCACCGAGGAGGGCTGGTACTTCGTGACCCTGCCGGTGGGCCCGTCGGAGGAGATCGCGGACCGGCCGCGCCCGCCGCGCGGGTTCGGGTCGGTGAAGGTGCGCGTGCGCGTCGGCGGGTCCACGTGGTCGACGTCGATCTTCCCGGACTCGAAGGCCGGCGCCTATGTGCTGCCGCTCAAGAAGGCGGTGCGGAAGGCCGAGGGCATCGAGCTCGGCGACGAGGTCGAGGTCGAGTTGGAGACCGTCGAGTAGGGTCGCGGGGCGGGAGGCTCAGCCCGCGGCGCGCACCTGCACCACGTTGTCCCACGGGTCGTCGAACTCGAGCGCGCGGCCGTCGTCGCGCGCGCTCACGCCGAAGTGCGCCATGCGCTCCCCCAGCTCGCCCACGTCGTCGGCGCCCGGCACGACGATCTCGACGCGACCGAGCCCGAGTGCGAGCTGCCGGCGCCCGGCGCCCGCGCTCTTCCACGTGTTCATCGCCATGTGGTGGTGGTACCCGCCGGCCGACACGAACAACGCCTGCGGGCCGAACGTCGCCGTGGTCTCGAAGCCGAGGTGGTCGACGTAGAACTCGCGTGCGCTCGCGATGTCGCCGACGGACAGGTGCACGTGCCCCACGACGGCATCGCCCAGGCGCGGCCCCGAGGCATCCGTCGTCATGCCCTGCTCGGTCAGGTGCTCCTGCAGGAAGCCGTTCGGGTCGAGGAACAGGGTGTCCATCTCGACCGAGCCGTGCGTCCACGACCACTCGGTGCGGTCGCGGTCCCAGTAGAGCTCGACGCCGTTGCCCTCGGGGTCGTCGAAGTAGAACGCCTGGCTGACGAGGTGGTCGGCGCTGCCGGTGAACGTGCCGGGGTATCGGGTCGCGACCGAGTAGACGGCGGCGGCGAGCGCGGCCTGGTCGTCGAAGAGCACGGCGGTGTGGAACAGGCCTGCGCTGCGCGGGCTCGCGTGCTTCAGCTCGGGCGCGTGCTGGAGGATCACGACCGGGGTTGCGCCGCGGCCGAGCACGGCGACCGGGCCGTCGTGGCTCAGCAGGTCGAGCGTGACGCCGTCGCGGTAGTAGCGGATCATCGCGTCGAGGTCGGCGACGCGCAGGGTCACCGCGCCCATGCCGGTGTCGGGCGACAGCAGATCGGATGCCCCGGGGCGATTAGTTGTACTCACAAGTAAATCCAACCTCGGTGCTTGGGCGTGTATTCCCCGCGTTCCGGTTGTCGCGTCGTCATGAAATGCCGCTTCGGAGGGCGGCGAAGCGACAGTTCATGACGACTCGCGGAGAGGGGCGGGCGGCGTCAGGCGGGCTGACCGGTCAGGCGCTCGATCAGCGCCCGGTACCGCTCGGCGGTGCGCTCGACGATCTCGGTCGGCAGCGTCGGCGGCGCGGGCACGGCCTCGGCGTCCCAGTTCGCGGCCAGCCAGTCGCGCACGATCTGCTTGTCGAAGCTCGCCATGCGCAGCTCGGGGGTCGCGCCGGTCGCGTACGCCTCCGCGTCCCAGTAGCGGCTCGAGTCGCTCGTCAGCACCTCGTCGGCGAGCGTCACGATGCCCGTGTCGCGGTCGGCGCCGAACTCGAACTTGGTGTCGGCGACGATCACCCCGCGCGCCTCGGCGATGGCGGATGCCCGTGCGAACACGTCCAGCGAGATCGCGCGCAGCTGCTCGGCGACCACGTCGCCCACGAGCTCCACCGTGCGCTCGTACGAGATGTTCTCGTCGTGCTGCCCCATCGGCGCCTTCCACGCGGGCGTGTAGATCGGCTCGGGCAGGCGGTCGCCGTTCTGCAGGCCCTCGGGCAGGCGGATGCCGCAGACGGTGCCCTCCGCCCGGTACTCCTTCCAGCCCGAGCCGGTGAGGTAGCCGCGCACCACGCACTCGACCGGGAACATGCGCAGCGGCCGCACGAGCATCGACCGCGCGGCGACGCCGGCGGGCACCGGCGGCACGTCGAGCCGGTCGTCCTCGCGGTAGGCGAGGTGGTTCGGCACGTCGGCGAGCTGGGTGAACCACCAGTTCGACAGCGTCGTGAGCAGCGCGCCCTTCTCCGGGATGCCGGGCTCGAGCACGTGGTCGAACGCGCTCACGCGGTCGGTCGCCACGACGAGCGCGACCGGGGCGGTCGCCATCGGGTCGCCGGTCCACGTGTCGTCGTCGGTCATCGACGCGGTCGGCACGTAGAGGTCGCGCACCTTGCCCGAGTAGACGTGGGTCCAGCCGAGATCGGCGAGGTCGTTGCTCACGCGTCCAGTGTAGGTCGGCGGATGCTGCGGGGCCCATGCCCGCCCGCCGCGCTCGCGGGCGTCTGGGCGGAACGTAGGAGATTCGAGCGCTCGGATGCCACGGGGGCGGCGTGTCGGCGAGATCGTCCTACGTTCCGCACCGCAGGCGGAGCGCGTCAGCCGGCGACGCGGGCCGCGATGTCGGTGCGGAACTGACCGCCGTCGAGGTGGATGCGGCCCATCGCGTCGTAGGCGCGGGCGCGCGCGGTCGAGAAGTCCTCGCCGGTCGCGACGACGTTCAGCACCCGGCCGCCGGTCGCGACGAGCGCATCGGCGTCAGTCGGGTCGGCGTCGACGGGCACCGCCGTGGCGGCGTGTGCCAGGTGCGCCCCGGGCACGGCCGCAGCGTCGGCGAGGCCGTGCAGCAGGCGACCGGTGAGCGGCTGCTCCGGGTACCCCTCGCTCGCGAGCACGACGGTGACCGCCGCATCCGCTCGGAACTCGGGGCGTGACAGCGACCCCAGCCCGCCGGTCGCGGCCGCCATGAGCAGGCCCGACAAGGGCGTCGCGAGGCGCGGCAGCACGACCTGCGTCTCGGGGTCGCCGAAGCGCGCGTTGAACTCGATGACGCGGATGCCGCGCTCGGTGAGGATGAGGCCGCAGTAGAGCAGGCCGATGAACGGGGTGCCGTCGGCGTCGAGCTGCCGCACGGTGGGCAGCGCGATCGTCTCGATCACCTCGTCGACGAACGCGTCCTCGCTGCCGAACCCCTCGTCGAGCCACGGCAGCGGGGAGTAGGCGCCCATGCCGCCGGTGTTCGGGCCCTCGTCGCCGTCGCCGAGGCGCTTGTAGTCCTGCGCGGGCGAGAGCGGCAGCACGTTGATGCCGTCGGAGAGGAGGAACAGCGACACCTCCTGCCCGTCGAGGAACTCCTCGACGAGCACGCCGCCGTGCTGCAGCCAGAACGTCGCGTGCGCGAGCGCCGCGTCGCGGTCGTTCGTGACGAGCACGCCCTTGCCTGCGGCGAGGCCGTCGGCCTTCACCACGTACGGCGCGCCGAACTCGTCGAGCACGCGCTCCGCGTCATCCGTCGTCTGCAGTCGCTCGGCGCGGCCGGTGGGCACGCCCGCGGCGTCCATCACGCGCTTCGCGAAGGCCTTCGAGCCCTCGAGCTGTGCGGCCGCCTTGCCGGGCCCGAACACGGCGATGCCACGCGTGCGCAGCGCGTCGGCGACGCCCGCGACGAGCGGCGCCTCGGGGCCGATCACGACGAGCTCGACGTCGTTATCGAACGCGAAGTCGGCGACCACGACGGGGTCGTTGGCGTCGAGCGCGATGGTGGTGACCGTGCCCGCCTCGGGGTCGGCAGCGGATGCGGCGATGCCGGCGTTGCCGGGAGCGGCGACGATCTCGTGGCCGGCCCGTTCGGCCAGCAGTGCGGTGATGATGGCGTGCTCCCGCGCGCCCGAGCCGAGGACCAGGATTCTCACCGTCACAGGCTACCCGACCGGCTCCGAGCCGCCGCCGGCCGTCTCCCCTCCGTCGAGTCGTCATGAAGTGCCGCCTCGACCCCGGCGATTGCGACAGTTCATGACGACTCGACGATCAGCGCGGGGGAACACGGGAGCGGTGGCAGGATGGGCGCATGGCACGCGCGCGCATCAACGACGAGGACGGCTGGGCCGCGCTGCGCGCGGCGATCGGCGCCGAGGACGCGGCCGACCATGCCGGAAACCCCGACGCGGCGGTCGTCAACCCCGACGCGGGCGCCGCCTCAGTCGCATCCGTCGACCGCCCCACCCTGTCGCTCGCCGTGCACTTCACGTTGCAGCTGCTCGCCGAGAAGGCGCCCGGCAACACGCTCGAGGTGCGGGTGCCGCCGTTCGCGGTGGTGCAGTGCGTCGAGGGTCCGCGTCACACGCGCGGCACGCCGCCGAACGTCATCGAGACGGATGCCGCGACCTGGCTCGGTCTCGCGAGCGGCACGATCTCGTGGGACGCCGCCGTCGCGTCCGGCGCGGTGCAGGCGTCGGGCACGCGGGCCGACCTGCGCGACCAGCTGCCGCTGGTCTGAGCGCGCCGGCACGTCCGGGCCCGCCGGCAGCCCCGCCCCCGCGGCCCGACCTCACAGCAACGCCTGCGACAATGGGCGCGTGAACGACACTCCCGCCCCGAACGAGCACGCCGAGGTCACCCGCGACGAGGTGACGGTGCGCCGCTCGCCGCGCTACCCGCGGTTCCTCGCCCTGGGTTTCGGTGTCGGTGCGCTGATGGCGCTCATCCTCACCTTCGCGTTCCCCGAAGTGGAGGACTTCGACAAGGGGCAGATCTTCGGGTTCCTGCTGCTGGTGCTGGGCGCCATGGGCGTGGCGCTCGGTGCGGTGCTGGCCCTCGTGCTCGACCGGGTCATGGCCGGGCACGCCCGCACGGTCATCGCCGAGCACGAGGAGGTGCACCCGCAGACCGACACCATCGAGCGTGCGGTCGCCGAGGGGGAGATCGGCGGAGCGGATGCGACTCAGGCCGACGCGGCCCCGAGCAGCGACGCGAAGCGCTCGACCGAGCCTCCGGCCGTCTCGAGCTGATCCGCGTCGAGCGCGACGCGCAGCACTCCCCCGACGCGCGCGAACACGACCGGTGACCCGGCGTCGGCGACCGCCGCGCGCAGCTCGTCGTCGAGTTCGTTCAGGTGCAGCAGGCGGAACGGCACGCCGAGGCGCGCGACCATCTCGTCCCACTCGGGACGCCTGCGCCAGGTGTGCGTGATGTCGCAGAGCGCGCAGTGGGCGGTGCCGAGGAACTTGCCGACGATGTAGCGCACCTCGCCCACCGGGCCGCCGTCGGCGTGGTAGACGCCGACGTACTCGGTCGGGACGGAGGGGCCGGTCGCGCCGGCCGGGTCGGTGCCGTCGGTCGTCACGACAGCTGCGTGCGCTCGACCCAGTCGAGGTACTCCTCGGTCACCGTGCCGGTGACGTAGTCGCCCGTGAAGCACGACAGGTCGAGCTGCTCGATCGAGGTGCCCTCGGTGATCGCGGCCTGCAGGTCGGCGACCTCCTGGTAGATCATGTGGTCGGCGCCGAGCTCGGCGGCGATCTCGGGGATCTTCCGGCCGTGCGCGATCAGCTCGGCGCGGGTCGGCATGTTGATGCCGTACACGTGCGGGAAGCGCACGGGCGGGGCGGCGGACGTGAAGGTGACCTTGTTGGCGCCGGCGGCGCGGGCCATCTCGACGATCTCCTTCGAGGTCGTGCCGCGCACGATCGAGTCGTCGACGATGAGGATGTTCTTGCCCTTGAACTCCGAGCCCATGGCGTTGAGCTTCTGGCGCACGCTCTTCTTGCGCTGCGCCTGCCCGGGCATGATGAACGTGCGGCCGACGTACCGGTTCTTGTAGAAGCCTTCGCGGTACTCGACGCCGAGCTTGCGGGCGACCTGCATGGCGGCGGGGCGCGACGAGTCGGGGATCGGCATGACCACGTCGATGTCGCCGAGCGGCGCGTGGCGGGCGACGGTGTCGGCGAGGCGGTCGCCCATGCGCAGGCGGGCCTCGTATACCGAGATGCCGTTCATGATCGAGTCGGGGCGCGCGAGGTACACGTACTCGAACGAGCACGGCACGAGTCGCGGGTTCGCGGCGCACTGGCGGGAGTACATCTCGCCCTGCATGGTGATGAACACGGCCTCGCCGGGTGCGATCTCGCGCACGATCTCGTAGTCGCCGTTCTCGAGCACGAGCGACTCGGATGCCACGATCCACTCGTCGCCCACGAGTCCGGCGGTGCGGCGGCCGAGCACGAGCGGGCGGATGCCGTACGGGTCGCGGAACGCGAGCAGGCCGTGCCCGGCGATCATGGCGATCGCGGCATACGACCCGTCGACGCGCTCGTGCACGTTGCGCACGGCGTTGAAGACCTGGTCGGGGTCGAGGTCGAGTGAGCCCGACACCTCGCCCCCAACTCGGTCGCGAGCACGTTGAGCAGCATCTCGGTGTCGCTGGCGGAGTTCATGTGCCGGCGGTCCTTGTGGAACAGGTCGTCGGCGAGCTCGCGCGTGTTCGTCAGGTTGCCGTTGTGGATCAGGATGATGCCGTACGGCGCGTTCACGTAGAACGGCTGCGCCTCGCGCTCGTTGGCGGCGTCGCCCTTGGTCGCGTAGCGCACGTGCCCGAGGCCCATCGTGCCGAGCAGGGCCCGCATGTCACGCGTGCGGAACGCCTCGCGCACCTGGCCGCGCCCCTTGTGGATGTGGAACTGCGGGCCGTCGGCGGTCGCGATGCCGGTCGAGTCCTGCCCGCGGTGCTGCAGCAGGAGGAGGCTGTCGTAGATCTGCTGGTTGACCGGTTCGGTAGAGACGATTCCGACGATGCCGCACATGCGTGGCGTGGCTCCTGGGGTGAGGGAGGTGCGAGTGCCCGGATCGGGCAGGGCAATCCTCCCACACGCTCGTTGGGTGAAGGCTGGGTGGGCGTCGGGTGAACGGCGGGCGGATGCCCCGGGGCGGCGGCTCGCCCGGACTCGGAGCGCTTACCGCGCGAACCGCTCCACGAACGTGCGCAGCATGCGCTGCGGCTCGGTGACGGGCGCGCGGCGCACCGAGGCGAGCGTCAGCTCGACCTCGTGGTCCTCGAAGTAACCGTAGCCGGCGTAGGCGTCGATGCGCACCTCGATGCCGGGGAGGTCGAGCTCGGGGTGGAACTGGGTCGCGTACACGTTCGCGCCGACGCGGAAGGCCTGCACCGGGCACGCGGGCGACGAGGCGAGCAGCGTCGCCGATGCGGGCAGTTCGCGCACGGCCTCCTTGTGGCCGACGAACGCGTTGAACGCGGGCGGCATGCCGGCGAAGAGGGGGTCGGTCGCCCCGGCGGCGGTCAGGCTCACGGGCACGACGCCGATCTTCTCGGCGTACTGGCCGTCGATGACGGCGCCCTGGTGCGCGCCGAGGGTGCCGACGCCATAGCAGGCGCCGAGGAACGGGAAGTCGCGCGCGACGACCTCGTCGAGCAGGGCGTCGAACTCGGCCTCGACGCGGCGCTGCACGGCCGACTTCCGCTCGGGCGGGTCGGACGCGTTGAACGGCCCGCCGCCGACGATGATGCCCGAGACGGCGTCGAGGTCGATCGCCGGCATCGGGCCGGCCTCGAGGCGCACCCGCACGAGGTCGCGCTCGTCGAGACCCGAGCCGCGCAGCATGAGCTCGTACTCCCCGTCGGCGGGCGCGTCCTCGCCACGCGTGGCGAGCAGGACGAACGGCTTCACGGGGCCACGATAACCCGGACGACCGGCTCGGTCCTCAGTATTGCGATGGTGCCGCGAGCACCGCGATCGTGCAGCGCGACACGCAGACCGATCGGCCCTGCTCGTCGGTGATGCGGATGTCCCACACCTGCGTCGTGCGGCCGCGCGTGATGGGTCGGGCCTCGCCGAGCACCCAGCCCGAGGCGACCGGCCGCGTGTGGTTGGCGTTGATCTCCATGCCGACGCAGTGGAAGCGCTCGCGGTCGACCGTGAACGACGAGCCCCAGCTGGCGAGGGTCTCGGCGAAGAGCACGGAGGACCCGCCGTGCAGCACGCCGCCGGGCTGCCGGGTGCGTGAATCCACGGGCATCCGCCCCCGGATCGAGTCGTCGGTGAACCCGGTGATCTCGATGCCGAGCGAGCGGATCGCGGTGTCGTCGCAGCGGGAGTCGACCCATTCGGCCGAGGGCAGTTCGTCGGCGAACCAGATGCTCATGCGCTCGAGTCTGTCACGGCGCGACGGGGCGAGCGGATACCCCGGGGCGGGCGCTCAGGCCAGCTCGGCGATGATCGGATGCAGCGCCTCGTCGAACGCCGCCGGGTCGGCGCGCAGCGTGTCGGTGACCGCGACCGTGAGCGAGCCGATCCACCAGATGCCGCGCTCGGCGAGCGGCAGCACCTCGACGTTCAGCTCGAACGAGTGCGCCCGGCGGCCGACCTCCCGCTCGTGCTCGGCGATCGTGCCCGCGTACGCGCGGTAGGCGTCGCCGCGGTGGGTCGACGAGCTCGACCGGTACGCCTCGTGCCCCCACTCGGCCCACGAGAGCGCCGCGTCGGCGTGCGGCACGATCGCCTCGGCCAGCGCCTCCGCGCCGCTCGTCGGCAACGCGATCTCGGTGCCGTACGCCTCCACCAGCTCGAGCGGCACCGCCGACGGATGCGCCTCGGGCTCGACGGTCATCATCCACCAGGCGCGCCACTGGCGCTCCAGCTCGTCCTGCGCGTCGACCGCCCGGTCGACCGGCGTCACGGTGCCCAGGTCGCGCACGCGCGGCAACTCGGTGGGCGAGGCGATGCCGAGCACCTCGCGCAGGTAGAGGGCGAGCAGCACCGAGCGAGACGCGTTCTCGCGAATCACCCATGACGGCGTGCCCCCGCTCGGCATGCTCCAAGTGTAGAGCGCTCCCCGCCCGCGAGGCGCGGGATTCCGCGGCTGGGGAGGGCGGTGGGCGAGCGGATGCGACGGTGCTCACCAGTGGGCGAGCACGGCCGCCTCCTCCTCGACGTCGTCGTCGGGCAACGCGTACGCGACGGCCTCGGGCACCGTCAGGTCGCGCCCGCGTCGCTCGCCCGCCGCGACGGCCGCCGGCTCCGCCTCGCGCACCGCGTGCAGCGAGACCGTGTGCACGGTGAACGCCTCCACGTCGAAGATGCCGATGCGGGAGCGGATGGCGGCCGCGGCCGCCGCGAGCACGCCCGCGCGCTCGGCCTCGCCGCGGAGCGCGGCGACCCCGCACAGCCCCTCGAGCCCGTATGCCACGCCCTCCTCGAAGTGGAGGCGCACCGACACGTGCAGGGTGCGCAGGAACGCGTCCTCCGCGGCATCCGCATCGCCCTTCGCCAGCAGCAGGCGGCCGCGGTGGTTGCCGCTCACCGAGAGCGTGAAGAGGTCGGCGCCGGCCTCGGCCAGCGCGGTCGCCCGGTCGAAGTGCGTCACCGCCGATGCGACGTCGCCGCGCACCCACGCCAGCCGCCCGCGAGAGACCTCGGTGATCGCCTCCGCCCAGCCGTTGCCGAGCTCGTGCATGCGCGTCGCGGCACGTGCCAGCTCGTCGTCGGCAGCGACGACGTCGGGGTGCGGCAACTGCAGGCGCGCCGTCGCCCGCGCCGCGAGCGACATCGCGGCCGCATCCTCGTCGCCCGACTCGGCGAAGCGCTCGACGCACTCGCCGAGCCCCTCGACGACCTCGCCCGACGGCTGCTGCCACATCGCGCACCAGAGCACGAAGAACTGCGCGACGGCGCGCGTGTGCACGGTCATCGGCCGGTCCTTGCCGAGCAGCTCGGTCATCCAGACCCGCACCTCGTCGAAGAACCCGGCGATCCACCAGTAGATGAGCAGGCTCCACGCGAAGTCGCCTGCGTCGTCGAGGCGGTCGGTGTAGACGAGGTGGCGCACCGCGGCGCGCAGGTTCGACAGCTCCAGCCCGAGCAGCGCCACCGCATCGCCCTGCCCGGCGCCGCGCAGGCCCGGGGCGAGGCGCGCGACGAGACCGCGGTAGTAGTCGGCGTGCGCCGCCCGCACCGCGCGCGTCTCGCCCTGCTCGCGCAGGCGGTCGATCGCGTACTCGCGCACGATCGCGAGCAGCGAGTAGACCGACCGGCCGCCGATGTCCATCTCCTTCACGAGGCTGCCGTCGACGAGGGCCGCGAGGCCGTCGAGCGCTCGGCCGTCCCAGGCCCGCCCGACGCCGATCGCCTCGACCGCCTCGAGCGTGAAGCGCGTGGCGAACACCCCGAGGTCGAACAGCATCGCCCGCTGCTCGGGCGGGAGGAGGCTCACGCTCCAGTCGATCGCGCTGCGCATCGTGCGGTGGCGCTCCGGCAGGTCGCGCACCGACGACGACAGCATCGGCAGCGCCTGCTCGAGGCGCTGCGCGATGCCGCGCGGCCCGAGCAGCCGCACCTTCGCGGCGGCGAGCTCGATCGCGAGCGGCAGCCCCTCGAGCGCCCGGCAGATGCTCGCGACGTCGGCGGCGTTCTCGGCGGTCACCTCGAAGTCGGGCTTCGCGGCACGTGCCCGGTCGACGAACAGCGCGACCGCTGGGGAGCGCGTGGCCCGGTCGAGCGACGCCGGCGCGCCCTCGGGCGGCGCGCGCAGCACCGGCACGTCGAAGACGCGCTCGCCGCGGACGCGGAGCACGATGCGGCTCGTGACGAGGAACGCCACGGAGGGCGCAGCGCTCGACAGGCGCACGAGCACGGGCGCCGCGTCGACGATCTGCTCGAAGTTGTCGAGCACGACGAGGGCGCTCCGGCCCTGCAGCGCGTGCACGACCCGCTCCTCGAGCGCCGCCTCGCCGTTGTCGCGGATGCCGAGCGCGTAGGAGATGGTCGGCACGAGCAGCCCGGGCTCGAGCACGCCCTCCAGCGGCACGAAGGTGACGCCGTCGGGGAAGAGGTCGCCGCACGCGTGCGCGACCTCGATCGAGAGGCGGCTCTTGCCCACGCCGCCCGGCCCGATGAGGCTGACGATGCGGCCGTCGACGTCGGCGAGCATGCGGCGTAGCTCGGCGACCTCGTGCTCGCGCCCGATGGTCGTCGTGTACGGCACCGGCAGGCCGGGCACCGGCGGGATCGCGGCATCCGCCGGCTCCTCCTCGATCGGGCGCGACTGCACGAATCGCTCGGCCAGCAGCGCGGCGAGGTCGGATGCCACCTGCTCCTCGAGCTCGTCGGCCGAGTCGAACGACAGGTACGCGGCCGTGTCGTCGTGCTTGATGCGTGCGAGCAACTCGACGAGGCGCTCCTCGCGCTCGCCGCTGCGGCGGATGTAGATGAGCTTGGGCATGTCGGCCGGCGCGAGGCGGTACTCGTCCTCCAGACCCGAGATCTCCTCGCCGGGTGCGACCCAGCCGTAGCTGTCGGCGTAGATGCCGACGAACACGTCGCTCTGCGACAGGTAGGAGCGATAGACCTCGCGCGGCGGGTACGGCCGGGCACCCTGCTCGAACATGACGGGCGCGAGTCGCAGGCGCTCGATCGCGGCGCGCACGGCTCGACGCTCGGGCTGCAGTTCACGCAGCGTCGAGCTCACGAAGACGCGGATCCGCTGATCCGGCGTGCGGATCACCGGCGTCGTGGCCATGTGCTCATCATGGCCCTCCCGGGCCCGCTCGGCATGCCCCTCGAACGGGGGTAATCGGCCGCCGGTACGATTGAGCGGTGACCACGAACTCCTCCTACGCCGCCGCCGGTGTCGACACCGCGGCAGGCGACCTGGCCGTCGAGCTCATGAAGGAGTCGGTCGCACGCACGCACGGGCCGAACGTCCTCGGCGGCGTAGGCGGCTTCGCCGGCATGTTCGACCTGTCGTTCGCGAAGGACTACGACCGCCCGCTGCTCGCGACCTCGACCGACGGCGTCGGCACGAAGATCGCGATCGCGCAGGCGCTCGACCGGCACGACACCATCGGGCAGGACCTCGTTGCGATGGTCGTCGACGACATCGTCGTGGTCGGCGCGACCCCGCTGTTCATGACCGACTACATCGCCTGCGGCCGGGTGGTGCCCGAGCGCATCGCCACGATCGTCACGGGCATCGCGAACGCGTGCGCCGCGACCGGCACGGCACTCGTCGGCGGTGAGACCGCCGAGCACCCCGGCCTCATGGGCCCCGAAGACTACGACGTCGCCGGCGCAGCGGTGGGCGTGGTCGAGGCCGACCGCCTGCTCGGCGCCGACCGGGTCAGCGACGGCGACGCCGTGATCGCGATCGCATCGAGCGGCGCCCACTCCAACGGCTTCTCGCTCGTGCGGCACATCCTCGACCGGCGGGGCATCGGCTACGCCGACTCCGCCCCCGACCTCGGCACCACCTGGGGCGAGGCGCTGCTCGAGCCGACGCGCCTCTACACCGGCCCGCTCGTCGAACTCCTCGCCGACGAGCGCGTCGGCGGCGCCGTGCACGCCCTCTCGCACGTGACCGGCGGCGGCATCGCCGCCAACCTCGCGCGCGTGCTGCCGCGCGGCGCGTGGGTCGAGCTCGACCGGTCGACCTGGTCGCCGCAGCCCGTGTTCCGCGTGCTGAGCGACCTCGCGGGCGACCCGCTCGAGGCCGCCGAGGGCACCTGGAACCTCGGCATCGGGTTCTTCGCGGTGGTGGCTGCGGATGCTGCGACCGACGTCGTCGCCCGGCTCGAGGGCCTCGGCCTGCCGTCGTGGCAGGCGGGCACTGTGTCGACGGCCGCACGCGACCTCGCCGGCTTCGAGCAGGGCGCGAAGGGCGTCGACGGCGGTGCCGTGCGACTGGTCGGCGGCTACGCGGCCTGACTCGACCCGAGTCCGGGCATGCCGAATCGCTCCGGCGATCGGGTGGCGCCGGCTGCGAGGTGGGTGGCCCGGGTCAGGCCCGCTTCTGCTCGTCCGACGCGTAGTCGTCGTCGGCGTACTCCGACCACTTCGACGCCTCTTCGGCGTAGTGGTCGTCATGCCCGCTCGTGAGCTCGCGCTCGAGCGCATCGTAGTCGGTCTCCGGGCTGAAGTACTTCAGCTCCCGAGCAACCTTCGTGTGCTTGGCTTTCTGACGGCCGCGCCCCATGCGTGACCCCCTAACGACGTCGGGCCGGTGCGAACATGAGCCTCGCCCGGCGCTCACTGATATGAACAGAATCCGTGGGTCAGTTTAGCACCGTGATACGGGCGCCCCGCCGCACGTAGTCACAGCGGGGCATCCGTTCTGCGCGCGCCCGGCGCGGCATGTTGTGATGGTGGCGTGGAGCATGCTGCGGAGGCCGTGACGGTCGTGGTGATCGGCGCCGGCCAGGCCGGTCTCTCGGTCGCCTACTACCTCCGCCGCTTCGAACTGGTCGCGGGCGAGGACTTCGTGATCCTCGACCGCACCGACCGCCCCGGGGGCGCCTGGGCGCACCGCTGGGAGTCGCTGAAGCTCGGTACGGCGCACCGCGTGCACGACCTGCCGGGCATGGAGCAGCTCGGCGTGAGCTTCGACACCGCCGACCGGTCGCGACCCGCGCGAGAGGTGGTCACCGACTACTACGACCGCTACGAGCGGCACTTCGAGCTCGACGTGCGCCGGCCCGTGCACGTGCGCAGCGTGGCCAACCGCGGCGTGGAACTCGCGGTGCGCTACGACGACCTGCGCCCCCGCGAGCAGGAGGAGCGGCCGCAGCGCGGACTGTTCGGCCGATGGAGCCGTCGGGCCGACGACCGGGAGGTGCTGCGCGAGGCGCCGACGGGCGAGATCGTCACGCGATTCCTCGTCAACGCGACCGGCACCTGGGGCGCGCCGTTCGTGCCCTACTACCCCGGCATGAGCGACTTCGCCGGCCGCCACGTGCACACCTCCGACTTCCGTTCGGCCGAGGAGTTCCGCGGCCAGCAGGTCGTCGTGGTCGGCGGCGGCACCTCGGCGATCGGGTTCATGCTCGAACTGGAATCCGTCGCCGCCGGGCTGACCTGGGTGTCGCGCCGGCCCATCGACTGGATCGACTCCGAGGACCTCGACCTCGAGGGGGCATCCGCCGCCGTCGCCATGCAGGACGAGGCGGCACGCGCCGGACGCGCACTCCCGTCGATCGTCAGCGGCACCGGGGTTCCGCGCAGCCGGCGCATCGCCGCCGGCATCGACCGCGGCCTGCTCGTGGCCAGGCCCATGTTCGAGCGCATCGAGCGCGCGGGCGTGCGCTGGGCCGACGGCGACTTCGCGTTCGCCGACACGATCATCTGGGCGACCGGGTTCCGCCCCGAGCTGCGACACCTGTCGCCCTTGAAGCTGCGCGAGAAGGCGGGCGGGGTCTCCGTCGGCCAGGGCGCATCGTGGGCCGACCCGCGCGTCTTCCTCGCCGGCTACGGGCCGCAGGCGTCGACGATCGGCGCCAACCGCGCGGGGCGCATGATCGCCCGTCAGATCATGGCGCTGCTCTGAGTGCAGCGATGCACCGAGTCAGGCCAGCAGCCCCAGCCACAGTCCGACGGCCGCCGCCGCCACCGACAGCACGAGCATGCCGAGCCCGCTCGCGAGGCCGGCGGTCCAGCGGCGCTCCAGCAGCAGGCGCACCGTCTCGGCGCTCGCCGTGCTGAAGGTCGTGTAGCCGCCGAGGAAGCCCGTGCCGAGCACGAGGTGCAGCTCGTGCGGCACGAGCCCGGTGTCGGCGAGGCCGACCAGGACGCCGAGCGCGAACGACCCGGTGACGTTCACCACGGTCGTCGCCCACGGGAACGGCGAGGCGATGCGCGCGCGCAGCACGCCGTCGAGCACGAGTCGGCACGCGGCGCCGAGGCCGCCCGCGACGGCGATGCCGAGGAAGAGCAGCGGGGTCACGTCGCCGCCGCTCCTCGCTGCGGCGGCGCACGAGCGTGCCCGCGGCGATGATGCCGGCGAACGTGGCCGCCGTGCCGAGCAGGACCGTGCCGAGCGCGTTCAGCAGCCCGAGCCAGAGGTGGCCGTGCTGCAGCAGTTCGACCGTGCCGACCGCGAAGGCGCTGTAGGTCGTGAACCCGCCGAGGAGGCCGGTGCCGAACGCGAGCCGCACCGTGCGCCGTGGGCCGGCGTCGGGACCGAGCCGCAGCAGCACCTCGAGCAGCGCGCCGAGGGCGAACGCGCCGAGCACGTTGACCAGCAGGAGCATGCCCGGGAAGTCGTCGGGATCGGGGAAGGCGAGGGTCGCGCCCTCGCGGGCGGCGGTGCCCACGGCGCCGCCCGCGGCGACGAGCGCGACGGACGACGGGCGGAGATGGAGCGGCCGGTGGGTCACGGCTCGTCCCACGGCAGCGCCTCGCCGTTTGTGGCGGGCTGCAGTGGAACGACGACCACCGGCCGGCACTGGCGGTGGGAGAGCTGCGCGGCGATCGAACCGCTCAGGAACTCGGCGAGCCCCGCGAGCACGCCCCGCTCGCGGGTGCCGACGACGATGAGCTCGGCGTCGACCTCGTCGGCGAGGCGCTCGAGCTCGCGCGACGCGTTGCCGGCGAGCAGGTGCACGCGCCAGTCGATGCCCGCGCCGGCGAGCTCGCGCCGGAGGTACTGCTCGATCGCGACGGCGGTCTCCTCGGCGGCATCCGTCGCGCCGTCGGGATCGATCGGCACCGCGAGGATCGACCCGTCGATGTTGGTCGAGATCGCGTAGCTCGACACGTCGACGTACGCGCACTCGAGCGGCACGCCGAAGGTCGCGGCGAGGCGGGCGGCGTAGCGGACCACCGCCGAGGGCTGGCCGGGCACGATTCCGGCGACGATCGCACGAGCGGGGGTGTCGGGCATGGGTGCCTCCTCGCGGGCCTCGACTTCACACTACGCCCGGGGAGGCGCCCGCGTCAGCGCCCCCGCAGCTCGGCGAGCACGTCGGAGCGCACCTCGGCGAGGCGCGACCTCAGCAGGTCGACCGTGTCGGCGGAGACCCTGCCCCGGCGCGCGTGCGTGCGCAGGTCGGTGCGCAGCTGCTGCCGGAACGCGTTGATCGCGAGGTCTGCCTCGTGCACCGCGCGACCCTCGGGCTCCGGCGAATCCGACGGGGTCGCGGTCGTGTCGGAGGTGGCCTCGCGCGCCGCGCGCTTGGCCTCGCGGGCCGCGCTCGCGAGGTCGGCGCGCATGCTCCGCAGCGCCTCCTCGACGTTCGTGCGCACCTCGTCGGCGAGCCGGCTGACCGAGTCGGTGACCTCCTCCTCGATCGACTCCAGCTCGTGCTCGCGCTCGGCGAGCTCCGCGCGGCCGGCGTCGGTGATCTCGTAGACCGTCTTGCGGCCGTCGGCCGTCTTCGCGACGAGCCCCTCCGCCTCGAGCTTGGCCAGGCGCGGGTAGATGGTGCCCGCGCTCGGGCTGTAGGTGCCGCCGAACCGGTCGGAGAGCGCCTGGATGAGCTCGTACCCGTGGCGCGGCCGCTCGGCGAGCAGGCTCAGCAGGTACAGCCGCAGGCTGCCGTGGGAGAAGACGGGCGGGGTCATGCGGTGGCCGCCGTCTCGGCGTCGGGCGCCGCGCCGGTCGGGTCGCCGGCGTCGGCATCGGTCTCGCCCGAGGCATCCGACTGCTCGCCCGGCTGGCGGCGCATGACCGACACGTTGCCCGACACCGAGTTGGCGCCGAAGTCGGTCCAGGTGCCGGCGAGGTCGCCGACCACGCGCTCGTACCCCTTGCCGAGGGTGCCGCGGATGGAGGTGTCGTCGATGAAGATCGTGCCGCTGACGGTGTTGACCCGGAAGCGTGCGCTGGCGTGCGCGTCGAGGCGCACCGTGAGGTCGCCCGAGATCGTGTTCGCGTCGATGCGGCTCGGCACGCCCTCGAGGTCGAGGATGACGTCGCCCGAGACGGTGTCGCTGAAGAACCGGGTGACCGTGCCGGTCGCGGCGATGTCGCCGGACACGGAGTGCGCGCCGATGCGGCCCTCGTGCGAGCCGACCGAGATCTCGCCGGTCACGCTGTTGAGCTCGAGGTCGCCGACGTGCCGGTCGACCGCGACGTCGCCGTTGACGGTGCTGAGCTTCGCGTCGCCGACGAACCCGGCGATGAGGGCGTCGGCCGACACGACGCCGAGCTTCAGTGCGGTCTCGCGCGGGGCGAGGACGGAGACCACGGCGCGCATGTTGCCGCGGAAGCCCTTGAAGACGTCGAGGAAGTTGTCCCAGCGCAGCTGCGGGTGGTCGATCTCGACCTTGTCGCCGTCGATCTCGACGCGGAGGTCGCGACCGCTCACCTCGGACACCTCGATGCGCAGGCCCGGCTCGTCGTGCGCGATGACCGTGACGCCGCCGCCGACGAGGCCCACCTTGAGCGAGCGCGCCAGCTCGATGTCGATCACCCGGCTCTGACCGGGTGAGATGATCCACTTCTCCAGGGCCATGATGAGTGCTTCTCCTTCGCGGCGTCCGGCCGTACGGTCGGAGCGGGTCGAATCGCGTTATATCGCGTTTGGTGAAACTCACGATATATCGCGAGTGCGCGGTGCGCAACCCTCGATGCCCCGTTCGCACTTGACGTTGACGCAGCGTCAAGTTCTACCGTGGAGTCATGCCCGCCCGACCGGGCGGCGCCACGACACGAGGAGAGGAGCACCCGATGGACTGGTCGATCCAGGAGATCGCGCGCATCGCCGGCACGACGAGCCGCACGCTGCGCCACTACGACGACATCGGGTTGCTGCCGCCCAGTCGCATCGCGCCGAACGGCTACCGGCACTACGACCGCGACGCGCTCGTACGCCTGCAGCGCATCCTGCTGCTGCGCGAGCTCGGTCTCGGGCTGCCCGCGATCGCGGAGGCGCTCGGCAACGAGCCGCGCGAGGCGCACGCCCTGCACGGCCACCTCGAGTGGCTGCGGCGGGAACAGGAACGGCTCGCGAGGCAGGCCGCCTCGGTCGAGCGCACCATCGAGGCACTGGAGGGAGGTGAGAACCTCATGGCGGAGCAGATGTTCGACGGCTTCGACCACACGCAGTACAAGGACGAGGTCGAGCAGCGCTGGGGCGCCGACGCGTACGCGAAGTCCGACGCCTGGTGGCGCGGCAAGACCGCCGCGGAGCAGGAGTCCTGGAAGGCCGAGTCGGCTGCACTGGGTCGTGACTGGGCGGATGCCGCGGAGCGCGGCGTCGCACCCGACGGCGACGAGGCGCAGGCGCTGGCCGCCCGTCACGCGGCGTGGCTGGGGTCGATTCCCGGCACGCCGGGTTCCGAGCAGGGCCGACCGCTGAAGCAGTACGTGCTCGGGCTCGGCGACATGTACGTCGCCGACCCGCGGTTCGCGAAGAACTACGGCGGGCAGCACGGCGCCGAGTTCGTGCGCGACGCGCTCGCGGTCTACGCGGAGCGCAACCTCTGAGACGACGGATGCCTCGGGGCCGACGCGGCCCCGAGGCATCCGTGTCTCCGGCAAGCGTGCCGGGGTCAGGTGTCGCGGGTGGGGACGCGGCGGTAGCCGTCGCGGAACCAGTCGAAGACGGTCCAGGCGATGCCGGTCGCCGCGAGGGCGGCGAGGGCGATCATGGTCGCGAGCATGTCTCCTCCTCCTTCGTGCGCGGGTGGTCAGGTGCGGGGCGGGGCGGGCGTCGCAAGCATCGCGACGGGCCCGGTGGCCGGAACCGCCGCGCGACGCGCGGGGTCGGGCACCGTGAAGAACGGGATCGTGCGGCCGCAGATCGGCCCGATCATCAGGGCGAAGGCGAGGGTGCCGATGCCCACCTGCCCGCCGAGCAGCCAGCCCACGGCGAGCACCGTCACCTCGATGCCGGTGCGCACGACCCAGATCGGGGCGCCGGTGCGGGCGTGGAGCCCGGTCATGAGGCCGTCGCGCGGGCCCGGTCCGAAGCGCGCGCCGACGTACAGGCCGGTCGCGATACCGAGCAGCAGGATGCCCGCGGGCAGCAGCGCCGCCCGCACGAGCGGGTCGAGGCCGGCCGGCACGAGCCAGAGCCCGAGGTCGGCGAACGGGCCGACGAGCAGCGCGTTCGCGAGGGTGCCGATGCCCGGCTTCTGCCGGATGGGGATCCACAGCAGCAGCACGACGCCGCTCACGAGCACCGTGATCAGCCCGAACCCGAGGCCGGTGACGCGGCTCAGCCCCTGCGTGAGCACGTCCCAGGGGGCGACGCCGTAGCCGGCGCGCACGATGAGCGCGATGGCGAACCCGTAGAGGAACAGGCCGACGAGCAGTTGGGTGACACGACGAAGCATGTGACCATCCAATTGCTCAATTGGACTGTTGCCAAGATGCCAATCGCGGTACAGTGGCCGCATGAGCGATGCCACCCTCGGTCCGCGAGCGCTGATCGGCCTGCTCGGGGACTGGCGCAGCGGCGGAGCCGCGTACGAAGACCTGGCCGCCCGCATCCGCCTGCTCGTCATCGACGGGCGCATCGCGGTCGGCACGCGCCTCCCCGCCGAGCGCGAGCTCGCCGCCCGGCTCGGCCTCAGCCGCACGACCATCGCCGCGGCCTACGCACGGCTGCGCGAGTCGGAGCACCTCGAGTCGCTGCGCGGGTCGGGCAGCGTCACGCGGCTGCCGGCGGCGCACATCACCCCGCTGCATCCGACCGGGGCCGACAGCCTCGACTTCACCAAGGCGGCGCTGCCCGCCCTGCCGTGGCTCGGCGAGGCCGCGCGCGCGGCCGCCGAGCGCCTGCCCGCCTACCTCGGCGACCCCGGCTACGACCCCATCGGCCTGCCTGAGCTGCGCGAGGCGATCGCCGCACGCTACGCGGCGCGCGGCCTGCCGACCGACCCCGACGAGATCCTCGTCACGATCGGCGCGCAGCACGCGATCTCCCTGCTCGCCCGCACGCTGATCGGCCGAGGCGACCGCGCGCTCGTCGAGTCGCCCACCTACCCGCACGCCTACGAGGCGCTGCGCGGCGCCGGCGCCAGGCTCGTCGCGGTGCCGGTCGGCGGCGAGCCCGGGGCATCCGTGCACCCCGTCGGCGACCCGCAGGCGGGTGACGGGGAGGCGATCGCCGAGGCGATCCGGCACGCGAGCCCGTCGGTCGCGTACCTGCTGCCCGACTTCCACAACCCGACCGGGCGCTCGCTCACCGAGCGCGACCGCGAGCTGGTCGTCGACGCGGCCTCGGCGCAGGGCACCGTGCTCATCGCCGACGAGACCACGGCCGAGCTCGACATCGACCGGCCGTTCCGGGCGAAGCCGCTCGCGGCCTACGGGCCGGCCGTGATGATCGGCTCGGTCGGCAAGACGGTGTGGGGCGGCATCCGCCTGGGCTGGATCCGCGCCGACCGCGGGCTGATCCGCCGGCTGCTCGCCCAGCGCGCGCCGAACGACCTCGGCACGCCCATCCTCGAGCAGCTGCTCGTGACCGAGCTGCTGCCGCGCATGGACGACATCCTCGAGCTGCGCCGCACCCAGCTGGGCGAGCGGCGCGCCCACCTCGAGCGGGCGCTCGCCGAGCGGTTCCCGCAGTGGACCGTGCCGCACGTGCACGGCGGGCTCGCGCTCTGGGTGCACCTCGGTGCGCCGGTCAGCTCGCAGCTCGCGCTCGCCGCCCGCACCCACGACCTGCTCATCACCGCGGGGCCCCGCTTCGGCATCGACGGGGCGTTCGAGCGCAACCTGCGCATCCCGCTCGGATTCACGGCGGCGGAGACCGAGCGGGCGCTCGACGCGCTGCAGGCGGCATGGGCGACCATGGGCGGTGCGCCGGTCGTCGACGCCGACGTGCTGTCGGCGGTGGTGTGAGCCGGGCTCCCCGATCCGTGCACTCCGGCTGGGAGTTCGGTGACGAAATGCCTGCAGTGACTGCAACCATGTTTGACTGGAGCATGGCCACCGACGACGCGCACACCACGACCCTCGACGACATCCCGATCACGACGATCGACGGAACGGAGACGAACCTCGCCGAGTACGACGGCAAGGTGAAGCTCATCGTGAACGTCGCCTCGCGCTGCGGGCTCTCGCCCCAGTACGAGCAGCTCGAGCAGCTGCAGAAGGACTACGCCGACCGCGGGTTCACGGTGCTCGGCTTCCCCAGCAACCAGTTCCTCCAGGAGCTCGGGTCGAACGAGGCCATCTCGGAGTACTGCTCCACGACCTGGGGCATCACCTTCCCGATCTTCGATCGCATCAGGGTGAACGGCAAGAAGGAGCATCCGCTCTTCACCGAGCTCAAGAAGGCGCCCGACGCGGAGGGCAAGGCCGGCAAGGTCGTCTGGAACTTCGAGAAGTTCCTCGTCACGCCCGATGGCCAGGTGTTCCGCTTCCGGCCGACGACGAAGCCCGACGCGCCCGAGGTCATCGCCGCGATCGAGGAGGCGCTGCCGGGCTGAGCCGGGGCCGCCGGCGCCCGCGAGTCGCCGCACCGTCCGTTCACCGAGCGGACACCACCGCGTCATGCGCGCATCACGCCGAGTTGCGTCCGCGCCGGAACGGTGGGAGCACCAGAGGCATCCGCCTCGCCCCCACTGAGAAGGAGACGCGATGACGCGCGCGCGCCGATTGACCGGACTCGCCCTCGCCACCACCGCCCTGCTCGCCTGCGGAGCCGCCGCCCCGGCGCTCGCGCAGCCGAACGGGCCCAGGTACGGAACGCCCGCCACGGCGTTCCACCGCACGGCGACCTACCCCGTGTACCTGAACGCCCCCGAGGGCGTCGACCCGGCCGACGAGACGGTCGCCGAGATCTCGGCGATCAGCCCCGACGGCAACACCGTCATCTACACGGATGCCGCGGGCGAGCGCATCGGCTTCGTCGACGTGACCGACCCGTCGAACCCGGTCGGCGCGGGCACCCTGGCCCTCGACGAGATCACGGATGCCTCCGAGGCGTCGCCGACCTCGGTCGCCGCCGTGGGCGGCTACGTGCTCGTGGTCGTGGACACGACCGACTACGACGCCGACACGCTCGCCTCGAAGCCGCGCTCGGGCGAGCTCGTGGTCGTCGACGCCGTCAGCCACGATGTCGTCGCCACGTTCGACCTGGCCGGCCAGCCCGACTCGATCGCCGTCAGCCCCGACGGCGCCTACGCGGCCATCGCCATGGAGAACCAGCGCAACGAGGACTTCCCGGCCGACGGCGGCGTCGGCGAGGAGGGCGACCTGCCCCAGGCGCCCGCCGGCTTCGTGCAGGTCATCACGTTCGGCGGAACGCCGGCCGACCCGGGCACGTGGAGCCTCGACCCGGTCTCGCTGGTGGACGGCGCTGCGGGCGACATCCTCACCGCCGCCGGCATCGACACCCCGAGCGACCCCGAGCCCGAGTACGTCGACATCAACGACGCCAATCAGCTCGCCGTGTCGCTCCAGGAGAACAACGGCCTCGTCACGATCGACCTCGCGACGCGCACCGTGACGGGAGCGTTCGAGCTCGGCTCGCCGGTGATCCCGAACGTCGACACCGACGACGACGGGGCGATCGAGCTCACCGACACCATCGAGGTGCCGCGCGAGCCCGACGCCATCGGCTGGATCGGCGACCGGTACGTCGCGACCGCCAACGAGGGCGACTGGAAGGGCGGCAGCCGCGGCTGGTCGATCTTCGACGCCGCCACCGGTGAGGTCGTCTGGGACGCGGGCGACACGTTCGAGCACCTCGCGATCGCCCACGGCCTCTACAACGACGGCCGCGCCGACAACAAGGGCGCCGAGCCCGAGGGCCTCGCGATCGCCGAGTTCGACGGCGTGCCGACCGCGTTCGTCGCCTCCGAGCGGTCGAACTTCATCGCGGTCTACGACGTGAGCGACCCGACCGCGCCGGAGTTCCAGCAGCTGCTCTTCGCGACCAACGGCCCCGAGGGCATCCTGCCGGTGCCGAGCCGTGACCTGCTCATCGTGTCGAGCGAGGAGGACGACTCCGACGCCCTCGTGCGCGCCGCGGTGAACATCTACGAGGTGCAGAAGGGTCGGCCGTCGCAGCCGAGCATCGTCTCGGCCGACGTCGACGGCCTCCCCATCGGCTGGTCGGCGCTCGGTGCGCTCTCGGCCGACCCGAACGACAAGAAGGTCGTCTACGCGGCGAGCGACAACGCGCTCACCCCGAGCACGGTGTTCACCGTCGACGTCTCCGACAAGCAGGGCCCGGCCGTCATCGTCGACTCGCTCGTCGTGACCGACGGCGGCGAGCCGGCCGAGTACGACGTCGAGGGCCTGCAGGCGCTCGAGGGCGGCGGCTTCTGGCTCGCGGTCGAGGGCGCGACCGGGCCGGCGAACGCGCTGGTGCGCATCGACGCCTCGGGCGAGGTCGTCGAGACGGTGTCGCTGCCGGCCGAGGTCGCGGCGCACGTGCGCAACTGGGGCTTCGAGGGCGTGACGATCACCGGCGAGGGCACCGACGAGGAGGCGCTCTGGGTCGCGATCCAGCGCCCGCTGTGGGTCGACCCGTCGGTCGGCGCCGGCAGCCTCGAGCTGTACGAGGGCAACGTGGCGCGCATCGGGCGCTACGACGTCTCGGGCGGCACGTGGGCGTTCTTCGGCATCGAACTCGAGGAGACGGACGCCCCCGGCGACTGGATCGGCCTGTCGGAGATCACCGCGATCGACGACGACACCCTGGCCCTCATCGAGCGCGACAAGCTCAATGGCCCGGATGCCGCGCTGAAGACCGTCATCACCGTCGAGGTCCCCGACGAGCTGCCGGGTGAGGGCGAGCTGCCCATCCTCGAGAAGTTGCTCGCGATCGACGTGCTGCCCGCACTCCAGGCCGTGAACGGCTGGACCCAGGAGAAGCTCGAGGGCTTCACCATCGGCATCGACCGCCAGGTCTACGCGGTCACCGACAACGACGGCGTCGACGACGCCACCGGCGAGACCGTGTTCCTGCGGCTCGGCGACGCCAAGAAGGTGATCCCCGCGTTCCGCTGAACCCGCGGGACATGACCGGCGCCGGCCGGGTGGCGCACCACGCCGCCCGGCCGGCGCTCGTCGTTCGCGGGGCGCATCGTGCGCACCGTGCCCCGCGCTCACAGGTTCCCGTTACTTCTTGCACTCGCTGCAATGCGAGAATCGACGAATGCATCTCCTCGCGCAGGCCAGCCTGAAGAACCGCGCTCTCATCGCGCTCGTCACGATCGTGGTCGCGATCTTCGGCGGAGTCTCGCTGACGCTGCTCAAGCAGGAGCTCATCCCCTCGATCGCGTTCCCGCAGCTCTCGGTCGTCACCACGTACCCGGGCGCCGCGCCGGAGGTCGTCGAGAACGACGTCTCCACGCCGATCGAGACGTCGCTGCGCGGCATCGCGGGCCTCGAATCGACCAGCTCGACGAGCTCGACGAACATCTCGGTCGTCACCGCGACGTTCGACTACGAGACCGACCTCGCCACCGCCGAGCAGAAGATGACGACTGCGATCAACCGCATCTCGTCGCAGCTGCCCGACGACGTCGACCCCGCCGTGGTCGCGTTCAGCTTCGACGACTTCCCGGTCATCGCCATCGCGGTCAGCGGCACCGACGACACCTCCGCGCTCTCCGACGCGCTGAACCGCACCACGGTCGGCGAGCTCAACGAGATCGACGGCGTGCGCGAGGCGAGCGTCATCGGCGAGATCGGCCAGCGCGTCACGATCGTGCCCGACCAGGAGGAGCTCGCCGCGCTCGGCCTCACCACGCAGGCCATCACGAGCGCGCTCCAGCAGAACGGCGTGCTCCTGCCCGCCGGCGAGATCACCGAGGACGGCATCTCCTACGCCGTGCAGTCGGGTGATCGCCTCACCTCCGTCGACGACGTCGCCGACCTCCCGCTGCTCGGCGCGACCGAGCAGGTCGCCGCGCCCACTCCCGATGCCGGCGCAGGTCAGGTGCCGGGGGCGGATGCCGGTGCGGGCACCGGGCTCGAGGCCGGAGCGGGGGCGGATGCCGGTGCCGGCACGGGCCTCGGCACCTCGACGGGCACCGTCACGGTGCCCGTCTCGCCCGCGCCGACGATCGGCGACGTGGCATCCGTCGAGCTCGTCGACAACCCCGAGACCTCGATCTCGCGCGTGAACGGCGAGCCCGCGCTCACGCTCTCGATCACCAAGCTGCCCGCCGCGAACACGGTCGACGTGTCCACGGCCGTGCAGGACGCCATGGCCGACCTCGAGGCGAACATCGCCTCGCAGTTCCCCGGCGCCGAGTTCACCGTCGTGTTCGACCAGTCGCCGTTCATCGAGGAGTCGATCGAGACCCTCGCCGTCGAGGGCATGCTCGGCCTCGTGATGGCGGTGCTCGTCATCCTCGTGTTCCTGCTGTCGGTGCGCGCGACGTTGGTCACGGCGATCTCGATCCCGACCTCGGTGCTCATCACGTTCATCGGGCTCTGGGCGACCGACTACAGCCTGAACATCCTGACGCTCGGCGCGCTGACCATCTCGGTCGGACGCGTGGTCGACGACTCCATCGTCGTCATCGAGAACATCAAGCGACATCTCGTCGAGGGCGTCGAGAAGGTGCCGACCATCGTGAAGGCCGTGCGCGAGGTGGCCGGCGCGATCACGGCGTCGACCGTCACGACCATCGCGGTCTTCCTGCCGGTCGCGCTCGTCGGCGGCCCGACGGGCGAGCTCTTCCGACCCTTCGCGCTAACCGTGGCGATCGCCCTCGCGGCATCCCTCTTCGTGTCGCTCACGATCGTGCCGGTGCTCGCGTACTGGTTCCTGAAGCCCGCCAAGCTCACCCGCAAGGACGGCTCGGCCTCGACCGAGGCCCTCGCCGAGGAGACCGGCGAGGACGAGCTCGAGCACCCCGGCCGCCTGCAGAAGGGCTACCTGCCGATCATCGGCTGGACGCTCCGCCACGGCTGGCTCACGCTCGTCGCCGCGGTGCTCGTGCTCGTGGGCACGTTCGCGCTCTACCCGCTCATGCCGACGAACTTCATCGGCGCCACCGGACAGAACACCTTCCAGGTCACGCAGGAGCTGCCCGCGGGCACCTCCCTCGAGGAGATGGACGCGGCCTCGACCGAGGTCGAGGAGACCCTGCGGGACACCGAGGGCGTCGAGATCGTGCTGACCTCCATCGGCGGCGGCACCGACATCCAGCTCGGCCTCGGCGGCGGTGCCGGCAGCACCATCACGTACTCGATCACCACCGACGAGCACGCCGACCAGGACGCCCTCCAGGCCGAGGTGCGCGACGAGCTCGACGCGCTCGGCGACGTCGGCGAGCTCGTGCTGTCGGCGCAGCAGGGCGGGTTCTCGAGCGACATCCTCATCGACGTCACCGCCGGCAACGACGCGGACCTGCGCGAGGCGTCGGAGGCCGTGGTCGAGGCGCTCGACGGGCTGCCCGAGATCGTCGAGGTGACCTCGAACCTGTCGGAGACGCGCCCGTTCATCGGCGTGGTCGTCGACCGCGAGGCCGCGGCGGACGCCGGGTACTCGGAGTTCGCGCTGAGCTCGCTCGTGGCATCCGCCATGCAGCCGCAGGCCGCGGGCAGCGTGCAGATCGACGAGGACCTCCTCACCATCTACGTCGCGAGCGACGACCCGCCCGCGACGGTCGAGGAGCTCCGCGAGCTGCCCGTGCCGACCCCGGCCGGCGTGGTCGAGCTCGACGAGCTCGCCGAGGTCGACGAGACCGACGGCCCCGCGTCGATCACGACCGTGCAGGGCCTGCGCAGCGCGACCGTCACCGCGTCGCCCGACCAGGCCGACGTGGGTGCGGCGTCGTTCGCCGTGACCGCCGCGCTCGAGGAGGCCGACCTGCCGGCCGGCACGAGCGCCACCGTGGGCGGCGTCACGAGCGACCAGGAGGAGGCGTTCACGCAGCTCGGGCTCGCGCTGCTCGCGGCGATCCTCATCGTGTACATCGTCATGGTGGCGACGTTCCGCTCGCTGCTGCAGCCGCTGCTGCTGCTCGTCTCGGTGCCGTTCGCGGCGACCGGTGCCATCCTGCTGCAGCTCGCGGTCGGCATCCCCTTCGGCGTCTCGTCGCTCATCGGCGTGCTCATGCTCGTCGGCATCGTGGTGACGAACGCGATCGTGCTCATCGACCTCGTGAACCAGTATCGAGATCGCGGGTACGACGTGAAGGACGCGCTGCTGCACGGTGCGTCCCGGCGTCTGCGCCCGATCCTCATGACGGCGCTCGCGACGATCTTCGCGCTCATCCCGATGGCCAGCGGCATCACGGGCACCGGCGGGTTCATCTCGCAGCCACTCGCGATCGTCGTGATCGGCGGCCTGCTGTCGTCGACCGTGCTGACGCTCATCGTGCTGCCCGTGCTGTACTTCCTCGTCGAGGGCGGGCGCGAGAAGCGGCGCGCGAAGCGCGAGCTGAAGCGGGCGCAGAAGCGGGCCGACGAGGAGGCCGCGGCGGCAGCCGCCGCGTCGGGCTCGCCGGCCGAGTAGCGCTTCGCCCCGGGTCGCCGAGTGACGTCGACCCGGGGCATCCGCTCGGCTCTGCCCCCTGCGCCTCGCCGCTGGTGCGCAAAACGTGGTCTCCCACCCGGATGACCACAGTTCGCGCACCAACGCCGATCCTTCACGGCCGCTGCTGGTGCGCAAATCGTGGTGAACGGGACTGGTAGCCACCGTTTGCGCACCCGCGCTGCGGCGGGATGTCGAGCGGGCGGCGTCGGAGTGGGGGAGAATCATGGTGAAGGGGGTCGCCATGGAGCGCACCGAGACGGATGTCGACGCATTCCTGGCGTCGCTCGAGGGGGAGCGCGGCGAGGCGATGCGCGTGCTCGATGCACGGATCGCGCGCGAGTTCGCGGGGCTCGAGCGCGTGCTGTGGGAGGGCGTGTTCTGGGGCGGCACCGAGCAGCGCATCATCGGGTACGGCGCGATCACGCAGCCGCGCCCGCGCGGCGCCGACGTGGACTGGTTCCTCGTGGGGCTCGCCGCGCAGCAGCAGCACGTCAGCGTCTACGTCAACGCGGTCGACGACGGCGCGTACCTCGTCAAGACGTTTGCGCCGCGGCTCGGGCGCGTGAAGGTCGGCTCGGCCGCGGTGAGCATCACCCGGCTCGACGCGTTCGACCTCGACGCGTTCGACGAGATGATCCGTCGCGCGCGCGAGGTCACACCCGACGCGCGCTGACGCTCCCGCCCGCTGTCCCGCCGCGGCACGTGCCCGGTTCCCGGGCCAGTCGTCGGCGAGCGGGCCAGCCGTGGAAGGCTGGCCCGCTCGCGCCAGACTGGCCGGGTCGCCCGGCACGTGCCGGGTCGCCCCTACCGGGCAGTCACCGGCTCGCGCTCCTCGCGGGTCGCCGCAGGCCGGCCGCCCTCGCGGTCGAGCACGGCGCGGGTGGAGACCTCGGGCCGCAGGTCGAGGCGGCGCAGCAGCTGCGCGTTGACCGCGACCACCACGGCCGACGCCGACATGAGGATCGCCCCGACCGACATCGGCAGCACGAACCCGATCGGCGCGAGTACGCCCGCCGCGAGCGGCACGGAGACCAGGTTGTAGCCGGCCGCCCACCAGAGGTTCTGCTGCATCTTTCGGTACGACGCACGAGAGAGCTCGATCACCGAGATCACCGAGCGCGGGTCGGACGACGCGAGCACGACGCCCGCCGACGCGATCGCCACATCGGTGCCGGCGCCGATCGCGAGCCCGACGTCGGCCTGCGCCAGTGCGGGCGCGTCGTTCACGCCGTCGCCGACCATCGCCACGCTCCGGCCCTCGCGCTGCAGCGTCGCGACCCGGTCGGCCTTGTCCTCCGGACGCACCTGCGCGAACACCCGGTCGATGCCGAGGTCGTCGGCGACCGCCTGCGCGACCGGCTCGGCGTCGCCCGTGATCATGACCACGCCGATGCCGAGCGCGTGCAGCGCGTCGATCGCCTGACGCGACTCCTCGCGCACCTCATCGGCCAGCGCGAGCGCTCCGACGACCTCGCCGTCGGCGACGACGTGCAGCACGGTCGCGCCGCGAGCGGACCAGTCGGCGGATGCCTCGAGCGGCGCCAAGCCCTCCTCCTCGAGCATCGCCGGGCCGCCGACCCGCACCGTGCGGCCGTCGACCGTGGCGCGCACGCCCACCGCCGGCGCGGAGGAGAAGTCCGTCGCGCGCGGCACGTCGACGCCGTGCTCGTCGGCGTGCGCGACGATGGCGCGGGCGAGCGGATGCTCCGAGTCGGCCTCGGCCGCAGCCGCGATCGCCAGCACCTGGTCGGTGTCGTGGCCGTCCGCCGCGGCGGCATCCGTCACCGTCGGCTCGCCCTTCGTCAGCGTGCCCGTCTTGTCGAAGAGCACGGTGTCGATGGTGCGCATCTGCTCGAGCGCCATGCGGTCGGTGACGAGCACGCCGCCCTTCGCCGCGCGCTCGGTCGCGATCGAGACGACGAGCGGGATGGCGAGGCCGAGCGCGTGGGGGCAGGCGATCACGAGCACGGTGATGGTGCGCACCACGGCGTCGTCGGGGCTGCCGACGAGCGTCCAGGCGATCGCCGTGATGACGGCGGCGCCGAGGGCGAACCAGAACAGCCAGCCCGCGGCGCGATCGGCGAGGCGCTGGGCGCGCGAACTCGACGCCTGCGCGTCGGAGACCAGTCGCTGGATGCCGGCGAGCGCGGTGTCGTCGCCGACAGCCGTGACCCGCACGCGGATCGCGGTGTCGGTCGCGACGGTGCCCGCGACGACCGTGCTGCCCGGGCCGCGCGAGACCGTGGTGGATTCGCCCGTGATCATCGACTCGTCCATCTCGGCGGTTCCCTCGGTGACCTCGCCGTCGGCCGGCACCCGGCCGCCAGGGCGCACGACGACCACGTCGTCCACCGCGAGGTCGGCGGTGGAGACCGTCTCGGTACCGTCGTCGGTCACGCGCTCGGCCTCGTCGGGCAGCAGCGCGGCGAGCTCGTCGAGGGCCGACGACGCCTGCATGATCGAGCGCATCTCGATCCAGTGGCCGAGGAGCATGATCACGATCAGCAGCGCGAGCTCCCACCAGAACTCGAGTTGGTGGTCGAGCAGGCCGAGGCTCGCGCCGAGCGACGCGACGTAGGCGACCGTGATCGCGAGCCCGATGAGGAGCATCATGCCGGGCGACTTCGCGCGGAGCTCGCCGACCGCGCCGGTGAGGAACGGCCAGCCGCCCCAGAAGTACATGACGGTGCCGAGCACGGGCACGATCCAGGCGACCAGCCCGGTCGTCGGCACCTCGTAGCCGAGGAGCATCGCGAACATCGGGCTCAGCGCGACCGTGGGCACGGCGAGCACGAGCATGATCCAGAACAGGCGACGGAACTGGCCGACGTGATCGCCGTGGCCACCGTGCCCGCCGTGGCCGGAGTGCGTGTCGTGGCCTTCGTGCGCCGCGTGCTCGTGGTGCTGGTGCGCCTCGTGCTCGTGCATGTCGTGCTCGTGCGTGTCGTGCTCCGTGCCGGCCTGCGGCTCGTGTGCGTGTGCCATGATCGCTCCCTCGCTTCGCAACCTATACCCCTAGGGGTATCAGTCAACGCCAACGCGAACGCCTCCCCCGATGTTCCCGCGATCCGCTCCGGATGTCTCCCCTACGCTCGGACCATGCCCATCCCCGACTTCATCGTCGACCTGCGCCGCTCGATCGGCACCGCTCCGCTCTGGCTCTCGGGCGTGACCGCCGTCATCATCCGCGACGACGAGGTGCTGCTCGGCCGTCGCAGCGACAACGGCCGGCTCGCACCGATCTCGGGCATCATCGAGCCCGGTGAGGAGCCCGCCACGACCGCCGTGCGCGAGGCGCTCGAGGAGGCGAACGTGCAGGTCGAGGTCGAGCGCCTCGCCTGGGTGCACACGACCCCCGAGATCACGTACCCGAACGGCGACCGCACCGCGTACCTCGACCTCACGTTCCGCTGCCGCTACGTCTCGGGCGACCCGTACCCGGCCGACGGCGAGGCATCCGAGGTGTTCTGGCATCCGCTCGCACGCCTCGACGAGCTCGACGACATGCCCGACGACCAGAAGGCGCGCGTGCGCGCTGCGACCTCCGACGAGGTCGCAGCGCGATTCGAGGCCTGATCACCGCCCGAGACGCGGGCAGGGTCGAGCGGATGCCCCTGGGCGGCCGGTCGGTCGGCCCGGCGGAGACCGTGCTGGCGCGGCATCCGCTCACCTGCTCTGATGGGGGGATGGAGATCCTCATCCTGGGCGGCACCGCCTGGCTCGGGCAGACGATCGCGGCGACGGCGCTGGAGCGCGGGCACACGGTGACCTGCCTGGCGCGCGGCGAGGCGGGCGCGGTGGCGGACGGCGCGGAGCTCGTGGCATCCGACCGCAGCGCACCCGGCGCGTACGACGCCGTCGCCGGGCGCGACTGGGACGCGGTGTTCGAGGTGTCGTGGCAGCCGGGCTTCGTGCGGGACGCGGTGCGCGCGATCGGGCCGCGAGCACGGCACTGGACGTACGTGTCGTCGGGCAGCGTGTACGCGCGCAACGACCTCGCGGGCGAGGGCGAGAGCGCCGAGCTGCTCGCGCCGCACGACGGCGACACGGCCGACATCGAGGTGTACGGCGCGGCGAAGGAGGCGTGCGAGCAGGCGACGGCCGAGGTCGTCGGCGACCGGCTGCACCTGTCGCGCCCGGGCATCATCGGCGGGGCCGGCGACCACACCGGGCGTTCCGGCTACTGGGTGCGGCGCGCCGCGCGCGACCCGGAGGCACCGCTGCTCGTACCCGACACGCCCGCCGCCGCGACCCAGGTGATCGACGTGCGCGACCTCGTCGCGTGGCTGCTCGACGCGGCGGAGCAGGGCATCGCCGGACCGTTCAACGCCGTCAGCCCGATCGTGCCGTTCGCGCACTGGGTCGAGGACTCGCGCGAGGTCGGCGGGCACATGGGCGAGGTCGTGCGGGTCTCGTCGGAGTGGCTCGTCGAGCAGGAGGTCGGCCCGCTCGAGTTGCCGTTCTGGCTGCCCGGCGACGGCACCGCCGGATTCTTCTCACGATCGGTGTCGGCGGCCGAGGCGGCGGGCCTCAGGTTGCGGCCACCTCGCGAACTGCTCGAGAGCGTGCTCGCGTGGGAGCAGGCCGACGGGCTGCACGCCGAGAGACGGGCCGGCATGAGCGCCGAGCGCGAGCGCGAGCTGCTGGGGCGCATCGCATGACCGGGCCCGCGCTGTCGCACGACCCGCTCTGGCCGCGCGCGGGCGACTGGCCGGCGGCGGATGCCTCGGGTCCCGACGACCGGTTCGACCTGGCGCTCCTCGGCGTGCCCGCGTTCCGCACCTCGCTGTCACCGACGCGCGCCGACACGACGCCCGCGGCCGTGCGGGAGGCGCTGCGCCGGTACAGCCCGGCGCTCGTGCCCGACCGGCGGCACGAGGGGTCGGCGGCCGAGGTCGAGCACCGTGCGACGCGCTCGGGGGTGCACGTGCACGGGCATGCGGGCGCGCGTCGGCCCGAGGCATCCGCCCCGCTCGACCTGGGTGCGATGCGCTGCGTCGACCTCGGCGACATCGACGAGCCCGACGGGGAGGCGGGGGAGGCGGCCACGGTCGCCGCGGTCGCGGCGGCCCTGCGACGATCGTCGACCCTGATGGCGCTCGGCGGCGACAACTCGGTGACGTACGCGACCGCGCTCGGGGCGTGGGGTGATCAGCTCGGGCGGGCCGGACTCGTCACGATCGACGCGCACTACGACCTGCGCGACGGCGTCTCGAACGGGTCACCCGTCAGGCGGCTCGTGGAGGCCGGGCTCGACCCGGCGCGCATCGTGCAGATCGGCATCGCCGACTTCGCGAACTCGGCTGCGTACGCGCGGCGGGCGGCCGACCTCGGCATCACGGTGATGCACCGCGACGAGCTGCACGGGCGTCGACCGGCCGACGTCATGGCCGAGGCGGTCGCGATCGCGGGGGTCGGCGGCGGACCCGTGCACCTCGATGTCGACGTCGACGCGTGCGACCGATCGGTGGCGCCGGCGTGCCCGGCGTCGGTGCCCGGCGGACTCCAGGCGTGGGAGCTGCGGGCGCTCGTGCGTGCGGCGGGCGCCGACGTCCGGGTGCGCACCGCCGACCTCGTCGAGATCGACGCGACGACGGATGCCCCGGACGGACGCACCGTGCGCCTCGCCGCGCTGTGCGTGCTCGAGTGGCTCGCCGGGGTCGCGCTCCGCTGAGGTCGGCGCGCCGGCGCCGGTCGCGACGGCGCCGGTCGCGACAGCGCCGGTCGCGACCGTGCCGTGCGCGTGAAAGGATCTGCGTACCACCGCGGCGCCGGGCCGCGGATCTCGGCGAGGGGAGCAGGCCGTGAAGACGCTCATCCTGGTGCGGCACGCGAAGTCCGACTGGGGCGACGCACGCCTCGACGACCACGAGCGTCCACTGAACGAGCGCGGTCAGCGGGATGCCCCCGAGATGGGCCGGCGACTCGCCGAACGCGGGGTCGTGCCCGACGCGATCCGGTCGAGCACCGCGGTACGGGCGCGCACCACGGCGGCGGCGCTCGCCGAGGCGCTCGGCCTCGGCGCGGAGCGGCTCGTGCTCGAGGAGCGGCTCTACGGGGCATCCGCCGCAACCCTTCGCCTCGTCGCCGAGGAGTTCGACGAGTCGGTCGGCACGGGCATGATCGTGGCCCACGACCCGGGCATGTCGGATCTGGCATACGCCCTCTCGGGCTCGATCGGCCGCATGCCGACGTGCGCGGTCGCCGAGTTCGACTTCGACGTGACGCACTGGGCCGAGACGGTCGCGGCGATCCCGGTCGACGTGCGCCTCGACACCCCGAAGGGCTGACACCAGGCCCGGGCGCGTTCTCGAGCGGCCCTCGGTTCTCCACAGGGGCGCGCGCGCGAACCGCCCGACTGCGATCGCCGCTATGGTCGCAACCAACACCCACCCAAGGAGCACCAGTGCGCGTCAAGCCCAAGTCGTGGATCGGCCTCGTCGTCTTCCTCGCCTACCTGATCCTCATCATCGGCGTCCAGCTCCTGCTGGGGATCGACTACCTCCGTCTCGGCGAGTCCGAGTCGTCGATCCTCAACTGGATCGTCATCCCGCTGGCCATCGGAGCGGTGTTCCTCGTCGTGGCCACGACCTTCCTCGGCTGGTGGCGGCCCGTGCTCGTGGAGAAGCAGCGCGCGCCGCGGTGGCTGATCATCCCCGGCGCGCTCCTGGTAGTCGCGTCGGTCGCGATCATCATCCTGAGGGGCTTCGAGGGGTTCACCCCGACGATGGTGCTCTACCTGGCCCTCGGCACGCTGCTCGTCGGGTTCTGCGAGGAGCTCGCGACCCGAGGCGTCCCGATCGTCGGCTTCCGCGGCAGCGAGCTGACCGAGACGAAGGTGTGGCTGTTCAGTACGCTGCTGTTCGCGGGCATGCACCTCGCCAACTTCTTCACCGGCGCCGGCCTCGGGGTGGTCCTCCAGTTCTTCTTCACCTTCGGCGCGGGCACGGTCTACTACCTCGTCCGTCGCTCCTCCGGCTCGATCGTCTGGGCGATGCTCGTGCACGCGCTGTGGGACTTCGCCACCGTCGGCGGCACCGATGACCCGCTCCTCGCGTCGCTCATCCTCTTCGGCAAGATCCTCGCGGGCGGGCTCGCGCTCCTCTTCGTGATCATCTACCTGAGCAAGCACAAGGGGCAGAAGGTCGCGCAGTACGGCGGTGAGACCGCGCCGAAGCCGGCGCCCGTCGGCTGACGTGCTGGGGCGGGTGCTGCCCTACGCCGGCGCGCCGTCCTTCCAGACGCGGCGCACGAGCGGCACGCCCGGCCGGTAGGCCAGGTGCACGTGGCTCGGTGCGGCGAGCTCGACGAGGTCGGCCCGCGCGCCGGGCCGGATCGCGCCCACGTCGTCGCGCCGCAGCGCAGCCGCCCCGCCGGCGGTCGCCGCGTGCAGCGCCTCGCCCGGGGTCATGCCCATCTCGCGCACCGCGACCGCGATGCAGAAGGGCATCGAGCTCGTGAAGCTCGACCCCGGGTTGCAGTCGCTCGCGAGTGCCACGCGCACGCCCGCGTCGATGAGGCGGCGTGCATCGGGATACGGCTGCCGGGTCGAGAACTCGACGCCGGGCAGCAGGGTCGCCACGGTGTCGGATGCCGCGAGGGCGACCACGTCCGCATCGGACAGGTACGTGCAGTGGTCGACGGATGCCGCGCCCAGCGCGACCGCGAGCCCTACCCCCTCGCCCGGGCCGAGCTGGTTGCCGTGCGCGCGCACGCCGAGACCGCGGGCCGCGCCCGCCTCGAGCACGCGGCGCGACTGCTCGGCGGTGAAGGCGCCGCGCTCGCAGAACGCGTCGATCCAGCGCGCGTACGGGGCGCAGGCGTCGAGCATCGGCCCGACGACCAGGTCGATGTACTCGTCGGGGCGGTCGGCGTACTCGGCCGGCACCACGTGCGCGCCGAGGAAGGTGACCTCGGGCGTGACCTCGGCTGCGAGGCGCGCGAGCCGCTCCTCGTCGGCCACGGTGAGCCCGTACCCGGTCTTCACCTCGAACGTCGTGGTGCCCTGCGCGCGAAGCTCGGCGACGAACCCGGCGAGCCGGGCCCGCAGGTCGTCGTCGCTCGCGGCGCGGGTCGCCGCCACGGTCGAGCGGATGCCACCGGCCTCGTACGCCCGCCCGGCCATGCGGGCCGCGAACTCGTCGGCTCGGTCCCCGCCGAACACGAGGTGCGTGTGCGAGTCGACGAACCCCGGCACGAGGCATCCGCCCGCCAGGTCGACCACGTCGACCGGATCGTCCCAGAGCTCGCGATGCTCCTCGCCCTCCTCGCGGTCGTCGCGGCCCGGGTGCCGGGCGACGCGCTCGCGCGCGTGCGTGTCGGCGCCGACCCAGGCGATGCGGTCGCCGTCGACCAGCACGGCGGCGTCGCGCACGATGCCGAGCGGCCCGCCCTCGCGCCCCGGCGCGGGATCGTTGGTGACCAGCTCCCCGATGCCGACGAGCAGCATGCGATCGCGCCGCATCGCGTCAGCCGTCCAGCATGGGGACGCGGAGGCCGCGCTCGCGGGCGACCTCGACCGCGCGGTCGTAGCCGGCGTCGACGTGGCGCATCACGCCGGTGCCCGGGTCGTTGACGAGCACGCGCGCGATCTTCTCGGCGGCGAGCTCGGTGCCGTCGGCGACGACGACCTGCCCGGCGTGGATCGAGCGGCCGATGCCGACGCCGCCGCCGTGGTGCAGCGACACCCAGGTCGCGCCCGACGCCGTGTTCAGCAGCGCGTTGAGCAGCGGCCAGTCGGCGATCGCGTCCGATCCGTCTGCCATCGCCTCGGTCTCGCGGTAGGGCGAGGCGACCGACCCCGAGTCGAGGTGGTCGCGGCCGATCACGACCGGCGCCGACAGCTCGCCCGACGCGACCATCTCGTTGAACCTCAGCCCCGCGAGGTGCCGCTCCTGGTAGCCGAGCCAGCAGATGCGCGCGGGCAGCCCCTCGAAGTGCACCTGCTCGCCCGCCTGCGTGATCCAGCGGCGCAGGTGCGCGTCGTCGGGGAACAGCTCGAGGATCGCCCGGTCGGTCGCCGCGATGTCGGCCGGGTCGCCCGAGAGCGCGGCCCAGCGGAACGGGCCCTTGCCCTCGGCGAACAGCGGGCGGATGTACGCGGGCACGAAGCCCGGGAACGCGAACGCCCGGTCGTACCCGCCGAGCTCCGCCTCGCGGCGGATCGAGTTGCCGTAGTCGAACACCTCGGCGCCCGCGTCCTGGAAGCCGACCATCGCGGCGACGTGCTTCGCCATCGACGCGCGCGAGCGCTCGGTGAAGCCCTCGGGGTCGGATGCCGCGAGCTCGCGCCACTCCTCGACCGAGACGCCCTCCGGCAGGTATGAGAGCGGGTCGTGCGCACTGGTCTGGTCGGTCACGATGTCGATCGGCACGCCGCCTGCGAGCAGCTCGTCGAACACGGTCGCTGCGTTGCCCACGACGCCGACCGACAGCGCCTCGCCCGCCGCCTTCGCGGCGAGCACGCGCGACACCGCGGCGTCGAGCGACAGGGCGACCTCGTGCAGGTAGCCGTGCTCGACCCGGCGGCGCAGCCGCGTCTCGTCGACGTCGACGATGAGCACGGCGCCGCCGTTCATGGTCACCGCGAGCGGCTGTGCGCCGCCCATGCCGCCGCACCCGGCGGTGAGGGTGAGGGTGTGCGCCAGCGAGGCATCCGTCACGTGCACCGACGCGTCGAGGCCCTCGGCGAGTGCCCGGCGGGCGGCGATCGACCGCGCGACCGCGCCGAACGTCTCGTAGGTGCCCTGCAGGATGCCCTGGGTGCCGATGTAGATCCACGATCCGGCGGTCATCTGCCCGTACATCGTGAGCCCGAGCTGCTCGAGGCGGCGGAACTCGGGCCACGTCGCCCAGTCGCCCACGAGGTTCGAGTTCGCGATGAGCACGCGCGGCGCCCACTCGTGCGTGCGGAACACGCCGACCGGCTTGCCCGACTGCACGAGCAGCGTCTCGTCGTCGGCCAGGTCGCGCAGGGTGTCGACGATCGCGTCGAACGCCTCCCAACTGCGCGCGGCCCGACCGGTGCCGCCGTAGACGACGAGGTCGTCGGGGCGCTCGGCGACCTCGGGGTCGAGGTTGTTCATGAGCATGCGCAGCGGCGCCTCGGTCTGCCAGCTGCGCGCGGTGCGATCGGTGCCGCGCGCGGCGCGCACGGTGCGGGGCGAGTGATCGGTCATGTTCCGATCACACACCGGCGGGTGGGCCTGCGGTGAGCGGATGCCTCGGAGGTCGTCCGGGATCCCGGACGCATCGGGTCAGCCCCCGAAGTTCCCGAGGAAGGCCGACCCGAGGACCACGCCGCGCGCCTGCATGAACGGCACCGCGTCGATGGCCGTGTTGTCGAGGCGCACCTCGTAGTGCAGGTGGCATCCGGTCGATGCGCCCGTGCTGCCGACCGCGGCGATGGTCTGGCCCGCGACGACCTCGTCACCGGGCGCGACGAGCGAGGAGCCGGTGGCGAGGTGGGCGTAGCCGGTCGAGACGCCGTCGCCGTGCTGGATCAGGATCCAGTTGCCGTAGGTGCCGTTCGGGCCGACCTGCACGACGATGCCGTCGGTCGCCGCGAAGACGGGGCTCGCGCAGGCGCTCGCGATGTCGGTGCCGCGGTGGAAGTCCTGCACGCTCGGCAGCGGCTTCACGGGGCGGTGGCCGAACCCGTCGGTGAGGTAGCCGCTGGCGGGTGCCGACCAGCCCTGCTCGCTCAGCTGGCCGGAGTCGGTGGGGAGGTTCTCGAACTGGAAGGCCGTGGTCGTGTTGGCGAGCACGACCTCGTTCGCCTCGGCCTCCATCTCGTCGCGGGCGTCGTCCACGGCGTCACGGGCGTCGTCGACCGCGTCCTCCGCGTCGGCGACGGCCTGGCGAAGGGCGGGGATGCCGACTGCGTCGACGGCCTCGTAGGCGGCGTCGGCGCGAGCCTGGGCGCGGTCGGCCGCGTCGCGCGCGGCTTCGGCGAGCTCGGCGAGGGCGGACACGTCGGCGGTGAGGCCCGACACGCGATCGACCGAGGAGAGGCCGCCGAGCAGGTCGGATTCGGTGTCGAAGAGCACGTCGAGCGCGCTCGTCGAGGTGTCGAGGCTGCCGCGCACCGCGTGCAGGTAGAGCCCGGCGACCTCGTCGGCCTCTGCGGCGGCCGCGTCGGCCGCGAGCTGGAGCCGATCGGCGACGGCCTGCGCGCGCTCGACCTCGGCGAGCCCGGCGGCGAGCGCGTCACGCGCGTCCTGGAGCGCCGAGCGGGCGTCGACGAGGCGCTGCTGCGCGGCGACCAGTCGGGGCGAGGGGCCGGCGTCGACCGTCGTGCGGATCGTGCCGGTGCCGGTGAACAGCAGCGGCTGGTACAGCGAGTAGGAGTACGAGAACGGCGACGGCGGTGCGACGGGGCTCGGGGTCGGGGTGGGCGACGGCGTGCCGCTCGGCGACGGCGTGCCCGTGGGTGACGGCGTGCCGGTGGGCGACGGGGTGCCGGTGGGCGACGGCGTCGGCGTTCCGGTGGGCGTCGGAGTGGGCGTGCCGGTGGGCGACGGCGTCGGCGTGCTCGTCTCCTCGGGCGGCGCCGGCGGGGTGCCGGTCGGGCTCGGGGTGGGCTCGGTGGTCGGCGTCGGCGTGGACGTCTCGGTCGGCGTGGGCGTGGACGTCTCGGTGGGCGTCGGCGACGGGTCCGGCGAGGGCGTCGAGGTCTCGGTCGGCGCCGGACTCGACGTCTCGGTGGGCGCAGGCGTCGGCGTCGCGGTCGACTCGGTCTGCGTCTCGGAGGTGCCGGTCTCCTCGGCGGCAGCGAGCGGGGCGCCGATCAGCACGAGCGCGGCGGCCGCGAGGCTCGCCGTGACAGGGAGCGACCGCCGGCCGTACCTCAGCCGGCGGTGTGCGTCGCCTTCACTGGGTGCCACTGTGCACATCTGCCTATCGTCGGGTTCGGGGAACCGTCGGGCTCAGTCTGACAGCCCCGTGAGAGCGGCACAATGGTCGTTTCGGTGAATGGCGCGGATCGGTCAGGCGTGCGGACGCCGCGCGCGCCGCTGCCGAGTCGCGGCCCGACGTGCGGATCCGCCCGGCGGTGGGGCAGGCGCCGCCGCCCTCAGCGCAGGGTTCCGACCGCAGAGCCCGCGGCCGCCACGACCTCGCCGCCCGCCACGAGCCCGACCACGGCGTCGATCTCGGGCGCGAGGAAGCGGTCCGCACCCGGGCCCGGCACCACGCCGCCCACGAGCGTCGCGACCGCGCCGGTGCCGGCCGCCGGGCGCAGCGGTGCCCGCAGCGCGAGCCCGCGCGTCGCCGTCATGACCTCGATCGCGAGCACGCGCGTGAGCCCGTCGAGCGCGCGCCGGAGCTTGCGCGCGGCAGCCCACCCCATCGACACGTGGTCCTCCTGCATGGCCGACGACGGAATGGAGTCGACCGATGCGGGCGCCGCAAGGCGCTTCAGCTCCGACACGATGCCCGCCGCCGTGTACTGCGCGATCATGAGCCCGGAGTCGACGCCCACCTCGTGCGCGAGGAACGGCGGGAGCCCGTGGTTGCGCGCCTTGTCGAGGAAGCGGTCGGTGCGCCGCTCGCTCATCGAGGCGACGTCGGCCACCGCGATCGCGAGGAAGTCGAGCACGTACGCCACGGGCGCCCCGTGGAAGTTGCCGTTCGACTCGACCCGCCCGTCGGGCGTGAGCACGGGATTGTCGACGGCGCTCGCGAGCTCGGCACGGGCGACGGATGCCGCGTGGGCGAGCGTGTCGCGCGCCGCGCCGTGCACCTGGGGCGCGCAGCGCAGCGAGTACGCGTCCTGCACGCGCGTGCACTCCGGACCGCGGTGGCTCTCCATGATCGGCGAGCCCGCGAGCATCGCTCGCAGGTTCGCCGCCGACGCGGCCTGCCCGGGGTGCGGGCGCAGCGCCTGCAGGTCGTCGGCGAACACGGCGTCGGTGCCGAGCAGCCCCTCGACGCTCATGGCTGCGGCCACGTCGGCCGTCGTGAGCAGCGCACCGAGGTCGTGCAGCGCGAGCGCGAGCATGCCGAGCATCCCGTCGGTGCCGTTGATGAGGGCGAGGCCCTCCTTCTCGCGCAGCACGAGCGGGGCGATGCCGGCGGCCTCGAGGGCGGATGCCGCGGGGAGGCGCTCGCCCGTGGCATCCGTCACCTCGCCCTCGCCCATCGCGGCCAGGGCGACGTGCGCGAGCGGCGCGAGGTCGCCCGAGCAGCCGAGCGAGCCGAACTCGTGCACGACCGGCGTGACGCCGGCGTTCAGCATCGCGGCGTACGTCTCGCAGACGACGGGGCGCACGCCGGTGCGGCCGGTCATGAGCGTCGACAGGCGCAGCAGCACGAGCGCGCGCACGACCTCGCGCTCGACCTCGGCACCCGAGCCCGCGGCGTGCGAGCGCACGAGGCTCGCCTGCAGCTGGGCGCGGCGGTCGCCCGGGATGAACGTGGTCGCGAGCGCGCCGAAGCCCGTCGAGATGCCGTAGTGCGGCACGGGGTCGGCGGCGAGCCCGTCGACGATCGCGCGGCTGGCGTCGACCGCGGCCAGCGCGGCGGGGTCCAGCTCGACGGGGGCGTCGTGGCGGGCGACGACGACGACGTCGTCGACCGTGAGCGGGCCGGCGCCGATGGTCACCGCGGGGCGGTCGGATGCCTCGGGGCCGGCGAGGCGCGGGGCGGGGGTGGTGCGCATGCTCCGATCCAACCTCGCCGCGCGGCATCCGGAGCCGCACCGGGAGTAGCCTCAGTCTGTGATCCCGGACGGCTCGCACGCCCCGAAGGTGCCGGCGGCGGATGCCGCGCTGCGCATCCTGTCGCACCTCGCGACGCTGCGCGGGCCGGCGCCCGCCGCGTCGATCGCGACGGCGCTCGACCTGCCGCGCTCGACCGCCTACCACCTGCTCGCGACCCTGGGCGAGCACGGCTACGTGGTGCACCTGCCCGAGGAGCGCAGGTACGGGCTCGGCGTCGCCGCGTTCGAGCTGAGCTCGGGCTTCAGCCGGCAGCAGCCGCTCGCGCGGCTCGGCGCGCCGCTCGTCGCGGGCCTCGTCGACGCCGCCGGCGAGAGCGGCCACCTCGCGGTGCTGCACGGGCGCGACGTGCTGTATCTCGTCGAGGAGCGTGCGCCGCGGCGGCCGTCGCTCGTCTCCGACGTCGGGGTGCGCCTGCCCGCGCACCTCACGGCGACCGGGCGCGCGATGCTCGCGGAACTGCCCGCGGCGCAGGTGCGCGCGCTCTACCCCGACGCGTCGGCGTACGCGCCGGGCGCCGCCGCCGAGGCATCGGGTGCATGGAGCCTGCGCCGCCTGCGCACCGTGCTCGCCGCGGTGCGCGAGCACGGCTACGCGGCCGAGGACGGCGAGGTGACCGCCGGGCTCGGGTCGGTCGGAGTGGCCGTGCTCGACCACACGGGGTGGCCGGCGGCGGCGATCGCCGTCACGTTCCCGGTCGAGCGGGTCGACGAGGCGCGCCGCGACGCGCTCGTCGCCGAGGTCGATCGTGCGGCGACGGAACTGTCGCGGCGCATCCGCGGCATCGGGCACCGCGCAGAGCGGTCGGGCGCGCCGCCGTCGGGTGGTGCGCCGGCCTGAGCAGCGCGCGGCTCAGGGGCATCCGCTCGCCCTGCCCCGCCCTCGGCTCAGCGCGCGCGATGCAGCCACGGCTGCAGCAGGCGCGTCACCCAGGGCAGCACGAAGTACGTCATGAGCGGCGTCAGCACGAGCGTGAGGGCGAGCGACTGCAGCCAGATCGGCAGCGCCTCCCAGCCCGGGATGCCGCCGACCAGGTACGAGAACACGACGTTCACCGGGAAGAACCCGAGCCAGATGGCGACGGCCTGCTTCCAGCGCGGGGGTGCCGGGGGCACGGCGGGTTCGTCGCCCACCGTCGGGATCGCTCCCGTCGGCTCGTCGAACCAGCCCTCGATGCCCGTGCGGCGCGTGCTGCGCTCGGAGCGGATGAGTCCCTCGCCCGTCGAGAGCCACCACCGGCGCTCCGACGAGTCCTCCCACGCGGCGAGCGTCTGCTCGCTCGCGAACCGGTAGAGCATGTGCCACACCTGCGAGTCGGCGCCCGCGCGGATCCACCCCGAACCGAGGAAGCCCGGGTAGCGGTTCGCGAGGTTCACGCCCGCCTGCACCCACGCCGTCACCTCGGGGATGCGGTCGGGGTCGACCTCGCGGCGGATGGAGACGGTGATCGGCTGGGCGGGCATGCCTTCCATTGCACCGCATGCCGGCTGAGTGCGCGCCCGATGCGCGCGGTCGGGCCGTGCGGTCAGCCCACGCCGGATGCGGCGAGCCAGAGCCCGAGCGCGAACAGGGCGAGGTTCGCGAAGGTGCCGAGGATGGGCACGCGGCGGGCGGCGCGGCGCTGCAGCATCCGCACCGTCGTCCAGATGACGACGACGAGCGCGACGAGCCACGGGCCGAAGATCGCCAGGAGCGAGCCCCAGCCGATGCGCGCGCGGTCGCACGCGGCATCCGTGATGCAGTCCTCGGTGAACGACGGCAGGAACACGCCGCCGAGGCTCACGGTCGCGGTGACGACGAGGAACAGGGCGAGCAGCAGGAGGGTGGCGACGACGTGGCCGGCTCCGGGCCGCGATGCCGGGTCGGCGGCGGTCGTCTCGGGTTCGGTCGTGTCGTGCTGGGTCGTGTCGTCCACGCTCGCCTCTCCGGCCGCGGTCGGGAGCGGCGCCTGCGCAAGGGTAGTGCGCGCGTCGGCGCCGGGCGCGTATCGCTCCACAAGCGCGGGTCAGCGCTTCGCCTGCTCCTTCTGCTGCTGCTCCCGCTCCTGCTCGGCGAGCTCGGCGCGCCGCCGGGCGACCTTGGCGCTCTGCGCCGACTCGAGCCGGAACTCGATCGCCCGGGCCACGTCGTCGCGCACCTTCTGCGCCTGCTTCTCGATGCCCGAGCGGTCGCGCAGCGGCAGCTGCACGGCGACCTCGGCCTCGACGCCCATCTGCAGCTCGCGCGCCCGCTCGAGTTCCGTGTCGAGCTCGGCGCCGACGAGCACCGCGAGGTTCGAGATCCACATCCACAGCAGGAACACGATGACGCCGCCGAGCACGCCGTAGGTCGCGTCGTAGTTCGCGAAGTTCGACACGTAGATGCCGAAGCCGAACGAGGCCAGGCCCCAGACGACGATCGCGAGGAACGCGCCGACGCTCAGGATGCGGAACCGCTGGCGCACGTTCGGCGTCGCGTAGTAGAGGATCGCGATGGCGATCACCGTGATGAGCGCGAGCGCCGGCAGCTGCACGGCGTTCCAGATCGCGACTGCGGTCTCCGAGAGCCCCACGAACGAGCCGATCGTCGAGGCGATCGGGCCCGAGATGACGAGCAGCAGGCCCGCGCTGGTCGCGAGCAGCACGATCACGACCGTGACGAGCAGCAGCCACGGGCGCAGCTTCCAGATCGCGCGACCCTCCTCGACCCCGAGGATGCGATTCATGCTGCGCGAGAATGCGCCGACGTACCCCGACGCCGACCAGAGCGCGCCGACGAGACCCACCGTGAAGGTCCACGCGGATGCGCTGGACGCGGTCAGCCCCTCGATCGGCCCGCGCACCGACTCGATCACGTCTTCGCCGCCGAGCTCGCCGATGAGGTCGAACGCGGCGTCGGTCGTCTCGTCCGCCTGGCCCACGAGCCCGAGCAGCGACACGATCGCGAGCAGTCCGGGGAACAGCGCGAGCACCGAGTAGTAGGTGAGGCCCGCGGCCAGGTCGGTCGCCTTGTCGCGCGAGAACTCGCGGATCGTGCGAGACAGCGCGAGCTTCCACGCCGGCCAGGTCAGTCGCCTGGGCCCGCCGCGCGCGCCGAGCGTCGCGGCGGCCGCGTCCGCCTGGCCGCGGTCGCGACCCTGCGCGAGTGCGTCGACCACGTCCTGGGTGGTGGCCTCGGCGGATGCCTCCTCGGCGGCATCCGCTCGCTTCGCCCTGCCCCGACCGAACATGCCCGCTCCCCTCCCGGGCGCCCGGCGCCCGCGAACCACGTCGTCTTCGAGCGTAGGCGAGGGCCGCGTGCCGCTGCAGGGGGTTGCGGGCGCGCGCCTCAGTAGTCGACCGGGTCGCGCACGATCGGGCAGGTCATGCAGTGCCCTCCGCCGCGCCCGCGGCCGAGCTCGCCGCCGACGATCTCGATCACCTCGACGCCCTGGTTGCGCAGCAGCTCGTTCGTGTACGTGTTGCGGTCGTACGTGAACACGACGCCCGGCTCGACCGCGACGGCGTTGTTGCCGCTGTCCCACTGCTGGCGCTCGCCGGCGTACCAGCCGCCGCCGGGCTCGACCGCGCGCAGCTTCGGCAGCCCGAGCGACGAGGCGACGACGTCGATGAACGGCGCCTGCTCCTCGGTGATGTCGAGCCCGCCGGCATCCGCGGGCCTGAGCGAGAAGGTGTGGATGCCGTCGACGATGTCGGGGTAGTAGGTGACGAGGTCGCGGTCGGCGAACGTGAAGACGGTGTCGAGGTGCATCGCCGCGCGCAGCTTCGGCATGCCCGCGACGACGACCCGCTCGGCCGCGCCGGCCGCGAAGAGGCGCTCGGCGACCGACGTGATCGCCTGCCGCGAGGTGCGCTCGCTCATGCCGATGAGCACGACGCCGTTGCCGACGGGCATGACGTCGCCGCCCTCGAGGGTCGCGCGACCCCAGTCGGTCTCGGCGTCGCCCCACCAGATCGTGTTGCCCGTGTAGTCGGGGTGGAACGCGTAGATCGCCTGCATGAGCAGCGTCTCGCCGTGGCGGGCCGGCCAGTAGAGCGGGTTGAGGGTGAGGCCGCCGTAGATCCAGCAGGTGGTGTCGCGCGTGTAGATCGTGTTCGGCAGCGGCGCCATCAGGTACTCGGTGAGGCCGGCCGACTCGCGCACCAGGGCGAGCTCGGGGAGCGGAACTCGTCGGGCAGGTCGCGCGTCGAGAGCCCGCCGATGAGGTACTCGGTCAGCACCTCGTCGGCGAGTGAGTCGAGGAACGCGCGCGTGTCGGCGACCAGCCCGCCGCCGACCTCGGCCGCGGTGATCTTGCGGTCGAGCAGCCAGTCGCGGGCACCCGGCACGGCGAGCGTCTCGGTCAGCAGGTCGTGCAGCTCGACGACGTCGACGTCGCGGGCCCGCAGCTTGGCGACGAAGTCGGCATGGTCGCGCTGCGCGTTCTGCACCCACAGCACGTCGTCGAACAGCAGCGCGTCGCTGTTGCTCGGCGTCAGGCGTTCGTGCCCGAGGCCGGGCCGGCAGACGAGCACCTTGTGCAGGCGGCCGACCTCGGAGTGCACTCCGTACGACGTCTCCGACATGTGCGTCCCCTCCCGGAGCCGTGCGGCGTGGAGCATCCGTCTCGGCGCCGTCGCGTGTCTCGGGCGGTGTCTCGTGTCTAGCGCATGGGTCGGCTGGCGTTCAAGGGCCGTGCCGGCGAGGCCGCGAGCGCCGCGAGCACGAGCTCGTGCGCCTGCGCGGCGAGGTCCGCGGCGTCGGCGGCCACGGGCGCTGGGCCGAGCGGGCCGAAGCGGGCGAGCTCCCAGTCGTCGCGCGCGAGCTCGAGGCGGGCGCGGAGCGCGCCGGCGGCCGCGACGAGGCGCTCGGCGCCGGCGGAGTCGTGGTGCTCGACGAGCAGCGCGACCGCCTCGGCCGACTCGGCGGCGGCGCCGACGGATCCGGTGCGGGACGCCTCGTCGGCCGCGCGACGGGCCTCGTCGGCCGCGCGATCGACGTCGCCGCGGGCTGCGAGCAGGCGAGCCGTCAGCACGCGCGCCCGGATGTGCGGCACGAGCGGTGCGGTGCCGCGGTCGGCGTCCGCGAGCACCCGCGCGGCCAGCTCGCCCGCGAACGCATCGTCGCCGGATTCGTGGGCGACGAGCGCCCGCTCGAGCCGGGCGAGTGACGCATGGAACGCGGAGCCGACCCGCTCGAACGCGTCGATCGAGTCGTCGAGCGGATCGCCCGCGGCGCCGCGGTCGCCGCGCATGCGCGCGACGAGCCCCTCGACGAACCTCGTCCAGTGCGCGTCGGGCGCGGCCGGCAGCGCGCGGACCGCCGCGACCGTCGCGAGCGCGTCGTCGCAGCGCCCGGCGTACGCGTGCACGACGGCCAGGTTCACCATCGCCATGCCGCGGGCGGACGAGTCGCCGGCGGCGAACGAACCGATCGCCGCGTCGAGCCAGCGGCGCGCGGCACGGTCGTCGCCGCGCTGCGCCTCGACCGAGCCGAGCAGGTTCTCCGCGGCGGCGCGGCCGGGGGCGTGGCTCGGGTCGACACACGCCAGTGACTCCGAGGCGAGCGTGCGGGCGGACGAATAGTCCCCCTGATGCGCGGCGAGCCACCCCTCCTGCAGCAGGAGGGCGCTGCGGCGCCGGTCGTCGAGGTCGATGGGCGCGCGTGCGGCACGCAGCATCCGCCTGCCCTCGTCGTAGAGCCCGAACTCCTGCCAGTACCGCCCGAGCGCGAGTGCCGAGTCGGCGGCGAGGTCGCGCTGCCCGCCGCGCACGAGGCTCTCGACGGAGGCCAGCAGGTTGGGGCGGTCGGCACGGATGCGGGTGCGCCAGCCGACCTGCTCGAACCGGCGGTGCCCGTCGCCGGCCTCCACCGCGAGCGCGGCGAACCAGCGATCGCGTCGCGCGGTCGCCGCATCGAGTGCGCCGGAATCGCGCAGCTTCGCCGCCGCGAACTGGCGCACCGGCTCGAGCAGTCGGTAGCGGGTCGACCGGCCGCGCGCGACGAGCACCATCGACTTCTCGACCAGGCCCGCCAGCGCGGGCTCGATCGCGGTCGGCGTCATGCCGCGCACGGCTGCGGCGGCGTCGATGCCGAACGGACTGCGCAGCACGCCCATCGCGGCGAAGAGACGCTGCTCCTCGGAGTCGAGCAGCTCGTGGCTCCAGTCGAGCGCCGCTTGCAGCGTGCGGTGCCGCGGCAGCGCGGTGCGCGAGCCGCGGCCGAGCGCGTCGAAGACATCGTCGAGGCGATCGGCCAGCTCCGCGACCGAGCGCGTGCGGGTGCGCACGGCGGCGAGCTCGATGGCCAGCGGGATGCCGTCGAGCGCGCGGGTGATGCGCGCGACGTCGGCCGCGTTCTCGGCGGTGAGCGCGAAGCCCGGGTCCGCGCTGCGGGTGCGCTCGACGAAGAGCGCGACCGCCGGAGACCTGCTGATTCGGGTGGGAACCCCGTCGGCCTGCTCGGATGCCACGGGCCCATCGGGCACGGCGAGCGACGGCACCGTGAGCACGTGTTCGCCGGGCACGCGCAGCGCCTCGCGGCTCGTGGCGAGCACGCGCAGCCCGGGGCAGGCGCGCAGCAGGTCTTGTGCTGCTGCCGCCGCGGCGTCGATCACGTGCTCGCAGTTGTCGAGCAGCAGCAGGGCGGAGCGATCTGCGAGCAACGCGCGCAGCGCTGCGGCCGGGTCGTCGTGCGCCCACGGGCCCAGGCCGATCGCGCGCACGATCAGGCCCGGCACGTCGGCGGGCGCATCCGCCCGCACCAGGTCGACGAACCACACCCGCTGGTCGAAGCGCTCGAGCGCGCGGGCACCGACCTCGGTGGCGAGTCGTGTCTTGCCGCATCCGCCCGGCCCGACGAGGGTCAGCAGCCGACGCGAGCCGAGCAGATGCCCGATCGCGTCGACCACGCGCTCCCGCCCGATGAACGCGTCGATGGGAGCGGGCAGGGTGTGCGGCGGATCGTGCGGGGCATCCGGGGCGAGCTCGTCGCGAAGTCCGCGCTCGAGGGCGAGCAGTTCGGCGCCGGCCGGGAGCCCCGTCTCCGCGAGCGCGGAACGTGCGCGACCGACCTGGCGCAGCGCCTCGGCCGGGTCCTGCTCCTGCCGCACCGCCGTCGCGAGCGCGACCCAGAGCGCCTCCTGCGACGGGTCGTCGCGCAGCACCGCGGGCAGCGCGGCCGCCACGTCGGCGGCGCGTCCGGCATCGGTGGCCAAGTCGGCCCACCGCCGCAACGCGTCGCCGCGCAGCGCCCGCAGCCGATCGCGCGCGGCGACCGCGAAGTCGGCATACGGGAAGGCGGCGAGCGGGTCGTCGGTCCAGAGTTCGAGGGCCTCTTCGAGGGTGGCCCGCGAGGCGTCCGGCTGGTTCGTGCCGAGGCCCCGCGCGGCGAGGTCCTCGAAGCGGGCGAGGTCGACCTCGTCGCGGGGGAGGTCGAGGGCGTACCCGCCGGGCCGGGTCGCGACGACGTCGGGCAGGCCCGCTGTGGAGAGGTGCGAGCGGAGGCGGGACACCGCGACGCGCAGTGCGTGCGGCGAGTCGCCCGAGGCATCCGCGCCCCACAGCTCGTCGACGAGGCGCTCGACCGACACGACCGCGCCCGGCCGGAGGGCGAGCAGCGCCAGGATCGCCGCTGAGCGCCCGTTCCCCAGCGCGGTGCCGTCCCCGTCACCGACGGCGACCGACCCGAACAGGCGCACCAGCACGGGGCGACTGTACCGCGGCGGCGCCGGCTGCGACCGAGGTGTGACCTCGATGTGCACTCGTTCGGGCATCGTGCTGCTCACGCGGATCGACCGCGGTCGGGCACCGACGAGAGGACACGGATCATGGACGACTTCGACGGACGGGTGGCGCTCGTCACCGGGGCATCACGGGGGCTCGGGCGGCACCTCGCGCGAGAGCTGGCCGCGGCCGGATGCAGCGTGGCGGTCACCGCCCGCACGACCGCGCCGCTCGATGCGCTGGCGGAGGAGATCGCGGCCACGGGCCGGCGCGCGATCGCCGTGCCGGGCGACCTGACCGACGCGGCGGACCGCGCGGGTATCGTCGATCGCGTGACGACGGCGCTCGGGCCGGTGGACGTACTCGTGAACAACGCCGGCGTCGCGCGCGCCTCCGAGTACGTCGACGCCGACCCGTCTCGCGTGCTCGCGACGAACCTCGTCGCGCCGATGGAGCTCACCCGCCTGGTGCTGGCCGGCATGCGCGAGCGCGGGTTCGGACGCGTGCTCAACGTGGCATCCCTCGCCGGCCTCGCGGGCCTGCCGTACCTCGTCGACTACTCGGCGGCGAAGGCCGGCCTCGTCGCGTTCTCCCGGGCGCTGCGCGCCGAGCTCGCCGGCACGGGAGTGTCGAGCACGGTCGTGTCGCCGGGGTTCATCGGCGACGAGGGCATGTACCGGGCGTACGAGACGCCCGTGCCCTGGTACCTCGGCACGAACGTGTCGGCCACCGTCGCCCGGCAGGCGGTGCGCGCGCTGCGCCGCGACCGCGCCGAGGTCGTGCTGAACACCCTGCCGATGCGGCCCCTCGTGGCGGTGGGCGCGGTCTCCGACGGGGCGATGCGCACGATGACCCGCACGCTCGGCGCCGACGCGTACCTGCGCGGGCTCGCCGCGAAGGACCTGCCGTACTCGGACCTGCCCGAGCTGGTGGTCTGAGCCGGCGGGCGTTCCGCGATCAGGGGTGCTCGCGGAACACGGCGGCGGATGCACGCGACCCGACACGAACGCGCCAGCGTGCGCGTGCATCCGTCGTCGCCCGGCCGGTCGTGCGCGTCGTTCACGGACCGTGCGTTGCTGGCGCACTCCCGGAAACATGCAACTCCGCGCGTAACGCGGCGTGTCTGCATGCGTTCGCGGCGGATCGCGCAGATCTGCATGTTTTCGGGTGGGGCGGGCGGTCGGATGCCGCGGGGCGGCGTGACGGCGCGGTCAGCGCGGTTAGCGCGGGCAGTGCATGAGCGGCTTCGGGCCCGAGCGGTCGAACGTGTGGGCGTCCATCGCGGCGCCGCAGAGCGGGCAGGGGCGAGCGGCGCTCGCGGGCGGGGGCTCGGTCTCGTAGGGGCCGACGGTCGCGGGCCCGGCGATGCGCACGAGCCAGCGGTTGACGAGCCAGTACCAGCCGCCGGCGGCGCGGGCGCGTTCGCGGAGGGGCATCCGCTCGGATTCGCTTCGTGTCACGATGCTTAGTGTACGAACCACCAGCGGTAGCATCAATCCCGTGACCGACGACCTGCTGAAGCTCGACAACCAGGTGTGCTTCGCGATCGTGACGGCGGCGCGCAACGTCGTCTCGATCTACCGGCCGGTGCTCGCGCCGCTCGGGCTCACCCACCCGCAGTACCTGGTGATGCTCGCGCTGTGGGAGCAGTCGCCGCGCTCGCTGACCGAACTCGCCGCCGAGCTCGCGATGGAACCCGCGACGCTCTCCCCGCTCGTCAAGCGGCTCGAGGCGCAGGGGCTCGTCGAGCGACGTCGGCGCGCGAGCGACGAGCGCGTGCTCGACATCTCGCTGACCGCCGAGGGCACGGCGCTGCGGGCACGTGCCGAGCGGGTGCCCGAGCAGATCATGGCGATCACCGGACTCGACGTCGACCAGTTGGCGTCGCTGCGCGATGCGCTCGCGCCGTTCGCGGGCGCGCGCGACTGAGCGGTCGCTACCCCTCGGGCGCCGCGTCGGCGAGCTGCTCCGCCGGGAGCTCCTCCGCCCAGCCGAGGTGCGCGTGCAGGAACGCGGCGACGCGCTCGCGCAGTGCGGCGTCCAGGATGCCGATCGAGTGCCCCTCACCCGAGACCACGGCGAGCTCGACGGGAACGCCCGCCTCGTCGAGCGTTCGGGCGAAGCGTTCGGCCTGCGCGAGCGGGATGATCTCGTCGGCGGCGTGGGCGATGAACACGGGGGGATCGGATGCGTCGACGTGCGACGTCGGCGACGCGGCATCCGCTTCGGGGCAGTCGGAGGCGCGCTCGCAGCCGAGGTAGTCGGTCACGATGCCGTGCAGCCACGTCGTGGCCTGGTCGGCGCCGAGCGTGACGGCGTCGAGGGTGATCGGCGCGCTGAGCTCGACGACCGCCGCGACCCGCGACCCTGCGTCGAGCGCGCCGGCGCCGGCCGTGCCGAGCAGCGCGGCGAGGTTGCCGCCCGCCGAACCGCCGAACGCGCCGATGCGCGCCGGGTCGATGCCGTACGCCTCGACCTGCTCGGGCTCGCGCAGCCACTGCACCGCGAGCGACACGTCGTCGATCGCCGCGGGGAACGTCACGTCGGGAACCAGCCGGTAGTTCACCGACACCGCCACGAACCCCTGCGACGCGAGCCACTCGCACACGAGCCGCCAGTCGTCGCTCGCCTTGTCGCCGCGCGCCCAGCTTCCGCCGTGGATCGACAGCACCGCCGGTCGGCTCGCCGCGGGGCCCGCAGGGCTGCAGACGTCGAGGGTCAGCAGCGTGCCGTCGGCGCGTGCACCGTACTCGACGTCCTCGTCGATGAGGACGCCGGTGGCCGGGGCGGTGAAGGTGCGGATGCCCGTGATCGCATCGCCCGCCAGCTCGCTCACGTCGTTCGGGCCGACCGGGTCGATGGCGCGCAGGCCGAGGTGGAAGCCGCTGAGGGCGGCGGCGGTGGCGACCGCTGCGCCCGCCGCGGCGGTGATGAGGAGCGCACGCCAGCGGCGACGGCGTGGCGCCCGGCGCCCGTCGGGTGCGGCGCCGCGGCCCGCGCCGCCGTCGGTCGCTCGGGTGGTCTGCACGGGGGCGCTCCGGAGGGAATCGGGTGGGGCGATGCTACCCGAGCCGGGCTCAGCCGCCGAATGCGGCGGCAGGCCTCCTGCCGTCCCCACCCTCGGCGGCCCCGTGCGAAACGTAGGACTCGATGGGCGACACGCCGACCCGGCCGAGCCGCGGGCCGCGAATCTCCTACGTTTCGCACAGCGGCCTCTGCGGGCCCCGTGCGAAACGTAGGACTCGATCGGCGACACGCCGACGCGGGCCGGCCCGGGGCCGCGATTCTCCTATGGTTCGCCCGAGTCGCGCGCCCACCCGGGCATCCTCACAGCAAGGCCCGCTAGCATCGACACGTCGGTCTGGGACACCGCGCGCATCGCGCGGATGGGTTTGTGAGTCCCGTGGGCCGGATCTCCGCCGCGGTGGCGGGGAGCATCACCGTATGTGACGGCCCCGGTCGAGGACAGCCCGGGTTCTGAAGCCGACGTGCGCTCGCCGGGCGGCTTCCCATGTACTCGAGGACAACCCAGGAAGCATCGCCATGCCCAAGAACAAGAAGCCCGCCGGCGGCCGCCTGGCCAAGAACTTCGACCCGTCGTACGCGAAGAAGTCGAAGAAGCCCAAGCGATCGGATGCCTCCGGCAGCACGCGCAAGCCCGGCTCGCGCAGCCCCGGTCACCGCGGCTACCGGCCCGAGGAGGCCGAGCCCAAGCAGCGCTGGAGCCGCGAGGAGCGCGAGGCGGCGGGCCGTTCGCCGCGCCGCTCGAGTTCGTCGCGCCGCGACGACCACGACGGCGGCAGGTACGACCGCGAGGATCGCGGACCCCGGAAGGGCGAGCGCGACCAGCGCGGAGGTTCGCGCGGCTACGACCGCGACGACCGTGCCCCGCGTCGTGACGACCGGGACCGCCGCGATGGTGGGCGCCGGTACGACCGCGACGACCGTCCTCGTCGTGACGACCGCGACCAGCGTGGTGGTTCGCGCGGCTACGACCGCGACGACCGATCCCGTCGCGACGACCGCGACCAGCGCGGAGGTTCGCGCGGCTACGATCGCGACGACCGCCCGCGCCGCGACGACCGCGACCGCCGTGACTCCGGTCGCCGGTACGACCGTGACGACCGCGCGCCCCGCCGTGACGACCGCGACCGCTCGCAGCGCGTCGCCGGCCGCGGCTACGACCACGACGACGCCCGCAGGCGCGACCGCGACCGGGGCGAGCGCCCCCGCCGCGACCACGACGACCGCCGGGTCGCCGGCCGCGGCTACGACCGCAACGAGCGGTACGACCGCAACGACGGGGCAGGCCGTCGCAACGACCGCTACGACCGCACCGACCGCCCGGGCTTCCGCGAGTCCGAGCGTCGGCCGTCGACGTACTTCCCCGCGAAGGACGACCGTGCGCCGTACGCCCCCGAGGACGACGTCGTGCTCGAGCGTCTCCAGGCCGAGGCCATCACGGCGGACGCCGTCGAGGGCGTGACGTTCGCCGACCTGGGTCTCGGCGGCAACATCGTGCGCGCCCTGCGCGACCTCGGCGCGGAGCATCCGTTCCCCATCCAGGCGGCGACCATCCCGGTCGTGCTCGAGGGGCGCGACGTGCTGGGCCGCGGTCGCACCGGTTCGGGCAAGACCATCGCGTTCGGCGCCCCCACCGTCGAGCGCCTCATGCAGATGTGGGCGTCCACGGGCAAGAGCGGCGAGAAGCGCAAGCTCGGCCGCGCGCCCCGTGCGCTGATCCTCGCGCCAACCCGCGAGCTCGCGCTGCAGATCGACCGCACGGTGCAGCCGATCGCGCAGAGCGTCGGCCTGTTCACCACCCAGATCTACGGCGGCGTGCCGCAGGGCCGCCAGGTCGGCGCGCTGCAGCGCGGCGTCGACATCGTGATCGGCACGCCCGGCCGTATCGAGGACCTCATCGAGCAGCGCCGCCTCGACCTCAGCGAGGTCGAGATCACCGTGCTCGACGAGGCCGACCACATGTGCGACCTCGGGTTCCTCGAGCCCGTGCAGCGCATCCTCCGCCGCACCCGTGCGGGCGGGCAGAAGCTGCTGTTCTCGGCGACCCTCGACACGGGCGTCGCCGCGCTCGTCGACGAGTTCCTCGTCGACCCAGCGGTGCACGAGGTCGCGGGCGAGGACCAGGCGTCGGGCACGATCGACCACCGCGTGCTCGTGATCCGCAACGACCAGAAGCGCGACATCGTCGCCCAGCTCGCCGCGCGGCCGGGCAAGACCCTCGTGTTCTCGCGCACCCGCGCGTTCGCCGAGGACCTCGTCGAGCACCTCGAGGACCGCGGCGTCTTCGCCGTCGCACTGCACGGCGACCTCAACCAGGCCCGTCGCACGCGCAACCTGCAGCAGCTCACGAGCGGCAAGGTCGACGTGCTCGTCGCGACCGACGTGGCGGCACGAGGCATCCACGTCGACGACATCGACCTGGTGATCCAGGCGGATGCCCCGGACGAGTACAAGACCTACCTGCACCGTTCGGGCCGCACCGGCCGGGCCGGCAAGCGCGGCGTCGTGGTGACGCTCATCCCCCGCGGACGCCATCGCCGCATGACCGAACTGCTCGAGCGCGCCGAGATCGCGGCAGAGTTCGACGAGTTCGCGCGCGGCGACGAGTTCACGCTCGCGGCGCCGGAGCCCGAGCGGTCGGACGAGCCGGCAGCCGACGACGAGGCGTAGCCGCGCGCCCGGTCCTCCGCTAGCGTCGTCGGAACGACGACGGGAGACCGGCATGCAGATCGGCATCGCGCTCGATACGCACGGCACCGCCGATCGCCCCGTGCGGTGGGAGTCGCTGCGCGCACAGGCGCGTGCGGCCGAGGAGGCCGGCTTCGACCTGCTCGTGCTGCCCGATCACCTCTACTACCCGGCCGACGACCCGGTCACGGCGTGGGAGTCGGTCTCGCTTGCCGGGGCGATCGCGGCGTCCACCTCGAGGATCCGCATCGGCCACTCCGTCGTGAACATCCCGTACCGTGCACCGACGATCGTCGCGGCGATCGCGAACACGCTCGACGAGATCTCGGGCGGGCGCTACGTGCTCGGCCTCGGCGCGGGCAACACCCCCGATGCGGAGTACGAGGCGCTCGGCATCGATGCGTCCCGTCGCTACTCACGGGCGGTGGAGGCGGTCACGATCGTGACCGAGATGCTGCGCACCGGCCGATCGGATGCTCCGGGGCCGATGTATCCGTCGGCGGGCGCCACGCTGGCGCAGCGCTCGCCGCGTCCGACCGGGCCGCCCGTCGTGCTGGCCGCGAACGGGCCACGCATGCTCGAGCTCGCCGCACGTCTCGCCGACGAGTGGAACGGGTACGACCATTCCGGCTCCAGCGACGGGCTCGCGGCGTTCCGACCGCTCGTGGCCGGCCTCGACGCCGCGTGCGATCGGGTGGGACGCGACCCGCTCGATCTGCGACGCACGGTCGATGTGGTGGTCGGCCACGGCGCGTCCGTCGGACTCGGCTTCGACGGATCCACCCAGGACATCGCCGAGCGCATCCTGAGACTCGGCGAACTGGGCATCACCGAGGTGCGCTGCTACATCCCGCCGCGCTCGACGGCGGAGCGCATCGCCGAGCTCGAGCCGCTCGTCGCCGCGGTGCACGCGGGGTAGCGCACGGAGCTCGCGGGCGTCGTGCACGACGCTCAGCGGGCTCGCTCCGCCCGCATCCACGCGGCCGCCGACTCGCCGATGAGCACGGCGGTCGCGGCCGGACCGCGCGACGGGGTGTCGGGCAGCATCGACGTGTCGGCGACGCGCAGCCCGGTCACCCCGTGCACCAGGCCGTGCGCGTCGACGACCGAGCCCGGGGCATCCGCCGGGCCCATCGGGGCGCTCCCGCAGAGGTGGATCGCGGTGCCGAGGTGCGCGCGCATCCACGCGTCGAGCGCGGCGTCGTCGGCGACGGTGGCGTCGTCGAGCTCGGTCAGCCGCTCCACGAGGCCGGCGAAGGAGGGCGAGCGCAACAGCGCCACCGCGGTGCGCACGCCGACCCGCAGGCGCGCGCGGTCGGATGCCGTCGACAGGTAGCGGTAGTCGATGCGCGGCTGCTCGGTCGGGTCGGCCGAGGCGAGCGTGATCGACCCGCGCGCCTGTTCGCGCTGCAGGCCGACGAGCAGCGACAGGTCGCGGCCGTGCGCCGCCTGTTCGCGCACTCGGGCGAGCGACGTGCCGCGCAGCGCCCGCAGGGTGTCGATCGGGTGCCGCAGGGCGGCCCGCGCGCCGCCCGCGAACATGCTGCGCCGTCCGGTGAGCAGCCAGCTCATCGACTTCACGGACACCATGACCTCGAGGTCGTCGCCCGGTGCGCCGGGTGCCCCCGAGGCATCCGGCACCGGCTCACCCGATGACAGGTTGAGCGCCGTCGTGAAGGTCTCGGGCGTGCGCGGGTCCATGAGGTCGCGCCGGGCGCGCCATCCGATCGACAGGTCGGGGTGGTCGCTGAACGCGGCCCCCACGCCGGGCGCGTCGACGACGACGGGCACGCCCGCCGCCCGCAGCTGGCCGGCCGGGCCGATGCCCGAGACGAGCAGCAGGTGCGGCGTGCCGATGCCGCCGGCGCAGAGCACGACCTCGTCGGCGTGCACCGTTTCGAGCGCACCGTCGCGGAGCACCTCGACCCCGGTCGCGCGGGTGCCGTCGAGCACGACGCGCAGCACGCGGCATCCGCCCACCACCCGCAGGTTCGGACGCCCGCGGGCCGGGTTCAGGTACGCCTCGCCCGTGTTCACCCGCACGCCGTCGACCACGTTCAGCGGCACGGGACCGACCCCCGCCGGCCCGCTCGCGTTCTTGTCGGGCTCGCGCGCGAATCCCAGCTCCGACGCGGCAGCGGTGAAGGCCTCGGCGGCCGGATGCCCCTGGGCGGCGCGCCGCACCGGCATCGGCCCCGCGTCGCCGTGCAGCGGCCCCGCCCCGAGGTCGAGGTCGCGCTCGAGCGCGCGCATGCGGGGAGCATCCGCGCGTAGCCCCAGTCGTCGCCGCCGACCGCGGCCCAGCGCGCGAAGTCGGCCGGCGTCGCACGCACGAAGTAGGCGCCGTTGATGGTCGACGAGCCGCCGATGATGCGGCCGCGCGCGATCGTGTAGGGCAGGTCGTCGGTGAGGTGCCCGAGGTACGACCAGTTGGCGGGGTGGCCGGGCATCGCGCCCTGCACGGTCGACGCGTCGAGCAGTTCCGGAGGGAAGTCGGCGCGCCGGGCGGGCACCGCCCCGGCCTCGAGCACGGTCACGTCGATGTCGGGGTCCTCGCTCAGCCGCGCGGCCAGCGGAGCGCCGGCCGCGCCCGCGCCGACCACGACGACGCGCCGCGTCATGCCCGCCGCGGCCGCCGGTGCGCCTGCACGAGGCGCGGGTCGATGCGCTCGTCGATCATGCCGAACGCCTGGTCGAGCTGGTCGATGAGGTCGGACTCCGGCTCGCGCAGCCACTGCTCGTAGGCGGCGAGGCAGACGCCGAGGCAGGTCCACGCCATGGTCTGCGGCACGAGGTCCTCGGCCGGCAGGTCGAGGCGGCCGGCGACGTGCTCGGCGACCACCTCGCGCCAAGCGGTGTACCGCAGGGTCGAGTGCGCGAGCAGCGTCGGCACGTGCAGCAGCAGCTCCATGCGGCGGCGGTGGTACTCGGCCTCGGCGTCGGGCACCCGGTTGAAGTCGAGGATCGCGATGCGCAGCTGCTCCATGAGCGGCATCTCGTCGGGCATGTCGGCGAGGCGCGCTCGCATGCCGTCGAGCATCTCGTCGAACTCGCCCCAGGGCAGGTCGTTCTTCGAGGGGAAGTAGCGGAAGAAGGTGCGGCGGCCGATGCCGGCCTCGCGCGCGATGTCGTCGACGGTCGTCTCGTCGAAGCCGTGCTCCATGAACAGGCGCAGGGCGGTGTGGCTGAGCTCGGCGTGCGTGGTCGAGGGGGCACGGCCCATGCGGGGACGGGCGGCGTCTTCGGACAACGTCATCGTCCGACCCCTTCCCTTCGGCACTGAGTGCCATTAGTATCGTGCACATCGCGAGGGGACGCCAACGAGGGCGACCCGCACATGAGGAGCATCCCATGACTCGAACTGATCCGGTCGGCGACTCCCAGCAGGCTGCCGACGACGTCATCGAAGCCGATTCGCTCGTCGAGGAGGTCTCCATCGACGGCATGTGCGGCGTCTACTGACGCATCCGCCATGGCCTCGATCGACCCCGACTCCCCCTGGACGCTGCACCCGCAGGTCTCCGTACGCCCCGAACCGTTCGGCGCGCTGCTCTACCACTTCGGCACGCGCCGGCTGTCGTTCCTGAAGGACCGCACGCTGCTCGACGTGGTCGAACGACTGGCGGATGCCCCGAGCCCACGCGCCGCCTGCGCCGACGCCGGAGTGGCCGAGGCGCACCTGCCGACGTACCTGCGTGCGCTCGGCACGCTGGCCGAGTCGCGCATGATCACGCCGCGCGAGGCCGAGGAGCGAGCGGCATGACGCTGACGGATGCCCCGGTCGCACCGGTCGCCACCGCGCCGCCGCCCGCGCCCAAGCGCCTGGTCGACCACTTCGAGCTCGGGCTCGACGCCCCGATCTGCCTCACCTGGGAGCTCACCTACGCGTGCAACCTCTCCTGCGTGCACTGCCTGTCGAGCTCGGGCCGACGCGACCCGCGCGAACTCTCGACCGAGGAGTGCAAGGCGGTCATCGACGAGCTCGAGCGGATGCAGGTGTTCTACGTGAACATCGGCGGCGGCGAGCCGACCGTGCGCAGCGATTTCTGGGAGCTGGTCGACTACGCGACCTCCCACCACGTCGGCGTGAAGTTCTCCACCAACGGGGTGAAGATCACGCCCGAGGTCGCCGAGCGCCTCGCCGAGAACGACTACGTCGACGTGCAGGTCTCGCTCGACGGCGCGACGCCCGAGGTGAACGACCACGTGCGCGGGCCGGGCTCGTACGACACGGCCGTGCGCGCGATGCGGAACCTCCGCGACGCGGGCATGCGCAACTTCAAGCTCTCCGTGGTCTGCACCCGGCAGAACATCTCGCAGCTCGACGACTTCAAGGCGATCGCCGACGAGTACGGCGCGCAGCTGCGGCTCACCCGGCTGCGCCCCTCGGGCCGCGGCGCCGACGTGTGGGACGAACTGCACCCGACCGCCGACCAGCAGCGCGAGCTCTACGACTGGCTCGTCGCGCACGGCGAGGACGTGCTGACCGGCGACTCGTTCTTCCACCTCTCCGCGTACGGCCAGGCGCTGCCCGGCCTGAACCTCTGCGGCGCGGGCCGCGTGGTCTGCCTGATCGACCCGATCGGCGACGTCTACGCGTGCCCGTTCGCGATCCACGACGAGTTCCTCGCCGGCAACGTGCGCGACGACGGCGGCTTCCAGCACGTCTGGCGCGAGTCGCAGCTGTTCGGCCGCCTGCGCTCGCCGCAGTCCGGCGGCGCGTGCTCGTCGTGCCAGTTCTACGACACCTGCAAGGGCGGATGCATGGCGGCGAAGTTCTTCACCGGCCTGCCGCTCGACGGGCCCGACCCCGAGTGCGTGCAGGGCTACGGCGAGCAGGCGCTCGAGCAGCGCGCGGCCGCCGCCGACCTGCCCAAGCACTCCGGCGACCACTCGCACCGCACCTCGCCGCCGCGCCCGCGCACGGGCCCGAACGGCATGGGCCCCGTGCGCCTGACGCTCTCGCGCCGGGAGGACCTCCAGGCGCCGCCGGTCAGCGCGTGCGCCGAGAGCCCGCTCGCGGGCTTCGCCGCGACCCTCGCCGCGCAGGGCGGCGACGACTTCGACACGAAGCAGAGCGGCGCCGACCGGCGCCACGAGGGAGGCGCTCCGCCCCGACTCGCGTGAGACCCGACCACGGCACGGCCGCGACGATGCGGTCGTGATGCGGTCGTGCGTGTCCACGGGCCGTCCGGCGCGCCCGGAAGGAGAACGCAATGGGCATGCTCGACGGGAAGGTCGCCTTCATCACCGGCGGATCGCGGGGCCAGGGCCGCGCGCACGCCGTCACCTGCGCGAGGGAGGGCGCCGACGTCGTCATCATCGACACGGTCGAGCAGATCTCGACCGTGCAGTACCCGATGGCGACGCAGGCCGACATCGACGAGACGGTCAGCCAGGTCGAGGCGCTCGACCGGCGCATCGTCGCCGAGGTCGGCGACGTGCGGAAGCAGGCCGACCTCGACCGGGCGGTCGCGCGCGGCGTCGCGGAGCTCGGCAGGGTCGACATCCTCATCGCCAACGCGGGCATCTTCTCGCTGGCGCCGGCGCACGAGCTGAGCGAGGAGGCGTGGGACGACATGATCGCCGTGAACCTCACCGGCGTCTGGAAGTCGGCCAAGGCCGTGCTGCCGCACATGGTCGAGCAGGGCGGCGGGTCGATCGTCATGACCAGCTCGATCAACGGGCTCGAGCCGGGCGCGAACTACGCGCACTACTGCTCGGCGAAGTTCGGCGTGGTCGGGCTCATGAAGACGCTCGCGCTGGAGTACGCCGGCCGGGGGATCCGCGTCAACTCGGTGCATCCGGGCGCCATCCTCACCCCCATGACCAGCTGGCAGGGCGCGTGGGACATGATGAGCGGCAAGCCGGCCGGCGAGGGCACCGAGGAGGACATGCTCGACGCGGGCTACGGCTTCCACGCGCTGAAGGGCAACGGGTTCCTCTCGCCGCAGCGCATCGCCGATGCCGCGCTCTTCCTGAACTCCGACCTCGCATCGTCCGTCACCGGCGTGACCCTTCCGGTCGACGCCGGCCACCTGCTGCTGCCCGGCATCAACATGGCCCCGGTCAAGTAGCACCCCCACCCACCCGAATCACCGACGAGCAAGGGAGCTCATCATGGCAGGACAACTCGAGGGCAAGGTCGCCTTCATCACCGGCGCGGCGCGCGGCCAGGGCAGGTCGCACGCGGTGCGCCTCGCCGAGGAGGGCGCCGACATCATCGCGATCGACCTGTGCAAGCAGATCGAGACCGTCGGCTACCCCATGTCGACGCCCGAGGACCTCGCCGAGACGGTCGCGATGGTCGAGGCGCTCGACCGCCGCATCCATGCCGTCGAGGCCGACGTGCGCGACCGCGAGGCCGTGCAGTCCGCGTTCGACGCGGGCGTGGCTGAACTCGGCGACGTGCAGATCGTGTCGGCCAACGCCGGCATCGCACCGCTGTCGATGAACCCCGTGCCGGAGGAGTGGCAGGACGTCATCGACGTGAACCTCACCGGCGTCTACCACACGGTCGAGGTCGCGAAGCCGTCCATGGTCGCCCACGGCAGGGGCGGCGCGATCGTGCTGACCAGCTCGACCGCCGGCATCGCCGGCATCGGCGGCAACACCCCGGGCGGGCTCGGCTACACCGCCGCCAAGCACGGGGTCGTCGGCCTCATGCGCAGCTACGCGAACCAGCTCGCCGAGCACTCGATCCGCGTGAACACCGTGCACCCCACGGGCGTGAACACGCCCATGGTCGTGAACGAGGTCATGCAGGAGTTCCTCGAGTCCGACCCGAGCCTCTCCAACGCGATGGCCAACGCGCTGCCGGTGCCGATGATCGAGGCCGTCGACATCTCGAACGCCATCGTGTGGCTCGCCTCCGACGCCGCGCGCTACGTGACCGGCGTGACGCTGCCGGTCGACGCCGGCTTCCTCAACAAGCGCTGACCCACCCGAACCGACAGGAAGGAACGAACGAACATGGCAGGACGAGTGGAAGGCAAGGTCGCCTTCGTCACCGGAGCCGCTCGCGGGCAGGGCCGCAGCCACGCGCTGCGGCTCGCCGAGGAGGGCGCCGACATCATCGCGGTCGACGTCTGCGGGCCGATCCCGAACCTCCAGTACCCGCACGCCACACCGGAGGACCTCGAGGAGACCGTGCGCCAGGTCGAGGCGCTCGACCGCCGCATCGTCGCCCGGCAGGCCGACGTGCGCGACGCCGCGGCCATGAAGGCCGCCGTCGACGAGGGCGTCGCCGAGCTCGGCCACCTCGACATCGTCGTCGGCAACGCGGGCATCTGCATCGTCGCCCCGTGGGACGAGGTGACCGAGGAGGTCTGGGACGACACGATCGACACCAACCTCAAGGGCGTGTGGAACACCGTGCGCCTGACCGCGCCGCACCTGATCGCGGCGGGCGGTGGGTCGATCATCCTCACGAGCTCGGCAGCCGGCCTCAAGGGCCTGCCGTTCATCACGCCCTACGTCGCGTCGAAGTTCGGCGTGACCGGGCTGACGAAGGCGTTCGCGCACGAGCTGGCGATGCACAACATCCGCGTCAACTCGCTGCATCCGACCGGTGTCGCCACCGACATGGGGCAGATGGGCGCCGAGTACCCGCGCATGCTCGAGGCCAACCCGCGGCTCGCGGGCATGCTCACCAACTCGCTGCCGGTCGAAGTGACCGAGCCGCGCGACCAGTCGAACGCGGTGCTGTTCCTCGCCTCCGACGAGTCGCGCTACGTCACCGCGATGGCGATGACGGTCGACGCGGGCAACACGCAGTACTGAACCGCGGATGCCCCGGGGCGGACCTCGCCCCGGGGCATCCGGAACCGGCGGGCGACCCCCGCCACGAGGGAAGGAGCACGCGATGGGGCGTGTGGAGGGGAAGGTGGCGTTCATCACGGGCGCCGCACGAGGACAGGGTCGCAGCCACGCGGTGCGACTGGCCCAGGAGGGCGCCGACATCATCGCGATCGACGCGTGCGAGCGCTTCGACGAGAACCCGTACGACCCGGCGACCGAGGAGGACCTCGCCGAGACCGTGCGCCAGGTCGAGGCGCTCGACCGGCGCATCGTCGCGTCGAAGGCCGACGTGCGCGACTACGACCAGGTGCAGCGGGCCGTCGACGAGGGCGTCGCCCAGCTCGGCCGGCTCGACATCGTGTGCGCCAACGCGGGCATCGCGGGCCGGTTCAACCGGGCCGAGGACATCCCCGAGGACGAGTGGGTCAACATGACCGACATCAACCTCAACGGGGTGTGGCGCAGCTGCAAGGCGGCGATTCCGCACATCCGCGCCGGCGGCAACGGCGGGTCGATGATCCTGACGAGCTCCGACGCCGGGCTGTTCGCGTTCGAGAACATCTCGCACTACGTGTCGGCCAAGCACGGGGTGGTCGGGCTCATGAAGACGCTGGCGCTCGAGCTGGCGCCCGACATGATCCGCGTGAACAGCGTGCACCCCACGGTGGTGGACACGCCGATGGTGCAGAACGACGCCATCTACCGGCTGTTCCGGCCCGACCTCGAGAATCCGACGAAGGACGACTTCGCGGCGGGCGCGAGCGCGATCAACGCGCTGCCCATCCCGTGGGTCGAGGCCGTCGACATCTCGAACGCGGTGCTGTTCCTGGCGTCCGACGAGGCCCGGTACATCACGGGCGTCCCGCTGCCGGTCGACGCCGGCGCGGCTGTGAAGTAGGAGGGGAGCGCATGGGCGAGGAACAGGTGACGGATGCCCCGACGGACGTCGATCGCGCGGCGACGGGCGGCGATCTCGCCGAACGGCGCCGGCGCATCGCGGCGAACATCGTGGGCCGGGAACGGGAACTCGAGCTGACGCTCGCGGCGGTCGCCGCCGGGCGGGACATCCTGCTCGAGGGGCCGCCCGGCACGAGCAAGACCACGATGCTCACCGCGATCACGGCCGACTGGGGCATCCCCCTGCTCTTCGTCGAGGGCAACGCCGACCTCACGCCGGCGAAGCTCGTGGGTCACCACAACCCGGCGCGCGTGCTGCGCGAGGACTACAGCGCCGACAACTTCGTCGCCGGGCCCCTCGTGGAGGCCATGCAGCAGGGCGGGTTCCTCTACATCGAGGAGTTCAACCGGGCGCCGGAGGACACGATCAACACGCTGCTGACGGCGATGGCCGACCGGTCGATCGCGGTGCCGCGGGTCGGTCGCATCCGCGCCAAGGCGACCTTCCGGGTCATCGCGTCGATGAACCCGTACGACAACATCGGCACCACGCGGCTGTCGACCAGCGTGCACGACCGGCTGAACCGGCTCGCGGTCGACTACCAGGACGCCGACGCCGAGGAGCGCATCGCCGCGCTCCGCAGCGGTGCCCGCGGTGCGGTGGGCGAGCGGCTCGTGCGCGACGCGGTCGCCGTGACCCGCGCGACGCGCACCCACCCCGACGTGCGGCAGGGGTCGAGCGTGCGCGGCGCGATCGACTGCGTGCTGGTCGGCACCGAGCTGGCCGAGATGCGAGGCATCCGCTCGCCCGAGCAGGAGCAGTACCCCGCCATGGTGCTCGACGCGATGATCGTGTCGCTGTCGGGCCGCATCCACCTCGACGAGGCCGCCGAGACCACGCCCGAGCGGGTGCTGCGCGAGATCTGGGAGGACCGCTTCGTGCTCGAGCCGGCGACTGCCGCGCCGGGATGAAGGGCCGTGCCGGCCGACTCTCCGATCCAGCGGGAGTCGGGCCGCGAGCGCCGCACGGAGCAGGGCACGCCCCTGCGCCGGAAGCCCAAGCAGCTCGAGGAGGACCCCACCGTGTTCGATGCGACCCCCGGCGCCGGCGGCATGCTGCTGCGCGCCGGCGGGCGCACCCGAACGCGCGCGACCGCTCGCTCGGGATCGGTGGCGGGCGACTTCACGGAGGAGCAGGGCGCCGTGGTCGCGCCCGAGCTCGAGGCATCCGTCGACCCGATCGCCCGGAAGCGCGCCCGGCAGATCGCCGCCCGCCTGGCCGTGCCGCGGCCGCGCCGGGACGCGACCTCGCGCAGGGGCATGGGCGAGCTCGGCAGCATGCCGTACCGCGGCGGGTCGGACGAGATCGACCTCGACGCGACCATCGAGGTGCTGGCCGAGCGGCCGGTGCCCGACGACGAGGACATCGTGGTGCGCGAGCGCATCCGCACCACGCGCTCGGTCGTGCTCGTCGTCGACGTGTCGGGGTCGATGAAGGGCGAACGCATCCTGACCGCCGCCGCGACGGTGGGGGCGATCGCCGGCGAGCTGCAGCACGACGACCTGGCGGTCATCGCGTTCTGGTCGGATGCCGCGGTGCTCCAGCACCTCGGAGCGCCGGTGCAGCCCATGGAACTCGTCGACACGATCATGCGGCTGCCCGCGCAGGGGCTCACCAACGTGGCGTTCCCGCTCGAGCTCGCGGCGAAGGAGCTCGCCGGGGCGCCGCTGCGCGACTCGCGCGTGGTGCTGCTGTCGGACTGCGTGCACAATGCGGGCCCCGACCCGCGGCCGATCGCGGCCCGGCTGCCCCGGCTCGACGTGCTGCTCGACTCGACGGGGGAACGCGACGTGGAGCTCGGGCGGGACCTCGCCCGGCTCGGCCGGGGCACGCTGCACGTGGTGCGCGACGTGCGGGCGGTGGCGCCCGCGATCAGCGAGATGTTCGGTGGCTGAGGCCGCCGGGAGTTCGGCGGCGACGCCGCCCGAGGAAGGAGTGGACATGACCGACGACACGAGGGGAGCCCGCTGATGGCCGGGGCATGGTTCGAGACGGTGGCCGAGGCGCAGCGACGCGCGAAGAGGCGCCTGCCGGGCTCGGTGTACGGCGCGCTCGTCGCCGGGTCGGAGCGCGGCGCGACGATCGACGACAACATGCGGGCGTTCGCCGAACTGCAGTTCGCCCCGCACGTGGCGGGGCACCAGGCGGAGCGGTCGCTCGACACGACGGTGATGGGCATCCCGATCTCGCTGCCCGTGCTCATCTCGCCGACGGGCGTGCAGGCCGTGCACCCCGAGGGCGAGGTCGCGGTCGCGCGCGCCGCGGCGAACCGCGGCACGATCATGGGGCTGAGCTCCTTCGCGTCGAAGCCGGTCGAGGAGGTCGCCGCGGCGAACGGCAACACGTTCTTCCAGCTGTACTGGAGCGGGTCGCGCGAGGCCATGGTGCAGCGCATGGAGCGTGCGCGTGCGGCGGGGGCGAAGGGCCTCATCGCGACGCTCGACTGGTCGTTCTCGAACGGGCGCGACTGGGGCAGCCCGTGGATCCCGGAGAAGCTCACCCTGCAGGCCGCGATGCGATTCGCACCGCAGGCGGTGACGAAGCCGTCGTGGCTGCTCGACTTCCTGAAGACCGGGCGCGTGCCCGACCTCACCGCGCCGAACCTCGCACCGCCCGACGGCGACCCGCCCACCTTCTTCGGGGCCTACGGCGAGTGGATGTCGACGCCGCCGCCGTCGTGGGAGGACGTCGCGTGGCTCCGCGAAACCTGGGGCGGCCCGTTCATGCTGAAGGGGGTGGGGCGCATCGACGACGCGAAGCGCGCGATCGACGCGGGCGTCACCGCGATCTCGGTGTCGAACCACGGCGGCAATAACCTTGACACGACGCCGGCGTCGATCCGGATGCTGCCGGGCATCGCCGAGGCCGTGGGCGACCAAGTCGAGGTGCTGCTCGACGGCGGCGTCCGCCGCGGCGGCGACGTGGCGAAGGCGCTCGCGCTCGGCGCGCGGGCGGTCATGATCGGGCGTGCGTACCTCTGGGGATTGGCGGCGAATGGACAGGCCGGCGTCGAGAACGTGCTCGACATCCTGCGCGGCGGGCTCGACTCGGCCGTGCTCGGGCTCGGGCACTCGTCGATCTCCGAGCTGTCGCCCGCCGACCTGTTCATGCCGGAGGGGTTCCGGCGCGATCTCGGGGCGGGCGCCGCGGGGAGCGGCGCCCGGTCCCGTTCCGCCGCGAAGCGGCCGGCCGCATCGGGTGCACGGAAGTCGACCGCTGCGGGCGCCTGACGCGATCCGGAGGGCTGACGCCGGCCCCGGGCCCGACGCGGCCCGGGCGCCTGGTGCCACCCGGGGGTCGGCATGGTGAGGGGCGGCCGGGCGCGGTCGGGCGCGCTCGGCGACGCCGTGTGGACGGCGATCGACCGGCCGCTCGTCGTCGTGCCGGTCGGCTCGACCGAGCAGCACGGACCGCACCTGCCGTTCGGCACCGACACCCTCGTGGCATCCGCTGTGGTCGACGGCGTGGTCGCCCGGGCGCGTGCCGACGGCGTCGAGGCGCTGGTCGCACCCGCGCTCGCGTACGGGGCGAGCGGCGAGCACCAGGACTTCCCCGGCACGTCGTCGATCGGCACGCAGGCGCTGACGTTCGCGCTGCTCGAACTGGGGCGGTCGATGAGCGGATGGGCCGGGCGCATCGTGCTCGTGAACGGCCACGGCGGCAACGTCGAGGCGCTCGCGACCGCGGTGCCGGTGCTGATCGACGAGGAGCGGCCGGTGTCGTGGCTGCCGTGCACGCCGGCGACCGAGATGCTCGACCCGCCGGGCGCGGGCGACGCGCACGCGGGCCGGGTCGAGACGTCGCTCGTGCTCGCGATCGCGCCCGACCTCGTGCGCGCGGCGCGAGCCGAGCCGGGCAGTACCGCATCACTCGCCGACCTCATGCCCGCATTGCGCTCGGGCGGCGTGCGGCAGGTCGCGCCGAACGGGGTGCTCGGCGACCCCGCGGGGGCCAACGCCGCCGAGGGGAGCGGCTGCTGGCCGGCATGGTCGACGAGGCGTGGGCGCGCATCGCCGGCGGGCAGGTCGACGGGCGCGGATGCCTCGTGCCGACGGGGCGCCGGGGCGTCGCCGCCGGGGCCGACGCGACCCCGCACGACGGGCCGGCGGACACCTGATGCCGACGACCCGGCTGCCCGACGGATTCACCGTGCGCCTCAACCGCCACACCCGCGTGCTCGAAGACGGCGCGGTGCTCGTGGGCGGCGCGCCGACGCGCATCGCGCGCCTGAAACCGGCGGCACGCGGTCGCCTGCGCGGCCGCGACCTCGTGGTCGAGGACGCGACGAGCCGTGCGCTCGCCGAGCACCTGCTCGCCACCGGGCTCGCCGACCCCGTCGTCGCGGCACTCCCCGCGGCGTCGCTCGACGCCCTCACGGTGGTGATCCCGGTGCGCGACCGCCCGCGCCAGCTCGACCGGCTGCTGGGCGGGCTCGCGGGCGAAGTGCGCGCGCTCGTCGTCGACGACGCCTCCGACGACCCGGTCGCCACCGCAGCGGTCGGCGCGCGGCACGGTGCCGAAGTGGTGGCGCTCGGCGCGAACGTCGGCCCCGCGGGTGCGCGCAACGCCGGCCTCGCGCGGGTCGACACCCCGTTCGTCGCGTTCATCGACTCCGACGTCGTGGCGGAGGCATCCGCTCTCGAACTGCTGCTGCGGCACTTCGCCGACCCGGCCCTCGCGATGGCCGCGCCGCGGGTGCTCGGCCTCGAGACCGATCGCCCGAACTGGATCACCCGCTACGAGGACGCCCGCTCGTCGCTCGACCTCGGCGACGACGCTGCGAGCGTGCGGCCGCGCTCGCCGGTTTCCTGGGTGTCGAGCACGTGCCTGGTCGCGCGAGTCGACGCGCTCGGGAGCGGGTTCGACGAGTCGATGCGCGTGGGGGAGGACGTGGACCTCGTCTGGCGCCTCGTCGAGCAGGGCCGGCGCGTGCGGTTCGAGCCCGCCGCGGTGGTGCGCCACGAGCACCGCACGACGCTGCGCGCCTGGCTCGGGCGCAAGGCGTTCTACGGCACCGGCGCGCACCCGCTCGGTACTCGTCACCCCGACGACATCGCGCCCGCCGTGCTCGCGCCGTGGGCCGCGGCATCGCTCGGCGTGCTGCTCGCGCAGCGACGGTGGTCGGTGCCGGTGGTGGCCGGCATCGGCGCGGTCACGGCCGTGCGCATCGCGCGTCGGGCGTCGGGCGTGCGGCATCCGTACCGGCTCGGGGTGCGGCTCACCGGCTACGGTCTCGTCGGCGCACTGGCGCAGGGCTTCGCGCTGCTGCTGCGGCACTGGTGGCCGCTCACGGCGATCGGATGCCTGGTGTCGCGCCGCCTCCGCCGGGCGGTCGTGGTCGCGGCGATCGCCGACGCCGCGTGGGAGTACGCGCGCACCCGCCCGCGGCTCGACCCCGTGCGGTTCGGCATCGCGCGCCGGCTCGACGACCTCGCCTACGGCTGGGGCGTGTGGACGAGCGCGATGCGAGGGCGCTCGCTGCGTGCCCTGCTGCCCGACCTGCGGGCGCGCCGGGAGAGCTGAGGGAGGCTCGCCCCGCGAACTGGGGTGTTGTCGCCGTCCTGCGGCAGGACTAGCGTGCCGCGTGGGCGCGCGTGTCGCGGCCCGCTGACGCGCTCGCCGCCCGCTGTCGGACGCGCACAGCCGACGCACCACGTGCCGGGTCGTCCCGGATCGAACGTTCGCATTCGTCCAACGGAGGACCGATGTCCCGTCATCGTCCGGCCGGCGCTCCCGCAGCCGTCGCCGTCGTCATCTCGGCCGTGATCGCGGTCGGCCTCATCGCGAGCCCCGCGCTCGGCGCACCGCCCGAGGGCAAGGGCGGCGGAGGAGGCAAGGGCAAGAACAAGCCGACCCCGACGGCGACCAGCACGCCGCCGCCGAGCACGACGACTCCGCCCCCCACGACCACCAGCCCGCCGCCGTCGTCGCCGCCGCCCACGGAGACGACGCCCCCGCCCACGGAGACGACGCCGCCTCCGACGGAGACCACGCCTCCCCCGACCGAGACGAGCCCGCCGCCCACCACCCCGGGCACCGACCCGGCGAACCTCCCGTCGGTCATCGTCGGCGTCGGCGACTCGATCACGGTCGCGTACGACGCCGACGGCAGCGGCGCGTACCCGCAGCACAGCTGGTCGACGGGCACCTCGTCGACCGTGCAGTCGCATGCGACCCGGTTGCGCGCAGCCGGGGCATCCGATCTCGTGGCCGTCAACGCGGCCGTGGTCGGCGCGCAGGCATCGGGCCTCGCCGCGCAGGTGAACCAGGCGATCGCGGCCGAGGCCGACTACCTGACCGTGCAGATCGGCGCGAACGACGCATGCACCGACACGGTGGGCGCGATGACGTCGACGGGTGCGTACGCCGCGAGCGTCTCCGGTGCGCTCGCCGCGTTCGCCGATGCGCGGCCCGACGCCGAGATCCTGCTGACGACGGTGCCGAACCTGAAGCGCATGTGGGCGCTCAGCAAGGACAACGGCTGGGCGAGGTTCATCTGGTCGATCGGCAGCGTGTGCCAGTCGATGCTGCAGAACCCGACCTCGACGACCACCGCGAGCGAGGAGCGACGCGATGCCGTGCAGGCGCGCGTCGACGAGTACAACGACGAGCTCGCCGCGATCTGCGCGGCGCTGGACCGGTGCACCTTCGACGACTACACGGTCGCGGACTACCAGTTCACCTCGTCGCACATCTCGACGTTCGACTACTTCCACCCGAGCATCGCCGGTCAGGCGACGCTCGCCGCGATCACCTGGCCCTACTCCGCGTTCGCCCAGTAGGGCGTCGCTTTTCAGGAGCCGGCCCGGCGGCCGCGCACGGATGGTGCGCGCCGGGCCGGAATCCGGCCGGATCGGCCGTGCGGGGCGCGCTTCGCGCTGGATTCCGCAGCCGGGCGCCGGGCGGCTCCTGAAAAGCGCTGTTCAACGGGGCATCCGCCGCGCGACGCCTCGCGGTACTGTCGGCTGCATGGGCGAGCCCGGATCACCACCCGAGATGCCGGTGTCGCCCGAGGTGCGCGACGACCGGATGCCCCGGATCGAGGCGCTCGTCGCGCTCTACGACGCGGTGGGCTGGTCGGCGTACACTCGCACGCCGGAGACGCTGCTCGCCGCCCTCGCAGGATCGCGTCGCGTCGTCACGGCATGGGACGGCGTTCGGCTCGTCGGGCTCGCCCGCATCATCGGCGACGGAGCGACCATCGCGTACCTGCAGGACGTGCTCGTGCACCCCGACCACCGGCGCACCGGGCTCGGGTCGCGCCTGGTCGCGGCCGCGTTCGCGCCGTTCGGTGACGTGCGGCAGCACGTGCTCCTCACCGACGACGAGCCGGGCCAGCGGGCGTTCTACGAGTCGCTCGGGTTCGCCGAGGCGCACGACGTTGCACCGCGGCAGTTGCGCGCATTCGTCCGGTTCGCGGGGTGATCGTCTGGCGGGTCTCCGCGCGGGCGGCCTCCGCGGAGACGATCAGCGCCAGCCGAGCGCCGGCGCCACGTGCGTCAGCACCGACTCGAGCACGTGCGCGTTGTAGTCGACGCCGAGCTGCGTGGGCACGGTGAGCAGCAGCGTGTCGGCCGCCTCGATCGCCTCGTCGGCGCGGAGCTGCTCGACCAAGCGGTCGGGCTCGTCGGAGTAGCTGCGCCCGAACACCGCGCGGTAGCCGTCGATCGCGCCGAACTGGTCGCTCGTCTCGCCGCCGCCCACGAAGTACGCGCGATCGCGGTCGTCGACGATCGGGAAGATCGACCGGCTCACCGAGACGCGCGGCTCGCGCAGGTGGCCCGCCTCCGCCCAGGCGGCCCGGTAGCGCTCGATCTGCTTCCGCTGCTGCACGTGCAGCGGCTCGCCCGACTCGTCCTCCTTGAGCGTCGAGCTCATGAGGTGCATGCCGCGCTCGGCGGCCCAGACCGCCGTGGCATCCGACCCGGCACCCCACCAGATCCGCTCGCGCAGGCCCGGCGACTGCGGCTCGATCGGCAGCGGGCCGGGGTACGGGTTGGCGAACATCGGCCGCGGGTTGGGCTCGGCGAAGCGCGCACCCTCGATGACCTTGAGGAACACCTCGGTCTGCTCGCGCGCCACGTCGGACATCGTCTTGCCCTCGGGCGCCTCGTAGCCGAAGTACCGGTACCCGTCGATGACCTGCTCGGGTGACCCGCGGCTCACGCCGAGCTGCAGCCGCCCGCCCGAGATGAGGTCGGCGGCGCCGGCGTCCTCCGCCATGTAGAGCGGGTTCTCGTACCGCATGTCGATCACGCCCGTGCCGATCTCGATGCGGCTCGTGCGCGCGCCGATCGCCGCGAGCAGGGGGAACGGGCTCGCGAGCTGCCGGGCGAAGTGGTGCACGCGGAAGTACGCGCCGTCGGCGCCGAGCTCCTCCGCTGCGACCGCGAGGTCGATCGACTGCAGCAGGGCGTCGCCTGCGGAGCGCGTGCCCGACTGGGGCGACGGCTGCCAGTGTCCGAACGAGAGGAATCCGATGTGCTTCACACACAACACAAGCGCAGAGCGGATGCCCCGAATTCCCGCGCGCGCCCTTGACCGCCCCGCTCGACCCGGCCAGTGTGTGAGGCATGACCGCCCCCGGCACCGCCAGCACCCGCCAGCCACCGCGCCGCCGCGCCGCGTACTGGATCTGCTTCGCGGTCGTGCTCCTCAGCGCATCCGTCAGCGTCTGGTACTCGGTCACGGCCGTGATCGCGGGCGGCCTCGAGGACGCCGACGCGCTCTACGCGGCCTCGCGCAGCGTCGCCATCGTGGTCGTGGCGCTCATCGTGCCGCTCTTCCCGGCCGATGCGGCGCTGCTCGCGATCGCGGTCGTCATGGTCATCGTGCAGGGCATCGACACGTTCATCGGCGCCGTGCAGGGCAACACGCTCGTCATGGTCGGCGCCGCGGTGCTCTGCATCGTGAACATCGTGACCGCGAGCTTCCTCGCCCGCACCGACCGCGTGCGCGGGGCCGCGTAGCCCCCGCCCGGGCCTACCCCCGGAGCGCCAGCGCGAACGGCAGCACCGCGCTCGCCCCGGCCCGTCGCAACTCGCGCGCGGCGACCGTGAGGGTCCACCGGCTGTCGGCGAGGTCGTCGACGAGCAGCACGGGCCCGTCGGGCAGGTCGAGGGCGGATGCCTCGAAGCGCCCCCACACCCCCGCCAGCCGGTAGGCGCTGTTGCCGCCGGCATCCCCGGTCGGGCCGCCGTCGACCAGGCCGAGCGCGCCGAGGTAGGGGAGCCGGCCGACCTCGGCGAGGCCGCGCGCGAGCGACTCGACGAGCAGCGGCCGGCGCCGCGCGGGCATCGAGACCACCGCAACCGGTCGGGCCTCCCACGGCCAGTCGGCGAGCACCCGCACGACCGCGTCGCGGAGGGCGCCGCTGACCGGGGCATCCGGTGCCGACTCGGCGAACACCTCGCGCAGCGCCCCGCCCCAGCCGAGGTCGGTGAGGCGGGCGAGCGCCCGGCCCTCCGCGGCGCGCTCGTCGGGCGCGATGCGCCCCTTCACGGGTACGCCGAGCCGGTCGGCGCCGGTGGGCCACTGGGCGCGCGGCTCGATCGGCACGCCGACCCGGTCGAGCGAGGCCGCCGCGGTCTCGGCCGCCGAGTCGTCGATGGCCGTCGGGAACCACGGCTCGGTGCAGTTGTCGCACCGCCCGCACGGTGCGGCCGTCGCGTCGTCGAGCGAGCGCTGCAGGAACTCCATGCGGCAGCCGTCGGTGCGCTCGTAGTCGATCATGTGCTGCTGCTCGGCCCGCCGCTCGGCGGCGATGCGGTCGTACCGGTCGGCGTCGTACACCCACTGCTGGCCGGTCGACACCCAGCCGCCGCGCACGCGTCGCACGGCACCGTCGACGTCGAGCACCTTCAGCAGCAGCTCGAGCGGCGAGCGGCGGATGTCGACGATCGACTCGAGCGCGGGCGTCGACAGCGGGTCGTCGGGCGACAGGGCCGCGATCACACGCGACGCGCGTTCCTCGGTCGGCATCGCGGCGGTCGCGAAGTGGTGCCAGATGTCGGGGTCCTCGCGGCCGGGCATGAGCAGCACGTCGGCGTTCTCGGTCGCACGGCCGGCGCGCCCCACCTGCTGGTAGTACGCCACCGGCGACGACGGCGCACCCAGGTGCACGACGAAGCCGAGGTCGGGCTTGTCGAACCCCATGCCGAGTGCGGAGGTCGCCACGAGCGCCTTGACCCGGTTCTCCTTCAGCAGGCGCTCCGACTCCTCGCGCTCGGCCGGATCGGTCTGCCCCGTGTAGGCGCGCACCTCGTGCCCGGCGTCCCGCAGCATCCGTGCCGTGTCGTTCGCGGCGCTCACCGTGAGGGCGTAGATGATGCCCGAGCCGGGCAGGTCGTCGAGGTGGCTGAGCAGCCAGCCCAGCCGGCCGCGCGCCTCGGGCAGCCGCAGGACCCCGAGGCGCAGGGATGCCCGCGCCAGCGGCCCCGGATCGTCACGACCTCCACCGAACGCCCGTCGGCGGCGTGCTCGAGCTGCTCCGCGACATCCGTCACCACCCGGCTGTTCGCGGTCGCCGTGGTCGCGAGCACCGGCACGTCGTCGGGCAGTTGCGCGATGAGCTCGGCCAGCCGCCGGTAGTCGGGCCGGAAGTCGTGGCCCCAGTCGCTGATGCAGTGCGCCTCGTCGACGACGAGCATGCCCATGCGGCGCACGAGCACGGGCAGGCGCTCGTCGCGGAACGACGGGTTGTTGAGGCGCTCGGGGGAGACGAGCAGCACGTCGACCTCGTCGCGGTCGAGGGCGGCGAGCACGTCGCCCCACTCGTGCGCGTTGGTCGAGTTGATCGCCACGGCGCGCACGCCGGCCCGCTCGGCGGCCGCGATCTGGTCGCGCATGAGCGCCAGCAGCGGCGAGACGAGCACGGTCGGCCCGGCGCCCTGCCGACGCCGCAGCAGCGTCGCGACGAAGTACACCGCGGACTTGCCCCACCCCGTGCGCTGCACGACGAGCGCCCGGCGCCGGTCGTCGACCAGGGTCGCGATCGCCTCGAACTGGCCCTCGTGGAAGTCGGCGTCGTCGCGGCCGACGAGCGTACGCAGGATCTCACGGGCGTCGTCGCGGGTGGTGGTGGCGGTCGTCACCCCTCCACCCTCTCGCACCCGGCCGACACCCGCCGGCCCTCCTCCCGAGTCGTCATGAAGTGTCGGAATGGTTGCCGGTGGTTTCAGGGTGTCAGTGCAACACCGTGAGTAGTTGGTCCAGTTTCTCAGCTGGGGTGTGGAAGCCGAGGGTCTGTCGTGGGCGGATGTTCAGGAGGCGTTGCGTTTCGGTGAGGTCGGTGTCGGTGATGGTGTTGAAGTTCGTGCCCTTGGGGTAGAAGTCGCGGATGAGGCCGTTGGTGTTCTCGTTGCTGCCGCGTTGCCAGGGTGCGTGCGGGTCGCAGAAGAACACGTGGACTCCGGTGCGGATCGTGAGCCGGGCGTGCTCGGCCATCTCGCTGCCTTGGTCCCAGGTGATCGTGCGGGCCAGGTCGGTGGGCAGGTGGCTGATCATGCCGGCGAGCACGTCGGTCACGGTACGGCTGTCGCGGGTCCCGGGCAGCCTGCCGAGCAGCACGAACCGGGTCTGTCGTTCGACGAGGGTGACGATGCCGGAGTTCCCGGGGCCGACCACGAGGTCGCCTTCCCAGTGCCCCGGGACCGCCCGGTCGGCGGCTTCCGCGGGCCGGTCCGTGATCCGAGCCCCGTCCAGCCAGGGCCGGTTCGAACGGGCGGGGAGTTTGGACTGCGGCTTGCGACCGGTCCGGCCGGTGCGCAGCGCTTTCTGCACGGTCAGTTCGTGCCGCAACCCGCCACGACCCTGGACGTACAGGGCTTGGTAGATCGTCTCGTGCGACACCCGCATATCCTCCCGCGTCGGGAACAGCACCGGCATCCTTCCCGCGACCTGCTGCGGTGAGAACTTCGCGTTCAGCCCGTCCACGACCGCGGACCGCAGCGCCGGGTGCAGGTCCAGCTTCCGGGCCTTCGGGCGGGCGCGCTGCGCTCGCGCGCGATGGTCCGCGACCCGCGCGTCGTACAACACCTCGCTCCGGTACCGCAGCGCCGACCGGGCGACCTCACGCGACACTGTCGACGGTGCGACCCCGATCATCGCCGCGATCGCACGCCGCGACAGCCCACGCGACAACCCGACCTGGATCACCGCCCGATCCGTCGCCGACAACCGGCGCCCATGCCCGACACCGGCCCCGGTAAGGCCACGCGCCGCAACCGCGCCACCATGGCGCCCTTTCGCCAACTCCACGCCGGCCAGCATCGCCCACCGCGGAACCTGCCGCGACCCGATCCCGAGCCTTCCCGCAACAGCAGGCGAACTCAGACCATCCAGCAACAACCCCAACGCCACCGCACGAACCTGCAACGACGAATGCGACCCCATCCCAGCCTCCCAGGCAACGAGGCGTTGCACTCACCCCTGAAACCGCCGCCGGCATTGCGGCACTTCATGACGACTCGCGGAATCAGGCGAACGAGGACAGGTACTCAGCGCAGCACCGGCGTCAGGTCGGGCAGCGTCCACGCCCCGTCGAAGTACTCCGGCCGCGGGCGGTAGAGCCGCACGATGAAGTTCCAGCCCTCGGGAATGGGGATGGCGTTCGGCAGGTCGCGCACCGCGTCGTCGTGCACGAAGTGCACGGTGATCGCGCCGTCGTCGTCGGGCACGCCGGTGACGCTGTTCACGGTGTAGCGGCCGCTCTCGTTCGGCACGAAGAACCCCTTCGCGTCGTACACCGAGATCGACCAGAACGCGTCGACCGGCACGTCGGCCATGCGCAGCGAGAAGGTGCCCGTCGCCTCTGCGGGCGCGACGCCGATGTACGACGCCTCGTGCGACGGCAGCCCGCCCCACCCGGCCGCCGTGCCGATGAGGTGCCGCACCGGGTCGACCTTCTTGCGCGAGCCGAACGTGCGCTCGAACCCGCTGATGCCCGCCGCGAGCTGCAGCAGCGCGTTGCGCGTCGCGTCGAGGCTCGCAGTGTCGTACTCCTCCGAGGTGAAGGGCTCGGCGGATGCCGCGTCCAGCCCGATCGCGTCCTGCAAGGCGCCGACCGCGGCGATGTCGTCGGGATCGTTCGGGTCGACGAGCGTGCGCACGGCCACGAAGCAGTGCGACGCGCGGGCGAGTTCCGCGTCGAGCCGGTACTCGCCGGGGTCGTGGAAGATCCTCGGGATGTAGTGCTCGGTCGTCACCACCATCGCAGACAGGTACCGCCCACCGGCATCCGGCAGTGTCAGTGTCGCCCCACCCGAGACGTCGACGACGACGAAGCTGTAGAGCGTGTCGCGGTTCATGCGGATCACGGTCTGCTGGTCGATCGGCGCCGGCGCGCGGTGGTGCAGCAGCCGGTTGACTCCCCCGGCGTCGCGCTGCAGGTCGTGGAACATCCTGGCGGTCTCCGCGACCGCGAAGTTGTCGACGTTGACGTGCGTGCCCATCTCGGATCCCCCATCCGGTGCGTGGAACACGTTCACCGTACCGCCGTTCGGGTGGCGTGTCAGGGCCCGTCGGAGCCTGGGGCGGCGGCCCGCCCGCCCGCGACGCCGTGCCGCACTCGTCCGCGTTCACCTCGACGCCACCGGCGAGCCATTGAGTCGCGCCGCCGCCGACGGCTAGGTTCGTGATGTCGCAGTCGGTCCGAGGGGGACGCATGGTGAATCCGTACGATGTCGAACGATCATTCCCGGACTACTTCCTGGAGCATCGCCGACTGACCGTCGAGCAGCAGGGCACGTACCGGTGCGGTGAGCTGCCGGTCTGGACGGTGTACTGCCCCGCGGGCCTGCTGGGAAACAGCACGATCATCGAAGGGCCCGACGGGCTCATCGTCTACGACACCGGAGTGAACCTCGACGCGGGTGAGGTGATCGCCGCCGAGATCGCGAAGGTCTCCGACAAGCCGGTGAAGGCGATCTTCTACTCCCACCACCACACTGACCACTACAACGGTGCGTCTGCGATCGTCGACCCCGCCGCCGTCGCGGCCGGCGAGGTCGACGTGTACGCCTGGCAGAACTTCCGCGCCGAGATGGCCGACGAGTTCGGTGAGATCCTCCAGCGGCAGGCGATGGGCGCCGGCTACTACGGCGGCGCGTTCCTCAGCCCCGACGACCGGCACCACCACGGCATCGGTACGCTCCCGATCGGCGGTGCGCCCGGCTTCATCCCGCCGACGAAGATGCTCTCCGGCGACGCCACCCTGCAGATCGCCGGGCTCGAGGTCCGCGTGTTCTACACCGGCGGCGAGGCGATCAGCGAGTTCGGCCTCTACCTGCCCGAGTTCGACATGATCGCGATCGCCGACGAGTTCTTCACCGGCATCCCGAACATGCACACCATCCGCGGCTCGAAGCCGCGCGTCCCCGACAACTACATCGGCGCGCTCAACACGGTGCTCGAGATCCGTCCGGAGTGGCTGGTCGGCTCCCACATCCGCCCGATCCAGGGCAAGGACGATATCGCCGAGCACGTGGGCAAGTACGTCGACGCCACCAAGTACCTGTGGGACCAGTCCGTGCGCCTCATCAACAAGGGCTACACGCCGGTCGAGCTGCAGCACGCGCTGAAGGACCTGCCCGAGGAGCTGTGGGACGCCCCCTACACGGTGCCGATGTACGGCACCCCGTTCACCTCCGTGCCGGAGTTCTTCACCGGGTGGGTGAGCTGGTTCACCGGCGATTCGACCGACATGCTGCCGTCGCCCCCCGCGCACAAGGCCAAGCGCCTCGCAGAGCTCATGGGCGGCGTCGACGCGGTGCTGGATGCCGCGAAGGCCGACCACGCTGCGGGCGACCACCAGCTGGCCGCCGAGCTCGCGCAGATCGCGTTGCGCGCCGACCCCGACAACGAGGACGCGCGGCTCGTCAAGGCGGCGGCCCTGCGCGCGAGGGGCTACCAGGAGCTCAACCCGATCGCACGCTCGTGGTACCTCACCGGCGCGCTCGAGCTCGAGGGCGCCATGGATCCGGGTCAGGTGCTCGCCGCCTACGGCGCGATGATGTCGGTCGACAAGTCCGTCGTCGACACGGTGCGCGGCTGGCGCTACCAGCTCGACGCCGACCGGGCGAAGGGTGTGGACCTCGCGATCGGCATCCGCGATGCGGACTCCGGCGCGGAGGTGACGGTGCGCGTCCGCAACCGAGTCCTCCATGTGCAGGACGGCATCGGCGACGGCAACGACGTCGTCATCGAGGCCACGTCCGCACAGCTCGCCGAGCCGGACGGACCGACGGTCGTCTCGGGAGATCCGGCCGCGTGGTCCCGATTCCGCGAGCTCCTCGACACCGACTGGACCACCTTCTACATGCACATGCGGTAATCGAGGGAGGTCACTCCCCGTCGGCGTCGGACGCACCGCTGCGCTCCGGGCCCCGCCGCGACGCCGCCCGCTCGCGCCGCGCGATGTCGTCGGCCAGCTCATCGTCGATGAGCAGGTCGCGGCGCACGTGGTCGGTGCGGTACGCGGCCCGGCCGAGCATGTGCGCGGTCATCGGCTGCGTGAGCAGCTGGAACGTGAGGATGAGCACGATGGTGGTGAGCACGCCCCAGCTCGGCACCTCGAGCAGGATCGCCGCGAGCACCGCGACGAGGCCCAGCACCTGGGGCTTCGTGCCCGCGTGCAGGCGCGAGAGCACGTCGGGGAAGCGGACGATGCCGACGCCGGCGGCCATCGACAGGAACGCGCCGAGCACGATCAGCACGCCGGCGAGCACGTCGCGCACCGAGAGGTCCTCGGGCAGCAGTGGCATGGCCTCCGCGGGCACGAGGCCGGGCGCGGCGGCGAGCAGGGAGACGGATGCGGCGCTCACGAGTCGTCCTCCTTGGCCATGAACCGCGCGATGGCGATCGAACCGAGCACCGCGAACATCGCCAGGACGAGCAGCACCACGAGCGTGTCGGTGTGCTGGTTCACGGCCATCTCGGCGCCGAGGGCGCACATCGAGATCGCGAGCAGCACGTCGGCCGCGAGCGCGCGGTCGAGAATGGACGGCCCGCGGATGATGCGCCACACCGCGCAGATCGCGCCGATGCCGAACATGGTGCCGGCGATGACCACGACCACCAGGGTGAGGAGGCTCATCGGGTGCCCTCCCCACCGTCGCCGCGCGGATCGTCGCGGTGCGCGCCGTCGCGGCGCTGGATGTCGCCGGCCGACACCTCGTCGGAGCTCAGCCCGGTCAGCCCGTCGGGCGCGCCGCCGTGCACGCCGCCGCCCCGCTGCATCCGCCTGGCCCGTCGCTCTGCGCGCACCGACTCGGCCTCCTCGTGGGTGCCGACGGCGAGCACGATGCGCTCCTCGGTGCCGAGCACGTGGCGCCTGGTGCGCTCGACGTCCTCGTCGGTGACCGTGCCGAGCGCGTGCAGGTACAGCACGGCGCGTTCGCGGTCGACGTCGACCACGACGGTGCCCGGCACGACCGTGATCGCCTCGGCGGTGAGCGTCATGACGAGGTCGGAGTGGGTGTGCAGTTGCACGGCGATGATCGCGTTCGTCGGCGTGTACCGCGGGTTCACGGCCCGGAACGCCACCTCGATCGACGCGGTCGCGACGTCGACGATCATGCGCAGGCCGAGCAGCAGGCCCCGCCACGGGTTGAACCGGCCCGACAGCAGCACCGGGGGCAGGTAGAACACGCGGGTGACGAGGATCGCGAGCAGCACGCCGGTGACGACCGACATCACAGTGACCTCGTCCCAGAGGAACAGCCAGAGTGCGACGAGCAGCACCAGCAGCGGCAGCTGCCGCCAGAGCGAGCGCCAGGGCGAGATGTCGCGAGCCGGGCTCATCGGATGCCCCCGGGGAAGACCAGGTTCACGTAGACGGCCGGGTCGAGCAGGTTCGTCGCCGCCCGGCTGCTGAGGTCGAACAGCGGCCCCGCGAGCACCGTGAGCAGCAGGCTGAACGCGACCAGGCCGACCGTGGCCGCGAGCATCAGCACGGGCGCGGTGCGGGTCTCGGTGACGGTCGCGCCCTCGGGCGCCTCCTGCATCGACTCGACGAGGAACGACTCGTAGCCCTCGAGCTCGTCGCGGCCGCGCCAGAACGCGAGGTTCCAGAATCGGGTGAGGGCGTAGAGCGTGAGCAGCGAGGTCGCCGCCCCGGCGCCGATGACCGCCCAGATCACCCACGGCGCCGGCCCCTCGCCCGAGCCCGCGACCTCGGCCCCGCCGAGGAACAGGCCCACCTTGCCGATGAAGCCCGAGAACGGCGGGATGCCGCCGAGGTTCAGCGCGGGGATGAAGAACAGGATCGCGACGAACGGCGATGCGGCGAGCAGGCCCGACAGCTGGTTGACCGAGGTCGCGCCTCCGACGCGCTCGATGAGCCCCGTGGTGAGGAACAGCGCGGTCTGCACCGTGATGTGGTGCACGACGTAGTAGACCGTCGCGGCGATGCCGAGCTCCGAGGCCAGGCCGATGCCGAACAGCATGTACCCGATGTGCGAGACGAGCGTGAACGACAGCAGACGCTTGATGTCGGCCTGCGCGAGTGCGCCCAGGATGCCGACGAGCATCGTGAGTCCGCCCAGCACGAGATACATGGTGGTCAGGTCGTTCTCGGCGAAGATCGTCATCTCCGACCGGATGAGCGCGTAGACGCCGACCTTGGTGAGCAGGCCCGCGAACACCGCGGTGACCGGCGCGGGCGCGGTCGGGTACGAGTCGGGCAGCCAGAACGACAGCGGGAACACCGCCGCCTTGATGCCGAACGCCGTGATCAGCGCGAGGTGCAGCAGCAGCTGGACGTCCTGCGGCAGCTCGGCGATGCGCACCGAGAGCTGGGCGATGTTCGCCGTGCCGGTCGCGCCGTAGATGAGCGCGATCGCGCCGAGGAAGAACAGCGACGAGACGAGGCTCACCACGATGTACGTGACGCCCGCGCGGATGCGCTCGCCCGTGCCGCCGAGCGTCAGCAGCACGTAGCTGGCCGACAGCAGGATCTCGAACCCGACGTACAGGTTGAACAGGTCGCCCGCGATGAACGCGTTGCAGATGCCCGCCGCGAGGATCAGGTAGGTGGGGTAGAAGATCGACACCGGCGTCTCGCGGTGGCGGTCGGCGACGCCCTGCCCCACCGAGTACACGAGCACGCCGAGCAGCATGATCGCCGAGATCACGAGCAGGATGGCCGAGAGGCGATCGACGACGAGGGTGATGCCGAAGGGGGCATCCCAGTCGCCGATGTAGACGACGAGGCCGCGGGTCGCGTCGACCGCGAACAGCAGCACGCTCGCGATGACCGCGACCGCCGCGAGCACGGCGACGCTGAGCCACAGCTGCACGCGTCGGTTGCGGCCGAGCACGAGCGTGGCGGCCGCGCCCAGCAGAGGGAGCAGCACGACGAGGGGCACGAGGGCGGTCATCGGCGGCCACCTCCCCGGTCGGTGCGGTCGGTCCGGTCGGTTCGGTCGGAGCGAGCGGATGCCCCGGAGGCGCGCTCCTCGTACTCCTCGTCGCTCTGGTCGAGGATCTCGAGGATGGCCGTGTCGTCGAGCCGCGAGCTGCGCGCCACGTCTGCCGCGCCCTCGCCCGACTCGCGCTCGTCGCGGTCGTCGTCGACCAGGTCGCCGCGGTCGCCCAGCCGGGCGAGCCACCACGACCGGTAGATGAGCGCGAGCATGAACGCGGTGATGCCGAGGTTGATCACGATCGCGGTGAGCATGAACACCTGCGGCAGCGGGTCGCTGATCTCGTCGGGGTCGACGCCGTCGTACAGCACGGGGGCGAGGCCGGGCGCGCCCGACATGACGTAGATGAGCAGGTTCACGGCGTTGCCGACGAGCAGGAACCCGATGAGCACGCGGGTGAGGCTGCGTTCGAGCATCACGTAGATGCCGGCGCCGAACATGACGGCGACGAGCGCGACGAGGGTGAGCGAGCCGGTCACGGGCGGGCCTCCCCGGGGGTCGTCGTGGCGTCCACGGGTGCGGTGGCGGCGGTGTCGTCGGCGGCGTCGGATGCCTCGTCGCCGTCGGTCCCGTCATCCGGGTCGTTCCCGTCGGCGGTGTCGATGCCCTCCTCGCGGTGGCGGTCGACCTCGGCGCCCAGCGAGCGCAGGATGTCGAGCACCAGCGCGACCACGACGAGGTAGACGCCGATGTCGAAGAACGTCGAGGTGCCGAACGAGATCTCGCCGAGCACGGGCACGTGCCACTCGAACCAGCTCGAGGCGAACACGGTCGAGCCGAACAGCAGCGGAGCGGTGGCCGTGCCCGCGGCGAGCAGCAGGCCGAAGCCGAGCAGCTTGCCCGCGTCGACCGGCACCGCCTCGCCGAGCTCGTAGCGGCCGGCCGCGAGGTAGCGCGCGACGAGCGCGAGGCCTGCGAGGAGCCCGCCCGCGAATCCGCCGCCGGGGGCGTTGTGGCCGGCGAACAGCAGGTAGATCGACACGATGATCGCGGGGTGGAAGAGCAGTCGCACCAGCACCTCGATCAGGATCGAGCGGTTGCGCGGCCCGAGCGTGCGGCCCGCGAGCAACCACGCCTGGCGGCTCGTCGCGCGGTCGTCGCGCACGTTCGACTGCTCGACGATCGGCTGCACGCGCTCGCGGCGCCCGGCCGACGAGTCGAGGCGAGGGGCGGCGCCCGTGCGGCCGCTGACGAAGATGAGGCTCGCGACGCCGGTCGCGACGGCGACGAGCACGGAGATCTCGCCGAGCGTGTCCCACGCGCGGATGTCGACGAGCATGACGTTCACGATGTTCTTGCCGTGCGCCTCGAGCGCGAGCTCGGGCAGCCCGCCCGAGATCGACGGCTGGATGCGCGCGCCGAGCGCGACGAGGCCGACGACGCCCATCGCCAAGCCTGCGAGCACGCCGATGATCGCGCGGAAGCGACGTCGCACCGGCGGGTTGTGCTGCGCGATCTGCTTCGGCAGGCGGCGCAGCACGAGCACGAACGCCACGAGCGTGAGCGACTCCACGAGCGCCTGGGTGAGCGCGAGGTCGGGCGCGCCCGACATGCCGAACAGCATCACGAGGCCGTACCCGGTGACCCCGACGAGGAGGATCGCGGTGACCCGGTGACTCGCGACGGCCGCGGCGATCGCGGCGACGGCCATGACGGCCGCGATGAACGGCTGCGCGGGGAAGTCCCACGCGCGCACCTCGTCGGGCCAGGCGCCGTTCAGCAGCAGACCGGTGCCGAGGCCGGCGATGAGCACGAGCACGATGACCGCGACGTACCCGGGCAGGCCGCGGCGCTGGATGAACATGGTGAGCGACGCGGCGAACCGGTCGATGCTGCGCACGATCGAGAGGTACTCGCGCGCCGCGTCGAACCACTCCGGGGTCGAGGCCTGGAACCGGGCGACCGGACGGCGCAGCCACACGAGCAGCGCGCCGACGCCGAACACCAGTGCGGAGATCGCCAGCGGCGGACCGAACCCGTGCCAGAGCGCGAGGTGGTACTCCTGCGGGCCGGGCAACTCGTCGGCGTACGCGGTGAGCAGCGGCTCGATCGCGGCGATCGTGAACGCCGCGACCACGCCGGCCGTCGACAGCACGACGGGGGAGACGAGGATGCCCGCGCCCTCGTCGTGCAGGGGCGTGTCAGCGGTCTCGGCGCGGCGCCAGAACGCGCCCCAGAAGAATCGCACCGTGTACGCGACGGTGAGGATCGAGCCGACGACCACCCCGACGAGCGCGAGCCACGCCCACGCCTCGCCGTGCGAGACGCCCTCGAGGAACGCCTCGAACACGGCCTCCTTCGCCACGAACCCGACGAGCGGGGGAGCCCGGCCATCGATGCGGCCGCGAGGCCGGCGAACGTCGCGAGCACGGGCATCCGCCTGCCGACCCCCGACAGCTCGCGCCAGTCGCGGGTGCCGGCGGCGTGGTCGACGATGCCCACCACGAGGAACAGCGTCGACTTGAACAGCGCGTGCGCGAGCAGCAGCGCGACGCCGGCCAGCGCCGCATCCCGTGTGCCGAACCCGACGACCACGATCATGAAGCCGAGCTGGCTGACCGTGCCGTACGCGAGCAGCAGCTTCAGGTCGTACTGCCGCAGCGCACGCCAGCCGCCGACCAGCATGGTGAGCACGCCGAGTCCGATGACGATCGGATGCCACACCGAGAGGTCTGCGTACCCCGGCGCGAGGCGCGCCACGAGGTAGACGCCCGCCTTCACCATGGCGGCCGCGTGCAGGTAGGCGCTCACCGGGGTCGGGGCGGCCATCGCGGCCGGCAGCCAGAAGTGGAACGGCACCAGTGCGCTCTTCGAGATCGCGCCGACCAGCACGAGTGCGATGCCCCACTCGGCGGCGGCGCCCGTGACCGGCGTGGCGAGCAGCGTCGCGAGCGACGTCGTCTCGCCCGCGACGGCGAGCAGCACGAGCCCGACGAGCATGACGAGCCCGCCGAAGGTCGTGACCGTGAGCGCCTGGAGCGCCGCACCGCGACTCTCGCGGCGGCCCGTGTAGTGGCCGATGAGGAGGTACGAGAGCACGCTCGTCGCCTCCCAGAAGATGAAGAGCGCGAACACGTCGTCGGCGGTGACGAGGCCGAACATCACGCCTGCGAAGAGCAGCAGCAGCGATGCGAAGCGCCCGAGCGACGGCTCGTCGTCGCGGAAGTACCAGGCGCAGTAGAGCAGCACGAGGGCGCCGACGCCCGTGACGACGAGCGCGAGCAGCAGTGAGAGCGCGTCGAGGCGGAAGCCGAGCTCGATGCCGAGTCGGGGGATCCAGCGGAACTGCTCGACGAGCTCGCCGGACGTTCCGGTCGCCTCGCTGCCGCCGACGATCAGCGGCAGCTGCGCGCACAGCCAGGCGAAGACGGCTGCCGGGAGCACGGCGATGACCAGGAAGACGCGGCGGCCGAGGAGCCGGGTGGCGAAGGGGGTCAACAGCGCCACGAGCGCGAACAGCCCGAGGCTGACGAGCATCTGGCCTCCCCCACCGTTCGCGGATGACCAGCCTACCCGGCGCTCGCCTCGCGTTCGGCCCGTCGAAATCGCGCCGGCACGCGTTGCAGCACGTGCCGGCGTGATTTCGACGGGCCGGTGTGATCGGCACGTGCCGGGGTCGGCCTGGCACGTGCCCGGGTGCACGGGACGGGCGGGTGCGAGCATGGGGGGATGGACGTGACGATCACGGCGGACGCGCTCGCCGAGGCGCTGGGCGGGCCGACGCCGCCGGTGCTGCTCGACGTGCGCTGGAGCCTCGCCGAGCCCGACGGGCGGCCCGCGTACCGCAACGGGCACGTGCCGGGTGCGGTGTTCGTCGACCTCGAGACCGAGCTCGCGCGCGCCGACCACGAGCCGGCCGACGGCCGGCATCCGCTGCCCGACGAGGCCGCGTTCACCGCGTCGATGCGTCGCTGGGGCATCCGCTCGGGTGACGCCGTCGTGGCCTACGACGACCTCGGCAACCAGTCTGCCGCGCGCGCCTGGTGGCTGCTGCGCCACGCGGGCGTCGCCGACGTGCGACTGCTCGACGGCGGGCTCGCGGCGTGGCGGTCGGCGGGGCTTCCGCTCGAGACGGGCGACGCGCAGCCTGCGCCCGGCGACGCGACCGCCCGCTACGGGCACCTGCCCGTGGTCGACATCGACGGGGCCGAGCGGATGCCGCGGAGCGGCGTGCTCCTCGATGCGCGCGCCGCCGCCCGCTATCGCGGCGAGGTCGAGCCGGTCGATCCGGTCGCGGGACACATCCCCGGCGCGGCATCCGCCCCCACCGCCGGCAACCTCGACGCCGACGGCCGGTTCCTCCCCGCCGACGTGCTGCGCGACCGCTACGCCGCGCTGGGAGTCGAGCACGGGCGACCCGTCGCCGCGTACTGCGGGTCGGGCGTGACCGCGGCGCACGCCGTCGCCGCCCTCGCGATCGCCGGCTTCGACGCGGCCCTCTACCCCGGCTCGTGGAGCCAGTGGTCGAACACTCCCGGCCGCCCGGTCGAGACCGGCGGCGCGTAGTCAGCGGAGCTGGCGGATGCCCGGGTCGGCGCCCCACGCGGTGTCGACGGTGAGCACCTCCGCGCCGAGGCGCCGACCGAGCGCGAGGCACAGGCGATCGGCGAGCGAGAGGCCCGAGCCCGGCCGCCACAGCGTCGCCGCGTGTTCGGCGTCCTGTTGTGTGACCGGCTCGACCCGCACGTCGTAGCTCTCGAGCAGCGCCCGGGCGAGCGCCCAGTCGCCGCCGCGATCGGTCACCTTCTGTGCGACCTCGGACCAGTTCGCGGCGCCGATCGATCCGCCGGACTCGAGATCGGCCTCGACCACGTCCGCCCCCGCCTCGCCGTTGAGGAACGCGAGCACCGCCGAGGCATCGAGGACGGTCACTCCGAGTCCTCCGCGAGCGCGGCGGCCCGGCGTTCGGCGAGCAGCGCTTCGACGAGGCTCGGGCCCGAGAGCTGTTCCCGCAGCAGCCGCTTCACCTGCTCGCGCGTCGCGAGCACCACGCCCCGCTCCGTCTCGATGAGCAGCAGCGGCGTGCCCTGCTCCCAGCCCTGGTGCGCGCGCAGCTCGGCGGGGATCACGAAGCGCCCGCGGTCGCCGAGCGTGGAGGAGTGCGTGGTCGCCATGGAAGAAACGTACCACTCCAGGCATCCGTGTGGTATCGGTACCCGAGGAGTACCACTGACTACTCGGGGCGGCGGCCCACCCCGACCAGCGTGCTCGCGTCGATGCGCTCGATCTCGCGCTCGGCGATCGTCGCGAGGAACGCCGTGCGCACCTCCTCGACCTTGCGCGCGCCGAGGTCGCCGAACAGCGCGCGCATGCCGGTGCCGCGTGCGAAACCCCACGCGAGCTCGGGCGAGAGCTCGAGCGTGCGAGGCACCGCGTCGGCGCGCACCTGCGTGAGCCCGAGCCCACCCATCCACACCGCGAGCGCGCCCGGCGTCGACGCCGACCGCATGACGGGCGACATGTCGGCGAGGTCGAGGTCCTCCAGCTCGGGCCGGAACGGCAGGAGCGCCTCGAACAGCGCCTCCGCGAGCGGCTCGATCGCGCCCGGCGCCCAGATCGTGAACCCGACGCGGCCTCCGGGGCGTGCGAGCGAGACCAGGTGCTCCGCCCCGGCGCGCGGGTCGTCGAAGAAGAACACGCCGAGCACGCACTGCACGAGGTCGTAGCCGTCCGCGTCCCACTCGAGCACGTCGGCGGTGTGCGGATGCAACTGGGGCAGGTCGCTCCCGGCCCGCGTGACGAGTCGGTCGATCATCGCCTGGGCGGCATCCACCGCGTCGACGTGCCCCTCCTCGCCGACGAGCTCGGCCGCAGGCAGCGCCGATGCGCCGTCGCCGCAGCACGCGTCGAGCACGCGCTCGCCCGGCATCGGCCTCGTGCGCATGATCGTCGCCGTCGAGACCGGTTCCCACAATTGCGGCCCGAGCACCCCGAAGTCGGCCGCCGCCTCGGCGAATGACTCGGCGTACGCGGGCGTCGTCGCCGCTTCCCCCATGTGCCCCATTGTGAACCAGTGGCATCCGATTCAGGCAATTGAAAGCGGGAGCCGCCAGACTGGACGCACACCCACGACGAATCGAGACGCACCTCCATGCATCGCACCCTGCGCCGTGCCGCGCCCATCGCACTGCTCTCCGCCTCCGCACTGCTGCTCGCCGGCTGCGCGTCCACGCCCGACGAGCCCGACGCCACGACCGAGGCGGGCGCCTGCCTCGAGGTCGCCGCGGGTGCCGAGAGCGACTCGGTCGAGGTCTCGGGCGACTTCGGCGTGCAGCCGACCGCCGAGTTCGACGTGCCGCTCGACGCCGATGCGCTCCAGCGCACCATCGTCGAGGAGGGCGACGGCGACGCCACGGAGATCGGCGACGCCGTGACCGCGCAGATCACCGTCTTCTCGGGCAGCACCGGCGAGCTCGCGTTCTCGCAGGAGGCGACGCTGACGGTCGCCGACGGGTCGATCTTCCCGGCATTCCTCTCGGGCATCGACTGCCTGCCGGTCGGTACCCGCACCGTCACCATCGCGCCGAGCGACGAGCTCTTCGGCGACGAGGGCAACCCCGACATCGGCATCGCGGGCGGCGACACCGTCGTCATCGTGACCGACCTGGTCGACCGCATCGAGCCGGCCGTGCCGCAGGAGTGGACCGAGGACGTGCCCGACGTGTCGTTCGACGACGCCGGCGTGCCCACCGTGACGCTGCCCGACACCGAGCCGTCGGACGACCTGCTCATCGCCGTGCTCGAGGAGGGCGACGGCGCCGAGGTCGGCGAGGGCGACACGGTCACCGTGCAGTACCAGGGCATCAGCTGGGACACCGGCGAGGTCTTCGACCAGAGCTACGGCGGCGAGCCGATCAGCTTCAGCACCGCCGGCGTGATCGAGGGCTTCGGCGCCGCGCTCGTCGGCCAGAAGGTCGGCACGCAGCTGATCGTCACGATCCCGCCCCGCTACGCCTACGGCGAGGAAGGTGCCGGCCAGCAGCTCTCGGGCCAGACCCTCGTCTTCCTCATCGACATCGAGGACACCGCGCCCGCGGCCGGCTGACCCGCCCGACACGACAGATGAGCCGCCCACCCCGAGTCGGGGTGGGCGGCTCCGTTCGTCTGGGTGCGCCTCGGCGTCGTGATTGCGCCAGGGCAGCGCTCAGGCGGTCGCGTCGGCGGAGGCCGACTCGGGCGCCTCAGCGGCCTGTCGCACCGACTCGGGCCGCGCGAGCCCGCGCACCACGCCCGTGCGCTCGAGGCGCGCGGCGAGGAACCGGCCGAGCCAGGTGCCCGCGACGGCGCTCAGCACGAGCAGCGCGACGAACGCGACCTGGGCGGCGGGCGTGAAGTCGATCACGCCGAGGCTGCGCATCGACACGGTCGAGTACAGCGCGGCGAACGCCCCGGCGCCCACGTAGAACACCCACGGCTTCCAGTAGCGGTAGAGGCTGAGCAGGAACGGGATCTCGAGCGCGACGCCGATCATGAGGCACGTGACGACCGCCGAGAACCCGTACGGCGTGAAGGGCACGTTCACGAGCCCGGCGATGAGCGCGGTGAGCACGCCGACGCCCGGGCGGCGCAGCAGCGCGAGGGCGATGACGAACGGCAGCAGGTACAGCCCGATGCCCGCGGCGTAGGCGAGCGGCACGACCTTCGCGAGCGCCGCGGCGGCGTTGTTCACCGGGATGAGCAGCAGCCCGCCGGCTGCGCCGATCGCGGCGCAGGTCATGAGCAGTCGGGTCGTGAATCGCATGGGGGTCTCCTGGGGTGGGGGTGGGAATGCGAGCGGATGCCGCTGGGCTACGCCGCCCGGCGCGCGGGCGCCTCGAGTCCGTCGATGGCCGGCGCGTCCTTGGGCAGGCGCCAGTAGCCGCAGAAGTCGATCGACTCCTTCGGCCAGCCGCGCTCGCCGACGAGGTGACGGCGGATGCCGGTGGCCAGCGCCTGCTCGCCCACGGCGAAGGCGTGCCGCACGGGTGCGGGGTGGCCGGGGTCGGCGGTGTCGCCGGGCATCCGTGCCGCGACGACCGCGGCGTACGCGAGCGAGCCGATGCGCTCGCCGTCGGTGCGGGGCAGCCAGTGCACCTCGACGCCCTCGGGCACGGGGAAGTCCTGCGCATCGTCGGCCGCGGGCAGCTCGACGAACACGAGCCCGCGGGCGTCGGCCGGCAGCGCGGCGCACGCGCCTGCAACGGCGGGGAGTCCGGTCTCGTCGGCGACGAGCAGGAACCACGCGGCATCCGGCGCCGGATCGAACCCATAGCCCTCGTCGAGCAGGCCGACCGCGTCGCCGGGCGTGCACCGGGTCGCCCAGGTCGCGGCGAGGCCCTCGACCTCGCCGGTCTCGGGCGAGGCGTGCAGCACGAAGTCGACGTCGAGCTCGGCGCCGCGCTCGGCGGTCGCGGCCCGGTAGCCGCGCACGGTGTAGTTGCGCATGGTCGGCCGCAGCGACCGCGCGGTCGTGCGCAGCTGGAAGTACCCGCCCCAGCCGTCGCGGTCGGGCAGCTTCATGCCGACGCCGTCGACGGGCGGCAGGAAGAGCCGGAACCACTGGTCGCGGCCGCGGTGCGTGAACCGGTCGATCTCGCCGCCGCCGAGCGTGACGCGCGCGATGTGCGGGCTGACCTGCGCGCGGCGCAGCACCTCGAGTCGCAGCGGCACGGTGCGCTCGGGCTTGACCTGCTTGCTGTGGGTGTCGGCCATGTGGTCCTTCCGGGGAACTTCGGCGGCGGGCCGCGGTCAGGCGGTGATCTCGGTGCGGCTGGTCGTGAGGGCGCCGAGGCCCGACGAGACGCCCCACCAGTAGAGGGCGATCGCGACGGCCCAGAACGCGAGCACGAACACGGTGTCGCGGGCGCGCCACGGCACGAGGTAGCGCTCGGTGCGGGTGGTGTGGGCACCGAAGGCGCGGGCGTCCATGGCGAGGGCGACGCGTTCGGCGTGGCGGATGGCGCTCGCCAGCAGCGGCACGGCGTAGCCGATCGAGCGTCGCACGGCCGCGACCGGTCCGCGCCCGGCATCCGTGCCCCGCACCCGATGCGCCTGGCGGATCACCTCGAGCTCATGGCCGAACCGCGGCACGAACCGGAACGCGGCCAGCGCCGTGTAGCCGATGCGGTAGGGCACGCGCAGCTGCTGCACCATCGAGCGCACGAGGTCGGGGCCCGACGTGGTGAGGCCCGACAGCAGCGCGAGCGCGAGCAGCGCGGCGATGCGGAGCGACGTCGCGAGGCCGACCAGGTAGGCGGCCAGCGTGAAGCGCCAGTCGCCGATCTCGAGCAGCACGACGGATGCCGCGGGCGAGCCCTGGTCGATGCGCGACGCGTCGACCCAGAGGCCGAAGCTCACGCCCATCAGTGCGATCACGACCGGCAGCCCGACCACGATCGCGGCGGTGACCCGCCCGCTCAGACGCGCGCCCACGAGCAGCAGCGCCACGACGAGCACGATGAACGCGAGCGGAATCGCGATGCCGCGCGTGAAGATGAGCAGCAGCATGACGGGCAGCGGCGCGGCGACCTTCGCGAGCGGGTTGAGATGGTGGAGGAACCGCCAGGCCGGCGCGGGGGCTTCGGCGCGAACGGGTCGATGCGCACGCCCTCGCCGCGGCCGCGGCGGCCGGCCGACGCGGTGCCGAGCCCGTCGTCGTGGCCGGCGGCGGGGGCGGGTGCGGTGGTGCCCGCCGGGTTCGCCGAGGTCGCGCTCATCGGGTCGCTCCGATGCGATCGGATGCCTCGGGGCCGGCGGGTCGCCCGCCGCTCGCCCGCCCGGGAGCGGCCACGGGCAGCTGCGCGATGCGGCTCACGCCGTGCCACTCGGGGTGGCGCACGAGGGCGCGCGTCGCGCGCGCCAGCGGCGGGTGGCGGAGCCCCGCCTCGTCGATGAGCGGCCCAGCGAGCACGGCGCCGGTCGGCCCGTGCCCGAGGATGCGCCCGTCGCGCATGACCGCGACGCGGGTGGCGTAGTCGGCGACGAGCTGCAGGTCGTGCGTGACGACGATGACCGTGGTGCCGGCGGCGTTCAGGTCGGCGAGCATGCCGAGCAGCTCGGCGGCGCGCTCGCGGTCCTGCCCGAACGTCGGCTCGTCGAGCGCGAGCACGGGTGCCCCGGCGATGAGCGCGGTGCCGACCGAGAGCCGGCGCTTCTGCCCGCCCGACAGCAGGAACGGATGCTGCTCGCGATGCCCCGACAGCCCGAAGCGCTCGAGCATCTCGTCGACCCGCGGGACGCGCTCCTCCTCCGCCACGCCCTGCACGCGCAGGCCGTGGTCGAGCTCGTCGGCGACGCTGTGGGCGAGGAACTGGTGCTCGGGGTTCTGGAAGACGAAGCCGATGACGCGCGCGAGCGTGCGCGCGTCGGTGCGTGCCGGGTCGAGGCCGAGCACGTCGACCGTGCCCGGCGGCGGCACGACCACGCCCGCGAGCGCCTGCAGCAGCGTGGTCTTGCCCGCGCCGTTGGTGCCGACGATCGCGAGGAACTCGCCCCGCTCGACGTCGAGCGTGACGTCGTGCACCACGACCGGGCCGCGCTTGCCGCCGCGCCGCACGTCGAGCCCGCGGGCGCGGATGGCGGGGCCGTCGGATGCCGCGGCGCGGGCGGCCACCTGCGGGCGCGGGTTCCGCGTCGAGGCGCGCACCGGCGCGGCATCCGTCAGTGGAGCGGGCAACGACGGCACCGCATCGAGGGCGGCGGCCAGCTCGGTCGGCGTGAGGGGGAGCGGGTCGATCGGCACGCCGGCGTCGGCGAGGCGGATCGCGGCGAGCGTCGAGACGGGCAGCCAGACGCCGTGGTCGAGCAGCTCGCGCGCCCTGCCGGCGAGCACATCGCGCGCGGGGCCGTCGACGACGACGTGTCCGTCGCCGTCGAGCACGACGACCCGGTCGATGAGGTCGACGGCTTGGTCGAGGTTGTGCTCGACGAGCACGATGGCGTGCTGGTCGTCGCGCGCCAGCTCGCGCAGCACCGCGTACACCTCGTCGATGCCTGCGGGGTCGAGGTTCGCGGTCGGCTCGTCGAGCACGAGCGCGGGGCTCGCCATGGCCAGCGCGCAGGCGATGGCGAGGCGCTGGCGGCCGCCGCCCGAGAGCCGGTCGGGGTTCTCGCTGCGACGCTCCCAGAGGCCGACGCGACGGAGCGCCCGCTCGCCGCGGGCGAGCACCTCGTCGGGGGCAGCAGCTGGTTCTCGGGGCCGAAGCACACCTCGTCGAGGAGGGTGCCGGTCACGACCTGCGCGTCCGGATCCTGGAACACCATCGCGACGTGCGCGCTCAGCGCTCCCACGGGATGCTCGGCGGTGTCGAGCCCGGCGACGCGCACCGTGCCGTCGAGCGTCGCCGGCACCGCGTGCGGAATGAGCCCGTCGAGCGCGAGGGCGAGCGTCGACTTGCCGCATCCGCTCGGCCCCAGGATGAGCACGACCTCGCCGGGGGCGACGTCGAACGAGACGCCGTCGGGGGTCGCACGGGCCGCGCCGTCGTGTCGGATGGACACGCGGTCGAGGTGCAGCAGTGGCGTCTGGGTCATGTGCTCGCGGTGCGGTGAGGGCGGATGCAGCTTAGGCCAGCCTAACCTCACGCGGCGCGGATCCCAATGGCGAGGTCGCGCCGCGGAGAGCGAAGTACACAGGTGTCATTCGGATTCCGCCCAGCGGGAATGCACGTTGCGCGCGCAGTGTTGTAACAGTGCTACGCGCGAACCCCCTGTCCCGCGCGTGGTGAAGGGAGGGCACCATGGGCAAGTCGTATGTCGAGTTCGAAGACGACCACGGCGTCACCCTGCGGTACCGCAAGCACGTCAATGGCCGCGGCTACGTGGCGGCCGGTGCCAAGGTGGATGCGTCGGCGTACGTGCATCCCACTGCATACGTCGACCCGGGCGCGAAGGTGCTCAAGAACGCGTCGATCGGTCCGGGAAGCTGGATCGACTACGACGCGGTCGTGGGCGAACGCGTCAACATCGGCACGAACGTGCACATCGGCAAGCGCACCGTCGTCGGCCACGGGGTCGACGTCGGGGCGCACGCGAAGGTCGGTGCCGACGTGAAGATCGCCAACGGCGCCCGCGTCGATCGTGACGTGGTGGTGCCCGACGGCACGCACATCGACACGACGTCGTGGGCGCGCACGCACGGGCTGGCTGCCTGAGCGTCGCGACTCGAGCCTGATCGAGGGCCCGGAGACCCGAGCGGTCGCCGGGCCCTCGTCGTCGTTCCGGGGTCAGTCGGTCGTGCTCGGCCCGATCGGCGGCAGCACGAACTCGCCGATGCCCGGGACCTCCACCTGCACGGGCGCGCCCTTGGCGATGCCGCGCGGCGTCGGGATCTCGTGGGTGCGGAGCCCGAGGTCGGCGGTGCACGTCTCGCCGCCGGTGCGCACGACGTCGATCTCGATGTGCGACGGGTCGGGTGCGCTGATGTCGGTGGGCACGTACGGGCACGACGAGCTGCCGGGGATCGTGAGCGCGATGCGGTCGCCGTCGTCGACCCAGGCGACGCCCGGCTCGAACTGGCCGGCCGGCGCGTCCGACGGCGCGGCCGTCGCGATGCCGTCCTCGACCGGACCCTCGTAGGTGCGAACGGCGACCGAGTGCGGGTCGCACGCGGTCAGCACCGCGGCGAGCGCGAGCGCTCCCAGCACGGCCGTGACCGGGCTGCCGACCCGGTGGCGGCTCCCTCGTGCTCGTCGCATCCGCGATCCCCTGCCTCGCTCGCCTGGCTTCGATCGTACTTGCCCAGCCTTCGTCCCGGGTTACGGGCGCTTTTCAGGAACCCGGGCGGCGCCGATGGCCCGATGCTGCGTCGGCCGCGCCCGAGGCGCACGGATGCTGCGTGGCCGACCGGCCGGCGCAACGCCACGCCACCGGGCCGGAGGCGTTTCCTGAAAAGTGCCTCACACGGACGTGAGGAGCTCGCGGGCGAGCAGCTCGAGGGTGCGCTCGCGTCCCGGCGAGCCATCCGCCCCCTCGTGCGCGTACGCGCCCGAGACCGGCGAGACCATCACCTCGTCGACCCCGTACCGCTCGGCGAGCAGGCGCACCTCGGCCGCGGCGTCGGCTGCCGCGCCGATCACCCAGCGGCGCTCCATCGCGGCGACGACCTGCGCCGTCGCCTGGTCGGGCGTCGCGGCTGTGGCCTCGTCGACCGTCTCGAGCGCCTGCAGCGGTCGGCCGGTCTGGATGCGCGCCATGCCCCGCAGCTGCGGCAGCGCCCGGGCGTGGGCCTCGTCGTGCGTCTCGGCGACCGAGGCGTTCAGCGTGAGGAACGTGCGCGGCTCGGGGTGCGCCTCGCTCGGCCGGTAGCCCGTGCGGTAGAGCTCGAGCGCGCGCTCGATGCCCTCGCCCGAGAAGTGGTACGCGAAGACGTAGGGCAGTCCGAGCTCGGCCGCGAGGCGCGCCGAGAAGTCGCTCGACCCCAGCAGCCAGATCGTCGGGGTGCCGGATGCCCGGGGGTCGCGTGCACCGCGTACTCGCGTCCGCTCGTGAGGCGCAGCGTCGCGCCGTCCGGCTGCACGAGCGCCGCGATGTCGGCGACGTGGTCGCCGAACCGGTCGACGTCGCTCGTCGTGCCCGACATGCGCAGCAGCTGCGTGATGACGCCGTCGCTGCCCGGCGCGCGGCCGAGGCCCAGGTCGATGCGGCCGGGCGCGAGCGCCTCGAGCGCGGCGAACTGCTCGGCGACGACGAGCGGCGAGTGGTTCGGCAGCATGACCCCGCCCGACCCGACGCGGATGCGCTCGGTACGAGCCGCAGCGGCGGCGATGAGCACCGGCGGCGTCGTCGACGCGACGGCCGGCATGTTGTGGTGCTCGGCGAACCAGTAGCGGGTGAACCCGAGCCCGTCGGCGAGCGTCGCCAGCCGCATCGAGGCGGCGACGGCCTGCGCGGAGGTCTGGCCGGAGCGCACCGGAACGAGGTCGAGTGCGGAGAGGTGCAGCGGTGCGGTCATCGCACGGGCCAACGCGGCGGTGGAGGCGGGTATTCCGGGGTGGCGCGGCGGTCGCGCGTCGCGACCTGGATGCGGACGTCGCTCAGGCGGTGGGCTCGGAGAGGAGCTGGAAGACGGGCTCCTGGTCGAGCTCGGCGGGGCGGAGGCGGTCGGGGTGCGGCTCGGCGATCGGGATGCGCAGGTCGCCGGCCGGCGTGTGCACGAGCACCTCGGAGGCGCGGGGCGACTCGAACCAGTCGTCGACGCCCACGCGGGTGAGCACGCGCACCTGCGAGCGGTCGGCGGGAACCTCGCGGAGTGCGACCGCGAGGGAGCCGGTCGCCTCCGATCGCCCCGGCTCGGCGACGAGTTCCAGCGTCCAGCCGTCGGTCGGGCACACGCCCGACCCTGTCACGTGCACGAGGCGGCGCTCCCCGGTGTACACGGCGGACGCGGCGAAGTCGGCTGCGTCGTAGGTACAGCGCTTCCGGAAGACGACCATGCAGGGGACGCTATGGCCCGCTCCGGGTGAAACGCATCAGTGCATCCCCCGACCTTGCCGGGGCGGGGCCCGAGCGGCTCGGGCGTGCGTAGGCTCGACCCATGCGATTCGGGATGTTCGTACCTCAGGGCTGGCGGCACGACCTGGTCGGCATCGAGCCGGCCGAGCAGTGGCGGGTGATGCGCGACCTCGCCGCCTACGCCGACGGCGGCGCGTGGGAGTCGATCTGGGTCTACGACCACTTCCACACCGTGCCCGTGCCGAGCGCCGAGGCCACGCACGAGGCGTGGTCGCTCATGTCGGCGTTCGCCGCGGTCACCGAGCGGGTGCGGCTGGGCCAGATGTGCACCTGCATGGGCTACCGCAACCCGATGTACCTCGCGAAGGTCGCCGCGACGGTCGACATCGTGTCGGGCGGCCGCGTCGAGATGGGCATCGGCGCCGGCTGGTACGAGCACGAGTGGGAGGCCTACGGGTACGGGTTCCCGCCGGTGCGCGACCGGCTGCGGATGCTCCGCGAGGGCGTCGAGCTCATGCGGCAGGCGTGGGCGACGGGCGAGGCCAGCCTCGACGGCGAGTACTACCGGGTGTCGGGTGCCCTGGTGCATCCGCAGCCCTTGCAGGACGGCGGCATCCCGCTGTGGATCGCGGGCGGCGGCGAGAAGGTGACGCTGCGCATCGCGGCGCGCTACGCGCAGTACACGAACTTCGGCAACGGCGTGCCCGACGACTTCAGCCGGCGCAGCGACCTGCTGCGCGGGCACGCCGAGGCGGTCGGCACCGACTTCGACCAGATCGTGCGCAGCACGAACTACAACACGGTCATCGGCGAGACCGAAGCGGAGGTCGCCGAGCGGCTCGCCGCGATCGAGGCGCGGGCGGCGTCGGCGATGCCCGCCGACGCGGTCGAGCGATACATGGCCGCGTACCGCGGCGACGGTGCGTTCGGCACCGGCACGGTCGAGCAGATGATCGAGCGCCTGCAGGACATGCGCGATCGCGGCCTGGGGTACTCGATCCACTACTTCCCCGAGGCGGCGTACGACCGCTCGGGGCTGGAGCTGTTCGAGCGCGAGGTCATCCCCGCGCTCGCCTGACCCCGGTCGGGGTCGGGCCGGCTACGCAGCGGGCGCCTCGTCGAGCGCGAGCTTGGCCTCGAGCTCCGCGTCGGTCGGCTCGACGACGTGCGTGCCGTCGGGGAACACGATGACGGGGATGCTGGTGCGGCCGCTGATCGCCTTGGCGCGCTCGGCGCCGTCGAACTCCTCCTCGAGGTCGACGTAGTCGTAGTCGACGTCGAGGCGGTCGAGCAGCGCCTTCGAGCGGCGGCAGTCGCCGCACCATTCGGCGCCGTACATGGTCACGCGGGCAGGGGTGAGCTGTGGTGCAGGGGAAGTCACATCAGGAGACTACGTCGGCAAGCTGCGAGGTATTCCCAGCTTCCACAGCAGCGGGCTCGCGCCCGACGAGGCGGATGAAGCCGCTGAGCTGCGTGAGCCCGTCGGGGGTGTACGGCAGGTAGTCGAGCAGCCCCGGCGAGTAGACGAGGTACGCGGCGACCTTCGCCCGCGAGACGGCGACGTTCAGGCGGTTCTTCAGCAGCAGGAAGTCGATGCCGCGCGGCACCTCGGCGGCGCTCGAGGCAGCGAGCGACACGATCGCCACGGCCGCCTCCTGGCCCTGGAACTTGTCGACCGTGCCGACCGGCACGTCGGGGTACCCGGCCGCGTCGAGCGCACCGCGCACGAGCGCGAGCTGCGCGTTGTACGGCGTGACGACGATCAGGTCGGACTGCGCGAGCGGGCGGGCGGCGGTGCCGCCGGCGGCGCCGTCGGTGAAGCCGCGCTCCAGCAGGGAGGCGACGAGACGCACGACCTCGGCGGCCTCCTCCGGCGACTCGGTGGCGTTGCCGTGGTGCTCGAGGGGCACCGGATGCAGCCCGGGCTCGATGCCCTCGATCGCACGCGACCCGGCCGAGGCGTGCGAGCGCAGCGCCCCCTCGTACGACAGCACCGACACGGGCGCGGCGACGGCGGGGTGCATCCGCCGGCTCTCGGCGAGGAAGACGCCGAACTCGGGCGGCAGCACGTCGTGCCCGTCGGCCACCCAGCCGAGCGCCGACCCGTCGACGGGCTCGGGGTGGATGCCCTGGCTCACCTGCGGCAGCTGCTGCGGGTCGCCGAGCAGCAGCAGGTTGCGCGCGGCCACGCCGACCGCGATGGTCGACGCGAGCGAGAACTGGCCGGCCTCGTCGATGACGAGCAGGTCGAGGCTGCGGCGATCGAACCGGCCGAGGTTGGCGAAGTCCCAGGCGGTGCCGCCGACGACGTAGCCGGATGCCGCGTGTGCGCGCGTGTACTCGCCCACGCCGTTCTTCGCGATCACGGTGAAGGGCGGTGGCGGGGCATCCGGGTCCTTCGGCGCCTTGGCGACCAGGTCGGCGTCGAGCCCGGCGTCGACGATGCGCGCGAGCAGGTGCTCGACGACCGCGTGGGACTGCGCGACGACGCCGATGCGCCAGCGGTGCTCGGCGACGAGGCGGGCGATGACGTGCGAGCCGACGTAGGTCTTGCCCGTGCCGGGCGGGCCCTGCACGGCGAGGTACGAGTCGTCGAGGTCGAGCAGGGCGTCGGTGACGGATGCCACCGGGTCGGCGCTCGCGGGCAGCGCGCCGCTCCGCGTGCGCGGCGGCACTCGGCGCAGCACGTCCGCAGCCGGGTTGCGTGGCCAGTCGGGCAGGGTGCGCACGAGGTCGCGGGCCCACTCGGCGATGGCGCCCTTCTGCGCGCCCGCGTTCGGCGGCGGGCTCGGCGCGAGTGCGGTCGGCAGCTCGCGCCACGGCTCGGTGTCGTCGCGGAGGATCTCCTCGATGACGACGCCGTCGTCGCGCACCTCCAGCACGCCCACCGCGAGCGGCACGCGCGTGGTGGGCCGGGGGCCGGGCAGGCCGAACGGACCCGGCGGCTCGTAGAGCGCGAACGGCTTCGCGCCGGTGGAGAACCGGCTGCCCGGCGCGATGCGCCCGCGCAGCAGCACGTGGCGGCGGGGCTTGCGCTGGCGCGAGTCGTCCTCCATGAACCAGTCGCGCAGCACCACCGAGCCGGCCGGCTCGACCACGAGCACGTCGCGCGTGTCCTCCCACTCCTCGATCGGCTGCTCGAGGCGGAAGAAGTGCGCCCACCAGAAGCTCTTCTGCTCGCGCTCGTGGTAGTCGATCGCCGCAGCGGCCAGCGCGAGGGCGGTGCGCTCGGGGTCGCGGCCTGGCGCGAGCGGGTCGCCGGCGCGGGCCAGCAGCTCGGCCGCGAGCGGCGACGACTCGACGGTGGCCTCGGTCGCGTCGGGCAGGGGAGCCGGCGCGACGCCCTCCTCGCGTGCGCGCTCGAGCAGCCAGTCGCGCAGTCGCAGTGTCGAGACGCAGTCGTAGCGGTTGTAGTCGGCGAGGTCGTCGAGCACGACCTGCGCGGCCTCGGCCTCGCCCGCGGCGAGCAGGTCGCGCGCCCGCACGTACTCGAGGATCGAGTCGCCGCCCGACTTCACCTCGGCCTCGCGCAGCTCGTCGCCCATGTACAGCGGCTCGAGTTTCTTGATCGAGTACGAGCGGCTGCCGACGCGCACCCCGCGCTTCACGACGGGGTACAGGTCGACGAACACGCCCTCGCGCAGCAGCTGGTCGACCGCCGCCTCGCCGACGCCGTGGCGCGCGGCCATGCCGAGCAGGTGCGTGCGCTCGTAGCTCGCGTAGTGGTAGATGTGCAGGCCCGGGTGGCGGCGCCGGCGCTCGGCGACGAACGCGAGGAACTGCTCGAGCGCCCGGCGCTCCTCGGCGAACGTGTGCGCCCAGATGGGCGTGAACTGCTCGCCCGTGTCAACCATGCCGAACAGGTAGTCGATGCCCCACCACGGCCCGCCGCCCTCGGAGTAGAGCGGGTCGCCCTCGAAGTCGAAGAAGAGGTCGCCCCGGTCGGGCTCGGGAATGGCCGCGAGCGCGGCGGCGTCGCGCACGTGGAACGGCGGGGGCGGGGGCGGGGCGGCGGATGCCTCTGGGCCGGCGTCGGGCACGGATGCCTCGGAGCCCGCGTCCGTGCTGCTGGGCGCCGGCTCACCGGCATCCGCCTCGGCCTCGAGCTGCAGCCGCGCCTGCGCGCGCAGCCCCTCGAGCACCGAGGGGCCGATGCCCTCGACGTCGCCGTGCGACGCCGCCAGCTCGTCGATGGTGCGGATGCCCGCCGCCGCGAGCCGCGCCCGCTGGCCGACGCGCATGCCCGCGACGAGCAGCACGTCGCGGTGCGCCTGCACCTCGAGGTCGCAGGTGGGGCAGCGTCCGTCGATCGCGTAGCGCTCGTCGCCCCACGCGACCGGCTCGGTGTCGGCGAGGCGCTCGTCGATCACCTGGCGCAGGCGCGCGAGACGCAGCCGGTAGGCGGGCATGAGGTCGTCGATGCGGTGGCTCGAGACGGTGCCGTCGCCGAGCAGCAGCTCGGCGGTGTCGGCACGCGGCACGCCGATGCGGTCGAGCTGCTCGGCGTACGCGGCGAGCTGCAGCAGTGCGGTCACCTTGGCGCGGCGGGCGAGCTTGGTGTCCTGCACGAGGTAGCGGCCGTCGGCGTCGCGCACGATGAAGTCGGCGAATCCGATGAACTCGTCGGTCGCGAAGGTCGCCTGGAAGACCACGTCGGCGCCGCGGGCGAACGCGGCGTTCGTGGCATCGACCGCCGCCTGCACCTCGTCGGCGTTCCGCGTGTCGGGTCGGGCGATCTGCGCGACGCCGTCGCCGAACTCCGCGACGTACGCGGCGAGCCGCTCCTCCTCGTGCAGGTCGCCGAGGCGCGCCGAACGCTCGAGCATGGCGTCCTCGGGGTCGGGCACGGGTTCGCAGCGACCGAGCTTCGCGTCGAGCGCGCGCAGGAACGCGAACTCGCACTCCGACGCCTTCTTGAGGTCGCTGGCGCTCGTGACGACCCGGCCGTCTCGTACGAACATGCCGCTCCTCGCCCGCCGGGCTCGGGCGGCCCGACACCCTCACGGTAGCGGCGACGGGCGACACCGCGGTTCGGTCGACGTGCCGACCGGGAGTGCGGCCGGGACGTCAGGCGGAGCGGCGCAACACCGAGCCGGTCAGCAGCAGCACTCCCACCCCGTGCTGGCGGGCCTCAGCAGGTACGCGCCGCGCGTCGTGGTGCCCGTGAACGTCATTCCGGACACAGCGCTGACCGAAACCAGGAGGGTCCCTCTGCCCTCGAGACCCATGGCGACTGAGATATCGATCGTCTGGGCGAATGCGACGCCGGTGCCGGTCACGGTGGCGGGACCGGACGTCAGGTCGATGCCGAGCGCGGGGATGCCGGCACTGACCAGTCCGAGATCCTCGTCCGTGGTCACGGAGACCAGGAACTGCGCACCGACCGGTATCGGGTTCGTCGAGATCTCCACGTGGAATTCGGGGATGGTGGAGCAGTTGAAGAACGGGATTCGGACCGCGACCGCGGGCACCTCGGCCGACGCGGCGACCGCCGGAACGGTCGCGGCGACGGCGATCGCGGGGACCGACCAGGCGGCAGACCTCGTCAGTGCGCGGCGGGTGAGGCCCGTCGGTTCGTCGATTCGTCGGTGGTGCGTGTGGCGTGGTGCGTCTGCTGCGTCGTGCATGCACGGCTCCTGCGCTCGGGACGTCTGGTACCCGTCGACTGGATGCACCGACGGCGACCGTGCCGCGGCGCTCCGCCCAGAGTAGGGGAGCGGATGCGGCTGCCGCCAGCGTTTTGGCCGATCGGGTCCGTTTCGCGCGGGTCGCGTCAGGTGGCGGTTGCCGCACTGGCGCGTGACTCCGCCGCCAGCGCGCCGCGCGTCAACCCGAGCATGCCCTCGACGGCGCGGCCGAGCATCGAGCCGCGCTCGCCCGGGTCGCCCCAGCGCACGAGCGCCTGGGCGTTCAGCCCGTCGATCATGCCGAGCAGCTGCCAGGCGACCGCATCGGGGGCATCCGTCTCGAACTCGCCCGCGGCGACGCCCTGCTCGACGAAGCCACGCAGCACGTCGTGCCAGGCGTCCATCTCGCCGCGGATCGCGCCCGCGAGCGCGTCGCTGCGCCGGCCCATGGCCCACGCCTCGACCCAGACGATCGTGACGTCGTCGCGCTCGGCGTCGAGGAGCGTGTCGAGCAGCGCCGCGAGGCCCGCCGTCGGGGTGGGCTGCTCGGCGAGCAGGGCGGCGACCTCCTCGATCTCCTCGGAGACGATCGACGTGAAGGTGGCGGCGATGAGCGCGTCCATGTTCGGCTGGTAGTGCGAGACGAGGGCGGGGGTGACGTCGATGCGGGCCGCGATGCTGCGCAGCGTGAGCGCCGACAGGCCCTGGTCGAGGGCGAGCGAGCGCGCCGCGGCCTGGATCTGTTCCCCCCGAGCCTCGGGCGACTTCCGGCCGGCGCGCCGGCGAAGCGTTCGAGTCATCGCGTCGAGTCTAGGCAGTCGGATGCCGCTGAGGGGGTGCGCCGCGCCGATTGTTGACCATATGATCAATAACGCGTCGGTCGCCCGAGCGGCCGCCGCCCGCCACGAGGAGGAACCATGACCTGGCGCATGCCGTCCGAGACCGCCCCGCACGAGCGCACGTGGATGGCGTTCCCGCGCCCGAACCTCACGCTCGGCGAATCCGAGGCCGACGGCGACCGCGCGCGCGAGGCGTGGACCGCGGTGGCCCACGCCGTCGCGGAGTTCGAGCCGGTGACGATGGTCGTTGACCCCGTGGCATCCGCTCATGCCCGCAGCATGCTCGGCGGCCATATCGCGCAGGTCGAGGCCCCGCTCGACGACTACTGGATGCGCGACATGGGGCCCACGTTCGTGCTCGGCGACGACGGATCGCTCGGCGCGGTCGACTGGGTCTTCAACGGCTGGGGTGCGCCCGCGTGGGCGAGCTGGGAGCACGACCGCGAGATCGCGCGCTTCGTCGCGGGGCAGGTCGACGTGCCGGTCGTCTCGTCGCTGCTCGTGAACGAGGGCGGCGGCATCCACGTCGACGGCGAGGGCACGGTGCTCGTCACCGAGACCGTGCAGCTCGACCCGGGCCGCAACCCCTACGCCGACCGCGCACGCGTCGAGGACGAGCTCGCCCGCACCATCGGGGCGACCAAGGTGATCTGGCTGCCCCGCGGCCTCACCCGCGACTACGACGACTTCGGCACGCGCGGGCACGTCGACATGGTCGCGACGATCCCCTCGCCCGGTCGCCTGCTGCTGCACGCCCAGAACGACGTCGAGCACCCCGACTACGAGGTCACCCGCGAGCTGCGAGCCTTCCTCGAGATGCAGACGGATGCCGCGGGCCGCCGCTTCGACATCATCGACCTGCCCGCACCCGCGACGCTGCGCGACGAGCACGGCTTCGTCGACTACAGCTACGTGAACCACCTCGTCGTGAACGGCGGCGTCATCGCCTGCGGCTACGGGGAGGAGCGGGCGGATGCGGCGGCCGCCGAGATCCTCGCCGAGGCGTATCCCGGGCGGAAGGTCGTGACCGTCGATGCGCGGGAGATCCTGGCGCGCGGCGGTGGCATCCACTGCATCACGCAGCAGCAGCCGGCGGTGGGCGCGGATGCCGGGGTCGCTGCCGGGGCCGAGGTCGCTGCGGGGGCCGAGGGGGCCGAGCGATGATCGAGGTGCACGAGGCGTCCATCGCCGACCTGCGCGCCGCGCTCGAGGAGGGCCGCGCGACGAGCGAGCAGCTCGTGCTCGCGTACCTCGCGCGCATCGCGTACTTCGATCGCGGCGGCATCCGCCTGAACGCCGTGGTCGTGCCGAACCCCGACGCGCTCGCCGAGGCGCGGGAGTCGGACGCGCGGCGGTCGCGCGGCGAAGTGCTCGGGCCGCTCGACGGCATTCCGTACACCGCGAAGGACTCGTACGCGGTGCGCGGGCTCACGGTCGCGGCCGGCAGCCCGGCGTTCGCCGACCTCGTGGCCGGCGACGACGCGTTCGCGATCGCGCGGCTGCGTGCGGGCGGGGCGATCTGCCTGGGCCTGACGAACATGCCGCCCATGGCGAACGGCGGCATGCAGCGCGGGGTCTACGGCCGCGCCGAGAGCCCGTACAACGCCGACTACCTGACGGCCGCGTTCGCGTCGGGCTCGTCGAACGGGTCGGGCACCGCGACCGCAGCGTCATTCGCCGCGTTCGGGCTCGGCGAGGAGACCTGGTCGTCGGGCCGCGCGCCCGCCTCGAACAACGCGCTCTGCGCCTACACGCCCTCGCGCGGCGTCATCTCGGTGCGCGGCAACTGGCCGCTCGTGCCGACCATGGACGTCGTCGTGCCGCAGACGCGCACCATGGCCGACCTGCTCGCCGTGCTCGACGTGATCGTCGCCGACGACCCAGAGACGCGCGGCGACTTCTGGCGCGCGCAGCCGTGGGTCGCGCTGCCCGCGGCATCGTCGGTGCGCCCGGAGTCGTATGCGGCGCTGGCGCCGGGTGGGTCGGATGCCCCGGGGCCGGGCGACGACGGCGCGGATGCCTCGCCGGGCGACGCCGCGGCGGCCCGTGCCGCGCTCGCGGGCCGGCGCTTCGGCGTGCCGCGCATGTACGTGAACGCCGATCCCGACGCCGGCACCGCGGATGCCCCCGGCATCGGTGGGCCGACCGGGCGGCGCATCGAGACCCGCGCCTCGGTGATCGAGCTGTGGGCGGCCGCGCGCCGCGACCTCGAGGCCGCCGGCGCCGAGGTCGTCGAGGTCGACTTCCCCGCCGTCACGAACTACGAGGGCGACCGGCCCGGTGCGCCGACCGTGTTCACGCGCGGGCTCGTGAGCCCGGAGTTCCTTCGGAGCGAGATCGTCGACCTGTCGGCGTGGGCGTGGGACGACTTCCTGCGTGCGAACGGCGACCCCGCGCTGCCGAGTCTCGCCGACGTCGACGGCGCGCGCATCTTCCCGCAGCCCGAGGGCGCGCTGCCCGACCGCTACGCCGGGTTCGACGACGACATCGCCGACTACCCCGCGCACGTGCGCGCCCACCCGGGACGGCAACTCACCGACATCCCGAACCTCGAGGAGGGGCTGCGCGGGCTCGAGGAGACCCGGCGCATCGACCTCGAGCAGTGGATGGACGGCCTCGGCCTCGACGCCGTCGTCTTCCCCGCCGTGGCCGACGTGGGGCCGGCGGACGCCGATGCCGACGAGGCATCCGCCGACCTGGCCTGGCGCAACGGCACCTGGGTCGCCAACGGCAACCTCGTGCCGCGGCACCTCGGCATCCCGACGGTGACCGTGCCCATGGGCACGCTGGCCGACATCGGGATGCCCGTGGGCCTCACGTTCGCCGGCCGCGCCTACGACGACACGGCGCTGCTGGCGCTCGCCGCCGCGTTCGAGGCGACCGGGTCGCGCCGCACGTCGCCGCCGCGGACGCCACCGCTCACGGGACGCTGACCCGGGCATCCGCTCGGCCCACGGCGCTACGCTGAGCGTGGAGCGCCGCGTGTCGGAAAGGGGGTCGGCGATGGGCTGGAGAGACCTGTTCCGTCGCGGCCCCAAGCGGTTCAAGATGGAGCCCTACCGCGCGCCCGAGATCAATCCCGACCAGCCGCTGCGCGAGCACGTGATCGACGACGGCGTGATGGTCGCGCGGTACAGCGCCCGGCTCACGCTGAAGAACCGCATCATCGTCGGCGCGCTGCGCGGCGAGGACGCGTTCGACACTGCGCGGTACGAGGGGGTCGCGAGGAGATCCTCGACGAGCACATCGCCGAGCTCGACCGGTCGGCCGAGCGCGTGCACGAGGTGCGGCGCAAGGCGTTCAGCCTGCCCGGGCGCGCGAAGCACGAGCACGACTACCGATCGCGCGACCTGCACAACCTCGAGCACCGCGAGGAGGTCAACACGGCGGTCGCGGCGCGGCTGCGGGTGATCCGCGACGACGCGCAGTCGGTGCGGGTGCTCGTGAAGCTCGCGCGCGACGACGCGTGGGGAGATCGGCGGGGAGATCGCGCGCCGCTCCGCCGAGACCTGGCACCGCTACGAGGACGACCCCGACTACGAGCAGGGCCGCGACCGGCGCATGCGCCTGCTCATGCGCGAGGTCGCGTTCGAGGTGAAGCAGTCGCGCGAGGCCGCCGACGGCGCCCAGCACGCCTGACGCGCCGCGCGGTCAGGGGGTGACGGCGGTGCGGGCCGTGAGGCGCGTCACCGTGAATTCCGCCGGCGCGGTGAGCGCGACGCCGATCAGCACGTTGAGGCGGCCCGCGGCGACGTCGGCGGGCGTCGTCGTCGAGGCATCCGCCCGCACCGTGTAGGCCTCTCGGGCGCTCTGGCCGCGGAAGGCGCCGGCCCGGAACAGGTCGTCGAGGAAGCGCTCGACCATCGCGCGCACGCGCGCCTGCAGGTTCGCGTCGTTCGGCTCGAACACCGTCCAGGCGAGGCCGCGCTCGATGCTCTCCTCGAGGAAGCGCACCGTGCGGCGCACGGGCAGGTACCGCCACTCGGGATCGGTCGAGCGGGTGCGCGCGCCCCACACGAGCACCGAGCCGTCGCCCGCGGCGCGCAGCGCGTTCACCCGCAGCTGCGTGAGCGCCTCGATCTCGTGTTGGTGCACGGATGCCTCGAGGCCGCCGATGCCCGCCAGGGCGGCATCCGTGCCCGCCGGCGCCTTCCACACGCCGCGCGTCGCATCGGTGCGCGCGATGAGGCCCGCGATCGCGCCCGACGGCGCGCGCACGGTGTCGGCCGGTCGGAGCGGATCGGCGCCGGTCACGCGCGGCGCGTACACCGCGGCGTCCGGGCTGTCGGGGAAGGCGGCGAAGTCGGCAGCGGTGGCGGTTCGCGGGGCGAGGGCGGCGGGTGCGTCGAGCACCGCGGTCGCGCGGCGGCGCGTGGCGAAGTCGACGGCGGCGGCGATCACGGACTCGCCGACGCCGAACGCCGCGAGCGGGTCGCCGCGTCGCGCGACCCCGGCTGAGGCGTACGGCGGCACGACCAGGAGTCCGAGGTGCTCTGAGACCGCGAGGGCGTGGAGGCCGCGGGGTGCGGGCACGTCGGCGCCGAGCACGTCGTCGTCTGCGACCGTCCCGTCGCCGGCCCCGACCCGCACCACGATCGCGCGTCGCCCGCCGTTGCGGAAGAAGTCGCGCACCGAGTAGCCGAGGTGGCTGCGCGCCGTGACCCCGCCGAACGTGCGGGCGAACTCGCCCCAGCTCGCGACCGACACCGGCTCGTCGTGCGGGCCCGCCGTCGCGCCGCCCACGAACCCCGTGAGCGCGGTCTGGACCGGCGTGATCGGCGGCGGTCCGGGTTGCGGCACCTCGCGCACGAACACGCCCGGCGACAGGAACCGATCGGCCATCGCGTGCCTCCTCCCGGGCGTTCGGCGGCTACGACCGAGTGTACGAGGGGTGGTGCTGAGACCCGTCACGAAGCCGCGTTCCGCGCCCGCATTCCGCACCCTTTCGACGGGTCTGGGAAGGCGCCGGGTCAGGGAGGCGCTCGCGCAGCAGCGCGAGGCTCACGAGGCCTTGGTCGAGCTGGAAGCGTCGGAGCGTCGGGATCGACGGCACCTCGGGGCCGGCGGACGCCTCGAGGAAGAACCCGGTGAGGCCGATGAGCAGACGGTTCGCCACGTCGTCGTCGAGCCCCGCGAAGACCGGATGCCCGTGGAGCAGCGACTCCACGTCGGCGGTCGGGTCGTACAGGCGCACGTTGACGAGCAGCACGAGCGCGTCGAGCCAGCCCGCGCCGAGCGCCGCCCACGGCCAGTCGACGAGCACGACGGATCCGTCCGGCCGCACGAGCACATTGTCGGCCCGCACGTCGAGGTGCACCAGGCGGTCGCCGCCCACTTCGCCGATCGCGGTGGTCGCCGCCACGGCGAACTCGTCGATCCGCCCCGCCACCCACTCGCGGTCGTCGGGTGCCAGCGCGGGCAGGCGCGACGGGTCGGCGGCGAGTCGCTCCCAACTGCGCAGGTTGTCGTCGAGCGCGTCGGTCGCCGACCCGAGCATCCCGCGAAGCGCGGGCGGCGCGGGTTCGGCCGTGAGTGCGGCGAGCGCGTCGAGCACGGCCGTCAGCTCGTCGGGCTGCCAGGGGGTGTGCGGATGCCGCCCCTCGACGTCGTCGAACACGACCGCGATCCAGTCCCCCTGGTCGACCACGCCGCGCACGCCGGGAGCCGGCAGGTCGTCGGGCAGCGCACTCGCGATGGCCCCCTCCAACCGGTGGAGCTCGACCGAGCGCGCGTTCACCGAGGCCGCCGCGGTCTTCACGAACGCGCGCGCACCGTCGGCCGTCGTGACCCGGTCGGCGGAGCCGGGGAGAACCCGGCCGGCTGGCTGACGGCGTCGACCACGGGCGAGCCGAGCAGGTCGTCCACCGCAGCGCGCAGACTCGCGGGCACGTCGCCCCAGGGCATCCGACTGCCCGAACCATGCACCGCCATGGCGCAACGGTACCGGCCCGCCCGGACCGCCCGGACCGCGTGGGAGGACTCAGGCGACGTTCACCGAGATGCCGTGGTGGCCGGTGGCGCCGTCGGGGGCGACCGGCACGCGCTCCTCGGTCTGCACCTCGCCGTCGGCGCTGATGGCCCGCACCCGCAGCTGTCGCGTGCCCGGCTCGGCCTGCCACTCGTGCCGCCACTGCACCCACGTGTCGTCCGAGATCGCGGTCGCGAGCTCGGCCGGCTCCCACGGCCCGTCGTCGACCGACACCTCGACGCCCGCGACACCCGTGTGCTGGTGCCACGCGACCCCGGCCGCGACCTGCGCGCCGGGCGAGACCGTCGACCCGGGGCGCGGCACGTCGATGCGCGAGTGCAGCTTGATCGGCCCGCGCTCCGACCAGCCGCGCGGGGTCCAGTACGCCTCGGCGCGGTCGAACCGGGTGACCTCGAGTTCGGTCACCCACTTGGTCGCCGACACGTAGCCGTAGAGGCCGGGCACCACCATGCGCACCGGGAAGCCGTGCTCGGCGGGCAGCGGCTCGCCGTTCATGCCGACCGCGAGCAGCGACTGCCGGTCGTCGGTGAGCGCCTCGATGGGCGTGCTCGCCGTCCACCCGTCGACCGAGCGCGAGAGCACCATGTCGGCGTCGGCGGCCGGACCCGCCTCGGCGAGCAGCTCGCGGATCGGCGCGCCGAGCCACACGGCGTTGCCGATGAGCGAGCCGCCCACCTCGTTCGACACGCACGCGAGCGTCACGGCGTGCTCGACCAGCGGCAGGGCGAGCAGCTCGTCCCAGGTCAGCGTGATCTCGCGGTCGACCATGCCGTGGATGCGCAGGCTCCAGTCGGCCGGCTCGAGGTCGGGCACGCGCAGCGCCGTGTCGATGCGGTAGAAGCGGTCGTTCGGCGTGACGACGGGTGCGAGCCCGTTGATGCCGAGTTCGGCGCCGGCCGGAATCGGCGGGGCGGGCGTCGCGGGCGTCGGCAGCGAGATCGCCTCGCGCACCGCGCTCACGGCCCGGGAGCCCGCCTGCAGGGCGTAGCCGCCGAGCGCGGCGACGGCACCGATCGCAGCCGCGCCGCCGGCCCAGCCGAGGAAGCGGCGCCGGTCGATGCCGGTCGCGCGGGCGGCGTCCTCGGGGGCATCCGCTCGCTCTGGCGCCGGGGCGGGCAGGCGCCTCAGCACGACGGCCAGGGCGGATGCCGCTGCGCCGGCCGCGATCGCCGACGGCACCCAGTCGAGCGGGGTGGCGTTCGCGCGCGACGTCGCGGCGATGAAGCCGACCACGCCGAGCCCGACGAGCACGACGCGGCCGAACGGCGGGCGCCGCCACTCGAGCACGCCCGCGCCGAACGCGACCGCGATGAGCACGATGCCGATGCCGACCAGCAGCGCGGTCTTGTCGTTCGTGCCGAACAGCGCGATCGCGGTGTCCTTCGCCCACGGCGGCGCGAGGTCGACGAGCCACGAGCCGATGACGGTGAACGGGCTGCCGCCCTGCGCGAAGAGCGCGGCCGACAGCTCGCCGAGGCCGGCGCCGAACAGTGCCGCGGCCACGCCGGCGCCGCCCGGCAGCAGCCATCCGGGCAGGGGTCGTCGGGGCGAGTCGGCCATGCTCCCACGCTAGGTCGCGCGCGGGCGAGCGGAGGCGCGGATGCCGGAATCGTCAGCGCTTCGTCACATTTCGCGGATGCGCCAGACTGGGCGCATGCTCACCCCCGACAGCCCCGACTGGATGCGGCCGCTCGGCGCGACCGGCATCGACGTGTGCGCCATCACCATCGGCGGCAGCCCGCTCGGCTCGATGCCGCACCTCTACGGATCGGCGGTCGCCGCAGACGCCGCGGTCGACTTCGTGCAGGCGGTGCTCGAGTCGCCGTTCCGCACCATCGACACGTCGAACGGCTACAGCGACGGCGAGAGCGAGCGGCGCATCGGCGCGGCGATCGCGCGTGCCGGCGGGCTCGGCGAGGGCCGCGCGGTGATCACCAAGGTCGACCCGCGCGACGGCGACTACTCGGGTGCGCGCGTGCGCGAGTCGGTGCGCGAGAGTCGCGAGCGACTCGGCCTGGACGAGCTGCCGCTCGTGCACCTGCACGACCCCGAGGGCTGGGACTTCGCCGCCATGACCGCGCCCGGCGGCGCCGTCGACACGCTCGTCGCCATGCGCGAGGCCGGCGAGATCGGGCGCATCGGGCTCGCGGGCGGCCGCGTGCAGGAGATCGAGCGCTACTTCGCGCTCGACGTGTTCGACGCCCTGCTCGTGCACAACCGCTGGACCCTCGTCGACCGCAGCGCCGAGGCGCTCGTCGAGCGTGCGGTCGAGCGTGGCGTGCCGGTGATCAACGCGGCGGTCTACGGCGGCGGCATCCTCGCGCGACCCGAGGGTGCGACGCACTACGGCTACCGGCCGGCATCGGATGCCACGCTGGCCGCGGTGCGTGCGATGGCGGAGGCGTGCACGCGGTACGGCACCGACCTCGCCACCGCCGCGCTGCAGGCGTCGCTGCGCGACCCCGTCGTCGCCACCACGGTCGTCGGCGCGACGAAGCCCGAGCGGCTCGACGGCCTGCTCCGTGCGGCCGCGGCCGACCTGCCCGACGCGCTGTTCGACGAGCTCGACGCGCTGCGGCCGGGGCGCGAGCACTGGCTCGACTTCGGCGACTGAGCGGTCGGGGGAGGCGGCCCGGCGGCCCGGGTTCGCCCCCGCCGCGCGTCGCGACCGGGCGATGTCGGCGGCCGGGCGTAGCGTGCGGCACATGGAGACGAGCCCCGTGACCGAGTCGATCGACCTGCCGCTGACCGGCAGCGACGCCTGCCCCGACTGCGGGTCGGGCAGCACCGTGCAGGTCGTCTACGGGCTCACCGACGAGGTGCTCGACCAGGCCATCGCCGACGGCGACGTCGTGCACGGCGGCTGGTTCCCCACCGACTTCGCGCCCACCCGGCACTGCAAGGCGTGCCACGCCCAGTGGGTCGAGACCGACGAGTACCTCGGGTCGCTCGCAGGCTGACGGGAGCGCCGGCTCAGGGGCATCCGCTCGGTGCCGCCCGCAGGGAAATCGCTCAGTCGGTGACCACCGGCTCCCGGGCCGGCTTCGGCGCCTTCGCGGCCCGCGCCCGGCGGCGCAGCCACCACTTGTGCGCCTCGACGACCGCGAGCACGGGCAGCAGCAGGGCGATGCACTCGAGCCACTGCCACCCGGTGAGGGAGACCGTGCCGAGCGCGGCCTGGAGGAACCCGAACTCGGTCGTGGCGACGAGCAGCAGCACCGGCCAGACGAGCATCTTCGCGGCCGACGAGATCGGCGGCAGGAGGCCCGACTCGGGTGCGCGGCGCATGAGCAGCGCGCTCAACACGGTGGCGAATCCGACGACGATGTAGACCATGGTCATCGAGGCGCTGGGATCGGTCGGGCTCGGGGCATCCGGCCCCCACACCAGCGGCACGAGCGAGACGATGAAGATCGTCACGCCGTAGAGCAGCCACTCGGCGAGCGACGCCGGGTTCGTGATGCCCTGCTTCGGGTCGCGCGGCGGGCGGTCCATGATGCCCGGCGGCGTCGGGTCGCCCGCGATCGCGAGCACCGCGAACAGCGTGATGAAGAAGTTGAGGAACAGCACCATGCCCGGGAACATCGCGACGCCGTCGTTGATCGCGAACGCGCTCGCGGCCAGGAACAGGAAGATCATCGAGAACAGCTGCGACATCTGGAAGCGCAGGTAGGAGACGATCTTGTCGTAGACGACGCGGCCGAGCTCGACCGCGTGCACGAGCGTCGAGAAGTTGTCGTCGGTGAGCACGAGCTTCGCCGCCTGCTTCGTGACCTCCGAGCCCGAGCCCATCGCCACGCCGATGTCGGCCTGCTTGATCGCGGCCGCGTCGTTCACGGCGTCGCCGGTCATGGCGACCACCTCGCCCTGCGACTGGAGCATGCCGACCAGGCGCAGCTTGTCCTGCGGGGTGACGCGGCCGAACACGTGCAGGTGGCCGAGTCGGGAGTTCAGCTTCGCGTCGTCGAGCGTGCGCAGGTCGGCGCCCGAGATCGCGCCCGGGCCGAGGCCGAGCTCGGCGCCGATGGCGCCCGCCGTCACCGCGTGGTCGCCCGTGATCATGCGCACCTCGATGCCCGCGCGCTGCGCGAGCGCGACCGCGTCCTTCGCCTCGGCGCGGAGCGGGTCGACGATGCCGACGATGCCCGCGAGCACCAGGTCGTGCACCATGCCCTGCGGGTCGCGCAGCATGTCCGCCTCGTCGGACGCGTCGAGCGTGCGGGTCGCGAGGGCGAGGGTGCGCAGGCCCGATGCCGACATCTCCTCGAGCGCCGCCGTCGCGGCATCCGCATCGACCGGCACGATCTCGCCCGACGCGTCGACCATGCTGACGCACCGGCCGAGCACGATGTCGGGCGCGCCCTTCACGAACTCGACCAGGTGGCGCTCCCCGCGCACCTCCATGCGGTGGAAGGTGGCCATGTACTTGTAGTCGGAGTCGAACGGCACCTCGGCGAGCCGTGGGTGGGTGCGGCGCGACTCGTCGGCGTCGACGCCGAGCTTCGCGGCGAGCACGACCAGCGCGGCCTCGGTCGGGTCGCCGACCACGTCGCCGTCGGGGGAGACGGATGCATCGTTCGGCAGCACGAGCGCCTGCGCGAGCTTGCCCGGATGCACCTCCGCCTCGTCGCCCGCGGGCGTCAGCACGCGCCCGTCGAACGAGTACCCGCCGCCCGTGACCGACAGGTGCGCGCCGCCGAACCAGACCGTGCGCACTGTCATCTCGTTCATCGTGAGCGTGCCGGTCTTGTCGGAGCAGATCGCGCTCGTCGCGCCGAGCGTCTCGACGTCGTTCAGGCTCGTGACGATCGCCTTCTGCGCGGCGAGCCGGTTCGCGCCCCAGCCGAGCAGGCTCTGCACGAACGCCGGCAGGCCGGTCGGGATCGCCGAGATCGCGACCGCCGTGCCGAGGAAGAGCAGCTCGTCGAGCTCCTGCCCGCGCAGCAGGCCGATCGCGATGATGATCGCGACCGCCGACCAGGCGATGATGCCGAGCACCTTCGTGAGCGAGTCGAGCTCGCGCCCGAGCGGCGACTTGCCCGACTCGACCGTGGTGAGCAGGCTCGCGATGCGGCCGACCTCGGTGCGCATGCCGGTCTCGACGACGACGATGCGGGCGGTGCCGCGCGTGATCGACGTGTTCTGGTAGACCATCGAGGTGCGGTCGGCGAGGGCCGTGTCGGCGCCGGTCGCGGTGGGCCCCTTCGGGATCGGCAGCGACTCGCCGGTGAGCGCCGCCTCCTGCGTCTCGAGGTTCGCCGCCCGCAGGATGCGTCCGTCGGCGGGCACGAGGTCGCCCGCCTCGAGGTCGACCACGTCGCCCGGCACGATGTTCGTCGCGTCGACCAGTCGCACTGCGCCGCCGCGCACCACTCGGGCCTGCGGCACCTGCAGCTTCGACAGGGCGTCGACGCTGCGCTTCGCCTTGAGCTCCTGGCTCGTGCCGCGCCACACGTTGTACAGCACCAGGATGCCCACGATGATCGCGGTCGAGACCTGGCCGATCACGAGCGACACGATCGCGACGATCACGAGCATGAGCGTCATGAGCTCGAACAGCTGCTTCAGCGCGATGCGCACCCAGCTCGGCTGCGGGGCGGACGCGAGTGCGTTCTCGCCGTACTCCGCGAGCCGCCCGTTCACCTCGCCCTCGACGAGGCCCGCCGCCGGATCGACGCCGAGCCGCGTCGTCACCTCATCGGTCGTGAGACTCCACCAGGCCGGGCCGGGCGTCTCCTCGGGTGCATCCGTGGTGCTCGTTGCAGCTGCGTCCGTCATGCCGCTCCGCCTCCCCGCGTCGTCGTCGCCAGCCTAGTGACGATGCGGGAGGGCGGGCGAGCGGATGCCGCGGGGCGGCGCCCTACTTCGGCTGCTCGCCGCGCAGCATGAGGCGCGCCCGGGCGAGGATCGTCGCGATCACCACGACGACCACCGCGACGATCGCCGCGACGGCGGCCGGCGTCGACAGCAGGTCGCCGTCGAGACGTGCGATCGCGACCCAGGTGAGTCCCCAGCAGAGCGACAGCGTCGGCGCGATGCGCCCGCCGCCGCGCACGGCGATCGCGACGCCCACGAGGCCGGCGACCGCGAGCACCACGACGGCCCAGGCATCCGCCCCCATGCCCCACCCGTCGAACCCGGCGGCGACGAGCCCGGCCGTGACGTTCGCGGCGGTCGCGATCGACACCCAGCCGAGGTAGAGGCCGACCGTGCCGTCGGTGACCAGCGCGTCGAGCGCGTTCGCGGGCCGCCAGCGCAGCAGCGTGAGGAACGCGACGACGAGCACGCCGAGCAGCACGGCGATGATCGGGATGCTGAGCCAGAGCACGTCGAACTGGATCGACAGGATCCACGCGGCGTTCAGCAGCAGCGAGGCGGCGACCGGGTAGCCGACGCGGCGGTGGCGCTCGGCCGTGCGCTGCGCGGGCAGGAACTGCCACACCGCGTAGGCGAGGAGCCCGAAGTAGATCACCGACCAGATCGAGAACGCGCCCGTGCCCGGAGCGATGGGCGTGGCGTCGGCGGCCAGCGCGCCGCCCGCGGCGTCCTGGATCGGCGTGCCGCCGGCCGCGCCGGACCCGATGAACGAGCCCACCACCGCGAGCACGGCGCTCACGGCGACGGTGAGCTGGCGGGCCAGGTCGTTCGTTGCGGTGGGGCGGGCGGATGCCTCGGGGGCATCCGTCGCCTGCGCTGCCGTCGGGCGGTCAGGCGTGGTCGCGTCGTTCGCGTTGGCGTTCGTCGTCGATCGCGCCGTGGTCTCGTGGGATGCGGACATGTCGCTGCCTCCTGTGCTCACGGTAGGCCTCGCCGCCGGTGTCGGCGGGAGGGCGCGCGGCGCGTTCGGCGCCGCTCGTACAGGGTTCAGGCGGACCCGCCCGTTCGGATGCACCGTCGTGCCGCGAAAACATGCAACGGCGTGGAACACGCGGCGTGTCTGCATGTATTCGCCGCCATGTGTCCGATCTGCATGTAATCGCGACCGGCGGGGCCGGGTGAGCGCGGCAGGGTGGACGCGCGCGGCATCCGTAGACTCGGCGCGTGCAGGTGCAGCAGACCGGTGACGTCACGCGCGACTGGTACACGCGGTTCGCCGCGAACGAGGCGCGCGGGCAGTCGGCGATCTACGAGGCGTGGGCGACCGGTGTGGCCGGCGACGACGAGGTGCTCGACCGCATTCGCGAACTGCCCCGGCCGAAGCGGCAGCCGAACCTCGTGTTCGCGTGCTCGCGCCTGCTCGGCGCGCCCGAGGGGGCGTACGGCGAGTGGCGCGAGTGGCTGCTCGCGCACTGGCCGGCGGTGGCGGATGCCGCGCTGCACCGCGCGACCCAGACCAACGAGCCGCGCCGCTGCGCCACCATGCTGCCGCTGCTCGCCGGCATCGACGGGCCGATCGCGCTGCTCGAGGTGGGTGCGTCGGCGGGTCTGTGCCTGTATCCGGATCGCTACGCCTACCGCTACGACGATGGTCCCGTGCTCGCCGACACCGTGCTCGGCGAGTCCGACGTGCTGCTGGAGTGCGCGACGACCGGGCCGGTGCCGCTGCCCGCGCGCATGCCCGAGATCGTGTGGCGCGCCGGTATCGACTTGGCGCCGCTCGACGTCGACGACGCCGACGACATGCGCTGGCTCGAGACGCTGATCTGGCCCGAGCAGGTCGAGCGGCGCGAGCGCATCCGCCGGGCGATCGAGGTGGCGCGACGGGAGCCCGCGCGACTGGTCGCGGGCGACGGACGCGAGCGGCTGCGCGAGGTCGCGGCCGGGGCTCCGACGGATGCCACGCTGGTGGTGTTCCATGCCGGCACGATCGTGTACCTCGGCCGCGACGACCGTGCTGCGTTCGCCGACGAGGTGCGTGCGCTCGCGGCCGATCGCGGCCGCACGCACTGGATCTCGCTCGAGGGCCAGGGCGTCACGCCGGGCGTGCAGCCCGACGGTACGCAGGCGTCGTCGCGGTTCGCGCTCGCCCTCGACGGCACCCTCGTCGCGTTCGCCGGTCCGCACGGCCAGTCGCTCGACTGGCTCGGCCGACCCTCGCCCGCCTTCCGCGAGTCGTCATGAATTGTCGCTATCCGTGCGCGGAAAGCGACAGTTCATGACGACTCGGCGGGGCTGCTACGGGGTCAGCCAGGTCCAGCCCTCTTCGCTGATGTCGATCAGCACCTGCACGCGGTCGCCGTCGTCGAAGCTGGTGACGCAGGTGTACGAGTCGCCGGTCGCGACCCGATTGGGTGCGTCGCCGCAGTCGGTGCCGGTCGCGCGCCACGGCGCACCCTCGGCCTCGGCCTGGTCGTTCCAGTCGAGCGTGACGTAGTACTCGACCTCGGCCGGGTCGAGCTCCCACCGCTGCGTCTTGTCGACGGCGTCGTCGGCGTCAGCGTCGTCGCCCGCTGCGTCGCCCGCGGCATCCGACCCGTCGTCGACCGCACCCGCGGCGTCGCCATCGGCCGGCTCGTCGACCGGGGCGGGCGCCTCCTGCGAGGTCTCGTCGAGCTCGGCGAGCGCGGCGTCGATCTCGGCCTGCACGATCGGGTCGGAGAGCGCCGTGACGAGCGACACGATCACCGCGACGATGAGCGCGAGCGCGCCGGCGACGATGCTGACGATGCCGAGCACCTTCGCGAGCGCGCGGCGGCGGCGCACGACCGCGAGCACGAGCGCCACGATGCCGAGCACGATCGCCGGCACCGATGCGAGGATGCCGACGAGCGGCAGCACGAAGGCGCCGACGAGTGCGATCGCGGCGACGACTGCCGCGATGATCGCGAGGGCCCCCACGCCGCGGGGCGCGGCGGCCGCCTCCTCGGCGGTGGGCTCGGGTGCGGGCGGCGCCGCCTGCTGCGACATCTCGGGCAGGGTCGCGGTGGCGGTCGCGGACGCGCCGGGCGCGCTCCACCCCGCCTCAGCTGCGGGGGCCGGCGCGGCAGCCGGTGCCTCGGGTGCGGCCGCGGTCGCCTCGGGCGCGGGCTGGGCCGGGGTGGTCTGGTCGTCGGTCTGCTCGCTCACGGCGTCCTCTCGGTGACTGTCGGTCGAGGGTACGACGCGGTGCACCGGCGTCCGGTCCGCTTGTGGAGGAGCGAGCGGGCGGATGCCCGTCAGCCCGCGTCGTCCTCGCCGACGATCCCCTCGTGGATGCGCCGCAGGTCCTCCATGAGCGAGCCGATCACCACCCAGTGCGTCGACCGCGGCGGGGCGAGGGCGAGCGGCGCGGTGAGCACCGGGATCTCGGTGGTCATCGGCTCGGGCTCTCGCTCGGCGGGGCGCACGAGCAGGCGCACGTCGTGCGCGGCGCGCTCGAGCTCGTCGCGGATCGAGCGCACCGACGGCTCGTCGTGCAGCGACTCGTCGTAGTGGTCGTGGAACGCGCGGGTCATGCCGATGAGCTGCGTCGTGATCGGGCGCAGTCGCTCGAGCAGCGCCTCGAGCTGTTCGAGCTCGCGCCGATGCGACTGGCGGCGCGGGTTCAGCGCGAGCGACTCGCGCGCGTCGTCGAGCGCCTGCTCCGCGGCATCCGTCATCGGTCGCAGCAGCCGGGCCTCGATGATGATGCCCGACACGTCGGCCGGCCGCTGCGGGTCGGCCAGGCCGTGCGCGAGGCGATCCATCGACGCGGCGACCTCGAGGCCCAGGTCGACCACCGCGCGACGGGCCGGCTCGACCAGCACGGGCGGCACGATCAGCGCGTTCACGACGATGCCGATGAACGCGCCGAGCACGGTCTCGAGCACGCGGTCGAGCGCGTACTGCGGGGTCGCCTGCCCGAGGGCGAGCACCAGCATGGCGCTGATCGCGACCTGGTTCGACGTGCCCGACGTGAGCTTCAGGCCCCACGAGGTGAGGCTCGCCACGATGATCGCGAGCAGCACGACCCACGACGCGGGCCCGAGCAACAGGCCCAGCACCGACGCGAGGATGACCCCGACGATCACGCCCACGCTGCGCTCGATGCCCTTGCCGAGCGACTGGTTCACGCTCGGCTGCACCACGAGCAGGGCCGCGATGGCCGCGAAGATCGGCAGCGTGGTGGGGAACAGGAGGCCGCCGAGGAGCCACGCCGTGAGCGTGGCCACGATCGACTTGGCGACCTGCAGCAGCGGCAGTCGCCGCGACGCTCGGAACTCGCCGGCGAAGCGCATGGCTCCACGCTAGCGCTCGCGCGTTTCGCGCTCGCCGCAATCGGGTGCGGCGCGGGTAGGCTCACGACATGAGCCCGGAAGCACAGGTGCTGGTGGTCGGCGAATCGCTCATGGACGTCGTCATCGACGCCGATGGTGGCGAGACGGATGCCCCGGGCGGATCGCCCGCGAACGTGGCGCTCGGGCTGGCCCGGCTGGGCGTCGGCGCGAGGCTCGTGACGGCGCTCGCCCGCGACGCGTACGGCGAGGCGATCGCCGCGCATCTCGAGGCATCCGGTGTCATGATCGACGCGGGCTCGTGGAGCCTCGACCGCACCGCGAGCGCCCGGGCGACCATCGCCGCCGACGGCTCGGCCACGTACGACTTCGACATCGCCTGGCAGCTTCCCGCCGCGCCCGCGCTCGCCGGCGAGCGGATGCTGCACACCGGATCGATCGCCGCGTTCCTCGCGCCCGGCGCGGCGCTCGTGCGCGAGGCGGTGGCCGCCGCGTCGGGGCGCGCGCTCGTCACGTTCGACCCGAACATCCGGCCCGCGCTCATCGGCGACGCAGACACCGCCCGCGTCGAGGTCGAGTCGCTCGCGGCGTCGTGCGACGTGGTCAAGCTGAGCGACGAGGACGCCGCGTGGCTCTACCCCGGTCGCGCGATCGACGTCGTGGTGGCCGAGCTGCTCGGCGCAGGGGCCGGAGTCGTGGCCGTCACGCTCGGCGGCGACGGTGCGGTGGTCGCGAACACCGAGGCATCCGCCGCGGTGCCCGCCGTGCCGGTCGACGTGCGCGACACCGTCGGGGCCGGCGACACCTTCATGGCGGCGCTCATCGCGGGGCTGCTGGCGACGGATGCCCCGCCCGCGACGCTCGACCACGACGCCCTCGCCCGGCTCGGCAAGCGCGCCGTGACGGCGGCATCGATCACGGTCGGGCGCGTGGGCGCCGACCTGCCGACCGCACGCGAGCTCGAGCACGCGCTCGACGCCGCGACCGTGCGCGAGTGCCTCGACGCGGCGGCCTGCACCAGCCCCTGGTGACGGCGCGCGGCTACTCGGTCGCCGCGGTTTCGGCGACCTCCGCCGCCTCGCGTTCGACGGGCTGCCGGATGAGCCGCACCAGGAACACGCAGCCCGCGAGCACGACGAGGGTCACGACCAGTCCGAGCCAGATGAGGTCGGTCGCCGCGAGCACGACGTAGCCGACGATCGCCGAGCCGCCCGCGATGCCGACGAACGGCAGCTGCGTCACCACGTGCGTGATCACGTTCGCGCCCGCGCCGGTCGCGGAGAGGATCGTCGTGTCGGAGATCGGCGAGCTGTGGTCGCCCGCGACGGCGCCCGCCAGCACGGCGCCGAGCATCGGGAGCAGCAGCTCCGGGGCATCCACCGCGTTCACGATGCCGCCCGCGATCGGCAGCAGCAGGCCGAACGAGCCCCACGACGTGCCCGTCGAGAACGCCATCGCCGCGGCGAGCACGAACACGATCGGGATCAACCACGCCGGCGAGAGGTTCGACGACTCGACGAGCTCGCCGAGGAAGACGCCCGTGCCGAGCGCGTCGATCAGTCCGCCGAGCATCCACGCCAGGATCAGGATGCCGACCGCGGGCATCATCGACTTGACGCCCTCCCACCAGCCGCGGCCGAACGTGTTCCACGCGAACTTCGGGTTCGCCGTGGTGTAGCGGAAGTAGTAGTACAGCGCGGCGACGAGGCCGAGCGCGCCGCCGAAGATGAGCGCGGCGCTCGTGTCGGTCGAGGCGAGGATGTCGACGACGTTCCACGAGCCACCTGCGCTCACACCGGTCCAGACGATGCCCGTGAACACGCCGACGACCAGTGCGACGAACGGCACGACGAGGGCGCGCTTCGCGCCGGGCTCGTGCACCGGCAGGTCCTCGCTGAGCGCGCCGGGCACGACCTCGCCCTCGGCATAGGGTCGGCCCTCGACGATCGCCCGCCGCTCCTCGCGGCGCATCGGCCCGAGGTCGGCCTTGAAGATGATGACGAGCCACACGAGCACCGCGGCGGCGATCGCGTAGTAGTTCGCGGCGGCCGCGCCGAGGAACGCCTGCACGCTGCTGAGCGTCAGAGCCGAGGCCGCGACGATGGGCGCGAGGATGCCCATGATGTACGCGCCCCAGCTCGAGAACGGGGCGAGCACCGCGACCGGGGCCGACGTCGAGTCGACGATGTACGCGAGCTTGGCGCGCGAGATGCGGTGCTGGTCGGTGACCGGCCGGCTGATCTGGCCGACCGCGAGGGCGTTGAAGTAGTCGTCGATGAAGATGACGATGCCGAGGATGGCCGGCAGGAACATGCCGCCGCGTCGGGTCTTGATGCGCTCCACCGCCCAGTCGGCGAACGCCTTGGTACCGCCCGACATCATGATGAACGCGGCGATCACGCCGAGCGCGAGCGTGAAGACGAGGATGTAGACGTACCAGGTGTTCACGCCGCCGTCGACCCAGAAGATCTCGGCGAACGACTCCCACACGAGCCGCAGCGTCTCGAGCGGATTGAACGCCGCGATGAGCAGCGCCGCCGCGACGACGCCGGCCCCGAGGCTCAGCATCACCTTCTTCGTGATGATCGCCAGCAGGATCGCGATCACCGGCGGTACCAGGGTCAGCCAGGGTGCGGTCTCGAGCATCGGGTCCCCCTCCCGTGTGCTCCGACCCTAGGAGGGGTGCGCGCGGCCCGTCAACGGTCGGGGGGACGTGCGGGGTGCGTCGACGCCGCTCGTGTTCGCTCACGGCTGAACAGGTTGCAGTGGGAGTTCAGTCGGTGGATTCGGCTGGAATCCGGCATGTTTCGGGTGGCGTAACACGGCGCGATCTCGGCGCAATGTCCGCGGAGACATGCGGATTTCGACGACATCCGTTGAAGAACAGGCCTCGAAGCCGCGATGCGACGCGGCGCGTTCCCGGCGAGAAACCGCCGAATTCCGCGTAACTCCGAGTTAACTCCGGCCGTCGGTGACAGAAACAAACCGCCCGGACACTCGATCACACCTCCCTCAACGCCGAAGCAGTGTCCTCGTCCGTCGCCGGCGGGAGCGACGCTGACGACCGAAAGGATGCAACGTGCTCGACGTCCCATCCGCAACTGAATCCCGCCCCCTGCTGGAAGTCCGCGACCTGAGCGTCACGTTCGAGTCGGGCGCGGTGCACGCGGTGCGCTCGGCCGGCTTCGAGGTCCGCCCGGGGGAGCGCGTCGCCATCGTGGGCGAGTCCGGATCCGGCAAGAGCACGACGTGTGCGGCCGTCGGTGGATTCGTGACCGAGCCCGGCTCGCTCGTCGAGGCATCCGCCCTCCAGTTCGACGGCCGGGACCTGCGGACGCGGAAGCCGTCTCGCATCCCGCGCCAGACCCCCGGCATCTCGATGATGTTCCAGGACGCGATGACCTCGCTCGACGCGGTCTGGACGGTCGGGAGCCAACTCGAGGCGGTGCTCGGCAACCAGCTCAAGCTGCGCGGGAAGGCACGGCGGGCCGAGGCGGAGTCGTGGCTGCGCCGGGTCGGCCTCCACGACGTGGACCGGGTCATGCGCAGTCGACCGTACGAGCTCTCGGGCGGCATGCGCCAGCGCGTGATGCTCGCGATCGCGCTCTGCGGCCGGCCGCGACTGCTCATCGCCGACGAGCCGACCTCGGCACTCGACGCCTCCCGCTCGGTCGAGATGATGCAGCTCATGATCGAGCTCGCGGCGACGACCGGCGCCGCGGTGCTGATCGTCACGCACGACATCCGGCTCTGCCAGTCGTTCGCCGATCGGGTGGTCGTCATGTACCAGGGGTGCGTGGTCGAGGACCTCCCGGCGAGCCGGCTCGAGGATGCGGCGCACCCGTACACGCGCGCACTCGTCGAGTGCGTCCCCAGCCTCGAGAACCACGACGCGGAGCTGCTGCCGACCATCGACGGCATGGCGCTGGCGTCGAACGTCGCGGCGCGCGAGGCGGAGGAGGCCCGGGTTGCCTGAGACCGTCATCGGCCGTCGGCCCTTCACCGAGATCCGCGTGGACGACGCGCGCCGCGTCTTCGGGTCGCGTCGCACGCGCCACGTCGCCGTCGACGGCGTCGACCTCACGATCGGTCCGTCCACCTCGCTGGGGATCGTCGGCGAGTCGGGTTCGGGCAAGAGCACGCTCTCGCGGATGCTGGTCGGGCTGGACGAGCCGACCGCGGGCACCGTCTACCTGAACGACGTCCCCGTGCACGACTGGCTCGCGCGTCGCGACCGGGAGCTCGAGTTCCGACGCACCGTGCAGTACGTGCCGCAGGACACGAGTTCGTCCTTCGACCCGCGCCGGACGCTGCGCGACTCGGTGCAGTCACCGCTGCGCACGCTCTACGGGCTGACCGGCCGCGAGCTCGACGACGCGTTCGACGACGTGCTCGAGTCGCTCCAGCTCGATCCGGCCCTGGCCGATCGCAAGCCGCACCGGGTGTCGGGCGGCCAGCGCCAGCGCTTCGCCATCGCCCGCGCACTCATCGTGCGTCCCCGCGTGATCGTCTGCGACGAGGTCGTCTCCGCGCTCGACGTCAGCGTGCAGGGCGCCATCCTGAACCTCCTCAAGCAGTACATCGCCGAGCACGACGCGGCGATCGTCTTCGTCTCGCACGGCCTCCCCGCGACCGCGTTCATCTGCTCGCGGATGAGCGTCATGCACCACGGCCGCGTCGTCGAGAGCGGGCCGACCGAGCAGGTCGTGCACGACCCGGCCGACGACTACACGCGCTCGCTGATCGACGCCCACCGGCTGGACGACCTGCACCAGGGGGTGCCTGCATGAGCGCGCTCGGTCGCCAGCGGTGGTGGATCATGCGGACCCTGGCCCTGCCCGTCCACATCCTCGTCTTCGCACTGCTTGCGTTCTTCCTCGTCCGGCTCATGCCGGGCGACCCCGTGCTCAACTTCCTCAGCGACGGCGCCGCATCGCCGGAGGACTACGCACGGGTCGAGGCCGCCCTCGGCCTCGACGGCACCCTCCTCGAGCAGTTCGGCCGCTACCTCGTCGGACTCGCCCAGTTCGACATGGGGAACTCGATCACCTCGGGCAGGCCGGTCGTCGACGAGCTGATGCTGCGATTCCCGATCACCCTCCAGCTCACCGTCGTGGGACTGGTCGTGACGATCGCCGCCGCGTTCGCGGGCAGCTACGTCGCGGCGGTCGCCCCGACGAGCATCATCGGCCGGGGCATCCGCGTCTACGCCCGCACCGCCGGGGCGATCCCCGACTTCGTGCTCGGCGTGGTCTCGATCTTCCTGTTCTACGTGCTGCTGCGCATCGCGCCGCCGCCGGTCGGCCTGGTCGGGGCGGTGGAGACGCTCCCCGAGCCGGTGACCGGGTTCTCGCTCATCGACGCCGCCCTCGTGGGCGACTGGCACATCACCGGGTCGATCCTCGCGCACCTCGCACTCCCCGTGCTGGTGCTGGTGTTGGGCTACTCGCCGCTCATCATGAAGATCCTCATCATCTCGCTCGACGAGGCGGTCGATGCGCCCTCCACGCGCTTCCGCATCTCGACCGGCGCCTCGAGGGGGACGGTCATCGCCAGCATCATGCGGCGGGCGGCCCCGCCGGCCGTCGTCATCTGCGGAATGCTCTTCGGCGGGCTGCTGGGCGGCTCGATCGTGCTCGACCAGCTGTTCAGTCTCGGCGGCGTGGGCCAGTTCGCCGTCGCGTCGATCAACGCCAACGACTTCCCGGTGCTGCAGGGATTCCTCGTGCTCACCGCGGCCGTCTCCCTCGTCGTCTATCTCCTGGTGGACGTCGTGAACATGACCCTCGACCCCCGACGCCGACCCGGAATGGTGGTGGCCTGATGACCCTCCGACTCGCTGGACCCGCGGGCGATGCGGCCGTCGCCGCACCCGTCGCGCGACCCAGGCCGCGCTGGTCGACCTACCTGATCTTCCTGCCCGCCGCCCTGCTCGCCGTGCTCGCGATCGTCGGTCCGTACGTCACTCCGTACGACCCGACCCGTGTGGTCGGCGGAGCCGCCATCGCACCGAACGCCACCTACTGGTTCGGAACGGACTCCGCCGGCATGGACGTCTTCTCCCGCACCATCGCCGCTGCCCGGGTCGATGTGCTGATCGCCACCGTGGTGACGCTCGGCGCGACCCTCGGCGGCATCCTGATCGGGATGTTCGCCGGGATGGGGGAGTCCCATGGGGGACTGCGCGGGCTGATCGCTCGCGGCACCTCGCGCGTGCTCGACCTGGCGGACGCGGTGCCCCTCATCGTGATCGCCATGGTGATCGTCGCCATGTTCGGCGCCACGGAGCTCTCCCTCAGCATCGTGCTGACGATCGTGCTGATCCCCGGGCCCGCACGCCTCACCCGGGCGGAGACCCTGCGGGTGAGAGGCGAGGCCTACCTCGATGCGGCCCGGATCGGCGGCATGCGGGAATCGCGGCTGAGCCTTCGGCACGTGCTGCCGAACGCGGCGATCCCCGCGGTCGAGAACGTGTCCGTCGTGTTCGGCGTCGCCGTCGCGATCGCCGCGGCGCTCGGGTTCCTCGGGGTGGGGATCGCCCCGCCGACGCCCGAGTGGGGGTCGATGGTCTCCCGAGGGACGTCCGACCTCATCTCCGGCCGATGGTGGTCGGCGGTGTTCCCCGCCGTCTTCCTGGGCGCGGCGATCGTCGCCGTCGCCGTCGCCGGCGGAGCCGCCGTGAGGCGCCTCCGCAGCTGACCTGACCCCCGTTCCACCGACCCGCGCCGATCGGCGCACCTCCCCTGCACCACCTCCGAACGCACCACCCTGCCCGAAAACCCATCACGCACACCCAGAAAGGCAGCACCGTGAAACGACTCCACAGCACCAACCGTCGCGGCATCCGCACCGCGATCGCCGCCATCGCCGCCACCAGCGCGCTCGTCCTGAGCGGCTGTGCCGCGGGCAGCTCCGAGAGCAGCGACGACGCCGAGGAGATGTCCTCGATCGTCGTCGCCGCCGCCGGGATCCCGACGACCTGGGCGCACGACTCCGGCGCCTTCGCGACCTCGAAGTACGACTACCTGACGCTCTCCCAGGGGTTCCTCGTGAAGAACCCGTACATCCCGAGCGACGACGGCGTGACCATGCTCCAGGACGTCTCCTCGTTCGAGGGCGACCTCGCCGAGTCGTACGAGGTGAGCGAGGACGGACTCGTCTACACGTTCCACCTGCGCGAGGACGCCGTGAGCGCCGCCGGCAACCCGCTGACGGCGGATGACGTGCTCTGGACGTACGAGCGCAAGTTCGCCACCCCGACCAGCTCCGTGCAGTTCGTGAACCGGCCGATCCTCACCGACCCGGCGACCCAGATCCAGAAGGTCGACGACCACACGGTCACGTTCACGATCGACGAGGCGGGCTACGGCTTCACGCTGCTCTCCCTGCTCGCGAACAGCACCGGCGGCATCTTCGACTCGGTGCTGCTGCAGGAGCACGCGACCGACGACGACCCCTACGCGGTCACCTGGTCGGACACGAACTGGGACTCGAACTACGGGTTCGGCCCGTACATGGTCGAGAGCGTGTCGGGCGACACCGAGTTCGTCATGGTCGCCAACCCGAACTGGTGGGGAGGCACCCCGGCGATCGAGCGCATCACCTTCCGCGCCATCGCCGACCCTGCCACGCGTGCCAGCGCCCTGGCGACGGGCGAGGTGCAGGCCGCCATGGCCCTCCGCGCCTCGGAGTCGGTCGACCTGGCGGACAACCCCGACGTCGCCGTCCCGAGCGGCTCGTGGTCGAACGGCCTGCTGATGGCGCCGCTCATGACCGACAAGGCTCCCTTCGACGACGAGCTCGTCCGCCAGGCGTTCGCCTACGCGGTGCCCTACGAGCAGATCGTCGACACGGTCTACGTCGGCCGGGCGACCGTCGACCACGGCATCCTCGACAAGACCCTCCCCGGCTACACCGACGAGGGCCTGCCCGAGTACTCGTACGACCCCGACCAGGCGCTCGCGCTGCTCGACGAGGCGGGGCTCGAGGAGGTCGCGTTCACGCTGACCTACGCGTCGGGCACGCCCGACGTGGCCGACGCCGCCATCCAGATCCAGAGCGCGGCCGCCGACGCCGGCTTCGAGATCACCCTCGAGGAGCTGCCGATCGCGGCGTTCTCGTCGGGTCGTGCGGAGTCGGAGTACCAGGCCGTGCTGCAGCGCGACGGTGCCATCGTCCAGGCGCCGTCGTACGAGATCAGCCTGTTCACGGGCGAGGGTGCGACGACCAACTACGCCCGGTGGGAGAACCCCGACTTCTACGCAGCGGTCGACGCGGCCATCGAGGCCGGCGAGCCGACCACCGACGAGGCCGGGCAGGCCTGGGCAGAGGCGGAGTCGATCCTCCTCACCGAGGCGCCCTACGTGTTCATCGCACGTCCGATGGCCAACTGGGCCGTCGCCGCGGAGCTGGCGGGCGCGCAGTACCGAACCGACAGCACGATCGACTGGTCCGCCGTCACCCCAGGGGAGTGATGACGACGGGTGGGCGACGCTGCCACGTCGCCCACCCGTCCGCTCCCGATCCATCACGCACTGAGAAGACAGGAAGTAGCACCAATGGTAAAGAAGATGCACCTCGGCTGGTTCATGAATTTCAGCCGCTCCACGGCCTGGACCAGCCCGTGGGTCCTCGAGTCCGAGGCCCGCGAGTGGATGAACGGCGACTACCACATCGACTGGGTGCGCTCCATGGAGCGTGCGGGCTTCGACTACGCGATGCTCGAGGACTCCTCGATGGTCGCCGACGGCTACGGCGGGTCGATGGAGGTCGACCTCAAGCACTCGCTCTACGCGCCGAAGGGCGACCCGCTCAGCATCGCCCCGGTGCTGGCCAAGGCCACCGAGCACATCGGCATCATCTCGACGGCATCGACGTCGTTCTACCCGCCGTTCCTGCTCGCGCGCGCCATCGCGACGATCGACCACATCAGCGAGGGACGCGCCGGCTGGAACATCGTGACCTCGAGCGAGGATCGCGCCGCGCAGAACTTCAACCTCGAAAAGCTCTACGAGCACGACACCCGCTACGAGATGGCGGACGAGTTCGTCGAGGTCGCCGAGAAGCTGTGGTCGTCGTGGGACGCGGACGCGGTGGTCATGGACCGCGCGACCGGCACCTACGTCGACCACACCAAGGTCCGCCCGATCGACCACGTCGGCGAGTACTTCAAGGTGCGCGGTCCGCTCAACGTTCCGCGCCCCCGCAGGGCCGCCCGGTCTACTGCCAGGCGGGCGGGTCGCCCCGCGGCCGCCAGTTCGCGGCCGCCCACGCCGACACGATCATCAGCGCGGCCCAGGGCATCGAGGACATGCGCGAGTTCCGCGATGACATCCGCCGCCGCATGGTCGACCTCGGTCGCGACCCCGACTCGTGCAAGGTCATGTTCATCACCACGCCGGTGCTCGGCAACAGCGAGGCGGAGGCGAAGGAGCGCTGGGAGGCGATGCTCCACCCCACGCAGGCGGGCGTCGACGTGGCGCTGGGTCACATGGGTGCGCTCACCGAGATCGACTTCACCCAGATCGACGCCGACAAGCCGTTCCCCGAGCTCACCACGAACGGGCACCGCACGACGCTGGAGAAGTTCCTCAAGCTCGGCAAGACCCCGCGCGAGGCGGCCGGCAAGTGGGCGATCCGCTACACCGACCCCACGTTCGTCGGCACGCCCGAGAAGGTCGCCGCCGAGATGAGCCGCGTCTTCGACGAGGTCGGCGGCGACGGCTTCCTGATCGCCGCAGGCGGGTCGCGCCGCGGCATCACGGAGATCACCGACGGGCTCGTGGGCGCGCTCCAGCAGCTCGGCCGCACCCGCACCTCGTACAACCACGCGCACCTGCGCGACAACCTCATGGAGTTCTGACACGTGACCGCATCCGCACCACGCATGCACCTCGGCTGGTTCACCAACTTCCTCCCGCCGTCGTGGAACCGCACCTGGTCGGGGCGGGCCGCGGACACGTGGGCGTCGGGCGACTTCCACATCAACGTCGCCCGACGCCTCGAGGAGGGCCGGCTCGACTACCTGCTGCTCGAGGATTCGAGCTACGTCTCGAACACGTACGGCGGGGACTTCGAGCTCGAGCTGGCCCAGATGTCGCGCGCCCCGAAGCACGACCCGATGCCGCTCGCCGCGGCCATCACCCGGGAGACGCGCAACCTCGGGGTCATCGCGACCGCGAACACCACCTTCTACCCGCCGTACCTGCTCGCCCGGCTGATCTCGACGCTCGACCACATCAGCCGGGGTCGCATCGGACTGAACGTCGTGACCGGCGCGCCCAACCAGGCGCTCGCGAACTTCGGCATCTCCGACGACGCGCTCAAGGACTCGACGTCGGCGCACGACCTGCGCTACGACATGGCCGACGAGTTCGTCGAGCTCGTCGTGAAGCTCTGGGAGTCGTGGGAGCGCGACGCGGTGATCCAGGACCGTGAGGCGGATCGTTACATCGAGTCGAGCAAGGTGCACACGGTCGACTACGACGGGCAGTACCACCGCAGCCGCGGGCCGCTGAACACGATCCCGAGCCCGCAGTACCGGCCGGTCATCTGCCAGGCGGGCGGGTCGCCCCGTGGCATCCGCTTCGCCGCGAAGTACGCGTCGACCATCGTCGCCCTGCCCAAGGGCGAGGAGTACATGCGCAAGTACTGCGACGACGTGCGCCGCGAGATGGAGGCCGCCGGCCGCGACCCGGAGGAGTGCAAGATCCTCTTCCTGGTCTCGCCGACGCTCGGCGACACGGATGCCGACGCCCAGCGCCGCCGCGAGGCCGATCGCGCGCGCGTCGACGAGCGGGTCCGCCAGCGGCTGTCGTTGATGTCGGGCGGCGAGACCGACTACTCGGAGTACCCGCTGGACGAGCCCCTGCCGGAGCTCGATGCGCGCGGCCAGAGCGTGACCGACACGTTCGTGCGCATGAACGCGGGCAAGACGTTCCGCACGGCGCTCGCCGACGACACGACCGAGTCGGTCGAGCTCGTCGGCGCCCCGGCGACGGTCGCGGAGCGGATGGGGGAGGTGCTCGAGTCCACGACGGGCGACGGCTACCTCTTCTACTCGGGCAGCGGGCAGCTCACGATGCGCTACGTCGACGAGGTCATCGACGGCCTCGTGCCGGAGCTGCAGCGAGCGGGCCTCGCGCGCAGGGAGTACACCGGCTCGACGCTGTCGGAGCACCTCGCGGAGTTCTGACCGAACGAGGCCGGCCGCACCCAATGGAATCGAGGAAGGCATGCTGATGGAAGACGAATCGCTCATCGCGCGCTCGGCGTACCGACGGGCCGTCGCATCGCGTTCGGGCGGGGCGAAGCAGAACCAGGCGCGCCGGGTGTACGCCCTGCTGCGCACGGCGATACGCACGAAGCTCGTGCGCCGCGGCGATCCGCTCGTCGAGTCGGACCTCGGCACCCAGCTCAACGCCACGCGCGCGGCCGTGCGCGGCGCGCTGGTGCAGCTCGCGCAGGACGGCCTGGTGACGCGGTCGCCGCGGGTCGGCACGACCGCCCTCGAGCTGTTCGAGGGGGTCGAGATCGGCACTCCGCAGGGTTCGACGCTCGGGTTCGAGGTCCACGTGCTGTTCGAGGGGCTGGTGCCCGGCTCGCCGGTCGTCTGCCAGCAGCTGCACCTCGACCCCGAGTCGCCCGTGCGGGTGGCCGAGTACTTCCTCGTCCAGAACGGACGGCCGTACTGCGTGGAGACCTGCTACTGGGCGCCCGACGTCGAGCCACGGCGACCGTTCGTGCTGGAGGACGGCGCCGACCTCCCGTCGTCGTTCCTCGCGCATTTCGGGCGGCCGCTGTCCCGATCGACGACCGCCATCGAGGCCATCCAGGGAGACGAGGCGACGACCCGCATGCTCGACCTGCCGCCGGGCGCGGCTCTCCTCCTCAGCGAGAAGCAGCTGATCGACGACACCGGCACGCCGCGCGAGCTCCAGTACGTCTACTACGCGGCGGCTCGCACCTACTTCCGGCACGACGGGCTGTACCGGCCCATCCAGCGCGGCGACGCATGAGCCGCGACGTCGCCTCCGGCAGGCTGAGACGCCTGCGCGCGCGCGGGCGCCGTCCGGTCGGCGAGGCGAGGCCCCGCGAGGACTCGCTCCGGCCGGTCATCGCCCCGATCGCGGGTCTCGTCGTCGCACAGTTCGTCGCGGGCCTGAGCGGCACGATCGTCGCGACCGCGCTCCCGTCGATCCTGACGAGCCTCGACGGCACGCCCGGCGAGTCGACCTGGATCGTCGCAGCGACGATCCTCGGCAACACCGCGACCGCCTCGATCTGGGGCCGCCTGGCCGACCGCATCGAGGCCAAGCACGTCGTGCAGGCGGGCCTCGCGTTCTTCCTCGTCGGCTCGGTGCTCGCGGGCATCGCGCCGAACATCCCGATCCTCATCGCGGCGCGCGCCCTGCAGGGCATCGGCCTGGGCGGCATCCTCACCTCGACCGCCGCGACCCTCGCGGGCCTGGTCGCCCCTCGGCAGCGAGGGCGTGTCAACGCGTTCATGGCGACGGCGCAGACCACCGCGACCCTCGCCGGGCCGGTCGTGGGCGGCATCATCGTGCAGACCTCGTGGCTCGGGTGGCGCTGGTGCTTCCTGCTCAGTGTGCCGTTCGCGGTGACCTCGATGATCGTGATCGCGGCGACGCTCAAGGTGACCCGGCGCCCGGTGGAGCCGCGGCCGGCCGACTTCGCGGGCATGATCCTGCTGCCGACGGCCATCACGGCGCTGCTCATCGCGATCTCCGCCGCGCCCGATGCCGGCGACCACCCCTGGCTGGTCTGGGTGAGCGGATGCCTCGGGCTGGCCGCCCTCGCGGCGCTCATCGTGGTCGAGCTGCGCGCGTCCGACCCGGTGCTCCCCATCCGGCTCTTCGCCCACCGCCGTACGTCGACGATCTTCATCGCCGCGTTCGCCGCCGGGAGCGTGATGTTCAGCGGCTCGGTGTTCATCAGCCAGTACCTGCAGTTCGGGCTCGGCCTGCAACCGGCCGTGTCGGGCACGCTGCTCGTGCCGATGGCGATCGCGACGGTCGTCACGGGGTTCGCGGTCGGCCGCTTCATGAGCCGGACGGCGAAGCTCCGGCCGGTGCTGCTGTTCGGAAGCATCACGCTGGTGCTCGGCAACGCCGTGCTCGCGACCGTGAACCTCGCCCCCGTGCCGCTCACGATCGCGGGCACCGTGCTGCTGGCGTGCGGCCTCGGGGCGATGACCCAGAACCTCATCCTCGCCTCGCAGGTGTCGGGGCGACAGGACCAGGCCGGTTCGATGGGCGCCACCGTGCTCATGCTCTTCGTGCTGGGCGGCACGGTCGGCCTCGTGGCGCTCGGGGCGGTGCTCACCGCCGTCGTGACCGGGCTCATGGGCGACGGCGCGAGCGAGGCGGAGGCGTACCTCCACGGCATGCCCGTGCTGTTCGCGGTCTCCGCCGTGGCGGTCGTGCCGGCGTTCGTCGCCGTCCTGGCGATGCCCGCCATCCACCTGCGGTCGCACGTGGAGGACACGGTCGAGGCGCACTGCGAGCACGGCGCATGACCGAGCGGATGCCGCGTGCGATCGCCCGGCGAATGGCGGCCCGCAGCGGCGGATTGGCTCTCCGCCGCGACGCCGCAACCGATACTCGCACCGTGAAAGTGCCGGTCAACGGCGATTCAGCGCGGGCCGGCGTGCGTCTCGCATGTTTCGTCGACGGCGCAAAGCAGGCGCAATGCAGGAGTCACCCAGCAGAAACTGCGCACGGGTTCAATCGAATCAACGCAACACTCGTCGCCGAAGTCTGACCGCACCACGAAAGGAACCGACATGCGCACCGTCTCGCTGGCAGAACGCCCCATGGTCGAGTCGGCCTTCGCCGCGTTCCCGTCGGGGGTCGCCGCCATCACGGCGATCGTCGACGACGTGCCCGTCGGCTTCGTGTCGACGTCGTTCACCGTCGGGATCTCGTTCGAGCCGCCGCAGGTGCTGTTCTCCGCGCAGCGCGGCTCGCGCACCTGGCCGGTGCTGCGGCGCGCGCAGCGCCTCGGCGTCTCGGTGCTCGCCACCGGGCACGAGGCGGCGTGCATGCAGCTGGCGTCGCGCTCGCGCGACCGGTTCGCGGGCCTGGCGCTCACGCACGGCACCGAGGGGGCCGTGACGATCGACGGCTCGGTCCTGACGCTCGAGTGCTCGGTGCGCGCCGAGGTGCCGTCGGGCGACCACGACCTCGTGGTGCTCGACGTGCACGACCTCTCCGTCAGCGACGACGTCGAGCCGCTCATCTACCACGGTCGCGCGTTCCGCTCGCTGCTCGCCGCAACCGACGACTTCGCCGCCTGACGCGGCACGACCAGCAAGGAGACCCGCATGACCCTGAACGTGACCGTCGTGGCCGGCAACCCGAAGCCGGACTCGAAGACCCTCGATGCCGGGCGCGTGGTCGCCCGTGCATTCGCCGAGCGCTGGAACGAGATCGACCTCGTCACGCTCGGCCCCGGCCTCATGGGCTGGGGTGATCAGGCCGTCGGCGACGCGGTCGCCACCGTCAAATCGAGCGACCTGGTGGTGATCGCGTCGCCGACGTTCAAGGCGACCTACAGCGGCATCCTGAAGCTGTTCCTCGACCAGTTCGAGACCGGCGACGGCATGGCCGGGGTGACCGCCATCCCGCTGATGCTCGGCGCGGGCCCCGCCCACTTCATGGCGCCCGAGCTGCTCCTGAAGCCCGTGCTCGTCGAACTCGGCGCGACCACGCCGACGCAGGGGCTGTACCTCTCGGACAAGCACTACGCCGACGAGGGCGCGCTCGACGCGTGGCTCGCGCGCTGGGGGGCATCCGTCACCGCCGTCGCCGGCGCCATCCGACCCGTCGCCGCCGGCGCTTGACCCACGACCGCACCCACGAGGAGACGGACATGAGCATGGACATCGCACCCGGGACGACCTTCGATCCGCGGGCGTTCCGCGACACGCTCGGGCACTACGCGTCGGGCATCACCGTGATCAGCGGCATGACCGACGGCGCGCCGACCGGCTTCACCTGCCAGTCGTTCTACAGCGTCTCGATGGAGCCGCCACTGGTGTCGTTCAGCGTCATGACCACCTCGACCACGTACCCCGCGATCCGCGACGCGGGCCGCTTCGCGGTGAACGTGCTCGCCCACGACCAGGACGCGGTGTCGAGCCAGTTCGCACGCAGGGGCACCGACAAGTGGGCCGGCATCGACTGGACGCCGAGCGGTGCGGGCAACCCGCTCATCGCCGGGTCGCTGATGTGGCTCGACTGCGACCTCTGGGCCGAGCACGAGGCCGGCGACCACTACATCGTCATCGGGCGGGTGAACGCGATGAGTCCCGCCGAGTGGCACACGCGCGAGCCGCTGCTGTTCTACAAGGGCACCTACCGACACCTGAGGGGCATGGAGCAATGACCGACACGCAGATCGCGCCGCCGCGCGTCCGGCCCGTGGCCGAGCAGTACGCCGCCATCGACCTCGACCGCGACGAGCCGGTCGTCGCGGGCACCGTGGTGCCGGGCGACCAGCGCGGTCGCACCCTGGGGTTCCCCACCGCGAACCTCGTGCTGCCCGCGGGCCTGCGCATCCGCGACGGCGTCTGGGCGGCCGACGTGGTCGTCGAGGGCGGGCGCCGCTTCGTCGCGGCGGTGTCGATCGGGCACCGCCCGACCTACTACGGACGCAGCGGGGTGCGTCTGCTCGAGGCGTTCCTGCTCGACTTCGCCGAGTCGCTCTACGGCACGCAGATCATCGTGACCCTGCGGAAGCACCTGCGCCCGCAGCGGCGGTTCCGCTCGTCGGAGGACCTCGTGCGCCAGCTGGAGCGCGACGTGGATGCCACGGCGCGCTGGGCGAAGGCCGAGCGGATCGGCGAGCCGGTGCGGCCGCGTCGCGGCGAGTGGGGCGCGTCCGAGCGCCGGCCGCGCGACACCGGCGCCGCGATCGCCGCACGGCAGGAGCGTCGACGCGACGCGATCGCCGAGGCGGCCCGCCAGGCGATGCGCGACGGATGCCTCACGCACGAGGCCGTCTCGAAGCGCGCCGGCGTGCCGGTGGGACTGCTGCGCTGGTCGCATCCGACCGTCGGAGACCTCGCCGAGATGGCCGAGGGCGCCTGAGCGGAACTCCCCTGCCCGCCAGGCCGGCCGGGGCGGCGGACGGAGCGCAGCGCGGCGCCACCTGCCGCCTCGGCCGTACAGGTGCGGCATAGGGTGGGTGCGGCATCCGCGACGAGAGGACCGCACCGTGAGCGTGCACGCACCCGCTTCCCCCGAGGTCGTCGGCCTGTTCCGCGAGTTGCTCGGCGAGGACGCGGTGCTCGCCGACCCGCGCGACCTCGAGCGCTACGCGCACGACGACGCCGAATGGGCGCCGTACGCGACGCCGCTCGCCGTGGTGCTGCCGGGCACCGAGGCCGAGGTCGCGGCCGTGGTGCGGGAGGCGTCGGCTCGCGGCATCCGCGTGGTGCCGAGGGGGTCGGGCACCGGGCTGTCGGGCGGGGCGAACGCGGTCGTCGGATGCATCGTGCTGTCGCTCGAGCGCATGACCGCGGTGCTCGAGGTGCACGCCGACGAACGCTACGCCGTCGCCGAGGCGGGGGTGCTGAACGACGTGCTGCGGGCGACGGTGGCGAAGCACGGGCTCTGGTATCCGCCCGATCCGGCGAGCTCGGCGATCTCGACGATCGGCGGCAACGCCGCGACGAACGCGGGCGGCATCTGCTGCGTGAAGTACGGCGTGACGCGCGACTACATCCTGGGCATGACGGTCGTGCTGGCCGACGGGTCGGTCGTGAAGCTCGGCCGGCGCACCGCGAAGGGCGTCGCGGGCTACGACCTCACCGGACTGATGGTCGGGTCGGAGGGGACGCTCGGGGTGATCGTCGACGTGACCGTGCGCCTGCTGCCGCTCGCGCACCGCGAGCGACGTGCCGTGGTCGGGTCGTTCGCGTCGCTCACCGCTGCGGGCGAGGCGGTCGCGGCGGTCAGCCGGGCGGGCATCATCCCCTCAGCGCTCGAGCTCGTCGACTCGGTCTGCCTGCGCGCCGTCGACGCCTGGCAGGACCTGGGGCTGCCGCACGACGCCGACACCCTCCTGCTCGCACAGGTCGACGAGCCCGGCGCGACGGGCGAGGCGCTCGCCGACGGGATCCGCGCCGCCATGGAGGGCGCGGGCGCGCTGCGCGTCGACACCGCAGCGGATGCCGCCGAGGTCGACCGCCTCTTCCTCGCCAGGCGGCTCGCCTACCCGTCGCTCGAACGCCTCGGCCCGGTGCTCACGGAGGACATCTGCGTGCCCAGGGGCGCGGTGCCCGAGATGCTGGCGCGCATCCAGCGTGCGGCGGCCGACCACGACGTGACGATCGCGAATATCGCCCACGCGGGCGACGGCAACCTGCATCCGCTCATCATCGCGCCCGAGGCCGACGATGCCGCGAAGGCCCGCGCCAAGGCGGCGTTCGACCGCATCGTCGACGACTGCCTCGCCCTCGGCGGCACCACCACCGGCGAGCACGGGGTCGGGCTGCTCAAGCTGCCCGGAGCATCGGTCGAGCTCGGTGCGCGGGTCGTCGCGATGCACCGCGCCGTCAAGGACGCGCTCGATCCCGCCGGCATCCTGAACCCGGGCAAGGCGTTCCCGGGCTGACCGCGGCGCCTACCGCTCGAGCCACTCCAGCACGCCGCGGTTGAACGCCGCCGGCTGCTCGATGTTGGTCGCGTGGCCGTCCCGCTCGATGACCGCGGAGGTGGCGCGCGGGTTCAGGGCGGCGGATGCCGCGGCGTGCTCGCTCGGCCAGAACTCGCTCTCGCGTCCGGCGACGAACAGCACGGGCACGTCGACGTCGGCGATCACCGCGCGCCAGTCGCGCGTCGCGTGGTCGTGCAGCAATGCGAGCTCGGCGTCGGTGAACGTCGGCTCGCCGCGGCCGCCGCGCAGGAGGTCCATCGCGATGACGAGGCGGGCGATGCGCGCGAGGCCCTTCGATCCCGCCGAGTGGCGGCCGGGGTCGGGAATGCCCTCGGCGAAGAGCGTGTCGGCGTTGGAGGCCTCGTAGTCGTAGAAGCCGTGCGGCCAGTCGTCGTCGTTCAGCATCTTGGGCGTCTGGTCGACGATCACGATGTCGCGCACGCGCCCGGTGCCGAACCGCTCGACCATGGCCCAGATCGCGTTGCCGCCCATGGACTGCCCGACGAGCGTCGCGTCGCGGAGGTCGAGCGCCTCGAGCAGGTCGTGGATGTCGGCGCCGTGGCGCGGCATGTCGTGCCCGGTCGTTGCGACCTGGGATGCTCCGTGGCCGCGCCGGTCGAATGCGATGACGCGGTACCCCGCGCGAGCGAAGGCGCGCACCTGGAACCGCCAGCTGCGCGCTGCGGCCTTGAAGCCCGCGATCAGCACGATCGGGCGGCCCGACGGGTCGCCGGACTCGTCGTAGTGCAGGCGGACCCCGTCGGACGCGGTCAGGTCCGCCACGACTAGAGCGTGCCCTCGTGGCGCGGGTCGAGCGTGAAGACGACCGCGCGGCCGGTGATGACCTCGACCTCGATGCGCACGAAGTTGGGCTTGTCGGTCGGGATCCACGGCTTCAACGGCGCGGACTCCGCATCGGCGATCTCGCCGGGCGTGGTGAGCGGCTTCGCGGTGCCGCGCACGACGATGCTCCACCCGCCGTCCTGGTCGAAGTGGTCGACCTCGAACGCGACCGCGTGGTTCGCGGTCACGTCGTCGAACTTCGTGCCGCCCGCGGTGCGGAACAGGATCGACCGATCGGTCGCGTGGTAGTTCACGGGGAAGATGTCGGGGCGGCCGTCGACCGCCACGGCGAGCCGGCCCATCTCGTTGTTCCGCAGTCGCACCCAGCACTCCTGCTCGGAGAGGCTCGTCATCAGCGTGGTCGCATCATCCATGGGGCCATCCTCGCAGGCTGGTGGGCGGTGTCAACGGTGGGTTGGGGCGGGCGGATGCCCCGGGGCATCCGACCTCTAATCAACAGGTGTAGTGTAGATGGCGACGACGAGGTCGACACCCTTCGCGATGCCGACCCCCGCCAGCCAGGGGTCGACCGACCCCTGGGATCCGAAACCAGGAAGGTAGTCATGGCACGCGTCAGTGGAAAGGTCGCACTCATCAGCGGTGGAGCCCGGGGCATGGGGGCGTCGCACGCCCGCCTGCTCGTGGACGAGGGCGCGAAGGTGGTGATCGGCGACATCCTCGACGAGGAGGGCGAGGCACTCGCGGCCGAGCTCGGCGACGCGGTGCGCTACGTGCACCTCGACGTCACCGACTACGCGCAGTGGGAGGCGGCCGTCGCCGCGGCGGTCGAGGCGTTCGGGCGACTCGACATCGTCGTGAACAACGCCGGCATCGCCAACTTCGGCTCCATCGAGGACTACACGCTCGAGGCGTGGGACCTCATCGTGAAGATCAACCTCACCGGCGTCTTCTACGGCATCAAGTCGGCCGTCCCAGCACTCAAGGAGTCGGGCGCCGGCTCGATCATCAACGTCTCCTCCACCGCGGGCCTCCAGGGCTACGAGGCGCTGCCCGGCTACAACGCCGCGAAGTACGGCGTGCGCGGCCTCACCAAGAACGCGGCCCTCGATCTCGGGCGCTACAATATCCGCGTGAACTCGGTGCACCCGGGCGTCATCCGCACCCCGATGACCGAGGAGCTCGAGACCCCGCAGAGCCACGTCGCGCTGCACCGCGTGGGCGAGCCGATCGAGCTGTCGAACCTCATCCTCTTCCTCGCGAGCGACGAGTCGAGCTTCTCGACGGGCGCCGAGTTCGTCGCCGACGGCGGCGAGACCGCGGGCCTCGCGCACTACGCCGACTGAGGGCGGGCGGATGCCCCGGGGCCGCGCGCAGCTCGGGGGCATCCGCTGCACTGCTCGTCATCGGGCGTCTCAGTGCGACCACTGCCCATCCGGCGGGACCCCTCCGGCTAGGCTGAGCGGGTGACGACGAGCACGCCGGGCGGGCCGGGCCTCGATCCACGTGCCGAGCGCACGCGACGCGCGCTGGTCGATGCGCTGAGCCGGCTGCTCGAGACCACCGCGCTCGACGAGATCAGCGTCACCGCGCTGTGCCGCGAGGCGGGCGTGCATCGCACGACGTTCTACGGGCACAACGAGAGCGTGCAGGACTTCGCGATCGAGCAGTACGGGTACGAGTTCGACGCGATCTCGATCGTCGACGTCGACCCGTCGGAGGGCGACCCGCAGCAGGTGGCCGAGCGCTACGAGGAGTCGCTCAGCGCGCTGCTCGAGCACGTCGTGTCGGAGCGCGCCGGGTACCGCGGGCTGCTGCGCTCGCGCTCGCGGTGGCTGTTCCACTCGGTGCTCGACGTGCGGATCCGGCACCGGGCGCTGCTCGCAGTGCAGGTCTGGGCGGAGCGCGGCGTCGCGGGCGCGCCGACCGATCCGGGTGCCCAGGAGGAGGCCGCCGCGTACATCGCGGGCGGGCTCGTCGGGGCCATGGAGACGTGGGCGCTCGGCGACGACCACGACATCGCGGCCGCGACCGCGCGCTTCACGGCGCTGCTGCCCTCGTGGTGGCCGCACCCGACCGCCTGACGTTCGTTCACTCCGAGACCCGTCGAATTGCTGCGCTCTGCGCGCTGAGAACGCAGTCCATTGACGGGTCTCGGCCCAACACCCGCGATCAGCGACCCCCGCCGCCGCCTCCGCCTCCGCCGCCACCGGAGAACCCGCCGCCGCCCGAGCCGCCGCTCGAACTCGACGACGCCGCGGCGACGCGCGCCGCGGCCGCGCCTTGCAGCGCGTGCGACCCGGCCATGTTCATCGCGATGAGCGCCGCGTACGGCACGTGGTGGTGACGCCGGTAGCCGAGGCGGTCGTCTTCCACCTCGCGCACGAGCGAGTCGAGCTCGCGCGCCCACGAGTCCTCGATGCCCCACAACTGCGCCCACGGCAGCAGGTCCTCGTAGAGGTGCACGCGCTCCGCGGCATCCGTCGCCGCAGCCCGCCCTCGATCGGCCGCCGAGGCGATCGGCCGCCGCTCGGCGGTCTCGACGCCCTGCAGCACGCGCATGCGGTCCTTCTCGGCGAGCTCCATGTAGTCGCGCAGGCCGCGGAGGTGATCGCGCAGCGCCGCCCCGCGCTCGGTCAGCAGCGCGGGGCGCGAGCCGATCATGAGCGCGAAGATGAACCCGAGCACGCCGACGACGAACCCGCCGATGACCCAGATGGTCGCGACCTCCGAGAACATCCCGATCACGAACACGGCCCAGAGCGCCACCGACGCGAGCACAGCCGTCAGCGCGAACCAGCGCATCGCGCCGCGCGGCGGCAGCGCCCGCAGGTCGCGCCGCAGCGCCTCGGCGGGCGCGTCGTCGTCGACCGCGACGAGCGCTCGCGCCTCGCTCAGGTCCATCTTCTTGTCGATCTCGCGGCGGGCACCGGGCTGCATGGTCGGGAACATCGCGAGCAGCAGCTTCAGGTCGCGCGGCTCGAGGTCGCCCGGCACCTCGACGAGCTCGGCGTGCAGGTCCTTCGTCTCGCGCCCGCGCCAGTCGGTGTCGCCGGACGTCTCGACGAACTGGATGCGGCCGGCCAGTGCGAGCCGCAGGATCTGCGCCTGCAGCCCCTGCTTCTGCCGGCCGATGATGTTCGCCCCGAGGATCGGGTCGACGCCCGCGGGCGGGCTGTACTCCGGCACGATGATGCCGCGACCCGGGTGGTCGCGCCACCGGGCGGCGCGCACCACGATCATGACGATGAGCAGCACGATCACGAGCGCGGCGAGGATGCCCGGCACCCAGGTGAAGAACACGTTGTCACGTGCGCGCTCGGGCACCACGAAGGTGCCCTGCTCGAACGCGATCGCCACGGTCACGCCGGAGTACGGCCCGAGGTCGGTCTCGCTGACGTCGAACGTGCCGGCAGCGGCATCCGACTCGATCTCGCACTGCACGTCGCTGCCCTGCACGCCGCGGTAGCAGGCGGCCGCGCCCGTGAGCGCCGGGGTCAGCGCCGGGTCGACGACCAGGTGCATCGCGACCGTGCCGAACGGCTGCGGCCAGCCGGTGCCGTTGACGTCCCAGTAGAACTCGTCGACGCCCGTGTCGCCGAACGTGCCGACCACGTCGTGCTGGCGGTAGCTGATCACGTAGGTCTGCACGCCCTGCACGAACTCGTCGGTGCCGAGTGCGAGGTCGATGTACTCGCCCTCGCGGGTCGCCTCGGCCGCGACCGGAGCGCCGGCCTCGTCGGTCACGACGATCTGCTCGGTGCGCAGGTCGACGCCGTCGTAGGTGTCGACGATGCTGCGGATGATGCCCCGGTTCTGGTCGAAGTCGGGGAACCGCGCCACGATCGTCTCGGTCACGTCGAGCACCGCGTGCCCGTCGGCGTCGCGGCTCAGCGCGTAGTCGGCCGTGAACGAGTCGAACGTGAAGTCCTCGACGCCGGTGGGTGCCTGCGGGGCCGGCGCGGCGGCCTGCGTGTCGTGGCCGTCGGCGGCGGCGGATGCGGCCATCGACGCGCCGCCCAGCACCACGGCGATCGCGGCGACGATGGCGATCGCGGGTGCGAGGTGGGTGACGGCACGAGGAAGTGAGCGGATGCCTCGAAGCTGCATGCCTCGAGTCTGTCAGGTCGTCCGCCCGGGGCATCGGGGTTCTCCCGGGGCGGTGGGCGTGTGGACGGGCGAGCGCGCGAGCGGGGCATCCGCCACAATCGAAGCAGGACGGAACGGAGCGCGACGATGGCGGACGAGACGGGTGACGGACCCGCGGCGGGGTGGTACACCGAACCCGGCACGGGCCGGCAGCGCTGGTGGAACGGCAGCGTGTGGGGCTCGTACCAGGCGGTGCCGTCGGACTGGAAGCCGCCGCGCGAGACCGTGCCCGGCAACGGGTTCGCGATCGCCGCGCTCGTGCTCGGCATCTGGGGGTTCCTCACGACGTGGATCCCGCTGTTCATCGGGCTGATCCTCGGCGCAGTGCCCGACCTGCTGGCGATCATCTTCGGCATCCTCGGCATCGTGCGCGCGCACCGCATCGGCGGCGCCGGTCTCGGGGTCGCGATCGCCGGCCTCGTGCTCGGCGCGCTCGCGTTCGTGTCGATCTTCTTCGGCGCCGGCACGATCTGGTAGCGCGGACGCTTCGGAATCATCCCGCCGGCCCGTCCAAGTCACGCGGGCCCGCGTTCGAACACGGGCCGGCGCGACGAACACGTGCCGGTGAGCCGCCGCGCAGTCAGTCGCGGAGCACGCCGTCGGGGTCGCGGATCTCCACGCGCGCGCGGCCGTCGGGGTTCGTGCCCGCGAGGTCGACGACACCGCGGAAGACGCGTGAGGCGCCGCCGCCGACGCGCGTCACGCCGGTGAAGTCGAGCACGAGGCATCCGTCGTCGTTGACCAGCGGGAGCAGGCGGGTCAGCACCTCCTCCATGCCGGCGAAGCGGATGTCGCCGCGCAGCAGTGCGATCGTCGTGCCGTCGTCGGGGTCGAGCGACGCGATCGGCGAGAGCGGCTCTCCGCGCGGGTCGAGCATGTGGAGGCCGTAGCGCTCGCTGAGCGTGGTGAGCATCTCGACGCCGCGCACGCTGTTGCCGCGCTCGTCGAGTCGCGGGCTGAAGGTGCCGACGCCGAACTGCTCGGGCTGCAGCGCCACGATGCCGCCGCCGACGCCGCTCTTCGCGGGAAGGCCGACGCGCAGCAGCCACTCGCCGGACGCGTCGTACATGCCGCAGCTGGTCATCATCGAGGTCGTCCAGCGGGCGGCGTCGTTGCTGATCACGCGCTCGCGCGTCAGCGGGTTGATGCCGCCGGTGGCGAGGGTCGCGGCCATCACGGCGAGGTCGCGCGCGGTGACGACGAGCGCGCACTGGCGGAAGTAGGTGTCGGTGGCGACGTCGACGGGTGCGGCGAGCGTGCCGGCGGCGTGCGTGAGGTAGGCCAGCGCGCGGTTGCGGTCGCCGGTGGCCGCCTCGGAGGCGTACACGGACTCGTCGAGTTCGAGCCCGCGCCCGGCGAACCGGCTGAGGCCCTTCCGGATCTCGCGGAACTTCTGCTCGGTCGTCTCGCCGTCGACGAGTGAGGTCGCGACGATGGCGCCGGCGTTGATCATGGGGTTGTCGGGGCGGCCGGATGCCTCGAGGCTGATGGCGTTGAACGGCTCGCCGCTCGGTTCGAGGCCCACGTGACGTGTCATGGTCTCGAGTCCGAGCGCGTCGAGCGCGAGCGCGAAGACGAACGGCTTCGACGCCGACTGGATGGTGAACTCGACACGGCTGTCGCCCGCCTCGTGCACCGAGCCGCGCGCGCTCGCGAGCGCGATCGCGATCGGCTCGGGATCCACGTCGGCGAGCTCGGGGATGTAGTCGGCGACGGCACCGTCGGTGTTCGGGCGGGCGGCGTCGAGCACGCCCGCGAGCGTGCGATGCACGGGGTCGGTCAGCCTCGGATCGTGGTGGTCGTCTGCGTCGTACCCGGCGTCGCTGCGCCCATCGTCGGCCATGGCGTCAGCCTAGGGCCGTGCGCTCGCGCGGGCCATGGGTGAATACTGGGAGCGCGCGCCGGGCCGGGCGACGGCCGGCCGCGCAGCGCATCGGGCCCGACCGCCCGACAGGGGAGCACCGCCGGAACGAAGGGGACCGGATGTCTGCACCGATCGGCACCGAGGGCGTGCACGCGCTGCTCGTCACGCACGTCGACAACGCGGGCGTCTCGCGCGTGAAGGTGCTGCCGGGGCGTCGCATCGACACGGCGGGCGAGTCGGGCGTCAGCATCTCGAACAGCGTGGGCATGCTCTTCTCGGTCGACGACCACCTGAACTCCACGCCCGAGATCGACGCGATCGTCGGCGACCTGCGCGGCATCCCCGACGTGTCCGCGCTCGCCATGCTCGACGCGGAGACCGGCCTCGCCTGGGCGCCGGCCGACCTGCGGGCGCTCGACGGCTCGGAGCATCCGACCTGCCAGCGCTCGGCCCTGAAGCGCGTGGTCTCCGCCGCCGAGGACGACGGGCTCGCGTTCCGCATCGGCTTCGAGCTGGAGTTCACGGTGTTCCGCGACCCGGGCGAGGCCGGCGACGCGGCCCTCGACGTGCCCGAGTACGCGAACGACGGCCCCGCCTACTCCACCCGCGCGTTCCTCGACCTCGAGCCGTGGCTGCTCGCGACCATGGCCGCGCTCGACGCCGCCGGGGTGCCGGTCGAGCAGGTGCACCCGGAGTTCGGCGACGGGCAGGTCGAGATCGCCCTCGCTCCGCGCGAACCGCTGCGCGCCGTCGACGAGCTCGTGCTCGCGCGCATCGTGATCCTGCGCACGGCCGCCCAGCACGGGCTGCTCGTCTCGTTCGCGCCGGTGCCGATCGCGGGCGGGCCGTCGAGCGGATGCCACGTGCACCTGTCCGCCGCGCACGAGGGCCGCGCGCTCTGCTTCGACGCCGCCGCGCCGCACGGATTCACGCCGGAGGCGGGCATGATGATCGCCGGCATCCTCGACCGGCTCGAGGAGGGCCTCGCGTTGCACGGCGGCAGCGTGCTCTCGTTCGACCGGCTGCAGCCGAACCATTGGGCGGGCGCGTACCGGTGCTGGGGGCCGGCGAACCGCGAGGCGGCGATCCGCGTGGTCGAGGGGCAGGCGGGGCGCGAGCCCGCGCAGGCGAACCTCGAGTTCAAGTGCACGGATGCCGCCGCCAACCCGTACCTCTCGGTCGCGGCGCTGCTCGCGTCGGCGCTCGACGGCATCGCGCGCCGGGCCGAGCCGCCCGAGCCCGTGCTCGTCGACCCGAGCAGCCTGAGCGACGAGGAGCGCGACGAGCGCGGCATCGCTCGCCTGCCCGCCGACCTCGGCGCGGCGCTCGACCTGCTCAAGGGCAGCACGTTCTTCCACGACGTGTTCGGCACGACGCTGCTCGACGCGTACGTCGCCTCGCGGCGGCACGAGTGGGAGGCGTACGGCGGGCTCGACACGGCTGCCGTCGCCGAGATCGTGCGCTGGCGGTACTGAGCGGGTCGGGGGCGCCGATGCCACGGCCACCTCGGTTACCGGTAACGCGATCGGCGCGGGATGCGCCATGATGTCAGCATGACCCGCCCGGATCCCGATCGCCCCGCGACCATCTACGACGTGGCCGTGGCGTCCGGCGTCTCCCACCAGACCGTGTCCCGGGTGCTGCGGAACATCGGCACGTACCGCCCCGAAACGCGGCAGCGCATCTTCGAGGCCGTGGAGACGCTCGGGTACCGGCCGAACATGGGGGCGCGCGACCTGGCGCGGTCTCGCCAGAAGCGCATCGGCGTCGTGGGGTACGAGACGTACGAGTCGAGCACGAGCAAGGTGCTGCGCGGCGTGAACGAGGTCGCCGAGGCCGCCGGCTACCGGCTCGAGATCGTCAACGTCGACCCGGTCGGCGAGGTCGAGGCGGTGAGTGCGGCGCTCGAGAGCCTGAACGCATCCGACGTCGCGGGGGTGCTCGCGACGTCTCCCACCATGAACGTGCGCGAGGCGCTCGAGCGCGTGCAGTTCCGCAAGCCGGTGTTCCTCGACGTGAACGGCGACCAGGTCGCCGCCGAGCACGGCCGGCCGACGCGCAGCATCGCGGCCGGACTCGTGATGGACCACCTGGCTGCGCTCGGCCACGAGCGGATCGGCTTCATCGCGGGCCCCGAGGGCTGGGACTCGGCGACGAACCGCGAGGCGGTGTACCGCGAGCGCATGGCTGCCGCAGGTCGCGAGCCGATCGTGCTCGGACGCGGTGACTGGTCGGCGGCGAGCGGCTTCGACGCGGCCCGTGCGCTCGACCCCGGAAGCGGGGTGACCGCGATCTTCGTCGCGAACGACCGCATGGCGCTGGGCGTGCTGCGGGCGCTGGCGGAGCAGGGCATCCGGGTGCCGGAGGACGTGAGCGTCGCGGGCATCGACGACATCCCCGAGGCGGCGTACTTCCTGCCGCCGCTGACGACCGTGCACATCGACTTCACGGAGGCCGGACACGTGGCTGCCCGCAGCCTGATCGGGCTCATCGAGCGGCCGGATGCGCCGCTGCCGGCGTATCCCGAGCGCCGACTCGTGGCGCGCGCGTCGACCATGACGCTCTCCTGACCCGCGCCGTCCGCCTCCTCGCCGTTCGTTGAGCGGGTGGGGTTGCGCTCGTCGCGAGCGCCCGCTAGGTTACCGGTAACCCGATCTGAGTTACCGGTAATCCTCTCGCTCAGAGTTACCGGTAATCCACGGGCCGGACGCACACCCGTCCTGTCCTGTACCTGTTCGACCGACAAGGAAGTTGCACCATGAACAGTCGCTTCACCAAGCTCGGCGGCATCGCCGCCATCGCGCTCGCAGCATCACTCGTGGCGGGTTGCGCGCCCGCATCCGGTGGGGAGTCGTCGTCGGATGACGACGGACCCATCGTCCTCCGCTACTGGTCGTGGGCGCCGAACGTCGCCGCGATCGTGGACGTGTGGAACGAGGCCAACCCCGACATCCAGGTCGAGGTCAACACGTCCACCGGCGCGGCGGACATCGTCGCGAAGCTCTCGGCCGCGAAGGAGGCGGGCACGCTTCCAGACGTCTCGAACACCACGTACGAGAACCTCCCCAACCTGGTCGTGAACGGCGTGGCCGACGACATCACCGACGCGTTCGGCGGGTACGAGGACCAGGTCGCGACCGCAGCCTGGGACCTCACGACCTTCGACGGCGTCAACTACGCGGTCCCGCAGGGCACGAGCCCGATGTTCCTCTTCTACCGGGCCGACATCTTCGAGGAGCTCGGCATCGACGCGCCGACCACGTGGGACGAGTACGCCGAGGCGGCCCGCACGATCCACGACGCCGACGAGTCGAAGTACCTCGCCACCTTCCCCGCGAACGACGCGCAGCTGTTCGCCGCGCTCAGCCAGCAGGCCGGCGCCGAGTGGTGGTCGCTCGACGGCGAGTCGTGGTCGGTCGACATCGACGGCGACGCCTCGAACCAGGTGGCCGACTACTGGCAGGGCCTCGTCGACGAGGGCACGATCGCCACGTTCAAGACATGGACGCCCGAGTGGCAGGCGGCGCTCGCCGACGGCACGCTCGCGAGCTGGATCAGCGCGGTCTGGGCGCCGCCGCTCATCCTGCAGAACGCGCCCGACACCGAGGGCCAGTGGGGCGCAGTGCGACTGCCGCAGTGGAACGAGGGCGACGCCGTCTCGGGCGTGCTCGGCGGCTCCGGCACGATCGTGACGACCGGCACCAAGTACCCGGAGGAGGCACGCGAGTTCGCCATCTGGCTGAACAACTCCGAGGAGGCGCTGCAGGCCTACATCGAGAACGCGAGCATCTGGCCGGCGAACCTCGCCGGGCGCGAGCTGCCCGCGCTGCGGGAGACCACGCCGGCGGCGCTGCGCGAATCCGACCCGTCGTTCTACGACCTCGCCGCGCAGATCGACGAGGAGACCGTCACGGTCACCTGGGGCCCCGACGTCGCACTCGCCTACAGCGCGTTCAACGACGCGTTCAGCACGGCGATCACGGGTGGCGGCAGCTTCCAGGATGCGCTGACCACCGTGCAGGATGCGGTCGTCGACGACATGACCTCGCTCGGGTTCACGGTCGAATGACCTCGCAGACCCAGTCGGTGCGCGGGACCGGGCGCGTGGCGTCCGGCCCCGCGCCCGGGGATGCCTCGGCGGCGAACGTCGCCGCCGAGGCATCCGCCCGCCCCGCCCTTCCACCCGTGCGCCGTCGCCCGCTCCGCCCGCGCCTCGCGCCGTGGCTGTTCGTCGGCCCCGCGCTCGTGCTCGCCGCGGGCCTCCTGCTCGCGCCGCTCGTCTACACGCTGGTCCTGAGCTTCCGCGGCCGCCAGGTCGCCGGCGGCGGCCTGGGCCTCGCGACCGAGGTGTGGGTCGGCCTCGACAACTACGTGCGTTCGCTCACCGACCCGGCGCTCTACGCGTCGTTCGGCCGCATGCTCGTCTACGCACTCATCGCGGTGCCCGTGACGATGGGCCTCGCGCTGCTGTTCGCGCTGCTCCTCGACCACCTCGCGACCCGGTTCCGTCGCTTCTCACGGGTGTCGATCTTCGTCCCCTACGCGGTGCCCGGCGTCATCGCCGCCCTCATGTGGGGGTTCATGTACCTGCCGGGCGTCAGCCCCATCCGCGACGCGTTCGCTGCGGTCGGCCTGCCCGAGCCCGACCTCATGGGGCCCGTCTCGGTCTTCTTCGCCGTGGCGAACGTGACCATCTGGGGGTCGGTCGGCTTCAACATGGTGATCCTCTACACGTCGCTCCGCGGCCTTCCGCAGGAGCTGTACGAGTCGGCCCGGCTCGACGGCTGCAGCGAGCTCCAGCTCGCGCTCCGCATCAAGGTGCCGCTCATCGTGCCGGGCGTCATCCTCACCGGCCTCTTCGCGATCATCGGAGCGCTCCAGGTGTTCAGCGAACCCAACATGATGATGACCCTGACCAATTCGATCACCTCCGACTGGGTGCCGATGATGCTCGTCTACCGCGACGCGTTCGTCACGAACGACCTCTACGGCGGCGCAGCGACGGCGATGATCATCACGTTGGTCACCCTCGTGGCGAGCCTCGGGCTGCTCAAGGTGCTCCAGCGACGCGCGTTCGGGGGCGAGTCGTGAGCGCGCCCGCGGTCACAGGGCGCACGGCCGGCCGTGCGGGCGTTGGTCGCGACGGTCGCCCCACCGACCGCGGCACCCGCCGCGGCGGCATCCTGCCCACCATCGTGCTGCTGGTCGGCACGGCGTACGCGCTGGTGCCCGTGTACTGGCTCGTCGCCGCCTCGACCAAGGGCGCGGGCGAGCTCTTCACCACCTCGACCCTCGTGCCGAGCTTCACGGGCGGGTTCGTCGAGAACCTGACCGCGCTGCTGGCCTTCAACGATGGGGCGTTCCTCGTCTGGAGCGGCAACAGCGTGCTCTACTCGGTGGGCGGAGCGGTCGCGGCGACGATCGTGTCGGCCGCCGCCGGCTACGGCCTCGCGAAGTACGACTTCCCCGGCAAGCAGTTCGTGTTCACGTTCCTGCTGATCGGCGTGCTGATCCCGGGCGTGATCCTCGCCATCCCGCAGTACCTGCTGCTGGCGAAGATCGGCATCGCGGGCAGCTACTGGTCGGTGCTGCTGCCGTGCATGATCAGCCCGTTCTCGATCTACCTCGCGCGCATCTACGCGGCTGCGGTCGTGCCCGACGAGCTGCTCGAGGCAGGCCGTCTCGACGGCGCGAGCGAGTGGCGCCTGTTCCGCTCGGTCGCGATCGTGCCGATGGTGCCGGGGCTCATCACGATCTTCCTGCTGCAGTTCGTCGCCATCTGGAACAACTTCCTGCTGCCGTTCATCATGCTGAGCCGCGAGGAGACCTTCCCGCTCACGGTCGGCTTCTACTCGATGATGAACCAGGGCACCGACCAGCTGAACGTCTACAACCTGGTGATCATCGGATGCCTCATCGCGATCATCCCGCTGATCCTGCTGTTCCTCTTCCTCCAGCGCTACTGGCGCCTCGACCTCGTGAGCGGGGCGGTGAAGGGGTGAGCGAGCGGATGCTGCCGGGCGGCGCGTGGCCCGTCATGCTGACGCCGTTCCACGACGACCGGTCCATCGACTGGGACGGCGTGGACGCCTACGTCGACTGGCTCATCGAGCTCGGCGCGTCGGGGCTGTTCGCCGTCGCGCTCTCGAGCGAGATGTACGACCTGAGCGACGACGAGCAGCTGGCGCTGGCACGCCGGGTCGTCGCCCGTGCAGACGGTCGCGTGCCGGTCGTGGCGTCGGCGGTGGCCTCGGGCGCGCCCGAGCGCCAGGCCGACCGGGTCGCCGAGGTCGCGGCGACGGGCGTCGACGCGGTCGTGCTGATCTCGTCGCTGGTCGTGCCGCCCGAGGCATCCGCCGTGCAGTGGATCGGTGCGGCGACGACCGTGCTCGAGCGCAACCCCGGCGTCGACGTGGGCATCTACGAGTGCCCGCTGCCGGCCAAGCGCCTGCTCGACCTGGACACCGTGGGGTGGCTGGCCTCGACCGGGCGCTGCACCTTCTACAAGGACACGAGCCACGACCTCGACGTCATGGGCGCCCGCATCGAGGCCTCCGCGGGCACCCGGCTGCGGGTGTACAACGCGGCGATCGCGTCGCTGGTGCCGTCGCTGCGGCTCGGCGCCGCGGGTCTCTCGGGCTACGCGGCGAACATCTACCCGGAGCTCGTCGAGTGGCTCTGCCGGCACGCGCTCGAGGACAGCACCGATGTCGCGGCCGTGCAGCGGCTGCTGACCGTCGCGGAGCACGCCGTCAACCTGCGCTACCCCGCGTCGGCGAAGGTGCTGCTCGACGTGTCGTCGCGCCTGACGTTCCGCCAACACAGCCGCTGGAAGCCCGAGCGCATCGGCGACCACGAGCGCGAGCCGCTGCGGCAGCTCGCCGACTACCTCGCCGCGCTCGACCTCGAGCGCGTCGCCGTGCACCCCGCCCGCTGAGGGCGCCGACCTTGGAGAACACCCACGTGCAGTCCCCACCCGCCGGCATCTGGCCGGTCATGCTGACCCCCTACGACGATGGCGATCGCGTCGACCTCGACGTGCTCGACCGCTACACGGACTGGCTCATCGAGCGCGGCGCCGCCGGCCTGTTCCCCGTCGCGCTCTCGGGCGAGATGTACGAGCTGTCGCACGCCGAGCGACTCGAGGTCGCCGCGCGGGTGGTCGCACGCGCCGCCGGACGGGTTCCGGTCTGCGCCGCGGTTGCGGAGCCCGGCTCGCCGGACGAGACCGCGGATCGGGTCGCAGAACTCGCGGCCGTCGGTGTCGACATCGTCGTGCTCGTCGCGTCGGTCGTGCTGGCCGAGCAGGACGACGAGTCGGCACTCCGGACCGTGGTCGACGCGGTGCTGCGAGCGCACCCCGACGTGGTGCTCGGCATCTACGAGTGCCCGCTGCCGTACCACCGGGTGCTCGGCGACGAGACTGTTGCGTGGCTGGCGCACACGGGCCGCTTCGCGTTCTTCAAGGAGACGAGCCACGACGTCGAGCGGATGCGTGCGCGCGTGGCCGGGGCTACCGGCACGCCGATGCGCATCTTCAACGCGGGGATCGAGTCGTTCGCCGAGTCGATCGCCGTGGGGGTCTCGGGTCTTTCCGGGTGGGTGGCGAACGTCTACCCCGACGCCGCGCGCGACGTGTTCGATGCCGCGCACCGTGGTGACGCTGCGCGCGCCGAGTCGCTGCAGGCCTCTCTGGTGGAAGTGGAGGAGCGGATGGGCCCGACGTACCCCGGGTCGGCCAAGCACCTGGTCGAACTCCGGGCGGGCATCGGCATGCGCACGTCGTCGCGGTGGCGGCCCGCTGAGGTCGACGCGACGGAGCTCGCCCGGGTGCGCGAGGCCGCCGAGGCGGAGGTACGCGCCGGGTGAGGTACGCGAATCTGGGGCGGAGCCGCCTCGAGGTGTCGCGCCTGTGCCTCGGCACCATGAACTTCGGGTCGCACGCCGACGCGCGTGCCGCCCACGACGTGCTCGACGCGGCCCTCGACGTCGGCATCACCTACGTCGACACCGCGAACCGCTACGGGCCTCCCGAGCGCCCGCACGCGTCCGAGGAGATCATCGGCGAGTGGCTCGCGGCGGATCCGTCGCGGCGCGACCGGATCGTGCTCGCCACGAAGGTCTTCGAGCGCACCCACCCGGGTCCCAACGGCGGCGGTCTCTCCGCACGACACATCCGGGAGGCCTGCGAGGCGTCGCTGCGGCGCCTGCGCACCGACCACATCGACGTCTACCAGATGCACCATGTGGACCGCGCGGCGCCCTGGCCGGAGGTGTGGGAGGCGTTCGACCTGCTGCGGGCGCAGGGCAAGATCACGTACATCGGCTCGTCGAACTTCGCCGGCTGGCACCTCGCGACGGCGCAGGCGTCGGCCGCGGCACGCGGTGCGCTCGGCATCGTCTCGGAGCAGTCGGTCTACAACCTCGCCCAGCGCACGGTGGAGCTGGAGGTGCTGCCGGCCGCGCGTGAGCTGGGCATCGGCGTGGTGCCGTGGAGCCCGCTCGCCGGAGGACTCCTCGCCGAGTCGGACGCCTCGGGCAGCGGCCGTCGCAGGAGCGCCGAGTTCGCGCAGCGAGCCGCCGCGCATCGCGAGCAGCTCGAGGCGACGCGAGACCTCGCGCGCGAGGCGAGCCTGTCGGTCGCGGTGCTCGCACTCGCCTGGCTGCTCGCGCAGCCGGGGGTGACGTCTACCATCGTCGGACCGCGCAGCCGCTCGCAGCTGGAGGCGCTCGCCGAGGCTGCCGACGTCGACCTCGGACCCGCGGTGCTCGCGCGGCTCGACGAGATCTGGCCCGGTCCGGGACCTGCGCCGGAGGCCTACGCCTGGTAGCTCTTGCGCGCCCGGTGAACGCCCGTTTACCATGGTGAACATGCGTTCACCGATGGCGCCGGAGCCGCACGAACTGTCCACGCGGGCCCGCATCCGAGCGGCCGCGATCGACCGGTTCGCGCGCGACGGCTTCGGGGTCGGGGTGCGGGCGATCGCGGACGACGCGGGCGTCAGCGCGGCATCCGTCATCAAGACCTTCGGGTCGAAGGAAGCCCTGCGCGCCGCGTGCGACGCGTACGTGTTCCGCACCGTGCGGGAGGCGAAGCGCGACGTGCTCGCCGAGCCCGGCGCACCGGGCGCGTTCCTCGGGCAGCTCGCGCGCATCGACGAGTACCGGCCGCTCGTGGGGTACGTGCTGCGCAGCATCCAGGACGGCGGGCCGCACGCCGCCGAGTTCGTCGACCACATGGTCGCCGACGCGCTCGAGTACATCGCCGAGGGCGTCGCCGCGGGCACGATCGTGCCGAGCCGCGACGAGGAGGCGCGAGCCCGCTACCTGATGGGCGCGGTGTTCGGCGCGATCATGCTCGATGGGCTGCGACCGGGCGCAGCGGCGAACCCCGGCGACGGCATGCTCCGCGCCATCGAGCACACCGCGCTGCCGGCGCTCGAGCTCATGACCGAGGGGTTCCTCACCGACCGCGCCCTGCTCGACACGTACCTCGAGTACATGCCCGATCCGCCGGAGGGCGGCGGCGACACCGCCTGACCCTCCCCACCCCCGTAGACCCCACGACCCGATCGAAGGCGATCCCATGACGACGACCACCGGCACCACCACGACACCGCCCCGCACCGACACCACAACCGACCCCGCGATCGAGATCACCGGCCTGCGCAAGCGCTTCGGCCGCACCACGGCGCTCGACGGCCTCGACCTCACGGTCGAACGCGGCGAGGTGCTGGGCCTGCTCGGCCCCAACGGCGCGGGCAAGTCCACGACCATCCGCATCCTGCTCGGGCTGCTGCGCTCCGACGGCGGCGACGTGCGCCTGCTCGGTGGCGACCCCTGGCGCGACGCGGTCGCGCTGCACCGACGGATCGCCTACGTGCCGGGCGACGTCGAGCTCTGGCCGAACCTCACCGGCGGCGAGGCGATCGACGTGCTCGGGCGCCTGCGCGGCGGCATCCACCGCGGCCGGCGCGACGAGCTCTGCGACCGCTTCGACCTCGACCCGGGCAAGAAGGGCCGCACCTACTCGAAGGGCAACCGGCAGAAGGTCGCGCTCATCGCGGCGCTCGCCAGCGACGTCGAGCTGCTGTTGCTCGACGAGCCGACCGCGAGCCTCGACCCGCTCATGGAGGCGGAGTTCCAGGCGTGCATCCGCGACGTGACCGCCGCCGGGCGCACCGTGCTGCTGTCGAGCCACATCCTCGCGCAGGTCGAGGTGCTCGCCGACCGCATCTCGATCATCCGCGAGGGGCGCAACGTCGAGACCGGATCCCTCGCAGAGCTCCGCCACCTCACCCGCACGAGCGTCGCCCTCGAGACGACCGCCGACGCGAGCGCGCTCGCCGCGCTCCCGGGCATCCACCACTTCCGCGTCGACGACGGACTCGTGCGCTTCGACGTCGACGGCGAGGCGATGCCCGGCGTCATCGCGCGCCTCGGCGGCCTCGGGGTGACCGGCCTCACCGCGACCCCGCCGACGCTCGAGCAGCTGCTGCTGCGCCACTACGGCGATCAGGCGACGGATGCCCCTGAGTCGGTCGACTCCGACGGCACCCCCGCCCCGACGAACGCGGAGACCTCGCGATGAGCACCGTCACCGCCCCCGCGCGGCGCGCCTCCGAGGCATCCGCCCCGCTCGACCCACCGCGACCGCTCGCCCGCACCGGTTCGCTGCTGCGGTTCATGCTGCGGCGCGACCGCATCCACTTCTTCGGCTGGACGCTCACGCTGACGGTGATGCTCGTCTACTTCTCGGGCGTGCTGCGGGCGGTGTTCCCGACGCCGGAGGACCTGCAGGCGATCGTCGGGTTCACCGCGAGCCCGGTCGGCGCGCTGCTCGGCGGGCCCGGGTTCGGATACGACGACCTCACGCTCGACCGGTTCCTCGTGAGCCAGTACGGCCTGTACCTCATCACCGCGGCGGGCTTCATGAGCATCGTCACGGTCATGCGGCACACGCGGCACGAGGAGCAGGCCGGTCGCGCCGAGCTCGTGCGGGCGAGCGCGGTCGGCCGGTTCGCGCCGCTCACCGCGGCGCTGCTGGTCGCGGTGCTGATGAACCTGTTCGTCGCGGTGCTGTACGGCGTCGTGCTCACGGCGCAGGGGGCGGATGCGGGTGGATCGTTCCTCTTCGGGGCATCCGTCGCCGCCGCCGGCATCGCGTTCGCCGGCCTCGCCGCGACGACCGCGCAGCTCACCGCATTCTCCCGTGGCGGCACGGGCATCGCGGGCGCGGTGCTCGGCGTCGCGTTCCTGGTGCGCGGCCTCGGCGACATGTCGAGCGCGCAGGGCGGCGACCTCGGTTGGCTGTCGTGGCTGTCGCCGATCGGCTGGTCGCAGCAGACCGCGCCGTTCGTGCTCGACCGGTGGTGGCTGCTCGCCCTGTCGCTCGCGTTCGCCGCGGCGTTCACCGTCGTCGGGTACGTGCTGACCGCGCGTCGCGACCTCGGGTCGGGGCTCGTCGCCGCGCGTCGCGGCAGCCCGGTCGCGGCGGCGTGGCTCGCGAGCCCGTTCGCCCTCGCGTTCCGCCTGCAGCGCGCGGGAATCGTCGGCTGGTCGCTCGCGCTGTTCGTCTCGGCGATCGCGTACGGCAGCTTCGCGCAGCCGCTCGTCGAGGGGTTCGTCGACGCACCGCCCGAGCTGATCGCGATCATGGGCGCCGAGGACGACCTGCTCACCGGCTACCTCGGCCTCATGGGCGTGATGATGGCGTTCTTCGCCACGATCTACGCGATCGGCTCGGTGCAGTCGCTGCGCTCCGAGGAATTCGACGGGCGCGGCGAGGGCGTGCTCGCGGCCGCCGTCGGTCGAGTCGGCTGGATGACGTCGTGGCTCGTCGTGTCGGCGCTCGCCGTGGCGTGGCTGCAATTCCTGTCGGGGGTGGGCCAGGCGATCGGCGCCTTGGCCTCGATCGGCGACTGGTCGCTGTTCGGGGACGTCGTGCTCGGCCACGTCGCCCACGTGCCCGCCGTGTGGGTCGTGCTCGCGGTCGCGGGCCTGCTCTACGGCTGGCTGCCGCGCTGGCTGCTCGCCGTCTGGGCGCTCTTCGGCTACTCGTTCATCGTCGCGATGTTCGGGCCGATCCTCGACCTGCCCGACCTCGCGTACGACGTCTCGCCGTTCGAGCACGTCGGCGAGTACCCCGGCGCCGAGCTGTCTGGAGTCGCGATGCTCGTGCTCACCGGCATCGCGGTGGTGGTCGCGGCGGTGGGCGTGGCCGGGTTCCGCAGGCGCGACCTCGTCACCGACTGACCGGTACATGCGAGTGCGAGCGGATGCCCCGGGGCATCCGCTCGCTCTGTATCTGTCGTGTCGCGCTTCGCGCAACCGGGCCGTCGCGCTACGCGCCGACCAGCTCGCCGTGCTCGGCGGCGTCGGCCGTGCTGGCGACCGGGCGGCGCAGGATCGCGCCGTCGTCGGTGACGACCAGCTCGGGGTCGGCGACGGGGGAGATGAGGTCGTTCGTCATGGTGCGGTCCTTTCGTGGGGTGTGGGCGGGTCGGGCGCGGGCTCGGGGGTTCGGGGTCGAGTCCCGCCGGGCAGGGGGAGAACCGGCGGGAGCGAGACGTGCGCGGGGGAACGGCGCACGTCTCGACACGGCGTATGCAGGGGGTGGCGGGCGCTGGGAACGCCTCGCCGGGCCGGCGTATGCAGGGCGGCGTATGCAGGGGTGGGGGAGTCAGAGGAAGCGCACCGGCGGCCGGGCGCGACAGGCCTCGCTTGGGGGAAGCAGGGCCGATCGCCTCGACGACGCGCCGGTGCGCGACCGGCGTCGGACGCGGCGGAAGGGAGCGCCTCGCCGCCTGCCAAGGGGGATGCAGGCGGGGCGCTACGCCGCGAAGACCCGATCTCGGAAGTGGCGCAGCAGCGCACCCAGAGCGTCGACGTGCGACGCGCTGCGGGTGTGGAGTGCCACGTGATCACTTCCCTCTCTGACCAGGCAGTGGGACTGGGGGAGAGTTCCCGACTGCCTGTGGTCTGACCATACCGAACGATCCTGAGAGCAGGCTGTCAGTTCCGGATGCCTCGGGCGGCATGTGCGCCCGCGTGCGCGCGTCGGCTCAGGGGCATCCGCTCCTCGTCTGTGCCGAGGGAAGTGCGCGAGTCGGGCTCAGCTGCGGTGGAAGAGGTTCGCGATCGCGTGCCAGATGCGCAGGCGCGTGTCGGGCGCGGTGTCGACTGCTCCGGTCGGCTGGTGCACCGGACCGGTGGTGGCGATCGCGCCGCCCCAGGCGCCGTTGGTCCACGGCGAGGTGCCGCGGTGCGTGGGCTCGAACAGGCTGGTCTCTGCGCTCATGACGTCCTCCTCGACGCGGTTCCCCTCTGAGCGGGTACCCTCCATTCTCTCGCGTTTCGGGCGCGCCGGGGTCAGGGCTCGCCCGGCTGTCGCGACGCCGCCCCGAGGCATCCGCTCGGCTATATCTTGCCGGCCTCGCGCTGCTCGACCTCGCGCGCGTAGTCGGGCACCGAGTTCGTCCACTGGCGCGGCGGGCGCTCGTAGCCCTCCGACGGCGGTCGCTCCGGAATCTCGATCTGCCGCTGCGGCACGGGCTCCCACGGCACCTTCTGCAGGATGTGCGCCATCACGTTGATGCGCGACCGGCGCTTGTCGTCGCTCTCGATCTCGTACCAGGGCGCCTCGGCGATGTCGGTGTGCACGAACATGCGGTCCTTCGCGCGCGAGTAGTCCTCCCACTTCGTGATCGACGCGAGGTCGGTGACGCTCAGCTTCCACCGCCGCATCGGGTCGTCGAGGCGCGAGCGGAAGCGCTCCTCCTGCACGACGTCGGAGACGCTGAACCAGTACTTCAGCAGGATGATGCCGTCGTCCACGAGCATCCGCTCGAAGATCGGGGCCTGCTGCAGGAACCGCTGGTACTCCTCGTTCGTGCAGTAGCCCATGACGCGCTCGACGCCGGCGCGGTTGTACCAGGAGCGGTCCATCAGCACGATCTCGCCGGCCGACGGCAGGTGCGGTACGTACCGCTGGAAGTACCAGCGCGTCTTGTCGCGCTCGCTCGGCGCGGGCAGGGCGACGATGCGCGCCTGCCGCGGGTTCAGGTACTCCGAGACACGCTTGATCGCGGACCCCTTGCCGGCCGCATCGCGCCCCTCGAAGATCACGACGACGCGCGCCCCCGACTGCTGCACCCACTTCTGCATCTCGACGAGCTGCGCCTGCAGGTTCTTGAGCTCGCGCTTGTACAGCGCCTTCGGCATCCGCTTGGTCATGGCCCTGCCTTCCTCGTGCCCGAAAGCCTAGGGGGCGGATGCCGCGGAGCGCACGGGTTTCGCACTGGTGGCGCGGGCCGTGTCGACGCGCGGTTCACAGCGGACTCATCGAATTCGCCTCGCGGCCCGGAACGCGACACCCGGCCGTCACGGACGCCCGTGAGCGTGTCTTCGACAGGTGCCTACGAAACCGACTGGAGACACACGATGCCTCGCACCACCCGTTCCAACGTCGCCGTGGCCGCTGCCGCGGCGGCGCTTACCGCGGCGACCTTCGCGGTCGCCGTGCCCGCCGCGACCGCGGCACCCGCGCCGGGCTCGACGCCCGCCGCCGCGACCGAGCTGCTCACGGACCCGTTCCTGCAGGCGCCCACCGAGACCGGCGTGACCGTGGTCTGGTTCACCGAGTTCGCCGGGTCGCAGCACGCCGTGCTGCTGGGCGACGGCGTCGCCGACCTCGAGGGCAAGGCGCTCGCCAAGGCCGTGCACGCGAAGAAGGGCGCCGACGTTCGCTCGGTGCGCGCGACGACCATGCAGCTCAGCCGCACGGCCGAGGACTCGGGGTCGCGCATCCCCGACGAGGTGAAGCCGCTGCCCGAGGACGGCATCGTCGACCGCGCGATCTGGCGGCACGAGGCCGTCGTCGAAGGGCTCGAGCCGGGCGACGAGGTGCCGTACCGCGTCGTGAGTCTGCACGGGCAGCAGCTCGTGGCATCCGCTGCCTTCACCCTGCAGCCGGCGCCCGCCGAGGGGCAGGGCACGAAGATCCTGCTGACCAGCGACCACCAGGCCATGGTCAACACCCCCGCGAACCTGCAGCTCGCCGCCGAGACGATCGGCGACATCGACGGCGTGTTCGTCGCCGGCGACCTGGTGAACATTCCCGACCGGGCGTCGGAGTGGTTCGACGACACCCGCGGCAGCGCGTTCTTCCCGGTGCTGCAGGGCACGGGTGGGCGCGTGTCGACCGGTGGCGTCGAGTACGGCGGTGCGGCGATCATCCAGAACGCGCCGCTGTTCCCCGCGATCGGCAACCACGAGGTGCAGGGTCGCCGCGACGGCGCCACGAGCCTCAATGCGTCATTCAACAATCCGGTGCCCGTCGCGGTCGCCGAGGCCGCGTACGCCGAGGTGGCCGACGAGGTCAACCCGACCGGCGACCCCGAGGTGAAGGCCGCGTGGATCGAGGACAACTCCTTCTCGACCCGCACCTACGAGGAGATCTTCACCCTGCCCGAGAGCGCGTCCGGCGGCGAGACCTACTACGCCACGACGTTCGGCGACGTGCGCCTCGTCTCGCTGTACTCGACCCGCATCTGGCGCGGCACGACGGCGCAGGCCGACCCGGCCGTGCGCACCGCGAACTCCCGCTACCAGGAGGGCGCGCAGAACCTCGACGACCCGTTCGCGCAGGGCTACGGCGAGCACATCTTCGAGGCGATCGACGCGTCGAGCGACCAGTACGCGTGGCTGGCCGACGAGCTCGCGAGCGATGCGTTCCAGGACGCGAAGTACCGCGTGGTGATCCTGCACGAGGGCCCGCAGGGGCTCGGTGACAACGTCATGCCGCAGTTCGCCGATCCGCAGCGGATCGAGGAGACGGATGCCTCGGGCGACGTCGTCGGCGTGCGCTACGAGTACCCGGCGACCGAGAACGAACTGCTCTACGACCTGCAGCCCCTGCTCGAGGATGCCGGCGTCGACCTCGTGCAGAACGGTCACTCGCACCTCTGGAACCGCTTCGTCAGCGACAACGACACGACGAACTGGATCGAGACCTCGAACACCGGCAACAGCTACGGCGCCTACCACCCGCTCTCGGGTCGGTCGCGTCCGGTGCCGCCGGCGCCGTGGGACGCGTCGAACTACTGGGCGCAGGGCAACCCCGGTGGCCTCGACCCGATCGTGCCGACCGTCGACCCGTACCTCGCGGCCGACGGCACCCCGCAGCCGTTCGTGCAGTCGAACGACCTGGCCGTGTTCACGGTGTTCGACACCGCGACCGGTGAGGTGACGAGCTACTCGGCGAACGTGACCGCGGGCGAGGCGCCGAAGGTGATCGACGTGTTCACGATCGGGGGCTGACGCCCGCTCGCTGCTCTGGGCGCCGGCTCCGCGACGCGTGTCGCGGGGCCGGCGCTCGTGTGTCACAGGGGCTGTGCGTCGTTGAGGATTCCGCGGTGGCGTTCCGGGTCCAGGCCTCGTCGCGAGACGACATCGACCTTGCGGCCGAAGAGCTCCTCCATGTCGGACTCGAATCGTGCAAGGTCGAACAGGGAAGCGCCGTCGTCTGGAACGACCAGCAGGTCGATGTCGCTCTCGGGGCCGTCCTCGCCGCGGGCGACGGATCCGAACAGTTCGACGGAGCTGATGCGGTTGGTCTGGGCGAGCCGCTCGATGAGCGAACGTCGACGATGCAGGAGTGTGCGTACGTCCACCAGGGTGTCCGAGGTCTCCGTACGTGCGGTCGCGACGTACCGCCGATAGGGGATGAGCACCGCCTCGGGCTTTCGGTGGGAGCCGATGACGACCGGTTCGGCATCGGCTCCGTTCGCGCGGAAGTCGCGAAGCACGGCGGACAAGTTCGCGCGTGTCTCCGCGACCGGCATCACCTCGAGTGCGCGTGAGTCAGTCGTAGCCATGGCACGAGAATAGAGAATCTGTACAGATTGATGTACCAGTAGTGGGCATCCGCTCGCTCTGGCCGCCGACGGCGGGCGGCGGTACCCTCGGGCGTGTGGACCTCCACCGAGCGGATGCAACCGCCGAGGCGGGCACCGCGCACCCCAGCCACGACGACCGGGCGCACATCGATGCGATCCGGCGGTCGGCGCTGGTGCGCCGCATCCGCGAGTCGGTCATCGGCGACGACCAGGTCGTGCCCGGGCCGTACGGGCCGCGGCGTGTGACGTACGCTGACTACACGGCGTCGGGTCGGGCGCTCACGTTCATCGAGGACTTCGTGCGCGACGAGGTGCTGCCGCGCTACGCGAACACGCACACCGAGTCGAGCGGCACGGGCCTGCAGACGACTCGGTTGCGCGAGGACGCGCGCGCGACGATCCACGACGCCGTGGGCGGCGACGACGACACGGTCGTGATCTTCACCGGCGCCGGGTCGACCGGCGCGATCGACAAGCTGGTGGGGATGCTCGGCCTGCGCGTGGCATCCGCCCTCGACGACCGCTACCACCTCACCGACGCCATCCCGGCCGCCGACCGCCCGGTCGTGTTCATCGGCCCGTTCGAGCACCACTCGAACGAGCTGCCGTGGCGCGAGTCGATCGCCGACGTCGTGACCATCCCGCAGGATGCCGACGGCCACATCGACCAGGAAGCCCTCGAGGCCGAACTGCGCCGCTACGAAGGCCGCCCGCTCAAGATCGGATCGTTCTCCGCGGCGAGCAACGTGACCGGCATCGTGAGCGACACGGCCGGCATCTCGACGCTGCTGCACCGGCACGGCGCCCTGTCGTTCTGGGACTTCGCCGCCGCGGCCCCGTACATCGACGTCGAGATGTACCACGGCCCGCCCGCGCGGGCCCTCTCGGAAGGCGCCTACAAGGACGCGATCTTCCTCAGCCCGCACAAGTTCATCGGCGGGCCGTCGACGCCGGGCGTGCTGGTCGTGCGTCGCGAGCTCGCGACCAACCGGGTGCCCGACGTGCCGGGCGGCGGCACGGTCGCGTTCGTCAACCCGACCGAGCACGAGTACCTCGCCGACGTCGCCCACCGCGAGGAGGGCGGCACGCCGGCGATCGTCGAGTCGATCCGCGCCGGGCTCGTGTTCGGGCTGAAGGACGCGGTCGGCGTGCCTGCGATCCGCGCCCTCGAGGACGACTTCCTGCGCCGCGCGATCGCCGCCTGGCACGACGAGCCCGCGATCGAGGTGCTCGGCAACCTCGACGCCGAGCGCCTGTCGATCGTCTCGTTCGTGGTGCGCGCCCCGAGCGGCCGCTACCTGCACCACAACTTCGTCGTCGCGCTGCTGAACGACCTGTTCGGCATCCAGTCGCGTGGCGGCTGCTCGTGCGCCGGCCCGTACGGCCACGAGCTGCTCGGCATCGACATCGAGCGCTCGCACGAGTTCGAGCGCGAGATCGCCCGCGGCTGCGAGGGCATCAAGCCCGGCTGGGTGCGCATCAACTTCAACTACTTCATCTCCGAGGCCGTGTTCGACTACCTCGTCGAGGCCGTGCGGCTCGTCGCCAGAGACGGCTGGCGGATGCTCCCCGACTACGCCTTCGACCCCGACACCGGCCTCTGGCGCCACCGGCGCGGACCCGCCGAGCCGCCGCTGCGCCTGCGCGAGGTGTCGTACGACGCCGACGGCCGCATGGCGTACCCGCACCACGACGACCGCGCGCCGGAGTCGGCGCTCGCCGGGTACCTCGCCGAGGCGCGGCAGCGCTTCGCGGCCGCGGGCGGCGGGGTGGCCGCCCCGGGGGCGGCCGAGATGACGGATGCCGCTGCGACGACGCATCCGTTCGAAGAGGTGCAGGTGACGGATGCCGCTGAGTTGCCGCACCCGCCCGCCGACGCCGATCGGGCGGACGCCTCACCGGCGACGCTCTCCGCCGACTTCGAGCACCTCCGCTGGTTCGACCTCCCCGCGGTCTGCCTCACCAAGTAGCCGTCAGGCCGTTGGGTCGACCGCCAATCGCAGGTCGGTCTGTCGGAAGTCGTCGCCGATGCAGAGAAGCGGCTCCCCGGTCGAGCGCGCGAGGGCGTAGGCGAAGCAGTCCCCCAGGTTGAGACGGGCGGGGTGCCCGCTGCCCTTCCCGTAGTCGCGGTACGCCGCTCGTGCGATGCGTGCGAGCTCGGCATCGATTGGCACGACCTCGATTCCGGCTTCGGCGACGAGCTCGTCGAAGCGCGCACTCAGCACCGGGTCGCGGTTCGAGTCGATCACGACGGATGCCTCGATGAACGTGCCGGCCGACATCGAGGTACTTGTCGATGACGCGAGTGCGGCGACGCAGGCCGGGGCGGCGGGCTCGTCCCGGAGGATCGCGATGATCGCCGAGGTGTCGACGATCACCGGGGAGTCCGCGGTCGTCGTAGAGCAGGTCGCCGTGGTCGGCGGCGCGCAGGTCGTCGCGCCACCGGCCGGCGGCATCCGCCCCGATGGCGGCGAGGCGCTCGGCCCGTTCCGCGCTGCGGGACTCGTCGGTCGCCTCAGCACGTTCGAGTCGCTCGCGCAGCGCGGTCGTGATCGCCCCGGTGATGCTCTCGCCGGTCGCGGCCGCGAGCCGGCGCGCGAGCTGCTCCGCCTCGGAACTCTTGATGCTCAACGCCATTCCACCATTCTACCGTGCAATGGCTGCCGGTATATACGAACCGACCCCGCCGCGCAGCATCGCGAACCCGAACGCGCGCGCGTTCGGATGGTCCGGCCCGCCGTCGGCGTCGACCAGGCCGAGGCGCGCGAGCATGCGATCGACCCGGGTGCGCCCGAACTCGCTCGACGCGTAGCCCATGCGGCCCGAGGCCCGCGCCTGATCGAACGCGAACCGGCGCACCGGGTGGTCGCCGCACGCGAGGTCGACCGCGCGCTCCGCCACGTCGATGGCGGCGCCGCCCCGATAGGCCGCGCTGCCCATCAACTGCTGCGCGACCTCGTACCAGAGCGCCACCGGGTCGGCCACGAACCGATCGCGCGCCGCGACGAGGGTGAGCAGTCGGCCGCGCTGCGTCCGCACGAGGTGCATGGCCTTGAGGTCGTCGCCGAGTTCGCCCGCGGCCTCGGCATCGATGCCGTCGGGCCCTTCGGCGGCGCGGAGGAACGCCCGGATCTGCGCGGTGCCGCGCTCGACCTCCTCGACGTCGAGCACGGGCGGGTCGAGCGCGCCGAGCTCGACGAGGTCCATGCGCAGCGCGCGTCGCGCGGCCGCGCTCGCGCCGTGGATCGCCTGGTCGAGCGGCTCCCAGCCCGGCGCGGAGGCCGGTCGCGCATGCCGCGGATCCGGCCCGAACCGCACCGCGAACTCGTGCTGCAGCGCGGCGCGTCGCGTCGGGTCGCCGAGTTCGCCGAACTCCGCCTCGGACCCGCTGCGCGGCACCGTGCCCGCGCCGTCGACGAGGACGGCCGCCGGCTCCGAGGCATCCGTCGTCGCCCCATCGCGTACGCCGGCGGTGATGCGGTGGTGCCGGGCGTCGGCCGTCGATGCGAGCCGCGCGTCGCGCGACCGGTACTCGAACTCGAGCGTGCCGCCGAAGCGATCGATCACGTGGTCGATGGTCCACTCCGGCTCGACGCGCGCGGGCCCCGGGTCGGGGTCGTAGGCAGTGCCGTACCGGCAGCTCGAGCACTGGCAGCCCTCGCCGTACCCGCCGTAGTCGTCGACGGCCTCGGGGTGGTGCGGGCGCGCGGGGGTGAGCATGCGCCGGCCCCAGGCATCTGCCTCGCGACCCCACCATGGGGTGTGCCGCGTGCCGAAGCGCCAGCTGCCCGTGCCGGTCCAGCCGAAGGCGAGCAGTATCGCGTCGGCGAGGGTCGCGAGGCCGCGCGAGGCGTCGACGGCGATCTCGCGCCAGGTCGGTTCGTCGGCGTCGAGCAGCTCGACGCGCACGGTGATGCGGGGGCGGGGGAGGGTGTCGGATGCGGGCATGCGACCAGCGTCGCGGGTGCGGCGCCGGGCGGAGCTGCGCGGTCGACCCGACGCCCAGCACGGGGCGGGCACCCGGCTGTGGAGGAAGGGGCGGTGCGAACGGGCGGATGCCCCTGAGCGACGCGGCTCAGCGGCATCCGCCCGCCCCTCACACCATGGACAGCTCGCGCTTCGCCGCCTCGAGCCGGCCGAGCCGCTGCCAGGTGTCGACGACCGTGTCGGGGTTGAGCGAGATCGACGAGATGCCCTGGGCCATGAGCCACTCGGCGAAATCGGGGTGGTCGCTCGGGCCCTGGCCGCAGATGCCGACGTACTTGCCGCGCGAGACGCACGCCTCGATCGCCATGCTGAGCAGCTTCAGCACCGCGGGGTCGCGCTCGTCGAAGACGCGGGCCATCTCGGCCGAGTCGCGGTCGACGCCGAGGGTGAGCTGGGTGAGGTCGTTCGATCCGATCGAGAAGCCGTCGAAGTGGTTGAGGAACTCGTGGGCGAGCACCGCGTTGCTCGGCACCTCGCACATCATCACGACCTGGAGGCCGTTCTCGCCGCGGACGAGCCCGTTCTCGGCGAGGGCCGCGATGACCCCCTCGGCCTCGGCGATGGTGCGCACGAACGGGATCATCAGCTTGATGTTCGTGAGCCCCATCTCGTCGCGGGCGAACTTCAGGGCCTCGCACTCGAGGTCGAAGCACTCGCGGAACGACGGCGCGACGTAGCGCGAGGCGCCGCGGAAGCCGATCATCGGGTTCTCCTCGTCGGGCTCGTAGCGCTCGCCGCCGAGCAGGTTGGCGTACTCGTTCGACTTGAAGTCCGACATGCGCACGATCACCGGGTTCGGGGTGAAGGCGGCCGCGAGCGTCGAGACACCTTCGGCGACGCGCTTGACGAAGAAGTCGCGTGCGCCGGAGTAGGGGGCGATGCGGTGGCGGATCTCCTTCGCGACCTCCGGCGCCTGGTCGTCGACGTCGAGCAGCGCCCGCGGGTGGATGCCGATCTGCCGGTTGATGATGAACTCGAGGCGGGCGAGCCCGATGCCGTCGTTCGGGGTCTGCGCGAAGTTGAACGCCTGCTCCGGGGTGCCGACGTTCATCATCACCGCGGTCGGCAGCTCCGGCAGGTCGCCCATGTCGCTGTACTCCACCTGGAAGTCGAGCACGCCGTCGTACACGAACCCGGTCTCGCCCTCGCCGCAGGAGACGGTGACCTGCTGGCCGTCGACGAGCGCCTGAGTGGCCGTGCCGGTGCCGACGACCGCCGGCACGCCGAGCTCGCGCGCGATGATCGCCGCGTGGCAGGTGCGCCCGCCGCGGTTGGTGACGATGGCGGATGCCGTCTTCATCACCGGCTCCCAGTCGGGGTCGGTCATGTCGGCGACCAGTACATCGCCCGGCTGGAACTCGTGCATCTGCTCGACCGAGGTGAGCACGCGGGCGGCGCCGGTGCCGATCTTGTGGCCGATCGCGCGCCCCTCGGCGACGACCGGGCCGCGCTCGGTCAGGCTGAACCGCTCGGTGCGGCCGGTGCGGCGGGCGACCACGGTCTCGGGGCGCGCCTGCACGATGTAGAGCTTCCCGTCGACGCCGTCCTTCGCCCACTCGATGTCCATCGGGCGGCCGTAGTGCTGCTCGATCGACACGGCGTAGCGGGCGAGCTGCTCGATCTCGGCGTCGTTCAGGCTGAAGCGGCGCGCCTCGGGCTTCGTCACCGGCACGAAGTCGACGGTGCGCCCGACGTGCTGCGACTTCGTGTAGACCATCTTGGTGGCCTTCTCGCCGACGGTGCGCTTCAAGATGGCGGGGCGGCCGGCGTTCAGCGCGGGCTTGTAGACGACGAACTCGTCGGGGTTCACGGCGCCCTGCACGACGCCCTCGCCGAGTCCGTAGGCCGACGTGATGAGCACCGCGTTCTGGAAGCCCGACTCGGTGTCGATGGTGAACATGACGCCCGACGAGGCGAGGTCGCTGCGCACCATCCGCTGGATGCCGACCGACAGGGCGACGTCGAGGTGCGCGAAGCCGTGGTGCACGCGGTACGAGATGGCGCGGTCGTTGTAGAGGGAGGCGTACACCTCGTGCACGGCGCGGAGGATCTGGTCGATGCCGCGGATGTTCAGGAACGTCTCCTGCTGGCCGGCGAAGGAGGCGTCGGGGAGGTCCTCGGCCGTCGCGCTCGAGCGCACGGCCCAGGAGACCGGGTCGTCGGGGTCCTCGCCGTCGGTGAGCGTGGCGTAGGCGTCGCGGATCTCCTGCTCGAGTTCGGCGGGCAGCGGCGTCTCGATGATGTCGGTGCGGATGCTGCGGCCGGCGCGCGCCAGCGCCAGCGTGTCGGAGCTGTCGAGCTCGAGCAGCGTGGCGGCGATGCGGTCCTCGAGGCCGGTCTGGCCGAGGAAGGCGCGGAAGGCGTCGGCCGTGGTGGCGAACCCGCCGGGCACGTTGACGCCCGCGGCGCCGAGATTGTGGATGAGCTCGCCGAGCGAGGCGTTCTTGCCGCCCACCCGTCCGATGTCGTCCATTCCGAGTTCGGAGAGCCAGAGGATGTTGGCCACGGTGGGTGTCCCTTCATGAGGTGGCAGGCACCGGGGGTGTCCGGTCAGTCGAGATTGGCTCATCTCGGGGCGGTTTCGGTGACGGATGCCACGTAAAGAATCGCTGTTCTTGACTGTGAACCGTTGAAATCACTCTCTTGCCGTGCGCCGGGCGCTGAGAACCGCTCGTTGTTTCGTGCGCATGTCGCGAAGCTGGGCGTTCATCGGTGCATCCGCTTCGCCCCTCAGTCAGCTGGGAAGTGCTCTCACCCCCTGAGTTGGGGGGTTTGGGTGCATCCCTCCTCCACATAGCCTCGGGGAAGCTGTTCTTGAAGGGATCCTCACTAACGATGGCGAATGCGAAACCCGGCTGGTACGACGACGGATCTGGAAGACAGCGGTGGTGGAACGGTCTCGCCTGGACCGACGCGTACCTGGACAGTCACGCCGCCGACGTGAACAAGCAACGAAACGCTCGGGGCTTCTGGATCGTCGCCGCGGTGCTGGCGTTCGTCGTCGCGGTGTTGTTCGTCGCGATCGGTGGCCTCGGCGGGTTGCTGATCCTGCTCGGCATCGTCGTCGGCCTCGTGGGCCTCTACGCCCTGGTCCGCGGGTCGGTCCGTGCCCTGAGGATTCGGTCGCGCTCCACCGCGATTCTCGTGCTCGTCGGCGCGCTGGTGTTCTTCAGCGCGGGCGCATCCGTCTCGGCGGCAGATGGACGCGCTCAGACGACCGAGACATCTGACGCTTCGGCCCAGGTGGCTGCGGGGGTCGACGAGACGTCCACGCCGACGCCAACCCCGACGCCAACGCCCGAACCGGTGATCACCACCGAGACGGTTGAAGAGCGTGAAGCCGTCCCGTTCGACAAGAAGCTCGTCGACGACTCGAGCCTCGAGAAGGGGAAGTACGAGATCCGGATCGACGGCAAGAACGGCGAGCGGACGATCACGTACGAGGTGACGTATGAGGACGGTGTCGAGATCAGCCGGGAGCAGATCTCCGACGAGGTGACGATCGAGCCGACCCAGAAGGTCGTGGCGAAGGGCACGTACGTGCCGCCGCCCCCTCCGCCGCCCGCGCCGGCGCCCGCCCCAGCACCGTCGAACGACTGCCATCCCAATTACACGGGGGCATGTGTGCCCATCGCATCTGATGTCGACTGTGCAGGGGGCTCCGGCAATGGACCTGCATACGTCCGCGGGCCAGTGCAGGTCATCGGGCCGGACGTCTACGACCTCGACCGCGACGGCGACGGTTGGGCCTGCGAGTGGTAGGCCTCGGGTAGCCCACTGCGGCAGGGGTGGAAAACCGAACCGACCGGCACGCCCACCCCTGCCACACTTGCCCAATGGCCCAGCCCAACGACCTCATCGCGGTCCTCATCGACGCCGACAACGTCTCGCCTTCGCGCATCGGCGCCGTGCTCACCGAGATCACGCAATTCTGCACGGCGTCGGTCAAACGCGTCTACGGCGACTGGACGAAACCGCAGCTCGGCAGCTGGAAGGCGGCGGCGAGCGAGCACGTGATCCAGCCGATGCAGCAGTTCGCGAACACCGTCGGCAAGAACGCGACCGACAGCGCCCTCATCATCGACGCGATGGACCTGCTCTCCATGGGCCGCTTCCAGGCGTTCTGCATCGTCTCGAGCGACAGCGACTTGAAGAGCGAGTCCGCGATGGCGTCGCGAATCTGACCCAGCCCGAGTTCATCGCGACTCTCGCGGTCGGCGAACAAGCGGATGATGTCGCGCATCCGGCGTTGCTCTTCGCTCGAGGCATCGAGCCAAGCGACCTGTGAGGGCATCAGTCGAGAACCTCCGCTGCCAGGCGTGCCGCTCGTCCCATGTCGCTAGGCGGCGACAGCACTTGCTGCCAGGTAGAGGTCGGTCGGCATCGGTGAATCCAGGCGCCACGTGAACGAGATCGGACGTTCGCCTTCGTGGGAGACGTACTTCGCCGGACCGAGGAACGTGTACGGCGAGGTTCCCAGATCGTTCTTGCCTGCCTCGCGCACGAACAGCAGCACCGTGCTGCCTCGCGCGGCGTGACTGATGTAGCGCTGGCCCGTGGGTGAAGACTCGGACGTCGTGGACTGCGACTCCCAGTGGAACAGCGATGGGCTGATTGCGTAGTCCCGATACAGGGTGGAGGGGGAGTAGTCGGCCTCGGACTTCTTGAGCGTGACAAAGAACGCGTCGCTCTTCCAGCGCTCTGACCAGAGCACGCCTTCTCGAAACTGCGAGGGTGGCTTCGCCAGGGACGCCCAGCTGAGCGCTGAGAGCACTTCCTCTCGCTGGTACTGCGCGTGCGTTCGAAGTGGGGTGCCCTCCATCTCGGAAGGGATGTTGACCACGTGTCGTGATGCGTCCTGCGCGAGCTCGATGACCTCTGCGAGCTCGGCAGCCACGGCGGGTTCCTGGTTCAGAGAAGCGAGGCCTTCGTCGATCGAGTTCCAGCCGCCCCCGGTTGGCCAGAGCGAGTAGAAGAGCATCTCGGCGAATCGTCGCTGAAGCGGGTCGCTGGGAACGTTGGCGGGGTCGCGGAGTATTCGAAGGTATGCCTCCGCGCGCTCAGGGTCGTCCACATGCGCGAGGGCGCGGACGCGTTTGAGCAGAGGAGTTTCGTTTGGGCCTGGGTTCGGAACTTCGAGGCCGGCATCACGCTTGATGGTGGTCCAGGTGCGGGGCTTCCCACTCGATCGCAGGAGATCGCTGAGTTCCAGGTCTTGAGCCGCAAGGAACTCCCTAAGGCTCGTCACGCCGGTCAAGCGGGCGTCGGATGCAAGTTCGCGTGCGTTGAGCGACAGCTGGCGGCGAATACTGTCGAGCACGATGCGGCGGCTGACCCGATCCAGCATGATCTGCGATCCTGCAGGGAGGAAGGGGAACTGCTGCTCGACCTCTCGTTTGAGTGCCCCGCGAGACACGCCGGTCAACGCCCGGAATCGTCGGTCGAATCGGAACTCGGTGCGCTGGTGGCCGACGAAGTCAAGTGCGGTCAGGACCGCTTTCGACGGGTGGTGCCGGAGTCCACGTCCGAGCTGCTGGATGAAGATCGTCGCGCTCTCGGTCGGGCGAAGAAACAGCACGGTGTCGACCTGTGGAATGTCGACGCCCTCATTGAACACGTCGACCGTGAATATCGCGTTCACGTCTCCCTGCTCGAGGTCGCGGACTGCGGCACGGCGCTCGCCCCTTGGAGTGTCTCCGGTCACAGTCACGGACGGTATGCCGGCTTCATTGAAGACCTGTGTCATATAACGCGCGTGCTCAACGCTGACGCAGAAGCCGAGCGCGCGCATCTCACCTACGTCGCCGATCTTGTCGCGTACCTGGCGGAGCACGATCCGTGCGCGGGCATCGTTGCCGGTGTACAGGGCGCTCAAGGCGCTCGTGTCGTATGACCCTCGCTTCCATTCGAGACGCGAGAGGTCCGTGTCATCCGCAATGCCGAAGTAGTGAAACGGCACGAGAAGATCGGCCTTGAGCGCATCCCAGAGCCGGAGCTCCGAGGCGCTTCGTCCCTCGAAGAACGAACGTACGTCGATGCCGTCTGAGCGCTCCGGCGTCGCGGTCAGTCCAAGCAGTTCGGTGGGGCGCAGGTGGTCGATGAGGCGTCGATAGGTCGGTGCCTCGGCGTGGTGAAACTCGTCGATGACGACGACATCGAAGGCGTCTGCGGGCACCTGCTCAATTGCATAGTGCGAAAGCGACTGCACTGAAGCGAAGACATGTTTCCACTGCGTTGGCCGGGCACCGCCGTGGAACTCTTCACCGAAGCTCGCATCCGCGAGCACTTCGCGGTAAGTGCGAAGCGACTGCCGAAGGATCTCTCCACGATGCGCGACGAAGAGCAGCCGGAGATCTGCGCCGGCCTCGGCGACGAGTCGCTTGTAGTCGAGGGCGGCCACCACCGTCTTGCCGGTTCCTGTCGCGGCGATGATGAGGTTTCTGTGCCGATCGTGTGTCTGACGCTCCGCGGCGAGCGACTCCAGCATCTCGGATTGATGCGGATACGGCCGCACATCGAGACCGGAGAGCGAGATCGTTACCCGGTCGGTGGACTTGGTGCCGGATGCCTCGGCAAGCGCGTCTCGGAGACGTTCTTCGTCTCGGTCGGGAACGTACTCCTCAAACGTGGCATCCGACCAGTAGGTATCGAATGTTGCCCGGAACTTCGTGATGAGACTCGGTGTCGCGATTCGCGAGAGTCGCACGTTCCACTCCAGCCCATCGAGCAGGGCTGCGCGTGAGAGGTTTGACGACCCCACGTACGCGGTGTCGAATGTCGAGTCCCGGCGGAACAGCCACGCCTTGGCGTGCAACCGGGTGCGTCGAATGTCGTACTGCACTTTGATCTGGGCGTCGTAGCGCTCCACGAGCGCGCGAAGTGCGAATGGATCGGTCGCGCCGATGTATGTGGTCGTCACGACTCGAAGCGGTGCGCCGCGGTCTTTCAGGCGTTCCAGCGGGTCCTCGAGAATGCGCAGTCCGGGCCACTTCACGAAAGCGCACAGGAGATCGACGTGGTCTGCGCTCTCCAACTCGGCGCGCAATTCGTGCCCCAGTTGCGGCTCGTCGCGTGCGTTCGTCAGAAGGGCCGTCTCGGCAAGCGGGATGGATGGCCGCCGTGCCGAGTACTCGATAACACCGGGGGCGGCACTGTGTGTGATGAAATCCAGCCGCTGCATCCCCGAGTCGATCATCTCTTCGTCGCGGCCGAGTGCGTTGAGCACAGCGTTGGTGATTCGCACGCGATCCTCTGTCGAGCGCGCACCGCTCAGCGCGTGTTCGGCTGCCTGGAGGATGTGCTGCGCGAGAAACGCTGGTTGGTCCGCTTCATCGACATGGCTGAGATCGTGGCGTTGATCTGACAGCTCGTTCAGAGCCTGGCGCAGCCGCACGGTGAGCGGGCTCTCGTACAGGCCGTCGAGCACGTGATCCCCTTCGTCGGTTGCAACTCAGACTGTCATGAGCCGGTGACAGGTCCCATGAATCCGGCGGGGCAAACTGCCCCCAGTTCGTGTGACGTAGTCCTCTCGCTCGCTCAGCGCGAAGACTGGCGAGTGATCGCCAGGACCGCTGGCAGGTCCGGCTCTGCCCACTCAAGAGTTGGGAGCTGTTCCGGACTGAGCCATTCGAGTTGATCGTGGTCGGTGCTCTCCGTTGGGTGGTCGTCGACGAGCGACACCCAATAGGTCGCGAGGTCGATTGTCAGAGCGCCTACCGTTGTGCTGCTTCGATCGATGAGATCTCCAACCTGAACCTCCACGCCAAGCTCCTCGAGCAGTTCGCGCTGGAGTGCAGACTCTGGTCGCTCCCCACTCTCGACCTTGCCGCCCGGGAACTCCCACATGCCGGCGGCCGCCTTGCCCTGTCGGCGGCGGCACGCGAGAACTCTGCCGTCGCTGTGGATCGCGGCGGCGACGACTTCAAGCGCTGCTGGCATGACACAACCGTAGCGAGCCCGATTGCGGGCGAGTGGTCCCAAGGCGGGCATGCCTCTTCCGATGTCGGAGGCTCCCTCTAGCGTTGTGATCTTCGGCTGCGGCTGGAGTCCCCGAGGAGCCTCAGATGAGCTCGGACTCGCACCACGACCTCGCCGCCGACGCGGACCGGCGCCGCGTTCCGGGTGCTCCGCTGCCCCGCGGCATCCGCGATCAGTTCTTCGCCGACGTGCAGGAACACGAGCTGTGGCTGCTGGTGCTCGACGATCGGCTCGACCGTCTCGCCGCGCGCCCGGAGCAGGCGTTCCAGACGTTCCGCCACGACACCGTGCTGTGCGTGCAGACGCTCGCCGCACAGGCGAGCACGCTCGACGCGGCCGGCGCGCTCGACCCGCACCAGCGGCGTCGGGTCGCGGCGCTGCTCACGGTGATGCGGCGGCGGATCGCGTTGCTGGATGAGCGGCGGGCGCAGCGGCAGCGCGGTACGGGGCGGCGGGCGCGGGACGGTCCGGATCGCGGCATGCATCCCCTCGTCCGAATTCCGAGCTAGTGTCCGGTGGCCTGATCAACACGTTTCCCGGTGGTTGGAGAGAAGTGCCGCGGCGCCACCAGTACTGGGGGTCGCGAAAGCCACGCAGCTCTTCCACCCTGGACTCGTCCACGCAGACTCGAAGGAAAGACGAATGACGAACACTAGTGACACGGACAAGGGACCGCAGAGCGCGTGGACCGCAGTCGTGCTGGGGATAGGGCTGATGCTCCTCGGCGGCGTGTTCTACGGCGTGGCGCTGGACTCGTACTCTGTACCTCCGCCCCTGCTGGTGCTCGGCGTGCTTTGCCTTTCCGCCGGCGCGGTCGCGTTCAACCTTGGAGCGCTCTTCCTGATCATCCGTGCCGCGATCATCTCCGCGAAGAAGGCGCTCCCGTAGCGCCGCAGTCCTTCGGCTACCAGCGGTCGCACAGACTCACTGGTCGACTGGCCGGGTCCAGCCCGCGAGGGAACACGAGCACATGGGCCTCTGATTCACACGCACGTGACTCACATCCTGCGACAGCCTGGTGACATAGCTGAGCACCGCCAGCACGCCGCCACCCACTCAGGTCGCCGATCCTGTGCACGACACCGCTGCTACGCTGCGATGCGTGGCGAGTGCAGAGGTTCGAGAGGCGCTTCGGCGCTTCATGGCAGAGCGTAACTGGGAGCAGTTTCACTCTCCCGAGAATCTTGCCAAGAGCATCTCAATTGAGTCCGCAGAGCTTCTTGAGTGCTTCCAGTGGGGCGCTGACGCAGACTCGGCGCGGGTTGCCGAGGAACTTGCGGATGTGCTGACCTACTGCATCTTGCTTGCCGACAAGCTCGGGGTCGACCCCGAACAGATCGTGCTGGACAAGCTTGAGGTCACCCGCGAGAAGTACCCGGCGGACCTCGCCCGCGACCGAAGCACGAAGTATGACCGACTTCAGGATTGAGCATCTTCCGTTTGATCCGGGAGCCCTGAAGAGTTGGGTCGATCCCGAAGGACGACACGCCAACTGGCCCGTGGTCTACACGTTGAGTAATCAACGTGAGATCTACATCGGAGAGACGCTCAACGCGGTTGTTCGCATGCGTCAGCACCTCGACTCACCCGACAAGCAGCGACACCGTCTTCAGGCGATGAGGATCGTCATCGACGAGCGGTTCAACAAGTCGGCATGCCTCGACTTGGAGTCCTACCTCATTCGACTCTTCGCAGCCGACGGGCAGTTCAAGGTGTTGAACCGGAACGAGGGCATCACTGACTCGGACTACTACGACCGTCGTCGCTACCGCGAGTCGTTCGACCAGATCTTCGAGGAACTGCGCGAGCAGGGGATGTTCACGCGAGATCGCGTGCACATCGAGAATAGCGACTTCTTTAAGCTGTCGCCGTTCAAAGCTCTGAACGATGACCAGGCGATCGCCGTCGAGGACATTCTCGAGGGGCTTTTCGAGGACCTTGAGCACGACCGACAGAGCACGATCGTTGTGCAGGGGGATCCGGGCACAGGGAAGACCATCGTCGGGATCTTCTTGATGAAGCTGCTTCGCGACATTCAAGTCGCGAACCCGCACGACAAGCCGGACGCCGACTCGCTCTTCTCGGACTTCTTCGCCGAGGGATACCCCGACCTTCTCCGCGGCTTCAAGATCGGTCTTGTTGTGCCGCAGCAGTCGCTCCGAAAGTCCATCCAGAACGTCTTCAAGAAGACCCCGGCATTGGGCGCCGACCTCGTGTTGACGCCGTTCGAGATCGGCGGAAGCGACGAGCACTTCGATCTCCTCATTGTCGATGAAGCTCACCGGCTGAATCAGCGCGCAAATCAACCCTCGGGGCCCTTGAACAAGCAGTTCGCCGAGAACAACGTGAAGCTGTTCGGCAAGGACGATCTGGCCAAGACGCAACTAGACTGGATCCGCGCGAAGAGCACCCACCAGGTGTTTCTGCTGGATGCGGCGCAGAGCGTTCGGCCAGCAGACCTGCCCGCGCCCGTGCTCGACGCCCTCATTGACGAGACGCGTGGCAGTCACCGGTTCTATCCGCTTGCATCCCAGATGCGTGTCCTCGCAGGGGCCGACTACCTCGACTTCATCAGGAAGATCCTGCAGGCATCGCCGGTGCAGGCTCGAGTATTCGAAGGCTACGAGTTGCGTCTCTTCGACGATGTCGGTGAGATGCATGACGCAATCCGGGATCGTGACAAGGAGTTCGGTCTCGCGCGCTTGGCGGCAGGCTACGCCTGGCCATACCGATCGAAGTCGGACCCCAACGCAATCGACATTGAACTCGACGGTCGTCGGTTGCGCTGGAACAGTACGCAGGTCGACTGGATCAATACGCCCGGATCCCTTGACGAGGTGGGTTCGATTCACACAGTTCAGGGATACGACCTCAACTACGCGGGCGTGATCATCGGGCCCGAACTGCGTTACGACGCGTACGCCGGGCGGATGTACATCGATCGGGACTCCTACTACGACAAGAAAGGCAAGGAGAACAACCCGAAGCTCGGTATCGAGTACTCGGACGAGGATCTGCTGCGCTTCATCACCAACATCTACGGTGTGTTGCTTTCGCGAGGAATGCGAGGCACGTTCGTCTACGCGTGTGATCCGGCGTTGCGGGAGTACCTCCGACGCTTCGTACCCTCGTCAACTGCCTAAGCGCGCCGGTCGACGTCTGCCTTACCGTCAGCAGAACTCGCACTCGCCGCTGACCGGGAGCACCATGGTGCACGTCGGGCAGATCGACTCGACGCGCTCGGGGACGACGACGCGAGGAGTGCGAGGCGCTCGGGTCGCGCCCGAAGCGCGCGACGAGCCGGCGGCACGAGCACGAGCGGCGGTGAGCGGGGTCAGCTCCGCCTCGCCCTTCGAGGTGCGCCAGGAGATGTAGTCGCTGTGGATGAAGGCGGTCGCGTTTCCCTTGCGGGGGACCGCGGCGATGTAGGCGCCAGACGAGGGCACGTAGAACTCGGCGTCGTCGCGGCGGGCGAGGAAGCGGCGGGCGGCGTCGACGTTGCCCAGCGGGAGAGGCCGCGCCTCGAGCGCCTCGTCGAAGGTGAGGAAGGTCTGGCGGGCCTTGCGGTCGTCGATGCCCTCGATCGTGTAGCCGAGTTCGGCGAGGCGGCCGGCGGCGCCGGTGCGGCCGCCGCTGAAGACGTCGGGGCCCGGGGTCACGCCGAACTGGTTGCCGAAGGCGACTCCGAAGATCGCCTTCGAGTCGTAGCGGCCAGACTCGGTCACCAGGAAGTAGTCGCGGGCCTCGCCGAAGCCGTACGTGTGCAGAAAGGCATCCCGGCCGAGGCGATCGAACTCCTCGAGCGCGCGGTCGACGGCGGAACGGTCGGTGAGGTGGGTGTACGAGAACACCCGAGGGACGATACCCGAGCAAGCTGAGCGACACAGGGGCACGGTAGGAAGCGACGGCCCGAGGCGCGCAGAAGGGATGCCGGTGCCGGCACGAGGCATCCGCTGCCCTAGTTCTCGTCGAGCCCGTCGCCCGGGCGGTCGACGACGACGATCTCGCCGAGGCGGACGCGCAGGCGGAAGATCTCGCGCGCGGCATCCGGTGCGATGTCGTCGCGGATCATCTCGAGCAGCGTGATCGCCTCGTACTCGTTGCCCGGGCACTCGGGGTCGGTGCAGCGGCACGGGTAGTTGCGGTCGAGGAACCAGGTGATGCGCTCGAGTGGCAGCTGTCGGTACCTGGCCGGCTGCCCGGCAACCCTCCTCCCATCGAGCGGGGTGCCCCAGGGGAAGAACCGGCCCGCGGCATCCGTCGCGGGCAAGTCGATGGGGGCCGTGCGCCTCCAGAGCACAGAGGAACGACCATGCCCGCAGACGAGTACTTCGAGCACCACCGCGAGCACGAAACGGATGCCTCGGGGCACTGGGTCCCGACCGCCGACGACCCGTGGGGCGGCATGCCCGAACCGCGTCGCCTCGAGTGGTGCCGCGCGCTGCTCGACTTCCCGCCCACGTTCCCGGGGCCGACCATCATGACGTTCGCGGCCGCCCGCATCAGGAGTGGGGGATCGGTGCACATCATCGACTGGACCGCGCAGGCGATGGCGCTGGAGGCGGTGGGATTCGGCCCGGCCGAGTTCATGCTGCTGCGCCTCGCGATCGCCAAGCGCGTCGACGAACTGCGGGCCCGCGACGACGGACGGTTCGTGATCGACACGATGGTGGTCGGCTACCCGTCGCTCACGCTCATCGCCGCGGACTGGGCCGACTGGCTCGAGTTCGTCGCCGCCGGGCTCACGCCGCTGCGCGCCGCCGACCTCGTGATCGACGGCGACCGACGCTCGTGGCCGGGCGGGTTCATCCGCGGGCGTGACGGCACGGATTGGCTCACGGCCTGAAGCGGACTGGTCGACGCCGCGCGGTCGAGCGGGGCACGCCGGTCTCGCGTAGGCACGCATGGCTACACCGTGGCCGGCGGCGCATCCAGTTGTCCACATCCCCAGCTCTGGGGGCACCTGCTCTGGGGCTGTAGATCGCGCGGCGGGTCTCGCACGGTGGAAGGGCGGGCCGGGGGATCCGGCCCGCGTCACGCAACGAAGGAGTTCATGTGAAGACACTCGCGAAGTCGCTGGCCGTGCTCGCCGGCGCCGCAGCGCTCACGCTCGGCGCAGCTGTGCCCGCCCAGGCGTACGTGCCGGACACCGCGGTTCCGGGCCACCAGAAGCGGGAAGGGGGCAAGGTCGTCGGGCACTACACGCTCGAGCAGTACGGCTGCGAGTACGTGGTGAACTACCGCGGCGACTTCGGCGGTGACCCGTACCTGAACGACGGGTGGATCTTCAACAAGGTCACGTGCGACGACGGCGTCTACACGTACCTGATCGTGCACGAGTCCGACCCGCGCTACACCGGTGACCCCGAACTCGCGGTCTGGGGCACGTGGGAGTACGTGACGATCACCGAGTCCGGCGTCGGCAATACGGCGAACCCGCACCGCGTCTCGCTCGACGACGCATAGGCGGCGCACGTCTGCGACGGGGCGTTCCACCTGCGGGTGGGGCGCCCCGTCGGCGTTGGGGCCCGCAGAGAAGTTGGGCCCGCAGAGAACCGAGGGCAGCGGATGCTACCGGTGCACGTGCGCCGGCTCGCCCGTGAGGTTCGTGATGTCGCGCTCGGTCGTGTGCAGGAGGCGCTCGGCGAGGTCGCGCAGCGCGCGGGCGACCGCGAGCTCGTCGCCGATCGCGGGCACGTCCGGGTCGAGCGGATTTCGTGCGGCCTTGCCGCGGCCGGTGACCTCGCGCCCCGCCGGCGTCAGGATGCTGGCGAGCGCGGTCGTGGAGTCCTCTTCTTCGTCGATCTCGACGGTGACGTCCCAGAGCTTCGTCGCGTGCATGGAACTCACCACCTTTCCGTGTGTGTTCCACCTCCAGCGTAGGCGCGTGCGGCGGGCGCGGCCAGCCCGATCGTCTGCCCTCACTCGCGGCCGCCCTCCCGAAAACATGCAGACCTGACCGATCCGCCGCGAAAGCATGCAGACACGCCGCGTTCTCGGCGCGATTGCATGCTTTCGGGAGGCGGGTGTGCGAGGGACCCGGCACATGGTGAGGGCGGCGGATGCCCCGAGGCATCCGCCGCCCTCTACCGCAGGCGCGCGACGGGTCGGCGCCGTCGGACTCAGAGCCCGAAGTGCGACAGGATGCCCGCCACCACCTCGTTGCGCTCCTCGTCGGTCGCGAGCTGCTCGAGGCCGAAGCCGAAGAGCAGCGAGTGGTCGGTCGCGACCACCGCGCCGACAGGAGCGAAGCCCATGCTGCGCTCCCAGTCGCCGAAGTTGGTCGGGCTGCCGGCCGGGGCGCCGAGCACCGACCACGCACCGAGGTCGGTCTCGAAGCCCTCCGCCTCGGTGACCGTATCGACCCCGGTGACGAGCTTGGTGTCGTCGAGCACGACTCCGAGGCCGCCCGTGAGCGGGTCGGTCACGTAGCTCACGACGAGCTCGATCTCTGAGCCCGCGTAGGCCGACAGGTCGAACGAGACCGGCACGAACCCGTCGGAGGATCCGGTCATCGCATTCCACTCGCCGGTGTCGCCGGTCGGGAGGCAGGGGTCGCCGCGGGTGAGGTAGTTCTCCAGGAACGGGTGCTCGTCGAGGAGGAAGTCCTCTTCGCACTCGGTCGGCACCGTGGTCGACGTGTTGCCGTTGCTGTCGGGCAGCGTCGTCCAGTCGTCGGCGCCGACGGTGTGCACCTCGACGATGACGTTGTCGTAGCCCGCCTCGGTGTTGAACCCGATCTGCGCCTCGAAGCGAGGCACGTCGCCCGGGGCGACCGACGTCAGGTCGAACGTGCGGGCCAGCCGCTGGTAGCCGTCGTCGACGTGCGCCGCGAGCGCCAGGTACTCGCCCTCGACCGGCGAGTACGGGTCGGCGTAGGTCGCCACCGCCTCGCTGGCGAAGTCGGGGAAGTCGCTCACCGGCAGCACGTCGCTCGTCGCGACGAACTGCCCCACCTCGTCGACCGGGTTGTCCGCGGTCGCGGGCCCGCCGAACTCGACCGCGAGGCCCTCGAACGGCGACGCGATGCCCGTCGCGCCGGTCTGCCCGCCGGCGTCGAACCGCGAGTACCCGCCCAGCCAGTACTGCGCGAAGTCATCGGCCAGGATGAGGCAGTCGCCGAAGAAGTCGGTCTGCACCACGCAGTCGGCCGTCGGGTCGCCGTTCAGGCCGTAGTAGATGCCGCCCAGCCCGATGTCGTTGATGAAGCCGTACCACTGCGCGGTCTCACCGGCCGTGGCGAGCTTGCCGCCCTCGTTCATGAAGTCGCGCATGGCGAGCGTCAGGTACTGCTGGCGCTCGGCGACCGAGGAGTCGGGCAGCGGGCCGAACGGCGTGAGGGTGATCTCGTCCTCCGGGTCCTGGGTGAGCCGGTTGTCGCCCTGGTACCAGATGGCCCCGTCGAAGTGCGACAGCACGCCGAGCGGATGCGGCACGCCCTGCGCGTCGACATCCCAGACGGCGGATGCCACGCCGTTGGCGGCGAGCGCGTCCACGTGCGCATCGGCGTACTTCGGCGCCGAGACGCCGCTGTACGTCGGGTTCACGCCGGTGTAGTCCTCGTTGGCGAGCACCAGCACCGGGGCATCCGAGTCCTCCTCCAGCACGTAGGTGAAGTGCTCCGACTCGACCGGTCCGGCGTTGCCGGGCCCGACGTCCTTCGCGGTCGCGGTGCCGGTGAACCACACCTCGACCTCGTCGCCCGGGCTCGCGCCCGACACCTCCGCGCGGTACTCGGCGTAGTAGTCGGCGTTCTCGAAGCCGTAGCGCTCGCCACCGGTCCACTCGGTCACCTTCTGGTCGACCGCGTCGCCGCCGTTGATCGAGAACCACATCTTCTTCGCCTTGATCGCGCGCTTCGCGGTCACCGCGACGGTCTGCGGGTCACCGTACGACACGTCGAACGAGTCGACCACGAAGTCGGCCGCGTCGAGGCCGACGACCGACACCGGGTCGTCAGGGTCGAGTGCCGACTCGGCGACCGCGAGCGCAAACGGGATGTTCGCCTCGTACTCCTCCTGGATGAGGCGCTCGTCGTCGGGGAAGTTGAAGCCGCTCTGGCAGGCGCCCGGCTCCCACTCGTCGTCGTCGTACTTGGCCGACGCCACCTCGCAGGTCGACATCTCGGGCGTGAAGCCCAGCGTTCCGAACGCGGCCTGCAGGTGCGTGTCGGTGTCGCCGTTGGTCGTGTACAGCTCGGCCGAGATGTCGGGGTCGTAGCCCGGCACCGCCGGGTTGTCGTCGTCGCCGACCATCGCCTCGTAGATCACGTCGTCGGGCGACGGCGTCGAGACCTGCCAGCCGATGCCGTAGAGCAGCAGCTCGGCGGCCGAGTGGTAGTTGACGAAGAACTCGGGCGTGATGTCCTCGAACAGGCCGATCAGCGCCTGCGTCTCGGGCTCGGACGCCGGCTCCGGCCCGCGGTACGTCTCGCTGGTCGGGTTCGGCGACGAGCCCTCGTTGTCGTAGCCCCAGCGCGTCGGGTAGTTGCGGTTGAGGTCGACGCCGTCACCGGTGGTGATGCCCGGCTGGCCGTTGATCTCGCGCAGGTTCTTGCGCCAGAGCCGGTTCGCCGGGTCCTCGTGGGTGAAGTCGTAGCCGTCGGGGTTCGCGACCGGGATGAACCACATCTCGGTCGTGTTCACCAGTTCGGTGATGCGGGCATCCGTGCCGTAGCCGTTCACGACATCGTCGAGCAGGCGCCGCACCATCTCGGGCGTGATCCACTCGCGTGCGTGCTGCGCGGCGGCGAACACGGTGGTCGGCCGGTCGCCCGGCTTCGCCTTCGCCGGGTTCTTCGTGACCCGCACGGCGGCGATGTCGGTGCCGTTCACCGTCTGCCCGAACACGACGTACTCGGCGATGGTGGGGTTCTCGGATGCCTGCTGCTGCAGCTCCTCCTGGATACCGCCAGCACCGCCATAGGTGCGGAACACGCCCGTCGGCTCGGAGAAGAGCCGCAGCCGCTGCTGCGGTGGCGTCGTCTCCTTCGCGGCGAGGTCGATGCCCTTCGCCGCGAGTTCGTCGGCCTGGCTCGTGCCGAGGATCACCTCGACGTCGACCTCGCCCTCCTCGTCGCCGGGCGACGCGACCACGTCGTGGCGGTCGACCCCGAGCGCGACGATCGCCGCCAGCCCCTTCTGGTCGACCGTGCCGGTGTAGACGGCCGGCAGGTCGTCGTCGGGTGGTGCTGCCACGCTCGGCGCCGCGCTCACCCCCGTGATGACCAGTGCGGATGCGATCACGACGGCGATGCGGCGGAACATGGAACCCCCTTGGTTCGGGCATGAACGGTCGCCATGTTCCTCTTGCGGCGACGCCGAGGTCAAGGGTTCCGCCGGTCGCGCACGGTTTGCGTCGTGCAGCCGGCAGGCGCATGCAGAATCATGCGTCGGGTGGCGAGAACGTGCGCCCGGCGCACCAGGCCGCTCATCTCACCGCCGCGCCGCGAACCGAATCCGACGACCTTTCCGTCGGCGTCTTGACGGAAAAATCGGGCCCTTGTGCAATGACTGTCGAAGCAACTCCGGGCGAGCGCCCCCGGGTATCCGACGCGATGACGATCGGGCCGGGCGCCGCTCGCCCATGGTCACGTGCGCCACCGCGGCGCGCGTGCGGTCGCGCGCCCGCGCGGCGACTTCGATGGAGAAGGAGCACATCTTGCGAAGCAGAACAGCGCACGCCGGGGCGGTGGCCGCGCTCGCGGCGGCCCTCCTGATCGGTGGGGGCCTCCCCGCGATCGCGGGGCCGCCCGAGGCGGCCGCCGCCGAGACGCCAGGCACGTACACCAACCCGGTGAGCGCGGGCGTGGTCGACACGTTCCCCGACCCCGCGATGATCCGTGCCAAGGACGGCGCGTACTACGCCTACGGCACCACCAACCCCATCTTCAACAGCAGCGGCGAGGAGGGCGAGCACATCCTGCCGATCCTCCGCTCGACCGACATGGTCGACTGGGAGTACGTCGGCGACGTGTACCCCGAGGGTGCCGAGCTGCCGTCGTACTGGGCGGGCGGCACGCGCCCGTGGGCCCCCGACATCCGCTACATCGACGGGCGGTACCACCTCACGTACTCGCTCTCGAACGGCGGGGTCGCGCTGCTGACCGCGGAGACGCCGACCGGTCCGTGGACCGACGAGGGCCGCTACTTCGGCGGCGCGCAGGTGGCCGGGTGCCCGACGGGCAACATCGACCAGGCGCTGTTCACCGACACCGACGGCACGCACTACCTGTACTGGGGCAGCTACGACAACATCTGCGTGTCCGAGCTGAACGCCGACGCCACGGAGCTCGTCGGCGAGGTGACGCAGATCGGCCAGGCGCGGCGCATGGAGGGTGGCTTCGTCGTGCAACGCGACGGCTGGTACTACCTCATGTACTCCGACGCCGGATGCTGCGACGGATCATTCAGCGGCTACACCGTCAAGGTCGGGCGCGCCGACAACCCGCGCGGGCCGTTCCTCGACGACCACGGCGTCGACCTGATGACGGCGGGCAGCACGGGCGGCTACGTGCTCGCCTCGAACGGCAACGGCTTCGCCGGGCCGGGGCACAACGCCATCCAGACCGACCTCGCCGGCCAGGACTGGCTGGTCTACCACGCGATCCCGACCGGTGACCCCGACTTCCCGACGGTCGCGACGCGCGCGGGCAACCTCAACCTGTCGAAGCGGCCGCTCATGATCGACCGGCTCGACTGGATCGACGGCTGGCCCGTCGTGAACGCCGGGGCCGGCCCGTCGAGCGGCGAGCAGGTCGCTCCGGTGACCGACGCGATGCTCGGCAGCGCCTTCGAGGGCGGCGTGCCGGGTGACTGGAAGACGCGCGGCGGCGCGACCGCGATGGCGGCCGACGAGGCCGACGCGGGCGGCTTCGCCCGGGTGACGGCGACGGACGCCGGTGCCCTGATCACTCCCGCAAAGGTGACCGGCGACGTGCGCGTGCAGGCCGACCTGCGTCTCACGGCGGACGGCGCCGACGGCGCGGCCGGACTGGTCGCGGGCGCCCGTGGCCAGAACGGGGCGACGGCCTGGATCGACCGCGCGGCGGGCGAGTTCCGCCTCGAGGTGCGGCACGGTGACGTGGTCGCGACCGAAGCGGCGCCGCTGCCCGAGTCGTTCGATTACGGCTCGTGGCATCAGGTGGCGATCGAGTGGCGCGGTGACGCGGTCTCCGCGGAGGTCTCCGCGGACGGCCTGCGCGACCCGCTCGCCGAGGTCGCCGTGACGGCGCCCGAGGACGCCACGTCGAACGGCGCGATCGGCATCGCGGCCGGCGGGGCATCCGTCGACGGCGACAACCTGGCAGCCGCACCGCTCTACGAGCCGGTCACCGAGCGCGTGCCCGACCCGCAGCTCGGCGCGCTGCTGCCCGAGCACTCCGACGAGTTCGACGCCGACGGCGCGCCCGCGACGGGCGACGACGGCTGGACCTGGGTGCGCGAGCCCGCGTCGGCGCCGACCACGAGCGACGGCGAGCTGGTCTGGCCGACGCAGGACGCGGAGCTGTTCCGCACGAACAACTCCGCGTCGGTGCTGCTGCGGGATGCGCCGGAGGGCGACTTCGTGGTGGAGACGAAGCTGACCTTCGACGCCGCACAGGCGGCCCAGCAGGCCGGACTCGTGCTCTACGAGACCGACGACCGCTACGTGAAGCTCACGCACACGGTCCTCCCGCTGAACCGCGTGGGCGGGCAGGTCCTGCACCAGCTCGAGTTCGGCAAGGAGGCGGAGCGGCCGACGACGCCGACGCCGACGATCGTGGCGAACGGTCCGATGTTCGGCGCGGAGGCGGCGGAGACCACGTGGCTGCGGCTGTACGCGCAGGTCGACGAGGCCGCCGACGAGTGGGAGATCCGCATGGCGTCGAGCGTGGACGGCGAGGACTGGCAGTGGGGCGGCGTGTGGACGATGGCCGCACAGGGCGACCTGCGCATCGGGCTCGTCTCGATGAACCGCACGGGCGCCACGGCAGAGTTCGACTACGTGCGCACCTACGACATGGGCGGCGACCCGCGCACCACCCCGGTGAGCTGGCCGATCCCGATGCCGTACGCCACGGCGGACGCGCGCGACGAGCTGCAGCTGCGCGACGACAACTCGATGGTGCTCGACCTGGAGCTGCGCCCGCAGGACGAGGAGCTCGGGCGGGTCTGGATGCGGGACACGTACGTGAACCGCTTCGAGGTCGACGGCGAGACGCTCTACGTCGCCACCGGCACGACACGTCCCGAAGGCCTGGAGAAGGCGGCCCCGTGGAACGACGGCATCTACGTCTGGACCGCGCCGGCGCTCGAGGGCCCGTGGACGCTCGCCGACACCACCGGCATCCGCTCGGACCACCAGAAGGGCAAGGTCTGGTCGCCGGAGTTCGTCGACGAGAACACGGCCGATCGCACGGTGGTGGCCGACTGGCAGGCGTGGAAGAACCCGGACGACCCGGCCGCGCGCGCGGGCAACGCCTGGGCGCCGGAGCTGCACTACATCGACGGCGACTGGTACCTCGTGGCGTGCATGGGCGACCAGAGCACGCTCACCGGCTCGTTCATCCTGAAGAGCGAGGGCGGGCCCGAGGGGCCGTACCGCAACATCGAGGCGAACATCGACCACCCGCTGGGTGAGCCGGTGCGCGCGAACAACCCGCAGAAGTACCACATCGACGGCGGGCTGTTCGATGACGGCGACACGACGTACCTCGTGCTGCACAACGACCTCTACTCCGAGATGTCGGACGACATGGAGACGCTCGTCACGCCGACGGACCTGCCGACGTTCACCCAGACCGCGTACTCGCCGGAGCCGTACCTCGAGGGCGCGACCGTCACGAAGGTCGACGGGCGGTACTACCTGATGCACGCCGTCTGGGCGCTGCAGTCGGGGTCGGGTGAGAACGCGAGCTGGTCGTACCTCGGCGGCTCGGGGAGCAAGCACCAGTACGACGCGATCGTCGCCGTGTCCGACTCGTTCGAGGGCCCGTACACCGCGCGCTACACGCTCGGCGTCGGTGCGGGGCACAACAACATGTTCATCGACGAGGACGGCACCGCGTGGGCCACGTTCTTCCGGAACCCGGCTTCCGGGTACTGGGCGGATGCCTCGCGGCTGGACGAATCCGCGGTGCCCGGCGTGGTGCGGCTGGAGCAGTCCGGGCCGACCGGGGCGATGCTGACGGTCGCCCGGCCGGGGAGCTGAGCGCGCGCACGCCGCTCGCGCGACGGGGCGTCCACCTGCGGGTGGGCGCCCTGTCGTCGTTCCGCGAGGGTGCCCGGCGCGGAGCCGGGCATCCGGTTCTGCAAGGAGGGTCGACCGATCTGAGAAGTTTTTCTGTCGGGGTGTTGACGGAAAAATTCGGCGTTGCGAACCTTGCTGTCATGTCGACGACGACCGGAGTCCACGCCCTCGTGAGGCGGACCCACGAGGAGCGGGTGCTCGCAGCCCTCCGCACCCACGGTGCCCTCAGCCGGGGCGAGCTCGCCCGACGGGTCGGGCTCAGCCGTACGACCCTCTCCGAGATCACCGCACAGCTGCTGCAGCGCGGCGCGATCATCGTGGCGGACACCGACGCCGCCACCCGCGCCGGCAGCGGCCGCCCCGCCGAGCGCCTCGCGCTCGACCCCGAGTCGGGCCAGTTCCTCGGCGTCGACTTCGGGCACCGACGCGTGCACGTCGCCGTGGCCGACGCCTCGCACGAGGTCATCGCCCAGGGCGTCGAGCGCTACGCCGACGACACCCCGTGGCCCGACCGCCTCGCGGCCGCGTTCGACGTGATCGACCGCATCAGCAGCGAGACCGGCGTGCACTTCGGCGCGCTCCAGTCGATCGGCATCGGCGTGCCCGGCCCCTACACGGGCGCCGGCGCCGGCAGCCCGGTCGTCAGCTGGAAGGCGCGCCTCGCCCCCGAGGGCGTGGACGCCGCCTTCACCGAGCGGTTCGACGCCCCGGTCATCGTCGACAACAACACGCGGCTCGCGGCGCTCGCCGAGGCGATCAACCGGCCCGACGCGGTCGACAACCTCATCTACCTGCGCCTCTCCGACGGTGTCGGCGGCGGCCTCGTCGTCGCGGGTCGCCTGGTCACCGGCTCGCGCGGGTTCGCCGGCGAGCTCGGCCACGTGACCGCGAACCCGTCGGGCGCACCGTGCCGATGCGGCAAGCGCGGATGCCTCGAGACCATCGCCTCCGTCCCGGCCATCCTCCGCGCGTGCGCGAACACCGGCGCGCACGTAGAGACCCTCGCCGACCTCGCCGAGGCCGTCGCCAAGGGCGACCCGGCCGTCGACACGGTGCTGCGCGAGGTAGGCTCTGCCGTCGGCCGCGTGCTCGGTGCCGCGGCGATGACGCTGAACCCCCGCGAGGTGGTGATCGGCGGCGAGATCGTGCGCATCGCGCCCGTGCTCGTCGAGCAGGCCGCCGCGACCCTCCGCTACGAGCTCTACTCGATCCCGTCGGACCAGCCCCACATCGTCCGCGCCGCGCAGCTCACCGACAGCGACGGTGCCCTGGGCGCCATCGCGGCCATCTTCCACCAGTCCCCCTGCTCGCCGGATACCCCGACCCCGCGGCATCCGCCGAGACCGCACCGCAGCGAAGGAGCGCACAGTGACCGCAACACCGACCAGCACGAGCGAGGTCGCGCCGTGGCGCGGGTGAGCACGATGGACGAGACGCAGAAGACCGTGGCGGATGCCGCCGAGCCGACGCACACCGCGACCGGCACCGAGGATGCGGCCGTCGTCGTCGACGGGCTCCGCACGAGCGCGATCACCTCGGCCGGCGACGACGCGCAGGGCGGCCGCGAGCGCGCCCCGCGGCGCGGCGGGCTCTCGAAGCGCGCGAAGCTGCTGCTCCTGAACGCCGTCTCGATCGTCGGCGGCATCGGCATCTGGTGGATGCTCGCCCTCAACGGCTTCCAGCTGCCGACCCCGCCCGAGGTCATCGAGAAGGCGATCCAGCTCTGGAACGCCGGCATCCTGCAGGAGGACATCCTCGCGAGCCTCGGCCGCGTGCTCGCCGGCTTCCTGCTCGGCTCGGCCGCGGCGATCCCGGTCGGCTTCCTGATGGGCTGGTACACGACCGCCCGGGGCCTGTTCGAGCCGTGGATCCAGTTCTTCCGCACCATTCCGCCGCTCGCGCTGCTGCCGCTCGTGCTCGTGCTGCTCGGCATCGGCGAGATCCCGAAGATCGTCGTCATCTTCCTGGCCGCGTTCCTCGCCTGCGTGATCTCGACGTACCAGGGCGTGGTGAGCGTCGACAAGACCCTCATCAACGCGGCCCGCGTGCTCGGCGCGAAGGACGGCACGATCTTCGTCCGCGTCGTCGTGCCCGCCTCGACGCCCTTCATCCTCGTCGGCATGCGCGTCGGCCTCGGCTCCGCGTGGGCCACGCTCGTCGCCGCCGAACTGCTCGCCGCCCAGGCGGGACTCGGGCGCCGGATGCAGGAGGCGCAGATCTACTACGACCTCGCGACCATCTTCGTGGGCATCGTCCTCATCGGGATCCTCGGACTCGTGATGGACCGCCTGCTGCTGTTCGCCGAGACCAAGCTGACCGGATGGCAGGAACGCCGATGACCACCACGACCCCCACCACCACCGCGAAGATCTCCGTCCGCGAGGTCACGAAGACCTTCCCGCTGAAGGGCGAGGAGTTCGTCGCCCTCGATCGGGTGTCGATCGACATCGCCGACAACGAGTTCGTCACCGTCGTCGGTCCCTCCGGCTGCGGCAAGTCGACGCTCATGAACGTGCTCGCCGGGCTCGAGACCCCGAGCGGGGGCGAGGCGCTCGTCGACGGGAAGTCGGTCTCCGGCCCCGGTCCCGAGCGCGGCGTCATCTTCCAGCAGTACGCGCTGTTCCCGTGGCTGACCGTGCGCAAGAACGTCGAGTTCGGCCTCAAGGTCGCGGGAGTGCCCAAGGCGCAGCGGCGCGAGCGCGCGGAGCACTTCATCGAGATGGTCGGGCTCCAGCAGTTCGCGGATGCCCTGCCGAAGATGCTCTCCGGCGGCATGAAGCAGCGCTGCGCGATCGCCCGCGCCTACGCCGTGAACCCGTCGATCCTGCTCATGGACGAGCCGTTCGGTGCGCTCGACGCGCTCACCCGCGTGCGCCTGCAGGAGCAGCTGCTCGAGACGTGGAGCCAGGAGAAGCGCACCGTCATGTTCATCACGCACGACGTCGACGAGGCCGTCTTCCTCGCCAACCGCGTGATCGTGATGGCCGCCCGCCCGGGTCGCATCTTCGACGTGATCGACGTCGACCTGCCGTACCCGCGCACCGAGGACATGCGCCTCAGCCCCGAGTTCGCCGAACTGCGCAACCGCGTCTGGCACTCCGTCTACCACCAGAACCCCGGCAGCGATGCCGGAACCGCGTCGTCCGCACCGCGGACGGCCTGACACCCGAAGAGGAGCACACCACCACATGAGGACCCACAGCAAGCTCGCCGGCATCGTCGCCGCGGGCGCCGCAGTCGCACTCGCGCTCACCGGATGCGCGTCGAACGCGTCGAGCGGCGACGACACGGCATCCGGCGACGAGATGGAGACCATCACGGTCAACTTCGGCTACATCCCCGACTTCAACGGCACGAGCCTCCTGGCCATCGCCGAGGACCAGGGCTACTGGGAGAAGTACGGCCTCGAGGTCGAGACCCCGTCGTTCACCAACGGCCCGCTGCAGATCCAGGCGCTCGGCACGGGCGACCTCGACTTCGGCTACATCGGGCCGGGCGCCTTCTGGCTGCCCGCCTCGGGCGAGGCGAAGATCGTCGCGATGAACACGCTCGGCCAGTCGGACCGCGTCGTCGGCCAGCCGGGCAACGACACCATCGAGGACCTCCGCGGCAAGACCGTGGCCGTGCCCGAGGGCACGTCGGGCGACATGATCCTCACCCTCGCGCTCGAGCAGGCGGGCATGACCAAGGACGACGTGGAGCTCGTGCCCATGGAGCCGTCGGCGATCGTGTCGGCACTGGCCTCCGGCCAGGTCGAGGGCGCCGGCTTCTGGTACCCCGCCCTGGCGACCGTGAAGGAGCAGGTGCCCGACCTCGTCGAGATCGCGCAGAACTCCGACTTCGAGGACACCGTCGCCTTCCCGACCGCGTTCGTGGCCGGCAACGACGTCGTCGAGAACGAGCCCGAGAAGGTCGAGCGCGTGCTCAAGGCGCTGCGCGACGCCATCACGTTCCGCTACGAGAACCCGGACGAGGCCGTCGCCCTGACCGCCGCGTACAACGCCCTCGACGAGGCCGACGTCGCCGCGGACGCCTCGAACAACAAGGTGCTCTCGCTCGAGGAACTCGACACCCTGACCGAGGACGGCACCGTCGACTCGTGGCTGACCGGCATGGTCGACTACTTCGTCGGCTCGGGCAAGCTCGAGTCCGCGGTCGACACCTCGTTCTACACCGGCGACCTCTTCCTGCAGGCGGGCGAGTAATCCGAATGCCGAGCAACATCCTCTTCCTCATGACCGACCAGCACCGGGCGGACACGCTCGGGGCGTACGGGAACGCGCTGGCCGCGACCCCGGTGCTCGATGAGCTGGCCCGCACGGGCACGCGCTTCGACCGCTGGTACACGCCCACCGCGATCTGCACGCCGGCTCGCGCGAGCCTGCTGACCGGCCAGGCCCCCTTCCGGCACCGCGTGCTCGCCAACCACGAGCGCAACGTCGGGTACCTGGAGGATCTCGACGAGGGCACCTTCACCTTCGTCGAGGCCCTGCGGGCCGAGGGCTACAACACGGGACTCGTCGGCAAGTGGCACGCCGGCACCGAGAAGCAGGCCGCCGACTTCGGCTTCGACGGCCCCGACCTTCCCGGATGGCACAACCCCGTGGAGAACGAGGATTACCTCGGCTACCTGCGCGAGCGGGACCTCCCGCCGTACGCGATCAGCGATCGCATCCGCGGCACCTTGCCGAACGGTGGGCCGGGCAACCTGTTGGCTGCCCGGCTCCACCAGCCGGTGGAGGCCACGTTCGAGCACTACCTCGCCACGCGCACCATCGAGCTGCTGGAGCGCTACGCCGCCGACGGCGAGCGCGACGGCACGCCCTTCTTCCTCGAGCTGAACTTCTTCGGGCCCCACCTGCCGTACATCGTGCCCGACGAGTACTTCGACATGTTCGATCCCGAGGACATCGAGCTGCCGAAGTCGATCTCGGAGACGTTCGAGGGCAAGCCGCCGGTGCAGCGCAACTACAGCGCGCACTGGACCTTCGACACCATGCCGATCGAGGTGACGCGCAAGCTCATCGCGATCTACTGGGGCTACGTCGCCCTGATCGACATGGAGATCGGCCGGGTCATGGAGGCGCTCGAGCGCCTCGGCCTGGTGGACGACACCGCGGTCTTCTTCACGTGCGACCACGGCGAGTTCACCGGCGCCCACCGGCTGCACGACAAGGGGCCGGCGATGTACGAGGACATCTACCGCACACCGGGCATCCTGCGGATCCCGGGTGGGCCGGCCGGGCAGGTGCGAACCGAGTTCGTGAGCCTGCTCGACTGCACCGCCACCATCCTCGACATCGCCGGCCTCGACTCCTCGCCCGCGGTCGATTCGCGCAGCCTCGTGCCGCTCGTGGCGGGGGAACAGGTCGAGTGGGACGCCGACATCGTGTGCGAGTTCCACGGGCACCACTTCCCGTACCCGCAGCGGATGCTCCGCGAGGACCGCTACAAGCTCGTCGTGAACCCCGACTCGGTGAACGAGCTCTACGACCTCGAGCGCGACCCCGACGAGCTGCAGAACGTCTACGCGCACCCCGAGATGGACGCGGTGCGCGGACGCATGATGCAGCGGCTGTACCGCGTGCTGCGCGACCGCGGCGACAAGTTCTACCACTGGATGACCACGATGTACGACGTCGGCGAGGTCGACTACGACCCGACGCAGAGCGGGCTGGACGAGACCACGTACCAGGCCGACGAGCGCGCGGCGGCGGGGCTCGCGCCGGCGGGGGTCGAGGCGACGGATGCCCCGGAGCCGGACGCCGTCGAGGTCCCGGCCGAGCTCGTGGCATCCGACCCCGAACCGGAACGGCGCACCGCATGAGCGACGCCCGCCGCCCGAACATCGTCATGATCCTGACCGACGACCACGGGTCTCAGGCGATCGGGGCGTACGGGTCGCGGCTGAATGCCACGCCGCGCATCGACGAGATCGCGCGCGAGGGCTGGCGCTTCGACCAGTGCTTCGCAACCAACGCGCTGTGCTCGCCGAGCCGGGCGTCGATCCTCACCGGCACCTACAGCCACGTGAACGGCGTCTCGACCCTCGTCACGCCGATCGATGCGAGCCAGCCGACGTTCGTGTCGCAGCTCAAGGCCGCGGGGTACCGTACCGCGATGGTCGGCAAGTGGCACATGGGCGAGGGCGAGGGATCGACGCCCGAGGGCTTCGACTACTGGGACATCCTGATCGGGCACGACGGGCAGGGCGAGTACTGGGACCCGCTGTTCCTGTCGGCCGACGGCGAGCGCATCGCCGAGGGGTATGCGACGGATGTCATCACCGACCTGGCCCTCGACTGGGTCGAGCGCCTGCCCGGCGACGACCCGTGGTGCGTGCTGATCTACCACAAGGCCCCGCATCGGCCGTGGGAGCCGAAGCCCGAGCACGCCGAGCGGTTCCGCGACACCCTGCCCGTGCCCGAGACGTTCTGGGACGACTACGCCACGCGTTCATCGTCGACCCGGCGTGCGCTCATGCGCCTGGCGGACAACCTCAACGAGGAGGACCTCAAGGTCGCGCCGCCCGAGGGGCTGACGTACGAGGAGACCGCGCTCTGGAAGTACCAGCGCTTCATGGAGGACTACCTCGCCTGCGTGGCATCCGTCGACGACAACGTCGGCCGGGTGATCGACTGGCTGCGCGAGCGCGGCGAGTTCGACGACACGTTGCTCATGTACGCGAGCGACCAGGGGTTCTTCCTCGGCGAACACGGCTGGTTCGACAAGCGGTTCATGTACGAGGAGTCGCTGCGGATGCCGCTCGTCGTGAGCTACCCGCGGCGGCTGCCCGCCGGGCGCGTGCACGACGGCATCGTGACGAACGTCGACTTCGCGCAGACGGTGCTCGACGCCGCGGGGGTGTCGCACCACTCGCGCATGCAGGGGCGCAGCTTCTGGGGCGACCTCGTGGGCGAGCCCTCGTCGCCGCCCGCCTCGGGCATGTACTACCGCTACTGGGAGCACGACGACGGGTTCCACCACGCGCCCGCCCACTACGGATATCGCACCGAGCGGTACAAGCTCGTCTACTACTACAACGACGGGCTCGGGCTGCCCGGCACTGGGCCGTTCACGTATCCGCCGGAGTGGGAGCTGTACGACCTCGAGGCCGACCCGGCCGAACTGCGGAACGTGGCGCACGACCCGTCGTACGCGGCCGTGCGCGAGGAGCTCGCGGCGGCGATGTGGCGGGAGCAGGAGCGGCTCGGGGATGCGCCGCACCCGAGCCAGCCGCGGCCGGCGGGCGTGGAGGCGGGGGCGACGGCCGGCTGACTCGCGGGCCCTCGCGGGGCGACGGTGGGCACGCCGGGGAGAAGTCCTGCATCGATGCGGCGGACGCCCTAGCATCGACGTACGCGGGTTCCCGCCCGCGGCAGCATCCGCCCCCACCACCGAGAGACCCGACCGAACGTCGCCCGACGCACGCAGCGCACCCTGGAGCCCGGTTGACCATGCCCGCCGAAGAGGAGCCCATCGCGCTCTTCCGCACGCCCGACGGGTCGGGTGCGCAGGTGCCGCGCAACGGGCAGGGCGGGCACGCCGGCCGCAACGGGCAGGGCGATGCGCGCGTCGTGGGGCTGCACGGGCGGCGCGTCGAGCCGGCACCCTCGCCTGACGACGGACCCGCCTACTACCTCTGCTCGAGCGAGCCCGACGGGGCGTTCGAGTCGATCGTCGTCGCGACGGGGTCGGGGGAGCGGCGCCGCTTCTTCACGACGCGCGACGGCGTGCGCATGACCGAGATCGACGAGGCCGCTTTCGCGTGGCTGAGCGACGGCGAATCGACGTCGATGCTCGAGATCGACGAGCGCGAACTCGCCGCGGTCGAGACCGAGCTGCGGTTCGGGCGGCCGGTGCGCGGGCGCGATCCGGTGGCCGAGTCGGGGGTGCCGAAGGGCGAGCGGATGCCTCCGAGCCGTCGCCCGCCGACGTCCCGACCGTGCCCATCGCGACGGTGTCGCGCTCGCACGCGCGGGCCGACGCCGCGCCTCCGGCGCCCGTGCCGCCGCCACCGCCGCCGGTTGCGCCGGGCGCAGCTGCGCCGGCCGCGAACGTCGCCGAGCCTGCGGTTGAGGAGCCGGGCGCGGCGGAGCCGGATGCTGCCGACGAGACCGTTGAGACCGATGCCGACGAGCAGGCCGTCGCGACGGACACGACCACGGCGACCCGACCTGCGCCGGATGCGGGCGAGGTGCAGCCGGAGGCATCCGCCCCGCTCTCATCTGAGGTGGAGGCGCCGGTGCCCGCGGAGCACCACCACCACGCGGCGCCGACCACGTCGATGTCGCCGATCGAGGCGACGGCGCAGGTGCAGCTCGCGAAGGGCATCGCGTTCGTCGCGCATCGCGAGCGGCTCGATCGGAGCGGGACGCCGTTCATCGATCATCCGGGGCGGGTGGCCGAGCGGTTCGATCCGCTGCTCGAGCCGATCGAGTCGGCCGCGGCGTGGCTGCACGACGTGCTCGAGGACACGCCGATCTCGGAGCGTGAGCTGTTCGAGGCGGGCGTGCTGCCCGAGATCATCGAGGTCGTGGTGCTGCTGACGCGCACGCCCGACGTGACGCCCGACGAGTACTACGCGAAGATCCGGGAGCATCCGGTGGCGCGGCGCGTGAAGCTCGCCGACATCGACGACAACACCGCCGCCTGGCGCACCCGGCGTCTCGACTTCGACATGCAGACGCGCATGGCGCGCAAGTACCGGCACGCGCGGGAGGCGCTCGGGGCGGAGTAGGCGGGCTGGGGCGCTCGCGCGGTGCAGCGCGTCGAATGCGTCGCCGGCGTGGACTGCTCGGGTCGCTTCGCTGTCGCGAAAGCATGCGGATCTGCACGTTGGCGGCGAATACATGCAGACACGCCGGGGTCGGCGAACGATTGCATGTATTCGCGAGGTGCGCGAGGGGCGCGAGGTGTGTGGGCTGCGTGGGCCGAACTCGGGATCAGAGGCGCGCCCGGCGATTCGCTAGACGGCGTAGCCGGGCGAGCGGCGGATGCCCGGGATGCCGAGCCAGCGCTCGACGGTGCGGCGGGCGGTCGTGCCCGCGGGGAGCACGGGGGTGCGGGCCGGGCGCTCGGGCGTCGCACGGTGGCGGCCGCGCTCGGTGTAGGTGCGACCGCCGCGGGTGGCGGCGAGGTGGTCGCGCGCGGAGACCGGTGCGGTCTCGGGCCGGTGCTCGGTCGGCAGGTCGGTGGTGAGGGGACGGCGGGGTGTCGCTGTGGCGGTGCTGTCAGCGGTGCGGCTCGTGGTGCGGCTCGCGGGTGCGGTGCGGGCGAGCTGGCGAACGGATGCTGCGGACATGGTGCTTCCCCCTGGGTCGGTGCGACTGCGATGGTGCGACTGCGTTGGTGCCGGGCCGGCGCGCTCGTGCGGTGTTGCTGCTGCGGTTCCGCTCGGTTCGCCGGGGCCTCGACCCCAGTCTTCGCCGATGGCGGGGGAGGCGCGTCGGGAGCAGCGCGGGAGCGAGGTGGGGGACAGCACTGAGTCCTCCACAGGTCGCCGGATCGGGGCGATCGGGACCGGGCGCTCGTGGGGTGTTCACGATCCCGCCAGATGGTGTAGAAACCAACGCTGACCTGCGATTCGATGCGCGAAGGAGTGTCGGTGGGCACTGTCATGATGCAGGTATGGAGGAAGTCCGCGAGGTGCTCGACGAGGCCCGGGCCGTGCTGGCCGCGGGGCTCGACTTCGACGCGCCCGCGCGACTCCGCGATGACGACCTGCTTGCGCTCGCCGGCGAGGTCGAGGTGCTTCGACGCGTGGTCGACGGGTTCGCGACCGTGGTCGCCGGCGAGGTCGCGGAGCGGTCGCGTATCGAGCTCGGCTCGGGTCGCCTGTCGGCGCGCAAGGGCTGCCGCACGGTGGCCGAGCTGCTCGAGCGCGTGACGCAGGTGTCGGGCGCAGAGGCTCGGCGGCGCGTGCTCGTGGGCTCGGCGATCCGCGAGCGCGAGGGCCTCGCGGGGCATCCGGACGCTGCGGAGTTCCCGGTGCTCGCGGAGGCGGTGCGGGCGGGGGAGATCGGGGCGGATGCCGCGCACGTCGTCGTGCGCGAGCTTGCGCGACCCCGTCGCGTCGCGGCCGCCGAGCACGGGGAGGCCGCCGAGCGGTCGCTGGTCGACGAGGCGACTGGCGTGGGCGACGGCGCGCCGATCCGCGCGACCGCCGACGAGCTGCGCACGCAGGCGCAGGCGTGGGCCGCGTTCCTCGACCAGGACGGCGACGAGCCGGCCGACGACCGGGCCGTGCGCCGCCGCGGCGTTCGGCTCGGCCGGGCGCGCGACGGGCTGGTCACGCTGAGCGGCGACCTGCTGCCCGAGGTCGCTGCCGGGCTCGGTCGCCTGTTCGACGCGCACCTCGCACCGCGCTCGGGCGGCGGGTTCCTCACCGCCGAGGAGCGCGCCGACTGGGAGCACCAGGCCGAGGTGCGCACGCCCGACCAGCAGCGGCACGACGTGCTCGCCACGATCGTCGACGTCGCGGCGCGCTCGGCCGACGGTCCGAGCATCGGCGGTGCGCCGCCGACGGTGGTGGTGAGCGTCCGGGCATCCGACCTCGAATCTTCGACCGGTCACGCGAACGCCGACGGCATCGACGTGCCGGTGTCGCTGCGGGCGGCGCGGCGCATGATCTGCACCGGCGGCATCCAGACCGTCGTGCTCGACGACGACGGCCGCGTGATGCAGCTCGGCTCGCCCGAGCGGTGCTTCACCCCGCACCAGCGTCGCGCCATCACGCTGCGCGACGGCGGCTGCCTCATTCCCGGCTGCTCGGTGCCGGCCTCGTGGTGCGAGGTGCACCACGTCGTGCCCGATGTCGCCGGCGGGCCCACGCACCCCGACAACGGCGTGCTGCTGTGCTGGTTCCACCACCGCACGATCGAGACGTCGGGGTGGGGCATCCGCATGCAGCGCGGATCGCCGCAGATCCGCCCGCCGAGGTGGCTCGACCCCGGCGGCGGGTGGCGTGCGGCGACCCGGTCGCCGACCCGGCTGGCCGACCGGGTGGAGCAGCGGCGGAGGCAGCCGATGCTCGTGTAGGAGTGCGCGGTGCGTGGGTGCTCTTCCGACCTCCGTGAGGCGTGTGGCCTGCGGGCGCGTGTGCGTCCTCGGGGAGGCGGGGTCCCGACGCTCCGGCGCGCCCGGATGCAAGACTGGCGCATGGCCAGGAACTGGACCCCGCTCGCCCTCGTCTACCTCGCGCTCTCCATCGCCGGCCTCATCGGCACGTGGACGTTCAACGCGCTCGCGATCGTGCAGCTGCGCGACTTCTTCGGCGACTGGTTCGGTTCGGGCCCTGCCGTCTCGTCCCTGACGGTCGACCTGCTCGTCGTCGCCGTTGCCGGCAGCGTGCTCATCATCGTCGAGGCCCGCCGCCTCGGCATGCGGTTCGCCTGGCTCTACGTCGTCGGCTCCGCGCTCACGGCGTTCGCCTTCACGTTCCCGCTCTTCCTCGCCATGCGCGAGCGCCGCCTGGCGCAGCGCCGGCTCGCGGCCGCGGGGGATGCGCCCGGCCGCACCGCGCCCGGGGACACTGACCCCGGCCCCACCGCGCCGGGGAACACCGCGCCCGGGAACACCGAGCCGCACGGATAGGCTCGCATGCATGGCGAGCGCGGCACCCGACGACTGGAGCTTCCCCCGCCTGCACGACGGCCAGCGCGCGATCCTGCTCGACGTGCTGATCCACGGCGAACGCTCCCGCGCCGAGCTCGCCCGCCGCAACGCGCTGTCCCGCGCCAGCCTCGCCCGACTCACCCGTGAACTCGTCGAGTTCGGCTTCGTCGAGGAGGTCGCACCCGCCACACCGCCGAACGGTCGCGGTCGACCGTCGGAGATGCTCCGCATCCGACCCGAATCGGCGCACTTCGTGGGCGTCAAGCTCACGGGCGAGGCACTCTACGCCGCGATCACGAACCTGCACGCCGAGGTGATCGTCACCGAGGAGCATCCGCTCGCCTCGAAGGAGGTCGACGACGTCGTCGCGTTGATCGCCGACGTCGTGACCCGCGCCCGCACCGCCCACCCGCGCCTCTCGGCGGTCGGCGTGTGCCTCGCGGGCGACGTGCACCTCGAGCACGGCGCCGCGGTCGTCGTCGGGTCGCACTTCCTCGGCTGGGACCAGGTGCCGCTCGAGGCCCTCGTGCAGCAGGCGACCGGGCTGCCCGCCACCATCTCCAACGACGTGCAGGCGCTCACGCTCGCGCACCACTGGTTCGGCGCCGGCATCGGACTCGGCACGCTGGCCGTCATCGGCCTCGGTGCCGGCATCGGAGCGGGCCTGGTCGTCAACGACGAACTCGTGCGCGGCTCGCGCGGCCACCCCGGCAAGGTCGGCCACCTCCGGGTGACCGAGTCCGGTCCGTCGTGCGACCGCGGGCACGTCGGCTGCGCGAGCGCGTACGTGACGATCCCCGCGCTGATCCGCAACTCGGGCATCGAGGGGTTCTGGGAGACCATCGACGCGGCACAGGCGGGCGAACCGCGGGCGGCCGAGGCGGTCGCGGGCGCCGCCCGGGCGCTCGGCATCGTGATCGCCCAGATCGCGAACCTGATCGATCCGCAGAAGGTGATCGTGAGCGGTGAGGGCCGCGAGGTGGCGAACGTCGACCGCGCGCACCTCGACGCCGTGGTCGCCGAGTACCTCGACCCCGCGATGGAGCCGTTCGAGCTCGACGTGCACGACTTCCGCTTCGCCGACTACGCGTGGGGCGCGGCGATCAGCGCGATCCGCCGGGTGGCCTGAGCGTTCACAGCCGCGACGGCACCCACTCGGCCTGCTTCAGCCACTGCGCGGTCTGGCCGCCCTCGTGCCCGTTGAACGCGTAGACGACGAGCTCGCGGTCGTCGCTGCGCAGCGCGTTGTACGAGGCGAACACCGTCGACGGCAGCACGATGTCGTCCATGAGCGCCACCGAGTAGAGCGCCGGCATGCTGATGCGCCGTGCGAAGTTCACGCCGTCGAAGTACGAGAGCGTCTCGAACACCTGCTCGTCGGTGCCGCGGTGCACGGCGAGGAAGCGCACGAGCTCGGTGAACGGCTCGCGCGGCGTGAGCTCGGTCGACCGGCGGAAGTCGGCGAGGAACGGCACGTCGGGCATGACGGCGCGTGGCACGTCCGACAGGGCCGCCGCAGCGACCGCGATGCCGCCGCCCTGGCTGCCGCCGGTCACGGCGATGCGGTCGCGGTCGACACCGGGCAGGCCGGCGACCACATCCAGCAGGCGCACCGCGTCGGTGTAGACGCGGCGGTAGTAGTAGTCGTCGCGGTCGAGGATGCCGCGCGTCATGAAGCCTGCGACCGCCGGGCCCGAGCCGTGCGGGTCGGGCGTGTGCCCGCCCGAGCCCCAGCCACTGCCCTGGCCGCGGGTGTCCATGATGACGTGCACGTACCCGGCGGCAGCCCAGAACAGCTTCTCGCCGATCATGCCGCGCCCGCCGTTGTAGCCGACGTACTCGACGATGGCCGGGAGTTCGCCGGTCGCGCCGGTGGGGCGTACGATCCATGCCCGGATCGGATCACCACCGAACCCGGGAAAGGTCAGATCTTCGATGCGCACGGCCTGGAACGGGGAGTCGACCTCGACGGTCGAGGCCTGCACGGAGTCGTCACCGAGGGCCCGCGCCCCGGCGAGCGTCCCTTCCCAGAATGCGTCGAAGTCGGCTGGATCCGGGACGTTCGCCCGGTACTCGCGGAGCTGGTCGAGAGGGAGGTCGGTGAGTGCCATGGCGGGGAATCATCCAATGTCTTGCGAATCAGGGGTTGACTTTTTGTTTCGAAGAGCGACAAAATAGCGACGAACGTCAGACTACTCGCCCGAGACGCAGTCTGGCATCGCACCACGGGGAACAGGTCGCGCCGCGATCTTTCCGACAACGTCGTCTGGAAAGGACACACGAGATGAGACTCACCACGCGCACAGCACGCGTCGCGGCCATGGCACTGGCCGGTGCCTTCGCCGTCACCGGCCTCGCGGCCTGCTCGACGAGCGACGACGGCGGAAGCGCCGCCGCCGACGGCGAGCCGGTCGAGATCGACTTCTGGGGCTGGGTGCCCGGCCTCGAGGACCTGGTCGCCCAGTGGAACGACGAGAACCCCGACATCCAGGTCTCGTTCCACCGCATGACCGGTGACGACGGCCAGAAGGTCGAGGCGGCGGTCGACGCCGGCGCCGGCCCCGACCTCGTGCAGCTCAGCACCCACAACCTGCCCGACTACGTGATCGCCGGCCGCGTGCAGGACATTACCGAGTACGTCGCCGACGACGAGTCGAACTACACCGCGAGCTCGTGGGCCTCCGTCAGCTTCGACGGCCAGATCTACGGCGTGCCGCAGGGCATCGGCCCGGCCGCCACCATGTACCGCACCGACATCCTCGACGAGTACGGCATCGAGATGCCGACCACCTGGGACGAGTACGTCGACGCCGCGCGCGAGCTGCACGAGGCGAACCCCGACGTGTACATCGCGAACATGTCGCCGAGCGAGATCGGCCAGTGGTCGCAGGAGATCCAGCAGGCCGAGTCGAGCTGGTACGGCATCGACGGCGACAGCTGGACCGTGGGCGTGAACGACGCCGGCAGTCAGCTCGTCGCCGAGCGCTGGCAGACCCTCCTCGACGAGGGCCTGGTGACGACCGAGCAGGTCTGGACCCCCGAGTACTGGGCGCTCGTGAACAACGGCACCATCGCCACGGTCACCTACGCGGCCTGGTTCCCGAGCCTGCTCGCCGAGAACGCGGCCGACACCTCCGGTCAGTGGGCGATCGCTCCGATGCCGAAGAACGCCGGCTCCGACAACTCCGGCGACTCCGGCGGCGCGGCGGTCGTCGTGCTCGCGGGCGCCGAGAACCCCGGTGCGGCGGCCGAGTTCGCCAGCTGGCTGAACGGGTCGGATGACACGCAGGAGGCGCTCATCACGGTCGGCGGCCTCTTCCCGTCGACCGTCAACGGACTGGCATCCGAGGCCCTGCTCACCGAGTCGGAGTTCTACGGCGGCCAGGTCATCAACGAGGTGTTCATCGAGTCGGCCGAGCAGACGCCCGCGACCTGGGTCGACGGACCGAACTACGGCACCGCGCAGACCGCGATCACCGACGAGTTCGCCAAGGTCGTCAACGGCGACCTGACGTTCCTCGAGGCGCTCGACAACGCCCAGGCGATCACGGTCGCGGACCTCGAGGACCGCGGCCTCAACGTGAGCGAGTGACGAGCGGCTCCATGACCGCAGTCACTGCTCGTCCCACGGCTTCCCGGCGCCGCTTCAACGGCGCCGGGAAGCCCTGGGTGCCCTATCTCTTCGTCGCACCGTTCGTGCTGCTGTTCCTGGTGTTCCTCGTCTCGCCGATCATCGTGGCGGTCTGGAACAGCCTGTTCTCGCAGCAGTCGAGCGGCCTCGGCTTCGGCGGCACGACCACCGCATTCGTCGGCCTCGACAACTTCGCCCGCGCGCTGTCCGACCAGGACTTCCTGGTGAGCTTCGGCCGGGTCGCCCTCTACGGCCTCGTGCAGGTGCCGGTGATGATGTTCATCGCCGCGACCCTCGCGCTCCTCTTCGACAGCGCGCTCGTGCGCGGCCGACGGTTCTTCCAGTTCGCGGCGTTCCTGCCGTACGCGGTGCCCGGCGTGATCGCCGCGCTCCTCTGGGGGTTCCTCTACCAGCCGTCGGTGAGCCCGCTCATCCAGGCCCTGTCGAGCATCGGCGTCGACGCGAACCTCCTCGCACCCGGCACCGTGCTCTGGTCGATCGCCAACGTCAGCATCTGGTCGTACACCGGCATCAACATGATCATCATGTTCGCCGCGCTCCAGGCGATCCCGCGCGAGATCTACGAGGCCGCCCGCATCGACGGCGCGAGCGACCTGCGCATCGCGGTCGGCATCAAGCTGCCGATGATCGCGCCCGCCGTGCTGCTCACGACGCTCTCGTCGATCATCGGCACGCTCCAGCTGTTCAACGAGCCGCAGGTGCTGAAGAACGTCACCGCGAACATCTCCAGCGACTACACGCCGAACATGGCGATCTACGCGGCATCCACCCTCGGCAAGGACCCGAACCTCGCGTCGGCGATGGCCGTCATCCTGGGCGTCGCGACGCTGATCGTCTCGGTCATCGTCCTGCGCCTGAACAACCGCACCACGAAGCGAGCGAGCGATGGCCTCTGACACCCTCTCCGTGACCGCGGCGACGACGATGCCGGATGCCCCCGAGCCGGGCGCCGCACCTCGCGCACCGAAGCCGCCCAAGCGCCCGCGCGGCGCCACCACGTTCGTGAACGGCGACCGCGTGAGCCGCGTCGGCATGGTCATCACGACCGCCGCCCTGCTCATCCCGACCGCGTACTTCCTCGTGCCCGTGCTCTGGCTCGTCGTCGCGTCGACCAAGTCGACCGGTGACCTGTTCTCGACGCCCGGGTTCGCGTTCGCCGACTTCCACCTCTGGGACAACCTGGTCGAGCTCAGCACGTACGACGACGGCATCTACTGGCGCTGGGCGTTCAACTCGGTGATCTACTCGGTCATCGGCTCGGCCCTCACCGCGTTCGTCTGCGCGCTGACCGGGTACGCGCTCGCCGTGTACCGGTTCCGCGGCCGCAACGTGCTCATCGGCATCGTGCTCGGCAGCATGCTCATCCCGGGCACCGTCATCGCGCAGCCGACCTACGTGCTGCTCGTGAACCTCGGCTTGAACAACACCTACTGGGGCATCCTGCTGCCGGCGCTGGTGTTCCCGTTCGGCGTGCTGCTGTCGTTCATCTACGCGCAGTCGTCGGTGCCGATCGAGCTCATCGAGGCGGCCCGGCTCGACGGTGCGGGCGAGTTCCGCATCTTCGCCGGCATGGGCCTGCGCCTCATGTCGACCGGCCTGGTGACGGTGCTGCTGTTCGCGTTCCTCGGCAGCTGGAACAGCTACCTCCTGCCGCTGCTGGTGCTCACCGACCAGGAGCTCATGCCGCTCACGGTCGGCCTCACCGGCTGGAGCCAGGCGTCGATCACCATCCCGGGCCTGCAGGTCCTGACCGTCGTCGGCTCGCTGGTCTCGGTCATCCCGATCGCGATCGTGTTCCTGTCGCTCCAGCGCTACTGGAAGTCGGGCCTCACGGCCGGCGGCGTGCGCGGCTGAGACGGGGGAACGCGATGGGTGAGCTGCGCTACGACGCACCGGCCGAGCGGTGGGTGGAATGCCTGCCGCTCGGCAACGGGCGCCTCGGCGCGATGGTCGACGGCGCGCTGCCGGCCATGACGTTCCACCTGAACGACGGCACCGCCTGGTCGGGGTCGCCCGCCAGCGAACTGCGCGACGCACCCGACGCGGCCGCGGCGGCCGACGCGCTCGCCCGGTCGCGGGCGGCGCTCGCTGCCGGTGACGTGCGCGCCGCCGAGGACGCGGTGCGCGGACTGCAGTCGCGCTACTCGCAGGCGTTCCTGCCGTTCGCCGATCTGGTGCTCGAGATCGGCGGGGCGGATGCGACGGGGCCGGGGGCCGGGGGACAGGCGCGGCGGGTGCGGGGGTGTCGGGGGCGGATGCCTCCGGCGCATCGCCCGCACCCGCCGGCCGTGCGGCGTACCGGCGCCTGCTCGACCTGCGTGCCGGGGTGCACGAGGTGCGCGCGGGCGCGCTCACCGTGTCGTCGTTCGCCTCCGGTGTCGACGGAGTGCTCGTCATCGTGGTCGACGGGGCCGATCCTGCTCTGCTCGCCGCCACCTCGGTCGCACTCGACTCGCAGCTGCGCGTGCTCGCACGGACGGAGCAGGGCGACGAACAGGTGCTGCTGCTTCGCATGCCGTCGGACGTGGCGCCCGGCCACGAGCCCGACCTGCCCGCCGCCGAGTGGGATGACGCCCCCGGCGCCGCGCTCGAGGGCGCCCTCGTCACCCGCCGCATCGACGCCGGCCACCGGGTCGCCTGGCTCGTCGCGACCGAGACCACGTACACGGCGCCCGGCCGTGCGCCCGTCGGCGACGCGGCATCCGCCGCCGACCGCGCCCGCGCGCGCATCGCCCTTGCCGCAGCCCACGGCCTCGACGCCCTGCGCGATCGGCACGAGGCCGAGCACCGTGCCGCGATGGACCGCGTGCGCATCGACCTCGGCGACGAGCCCGCGGGCGAACTCGCCACCGACGCACGGCTGCGCGCCGCCGCATCCGCTCCCGAGGGCGCCCTCGCCCACGACCCCGCCCTCGCCGCCCTCGTCGTCGAGTACGGGCGGTACCTGCTCTGGTCGAGCGCCCGGCCCGGCGGCCTGCCACCGAACCTGCAGGGCATCTGGAACGCCGAGCTGCGCCCGCCGTGGAGCTCGAACTACACGGTCAACATCAACACCGAGATGAACCACTGGGCCTCCTTCACGGCGGCCCTCCCCGAGACCGCCGCCCCGCTGCGCGACTTCGTGCGCGCCCTCGCGGAGCGAGCCGTCGACGCAACGCGCCGGCTCTACGACGCACCGGGCTGGACCGTGCACCACAACACCGACGCGTGGGGCTTCGCGGCCCCGGCCGGTCGCGGCGGCGCGGACCCGCGCTGGGCCGCCTGGCCGATGGGCGGCGCCTGGCTCGCACGGCACCTCTGGGAGCCGGTGGCCTTCGGCGCGGCATCCGATGCCGAGCTCGCGGAGTCGTGGCCCGCGATCCGGGGCGCCGCCGAGTTCGCGCTGCACTGGCACCACCGCGACGCACGCGGCGACTGGTCGACGGCACCCTCGACCTCGCCCGAGAACGCGTACCTCGCCGCCGACGGTGCGCCCGCGGCGCTCGACCGCGCGTCGGCCATGGACCTCGCGCTGCTGCGCGACCTCTTCGAGATCGTGGTGGCCGCGGCCGACCGGCTCGGCCTCGTCGACGACCCGGTCGCCGTCGACGCGCACGACCGGCTCGCCGTGCTGCCCGACGCCCCCGCGATCGACGACGAGGGCCGCCTGCGCGAGTGGTCGGAGGCGCGCACCGAGGAGGATCCGCACCACCGGCACGTGAGCCACCTGTACGGCCTGTACCCGGGCGCGGGCGCCTGGGACGACGCCCACCGCGCCGCCGCGGCGGTCACGCTGGAACGCCGCGGCGACGAGTCGACCGGGTGGTCGCTCGCCTGGAAGCTCGCGCTCTGGGCGCGACTCGGCCGCGGCGACAAGGTCGGAGACCTGCTCGAGCTGCTGCTGCGCCCCGCCGACGACGTGACCGGCGAGTGGGCGGGCGGGCTCTACCCGAACCTCCTGGCTGCGCATCCGCCGTTCCAGATCGACGGCAACCTCGGCGCGGTCGCCGGCGTGCTCGAGGCGCTGGTGCAGAGCCACGACGGATGCATCGAGCTGCTGCCCGCCCTGCCGCCCGCGCTCGCCCACGGCAGCGTCCGCGGCGTGGTCGCGCGGCCCGGCATCGAGGTCGACGTCGACTGGGCGCACGGCGAGCTGGTGCGCGCGACCGTCCGGGCCCACCGCGGGGCGGCGGGCGTGTGCATCATCCGTCACCGGGGCATCGCGCGCAGCGTGCGACTGCGCGACGGCGAGGCCGTGCGCCTCGAGGCCACTGCGTTCGGCGGCGCTCCGTTCGCGCCCGAGCGGACGCACGTGGGCTCAGCGGCATCCGCCCCGCCCTGACCCCGCCGCAGCGACTCTCCCCGCCGCTCGCCGACGCCGCACCCCGGCAGCCGCACCCGGCACCCGCACCCCACGAGAAAGACCCCGATGACCAGCTTCACCTCCCACTCCGCCGACCTGGCCGGCCCCACGGCGTTCCCGTGGCTGGCCGACGGGCTCGCCTATGGCGGCGACTACAGCCCCGAGCAGTGGCCCGAGGAGGTGTGGGCCGACGACGTCGCGCTCATGCAGCGGGCGGGAGTGAACCTCGTGAACCTCGGCGTGTTCAGCTGGGGGCTGCTCGAGGTGGCCGACGGCGAGTTCGACTGGGGTTGGCTCGACCGCATCATGGACCTGCTGCACGACGGCGGCATCGGGGTCAACCTCGCCACGCCGACCGCTGCACCGCCGACCTGGCTGCTGCAGGCGCATCCGGAGATCGCGACCGTCGACGCCGACGGCCGCCGCACCGCGCAGGGCGGGCGGCTGGCGTGGTCGCCGAGCTCGGCGACGTTCCGGCGGTACGCGCTGCGGCTGGTGCGCGCGATGGCCGAGCGCTACGGCGACCACCCGGCGCTGCGCATGTGGCACGTGAGCAACGAGCTCGGCAACGAGAACGCGCGCTGCTACGGCGAGGAGACCGCGGCGGCCTGGCGCGAGTGGCTCACGTCGAGGTACGGCGAGGTCGCCGCGATGAACGATGCCTGGGGGAGTGCGTTCTGGGGGCACCGGTACACGTCGTTCGCGCAGGTCGAGCCGCCGCGGCACAACCGCACCCAGCACAACCCGGGGCTGCTGCTCGACTTCGAGCGGTTCACCTCCGACGCGCTGCTCGGCCACTACCTCGCCGAGCGCGCGGTGCTGCGCGAGGTGACGCCCGCGATCCCGGTGACGACGAACTTCATGGTGCAGGCGAACCCCGGCGTGGCCGACTACGGGCGCTGGGCGGAGGAGGTCGACCTCGTCGCCAACGACCACTACACGATCGGCGCCGACCCGCACCGCGAGGCCGACCTGGCGTTCTGCGCCGACCGGTCGCGCGGCATGGCGGGCGGCCGGCCGTGGCTGCTCATCGAGCACTCGACGGCGGCGGTCAACTGGCAGCCCGTGAACCGCGCGAAGGCCCCCGGCGAGATGGCCCGCAACACGCTCGCCCACATCGCGCGCGGCGCCGACGGGGCGATGTTCTTCCAGTGGCGGCAGTCGACCGCCGGGTCGGAGCAGTTCCACTCGGCGATGGTGCCGCACGCCGGCGCCGACTCGCAGGTGTACCGCGACGTCGTGGCGCTCGGCGCCACGCTGCAGTCCCTCGCGCCCGTGGTCGGCTCGCGCGTCGAGCGCGCGCAGGTGGCGATGCTGTTCGATCACGAGGCCGCTGCCGCATGGGCGAGCGGCCCGAAGCCCAGCTCGCTGGTCACCGCGGTCGACCTGCCGCGGGCCGTGCACCGCGCGCTGACCGAGCTCGGCATCGCCGTCGACGTGCTCCGGCCGGGCGATGCGCTCGACGGGTACCGGGCGCTCGTCGTGCCGACCCTGTTCCTGGCGACGGATGCCACGGCCGACGCCGTGCGCGACTTCGCCGAGTCGGGCGGCCACGTGCTCGTCACGTACCTGTCGGGCATCGTCGACGAGACGAACCGCGTGCGCCCCGGCGGGTACCCGGGCGCCTTCCGCGACCTCCTCGGGGTGCGCGTCGACGAGTTCTTCCCGCTGTTCGCGGGCGATACGGTCGCGCTCGACGACGGCACGACCGGGTCGCAGTGGACCGAGCGCGTCGAGATCGCCGACGGTACCGAGGTGCTTGCGCGTCTCGCCGACGGCGACCTCGCGGGCACTCCGGCCGTCACCCGGCGTTCGGCCGGCGCCGGCAGCGCGACCTACCTCGCGACGCGACTCGACCACGATGGGCTCGTGGCGCTCGTTCGCGCGTTCGCCGCGCACGCCGGGGTGACCGCGGTCGCAGCCGTCGACGGCCCCGGCATGGAGGTGGTGCGGCGCGTCCACGACGACGGACGCTCCTTCCTGTTCGCCATCAACCACGCGGCATCCGACCGCACCGTCGCCGCGACCGGCCGCGACCTGACCGACGGCACCGCGACCGAGGGGCGACTCGGCGTGCCCGCCGGCGCCGTGCGCGTGATCGAGGAGGACCCCCGATGAAGTTCACCGACGGGTTCTGGGCGCTGCGCCCCGGCGTCGACGCGCTCTACGCGCAGGAGGCGTACGACATCGCGGCCCGCGAGCACGCGCTCGAGGTCACCGCCCCGACCAAGGTCATCGACCGCCGCGGCGACACCCTCAACCGGCCGACCCTCACGGTCAGGCTCACCTCGCCGCTGCCCGGCATCATCGGCGTGCGCGTCGAGCACCACCGCGGCGCGCACGTGCGCGGCGGGTTCGACCTGCCCGGCGCCGAGCCCGGCCACGGCACGGTCGTCGTCGACGAGACCGGCGGTGCGCTCACCAGCGGCGACCTCACCGCGCGCGTCACGGCGGGCGCCCCCTGGTCGCTCGCGTTCGAGTCGGAGGGGCGCACGCTCACCTCGAGCGGGCACAAGTCGCTCGGGTACCTGCGCCTCGCGTCCGACGCGCACGTCGAGCCCGCGCCGATCAACGAGACCGGTCGCAACGGCCAGCGGCACCACGCGCCGACGTACCTGCACGAGCAGCTCGCACTCGGCGTGGGCGAGCACGTCTATGGGTTCGGCGAGCGCTTCGGGCCGCTCGTGAAGAACGGCCAGTCGATCGACATCTGGAATGCCGACGGCGGCACCTCGAGCGAGCAGGCGTACAAGAACGTGCCGTTCTACGTCTCCGACCGCGGGTACGGCGTGCTCGTCGACGACCCCGGCCACGTGTCGTTCGAGGTCGGCACCGAGAACGTCGAGCGGGTGCAGTTCTCCGTCTCGGGCGAGGCGCTGCAGTACTACGTGATCGCCGGCGACCCCGCGACCGTGCTCGACCGGTACACGCGGCTCACCGGCCGCCCGGCGCAGGTGCCGGCCTGGTCGTACGGCCTGTGGCTGTCGACCAGCTTCACGACCGACTACGACGAGGCCACGGTCACGAGCTTCATCGACGGCATGGCCGAGCGCGACATCCCGCTGTCGGTGTTCCACTTCGACTGCTTCTGGATGCGCGAGTTCAACTGGTCGGACTTCGAGTGGGATGCCCGCGTCTTCCCCGACCCCGAGGGCATGCTCGCGCGGCTGCACGAGAAGGACCTGCGCGTCTGCGTCTGGATCAACCCGTACCTCGGCCAGCGCTCGCCGCTGTTCGCCGAGGCGCAGGAGCTCGGCTACCTCGTGCGCCGCCCCGACGGCAGCGTCTGGCAGTGGGACATGTGGCAGGCCGGCATGGCGCTCGTCGACTTCACGAACCCGGATGCCTCGGCCTGGTTCCAGTCGAAGCTGCGCGTGCTGCTCGACCAGGGCGTCGACTGCTTCAAGACCGACTTCGGCGAGCGCATCCCGATCGACGTCGTGTACGCCGACGGACGCGACGCGGAGGCCATGCACAACCTCTACGCGCAGCGCTACAACGAGGCCGTGTTCGCGGTGCTCGAGGAGGAGCGCGGCGCCGGCGACGCGGTCGTGTTCGCGCGCGCCGCCACGGCGGGCGGCCAGCGGATGCCCGTGCACTGGGGCGGCGACTGCACCTCGACGTACGAGTCGATGGCCGAGACGCTGCGGGGCGGCCTGTCGCTCGCGATGTCGGGCTTCGGGTTCTGGAGCCACGACATCGGCGGGTTCGAGGGCACGCCCGACCCCGGCGTGTTCAAGCGCTGGACGGCGTTCGGCCTGCTCTCGAGCCACTCGCGCCTGCACGGCAGCGAGTCGTACCGCGTGCCGTGGGCGTTCGACGACGAGGCCGTCGAGGTCACGCGACGCTTCACCCGACTGAAGCTCGAGCTCATGCCGATGCTGTACCAGGCCGGGCTCGCGGCGCACGAGCGGGGCATCCCGGTCATGCGCCCGATGCAGCTGGCGTTCCCCGGCGACCCCGCGATGACCCACCTCGACCGGCAGTATCTACTCGGCGACGACCTGCTCGTCGCCCCGGTGTTCTCGGCCGGCGGCGAGGTCGACCTCTACCTGCCCACGGGCGGCTGGACCCACCTGCTGACCGGCGAGCGGGTGACCGGCGGTGGCTGGCGGCGCGAGGTGCACGACATGCTCTCGCTGCCGCTCTACGTGCGCGACGGGGCGGTGCTCGCCCGCGGCGGTCGCGACGACCGGCCCGACCACGACTACCTCGACGGGCTCGTGCTCGAGCTCTACCCGGGCGACGGGCCCGGTCGGCGCGAGGTGACGGTGACGACGCCCGAGGGGCGGGTCGGCACGTTCGTGGTCGAGTGGGGCGACGGGCGCGCGACGGCCACCGGCGACGTGGCCGACGGGTGGCGCCTGCGCGTCGCGGGCGGCGAGGCTGTCGATGCGGCCGGGGAGCGGCGCAGCTGGTGTGGTGACCTGCCGGTGATCGACCGGCGTCGCGGCCTAGGCTGATCGCACCGGGACGCGGGTCGGGAGGTCGAGCGAGCATGACGGTCTCCGACGAGCGCCCGATCGGGGCATCCGACGACCTGGCCCTGCGCACCGCGACCGAGCTCGTCGCCGGCTACGCGGCTCACGAGTTCAACCCGGTCGACGTGCTCGACGCGGTGCTCGCTCGGGTCGACCGGCTCGAGCCGCGCCTCAACGCGTTCTACCGGCTCGTGCCCGAGCAGGCGCGCGCGGCGGCAGCGGCGAGTGCGAGGCGGTGGGCGGCGGATGCCCCTGCCGGACCGCTCGACGGCGTGCCGATCACGATCAAGGAGAACGTCGCCACGGCAGGCACACCGCAGCCGTCGGGCACCGCGGCGTGGGCCGACGCGCCGCCGGCGACCGCCGACGGGCCGATCGCACGACTGCTCGCCGAGAGCGGTGCCGTGCGCTTCGGAACGACCGTCATGCCCGACTTCGGCATGCTCTCGTCGGGCGTCTCGGGCCTGCACGGCATCACCCGCAGCCCGTGGAACCCGGCCTGGACGGTCGGCGGCTCGAGCGGCGGTGCGGGCGCCGCGGCGGCGGCATCCCTCGGCCCCCTGCACTCGGGCAGCGACATCGGCGGGTCGGTGCGCCTGCCGGCGAGCTGGCTCGGGCTGGTCGGGCACAAGCCGACGCACGGGCTGGTGCCGGTCGACCCGCCGTACCCCTGGCGCTGCATCGGGCCGCTCGCGCGCACGGTCGACGACGCGTCGCTGTTCCTGGAGGTCGCGACCGGGGCGGATGCGCGCGACCACACGCAGGTGCCGGTGTCGCTCGATTGGGATCTGGTGCGCAACAGTCCACGGGAGGACATGCGGGGCCTGCGGATCGCCTGGCACCTCGATGCGGGGTGGGGTGCGACGGTCGACCCGGAGGTGGCCGCGGTCGTGCGGGGCGCCGTCGACCGGTTCGCCGACGCGGGGGCCGATGTGACCGAGATCGCGCCGTTCGCGACGCCCGAGATGCTCGACGGGCTCGACCTGTTCCTGCGCGCACGCTCGTTGCTCGACCTCGAGCGGATGCCCCCGGAGCGACGCGAGCGCGTGCTGCCGTTCATCCTCGACTGGACCGAGGGAGCTCGCGGGGCCGAGGGGCTGGCGGTGCTCGACGCGTTCCAGCAGGTGCAGGCGCTGCGAGCGCGCACCGTGGCCGCGACCCTGCCCTACGACGTGGTCGTCTCGCCGGTGTCGCCGGGTGCCGCGTTCCCGGCCGAGTGGCCGATGCCGTCGAACGACCCGGCGACGTCGCTGCACCACATCGGGTTCACGGCGCCGTACAACGTCTCCGACCAGCCCGCGGTCTCGCTCAACGCGGGGTTCACGGCCGACGGGCGGCCGGTCGGCGTGCAGCTCGCCGGGCAGCGGTTCGACGACGTCGTGCTGCTGCGCGTGGCGCGTTGGTTCGAGGGTGCCCGCGGGTCGGCGGCGACGCCCGACTGGGCGTCGATCGGCTGAGCGCGGGGCGGCCCCGGGGCATCCGCTCGCCGCTTCGGCACGTCGAATTCGGTTCGGCACGCCGAGTTCGACGTGCCGGAACGACCGGCACGTGCCGGAAGGTGCCTCGAGGGGGTCGCGCGGGGGTCAGTGCGCGATGCGGGCGCCGTGGTGGCCGTGCCCGTGGCCGTGGCCGCCGAACCAGCGGTCCCAGAGGGCGCGCAGGCCGTGGTGCAGCGGTTCGGGCTCCGGCTCCGCGGCGAGGCCGACGCCTCGGGCGGCCTCCAGCTCGCGTCGACGCACCGCCCAGGCCCGCTCGTGCAGGCGACGCTCGTGCGCGGTGATGGCGCTGTCCATCAAGGGGATCTCGGACGTGTACATCGGGTGCTCTCGGGTTCGGGGGAGAACTGAGCGAAGCTCACAATACTCCCGACGCCGTGGACCGCAACGTCAGGGTGGACGCACGTCCGACGCGACCGTCAGGTCCGCGGGAGGCATCCGCTCGCCGATTCGGCACGTCGAAATCACATCGGCACGTGCTGGAGCGCGGGCCCGTGTGACTTCGACGGGCCGAAGTGATCGGCACGTGCCGGTGCGCTCCGAGGTGCGGCCGGCAGGGGCGGATGCTGCGGATCAGCGCCGCACGGGGTCGCCGCCGACGTCCTGAGCGAGGTCGGCACGGGTTGCCGCGCCCTCCCAGTCGCCGGGATGGGTACAGGCGGCGGCACCGGTGCGCACGGCGGTCGCGAGTCGCGCGGCGACCGGTAGTCCGGCGACGCGCTCGGCCAGGTATCCGGCGACGAACGCGTCGCCTGCGCCGACGGTGTCGACGACCTCGACCGGCACGGCCGCGCGCCGGAGCACCTGCGGCGTTCCGTCGCTGTCGGCCGCGCGACCGTCGTGGCGGGTGCCACCATCGACGGCACCGGCGCCCGTGCGCACGAGCGCCCCCTCGGCGCCGAGCTTGATCACGACCTCGGCCGGCCCGAGCCCCGCCAGCCGCTCAGCCAACTCCTCGGGCGAACCCGGCCCCACCAGCAACGCCGCCTCGTCGTCCCCGGCGAACACGACGGAGGCCTGCGCGGCGAGCGCGCGGTACCGCTCGGCGGCCGCATCCGCATCGGCCCACAGGCTCGACCGGTGGTTCACGTCGAACGACACCGGGACGCCCGCGGCGACCGCCCGGGCCACGAGCGCATCGACGGCACCGGAGGCGCTCGCAGACAGCGCCGGCGTGATGCCCGTGACGTGCACGAGCGCGAACTCGGCCACGTCGACGGCGTCGAGGTCGGATGCCTCGAGGCGACTGCCCGCACTGCCCGCGCGGTAGTACGCGACATCGGTGCGACCGGCGGCGGGCGTCGACTTGACCAGCAGACCGGTCGGCGCACCCGCGTCGACCGGGGCGACCACGTCGACCCCCTCGGCGCGCAGCTCGCGCACGACGCGACGACCGAAGCCGTCGTCGCCGACCCGGCCGAGCCAGGTCACGGGCGTGCCGAGCCGCGCGAGCCCGATCGCCACGTTGCCCTCGGCGCCGCCGGTGCCGACGACGAGGTCGCCGACGGTCACGAGCGACCCGATGTCGCGCGCGCGCAGCACCGCGAGGCCCTCGCCGACGGTCAGCACACGGCCGGATGCCACGGGCGACGCGGGCCCAGCGGCATCCGCCCGCCCCTCGCCTGCGAGACCGCCGGCAGCCATCAGGCCCCCACCAACTCCATCGCCGCACGCGACCGGCGAGTGATCTCGTCCCAGTCGCCCGCGGCGATGAGGTCGCGCGGCGCCATCCAGCTGCCGCTCACCGCGAACACGTGCGGCGACGCTGCGTACTCCGCCGCGTTCGACGGACTCACGCCACCGCTCGGCAGGAAGCGCACCTGGGGGAACGGCCCGGCCAGCGCCGAGATCATCGCCAGCCCGCCGAGCACCCCGGCGGGGAAGAGCTTCAGGTGGTCGAGTCCGGCGCGCAGCGCCCGCTGCACCTCGGTCGCGGTCGCGACGCCCGGCACGACCGGCACGTCGAGCGCGGCGCACCGCGCGAGCACCTCGTCGTCGAGCCCGGGCGACACGATGAACCGCGCGCCCGCGTCGACGGCGCGGTCGACGTCTGCCCCCGTCAGCACCGTGCCGGCACCCACCAGGAAGCCGTCGGGCAGCGCGGCGGTGGCCTCGCGGATCGCGTCGATCCCTGCATCCGTGCGCATCGTGATCTCGGCGCAGCGGATGCCGCCTGCGGCCAGCGCGGCCACGAGCCCGGGCGCCTGCGCCGCGTCGTCGATCACGACGACCGGCACGATGCCGACGCCGTCGAGCATCATCGCCCGAGCCATCCGCCGTCCACGGGCAGCACGATACCCGAGACGTAATCCGACGCCGGCGACGCCAGGAACACCGTCGCACCGCCGAGATCCGACGCGCGGCCCCAGCGCCCGGCGGGGATGCGCTCGAGGATCGACCGCGACCGGTCGGGGTCGTCCTGCAGCGCCTGCGTGTTGTCGGTCGCGATGTAGCCCGGCGCGATCGCGTTCACGTTCACGCCCTGCGACGCCCACTCGTTCGCGAGCGCCTTCGTGAGCCCCGCGATGCCCGACTTGGCCGACGCGTAGCCCGGCACGTTGATGCCGCCCTGGAAGCTCAGCAGGCTCGCGGTGAAGATGACCTTGCCCGAGCCGCGCGCGAGCATCGGCGCGGCGACCTTCTGGGTCAGCGCGAACTGGCTCGAGAGGTCGACCTCGATCACGCGGTCCCAGAGTTCGAGCGGATGCTCCGCCGCCGGCGCGCGCTCGATGGTGCCGGCGTTGTTCACGAGGATGTCGGGGGCGCGCTCCGCGAGCTCGTCGCCGAACGCGAGCACCGCGGCCCGGTCGGCGAAGTCGACGGCGCGCGCCTCGAAGTTGCGGCCGAGGCTCGTGACGGCCTCGCCGATTGCGCTGCCGGATGCCTCGATGGTGGCGCTCACGCCGATGACATCCGCGCCCGCCTCGGCGAGGGCGACGGCCATGCCGTGGCCGATGCCGCGCTTCGCGCCCGTGACGACGGCGAGCTTCCCGGTGAGGTCGAACGCGCTCATGCGAGTGCCTCCTCGGTGGTGGCGGATGCCTCGTCGGCATCGCCCGAGCCCGAGACCCCGACGAGGATCTTCATGGCCTTGCCGGCCTCGAGGTCGGCGAACGCCGCCTGAGTCTCCTCCATGGGCACGACGCGCGTGATCATGAGGTCGGTCGGGATGACGCCGTCGGCGATGAGCTCGACCGCGGTCTCGAAGTCGGGGCGCTGGTAGACGCGCGCGCCGAGGATGCGCAGCTCACGCCAGAACACGCGCTGCAGGTCGATCTCGCGCGGGGTCGGGTGGATCGCGACGACGACGAGCGTGCCGCGCACCTTGGCGAGCGAGGTCGCGCCGAGCACGGCGGCCGCAGCTCCCGAGACCTCGAAGACGACGTCGGCACCTGCGCCGCCGGTCCACTCCTCGACCCACGCGACCTGGTCGGTCTCGCGCGGGTCGATCGTGACGAAGCCGAGGCCCTCGATCTGCGCGCGTCGCGCGGGGTCGAGCTCGATCACCGCGACCTCGGCGCCGAAGTGGCGCGCGACCGTGGCGATGAGCACGCCGATCGGACCGCCGCCGATGACGACCGCGCGGTCGCCGGGCGCGAGCTCCGAGCGCCGCACGTCGTGCACGGCGACGGCGACCGGCTCGACGAGCGCGGCGGCGTCGAGGGCGATGCCCTCGGGCATGCGCACGAGCGTGTGGGCGGGCACGTTCCAGAGTTCCTGCAGCGCACCGGGGGAGTCGATGCCGATGAAGTCGAGGTGCTGGCAGATATGGGTGTTGCCCGCGAGGCAGGCCGGGCAGGTGCCGTCCCAGTCGAGCGGCATGACCGTGACGAGGTCGCCCACGGCCCAGTCGGAGACGCCCTCGCCGACCGACTCGACGGTGCCGCTCATCTCGTGGCCGAACACCAGCGGCATCTCCACGCGGGCGTCCATGTTGCCGTGGACGATGTGCAGGTCGGTGCCGCAGAGGCCGACGTAGGCCACGCGGATGCGGACCTGGCCCGCACCGGGGGAGCCGGCTCCGCTTCACGGGTCTCGAGGGTGTGTTCGCCGACGTACGCGACTGTGCGCATCAGGTGCTCCAGAATGTCCGATGAATGGGCGAGTGAATTGTAGGCCGTGCGCCAAGAATCCGCCAAACTGAGCCTACGGGATGCGTCGCTCGCAAAATTGATCTAATCTTTAGACGCACCCACGCTGCGGTGCGCACCCGCGGAGACCACGCGCGGTGCAGGGAAACACGAAGGAGCACCTCGATGGAGAGCCGTGCGCTCCGCACCGGCCTGCCGCTCACCGAGATCGGCATGGGCGTCGCCCAGTTCGGCAACCTGAACCGCGAGACGAGCGACGAGGCATCCGCCGCCGCCGTCGACGCGGCCTGGGATGCCGGCATCCGCTACTTCGACGCCGCGCCGCACTACGGGCTCGGGCTCTCCGAGCGCCGGCTCGGCGCCGCGCTCGCCGGACGCCCGCGCGACGAGTACGTGCTCTCGACCAAGGTCGGGCGCCTGCTCGTGCCGAGCCCCGAGACCGCCGACCGGCAGGACGACCAGGGCTTCGTCGTGCCCGCCGACACGAAGCGCGTCTGGGACTTCTCGCGCGACGGCGTGCTCCGCTCGATCGAGCAGAGCCTCAAGCGCCTCGGCACGGACCGCATCGACGTCGTCTACGTGCACGACCCCGACCACCACGGCGACGAGGCGCTCGCCGGCGCCTTCCCCGCCCTCGTCGAGCTGCGCGACCAGGGCGTCGTCGGCGCGATCGGCACCGGCATGAACCAGTCGGCGCTGCCCGCGCGCTTCGTGCGCGAGAGCGACCTCGACGTCGTGATGCTCGCGGGCCGCTACACGCTGTTCGAGCAGAACTCGCTCGACGACCTGCTGCCCGTCGCCGCCGAACGCGGCGTCGGCATCGTCGCCGCGGCCGTCTACAACTCGGGCCTCATGGCCGCGCCCACCGTGCCCGACGACGCGCACTACGACTACGGTCCCGCGCCCGCCGAGGTGATCGCGCGGGCCCGCGCCATCGCCTCGACGTGCGCCGAGTTCGGCGTCACCCTGCCGGAGGCCGCGATCGCGTTCCCCCTGCGGCATCCGGCCGTCGTCTCGGTCGTCGTCGGCACCCGCACCGAGGCGCACGTGGCGAGCACCCTCGAGCGCTACTCCACCGACATCCCCGACGAACTCTGGCACGCGCTCGCCGAGCGCGGCCTGCTGCGCGCCGACGCACTGCATTCGCGAGCGGATGCCTCGGAGGCATCCGCCGTCACCCACGCCCCGAACGGAGCACCCACCGCATGACCACCATCACCGCCGTCACCGTCCACGACGTGCGCTTCCCGACCTCGCTCAGCATGGACGGCTCCGACGCCATGAACAAGGACGGCGACTACTCCGCTGCCTACGTCGTGCTCGAGACCGACGGCGACCTCGCCGGCTACGGCTTCACCTTCACGATCGGCCGCGGCAACGACCTCTGCGCCGAGGCCGCACGCCAGCACGCCGCCCCGCTCGTCGGCCGCGACGTCGACGCCCTGCTCGACGACCTCGGCGCCGTCTACCGCGAGCTCGCCTCCGACTCGCAGCTGCGCTGGCTCGGGCCCGAGAAGGGCGTCGTGCACCTCGGCATGGCCGCCGTGATGAACGCGCTCTGGGACATGGCCGCGCGCCGCGCCGGCGTGCCGCTCTGGCGCCTGCTCGCCGAGATGACCCCCGAGCAGCTCGTCGACGTGGCCGACCTGCGCTACCTCTCCGACGCCCTCACGCGCGACGAGGCGATCGCCCTGCTCGAGGAGATGGCCCCGACCCGCGCCGACCGCATCGTCGACCTCGAGGCACGCGGCGGCTACCCCTGCTACACGACGAGCGCCGGCTGGCTCGGCTACAGCGACGACAAGCTCCGCCGCCTGCTGCAGGAGGCCGTCGACGAGGGCTACGGCCACGTGAAGCTGAAGGTCGGTGCGAACCTCGACGACGACATCCGGCGCCTGCGCATCGCGCGCGAGGTGATCGGGTGGGACGCGAAGCTCATGATCGACGCGAACCAGGTGTGGGACGTGCCGCAGGCCATCGAGTGGGTCGGCGCGCTCGCCGAGTTCCAGCCGCACTGGATCGAGGAGCCGACGAGCCCCGACGACGTGCTCGGCCACGCCGCCGTGCGCAAGGCCGTCTCGCCGATCGGCGTCGCGACCGGCGAGCACGGCATGAACCGCGTGCTGTTCAAGCAGATGTTCCAGGCCGGCGCGATCGACTACTGCCAGCTCGACTCCGCGCGGCTCGCGAGCATCAACGAGATCCTCGCGGTGTACCTCATGGCGAAGAAGTTCGACGTGCCGGTCTGCCCGCACGCCGGCGGCGTCGGGCTCTGCGAGCTCGTGCAGCACCTGTCGATCTTCGACTACGTGGCCGTGTCGGGCTCGCTCGACGACCGCGTCACCGAGTTCGTCGACCACCTGCACGAGCACTTCGTCGACCCGTGCGTGGTCGAGCACGGCAACTACGTGCTGCCGTCGCAGCCGGGGTACAGCGCCGAGATGCTCGAGGCATCCGTCGCCGAGTACGCCTACCCCGACGGCGGCTACTGGGCCGGGGTGCGCGCCGTTGCGTGAGCGGTCGCGTGCGTCACGGGGCGGGGTCGGATGCCTCGTCGCCGGCGTGCGCGGTCGCGAACTCCTCGACCCCGAGGATGTGCACGGCCATGCGGATGCGCGCCCGCTCCGGGTCGTGCGCCCGCAGTTCGGCGAGGATCGCCCGGTGCTCGCCCTGCGTCTCGCGCACGGTGCCGCGCTCGGTGATCGCGCGCCAGAGGCGGGCGCGGTGGGTGCGCCCCACGAGGCTGTCGATCATGCCCGCGAGCGCCGGGTTGCCGCTCGCCTGCGCGATGCGCCGGTGGAACGCCGTGTCGGTGTCGATGAAACGTTCGAGGTCCATGTCGGGGTCGCTGGCGAGGATGCCGTCGACCTCGTCGAGGATCGCGTCGAGCGCGGCGAGGTCGTCGTCGGTGAGGGCGGATGCCGCGAGGGCGGCGCTCTCCGCTTCGAGCACGCGTCGCACGGCCAGCAGGTGCCCCGCGTGCGCCGGGGTGTGCAGCTCGGCGAGGATGCCGAGCGGGCTCAGCAGCCGCTCCGGATCGAGCGACGTGACGTACGTGCCGTCGCCCTGGCGGGTCTCGAGCACGCCCAGGATGGCGAGCGCACGCACCCTCGCGGAGCGACCCGCGCGAGACGCCGAGCTCGGTCGCGAGGTCGCGCTCGATCGGCAGCCGCGATCCGGGGCCGAGCCGCCCGTCGGTGATCATGCCCTTGATGCCCGCGATGACCACGTCGGTCTGCGATCGGGCCGGAACATCGGGCTGCTCATCCACCGTCGACGTCTCAGTCATCTGACCATTCTTGCACCACGACCCCGAGTTCGACCGAAAGGAACCACCCCGTGAACATCGCCCGCCTCGGCGCCCCCGGCGAGGAGATCCCCGTCCTCCAGCACGAGGGCACCAGCTACGACCTGCGCGGCCTGACCGCCGACATCGACGGCGCCTTCCTCGCCGCCGACGGCATCGCCCGCGCCCGCGCCGCGCTCGACGCCGGTGAACTGCCGGTGCTGCCGGATGCCGCGGGCCTGCGCGTCGGCGCCCCGATCGCCCGCCCCGGCAAGATCGTCTGCATCGGCCTCAACTACCGCGACCACGCGGAGGAGTCGGGCCTCGCGGTGCCGGACGAGCCGGTCGTCTTCATGAAGGACCCGTCGACCATGGTCGGCCCCTACGACGACGTGCTCATCCCGCGGAACTCGACCAAGACCGACTGGGAGGTCGAGCTCGGCGTCGTGATCGGCACGACGGCCCGCTACCTGGAGTCGCCCGCCGACGCGCTCGCGCACGTCGCCGGATACGCCACCTCGCACGACGTCTCGGAGCGCGAGTTCCAGCTCGAGCGCGGCGGCCAGTGGGACAAGGGCAAGAGCTGCGAGACGTTCAACCCCTTCGGGCCGGCGCTGGTGCCCGCATCCGAGGTGCCCGACCCGCAGGCGCTCGGGCTGCGCCTCTCGGTGAACGGCACCATGCACCAGGACGGCACGACCGCGACCATGATCTTCGACGTCGCGCACGTCATCTGGTACCTCAGCCAGTTCATGGTGCTGCACCCGGGCGACGTGCTGAACACGGGAACCCCGGCCGGCGTCGCGCTCGGCATCGAGGGCAACCCCTACCTGCGCGAGGGCGATGTCGTGTCCCTCGAGATCGACGGGCTCGGCCGCCAGGAGCAGCGGATGGTGCAGGCATGAGCGCCGGCGACTTCACCGGCCTCGTCGCGGTCGTCACCGGCGGGGCATCCGGCATCGGGCTCGCAACCGCCACCGCGCTCGCCGCGGAGGGTGCGACCGTCGCGGTGCTCGACCTGAATGCCGGCGGACTGCCCGACGGGATCGCCGGGTACACGGCCGACGTGCGTGATCGTTCCTCGGTGGAGGCGGCGATCGCGCGGGTCGCGGCCGACCACGGCGGCATCGACGTGCTCGTGAACAACACCGGCGTGAGCTCGGTGGGCACCGTCGAGGAGGCATCCGACGACGAGTGGGCCCGCGTGCTCGACGTGAACGTGGTGGGCATGGCCCGGGTGAGCGCGGCCGCGCTGCCCTGGCTGCGGAAGTCGGAGCACGCGGCGATCGTCAACATGTGCTCGATCGCGGCGCTCAACGGCCTGCCCCAGCGCGCGGTCTACGGCGCGTCGAAGGGTGCGGTGATGGCACTCACCTACGCGATGGCGACCGACCACATCGCCGAGGGCGTGCGGGTCAACTGCGTGAGCCCGGCGACCGTGTACACCCCGTTCGTCGAGCGGATGCTGCAGGGCTTCGACGACCCGGTCGCCGAGCGTGCCGCGCTCGACGCCCGCCAGGCGACGGGTCGCATGGTGACGCCCGAGGAGGTCGCGGCGGCCGTGCTGTACCTCGCGAACCCGCGCTCGGTGTCGATCGCGGGCATCTCGCTCGACGTCGATGCGGGGGTGACGCACCTGCGGGTTCGCCAGAAGGGCTGATCGCGGGAGAGAATCGACGGCGGGCCGGGGAGACTCCCCGGCCCGCCGTCGTGTCCGGGCGCCTGCGCGCGCACCGGAGGGGCGGTCATCGGATGAGTGTTTGACCGTAGTGATGATACGTAGTATGTTTGCTCCCAGCAGAAGTTCCTGTCGCCTGTCACCGTCGACCCGCGGTGCCGGCACGCATTCCCAGAGATGAGAGGCATCGCAATGAAGCGGTTCGTAGCACCGGTCGCCATCGGAGTCGGGGCGGTTCTCGCCCTCTCCGCCTGTGGCGGCGCAGCATCCACCCCCACCGGAGAGTCGGCCGAAGACGGCACGCTCGTCGTCTGGAACTGGGGCAACTCCGACGACGCGGCATCCGCGTACCAGGACGAGGTGCTCGCGGTCTTCGCCGAGCAGCACCCCGACGTCGAGGTCGAGATCGTCTCGCAGCCGTTCGACCAGTACTACACGCTGCTCGGCTCGGCGATCGAGGCCGGCACCGGTCCCGACCTGGCCCTGTTCAACGGCGGCACGCAGCTGAAGTCGCGCACCAACCAGCTCACGCCGGTCACCGACGAGCTCGCCGACATCTACGACCAGCTCGCCGGCTGGCCCGCCTTCGAGGACGGCGGGGAGATCTACTCCGCCCCGATGTTCCTCCAGGGCTTCCCGATCTACTACAACAAGGCGATCTTCGCCGAGGCCGGCCTCGACCCCGAGAACCCGCCGACCACGTGGGACGAGCTGGCCGACGCGTGCGACACCATCGCGAGCAGCACCGACGTGTCGTGCTTCGCGCTCGGCAACAAGGAGGGCCTCGGCATCGAGTTCTTCATGTCGGGCTTCGGCTCGGGCATCTTCACGCCCGAGGAGTACGACGCCTGGATCGACGGCGAGCGCGACTGGGAGTCGGAGCACTCCAAGCAGGTGCTGCAGCTCTGGGCCGACACCGCGGCCGACGGCTGGTACAACGACGGCGCGAACTCGACCGCCATGTTCAACGACTCGTTCGACCTGTTCTCCGGCGGCAGCGCCGCGATGGTCATCGGCCTCTCGTCGGGCATCGCCCACTGGAAGCAGTTCGACGACTTCCTCGGCGACGACCTCGGCTTCATGATGCCGGTCACGGTCAACGACGGCACCACGCTCGCGCTGCCCATCGAGGGCGGCATCGGCTACGGCGTGCTCAACGAGGACAAGCTCGACCTCGGCGTCGACTGGATCAAGGCGACCGTCGACCGCGACGCGCTGGCGAACTACTCGATCGCCGGCGGCCAGATCGTCTCCGACACGACCATCGAGCTCGACACCGACATCCAGTCCGCGCAGGACATCGTGGCCGAGCTGCCCGGCAGCAAGCCGCTCCTGCACACGGCGCTCGGCGGCGACACGCTCGACCTGCTCCACCGCCTCGGCCAGCAGATGCTGGTCGGCGAGGTGACCGTCGACGACGCGGCGAGCCAGCTGGCGGCTTCGGAAGGCTGATCATGACCGCCCCCACGTCCACCCGGGCTGTGGTCCTCTCGGACCCCAGCCCGGGCTGGCCGCGGCGCACCCCCAAGGTGCCGCGGCGCAAGCGCAAGATCACCTCGGAGACGGTGACCCCGTACCTGCTGGTACTGCCGGTCCTGCTGATCCTCCTGGTGTTCCGGATCTACCCGTTGCTGCTCGGCATCAACTTCTCCTTCACCGGAGACCAGGAGCTCAACGGCGTCTTCGTCGGCTTCGACAACTACCTCTTCCTCCTGCAGGACGAGCGCTTCCAGGCATCCGCCCGCAATGTGCTCGTGGTGCTGTTGTTCGTGCCGCTCGAGGTGCTGGTAGCCGGGCTGCTCGCGACGTTCATCTTCATCAAGGTGCCGGGGCACAAGTTCTACCGCAGCGTCTACTTCCTGCCGGTGGTGCTCTCGCCGATCATCATCGGCGCGATCTTCAACATCGTGCTCGGCGCGAACGGCCCGCTGAACGCCATGGCCGAGAGCGTGGGGCTGCCCACGGTCGACTACCTCGGCCAGACCATGACCGCGCTGCCGAGCGTGCTCACGGTGCACATCTGGGCGACCTTCGGCATGGCGCTGGTCATCTTCCTGGCCGGCTTCTCGACCCTCGACCAGCAGCTGCTCGACGCGGCCAAGATCGACGGGGCGAACTTCCCGCAGACCATCTGGCACGTGATCATCCCCGGTCTCAGCCAGACCATCCAGTTCGTGTTCGTCACGACCACCATCGGCATGCTCACCGGCCTCTTCGGCCTGCTGTACACGATGACGGCCGGCGGCCCCGGCGCGGCGTCGTACCTGCCCGAGTTCCTCATCTGGAAGCTCAACGGCGAGGCGCGCCCGGCGCTGGCCTCCGCGGCATCCGTGTTCCTGCTGCTGATCGTGCTCGTGATCGGGCTCATCCAGATCCGCGTGCTCCGTCGCGCCACGAAGGAGTCGTGATGCGCGCCGAACGCATCTCGCGATGGGTCATCGCCATCCCGATGGCGCTGCTGGCCGTCGCGACCATCTACCCGATGGTGTACGCCGTCAACATCGCCCTGAAGGACCGCCGCGAGTACGTGCTCGACCGGCTGGGCGTGACGACGACGTTCAACATCCAGAACTTCGTGGACGCCTGGAACCAGGCGAACATGGGGCGCTACTACCTGAACTCGATCATCGTCACGGTGGCATCCGTCGTGATCATCCTGATCCTCGCTTCGATGGCGGGGTACGCGATCAGCCACCTGACGTTCCGCGGCAACCGGGTCATGTTCCTCGTGATCCTCGGCACGATGATGATCCCGTTCCAGGTGATCATGGTGCCGTTCATCAAGCTGATGAGCGACATGGGCACGATCAACACCTACGCGGGGTTGATCATCGCCTATGTCTCCCAGTTCCTGCCGTTCACGGTGTTCTTCATGGCCTCGTTCTACTCGGGCATACCGAAGGAGATCACCGAGGCGGCGCGTGTCGACGGCAACAACCTGTGGGGCGTGTGGGGCCGCATCATGCTGCCGCTCGGCAAGCCCGCGCTGCTGTCGATGGGCATCCTGAACGCGCTGTTCTGCTGGAACGACATCCTCATCGCACTGCTCGTGATGCAGTCGCCCGACCAACGTACGGTGATGGTGGGGGTGAGCGCGCTGCGCGGCCAGTACCCCGACAACGTGCCGACCTACCTCGCCGGCGTGCTGCTCGTGGTGCTGCCCCTCGTGGTGGTCTACCTGATCTTCCAGCGGCAGATCACGGCGGGTGTCACCGCGGGCGCGACGAAGGGCTAGGCCATGACGACCGACCGGATCGAGGTGTACGCGGGTCCGGAGGGCTCGGTCTACGGCGACGGCTCGCGCGGGTATCCCGTGCGCGACCTGCACTCGGCGATGCGCCTGGTGCGGCAGCGCCGGGCACCCGGGCAGCGGGCGGTCGTCTGGCTGATGGGCGGGGTGTACCGGCAGTCGGAGACCCTCGAGCTCGGGCCGGATGACTCGTTCACGACGTTCTCGGCACTCGACGATGCGGCGCCGCCGGTGTTCGAGGGTGCGGTGCCGGTGACCGGGTGGCGGTCCGTGGACGTGAACGGGGTGTCGGCGCTGGCCGCCCCCGCGCCGGCCGCGCGCGGGCGTGCGCTGTACGTCGGCGGGGAGCGGGCGCCGCGCCCGTCGTTCCCGGTCGGCGGCGGGTTCCTGCGCATGGAGTCGGTCGCGGGGCTCGACCCGACCGCCGGCTTCGTCGAGACGCTGTTCGACGGCGCCGATCGGTTCACGTACGCGTCCGGGGATGTGCCGGAACTGGCCGAACCCGAGCGGGTCGAGGTCGTCGTGCCCCACTACTGGGTGCAGGAGCGCATGCCGATCACGTCGATCGACCGCGACCGGCGCGAGATCGCGAGCTCGCTGCGCAGCATCTTCGCGTTGCGCGACGACGCGGCGCAGACGTTCGCGCGCTACCGCCTCGAGAACGTGGCCGAGTCGTTCGGGCACGTGCCCGGCGAGTGGTACCTCGACGCGACCGGCCTGCTCGCCGGCGCCGACGGGCCGCAGGTGCTCTACCTGCCGCGGCCCGGCGAGACCGCCGACGACCTCGACGTGCGGATGCCGGTGCTCGACGTGTTCGTGCGCCTGACCGGCACCGGGGCCGCCCCGGTGCGCGAGGTGCGCTTCGAGGGCGTCTCGTTCGCCTACGCCGACTTCGCCGAGGTGCCGCCCGCGGTGCCGCCGTTCGGCGTGCGCGAGGACCCGGTGCTGCCGACCGACGTGCCGTTCGCGGCCGACGTGCAGGCGGCGAGCACCGTGCCGGCGGCCGTGCAGTTCGACGGGGCGCGCTCGTGCGCGTTCGTCGACGGTGCGATCTCGCACGTCGGCGGCTACGGCCTGAGCCTCGGCCCGGGCAGCCGCGGCAACCTCGTGAGCGGGTCGCGGTTCGTCGACCTGGGTGCGGGCGCGGTGCGCTCGGGGGCTCGGTCGACGCGACATCCGCCGACTTCAATCGCTCGAACGAGGTCAGCGACAACGACATCGAGCGCGGCGGGCGCGTCTACCCGAGCTGCGTCGCGGTGCTCTTCCAGCACGGCGCGCACAACGTGATCGCGCACAACCGCATCCGCGACTTCTTCTACACCGGCATCTCGGTCGGCTGGATGTGGGACTACGAGGACAGCCCCTCGCAGGGCAACCTCGTGGTCGGCAACCACATCCACGACCTCGGCCAGGGGCTGCTCAACGACATGGGCGGGGTCTACCTGCTCGGCATCGCGCCCGGGACGGTCGTGCGCGGCAACCACATCCACGACGTGGAGTGCGCGAACTACGGTGGCTGGGGCATCTACCTCGACGAGGGCTCGAGCCACGTCGTGATCGAGGACAACGTGGTGCACCACGTGTCGAGCCAGTGCTACCACCACCACTACGGGCGCGAGTCGATCATCCGCCACAACGTGTTCGCCTACGGCGGCAACGGGCAGGTGTCGATCACGCGGCCCGAGCAGCTCGTGTCCTTCACGATGGAGCGCAACCTGCTGCTGGGCTCGTCGTCGCCCGGCTTCACCGGCACGCCCGGCCCGCGCGACCTGCGCGAGTACACGATCGTGAGCGACCTCAACCTGTTCTGGGACGAGGCGCCGGTCGCCGGTGCCGTGCTCGCGGCGAACGGCGAGAAGGCGGCGGGGCCCGATGGTCGGCTCGAGTGGTCGATCGTCGAGCCGATGGACGACGCGTGGCGCGAGCTCGGGCACGACCGGCACTCGGTCGTCGCTGACCCGCGGTTCGTCGATTCCCCGTCGGGCGAGCTCTCGGGCGAGTCCGCCGAGGGGCGAGCGGATGCCTCCGGCGAGCCCGGCACCCGCCGCGAGTTCGCCGTGGCCGACGACTCCCCGGTGCACGACCTCGGCATCCGCGTGCCCGACGTCTCCGGCGCCGGCCCGCGCCCCGTGGCCGACCGCCTGCACCCGCTCGCCGCGCGCACGCGCCGCGACCAGTTCGCCCGCGCCCAGGGCTGACGCGCCCACTCGAAGGCCGCATCCCGGCACGTGCCGGGTGCCCGCTCCACGCTGGTGCGGCGCCGACCGGGCACGTGCCAGTCACGCCGGCCCGTCGAAGTCGCACCGGCCCGTGCTGCAGCGCGTGCCCGCGTGAACAACGCGGGCCGGTGTGATCGGCACGTGCCGGTGCGGGAAGACCGGGCACGTGCGCGTCGCTCCAGCACGTCGAACGCGGTTGGGCACGTCGAACTCGACCTGCCGAAACGAGTTCAGCGTGCCGAATCGAGGGGCGGGGTGCCGTGTGGGGCGCCGCTTGCGCGTCAGGCCTCGCGGGGGATGCGGCGACGCTCCCAGGCGGTGGTGATGTGGTCGGACATGAGGCGCGCGGCCGCCTCCGCATCGCCCGCGGCGATCGCGTCGAGGATCGCCTCGTGCTCGGCCAGCGTCTCGGTCGGCGCCTCGGGGCCGGGCGCGCCGTAGAAGCGCGAGTTGTCGCGTGCGCGCGCGACGAGCGTGCGCGCGATGCCCTCGGCCAGCCGGTTGCCCGAGATGTCCATCACGAGCACGTGGAAGTCGATGTCGGACTGCGCGAAGCCCTCGGTGTCGTCGACCGTGCGGTGCATCTCCTCCATGGCGGCGCGCAGGGCGTCGAGGTCGGCATCGCTCCGCCGCGAGGCGCAGCCGGCCGCCATGACCGACTCGAGCTGCGCGCGGATCACCGCGATCTCGTCGAGGATGCCGAGCGTCGCGTCGTGCTCGACGAATGCGCCCAGCACGACCCGGTCGAGGATGTTCCACTCGGACGGGTCGGTGATCTCGGTACCGCGCCCCTGGGTGACGCGCACGAGCCCCTTCTCCTCGAGCCGCTTCACCGACTCGCGGATCACGGTGCGGCTCACGCCGAAGTGCTCGGTGAGCACCGACTCGGTCGGGAGGAGGTCGCCGGGCTGCACCTCGCCGGTCACGATCGCGCTGACCAGGTCGTGCACGACGACGACACCGAGTCGGGCATTCGGCGTGCGGCGGCTGCCCGCGCCGAGGATGGCGGGCGAGCCGGAGGCGCCGGAACCGGTGCTCGGCACACCCGTGCTCGGAAGGCCGGCGGGGTTGGACATGGCTTGCATCCTAACGGTCGGGTCCGGCGCGGTCGGGAGGACGCTCCCGCTGCGGGGGAGGACACTCCCGCGGTCGGGGAGGACGCTCCCTGCGGCGGGAGGTCGCCCCCGGCGGTCGCGAGGCATCGGCGCCCCGCCCGGTGGCGACCGGGCCGGGCGACGCTGCCCCGTGACATCCGCTCCGTAAAGTTGTATGATGTATGTTGAATCCTACCGCGTGACGACATCAAGGACGATATGAAGATCACCGGGTATCGCACCCTCACCGCGCAGCACGAATGGCGGCGAGCCATCGGCGACGCCAACGGCCACATCCCCGATGCCGTCACCGACGTCCCCATCGTCATCCTCGAGACCGACACCGGCCTCGAGGGCGCCGGCATCGGCTCGCACGCCGACCTCGCCCGCCTCTTCCCGGCGATCGAGGGGAGGACCCGCGCAGCGTCTCGGCGCTGTTCGACCGCATGCTCGCCCAGGTCTTCAAGTCGAGCCACGCCGGTGCGACCTACGGGGGCATCGCCACCCTCGACTCCGCCATCTGGGACCTCAAGGCCAAGGCCGCCGGCGAACCGCTCTGGCGCATGCTCGGCGGCCGCGACCGGTTCGTGCCCGGCTACGCGTCGGGCCTCGACATCGCCCTGCCCGACGACGACCTGCACGCCTTCTACGGCCAGTACGCCGAGCGCGGCTACGTCGCCGGCAAGCTCAAGGGCGGGCTCGACCTCGACACCGACCTGCGGCGACTCGGCATCATGCGCGACGCGCTGTCGGCACACACGGATGCCCCCGGGCTGATGATCGACTCGAACGAGTCGTGGCAGGTGAAGCAGGCCGTGCGCTACGTCTCGGCGATCGAGCAGCACTTCGACCTGGTGTGGGTCGAGGAGCCGCTGCGCCGGTGGGACGCGGTGGGCCACGCGCGCCTGAGCGACGCGATCCGTGCCGCGGTCGCGACCGGCGAGAACCTCACCGGCGTCGAGCAGTTCCGTCCGCTGTTCGAGGCGGGCGCGCCCGACATCGTGCAGGCGGGCTCGATCTGGGGCGTCACCCACTTCCAGCGCCTGTCGTTCGCGGCGGCCGTGCGCGACCTGCCGGTGAGCATCGTCGGCCACAACGCGAACCCCGCGGTCGTGCACGTGGCGACCGCCGTGCCGAACCACCTCACCACCGAGGTGCAGGCGCTCGACTACGCGCCCGGCGTGCACGTCGACCAGGAGGTCGTCGACGGCGGCATCGTGCTGGGCGACGAGCCCGGTGCGGGCATCCGCATCGACGAGGCCGCGATCGCCGCCGCCCGCGAGGGCGCCGGCTGGGCCAACCCCGCGGGGCCGCACATGCGTCCGACCCGCGCCGGCCTCCGCATGCTGCTCGACGGCGTCGAGCGCTGAGCCTCCCCGACGCGAGCTGACACACCGACACGAGAGAGACCAGGACCGATGGAGATCCGCCCCGGCCTGCACCGCGTGCAGGCACCCCTCGAAGAGCGCTTCGTCGCCCTCTACCTGCTGGTCGGCACGGATGCCGCGCTGCTCGTCGACACGGGCGTGCCGGCGTCGATCACCGAGACGCTGCTGCCGTACCTCGACGAGGTGGGCATTCCGCGCGCGAAGGTGAAGTGGGCCGTCAACACGCACTGCGACTGGGACCACACGGGCGGCAACCGCGCCCTGACGGAGGCGCTGCCGCACGTGCAGGTCATGGCGGGCGCCGCCGACGTGCCGCTGGTCGAAGACGTCGAGGCGCTCATCGACTCCCGTTACGGCGAGTTCATCGACACCGACGGCTTCGTCGACCCGCCCGAGCTGACGGCGTCGATCCGCGAGTGGGCGCAGCTCGTGCCCGTCGACCGCGCGCTCGAGGGCGGCGAGACCTTCGACCTCGGCGGCCGCAGCGTCACCGTGCTGCACGTGCCCGGCCACAGCCCGGGCCACGTCGCCGTGTACGACCCCGAGAACCGCGCGCTCATGATCGGCGACGCGACCCTCGGCGCGACCGTGCCGTTCGCCGACGGCCGTCCTGCCTTCCCGCCGACCTACCGCGACACCGCCGACTACGTCGACTCGATCCACGCGTTCCGAGCGCTCGACGCCGACCTGCTGCTCACCGCGCACTACCCGGTCTACGAGGGCGAGGGCGTCGCCGCCTTCCTCGACGAGAGCGAGGCGTACACCGAGCAGGTCGACGAGATCCTCGCCGGGCTGCTCAAGGGTCAGGATGCCCCGAGCACGGCGCTCGAACTGATCCGCGCGGCCGGCCCGGCACTCGGCCCGTGGCCCCCGGAAGCCCTCGACTACTCGATCTTCCCGGTCACCGGGAACCTCGAGCGCATGGAGGCGCGCGGGCTCGCGGCATCCGCCACCGCTGAAGACGGACGACGACGCTGGACCTGGACGGGGGACGCGGCATGAGCCGGAAGGTGCGCCTCGGCGCGGTCGGCGCCGGCTGGTGGGCGACCAGCAACCACTTCCCGATCTTCGCCGGGCGCGACGACGTCGAGCTCGTCGGCGTCTGCGGCATCGGCCCTGAACTCGCGGCCGTGCGCGACCAGTTCGGCTTCGGCATGGCCACGCGCGACTACGACGAGCTGCTCGACCAGGGGCTCGACGCGGTCGTCGTCACGACCCCGCACGACCTGCACTTCGCGCAGGCGGTGCAGGCGGTCGACCGCGGCCTGCACGTGCTCGTCGAGAAGCCCGTCACCCTGCACGCCGACGAGGGCTGGGAGCTCGCGCGCCGCGTCGAGGAGGCCGGCGTGCACTTCCTCGCCCCGTACGGCTGGAACTACAAGCCGTTCACGGTCGAGGCGCGGAAGCTCGTCGAGGCGGGCCACCTGGGCGAGATCCAGCACGTCGTCTGCAACATGGCATCGCCCACCACCGGACTGTTCGCCGGCGACACGAACCACATCCGCGCGCTCTGGGACTCGCAGACCAGCGGGCCCGACCCGTCGACCTGGCAGTCGCCGTCGCGCGGCGGCGGGTACGCGCACGGCCAGGTCACCCACTCGAGCGCGCTGCTGTTCTGGCTGACCGAGCTGCGGGCGGCATCCGTCATGTCCAAGGTGTCGACTGCCGGCGCTGCCGTCGACCTCTACGACGCCGCCGTGATCACGTTCGACAACCACGCGCTCGGCTCGCTCTCGGGCGCCGCGACCGTGCCCGACGGCGACCCGTACCAGGTGGACCTCCGCATCTTCGGCACCGAGGGCATACTGCTCGTCGACACCGAGCGCGAGCGGGTCAGCCTGCACCGCCACGACGGTCAGAAGTGGGACCTCGACATCGAGCCGGGCGCCGGTGCGTACGAATGCATCGTGCCGCCGAACCGGTTCATCGACCTCATCACGGGGGCGAGCACGGAGAACAACTCGGATGCCACGGTGGCGGCGCGCTCGATCGAGCTGATCGACGCCATGCTGCGGTCGTCCGCTGCGGGCGGCGCCGAGGTGCGCGTCCACGAGCACGAGACGGCGGATGCCGCGAAGGGAACACGATGACCGAGTCCACCGGAGTGCTCGCGGGCTACCGCGTGCTCGACTGCTCCATCGCCATGGCCGGGCCGTTCGCCGCCCAGCGCCTGGGCGACCTCGGCGCCGACGTCGTCAAGGTCGAGCCGACCACGGGCGAGTGGCAGCGTCACGCCGCCGCGGGCGGCGCGCAGGGCAACGAGATCAACGTCTCGTTCCTGTCGCTCAACCGCAACAAGCGCTCGGTCGCCCTCGACCTGAAGTCGGATGCCGGCAAGGAGGCGCTGCGCGCCCTCGTCGCCGACGCCGACGTGTTCCTGCAGAACTACCGCCCCGGCGTCGCCGCGCGCCTCGGCGTCGACTACGAGTCGCTGCGCGCGATCAACCCGTCGATCGTCTACGTGTCGATCTCGGGCTACGGCGAGGACGGCCCGTACCGCGACCGCCCCGGGCAGGACCTGCTGCTGCAGGCCATGTCGGGCGCGATGCTCTCGGCCGGCCGCCACGGCGACGAGCCGACGCCCGCGGGCCAGTACCTCGCCGACGCCGTGACCGCGTCGACCGCGTTCGAGGGCGTGCTCGCCGCGCTGCTGCACCGCGAGCGCACGGGCGAGGGCCAGCTCGTCACGGTGAACATGCTCGACGCGCTGACGACCCTGCAGATGCAGGAGCTGTCGGTGTTCACCGTCGGCAAGAAGACCCAGGAGCGGTCGGCCGAGCCGCACGCGCACGTCTACATCCGCGCCCCCTACGGCGTGTTCGCGACCAGCGACGGCTTCGTCGCGCTCGCGTTCGCCGACCTGCACGAGCTCGGCCGCCTCATCGGCGAGCCCGCGTTCGAGGGCTGGAACTCCGAGGTGGAGGGCTGGACGCGTCGCGACGAGATCCACGCCAAGACCGCCGCGAAGCTCGCCGAGAAGCCGTCGGGCTACTGGATCGAGACGCTCGGCGCGGCCGGCATGTGGATCGGACCCGTGCACGGCTACCAGGAGCTCGTCGACGACCCGCAGGTCGTGCACAACGGCACCTTCATCGAGTACGACCACCCGACCGAGGGGCACGTGAAGACCCCCGGGTTCCCGTACCGGTTCTCCAAGACCCCGCCCAAGCTCGTCCGCGGCGCCCCGCGCGTCGGCGAGCACACGCGCGAGATCCTCGCGCAGGCCGGGTTCGACGACGCCGCGATCGACGCGCTGCTCGCGTCGGGCGCCGCGAAGGAGACGACGGATGCCCCCGCCTCGGCCTCCGCCCCCGACCCGGCCGCGCCCGCGCACGCCGTGCCCCGCGCCGAGCCCGAGCCCGTCGAGGCGTGATGTACCGCGGACTCACCTGGGACCACCCGCGCGGCCGGCACGCGCTCGAGCGTGCCGCGGAGGACGCCTTCGGCGGCGACGACCGCCCGCTCATCTCGTGGGACGTGCACCCGCTCGAGGGCTTCGAGTCGACGCCGATCGAGGAGCTCGCCGAGCGCTACGACGTGATCGTGCTCGACCACCCGCACCTCGGCGACGCGCTCGCGCACGGGTCCCTCCAGCCGCTCGACGACCTGTTCGGTCGAGCACTGGTCGACCGCCTCGCGGCCGGCTGCGTCGGCCCGAGCTTCACCTCGTACCGGCTCGACGGTCACCTCTGGGCGCTGCCGCTCGACGCCGCGACCCAGGTCGCGGTGCGCGTGCCCGAGCTGCTCGAGACCGCGCCCGAGACCTGGGTCGAGGTCGAGGCGCTCGACGTGCCCGTGGCGCTGAGCCTCGCCGGCCCGCACGCGTTCCTCAGCTTCGCGTCGCTCTGCGTCGCCCTCGGCGAGGAGCCGCGGGTCGTGCCGGGCGAGGGCCTCGTCTCCGAGTCCGTAGGCGCCGAGGCGTTCGGCATCCTCGCCCGGCTCGCCGCGCACCAGCCCGCGGGCGCAGATGCGCAGAACCCGATCGGCCTGCTCGACCGCATGCAGCAGGCGCGCGACATCGCCTACATCCCGCTCGTCTACGGCTACGTGACCAACGCGACCGGCCCCGGCGCACTCGCGTTCGAGGACGCGCCGGCGGCGACCCCGGGCGGCCGCCGCGGCTCGACCATCGGCGGCACGGGCATCGCGCTCTCCGCCCGCTGCCACCCCGACGAGGCGCTCGTCGACCACCTCGCCGGGCTCCTCGACCCCGACCTGCAGGCCGGGTTCATCCCCGCCAACGACGGCCAGCCGAGCCTGCGCTCGGCGTGGACCGACGACGCCGTCAACGCGGCATCCGGCGACTTCTACCGCAACACGCTGGCCACGATCGACGACTCGTGGGTGCGCCCGCGCGTGCCGGGGTACATCCCGTTCCAGTCGGCGGCGTCGGCCGTGCTCCGCGAGGCACTCACGGGCGGGGCCGACCCCGTGGCATCCGTCGCCCGCATCAACACCATGTACGACGCGCTGGCCGCCGCGCCCGCGCTTTCAGGAGGAACCCACCGATGATCGAGGTCACGAGCGAGCACGTGCTGCTCGAGGTCGACGGCCACGTCGCCACCATCACGCTCGCGCGACCCGAGAAGCTCAACTCGGTCACGCAGGAGATGTCGGACGCGCTCGTCGAGGTCGTCGAGTGGGCGGATGCCGCCGACGAGATCCGCGCCATCGTGCTGACCGGGGCGGGGGAGCGCGCGTTCTGCGCGGGCAGCGACATCCGTTCCTTGGACAAGTACGCCACCCCATGGGAGTTCCGCAACCGCACCGACTACTGCGACGCGATCCGCGCGGCGCGGAAGCCCGTGATCGCCGCGGTCAACGGCTACGCGTTCGGCGGCGGGCTCGAGACGGCGCTGTCCTGCGACATCCGCCTGGCCTCGACCACCGCGAGCTTCGCGGCGCCCGAGATCAAGCTCGGCTGGATCGGCGGCGGGGGCATGGCGACGTTCCTCACCACCTCGATCGGCCCGTCGAACGCCGCGGTCATGCTCATGACCGGCGACCCGATCGATGCCGAGACCGCCCAGCGCTGGGGGCTCGTGACCGAGCTCGTCGAGCCCGCAGGCCTCGTCGCCCGCGCGCAGGAGCTCGCCGCGACCATCTCGAGTCGCCCGCCGATCGCCGCGGAGACCGCCAAGGCGAACCTGCGCGCCGCGGTCAACATGACGCAGGAGGAGGCGCTGCGGTACGAGCGCGACCTCCAGACCATCACGTTCGCCACGGCCGACGCCGACGAGGGGCGTGCCGCGTTCGCGGAGAAGCGCGCGGGCGTCTTCCACCGCCGCTAGGTTCGACCCGACGACCCCAGGAGCACCATGAGCACCACGACCACCGATCCGGCACCCGCAGCGTCCACCGCCGCCTGGCCGCCCGCCGCGGCCGACCTGCTGCCCGACGACGGCACCGCCGGCACGCTCGCCGCACGCGTCTGGGACCCGGCCGCGGGCGGCCCGAGCGTCGTCGCGATCCGCGCCGAGGGCGTCGTCGACGTGAGCGCCGCGTTCCCGACCATGCGCGCGCTGTGCGAGACGCCCGACCCGGCCGCTGCGCTGGCCGCGGCATCCGGCCCCGTGCTCGGCACGCTCGACGAGCTCGTCGCGAACACCCCGCCCGAGACGCGCGACGACGAGCGGCCGTGGCTGCTCTCGCCGATCGACCTCCAGGTCGTGAAGGCCGCGGGCGTGACCTTCCCGGTCTCGATGCTCGAGCGCGTGATCGAGGAGCGGGCGCGCGGCGACCAGGACGCGGCCGCGACGATCCGCGCCGAGATCCTCGGCACGATCGGCGGCTCGCTCGACGAGCTGAAGCCCGGCTCCGACGAGGCGGCGGCGCTCAAGGCCCTGCTGCTCGAGCGCGGCTGGTGGAGCCAGTACCTCGAGGTCGGCATCGGCCCCGACGCCGAGGTGTTCACCAAGGCGCCCGTGCTCGCGACGGTCGGCCCCGCGGTGGACGTCGGCGTGCACCCGGCCTCGCAGTGGAACAACCCGGAGCCGGAGGTCGTGCTCGTCGTGGCATCCGACGGCCGCATCGTGGGCGCCAGCCTCGGCAACGACGTGAACCTGCGTGACATCGAGGGCCGCAGCGCGCTGCTGCTCGGCAAGGCGAAGGACAACAACGCGTCGGCGTCGGTCGGCCCGTTCATCCGCTTCTTCGACGCCGGCTACGGGCTCGACGACCTGCGCGCGAGCGTGGTGTCGCTCGGCATCGACGGCGAGGAGGGGTACCGCCTCGACGGCACGAGCCCGCTCGCGCAGATCAGCCGCGACCCGGCCGACCTGGTCGCGCAGACCATCGGCGCGCACCACCGCTACCCCGACGGCTTCGTGCTGTTCCTCGGCACCATGTTCGCGCCGGTCGACGACCGCGACGAGCCCGGCCGCGGGTTCACCCACCGCGACGGCGACATCGTGCGCATCGCCGAGCCGCGCCTCGGCGGGCTCGTGAACCGGGTGCGCCCGACGGATGCGGCAGAGCCGTGGACTTTCGGCATCGACGACCTCTACCGCGGCCTCGCCCGCCGCGGCCTGCTGACCTGAACTCCGAGGAGCAACGCATGACCACCCTGCAGTCGACCAACCCGCGCACCGGCGAGACGACCGACACCGGCATCGCCCCCTGCACCGCCGACGAGACCGCCGCCGTCATCGGCCGCGCCGCCGACGCCTTCGCGGTGCTCGGCCGTTCGAGCCGCGCCTGGCGCGCCGGCCTCCTCGACGCCATCGCCGACGCCCTCGAGGCCGACCGCGACGCGCTCGTCGAGGCCGCCGACCGCGAGACCGGCCTCGGCAGCCCGCGCCTGCCCGGCGAGGTCGGCCGCGCCGCCTTCCAGTTCCGCCTCTTCGCCGAGGCGCTCCGCGAGGGCTCCTACCTCGAGGCGACGATCGACCACGCGGGCGACACCCCGCTCGGGCCGCAGCCCGAGATCCGCCGCATGCTCGTGCCGATCGGCCCGGTCGGCGTGTTCGGCTCGAGCAACTTCCCGTTCGCGTTCTCGGTCGCGGGCGGCGACACCGCCTCGGCGCTCGCCGGCGGCAACCCGGTCGTCGTGAAGGCGCACTCGTCGCACCTCGAGACCGCGAAGCGCTCGCACGCCGCGATCGCTCGCGCCGTCGCCGCGTACGGCGCCCCCGAGGGCACGGTCGGCATCGTCTACGGCACCGAGGCGGGCCGCACGCTCGTCGCCGACCCGCGCATCCGCGCCGTCGGCTTCACCGGGTCGCTCTCCGGCGGCAAGGCCCTGCTCGACATCATCAACGCGCGCCCCGAGCCGATCCCGTTCTACGGCGAGCTGTCGAGCCTCAACCCGCTCGTCATCACCCCCGCCGCCGCTGCAGCGCGCGCGGGCGCCATCGCCGAGGGCCTGTTCGGCTCGTTCACGCTTGGCGCCGGACAGTTCTGCACCAAGCCCGGCATCGCCTTCGTGCCGCGCGGCGACGCCGGTGACGCACTCGTCGCAGGGCTCGCGGAGCGTGCCGGCGAGGCATCCGCCCAGACCCTGCTCAACGGCCGCATCTCGGGGTCGTTCGGCGAGATCCGCGACCGCATCCTGGCCGCTGGCGCGTCCACGGTGGCCGAGGGGGCGGATGCCTCGGGCGACGGGTTCGCCGCAACTCCGGTCGTGCTCCAGGTCGACGCTTCCGACCTCTCGCCCGAGCACGCCGAGGAGGCCTTCGGCCCCCTCATCGTGGTCGCCCGCTACGACGACGCGGCCGAGATCGGCGCCGCGCTCGACGCCGTGCCCGACTCGCTCACCGCGACCATCCACAGCGAGGACGCCGACGCGTCGCTGGTCGACGAGCTGCTCGCCGACCTCGCCCCGCGCACCGGCCGCATCGTGTTCAACGGGTACCCGACCGGCGTGCGCGTCTCGTGGGGCCAGCACCACGGCGGCACCTGGCCCTCGACCAACTCGCAGCACACCTCGGTGGGCGTGAGCGCCATCCGGCGCTTCCTGCGGCCGATCGCCTACCAGGGTGCGCCCGCGTCGGCGCTGCCTGAGGAGCTCCGCGAGGACTACGCGGGCATCCCGCGGCGCATCGACGGCGTGCTGGTGCTGCCCGCCGAGGCGTAGCATCCGAGCAGGCGCCCGTTCGGTCGACCCGACTCCCGGGCGGGCGCCGCTTTGTTGCATTAGAATGCAACACGGAGGTGGATGCATGTCGGCGACGATCGAAGCAGCACGGGATGCCGTCGGGTGGTCGCAGCGTGAGCTCGCGAGCCGACTCGGCGTCAATGTCTCGACCGTCTCGCGCATGGAGGAGTCGGAGCGACGGGGAACGATCCGGCTCGACACGCTGCGTCGAGCGCTCGCCGCGATGGACCGGGAGCCTCGCCTGGAGGTCGTACCGGTGCGGCGAGAGGAGCGTGTGCTCATCGAGTTGCACCGCACGCTCGCGGCGGAACTGCTACAGCGACCGGAAGCGGCGCTCGCGGTCGTGCCACGCAACCTCGACCGCATCCGCCCTCACGCGCGTGGCGAGGCGGTTCACTGGCTCGACCGCTGGGAGGAGCTCGCGGCCGGTCCGGTCGATGAACTGATCGACGCGATGCTCGCCGACACGACCGAGGGCCGAGAGCTGCGCCAGAACTCTCCGTTCGCAGGCGCGCTCACCGACGCCGCGCGAGTGGCGGCGATTCAGCGGGCGACCGCGGCATGAAGCGCGCAGACCTGGAGGAGATCATCCGGCGAGCGACCGAGGTGAGCAGTCAGGGAGAGGTCATCATCATCGGCAGCCAGGCGATTCTGGGTACGTGGGATGCGGATGAGCTGCCGGAGCGGGCAACACTGTCGCGAGAGGCCGATGTGGTGCCCGTGCGAGACGACGCGCGAGGACTGGTCGCGCAGATGATCGACGTGGCGATCGGCGAGTGGTCCGAGTTCGATCGCGCCCATGGGTTCTATGGGCAGGGCGTCAGCTTGGCGACCGCGGTGCTCCCTGCCGGGTGGGAGGAGCGGATCGTGCGCGTCGAACCAGACGGGCCAGGCGGTGCCGCCGGGCTGTGCCTGGATCCCATCGACCTGTGTGCAGCGAAGCTCGTCCGAGGCGAGCCGAAAGACATGGACTTCGTGGGGGCGCTCGTCGACGCGGCGCTGATCGATCCGATAGCCCTCGCGACTCGGGTCGCCATGCTGCCGACGACGCACCGGGCGATCGCGGCGAAGCGGGCCGGCGCGTTCACCGCCGGCTGAGCTGCGATCTACGGAGTCCCGAGGTAGGCGCGACGCGCGCTGACGGAGGCGACCTCGGGCCAGTCGGGCTCGCCGACGAGGGCGCGCACGCGTGCGACCCAGTCGGCGAACGAGCCGCCGACGCCGAAGGTGGCGCTCACGGGCCAGTCGCTGCCGAGCATGGTGCGCTCGGGGCCGAACGCCTCGAGCACGCGGGCGATGAACGCGCCGGCGTTGCGGGCGAACGCGTCTGCATCGGCCGACTCGGCGGTGAGGCCGGAGAGCTTGGCGAACGTGCCGGGCCGAGACGCGAGCTCGCCGATGCCGGCCGACCAGGCGCGTCCCTCGAGCGAGTCGACACCTGCGTCGATCGGCGGCTTGCCGAGGTGGTCGAGCACGACCGCGACGCCCGGCGCCGCGGCGAGCAGGTCGATGAGCGCGGGCAGCTGGGTGTGGCGGATGCAGGCGTCGAACGTGAGCCCGCGGCGCCCGAGCTCGGCCAGCCCATCGGCACGGGCGGTGAACGTCTCGACCGGCTCGTTCTGCAGGTTGTCGCGCACGCCGACCACCTTCGGCAGCGCGGCGAGCGCGTCGAGGTGCTCGGCCAGGTCGTCCGCATCCGACAGCAGGTCCGCATCGGCGACGATCGCGACGAGCTCGGGCCAGTCGACCGAGCCCACCCACCGCGCCTCGGCGAGCGCGTCCTCGCGCGCGGCCCCCGCCTGCACGAACACCATGCCGGTCGTCGCCCCGCCGGCGCGGTCGACGTCGGCCGGCAGCATCGGCCGGTGGATCGCGAGGCCGTCGAGCCAGTCGTACCGGTGCAGCGACGGGTCCCACACGTGCACGTGCGCGTCGATCAGCCCCGGGGCGGTCATGCCGGATCCGCCGCTCGGGCGGCACGCTGCCGGCGCAGGTCGTAGACCTCGGCCAGCGGCACGAATCCGGGCTCGCCGTCGGAGTCGCGGTACAGCTCGACGTACGGTCCGATCGTCGCCTGCCAGCGCAGGTTGGCCGGGTCCTCCTCGATCGCGGCCATCGCCGCGTCCCAGTCGTCGCACTCGACGAGGTGGAACATGTGCTCGCCCGAGCGCCAGATCGTCCAGTTGTGGATGCCGACGCGGGCGAACGTGTCGACGAGGTCCTCGGGAATGCTGGCATGCTGCTCGATGTAGCCCTCGCGCACCGTCGAGTGGAGGGCGATTCGCATCGTCGTTGACGTCATAGATCCGATCTTCTCACGTTCAGGAGGCCGGTTTCGCCTCAGAGGCATCCGATCGCCCTGCATTCAGCCGATGATCACGACTGGCGGCGGATGTCGGCCACCGACCCGCCGTGCAGGAACTCGGCGTGCAGCACGACGGTCTGCGGCGGCACCGCCGGGGCCTCGGGGTCGAGGCGGCGCAGCATGAGGTCGGCGGATGCCCGTGCCAGGTCGCCCACCCGTTGATTGACCATGTCGAGCGGCGGATCGGTCATGCGCGCGAGCAGGGGCATGTCGAACCCGACGAACGACATGTCGTCGGGCACGCGCAGCCCCGACTCGGCGAGCGCGGTGAGCGCGCCGACGCCGACCAGGTTCATGGAGCAGAACACGGCGGTGGGGCGCTCCTCGAGCAGCAGCAGCCGCTGCATGGCGAGCCGGCCGCCCTCGACCGACATGGGGGAGCGGGCGATGTACTCCTCCCGCACCGGGATGCGGCGGGCGGCGAGCTGGTTGCGCACGCCGCGCTCGCGGGCGCGGATGGTCGGCACGCGGTCGTTGCCGATGAACGCGATGCGACGGTGCCCGCGGTCGGCGAGGCGCTGGATCGCCATCGCCGCCGCCTCCTCGTTGTCGATCACGACGGCGTCGGCCTCGACGCCGTCTGCGGGCCAGTCGATCGCGACCACGGGCGTGCCCTGTGCCGCGAGCGTGCGCAGGCCGGGCAGCGCGCGCGTGCTCGGCACGGTGATGACGCCGTCGACCATGCGCGAGGCGAGGAACTCGACCGCGTCGTCGACGCCCTCGTCCTCGTGGTGGTCGACGCAGATGAGCATGCTCACGCCGTTGTCGCGGAGCCGCCGCTCGATGCCCGAGAGGATCGACAGGTAGAAGTCGCTCGTGAGGTCGGGCAGCAGCACGCCGACCGTGCGCGTGCGCCGTGTGCGGAGGTTGCGGGCGAAGGTGTTCGGCCGGAACTCGAGCCGCTTCGCGGCCTCCTCGATGCTGCGCGCGTTCTCCTCGAGCACGTTGCCGCCGTTGAAGTACTTCGAGATCGTCGCGAGCGACAGCCCGGTCTCGCGCCGGAGGTCATGGTAGGTGGCCACGCTGCCCCGCATTCCCCTGTTGGTCGGATGAGTCTGTGGTGGTAGCGTAGCCGAAACGAGCGAAACGTTCCGCGATATCGGTGAGATTCATCACGAATCAGCGCGAAACTGTCATCAGAACTCGCGTAATCACAGGCCAATGGCGGCCAGATCACGATTTCGCGCTTGACTGAAACGGTTAGCGCAGCAACACTGATCACCGGAATAGATCTGATCTCTGGACGTCCTGCCGGAGCACAGCACCATTTCTTCAACGGAGAGGAAGACAGTCATGAAGCGATTCGTCGGAGCACCATTGGCGGCGGTCGGGGCCCTGGCCCTGCTCGCGGGTTGTTCGGGCGGCGGCGGAGGCAGCACGCAGGAGGACGGCGTCACGACGCTCACCTTCTCGATGTGGGCCGGCTCCACCCCCGAGACCGAGGCCCTCGAGACCCTCGTCGGCCTGGTCGAGGCGGAGTACCCGAACATCCAGCTCGAGCTCGAGACGGCACCGTTCAACGACTACTGGACTCGGCTGGCCGCACAGGCCAGCGGCGGCACCGAGGCGTGCATCCTCGGCGTGCAGTCGCCGCGTGCGACGAGCATCCGCGAGCTGCTGCTGCCGCTCGACGACAGGATGCTCGCCGACGCGGGCATCGACCTGGCAGAGTTCGACAGCGCCATCGTCGAGGGCACCCAGGTCGACGGCGAGCAGGTCGCCGTGCCCTACGACCTCGGGCCCCTCATCGTCTTCTACAACGCCGACGCGTTCGCCGAGGCCGGCCTCGACGCGCCCGCCGAGGACTGGACGGTGGACGACTTCTCCGAGGCCGCCGCTGCGCTCTCGGGCGACGGCAAATACGGCTACGCCATCAACCCGACCGTCGACACCACGACCGCGTGGTCGCTGACGCTGGGCGGCGAGCAGGGCGTGGCCGCCGACGGCTCGCTGCAGCTGACCGACCCGGCCATGGTCGAGGCGGTCGCGTACCTGCAGGGCCTCGTCGCCGACGGCAGCGCGCCGCAGCTGCCCGCCACGAGCGACTCCTACAACGCGCTCAACTCGTTCGTCGCGGGCGACGCGGCGATGGCGATCGACGGCCCGTGGCAGCTCGCCTACGTCGCCGAGCAGGTCGCGTTCGAGTACGGCGTCGCCCTCATCCCCGCGGGCCCGAACGGCTCGGCGACGCCCGTCGCCGGCTCGGGCTACGGCGTGAGCGCATCGTGCGAGTACCCCGAGGAGGCGCTGCAGGCGATCTCGGTGCTCACCGGCCCCGAGGCGCAGACCGCGCTCGCCGAGCAGGGTCGCGCCTTCCCGTCGCGCACCGCCGAGCAGCCCGCGTACTACCAGGGCGCGTTCGCGATCGCCGAGGACACCCTCTCGGCGGCCGGCGCCACCGGCGAGGCGTTGCGCTCGACGGCGAACTTCACCCAGGTCAACACCCTCTTCAACCAGTACGCGGTGAGCGCGCTGAACGGTGACATGACCGCCGAGGACTTCCTCGGCACGGTGCAGTCGCAGACCGAGGCGGGCGCAGGGCAGTGACCTCGTCCACCACCGCGGGGGCGTCGACGACTTCGTCGGCGCCCCGGCGGGCCCCTCGCTCAAGCGGCGGGAGGCGCGTACCGCGTACGCGTTCCTCGCCCCGAGCGGCATCGGCTTCTTCGCCTTCACGCTCGGGCCGATCGTCGCATCCGTCGTCATCGCCTTCTTCGCCTGGCCGGTGTTCGGCGAGCGCACCTTCGTCGGGTTCCAGAACTTCGTCACGATCTTCACGAGCGACCCGATGTTCTGGCGCACGGTCGGCAACACCCTGCTGTTCGTGGTGCTGTACGTGCCGCTGAACTTCGTGCTCGCGCTCGGCCTCGCCCTCTGGATCTCGCCCCGCATCCGCGGCCGCGGGCTCTACCGGCTGCTGTTCTTCCTGCCCGCCGTCACGCCGATCGTCGCGAACGCGCTGGTCTGGCGGCTGCTCGTGCAGCCGAACGGCGTCTTCGCCGACATCGCCTCGTGGTTCGGCGTCGAGCAGTTCAACCCGCTCGGCACCGAGACGGGCGCCATGGCCGCGGTCGTCGTGATGTCGCTCTGGCAGGGGTTCGGCTACAACATGCTGGTCTTCTCGGCCGGGCTCGACTCGATCCCCGACCACCTCTACGAGGCGGCCTCGCTCGACGGGGCCAGCGCTCCGCGCCGGTTCTGGCACGTGACGCTGCCGATGCTGTCGCCGTCGCTGTTCTTCGCGGCGGTCATGACGCTCATCACGAGCTTCCAGGTCTTCGCGCAGCCGTACGTGCTGACCGGCGGTGGACCGGGCGTGGCCACGACGACCATGGTCATGTACCTCTACCAGCGCGGCTTCCAGCTCTTCGACCTCGGCACCGCGTCGGCGGTGGCCACGGTCCTGTTCGCCATCATCGCTCTGATCACGGCGGTCCAGTTCCTGGGCCAGCGGAAGTGGGTGCACTATGAGTAGCGCGACCGCGCAACGCCCGGACACGACCCGGGCGATCGTCCAGCCGCGGGACCTGCACGACGAGTACGTGCCCCGACCGGCATCCGCTCGCAAGCGTGCCCGCCTCGCCCGCGAGATCACCTCCCAGGTGCTGCTCACGCTCGTGCTGCTGCTGTTCCTGATGCCGTTCATCTGGATGCTCGCGACGGCCCTGAAGCCCGGCAACGAGGTGTTCGCCTCGCCGCCGTCGCTGTTCGGCAGCGAGATCCGCTGGTCGAACTTCGTCGACGCGTGGACCTTCGTGCCGTTCGGCCGGTTCATGTGGAACGGCCTCGTGGTGTCGGTGCTCGGCACGCTGCTCGTCTGCATCACGAGCGTCTTCGCCGCGTATGCATTCGCACGCATGCGGTTCCGCGGCCGGAGCGGGCTCTTCGCGCTCTACCTCGTCACGCTGCTCGTGCCGCAGGAGGTCGTCGTCATCCCGATGTTCATCTTCATGCAGGAGCTCGGCTGGCAGAACAGCTACCAGGCGCTCATCCTGCCGTGGGCGTTCACCGCGTTCGGCACCTTCCTGCTGCGCCAGTTCTTCCTGACGGTGCCGCGGGAGCTCGAGGAGGCGGCCACGGTCGACGGCGCGAGCCGGCTGCGCATCCTGCTGACCATCATCGTGCCTATCGCGAAGCCCGCGATCGGCGTGCTGGCGGTCTTCACCTTCATCAACTACTGGAACAGCTTCCTCTGGCCGCTGATCATCATCTCCACCCAGGACATGGCGACCGTGCCGATCGGGCTGAACAGCTTCCTCGGCCAGCAGGGCAACCAGTGGCAGCTGCTCATGGCCGCGTCGACGATCTCGATGCTGCCGACGGCGCTGATCGTCATCCTGCTCCAACGGCACCTGGTCAAGGGCATCGCCCTCTCCGGCCTCGGCGGCCGCTGAACCATCGCAATATTCGAAAGGACCCCCATGACCGACACGACCTGGACCGACCTCGAGCGTCCGCTGCCCGAGTGGTTCGCGCGCGCGAAGTTCGGCATCTTCATCCACTGGGGCGCCTACTCGGTGCCCGCCTGGGCCGAGCCCATCGGCGCGCTCGGCGAGATCCCCGACGACACCTGGTTCGCCCACAACCCGTACGCCGAGTGGTACCTCAACACGATCCGCATCGAGGGCAGCCCGGCCCAGCAGCACCACCGCGAGGCCTACTCGGATGCCCCCTACGACGACTTCCTCGACCAGTGGGGCGCCGAACGGTTCGACCCGGCCGACTGGGCGAAGCTGTTCGCCCGGGCCGGTGCCGAGTACGTGGTGCCGACCACGAAGCACCACGACGGCATCACGCTGTGGGACGCGCCGGGCACGGGCGACCGCAACACGGTGCGCCGCGGCCCGCGCCGCGACCTCGTCGGCGACATCGCGGAGGCCGTGCGTGCCGAGGGCATCCGCTTCGGCGTGTACTACTCGGGCGGGCTCGACTGGTCGGTCTCCGACTTCCCGCCGCACACGTCGAGCACCGAGGTGCACAGCCTGCGCCCGAACGACGCCGCGTACCACTACTACGCGGCCGCCCACGTGCGCGACCTCGTCGACCGATACCGCCCCGACGTGCTCTGGAACGACATCGAGTGGCCCGACGCGGGCAAGCACCGCGCCCCGGGCGGCCTGCACGAGCTGTTCGCCGAGTACTTCGCGGCGAACCCCGAGGGCGTCGTCAACGATCGCTGGGGCGACACGTTCTCCGACTACGCCACCACCGAGTACTCGGCGTTCGGCGAGAACGAGACCAAGGACGTCTGGGAGAACAACCGCGGCCTGGGCTACTCGTTCGGCTTCAACCAGGTGGAGTCGACCGACGAGATCCTCGACACGATGCGCCTCGCGAAGCACTGGGTGACCGTGGTCGCCAAGGGCGGCCGGCTCCTGGTGAACGTCGGGCCGACCGCCGACGGGCGCATCCCCGACCTGCAGCGCGCCACCCTCGAGGGCTTCGGCGACTGGAAGCGGCCGCTGGTCGAGGCGGCCGCCGCGGTGAGCGAGCGGTCCGAGCAGCCCGAATCGGATGCCTCGGGCTGGCGCCGCGAGTGGCGCACGCCGACCGAGCTGATCACGTTCGTCGACGCGCCGGGGGAGTTCCGCGTCGACGGCGCCGGCCTCGACCTGGGACGGGTGCGCGTCCTGTCGGGCGAGGCCTCGACCGAGGTCGACGGGGACGACCTCGTCGTGCGGGTCGCCGCGGTCCACGGTGGCCCCGCTGCGGTGGCGGTCGCCCGCACCTGAGCGGGCGGCACGACCCGTACGGCCGGGGCGACGGATACGTCGCCCCGGCCGTACGCGTGCCCGCGATGCGCCGGCACGGGGCATCCGCTCGCCGACGACCGCACGTCACGACCCCCACTCGGGTGCTGGCCGACCCGGACGCGCGATCGATACGCTGACCGCGGGAGCACCCGTCATGCGAGGCAGCACGAGGAGGGTCCAGATGCCGGATCGCGGCCTGATCCTGATCGTGTCCGACGACGCCGGGGTCATCGGGCAGCTCTCCGTCGTGCTCGGCGAGGACGACTACCGCGTCGTCGCGAGCGACGGAGAGACCGAGCACCTGCGCCGCGAGCTCGCACGCGCACCCGACCTCATCGTCGTCGACGCGGCACTCGAGGAGACCGACCCGTTCACGCTCGTGACCGAGCACCGGCGCTCCGAGGAGGTCCGCGACATCCCCGTGATCTTCGTCGCCGGCGACGCCGACGTCGAGTCGCGGGTGCGCGGCCTCGAGGTGGGCGACGACCTCATCACGACCCCGTTCGACGCGCTCGAGGTGCTCGCCCGCATCGAACGCCAGGTCACCGTGTCGAAGGTGCGCATGGCGCTGCGCGAGTCGGAGGCGAAGTTCCGCTCGGTCATGGAGTCGGCGATCGACGCGATCATCTCGGCCGACGCGCGGGGTGTCATCCGCAGCTGGAACAGCGCCGCGCGCGCGCTCTTCGGGCACACCGAGGACGAGGCGATCGGGCAGCGGCTCGAGATGATCATCCCCGAGCGGTTCCACGAGGGGCACCGCACGGGCATCGCGCGCGTGTCGGGCGGGGGTGAGACGCACGTCATCGGGCAGACCGTCGAGCTCGCGGCGATCCGCGCCGACGGCAGCGAGTTCCCGGTCGAGCTGTCGCTGGCCACCTGGTTCCTCGACGACGACCGGTACTACACCGGCATCATCCGCGACATCAGCGAGCGCAAGCAGGCCGAGCAGAAGTTCCGCTCCGTGACCGAATCGGCGATCGACGCGATCATCTCCGCCGACCACCTGGGCAACATCGTGTCGTGGAACTCGGCGGCCACCCGCATCCTCGGCTACACCGAGGAGGAGGCGGTCGGCGAGCGGCTCGAGCTCATCATCCCGACCGAATACCACGAGCTGCACCGCACCGGCATCGCCCGCTACACCGAGACCGGCGAGGCGCATGTCATCGGCACCACCGTCGAGCTGGCGGCCGTCACCAAGGCGGGCGAGCAGATCCCGATCGAGCTGTCGCTGTCGACCTGGACCGTTCGGGAGGACCGGTACTACACCGGCATCATCCGCGACATCGCCGAGCGCAAGGCGGCCGAGGAGGCGCTGAAGCAGAGCGAGCAGGAGCTGCGCGAGAAGGGCGAGGAGCTGCGCGGCAAGAACGACGCGCTGCAGGAGACGCTCGACCAGATCAGCCAGATGCAGAACCAGCTCATCCTGCAGGAGAAGATGGCGTCGCTCGGCAAGCTGAGCGCCGGCATGGCGCACGAGCTGAACAACCCGGCGTCGTCGGCGCAGCGTGGCGCGTCTCAGGCGATGGCCGTGTTCGCGAAGCTGCAGCAGGCGCAGCTGCAGCTCGGCCGACTCGGACTCTACGACAGCCAGATCGACAAGCTGAGCGAGCTCGACCACCTCGCCGAGCAGGGCGCGCGCGACCCGGCCCAGCTGTCGGCCGTGGAGCGCGGCGACCGCGAGGACGAGTTCGAGGACTGGCTCGAGGACCTCGGGGCGGGCTCGGTGGGCGACCTCGCCCCGGCGCTCGTCGCCGTCGGCCTCACGACGGAGCAGCTCGACGAGCTCTGCGCGGCGTTCGCGCGCGACGAGCTCGCGGTCGTCGTCGAGTGGCTCGGGCTCAAGTACCTCATCTACAACCTGCTGTCGGAGATCGCGATCGGCACCCACCGCATCGTCGAACTGGTGAAGGCGATGAAGACGTACACCTACATGGACCAGGCGCCGGTGCAGGACGTCGACGTGCGCCGCGGCCTCGACAACACGCTGATCATCCTGCACAACAAGCTCAAGGCGGGCGTGCAGGTCGTCAAGGACTACGACGACGAGCTGCCGGCGATCCAGGCGTACGCGAGCGAGCTCAACCAGGTCTGGACGAACCTCATCGACAACGCGATCGACGCGATGGGCGGGCAGGGCACGCTCACCGTGCGGGCCCGACGCTCGGGCGACAGCGTCGAGGTGCAGTTCGAGGACGACGGGCCCGGCATCCCCGAGGAGGTGCAGTCGAAGGTGTTCGACCCGTTCTTCACCACGAAGCCGCCCGGCGAGGGCACCGGGCTCGGGCTGAACATCTCGCGCAACATCATCGTGAAGAAGCACGGCGGGCAGTTCACGGTCGCCTCGCGCCCGGGGCGCACGTGCTTCACGGTGCGGCTGCCGCTCGACCTCGACCCGACGGCAGGGCAGGCGACGGTTGCCCCTGAGCCGACCGGTGCCCCCGAGGCATCCGCCCGCCCCGACCACCCGACGGAGGCGTGAGCATGGCCAAGCCCGTCATCCTCGCCGTCGACGACGAGCCGCAGGTGCTGAACGCCATCGCCCGCGACCTGCAGGCGAGGTACCGCACCGACTTCCGCGTCGCCCAGGCGTCGTCGGGGCAGGAGGCGCTCGAGGCGGTGCAGGAGTACCAGCGCCGCGGCACGCCGATCGCGCTGTTCGTGGTCGACCAGCGGATGCCCGGCATGAGCGGCGTCGAGTTCCTCGCGAAGGCGCTCGTGCACGCGCCCCAGGCCCGGCGGGTGCTGCTGACCGCGTACGCCGACACCGACGCCGCGATCACGAGCATCAACGCGATCAACCTCGACTACTACCTGCTGAAGCCGTGGGATCCGCCCGAGGAGCGGCTGTACCCGGTGCTCGACGACATCCTGGGCGACTGGAAGGCGAGCGCCGCCCTGCCGTACGACGGCATCCGCGTGGCCGGCACCCGCTGGTCGCCCGCGTCGCACGCCGTGAAGGACCTGCTCGCGCGCAGCCAGACGCCGTACGAGTGGCTCGACATCGAGCGCAACGAGGGTGCACGGGCCATGGTCGAGGCGCTCGGCGACGGCCACGCGAAGCTGCCGGTCGTGCTGCTGCCCGACGGACTCGTCATGGTCGCACCCGAGCTGCACGAGCTCGCCGAGCGACTCGGCATCCGCGCACCGGCGCTGCAGCCGTTCTACGACCTGATCGTCATCGGCGCGGGTCCGGCCGGCCTCGCCGCGGCGGTCTACGGGGCATCCGAGGGCCTGCGCACCGCCGTGGTCGAGCGCGAGGTGCCGGGCGGGCAGGCGGGCACGAGCTCGCGCATCGAGAACTACCTCGGGTTCCCGAACGGCATCTCGGGCGCCGACCTCGCCCGGCGCGCGGCGACGCAGGCGAAGCGCCTCGGCGCCGAGATCCTGAGCGCGCAGGAGGTCACGGCGGTGCGCGTCGAGGGCTCGTACAAGATCGTCACGCTCGACGACGGCAGCGAACTGCGCTGCCAGGCGCTCATCGTCGCGACCGGCGTCGAGGTCCGCCGGCTGGGCGTGCCCGGCGAGGAGCGACTGCTCGGCGGGTCGGTCTACTACGGCGCAGCGGCATCCGAGGCCGTCAGCTACACCGGATGCCGCGTGGTCGTCGTGGGCGGCGCCAACTCGGCCGGGCAGGGGGCCATGTACCTGTCGCGGTTCGCGGAGGAGGTCGTCGTGCTGGTGCGCGGCGAGTCCCTCGCGTCGAGCATGTCGCAGTACCTCATCGACCAGATCGAGGCGACCCCGAACATCACGGTGCGCCCGCACAGCGAGGTGCGCGGGCTGGCCGGCGAGGAGCGACTCGAGTCGGTCACGGTGCACGATGCGTCGACGGATGCCTCGGCCGAACTGCCCGCCGACGCGATGTTCGCGTTCATCGGCGCGGTGCCGGGTTCCGAGCTCGTGCGCGACATCGTCGAGGTGAACGAACAAGGGTTCGTCGTGACCGGCCCCGACCTCGTCGTCGACGGCCGCCGCCCGCGCGGCTGGACGCTGCAGCGCGACCCCATGGTGCTCGAGACGAGCGTGCCCGGCATCTTCGCCGCGGGCGACGTGCGGCACGACGTCGTGCGCCGCGTGGCGTCGGCGGTGGGGCAGGGCGCGGTCGCCGTGAGCCTCGTGCACAAGTACCTCGACACCGTCTGACGGGCGCGTCGCCGGTGCGTGCGAGCATGGTCGCATGCCCACGCCGCCCGCCTCCGCCCGGCCCGGCGGCGACTGGCGGGCCTCGCTCGATGCGCTGCGCGACCCGGGCGGCGCGATGCAGGGTGAGCGCCGAGCGGATGCCCGTGCCGAACGCTCGGCCTTCCGCGAGCTCGGCCTGCAGTTCGCGCCGCGACACCTGCTGCGGCGCTCCAGCGACCAGTGGCAGGGGCCGCGCGACGAGCCGGCGTCCGACGCGGCATCCGTGGACCGCATCGCGGTGCGCCCGGTCGTGCGGGGCGCGCGCGGCGCGTGGGCGAAGGGCGACCTGACCTGGCAGAACATCGCCTACAAGGGCGAGGGCGCGGGCGTCGATCCGGCGCAGGCGCGCTGGTTCGCGCAGTTCGCCCTGCTGAAGGGCGGCAACCCGGGCACGTACAACCCGTACGGGTCGGCGTGGATCACGCTCGACGCCTACGAGAGCCCGCTGCTCTGGGCGCTGCTCGCCGAAGCCGAGCGGCTCGGCATCACGCTGGCGGGCACGGATGCCGCGTCGCTGGTGCGGCTGCACCGGTCGGCGCGCGTCGTGCTCGACGCCCGGCTCGACGACGACGCGCTGACGCTCGCTCCCGCGCTCGAGCTCGACGGGGTGCCGGGCCCGATCGACGGCACACGGCTCGTCCGCGACCACGGCGTCGTGCGGGTCGACCTCGACGCGGGCGTGCTCGACCTCGCGCCGCTCGTCGCGCCGCTCGGCCCGGCGGAGCACGACCTTCTCGAGCGGCCGTCGGTGGTCGCGGTGCCCGTCGACGACGTGCCCGAGTTCCTGCGCGGCCACTATCCGGGGCTCGCGCGGCGCGTCGCGATCACGAGCGGCGACGAGAGCTTCGTGCCGCCCGAGATCCCGCCCGCGACCCTCGTGCTCGACGTGCGCTACGCCGACGACGGCGGGCTGAAGCTCGCCTGGCGGTGGGAGCATGCCGACGGGCGCGCGAGCGGGCTCGACGCCCCCGACGACGACTTCGCCGACCCGACGCGGGAGCGCGAGGGCGAGGTGCTCGGCGCCGTCGACGTGGTCCTGAGCGGCTCGGCGGCCGGCCGCATGGCGCTCGCGACGGGGTCGTCCGGCATCGCCGACGCGACCGACCGGGGCGGGCTGGAGCCCGCGATCATCCTGCGTGGCGACGACGCCGCCGCGTTCGACCTCGAGGTGCTGCCCGACCTCGCGTCGATCCGCGGGCTGCGCATCGAGCGCCGCGGCGACCCGGCGGCGGTACGCGAGGTGACCGAGCCGCCGCACCTCGCGGTGACGCTCGTCGAGTCGCACAAGGCCGACTGGTTCGACCTCGGCGTCATCGTCACAGTCGGCGGGCGGAAGGTGCCGCTCATGCCGCTGTTCCGGGCGCTGTCGCTCGGGCGCAAGCGCCTGCGCCTGCCCGACCGCACGTACCTGCGGCTCGACCAGCCCGTGCTCGACGACCTGCGCGAGCTCATCGACGAGGCCGGCACGCTCGCCGAGTGGGAGACCGGCCTGCGCGTGCCCGCGAGCCGTGCGAGCCTCGTCGCCGACTTCGAGGACCTCGCGCACGAGGCGGCCCCGGCGGTCGCCTGGCGCGAACTCGTACGCGGGCTCGACGACGGCGAGGTCGAACCGCTCCCGCAGCCCGAGGGGGTCGTGCTGCCGCTGCGGCCGTACCAGCTCGACGGGTTCCGGCGGCTCGCGTTCCTCTGGTCGCACGGCATCGGCGGCGTGCTCGCCGACGACATGGGGCTCGGCAAGACCGCGCAGTCGCTCGCGCTGGTCGCGCATGCGACGGGTGTCGGGGGTGCGCCGGCGACGGATGCCCCGGGTGGGCCGGGATCGACCGGACCGTGGCTCGTGGTCACGCCCACCTCGGTCGCGTCGAATTGGGTCGCCGAAGCGGCGCGCTTCACGCCGGGTCTGCGGGTCGCCCGCGTCACCGAGACCGAACGCCGCCGGGGAGACCGCTCGCCGACGCCGTCGCGGGCGTGGACCTGGTGGTCACCACCTACGCCGTGCTGCGCCGCGACGACGCCGCGTTCGCAGCGCTCGACTGGGCGGGCGTCGTGCTCGACGAGGCGCAGTTCGTGAAGAACGCGGCGACCAAGGCGCACGGCGCGGTCGAGGCCCTCGCGGCCCCGTTCGTGCTCGCCGTCACCGGCACGCCGATCGAGAACGACCTCGGCGAACTCTGGGCGATCCTCCGCCTCGTCGCCCCGGGGCTGTTCCCCTCGCGCCGCGCGTTCGACGAGCGCTACCGGCGACCCATCGAGCAGGACGGCAACGCCGAGCGCCGGGCGACGCTGCGCCGCCGCATCCGACCGCTCGTGCTGCGCCGCACCAAGGAGCAGGTCGCACCCGAGCTGCCGCCCAAGCAGGAGCAGGTGCTGCAGGTCGCGCTCGAGCCCGCCCACCGTCGGCTCTACGACCAGACCCTGCAGCGCGAGCGGCAGAAGCTGCTCGGACTGCTCGACGACCTCGACCGGCAGCGCTTCATCGTCTACCGGTCGCTCACTCTGCTGCGCCTGCTCGCGCTCGACGCCACCCTCGTCGACGCCGAGCGGCACGCGGGGCTGCGCTCGGCCAAGCTCGACGCCCTCTTCGAGCAGCTCGAGGACGTGCTCGCGGAGGGGCATCGCGCGCTCGTGTTCAGCCAGTTCACGTCGTTCCTCGACCGCGTCACCGCGCGGCTCGACGCCGTGGGCGTGCCGTTCGCACGACTCGACGGATCGTCGTCGACACGTGCGCGCGACGCGGCGGTCGAGCGGTTCCGCGCAGGCGAGGCATCCGTCTTCTGCATCTCGCTGAAGGCCGGCGGGTTCGGGCTGAACCTCACCGAGGCCGACTACGTGTTCCTGCTCGACCCGTGGTGGAACCCGGCGAGCGAGGCGCAGGCGATCGACCGCACGCACCGCATCGGGCAGGAGCGGCAGGTCATGGTCTACCGGCTCGTCGCCGAGGACACGATCGAGGAGAAGGTCATGGCGCTGAAGGCGCGCAAGGGCGAGCTGGTCGCGTCGATCCTCGCCGACGACGAGGGGGTCGACGCCGCCGGTGCGCTCACCGTCGACGACCTGCGCGGGCTGCTCGACGAGTGAACCGCCGAGCGGTATGCGCTTCGGTCAGCCGAGCGTGATCGTCCAGTCCTCGTCGGCCTGCACCGTCACCACCGACGGGCCCGCGGCGAGTGGCGCACTGCCGTCGAAGTTGCCGGTCACGTCGATGAGCGCCGAGCTCGAGAACGCCTGCTCGGACTGCTGGCGCACCACGAACGGATCCTCCGCGTCGTCGCCCGAGTGCGTCGCCGCGAGCGTCGCGGCGTCGCCGCCGTACAGGTACACCGCGTCGTCCTCGCCCGAGACGGCGGAGGGCAGCTCGGATGCGCTCGACAGCTGCGACACGGTGACCTGCCAGTCGCCGGTCGCCGTGATCTGCAGGGTGACGGCGGCGGATGCATCGGAGACGCCGTAGGCCGTCGTGCCCTCGTAGTCCCCGTCGACGTCGACGAGCGGGTCGCCCGTGGCCGAGCCCGACGAGTCGAGCACCGTGACCTGGAAGGCGTCGTCGCCGTCGTGCTCGGCCTGCACGAGGGCGCCCGTCGCGTCGGCGGGCAGGGTGACCGTGCCGTCGCCCGTGCCGCTCTGGCTGACGTCGTCGAAGGTGCCCCAGGTCGCGTCGGCCCACTCCTGCACGGTCTGCGTCGGGGTGGGGGTCGGCGTCGGGGTCGTGGTCTCGGTGGGCGTCGGCGAGGCGCTCTCGGTCGGTGTGGCCGTCGGCTCGGGGGTGTCGCCGGTGCCGATCACGCCCGTCGTGTACAGCACGCCGAAGATCATCGCGATGACCAGCGCGGCGGACGAGACGACCGTGCCGGCGGTCGAGACGCCCTTCTTCCGGTCCTTCTTCGTGAGCGCGATGATGCCGAGCACGAGGCCGATGACGCCCAGCACGATCGCGGCGATCCACGCGATCGGCCAGAACGCGAGGGCCACCGCGACGATGCCGACCACGAGGGCGGCGATGCCGAGGCCGCTCGCCTTCGTGGGCTCGTCGGGTGGGGTGCCCGTGCCGTCGCCCGGGGCGCCGGGGTCCCCGGGGCCGCCGGGGCCCTGCGGGCCGGAGCCGGGGGCGCCTGGGTCGGAACCCGGTGCGCCCGGCGAGCCGGGGCCCTGCGCGGGCGGGTACGGGCGGGTGGCGTCGTCGTCCGGGCTCGTCATGGCGGTTCCCCCTCGGTTCCGTGCGCCATGTTGCCAGCGTCGTCCGCTTGTGGCAACGCCCCGGCGGCGGGTCGCGGGTTCCCGTGCGGGCGCGCGGACGGAAGGATGGTGCCCGTGAAGGATCGCGCGAACCTGCTGGTGGGGGCCCAGTTCGTGCTGCTCGCGCTCCTGCTGCTGCCGGGCCCGTCGCTCTGGGGTGGGCCGGTGGTCGGCGTCGTCGCGGCCGCCGTCGGCGTCGTCGGGGTTGCGCTCGCCGTGGCCGGCGCTGCCGTGCTCGGGCGCGACCTCGTGCCGTGGGTCGCGCCGCGCGAGGGTGCGCCGCTGCGCACGGGCGGGGTGTTCCGGTTCACGCGGAACCCGATCTACCTCGGGCTCATCCTCGCCACCGCCGGCTGGGTGCTCTGGCGTGCCCGCGTCGAGCTCGTCGTGGTCTGGTCGCTGCTCGTCGTCGTGCTGGTCGTGAAGGCGCACGTCGAACAGCGCGCTCTCGTCGCCGCGTTCGGCGACGACTACCGCCGCTACGCCGACCGCACCCCGCTCATCCTCTGGGGCCGCGGCGTCCGCTGACGCCGCCCGCGCCGCGCCGCCCGCCCGCCCGCGCCGCGCCGCCCGCCCGCCCTCCGTTCCACGCGTTCGGCCCGTCCAAATCACACGGGCCCGCGCTGCAGCACGGGCCAGTGCGACTTCGACGGGCCGGCGTGGAACTCGCGGGCTGCCGAGCGCGCGGATGGCGCCGCGCCTCAGCCGAGCGACTCGACGCGCGACCGGGCGTCGCCGATCGCGTCGTCGATCTCGTCGGCCGCGTCCTCGGCGGCGTCGGAGTCGTCCGCCACCACGGCCTCCGCGAGCCGGTCGATGCCGTCGTCGATCGCGTCGAGGTCGGCCTCCCAGGTGCCGGCGAGCTCCTCGGGCGTGCCGATCGCCCGGAGCTCGTCCAGCTGCTCCGCGAGCCGCACGGTCTCGGTCGCGAGCCGCTCGAAGCGCGCATCCTCGACGTCGCGCTCGAGCGCATCGATGTCGCGTTCCATGCGGTCGAGCCGCCGCTCCGCCTCGCGGGCGAACGCGACGGGGTCGACCGGATCCGCCGGTTCCTCGGGTGCGGGTTCGTCCGCGTCCGGCTCGGTCACCGCATCGTCGCCTGCGGCATCCGACCCCTCGTCGTTCGCGGAGCCCGCGGCCGCATCCGATCCGCCCTCCGCGTCGCCGCCGGACCCGTCCTCGACCGTCACCCCGTCGCCGCTCCCGGCCGTGAGCAGCGCGGCGGTGGTGATGCCGCCGACCAGCAGCACGGCCGCCGCGATCGCCGCCGCGACGAGCCACCATCGCGTGCGCGAGTCGCGCGCTCCGTCGTCCGACGGCGACCCGCCCTCGGCCGGCATCGAGCCGCCGGAGGGCGCCGCCACCTGGGCCGGGGCATCACCGAGCACCTCAGTGGGCTGCTCGGTGAACACCGCGGTCGGTTGCTCGCCCAGATCCGCGGTCGCGCCCTCGCCCGGGACCTCGGCCGGGCCCGCGCCGAGCACCTCGGTCGGCTGCTCGTCGTCCGCCGTCGCCCCCGCGTCATCCGCTGCCGGCCCGTCGCCGCCGGACGCGCGCGGCTGCGTCTGCTCGGTCCAGGCGTCGCCGTCCCAGAAGCGTCGCCGCGAGACATCCGCCGGATCGTCGTACCAGCCCGCCGGTGGCTGCGGGGGAGTGTGCACGTGACCAGCCTAGGCGTGGACCTCGCCGCCGGTTCCGGCACGTGCCGCGTGACCCGGCACGCCCAACTCGTCTCGGCACGCAGAACTCGACGTGCCGAACCGACTTCGACGTGCCGAACGCGCGGGCACGTGCCGAGAACCGACCGCGCGGGCACGTGCCGAGAACCGAACGAACGGATGCGGCGGCCGAACCGCTTTCCACAGGCCGCACGCGACCCTTGTCGGGCGCGACCGGCTCTGGGACAGTTGACCCACTCATGACGACGGGCGACGGCGGCCGTCGGCGCCACGATCGCGAGGAGCATCCGCCCCATGACGTCCACCCCCGGCACCGATACCACGCTGTTCGGCACCCCGCGCGAGCGCGTCGGCGGCGGCTGGATCGCCGCGTTCGCCACCGCCTGGCTCGGCCTCTGGATGGCGCAACTCACGCTCGTGCAGCTGCTGCTGCCGACCCAGGTCGACGCGCTCGTCGCGACCGACACCTGGCAGGACAGCGTGCTCGCGTTCGGCATCGTGTCGGGCATCTCGTCGGTCGCCGCGATCATCGCGTACCCGGTCACGGGCGCGCTCTCCGACCGCACGACCTCGCGCTTCGGCCGCCGTCGCCCGTGGATCGCGGGCGGCGCGCTGCTCTTCGCCGGCTCGCTCCTCGCGCTCGGCGTGCAGACGACGCTCGTCGGCGTCGCGATCTGGTGGTCGCTCGCGATCACCGGCTTCTGCGCGCTGTCGGCCGCGATGACCGCGATGATCTCCGACCAGGTGCCGGTGTACCAGCGCGGCTTCGTCTCCGGCGTGATCTCGGCGCCGCAGGGCGTGGGCATCATCGGTGGCATCCTCCTCGTGACGACCCTCTTCACGGGGGCGGTCGCGGGCTACGCCGCCCTCGCCGTGCTGCTCGTCGTGCTCGTCGTGCCGCTGCTGCTGACCGCGCCCGACGCAGTGCTGCCCCGCGACGAGCGCCAGCCGTTCACGTTCGCCGGCATGCTGCAGGGCTTCTGGATCAGCCCGCGCCGCTTCCCCGACTTCGGCTGGACGCTGCTCAGCCGCGTGCTCGTCAACATCGGCAACGCGATCATCACGGGCCTGCTGCTGTACTTCCTCATCTACTCGTACGGCGACACCGCGGAGCAGGCGGAGGACGACCTGCTGCTGCTCACGCTCGTCTACACGGCCTGCTCGATCGCGGCGGCGCTCGTCGGCGGGCGGCTCTCCGACCGGCTCGAGCGGCGGAAGCCGTTCGTCTTCGCGGCATCCGCACTGCAGGCAGGGGCGCGCTGCTGCTGCTCGTCTCGACCGATTTCGCGGTGATCATGGTCGCCGGCGCGGTGCTCGGCACGGGCTACGGATGCTTCCTCGCCGTCGATCAGGCCCTCGCGACGCAGGTGCTGCCCGACGAGCACTCGCGCGGCAAGGACCTCGGCATCATGAACATCGCATCGGTGGTGCCGCAGGCGATCGGGCCGATGATCGGCGCGCTGATCGTGACCGCGGCGGGCGGCTTCTGGGCGCTGTTCATCGCGTCGGGCGTGATCGCGACGCTCGGCGCGCTCGCGGTGCTGCCCATCCGCATCGCCCGCTGACGCTCCCCGAGTGCTGGCACGTCGAAATCGTTCCGGCACGCTGAACTCGACGTGCCGAACCGACTTCGACGTGCCGAACCGACTTCGACGTGCCGAACCCGCGGGCACGTGCCGAGAGGGTCGGTGAGCGGATGCCTCGGGCCGGCGCTATGGGCGGGGCCGGCGCGGCGCGCGCGGCGGGTCGATGCCGAGCAGCAGGCGCGTGCGGCGGCGCTCGACGACGATGCCGACGGTGCCGATCGCCCAGAGCGGCAGCTGGGTGAGGAACGCGACGCGGAACGCCTCGAGGCTGTACGTGTCTGGGGTGCCCGCGCCCTGCAGGTCCATCGCGACGCCGATGGCGAGGATCGCGGCGAGGCCCGCGATGAATCCGCCGGAGTTGATGATGCCGGTCGCGGTGCTCAGCCGGTGGCTGGGCGTGAACGCGCGGGCATGGTCGAACGACACGAGCGACGCCGGCCCCCGAGCCCGATCGCGACGGCGAGCAGGAGGAGCAGCCAGAGCGGTGCGGCGACGGGCCAGGCGATCACGGCGAGCCAGACGACGACCTGCGCACCGATGATCGGCAGCACGAGCATGCGCGAACGGCGCAGCGGATGCCGGTGGGAGAGCGCCCCGACCACCGGGCCCGCCGCGAGGCCGGCGATCACGATGACCGACATCACGGTCGACGCCGCGGCCGGCGAGAGCCCCTCGCCGACGGTGAGGAACGGGTAGCCCCAGAGCAGGATGAACGCGTTGACCGACAGCGGCGGCGTGAAGTGCGACCAGAAGCCGAGCCGTGTGCCCGGGTGCCGCCACGACTCGGCGAAGCCCTGCCGCAGGTCGGCGCTCGAGACGACCTTCCGCTGCACCTCGACGCCGGGCGGCCGGTCGTTCAGGATCGCGAGCATCAGCACGGCGAACAGCAGGCACGTGCCGGCGAGGGCGCTGAAGGCGACCGTCCAGGTGGTGGCGCGCAGCAGCACGGCGAGCGGGATGACCGAGACGAGCTGGCCGAGCTGCCCGATGATGCCGGTGAGCTGCACGACGAGCGGGGCCTGGCGTTCGGAGAACCACGCCGCGACCACGCGCAGCACGCCGGGGAAGATCGCGGCGTCGCCGGCGCCGATCAGCACGCGCGCGAGGATCGCCACGCCCACGTCGGTCGCGAACGCCATGATGACCTGCCCGGAGGCCATCACCAGCATCCCGAGCACCATCACGGGCTTGCTGCCGAAGCGGTCGAGCAGCAGGCCGACCGGCACCTGCATGCCCGAGTACACGGCGAGCTGGATGACGGCGAACAGCGACAGCGTCGAGGCATCCGCATCGAATCGCACCGCGGTGTCGACGCCGACCGCCGCGAGCGAGGTGCGGTTCGCGACCGCGAGCACGTACGCGCCGACGCCGACGGCCCAGACGACCCACAGCCACCAGCGACGGACGGCCGGGGTCGGGGGCGGTGCAGTGGTCACGGTGCCTTCAGGGTGCGCAGCGGGCGGGATCGCGTCGCCGCGGTGCGCCGCGGGTTCCAGCGTAGACCTCCCGAGGTGTCGTGCATTGTTCTAGTGATACCCAAACAATCTGGTATCGTGGACGCATGCTCATCCGCATCGATCCCGGCAGCGACGTGCCCCTGTTCGCGCAGGTCGCCGCATCGGTGCGCGCCGAGGTCGCGGCCGGCCGCGCTCATGCGGGCGACCGCCTCCCCGCCGCGCGCGAGGTCGCCGACTCCCTCGACATCAACCTGCACACCGTGCTGCGCGCCTACCAGGACCTGCGCGACGAGGGCCTCGTCGACCTGCGTCGCGGTCGCGGTGCCGTGCTCACTCCCGCCGTCGCCGGGCTCGCCGAGCTGCGTGACGACATCGCCCGCCTCGCCGAGCGCGCCCGAGCGCTCGGCCTCAGCCCCGACGCGCTCGCGTCCCTCGTGAAGGAGTCCCTCCGATGACCACGCCCCGCCAGGCCCGCTCCGAGACGACGGAGTCGATGCGCCGCGCCCGCACCCGGTTCCTCGTCGTGACGATCGTGCTCCCCGCAGTGCTCGTCGCCATCGCGCTCGTGCTGCAGTTCGCCTGGCTGCCCGAACTGCCGGCGACCGTCGCGACCCACTGGAGTGGCAGCGAGCCCGACGGGTTCGGCCCCGCGTGGACCTACCCGGCGCTCACCGTCGCGATCGGCCTGGGCGTGCCCGCGCTGCTCGCCGCAGTCACGGTGCCGCAGGCCGTTCCCGACGGGTTCGGCACCACCACGCGGCTGCTCGGCGCGGTCATGCTGGGCCTCTCTACGCTCATCGCGGTGTCGCTGACCTGGGCGGTCGGCATGCAGCGGGGCCTCGACGACGGGGCGGATGCCTCGGGCATCGGCGTGCCGATGCTGGTCGCTGCCGTGGCCGGCGCGGTCGCCGGCGTCGTCGGCTGGTTCGTGCAGCCGAAGACGGAGCCGCCCGCCGCGGAGGTCGAGCCGGGGCAGCCCATCGAGCTCGTGCCGGGCGAGCGCGCCGTCTGGGTGCGTACGACCGCGGTCGCGACGCCCGCGCTGGTCGCGATCATCGCCGCGGTCGTGCTCGTCGCGGGTGCCGCGGTCGTGCTCGGGGTCACGAGCAGTTCGGCCACCTGGGCCCTCTGGGTCGCCGCCGGCGCGCTCGCGCTCGCCGCCGTCACGCTCGCGTTCCGGGTGCGAGTCGACGCCACCGGCCTCACCGCGCGCTCACTGCTCGGGGTCATCCGGTTCCGCGTGCCGATCGAGCAGGTGCGTCGCGCCGAGGTCGTGCAGGTGCGCGCCATGGCCGAGTTCGGCGGCATCGGCCTGCGCTTCGCGCCGGACGGGCGCTTCGGCATCGTGCTGCACAGCGGCACCGCGCTGCAGGTGCATCGGGAGGGAGGGCGCGTGTTCACGGTGACCGTGGACGACGCGGCGACGGCCGCGGGCCTGCTGTCGGCGCTGCAGCGGGCCAGGTAGGGGCGCGCGCCTCAGACCCAGCCGCGACGCACGGCCTCGGCGCCGAGCTGGATGCGGGTGCCGACGCCCGCGACGTCCATGAGCGCGGCGATGCGACGCTGCACCGTGCGCAGGGAGATGCCGAGCTCGGTGGCCGCCGCGGCATCCGTCAGCCCCAGCAGCAGCAGGCGCAGCAGGTCGGTGTCGGTGCACGCCTCGTCGCCCGAGCGCAGCTCGCCCTCGCTGGTCACGGTGGTCGCGAGCCGCCAGTGCTGCTCGAAGGCCGCGACGACGAGGTCGAGCAGGGCACCCGCGTGCAGCACCAGCGCGGTCGGCTCCTCGCCCGGGTCGTCCGGCGGGGTCCAGAGCAGCGCGCTCGCGCGATCGCTCACGACGAGGCGTGCGGGCAGGTGGGCGGCCGCGCGGATCTCCTCGCCGATGCGCGCAGACGTGCGCGCGGTGCCGACGATGCCGAGGCGTTCGAGCACCGCCGTCTCGACGAGCACGCGGTAGCGCACGCCGCGGGCCAGCGCCCGCGCCTCCTCGACGTTCTCGCCGGGCCCGCGGAGCATGCTGTCGTCGCGCACGAACAGGTCGATCGACGACGCGGCGGCGGCCTGCAGCTGCGACACGCGCTGGCGGATCGCCGTGCGGCCGACCACGCGCTCGACCACGTCGGCATCGCTCGTGCGCGCCGTGTTCGCACGGTACATCTCGCTCAGCTGCACGAGCGTCTCGTGCGCGGCGGACAGCCCGCGCTCGTGCTCGAGGAGCAGGGGCGCAGCGCGATGGAGGGCGGCGAGGCGACGAGCAGGTCACGGTCGGTCGCGCGCCGCGCGACCAGTCCGCCCTGCTCGAGCGCGTCGACCACCTGCGCCAGGTCGATTCCCACCAGGTCGGGCTGTGACGACAGGTCCGCGAATCGCACGGACGGCTGGGCGAGGATCGCCCGGTAGACGGCCGTGTGCGACGCGTCCAGCCCGATGACGTCCAGCATCCGGTGGCCTCCTCGCACTCGGTCGATGACGTGTCACGCCATGGCGGGTCATGGCCATGGCGCGTCTCCGCCACACCCTACCGGGCCGGGGCGTGCGAACCTGTCTGCAAGCCCTGTGCCGAACCGGTGGTCGTTCCCCCCGACGAGCCCCTTGCGCCATCGGCCGTTCCCCCCAACGGCCTGAGCAGTGAAGGCTTCACCGTCGGTTCGCGATGGGGCTCCCGTGGCCGCCGCCCGAGGAAGACCTCCGGACGGCGGCCACGGGCTTGCCTGCCGGCGTTACGACGCGGCGGCCGCGTCCCGCTTCGGCAGCACCCATCCGGGCCGCGCGAAGTGGCAGGTGTACCCGTTCGGGTACCGCTCCAGGTAGTCCTGGTGCTCGGGCTCGGCCTCCCAGAACGGGCCGGCGTCGGCGACCTCGGTGACGACCTTCCCGGGCCAGAGGCCCGATGCGTCGACGTCCTCGATCGTGTCGATCGCGGTGTCGTGCTGCGCGGCCGACGTCGGGTAGATCGCCGACCGGTAGCTGCGCCCGAGGTCGTTGCCCTGGCGGTTCTTCGTCGTCGGGTCGTGGATCTGGAAGAAGAACTCCAGCAGCTCGCGATACGAGGTGCGGGTGGGGTCGAACACGATCTCGATCGCCTCGGCGTGGTCGCCGTGGTTGCGGTAGGTCGCGTGGTCGACCTCGCCGCCGGAGTAGCCGACGCGGGTCGACAGCACGCCCGGGCGCCGGCGGATCAGGTCCTGCATGCCCCAGAAGCATCCGCCCGCGAGCACTGCGGTCTCGGCGCCGGGGATCGTGGTCAGCTCACCGGGAGCGGGGGTGGTGGTCATGATGCGTCCTCCTTCTCGGACATCTCAATGGTCGCATCCGCGTGCCCGGCGGGCGCCGACCGGTCGTCATCGGGCGACCCGAACAGGGTGCGGTACTCGCCGTAGCCCTCGGCCTCGAGCCCGGCGACCGGGACGAACCGGAGCGCGGCCGAGTTGATGCAGTAGCGCAGGCCGCCGGCATCCGTCGGCCCGTCGTCGAAGACGTGCCCCAGGTGGCTGTCGGCGCCCGCCGAGCGCACCTCGACGCGCTTCATGAAGAACGACCGGTCGACCTTCTCGGTCACCGACGCGTCGTGGATCGGCCGGGTGAAGCTCGGCCAGCCCGACCGGCTGTCGTACTTGTGGGTGGAGGCGAACAGCGGCTCGCCCGACACGACGTCGACGTAGATGCCGTCCTCGTGGTGGTTCCAGAACTCGTTGCGGAAGGCGGGCTCGGTGCCCTCCTCCTGCGTGACCTTCCGCTGGAGCGGGGTGAGGCGCGCGAGCGCCTCGGGGGTGCTGCGGTACTCGGGGGACATCTCGTTCCTCCTTCTCCAGGCGCCGCCGGCTGCGACGCCGTGTGCCCGCCGGTGATTCGGCGACATCAGGGAGAACGGATGGGAGCGCGGGGCTGTTCCGCCGAAGCTGGGAGCCGGCTGCGAGTTGCCGGGGCGGTCGGGTGGCACGGGGCCGGCAGGCGAGCGGATGCCCCTGACTCAGCCGCGCTGCACCCGCCCGACGTACCACCAGCGGCCCTGCTCGCGCACGAACCCGCTGCGCTCGTGCAGGCTGCCCCGCTCGTCCGCGCTGCGGTGGTAGGCGGTGAACTCGACCACGCCCTACGAGTCGAGCGGGCCGCCGCCGACGGTCTCGTCGATGTCGAGCCGGTACCAGCGCTCGCGCGGGTCGAGGCCGATGACGTCGGGTCGGGAGCGCGGATGCCACGTGGCCGACAGGTACTCGCCGTCGTGCACCGCGAACGCGGAGTACCGCGATCGCATGAGGGCGAGCGCCGTGGGGGCGACGCGCTCGCCGCGGTGCAGCGGGCCGCAGCACTCGCCGTAGGTGAGGCCGCTGAGGCATGGGCAGCGGGCGTCGTCGGGCAGCGGGGTCTTCGCGGTCACCGTTCCAGTATGCGCGGGCCGGGTGCGTCCGGCGTCGGCCGGCCGCGCCGGTCGCGCCGACGCGGCCCGCGGCTCAGGCCGCCTGCCGCAGGGTCTCCACGAGCGGGGTGGTCGGGCGCCCGATCAGGCGCGCGAGCGTGCCGTCGGCGTCGGCGAGCGCCCCGTCGCGGATGCCGGCGTCGAGCGCGGCGACGAACCCGGCCGTGCCCTCGTCCAGCCCTGCCTCCTGCAACGCGGCGATGCGCTCGTCGACGGTGAGGCGCGCGTACTCGACGTCCCGGCCGAGCACCTCCGCGATCGCGGCCGCGAGCTCGTCGAACGTCCACGGGTGGTCGCCGGCGAGCTCGTAGGTCTCGCCCACGTGCCCGTCCTCGAGCAGCACGACGGCGGCCGCCTCGGCGTAGTCGGCGCGCGGCGCGCTCGCGACCCGGCCGTCGCCGACCGCCGCGAACACCCTGCCCGTGTCGGCGGCGATCGCGAGGTCGCCCAGGTAGTTCTCCGAGTACCAGTTGTTGCGGAGGATCACCGCGGGCACGTCCGACGCGGCGATCGCCTCCTCGGTCGCGCGGTGGTCGGCCGCGAGCACGAGCGGCGTCGTGTCGGCGTGCGGCGCGCTCGTGTACACGAGCTTGCCGACGCCGGCCTCCGCGGCCGCCGCGATGACGTTGCCGTGCTGGGCGACCCGGGCGCCGAACTCCGTGCCCGAGACGAGCAGCAGCGCGTCGACCCCCTCGAGCGCGGGCCGAAGCGAGTCGGGGTCGGCGTAGTCGAACCGCACGACGCGGATGCCCCGCTGCGCGAGTGCGTCCGCGTCGGAGGGCGTGCGTGCGCCGGCGACGAGGTCGTCGGGCGAGGCGCCGCGGGCGAGGAGGGCGTCGATGACGAGCGGGCCGAGCTTGCCGCTCGCACCGGTGACGAGGATGGTCATGCGGGGGATCCTTCCGTGGGGGTCTCCCACCCCAACCGCTGGAGGGCCGCGACCCTTCCCCGGGCACGAGAAACGGCGCCCGCACCGGGTGGGTGCGGGCGCCGTGGCGGGGTGCGCGGGTGCGGGTCCCGAGCGGGTCAGGCGGTGACGGCCTCGCGGCCCTCCGCCTCCTCGACCTTCGCGGGGGCCGGGGTGACCAGGAGGCCTGCGCTGCCGAGCAGGATGGTCACGACGCCGGTGCCGACGGCGAAGAGCGCGACGCCGAACGAGACGACCGAGGTGAACAGCGACGCCCGCAGGAACGAGGCGTTCATCATGGTGGCGCGCACCGGGTCGTCGCGGTCGAGCTCGGCGTAGGTGAGGCCGCCGCTCGCCTCGAGGGCGTGGTGGTTGATGATGTCGGCCTGCGCGTACGCCGTGAGCGGGCCGGCGACCGGCTCCCCGCCGAGGAAGGCGGCGTCCTCGGCGACGACGATCTGCTCGTCGGCCAGCTGGGTGCTGACGGCCGACCAGGCGACCGCGCCCGCGGTGACGAAGACGGCGCCGATCGCGATGGCGATGATGCTGAGGACTCGGGCCGTCGTGCGGCGGACCGGGCTGAGGGTGGTGGTCATGTGCTCGTCCCCTTGTTCTGGTGTGGTGTGTCTCTGTGGTCTGACCATACAACCATTCACACAACCCATCGCACGTGTTCGTGAGATTCTGCCGCGATCAGGGCGCGTACGGCACGCGCGTTTGGAGTGATCCTCCAAAACGGCGAGAACGCCTCAGCCTGCGGCCTCGCCGGCCAGCAGTCGCGCGATCGCCGCGAGGGGGATGCCGACCCAGTCGGGGCGCGTGCGGGTCTCGTAGATCGCCTCGTACACGGCCTTGTCGAGCTCGAGTGCGGCCAGCAGGTCGCGCTGCTCCGCGGGGTCGGCGCCCGCGACCTCCGCGTAGCCGTCGAGGAACGCGCGCCGGGCCACGCTCGTCCACTCGCGCAGGTCGTCGTCGGGGGCGCCGCCTCGCGACTGCGCGATCGATCCCGTGACGTAGTCGAACGAGCGCAGCATGCCGGCCACGTCGCGCAGCGCGAGGTCGTCGCCCGTGCGCTCGTGCATCGGCCGCAGCGGCTCGCCCTCGAAGTCGAGCAGCATCCACGCCCGGCCGGGCGCGGCCACCACCTGGCCAAGGTGCAGGTCGCCGTGGATGCGCTGCATGGGCGGCCAGGCCGCGTCCTCGGCACGTGCGTAGACCGCCTCGATCGCCGCGCGGTGGGGCGTGATCGCGGGCACCTCGCGCAGTGCAGTGGTGAGCCGCCGGTGCCACGCGTGGACGCTGCCGAGGTCGTGCTCCCGGCTCGCCCGGCGCGTGCCGAACGCGAGCGCGAGGCTCGCGTGCACGTCGGCGGTCGCGACGCCGAGCTCGCGTGCCGGCGCCGCGAACGACTCGCCCGCCGCAGCCGCGAGCAGCGCGACCCGCCAGGCATCCTCGACTCCGGGCAGGAACTCCTGCGCGAACGCGATGTGGCCCGTGGCCCGCCCCGAGTCACGCCCCACGTCGTCCCACGTGCCGACGAGCGCCCCGACGCTCGCGGGAACGTGCGGCGAGCCCGCCTCGGCGAGTGCCGTCGGCAGCGTGACATCCGGGTTCTCGCCGTGGTGCAGCCGGCGGTAGACCTTGCAGATCACCGGCCGCGCGCTGCCGGGTTCGGCGGGCTCGTAGATGATCGACGTGTTCGACTGCTCGCCCGTGAGCACGCGAGTGGCGAGCGCCCCGGGGTCGACCCGCCCCGCGGCATCCGTCACCGCGGGTCGGCCGACCGCCTCGACGCCGTCGGCGTGCGCCGCCGAGCGGCCGAGCAGGAGGTCGAGCAGCGCGCGGGCGAACACGGGATCGTACGGTCCGTCGTAGACGAGCGTGCCGTCGTCGAGCGCGCCGATGAGGTGCTCGGGGTCGATGTCGGCGGGCGTCCGGCGCAGCGTGACCGGAATCTGGTACAGCACCGGCGGGCTCGGCGCGTCGTCCATGACGAGCAGCGCGTGCGCCGCGACGCCCGGCGCCTCGGTCGGCAGCTCGTACGATCCGATCGGGCGGAGCCGGGGCACGCTCGCGGTGCCGCCGTACCAGCGCCGGCTCGCGATCCACGCGGCGAGCCGCCGCAGGGTCTCCTCCGAGAGCGCGTCGTTCGGCGCCCCCGGAACCCCCGCCCCCACGTCCATGCCGCCGACGCTATTGGTCGGGGCCGAACGTTGTCCACTCAGGCGACGCGGGCCGATGCGTCCGCTCGAACCGCCGCGACCTCGGCGGGGTCGGCCTCGGGCGACGCGGGGATCGGGTTGGCGCGCACCTCGACCCGCCACGCGTCGTCGACGCGCTCGATCAGCACGACGTCGCCGTTGCCGAGGCGGTCGAGGGCGCCATCCGTCACCGAATCGACCGCGGCGCGGATGAACGTGCCGTGCGCGACCGCGATGACCGCGTCGTGGTGGGCTGCGAGGTGCTCGACCGCGGCACGACCGCGCGCCGCCAGCGCGGCATCCGGCTCGGCGCCCGGGTACTCGTGGCCCCAGCGCTCGCGTGCCTCGGGCACCAGCCAGCCCTCGGCCTCGCCGAAGTCGCGCTCGACCAGGTCGTCGTGGGTGCCGAGCAGCTCGAGGCCCGCGTGCTCGGCGACGATGCGTCCGGTCTCGACGGCGCGCCCGAGCGGCGAGGTCACGATGGCCTCGGCGGGTCGGTCGGCGAGCAGCTGTGCGGCGGCCGCGGCCTGGCGGCGCCCGTGGTCGTTCAGCGGGATGTCGGTGCGGCCCTGCAGCAGGCGGGCGCGGTTCCACTCGGTCTCGCCGTGGCGCACGAAGACGATGCGGGTCATGCGGGCGGGTCCTCTTCCTTCGATACGGATGCGACGGGAGCGACGCTGCGCCCGGCACGACGCTACCGGGCGATCCTGAAGGCCGGGCGACGGGTCCTCCTCGAGGGTGCGTGGGTCGGTCGGGCGGGAACGTGGTCGAAGTGGCGGCGCAGCACGCGCGACCACTTGTTGCGGGGGAGCGCGGGCCGCAGGGCGGCGAGTCCGGTGCCGAACTTCGAGACGGGTGTCGGTCGGTGCCCGTTCGCCCAGAGCAGGCGGTCGAGCTCACCTGCGCCACCGACGGACTTCGTCTCGACGATCACCAGGTCGGGCAGCTCGAGGCGACGCGCGAAGTGCTGGTGGTCGCCGTGGTCGATCCAGGCGAGATCGACGTCGACGGTCGCGCGGGAGGCGCCGTCGGCGAGCAGCAGCGTGGTGCGTCGGTACGTGGTGGTGAGCACGGGCTCGAGCGGGCGGCCCGGTGCGTCGATGCCGACCTCGGCGAAGACGGATGCGGTGTAGGCGGCGCCCTCCTCGGTCAGCTCCGTGGTGTCGGCATCGTCGTAGGCGATGCGGTCCTTGACGGTGACGCTGCGCCCGCCGCGCGTCTTCACCTCGAGGAAGCTCGTGCCGACGTCGACGTAGCTGCGGGTGCGCACCTTGAACCGGCGTCGCCGCCCGCGCGCCGCGAGCATGTAGCTCGTCAGGTCGGGGGTGTCGAAGTACACCGACTCGTAGCGGCTGCGGCGCTCGCCGTCGATCTCGAGCACGCGCGCGTCGCGGTCGAGCCCGGCCAGCACCGGGGCGAGCGCGTCGCGACGCAGGGCGTACTTGCGGTCGACGCGGGTCTGCAGCGCGGCGGCGGCGTTGAGCTCGTCGAGCGAGATGGGGCGGAGGGCCGTCGCAACCGGGCGGGTCCGCACGTCGGCGGCGGTCATGACCGCACCTCGGCGAACGCGGCCCGGTCGCCGTCGAATGCGGCATCGGTGGCGCCGGCGGCGTCCGCGGTGCCGCCGGTGCGGCGGTCGCGCTCGTCGCGCCCCGGCGCGCGCCCGGCACGACCGACCTCGTACCGCACGTCGACCACGGTGGTGTCGTTGACCAGGTCGAGGCGCTTCACGTCGGCGCCGTGCACCCGCCCGCCGAGCAGGTCCTCGAGGGCGGCGCGCAGCTCGGAGGCATCCGATACCGCCCGATCGAGCACGACCGTCTGCTGGCGGTACCGCGACAGCAGGCGCGAGTGGTCGCCGAGGAACATCGCGGCGATGACGAGGCCCATCAGCGCGGCCGCGACCCACCCGAGCGAGCTGCCGAGGCCGGCGATGAGGCCGAGGGCGAGCGAGGCGAAGTAGTACGCGACCTCGTGCTGCTCGATCTCGCGCGAGCGGAGCCGGATGATCGAGAGCACGCCGAACAGCCCGAGCCCGAGGCCGGCGCCGATCGCCGCCGAGCCGAGCACCATCGACACCGCGACCACCCCGACGTTCACGCCGATGTACGCGACGACGAGGTCGCGCCGGCGGTGGCGTGGGAAGTAGATGCCGAGGGCGAGGACGGTGATCGCGACGAGGTCGATCGCGATGGCGAGGAGCTGTTGCACGGGGGCCTCCGAGGTTCGTGGGGCGGGATGCGTCCCATTCAGCCCCGGAGCCCTATGCGGTTCCTATGCCCCGTCTGTGTCGCGCGAATGCATCGCCTCCGCGTTCGCGGCGAGGGCGGAACGAGGGCAGGGGGTTCCCGTCACCTGCGAACCGCGGTTAACATGGAGTCGTGGTGAGGGAGCCTCGAGGGGAGCCGGCATGACGGTGGAGCAGGAGCGTCAGCGGGTGGCGCAGACGGCCGGGGCCGCGATCGGCCGGGTGGCGGCGACCGTGGTCGGCGCCGCGCGCGACGCGAGCATCTTCATGCCGGTGCCTTCCCGGCCCGCGTGGCAGCGCCGCGTCTGGGCGCGCCGCGACCCCGACTTCTCCGACGCCCTCATGTGGGTCAGCCTGCTCGCGGGCCGTGCGAACGTCATCATGCAGCTCGCGCGGCCGGGCGTCGGTCACGGCGTCGCCGAGAGCCGCGTCGAGAGCGGCCGGGCCGACCTGCATCCGGTCAAGCGCGCCCGCACCACGTTCACGTACCTCGCCGTGGCCTACCGGGGCACCGACGCACAGAAGGCCGTGTATCGGCGCGCGGTCGACGGGTCGCACCGCCAGGTGCGCTCGACCCTCGAGAGCCCGGTGAAGTACAACGCGTTCGACCGCGACCTCCAGCTCTGGGTCGCCGCCTGCCTCTACAAGGGCGGCGTCGACGTGTGGCACCAGTTCATCGGGCCGATGGACGAGGTCACCGCCGAGGCGCACTACCGCGCAGGCGCGGTACTCGGCACGACCCTGCAGGTGCATCCCGACCAGTGGCCGGAGGACCTGGCTGCGTTCGAGCGGTACTGGAACGAGTCGCTCGACCGCGTGCACATCGACGACGCGGTGCGCACCTACCTGAACGACCTCGTGGTGAAGGTCGACCTGCCGAAGCTCGTGCGCGACCCGATCAACGACTTCGCGCTGCTGCTCGCGACCGGGTTCCTTCCACAGCGGTTCCGCGACGAGATGCGCTGGAGCTGGAACGACGACCGGCAGCGGCGCTTCGACCGCGTGCTCGCGGTGTGCAGCGCGATCGTCGCGCTCTCGCCCCGGCCGCTGCGCGAGTTCCCGTTCAACCTGCTGCTGCTCGACCTCGACCGGCGCGTGCGGAAGGGCATCCCGCTGGTCTGAGCCGGCAGCGCGCGAGGGTCGGCCGGGCGGCCGAGACGCCCGGGCTCAGCCGGCCAGGTTGCCCGGTCCCTCCAGGTTCACGTACCAGACCACGCCGTACCGGTCGGTGACCTGCCCGAACGCGTCGCCCCAAGGTGCCGTCTCGAGCGGCATGTCGATCGTGCCGCCCTCGGCCAGCCCGGCCCAGTAGCCGCGCAGCTGCTCCTCCTCGTCGGCGCCGCCCGACAGCGAGATCTTGCCGTTCGGCGTGGCGCCGCCCATCGCCGTGGGTGCGTCCGAGCCCATGAGCGTGAAGCCGGTGGGCGTGGTCAGCTGGGCGTGCATGATGCCGTCGAGCTCGTCCTCGGGGAGGTCCTCCATCTGGAACTCGCGGAAGGTGTTCATCGCGAGGTCGCCGCCGAAGACCGAGTGGTAGTACTCCATCGCCTCGCGGGCGTTGCCGGCGAAGGTCAGGTAGGGGTTGAGGATGGACATGGCGCAGTGCCTCCTATCGCGGCGCCGCGATCGCGGCTCCCGATGCGATCCTGCTCCTCGCCTCCGACACCGGCAACCCCCTCGCGGGCATCACGGCCCGGCGAGGTCGAGGAGTGCGTCCAGCGCGGGTCGCTGCCCGCGCACGAGCCGCTCCCGGGCGTCGTCGACCGCGAACCAGCGCGCGTCGTCGAGCTCGGGCACCGCCTGCATCCGCCCCGATCGCGGTGGCCACTCGAGTTCGAATGTGTTGCTGCGCACCGGGCCCGGATCGAACTCCGCCTCGCCCGCGAACACCGTCACGACCTTGCCGGAGGGGTAGCGGAAGCGGCCGAGCTCACGGTAGGCCACGTCGGGGGCCGGCGTGCCGATCTCCTCCGCGAACTCCCGCAGCGCGGCCTCGAGCGGCGCCTCGTCGGTGTACGTGCCCTTCGGGATCGTCCAGGCCGCCGCATCCTTCCCGCGCCAGAACGGGCCGCCCATGTGGCCGATGTACACCTCGATGCCGGCCGCCCGCCGGCGGTAGAGCAGGATGCCCGCGCTGGTCTCCCCCATGACGGGAGTCAAGCACGAGGGCGGCATCGGCGCGCGCGAACTCAGTGCTGCCGCAGGAACTCCGCGACGGAGGGGGCAGCGGATGCCCCGAGCTCGGCCTGCGTGCGCTTCCGGCCCGCGACCTCGAACGAGTGGCCGCCGCCGTCGATCCACTCGAGCACCGCGTTCGGTCCGATCCGGCGCACGACGTCCTCGAGCTGCTCCACGGGCTTGGCGAACGGATCGTTCGTGCCCTGCAGGAACAGCATGGGCACCGTGAGGTCGTAGAGGTGCGCGTCGCGCAGCTGCTCCGGCTTTCCGGGCGGATGCAGCGGATAGCCGAGGAACACCAGCCCGGCCGCATCCGCCCCCTCGGCCACCGCCATCGACGCCATGCGGCCGCCGTACGACTTGCCCGACGCCCACACCGGGGTGCCCTCGGCGCGGGCGCGCGCCGCATCGAGCGCCGCGCGCCAGGTCGCGATCGCGGCGGGCGGCCGGTCGGGGAACCTCCGCCCCGCCGCGCGGTACGGGAAGTCGAACCGCAGGGTCGCGAGCCCCGCGTCGACCATGGCGTCGGAGAAGCCGGCGAGCCACGGATGCCCCATGCCGGCGCCCGCACCGTGCGCGATCACGAGCGTGGCCCACGGGTCGTCGGGCGTCGCGAAGATCGCGGGCACCTCCGCGGCGCCGGTGTCGAGGGTCAGGTCCTCCGGGGCGTGCGGCATGACCCCATGGTGCCACCGCGCGCGGCCGTCCCGCCGGGACGATTCGCCCACAGGCGACGCGGCCGCACATGCGGCCGCCGGGTTCGAGGGGCATACTCGGGTGGGTGAGCGCGAACCCCCGCATCCCGACGAGCCCGCACCACCCGCCACGGCGATCCCCGACGCCGCGGCACCCGCCGCCACCGTGCACCCGGCGACGTCCGGCGCGGCGGCGCCGCCCGGCCCGTCCACGAACGGCATCGCCGTCGCGGCGCTCGTGCTCGGGGTCGTCGCGCTCGCCACGGGCGTCTGGACGGTGATCCCGGTCATCGGGATCGTCACCGCGCTCGCCGCGTTCCTGCCGGCGCTGCTCGCCGTGATCCTCGGTGCGGTCGGCCGCCACCGTGCCGCCCAGCTGGGCGGCACGGGGCGGGGCCGGGCCACGGCCGGGCTCGTGCTCGGCATCGTGACCCTCGCGGTCATCGTGCTCACGGCGCTCGCCTGGGTGCTGATCGCCGGGGCGAGCGCCGCACTCGAGCGGTACTGAGCGCTCGAGCGGGGTGAGCGCTCGGGTGGGCCGAGCGCTCGAGGAGGAACGGGCTACGCCTGCAGCGTGACCTGCAGCTCGGCGGTCAGGGTGACCTCGTCGCCGAGCATGACGCCGCCGGTCTCGAGGGCGGCGTTCCAGCTCACGCCGAAGTCGTGGCGGTTGATCTTGGTGGTGGCGGTCGCGCCGGCCTTGGTCTGGCCGTAGGGGTCCTTCGCGACGCCGCCGAACTCGCCGGTCAGCGTGATCGGCTTGGTCACGCCGCGCAGCGTGAGGTCGCCGTCGATGACGAAGTCGTCGCCGTCGATCGCGACGCGGGTCGAGCGGAAGGTGGCGGTGGGGAACTCGTCGGCCATGAAGAAGTCGCCGGTGCGCAGGTGCGCGTCGCGGTCCTTCTGGTTGGTGGTGACCGAGGCGATGTCGATGGTCGCCTCGACGGTGGTCTCCGCCGGGTCGTCACTGGTCACGACCGTGACGTCGAAGGTCTCGAACGAGCCGCGCACCTTGCTGATGGCGAGGTGACGCACCGAGAACGAGAGCTCGGCGTGCGTGGGGTCGAGCTTCCACATGCCGGCGAGGAACTGGGGGTGGGTTGCGATCTGCGTGTCCATGGTCATATGCAATCGCATGGACTTCTGATTCATTCCCGTGTGCGCAGAAGAGTTTCGACGGAGTTCACGAGGGTGATGCCAGGCCCGTCCGCCGGCCCCGGATCAGCCCTTCCGCTGCGCCCGCACCGCGCGGATCGCGAGCTGCACCGCGGCGAACACGATGAGCGCCGCGAACAGGTACGACGCGAGCGCAGGGGGCATCCAGAATGCCAGCGCCACCCCCGCGAACGACGCCGCGGTCGCGGCCACGCCGACGACGGCTGCCTCGGAGAGCTTCACGAGCCCGCCGCGCGAGTTCGCGACCGTGCCGCTGATGGCCGTCGGGATCATGACGAGCAGGCTCGTGCCCTTGGCGATGAGGTCGCCCATGCCGAACAGCGCCATGAGGCCGGGCACCGCGATGATGCCCCCGCCGACGCCGAACAGGCCCGAGGCGATGCCCATCGCGAGGCCGAGCCCGCTCAGCGCGATCGCCGTCCAGACGTCGATCTCCAGCACGCCGTCGCCGCGCATCGGCACGACGAGGAACAGGCGCACGGCCGCGATGAGCATGACCGCGATGAACATCCAGCGCAGCCAGGTCAGGCTGATGCGCCGCAGCAGCATCGCGCCGAGGTACGAGCCGACCACGCCGCCCACCGCGACGAACAGCGCGGCGAGCACGTCGACCTGGCCGTTGGCGAAGTACGTCGCCGCACCCGCGACCGCGGTCGGCACGATCGCCGCGAGCGAGGTGGCGGATGCCCGTCGCTGGTCCATGCCCGTCAGGAAGATCAGCAGTGGCACCATGATGATGCCGCCGCCCACGCCGAACGCACCGGAGAGCACGCCGCCGATCACGCCGACCGTCGCGAGCCAGAACCAGTAGCGGCCGCCGCGGGCCTGGTCGTCGCTGGGCGTCGCCGGGGGAGTCGTCATCGGAACAGGCTATCGGCCGCCGCGCCGGTGCTGCGCGGCCGTCGACCCCGGCAATCCGCGTGCCGCGCGGCTCCGAACCACCGATGAACCGGGGAGGCGGCGTGACACCTGCAATGCTGGTGCTCGTGGCACCCGAGACCGAGACCCCCGCGCAGGCGATCACGCCCGATGCGCTGCTGGTCCGCGCGGGCTCGGGCGACCAGGAGGCGTTCGCCGCGTTGTACGACGCGATGGCGCCGCGCGTGCTCGGGCTCGTGCGGCGACTGCTCGTCGACCCGGCGCAGTCGGAGGAGGTCGCGCAGGAGGTGTTCCTCGAGGTGTGGCAGCAGGCGCCGCGGTTCGATCCCGCGAAGGGCGCGGCGGCGGCGTGGATGCTCACGCTCGCGCACCGCCGGGCCGTCGACCGCATCCGCTCGGCGCAGTCGGCGCGCGACCGCGACGTCGCGGCCGGCCACCGCGAGCTCGCCGCCGACGTGCCCGACCCGTCGGAATCCGTGGAGATCCGACTCGAGCACGAACGGGTCGCCCGAGCACTCGGCGGGCTGGCCGACGCGCAGCGCGAGTCGATCGAGCTCGCGTACTACGGCGGGTTGACGCAACGCGAGATCGCCGAGCGGCTCGACGTGCCGCTCGGTACCGTGAAGACCCGCATCCGCGACGGGATGGGACGACTGAGGGACGCCCTGGGGGTGACGACATGACCGAACGCGATCGCGAAGAGCTCGAGGCGCTCGCCGCCGCGGGCGCGCTCGACGCGCTCGACGACGAGGAGCGCGCCGCGCTCGAGGCCGCGCGCGCCGCCGACCGCGGGCTGGACCGCAGCGCGACCGCCTACGGCGAGGCCGCGGCGGTGCTGGGTGCGGCCGCGGAGCCCGTCGCCCCGCCGCCCGCCATGCGGGACGCGCTGCTCGCGCGCATCGCGCAGACGCCGCAGGTCGCGCCCGACGCGGTCGCAGCGGGTCCCGAGCCGGCAGTAGCCCCTCAGCAGGCGGATGCCCCTGAGTCGACGGACGCCCCTCGGCAGACGGACACCACTGAGCAGGCCCCTCCGGCACCTGCCGACGGCCCCGCGACCGAGCGCGCCCGCCGGCGCTGGGGCGTGCGCGCGGCGGCCGTCGCCGCATCCGCCGCCGCCGCGGCCGCGCTGCTCGTCGGCGGCATCGCGCTCGGCGGCGGGTTCGCGGGCACGCAGGAGACGCCCGAGCAGGTCGTCGCGGAGATCAGCGCGGCCCCCGACGCGCAGCGTCAGTCGGTGCGCCTCGACGACGGCGCCACCGCGACCCTCGTCTGGTCGGACGAGCAGGACCGCTCGGCGCTGCTCGTCGACGAGCTCCCCGCACTCGGGGACGACGAGACCTACGAGGCGTGGGTCATCACCGAAGCGGGCATCCAGGCGGCGGGCCTGTTCGACGCGGGGGCGGACGGCGTGACGGTGCACCTCATCGACGGCACGCCCGCGGGCGCGACGATCGGCGTGACCGTCGAGCCGGCCGGAGGCTCCGACCAGCCGACGACCGACCCGATCATCGCGATCCCGACCGCCTGAGCGCGGGCCGACGACGTCGGCCTGCGTCAGTCGCGCCAGGAGTGGCGGGGCGCGTAGCCCAGCATCCGCCTCGCCTTGTCGATCGAGAGCATCGTGTCGTGCTCGCCCAGGTCTCCCCGCACGGGCACGTCGGGGAACACCTCGGCCACGAGCTCGGCGTTGGGCCGCGACATCACGGTGTCGGCGGCCGCGATGATGTAGCGGTCGAAGCCGACCGGCGCCTTGCGCAGCGCGAGGTCGATCGCCTGAGCGCCGTCCCGCGCGTCGATGTAGCCCCACAGGTTCCACTTGCGGGTCATCGCGTCGGCGTCGTACGACGGGAACTCGGCGTAGTCGGCGGGCTCCATCACGTTCGAGAACCGCAGCGCGGTGACCGACAGGTCGGGGTGCCAGCGCACGAGCTCGATCGCGAGCTGCTCCTCGAGCACCTTCACGATCGAGTAGACCGACTCGGGGCGGGCCGGGTAGTCCTCGTCGACCGGGATGTACGGCGGCGGCACGTCGAACGGCAGGCCCAGCACGGTCTCGCTCGAGGCGTAGACGATGCGGCGGATGCCGAGCCGCGTCGCCGCCCAGAACAGGTTGAACGTGGTCAGCATGTTGTTGCGGAAGGTGGCGGCGTCGGTGAGCATGCCCGGCGCGGGGATCGCCGCGAGGTGCACGAGCGCCTCGAACGGCTCGGTGCGGTCGACCCCGCCGAGCGCGTCGACCACCTGCCCGTAGTCGGTGGTGTCGAGCTGCACGAAGCCCGGCCCGCGTTCGCCGACGCGATCGAAGTTGACGACCTGGTGTCCGGCTGCGGTCAGCTCACGCACGACGGTGCGGCCGAGCTTGCCCGATCCTCCGGTGACTGCGACTCTCATGGTCACAGTCTCGCACCGGTCGGCGTGTCTCACAGGGGCTTCCCAGCGCCCGACCATAGCGTCGCCAACATCGACAAGCGGGTGGTCGCCCGTGTCACGCGGCTGGGAAGTCGGTCTACCAGCTGGGATCACATCATCGTTGACACCCCCACCGTCGGCGGCATCCGCCGGACGGTTCCTCGGACGAACACCCCGAACATCACTCAGAGCTACTCCGCCCTGTCCCAGGTCATCCGGGAATCGGGCCTGCTGACCCGCACCCCGTGGTTCTACGGCGCACTCTTCGGCGGTCTCGTCGTCGCCCTGGTCGCCGCGGGCTTCGGCTTCTGGCTGCTCGGCGACAGCTGGTTCCAGCTGCTCATCGCCGGCGCGCTGGGCATCATCTTCACGCAGTTCGCGTTCCTGGCCCACGAGGCCGCCCACCGCCAGGTGATGACGTCCGGCCCCGCGAACGACCGGGTCGGCCGGCTCCTGGCCACGCTCGTGGTCGGCATGAGCTACCAGTGGTGGATGAGCAAGCACAGCCGCCACCACGCGAACCCCAACCGGGTCGGCAAGGACCCGGACATCGAGTTCGACACGATCTCGTTCACCGAGGAGTCGGCGGCGAAGCAGCGCGGGCTCATCGCCTGGATCACGCGTCGCCAGGGCTACCTGTTCTTCCCGCTCCTCACGCTCGAGGGCCTGAACCTGCACGCGATCTCACTGCGCGCGCTCTTCGCCCGCCGGCGCGTCGAGGGCCGTGCGCTCGAGCTCACCCTCATCGCCGTCCGCTTCGCCCTCTACCTCGGCGTCGTGTTCTGGTTCCTGCCGCTCGGCATGGCGTTCGCCTTCCTCGGCGTCCAGCTCGCGGTGTTCGGCATCTACATGGGCGCGTCGTTCGCCCCCAACCACAAGGGCATGCCGATCGTGCCGCGCGACGCCAAGCTCGACTTCTTCAGCAAGCAGGTGCGCACCTCGCGCAACATCTCCGGCGGCTGGTGGGCGAGCGCGCTGATGGGCGGCCTCAACTACCAGGTCGAGCACCACCTGTTCCCGAGCATGCCGCGCCCGCACCTCGCTCGAGCGCGCGAGATCGTCATGGAGCATTGCCGCACCACCGACGTGCCCTACACTGAGACGACGCTCGTACGTTCGTACGGGATCGTCGTCCGTTACCTCAACCGGGTCGGCCTCGCCGCCCGCGATCCCTTCGATTGCCCCATGGTCGATCGATTCCGACGGGTCTGACCCAGGAGGGTCCGCCCGACCTCCACCCACGACCGGATGCCGCGTCCGACCGCTCCCGCCGTCGCCTCGCCCCATCCACCGCAACTTCCCGGCGCCAGACGAGGCGCAGGGAGCACGCGGACGGCACCCGTGCCGCCCGCTTCGCGCCCGCACCGGCGGGCCGAATGAGTACAACGAAGGAAAACACAGTATGGCTACCGGAACCGTCAAGTGGTTCAACGCCGACAAGGGCTACGGCTTCATCGCTCCCGACGACGGGAGCGCCGACGTCTTCGCGCACTTCAGCGCCATCAACTCGGGGGCTTCCGCACCCTGGAGGAGAACCAGAAGGTGCAGTTCGAGGTGACGCAGGGCCCGAAGGGCCCGCAGGCCGCGGACATCCAGGTCCTCTAGGACCCCGCACCACGAACGCCGGAAGGCGGCGGCGCTTCACGCGCCGCCGCCTTCTGCGTACTCCGGGTCGTGCCTAGTCGCGCACGACCTGGATCACGCTGGGGCGCGGACCGCCCCACTTGCCGCCCGACAGGGTGCCGGGAGCGACGTAGTCGGGGAAGAACGAGTGCTGGTCCGACCAGTCGCCGTCCTCGCCCGGGTGCTGCACGGCCACGAAGACCGACCCGTCGCGGTCGTGGATGACCGGGCCGCAGGTCTCGGCCTCGCGCGGCACCGAGAGGAACTGCTGCACGTGACCGCGCTCGGCGCCGGTCAGCGGCACCTTGAACAGCCCGTCGCACAGGCCGATCGTGCCGGGCTGGCCGTCGGTCGAGATCCACAGCGTGCCGTCGGCATCGAACGCGACGTTGTCGGGGCAGGAGATCGGCGAGACCTTGGCCGGCGGGAAGCCCGCGAAGTAGGTCGTCGGGTCGGTCGCCGGGTCGCCCGCGACGATCAGGATGCTCCAGCCGAACGTGGTGGCCGTGACATCTCCGCCCGCCTCGGTCAGCTCGATGACGTGCCCGTAGCGGTTGCGCGTGCGCGGGTTCGCCTCGTCGGCCTTCGGGTAGTCGCCGATGCCGCGGTTGGTGTTGTTCGTGCAGGCGATGTACACGCGGCCCGTGACCGGGTTCGGCTCGACGTCCTCGGGGCGGTCCATCTTGGTCGCGCCGACCGCGTCGCCCGCGAGGCGGGTGTGCACGAGCACCTCGGCGGTGGTCATGCCGGGGACCGTGCTCTCGCCGTCGACGACGAGCGGGATCCACACGCCCGAACCGTCGAACTCGCCGTCCGAGGGCAGGGTGCCGTCGCCGGTGATCTCGGCGGCCGACGAGTCGCCGTCGAAGCGCGCGACGAACAGGTCGCCCTCGGAGAGCAGCGTCTTGTTGAACGCGCGGGCCTTGGCGCTGTTGCCGGGGCGCATGGTGTGCTTCGACACGAACTTGTAGAGGTAGTCGAAGCGCTCGTCGTCGCCCATGTACGCCACGACGTGGCCGTCGCGCCCGACGTGCACGTTCGCGCCCTCGTGCTTGAAGCGGCCGAGCGCGGTGTGCTTGACGGGCATCGACGTCGGGTCCTCGGGGTCGATCTCGACGATCCAGCCGAAGCGGTTCGGCTCGTTGGCGTAGCCCGGGTTCGCGACGCCGTCGTAGCGCGGGTCGACGTTCGCCCAGCCGCGGAAGTCGCCCGAGCCGCCGATGCCGTACCGCTGCTGCTCGGGCGTGCCGGCCGCCTTGAAGTACTGGTTGAAGTTCTCCTCGCCCGAGAGCACGGTGCCCCACGGCGTGGTGCCGCCGGCGCAGTTGTTGAACGTGCCGCGCACGCGGGTGCCGGTCGGGTCCTCGACGGTCTGGAGCAGCACGTCGCCCGCGGCGGGCCCGGTGAAGGCGAAGACCGTCTCGGGGGTGACGCGGCGGTTGCGAGGGCCCCCGACGACGTACGTCCACGGCGTGCCCTTGCCCGAGCGGGTCACGTCGGCGACGGTCATGCCGTGCGAGGCGAGCGCGACCCGGCGCTGCGTATTCGCCTCGTCCTCGTCGGCGGCCGGCGGGAACATGATGTTCTCGTTGGTGTACTCGTGGTTGGCCACGAGCACGCCGCGCGTGCCGTTCGGCTCGGCGATGACGTCGAGGTAGTCGCAGTTGTAGCCGAACTGGCGGGCCTGGAGCTCGGCGGTCTGGTTGCTCGGGTCGAAGGTGTCGGCCGTCGAGAACAGCGGGTCGCCCCAGCGGATGATCGTCTTCCACGAGTAGCCGTTCGGCACGACCACGTCGTCGACGGTGTTCGGCACCGGCGCGATCGGCACGAACGGAAGCTTGCCCGGCCCGCTGGGGGCGGCCGCGGCGGGAGCGGCCGCGCCGCCCGCAGCGCCGCCGATGACGACGGCCGCGGCGCCGGCACCGGCGCCCGCGAGGAGGGCGCGGCGCGAGAAGGCCGAGTTCACGACGTCGCGGAAGTACCCGTTCGTCGAGAGGTTCGGGGCGGGGTGCGAGCACGCGTCGGCGCACTTCAGGTGGCAGGTGACCGCGCTGCGCTTGCCGCGCGTGTGGCCCTGCATGGGCAGCAGGGTCAGCAGGCTGCGACGGCCCGGGCCGGGCACCTCGGCGCCGGCCTGGTCGGTCGGGTCATCGGTCATCGTCATGGATCGCTCCCATCGCGTCGGTGCCCGGCCAACGGGCAGTCGACGCCACGATCGCGGCGCCGGATGGCGCGGACCGGTGGGGCCGGGGAACGCGGAATGAAGCCTGCGTGAACGCATGCGGGCGCATGCGCCCGAACACGCGGGTGGGGGTGCGGATGCCTCGCTACTCGCGCCCGCGCAGCGGGTCGCGCCCGTCGTCGTCGGCGCTGCGGTCGGGCACGTCCTCGACGTCGCCGCGCGCCCGCGGGTCGTGCTCGACCACCTCGTCGACGTCGTCGGTCGGCACGCCGATCGAGTCGGTCTCCTCGGCCTCGAGCGCGCGCTTGCTCGCGTGGCGCAGCGGGATCTCGTCGTCCACGTGCGTGAACACCGGCTTCAGCGGCTGGTCGCCGGTGGGGATCTGCCCGGTGGGCAGGTCGGTGCGCAGCTTGAGCCTGCGGCCGATCTGCCGCATCCATCTCGGGCCCCTGCCGATCGCTCCCGCCTCCAACGGTTCCTCCACCTCGAGTCCGTAGTACTCGCCGATGTGGTCGACGAACTGGGCGCGCCTGGCCAGCTCGTACGCGCGCCGCTCGCGGCTGAACGCGATGATCGTCGACCAGCACATGAGCAGCATCACCACGCTGAACGGCAGCGCGATGATGATCGCCGCGGTCTGCAGGGCGACCAGGCCGCCGGCCAGCAGCAGCGAGATCGCCAGGAGCGCGGTGATGAGCGTGAAGAACGTGCGCACCCACTTGCGCGGGTTGATCTGGCCGCCGGTCGCGATCATGCCCATGACGAGCGCACCGGAGTCGGACGACGTGATGAAGAAGATGGAGATCAGCAGGATCACGCCGACGGTGAGGAAGGCCGTGCCCGGGAAGAAGTCGAGCAGGTGGAAGAGCGTCGCCTCGACGTTCACCGTGCCCTCCGGGCCGATCAGCGCGCCCGGGTCGGTCAGCTCGATGTACAGCGCCGAGCCGCCCAGCACGCTGAACCACAGCATGCCGATGAGCGTCGGCACGATGATGACGCCGGCGACGAACTCGCGCACGGTGCGCCCGCGCGAGATGCGCGCGATGAAGATGCCGACGAACGGCGCCCACGAGATCCACCAGCCCCAGTAGAACGACGTCCAGCTCGCCTGCCAGGCCTCGCCCGCTTCGCCCTGGAAGGCGCTCACGTTGAACGAGAGGCCGACGAAGTTCTGGATGTACGCGCCGATCGACTGCACGAACTCGCGCAGCAGGAACTCGGTCTGCCCGAACGTGAGCATGTAGAGCACGAGGAGCCCCGCGAGCATCAGGTTGGTCGACGAGAGCCACTTCATGCCCTTGGTGACGCCCGAGAGCACGGATGCGAGCACGAACACCGTGATCACCATGATGATGACGACCTGCGAGGTCTCGGTCGGCTCGACCAGCCCGATGAAGTCGAGGCCCGCGCTGATCTGCAGCACGCCGAGGCCGAGCGAGGTGGCGACGCCGAAGAGCGTGCCGGCGAGGGCGACCACGTCGATGACGTTGCCCCACGCGCCGCGCACGCGCTTGCCGAGCAGCGGCTCGAGCGTCCAGCGGATCGAGATCGGACGCCCGCGGCGGTGGATCGCGTAGGCGAGGCCGAGGCCGACCACCACGTAGATGGCCCACGCGTGCACGCCCCAGTGCAGGTACGTCTGGCTGAGGGCCTGCTGCGCCAGCTGCTCGGGGGTGCCGCTCACGCCCGGGCGCGGCGACACGAAGTGGCTGAGCGGCTCGCTCGCCCCGTAGAACACGAGGCCGATGCCCATGCCGGCCGCGAACAGCAGCGAGAACCAGGCGCCGAGCGAGAACTCGGGCTTGTCGGTGTCCTTGCCGAGGCGGATGCTGCCGAAGCGGCTGAAGCCCACGAACAGCGCGAAGACGACGAAGAACGCGGCGATCAGCACGTAGTACCAGTTGAACGCGTTGACGATCGACGTCTGCACCGCGCCGAACGCCGCTTCGGCCGCGTTCGGCGCCAGCAGGGCAAACCCGCTGAACAGGAGCACCACGCCGGCCGCGGGCCAGAACACCCAGCGCTCGATCGTGGTCTTCGGCAGGAATTGCGCTCGCGTCGCCGCGGTGCTCGGCGGCGGCTCCGGTGCCGGCGTGCCGTTCGTCTCGGGTGTTCCGGTCGTCATGGGTGACCCCCAGTCGTCCGTCTCCACGATAGCGAGGGCGCACGACCGTGTCAGGGGAGCGCCCGGGGCGTCGTGCGCGCGTAGGCTCGAAGGGCGCGTGCCCGCTCCCGGGCCGCGCAGGAGCCACGGAGGACCGCCATGCAGACCCGCACCCTCGGACGCACCGGACGCACCGTCTCGGCGATCGGACTCGGCACCTGGCAGCTCGGCGCCGACTGGGGCGACGTCGACGAGGCCGACGCGCGCGCGGTGCTCGACGCCTCCGCCGAGTCGGGCGTCACGTTCTTCGACACGGCCGACGTCTACGGCGACGGCCGCAGCGAGACGATCATCGGCGGCTGGCTGGCCGACCACCCGGGCTCGGGCGTCACGGTCGCGACGAAGATGGGCCGGCGGATGCCCCAGGAGCCGGCGAACTACTCGCTCGCGAACTTCCGCGCGTGGACCGATCGGTCGCGCCGCAACCTCGGCACGGACACGCTCGACCTCGTGCAGCTGCACTGCCCGCCGACCGCGGTGTTCGCCGACGACGAGGTGTTCGACGCGCTCGACACGCTCGTCGACGAGGGCGCCATCGCCGCGTACGGCGTGAGCGTCGAGGAGGTCTCGCAGGCGCTCACGGCGATCGCGCGTCCGCGCGTGGCATCCGTGCAGGTCATCGTGAACCCGTTCCGGCTGAAGCCGGTCGACGTGCTGCTGCCCGCCGCCGAAGCCGAGGGCGTGGGCATCATCGTGCGCGTGCCGCTCGCGAGCGGACTGCTGTCGGGCAAGTACACGACCGACACGACCTTCGCCGCGAACGACCACCGCACGTACAACCGCGACGGGTCGGCGTTCGACGTGGGGAGACCTTCGCCGGCGTCGACTTCGCGACCGGCGTGCGCGCCGCGCAGCAGTTCGCGCAGTTCGCGCCGCAGTTCGTGACGGATGCCCCGGGCGGGGCCGTGCCCTCGACCGCGCAGCTCGCGCTGGCCTGGGCCGCCGCGCAGCCCGGGGTGAGCACCGTCATCCCCGGCGCGCGCAACCCGGAGCAGGCCCGCGCCAACGCCGCCGCCGGGTCGATCACGCTCGACGCGGGCCTCGACGACGCCGTGCGCGAGCTCTACGACCGCGCGTTCCGCGAGGCCGTCCACGCCCGCTGGTAGGTCGCCGCCCCGCGGCATCCGTCGCACCGGCCAGCCCGCCCGGCTTTGCGCCTGTTCTGGCAGCCGATTGCGCGCGGACACCGGCATCAGCCCAGAGTGCCGCATCGAATAGCGCACTGGTCTGTTGGCAACCGGTTGCAGAGACTCGAGATCCATGTCACACTCGTGGACATGACGATGACGACAGGCCTCGATGGCGACCGCCTGCTGCCGGCCGATCCGCGCACCCGCGAGATCGCCCGCGAGCTCTACGCCGCGGTCGCGGACGCGCCGATCCTCTCGCCGCACGGCCACGTCGACCCGCGCATGCTCGCCGACGACCAGCCGTTCGCCGACCCGACCGAGCTCTTCGTCACGCACGACCACTACGTGACGCGCCTCCTCGTCGCATCCGGCGCCTCGTTCGCCGAGCTCGGCCTCGACCCGAACAGCGCCGCCGACCCCCGCGACGTCTGGCGCCTGCTCGCCGCGCACTGGCACCGCTTCGCCGGCACCGCGTCTGGCTACTGGCTCGCGCACGAGTTCCAGACCCTGTTCGGCATCACCGAGGAACTCGCGCCCGAGAACGCCGACCGCCTCTACGACCGCATCGCCTCGACGCTCGCCGACCCCGACTTCCGGCCCCGCGCGCTGTTCGACCGCTTCCGCATCGAGGTGCTCGCGACGACCGACGACCCGCTCGACGACCTCGCCGCCCACGCGGCACTCGCCGCCGACCCGACGTTCACCGGTCGCGTGCTCCCGACCTTCCGCCCCGACGCGTACCTCGACCCCGAGGCGCCGGGCTTCGCCGACCGCATCGCGCGCCTGCACGCCGCGACCGGCACCGCGACGGACTTCGCGGGCTACCTGGCCGCGCTCGAGGCCCGCCGCGCCCACTTCGTCGCGCACGGCGCGGTCTCCGCCGACCACGGCGTGCTCGAGCCGTTCACGGCCGACATCGCCTCCGACGTCGCAGACCGCCTCTACGCCGGCGCCGTCGCCGGAACGCTCTCCGCCGACGAGGCGCGCACGTTCCGCGGCCACATGCTGCTGCAGATGGCACGCATGAGCGTCGACGACGGGCTCGTGATGACGATCCACCCGGGCGTGCGCCGCAACCACCACACCGAGACGTTCCGCCGGTTCGGCGCCGACCGCGGCCACGACATCCCGGTGCGCACCGAGTACACCGAGAACCTGCGCCCGCTGCTCGAGCGCTACGGCATGGAGCCGGGCCTGCACCTCGTGCTCTTCGCCGTCGACGAGACGGTGTACTCGCGCGAGGTCGCCCCGCTCGCGGGCTTCTACCCGAGCCTGTACATCGGCGCCCCGTGGTGGTTCCTCGACGCGCCCGACGCGATCCTGCGCTTCCGCTCGGCCGTGACCGAGACCGCCGGCTTCTACCGCTCGAGCGGCTTCATCGACGACACCCGCGCGTTCCTGTCCATCCCCGCCCGCCACGACACCGCGCGCCGCCTCGACGCCGCGTTCCTCGCCCGCCTCGTGCGCGAGGGCCGCGTGAGCCTGCCGACCGCGACGCGCATCGCGCACGACCTGGTCGACGCCATCCCGCGGGAGGTGTTCAAGCTGTGACCGCCTCGCTCTCCCGCGCCACGGCCGGCGTGCCCACCCCGCCGGTGCGCATCGTGCACCTCGGCCTCGGGGCCTTCCACCGCGCGCACCAGGCGTGGTTCACGGCCCGGGCGACGGATGCCTCGGAGTGGGGCATCGCCGCCTTCACCGGCCGCTCGCCGGAGGCCGCCGTCGCGCTCGCCGCGCAGGACCACCTCTACACGCTGACGCGCCGCGGCGCCGACGGCGACGAGACCGAGGTCGTCGGCAGCATCGTCGAGGCGCACCGCGGCGACGACCTCGCGCGCTTCACCGACCTCGTCGCCGACCCGCGCGTCGCGATCGTGACCCTCACGATCACCGAGGCCGGCTACCGGCTGCTGCCCGACGGGCGGCCCGACGTGGCCGACGCCGTGCTCGCCGCCGACATCGAGCACCTGCGCGACGCGCTCGCGCACCACGACCCGCTCGGGGAGGTGGCGGCGAACTCCGCCCTCGGCCGCCTCCTCCTCGGGCTGGAGACCCGCCGCCGCGCCGCCGCCGGACCCATCGCGATCGTGCCGTGCGACAACGTGCCCGACAACGGGCGGTGGCTGCGCACCGGCCTCATCGCCGCGGCCGGCATGGTCGACGACGCGCTCGCCGCCTGGATCGCGGCCGAGGCGTCGGTCGTCAGCACGTCGGTCGACCGCATCACGCCGAGGCTCTCCGAGACGGATGCCGCCGACGCCCTCGAGCTCCGCGGCGACGCCTGCCCGGTCGTTGCCGAGCCCTTCGCCGACTGGACCCTGCAGGGCGAGTTCCCCGCCGGGCGCCCCGACTGGGAGTCCGCGGGCGCGCGGTTCGTCGACGACATCGAGCCGTGGGAGCAGCGCAAGCTCTGGCTGCTGAACGGCGCGCACTCGATCCTCGCCGCGGCCGGCCCGCTGCGCGGCCACGAGACGGTCGCCGAAGCGATCGCCGACCCGGCCTGCCGCGACCTCGTCGAGCGCTACTGGGGCGAGGCCGTCGCGCTGCTGCCCGAGGGCATCGAGCACGCCGACTACCGCGGTGCGCTGATCGAGCGCTTCGCCAACCCGCGCATCGTGCACCGCCTCGAGCAGATCGCGCAGGACGCCGCGACCAAGACCCGCTACCGCGCGGTCACGGTCGCCGAGCGCACGCTCGATGCGGGCCGCACGCCCGCCGCGAGCCTCGAGGCGGTCGCCTCCTGGATCGCCGCGGTGCAGGGCGGCCACCGCGCGCCAGATGCCCAGGACGACGCGATCGACCGCGCGTTGGCCGCCGCCGACCCCGTCGGGCGCCTGCTCGACCTGGTCTCGCCGCGACTCGCCGCCGACCCGGACGCCGCCGACGTCGTGCGCGCGCACGCCGCCGCCCTGCGACCGGCAGTCCCCGTGGCATCCGTCACCTGAACCACCGGACCCGAACCCGGACCACAGAACCCACCGACCACCGAACCGAATACCGCGCACCGCAGCGCAGAGAGGGCACCATGCTCAAGCCGAAGACCACCGCCACCCGCGAGCTCGTCAACCTCGACGGCCTCTGGCGGTTCGCCGTCGACACCGGCGACCTCACCGACCCGTGGGCGTCGACACTCGACACGAAGCTCGAGGCGCCCGTGCCGTCGAGCTACAACGACCTGTTCACCGACGCGAAGATCCGCGACCACGTCGGCTGGGTCTGGTACCAGCGCACCGTGCGCGTGCCGCGCGGCTGGGCCGGCGAGCGCATCGTCGTGCGCCTCGACGCCGCCACCCACGAGGGCGTCGTGTACGTCGACGACGTCGAGGTCGTGCGCCACGAGGGCGGCTACCTGCCGTTCGAGGCCGACATCACCGACCACGTCACCGCGGGTGCAGAGTTCCGCCTCACCGTGGGCGTGAACAACGTGCTCACCCCCGACACCGTCCCGCCGGGGCTCGTGAAGGACCTGCCCGACGGCCGCAAGCAGCAGGGCTACATGCACGACTTCTACAACTACTCCGGGCTGCACCGCTCGGTGTGGCTGTACAGCGCCCCCGCGACGCGCGTGACCGACGTCACCGTCGTGACCGACGTCGAGGGCGCGACCGGCCTGGTGCGCACCAGCGTCGAGACCTCCGGCGAGGCCGAGGTGCGGCTCACCCTGCGCGACGAGCAGGGTGCGGTCGTCGCCACTGGCACGGGCGCCGAGGCGACCCTCGAGGTCGCCGACGTGCAGCTCTGGCAGCCGGGCGCCGCGTACCTCTACGACCTGACGGTCGAGCTCGTCGACGGCGAGACCGTCGTCGACGCCTACGACCTGCACGTCGGCGTGCGCACCGTCGAGGTGAAGGGCAACCAGTTCCTCATCAACGGCGAGCCGTTCTACTTCACCGGCTTCGGCAAGCACGAGGACATCGCGGTCAAGGGCAAGGGCCACGACAACGCGTTCCTCGTGCACGACTTCGAGCTGATCGACTGGATCGGCGCGAACTCGTTCCGCACCTCGCACTACCCCTACGCCGAGGAGGTCATGGACTACGCCGACCGCCACGGCATCGTCGTGATCGACGAGACGTCGGCCGTCGGCCTCAACAGCCGCATCTCGGGCGGCATCGCCGACCTCATGTCCGCCATGGGCGGAGGCGGCGGCGAGGAGGGCTTCGGCCCGAAGATGGCCGAGGCGCACCGCCGCGAGATCCGCGAGCTCATCGCGCGCGACAAGAACCACCCCTCGGTGGTCATGTGGTCGATCGCGAACGAGCCCGACACCATGGCCGAGGGCACCGACGACTACTTCGAGCCGCTGTTCGCGCTGACCCGCGAGCTCGACCCGACCCGCCCGGTCACGTTCGTGAACGTCATGATGGCGCCCCCGAACGTGTGCCGCGTCTCGAAGTTCGCCGACGTCATCTGCATCAACCGCTACTACGGCTGGTACGTCGACACGGGCGACCTCGCCACGGCCGAGGTGCACCTCGAGGCCGAGCTGCGCGGCTGGGAGCAGATGTACGGCAAGCCCATGATCATGACCGAGTACGGCGCCGACACCATCCCCGGCTTCCACTCGGTGTGGGACCAGCCGTGGACCGAGGAGTTCCAGGCGAACCTGCTCGACATGTACCACCGCGTGTTCGACCGCGTCGACGCCATGGTCGGCGAGCAGGTCTGGAACTTCGCCGACTTCCAGACCTCGGTCGGCATCTTCCGCGTCGACGGCAACAAGAAGGGCGCGTTCACCCGCGACCGCAAGCCGAAGGCCGCGGCGCACGCCCTCCGCAAGCGCTGGACCGCACTGCGCGACGGCCGAACGGCCTGACACCCGGATGCCCCGGGGCGCACGCCGCCCCGGGGCATCCGCCCCACCCCGACCACCCCACGACCGCACCATTCCCACCACCACCCCGTAGGATCCACCGACGGCAAAGGAGCCGACCGCATGACCACCACCGACCGGGACGCGTCGCCGAAGACGACGGGCCTCCCGAAGCTCCCCAAGATCTCCTACGTCGGCTACGGCGCGGGCGACATGGCGAACAACCTGTCGTTCACGCTCGCGTCGATGTTCCTGCTCGTCTACTACACGGATGTCGCGGGGCTCTCGGCCGCCGCGGTCGGCACGCTCTTCCTGGTGCTGCGCATCTTCGACGCCTTCACCGACATCATCGCGGGGCGCATCGTCGACAAGACGTACACCAAGCGCTGGGGCAAGTTCCGCCCGTACATCCTGTTCGGCTCGGTGCCGCTGCTGCTGCTGTCGATCGCGACGTTCCACGTGCCGCAGATCGGCGAGACCGGCATGCTGCTGTACGCCTACATCACCTACGGCCTGCTCGGCATCGCGTACACGCTGGTCAACATCCCCTACGGCTCGCTCGCCGCGGCGATGACCCAGGTGCCCGCCGAGCGTGCGCGCCTGGCCACGTTCCGCACCATGGGCGCCGCCGTCGTCGGCGCGCTGCTCGGCATCGTGGTCTCGCCGCTGCTCTCGCCCGAGAACGACCTGCAGCGCATCTTCACGATCGTGACCGTGACGGCCCTGTTCGTCGGCATGGCGCTCTACCTCTTCACCTTCTTCACCACCAAGGAGCGCGTCTACCGCGCGGTGCCGAAGGTCACGATGAAGCAGTCGTTCGCCACCCTCAAGGGCAACCGCCCGCTGCTCATGCTGTGCATCAGCTCGCTGCTGCTGCTGTCGGGCATGATCTCGTCGACCACCGCGCAGATCTACCTCATGCGCGACGTGTTCGACGCGCTCTACCTGGTGCCCGTGCTCTCGCTCGCGCAGCTCGCCCTGATCTTCGTGATCGCGCCGTTCGTGCCGATGGTCGTGCGCCGCTTCGGCAAGCGCACCGCGTACATCGCCGGCGCCGTGGTCGGCTCGCTCGGCCAGCTGATCACGTTCTTCGCCCCGAACGAGTGGGTCGCCCTCGGCGGCAGCATGATCGGCCTGCCCGGAATCATGTTCGTCTCCATGCTCATCTGGGCGCTCGAGGCCGACACCGTCGAGTACGGCGAGTGGAAGACCGGCGTGCGTACCGAGGGCATCACCTACGCGGTGTTCTCGTTCACCCGCAAGGCCGGCCAGGCCGTCGGCGGCGCGCTCGCCGCGTACGCGATCGGCTTCGGCGGCTACGCGGTCGGCGAGCAGGTCGTGGGCACGGCGGCCGAGTGGGGCATCCGCACCGGTGCCGCCCTCATCCCCGCCGTGCTCGTCTTCCTCGCCGGCGCGATCATGGTGTTCTACCCGCTCACCGACAAGTTCCACGCGCAGATCGTCGAGGAGATCACGGCCCACCGCGACGATGAGGCGGAGGTCGCCGGCCACGGCGGCATCGTCGACATCTCGGCGGAGGAGCACCCCGACGGCCTCACGAAGCCCGCGAGCGACGTGTCGCTCAGCACTGCGGCGCTCCGCACCGGCCGGGCCCGCCCGACCCGCTTCGGCCGCCGCCGCAAGTAGCCACCCACCCCGCGGGCGGGGCCGCGCGCCCCGCCCGCCCCCACGGAGGAACACCAGCATGATCATCGACAAGGCCGAGGTCGTCGTCACCAGCCCCGACCGTAACTTCGTCACCCTGCGGCTCACGACCGACGACGGGCTCGTCGGGCTCGGCGACGCGACCCTCAACGGTCGCGAGCTGGCCGTGGTCGCGTACCTCACCGAGCACGTGGTGCCGCTGCTGATCGGCCGCGACCCGCAGCGCATCGAGGACACCTGGCAGTTCCTGTACCGCAGCGCCTACTGGCGGCGCGGCCCGGTCACCATGGCGGCCATCGCCGCGGTCGACATGGCCCTGTGGGACATCAAGGGCAAGGCGGCCGGGATGCCCGTGTACCAGCTGCTCGGCGGCGCGAGCCGCTCCGGGCTGATGGCGTACGGCCACGCCTCCGGCAAGTCGCTGCCCGAGCTGTTCGACTCGATCCGCTCGCACCAGGAGCAGGGCTACCGGGCGATCCGCGTGCAGACCGGCGTGCCGGGCCTCAAGGCGATCTACGGCATCGCGTCGCAGGCCGCCGACACCGGCGGCGGCGAGGCGCGCTACGACCACGAGCCCGCGCGCCGCGGCGCGAAGCCGGTCGAGGAGGACTGGGACACCCGGGCCTACCTCCGCCACCTGCCCGGCGTCTTCGAGGCCGTGCGCAACGAGTTCGGCCCCGAGCTGCCGCTGCTGCACGACGGGCATCACCGCATGACGCCGATCCAGGCGGCGAAGCTCGGCAAGGCGCTCGAGCCCTACGACCTGTTCTGGCTCGAGGACTGCACGCCCGCCGAGAACCAGGAGGCGCTGCGCCTGGTGCGCCAGCACACCACGACGCCGCTCGCGATCGGCGAGATCTTCAACACGGCATGGGACTTCAAGGACCTCATCCGCGAGCAGCTCATCGACTACGTGCGCGGCGCGGTCACGCACATGGGCGGCATCTCGCCGCTGAAGAAGACGCTCGACTACGCGGCGATGTTCCAGATCAAGTCGGGCATGCACGGCCCGACCGACATCTCGCCGGTCGGCATGGCCGCGGCGATGCACCTGGGCCTCGCGATCCACAACTTCGGCATCCAGGAGTACATGCAGCACGGGGCCAAGACCGACCAGGTGTTCCGCCAGTCGTTCACCTGGCAGGACGGCATGCTGCACCCGGGGGACGAGCCGGGCCTCGGCGTCACCCTCGACGTCGACGAGGCGGGCAAGTACCCGTACGAGCAGGCCTACCTGCCGTACAACCGCCTCGCCGACGGCACGGTGCATGATTGGTGAGATGAGCACGCGCGCCGACACCACCCTGCCGCCGACCGTCGTGATGGGCGTCTCGGCGGTGGGGAAGTCGTCGGTCGGGCGCGCGATCGCCGAGCGCGCAGGCGCCGCCTTCATCGACGGCGACGACCTGCACCCGGCGGCGAACGTCGCGAAGATGGCGGCCGGCGAACCGCTCGACGACGACGACCGCGCCCCGTGGCTCGACGAGGTCGGCGCGACCCTCGCCCGGCACGCCGACGCAGGCATCGTGGTCGCGTGCTCGGCGCTGAAGCGCGCCTACCGCGACCGCATCCGCCGTGCGGCCCCGGCGACGCGCTTCGTCTTCCTGCACGGCACGCCCGAGCTCCTCGCCGAGCGCGCGGGGGCGCGCACCGGGCACTTCATGCCGCCGGCGCTGCTGGCCTCGCAGCTGGCGACGCTCGAGCCGCTCGACGACGACGAACCGGGGGTCGCGCTCGACGTCGCCGACCCGGTCGACGCGCTCGTCGCCGACGCGCTCGCGGCACTCCGGGAGGCCCGATGAGCCGCACCGGGGAGCAGGGCCGAGCGGATGCCCCCAGGGCGCGCCCGCCCCCGCCGCACCCGCTCAGGCGGCCCGGCCACGATCTACGACGTGGCCGATCTCGCGGGCGTGAACCCGTCGACCGTGTCGCGCGCGCTCGGCAAGCCGGGGCGCGTCAGCGCGAAGACCGAGGCGCGCATCCGTGCCGCCGCGGCCGAGCTCGACTTCCGCATGAACCCCATGGCGCGTGCGCTGCCGACCGGCCGCACGAACACGCTCGGCCTCGTGGTCGCCGACATCACGAACCCGATGGTGTTCGGCGTGGTCCGCGGTGCCGAGCAGGCCGCGAGCCAGGCGGGCTTCACGCTGGTCATCGCCGAGTCGCAGGAGTCGGGCGAGGCCGAGGCCACGGCGATCGAGCGCATCCTGCCGGGCGTCGACGGCATGGTGCTCGCGACCACCCGACTCGCCTCCGACCGCATCGCGCGCCTCGCCGCGCACAAGCCGGTCGTGCTCATCAACCGTGCGGTCGAGGGCGTGCCGAGCGTGCTGCCCGATGTCGACACGGGTGTCGGCGACCTGGTCGCGCACCTCGACGACCACGGCCATCGCACGGTCGCATTCCTCGCCGGCCCGGCCGCCTCGTGGATGAGCGAGCGGCGCTGGGCGGCCCTGCTCGACGCCGCCGAGGCGCGGGGCATCGCGATCGTCGAGATCGGCCCGAATCCGCCCACGATCGAGGGCGGCCGGGCGGCGTACCGGCGCCTGCGCGCCTCGCACGCGACCGCGGCGATCGCGTACAACGACCTCATGGCGATCGGCGTCATGCAGGAGGCCGCGACGCACGGCGTCGACGTGCCGAGCGAGCTGTCGGTCGCGGGCTTCGACGACATCTTCGGCAGCGAGCTGATCGTGCCGGCGCTCACGACCGTGCGCGCGCAGCTCGTGCTCGCGGGCGAACGGGCGGTGGGCCAGCTGCTCGCGATGGTCGGCGCGAACGGGCACGACCTGCCCGACGACCTCCTCGCGACCACGCTCGTGGTGCGCGGCTCGACCGGCCCCGCGGCATCCGCCTGACCTTGCCCGGAGGCGGTGCGCTCAGCGCCCGGAGAACTCCCATTCGGTGACGAACGGCGGGTCCTCGCCGTGCTCGTACGCATACGCGCGCGCCTCGAGTCGCTGCGAGTGCCAGTCCTCGACGAGCCCGGCGACGCCGTCCTGCTCGGCGAGCCCGGGCACGCGCTCGAGCACGTCGAGCGCGAGGCGGTACCGGTCGAGGTCGTTCAGGTGCACCATGTCGAACGGCGTCGTGGTCGTGCCGCGCTCCTTGAATCCGCGCACGTGGATGTTCGCGTGGTTCGTGCGCCGATAGGTGAGCTGGTGGATGAGCGCCGGGTACCCGTGGAACGCGAAGATCACCGGCTTGTCGGTCGTGAAGATCGCGTCGAACTCGGCGTGCGAGAGGCCGTGCGGGTGCTCCCGCGCGTCCTGCAGGCGCATCAGGTCGACGACGTTCACCAGCCGTACGCGCAGGCGCGGCATCCGCTCCCGCAGCAGCTGGGCGGCCGCGATCGCCTCGGTGGTGGGCACGTCGCCCGCACAGGCGATGACGGCGTCGGGCACGGATGCCCCGGGGTCGCCGGGCACGTACCCGCGCTCGCTGCCCGCCCACTCCCAGACTCCGAGTCCCGCGTCGACGTGCGCCTGCGCCTCGTCCATCGACAGCCACGCGCCCTGCGGCTGCTTGCCCGCGACGACCGCGTTCACCCGGTTCGTCGTGCCGAAGCAGTGCGCCATGGTCGCGAGCAGCGTGTTCGCGTCCGGCGGCAGGTAGACCCGCACGACGTGGGCCTGCTTGTTCACGACCACGTTCAGGAACCCCGGGTCCTGGTGCGAGAAGCCGTTGTGGTCCTGCCGCCAGACGTGGCTCGACAGCAGGTAGGTGAGCGACGCGATGTCCTGCCGCCACGGCACCTCGTGGGCCGACTCGACCCACTTCGCGTGCTGGTTGAACATCGAGTCGACGATGTGGATGAACGCCTCGTACGAGGTGAGCAGCCCGTGCCGGCCGGTCAGCAGGTAGCCCTCGAGCATGCCCTGCATGAGGTGTTCGCTGAGTGCCTCGATCACGCGGCCCTCGCGTCCGAGGTGCTCGTCGGCCGGATGCAGCGCCTCCATCCACACCCGCGGGGTCACGTCGAACACCGCCTGGAGCCGGTTCGACGCCACCTCGTCGGGCCCGAACAGGCGGAACGACGAGGGGTTGCGGCGCATCAGCTCGGCCAGCCAGTGCGAGAACACGGTCGTCGCGCCGGCGCGGGTCGTGCGCGTGCCGCCCGTGTCGACCGCGAACGGCGCCGTGTCGGGCAGGTCGAGCGCCTCGGCCACACCGCTGTTCGCGTGCGGCGATGCGCTCATGCGCATGCCGCCGACCGGGCGCAGCGGCGCGAGCCCGGCCGCGGGCCGCCCCTCGAGGTCGAACAGCTCCTCGGGCCAGTAGGAGCGCATCCACTCCTCGAGCATCGCCCGGTGCCCGGCGTCGTCGCGCACGCCCGCGAGCGGCACCTGGTGGGCGTGGAACGTGCCCTCGACCTGCACGCCGTCGACGACCTTCGGCCCGGTCCACCCCTTCGGGGTGCGCAGCACGATCAGGGGCCAGCGCGGGCGGGCGTCGGAGACGCTGGTCGCGTCCTCGCCGGCAGCGGGGGCGGCGTCCGGCTCAGGGGCATCCGTGTCGTCGTCGCCGTTCGTGCCCCGCGCCTCGGCCCAGATGTCGTGGATGCGCCCGTACGCCTCGTCGAGCGCCGCCGCCATGCGCTCGTGCACGCGCATCGGGTCCTCGTCGTCGAAGCCGCCGGTCACGAGCAGCGGCTCGTACCCCTGCCCGCGGAAGAACTGCACGAGCTCCTCCTCGGGGATGCGCGCGAGCAGCGTCGGGTTGGCGATCTTGTAGCCGTTCAGGTGCAGGATCGGCAGCACCGCCCCGTCGGTCGCGGGGGAGAGGAAGGCGTGCGCGCGCCAGCTCGCGGCCAGCGGACCCGTCTCCGCCTCGCCGTCGCCGACCACGCACGCGACCACGAGGCCCGGGTTGTCGAGCGCCGCGCCGTAGGCGTGCATGAGCGAGTACCCGAGCTCGCCGCCCTCGTTGATCGAACCGGGCGTCTCGGGCGCCGCGTGCGAGGGGATGCCGCCGGGGAACGAGAACTGCCGCATGAGCTCGTGCAGCCCCTCGAGGTCCTGCCCGACCTTCGGGAACAGCTCCGAGTAGGTGCCGTCGAGCCAGGCGTTCGCGACCATCGCGGGGCCGCCGTGGCCCGGCCCGCAGACGAACAGCGTCGGTGTGCCGCGCCGCACGATCATGCGGTTCAGGTGCGCGTACACGAAGTTGAGGCCGGGCGAGGTGCCCCAGTGGCCGAGCAGGCGGGGCTTGATGTCGGTCGAGGCGAGCGGATGCCGCAGCAGGGGGTTCCGCATGAGGTAGATCTGCCCCACGCTGAGGTAGTTGGCCGCGCGCCACCAGAGGTCCACCGTCTCGAGCGTGGCTTCCGGAGCCTTCGGTGCGGCCATGGCCGTCTCCCTCGCGGTCGTCGGCGGTGCGGCGTACCCCGGCAGGGGCGTCGAGAACGACACTACGGCTCGGGGCGCATGTTCCGACAGGCCTGTGCGCAGGTGTCGCTCCGGACGGGCAGGATGGTGACGAGCCGATCCGGAGGGTGCGCATGCCGTTCAGCGACGACGAGGGAGCCCCGCTCGAGCGCATCTCGCTCGCGCAGCGGCCCGCCGACGGGTACGAGTTCGACGTGCTCGAGGCGATCCGGTACGACGACCCGGTCGAGGGCATCTCCTACCGCGCGCAGCCGCAGGCGACCGACCTGGCGTCGGTGCCGCAGTTCCTCTGGAGCTTCATCGCGAGCTACGGGCGGCAGTCGGCGCCCGCGGTGCTGCACGATGCGCAGAGCCGCGCGGCCCACGAGCTGGGCGACCGCGAGGCGACGCTCGCGCAGCGCCGGGTCGACGACCGCGTGTTCCGCACCGCACTCCGCGAGCAGGGCGTGCCGCTGCTTCGCGCGTGGCTGATGTGGTCGTGGGTGTCGGCCGATCGCACGATCCGCTACTCGGCGCCCGGCATCGGCCTGCTGCTCGTGCTCCAGACGATCGTGGGCGCCGGGCTCGTGATCGCCGCGGCGGTGCTGGCGTTCACCTCCCCGTGGTGGCTGCTGCTCGCGCTCGTGCCCGCCGTGCTCGCGCTGCCGTGGGGCGCCGAGCGCCAGCTCATGGTGTGGCTGCCGTACTCGGTCGCCGCGTTCGGCCCGCTCGTGCTGCTGCACCTCGTCGCGCTCGTGCCGTTCCGGCTCGTCGAGGCGGTCGTCGAGCTCCTGTCGGGCGGGCGGCCCGCCGACGTGGTGCGCCCGACGTTCCGCGGCTGACCGCGCCGGGACGGGCCCAGCGTCAGGCGCTCGCCGCGGCGACCTCCGCGTAGTCCTCGTCCGTGAGCACGAGGGAGCTCGCGGGCAGCCAGCCCTCGATCTGCGCCTCGGAACGCGCCCCCACGATCGCCGCGGTGACGCCGTCGAACCCGAGCGTCCAAGCGGCCGCCGCGGCCGGCTGAGGGACGCCGTGGCGCTCGGCGACCCGCGCGAGCGCGTCGGCGATGCGGAGGTTCTGCTCGAGGTCGGTCGTGAACGCCGGGGCGCTGCGGCGCCAGTCGTCCTCGGGCAGCGATGCGACACGCTCGGCGTCGAACGCGCCGGTCAGCAGTCCCGAGCCCATGGGGCTGTACACGATCACGCCGGTGTCGTGGGCGATGCACCACGGCAGCAGCTCGTCGGCGGTGGCGGGCGCGATCGCCGAGAACGGGGGCTGGAGCGTGTCGACGTGCCCGACCGCCTCAGCCGAGTCGATCTGCGCGACCGAGTGGTTCGACAGCCCGATCGCACGCACCTTGCCCTCGTCGCGGAGTTCGACGAACGCGTTCCAGTACTCCTCGATCGGGGTGCCGTCGTCGGCCGGCCAGTGCATCTGGAAGAGGTCGATTCGCTCGACCCCGAGTCGCGCGAGCGACTCCTCGGCGTGCCGCTTGATCGCGGCGGGTGCACCCACGCGCTGCGCCCTCCGCCGCCGATCGGCGAGGTCGAACTGCATGCCGCCCTTCGTGAACACGTACGGACGTTCATCGGCGGGCAGCGCGGCAAGGGCCCGCCCGACCACCTCCTCGGAGTGCCCGAGCCCGTAGACCGACGCCGTGTCGATCCAGTTCACGCCGCGCTCGACCGCGTGCAGGATCGCCGCGATCGACGCGTCGTCGTCCTGCGCGCCCCAGGCGAACGCCCAGTCGCCGCCGCCGATCGCCCAGGCGCCGAACCCGACGCGGGTCACGTCCATCCCGGTGGTGCCGAGCGGAACGGTGGGCAGTGCGGTGTGCATGGTCATGGTGCGGGTCTCCCTCGTCGCGCGTCGCCCACCCGGGCGCGGTCCCCGGCGCCGGAGGTGGGAGGATCGAGTCCGACCCTACGACGATCGCGCACCGGGCGCAGGAGGAGGCCCACGTGCTGGACGTCCTGACCGGCTTCGCGGTCATCGCGGTCGCGATCTTCGTCGGCTGGGTCGCGGGGCGCAGCGGCGTGCTCGGTCCGCACGCCCGGTACGTGCTGAGCCGCCTCGCGTTCAGCGTGCTCGGCCCGTTCCTGCTGTTCAGCGTGCTCTCGAGCGCCGACGTCGGCGCGCTGTTCTCGGTGCTGCTGCCGGTGTCGTTCATCGCCGCGGTCGCCATGTTCGTCGTCTTCGCGCTCATCGCGATGCTGGTCTGGCGACGCCCGCTCGCGCAGACCGTGATCGGCGGCATGGGCGCCGGCTACGTCAACGGCAACAACATCGGCATCCCGATCGCGGTGTACATGCTGGGCGACGCGGCGTTCTCGGCGCCGGTCGTGCTGCTGCAGCTGCTGCTGTTCATGCCCGCGGCGCTGTCGGTGCTCGACGTGGTCGTCCGCGGCGGGGCATCCGTCTGGCGCACCGTGCTGAAGGCGCTCGCCAACCCCATCATCATCGGGTCGCTGCTCGGCGTGCTGGTGTCGGTGACCGGCGTGCAGCTGCCGGCGATCGTGACCGAGCCGATCGCCCTCGTCGGGCAGGCGGCGGTGCCGATCATGCTCATCGCGTACGGCATCTCGCTGCACGGCCAGCGGCCGCTCGCCCCGGGCTCCGGCCGGCGCGACGTCGTGCTCGCGTCGGTGCTGAAGCTCGTGGCGATGCCGTTGGTCGCGTGGGCGGTCGGCCGGTTCGCGTTCGGGCTCGACGGGCACACGCTCTACGCGGTGACCGTGCTCGCGGCCCTGCCGAGCGCGCAGAACGTGTTCACGATCGCCCAGCGCTACGACACCGCCGAGATCATCGCGCGCGACACCGTGCTCATCACGACGGTCGGCGCCGTGCCCGTGCTGTTCCTCGTCTCGCTGCTGCTCGGGGTCTGACGGCCCGCGCGCAGGCCTCGGCGGACGCCGCGCACAATCAGGGTTTCCCCCGATGCCGCGACCCCCTGGGCTTCGTACCGTATGAGTGGGTCGAGACACGGCGTATGCAGGGGGAACTGACTGTCGATCGAGACCTATTGGCCGGTGCGCAACGACCCGAGCTCGGGGCGCACCGGCCGCTCTCATGTCCGGGTGCCGGCACGCATGCGGCAGACTCGTTCGGGTGACCGCCTCGCTGCTCGACCGCATGCCGACGCCGTTCGACGCCGACGCGGCCTACGACGGGTTCGTCGACTGGGCCGCCGATCGGGGCATCGAGCTGTACCCGGCGCAGGACGAGGCGGTCATCGAGATCGTCTCGGGCGCGAATGTCATCCTCTCCACGCCCACCGGCACGGGCAAGTCGCTCGTGGCCGTCGCCGCGCACGCGGCATCCGTCGCCCGAGGCGGCCGCAGCTACTACACGGCGCCGATCAAGGCGCTCGTGAGCGAGAAGTTCTTCCAGCTCGTCGACATCTTCGGCGCGGCGAACGTGGGCATGGTCACGGGCGACTCGTCGGTGAACCCGGATGCCCCGATCATCTGCTGCACCGCGGAGATCCTGGCGAACCTCGCGCTCCGCCGCGGGCCCGAGGCCGACCTGGACCAGGTCGTCATGGACGAGTTCCACTTCTACGGCGACCCCGACCGCGGCTGGGCCTGGCAGGTGCCGCTCATCACCCTGACCGACGTGCAATACGTGCTGATGTCGGCGACGCTCGGCGACGTCACCGCGCTCGCCGACGACCTCTCGCGTCGCACCGGACGCGACACCGCGCGGGTCACGGGTGTCGAGCGCCCCGTGCCGCTGTCGTTCTCGTACGCCGTCACGCCGGCGCACGAGACGGTCGAGGAGCTGCTCGAGACGCGGCAGGCGCCGGTGTACATCGTGCACTTCTCGCAGGCCGCCGCGATGGAGCGGGCGCAGGCGCTGTCGTCGATCCGGGTCGTGACCCGCGAGCAGCGCGACGAGATCGCGCGCGAGATCGGCGAGTTCCGCTTCACGACCGGGTTCGGCAAGACGCTCTCGCGACTCGTGCGCGCGGGCATCGGCGTGCACCATGCCGGCATGCTGCCGCGCTACAGACGGCTCGTCGAGCAGCTCGCCCAGCGCGGGCTGCTGCGGGTCATCTGCGGCACCGACACGCTCGGCGTCGGCATCAACGTGCCGATCCGCACCGTGCTGCTCACGGCGCTCACCAAGTACGACGGGCAGCGGATGCGGCAGCTCACCGCCCGCGAGTTCCACCAGATCGCGGGGCGCGCCGGCCGCGCCGGCTACGACACCGCCGGCACGGTCGTCGCGCTCGCCCCCGAGCACGAGATCGAGAACGCCGTAGCGGTGCGCAAGGCCGGCGACGACGCGAAGAAGCTGCGCAAGGTCGTGCGCAAGAAGCCGCCGCAGGGCTTCGTCAACTGGACCGAGCGCTCGTTCGAGCGCCTCATCGAGGCCGAGCCCGAGCCGCTCACCTCGCACCTGCAGCTCACCGCGGCGATGCTCATCAATGTCATCGCGCGCGGCGGCGACGTGTTCGCGAACGCCCGCGCCCTCGTGTTCGACAACCACGAGCCGATGTCGCGCAAGCGCGAGCTCGCCCGTCGTGCGCTCGGCATCTTCCGCACGCTGGTCGCCGCGGGCGTCGTCGAGGTGGTGCGGTCGGATGCCGCTGAGCCGGCCATCCAGCTGACCGTCGACCTGCAGCCGAACTTCGCGTTGAACCAGCCGCTCTCGCCGTTCGCGCTCGCCGCGATCGAGCTGCTCGATCCAGACGACACGTCGGGCGCCGCATCCGCCGGCACCGGCCACTACGCGCTCGACGTGGTGAGCGTTATCGAGTCGACGCTCGACGACCCGCGCCCGATCCTGTCGCAGCAGCAGTTCCGGGCGCGCGGCGAGGCGGTCGCTGCCATGAAGGCCGACGGCGTCGAGTACGACGACCGCATGGAGGCGCTCGAGCAGGTCACCTGGCCGAAGCCGCTCGACGAGCTGCTCGCGCAGGCGTACGAGACGTTCGCGTCGAGCCAGCCGTGGGTGCGCGACTTCGAGCTGAGCCCCAAGTCGGTCGTGCGCGACATGTTCGAGCGCAGCATGTCGTTCGGGGAATACGTGTCGTTCTACCAGCTGCAGCGCAGCGAGGGGCTCGTGCTCCGCTACCTGAGCGACGCCTACCGGGCGGTGCGCCAGACGGTGCCCGAGGAGGCGAAGACCGAGGAGCTGCTCGACCTGATCGAGTGGCTCGGCGAGCTCGTGCGGCAGGTCGACTCGAGCCTGGTCGACGAGTGGGAGCGCCTCGCGCACCCGCTGGAGGACGGCCCCGAGCCCGCGGAGGTCGTGCCGCCCGCGCCGCCGAGCGTGGTCGACAACCGGCGCGCGTTCACGGTGCTCGTGCGCAACGAGCTGTTCCGGCGCGTGCAGCTCGCCGCGCTCGAACGCGACGACGAGCTCGCGGAGCTCGACCCGGAGGTCGGCTGGCCCGAGGTGCTCGACGCGTACTACGCCGAGCATGATGCGATCGGCACCGACGGCGCGGCGCGCGCGCCCCGGCTGCTCGCCATCGACGAGGACCCCGGCGCGGGCGTCTGGCGGGTCGAGCAGGTCATCGTCGACCCGGCCGGCGACCACGACTGGCGCATCCGCGGCGAGGTCGACCTGGCCGCCAGTGCCGAGGAGGGGTCCGCGGTCGTGCGCGTGACCTGGGCCGGTCGCCTCTAGGTGTACCGACCAGGGGCAGGGCTCGGGCGGGCGGATGCTACGCCGCAGCCAGCATCCCCGCGGCCGCCAGCGCGAGCACGAGCCCGACCCACTGCACCGGCGCGATGCGCTCGCGCAGCACGAGCGCCGCGAGCAGGATCGTGCCGGCCGGGTACATCGCGGTGAGCACGCTCACCACCGTGAGGTCGCCGATGCGCAGCCCGATCAGCAGCAGCACGTTGGCGGCGACGTCGACCACGCCGCAGGCGATGGCGAAGCGGATGCCGGCGGCCATGGCGGGCGTGCGCAGCACGAAGCCGCGCGGGGCGTCGTCGTCGCCGGGCTCGCGGTCGGGGCGCTCCGCGTGCACGGCCACGCCCGCGGCACCGGTCGCGTGCAGCGCCTCCGACGCGATGGGCTCGTCCTCCGGGGCGCGTGCGCTCGCCGCATCCGCCGCCCGTCTCGACCAGCGGCGCGAGCGCCCGCGCGCCACGAGCACGAGCGAGACCACGACCGTGGTCATGACCAGCACGCTCACGATGCGGTTCATGACCAGCGGCACGAGGCCGCTCTCGTCGCTCGTGCCGTCGATGATGATGAGGAACGCGCCGATCGAGGCGCCGGCGCCGATCGCCATCAGGATGCCGCGCAGGCTCGGGCGCACCGCGCCCTGCTCGGGCACGAACCCGACGAGCACGACCGCGACGAGTGCGATGCCGAGCGCCCAGGTGCCGATCGGCGAGAGCGTCTCGCCCGCGGCGAGCCCCCAGGCCATCGGCACGATCGCCGAGACCACCGCGGTCAACGGGGACAGGATGCTCATCGGGCCGATCGCGAGGCACGCGTAGAGGAGCGTCAGGGCGAGCGCGCCCGTGATGCCCGAGAGCGCACCGAGCAGCACGTCGTCGCGGCCCCACGCGCCGCCCACGAACGGGTAAGCCACGAGCAGGGCGACGAGCCCCGACCCGGCGGCCACCGCCGTGGCGAGCAGCGCGCTCACCCGACGCGCGGCGAGGCCGCCGAGGAAGTCGGCGGCGCCGTAGACGAGGGCGCCGGCGAGACCGACCACGACCGTGAGCATCCGCTCAGCGTAGTCCGGGCGTCGCGTGCTCGTCCGAGCAGGCAGCGGGGACACGTCTGCACATCTGCGCACGTGCGGCGGACTCGTGCATGAAATCGTCGTGAATTGCACGTTCATTGCATGCGGGAGGGGTGTTCACGGCGGGCGCCCATCCCTACTCTGGGGGACACCCCCTGCCACTCCCGTGGTCCGGGGTCGTGCGCCCGAGGGGACGGCGCGCACCGGTGCGGGAGCACCGGGCGGTGTCCTTGCGGGCGGACCGAAGCGCGACGAGATCGCATCCGCAACGAAGGAGCACCCGGAACATGCTGGAGACCCAGGCCGGACACCCGGCCAGTACGCGACGACGGGGCGGACGCCTCGTCGCCGGCACGATCGCCGTGGCCGCAGCCGCCGCACTCACGCTCGGCGGGTCCCTCGCCGCACAGGCCGCGCCCCCGGCCGGCAAGCAGAAGATCGCCGAGATCAACCTGCTCACCTTCAACGACTTCCACGGCCGGCTCGAGCAGTCGGGCACCACCGGCGGCGCCGCGGCGCTCGCCGGCGCGGTCAAGGAGTTCTCGCGCGGCAACACGAACACCGTGGTCGCCGCCGCCGGCGACATGATCGGCGCCTCGACGTTCACCTCGTTCATCCAGCAGGACGAGCCGACGATCGAGGCGCTCAACCAGATCGGCCTCGACGTGAGCTCGGTGGGCAACCACGAGTTCGACCTCGGGTTCGACGACCTCACCGACCGCGTGATGCCGCTCGCCGACTGGGAGTACCTCGGCGCGAACATCTACCACACCGGCACCGAGGACCCGGCACTGCCCGAGTACTGGATCGAGGAGTTCAAGGGCGTCAGCATCGGCTTCGTCGGCGCCGTCACCGACGAGCTCCCGGCGCTCGTGAGCCCCGCGGGCATCGCCTCGATCGACGTCGGTTCGCCGGTCGTGGCCGCCAACCGCGTCGCCGACCAGCTGAGCGACGGCGACGCCGCCAACGGCGAGGCCGACATCGTGATCATGCTCGTCCACGAGGGCGCGGCGACCACCGCCATCGAGTCGGCGATCGACCCGAACTCCCGCTTCGGCGACATCGTCAACAACGCGAACGACAACATCGACGCGATCGTCTCGGGCCACACGCACCTGGCGTACAACCACGTGATCGACGGCCGGCCGGTCATCTCGAGCGGCCAGTACGGCCAGAAGTTCTCGAACATGGTCATCGAGTACGACACGCGCGGCGACGAGATCGTCTCGATGTCCAACACCATCTACGACGTCGCGGTGCGCGACGCCGGTGGCAATGTGGTCGGCTACGCGTACAAGCAGGACAACAAGACCCAGCGCATCGTGGACGACGCGGTCGAGGTCGCCGAGGAGCTCGGCAGCGTCGTGCTCGGCACGGCGGATGAGAACTTCGGTCGTGCCGTCGCCGCAGACCCGGCGACCTCGACGTCGTTCCCGGAGAACCGCGGTGGCGAGTCCACGCTCGGCAACTTCGTCGCCGACGTGCAGCTGTGGGCGCTCAACGTCGACGGCACGCGCTCGGTCGACGTGACGTTCATGAACCCGGGCGGCCTGCGCGCCGACCTGGAGGCCGGCGACGTCACCTATGCCGAGGCGGCTGGCGTGCAGCCCTTCGCCAACACGCTGGTGTCGATGGACCTCACCGGTGCGCAGCTCAAGCAGGTGCTCGAGGAGCAGTGGCAGCCCGCGGGCGCGTCGCGTCCGTTCCTGAAGCTCGGCGTGAGCGAGGACTTCACGTACACCTACGACCCGCAGGGCCCCGCCGGTGACAAGATCACCGAGATGTGGCTCGCCGGCTCGCCGGTCGTGCCGGGCGACACCTACTCGGTGGGCGTCAACTCGTTCCTCGCTTCGGGCGGTGACAACTTCAGCACCTTCGCGAGCGGCACGAACGTCTCCGACAGCGGCAAGATCGACCTGCAGTCGATGGTCGACTACTTCGACGCCTTCGGATCGGCGACGACCGACCTCGCGCAGCGCGCCGTCGGCGTGCACCTGCCCGGCGGCACGTCGGTGAACGCGGGCGGCAGCTTCACCGTGAACCTGTCGTCGCTCGACTTCACGCGTGATGAGATCGACGCCAACGTCGCGGAGGTGCTCGTCGGCGGCGTGGTCGTCGGCAGCGCGGCGATCGACACGTCGTACACGCCCACGACCGACGAGGTCGGCCAGGCGAGCGTCGACGTGCTCGTGCCGTCCGACGCGAGCGGCCCGACCACCTTCGAGATCTACGTGCCGAGCACCGGCACCACGAGCTCGTTCACGCTGGACGTCGCACCGCTCTGATCCGGGCGCTGACCGCCGCGGCCCCGCGCACTCCGGTGCGCGGGCCGCGGCGCGTTCACGTACGCTGTTCGGGTGAGTGCGAGATGGCAGCGGGTGGCGCGCGGGTGGTTCGTCGCCGCGTCCGCCACGCTCGTCGCGTCGCTCTCGCACGTGGTCGGCGGGGGCATCCGCCCGGCCCGCTCGCGATCGTGCTCGCGCTCACGTTCTCGGGACTCGTGTGCATGGTGCTCGTCGGCGCCGCCGCCAGCCTGCCGCGCACCGCCGCGGGTGCCGTGCTCAGCCAGCTCGTGCTGCATGGCCTCTTCACGGTGACCGCGCCGGCCGGAGCGGCCCCGCAGCCCACCCGCGCGCACGCGGGCCACGCGCCCGTCGACGCGGCGGTGTTCGATGCCGCGCTCGGCGGACTCGGCGTCAGCTCGCTCGACGCCTCCCCGGTGATGCTCGCCTCGCACGCGTTCGCCGCGGTGCTGACCGTCGTGGCGCTCCAGCGCGGCGACCTCGCGTTCGCCGCCCTCGCACGCGCCGCCCGTACGGTGCTCCGGCCCCTCCTGCGCATCCCGGCCACGCTGCCGATCGACGCTCCGCGCGTCTCGATCCGCACCTGGCACCGCCCCGTCGCCAGGCCGCGCCTGGTCGTCCTCTCCGCCCTGCGGCACCGTGGTCCGCCCGTGGCATCCGTCGCCTAGTCGCGACCACGCCACCCACACCACATTCCGCGCCGACGCCGGGTCGGCGAATCGGCGCGCGCTTTCGAACAGGACGCACATGACCATCCGCACCACCATCCGCACCACCTCACTCGCCGCTGCCGCCCTCGGCGGCGGCGCCCTCCTCGCGCTGGCGGCCCCGCTCGCCGCGAACGCCCACGTGACCGTCACGCCCAGCGGCACCGCCGCCGGCTCGTACGCCGTGATGACCTTCTCGGTCGCACACGGCTGCGAGGGCTCGCCCACCACGTCGCTCGCCATCGACATCCCCGAGGGGGTCGCGTCGGTCGCACCGACCGTGAGCGCCACGTGGGACGTCGAGACCGTGACCGACGACGACCGTGTCTCGCAGGTCGTCTACACGGCCGTCGAGCCGCTCCCCGACGGGTTCCGCGACACCGTCGAACTGCAGGTGCGCATCGCCGAGGACGCGGCCGGCACCGACCTGGTCTTCCCGGTCGTGCAGGCGTGCGAGGAGGGCGAGACCGCGTGGGTCGAGGTCGCCGCCGAGGGCGAGGAGGAGCCCGCCAGCCCCGCTCCGTTCATCACCGTGACCGAGTCGACCGGGGACGCGCACGGGCACGGTACGACCGATGACAGCGCCGACGAGGAGCACTCCGACGAGGCGCACGCCGAGAGCACCGAGGCGAGCGAGGCATCGGATGCCTCCGAGACCGACGTCCTCGCCCGGGTGCTCGGCATCGGCGGCCTGGTCGTCGGCGCCGTGGGCATCGTGCTCGCGGTGACCGCCCGTCGCGGAGCCGCGAAGCAGTGACCTCCGCCTCGCCGCGTCGAGCCGGCCGCCGCACCGTCGGCGGCCTGCTCGGCGCGGCCGCGGCGCTCGCCCTGGCCCTGCTTCCGGCGATGCCCGCGGCCGCACACAACTTCCCGGTCGCGTGGAACCCCGAGCCCGACTCGACCGTGACCGAGCAGCCGGGCACGATCTCGATCACCACGAACGACGACCTGCTCGACCTCGGCAACGGGGGCATCGTGCAGGTGGTCGGACCGGATGGGCTGCACTACGGCGACGGCTGCGGCACCGTCGTCGGCGCGAGTGTCGAGCTCGAGGCGCTCCTCGGCGAGCCGGGCGCCTACGAGGTGGCCTGGCAGGCCGTCTCGACCGACGGGCACCCCATCTCGGGCGAGTTCGGGTTCACCTGGGCGCCCGCCGCGGGCGTCGAGCTCGGCACGGGCAGCGACGCCGACTTCGTGTGCGGCACGTCGAACGCCGATGAGGAGACGGATGCCTCCGAGTCGGCCTCCGACGAGGGCGCACCGCTCGTGCCCGAGGAGGCGCTCTGGATCGGCGGTGCCGTGCTCGCGATCGGCGCAGCCGTCGGCGTGACGCTGCTGCTGACCCGCCGGAAGCCCGACTGACGCCGACTCCTCCACACGTTGCCCAGCGACGGTGCGGGTGATCGTTCGACGCGATCGCCCGCCCGTCGCCGGGCCTCGTTAGGCTCGTCGGGTGACCTGGAACTCCGCGCCGGAACCCGACGACGACTGGTGGGACCCCGACGCCGTCCCTCCGCCCGAGGACGGCGAGTCGCCCCCGCCCGAGCTCGCGTGGGAGACGGCCGTGCCGGGCGGCGGCGGGTTCGCGCAGCCCGCCGGGCCCGCGGCATCCGTGCCCGCCCCCGCCCCGGTCTCGGCCACCGCGCCCGCACGCTTCGACGACGCGATCGAGGCGCTGCACGCCGTCTTCGGGTACGACGAGTTCCGCGGCCACCAGGCCGAGGTCATCGCCCACGTGGCGGGCGGCGGCGACGCCGTCGTGCTCATGCCGACGGGTGCGGGCAAGAGCCTCTGCTACCAGGTGCCCGCGCTCCTCCGGCCCGGCACGGGCGTCGTGGTGTCGCCCCTCATCGCGCTCATGCACGATCAGGTCGACGCGCTCGTGCGCAACGGCGTGCGCGCCGCGTACCTCAACTCCTCGCAGTCGCCCGACGAGCGGCGCGAGGTCGAGCGCGCGTACCGCGCGGGCGAGCTCGACCTGCTCTACATCGCGCCCGAGCGGCTGAACACGGAAGCCGCGAAGCGCCTGCTCGAGCAGGGCACCATCGCGCTGTTCGCCATCGACGAGGCGCACTGCGTGTCGCAGTGGGGCCACGACTTCCGCCCCGACTACCTGGCCCTCGCCGAGCTCGCCGAGCACTGGCCCGACGTGCCGCGCATCGCGCTCACCGCGACGGCCACCGAGGCCACGCACCGCGAGCTCACCGAGCGGCTCTCGCTCGGCGAGGCGCGGCACTTCGTGTCGAGCTTCGACCGGCCGAACATCCAGTACCGCATCGAGTCGAAGCAGCAGGTGCGGCAGCAGCTGCTCGACTTCATCCGCCGCGAGGGCGTCGATGCCACGGGCGCCCCGGTCTCGGGCATCGTCTACGCGCTCTCGCGCGCCAGCACCGAGAAGCTCGCCGCGTACCTCGAGCAGCACGGCGTGCGCGCACTGCCGTACCACGCGGGGCTGCCGCCCGAGCAGCGCGCCGAGACGCAGCGGCGGTTCCAGCAGGAGGACGGCGTCGTGGTCGTCGCGACCATCGCGTTCGGCATGGGCATCGACAAGCCCGACGTGCGCTTCGTCGCCCACGTCGACCTGCCGAAGTCGGTCGAGGGGTACTACCAGGAGACCGGCCGTGCCGGCCGCGACGGCGAGCCCGCGACGGCGTGGCTCGCGTACGGCCTGCAGGACGTCGTGCAGCAGCGGCGCATGATCGACGAGAGCCCGGGCGACCTCGCCCACCGCCGACGCATGCAGCAGCACCTCGACGCGATGCTCGCGCTCTGCGAGACCGTCTCGTGCCGCCGCCAGAACCTGCTCGGCTACTTCGGCGAGCAGAGCACTCCGTGCGGCAACTGCGACACGTGCCTGAACCCGCCGGAGTCGTGGGACGGCACGGTGCCCGCGCAGAAGCTGCTCTCGACGATCGTGCGCCTCGAGCGCGAGCGGCGCCAGCGCTTCGGCGCGGGGCACCTCATCGACATCCTCCGCGGCAACGACACCGCGCGCGTGCGCCAGTACGGCCACGAAAAGCTCGCCACCTACGGCATCGGCGACGACCTCGGCGACCAGCAGTGGCGCGGTGTCGTGCGCCAGCTGCTCGCGCAGGGCCTCGTCGCGGCCCAGGGCGAGTACGGCACGCTGGGGCTGACGGATGCCTCGGCCGACGTGCTCTCGGGCGCGCGCACGGTCTCGCTGCGCACCGAGCCCGACCGTCCCGCCCGGCGCTCGCGCGCCGCCGCGCCCGCGGCAGCCGACCTCGAGCCGGCACAGGTCGAGCTCTTCGAGGCGCTGCGCGCCTGGCGCGCCGAGGAGGCCCGCACCCAGGGCGTGCCGGCCTACATCGTGTTCGGCGACGCGACGCTGCGCGCGGTCGCGCAGGCGCGCCCCGGCACCATCGCCGAGCTCGACGGCATCACCGGCATCGGGGCCAAGAAGCGGGAGTCGTACGGCGAAGCCCTGTTGAAGGTCGTGGCCGCCGCCTGAGCGGGTCGCTAGGATCGCCCCGAGAGCACGCGACGGGGGAGCGCACATGGCAGAGCAGTTCGGACCGAAGCGACCGCTGGGCGTCACCATCGTGGCGTTCCTCGTCTGGATCGGCGCCGCGATCGACATCCTCGCGGCGATCCTGCTGTTCACCGCCGCCTCCGACCCCGAGTTCGCGGACCAGTTCGGCGGCACCGGGGCGCTGATCGCGGCATCCACCGTCTCGCTGCTCCTCGGCGTCATCGTGATCGTCGCCGCGATCGGGCTGCTGCGCGGCAACCCCGTCTCGCGCATCGCGGTGACCGTGCTCGAGGTGCTGAGCGCCATGGCGTCGATCGTGATCGGCGTCATGAACCCCGCGGGCGTCGCCGGCGAGATCCTCAGCGCGCTCGTGGCGATCGCGGCGATCACCCTGCTCTGGATGCCCGACTCGAACCGCTACTTCCGCGGCCTCGCGCCCGCCGAGCCGACCGTCGACTGAGCGTGGGCACCGTGGCCAGGCGACCCGGCGGCGTCACGTTCGTCGCCATCCTCACCTGGATCGGCGGCTTCTTCGACGTGCTCGCGGGCGCGCTCGTGCTGCTCTTCGGCACCGACCCCGACCTGGCCGAGGCCGCCGGCGGGGAGCGGCGCTCACGACCGTCGCGATCGTGTCGATCATCATCGGCGTCGTGGCGATCGCGGTCGCGGCGGGCCTGTTGAGCGGCAGCCGGGTCGCCCGCATCGTGGTCACGATCGTCGAGGTGCTCTCCATCGCGGGGTCGGTGTGGGTCATCGTGGCGACGCCGACCGCCATCGCCGAGTACTTCAGCATCGCGTTCGGCGTGCTGATCCTCGCGCTGCTGTTCTCGCCGAAGGCGAACGCGTACTTCCGGCGCTGAGGCCCGCGGCCACCCGCCTGCCGGTGGCGCATGTGGGGAGCGCACAATCGACGCGGCGCCCGACGCGTCGCCCGATTGTGGCATCTGCACAGGTCGGTTGGCGGTTGATTGTGAGAGACCTACCGTGATGCTCGAATATCCGTGCAGAGAGGACATCGCATGGCAGACACCGCCGTTCGCCCCGACACCGACGCGCAGCCCACGATCGAGCAGCGTGAGGATGCGACCCAGCCCGAGCCGAGCATCGACATCGCCGCGCTCGGCCGGCAGCTCCTCGGCACCTGGGCCGACATCCGCCTCTCGTCGCGCGAGGTCGCGAAGCGCCCCGAGGTGCAGCGCATCGACGGGCAGTCGATGGCGGAGCACCGCGAGCGGGTGCTCGGACAGCTGCACTACCTCGTCGCGAACGGGCACGTGAATCGGGCGTTCCCGAAGTCGCTCGGCGGCCAGGAGGACGCGGGCGGCAACATCGCCGCGTTCGAGGAGCTCGTGCTCGCCGACCCGAGCCTGCAGATCAAGTCGGGCGTGCAGTGGGGCCTGTTCGGTGCGGCGGTGCTGCACCTCGGCACGGAGTACCACCACGAGACGTTCCTGCCGGGCATCATGACCCTCGACGTGCCGGGCGCGTTCGCGATGACCGAGACCGGGCACGGCTCCGACGTCGCCTCCATCGCCACGACCGCGACCTACGACCCCGACACCGAGGAGTTCGTCATCGACACGCCGTTCCGCGGCGCGTGGAAGGACTACCTCGGCAACGCGGCGCTGCACGGCAAGGACGCGGTCGTGTTCGCGCAGCTCGTCACGAAGGGCGTGAACCACGGCGTGCACGCGTTCTACGTGCACCTGCGCGACGACGAGGGCGCGTTCCTCGACGGCATCGGCGGCGAGGACGACGGCCTGAAGGGCGGCCTCAACGGCATCGACAACGGGCGCCTGCACTTCTCGGGCGTGCGCGTGCCGCGCGTGAACCTGCTGAACCGCTACGGCGACGTGGCGGCCGACGGCACGTACTCCAGCCCGATCGAGAGCCCGGGCCGCCGCTTCTTCACCATGCTCGGCACGCTCGTGCAGGGACGCGTCTCGCTCGACGGCGCCGCCACGACCGCGTCGGCCATGGCCCTCGCGATCGCGATCCGCTACGGCAGCGAGCGTCGCCAGTTCAACGCGGCGAGCGACACCGAGGAGGAGGTGCTCCTCGATTACGGGCGGCACCAGCGCCGCCTGCTGCCGCGTCTCGCGACCACGTACGCGCAGGTCTTCGCGCACGACGAGTTCCTCGTGAAGTTCGACGCGGTGTTCAGCGGCAAGGCCGACACCGACGAGGACCGCCAGGACCTCGAGACCCTCGCCGCGGCGCTCAAGCCGCTGTCGACCTGGCACGCGCTCGACACCCTGCAGGAGGCGCGCGAGGCCTGCGGCGGCGCCGGCTTCCTCGCCGAGAACCGCCTCGTCGGCCTGCGCCAGGACCTCGACATCTACGTCACGTTCGAGGGCGACAACAACGTGCTGCTGCAGCTGGTCGCCAAGCGCCTGCTCACCGACTACTCGAAGAAGTTCGCGGGTGCCGACGCCGGGGCGCTGGCACGCTACGTGGTGTCGCAGGCGGCCGACCGCGCGCTCCACGGCAGCGGCCTGCGCCGCATCGCCCAGACCGTGAGCGACTTCGGCTCGACCGCCCGCTCGGTCAAGGACCTGCGCGACCCCGACACGCAGCGCGGCCTGCTCACCGACCGCGTCGAGACCATGGTCGAGGAGATCGCCGGTCGCCTGCGCGACGCGCGCAAGCTCTCGAAGGTCGAGTCGGCGGCGCTGTTCAACGCGAACCAGAACGAGCTCATCGAGGCGGCGCGCGCGCACGCCGAGCTGCTGCAGTGGGAGGCGTTCACGCGCGGCCTCGAGCAGACCGAGCACGAGGGCACGAAGCAGGTGCTGACCTGGCTGCGCGACCTGTTCGGCCTCGGGCTGCTCGAGAAGCACATGTCGTGGTACCTCATCCACGGCCGCCTCTCGCCGCAGCGCGCCCAGGCCGTCACGGCCTACGTCGACCGCCTGATCGCGCGCCTGCGCCCGCACGCGCTCGACCTGGTCGACGCGTTCGGCTTCGAGCCCGAGCACCTGCGCGCGAGCATCGCGACCGGTGCCGAGGCGAAGCGGCAGGACGAGGCGCGCGCCTACTTCGAGGCGCAGCGCGCGTCTGGCACCGCGCCGGTGCCGGAGAAGTCGAAGAAGTAGCGCCGTCTGGCACGTACGCAGGGCCGAGCCGCCGAGCGGGTCGGCCCTCGCCGTTCGCGGACTACTGGGCCGGGGGCTTCAGCAGCGCACCGCTCGCGAGCCCCACGGCCGCGCCGGCGGCGAGCCACAGCCAGAACCCGCTCACGAGGCTGATCACGACGCCGACGATCAACCCGACGACGATGCCGGCGATCATCTGCTTGCGTCGTGCTGCGGGGGAGGGTTGCGTGGCCACGCGACGAGCCTAGACGAGCGGTCGTTCAGAGCAGGCCGAGGGCCCGCACCGCATCGCGCTCGGCCACGAGCTCCTCGACCGACGCGGCGATGCGTTGGGCGGCGAACGGGTCGGGCTCGAGCCCTGGCACGACGTGCCAGGTGCCGTCGGCGGCGGTCACGGGGTACGAGCAGACGAGCCCCTCGGGCACGCCGTACTCGCCCGTCGAGACGACGGCCGCGCTCGTCCACGCACCGTCGGTGCCGTGCACCCAGTCGCGCACGTGGTCGATGGTGGCCGAGGCGGCGGATGCCACCGAGCTCGACCCGCGCACCCGGATGATCTCGGCGCCGCGCTGGGCAACGCGCGGGATGAACACGTCCGAGAGCCAGGTGCGCGCGGCATCCGCGCCCATCTGCTCGTCGAGCACCTCGGGCACCGGGCGCCCGCGCACGGTCGCGTGGGACACGTCGGGGAACTGCGACGCCGAGTGGTTGCCCCAGATCGCCACGCGCGAGATGTCGGCGACCGGTGCGTCGAGCGCCTCGGAGAGCTGCCCGAGCGCGCGGTTGTGGTCGAGCCGGGTGAGCGCGGTGAAGCGGTCGCGGGGCACGTCGGGCGCGTGCGCGGCGGCGATGAGCGCGTTGGTGTTCGCCGGGTTTCCGACGACGACGATGCGCACGTCGTCGGCGGCGCCGGCGTTGATGGCCGCGCCCTGCGGGCCGAAGATGCCGCCGTTCGCCTCGAGCAGGTCGGCGCGCTCCATGCCGGGCCCGCGCGGGCGGGCGCCGACCAGCAGCCCCAGATTCGCGCCGTCGAACGCGCGGCCCGCGTCATCCGTCACGTCGACCGAGTCGAGGAGCGGGAAGGCGCCGTCCTGCAGTTCGAGCGCCGCGCCCTCGGCCGCGCCGAGCCCCTGCGGGATCTCGAGCAGCCGCAGCCGCACGCGCGTGTCGGGGCCGAGCATCGCGCCCGAGGCGATGCGGAAGAGCAGTGCGTAGCCGATCTGCCCCCCGGCGCCGGTGATCGTGATCGTGACCGGTGTGCCGCTCATGTGCGCGAGCCTACATCCGCCCGGTGAACGCCCGGTGCCCTCACCAGCCCATGGTGCCGGGCGCGCCCTTGAACGGGCCGGCGACCCGATCGGTGATCCAGCCGCCGTAGAAGCCGCCGGGCTGCGGGCGCACGAGCTCGCCGTCGACGGTGCACGCGTCCATGCGGCCGGGGTACACCGCGACCCGGTCGGCGAGCACCTCGAATCCCGGTGTCGGCGTCGGGTAGTTCCACGCGGCCCGCTCGGCCACCGCGTCGCCGCCGAGCACGTCGAAGTAGCGTGCGCCGCCCTTGAACTCGCAGTAGGAGCTGCCCGCCGCGGGTCGCAGCGCCCCCGCTGCGAAGGCCGCGATCGGCAGGTAGTAGGTCGGCGGATGGCTCGTCTCGAGCACGCGAATCGTGTCGCGCGTCGAGACCACGGTCACGCCGCCGAGCACGATCTCGACGCGCTCGCCGGAGGCGTCGATCGCGGGCGGTCGTGGGTAGTCCCAGACGGACTCCTGGCCGGGTTCGGGGGTGTCGCGGGTGGGTCGCATGGCCCGAACGTACGACGACTCGCTGGACGGCGGCCGCATGCCGCATCCGATCGGCGGATATCGTGAAGCATGCGCGAGATGTATCCGGAGATCGAGCCGCTCGAGACCGGCATGCTCGACGTGGGGGACGGACAGCACATCTACTGGGAGGTGTCCGGCAACCGCGACGGCAAGCCCGTGGTGTTCCTGCACGGCGGGCCCGGCGGGGGCACGAGCCCGGCGCACCGGCGCCTGTTCGACCCCGAGCGCTACCGCATCGTGCTGTTCGACCAGCGCGGCTGCGGCCTCAGCATCCCGCACGCGAGCGAGCCCGAAGCCGACCTCAGCGTCAACACGACCTGGCACCTGGTCGCCGACATCGAGAAGCTGCGCGAGCATCTCGGCATCGACCGCTGGCAGGTGCTCGGCGGGTCGTGGGGCAGCGCGCTCGCCCTCGCGTACTGCGAGACGCACCCCGACCGCGTGACCGAGATCGTGCTGCGGGGCGTGTTCACGCTGCGGAGATCCGAGCTCGAGTGGTTCTACGAGGGCGGGGCGTCGGCGATCTTCCCCGATCTCTGGGAGGACTTCGTCGAGCAGGTGCCCGAGCGCGAGCGGCACCGCATGATCGCCGCCTACGGGCGCCTCCTCGACGACCCGAACCCGTCGGTGCACCAGCCCGCGGCGATCGCCTGGTCGCGGTGGGAGTCGTCGACCATCACGCTGCTGCCGCAGCAGGAGACCATCGCGAAGTTCACCGAGCCCGAGTACGCCACGGCGTTCGCGCGCATCGAGAACCACTACTTCCGCCACGGCGGCTGGTGGGAGGAGGGGCAGCTCATCCGCGACGCCGAGCGCCTGCGCAGCATTCCCGCCGTCATCGTGCAGGGACGCTACGACATCTGCACCCCGGTGATGACGGCGTGGGACCTCCACCTCGCGTGGCCCGAGGCCGACCTCCGCATCATCCCCGACGCCGGCCACGCGTTCGACGAGCCGGGCATCCTGGACGCGATGATCGAGGCCACCGACCGTTTCGCGCGCGCACCCGGCGAGCACCGCGGATGAGGCGTGCGCTCGGCTGGATCGCCGCGGCGGTCGCGGTGCTCCTGCTGCTCGTGCTGGGGTTCGTGATGTGGACACAGACCGTCTTCCAGGGCGAGCGCGAGGCTGCGCTCGAGGCGTGGCGCGACCCCGCGATCGAGATCACCTCGACGCCCGACTCGGTCGTCATGCAGCCGGTCGACGGCGGATCGGGCACCGGGCTGGTGTTCATCCCCGGCGCGAAGGTCGACCCGTACGCCTACCTGCGCGTGCTCTCCGGCGTCGTGGACGCCGGCGCCACGGTCGTCATCACGAAGCCGACCCTGAACCTCGCCTTCTTCGACTTCCGCAGCCTCGACGCGTTCACGGCGGCGGCGCCGGACGTCGACGAGTGGTGGGTCGGCGGGCACTCGCTCGGCGGCGTGCGCGCCTGCATGCTCGCAGGCGACCCCGAATCGGATGCCTCGGGGCTCGTGCTCTTCGGCAGCTACTGCGCGAACGACCTGGCCGACTCGGGCCTCGAGGTGCTCAGCATCAGTGGCTCGAACGACGGGCTGACCACGCCCGACGACGTCACCGGCAATGCCCACCTCCTGCCCGACGACGCGGTGTTCGTCGAGCTCGAGGGCGCCAACCACGCCGACTTCGGCGACTACGGTGTGCAGCCGGGCGACGGCGAGTCGACGATGCCGCGCGACGAGTCGCTCGAAGCGATCACCGCGGCGCTGGAGGCCGCACTGCTCGGCGCCTGACCGGCAGCGCCAGGATCGTGAGCCCCGCGGCGAGCACCGCGAGCCCGATCGCGGCGCCCACGGGCAGTCGCTCGCCGAGCACGAACAACCCGAGCAGGGTCGCCGTCAGCGGCTCGGCGAGCGTGAGCGTCGAGACGGTCGCGGCGGTGAGGTGCCGGAGGCCGGCCGCGAAGAGCAGGTACGCGAGGGTCGTGGTGACGAGGCCCAGCCAGAGGCCCATCACGAGCCCGTCGGGAGTGGCGAGCCACGAGGCATCCGTCGCGAGCAGCAGCGGCAGGCTCACCACCGCGGCCGACCCGAAGATCGCGCCCATCGCTCCCGACCCCGACCAGTTCCGCTCGAGCAGGCCCTTGCTCGCGAGCGCGTAGACCGCATACGACAGCCCCGCGCCGAGCGAGGCGGCGAGGCCGAGCGGGTCGATCGCGTGCTCGGCGTCGCCGCTCGCGAGTCCGAGGGTCGCGATGCCCGCGGTCGCCACGACGGTCGAGAGCGCCCAGTGGCCCGACGGCCGGTGTCCGCGGAACGCCCACTCGAGCAGCCCCGTGAGCACGGGGGCCGAGCCGAGGGCCACGACCGTGCCGACCGCGACGCCGTTGCGCTCGGTGCCCGCGAAGAACGCGGGCTGGTAGGCGAGCACGCCGATGGCGCCGGCGACGACGATGGCCGCCGAGACGAGGCGCGCGCGGCGCGCGTCGGTCGTCGGCGCGGAACCGGTGGGCGCGCCGTCGAGTACGGGCATCTCGGGCACGAGCGCGTCGTGGTCGCGCGGCCGGCGGCGGGCCAGCACGAGGGCGATCAGCGCGAGTGCGCCGCCGCCGATGAGGATGCGGGCCGCGCCCAGCGAGAGCGGATCGGCCTCCGGCCCGAGGGCCTGCGCCGTGCCGGTGGTGCCGAAGCACACGGCCGCCGCGAGCACGGCGAGGACTGCACGCATGGCGCTCAGTCTCGCACGCGCGGGGCGGGCGCCTGCGCGTGTGACGGGCTCGTGGTCGCGGGCCGGCCCAGGGGCATCCGTCGCCCTATCACGACGGTTCATCGCGTGTGCACAGCGGATCCAGAGACAGCCCCCGTAGGTTCGTCGCGTGACCCCAACGACCCCGGGACCCGACCTCGACAGTGCCGCAGCCGCGTTCGACGGCGTCGACGACCAGGGGCTCCAGGCCCTGCGCGCGCTGCAGGACGAGTTCGTGCGCTTCCTCCAGCGCTACAAGTTCGGCATCGACGAGATCGTCACGAAGCTGTCGATCCTGCGCGAGGACTTCGCCGCCTCCGACCGCGGCAACCCGATCGAGCACATCTCGAGCCGGCTGAAGTCGGCCGACTCGATCGTCGAGAAGATACAGCGCAAGGGCGTCGAGCCGAGCTTCGAGGCCATCCGCGAGCAGATCACCGACATCGCCGGCGTGCGCGTGACGTGCAGCTTCGTCTCCGACGTGTACCGCGTCTTCGACGTGCTGACCAGCCAGTCCGACGTGCGGGTCGTGCGCGTGAAGGACTACATCGCCGAGCCCAAGGACAACGGCTACCAGAGCCTGCACGCCATCATCGAGGTGCCCATCTTCCTCTCCGACGGCATCGTGCCGGTGCTGGTCGAGGTGCAGTTCCGCACCATCGCGATGGATTTCTGGGCCAGCCTCGAGCACAAGATCTACTACAAGTACGACGCGCAGGTGCCCGCCGAGCTGCTCGACGGGCTCAAGCAGGCCGCGGTGACGGCCGCGCAGCTCGACGCCGACATGGAGCGGCTGCACCACGAGGTGCACGGCTCGGGTGCGACGGGCGCGGTCGCCCAGGTCGTGCCCGAGGAGCCGGTGCCGGATGCCGCGGGCCAGGCGCTCGCCGACGTGCAGCCGGGCGACCACGCGGTGCGCGCGCTGCACGACTACCGGCTGCGCACCCGACGGGTCTGAGGCGGGCGCGGGCGATGGGGGAGATCGGCGCGGGCTACGACGAGGGCTTCCTCGGTACCGCCGTGCCGCTGCCGCACGTGACGGATGCCCCGCCGGGGCGGCACGTCGTGCTCGACTCGACGCACTTCAGCGTGCTGCTCGACACCGTGCGCCGGTTCGCCGCCGTGACGGGCGTGAACGTCGACGGCTCGTTGCTGCTGGACCTGCCCCGCGACGACGACTGGCGGCTCGACGACCGCGTGCCCGCGTCGGCGCAGGCCGGCCCCGAGGTGTACCTGCGCAACGACTTGGACCGTGGTCACCTCGTGCGCCGGCGCGACCCGGTCTGGGGCGCGCCCGAGGTCGCCGCGCAGGCGAACGCCGACACGTTCACCTACCCGAACGCGGCCCCGCAGGCGAGCGGCTTCAACCAGTCGCGCGAGCTCTGGCTCGGCCTCGAGGACCACGTGCTCGCCTTCGCCGAGGCGACGGATGCCCGCATCAGCGTGTTCACCGCGCCGGTGCTGCGCCGGACCGACCCGGAGTACCGGGGCATCCGCGTGCCGCTGTCGTTCTGGAAGGTCGTCGCCTGGGTCTCGGGCGAGGCGCTCGTCTCGGCGGCCTTCCTGCTCGACCAGACGCCGCAGCTGAACGCCGACGAGCTCGCGCGGCGGATGGGCCTCGTCGGCGACGTGGTGCCGCCGCTCGGCCCGTTCCGCACGTTCCAGGTGCCGGTCGCCGACGTGGCCGCGGTGGCGGGGGTCGACCTCGGCGACCTCGTGGCGGCCGACGTGCTCGGCGCGCAGGCACTCCGGCCCCGCCGCATCCGCCTCGAGTCGTTCGACGATGTCGTGCTCGCATGAGCAGCGGCCCGGGCACCGGCGGCACGCCGTGTTAGCGTGACGACCAGCAACTGAACACCCGCATCGTGGCGGGAGAGCTCGCCCGGGTCCGCCGGGCGGCGCCGTAGGAGCAAGTCCCTCCCCGGGAATCTCTCAGGCACCCGCACCGTCACGACAGGGAACTCTGGAAAGCAGCAGGCCGCGGCCGGCTCACCGACGGGGCAAGGCGGCGCGAGCCGCACGAATCTCTCAGGTCGTCGACAGAGCGGGGAGGAACCACCCGACGTCGGCACGCGCCGACCACGACCTGGGAGTTCCGATGACCTGCACCACGTGCACAGCACCCGAGCGGATGCCACGGGCATCCGCACCCCTCATCGCCGGGTGCGCACCGTGCTGAGCGCCCTCGACATGTTCTCGATCGGCATCGGCCCGTCGTCGTCGCACACGGTCGGGCCCATGCGCGCAGCGCGCCGGTTCGTCGACGCGCTCGCTGCCGACGGGCGCCTCGGCGACGTGGGCCGGGTGCGGGTCGAGCTGTACGGGTCGCTCGGCGCGACGGGCAAGGGGCACGGGTCGGATGCCGCGGTCGTCCTTGGCCTGCTCGGCGAGCACCCGGAGACGGTCGACACCTCGGACGTCGGTGCACGCGTGGCCCGCGTCGCCGAGGAGGGCGCGCTCCGCCTCGGCGACATCCGCGAGATCCCGTTCCACCCGGCCGAGGACGTCGTGCTCCACCTGCGAAAGCGCCTGCCAGGCCACCCGAACGGCATGACGTTCGAGGCGTTCGACGCGCGCGGCGCGAGCGTGCGCACGGCGACGTACTACTCGGTCGGCGGCGGATTCGTGGCGGACGACCTGAACGGGCATCCGGCCGTCTTCGAGCAGGTCCCGGTCCTGCCCTTCCCGTTCGCGAGTGCGGCCGAGCTGCTCGACCACTGCCGCCGCGAACGGATCGACATCGCCGGCGTCATGCTCGCGAACGAGGCCGCGTGGCGGCCCGAGACGGAGACGCGCACCGAATTGCTGCGCATCTGGCGGGTCATGCGCGAGTGCGTCGAGAACGGCTGCACGAGCGACGACGAGCTGCTGCCGGGATCGCTGCGCGTGCGTCGCCGCGCCCCGGGCCTGTTCCGGAAGCTCGACGCCACGGCGGACGACGGCGACGCCATGCGCGCCATGGACTGGGTGAACCTCTACGCGCTCGCGGTGAACGAGGAGAACGCCGCCGGCGGCCGCGTCGTCACCGCCCCCACGAACGGCGCGGCGGGCATCGTGCCGGCCGTGCTGCACTACGCCGACCGGTTCGTGCGCGAGCTCGACGACGACGCGGTCGTGCGGTTCCTGCTGACCGCGGCGGCGATCGGCATCCTGTGCAAGCGCAACGCCTCCATCTCGGGCGCCGAGGTCGGCTGCCAGGGCGAGGTCGGCTCGGCGTGCTCGATGGCCGCGGCCGGCCTGTGCGCGCTCCTCGGCGGCACGCCCGAGCAGGTCGAGAACGCGGCCGAGATCGGCATCGAGCACCACCTGGGCCTCACCTGCGACCCGGTCGGCGGGCTCGTGCAGATCCCCTGCATCGAGCGCAACGCCATCGCGAGCAGCAAGGCCATCAACGCCGCCCGCATCGCGATGCACGGCGACGGCTCGCATCACGTCTCGCTCGACCAGGCGATCGCGACCATGCGCGAGACCGGTGCCGACATGAAGCGCAAGTACAAGGAGACCTCGCTCGGCGGCCTCGCCGTGAACGTCATCGAGTGCTGAGGGGCTCGCAGCGAGCGGATGCTCCGGGCACACGCAGCCGGAAACGCGAAGAAGCCCGGGCGAACCCGGGCTTCTCTTCGGTGGCTCCGACGGGCGTCGATCCCGTGACCTCACGATTTTCAGTCGTGCGCTCTACCAACTGAGCTACAGAGCCTGGTGCATCCGAGGATGCGGTCGGCCGGGGCATCCGAAGATGCTCCCGATACGGATATGGGCTCTCGAGGAGAGCCCATGACCGAAGCGACCCTGACGGGACTTGAACCCGCGACCTCCGCCGTGACAGGGCGGCACGCTAACCAACTGCGCCACAGGGCCTTGCGTATGAAATTGTATCCTTCGTTCAGCGTGACCCCAACGGGATTCGAACCCGTGCTGCCGCCGTGAAAGGGCGGTGTCCTAGGCCGCTAAACGATGGGGCCGGGTGTCGTGCTGGGCACGACCGCCGACAGCCAAGCATACGTGCAGTTCCGCCAGATTCCAAAACGAGGTCGGAACCGATCCCACGACGTGCCGAAGACGCTCCCGGCTGCCGGCGGGCGCGTCGGTAGCGTCACGCTCGACACGTCCCTCGTCCGGGGGCCGAGCATCAGGTCGGCCGTCAATACCGAGGATCGCACGGTCCGTTGTTACTGTGGCTGATGTTGCGTATGTGACAGATGTGACGAACGTGACCAACCGGCCAGACGGCGGGAGCGGGGAGCAATGCACCACACGGCGGGGGATGCGACGGGGGTCGCACCGCGGCGAACGAGCCGCGCGCGCACGATCGCGCCCGCCGTCCGCCGCGTCGTGGGCGTGCTGGGAGCGCTCCTCCTCGTCGCGACCATGTCGATCGCCACGCCCGCGCCCGCGACCGCCGCCGAGTACCCCACGTGGGACGAGGTGAAGAAGGCCAAGGCCAACACCGCAGCGGGCGCCGCCGCGGTCACCGAGATCACCGACCTCATCGCGCAACTCGAGACCCGCGTGGCAGAGACCCGCGCCGAAGCCGAACGGCGCACCGACGAACTGCTCGCGGCGCAGCAGGCGTTCGACGACGCGAACCGGCGCGCCGAGGAGATCCAGCAGCAGGCCGACGAGAGTGCGGCGGAGGCCGCCGAGGCCGAGGAGAACGCCGGCCAGCTCGCCGCGCAGCTCTATCGCGCGGGCGGCACCGACCTCGGCATCAACCTCATGTTCGAGGCCGGCACGGCCGAGGAGACCGACGAGCTGCTCGCCAAGCTCGGCAACATGAGCAAGATGGTCGAGCGCGCCGCCGGCGTCTACGAGGAGGCCCTGCAGGCCGCGAACACCGCGCAGGCGCTCGGTGAGCAGGCCGCGGTCGCACGAGACGAGCGCGAGGTGCTGCGCATCGCGGCCGAGGAGGCCCTCGTCGCCGCGCAGGAGGCGCAGGCTGCGGCGGAGGCCGCGCTCGCCGAGTCCGAGGACAAGAAGATCGAGCTCGAGCAGCAGCTCGCCTACCTGAAGGACAAGGAGGCGACCACGATCGCCGCCTACCAGGAGGGCGAGCGCAAGCGGAAGGAAGAGGAGGAGCGTCGGCGCAAGGCCGCCGAGGCCGCGGCGCGCGCCGCGGCCGCACGGGCCGCTGCGGCGGCGGCTGCGGCGGCGGCTGCTGCCGCGGGTGGTGGCGGTGGCGGTGGCGGCGGGCTCCCCGGCGGCACGACCAGCAGCCAGGGCTGGGCGGTCCCCGCGTACGGGTACATCAGCGGCTACTACGGCCCGCGTACGAGCATCTGCACGCCCGGCGGCTGCTCGGGCAGCTACCACTACGGCACCGACCTCGCGACCGGCTGCTCGGCGCCGATCTACGCCGCGGCGTCCGGCAGGGTCGTCTACGCGGGGTGGTCGGGCACCTACGGCAACTTCATCAGGATCGACCACGGCAACGGCTTCTCGACCGGCTACGCGCACATCCGCTCGGGCGGGGTGTTCGTCGGCTACGGGCAGACCGTGAGCGTCGGGCAGAACATCGCGAGCGCGGGCAGCACGGGCGCATCGACCGGATGCCACCTGCACTTCGAGGTCTTCCAGAACGGGTACCGCATCAACCCGCAGCCGTTCATGGCTGCGCGCGGGGTGCCGCTGGGCTAGCCTCGCCCCGAGGCATCCGCTCGCCGTACCCGACCCGAGGAGCCGCGCATGCACGCCGTCATCTGCGGAGCCGGGATCGCCGGGCTCGCCGCCGCCATCTCGCTCGAGCGCCACGGTTGGCGGGTCACGCTCGTCGAGCACGCGCACGAGCTGCGCGACGGCGGGTACATGATCGACTTCTTCGGGCCGGGGTACGACGCGGCCGAGCGCATCGGCATCCTCGACGACCTGCGCGAGCGCGCGCACGAGGTCGATCGCGTGGAGTGGGTCGACGAGCACGGTCGCGCGCACGCCCGGCTGCGGTACGACCGCATGCGCGACGCGCTCGACGGGCGCCTGTTCTCGCTGCTGCGCGGCGACGTCGAGCGTGCGCTGCGCGAGGCCCTGCCTGCCGCGGTCGAGCTGCGCTTCGGCACCACCGTGACGGGCGTCGTGCAGCATGACGGCGGCGTCACGGTCGAGCTCGGCGACGAGCGCGTCGAGGCCGACCTGCTGGTGGGCGCCGACGGCATCCACTCCGGCGTGCGCGCGCACGTCTTCGGCCCCGAGGGGCGGTTCCTGCGCCCGCTCGGCCTGCACACGGCGGCGTGGTTCTTCCGCAGCGACGCGGTGCACGACGCGATCGCCGACCGCTTCGTGATGATGAGCGTGCCGGGGCGCATGGCCGGCGTCTACGAGGTGGAGCCGGGCCTGTTCGCCACGTTCTTCGTGTTCGAGGAGGAGTCGGCCGAGATGCCGTCCGATCCGCTCGCCGCGCTGCGGGAACGCTTCGGCGACCTCGGCGGGTTCGTGCCGGCGATGCTCGCGGCCGAACCGGTCGGCGACGTGTACTACGACCTGGTCGCCCAGGTCGAGGCGCCGGCCTGGCACGACCGCCGGGTCGTGCTGATCGGCGACGGTGCCTACGCGGTCTCGCTCGTCGCCGGACAGGGGGCGTCGCTCGCGCTCTCCGGCGGCGTCGCGCTCGGCGAGGCGCTCGACGTCGGCGCGCTCGGCGGGGGCGCGGACGCGATCGAGGCCGCGCTGCAGGCCTTCGAGGTGCGCGTGCGACCGTCGGTCACCGAGAAGCAGGCGGCCGGGCGCAAGACCGCGAGGTGGTTCGTGCCGTCGAGCCGCTTCGCGATCGGGATGCGCAACCTGGCGATGCGGGTCGTCGACCTCCCCGGCATGGGCCGGCTGGTCAGCCCGGCGATCGGCGTCGACGCGAAGGGGTTCGCCCCGCCGACGCGCTGAGCGCGGGTCGGGCGATACCTGTCGGCCGCGAGAGAATCACCGGTCCCGCCGCGAACGGATCAGTGCACGAGCACCTTCAGCAGCGCCAGCAGCCCGCCGAAGCTCGCGGTCACGAGCGCGCCGAGGATGCGCAGGTGCATCGGCGCGCCCCGCCGCTGGTGCGCCAGGTACCCGAGCACGCCGAGCAGCACGATGCACGACCACAGCGCGAGCCACGTCGCCGGGGCGTCGGGCACGATGCGCAAGGTGCCGAGCAGCAGGATCGCGCAGGGGATGAGCGCCGAGACCAGCAGGCCCCACGAGGCGCGCGCCGCCAGCCGGAAGGACTCGGCGAGGCTCAGCGCAGCGTCGTCCTCGAACCCGTGCCGCGCGATCGTGCCCGCGTAGACGTGCGCGGCCCAGAACACGAGCACCGTCGCCACGACCGTGACCAGCACCTGCCACGACGTGGTCGCGTGCGACCCGCCGATCACGATCATGCCGGCGACGAGCAGCACGCCGTAGACGGCCTGCTCGGTCGCCAGGCCGGCACGGATGATCGGGTGCCGACCCGACGCGGAGTTCTCGGGCATCAGTGCCCGGGGAACGCCTCGAACGCCTTGGCGATGAGCGACTCGGCCTCGGCGGCATCCGCCCAGCCCTGGGTCTTGACCCACTTGCCCGGCTCGAGGTCCTTGTAGTGCTCGAAGAAGTGCTGGATCTCCTTCTTCGTGTACTCCGGCACGTCGGCGACGTCCTGGATCCAGTCCCAGCGCGGGTCGCCGGCGGGCACCGCGATGACCTTCGCGTCGCCGCCGCCGTCATCCTCCATGAGGAACACGCCGACCGGGCGCACGGTCACGCCGACGCCGGGGAACAGCGGGTACTGGGTGAGCACGAGCACGTCGAGCGGGTCGCCGTCGTCGCCGAGGGTGTTCTCGAAGAACCCGTAGTCGGTCGGGTACATGAAGTTCGTGTACAGCACGCGGTCGAGGAAGACGCGGCCGGTCTCGTGGTCGACCTCGTACTTGTTGCGGCTGCCCTTCGGGATCTCGATGATCGCGGCGTACTCGCCCATGGTTCTCCTTGTTCTGGGGATGCCCCGGGGCTCGCTGCCGCGCGGGAAGACGGGAATAAGGTTACTTGATGCCCTCCGATGCCCAGCGGGCCGGCCGCCCCCGGCTCACCCCGCCGATCGCCGACGTGCGACGGGCGGTGCGCGGCGCACTCGAGGGTCTCGGCGGCGGGGTGCAGGGCGAAGCGGATGCCCCTGGGCGCACCGCGCCCGCAGCCGACGCGCCGCTCGTGCTCGTCGCCCTCTCCGGCGGCCCCGATTCGCTCGCCCTCGCCGCGGGCGCCGCGTTCGAGGCGCCCCGTGCGGGCCTGCGCACGGGCGCGGTCATCGTCGACCACGGGCTGCAGGATGGGTCGGCGGATGCCGCCGGGCGGGCGTCCGCGCAGGCGCGCGCGCTCGGGCTCGACCCGGTCGTCGTGCGCACGGTCGAGGTGTCGGCGACGGGCGACGGCCCCGAGGCATCCGCCCGCACCGCCCGCTACGCGGCGCTCGATGCGGTCGCGCGCGAGACCGGCGCCGTGGCCGTGCTGCTCGGCCACACGCTCGACGACCAGGCCGAGACCGTGCTGCTCGGGCTCGCCCGCGGTTCGGGCGCGGGCAGCCTGCAGGGCATGGCTGCGTCGAGCGGCCGATACGCCCGGCCGCTGCTCGGCATTCGACGCGAGACCACCCGGCAGGCCTGCCTCGATGCGGGGCTCGACCCGTGGGACGACCCGCAGAACGCCGACCCCGCGTTCGCCCGGGTCCGGGTGCGCGACGAGGTGCTGCCCGTGCTCGAGCGCGCGCTCGGACCGGGCGTCGCCGAGGCGCTCGCGCGCACCGCCGAGCAGCTGCGCGAGGACGAGGCCGCGTTCGCCGACCAGATCGACGAGTTCATCGAGGAGCTCTGCGAGCCGGCCGAGGCGGGCATCGCGGTGTCGGTCGCGGCGCTCGCCGCGAACCCCGCCGCGCTGCGGCAGCGCATCATCCGGCATGTGGTCGCGAGCGAGTTCGGCACGGCGCTCTCGCGCGTGCAGACGCTCGACGTGGCCCGGCTCGTGACCGACTGGCACGGGCAGGGGCCGCTCGACCTGCCGGGGTGCCGGGCGGCGCGCGTGGGCGCGCGCCTCGTGTTCACCGCGGCGGGCTGAGCGAGGCATCCGTCGCCCCTGCCCGCATCGCCCGCATCGCGCGCACGCCCGCGGCCTCGTAGGCTCGTACCGAACGGCGGGCGAACCACGAGGAGCAGAGCCACAATGCGCGCGAGCGACATCGAAGCAGACCTGACCGAGGTGCTCTGCACCGAGGACGAGATCCACGCGAAGCTCGCCGAGCTCGCCCGGCGCATCGAGGCCGACTACGAGGGGCGCGACCTGCTGCTCGTGGGCGTGCTGAAGGGCGCCATCATGGTAATGGCCGACCTCGCCCGCGAACTCGACCGGCACGTGCAGACCGACTGGATGGCCGTGTCGTCGTACGGTGCGGGCACGGTCTCGAGCGGCGTCGTGCGCATCCTGAAGGACCTCGACACCGACCTCTCCGGCCGGGACGTGCTCATCGTCGAGGACATCATCGACTCGGGGCTCACGCTCTCCTGGCTGACCTCGAACCTGCGCACGCGCGGCGCCTCGTCGGTCGAGATCTGCGCGCTGTTCCGCAAGCCCGAGGCGCTCAAGGTGCACGTCGACGTGAAGTACGTCGGCTTCGACATCCCGAACAAGTTCGTCGTGGGCTACGGCCTCGACTACGCGGAGAAGTACCGCAACCTGCGCGACGTCGGCGTGCTGGCGCCGCACGTCTACTCGTAGCATCCGCTCGACCGGCCGCTCCGGGCCGCAATCGCTGCCACGCAGCCCACAGCGAACACTCGGCGGACGCCGAGCACCCGCGAGGTAGCCTTGCAGCACCATGAACTTCAAGAAGATCCTGCGCGGGCCGCTGCTCTACATCCTGCTCGCGGTCGTGGCCGTGTGGATCGGATCCACGCTGATCACCGCCTCCGGTTTCCGTGAGGTGTCGACGCAGCAGGGCCTGGAGTTCCTCGCCGACGGCGACGTCGCGGCCGTCAAGATCGTCGACGGTGAGAACCGCGTCGACCTCACGCTCGCGACGGCCGACGAGGAGTACGGCTCCGAGGTGCGCTTCTACTACGTGACCCCGCGCGGCGAGGACGTCATCAACGCGGTCAACGCCGCAGCGCCGGCCGACGGGTTCACCGACGAGGTGCCGCAGTCGAACTGGTTCCTGTCGATGCTCGGCATCCTCCTGCCGCTGCTGCTGATCGGCGTGTTCTTCTGGATCATGCTGTCGAGCATGCAGGGCGGCGGCAGCCGCGTGATGCAGTTCGGCAAGTCGAAGGCGAAGCTCGTCTCGAAGGAGAGCCCGAAGGTCACGTTCGACGACGTGGCCGGCGCCGAGGAGGCCATCGAGGAGCTCCACGAGATCAAGGAGTTCCTGAAGGAGCCGGCGAAGTTCCAGGCCGTCGGCGCGCGCATCCCCAAGGGCGTGCTGCTGTACGGCCCGCCCGGCACGGGCAAGACGCTGCTCGCGCGCGCCGTCGCGGGCGAGGCTGGCGTGCCCTTCTACTCCATCTCGGGTTCCGACTTCGTCGAGATGTTCGTCGGCGTCGGCGCCTCCCGCGTGCGCGACCTGTTCGAGCAGGCCAAGCAGAACGCGCCGGCCATCATCTTCGTCGACGAGATCGACGCCGTCGGCCGCCACCGCGGCGCCGGCATGGGCGGCGGCCACGACGAGCGCGAGCAGACGCTCAACCAGCTGCTCGTCGAGATGGACGGCTTCGACCCGAAGACCAATGTCATCCTCATCGCCGCGACCAACCGCCCCGACATCCTCGACCCGGCGCTGCTGCGCCGGGCCGGTTCGACCGCCAGATCGGCGTCGACGCGCCTGACCTGAACGGCCGCCGCCGCATCCTCGAGGTGCACGGCAAGGGCAAGCCGCTCGCCAAGGGCGTCGACCTCGAGGTCGTCGCACGCAAGACCCCCGGTTTCACGGGCGCCGACCTGGCGAACGTGCTGAACGAGGCCGCGCTGCTCACCGCGCGCTCGAACGCGCAGCTCATCGACAACCGCGCGCTCGACGAGGCGATCGACCGCGTCATCGCCGGTCCGCAGCGCCGCACCCGCGTGATGAAGGACAAGGAGAAGCTCATCACCGCGTACCACGAGGGCGGGCACGCCCTCGCCGCGGCCGCGATGAACTACACCGACCCGGTCACCAAGATCACGATCCTGCCGCGCGGTCGCGCCCTCGGCTACACGATGGTGCTGCCGCTGGAGGACAAGTACTCGGTCACCCGCAACGAGCTGCTCGACCAGCTCACCTACGCCATGGGCGGCCGCGTCGCCGAGGAGATCGTGTTCCACGACCCCTCGACGGGCGCCTCGAACGACATCGAGAAGGCCACCTCGACGGCCCGCAAGATGGTCACCGAGTACGGCATGAGCGCGAACGTCGGCGCCGTGAAGCTCGGCCAGGCGCAGGGCGAGGTGTTCCTCGGACGCGATATGGGCCACCAGCGCGACTACTCCGAGCGCATCGCCGAGGAGGTCGACGCCGAGGTGCGCGGGCTCATCGAGCAGGCGCACGACGAGGCGTGGACGGTGCTGAACGAGAACCGCGACGTGCTCGACAGGCTCGCCGCGGAGCTGCTCGAGCACGAGACGCTCGACCACAACCAGATCGCCGAGATCTTCAAGGACGTCACGAAGCTGCCCGAGCGCCCGCTCTGGCTCTCGAGCGACCAGCGTCCGGTCTCCGACCGCCCGCCGATCGAGATCCCGGTCGCGAAGGCGCCGATCGACGCCGGCGCGGTCGACGGCGGCATCGACTCCGACCCGGAGGTCGCCGCCTCGCAGGAGTCCAGCCGCCCGGCGCGCTCCAACCCGCGCCCCGCAACCGCCTGACCCCGCCCATGGGCGACGCGATCGACGGGCCGCGCATCGAGGCCGCCGTGCGCGAACTGCTGCTCGCGATCGGCGAGGACCCCGACCGGCCGGGCCTCGAGCGCACGCCAGCGCGGGTCGCCGAGTCGTTCGGCGAACTGTTCGCGGGGCTCGACGCGGACCCGGTGGCGGCGCTCGGCGAGCCCGTGCCGCTCGGCACGACCGACGCGGGCGAAGCGACGACGTCCGACACCGTGATCGTGCGCGACCTCGGGTTCCGCTCGGTCTGCGAGCACCACCTGCTGCCGTTCCTCGGCACCGCGCACGTCGCGTACGTGCCCGACGGGCGGGTGGTCGGCCTCGGCCGCGTGCCTGCCGCGATCGACGTGCTCGCCGCTCGGCCGCAACTCCAGGAGCGCCTCGCCGACGAGATCGCCGACGCCCTCGAGGCCGCGCTCGCCCCGCGCGGCGTGCTCGTCGTGCTCGAGGCGGTGCACGGGTGCGTCACGAGCCGGGGGCGCGTCAGTCGCAGAGCTCGACCGTCACCGTCGTCGCCCGCGGGCTGCTCGCCGACCCCGCCAGGCGGGCGGAGGCGATCACCCTCATCGGCGGGCGGGCGGATGCCTGAGGCCGGCGTGCCGACCGGTGCGGAGGCCCGCCCGGGGCATCCGCTCGTCATGGGCGTCGTGAACGTCACGCCCGACTCGTTCAGCGACGGCGGCCGGTGGTTCGGCACCGACGCCGCGGTCGTGCACGCGCTCGACCTCGTGCGCGACGGCGCCGACATCGTCGACGTGGGCGGCGAGTCCACGCGGCCCGGGGCGGCGCGGGTCGACCCCGAGGAGGAGCTCCGGCGCGTGGTGCCGGTCGTGCGCGAGCTCGCGGCGCTCGGCCTGCGGGTCAGCGTCGACACCATGCGCGCCGCCACCGCCGCGGCCGCCGTCGAGGCCGGGGCGACCATCGTCAACGACGTATCGGCCGGACTCGCCGACGCCGAGATGGCGCGGGTCGTCGCGGGGTCGGATGCCACCTACGTCGCCATGCACTGGCGCGGCCACTCCGACCGCATGGACGCGCTCGCCGAGTACGGCGACGTCGTCACCGAGGTGCGCGACGAGCTCGCCGCGCGGGTCGACGCGCTCGAGGGCGCCGGCGTGGCGCGCGACCGCATCGTGATCGACCCGGGCCTCGGGTTCGCCAAGCGCGCCGAGCACAACTGGCAACTGCTGGCCCGGCTCGACGAGCTCGGCGCGCTCGGGCTGCCCGTGCTGGTCGGCGCCTCGCGCAAGCGGTTCCTCGGCGCGCTGCTCGACGCGGACGCCCCGGTGTCGGCGCGCGACCTGCCGACGGCCGTGGTGAGCGTGCTGAGCGCACGCGCCGGCGCGTGGGCGGTGCGCGTGCACGACGTGGCGTCCACACGCCTCGCGCTCGCGGTCGGCGAGGCGTGGCAGAGTGGTGGCCGTGAGTAGTGCCCGAGACCGCATCTCGCTGCGCGGCATCCGCGTGAGAGCCCACCACGGCGTCTTCGACTTCGAGCGGGAGCAGGGGCAGGAGTTCGTCATCGACGTCGACGCGCGCCTCGACCTCGCCCCCGCCGCCTCGGGCGACGCGCTCGCGGCGACCGTGCACTACGGCGAGCTGGCCGAGGAGGTCGCCGCCGCCGTGCGCACCGACCCGGTCGACCTCATCGAGACCGTCGCCGAGCGGGTCGCGGCGGTCGTGCTCGCGCACGACGCCGTCGAGGAGACCACGGTGACGGTGCACAAGCCGCAGGCGCCCATCGCGGTGCCGTTCGACGACGTGGCCGTGACGATCGTGCGGGGCCGGGCGTGATGGCCCTGTTCCGCCAGCGCAGGGGCGACCGCGGCACCCACGTCGTGCTCGCGTTCGGCAGCAGCCTGGGCGACCGCGAGGGCACGATCGGGCAGGCGATCGCCGACGTCGACATGCTGCGCGAGACCCGCGTCGAGGCCATCTCGCCCACCTATGAGACGATCGCGATCACCGACGAGGGCGCCGATCCCGACGCGCCCGCCTACCTGAACTGCGTCATCGCGATCCGCACCGACCTCAGCCCGCACGCCCTGCTCGACGCGATCCACACCATCGAGCGCGGGCACGGCCGGGTGCGCGACGAGCATTGGGGGCCGCGCACGCTCGACATCGACATCATCACCTTCGGCGGCCTCGAGCTCGACGACGAGACGCTGACCATTCCGCATCCGCGTGCCTGGCAGCGCGCGTTCGTGCTCCAGCCGTGGCTCGACATCGAGCCGAAGGCCGTCATCCCCGGCTACGGTCGCATCGACGAGCTGCGCGCGGTCGCGTTCGACGAGGTCGCGCCGTACGAGCCCGACCAGGGCGCATCGTGAGGCGCACCGGCGCCCCGACGCTGCTGCTGCTCGCCGTCGGCGGGGCGGCCGTGGCGTTCCTGCTCGAGCTGCTCGTCGTGAACACGGGCAGCGCGGCGATCGTGCCGCCCCTGTCGCTCGCCATCACCCTCGCGGGTGTCGGCGCCGTGGTCGTCGCACTCGCCTGGCCCATCCGGCGCGCCGTGAAGGGCACCGGGCCGCGGCACGTCGACCCGTTCCGAGCGATGCGCATCGCGGTGCTCGCGAAGGCGAGCAGCCTGAGCGGCGCGCTGCTGCTCGGGTTCGGGGCCGGGGTGCTGCTCTACCTGGTCACCCGCACGGTGCTGCCGGCGGGCGGGGCGACCTGGCTCGCGCTCGCCTCGATGCTCGCCGCCGGCGCGCTGCTGGCGGCCGGCCTCGTGGCAGAGTTCTTCTGCACCCTTCCCCCGACGACGATGACGAACAGACCGAGGAAGCACATGTCTGAGCCCGAGGACGCCCCCGCCGCCACGCACGTCATCGACGACGGCTGGCGCCGGGTCTCGCCGAAGTACGTCGTGGTCGAGGTCGTCGGCTCGGTCGTCGGCGTCGTGATCGTGGGCGTGGTCGGCGGCGTGCTGTGGAGCATCTTCCAGCTGTGGTGGATCGCCGCGATCGCGGGCGGCATCATCCTCGTCTCGCTGATCTCGATCGCGTTCGAGCCGCGGCGGGTGCGCTCCATCGCATACCGGCTGCGCGAGGACGACCTGCTGTTCCGACGCGGCATCCTCTACCAGCGCCGCGTCGCCGTGCCGTACGGCCGCATGCAGCTCGTCGACATCACCCGCGGCCCGGTCGCGCGCTGGCTGGGCCTCGCCGACCTGAAGCTGGTGACCGCGGCCGCGGCGAGCGGCGTGGCCGTGCCCGGCCTGCCCTTGGCCGAGGCCGAGGAACTGCGCGACCGGCTGGTCGCCCTCGCCGAGACGCGCCGGGCGGGGCTGTGAGCGCACCCTCCGAGGGTGCACGCGCCGCCCTGTCGACCGACCTCGCCGACGGCGAGTGGCATCGGCTGCACCCGCTCACCCCGCTGCTGCGGGGCGGCATCTTCCTGATCGCGATCATCGGCTTCGTGATCGCGAACCTGCGCGAGCGCGTGGTCGACCTGTTCCTCATCGCCGTCTCGCCGGGCACCCCGATCGACGCCGACGACTTCGACGGCGACCCGGTCTCGCTGCTGGTGCGCTCGGGCAACGTGGGCTGGGGCCTGCTCGCCATCCTCGTGCTGCTGCTGCTCCTGCTCGGCGGGTTCTTCCTGAGCTGGCGCCTGCACACGTTCCGCATCACGTCCGAGGCCGTCGAGGTGCGCTCGGGCATCGTGTTCCGCTCGCACCGCAGCGCCCGGCTCGATCGCATCCAGGGCATCAGCATCACCAAGTCGCTCATCCCGCGTCTGGTGGGCGCCGCGAAGCTCGAGGTGTCGGTCGCCGGGCAGTCGGCGAGCGTGCAGCTGTCGTACCTGCAGGGTCGCCTGGCCGACGCGCTGCGCGCCGACATCCTGCGCCTCGCGTCGGGCGTGAAGGCGGCGAAGGCGCGCGCGGCGGCGCCCGAGGGTGCGGTGACGGATGCCCCTGAGCCGGCCCCGCTCGCCGCTGCGGCGGCCGCACCGGGCGACCCGGCCGCGACCCCCGCAGGCACGACCGCCGGGAACGGGCACGGCGACGGGCTCGTGCAGCGCCGCGTCGACGAGTTCCTCGCGCCGGAGCTCGACCCCGACCTCGCACCCCCGGAGTCGGTCGTGCACATCCCGCTCGGTCGCGTCATCGGCTCCTCGGTGCTCGGCGGCTCCACGCTCGCGCTCCTGATCTTCGCGGGCGTCATCGCCTGGGGGCTGACCTCCGGCTCGGCGTGGGTGCTGTTCTCGTTCGTACCCGCCGTGATCGGTGTCGTCACGTACATGTGGTCGCGCATCACGAAGTCGCTGCGGTACTCCATCGCGGGCACGCCCGACGGCGTGCGCGTCGGCTACGGCCTGCTCTCGACCCAGAACGACACGCTGCCGCCCGGGCGCATCCACGCGATCCAGGTCGGCCAGCCGCTGCTCTGGCGGCCGTTCGGGTGGTGGACCGTGCGCATCAACGTTGCCGGCCAGACCGTGAGCGCGTCGGGCGACGCGCAGCGGCGCAGCCTCGTGCTGCCCGTCGGCACGATCGCCGACGTGCGCCGCGTGCTCGGGCTGCTGCTGCCCGACGCGTCCGACGACGTGCTCGACCGGCTCACGACGACCGGCATGGTGGGTGCCGGTGGCGACGACGCCTTCATCGGCGCACCGAAGGCGGCCGCCTGGCTGCGACCGTTCTCGTGGCGCCGCACCGGGTACGCGATCGCCGACGGCGTGGTGCTCTTCCGCGGCGGCGTGGTCTGGCGCTCGCTCGTGCTCGTGCCGCTCGCGCGCACCCAGTCGGTCGCGCTGCACCTCGGGCCGCTGCGGCGGATGCTGGGCCTCGCGCTCGTGCGGGTGCACACCGTCATGGGCCCGATCACCCCGACGCTCCCGGTCGTCGCGCGGGGAGACGCCGAGGCGTGCGTGGAGCAGGTCGCGGCCGGCGCGATCGAGTGGGCGCGCCTCGACGCGAGCGATCACTGGGGCGGCGCGCGTGCCGACTGAGCGCACGGGGCGCCTCGGCGTCGGCACGATCGGCGCCGGCCGCGTGGGGCCCGTGCTCGCGTCGGCCCTCGCGGGCGCCGGGCACGCGCTGACCGGCATCTCGGCGGTGTCGGCCGAGAGCCGCGAGCGCGCGGACGCCATGCTCCCCGGCGTGCCGGTGCTGACGGTGCCCGAGGTGGTCGAGCGCAGCGAGCTGGTGCTGCTCGCGGTGCCCGACGACCAGCTCGAGTCGCTCGTCGCGGGTCTCGCCGAGACGGGCGCCTGGCAGCCCGGCCAGCTCGTCGCGCACACCTCGGCGCGCTTCGGCACGACGGTGCTGGAGCCTGCCCTCCGGCGCGGCGCGATCCCGCTGGCGATCCACCCGGCGCTGACCTTCACCGGCACGAGCGTCGACCGCACCCGCCTCGCGGGCGCCTGGTTCGGCGTCACCGCGCCGGCCCCGGTGCTGCCCATCGCCCAGGCCCTCGTGGTCGAGATGGGCGGCGAGCCGCTCGTCATCGGCGAGGGCGACCGGCCGGCCTACGCGGAGGCGATCGAGACGGCCGCCTCGTTCTCGACGGCGATCGTCGAGCAGGCGACCGGGCTGCTGGCCGGCATCGGCGTCGACGAGCCGGGCCGCGTCATCGCACCACTCGTGCGCTCGGCCGTCGAGAACGCGCTCGCCCGCTGGGCCCCGAGTACCATCGACCTGTCCGCGCTCGCCGAACCGTTCGCGGAGGAGGACGAGTGAGCACGCCAGACGCACCGCGGGTCGTCCGCGAGATCGCCGCCCTGCGCGGCGCGATCGCCACCCTCCGGGAGCGCGGGGCGGATGCCTCGGGCGACCGCACGCGCGTCGCGCTCGTGCCGACCATGGGTGCCCTGCACGACGGCCATCTCGCGCTGGTGCGCCGCGCCCGCGAGCTCGCCGACGTGGTGGTCGTGTCGATCTTCGTGAACCCGTTGCAGTTCGCCCCGAGCGAGGACCTCGACCGCTACCCGCGCACCATGGACGCCGACCTCGCGGCGCTCGCGCCCGAGGGCGTCGACCTGGTCTTCGCGCCGGGCGTCGACGACATGTACCCGCACGGCCCGAGCGAGACCCGCGTGGTCGCGGGCCCGATCGGCGACCGCTACGAGGGCGCCGCGCGCCCCGGCCACTTCGACGGCGTGCTGACGGTGGTCGCGAAGCTGCTGCACATCGCCGGGCCCGACCTCGTGATGTTCGGCCGCAAGGACGCGCAGCAGTGCTTCCTCGTCATGCGCATGGTCGCCGACCTCGACCTGCCCGTCGAGGTCGTGCCGGTGGAGACCGTGCGCGAGGCCGACGGGCTCGCGCTCTCGAGTCGCAACCGCTACCTCGACGGCGACGCCCGCGCGGCGGCCAGGGCGCTGCCCGACGCGCTCGAGGCCGCCCGCGAGGTCGCAGGCTCCGGCCTCGCGGAGGTGCTCGCCGAGGCGGCCGGCGCGTTCGGCGACCACGAGGCGGCCGTGCTCGACTACCTCGTCGTGGTCGACCCGGCCACGTTCCTGCCCGTCGACGACGACCATCGCGGCCCCGCCCGGGTGCTCGTCGCGGCCGACGTCGCCGGCACCCGCCTCATCGACAACGCCGAGATCGTCCTCGGCTGACTGCGCGCCCTGCCGACCACGGCGATTCGGGCCCGCGACGATAGGCTGGTCACCGCGCTTCGCGCGCCGCGCGCGCCCGCCTTCGATCGGGCGCCGTCCCGCGGCATCCGACACCCCTCGACAACCGTGAGAGAGAGCATGGCCGAGCAGCAGAGCCCCGCCGACGCGACCGAGCCCACCCCGGAGGAGATCTCCGAGCAGCAGGCGGTTCGGCTCGCCAAGCGCGAGCGGCTCATCGAGCAGGCCGACGACCTCGGCGGCGGTGCGTACCCGGTGTCGCTGCCGATCACCGACGCCATCGCCGACGTGCGGGCGAGGTTCGTGGGGCTCGGCGTCGACGAGGCGTCCGGCGAGCGGGTCGGCGTGGCCGGCCGCATCGTGCACCTGCGCAACACCGGCAAGCTGTGCTTCGCGGCGCTGCAGTCGGGCGACGGCGCGCGCATCCAGGCCATGGTCTCGCTCGCCGAGGTGGGCGAGGAGCAGCTCGCCGCGTGGAAGGAGCTCGTCGACCTGGGCGACCACGTGTTCGTCGCCGGCGAGGTCATCACGAGCCGCCGCGGCGAGCTGTCGATCATGGCGACCGAGTGGCGCATGGCGGCCAAGGCCATCCAGCCGCTGCCGAACCTGCACAACGAGCTCTCCGAGGAGACGCGCGTGCGCAGCCGCTACCTCGACCTCATCGCGCGCGAGCAGGCGCGCCGCACCGTGCTCGACCGTGCGGCGGTCAACGCGAGCCTCCGTCGCACGTTCACCGAACTCGGCTTCGTCGAGGTCGAGACGCCCATGCTGCAGGTCATGCACGGCGGAGCATCCGCTCGCCCCTTCGTGACCCACTCGAACGCCTTCGACACCGAGCTGTACCTGCGCATCGCGCCCGAGCTGTACCTCAAGCGCGCCGTCGTCGGCGGCATCGAGCGGGTGTACGAGATCAACCGCAACTTCCGCAACGAGGGCGCCGACTCGACGCACAGCCCCGAATTCGCGATGCTCGAGGCGTACCAGGCGTACGGCGACTACCACTCGATCGCCGACCTCACGCAGCGCCTCATCCAGGACGCCGCGCTGGCCGTCTCGGGCTCGCATGTCGTGACCTGGGCCGACGGCACCGAGTTCGACCTCGGCGGCGAGTGGGACCGCATCTCGATGTACGACTCGCTGTCGGCCGCGGTGGGGGAGACCATTTCGCCCGAGACGCCGATCGAGCGCCTGCGCGAGCTCGCCGACGCCGAGGACATCGAGATCGACCACCCGCTGCACGGCAAGTACGTCGAGGAGCTCTGGGAGCACCACGTGAAGGGCGGCCTCGAGCGGCCGACGTTCGTCATGGACTTCCCGGTCGACACGTCGCCGCTGGTGCGCGCGCACCGGTCGATCGCGGGCGTGGTCGAGAAGTGGGACCTCTACGTGCGCGGGTTCGAACTCGCGACCGGCTACTCGGAGCTCGTCGACCCCGTCGTGCAGCGCGAGCGCTTCGTCGAGCAGGCGCGCCTGGCCGCCGGCGGCGACCCCGAGGCGATGCAGCTGGACGAGGAGTTCCTCCGCGCGCTCGAGTTCGGCATGCCGCCGTCGGGCGGCATGGGCATGGGCATCGACCGCCTGCTCATGGCGGTCACGGGCCTCGGCATCCGCGAGACGATCCTCTTCCCGCTGGTCAAGTGAGCGGATGCCCCTGATGAGCGCCGACCGCCCCGCGCCGGGCTCCGAGCCCGGCCCCGACGACGCCCGCGCGGGCGGGGCCGACGCCGAACAGGCCGAGCGCGAGGCCGCCGAGGCGCGCGCCCGCGCCGACCGCAACCGCGTGCGCGGCTGGATCATCGCCTCTGCGATGGGCCTCTGGCTGATCGGCCTCGGCCTCTGGCAGCTGCTCACCGGCAACTGATCGAAGCGATTCGAGCCGTACGAAACGTGCACGAAATGCAAACGCATGAATCGTGCACGCGTACGCACAGAACGCAATGAACTGGTCTGGTTGACCGGTCTGCACGCATGACAGGGTGGATTCACCCCCTGCAATACGCACGATTCCGTACCCGGAGAGTGTGAGCGACCGGGTCGGGCTCCGGGCATCCGCCGGTCTCGGAAGGTCGAAACGAACCCTACCTTCCAGATCGGAGCAACATGTCGTTCCATCGCGCCACCGCCGGCGTCGGCGTCTCGGCGGTCCTCGCCGCGACGCTCGTCGCCGGAGCCGCGCCCGCCGCGGCCCTCGACGGCACACCGGCCGTCCCCGTCGTCTCCCCGGTGTCCTCCCTCGTCGTACCGCCGACCAGCTACCCGTTCCAGCCGGTGCTGGAGACGGTGCCCGACGACCCCACCGACGCGTCCATCCATCGCGGCGTCATCCCCTACGACGAGATCGCACCGATGCTCAACGGCCTCACCGCCGTCAGCGACCGCATCTCGGTGCAGGTCGTCGGCCAGAGCGCACTCGGCAAGGACATCCACCTCGTGACGCTGACCGCGCCCGAGACGCGCGGCGAGACGACGCGGCAGGCGAAGTTCCGCGAGATGATCAAGCAGAACCCGAAGGCCGCGGCGAAGAACCAGTCGCTCATGAAGAACTACAAGGTGCCGATCTGGTTCAACTCGAACATCCACGGCAACGAGTGGGAGGGCACCGACGCGGTGCTCGAGTACATCGAGCACCTCGCCACGGCACCGTACGCCGAGGTGGCGGACCTCCTCGAGCACAACCGCCTCTACTTCACCATCACCAACAACCCGGACGGCCGCGCGCTCGGACAGCGAGCGACGGCGGACGGCTTCGACGCGAACCGTGACATGGTGACCGGTGCCACGAGCGAGGCGCGCCTCATCCGCGACCTCTCCGGCGTGCTCCAGCCGACCTTCTACATCGACCTGCACGGCTACACGAACGTGCTGCAGATCGAACCGTGCGGCCCGCCCCACGGCGAGAACTACGAGTACGACCTGTTCCTGCCGCACGCGTACGCCGCGGCGCTCGAGATCGAGGAGGCCGTGACCGAGGCCGACATCCCCGGCAACACGTACCTCGACCTCGAGACGAACCGCGTGACGACCGAGAACACCGGTCACATCCGCATCCCGTACCGCGACATCCGCTCGGGCTGGGACGACTGGCCCCCGATCTTCACCCCGCAGTACGTGGCCTACCAGGGTGCGATCACGAACACCGTCGAGCTGCCGCTCGGCCGCACGGGCGACCCCGAGCTGAGCGCGGAGCGTTCGGCGATCAACATCGAGGTCGCGGGCGTCGTGATCGACAGCTCCGTCGACTACGTGCTGGAGCACTCGGAGGCGCTGCTCTCGAACCAGATCGAGATCTTCCGCCGCGGCATCGCGGGCGAGCCGCTCGTCGAGATCCCGGCCGACGTCGACCCGGCGGATGTGCCGGCGCCGAACGAGTGGGCGGAGATCTGGGACGAGACCGACGTGTACACGGCGGAGTTCCCCCGTGCGTACGTCATCCCCATGGGTGACGGGCAGCGTTCCGACACCGACGCGGCCGCCCTGGTCGACCAGCTCATCGCGAACGGCGTCGAGGTGCAGCGCGCGACCAAGGCGTTCGCGGCCGGCGGCACCGACTACCCGGCCGGCTCGTACGTCGTCGACATGCACCAGCCGCTGCGCGGCATGGCGAACGTGCTGCTCGCCGACGGGTCCGACATCTCCGACCGCGTGCCGTCGATGTACGACATCTCGGCCTGGAGCCTCGCGCTCCTCTGGGGTGCGGACGTCCACGCGGTCGGCACGACCGGCGACCCGGCGCTCCCCGCCAAGCTCACGGCGGTGACCGAGGCGGCCTCCACCGGCTTCGTGCCGGCGGCCGGCAGTTACCTCGAGCTCGCCACGAGCGGCGTCGCCGAGTACCAGGCGCTCACGTCGCTGCTCGAGTCGGGCATCCCCGTCTCCGCGTTCGCCGACGGCTCGGTGATCCTGGGGCCGGATGCCGCGAGCCACGCGGCGGCGGTCGAGGTCGCCGGCCTGTACGGCGTGGCGTTCACCGCGTCGGACGGGTCGCGGCTCGGGACCGAGGAGAGCACCGGTCTCGGTGAGCTGACCGTCGCGTACACAGGTGGTGGCGACGACCTGCTCACGCTGCAGAAGCTCGGGTTCGACGACATCGTCGCGATCTCGTCGGGTGCACTGAACGATGGGCTGCAGCTCGACGATGTCGAGGTGCTCTGGCTCGGCGGGAACCTGAACCTCGCGACCGGCAGCGACGGTCGGGCCGAGGTCGACGAGTTCCTTGCGGCCGGCGGCGGCGTGGTCGGCGAGGGGACGGCGATCGCGTCGTTCGCCAGCTCGTTCGGCCTGGTCGAGTCCACCGCGACCTCGGGTCGCAGCGGCTCGAACGGCATCGTCTCGGTCGAGCCGACCGCGGGCGGGCTGCTGTCGGCCTACCCGCAGGACACCGCGTTCGTGTACCCGGCCGTGTGGTACTCGGAGCTCGGCGAGAACGCCGTGGTCGAGCAGTCGTATGCGGCCGACCCGTTCATCTCGGGGCACTGGCGCGACCAGACCGGGCGCTCGACGTACGACGCGGCCGGCCAGGCGTCGGTCGTCTCGGCCGAGACCGAGGCGGGCAACCGCGTGCTGATGTTCGGCACGTCGGTCACGTTCCGCACCCACCCGGTGGGCATGTTCAGCGAGATCGGTCGCGGGCTCTTCTGGGCCGGCGGTGCGGGAGCGGAGGTTCCCGCTCCCTGATCGCAGGGCGACACACGGCGGCGCCGGTCGGGTTCGTCCCGGCCGGCGCCGTCGGTCGTGTGCGGGGCTGGTGGCGGCATCCGATTCTGTGGCTCATTCTGCGTATGTGTTGCCAAATGTGGGAATGTGTGGGAGTCTGTGCGTACGTCGCCGGCGACCCGCCGCGACGGAACGACCAGCGGGGGCCGCATGTACGCGACGGAGCGACACGAACGCATCGCCCGCGCCATCGCGCAGGTCGGCCGGGTGTCGGTCGCGGAGCTCTCGCGGGAGTTCGGCGTCACCGCCGAGACCATCCGCCGCGACCTCGACCAGCTCGAGCAGCAGGGGCGACTCCGTCGCGTGCACGGCGGCGCCGTGGGCGCGGGCAGCACGACGCTCGCCGAGACGTCGCTGCGCGAGCGCCTGCCGCAGCGCTCCGACGAGAAGGACCGCATCGCCCAGGCCGCCGTCCGCTTCGTGCCCGGCACCTTCCGCGGCTCGCTGCTCCTCGACGCGGGCAGCACGACCTCGCGCCTCGCCGACCTGCTCGCCACCTGGCAGCCCGCGGCGAGCGACGCGACCATCGACGTCTCCACGAACTCGCTGCCCATCGCCTCGACGCTGCACGGCAGCCCGCATCTGCGCCTGCGCATGCTCGGCGGCGCGGTCCGCGGCATCACCGGCGCGGCCGTCGGCCCGGCCACCGTGCGCCAGCTCTCCGAGCTGCGGCCCGACATCGCGTTCGTCGGCACGAACGGCGTGAGCGTCGAGTTCGGGCTGTCGACGCCCGACGAGGCCGAGGCCGCGGCGAAGGCCGCCATGGTGCGCGCGGCCCGGCGGGTCATCGTGCTCGCCGACTCGACGAAGCTGGCGTCCGAGGCGCTCGTGCGCTTCGCCGACCTGGCCGACGTGGACGCGCTCATCACCGACACGCCCCCGCCGGCCGACCTCGCCGCGGCGCTCGCCGCGGCCGACGTGGAAGTGGTGCTCGCATGATCGTCACGCTCACCGCCAACCCCTCGATCGACCGCACGGTCGAGCTCGACGAGCCGCTCGAGCGCGGCGCCGTGCAGCGCGCGGTCGCCACCCGCGAGGACCCGGGCGGCAAGGGGGTCAACGTCACCCGCGCGCTCCGCGCCGCGCGCGTGACCTCGATCGCCGTGCTGCCGGCCGCACCCGGCGACCCGATGCTGGCCGCGCTCGACGCGGAGTCGGTGCCGTATCGCGCGGTGCCGATCTCCGGTCGCATCCGCTCGAACCTCACGATCGCCGAGACCGACGGGCAGACCACCAAGATCAACGAGCCGGGCCCCGAGCTCGACGCCGACGCGCAGCGCGCGCTCATCGCCGCCGTGGTCGAGGCGTGCGACGGCGCCGACTGGCTCGTGATCGCCGGCTCGCTGCCGCCCGGCGCGCCCGACGACTTCTACGCGCAGGTCGTGCGCGCGGTGCGCGCCGAGACGCACCCGGCGCCGCGCATCGCGGTCGACACCTCGGGGCCCGCGCTCGCAGCACTCGTCGAGGCCGAGCTCGCGGTCGACGTCATCAAGCCGAACGCCGAGGAGCTCGCCGAGTTGCTGGGCCGCTCGAGCGAGGAGGAGCTCGAGGCCGGTCCGGATGCCGCGGTCGCACTCGCCCGCACCATCCCCGCGACGCGCGTGCGCACGAGCCTCGTCACGCTCGGCGCGGTCGGCGCCGCGGTCGTGGCGCCCGAGGGCGCGTGGTTCGCCGCCGCCCCGAAGATCACCGCGAGGAGCACCGTCGGCGCCGGCGACTGCTCGCTCGCGGGCTACCTCATCGCATCCGTCGAGGGTGCGCATCCGTCGGCGGCGCTCGCGAGCGCCGTCGCGTACGGCGCCGCCGCGGCCTCGTTGCCCGGCAGCGTCGTTCCCACCCGATCGCAGGTCGATCCCGACCGGGTCGTCGTCACCGAGGCCGGCACCGTCGCCGGCTCCGAACCCACAAGGAGCACCTCATGAGTGAGCTCATCGAGCCCGGGCTCGTCGTCCTCGACGCCGACCTCGGCCCCGACAAGTCCGACGTCATCCGCGCGCTCGCGGGACGCGTCGCGACCGCCGGTCGTGCGACCAGCGCAGAGGCCCTCGCGGCCGACGCGTGGAAGCGCGAGCAGCAGTCGTCGACCGGCCTGCCCGGCGGCATGGCCATCCCGCACTGCAAGTCGCCCGCGGTCACGCAGGCGAGCCTCGCGGTCGCGCGCCTGAAGCCGGGCGTCGAGTTCGACGAGGGCGAGGCGGCCGACCTGGTCTTCATGATCGCCGCGCCGGAGGGCGCCGCGCAGGACCACCTCGCGCTGCTCGCCCTGCTCGCCCGGTCGCTCATGAAGGACGACTTCGTCGCGTCGCTGCGTTCGGCCGCGACGCCGGAGGAGGTCGTCGAGATCGTGCAGGGTGCGCTGCGCGAGGACGAGGAGGCGGCCCCGGCGGCGGCCGCTGCCACGGGCGCTGCGGCCGCGGGTGCAGCGGGCGCCGCAGCGGCATCCGCCACGACCACGACCGCGGATGCGTCGGCCGGCGGCCGCCGCTCCATCGTCGCCGTCACCGCGTGCCCCACGGGCATCGCGCACACCTACATGGCGGCCGACGCGCTGAAGGCCGCGGCCGAGCGCGCGGGCGTCGAGTACCACGTCGAGACGCAGGGCTCGGCAGGCGCCACCCCGGTGCCGCCTGACGTCATCGCCGCCGCCGACGCGGTCATCTTCGCGGTCGACGTCGACGTGCGCGACAAGGCCCGGTTCGCCGGCAAGCCGGTCGTCCAGGTGCCCGTGAAGCGCGGCATCGACGAGGCCGACGAGCTGGTCGCGCGGGCGCTCGCCGCGGCGGACGACCCGAACGCCACCCGCGTCGCGGCGGGCGGCGGGGGCGGCGGCCAGGCCGCGACATCCGCTGCGGCCAACGAGTCGGTCGGCGGCAAGCTCAAGCGCTGGCTGCTCACCGGCGTGAGCTACATGATCCCTTTCGTCGCCGGCGGCGGTCTGCTCATCGCGCTGGGCTTCCTGCTCGGCGGGTACGACATCACCGACAGCGCGACCGAGATCGTGCTCGGCAGTGCGCTCTGGAACCTGCCGCCCGGCGGGCTCGGCGAGTACCTCGGTGCGGTCGCGTTCACGATCGGTGCCGCGTCGATGGGCTTCCTGGTGCCGGCGCTCGCGGGCTACATCGCCTACGCGATCGCCGACCGGCCGGGCATCGCCCCGGGCTTCACGGTGGGCGCGGTCGCGCTCATCATGAACGCGGGCTTCATCGGCGGCCTCGTCGGCGGCCTGCTCGCCGGTGCGGCGGCCTACTGGATCGGCAAGATCCAGGGTCCGCGCTGGCTGCAGGGCCTCATGCCGGTGGTCATCATCCCGCTGCTCGCGTCGATCGTGGCATCCGGCATCATGCTGATGCTGCTCGGCGGCCCGATCGCGACGCTGATGACGGCGCTCACCGACTGGCTGAACTCGCTCACGGGCGTCGGCATGATCGCCCTGGGCGCGCTCCTCGGCTTCATGATGGCATTCGACCTCGGCGGGCCGATCAACAAGGTGGCCTACTCGTTCGCGGTCGCCGGGTTGTCTGCCGGGTCGATCGAGAACCAGACGCCGTGGATGATCATGGCCGCGGTGATGGCCGCCGGCATGGTGCCGCCGCTCGCGCTGGCGCTGGCGACGGTGCTCGCGCCGAAGCAGTTCAACGAACTCGAACGCGAGAACGGCGCGGCGGCGTGGCTGCTCGGCGCGGCGTTCATCTCGGAGGGCGCCATCCCGTTCGCGGCGGCCGACCCGCTGCGCGTGCTGCCCGCGGGCATCCTCGGCGGCATCACGACGGGCGCGATCTGCATGGCGATGGGCGTCACCTCCCAGGCCCCGCACGGCGGCATCTTCGTGTTCTTCGCGATCGGCAACCTGCTCTGGTTCGTCATCGCGATCCTCGCGGGCATGGTCGTCTCGGCGCTCGCGGTGATCGCCCTCAAGAAGTGGACGCGCCGCTCGCCCGTGGCCGACGCCGTCCCGGCGGCTGCGGTGCCTGCCGCGGCCTGACACCCGAGCGGATGCCCCTGAGCGCCACGCGCGCCAGGGGCATCCGTCGTTCCTGCCTTGTGCCCTCGCGCCCGCCCACGCGCCGACAACCCGCCCGCATGGCCCCCGATCGGGCGAGTCGCGCCCGCGGCGCGCGACCCCGTATCCTGTAGGGGCTATGGACGACTTCTGGGCGAACGCGATCTGGTCGCTGGCGCCGACCGTACTCATCGGGCTGGTGTTCTGGTTCGTGATGCGATCGGTGATCCGCGCCGACCGCAACGAGCGCCGCGCCTACGCCCGCATCGAGGCGGAGGAGCGCGCGAAGCTCGGCCTGGACGCCCCGCGAGACGGCTCGGCCGCCTGACGCATGACGGACGCCGGGGAAGACGCGCTCATCACGCTGATCGTCGCGGGCGCCGTGCTGCTCGTCGACCTGGTCGTGCGCATCGTCGCGATCATCGTCGTCCCGCGCAACCGCAAGCCCACCGCCGGCATGGCGTGGCTGCTCGCGATCTTCTTCATCCCGATCATCGGCGTGCTGTTCTTCCTGCTGATCGGCAACCCGAAGCTGCCGAAGCACCGGCGTGAGAAGCAGTCGGAGATCGACCGGTTCGTGCGCGAGACCACGCACGGCATGGAGCGGGTGACGAGCACCGACGGCTGGCCGGCCTGGTTCGAGGGCATCGTGCGGATGAACCGCAACCTCGGCTCCATGCCGCTGGTCGGCGGCAACTCCGCCCGGCTCATCGACGATTACGAGGCGAGCCTCGGTGCGATGGCCGACGCGATCGACCAGGCGAAGCGGTTCGTGCACGTCGAGTTCTACATCTTCGCGCTCGACCCGACCACGCGCCGCTTCTTCGAGAGCCTCGCGGCGGCGCAGGCGCGCGGCGTCACGGTGCGGGTGCTGCTCGACCACGTGGCATCCGTGCGGGTGAAGAACTACAAGGACACGGTGAAGTTCCTCACCGATGCGGGCATCGACTGGCAGCTGATGCTGCCCGTGCAGCCGCTCAAGGGCAAGTACCAGCGGCCCGACCTGCGCAACCACCGCAAGCTGCTGGTCGTGGACAGCGAGGTCGCGTTCACGGGCTCGCAGAACGTGATCGACCGCAGCTACAACAAGCCCGGCAACATCAAGCGCGGGCTGCAGTGGCAGGAGCTCATGGCGCGCCTCGAGGGGCCGATCGTGTCGGGCCTGAACACGATCTTCCTGGCCGACTGGTACCTCGAGACCGACGTGCTGCTCGAGCGCGACATCGTGCCGTTCTCCCAGGAGGCCGAGCAGGAGAACCTCGACTGCCAGGTCGTGCCGTCGGGCCCCGGCTACCAGAACGAGAACAACCTCAAGCTCTTCCTGTCGCTGTTCTTCGCGGCGCGCGAGAAGATCATCATCACGTCGCCGTACTTCGTGCCCGACGACGCGATGCTGTCGGCCATCTCGTCCGCGACGCAGCGCGGCGTGCACGTCGAGCTGTTCGTCTCGGAGATCGGCGACCAGGCGCTCGTCTACCACGCGCAGCGCTCCTACTACGAGGCGCTGCTGCGGGCCGGCGTGCGCATCTACATGTACAAGGCGCCGTACATCCTGCACGCGAAGCACCTGTCGATCGACGACGATGTGGCGGTCATCGGCACGAGCAACATGGACATCCGCTCGTTCCTGCTGAACATGGAGATCTCGCTGCTGGTGCGCGGCGAGCAGTTCGTCACCGACATGCGCGCGGTCGAGGCGAAGTACCGGGAGGACAGCCGCGAGCTCACCTTGGAGGAGTGGCTGCAGCAGCCGCTGCGCTCGACGGTGCTCGACAACCTCGCGCGGCTCACCTCGGCGCTGCAGTAGCGGGGCGGATGCCCCTGGGAGCCGCACCCGGCTCCCGACCGAGCCCGCGCCGACCCGGCCCTGCGGACGTACGGGCGGTCCAGAACGTTGTCTGGCGGTCGCTGTTCGCAGCACCTAGCCTCGGGAGCATGCCCGTTCCTCCCCTGCGAGTCCCTGCGCTGCTCGGCGTGGTGCTCGGCACCGCGGCGGTGATGACCGGCTGCACCGCCGCCGGCTCCGAGGTGCCCGGCGACCCGTCGCCCGCTTCGGCCGACCCGTCGCCCTCCTCGGCAGCCGCGACCGCCGCTCCCGCTGAGCACCCCGAGGGGTGGTTGGTGTACGCCGTGCCGAGCGACGACTACACGGGACTGCCGACGGACGACCCCGAGTGGGGCTCCGAGATCGCCGACTCGACCGTCCGCGTCGGCTGGCTCGACGGTGGAGACCAGCTTGCGGTGGTCGCCTCGGGCAGCGGCAGCTGCCCGCCGGTCGCGACCGAACTGCGCGTCGATCACGACGGGCGCGGCATGATCGTGATCGAGGACCGCCGGCCGGTGGGGGCGGGCTGCACGCTGGACCTGAGTCCCCACACCACCGTGATCCCGGTCCCGCCGGAACTCGACCCCGAAGAGCCGCTCGAAGTCGCTCACCTGGGCGTCCTCGGCAACGTCCGCCTCGGCGCGCCGCCGACGGACGGCTGAGCCCGCCTCAGCCGCGCGGCTTCAGCCTCACGGTCGGCAGGTCCGGTGCGGGCAGCGGGTCGCCGTCGTACCCGTCGACGTGCCCGAACCGGCCCTGCGCGTCGTCGGCCGCGATGACCTCGCGCTGCCACTGCTCCCGGTAGGCGACCACCTCGTCGTGCGTGCGCCCGATGAAGTTCCACCACATGACGATCTGCTCGCCGAACGGCTCGCCGCCGAGCAGCAGCACGCGCACGGGGGCCTCGCCGGCAGACAGTCGGATGCTGCGGGCTCCCGGCGGCACGTAGGCGAGCTCGCTCGGGGCGGCGTCCTCGGCGCCGACCGGTTCGGCGCCGATGGCCGACTCGACCCGCACCGGTCCGTCGTCGACCAGTACCCCGTGCTCGAACCCGGGCTCGACCTCGAACGTCACCGCACCGAACGGCGGCAGGTCGACCTGCGCGCCGACGAGTGGCGAGAACACGGTGACCCCGGTGTCGACGCCCGCGAGCGCGCCGACGAAGACGCGCACGTCGGCGGCGTCGACCGAGACCCGGATCGCCTCGTGGCGTTCGAAGAACGGGCTCGCGTGCCGCGAGGCATCCGGCAGCACCGTCCAGAGCTGTACACCGTGGAGGGTGGTGGCCGCCGGAGTAGACACTTCGGAGTGCTGGATGCCAGTGCCTGCGGTCATCAGGTTCAGCTCGCCCGGACGCACCATCGCGTGGCTGCCGGCCGAGTCGCGGTGCTCGATCTCGCCCTCGAACAGCCAGCTCACGGTCTGCAGCCCGGTGTGCGGATGCGGCGGCACGACCATGCCCCCGGTGGCGGTCACGTCGTCCGGTCCGTAGTGGTCGATGAAGCACCACGCCCCGATGGTCGTGCGCCCGCGCTGCGGCAGCGTGCGGCGCACGGTCATGGCACGCGGGCCGCCGAGCGGCACCTCGCGCGCGGTGAGGATCTCGATCGCGCTGCGCGCCCCCGGGGCATCCGGGTCGCAGAGCAGTTCGCGGGGATTCCGCTCGAGGTTGCTCATGCCGCAGAGTCTATGCCCGCGCATCGACCTTCGGGCCGGTCACGAGCGATGCGCATCGTGCGCGGATCAGCCCGGGCCGCCGCAGTCCGCGTGCCCGACGTGGAAGACGCCGAACCGCGCGGCATCGTCCACGTCGATGCGTGCGATGCAGTCGGCGAGCTCCTCCCGAGCGCGTCGCGATCGTCGTCGGTGACGGGGGTGAGCGCGACCAGCCAGAGGTCCTCGCCGTCGAGCGTGTCGGCGGGCTCGGTGGTGAGCGGGTCGACGCCGGTCACGACGCGGAGGTCGGCGAACGGCTGCGGGCCGTCGGGCACGAGTGCGCGCAGTGCCTCCCCGTACGCGTCGTCGCCGGCGGCGCGCGCGAACTCGTACGCGACGCCGCCCTCCCAGTACCGCTGCGCGATGACGATCCGGTCGCCGGGTCGTGCGGATGCCTCGATCAGGTCGACGGCCTGCGCGAGGTCGCTCGGGCCGGGCTGACGGGCGAGGCCGCGCTGCACCGTGAGCGCGACCATGCCCGCGACGACGACCAGGGCGAGCGCCCCCGCGACGAGGCTCCGCACGCCGGCGCGCTCCACGGCCGCGCCGGCCGCCGCTCCGACCAGCAGCGCGCAACCGACGGTCGACCAGATGAGGTAGCGGTCCGTCAGCATCGGCGAGACGAGCCACGTGCCGGCGAACAGCACGACCGCCGGCAGTGCGAGCAGTGCGCCGGCGAAGAGCACCGTGCGCACCCGGTCGGGGCCGGCTCCGGGCGCACGGCCGAACGCCAGCAGGGTCGTGACGGCCATCGCGGCGACGACGCCCAGCGCCGCGAGGTCGAACGCCACGGCGTAGCCGGGCGAGACGCCCGCCACGTCGGCCAGGAGGGCGATGGTCTCGCGCAGGTCGGCCGGGCGCAGCCACGTGAGCTGGCCGCTCTGGCCGGAGGTCGCCACGAGCATCGCGAGGGCGACGATGCCAGCGGGCGCGCTCGCCGCCAGCCAGGCGACCACGGTGCGCCCGGGGCGGCCGGCCACCAGCACCGCGCTCGTCGCGACGGCCACGGCGGCGAACGGATGCAGCAGGGCGGCGAGCGCCGCGAGCAGCGCGTAGCCGACCCAGGCCGGCCATCGTCGCGGCGTTTGACGCAGCGCGACGTCGAGCGCCACGAGCGCGGCGACGAACAGCGCGACCGAGATCGCGTACGGCCGGGCGTTCGTCGCCTGCGCGAGCACGACCGGGTTCAGCGCGAACACGACACCGCCGACCACTGCGGCCACCGGTCCCCACCAGCGCAGGGCGAGCAGCGCGACGCCGCCCGCGGCGACGATGAACGCCGCGATCGAGGGCAGCCGGTACCAGGCCTCGTCGGCGTCGCCGAGCCAGTGCAGCGGATGCATCAGCGCGTAGTACGGCCCGAACACCCCGTCGACGTGCGAGACGGCACGCACCAGGCTGCCGAAGTCGAGCGACGCGTGCAGGGCCGTGGCGTACTCGTCGCGCCAGAGCGGCCGGGTCGCCGAGCGCAGTCCAGCGACGACGGCGGCGACGACCATCGGCACCGCCACGGAGGCGACTACGAGCGCCGACGGCACGCGGCGGCGGGCGGCGTCGGGCATGCGCACATCGTAGGGACAAACCGTGATGCGCCCACGGCGAACACGCGCCCCTGTGCACAGGGCCGTGGCTACCCTCGATGTATCGGAAGCCGCAACCCTGCCCGGCCCCGTGAGGAGTGTGACGAATGTTCGAGAGATTCACCGACCGAGCCCGCCGTGTCGTCGTCCTGGCCCAGGAAGAGGCCAAGATGCTCAACCACAACTACATCGGCACGGAGCACATCCTGCTCGGCCTCATCCACGAGGGTGAGGGCGTCGCAGCGAAGGCGCTCGAGTCGCTCGGCATCTCGCTCGACGCCGTGCGCGAGCAGGTCCAGGACATCATCGGCCAGGGGCAGCAGCAGCCCACCGGCCACATCCCCTTCACGCCGCGCGCGAAGAAGGTGCTCGAGCTGAGCCTGCGCGAGGCGCTCCAGCTCGGCCACAACTACATCGGGACCGAGCACATCCTGCTCGGCCTCATCCGCGAGGGCGAGGGCGTCGCCGCCCAGGTGCTCGTGAAGCTGGGCGCCGACCTCAACCGCGTGCGCCAGCAGGTCATCCAGCTGCTCTCGGGCTACCAGGGCAAGGAGCAGGTGCAGGTCGGCGCCGACGAGAAGCAGGCCGCGCAGGGCGGCTCGCAGATCCTCGACCAGTTCGGCCGCAACCTCACCCAGGCGGCGCGCGACTCCAAGCTCGACCCGGTCATCGGCCGCGAGAAGGAGATCGAGCGGGTCATGCAGATCCTCTCGCGCCGCTCGAAGAACAACCCCGTGCTGATCGGCGAGCCCGGCGTCGGAAAGACCGCCGTCGTCGAGGGCCTCGCGCAGGCGATCGTGAAGAACGAGGTGCCCGAGACGCTGAAGGACAAGCAGCTGTACTCGCTCGACCTCGGCTCGCTCATCGCGGGCAGCCGGTACCGCGGCGACTTCGAGGAGCGCCTCAAGAAGGTCACCAAGGAGATCCGCACCCGCGGCGACATCATCGTCTTCATCGACGAGATCCACACGCTGGTCGGTGCGGGCGCCGCCGAGGGCGCGATCGATGCGGCGAGCATCCTGAAGCCGCTGCTGGCCCGCGGCGAGCTCCAGACCATCGGCGCCACGACGCTCGACGAGTACCGCAAGCACTTCGAGAAGGATGCCGCGCTCGAGCGTCGCTTCCAGCCGATCCAGGTCGCCGAGCCGTCGCTGCCCCACGCGATCAACATCCTGAAGGGGCTGCGCGACCGCTACGAGGCGCACCACAAGGTATCGATCACCGACGGCGCGATCGTCGCCGCGGCGAACCTCGCCGACCGCTACATCTCCGACCGCTTCCTGCCCGACAAGGCGATCGACCTGATCGACGAGGCGGGCGCGCGCCTGCGCCTGTCGATCCTGTCGAGCCCGCCCGAGCTGCGCGAGTTCGACCAGAAGATCGGCGTCGTGCGCGGCATGAAGGAGAAGGCGATCGAGGACCAGGACTTCGAGAAGGCCGCATCGCTCCGCGACGAGGAGAAGCAGCTGCTCGGTGAGCGCCTGCGCCTCGAGAAGCAGTGGAAGGCCGGCGAGGTCACCACGACCGCGACGGTCGACGAGGGCCTGATCGCCGAGGTGCTCGCGCAGGCCACCGGCATCCCCGTCTTCAAGCTCACCGAGGAGGAGTCGAGCCGGCTCGTCTTCATGGAGAAGGCGCTGCACGAGCGCGTCATCGGCCAGGACGAGGCGATCGCCGCGCTGTCGAAGACCATCCGCCGCACGCGTGCGGGCCTGAAGGACCCGAAGCGCCCCTCGGGCTCGTTCATCTTCGCCGGCCCCACGGGCGTCGGCAAGACCGAGCTCGCCAAGGCGCTCGCCGAGTTCCTCTTCGACGACGAGTCGGCGATGATCTCGCTCGACATGTCGGAGTACGGCGAGAAGCACACGGTCTCCCGCCTGTTCGGCGCCCCTCCCGGGTTCGTCGGCTTCGAGGAGGGCGGCCAGCTCACCGAGAAGGTGCGCCGCAAGCCGTTCAGCGTCGTGCTCTTCGACGAGATCGAGAAGGCGCACCCCGACATCTTCAACTCGCTCCTGCAGATCCTCGAGGAGGGTCGTCTCACCGACGGCCAGGGTCGCGTGGTCGACTTCAAGAACACCGTCATCATCATGACGACGAACCTCGGCACGAAGGACATCGCCGGCGGCCCCGTCGGCTTCCAGGTCGAGGGCAACTCGCAGAACGCGTACGAGCTCATGCGCGGCAAGGTGAACGAGGAGCTGAAGAAGAACTTCAAGCCCGAGTTCCTGAACCGCGTCGACGAGATCATCGTGTTCCCGCAGCTCTCGAAGGAGGAGCTGCTGCAGATCGTCGACCTGTTCGTGAAGCGCCTCGCCGACCGCATGCTCGACCGCGACATGACCGTCGAGCTGACGCTGCCGGCCAAGGAGCGCCTCATCGAGGTCGGGTTCGACCCGGCGCTCGGTGCCCGGCCGCTCCGCCGCGCGGTGCAGCACGAGGTCGAGGATCGCCTGAGCGAGAAGATCCTGCACGGCGAGCTCAACTCGGGCGACCACGTGCACGTCGACTACCAGGACGGCGAGTTCGTCTTCACGACCACCAAGCGCGAGCTGCCGGTGGGCGTGGGGGTCAACACCAACGCCGCGATCGGCACGGGTCCGCAGACGCCCGACCTCGCGGCATCCGGCGAGTAACTCGCACGAAGACGACGCCCCCGGCTCCGGCCGCCGGGGGCGTCGTCGTGTCCGCGGGCACGGCAGGGCGGGCGGATGCCTCGTCAGGGCGTCTCGGCGAGCAGCTGCTCCATCGCGTGGACGCCGATCGCGTGCATGCGCGAGTCGTCGTCGTTGCGCGTGAGGAACGCCAGCCCGAGCACGACGGCCCAGGCGCGGGCGCGCACCCACCCACGGGCGCGGGGCGGATGCCACGGGGCCGCCGACTCCCGGAAGGCCGCGCGCCCCTCGGCGTCGAACGCGAGCCACGCCACGGCGAGGTCGCTCGCGGGGTCGCCGGCGGTGAGGTCGCCGAAGTCGATGACCGCCGAGAGGCGCGCATCGGTCTCGCCGACGAGCAGGTTTCCGGGGTGCACGTCGCCGTGCAGCCAGCGTCCGCGACCGGTGTGCGGCGGCACCGTGAAGCCGACCTCCCAGAGGCGGCGGAGGTGCCCGCGGTCGGGTACGCCGGGGTGCGCGAGTCGCTGCTCCAGCCGGGGCGCGGTCGCACCGAGCGGCGTGCCGCGCACGGGATTCCGGGGCGCGTCCGCAGGGGCGACGGAGTGCAGCGGCCCGAGGAACCTCCCGAGGTCGCGCGCGGTGTCGACGCGCTCGGCGACGGGCACCTCCGTGAGCGCGCGGCCCTCGAGCCACGGGCAGATCACCCATCGCCACGGGTACCCGAGCCCGGGCTCGCCGACGCGCTGGGCTGCGGGCACCGGCACGTTCAGGCGCGACGCGAGGCGCGGCAGCCAGCGGATCTCGTGTTCGATCAGGGGAGCGGCGACGGCCCGCCGGGGCATCCGCACGCACCGATCGTCGCCCAGCCGGGCGATGGTGTTGTCCCAGCCGTTGTCGACGATGCGCACCGGGCCGGCGAGGTCGGGGTGCTGTTCGGCGACGAGCCGTTCGATGAGCGACTCGTCGATCGGGACCTCGGCTTCGGGAGCATCCACGAACGCTAGTCTGACGTGATGACCGCCGACTTTCGAGTGCGCCGTGCGCGCGCCGCCGACGTGTCCGGAATCGTGACGCTGACCGAGCCGCTCGTCGACCGACGCATCCTGCTCGGCAAGGAGCGCGTCGACCTGTACGGCGCGCTGCAGGAGTTCCGCGTGGCCGAGGCATCCGACGGCTCGCTCATCGGCTGCGGCGCGCTGCACGTGATGTGGGAGGACCTCGGCGAGGTGCGCACGCTGGCGGTCGCCGACGCGTGGCTGGGGCGCGGCATCGGCCACGCGCTGCTCGACGAGCTCGAGGCGGATGCCGCGGAGCTCGGCCTCTCGCGGCTGTTCTGCCTCACCTTCGAGGTCGACTTCTTCGGCCGCCACGGGTTCGTCGACATGGGGCACGAGACCGTCGATCCGGCAGTGTACGCCGAGCTCGTGCGCTCGCACGACGAGGGCGTCGCCGAGTTCCTCGACCTCGCACGCGTGAAGCAGAACACGCTCGGCAACACGCGCATGCTGAAGCTGCTCGGGGGCGCGGCGTCCCACTAGCACGACCGGTTCGCGGGCCGGGGGAGCGGCGCGCCGGGGACATGGCGCGCCCCGTCGCATCCGTCGCCGTACCCTGAGGCCATGTCGACGATCCGCAAGCCCGTCGGGCCGCAGCCGGCCGCGGTGTACTGGCGTCGTCGCATCATCGTGCTGCTGGGTCTCGTGGCGGTCATCGCGGTGGTCGTGCTGATCATTGTGCGGCCGGGTGCGAGCCAGGGGCGCAGCCCGACGAGACCGACACGCCGGTCGCGACGACGGCGACGGATGCCACCGCCACGGCGCTGCCCACCGAGGCGGTCGCCGTCGATGGCGACCCGTGCGCGCCCGAGCACATCGTCGTCGAGCCCGTCACCGACGCCACCACGTATGCCGCGGGCGAGCTGCCCGAGCTCACCGTCACGCTCACGAACACGGGCCCGAACGTCTGCGTGCTGAACGCCGGCACCGCGGCGCAGGTGTTCACGATCACGAGCGGCAACGAGGTGTACTGGACCTCGACCGACTGTCAGGTCGACCCGATCGACGCCGAGGTGAGCCTGACGCCCGGCGAACCGCTCAGCTCGGCCGCGCCGATCGTGTGGAACCGCACCCGCTCCGACCCCGACACCTGCGACGACGACTCGCGCGAGCCGGTGCCGGCTGGCGGCGCGTCGTACCACCTCGCGGTCTCGGTCGACGGGTTCGAGTCGTCGGCCACGAAGCAGCTGCTCCTCTACTGAACGTAGGCTTGGGGGCATGGCCTCCAAGAAGAAGCGCACGCCCGCGCGCCCGCAGGAGTTCCGGTCGCAGGCGCTCGCCGAGGCCCTCGAACGGCAGGACATGGCCGCGGTCGCCCTCGCGCTGCGCCACGGCAACACGGTCGTGCCGCTCATCAAGCCGGGGCCGCGCGACAAGCCGCTCGACGGCGGCGAGGTCTGGACCTACCGCGACCCGAACACCGCCGAGGTGGCGCTGCTGCTCTTCAGCGACGCCGCGAACAAGCCCGCGAACCTGCCGCCCGCGGTCGGCCTGCACAGCCCGGCCTGGCTGCGTTCGTTCCTCACCACGCACCGCTCGGAGATCACGACGGTCTTCCTCGACATCGCCGGCCCCCACCCGATGCAGGCGTCGCCCGCCGACCTGCTGGCCGCCCTCGAGGCGTAGTCGCGGGGTTCGAAGCCGAGCGGATGCCCCTGAGCCGGCCCGCCGCGCGAACCCGAACAGGCCTCAGAACACCGCGTCGAGTTCCTGCTCCCGGGTGGAGCGCTTCGTCATGAGCGCGTGCTCGACGGCGGCCTTCACGCTGCCGACCTCGTCGTCGATCAGGCGACGGTAGCCGAGCCGCCGCGCCTCGGCGGCGCGTTGGCGGGCCGCCGCGACGGGTCGCACCTCACCGGCGAGGCTGATCTCGCCGACCGCGGCGATCTCGGCCGGCACCGCGCGGTCGCTCATCGCGCTCGCGATGGCCACGGCGATGGCGAGGTCGGCACCCGGCTCGGCGAGTCGCACCCCGCCGACCGTCGAGACGTACACGTCGTGCGCGCCGAGCCGCGAGTACCCCGCCCGCCGCTCGAGCACCGCGATGATCATCGCCACGCGCGACGAGTCGACGCCGCTCACCACGCGCCGCGGCTGGGGCGCGCTGGTCGACACGACGAGCGCCTGCACCTCGACCGGCAGTGCGCGTCGGCCCTCGAGTGCGACGGTCACGCAGGTGCCGCTCACCGCGACCCGCGACCGAGACAAGAAGAGGCCGCTGGGGTCGGGCACCTCCGAGATGCCCTCGCCGGTCATCTCGAAGCAGCCGACCTCGTCGGTGGGGCCGAACCGGTTCTTGAGCGCCCGTACGAACCGCAGCGCGGTGTGCCGGTCGCCCTCGAACTGGCAGACCACGTCGACCAGGTGCTCGAGCAGGCGGGGGCCCGCGATGGTGCCGTCCTTCGTGACGTGGCCGACGAGCAGCACGGGCAGGTGCCGCTGCTTCGCGAGCCTGATCAGCGTGGACGCGACCTCGCGCACCTGGCTCGGTTGCCCGGCGACGCCGTCGGACTCGGCGCTCGACACGGTCTGCACCGAGTCGACGATGAGCAGGTCGGGCGCGACCGCGTCGGCCTGGCCGAGCACGGTCGCGAGATCGGTCTCCGACGCGAGGAAGAGGGTGTCGTGCAGCGCCCCGGTGCGCTCGGCGCGCAGCCGCACCTGCGCGACCGACTCCTCGGCGCTCACGTAGAGCACTCGGCGGCCGGATGCCGCGGCGCGGGCCGCGACCTCGAGCAGCAGCGTCGACTTGCCGACGCCCGGCTCGCCGCTCAGCAGGATGGCCGCGCCCGGCACGATGCCGCCGCCCAGCACGCGGTCGAACTCGCCGACGCCCGTCGGGCGATGCCGCGAATCCTCGGCCACCGCCTCGGTGATGGGCCTGGCCCGCGAGGCATCCGCCACCGCCGCCGGCCGCACGGCCTTCGCCTCGGCCGCCGCAGCGCCATGCTCGACGACCGTGCCCCACTGCTGGCACTCGCCGCAGCGGCCCACCCACTTGACGGTCGTCCAGCCGCACTCGGAGCAGCGGAACGACGTGGAGGGGCGGGCCATGCTGCGAGTGTAGGTGCGCCCGCCGACACGGGAACGGATGCTCCGCGCGTGCCGCGCGCGCTCAGGGGCATCCGCCCCCGTTTTGGCGCACAGCCCCGTCGCGGTTAGGATATTCGGCGGTACCGTGTCCGAGCGGCCTAAGGTGCAACTCTCGAAAAGTTGTGTGGGTGAAAGCCCACCGTGGGTTCAAATCCCACCGGTACCGCTCGCTGAAACCCCCTCTCCGGAGGGGGTTTCGTCGTCTCCGGGCATCCGCTGCTGCCGTTGCGCCAGGGACCGGAACGTCACTTCGCGCAGGCAGAACCGACCGACCGGTATGTCAGACTGGCAGCATGACCCTGCACCTCTCCGCGGACCAGCTGCTCACCACGACCCGCTCCGTCCGCAAGCGGCTCGACCTCGATCGTCCCGTCGAGCGGTCGGTCGTCGAGGAGTGCCTCGAGATCGCCCTGCAGGCACCGACCGGGTCGAACCGACAGGGTTGGCACTGGGTCGTCGTCGAGGACGCCGAGACGAAGGCGGCGATCGCAGAGATCTACCGGTCGAACTTTTGGGAGTACCGTGACGCGCCCGGCCCGACGTTCACCCCAGGGGATGCGCGAGCCCAACAGGCGCGACGGGTGGCCGACTCGGCGGACTCCCTCGCCGACAACTTCGAGCGGGTGCCGATGATGCTGATCCCCTGCATCCGGGGGCGGCTCGACGACGCCGACGTCAGCGAGCAGGCCGGCGCGTGGGGGTCGATCCTCCCCGCCGTGTGGAGCTTCATGCTCGCCCTCAGGGAGCGGGGCCTCGGCTCGGCGTGGACGACGCTGCACCTCCCGAACGACGGCGAGCGGCGCGTCGCGGAACTGCTCGGCATCCCCTTCGAACGGGTCACGCAGGCCGGACTGTTCCCGATCGCCTACACGATCGGCACCGACTTCCGGCCAGCACGTCGCCGTCCGCTCGCCGACGTCCTGCACTGGGACGCGTGGTGACCGTACGGGGCATCCGTTCGCAGAGTGCGCCCGAGGGCCACTTCTTCGTCCGAGGGCTGAAGCTTCGGCCCTCAGGCCAAGAAACGGCCCTCAAGCGGGCGGGGGTGCCTCACCGCCGCAGGTCGTCGGGATCGATCGTCGGCAGCTGCCCGGTCGGCGGGGCGTCGTACGTGAACGTCGGCACGCCCCAGCGCGTGAGCACCGACACGATGCGGATCGCGAGGATGATCACGATCGGCACCCAGAACACGACCAGCTCGGGCACGTCGAGCTCGAGCAGCAGCACGTACACGAGCGCGCCGATGAGCGCCGCCGTGATGTAGAACTGCCCGCCCCGCAGCACGTCGGGAATCTCGTTGGCGAGCATGTCGCGGATGATGCCGCCGCCGACGCCTGCGATCACGCCGATGATGGCCGCAGCGATCGGGTCGGCCCCGGCCTGGATCGCCACGTTCGTGCCCACGACGACGAACAGCGCCATGCCCGCGGCATCCGATACCTGCACGATGCGGTAGCGCCGCAGCAGGTCGAGCGCGCGGGTGCGCGTGAGCGGCACGACGATGAGTGCGGTGACCGCGCCGACGAGCAGGAACGTAGGGTTCTGCACCCAGAACACGGGCGTGTTGCCGAGCAGCAGGTCGCGTACGGTGCCGCCGCCGACGCTCACGATGCAGGCCAGCACCACGACCCCGACGAGGTCCATCTGCTTGCGGCCCGCCGCGACCGCGCCGGAGATCGCGAACGCCACGGTGCCGGCGTACTCGAGCGACGCCTGCACGATGGCGAGCGCTGCCCCGACCGAATCGGATGCCGCTGAGCTCACCGCGCCCTCCCTCCGCCAGTCAGCCTATGACCCGGTCGCGCTCGCCCAACCCGCAGGGACGAGCCAGTCCGGCCCACCCAGGCGCGCTCGCCTCAGGAGTTCCCGGCCACGTCCTGCAGCTTCTCCAGCACCTGGTCGATCGTGAACGACGCCGGCCGCTGGCGCACCGGGAACTCCTCGAGCGTCGACAGCATCTTCGCCACGTACGCCTGCGCCGGCACGAACAGGAACACCCGGTCGAGCAGCCAGTCGTAGTAGGTGTTCGACGTCTGGTCGGCGCGTTCGTACGGGTCGGTGCGCAGGTTGAACAGCTTCGGCGCGCGCAACTCGACCCACGGGTCGAGCCAGACCGCGAGCGTGCCCTGGGTGCGCTGCTCGAGGAACACGATCTTCCAGTTGTCGTAGCGGATCGCGGTGAGGTCGCCCTCGTCGGAGACGTAGAAGAAGTGCTTGCGCGGGCTCTCGTCGACCTCGCCCGTGAGGTAGGGGAGCAGGTCGTGCCCGTCGAGGTGCACCTTGAAATGGGAGCCTGCGAGCTCGGTGCCCGCCGCGAGGCGATCGGCCACGTCGTGGTCGCCCACCGCGGCGAGCAGCGTGACGAACCAGTCGTCGTGGCTCGCGATGCCGTTCAGCACCGTGCCCTCCGGGATGTGCCCGGGCCAGCGCACCATCGCCGGCACGCGGTAGGCGCCCTCCCAGTTCGAGTTCTTCTCGTTGCGGAACGGGGTCATACCCGCATCCGGCCAGCTGTTCATGTGCGGCCCGTTGTCGGTCGAGTACATGACGATCGTGTTCTCGGCGAGGCCCAGCTCGTCGAGCAGGTCGAGCAGGTCGCCGACCAGGTTGTCGTGGTCGATCATCGTGTCGTGGTACTCCGACTGCCACCGGCCGGCCTGCCCGCGGCTCGACTCCTTCGTGTGCGTGCGGAAGTGCATGTGCGTCGAGTTGAACCAGACGAAGAACGGGGTGTCGTCGTCGGCCCGCCTGCGGATGAAGTCGGCGGCCGCGTCGCGGAACTCCTCGTCGCAGGTCTCCATGCGCTTCCGGGTCAGCGGCCCGGTGTCCTCGACGCGCTGGGTGCCGTCGCCGTTGGCCCACGAGTGGATGACCCCGCGCGGGCGGAAGCGCTCGCTGAAGTTCGGGATCTCGTCGTCGGTGGGGTAGTCGGGGTGCTCGGGTTCCTCCTCGGCGTTCAGGTGGTACAGGTTGCCGAAGAACTCGTCGAACCCGTGCATGGTGGGCAGGAACTCGTCGCGGTCGCCGAGGTGGTTCTTGCCGAACTGCCCGGTGGCGTAGCCGTGCTCCTTGAGCGCGGTCGCGATGGTCGGGTCCTCGGCGCGCAGCCCGATGTCGGCGCCCGGCATGCCGACCTTCGTGAGGCCGGTGCGGTACGGGTTCTGCCCCGTGATGAAGGCCGCGCGGCCGGCGGTGCAACTCTGCTCACCGTAGTAGTCCGTGAAGCGCACGCCCTCGTCGCCCACGCGGTCGATGTTCGGGGTGCGGTACCCCATCAGGCCGTCGGAGTAGGCGCTGACATTCGAGATGCCGATGTCGTCGCCCCAGATGATGAGGATGTTGGGCGTGTCTGCCATGACGTGTCCTTCCTGCGTCGATGGGGGAACCGTCGAGTGGGGAACACGGCCATACAATCACCCCCTGCGCCGGGGCGACAGGGGGTGCAGGTGAACAGCGAGCGGATGCCTCAGGCGTCGCGCGCGCACCGGAAGCCGATGTGCGACTGCCCGGTGTCCTCGGCCTGGGGTGAGCGGGCGGCCGGTCGGAAGCGCAGGCAGTAGTCGGGCGAGCACAGGTGCGACCCGCCCTTCAGCACCCGGCGGGGGATGTTCGGGAAGCCCTCCTGGGCGCTCGCCGCGGCGAGCAGGTTGGTACGGCGGCCCGGGTCGACCGGGGCATCCGACAGCTGCACGTGCCGGGGCGTGTAGTAGTCGCTCGTCCACTCCCAGACGTTGCCGGTCATGTCGTACAGGCCGTAGCCGTTCGCCGGGTAGGAGCCGACCGGCGCCGTGCCGCCGACCCCCTGGTTGTCGTACGGGAACCGCCCGAGCCACGAGTTGGCGAGCGCCTCGCCGCCGGGGTACGGCTCGTCGCCCCATGCGAACCGCGCGCCGACCAGACCCCCGCGTGCCGCGTACTCGTGCTCGGCCTCGGTCGGCAGCCGGAGGCCCGCCCACTCGGCGTACGCCGTCGCGTCCTCGAACGCGACGTGCACGACCGGGTGCTGGAGACGATCGTCGATGCCCGAGTCGGGGCCGAACGGATGCCGCCAGCTGGCGCCCGGCTGCCACCGCCACCAGTTCCGCCACTGGCGCAGGTCGACGGGGCCGGCGGTGGGCGTGAAGACCATCGCGCCCGGCACGAGCTCGGCGGGGTCGACGCCGGGGAACTCGGCGGGGTCGAGCGGACGCTCGGCGACGGTCACGTAGCCGGTGGCGTCGACGAACTCGGCGTACTGCGCGTTGGTGACCTCGTAACGGTCGAGCGCGAACGCCGCCACGGTGCGTTCGTGCACCGGCCGCTCGTCGGGGTAGAACTCGTCCGAGCCCATCCGGAACGTGCCGCCGGGGAGGAGCACCATGTCCCGAGTCGCCGTCGCCATGCCTCCACGGTAGTCGCTCGGCCGGGTGCTCCCGTCCGCTCGATCAGGGCAGGGCGGATGCCGCGTGCACGTCGCCCCAGCACTCGCGCGAGCCGTCCGGCGCGATGCCGCACGTCGTCCGGTCCGCCGCCTCGAGGCGGAGGAACGGGCCGTCGTGGTCGAGCGCCTGCCCGGCGAAGTTCATGCCCCAGCAGATGACGGCGCCCGAGTGCGTCAGCCCGCAGGTGTGGTCGCTGCCCGCCGCGAGCTGCGTGAAAGGCCCGGGCCGATCGAGCGCCTGCCCGTAGTGGTTCCAGCCCCAGCAGTCCGCGGCGCCGTCGGGGGTGAGCCCGCACGCGTGTCGTTCGCCCGCCGTGAGGGCGGTGAACGGACCGCGCTCACCCTGCGCCCGCCCGCCGAAGTCGTCACCGGCGCACTCGGCCGCACCGGTCACCGTGAGCGTGCAGCTGAAGTCGTCGGTGCCCGCGGTCGTCGCGGGCGGTGGCAGCTCGATCAGGTCGGCGAGCGCGATGCGCGACGTGCCGGCGAGGGCGACCGCGCCGACCAGGAGCAGCGCGGCGCCGGCCGCGACGGCGATGCGCCGGCCCGCCGCAGTGCGCAGCCGTTCCCGCGCGTGCGCGAGCAGCGATCGCGGGTGGGCGAGGGTGCGGGGCCGGGCGGCCGCAGGCCCACTGGTGGCATCCATGCACGACAGTGAAGCCCGTCACGCGCCCGACGGCATCGGGCATTTGCCCGGGGTGTTCCGAGGGGCGCCGGGTCAGCGCCGGTGCGGCACGTACCGCGGCACCCACACGCTGAAGCCCGCGGCGCCGAACAGCCCGGCGACGCCGATCACCGCCGTGGCGACCGGCAGGCTGACCGCGGCGGCGACGCCGGCGATCACGAGCGGCGCGGCGGCCGCGCCCACGTCGGTGAGCATGCGCCACGAGCCGAGGAACGGGGCGGGCTCGGCCGGCGGCGCGACATCCGCACCGAGGGTCATGAGGATGCCGCTGGAGAGCCCGTTGCCGACCCCGACGACGACCGCGCCGGCGACGAACCAGCTCTCCGCCGCGGCCAGGTCGTGCGTGAACGCGAGTCCGACGAAGGCGCCGCCCATGAGCACCATCGACGGCAGCGCCGCCCACAGGCGACCCCAGCGGTCCATGATCTGTCCGCTGGTGTAGAACAGCGCGAACTCGAGGGCGCCCGTGATGCCGACGACGAGCGCGATGACCTCGGGCGCGAGTCCGAGGGAGACGCCCCAGAGCGGCAGCAGGTAGACCCGCGCCTGCCGGAGCCCCGAGAGGGATGCCGCGGGCAGCCCGAGCCGCGCGAGCACCCCGCGGTTCCGCCACATCGTCACCCAGACCCCGTCGGCACGCGTGCGCTCGCCGGAGGCCGACCGGTTCGCGGTGGGCAGCAGTTGCTCGGAGCGGAGCTGCTCCTCGGGGTCGCGGCCGAGCAGTACGAGCGCGACGAGGCCGACCAGGCAGGCGATGAAGCACCAGACGGCCGACGACTCGGTGCCGGTGAGCGCGAGCAGTGCGGCGGCGACGAACGGGCCGACGAACATGCCGAGGCGGAACGAGCCGCCGAGCACGGAGAGCGCCCGCGCGCGGTAGTGCAGCGGCACCCGCGTAGTCATGAACGCGTGCCGGGCGAGGCCGAACGCCGCCGCGCAGAGCCCGATGAAGAACACGGCGACGGCGAGCAGCGCGAGCGTGGGGGCGAGCAGCACGCCGACGCCGCCGGCCAGCGCGAGGCATCCGGCGATCGCCATGGTGCGCCGCTCGCCGATGCGCGCCACGAGCCACCCCGCGGGCAGGTTGCCGATCAGTCGCGCGAACACGATCACCGCCGCGATGAGGGCGGCCTGGGCGACGTCGGCGCCGAGCGAGGACGCGATCACGGGCAGCAGCGGCAGCAGCGCGCCTTCGCCCAGCCCGAAGAGGAGGGTCGGCCCGTAGATCATCGGCGCGAAGCGCGCGAGCATGCGCCGGGTCCCGGGGTCGAGGGACGAGTCGGGTACCGCGACGCGCGAGGTCATGCCGGCGAACCGGCGCGGCGCATGACGAGTCCCATCGATTCAGCATCGCCGTTCGCACGCGCGCGGGCAAGTCGCGCTGGGGGTCGATCGTGCACGCGTTGCGTGCCGATCCGTCAGCCCCGGGCGGGGCGACACGTCCGCCCTCCGCTGAGGGCGGCGACTCCGTTGCTCAGTCGACGCGGACGTCGGCCGACGCGGCGGGCAGGCCCTCGGCGGACGCCGAGATGCGGATGTCGCCGGTGCCGGTCGGTCGCACGATCGCGAGCACGCGTCCGTCGTACGACGTGACCGACGGCCCCCGAACGACTCCTCGGTGCGGGCGCGGCCGGTGCCGAGGCCGGCGAGCTCGCCCCCGTCGACGCGTACCGCGACCTGCCGGTCGGCGTCGCACGGCACGATTCCGGCCGCGTCCTCGATCGTGATCGCCACGTACGCCAGCCCGTCGGGCGCCACGCCCTCCGTCTCGGGACGCACCACCAGCCGCAGCGGCCCGCCGGCGCTCCGCAGCACGTGCCGGCCGACCTCGACTCCGTCGCGCCGCGCGACCGCCGTCAGCTCGCCGGGATGCCAGGTCGTCTCGAACCGCGCCAGGAACGGCGCCGCCTCGCCGACCGGCGCGGTGCCCACGGCGACCCCGTCGAGCAGCAGTTCGACCTCGTCGGCGTCGGCGTACGCGTCGACCACGACCGGTGAGCCGGGCGAGACGTCCCACGACCACGACGCCACGGAGTCGTCCCACGACCAGGGGGTGGTCGCCGTCGGCCGGCCGTGGTGCTGCGGACGGTGCACGGCCAGGTACGGGGCGGTGCGCAGGCCGAAAACGATCTCGCGGTAGTACGAGATGGTGCGGCGATGCCCGGTGATGTCGAGGTCGCCGCACTCTGCGGTGAGGTACGGGAACGGTCCCGCCGTGCCCGTGGGCACGTAGCCGTCGACGTCGGTGCGGTCGACGCGGCCGATGCCCGACTCGCCGAGGTAGTCCCATCCGGTCCACGTGAAGTCGCCGATGACGTGCGGCAGCTCCTCGACGAGGGCCCACATCGCGGGGATGTGCGCCGGGAACGTCTCGGAGCCGACGATCACGCGGTGCGGGTACTGCTCGGCGTCCTGCCGGTACCGCGAGTCGGCGTAGTTGAAGCCGACGACGTCGAGCACCGACGCGGACTCCTCGATGGAGTCGCTCACCTGTGACGAGGCGTTCATGCGCGCCATCCGCTCGCCCATCTCGGCCATCATGGTGTTGGGGTCGGATGCCTCGGGCCCGCCCATCTCCTCGGCGATGAGCGACAGGTTCGCAATGACGCCGTTGATGCCGTTGGTCACGATGCGCGTCGGGTCGAGCGCGCGGACCTCCTCGGCGATGCGGCGGCTCCAGGCGGCGCCGTGCGGCGTGCCCAGCTCGAGGATCTCGTTGCCGATCGAGTACATGACCACGCTCGGGTGGTTGCGGTCCTTCGCGACCATCGCGGCGACGTCGCGCCGCCAGCGGTCGGGGAAGGTCGGGGCGCCGTCGAACGCGGTCTTCGAACGGGTCCAGACGTCGGTCAGCTCGTCCATGACGAGCACCCCGTGCCGGTCGCAGGCCTCCAGCATGGCCCGGCTCATGGGGTTGTGGGCGCTGCGGAGCGCGTTGAAGCCGGCGGCCTTGAGCAGCCGCACCCGTCGATCCTCGGCGTCGTCGAACGTGGCGGCGCCGAGCGGGCCGTTGTCGTGGTGCACGCACGCGCCGCGCAGCAGCACGGGTTCGCCGTTGATGCGCAGGCCCCTGGCGGGATCGACCTGTACCCGGCGGATGCCGAATTCGACGGCATCCGAGTCGATCTCCGCGCCCGCGTCGGCGAGGCTCGCCCGCACCCGGTAGAGGGACGGCGAGTCGGGGTGCCAGAGCGCGGGGCCGTCGACGGCGATGCGCGCGCGGGCGACGGCGGGCTCGCCGGGGAGCACCGTCACCGGGGCATCCGCGGTGGCGACGACGGCTCCGCCGGGATCGGTCACCTGCCAGGCGAGTCGGAGCGTGCGCGCGTGACGGGTCGAGTCGACGACGGCCGTCGCGATCTCGACGATCGCGCGCTCGCCGTCGATGTCGGGGGTGGTCACGGTGGTGCCGCCGAGCGGGATGTGGACCGGGTCGGCGACGACGAGGTGCACCGGCCGGTAGATCCCGGCGCCCGAGTACCAGCGACTGTCGCGGTGCGCACGTGCCTCGACGCTGATGCGCTGCGTCGCGCCGGGTCGCAGGTGCGAATCGAGGTCGACGACGAAGCCGTTGTACCCGTTGGGCTCGTGCGCCACGACGTCGCCGTCGACGAGCACGATCGCATCGCGGTAGACGCCCTCGAACTCGAGCTGCACCGTGCGGTCGCGCCAGGCCGCGGGCACGTCGAGCGTGGTGGCGTACTCGAACACCCCGCCCGGGTGGTAGCCGGTGTTCACGCCCTGGTCGCTGTCGGCCGAGCGCGGCAGGTCGCGGATCGCGTCGTGCGGCAGCACGACCGGCACGGGCCCGGCCCCGTCGGCCGGCTGCTCGAACGCGCCGAGCTTGGGGGCGACGGTCCACCCGTCGTGGAGCGCGCGGCGGATCACGACGCGCTCCCGAGGACGTCGACGGATGCTGCGGGGCTGCCGCCCGGTTCGTCCGGCGTGCGTGCGTCGAGCGCCTGCTCGAGCGACTCGAGGTCGAACCCGCTCACGAACCCGCGGAAGAACTCCGAGAGCGCGGCCTCCATGTCGGTGGAGGACGGGTCGAGCAGCCACTGCACCTGGAGGCCGTCCATGAGCGCGATAGTCGCGACGGCGGCGCGGAACGGGTCGACGCCGGGCAGCAGCCGGCCCGCGTCGGCGATCCGCCGGAATGCGTCCGACACCGCGGCGCGTACGCTCTCGTAGCGGCGCAGGAAGTACTCGTGCGCGGGGTGGCCGACGGAGGTCGCCTCGGCCGAGAGCGTGCAGTACAGCTCGACCACGCCCGGGGTCGAGGCGTTGTGCCGAGCCAGCGCCACGAGGCCGCGCAGGGTCTCGACGCCATCGGGGTCGTCGAAGTCCACGAGTGCGCGCGACTGCTCGTCGCGGTGATCGAGCACGGCACGCAGCAGCGCACCCTTGTTGCGGAAGTGGTGCAGGAGCCCGGCCTCGCTCATGCCGACTCGGGCGGCGATCTCGCGGAGCGAGCCGGCTCGGAACCCGGACTCCGCGAACACCTCGAGCGCGGCGTCGAGGATCGCACTGCGCGTCGCGGCGCTCTTGGCGTACTCGCCGCGGGGCTTCCGCTTCGGAGTGGTCGTGGTGTCGGTCATCGTCTCACCGTATCCCCGGGCGACGCCATCGTCGGCGTCTCGCGAGGAGCCCTTCCCGACAGTTCTATAACAAATCCCACACGCTCGCTAGATTTTTATCCTAAAAACCTAGTGCACACTTGGAATCCCTGCTACCGTCCTCGTCAGAGGCGATCCACAGGGGAATCGCCGCAAGGAAGGGACCAAGGATGTTCCGTTGGAAGGCCACAGCAGCCACCCTCGCGATCGCCGCACTCGCCCTCACCGGCTGCGCCGGTGCAGCCGACTCCGGCAACGGTGACGGCAGCGCGAGCGGCGGCACGCTCACCCTCGGCGCGATCGCCGAGCCCACCACGTTCGACCCCGCAGGCTCCGAGTGGGGCAACCGGGCGCCGTACTACCAGGCCGTGTACGACACGCTCCTCGTCGCCACCCCCGAGGGCACGATCGAGCCGTGGCTCGCGACCGACTGGTCGTACAACGAGGACAACACCGTCCTCACCCTGACCCTGCGCGACGACGTCACCTTCACCGACGGCAGCGCGCTCACCGCTGATGTGGTGGTCACGAACCTCCAGCGGTTCAAGGACGGCACCTCCCCCGACGCCGGCTACTTCGCCGGAATCGACTCGTTCGAGGCCGCAGACGACTCCACCGTCGTGATCACGCTCAGCGCGCCCGACCCGGCAATGTTGAACTACCTCACCCGCGACCCGGGACTGATCGGCGCCGAGGCATCCCTCGACAGCCCCGACCTCGCCACGACGCCGGTCGGCTCCGGCCCGTACATGCTCGACACCGCGGCCACCGTCACGGGCACCTCGTACGTGTACACGAAGAACCCGGACTACTGGAACCCCGACGTCCAGCACTACGACGACCTCGTCATCAACGTGCTGAGCGACCCGACCGCCGCGCTGAACGCCATCAAGGCGGGCGAGGCCAACGGCGTGAAGCTCGCCAACAACGACAACCTCGTCGAGGTTGAGGCGTCCGGCTGGACGGTCAACGCGAACGAGCTCGACTTCCAGGGCCTGCTGCTGTTCGATCGTGCCGGCGAGATGAACGAGGCGCTCGGCGACGTCCGCGTCCGGCAGGCGCTCAACTACGCCTTCGACCGCGCATCGCTGCTCACCGCGCTCCAGAACGACAACGGCACCGTGACGACCCAGGTCTTCCCGGCGACCTCGGACGCGTACGACCCCGAGCTGGACGAGTACTACACGTACGACCCCGAGAAGGCGAAGGAGCTCCTCGCCGAGGCCGGCTACGCCGACGGCCTCGCGATCGACAGCATGTCGATCTCCGTGCTGGGTGCGAACACCTACACCCTCGTCCAGCAGCAGCTCGCCGACGTGGGCGTCACGATCACCTTCGAGGACGTGGCCATCGGCAACGCGATCGCCGACATGCTGGCCCCGAAGTACCCGCTGGTGTTCATGGCGCTCGAGCAGAACCCCGACTGGCAGCTCATCCAGTTCATGATCGCCCCGACCGCCGTGTTCAACCCGACCGGGTACGAGGACCCGCAGGTCCAGGAGTACATCGAGCAGATCCAGTTCGGCGACGAGGAGACGCAGGCCGCAGTGGCCAAGGAGCTCAACCGCTACATCGTCGAGCAGGCCTGGTTCGCGCCCTTCTACCGCGTGCAGGGCAGCGTCGCGACGGACGCCCAGACGACCGTCGAGATGCTCCCGACCAACGCCTACCCCGCGATCTACGACTTCCAGCCGAAGCAGTAGACCGCAGCCGGCCCGCCCGCGACCGCGGGCGGGCCGGCACCACACCCACGGGAGCCACTCATGCTCATGTTCATCGTGCGACGCCTGGTCTCGGGCGTGATCATGCTCGGCGTGATCACCGTCGTCGCCTTCACGCTGCTCTACCTCGACAGCGCCAACATCGCCCGCCGCATCCTCGGCCAGAGCGCCACCCAGGAGCTCGTCGAGCGCAAGACCGCCGAGCTCGGCCTCGACCGCCCGCTCGCCGCCCAGTACTGGGACTGGCTGACCTCCGCGCTCGCCGGAGACCTCGGCCGGTCGTGGTTCAACGGCCAGCTGGTGTCGGTGAGCCTGTCCGGACGGCTCTCGGTCAGCCTGTCGCTCGTGATCGGCGCGACCATCCTCTCCGCCGTCATCGCGGTGGTGCTGGGTGTCCTCGCCGCCCGCCGCGGCGGCTGGGTCGACGCCGTCGTGCAGTTCGTCGCGATCATCGGGTTCGCCATCCCGGGCTTCCTGATCGCGCTGTACCTCGTGCTGATCTTCGCGATCAACCTCGGCTGGTTCAAGGCCACCGGCTACGTGCCGATCACCACCTCGTTCTCCGGCTGGGTGTCGTCGGTGACGCTGCCGATCATCGCCCTGTCACTGGCCGCCATCGCGGCCGTCTCGCAGCAGGTGCGCGGCTCGGTGCTCGATGCGATGTCGCGCGACTACGTGCGCACGCTCCGCAGCCGCGGGCTCTCCAGCGGCAGCGTCGTGTACAAGCACGTGCTGCGCAACGCCGGCGGGCCGGCGCTCGCCGTGCTGGCCCTCCAGTTCGTCGGGATGCTCGGCGGCGCCGTGATCGTGGAGCAGGTGTTCGCGCTCCCCGGCATGGGCCAGCTCACCGTGACCGCGACGGCCGCGGGCGACATCCCCGTCGTGATGGGCCTCGTGCTCGTCTTCGCGGTGATCGTCATCATCGTGAACCTCCTCATCGACCTCGCGCAGGCTGCGCTCAACCCGAAGGTGCGACTGTCATGACCACCGCCGTCGAAGTCCCGAACACCGTCCCGACGGGCCCGGCGCAGGTGTCGCTGCTGCGGCGCCTGGTGCGCCGGCCGCTCGGGCTCGCCTCCCTCGTGTTCCTCGGCCTGCTGCTGGTCGTCGCGTTCATCGCGCCCTGGATCGCGCCCTACGACCCCAACCTCGCGTCGCTCCAGCTCGTGCTCGCCCCGCCGAGCGCCGAGCACCCGCTCGGCAACGACGGATCGGGCCGCGACGTGCTCTCCCGCCTGCTGGTCGCGACCCAGGTCACGCTCGCGGCGGCCCTCGTCGCCGTCGTCACGGCGCTGCTCATCGGCGTCATCTCGGGCCTCATCGCCGGGTACTACCGCGGCTGGTTCGACTCCGTCTCCTCCTGGGTGACCTCGCTCATCATGGCGCTGCCCGGCATCGTGGTGCTGCTCGCGGCCCGCGCCGTGCTCGGCCCGTCGGTCTGGCTCGCGATGCTGGTCTTCGGCGTGCTCCTGTCGCCGGCGTACTACCGGCTGGTCTACGCGTCGGTCACGGCCGTGCGCAGCGAGCTCTACGTCGACGCCGCGCGCGTCTCGGGCCTCAGCGACGTCCGCATCATCGGGCGGCACGTGCTCTCGGTCGTCCGCGCGCCGATCATCATCCAGTCGGCGATCATCGCCGGCATCGCGATCGCCATCCAGTCGGGCCTGGAGTTCCTCGGGCTCGGCGACATGAGCGTGCCGACCTGGGGTTCGATGCTCAACGACGGGTTCGCGAACATCTACCGGGCGCCGTCGCTCATGATCTGGCCGTCGCTCGCGATCGCCCTGACCTGCATCGCGCTCACCCTGCTCGCGAACGCCATGCGCGACGTGCTGGAGCGCACCGTCGCGGTGCGACGGCGACGTCGTCGCGCGGTCACCGGGGCGACGGGTTCGATCGCCGCGGTCACCACGTCGATCGCCACCAGCGGCGCCGACCTCGACGACGACGAGGAACTCGCCGCCGGCGATGCGACCATCGTGCACGGCGATGACGCGCAGTCGGGCCGGGATGCGACCGAGGTCGTGCTGCGGATCCGCGACCTGCACGTGGCCTACCAGCAGCCGCGCGGCGCCGACGTCGAGGTGGTGCACGGGGTCTCGCTCGACATCCGCAAGGGCGAGGTGCACGGCCTCATCGGCGAGTCGGGGTCGGGCAAGACCCAGACCGCGTTCGCGGTGCTCGGCCTGCTGCCGCGCGGCGGTCACGTGACCGCCGGCAGCATCGACTACGAGGGCACGCAGCTCGCCGACGCCGGGGAGCGCGCCTACGCGGGCATCCGCGGCAAGCGCATCGGGTACATCCCGCAGGAGCCGATGTCGAACCTCGACCCGTCGTTCACCATCGGCCACCAGCTCGTCGAGCCGCTGCGCAAGAACCTCGGACTGTCGAGGAAGGATGCCACCGAGCGCTCGCTCGCACTGCTCGAGCGCGTGGGCATCCCGCAGCCGACCCGCACGTTCAAGGCGTACCCGTTCGAGGTCTCGGGCGGCATGGCGCAGCGCGTGCTCATCGCCGGAGCGGTCTCGACCGACCCCGACCTCATCATCGCCGACGAGCCGACGACCGCGCTCGACGTGACCGTGCAGGCCGAGGTGCTCGACCTGCTGCGCGACCTGCAGGCCGAACGCCACATGGCGATGCTCCTCGTCACCCACAACTTCGGGGTGGTCGCCGACCTCTGCGACCGGGTGTCGGTGATGCAGCAGGGCCGGTTCGTGGAGCAGGGCCCGGTCCGCACGATCCTGGGACACCCCAGCCACCCGTACACGTCGTCGCTGCTGGAGGCGATCCTCGACGAGGGTCCCGCGCGCACGGCGTACGCCGCCGAAGGAGGACGGTCATGACCGAATCGCTGCTCACGGTCGACGAACTCGTCGTCGAGTACCCCGGGAAGGGGTTCCGCGCCCAGCCGTTCCGCGCTCTGAAGGGCGTCTCCCTGGACATCCGTCCGGGCGAGACCGTGGGGCTGGTCGGCGAGTCGGGGTCGGGCAAGACCACGCTCGGCCGTGCCGTGCTCGGACTCGCCCCGGTCTCCGGCGGCACGATCACCTACGCCGGGCAGGACATCTCGCACCTGCACCGTCGCGACCGCCGCGCGCTGTCGAGCGAGATCCAGGTGGTCTTCCAGGACCCGTACTCGTCGCTCAACCCGAACCTCACGATCGAGCAGATCCTGATCGAGCCGCTGACGGCACGCGGGACCGCCACGAAGACGGCGAAGAGCCGCGTGCGCGACCTGCTCGACCAGGTCGGCCTGCCGGCCGACGCCCGGAGCCGGCTGCCACGCGAGTTCTCCGGCGGCCAGCGGCAGCGCATCGCCATCGCCCGCGCGCTCGCGCTCGACCCGAAGCTCATCGTGTGCGACGAGCCCGTGTCGGCGCTCGACCTGTCGACCCAGGCCCGCGTGCTGGACCTGTTCATCGACATCCAGGAGTGCACCGGCGTCGCCTACCTCTTCATCACGCACGACCTGGCGGTGGTGCGCCACATCAGCCACCGGGTCGCGGTCATGTACCGCGGGGAGATCGTCGAGTCCGGCGAGGGCGACCAGGTCACATCGCACCCGCAGCATCCGTACACCCAGCGCCTCTTCATGGCGGCGCCCGTCCCCGACCCCGACAAGCAGGAGCAGCGCCGCACCGAGCGACGCGCGATGCTGGATGCCGAGCGCAGCGAAGGAGCCGCAGCATGACCGCGACCGAAGGCCCGGAGGCCACCTCCACGGCCCACCTCGAACCCCTGCTCGACCGGCTGACGCTCGAGCAGAAGGCCGCCCTCGTGCAGGGCGCGGACTTCTGGGCCACCGTGCCCGTCCCCGAGATCGGGTTGCGCGCGATGACCCTCTCCGACGGGCCCGCCGGCGTGCGCGGGCCGCGCTGGGACGAGCGGGAGCCGTCGCTGAACCTGCCGTCCGGCTCGGCGCTCGCCGCGTCCTGGGACGACGACCTCGCCTACCGGTACGGTGCCGCCGCGGCATCCGAGGCCCGCCGCAAGGACGTCGACGTGGTCCTCGGGCCGACGATCAACCTCCACCGCTCCCCGCTCGGCGGGCGCCACTTCGAGTGCCTCAGCGAGGATCCCGAGCTCTCGGCCGGCCTCGGCGCCGACTACGTGCGCGGGCTCCAGGACAACGGCGTCGCCGCGACCCCGAAGCACTACGTGGCCAACGACAGCGAGACCGACCGGTTCACCGTCGACGTGCGCGTCGACGCGCGCGCGTTGCGCGAGCTCTACCTCGCGCCGTTCGAGCGTGCGGTGGAGGCCGGCGCGTGGAGCGTCATGAGCGCGTACAACTCGGTCGACGGCGTCACGATGACCGAGAACGACCTGCTCGAGACACCGCTGAACTCCGAGTGGGGGTTCGACGGCGTCGTCGTGAGCGACTGGACCGCCGTGCGCTCGCTCGACGCGGTGCCCGCCGCGCAGGACCTCGCGATGCCCGGGCCCGCACCGGCGTGGGCGGACCTCGCCGACGCCGTGCGCGACGGACGCGTCGCGGAGGCCGACCTCGACCGCAAGGTGCTGCGCATCCTGCTGCTCGCCGAACGGGTGGGCGCGCTCGGCGACGCGACGCCCGTCGTGCCCGCAGCGGTGGATGCCACCGCGATCGCCCGTGAGGCGTCGATCGAGGGCACCGTGCTGCTGCGCAACTCCGGGGTGCTCCCGCTCGACCGGGCCGCGCTCGCGCGGGTCGCGGTCGTCGGTCACAACGCCCGAGAGGCTCGCACCCAGGGCGGCGGCAGCGCGACGGTCATCCCCGAGCGGATCGTCTCCCCGCTCGACGGCCTGCGCGCGGCGCTTCCCGACGCGCGCGTCACGTACTCGCTCGGCGCCGTCGTCCAGGAGGGCGTCGCCGAGATTCCGCTCGCGCGCCTGACCAACCCCGTGACCGGCGGCCCGGGCATGCGGGTGACCTTCCGCGACGCCGCAGGGGCCGAGCTCTTCGCCGAGGACCGACGCGCCACGGCGCTCGTCTGGTTCGGAGGGGACGCGCCCATCTCGGCGAGCCGCAGCGTCGTCTTCGAGACCGACTACGCCGCCGACGAGACCGGTGAGGTGCTGCTCGGTTTCGGCGGCGCGCACCCCGGCCGGCTGTTCGTCGACGACGTGCTGGTCCTCGACGAGGCTCCGGTGGTCGACGGCGACGACCTCGGTGCCGCGTTCCTCAACCCGCCGTCGTCGACGGCTCCGGTCGCGTTCGAGGCCGGCGTGGCCCGTCGCATCCGCCTGGAACTCACCACCGAGCCGACCGAGGGCGGCCTCTCGGGCGCACTGTCCGCCACCCTCGGCATCGCTCCCGACGACGCCGACGCCGACGCGCTCATCGCGGCGGCCGTCGAGGCCGCGGCGTCCGCCGACGTGGCGGTGGTCGTGGTCGGCACCAACTCGAAGGTCGAGTCGGAGGGCTACGACCGTTCCGACCTCGACCTGCCGGGACGACAGGACGACCTCGTGCGCGCGGTCGCCGCGACCGGCACCCCGACGGTCGTGGTCGTGAACGCGGGCTCGCCGGTGGTGCTGCCCTGGGCCGACGACGTCGCCGCGATCGTGCAGGGCTACTTCGGCGGGCAGGAGTTCGGCACGGCGCTCGCGGACGTGCTCACCGGGGTCGCCGAACCCGGCGGCCGACTCCCCACGACCTGGCCGGCCGCGCTCGCGGACGTGCCGGTGCGCGACGTCACCCCCGTCGACGGTGTGCTCGAGTACACCGAGGGGATCCACATCGGCTACCGCGCGTGGCTGCGCTCCGGCGCCGAGCCCGCGTTCTGGTTCGGCCACGGCCTCGGCTACACGACCTGGTCGTGGGAGTCCGCACGTCGGGAGGGCGACGAGCTCGAGGTCGTCCTCGCCAACACCGGCGACCGTGCGGGCAAGCAGGTCGTGCAGGTGTACGCCGAGCGCGCCGACTCCCGCATCGAGCGCCCCGCACGCTGGCTCGTGGGGTACGCCGTGGCACGTGCCGCCGCCGGCGAGTCCGTGACCGTGCGGATCCCGCTGCCCGCACGCCGGTTCGCCCACTGGGCGGGCGAGTGGGCGGTCGAACCCGGTACCTTCGCACTGCGGATCTCGGCCTCGGCCGTCGATCCGCGCATCGACCTCGACTGGAGCATCGACGCATGACCACCCTGCACAACCCGCTGCTGAACGGGTTCCACCCCGACCCGAGCGTGGTCCGGGTCGGCGACGAGTGGTTCCTCGCGACCTCCTCGTTCGAGTACCTGCCCGGCATCCCGATCCACCGCTCCACCGACTTCGAGACCTGGGAGCTCGTCGGCCACGTCGCGACGCGTCCGGGCCAGCTCGGCGTCGAGACGGTGCCCACCGGCGGCGGCGCATGGGCGCCGACCATCCGGCACCACGACGGCCGCTTCCACCTCGTGATCACCGACGCGATGGGGCGCGGCATGCTGCACTTCACCGCCGACGACGCGGCCGGCCCGTGGAGCGACGGCGACCTGATCCGCACCGAGGACGGCGCCGGCGGGGTCTCGGGCATCGACCCCGACATCGCCTGGGACGCCGACGGCACCTGCTACGTCACCTTCTCGGGCCTTCAGTTCGACGGGGCCATGGACCCGAATGCGCCGACGCACCTCGGCATCCAGCAGGTGCGCGTCGACCTCGACGCGCACCGCGCGCTGGAGGAGCCGCGTTCGCTCTGGTCGGGCACAGGCCTCATGTTCCCCGAGGCGCCGCACCTCTACGAGATCGGCGGCCGCTGGTACCTGATGATCGCCGAGGGCGGCACCGAGCGCGGCCACGCGATCTCGATCGCCCGGGGCGACGCCCCCGAGGGGCCGTTCACCGGTGCGCCCGGCAACCCGCTCGTGTCGGCGCGGTCGACCCCGCGCCCGATCCAGAACACCGGCCACGGCGACCTCGTCGAGGGGCCCGGTGGCGACTGGCTGTGCGTCCTGCTGGGCGTTCGCCCCCGCAGCGGTACCCGCGCGTTCTCGGCGCTCGGCCGCGAGACGTTCGTCAGCCCCGTCGCCTGGACGGACGGCTGGCCCGCCATCGCCCCCGTGCAGCTCGACCCGCGCTCCGGCACCCGCGTCGAGGTGGCGTTCGACCGCCCCCTCGACGACGAGTGGATCGCCGTGCGGCGACTCCCCGGAGAGGTGGCCGACCTCGACGCGCACCCGGGCCGGCTGAAGCTCCGTGCCGACGGCAGCACGCTCGCCGACGCGATGCCGGTGTTCCTCGGCCGCCGCCAGGAGCACCTGACCAACGAGGTCACCGTGCGCCTCGACGCCTCCGCGGGCGTCGGCGGCCTCACCGTGCGCTACGACGAGCAGTACCACGTCGATCTCGAGGTCGGCGCGGGCCTGGTCACGGCGCGCGCGGTGATCGGCGGGCTGCTCCAGGAGTGGACGCACCCGTTCGACGGCGGCCCCCTCGACCTGCACCTCGCGTCGCGGCGGCCGGAGCCCGGTACGGGCCTGCTCTCCACCAGCGACGTCTTCCACCTCGCCGCGACCATCGCAGGCGAGCGCGTCGAGCTCGCCCGCATCGACGGCCGATTCCTCTCGTCGGAGGTGACGGAGTCGTTCACGGGGCGCGTGATCGGCGTCTACGCGCTCGACGGCGAGATCGTCGTCGACCGCTGGGTCGCAGAGGGCCACGACGACTGACGGATGCCGCCTGCGGCACGTTCCACCGACGACGAAGGGATCCACATGTTCGACCGCGCGACCACGTTCGGCGAGGCGCTCGACGACCCGGCCGCGAGGGCCGTGCTGGAGCGGTACCTGCCCGGCATCGCCGCCTCGCCCATGGCGACGCAGTTCCGCGACGGCCGGCTCGGCCAACTGGTCGCACTCGTCCCGGCGCTCGAGGACCCGGCCGAGCGCGAGCGGCTCTGGGCCGCGCTCGCCGAGGTCGGCGAGGGCGCGCCGCGACCCCCGTACGCGCCGGCGATCGCCCCCGACGCCGACTACGAGGGCGATGACGTGCCGCGCGGCTCGGCCACGCTGCATCCGCCCGCACCGGTCGGGCAGTGGGCTGCGCTCGAGATGCGCCTGTCGGGTCCCTCGCACGGCAACCCGTTCGTCGACGTCGAGCTGGATGCGGTGTTCACGCGCCCCGACGGCACCGAGGTGCGGGTCGGCGGCTTCTACGACGGCGACGGCGCCTGGGTCGTGCGCGCGCTCGCCGACCAGCCGGGCACGTGGCGGTTCCGCACGCGCTCGACCGCACGGTCGCTCGACGGCGTGGAAGGCGAGGCGCAGGTCGGGCCCGCTCCCGAGGACGCGCACGGGCCGGTCGTGGTGGACGGCTTCCACTTCCGTCACGCCGACGGCACGCGCCACCGGCCGATCGGCACCACCGCCTACGCCTGGACCCACCAGCCCGAGAACCTGCAGCAGCAGACGCTGCGCACGCTGGCGGACGCGTCATTCACGAAGCTGCGCATGTGCGTGTTCCCGAAGTCGTACCTCTACAACGCCAACGAGCCCGACGACTTCCCGTTCGTCGGCTCGCTCGCCGACGGGTTCGACCCGACCCGGTTCGACCCCACGCACTTCCGCCGGCTCGAGCAGCGCATCGCCGAACTCGGCGCGCTCGGCATCCAGGCCGACCTCATCCTCTTCCACGCCTACGACCGGTGGGGCTTCGCCGACCTGGGGCCCGCGGTCGACGACCGCTACCTGCGCTACGTCGTGCGCCGGCTCGCCGGCTTCGCGAACGTGTGGTGGTCGATGGCGAACGAGTACGACCTGCTCTGGTCGAAGGACGAGTCCGACTGGGAGCGCCTCGCGGCCATCGTGGGCGAGGAGGACCCGTTCGGCCACCTCAACTCCATCCACAACTGCCGCCCGTTCTACGACTACGCCAAGCCGTGGATCACGCACGTCAGCGTGCAGCGCGTGGACGTCTACCGCACGGCGGAGAACACGGACGAGTGGCGCGAGCGCTGGGGCAAGCCCGTCGTGATCGACGAGTGCGCGTACGAGGGCGACATCGACCAGGGCTGGGGCAACATCACCGGCGAGGAGATGGTGCGCCGCTTCTGGGAGGGTGCCGTCCGCGGCGGGTACGTCGGCCACGGCGAGACGTACCTGCGCGAGGACGAGGTGCTCTGGTGGTCGAAGGGCGGCGAGCTGCACGGCGACTCGCCCGCGCGCATCGCGTTCCTCGAGCTGCTGCTCGCCGAGACGCCCGGTGGCGTGTGGGACCCGCTGCCCTCGGACTGGGACGTGCCGTGGGGCGGCGTCGCCGGCCGGGAGCACATCGGGTACTTCGGCTTCAACCGTCCGCGCTTCCGCAACGTCATGCTCGCCGAGGGGGAGTGGACGATCGACGTGATCGACACCTGGAACATGACGGTCGAGCGGATGCCCGGGAGCCATCGCTCCACCGTGCGCGTGGAGCTGCCGGGCCGGCCGTTCATGGCCGTGCGCTGCACGCGCGTCGACTGAGCGCCCGGCCGCACATCGGCGGAGGGTCAGCCGGAGGTGGTGAGCGCACTCGTCCGGGCTCGCGCGATGTCGTCGGCGGAGAGCGCCGTTCCCGGTTCCGTCGTGCTCATCAGCGCGCCCGGCTCGTCGCGCTCGGCGAGCCCGAGGTTCAGCCCGATCATGCGCGCGATCGCCAGCGAGTCGGGTTGCAGCTCGCCCGGCACGACGAACCCGTTGCCGCTGTGCCGCGCGAGCGGTTGGCTCGACGGCGGGCACGGGTCGTGGATCGACATCGTGATCGGTGCCGCCGCATCCGCCGGCGCGCCCATGTAGTCGAGGTAGCCCGCGTAGCAGTTCGGCTGCAGGAAGTGCACGTCGTCGTAGATGCGGGCGATCGGGCGGAATGTCACCTCGATGCCGGCGAGCGACCAGACCTCCGCGATCGCCACGGTGTCGTAGGAAGGCTCCGGGCAGTACCCGTTCGCGGCCTGGCACAGCAACGTCGGCTGGATGACGAGTGAGCGCGGTTCGAGTCCCGGCTCCTGCGGTGCCGGTGCCGGAGCCGGTTGCGATTGCCCGTTCGAGGGCTCCGACGTCTCCTCGGGTGGCGGTGCGGCCGGCGCGGCATCCGTCGGCCCCGCCGCATCCGTCGCGCTCACCGCCTCGGCAGCCGGTGCCGCGGGCGACCCGACCAGGGCGGCACCCACGACCACGCCCAAGGCGACCGATCCGGCGATCAGCAGCACGAGCGCACCCGCACCGCCCGCGATGAGCCCGATCGTGCGTCGCGACGGCCCACCGCCGGTGCGGGGCTGCTCGCCGACGGGGGCGGTGACATCGTTGCGGGGCTCCTCGTCCGCTCCGTCGCTCATCCGGCCACCATAGTGACCGATCGCCTCCGGAAACGGACTCCGTCGCCCCTGTGCACAGTCAGCGGCGCCGCCGATCATGGCCGCGGGGTGACCAGTCGGAACACGCCGCGGGCAAGGGCTTCCCCGGACGCCCGGTGGTGGTTTGCTGAGCACTACCTGAATGAAAGAAGGGCACCCCCATGGGATTCTTCGCATTTCTCATCCTCGGCCTCATCGCCGGAGCGATCGCCAAGCTGATCCTCCCCGGCAAGCAGGGCGGGGGCTGGTTCATCACGCTGCTGCTCGGCGTGGTCGGCGCGCTCCTCGGCGGCTGGCTGGGCAGCGTCCTCTTCGGCATCGGTCTCGAGGAGTTCTGGAGTTGGCAGACGTGGATCGTCGCCATTCTCGGCTCGATCGTCGTCCTCCTCATCTTCGGCCTGTTCACGCGCAAGCGCTGAGCACGAACACGGATGCCGCGGCGGAACGTTCCGCCGCGGCATCCGTCGTCTCCGGGCGATGACGCCCGCCAGCTGTGCGGGCTCACCAGCGAGCGTTACCTTTCGCTCATACTGGAGTACTCGAACGACGACTCGATCTTTGGCGGGCAGCAGCATGGTGCCGATTCGAAGTTGGCCATGGCCGCTGTTGATGATCTGTTGCATCGCGACGGTTGGAGGTCTTTCAGGTTGTGCCGGAGGAACCCCGGTATTCGATCCGCCGATCGCTTGGGCTGCAAACTCCTCCTACATTGAGGGCAGTCGGGTGCAGGACGACATCGAGATCGTGCTCTTCGAGAACGCCGACGCCACTGTCAGCGGCGTGCCGTTGGGAACATCCATCGTCGATGGGAACGGCAACTACTGCGTGACCGGTTTCCAAGGGGCTTCATATTCGGGCAACGCAACTTGGGAGCCCACATCGGAGTACACATTCGAGGTCCGCTACCACGATGCGGCTCTCGTTCTCTTCAGCGAGACTCTGTATTTTGGCGGTGCAGATTGGACAGAGATCCGTTTCACGACGTGTGACGGCCAGAGTCGGTGGGATCTTGGTCATGTATGCGGAGATTTCGGGGATGGGCCGCGCGAGTCTCCGGCGAATCGCGATACCTGTCCCGTGGTCGACTAGTAACAGACGAGAGTCTGGCCCGATTTCCCGTGCGATTCGGGCGGGGTTCGCCATCCAGGCCGAGCATCCGCTCGATCGTCTCCCTGTCAAGATCATCTCATTTTTGCTATGTTTTTGACACCGAGGTATTGGGGACATGACCGCTCGCACAGAACTGATGGCCATCGCAGCCGAGCAAGACGGCTACGTCACCCTCGACGACGCACGCGCCCTCGGGATCGCTGCGCGTGACCTGCAACAGCTCGCGTATCGCGGCAAGATCATGCGTGAAGCCACCGGCGTCTATCGGTTCGAGGAGTTCCCTGTGACTCGAGCCGCCAGCTACCGGTTTGCCGTGCTCTGGACCGGCAGGCCTGAGGCGGCGCTCTCGCACGACACCGCGCTGAGTCTCCTCGAGCTCTCGGACATCAACCCGCCCAAGACGCACGTCACTGTGGGGGTGGGAGAGCGCATTCGACGAGCGGGAGGCGTGGGGATCGTCGTCCACAACGAGGACCTTGCGTCCAAGGACCTCGGTTGGTGGGAGGGTATTCGCTGCGTGAAGCCGTACACGGCGATCCGGCAGGCTATCGACACGCACGTGCCGTTCCAGCTCGTCAACCAGGCGATCGGGGAAGCCCGGGCTCGAGGCAGCATCACGGACGCCGAGCAAGTCACGCTCCGCAGCAGGCTCGAAGGAGAACGGTGAGCGATCCATTCTCGGCGTTGCCCGCGAAAGACCGCACCCCGGCCAGTGCTTCGATCCTGAACCAATGGGTGAGCCACGCCGAGCGGATCGTCGGTGCAGGCGGGGACCGAACACGCTGGGTAGTCGCCTCGACCATCGTCGCAGCAGCGCTGCAACGTGCGTTGATGGCGGATGACACACCCCTGTTCGTGGTGAAGGGTGGCGTGTTCATCGAGAGGGCCCTGAATCTGCGGTCGCGCGCGACGAAGGACCTCGACACGCTGTTCCGTGGCGCCGTGGAGGAGTTCGAGCAGGCGGTGGACACCGCCCTTGAGGAGCCTTGGGGCGTGTTCGACCTCACTCGCACCGCGTTCGCGGTCATCGAGGGCGCGAAGACACGTCGCAAGCCTCGCCGTTTCAACGTATTGCTCGACATCAAGGGCAAGCGGTGGGCGAACATCAAGGTTGAGGTCTCGTTCGGCGAAGGAGCGATCGACCAGCACGTCGGTACCATCCCTGCTCCGTCCACGACGTTCTTCGGCATCGAGCAGCCGTCGGACCTCGCGACCATCACGATGGCGTACCAAGTCGCCCAGAAGCTCCACGCGTGCACCGACCCTCACAACCCGCCGGACGAGTCCAACCTGAGGGTGCGCGACCTGGTCGACCTGCACCTCATCAAGCAGACGTTCTACCCGGACGGTGCTGACCTCACGGAGGTTCGGTCGGCCGCGGTTGACGTCTTCAGCGCCCGTGCCGAGGAGGCCAAGGCGGCCGGCGGCCCCTCGCGGACGTGGCCGCCGGCCATCGTCAGCAATGAGCTGTGGGAATCTGAGTGGCGCAAGCCTGCCGGTGAAGCCGGCGTGGCCCTGTCGTTGGGCGATGTGATTGCTGCTCTCAACACCTGGGTGGGCGCCATCGAGCAGGCGCACGGTGCAACGGCAACTGGCGTCGACGAGTTCGCTGAGCGGTAGCGGGTGAGGGCCGAGACTGCCGGGGTGGCATCCGTTCGGCGCGCCCTCACCCGCTCTTGCGCGCCCGCGCCGAGTCGACGCTGCGGCGCAGCGCCTCCATGAGGTCGATGACCTCGCCGCCAGTCTCGCCCTCCTCGCGCTCGCCGAAGGTCGCGGCGGTGTCGATCGCCTCGCCCTGCTCGATCTTCGCGTCGATGAGCTTGCGCAGCTCGACCTGGTACTCGTCCTCGAAGTTCTCGGGATGGAAGTCGTCGGCGAAGCTCTCGACGAGGCTGTTCGAGAGGTCGAGCTCCTTCTGCGAGATCTTCACCTCCTCGTCGATCGACGGGAACTTCGCCTCGCGCACCTCGTCGGCCCAGAGCAACGTCTGCAGCACGAGCACGTCGTCGCGCACCCGAAGGGCGGCGAGCCGCGTCTTCTGCCGCAGCGCGAACCGCACGATCGCGGTGCGGTCGGTCGACTCGAGGGTGCGGCGCAGCAGCACGTACGCCTTCGGCGACTTCGAGTCGGGCTCGAGGTAGTAGCTGCGCTCGAACATGAGCGGGTCGATCTGGTCGTTCGGCACGAACTCGACGACCTCGATCTCGCGGCTGCGCTCGGCGGGCAGCGCGTCGAAGTCGTCCTTGGTGAGGATCACCGTGTGCTCGCCGTCGTCGTACGCCTTGTCGATGTCCTGGTACTTCACGACCTTGCCGCACACCTCGCAGCGCCGCTCGTAGCGGATCCGCCCGCCGTCGGCCTCGTGCACCTGGTGCAGCGACACGTCGTGGTCCTCGGTGGCGCTGTACAACTTCACCGGCACGTTGACGAGCCCGAAGGTCAGCGCGCCCTTCCAGATGGAACGCATACCCCTCAGTCAACACCCGAACGGATGCCACGGCCAGCCCTCGCGCGGCAGGATGGGGGCATGCCGGGGTCGGGGAGCAGGTCGTGCAGGTCGGCGGACGCCGCCTGCGCATCACGAGCCTCGACAAGGTCATGTACCCCGACGCGGGCACGACCAAGGGCGACGTGATCGGCTACTACGCCGAGATCGCGCCCGTGATGCTGCCCTACGTGGCCGGGCGCCCCTGCACCCGCAAGCGCTGGGTCGACGGGGTGGGCACGGCGGATGCCCCGGGCGGCACGTTCTTCGCGAAGGACCTCGGCCAGGGCACGCCCGACTGGGTGCGGCGCGCGCGCATCCCGCACTCCGACCACGACAACACCTACCCCGTGGTCGACGACCTGCCGACGCTCGTCTGGCTCGCCCAGCTCGCCGCGCTCGAACTGCATGTGCCGCAGTGGCGGTTCGACGCGGCCGGCACCCCGCAGCACCCCGATCGGCTGGTCCTCGACCTCGACCCGGGCGAGGGGGTGGGGCTCGGCGGATGCGCCGAGGTGGCGTTCCTCGTCCGCGAGATCCTCGACGGGATGGGCCTGGGCTCCGTGCCCGTGACGAGCGGGTCCAAGGGAATCCACCTCTACGCCCCGCTCGACGGGACGCTCTCGAGCGACCAGACCAGCGCGCTGGCCCGCGAGCTCGCCCGCAGCCTCGAGGCCGACCACCCGAAGCTCGTCGTGAGCTCGATGAGCAAGTCGGTGCGCCCGGGCCGGGTCTTCCTCGACTGGAGCCAGAACAACGGCAAGAAGACGACCATCGCGCCGTACTCGCTGCGCGGCCGGTTCCGCCCGACGGTCGCGGCGCCCCGCACCTGGGAGGAGCTCGCCGAGCCCGACCTGCGCCACCTCGAGTACGGCGAGGTGCTCGCGCTCGTCGCCGAGCGGGGCGATCCCATGGAGCCGCTCCGCCAGGGGCACGTGGGCGCGTCGCCGGGGAGTTCATGGCGACCGTGGCGGACGCTGCCGCCCAGGGGGCATCCGATCGCCTCGGCCGTTACCGCGAGAAGCGCTCGGCCGACCGCACGCCCGAGCCGGTGCCGGCCGCCGGCGCCGCGCCTCCTGCGCCGGGCGACCTGCCGCGGTTCGTGATCCAGCACCACTTCGCCAGCCGCGAGCACTACGACTTCCGTCTCGAGCACGACGGCGTGCTGGTGAGCTGGGCCGTGCCGAAGGGGCTGCCCGAGGAGTCGGGGCGCAACCACCTCGCGGTCATGACCGAGGACCACCCGCTCGAGTACGCCACCTTCGAGGGCACCATTCCGAAGGGGAATACGGCGCCGGCCGGGTCGACCTGTGGGACACCGGCGTCTACGACCTCGAGAAGTGGCGCGACGACGAGGTGATCGTGACGCTGCACACCGACCGCGGCGGGCCGGCGGGCGACGGGCGGTTCGCGCTCATCCGTACCGACGGATCGGGCGAGAAGTCGACCTGGTTGCTGCACCGCATGAAGCGGCCGGCGGTGCGCACGAGGCGGCCGCCGCGGCCCGAGCCCGCTCCCGCCGAGCCCGAGCGGCCGTTCAGCTGGCAGCCGATGCTCGCCGCCACCGCTCGCCCGCACGACCTCGCCCATGGCGAGTGGGTCGCCGAGATGAAGTGGGACGGCATGCGCGCCCTCGTCGAGGTCGACGGCGGGCGGCTGCGCATGTTCACGCGCAACGGCATCGAGGTGTCGGCGCGCTACCCAGAGCTCGAAGGGCTGCCCGTTCGGGTCGACGCGGGCTCGGCCGTGCTCGACGGCGAGGTGGTCGCGCTCGACGCGACCGGGCGGCCCGACTTCGGGCGCATGCAGCAGCGGATGCACCTGACGGCGCCCCGCGAGATCCGCCGCGCGGCCGAGGAGGTGCCCGTGCGGCTGCTGCTGTTCGACGTGCTCGCGGTCGACGGCGAGTCGGTGGTCGACCGGCCGTACCGCGAACGTCGCGACCTGCTCGAACGCCTCGTGCCGCCCGAGGCCGCCTCGCCCGTGCAGGTGCCGCCCGCGTTCGAGGGCGACGTCGCCGCCGCGATCGAGCAGAGCCGCGCGCTCGGCCTCGAGGGGGTCGTGGCGAAGGACGCCGACTCGCGCTACCGGCCCGGCGCCCGCTCGACCGACTGGCTGAAGGTCAAACACGAGCGCGTGCAGTCGGTGGTGATCGGCGGCTGGCGGCCGGGCAAAGGCATGCGCGACGACACCTTCGGCTCGCTGCTCATCGGCATCCCCGGCGCCGGGGGCCTCCGCTACGCGGGGCGGGTCGGCACCGGGTTCACTGACGCGCAGCTCGCCCGCATCGCGGGGCTGTTGGAACCGCTGCACCGGGCGGACAGTCCGTTCATCGAGGTGCCGCCCGCCGAGGCATCCGATGCCGTGTGGGTCGAGCCCCGCCTCGTCGGCGAGATCGCGTTCGGCGAGTGGACGCCCGCCGGCCACGCCCGCCACCCCACCTGGCGGGGCCTGCGCCCCGACGTCGACCCCGCCGACGTCACCGAGGAGTCGTGAGGCTCAGCCGAACAGCTCGGCGAAGCGCGCGAGCATCGTGCGGGGCCAGGTGACGGATGCCCCGTGGATGCGCGCCTCGACCGCCGCGAGTTCGCGCGCGGGGAAGTAGCCGTGGTGGCGGTAGACGCGGGCACGAGCCACGAAGTCGGCCGGGGTCACCTCGGGGTGGAACTGGGTGGCGTAGACGCGGGTGCCGACCCGGTAGACCTGCACCGGGCAGCTGGCCGACCCGGCGAGCAGCGTTGCGCGCTCCGGCAGCCGCACCGTGGCCTCCTTGTGGCCGACGAGCGCGTCGAACTCGGGCGGCAACACGCCGGTGAGCGGGTCGAGCCGGCCGTCGTCGGTCAGCTCGACGCGCACGGCCTGCGCCTCCTCGCCGTGGTCGAGCCCGACCTCGCCGCCCAGCACCCGCGTGAGCACGCCGATGCCGTAGCAGGTGAAGAGCACCGGCACGTCGCCCGCGAGCCCGCGCTCGGCGACCCACGCGAGGTCGTCCTCGACGCGACGCTGCACGTCGGAGACGTGCTCGTGCGGAGTCGTCACGTTGAACGGGCTGCCGCCGACGACGACGCCCGCGAACGCGTCGAGGCGCTGCCGCTCGAGCGCGGAGACGTCGAGCCGATGGTGCTCGAGGCGGCCCGCATCGAGATTCATCGCCGAGCGCACCGACTCGTACTCGGGGCCGACGGCCTCGACCTCGGGCCGGGCGGAGAGGAACAGGAACGGCTTCACCGGCGACGCCCCCGTCGGCTGCGGCTGTCGCGGCCCGAGCCGGGTGCGCGCCGGGCGCGGCGATCGCGGCTCGCGCGACCGGTCTTGGCGCTCTTCGCGGTGCGGTTGTCGCGTGCGCGTTCGGGCTGATCGGATGCCTCGTCGGCGGCCCCGCGCGACGACCGCGCCGTGCGTCCGCGCACGACGCCCACGAACTCCTGGATGTCGGCGTCGTCGCGCTCGACGCGCCAGACCAGCGCGATGCGGGTCGTCGGGGCATCCGTCACCGGCACCGCCACGACGTCGCGGCGATGGTGCAGGCGGGCGATCGAGTGCGGCACGATCGCGACCCCGGTGCCCGCCGCGACCAGCTCGATCGTGCCCTCGCGCGACGGCTGCACGGGTGCGCGCGGCTCGTCGTCGAGGTCGGCGAGCGTCACCGCGTTGACCGCGGCGATGGCGTGGTCCTTCGGGGCGACCACGACCGCGACCTCCTCCCAGAGGGGAATCGCGTGCAGGCCGTCGGTGGGTACGGGCAGGCGCACGAAGGCGAGGTCGGCGTCGCCGGACTCGAGCGCGGTGAGCTGCGAGGCATCCGGCACCCGTGTCGCCTCGAGCGGGAGGTCGGGGCGACGGTCGGCCCACGCACGCAACCACTTCGCCGGGCTCACGCCCTCGACGTAGGTCAGCCTGAGCGCCACGAGCCCGATCGCCTTCCCGGCCGCACCCCGTGCCGCGGCCATGCCAAGGCTATACGCTGGCGGGATGAGTGCAGGCGGGCAGCAGACCATGAAGCCGGAGACCGCGGCGAAGAAGCTCGGCATCCTCCTGGCGGCCGCGCCCGAGGAGTTCCGCTCCGCGCCGGTCACGCGCGACGCGCTCGACGCGCTGCAGGCCGACCCGCCCGAGTGGCTGCAGGTGCTGCGCCGCGAGGGCCCGCACCCGCGGCCGGTCGTGGCTCGCAAGCTCGGCGTCTCGAACTCGGGCCTCGCCCGTGCCGGCATCGACGAGCCGCTCACGACCGCGCAGATCCAGGAGCTGCTCGCCGAGATGCCCGAGTGGCTGTCGGCCGAGCGGGCGACGCAGGCGCAGGTGCGCGCCGAGAACCGCCGGGTCAAGGAGCGCGACGCCGAGCGCGCCGCGCGGAACGCCGACGACGCTCAGGCGTAGCGGCCGCGCAGGAACGCGGTGACGTCGGCGAGCTCGAGCTCCGACACCGCGTGGCCGAGCCCCTCGTAGATGCGCGCATCGAGGTCGACCCGTTCGGGCAGCCACTCCTGCGTGCGCGCGATCGCGTCGGCCGGAATCACGGTGTCCTCCGTGCCGCGGCCCCAGAACACGGCGGGCTGCCGGTCGGCCAGCGCCGCGTCGCCGTCGCGCTCGCCGGGCAGCACGAAGCCCGCCAGCGACACCGCGAAGCCGAACAGGTCGCTGCGCCGGCGCAGCAGCTCGATCGAGAGTGCGCCGCCCTGCGAGAACCCGAGCAGCCCGATCGTCGGAGGCGCCGGGTCGAGCGCCTCGGCCCACGCGATGACCGCGTCCGCGGCCGCCTCGGCACGTCGCGCCTCCGCCTCCCCGAGGCCGACGCCGCCGTCCGCCGCGACCTGCAGCGGGAACCAGGCGAACCCGTAGCCCGTGTGCAGCGGCGCCCGCAGCGAGGCCACGACCGGCTGCAGCGGCAGATACGGGGCGAGCCCGAACAGGTCTCCCTCGTGCGAGTTGTAGCCGTGCAGCAGCACGAGCAGCGGTCGGCCCTCGCGGTCGGCACCGGAGGCCGACCACAGCACCGCGCCGTCGTCGATGGTCACGGGTTCGCGTGCGTCGATGTCGGTCCCCTCCCGTCGCGCCCGTCGGGCGAGGGCTCCATCCTCGCATCCGGCGGCCTGCAGCGACCGTGCGGAGTGTGCTGGACACGGCAGCCCGCTGGGACACAATGGAGCCATGAGCGTGCGCACCCCCGACCCCGATCCCGACTGGGAGTCCCAGTCCCAGGGCGAGGCGCCGGCGCCCGTGCCGCCGGCGAACCCCGGCTGGCTGAGCGACATCGAGCTCGAGGAAGTGCGCCAGCGGCTGCCCCTCATCTACGTCGAGGCCGTGCCCGTGCGCGTCGACGGGCTCGGCGTGGTGGTCGAGGTGGGCGTGCTGCTGCGCGGCACCCCGACCGGCGAGATCACCCGCACGCTGGTCTCGGGCCGCGTGATGTACGGCGAGACGCTGCGCGACGCGCTCTTCCGCCACCTCGAGAAGGATCTCGGGCCCATGGCGTTCCCGCTCCTGCCCGCGAGCCCGGTGCCGTTCGCGGTCGCCGAGTACTTCCCGATGCCGGGCATCTCGCCGTTCACCGACGACCGCCAGCACGCCGTCTCGCTCGCGTACGTGGTGCCGGTCACCGGCACGTGCGAGCCGCGGCAGGACGCGCTCGAGGTCACCTGGATGACCCCCGAGGAGGCGTGCGCGGCCGAGGTCGCCGCCGAGATGGAGGGCGGCCGCGGCACGCTCATCCGCCAGGCGCTCGCGTCGGTCGGGCGCCTGCCCTAGCGGCATCCGCCCTGCTACGCGCCGGCCCCTCGTCCGCCGAGCAGGTTGTCGACGAGTCCCCGGATGACGCGATGCAGGTCCGGGTGCGCGAGATCGTGCGGGGTCTCGTCGTCGACCGCTGCCGACAGTTGGTCGAGCGTCTCGGCCACGACGGCACCCGCCCGTCGGAGTCGCCACGACTCGAACTCGGCGACGAGGTCGTCGCGGGTGACCTCGGCGAGCCGGTACTTCCGATTCACCGCCAGAGCAAGCCGCCCGTTGAGACCGGGGAGATGAGCGAGCGGCACCTGGTCGTACGCCGGGGCGAGGGACGGCGCGTCGTCCGCTGGGTGGAGCATGCCGATGTTCTTGGTGTGCATGTCGAGGTTGCCGATGCCGACGGCGAGCACGGTGAGGCGGGCGAGTCGAACGAGGTCGGCGGATGCCGCGTATCGCGACACCGCGTCCGCGACCCGTGCCAGGCTGACGACGCCGCCGAGCTCCTGGTACTTCTGGTTGCCGCTCGCCCCCAGCGCCTGATTGAAGTCCTCCTGGTGCACGCGTGCTCCGCCCACTCGGTCGAAGCGCTCGATGACCAGCGTCGGCAATCCGTCGAACTCGTCGATCCGGGTGTCGAAGGCGGCGAGGCCGAGTCGCCGCGCCAATCGCGCCCCGTACTCCTCGTCGAAGATGACGGTCGGTCGTGCAGCGAGCCGTGGCTTCAGGATGTGCGTCGACGGGTAGCCGCCGAGCGCCTGGTGCCACCCGACGCCTTCCCGCGCGAGCACGATCTTCGGCTGCACGCCTCCGAGCGACGTGCGCCCCAGCTCGGAGGCATTGCCGAGCGGAGCGCCGATCGGATCCTCCAGGAGTCGTCGGATACCGCGCGCATCGACTGGCCGTGTCTCCGGGGTCCGAGGTTCCGTCGGATCGTCCACATCCCAGACCTGCAGGGCGCCGGCGACGTCTCGGCCGTACCGTGCGAGGAACCCGGGAACGTCCCCGCGCCGCAGCCCCCTGCGCCAGCATGTAGTCGAGTTGGTCGCCCTCGGGCAGCAGTTCGCCGAACCAGTTCCGGCGGCGCCCGGCGTGCTGTCTCGGCAGCGATCCGATCAGCGGCATCGCCACCGACAGGACGCGGCTGTTCGCTCCGAAGCGTTCCTGCGCTTCTGCAGCGAATCGGAAGTCGAAGGACCGCGCGTCCGGGCCTTCGAGATGGCCCAGAAGGGTGTCGTACAGCTCGACGGCGAGTCTCACGGGAGCTCGTCGCCTTCCCAGGTCGCCGACAGCTCGACGCCCGTCGCGCTCAACAGATCGAAGACTCGACGAGCCCAGATCGTCGGCCTCCCGGACTCCACCTCGCTCACCGACCGCTGGGAGATGCCCAGTCGATCAGCGAGCTCGGTCTGCGTGAGCCCGTTCGCCAGGCGTGCCTGCTGAATCGCAAGACCGAGGTCGGCGGGAGAGCGCAGCTTCGCCTCGAACCGTGCCATCATCCACCCCTATTACGAAATCCGGATGGCGGCAGTCTATTACGAAATCCGGATGCGAGGCGTAGATACGGAATCCTGATACGGGGTCGTCGAAGTCGGGCCCGGTCAGCGGACCAGGCGCACCTCGTGGATCGTCTCGCCGAGGAACGGCTCGTCGTGCTCGACGCCGTCGCGCGTGAAGCCGTTGCGGTCGTAGAAGTGCAGCGCGTACTCGTTGGTGTCGGGCACCCAGCAGTAGACGGATGCCTCGCCGACGGCCGCGTCGAACAGCTGCTGGCCGATGCCGCGGCCGTGGAACGCGTCGAGCAGGTGGATGAAGAAGAGCTCGCGCTCGCGCGGGGCGTCGTCGTCACGGGCGGGACCGGCGCCGGCGAAGCCGACGATCTCACCGTCGACCAGTGCGGCGACGTGCGTGTAGTCGTCGCCCTGGTTCACCCAGTGGGTCCAGAGTTCGGCCATGCGGCGGGGCGACAGGTTCGCCAGCGTCGCGGCGTCGACCAGCTGGTCGTAGTCCTCGTGCCAGCACTGCGCGTGGACTCTGCCGAGCGCTTCGGCGTCCACATCGCGAATCGGACGGATGACGACTTCTGCAACGACCTCGGTGCCCATGGCTCAGAGGGTAGGCCAGCCCGCGTCGGAAGAGAAATCGAGCGGATGCGGGTGCCGACGGTTCCCCGCCGGCACCCGCATCGCGCTCGCGCGATCAGCCCTGCGCGCGGCGATTCGTGCGCTGGCGCTGGCCGCCCTGGGCGGCCGGCTGCGGGCGCTGCTGGCGCTGCGCGCCGGTGGTCTGGGCGCCTCGGCTGTGGCCGGTGCCGCGTCGCGGTGCCTGCGCCTTCGCGTCCGTCGGTCGGCCCGAGCGGTCCCTGCGGGGGCGTGCCGGTGCCTGGTCGGCGGTACCGGGGTGCACCGCGTCGCGACCGCCACGGCCGCCGCGACGCGAGCCCTGACCGCCGCCCTGCTGGCCGGTGCCGCGAGCGTCGCGTGCGGCGCGCTTGCGCTGGGCGTTCGCGCCCTGCGAGCGGCCTCCGCCGCCCTGCTGCTGGCGCTGTTCGCGCGGCGCGGGCTTCACGTAGGGGGCGACTTCGCCGATCAGCGCGACCACGGATGCCGAATCGGGCGTGACCTGCTCGGGCGTGACGGTGATCGCGGCCTTTCGCAGCAGCGACTTCAGGTCGCCGCGCTGGCTCGGCAGGCAGATCGTCACGACGTCGCCCTCGCTGCCCGCGCGGGCGGTGCGGCCCGAACGGTGCAGGTACGCCTTGTGCTCCATCGGCGGGTCGACATGGATCACGAGCTCGACGTCGTCGACGTGCACGCCGCGGGCGGCCACGTCGGTCGCGACCATGACCTTGACCGAGCCGTCGTGGAACGCCGCCAGGTTGCGGTCGCGCGCCGGCTGCGACAGGTTGCCGTGCAGGTCGACGGCCGGGATGCCGGCATCCGTCAGCTTCTTCGCGAGCTTCTTCGCGTGGTGCTTGGTGCGCATGAACAGGATGCGACGGCCGGAGCCCGACGCGAGCGCGCGCACGAGGTCGTTCTTCGCATCGACGTCGGCGACCTCGAACACGTGGTGGGTCATCGCGGCGACGGGCGAGTTGGCCTCGTCGACCGAATGGAGCACCTCGTTCTGGAGGTAACGGCGCACGAGCCTGTCCACGCCGTTGTCCAGGGTGGCGGAGAAGAGCATGCGCTGGCCGCCCGAGGGGGTCTTGTCCATGATGCGCGTGACGACCGGCAGGAATCCGAGGTCGGCCATGTGGTCGGCCTCGTCGAGCACCGTGATCTCGACGGCGTCGAGGGTCACGAAGCCCTGCTGCATGAGGTCCTCGAGGCGGCCGGGGCAGGCCACGACGATGTCGACGCCGGCCTTCAGCGCCTCGACCTGGCGCTTCTGGTTGATGCCGCCGTAGATCGTGGTGGTCACGAGGCCGTACGCGTCGGCGAGCGGCTGCATGGTCGCGGCGATCTGCGTCGCCAGCTCGCGGGTCGGTGCGAGCACCAGGCCGAGCGGGCGGCCGGCACGGCGGCGTCCGCCGGCGAGCTCGCCGCCGAGGCGCGCGACCATGGGCAGCGAGAACGCGAGGGTCTTGCCCGAGCCGGTCTTGCCGCGGCCGAGCACGTCGCGGCCTGCGAGCGTGTCGGGCAGCGTGTCCTGCTGGATGGGGAACGGGGTGGTCTTGCCGTCGGCCGTGAGTGCGGCGACGAGCGGGGCGGGCACGCCGAGCGCGCCGAAGGTGGTGTCAGTCAAGGGGGAGGTGCCTTTCGGGCATCGGTGCCCCGCGCACCGTGCGGTGCGGGAGCGGGTGGCGAAGACGCGGGATTCCGCGTATCCGATTCGCCGTACGAAGAGTCATCGGGCAGGTTCGCCCGGAGGAAGCGTTCTACGACGCGTGGCGGGCGCAACGGCGCACCGGCCGTGGTCGAGCCTAGCGGATGGGTGCTGTGCGCGGGCTGTGCGCGGGATCAGGCCCGTGCGGCGGCGGCCGCGTCGGCGTCGGCCGTGCCCGGCGGGTCGTACGACCAGGTCGGCGCGAGCTGCTTCAGGCGCGCCCCGCGCCACTGCCAGAACGCCCACGTCGGGTACCAGGCGACCAGGTCGATCGGTCCGCCGCCCGCGAGCAGCTGGTCGCGGTAGAGCGTGCGCCCGCTGCCGTCGGGTGCCGGCGAGACCGCCATCCGGTGGTCCCAGCGGTCGAACGCGGCGAACACGCCGCTGCGGCCGCCGCCGGTGTCGCGCAGCATCCGCACGCCCGCGGGCAACCCATCGGGGTGGTCGAGGTCGATGACCTCCTCGCCCGTCGGGAAGCGGCGGAACGCGAGCGACATCACCCGGTGCGGACCATCCGTCGACCAGGTCGTGGGCAGCCCGCCCTCCTCGAGCGACGAGAAGTCGAGCCACGGCGCGACGACCTCGCGGAACACGGCGGGGCTGTGCAGCGCACGCCACGCGGCGTCCGGGGTGCAGTCGAGCACCAGCTTCAGCAGCAGTCGCATGACCCCACGCTACGTGCGGGTAAGGAACCGCGGAAGGGGGCGGCTAGCCTGTGCGGGTGAACGCGCCGCAGACCGACCCCTTCGACCAGACCACGTACCAGGTGCGCCTCGAGTGGGGCGATGCCGGGGTCGAGGCCGTGGCGGCCCACGCGGACGTCGTCGTGCTGGTCGACGCCGTTCAGTTCACCACCGCCGTCGTGGTCGCCGCCGAGCGGGGCATCGCCGCCGCGCCGTGGTGGGGCGACGGCGCCGAGGCACGGGCGGCCGAGCTCGGCGCCGAGCTCGCGGATCGCCCGTCGACGGCGGCGCTCGCCGAGCAGTCGGCCGGGGACGGCGACCGCATCATCGTGCTGCCGACGATCAACGGCTCGCGCATCGCGCACGGGCTCTCCCACTCGCCAGCACGCGTGGTCGCCGCGTCGCTGCGCAACCGGAGCGCGGTCGCCCGGTACGTCCACACGGTGCAGGAGGAGCGGCAGGCCCGCACCTCGGTCGCCATCATCGCCGCGGGCGAGCAGTGGCCCGACGGTTCGCTCCGCGTCTCCGTCGAGGATCAACTGACCGCCGGCGCCGTGGTCGACGCGCTCATGGAGCTCGGCATCGACCACACCTCGCCCGAGGCGGCGGTCGCCGCGGCCGCCTACACCGGCCTCGGCCGCGCGGCGCACCACCTCATCAGCGCGACCGGCAGCGCGCGCGAGCTCGCCGCGGACGGCCGCCGGGCCGACGTCGCGTTCGCCACCAAGGCGGACGTGACCGACGTCGTGCCGGTGCTGCAGGGCGGCGTCTTCCGCGCCTGACCCACGCGCCGGAGCGGCGTGACGCCTACGCCCGCCCGGGGTCGGCGCTCGCCGCGGCCCGCCGCCGCATGGCGGGCGTGATCTCGCGGTGCCGCCACGTGATGAGGTTCGCCCGGTCGAACCCGCGCGAGCACTCGCCACAACTGAGCGCACGCGTGGGCTTCCGGTAGCGCACGTGCCGGTGCCCGGCGGGGCAGGTGCCCACCCACGGCGCGAGCTCGTCGGCGATCTCGCCGTCGTGCGTGCGCCGGCCCACGTACCCGATGCGCGCCGCCTCGGCCTTCCAGCGCGGGCCGTGCCCGGCGTTCGGCCCGGCGAGGGCGTGCGCGACCTCGTGCAGCAGGATCTGGTGGATCTCGTCGTCGTCGTACCGCGCCGCGAGGTATCGCGACACCGAGATGCGGTGCGCCTGGAAGTCGCAGAGCCCGGCGCGCTTCTTCGCGTTGTCGAACGCGAAGGTCCAGACGGCGGGGTCGAGGTGCAGCACGATCAGCGCGTCCGCCCACCTGCGCACCCGATCCAGTTCCGCCATGGCACGAGGATATGCGCGGCCGCCGTCACCGCGAGACAATGGAGTCGTGTCCGGCACGATCGACGTCAACAGCGACCTGGGTGAGTCGTTCGGGCAGTGGCGCATGGGCGACGACGAGCAGATGCTCCGCGCGGTCTCGAGCGCGAACGTCGCGTGCGGCTTCCACGGCGGCGACCCGACCACGATGCTCGAGACCTGCCGCATCGCGGCCGCGTCGGGCGTGGTCATCGGGGCGCACCCGTCCTTCCCCGACCTCGTGGGCTTCGGCCGCCGGCACCTGAAGGTCTCGCCCGCCGAGCTCGCCGCCGACACCGTCTACCAGCTCGGCGCGCTCGCGGGCGTCGCGACCGCGGCGTCGACCGCCATGCGCTACGTCAAGCCGCACGGCGCGATGTACGCGGCGGTCGCGGCGGACGCCGACCTCGCCGAGGCCTTCGCGCGTGCGGTCGCCGCGTTCGACTCAGGGCTCGCCGTGCTCGGCATGCCGGGGTCCGCGGTCGAGCGGGCGGCGGATGCCGCGGGGCTGCGCTTCGTCGCCGAGGCGTTCGCCGACCGGGGCTACCTGGCCGACGGCACCCTCGCGCCGCGCAACCAGCCCGGCGCGCTCGTGACCGACCCAGAGGCCGCCGCCGTTCGCGTGGTCCGCATGCTCGCCGACGGCGAGGTGGAGGCCGTCGGCGGCGGCGTCGTGCGCATCGAGGCCGAGTCGGTCTGCGTGCACGGCGACACCCCGGGCGCGGTCGACATCGCGCGCGCGGTGCGGGCCGCGCTCGCCGACGCCGGCGTCCCGGTGGGGGCGTTCGCATGAGCACCGTCGCGGGCGGCGGCGCGCGCCGAATCCTCCCGTCCGGGGAGCACGCGGTGCTGGTCGAGTGCGAGGACGCCGACGAGGTGCTCGGCCTGCACGCCGCGCTCACCGCGTCGCGGCCCGACGGGGTCGTCGACCTGGTGCCCGCGGCACGCACGGTGCTCGTCACCGTCGACCCGGCGAGCATCGCGCTCGAGACGGCGACCTCCTGGATCGCGCACACCGAGCCCGCCCCGATCGACGCGGTCGCCTCCGAGGCCGTCGAGCTGGCCGCACGCTACGACGGGGACGACCTCGCGTCCGCCGCGTCCGCCCTCGGCGTCACCGTCGACGAGCTCGTGGCGGCCCACCTCGGCGCGACCTGGCGGGTCGCGTTCACCGGGTTCGCCCCGGGATTCGGCTACCTCGTGAGCGACGACTGGCCGTACGACGTGCCGCGGCTCGCGAGCCCGCGCACGCGCGTGCCCGCCGGGGCGATCGGCCTCGCCGGCGGCTACTCGGGCGTCTACCCGCGCGAGAGCCCGGGCGGCTGGCGGCTCATCGGCACGACGGATGCCGAGCTGTGGAACCCGGCCGCCGATCCGCCGGCGCGACTCGTGCCCGGCGCGACCGTGCGCTTCGTGCGGCGGGAGGCCGAGTCGTGACCGGCCGTCTCACGGTGCTCGCCCCCGGTGCCCTGACGCTCGTGGAGGACCGCGGTCGCCCCGGCTGGGCGCACCTCGGCGTGGGCGAGTCCGGCGCCGCCGACCGTGCCGCGCTCGGCCTCGCGAACCGGCTCGTCGGCAACGCCCCGCACACTGCGGCGCTCGAGTGCGCGATCGGCGGGCTCCACCTCCGGTTCGACGACGCGGCGTGGTTCGCGGTCACGGGCGCGTGGGGCGACGTGACGCTCGACGGTGAGGCCGTGCGCCCCGAGACCGCGACGCGGGCGCGGCCCGGCGCCGAGCTCGTGCTGCCCACGGCCGCGCACGGGCTGCGCTACGTGGTGGGCGTGCGCGGCGGCATCGCCGTGCCGCGCGTGCTCGGCTCGCGCTCGCGCGACACGCTCGCGGGGCTTGGGCCCGCCCCGCTCGCCGCGGGCGACGAAGTGCCCATCGGCGACGAGACCGCCGGCGCCATCCCCGCACTCGACCGGCTCACCGCGTGGGCGCCGGTCGACGACCAGGTCGTCGCGGGCCTCGTGCCCGGCCCGCGCGCCGACTGGTTCACGGATGCCGCTCGGCTCGCGCTCTTCGAGACGGAGTGGCGGGTCTCGCCGCAGTCCGACCGCATCGGCGTGCGCCTCGACGGGCCCGCGCTCGAACGCCGCGTACCCGGCGAGCTGGCCAGCGAGGGCGTCGTGCGCGGTTCGGTGCAGGTGCCGCCGACCGGCACCCCGACGGTGCTGCTCGCCGACCACCCCGTCACGGGCGGCTACCCCGTGATCGCGGTCGTGTCGCACGCCTCGATCGACGCGTTCGCCCAGCTGCGGCCGGGCCAGTCGGTGCGGTTCCGGCACGCCTGAGCCGGACCTCGGCGATCGGGGCGCTAGGCGTTCGGCTTGGTCAGGAACACCGACCGCGCGGGCGGTGGCGACGGCACCGCGGTCGCATCCGTCACGAACGGGGCACCGGCGACGAACCGGTGCAGTTCGGCGCCCGCCACGACCTTCGCGGGCGCCGGGTCGCTCGCGAGCCGCCGGGGCAACTGCGCGAACGGCAGCTCGTCCGGGCTCGCGTACGCGACCACGTTGCCGAAGCGCCGGCCCTTGAGCATGCCCGGGTCGGCGGCGATCGCCACCTCGGGCAGCACACGCGAGAGCGTCGCCACCTGCCCGCGCGCGAAGGCGAGGCCGGCGCCGTCGGCGATGTTCACGACGAGGATGCCGCGGGGCGCGAGCAGCGGCGTGAGCAGCTCGTAGAACTCGGCGCTCGTCACGTGCGCGGGCGTGCGCGCGCCCGAGAAGATGTCGACCACCACGATGTCGGCCCGCCCGTGCAGCCCGCGCGGGAAGCGGCCGGCGACCTCGCGGGCGTCGCCGTGCCGCACGCGGATCTGGGCGCCGCGCGGCAGCGGCAGGTGCTCGCGCACGAGTTCGACGAGGTCGGACTCCAGTTCGACGACCTGCTGGCGGGAGCCCGGTCGCGTGGCCGCCACGTACCGCGGCAGCGTCAGCGCGCCGCCGCCGAGGTGCACGGCCGTGATCGGCTCGCCCGGCTCGGCGACGAGGTCGATCGCGTGCCCGATGCGCCGCACGTACTCGAACCCGAGCCACTCGGGCCGCTCGAGGTCGACGTGCGACTGCGGCGTGCCGTCGACGTACAGCGTCCACGATCCGGGTCGCCCGCGGTCCTCCTCGAGCCGTGCGTGATGCCCGCTCGCGGCGAGGGTGCGTTCGGGCTCGGGCATGCGCCAACGCTACCCGAGCAGCGTACGCGCGGCCTCGGCCGACCCGAGCACGGTCGCGGGGTGCGGGCCGATGCGTCGGAGCGGCGCAACCCACGCGTCGAGGCGCTCGCCGGCACCGCCGACCAGTACGACGTTGCCGCCCCGCTCGCCGGCGAACAGGTCGGCCGGCCCGAGTGCGAGCAGGCTCCCGAACGCGTCGGCGAGCGCGGGTGCGACCAGGCGCACCGACGCCAGGTCGCCGTCGTCCACCACGTTGGCGATCGCGATGCCGTCGGGCACGAGGCCCGCGAGCGTCCGGTACCAGTCGGCGGATGCCGCGAAGCCCGGCGCGTCGAGCCCGACGTACGCGTCCACGACGGCGACGTCGAACCGGGCGTCGAGCCCCGGCACGAGCGCGGCGGCGTCGCCCGTGCGCACGTCGATCGACCGGGCGGCGGCCGGGCCCAGGGGCATCCGCTCGCCCACGACCCGCACGACGTCGGGGTCGTTCTCGATCACCACCTGGCGCGAGCCCGGGCGGAGCGCGGCGACGTGGCGTGCGAGCGTCATCGCGCCGCCGCCGACGTGCAGCACCCGGAGTGCGGCGCCGGGATCCGCGACGAGCGAGAGCACCCCGCCGACGCGGTGCGCGTAGTCGTAGTGCAGGCGGGCCGGGTTCGCGGGGTCGACGACCGACTGCGGGCGATCGTCGACCACCAGTTCGAGCGCCCCGGCGAAGACCGGGCTCGGCTCGACGCGCACGCGGGAACGGCTCATCGGGCACCCTTTCGGCTCGGCTGCATCCGGCTTATACCCCAGCCATCGCAGGAGGTCAAGAATCCGACTGGACACGGCGTGGCATCCGGCCTATAGTTAACCTTTGCGCTCCCAGACCATCTCTGCCTTCATATTGCGGTCGGCTTCGTGTGTCCGGAGACATCGGCGGATTCGGCGTCCGTCGGCGTGCCCGGCACCTACGCAACACGTGAGTCTGCGGGGTACTTCCACCACTATCGACGGTAATCCGGCCCGACGGGGCCCATGGAGGTAATTTCCTTGGCTGCTGCGCGTAACGCGAACATGCCCACTCCCAAGAACGGACGCAACGCGAAGCGACTGTCTTTCGCGAAGGTCACCGACACCCTCACCGTACCCGATCTCCTCGCCCTCCAGACCGAGTCGTTCGACTGGCTCGTGGGCAACGACGCGTGGAAGGCGCGTGTGGAGGAGGGCGTCGAGTCCGGTCGCACCGACCTGGCAGAGGCGAGCGGCCTCGAGGAGATCTTCGAGGAGATCTCGCCCATCGAGGACCTCGGCGAGACCATGCAGCTGAGCTTCACGAACCCGGAGCTCGAGCCCGCCAAGTACTCGATCGACGAGTGCAAGGAGAAGAGCAAGACCTACTCGGCACCGCTCTACGTGAACGCCGAGTTCATGAACCACCTCACCGGTGAGATCAAGACCCAGACGGTCTTCATGGGCGACTTCCCGCTCATGACCCCGAAGGGCACCTTCGTCATCAACGGCACCGAGCGCGTCGTCGTCTCGCAGCTCGTCCGTTCGCCCGGCGTGTACTTCGAGCGCGCCCAGGAGAAGACCTCCGACAAGGACATCTACTCCGCCCGCGTCATCCCGAGCCGCGGCGCCTGGCTCGAGTTCGAGATCGACAAGCGCGACCAGGTCGGCGTGCGCATCGACCGCAAGCGCAAGCAGTCGGTCACCGTCTTCCTCAAGGCCCTCGGCCTCACCTCGGAGGAGATCCTCGAGGAGTTCGCCGGCTACGAGTCGATCGCCCTCACCCTCGAGAAGGACAACATCCTCACGAAGGAGGAGGCGCTCAAGGACATCTACCGGAAGCTCCGTCCGGGCGAGCAGGTCGCCGCCGAGGCCGCCCGCGCGCTGCTGGACAACTTCTACTTCAACCCGAAGCGCTACGACCTCGCCAAGGTCGGCCGGTACAAGATCAACAACAAGCTCGGCCTCGAGGCCCCGCTGACCGACTCGGTGCTGACCGTCCAGGACATCGTGTCGACGATCAAGTACTTGGTCGCGCTGCACGACGAGCGCAAGACCCTGCCGGGTCGCCGCGGTGGCAAGGACGTCGAGCTCCGCCTCGACGTCGACGACATCGACAACTTCGGCAACCGTCGCATCCGCGCCGTCGGCGAGCTGATCCAGAACCAGGTCCGCACCGGCCTCTCGCGCATGGAGCGCGTGGTCCGCGAGCGCATGACCACGCAGGACATCGAGGCGATCACGCCGCAGACCCTGATCAACGTGCGCCCCGTCGTGGCCGCGATCAAGGAGTTCTTCGGCACCTCGCAGCTGTCCCAGTTCATGGACCAGAACAACCCGCTGGCCGGGCTCACGCACAAGCGCCGCCTGTCGGCGCTCGGCCCCGGCGGCCTCTCGCGCGACCGCGCGGGCGTCGAGGTCCGCGACGTGCACCCCTCGCACTACGGCCGCATGTGCCCGATCGAGACGCCGGAAGGCCCGAACATCGGCCTCATCGGCTCGCTCGCGTCGTTCGCGCGCATCAACTCGTTCGGCTTCATCGAGACCCCTTACCGCCGGGTCGAGAACGGCCGGGTCACCGAGCACATCGACTACCTGACCGCGATGGACGAGAAGGACTTCGTCGTCGCCCAGGCGAACGCCCCCTCAAGAAGGACGGGCACTTCGTCGAGGAGCGCGTGCTGGCCCGCAAGACCGGCGGCGAGGTCGACCTCATCCCCGCCGACGAGATCGGCTACATGGACGTCTCGCCGCGCCAGATGGTGTCGGTGGCGACCTCGCTCATCCCGTTCCTCGAGCACGACGACGCGAACCGCGCCCTCATGGGTGCGAACATGCAGCGCCAGGCCGTGCCGCTGCTGCGCAGCGACTCGCCCTACGTCGGCACCGGCATGGAGGGCTACGCGGCGATCGACGCCGGCGACGTGCTCACCGCCGACGCGTCCGGCGTGGTCTCCGAGGTCTCGGCCGACTTCGTGACGGTCGACCTCGACGAGGGCGGCACGCAGACCTACTGGCTGCGCAAGTTCGACCGCTCGAACCAGGGCACCTCGTACAACCACCGCGTGATCGTCAACGCCGGTGAGCGCATCGAGGCCGGCGAGGTCATCGCCGACGGCCCCGCGACCGACAACGGCGAGCTCGCGCTCGGCAAGAACCTCCTCGTGGCGTTCATGCCGTGGGAGGGCCACAACTTCGAGGACGCGATCATCCTCAGCCAGAACCTGGTGAAGGACGACGTCCTCTCCTCGATCCACATCGAGGAGTACGAGGTCGACGCCCGCGACACCAAGCTCGGCAAGGAGGAGATCACCCGCGACCTCCCGAACGTGAGCCCCGACCTGCTGGCCGACCTCGACGAGCGCGGCATCATCCGCATCGGCGCCGAGGTCCGCCCCGGCGACATCCTCGTCGGCAAGGTCACGCCGAAGGGCGAGACCGAGCTGAGCGCCGAGGAGCGCCTGCTCCGCGCGATCTTCAACGAGAAGAGCCGCGAGGTGCGCGACACGTCGCTCAAGGTCCCCCACGGCGAGCAGGGCACGATCATCGGCGTCAAGGTGTTCGACGCGCAGGACGGTGACGACGAGCTCGGCTCGGGCGTCAACCAGCGCGTGGTCGTCTACATCGCGCAGAAGCGCAAGATCACCGAGGGCGACAAGCTCGCCGGCCGCCACGGCAACAAGGGCGTCATCTCGAAGATCCTGCCGGTCGAGGACATGCCGTTCCTCGCCGACGGCACGCCGGTCGACGTGATCCTCAACCCGCTCGGCATCCCCGGCCGCATGAACTTCGGCCAGGTGCTGGAGACCCATCTCGGCTGGGTCGCCAAGCAGGGCTGGAAGGTCGAGGGCAACCCGGAGTGGGCCGGGCGCCTGCCCGAGGTCGCCCGCGAGGCGGAGCCCGGTTCGAAGGTCGCCACGCCCGTGTTCGACGGCGCGCTCGAGGAGGAGATCGCAGGTCTCCTCGACTCGACGCACCCGAACCGCGACGGCGAGCGCCTGATCGACTCCAGCGGCAAGACGCAGCTGTTCGACGGCCGCTCCGGCGAGCCGTTCCCGTACCCCACCTCGGTCGGCTACATGTACATCCTGAAGCTGCACCACCTGGTGGACGACAAGATCCACGCGCGCTCGACGGGCCCGTACTCGATGATCACCCAGCAGCCGCTCGGCGGTAAGGCCCAGTTCGGCGGTCAGCGCTTCGGTGAGATGGAGGTGTGGGCGCTCGAGGCCTACGGCGCCGCGTACGCACTGCAGGAGCTGCTCACGATCAAGTCCGACGACATCCTCGGCCGCGTCAAGGTGTACGAGGCGATCGTCAAGGGCGAGAACATCCAGGAGCCCGGCATCCCCGAGTCCTTCAAGGTGCTCATGAAGGAGATGCAGTCGCTCTGCCTGAACGTCGAGGTGCTGTCGGCAGACGGCACGGCGGTCAGCCTGCGCGACACGGATGACGAGGCCTTCCGCGCTGCGGAGGAGCTCGGCATCAACATCTCCACCCGGTTCGAGTCGTCGAACATCGACGAGATCTGAACCAGGCCGATAGAAGAACCTCAGGAAATCTCTAGGAGAGAAATTGCTCGACGCAACCACTTTTGACGAGCTTCGCATCGGCCTGGCCACCGCCGAGGACATCCGCCGCTGGTCGTACGGCGAGGTCAAGAAGCCCGAGACGATCAACTACCGCACGCTCAAGCCCGAGAAGGACGGCCTCTTCGGCGAGCAGATCTTCGGACCGAGCCGCGACTGGGAGTGCTCGTGCGGCAAGTACAAGCGCGTCCGCTTCAAGGGCATCGTCTGCGAGCGCTGCGGTGTCGAGGTCACGAAGTCGTCCGTGCGCCGTGAGCGCATGGGCCACATCGAGCTGGCCGCGCCCGTCACGCACATCTGGTACTTCAAGGGCGTGCCCTCGCGCCTCGGGTACCTGCTCGACATGGCTCCGAAGGACCTCGAGAAGGTCATCTACTTCGCGGCGTACATGATCATCGACATCGACGAGGAGGGTCGCCACGCCGACCTGCCCGGGCTCGAGAACGAGCTCCGCCTCGAGATCAAGACGATCGGCGACCAGCGCGACGCGCGCATCGCCGAGCTCATGACCCGCAAGGAGGAGGAGCTCGCGCAGCTCGAGGCCGACGGTGCCAAGAGCGACCAGAAGAAGCGCGCCGAGGCCGCCGCCGACAAGGAGATGGCCGGCGTCCGCAAGTCGGCCGACGAGCAGGTCGCGCACCTCGAGCGCGTCTGGGACGAGTTCCGCACGCTGAAGGTCGGCGACCTGAAGCCCGAGGACCCGGTGTTCCACGAGCTCCAGGACCGCTTCGGCATCTACTTCGACGCCTACATGGGCGCCGAGGCGATCAAGCAGCGGCTCGAGAGCTTCGACCTGAAGGCCGAGGCGGAGGACCTGCACCTGCAGATCGCCGAGGGCAAGGGCCAGAAGAAGATCCGCGCCATCAAGCGCCTGCGCGTCGTCAACTCGTTCCTCGCCACCGGCAACTCGCCGGCCGCGATGGTGCTCGACGTCGTCCCGGTCATCCCGCCGGAGCTGCGCCCGATGGTGCAGCTCGACGGTGGCCGCTTCGCCACGAGCGACCTGAACGACCTGTACCGCCGCGTGATCAACCGCAACAACCGCCTCCGTCGACTGCTCGACCTCGGCGCGCCCGAGATCATCGTGAACAACGAGAAGCGGATGCTCCAGGAGGCCGTCGACGCGCTGTTCGACAACGGCCGTCGTGGTCGCCCGGTCACCGGTACCGGCAACCGTGCGCTCAAGTCGCTGTCCGACATGCTGAAGGGCAAGCAGGGCCGGTTCCGCCAGAACCTGCTCGGCAAGCGCGTCGACTACTCGGGCCGTTCGGTCATCGTGGTCGGCCCGCAGCTGAAGCTGCACCAGTGCGGCCTGCCCAAGCAGATGGCGCTCGAGCTGTTCAAGCCGTTCGTCATCAAGCGCCTGATCGACCTGAGCCACGCGCAGAACATCAAGGCCGCCAAGCGCATGGTGGAGCGTTCGCGCCCGCAGGTGTGGGACGTGCTCGAGGAGATCATCCGCGAGCGCCCCGTCCTGCTGAACCGCGCGCCCACGCTGCACCGCCTCGGCATCCAGGCGTTCGAGCCGCAGCTCGTCGAGGGCAAGGCCATCCAGCTGCACCCGCTCGTCTGCGCCGCGTTCAACGCGGACTTCGACGGCGACCAGATGGCCGTGCACCTGCCGCTGTCGGTCGAGGCGCAGGCCGAGGCCCGCATCCTGATGCTCGCGTCGAACAACATCCTGAAGCCGTCGGACGGCCGTCCGGTGACCCTGCCCTCGCAGGACATGATCATCGGCCTGCACCACCTGACGACCGAGAAGGAGGGCGTCGCCGGTGAGGGCCGTGCGTTCTCGTCGATCGCCGAGGCGATCCTCGCGTTCGACCAGAACTCGCCGCTGCGCACCGAGCTCGACCTCAACGCGAAGGTGAAGATCCGTCTCGACGGGCTGCACTTCGCCGAGGGCGAGGCGCCCGAGGGCTTCGAGCCCGGCAAGCCGTTCGCACTGGAGACGACCCTCGGTCGCGCCCTCTTCAACGAGGCGCTGCCGACGGACTACCCGTACTTCAACGCGCAGGCCGGCAAGGGCCAGATCTCGTCGATCGTCAACGACCTCGCCGAGCGCTACCCGAAGGTGGAGGTCGCAGCGACCCTCGACCGGATCAAGGACGCCGGCTTCCGCTGGGCGACCCGCTCCGGCGTGACCGTCGCCCTCTCCGACGTCGTCGCACCCCCGCAGAAGGCGGAGATCGTGGCGAAGCACGAGAAGGAGGCCGCGAAGGTCCAGGCGCAGTTCGAGAAGGGTCTCACGACCGACCTCGAGCGTCGTCAGGAGCTCATCCAGATCTGGACCAAGGCCACCGACGAGGTCGCCCAGGCCATGCGCGAGAACTTCCCGGAGGACAACACCATCAACCGCATGGTGTCCTCGGGTGCTCGCGGTAACTGGCTGCAGGTGCGCAACATCGCCGGTATGCGCGGTCTGGTGAACAACCCGAAGGGTGAGATCATCCCGCGCCCGATCATCTCGAGCTACCGCGAGGGCCTGACCGTGGCGGAGTACTTCATCGCCACGCACGGTGCCCGCAAGGGTCTCGCCGACACCGCGCTCCGCACCGCGGACTCGGGCTACCTGACGCGTCGTCTGGTCGACGTCTCGCAGGACGTCATCATCCGCGAGGAGGACTGCGGCACGACTCGCGGCCTGGCCTTCACGATCGCCGAGGCCGACGAGGCGGGCGTGCTCCGCGAGGCGGCCGACGTCGACAACTCGGTGTACTCGCGCAACCTGGCATCCGACGCCGTCGATGCCACGGGCGAGGTGCTGGCCGAGGCCGGCGCCGACGTGGGCGACGTGCTCATCGACCGCCTGGTCAAGGCGGGCGTCGAGTCGATCAAGGTCCGCTCGGTGCTCACCTGCGAGTCGAGCGTCGGCGTCTGCGCGAAGTGCTACGGCCGTTCGCTCGCGACCGGCAAGCTCGTCGACATCGGCGAGGCCGTCGGCATCATCGCGGCCCAGTCGATCGGCGAGCCCGGCACGCAGCTGACCATGCGTACCTTCCACACCGGTGGTTCGGCCTCGGCCGACGACATCACGCAGGGTCTGCCCCGCGTGCAGGAGCTCTTCGAGGCCCGCACCCCCAAGGGTGCGTCGCCGATCGCGGAGGCCCCCGGCAAGATCACGATCGACGAGACCGAGAAGCAGCGCAAGGTGATCCTCACCCCCGACAACGGGGACGAGCCGATCGCGTACAACGTGCTCAAGCGCTCGACCCTCCTGGTCGAGGACGGCCAGCACGTCGAGCTCGGCGAGCAGATCATCGTCGGAACGGTCGACCCGAAGGAGGTGCTCCGCGTCAAGGGCGTCCGCGCCGTGCAGAAGCACCTCGTCGAGGGCGTGCAGGACGTGTACCGCTCGCAGGGCGTGCCGATCCACGACAAGCACATCGAGGTCATCGTGCGCCAGATGCTGCGCAAGGTCACGGTCGTCGACCACGGCGACACCGACCTGCTGCCGGGCGAGCTCGTCGACCGCAGCCGGTACAACGAGATCAACCGCGCGTCGCTGACCGAGGGCAAGAAGACCGCCTCGGCCCGCCAGGAGGTCATGGGCATCACCAAGGCCTCGCTCGCGACCGAGTCGTGGCTGTCGGCCGCGTCCTTCCAGGAGACGACCCGCGTGCTCACGCAGGCCGCCATGGAGGGCAAGTCCGACCCGCTGGTCGGCCTCAAGGAGAACGTCATCATCGGCAAGCTGATCCCGGCCGGTACCGGGCTCGGCAAGTACCGCAACGTGACGGTCGAGGCGACCGAGGAGGCGAAGGCGGAGCGCTACCCGAACCGCATCTTCTCCGAGGACGCGGTCTTCTCCGAGGGCGACCTGAGCTTCGTCGACTTCGACTCGTTCTCGAGCGACGACTTCACCCCCGGCAACTACCAGTAGTCACGCCGACACGACGAGGGCCCCGGAGCGATCCGGGGCCCTCGTCGTGTATCCGGGGCCGGGCCCGCGGCCGCGCGACACCCGTGCGCGGCGCCCGGCTGAGGGCGGCTCGCGTTGCTAGAGTGACCGCGACGGGGCGCTCGGCGCGCCCGGAAGGGGTGCCACATGAGCGACACGACGCCCGGATCTCGACCCGAGGACGAGCCCACGAGCACGCCGCAGGCCGACACCGGTGAGACCGACACGACGACGGGTGCGGATGCCCCGCAGGCCGATGCCGCACCGACGTCGGAGCCGCCCGCGCCCCCGGCTCCGCCGACCGACTCCGCGCAGGAGTCCGACACCTCGGAGCTCGACGCCGCCGTGCAGCGGGCGCAGGCCGACCACCCGGCGCCCGACGCCGCGGCCGCGGACGAGCCGGTCGCCGAACCCGCCGCACCTGCGGCCGAGCCGGAGCCGGCGCCCGCGCCCGCCGAGCCGGAGACCCCGACCGAGCAGGTCCCGGCTGCCGACGAGGCGCCCACGACCGAGCCGCCCGCACCCGTGGCTCCGGCAGCCCCGGCGGCGCCGGCACCGCCGGCCGAGCCCGAGCAGCGCGCGATCTACGTGCAGGCGCCCACCCCGCCGCGTCCGAGGGGCAACCGGGGCTTCGGGGTGCTCGTCGGCCTCATCGCGACGGTCGCGTTCGCGGCCCTCTACGCGCTCGCCGGCTACCTGCTGGTCTTCGTGCAGGGCTCGACGGCCGAGCCGATCGACGCGTTCCTGCAGTTCCTCGGCCACCCCGCGTTCTGGGTGCCCGTGCTCGTCTTCTTCCTCTCGTTCATCCTGCTCGCGGCGATCGTGAACCGGAACGGCTGGTGGGCGTACGCGGTCTTCGGCCTCCTGGTCGGCATCGTCGTGTACTTCTCGTACGTCGGCGGCGCGCTGCTCGGCGAGGCCTGGAACCTCACCTCGGCCGAGGTCGGCGACTTCGTCGCGGCGCGCTGGCTCGACCCGCGCGCGATCCTCGCCGGCGTCTTCGCGCGCGAGGTGACGCTCTGGTTCGGTGCGTGGGTCGCGGCGCGGGGCCGCACCGTGACCGCGCGCAACCGCGCGGCGTACGAGGAGTACGACCGCCAGCTCGCGGCGGGGCCGCAGCTCACGCGTCACTGAGCGCAGGTTCCGGATGCCGCGGGCGGCCGCCGCCCGCGGCATCCGTCTGTCCACGGCGCGTCGCCGTCGTGCATCGGAGGGGCTCCGCCGCACGTAGGGTGGGAGTCCGGTGGTGACCGCTCCCCATCGACGGCGAGCCCGCGAGGTGTTCTCCTCGGATGCAGGTGCGTGCGCGCCGCCCGGATCGAGGTGCGCGACCGCGCCGACGAGGAAGGAACCGGCGTGAGCGTCACCCCACAGGCCGCAGCCGTCCGCGAGCCCGGCACGAGCGCCGGCGGCATCGCGGACCTCGACGACGCCGACGTGCTCGGCGTGCGGTCGGCGCCCACCGGCCGTCGCATGCTCGCGTTCACGATCGACGCGACGATCTGGTCGGTGCTCGCCGCCCCGGGAGTCGTCGGGGCGGTGCTGCTGTTGCGCGTGCTGCTGCCGGTCGCGCTGGGCGAGGCATCCGCTGCCGCCCCGTCCGACCTGCTGCTGCCGTTCGTGCTCGTGCTCGTCAGCCAGGTGCTGCTCGCGGTGTTCGGGCTGGTGCAGCTCATCCTGCACGGGCGCCGCGGCGTGACCGCGGGCAAGGCGAGCGCGGGGCTGCGCAGCGTGAGCGTGGTCACGTTCGGCCGCCCGGGGTTCTGGCGCCTCACCTGGCGCGCCACGGTGCTCTGGCTGTCGTGGTCGCTGCTGCCGCTGCTCGGACCGGCGCTGCTGTTCGCGTCGGGCCTCTGGGACCCGACCCGTCGCGGACGGAGCTGGCTCGACCGGCTGGGCTCGGTCTGGCTGGTCGACGCTCGGCACGCGCTCGATCCGGCGGACGCGAAGGCCGTGCGGCAGGCGCGGCGCGCGCTCGTCCCGGCGCCGTCCACGCGACGCGAGTCGCTGCCGTCACTGGCGACGGATGCCCCGGGCGCGGCCGCGTTCATCCCCGCGGCGAGGTCCGCATCGGGCGTGGTCGCCGCTCCCGCCGCCGACGAGGCGTGGGTGCCGCCCGCGCTCGGTGGCGCGCCTGCGGGAGACGGCCGGCCGGCCGGAGACGGCCGCATCGGCGCGGTGCTCGTGCTCGACGACGGCAGCCGCATCGACGTGACCGGCGACGGACTGCTCGGCCGGGCGCCCGAGCCGCGGGCCGGCGAACGGGTGGCGCAGTTGGTGCCCCTCGACGACCCGCGCATGGAGATCTCGAAGACGCACGCCGCGTTCGGCGTCGACGAGTCGGGGTTCTGGATCGCCGACCGCGGCTCGACCAACGGCACCGAGGTGCGCGGGCCGGGCGGCGAGCCCGTGGCGCTGCCCGCGGGGAGCGCATGTCGCTCGCCTGGGGGGCCCGGGTCGAGGTCGGCGGCAGGTCGTTCACGGTCGAGCGCGCGGAGGTCGGCGCATGAAGGTCAAGCTCTCCTACCGGCGCCCCGGCGGCGACGACGTCGACATCGTGGTCACCTCCGACGCGACCGCGACGGTGGGCGACGTCGCGCGTGCGATCGCCGGCAGCGACCCGCGCGGCACGGGCACGGCGGGCGTGCCGCTGACCCTCGCCGTCGCAGCCCCGACCGCCCGCGAGGCCACCACGCTCGCGTCGAGCGCGCTGTTCGCCGACGCGGCGATCGGGTCGGGCTTCCGCGCGGCGGTCGTGCCCGACGCGGGCGCGCGCACGGGCGGGCGGCGCGCGGCACCGGCCGCGGTGCTCGAGGTGCGCAGCGGACCCGAGGCCGGCCGGCGCATCGACCTGCCCGAGGGGCACAGCGTCATCGGCCGCGGCGGCGACGCCGACGTCGTGCTCGCCGACCCGCTCGTGTCGAAGCGCCACGCGCGCATCGAGGTCGGCCACGGCATCGAGCTCGTCGACCTGAACTCGGCCAACGGCATCCTCGTCGACGGCGGGCTCGTGCCCCGCCTCACCGTGATCCCCGGCCAGCCCATCGTGCTGGGCGACACCGAGGTCGCGATCACGCCCGTCGCATCGGCCGAGGTGGAGCACGACCCGGTGCTCGAACGCGGCGGCGCCCTGATGTTCAACCGGTCGCCGCGCGTGGAGCCGCGCTACCCGGGCACCGAGTACCCGCACCCCGACCTGCCCACCGAGGCGACGCCGCGCATGTTCCCGTGGCCGATGATCGTCGCACCGGTCATCATGGGGCTCTCGATCTACGCGCTGACCCAGCGGGTGCTCTCGCTGGTCATCGTCGCGATGGCACCGCTCATGCTGCTGGCGAACTGGTTCGGCCAACGGAGCTTCACGAGCCGGAAGGTCCGCCAGGAGATCGAGACGTTCGAGCTCCAGGCCGAGGCGCTCGAGGAGCGCCTGACCGCGGAGGTCGAGGTCGAGTTCGACCGCCGGCAGGGCGAGGCGCCCGCGGTCGCGACGGTCTACGAGCAGGCCATGCGCCTCGGCCCGATGCTCTGGACCCGGCGCCCCGAGCACTGGAACTTCCTGTCGTTCCGGCTCGGCACGGGTCGTGCGACGAGCCGCAATTCGATCGCGCCGTCACCCGGCGGGGGCGGCATCCCGGAGTACGCCGCCCGCGTCGAGAACCTGCGGGAGCGCTTCGCCACCATCGACGACATCCCCGTCGTGGAGCTCCTGCCGAGCGCCGGTGCGCTGGGCGTGGCCGGCCCCCGGGGCGTCGCCGCCGACGTCGTGCGCGGCCTCGGCGTGCAGCTGTTCGGCCTGCACGCGCCGAACGAGATCATCACGGCCGCGATCGTCGATCCCGGCTGGGCGCGCGAGCTCGAGTGGCTGAAGTGGATGCCGCACACCACGAGCCCGCGTTCGCCGTTCGCGCAGTTCGCGCTGGCCGACAGCCAGGCCACGGGCACCGCGCTGCTGAACGCGCTCGAGGAGACGATCCTGCAGCGCCTGTCGGGCACGGCCACGCGCCGGGGCCCGCTCCGCGACGCCGACACCGCGATGGAGCTCGGGTCGCAGATCGGCGAGGCGATCGACCAGGGCGGCGAGGTCGACGGCGACATGGCGCTCGTGCTGTTCGTGTCGGCGGATGCCCCGGTGGACCGGCCGCGCCTCACGCAGGTCATCGAGCGGGGTGCCGACGCGGGCATCTACACGATCTTCCTCGGGTCGAGCGTCGAGTCGCTGCCCGCCGCGTGCCGGTCGTACATCGACGCGTCCCGGGGGCTCGAGGATGCCACGGTCGGACTCGTCCGCGCCGGCCGTACCTACGAGCAAGTGCGCGTCGAGGGCGTCTCGGCCGCGTACGCCGACGTGTTCGCGAAGCGCCTCGCGCCCGTCGTCGACGCGAGCACCGTGGTGGCCGATTCGAGCGACCTGCCGCGCTCGGCGTCGATGCTCGGGCTCATCGGCCACGACCTCGCCGACCAGGCATCGAGCGTGGTCGAGCGCTGGCGGCAGAACGACTCGGTCGCCGACCGGTCCGGTGCGCCGCTGCCCCGGCTGAAGCGCGCCGGCACGCTCAAGGCGTTCGTGGGCCAGTCGAGCCCCGACGCGATGACCCTCGACCTGCGCAGCCAGGGCCCGCACGCGCTGGTGGGCGGCACCACGGGCTCGGGCAAGTCGGAGTTCCTCCAGGCATGGGTGCTCGGCATGGCCGCCGAGTACAGCCCCGACCGCGTGACGTTCCTGTTCGTCGACTACAAGGGCGGGTCGGCGTTCGCCGACTGCGTCGACCTGCCGCACTGCGTGGGCCTCGTGACCGACCTGAGCCCGCACCTCGTGCGCCGCGCGCTCACGAGCCTCCGGGCGGAGCTGCACCACCGCGAGCGGCTCTTCAACCGCAAGAAGGCGAAGGACCTGCTGGAGCTCGAGCGGCGGCGCGACCCCGAGTGCCCGCCGGCGCTCGTGCTCGTGATCGACGAGTTCGCGGCGCTCGCGAACGAGGTGCCCGAGTTCGTCGACGGCGTCGTCGACATCGCCCAGCGCGGGCGCTCGCTGGGCATCCACCTGATCATGGCGACGCAGCGGCCGGCCGGCGTGATCAAGGACAACCTGCGCGCGAACACGAACCTGCGGGTCGCGCTGCGCATGGCCGACGAGTCCGACTCCCGCGACGTGGTCGGCGACGCCGTCGCGGCGGGCTTCGACCCGTCGCTACCCGGGCGCGCGATCGCGAAGACGGGGCCGGGCCGGCTGGTGTCGTTCCAGGCGGCGTACGCGGGCGGCTGGAGCGTCGACGAGCAGACCGAGGCCGAGGTGCGCGTCGCCGAGCTGCGGTTCGGCGGCGTGGTGCTCTGGGAGGCCGACGCCGAGCCGGAGGCCGCCGACCTCGGCTCGGATCCCGGCCCGAACGACCAGAAGCGCATGGTGCGCAGCTTCGTGGAGGCGGCGACCCTGGCGTCGATCCCCACGCCGCGCCGGCCCTGGCTCGACGACCTCGCCCCGGCGGTCGACCTCGTCGACCTGCCGGTCGCGGGCGACGCGCAGGTGGTCGTCGGGCTCGCCGACCGGCCGGAGCGGCAGCTGCAGGAGCCAGTGCACTTCGTGCCCGACCGCGACGGGTCGATGCTCGTCTACGGCACGAGCGGCGCGGGGAAGTCGACCGCGCTGCGCACGGTCGCCATCGCGGCCGGCATGCGCCCCGACACCGGCGCGGCGCAGGTGTACGGGCTCGACTTCGGGTCGGGTTCGTTGCGGTCGCTCGAGTCGCTGCCGCACGTGGGCGCGGTCATCCCGGGCGACGACCCGGAGCGAATCCAGCGGCTGCTGCGCACCGTCGGCGACCTGCTCGACCGCCGCGGCCGCGAGTTCAGCGCGGTCAACGCGGCGAGCCTGACCGAGTACCGCGAGCTGACCGGACGCAGCGAGCCGCGCGTGTTCGTGCTCGTCGACGGGTTCGCGCAGTTCCGTGCGGAGTGGGACGGCGCCGCGGTCCGCGCGCCGTTCTACAACGCGTTCATGCGCATCCTCGGCGAGGGCCGACCGCTCGGGGTGCACGTGGTCGCCACGGCCGATCGTGCGGGCGCGGTGCCCACCGCGGTCGCGGCGAACATCACCAAGCGCATCGTGCTGCGGCTCTCCGAGGAGACGGCCTACCAGGTGCTCGGGGTGCCGAAGGACGTGCTCGACGAGCGCTCCGCTCCGGGCCGGGCGATCGTCGACGGCGCCGAGGCGCAGGTCGCGGTGCTGGGCGGCTCGACGAACGTCGCCATGCAGACCACGGCGCTCGAGGCGCTCGCCGAGCGCCTCCGCCGGGAGGGCGCGCCCGAGGCACCGGGCATCGGCGCGCTGCCCGTCTCGTACCCCGCGGAGCACCTGCCCGAGCAGGTCGCCGGCGAGCCGGTGCTCGGCCTCGCCGACGAGACCCTCGGCCCGATCGGCTTCGAGCCCGTCGGCACCTTCGCGGTGACCGGCCCGCCCCAGAGCGGCAAGTCGCAGGCGCTGCGCGGCCTCGTCGACGCCATGCGGCGGTTCGATCCCGACGTGCGCCTCTTCCACTTCGCCGGCCGTCGCGCGCAGCTCGGCGAGCACGCGCCGTGGACGCGCAGCGCCACGAACGTGGCCGACGCGAAGGCGCTGGCGAAGGAGCTCGTCGACCTCATCCCCGACGAGTCGCTCGGCCACCGCATCATGGTCGTGGTCGAGCAGGTCACGCAGTTCGCCGACACCGAGGCCGAGCGCCCGCTCAAGGAGCTCTTCCAGGCCGTGAACCGCAGCGACCACTTCCTCGTGGGCGACGCCGACGTGTCGCTGCTCTCGAGCGGGTTCGGCTTCATCGGCGACTTCAAGGCCGGGCGTCGCGGCGTGGCGCTGCGGCCCGACGCCTACGACGGCGACTCGGTGTTCAAGGTGCCGTTCCCCAAGGTCAAGCGAGCGGACTTCCCCGAGGGCCGTGGCATCTTCGTGCAGAACGGCCGCATCCAGACGGTGCAGCTGCCGCTGTCATGACACGGATGCCTCCGATGGGGATCGCTCCCCATGTCCCCGACGCCCGGGCCGGCAATAGGCTCGCCATCGCCGGCAGCGAACCGGCAGACACCCGAGGAGGCGCAACATGTCGGACGTGCTGATCAGCTACTCGGTGCTGAACGAGCTCAACGGCTCGCTCAAGCAGATCCTGGTCGAGCTCGACGAGGCCTCGAACCGGTCGGACCAGCTCGAGGAGGCGATCGGCACGCCGTGCGGGCGCGGCGAGCTGCGTTCGAAGGCGAGCAGCTTCGAGTCGGGCTGGGACGACCGGAGGCGGTTCCTCCGCGAGGACATCGCCAAGGTGCAGCAGCACGTCGAGGAGACCGGCGCCGCGTGGGAGGACTGGGACGTCGAGGCGTCGAAGTCCCTGAGCGTCGACGCCGGCGAGACCCGCGACCTGCCGCGCGGCTGACCCACCCGACGACCACACCGACGAGGAGCGACACGCATGGATCCCACCCGCCTGGGCCGCGAGATCGAGTGGATCGAGGGCCACCCCGGCGACATCACGCGCCGCGGCGACGAGATCGTCGACCTCGGCATGCAGATGCGCGAGTCCGCCGGGCTGCTCAAGGCGATCGCCGAGGGCGCGGAGGGCATGGAGGGCCTGAGCGTCGACGCGCTCCGCGAGGTCATCGGCGACGTGCACGAGGAGCTGCGGCTCGCCGGCGAGCGCTACTCGCCCACGGGGCTGGCGCTGAAGGTCTACGCGGGTTCGCTCGAGGAGGTCCAGACGGGGCTCCGCACCCTCCTCGACGACTGCGAGCAGGCGTGGAACACGTACACGTCGCGGCACATGGAGTACGCGACCATGCCGCTGCCCATGCCCGACCCGGAGACCGGCGCGACCGACGACACGACCCGGGAGAACGCACGGATCGCGCGGGAGCAGGCGCACGACGCCTGGGAGCTGCTCGCCGACGACTACGACGCCCGCTACGACACCTGGGAGACGGCGTTCGAGCGCGCGACCGACGCGATCGGCACGGCGACCGACGGCGGCATCGAGGACTCGTGGACCGACGACCTCGCCGGCTTCGCCGACACCGCGCTCAAGGTGCTCCAGGTGGTCGGCATCGTGCTCGCGGTGCTCGCGATCGTCATCGGCGGGCCGCTCATCGCGGTGCTCGGCACCATCGCCGCGATCCTCGCGCTCGCGCTCACGGTCTACATGAAGTTCTACGGGCGCGCGTCGTGGGGCGACGTCGCGTGGGCGATCGTCGGCGTGATCCCCATCGGCAAGCTGGGCGCCTTCGCCGAGGGCGGCGAGGCGGGCACGAAGGCGTTCCTCAAGGGGTTCGTCGCGGCCGACGAGTTCGGCCCCGCGATCGGCCAGGTCCGCAGCGGCTGGACCGCCGTGCGGACCGGCTTCACCGCGGCGGGAAGCGGGGTGCCCGGGCTGGCCGGCGCAGGGCGCTCGCTGTTCACCGAGATCGCCGGCGAGATGGGCGGCGGAGCCGACATCTTCGCGCGGTACATGGGTGTCGCCGACAACGTCGCCCTTCAGGCAGCCACCGACAACGGCGTCAACGCGGCGCACCTCGTGGCGGGCCACATGGACGTCAACATCAAGACCACGATCTCGAACATCGTGGGCGTGTTCGGCACCGCGACGCCGCCCGAGCCTCCCGTCGACACCTGGCGCGAGCAGCTGGCCGCGACCTCGTGACCCGCACGGCGAGGCCGTCGGTTCGCGTGCGCCCCGCGGACGCGCGAGGATGTGACGGATGTCACTGAGAGACGAGCTCCTCGGCGCCCGCCCGGAGGTCCCACCGTTCCAGCTCATCCTCCCGCCGGGGTGGGTCGAGCACGCACCCGATCAGGTGGGGGAGCAGGCGATGCTCGCACGGGCATCCGATCGCCTGCGCCGCCAGCACCGGCCCGACCTGAACGCGCAGCTGCGCACCCTGACCCGCCAGGCGTTCGCCGACCTCCGCCGCCTCGACGCGGTCGCGTACTTCGTACAGGACACCGCGCCCGACGACGCCATCATGCCCATGTCGATCACCGCGACCCGCATGACCGCGCCCGACGGCGGCACGCTCGATGCGCAGGTGTCCGAGCTCATCCGCAGCCACGGCGCACGCGCCCTGAACGAGGACCGCGCCATGATCCGCTGGGAGCGCTCGGGCACGCACGAGGTGAACGGCGAGCGCATCGGCTCGCACACGGTCTCGTACCTCACGCCCATCCCCGGGACGCGTCGTCGCAGCGCCCTGCGCTTCGCCGCGGTCATCGCGCACCCCGTGGGCACGGCCCCCTCGGAGCATCCGCTCGCCGGCTTCATCCTGGTCGCCGACGCGATCATGGGCACCTTCGCCTGGATGCCCCGGACGGAGGGCGCCCGGTGAACGCCACGGACCTCGACCTGCAGGTGCCGGATGCCTCGTGGAGCGTCGTGCCCCGCGAGGCGACGGCCGAACGGTGGGACGCGTTCGCGTCCGAGCTCGAGGCCGGCTACGCCGCCGGGCGCGGCGCGTTCGGCGACGAGCAGCGCATGGCGCTCCGGGTGATGCTCGACGAGGTGCGCGCGCAGGTCGCCCCCGACGACGCGCTCACCCTGCTGTTCCGCCCGTACGCGGTGCCGGTCACCGCGGTCGTGCACGTGCGCGTCGCCGCGATCGCCGAGGGCGACGACGTCGCGGCGGGGCTGCGCCACGCGCTCACGCCCGACCTGCCGCTCGCGATCCCGCCCGTGGTCGAGGACGTGACCGCGGCGGGCCTCGGCGCCGGTCGCAGGTCGACCTTCGTCGCTGCGGCACCGGATGCCGCCGGGCACCCGGTCGGCGGCATCAGCTACGCCTTCGCGGCCGACGGGTTCGCGGTGCACGTGCTGACCTCGCCCACCAGGCCGACCGTACTCGGCCTGCTCGAGGAGCAGCTCGAGCAGATCGTGCAGACCCTGCGCATCCTGCCGTCCGATGGCTGAACCGGCGGGTTCCGAGCCGGCAGGCGGCGAGCGGATGCCCGGTGCCGACGCCGCCGCCGAGTGGGCCCGGTCCGTGCGCGCCGCCGGCCCCGCCGAGCTCGCCGACCTCGACCGTCGGCTGCTCGCCTCCGCGCCCGACGTGCTGGGCGCCGTCGAGCGCGAAGCGCGGGACTACGGCGACGAGGTGGCGGCGGCCGACCGCGCGCAGGGCGGCGCCGCCGCGGTCGTGCGCATCGCGGCACGTGCCGAGTCCGACCATCCCCGCGCCGGGTGCGCCTCGCTGCTGCTCACCGGGGCACTCCTGCTGCCGGTCACGGTCGCCTTCGCGCTGCTCGTCGCTCGCGGGACGATCGGGCTGGCCGACGCCCTCGCCGTCGGCGGCGTGCTCGCGTCCGTCTCCGGCGTCGCCGCGCTCGTGCTGCTCGTCGCCGCGCCGGCCGCGCCACGGCTGCTGCAGCCCCTGCCGCGCATCGCCATCGGCACCGGCGCGGTGGGGGTGGTGACCGCCGGCCTCGCACTCCAGCGGGTCGCGGACGACCCGCTGAACGCGGCCTCGGCCGACGGCTGGCTCCCGGTGATCGTGGTGTCCGCCGTCCCCATGCTGGCGCTCGCGGTCGTGGATTCGGTGCGCCGGGTGCGGATGCGCGCGGCACTGGACGCCGACACGGCCGACGACCGGGCGATCGCCGACCCGTTCCTCGCCGACGTCGCCGACGCGCGGCTCCGCGCGGTCGAACGAGTCGACGAGGCGCTCGCGGCGCTGTCGGACGACGAACGATCGGCGATGGAGGCAGCGCGCGCTGCCGCACTCGAGCGGCTGTCGCGGCGCGGGCTGCTCGCTCCGCGACGGGTGCGCGCGATCTCGTCCGAGCCGGTGGGGGCCCTGCTGCTCGCCGAGGCCGAGGCGGCGCACGTGCCACCGCAGGCCCCGCACTCGGCGTGAGCGTGCACTGTCCACGGGTGGGGAGCGCTGCCCATCGCCCGTCGGTGCGGGCCGGGTTAGCGTAGGTGTCGTTCGGTCCGCGAGGGACCGGTGGAGACGATCGGGAAGGTGGAACTCATGGCGGACTTCGGAGCGTCGTACGGCGAGATGGAGGCCATGGCGGCGAAGCTCGGCGACGCGCGGGACGACATCCAGGCGCAGCTCGACCAGCTGAAGGCGTCGGTGGACAACCTGCTGGGCGAGGACTTCCGCACCCAGCACGCGTCCGGCCGGTTCGGGCAGGGCTACGAGGAGCTGACGACGGGCCTGAAGTCGGCCGTGGACGGCATCGGCGAGATGGGCGAGTCGCTGCGCGCGATGATGCACGCGATCCAGGACCTCGACCAGCAGCTCGCGGGCGGCTGATCGGCGGGGGACGCGGAACGAGGGGAGGCGCGAGCCTCCCCTCGGCGCGTTCGGGCCGGGGCCTGCGGCGTAGGCTCGGACGATGGACGCCGACCAGCGGAACTACGCCCGGGCGCTCGCCCCGTTCGCGACCGCGACGTATCTCGCCGCCCTGGTCTGCGCGTTCGGCTTCCTCGCCCTGCTGTTCGGCGGCGACCCGATCACGTTGCCCGACGCGGGCCTGCTGCTCGGCCCCGCGATGGTCGGGGTGGCGGTGCTGGTGCTGCTGGCGATGCTGCTGTTCGCGGTGCCCGGTCGCCGGTTCCGCGACCAGGCCGCCTCCACCTGGTTCGGCATCTGGACGGGCGTCGCCGCGTGGGCCGGGTACGTGCTGACCGGGGTGATCGCGTACGGGGGCACCGTCGACTCGCTCGACTTCGCCGTCACCCTCGTGCTGAGCCCGTTCACGTCGATCGTGGCGCTCTTCGCGGCGGCCGTGACGTGGGCCGACATCGCGCTCGTCCGGCGGCGCGGCCGCAGCGCCGGGCCGCCGCGCTGGCCCTGGGAGGAGCGCACGTGACGCGCCGTGCGTCCGCCGCGCGGTGCATCGGAGGCGTGCACGCGCTAGCGTGAACCGCGATGGACGGGTCGATCGAGGCTCGGGTCAGCCACGAGGTCGACAACTGGCTCCGCTGGCTCCCGCGGTGGCGCCCCGGCACCGCACGTGCCCGGGTGCGGCTCTGCCGACGCTGCTTCGGCTCGCCGATCCTCGCCGCGGCGGGCCTCGAGGTCGACGTGCCGCACGGCGTGCAGCACGCCCTGTCGATGCGCATGAAGGGCATCATCGACGTGGCCGTCGACGACTACACCGACCGCAACCTCCCGCTGCTGCACCGCGAGCTGCGCCAGGCCGAGGAGCGCAAGGCGCGTCGGCCCTACCGTCCGGGCGAGGGGCTCGACCCCGAGTACCGCGGACTCGAGCTCGATCCGGACCCGTCGCCCGACCAGCCGTTCCTGTTCACGATCGGCGGGCTCGAGCGCGACGCGGCGGAGGGCGCGGAGGCGGAGCATCCGCGCCCCCTCTCGGCCGAGGAGAAGGCCGCCATCCGCGAGGAGGTCCGGCTGGCGGACGAGTTCGCGAAGCAGATCGGGCGCCGCATCTGCGCCGCGCTGCGCGACCACCGCGCGCGCATCGCGGAGGGGATCGCCGGCGTCGTCGAGCCGCAGGTCGCCGAGCTCCTCGCCGACCTCGACCGCGAGCTCGACTCGCCCATGTGGCCGGGGCCCTGAGCCGGTCCCTGAGCAGTCGCTGGGGGCTCGCGCCGCCATTTGACCACCCAGAACACCCCGGGTAACATTGATCTGGTGTGCGCTTCGCCGCGCGCCTGAAGCGTGCCCCCGGGTACGAGCCGGGTAGCGAACGGATCCACACTCCAAGGGAACTCTGGACGAGTTACCCCCACGGCATACCCACCATACGAAGGCGCTGCAGCTCTGCGGTGCCGGTGGGTCATGATGCGACACAATCCATCACCGCTGTCACCGTGCAGCATGAACAAGGAGAACGAGTGCCCACCATTCAGCAGCTGGTCCGCAAGGGCCGCTCGCCGAAGGTCGACAAGACCAAGGCCCCGGCCCTGAAGGCCAACCCCCAGCAGCGCGGCGTCTGCACGCGCGTCTACACCACCACCCCGAAGAAGCCGAACTCGGCGCTGCGCAAGGTCGCCCGCGTGAAGCTCTCGAACGGCACCGAGGTCACCGCCTACATCCCCGGTGAGGGCCACAACCTGCAGGAGCACTCGATGGTGCTCGTCCGCGGCGGTCGTGTGAAGGACCTCCCCGGCGTCCGCTACAAGATCATCCGCGGCGCGCTCGACACGCAGGCGGTCAAGAACCGCAAGCAGTCGCGCAGCCGCTACGGCGCGAAGATGGAGAAGAAGTAATGCCTCGCAAGGGACCCGCTCCGAAGCGCCCCGTCGTCGCCGACCCGGTCTACGGCTCGCCCGTCGTCAGCCAGCTCGTCAACAAGATCCTCGTCGACGGCAAGAAGGACCTCGCGCAGCGCATCGTCTACGACGCGCTCGAGAACGTCGCCTCGAAGTCCGGCCAGGACGCCGTCGTGACCCTCAAGAAGGCCCTCGACAACGTGCGCCCGACCCTCGAGGTCCGCTCGCGTCGCGTCGGCGGCTCGACCTACCAGGTCCCCGTCGAGGTCAAGCCCCACCGTGCGAACACCCTGGCGCTGCGCTGGCTCACCAGCTACGCCAAGGCCCGCCGCGAGAAGACCATGACCGAGCGTCTCACCAACGAGATCCTCGACGCCTCGAACGGCCTGGGTGCCGCGGTCAAGCGCCGCGAGGACACCCACAAGATGGCCGAGTCGAACCGCGCCTTCGCCCACTACCGCTGGTAAGAGGCGGGCGGATGCCGCGAGGCGACGCCCCGCGGCATCCGCTCACCCCCACCCCGTCAACGAAATCCCCCGGAGGAACCCGTGGCACAGGATGTGCTCACCGACCTGACCAAGGTCCGCAACTTCGGCATCATGGCCCACATCGATGCCGGCAAGACCACCACGACCGAGCGCATCCTGTTCTACACGGGCATCACGCACAAGATCGGCGAGGTGCACGACGGCGCCGCCACGATGGACTGGATGGCGCAGGAGCAGGAGCGCGGCATCACCATCACGTCGGCCGCGACGACGTGCTTCTGGAACAACATCCAGCTGAACATCATCGACACGCCCGGCCACGTCGACTTCACCGTGGAGGTGGAGCGCAACCTCCGCGTGCTCGACGGCGCGGTCGCCGTCTTCGACGGCAAGGAGGGCGTCGAGCCCCAGTCCGAGACCGTCTGGCGCCAGGCCGACAAGTACAACGTGCCGCGCATCTGCTTCGTCAACAAGATGGACAAGCTCGGTGCGGACTTCTACTTCACCGTCGACACCATCGTCAGCCGCCTGGGCGCCAAGCCGCTCGTGCTGCAGCTGCCGATCGGTGCCGAGAACGACTTCCTCGGCGTGATCGACCTCGTCGAGATGCGCGCGCTCGTGTGGCCCGGCGACGCGAAGGGCGACGTGACGCTCGGCGCGAAGTACGAGGTGCAGGAGATCCCGGCCGACCTGAAGGACAAGGCCGAGGAGTACCGCCAGACGCTGCTCGAGACCGTCGCCGAGACCGACGACGCGCTGCTCGAGAAGTACTTCGGCGGCGAGGAGCTCACGGTCGCCGAGATCAAGGGCGCGATCCGCAAGCTCACCATCAACAGCGAGATCTACCCCGTGCTCTGCGGCTCGGCGTTCAAGAACCGCGGCGTGCAGCCCATGCTCGACGCGGTCGTGGACTACCTGCCGTCGCCGCTGGACATGCCGGCCATCGAGGCGCACGACGCCCGCGACGAGGAGACCATCGTCCCGCGTCACGCCGACGCCGACGAGCCGTTCGCCGCGCTCGCGTTCAAGATCATGACGCACCCGTTCTTCGGTCGTCTGACCTACATCCGCGTCTACTCGGGTCGTCTCGACTCGGGCGGCCAGGTCATCAACACGGCCAAGGGCAAGAAGGAGCGCATCGGGAAGATCTTCCAGATGCACGCCAACAAGGAGAACCCGGTCGACTTCGTCACCGCCGGCCACATCTACGCGGTCATCGGCCTGAAGGACACCACCACGGGCGACACCCTGTCCGACCCGAACGAGCAGGTCATCCTCGAGTCGATGACGTTCCCCGACCCCGTGATCGAGGTCGCGATCGAGCCGAAGACCAAGGCCGACCAGGAGAAGCTCGGCACGGCGATCCAGAAGCTCGCCGAGGAGGACCCGACCTTCCGCACCGAGCAGGTCGCGGAGACCGGCCAGACCGTCATCAAGGGCATGGGCGAGCTCCACCTCGACATCCTGGTCGACCGCATGAAGCGGGAGTTCAAGGTCGAGGCGAACGTCGGCAAGCCGCAGGTCGCGTACCGCGAGACCCTGAAGCGCAAGGTCGAGAAGCACGACTACACCCACAAGAAGCAGACGGGTGGATCGGGCCAGTTCGCGAAGATCCAGTTCGCGATCGAGCCGCTCGAGGTCACGGCCGAGACGACCTACGAGTTCGAGAACAAGGTCACCGGTGGTCGCATCCCGCGGGAGTACATCCCCTCGGTCGACGCCGGATTCCAGGACGCGATGCAGTACGGCATCCTCGCCGGATACCCCATGGTGGGTGTCAAGGCGACGCTGCTGGACGGTGCCTCGCACGACGTCGACTCCTCGGAGATGGCGTTCAAGATCGCCGGTTCGATGGGCTTCAAGGAAGCCGCTCGGAAGGCGAACCCGGTTCTGCTCGAGCCGCTGATGGCCGTCGAGGTGCGTACGCCCGAGGAGTACATGGGCGACGTCATCGGCGACCTGAACTCGCGCCGCGGGCAGATCCAGTCGATGGAGGACGCCAGTGGTGTGAAGGTGATTCGCGCCAACGTCCCGCTGTCGGAGATGTTCGGTTACATCGGCGACCTGCGGTCGAAGACCTCGGGCCGCGCGGTGTACTCGATGACCTTCGAGAGCTACGCGGAGGTCCCGAAGGCGGTCGCCGACGAGATCGTCCAGAAGAACAAGGGCGAGTAGCCCTCCACAGCGCGCAACCACCCGGTTCGCGTAACATACCCAACACACCCCGTAGGACACCGAGCGCAATCCGGCGCCCGGCGCTTCTACACGTAAGTCCTGAGGAGGACCCACAGTGGCTAAGGCCAAGTTCGAGCGGACCAAGCCGCACGTCAACATCGGAACGATCGGTCACGTCGACCACGGCAAGACCACGCTCACCGCTGCGATCTCGAAGGTGCTCGCTGACAAGTACCCGTCGGACGTCAACGTGCTGCGCGACTTCGCTTCGATCGACTCCGCTCCCGAGGAGCGCCAGCGCGGCATCACGATCAACATCTCGCACGTCGAGTACGAGACGCCGAAGCGCCACTACGCGCACGTCGACGCCCCGGGTCACGCCGACTACATCAAGAACATGATCACCGGTGCGGCCCAGATGGACGGCGCGATCCTCGTGGTCGCGGCGACCGACGGCCCCATGGCCCAGACGCGTGAGCACGTGCTGCTCGCCAAGCAGGTCGGCGTTCCCTACCTGCTCGTCGCGCTGAACAAGGCCGACATGGTCGACGACGAGGAGATCCTGGAGCTCGTCGAGCTCGAGGTCCGCGAGCTCCTCTCGAGCCAGGGCTTCCCGGGCGACGACGCTCCGGTCGTGCGCGTCTCGGGCCTCAAGGCGCTCGAGGGCGACGAGCAGTGGGTCAACTCGGTGCTCGAGCTCATGGAGGCCGTGGACGACTCGATCCCGGACCCCGTGCGCGACAAGGACAAGCCGTTCCTCATGCCGATCGAGGACGTCTTCACGATCACCGGTCGTGGAACCGTCGTCACCGGCCGTGCGGAGCGCGGCACGCTGAAGATCAACTCCGAGGTCGAGATCGTCGGCATCCGCCCGACGCAGAAGACCACGGTCACCGGTATCGAGATGTTCCACAAGCAGCTCGACGAGGCGTGGGCCGGCGAGAACTGCGGTCTCCTGCTCCGCGGTCTCAAGCGCGAGGAGGTCGAGCGCGGCCAGGTCGTCGTCGCTCCGGGTTCCGTCACGCCGCACACCGAGTTCGAGGGCACCGCGTACATCCTGTCCAAGGACGAGGGTGGCCGCCACAACCCGTTCTACGCGAACTACCGTCCGCAGTTCTACTTCCGCACCACCGACGTCACCGGCGTCATCACGCTGCCCGAGGGCACCGAGATGGTCATGCCCGGCGACACCACCGACATGACGGTCGACCTGATCCAGCCGATCGCCATGGAGGAGGGCCTCGGCTTCGCCATCCGCGAGGGTGGTCGCACCGTCGGCGCCGGTACGGTCACGAAGATCATCAAGTAGCGAACCGCTCCGTCAGGAGCATCGCGACCGACAGGGGTCGGGCCTTCGGGCCCGGCCCCTTCGTCGTTCCCGCAGGCACCACCCGCTCGCCTAGAATCGCTGGGTACGCATGCGCGGGTGACCCGCCCGCACGACGGTGCCGGTCACGAGCCGGTGGCCGACGCGACTGACGCCGTGGCCGCCTGCGGCCTCGAGAGGAGCCCCGTTGACCGAGATCGCCCCCGCGCCGATCACCCTGCGCCCCGAACGCACCGACCCGGTCGCGCTCGGCGAGGTCGCGGCCGCGGCAGGCGCCGAGGTGGCGCCCGACGCGGCGGACGTGCAGGTCACCGGCGTGACGTTCGCGTCGGGCCAGGTGCGCCCGGGCGACCTCTACGTGGGCATCCGCGGCGCGAACGCGCACGGCGCGCAGTTCGCGGGCCAGGCCGCCGAGGCGGGCGCCGTGGCGCTGCTGACCGATGCGGAGGGGGCGGCGCTGGCCGAGGCATCCGCCCTGCCCGTGCTCGTCGTGCCCGTGCCGCGCGAGGTGCTCGGCGCCGTCGCTGCGCGCATCTACGACTACACCGAGGGCACGCCCCAGCTGCTCGGCGTGACCGGCACCAACGGCAAGACGAGCACCGTGCACCTGCTCGAGGGCATGATCGGCGCACTCGGCGAGGTCGCGGGGCTCAGCTCCACCGCGGAGCGGCGCGTCGCCGGCGAGGTCGTCGTCGCCGGGCTCACCACGCCCGAGTCCAGCGACATGCACTCACTCATCGCGACGATGCGCGAGCGCGGCGTCACCACCGCGGCGATCGAGGTGTCGGCGCAGGCCCTCACGCGGCACCGCATCGACGGCGTGCGCTTCCAGGTCGCCGCGTTCACCAACCTCAGCCACGACCACCTCGACGACTACGCGTCGATGGAGGAGTACTTCGACCAGAAGGTGGCCCTGTTCCAGACCGACCGGGCCGAGACCGGCGTGGTCTCGCTCGACACCCCGTGGGGTGCGCGGGTGGTGGAGCGCTCCGGCATCCCGGTGCAGACGATCACCTCGCGCGACGACGTCGAGGCCGACTGGCGCGTGCGGACCACGGCGGTCTCGCGCGAGGGCACCCGCTTCGCACTCGAGAGCCCCGACGGCGAGCGACTCGAGGCCATGATCCCCGCCATCGGCGAGCACCACGCGGCGAACGCGGGCCTCGCCATCGTCATGCTGATCGCGGGCGGGCGCTCGTTCGACGTCGTGCGCGACGCGCTCGCGCACGACGGCGCGATCCCGCCGATCCCCGGTCGCACCGAGAACGTCGCGGCGCCGGGCTCGCCGGCGATCTACGTCGACTTCGGCCACAGCGCCGACGCGTTCGCGAAGACGCTCGACGCGGTGCGCGCGGTGACCACCGGCAAGGTGATCATGGTCTTCGGCGCCGACGGCGACCGCGACACGACGAAGCGCCACGACATGGCGGCCGAGGCGGTGCGGCGCAGCGACATCCTCGTCGTCACCGACCACCACCCGCGGTTCGAGGATGCCGCGTCGATCCGCCGCACGCTCGCGGAGGGCGCGCTCGCGGCGCGGCCCGACGCGGAGCTGCACGTGGTGTCGCCGCCCCCGCGCGCGATCCGGCTCGCGGTCTCGCTCTGCACAGCGGAGGACTCCATCCTGTGGGCGGGCCCGGGGCACCAGAACTACCGCGAGATCCGCGGCGTGAAGACGGCGTACTCGGCTCGCGAGCAGGCGCGTCAGGCGCTCCGGGAGCAGGGCTGGGAGGCGCGCTGACGCGCTGATCGGGGCCGCCGGATGCTCCCCGCTGGGAGTCCGCTGGGCGACACGCCGATCGCGACACGCCCGGGTTGCACGAACGACGTGCGATGTGGCAAACTCGTTGAGTTCAACATTTCGAACGCGTGGCGAACGTGCGCGCGTTTCGGATCACTGCCAGGCAGTGCATAACCACCTCGGGCGAAGCCCACGGGGGTCAGGTTAGGCCGCGGGCAGCAGGACACGACTCAACCGACAACTGCAAGGACACGGCGCAGCCATGTCCGCGAGCGGGTTCGCGCCCGCGCGCACGAGTCGGTGACAGGTTCGACGGTCGAGCGTGTCGAGGCGATCGGATCCGCGAGGATTCGCGGTGGTCTCGACAGGCTCGATCACGAGCCGTTGACAGAAGAACAGTGGTGCACCACACGGAGTGCTACGACGGCGTCCAATGCAGCGCGAGCTGTACGACGCCTTGACAGAGAGAGAGTCAGCCATGGCGGGACAGAAGATCCGCATTCGACTGAAGTCGTACGACCACGAGGTCATCGACACCTCGGCGCGCAAGATCGTCGACACGGTGACCCGCGCGGGTGCGACCGTGGTCGGCCCGGTGCCGCTCCCCACGGAGAAGAACGTGGTGTGCGTCATCCGCTCGCCCCACAAGTACAAGGACAGCCGCGAGCACTTCGAGATGCGCACCCACAAGCGCCTGATCGACATCGTCGACCCGACCCCCAAGGCGGTCGACTCGCTCATGCGCCTCGACCTTCCGGCCGACGTCAACATCGAGATCAAGCTCTGAGGTAACCCATGTCCACGACTGCTACCAAGACCGTCAAGGGTCTCCTGGGCACCAAGCTCGGCATGACCCAGGTGTGGGACGACCAGAACCGCGTCATTCCGGTGACCGTCATCGAGATCGCCCCCAACGTCGTCACCCAGCTGCGCACCCCGAGAAGGACGGCTACAGCGCCGTCCAGATCGCCGCGGGCCAGATCGACCCCCGCAAGGTCCTCAAGCCGGCCGCCGGCCACTTCGAGGCCGCGGGCGTCACCCCGCGTCGCCACCTCGCCGAGGTCCGCACCGCTGACGCCGCCGACTACTCGCTGGGCCAGGAGCTCACCGTCGAGGAGACCTTCGAGGCCGGCCAGCTGGTCGACGTCGTCGGCACCTCGAAGGGCAAGGGCTTCGCCGGTGTCATGAAGCGCCACAACTTCAAGGGCGTCTCCGCCTCGCACGGTGCCCACCGCAACCACCGCAAGCCCGGTTCGATCGGCGCGTCCTCGACCCCGAGCCGCGTCTTCAAGGGCATGCGCATGGCCGGCCGCATGGGCGGCGAGCGCGTGACCGTGCTGAACCTCAAGGTGCACTCGGTCGACGCCGAGAAGGGCCTGCTGCTCGTCAAGGGCGCCGTCCCCGGCGCTCGTGGCCGCCTCGTTTTCGTCCGCAACGCAGTGAAGGGAGCGTAGTCCATGGCTACCTCACTCGACATCGTCGACGTCAAGGGCAAGAAGGCCGGCTCGATCGAGCTGCCCGCCGAGCTCTTCGACGTGCAGACCAACGTCCCGCTGATCCACCAGGTCGTCGTCGCCCAGCTCGCCGCCGCGCGCCAGGGCACGCACAAGACCAAGAACCGCGGTGAGGTCTCCGGTGCCGGCCGCAAGCCCTTCAAGCAGAAGGGCACGGGTCGCGCCCGCCAGGGTTCGATCCGCGCGCCGCACATGACCGGCGGTGGCGTCGTCCACGGCCCGACCCCGCGCGACTACTCGCAGCGCACGCCCAAGAAGATGATCGCCGCAGCCCTGCTCGGCGCGCTCTCCGACCGTGCCCGCGGCAGCCGCGTGCACGCGGTCGAGGGCCTCTTCGCCGGCGAGACGCCGAAGACGAAGGCCGCGATCGAGCTGCTCGACGGCGTCGCGTCGTCGAAGCACGTCCTGGTGGTGCTCACTCGCGACGACGAGCTCAACGAGCGCGCCGTCCGCAACATCCCGACCGTGCACGTGCTGCCGTTCGACCAGCTGAACGCCTACGACGTGCTCGTCTCCGACGACATCGTCTTCACCAAGGCCGCGCTCGAGGGCTTCATCGCCTCGAAGGCCACGAAGGAAGAGGTCTCCGCATGAGCGCCGCATGGAACAAGGACCCCCGCGAGATCATCATCGCGCCGGTGGTCTCCGAGAAGAGCTACAACCTGATCGACGAGGGCAAGTACACGTTCATCGTGGACCCCCGCGCCAACAAGACCGAGATCAAGCTCGCCATCGAGCAGATCTTCAAGGTCGAGGTCGCGCAGGTGAACACCCTCAACCGCCAGGGCAAGACCCGCCGCACCCGCTTCGGCATGGGCAAGCGCAAGGACACCAAGCGCGCCATCATCACGCTGAAGTCGGGCTCGATCGACATCTTCACGGCTGTCGGCTAAGGAGCAACCGAGAAATGGCTATTCGCAAGTACAAGCCCACGACCCCGGGTCGTCGCGGTTCGTCCGTCGCCGACTTCGCGGAGATCACCCGGTCGACGCCGGAGAAGTCGCTGCTGAAGCCCCTGTCCAAGTCGGGCGGGCGCAACAACCAGGGCCGCATCACCACCCGCCACATCGGTGGTGGCCACAAGCGCCAGTACCGCGTCATCGACTTCCGTCGCAACGACAAGGACGGCGTGCCCGCCAAGGTCGCGCACATCGAGTACGACCCGAACCGCACCGCGCGCATCGCGCTGCTGCACTTCGTGGACGGCACCAAGCGCTACATCCTGGCGCCGAGCCGCCTCTCGCAGGGCGACCTCGTCGAGTCGGGTCCCTCGGCCGACATCAAGCCGGGCAACAACCTGCCGCTGCGCAACATCCCGACCGGTACCGTGGTGCACGCCATCGAGCTCCGCCCCGGCGGCGGCGCCAAGATGGCCCGCTCGGCGGGCGCCTCGGTGCGCCTCGTCGCCAAGGACGGCCCTTACGCGCAGCTCCGCCTGCCGTCGGGCGAGATCCGCAACGTCGACGCGCGCTGCCGCGCGACCGTCGGCGAGGTCGGCAACGCCGAGCAGTCGAACATCAACTGGGGCAAGGCCGGCCGCAAGCGCTGGAAGGGCGTCCGCCCGACCGTGCGCGGTGTCGCCATGAACCCGATCGACCACCCGCACGGTGGTGGCGAGGGCAAGACCTCCGGTGGTCGCCACCCGGTCAGCCCCTGGGGTCAGGCCGAGGGCCGCACCCGTCGCCCCAACAAGGAGAGCGACAAGCTCATCGTCCGTCGTCGCACCGTCGGCAAGAAGCGCAAGTAGGAGTAAGAGAAGATGCCGCGCAGTCTCAAGAAGGGCCCCTTCGTCGACGAGCACCTGCTTCGCAAGGTCGTCACGCAGAACGAGGCCGGTTCCAAGAACGTCATCAAGACGTGGTCGCGTCGCTCGATGATCGTCCCCGCAATGCTGGGTCACACGATCGCCGTGCACGACGGCCGCAAGCACATCCCGGTGTTCGTCACCGAGACCATGGTGGGCCACAAGCTCGGCGAGTTCGCGCCCACCCGCACCTTCCGTGGACACGTGAAGGACGACAAGAAGGGCCGCCGCCGCTGACGCGGTGGCGTGAAGGAGGAGAGAAATGGTGGAGTCGATCGCACGCGTGCGTCACATCCGCGTGACCCCCATGAAGGCCCGCCGCGTCGTCAACATGATCCGCGGCAAGCAGGCTCAGGAGGCCCTGGCCATCCTGAAGTTCGCCCCCAGGGTGCGAGCGAGCCGGTGTACAAGCTCGTCGCCTCGGCCATCGCGAACGCTCGCGTCAAGGCCGATGCCTCGAACACCTACCTGGACGAGCAGGACCTCTACGTGTCGCGCGCTTTCGTCGACGAGGGTGTCACCCTCAAGCGATTCCAGCCGCGTGCCCAGGGTCGTGCGTTCCGCATCAACAAGCGCACCAGCCACATCACTGTTGTGCTCGCCACTCCCGAGGAGGGTACGAAGTAATGGGTCAGAAGGTAAACCCGTACGGCTTCCGTCTCGGCGTGACCACCGACCACGTGTCGCGGTGGTTCTCCGACTCGAACAAGCCCGGCCAGCGCTACTCGGACTACCTCGCAGAGGACGTCCGCATCCGTCGCCTGCTGCAGACCTCGCTCGACCGCGCGGGTGTCTCGCGCATCGAGATCGAGCGCACGCGTGACCGCGTCCGCGTCGACATCCACACCGCCCGCCCGGGCATCGTGATCGGTCGCCGCGGCGCCGAGGCCGAGCGCATCCGCGCCGACCTCGAGAAGCTCACCGGCAAGCAGATCCAGCTCAACATCCTCGAGGTGAAGAACCCCGAGGCCGACGCCCAGCTCGTCGCGCAGGGCATCGCCGAGCAGCTCTCCGCCCGCGTGGCCTTCCGCCGCGCGATGCGCAAGGGCCTGCAGGGCGCGCAGCGCGCCGGCGCCAAGGGCGTCCGCATCCAGGTCTCCGGCCGCCTCGGCGGCGCCGAGATGAGCCGTTCGGAGTTCTACCGCGAGGGTCGCGTGCCGCTGCACACCCTCCGCGCGAACATCGACTACGGCTTCTACGAGGCGAAGACCACCTTCGGCCGCATCGGCGTGAAGGTCTGGATCTACAAGGGCGACATCACCAACAAGGAGCTCGCCCGCGAGCAGGCCAACCAGAAGTCGTCGCGCCCCGAGCGCGGAGACCGCCGTCGTGCGCCCAAGGCGCAGGAGCCGGTCGCAGCAGGAGTTGAGGCATAACCATGTTGATTCCCCGTCGAGTCAAGTACCGCAAGCAGCACCACCCGGGTCGCCGTGGCCAGGCCACCGGCGGCACCAAGGTGTCGTTCGGCGAGTACGGCATCCAGGCCCTGACGCCCGCTTACGTGACCAACCGCCAGATCGAGTCCGCTCGTATCGCGGTGACGCGTCACATCAAGCGCGGCGGCAAGGTGTGGATCAACATCTACCCCGACCGTCCGCTCACGAAGAAGCCGGCCGAGACCCGCATGGGTTCCGGTAAGGGTTCGCCCGAGTGGTGGGTCGCCAACGTCAAGCCGGGCCGCGTCATGTTCGAGATCTCGGGTGTCTCCGAGGAGCTCGCACGCGAGGCGCTGACCCGTGCAATCCACAAGCTGCCCCTGAAGGCACGCATCATCAAGCGCGAGGAGGGCGACGCATAATGGCCGTCGGATCCAAGGAGCTCGCCCCCATCGAGCTCGACACCTTCGAAGACGAGCGACTCGTCGACGAGCTGAAGAAGGCAAAGGAAGAGCTTTTCAACCTGCGCTTCCAGGCCGCCACCGGTCAGCTCGAGAGCCACGGCCGCCTGAAGGCCGTCAAGCGCGACATCGCGCGCATCTACACCGTGATCCGCGAGCGCGAGCTCGGCATCCGCGCCACCCCGGCCCCGGTCGAGGTGCCCGCGAAGGCCGAGAAGCCCGCGAAGAAGACCAAGAAGGCAGCGGCCGCCGAGGCCGACGCCGAGACGAAGGAGGCCTGACATGGCTGAGACCAAGAAGGCTGCGGCCGAGGTCGCCGAGAAGGCCGAGCTCGTCCGCCCGTACCGCAAGGTGCGCCGCGGCTACGTCGTCAGCGACAAGATGGAGAAGACCATCGTCGTCGAGGTCGAGGACCGCGTGAAGCACCCGCTCTACGGCAAGGTCATCCGCCGCACCTCCAAGGTGAAGGCGCACGACGAGCAGAACACCGCCGGCATCGGCGACCTGGTCGTCATCAGCGAGACCCGGCCCCTGAGCGCCACCAAGCGCTGGCGCCTTGTCGAGATCCTCGAGAAGGCCAAGTAAGCCCCGCGGGCTTGCTTCGTAGAAGGAGTACACAGTGATTCAGCAGGAATCCCGGCTCAAGGTCGCCGACAACACCGGCGCCAAGGAGCTGCTCACCATCCGCGTGCTCGGCGGGTCGAGCCGGCGCTACGCCGGCCTCGGCGACACCATCGTCGCGACCGTCAAGGACGCGATCCCCGGTGGCAACGTGAAGAAGGGCGACGTCGTCAAGGCGGTCATCGTCCGCACGGTCAAGCAGACCCGTCGTCCCGACGGCTCGTACATCAAGTTCGACGAGAACGCCGCAGTGATCCTCAAGAACGACGGTGACCCCCGTGGCACCCGCATCTTCGGCCCGGTCGGCCGCGAGCTGCGCGACAAGAAGTTCATGAAGATCATCTCGCTGGCGCCGGAGGTCATCTAAGTCATGGCGAAGATCAAGAAGGGCGACCTCGTCGAGGTCATCTCGGGCAAGAGCCAGGACCGCGGCGGAGACCGCGGCAAGCAGGGTCGTGTCATCGAGGTGTTCCCGAACGACGACCGCGTCGTCGTCGAGGGCGTCAACTACGTCACCAAGCACGTGCGGGTCGGCCAGACCCAGCGCGGGTCGAAGACGGGCGGCATCGAGACCCACGAGGCGCCCATCCACGTCTCGAACGTCGCGATCGTCGACCCCGAGACCAAGAAGCCGACGCGCGTCGGCTTCCGCACCGAGACCGTGACGAAGGACGGCGTCGAGAAGACGGTCCGCGTTCGTTACGCCAAGAAGTCAGGTAAGGACCTGTAGCAATGAGCGACACTGCAGTGGGAACTGGCAAAATCCAGCCCCGTCTCAAGCAGAAGTACCGGGCCGAGATCATCGCGAAGCTGACCGAGGAGCACGGCTACACCAACGTGCACCAGGTGCCCGGCCTCACGAAGATCGTCGTGAACATGGGCGTCGGCGAGGCCGCGCGCGATGGCAAGGTCATCGACGGCGCGATCGCCGACCTCACCAAGATCACGGGCCAGAAGCCGCAGGTGACCAAGGCGCGCAAGTCGATCGCGCAGTTCAAGCTGCGCGAGGGCCAGCCCATCGGCGCGCACGTCACGCTCCGTGGCGACCGCATGTGGGAGTTCCTCGACCGCCTGCTCTCGCTGGCGCTGCCCCGCATCCGGGACTTCCGCGGCCTCTCCGACCGCCAGTTCGACGGTCACGGCAACTACACCTTCGGTCTCACGGAGCAGTCCGTGTTCCACGAGATCGACCAGGACAAGATCGACCGCGTCCGCGGCATGGACATCACCGTGGTGACCACCGCGACCACCGACGAGGAGGGCCGTGCGCTGCTGACCGCGCTCGGCTTCCCCTACCAGGCCGGCTCGAACGCACAGTAGGACCCCGCGGATGCCGCGCCCCGCGCGCGGCATCCGCACCCGATCCGGGCAACCGTCCGGATCACCACCACAGGTCGGTTCCCGTGTAACGGGCCTCGAAACCTGGTGAACGAAGGAAACACATCATGACGATGACCGATCCGGTCGCTGACATGCTGACCCGGCTGCGCAACGCCAACTCCGCGCACCACGACAGCGTGTCCATGCCGAACTCGAAGCTCAAGGCGCACATCGCCGAGATCCTGAAGAACGAGGGCTACATCGCCGACTTCGAGGTCTCCGACGCACGCGTGGGCACCACGCTGACGCTGCAGCTGAAGTTCGGCCCCAACCGCGAGCGCTCGATCGCTGGCATCAAGCGGGTCTCGAAGCCCGGACTCCGCGTGTACGCGAAGTCGACCGAGCTCCCCAAGGTTCTCGGCGGCCTCGGCGTCGCGATCCTGTCCACCTCCAGCGGTCTGCTCACCGACCGCCAGGCCGAGAAGAAGGGCGTGGGTGGGGAAGTCCTCGCCTACGTGTGGTAACCCGACATGTCACGAATCGGACGTCTCCCCATCGACATCCCTGCCGGCGTCACCGTCTCGGTCGACGGCCGTCAGGTCACCGTGAAGGGCCCGAAGGGCGAGCTCTCGCTCGTCGTCGCGGCTCCCATCGAGGCCAAGGTCGAGGACGGCCAGGTGCTCGTCACCCGTCCGGACGACGAGCGCGAGTCGCGTTCGCTCCACGGTCTCACCCGTTCGCTCATCAACAACCAGATCCTCGGCGTCACGCAGGGCTACTCGAAGGCCCTCGAGATCGTCGGCACCGGGTACCGCGTGCAGCAGAAGGGCAGCTCGGTCGAGTTCGCCCTCGGCTTCTCGCACCCGGTCACCGTCGAGCCGCCGGCCGGTATCACGTTCACGGTCGAGGGAAACAACAAGCTGACCGTCGCCGGCATCGACAAGCAGGCCGTCGGCGAGACCGCAGCGAACATCCGCAAGATCAAGAAGCCGGAGCCCTACAAGGGCAAGGGCATCCGCTACGCCGGTGAGGTCGTTCGCCGCAAGGCCGGAAAGGCTGGTAAGTAATCATGGCCGTCAAGAGCAAGTCGGCTGCGCGTTCGCGCCGCCACGTCCGCCTGCGCAAGAAGGTCGTCGGCACCGAGCAGCGTCCGCGCCTCGTCGTGACCCGCTCGGCCCGCCACGTCTTCGTCCAGGTGGTCGACGACAGCAAGGGCCACACGGTCGCCTCGGCGTCCACCATGGAGGCCGACCTCCGCACGTTCGACGGTGACAAGACCGCCAAGGCCCGCAAGGTCGGCGAGCTCGTCGCCGAGCGCGCGAAGAGCGCCGGTGTCGAGGCAGTCATCTTCGACCGCGGTGGCAACAAGTACGCCGGTCGTGTCGCAGCGATCGCCGATGGAGCGCGAGAGGCAGGGCTGAACCTGTGAGCGAGAAGATCAACAAGGAAGCAGACGTGGTCTCGGAGACCCCCGTCGAGACGGCCGCCTCGAGCGAGTCGTCGAAGAACGAGGCGCCCCGCGAGGGCCGTCGTGGCGGCGGTCGCGACCGCAACCAGGGTCGTGGCCGTGACCGCGACAGCGACAAGAGCCAGTTCCTCGAGCGCGTGGTGACCATCAACCGCGTCTCGAAGGTCGTCAAGGGCGGTCGCCGCTTCAGCTTCACGGCGCTCGTCGTCGTGGGCGACGGCAACGGCATGGTCGGGGTCGGCTACGGCAAGGCCCGCGAGGTGCCGACCGCGATCTCGAAGGGTGTCGAGGAGGCGAAGAAGAACTTCTTCCGCGTCCCGCGCGTCGCCGCGACCATCCCGCACCCGGTGCAGGGCGAGGCCGCAGCCGGCGTCGTGCTCCTGCGCCCGGCCGCTCCCGGTACCGGTGTCATCGCCGGTGGTCCGGTGCGTGCCGTGCTCGAGTGCGCCGGCATCCACGACGTGCTGAGCAAGTCGCTCGGCTCGTCGAACACCCTCAACATCGTGCACGCGACCGTCGAGGCGCTGCAGCAGCTCGAGGAGCCCCGTGCCGTCGCAGCTCGCCGCGGCCTCGACTACGACGAGGTCGCTCCGGCCCGTCTGCTGCGTGCCGAGGCCCAGGCAGCCGAGGCTGCCGCTGCAGCGAAGGCAGGTGCCTGATGGCCGGACGGCTCAAGGTGACCCAGATCAAGTCCAAGGTGAGCGAGAAGCAGTACCAGCGCGACACGCTGCGCAGTCTCGGACTCAAGCGCATCGGTGACGTCGTGGTCCGCGAGGACACCCCGCAGAACCGCGGGTACGTCAACACCGTCGCTCACCTCGTCAAGGTTGAGGAGATCGACTAATGGCAGAAGAGAAGAAGGACGCCGCGGAGGCTCCGAAGAAGGCTCCGGCCAAGAAGGCTCCGGCCAAGGCCGCTGCCGAGAAGGCTCCGGCTGCCAAGGCTCCGGCGAAGAAGGCTCCGGCGAAGGCCGCAGCCGACAAGCCCGCCGCCGAGAAGGCACCGGCTGCGAAGACTCCGGCGAAGAAGGCTCCGGCCAAGGCCGCTGCCGAGAAGGCTCCGGCCGAGAAGGCTCCGGCTGCCAAGGCTCCCGCCAAGAAGGCGCCGGCCGCCAAGGCCGCCGCCAAGCAGGAGGAGTCGGCCGAGCGCGAGCAGGTCCTGAAGGTCCACCACCTCCGCCCGGCGCCCGGCGCCAAGAAGGCGAAGACCCGCGTGGGTCGCGGTGAGGGCTCGAAGGGCAAGACCGCGGGTCGCGGCACCAAGGGCACCAAGGCCCGCAACACGGTGCGCGTCGGCTTCGAGGGCGGCCAGCTGCCGTACCACATGCGTGCGCCGAAGCTGCGCGGGTTCAAGAACCCGTTCCGCGTCGAGTACCAGGTGGTCAACCTGGCCAAGCTCGCCGAGCTCTACCCGAAGGGCGGGGACGTGACCGTCTCCGACCTCGTGGCCAAGGGCGCGGTGCGCAAGAACGAGAAGGTCAAGGTGCTGGGCGACGGCGACATCGCGGTCAAGCTCAACGTCGCGGTCGACAAGGTCTCCGGTTCCGCGGAGCAGAAGATCGTGGCGGCCGGCGGATCCGTCAAGTAACACCCGCACAGCAGCACGGTTGTCGAGCCTGTCGGGGCCTCGCGTAGTATTACGGGGGCCCTGACAGGCTCGAGCCGCAACAACGACCTGCTCCGCAGAGGGAGCAACAGGAGGACAGGTGTTCAACGCCATCGGGCGGATCTTCCGCACGCCGGATCTTCGCAGGAAGATCGGCTTCACCCTGGGGATCATCGCCCTGTTCCGGCTCGGCTCCTTCATCCCGGCGCCGTTCGTCGACTTCGGCAACGTCCAGGCGTGTCTCGCGGCGAACCAGGGCACGTCCGGCCTCTACGAGCTGGTCAACGTCTTCTCGGGCGGCGCGCTGCTCCAGCTGTCGATCTTCGCGCTGGGCATCATGCCGTACATCACCGCGTCGATCATCACGCAGCTGCTGCGCGTGGTCATCCCGCACTTCGAGACCCTGTACAAGGAGGGCCAGGCCGGCCAGGCCCGCCTGACCCAGTACACGCGGTACCTCACCATCGCCCTCGCGGTGCTGCAGTCGACGACGCTGATCACCGTGGCCCGCAGCGGCGCGCTGTTCAACACGAACCCCATCGCCGAGTGCTCGCAGCTGCTCACCAACGACGCCTGGTACGCGGTCATGCTCATGGTCATCACCATGACGGCCGGCACCGGCCTCATCATGTGGCTCGGCGAGCTCATCACCGAGCGCGGCATCGGCAACGGCATGTCGCTGCTCATCTTCACCTCGATCGCCGCGACCTTCCCCGGCTCGCTGTGGGCCATCGGCGTCGCGCGCGGCTGGGACATCTTCGCGCTCGTGCTCGTCGTGGGCATCGCGATCGTCGTCGCGGTCGTGTTCGTCGAGCAGTCGCAGCGCCGGATCCCGGTGCAGTACGCCAAGCGCATGGTCGGCCGTCGCACGTACGGCGGCAACAACACCTACATCCCGATCAAGGTGAACATGGCCGGCGTCGTGCCGGTCATCTTCGCCTCGTCGCTGCTGTACCTGCCGGCGCTGATCGCGCAGTTCAACCAGCCGCAGCCGGGCGAGGAGCCCTCGCCGTGGGTCGTCTGGATCCAGAACTACCTCGTCAACGGCGACCACCCGCTGTACATGCTGCTGTACTTCCTGCTGATCGTGGGCTTCACCTACTTCTACGTGGCGATCACCTTCAACCCGGAGGACGTCGCGGAGAACATGAAGAAGTACGGCGGCTTCATCCCGGGCATCCGCGCCGGGCGCCCGACCGCCGAGTACCTCGACTACGTGCTGACGCGCGTGACCCTGCCGGGCTCGATCTACCTCGGCATCGTCGCGCTCATCCCGCTGGTCGCGCTCGGCCTCGTCGGCGCGAACGCGAACTTCCCGTTCGGCGGCGCGTCGATCCTCATCATCGTCGGCGTCGGCCTCGAGACCGTGAAGCAGATCGACGCGCAGCTGCAGCAGCGCCACTACGAAGGGCTCCTCCGATGACCCGCCTCCTCCTGATCGGCCCGCCCGGCGCGGGCAAGGGCACGCAGGCCGCGCGCCTCGCGCAGGCGTACGACGTCCCGGCCGTGTCGACCGGTGACATCTTCCGCGCCAACGTGCAGGGCGGCACCACCCTCGGCCTCGAGGCGAAGGCGTACATGGACCGCGGCGAGTACGTGCCCGACTCGCTCACCAACGCGATCGTGCACGACCGCCTGCAGGAGGCGGACGCGACCACGGGCTTCCTCCTCGACGGGTACCCGCGCACGATCGAGCAGGTGCACGAGCTCGACCGCATCCTCGAGGAGGACGGCACCGCGCTCGACGCGGTCGTCCAGCTCGTGGCCGACACCGACGAGGTCGTCGCGCGCCTGCTGAAGCGCGCTGCCGAGCAGGGGCGGTCGGATGACACGGAGGACGTGATCCGCCACCGCATGGCGCTCTACGCCGAGCAGACCGCTCCGCTCGTGGAGGTCTACGGCGAGCGCGGCCTGGTCGTCGAGATCGACGGCCTCGGCCCGGTCGAGGAGGTCACGGAGCGGATCCTGGACGCGATGGCTGCGCGCGGGCTGCGCGCGGTGGCATCCGTCGACGACGCCTGACCCGCGTGTTCAAGCGCTCGATCTACAAGACGCCCGAGCAGTTGCGCGCCATGCGCGTGCCGGGCGAGGCGACGGCTGCGGCGCTCGCGGCGGCGCGTGCGGCGATCCGCCCGGGTGTCACCCCGATCGAGCTGGACCGCATCGCCGAGGCGGTCATCCGCGAGCACGGCGGCGAGTCGAACTTCAAGCTCGTGCCCGGCTACCGGCACACGCTCTGCGTCTCGGTGAACGACGAGGTCGTGCACGGCATCCCGGGTGAGCGCCCGTTCGCGCCCGGCGACATCGTGTCGGTCGACGGCGGCGCGCAGGTCGGCGGCTGGAACGGCGACTCGGCGTTCACGGTCGTGATCGACGACCCGGAGCGGTCCGACCTGGTGGCGGCCCGCCGCGAGCTCTCCGAGGTCACGGAGTCCGCGCTCTGGCGGGGCGTCGCCGCGCTCGCGGGCGCCCGGCACCTGAACGAGGTGGGCGAGGCGATCCAGGAGCACGTCGAGTCGCGCGGGCGGTGGGGCATCCTCACCGACTACGTCGGCCACGGCATCGGCCGCACCATGCACGAGGAGCCGCCGGTGTTCAACTACCGCGTGCGGCCCAAGGGCCCGGAGGTGCGACCGGGCCTCGTGGTCGCGATCGAGCCGATGATCGTCGCGGGGTCGATCGACACGGTCGTGCGCGACGACGACTGGACGGTCGCGACCGCCGACGGCGCCGATGCGGCGCACTGGGAGCACTCGATCGCCGTGCACGCGGACGGCGTGTGGGTGCTCACGGCGCCCGACGGCGGCGCCGATGCGCTCGCGTCGCACGGCATCGTGCCGGTGCCGCCGCGCTGATCCGCCGGCGGCCACGGCGGCCACGAGTCGAGCGGATGCCCCGGCGCGGGCGGCTCAGGACTCCATGACGTGCGACAGCGCGTCGATGAACGACGGGAAGTCGGTCGACGCCGCGACGAGCTCGCGCACGTGGTCGGGCTCCGAGAACACCTCGACGAACTGGTCGAACACGCGCTGGAAGGCCGCACGGCCCTCCTCGCTGAAGGCGATCAGCGCGACCACCTGCACCGCCTCGTCGCCCCAGCGGAGCGGGCTGGGACTCACCACGATGGAGATCGCGGTGCGCCGCGCGGTCATCGCCATGGCGTGCGGCACCGCGAGGTGCTCGGTGAACGCGGTGGACGACAGTCGCTCGCGCTCGAGCGCGCCCTCGACGTACGCGTCGTCGATGATGCCCCGCTCGACCATCTCGCGACCCAGCTCCTGGATGACGCCCTCCGCGCCGACGTCGGGCACGCTGCGGCGGAACAGCTCCGGGTCGAAGTACTCCAGCAGCTCCTCCGCGAGCCGCCCCCGTCGCCGGGCCCGCCGCGCCTGCGCGATGCCCGAGCGCACGCGGCCGAGGTCGTCGTCGCCCACGAACGGGGTCACGACGATCGCGCGGTCGTCGTGCCGGCGCTCGGGCACGGTCGTGACCACGACCTCGCCCCCGAGCGCCGACCAGTCGACGTCGCTGCGGGTGATCACGTCGACGATGCGCGCGTCCGAGGCGAGCACCTCGCGGATGCGCCGAAGCGCCACGAGGTGGAGGTCCTGGTAGGCCGGCACCACGACGGAGACGTCGATGCGGTCGCTGCCGGCCGTGGCGTCCTCGAGCCGGGCGCCCACGTGCATGGCGATGTAGGCGATCTCGTCCTCGCTGACGTCGATGCCCTCCTCGCGCTGGAGCTCGCCCGCGATGAAGACGGCGAGCTCGTAGATCATCGGGTACGACGACTTGAGCGACCCCGCGATCGGGTTGCGTGCGTACGACTGCTCGCCCGCGCGCGCGACGAGGTGCTGCACGTGCATCGCGAGCCTGCCGAGGAACTCCTCGTCGTCGAGGTCCACGAGGTAGCGCCGGGTCGCCTCGAGCACGATCCGCCGCACCGACTCGAGGCGCGCCGGGTCGACGAAGCGCTCGAGGTCGGCGGCGGGCCCCGCGACCGGCGTCGCCGCGCGCGTGGCGATGAGGGAGGCGAGGTAGCGCACGTCCGCCTCGCCGAGGTCGATGCCGAAGTGCTCGGGCACGAGCTCCCGGAGGATGCCGGCGAGCGGTGCGGTCTCCGCGGTCTCCGGGACGTCGGGCTCCGAGAGCACGTGGTCGCGCGTGATGCGGTCGACCGCGACGGCGACGTGGAGCAGCACGTTGCTCAGGCCGTAGTCGTTGACGAGGTAGCCCGACTCGGTCAGCCGCTCGAGCAGGGCGGTCTTGAACGCGGCCAGGCGATCGGTCGCGAACGCCGCCTGCAGGTGCTCGACCTCGAGCATGCCGCGGCTCGACTCCTCGCGGAAGAGCGCGCCGAGCATGCGTCGGCGCGCCGCCTCGGTGCCGGCCACGCGCACGGCGTCGCCCTGCCGCTCGAGGCGGAGGCCCGACTCCTGCAGGCGGGCGCGGGCATGTCCGAGGTCGGCCTCGATCGTCGACTCGCTGACGTAGAGGCCCGCGGCCAGGTCGTGCACGCCGACCGGGTCGTGCGCGTCGACGAGGCGGCGCAGCACGCGCCCGCGGCGGGCCCGCGGGGAGTCGGCCGGGTCGCGCTCGAGCTCGCGGTAGCGGGCGAGCGCCGCCGGGTCGACGCGGTAGCCGTTCGGGCCGGACACGATCACCGGCGCATCCGCACCGCCGTTCGTCGCCGCGACGTAGTTGCGCACCGTGCGGGGCGTGACGCCGAGCCGGTCGGCGAGTTCGCCCGCCGTGAGCGTGCCGCCGCGCTCCAGCAGCGCCAGCATGCGCTCCTGTCGCTCGACCACGGCGCCTCCTCCCGGGCGCGACGGCCCTGCGGCGTCGCACGTCCCGTTCCAGAGTCAACCACCTCCGGCCGACCGGCGGGGCCCGGAACGCCCGCTTTTCCGGGGTGCGGAAACAGGTCTGGTGGTGACGGACCGGGGTCGCTCGCCACACTGGTGACGTGCCCCACCGGAACCTCGGCGGGGGCGCCGGCTCGTCGGGGGTCGGCACGACTTGCAACGGCACGGAAGCGGTGAGCGGATCGATGAGGATCCTGGTGGTCTGCGGCGCGGGGGCGTCCAGCACGTTCGTCGCGCAGCGCGTGCGTCGCAGCGCGCGCGACCGCGGGCTCGACTGCACGGTCGAGGCGGCGGGGTCGACGCGGCTCGACGCCGGGCTCGACGCGGTCGACGTCGTGCTGCTCGGCGCCCACGTCGGTGCGCTGGCCGATGCGGTGCGCGAGCGCGCCTCCGAGGCATCCGTCGCCGTCGCCGTCATGCCCGAGCGCGTCTTCGCGGCGCGCGACGGGGAGGAAGCCCTCGATCTCGCCCTCGCCGCGGCAGGGAAGCGATCGTGAACCCGCGAGTGCGCGTCGCCGTTCCCGTGCGCGCGAGCCGGGTCTATGGTGAGAACGGGAACGGACGCCAACGACGGAGGCCGGAATCATGGTGGAACGCACTGTCCAGATCGGATCGAGCCACGGACTGCACGCCAGGCCGGCGAAGCTCTTCACCCAGGCAGCTGCCGAGTCGGGAGCCCAGGTCACGATCGCGAAGGATGGCGGTTCGCCCGTCAACGCCGCGAGCATCCTGGCCGTCATCTCGCAGGGGATCGACCACGGTGACACCGTCACCCTCACGGTCGACGGGGGAGACGAGGACGCGGTGCTCGAGCGGCTCGTGGAGCTGCTCAGCACCGACCACGACTCGTAGCGGGCGCCCGCTCCCGTTCGCGAACAGGATGGGAGACGCGTGATGGAACTGCAGGGAACCGGAATCGGCCTGGGCGTCGCACTCGGACCGGTGGTCCGGATGGCCGAGCCGCTGCCCGAGCCGGTCGACCGGCCCAGCCACCTCGACCCCGACAAGGAGGCCGAGCGCGCCCGCGGGTCGCTCGCGGTCGTCGCGGCCGAGCTGCAGGGGCGCGGGGCCAAGGCCGGCGGCTCGGCGCAGGACGTGCTCGAGGCCCAGGCCATGATGGCCGAGGACCCGACGCTCATGGACGACATCGTGAAGCGCCTGGCCGACGGCAAGACCGCCGAGCGTGCGGTGTTCGAGGCGTTCGCCTCGTTCCGCGAGATGCTCGCGGGCATGGGCGGCTACATGGCGGAGCGCGCCGCCGACCTCGACGACGTGTCGCAGCGCGTGATCGCCAACCTGCTGAAGCTCCCCGCGCCGGGCGTGCCGAATCCGGGGCATCCGTTCGTGCTCGTCGCGCGCGACCTCGCGCCCGCCGACACCGCGACGCTCGACCTCGACCAGGTGCTCGGGCTCGTCACCATCGACGGCGGCCCCACCTCGCACACCGCGATCCTCGCCCGCGAGAAGTCGATCGTCGCGGTCGTCGGCGCCACCGGCGCCGGGCAGCTCGACTCGGGCGACCAGGTCATCGTCGACGCCGAGAACGACCTCGTCATCGTCGGCCCGAGCCCCGACCAGGCCGCCGCGGCCCAGGAGCGCATCGCCGAGCGCAAGGCGCGCGCGGCCGCGCCGGTGACGCCGGGCGCGCTCGCCGACGGCACCCCGGTGCCGCTGCTCGCGAACCTCGGCTCGGCCGACGGCGCCGCCGGAGCGGTCGAGCTCGGCGCCGAGGGCGTGGGGCTGTTCCGCACCGAGTTCCTGTTCCTCGACGCGCAGCAGGCGCCGACCGTGCGCGAGCAGCAGGAGCAGTACACCCGGCTGCTGAACGCCTTCGCCGGCAAGAAGGTGGTCGTGCGCGTGCTCGACGCGGGCGCCGACAAGCCGCTGTCGTTCCTCAACGACGCCGACGAGGAGAACCCGGCCCTGGGCCTGCGCGGCATCCGCGCCCTCCGCGAGTCGGAGGCGATCCTGCGCGAGCAGCTCACGGCGCTGGCGGCGGCGGATGCGGCGACCGACGCCGACCTCTGGGTCATGGCGCCCATGGTCGCCAACGTCGAGGAGGCGCGCTACTTCACCGCGCTCGCCAAGGAGCTCGGCATCCGCACGGCCGGCGTGATGATCGAGGTGCCGAGCGCGGCGCTGCTCGCCGACCGACTGCTGACGGCCACCGACTTCGCGTCGATCGGCACCAACGACCTCACGCAGTACACGATGGCTGCCGACCGCATGCTCGGCACGGTCGCGGCGTTCCAGAACCCGTGGCACCCGGCGGTGCTCTCGCTGGTCGCCTCCGTGGGGGAGGCGGGCCACGAGCTCGGGCGCCCGGTCGGCATCTGCGGCGAGGCCGCGGCCGACCCGATGCTCGCCGTGGTGCTCGTCGGCCTCGGCGCCACCACCCTGTCGATGTCCCCGTCGGCACTCGCAGACGTCCGCGCGTCCCTGGCGCGGTACACGAAGGACGACGCGATCGCGATCGCCCGCGCAGCACTGGCCGCCGAGGGTGCGGCCGAAGCCCAGCAGGCGGCCAAGGACGCCGCAGGCTCCGTCACGGCCCGGCACGACGTGTCCGCGCCCCAGTCATAGGAGAGGCACCATCATGACAACGACGTCATCCCCCGACGCCACGAAGCCCAAGGGCGGCGCTCGCGTCGGGATCCAGCGCTTCGGCGCGTTCCTCAGCGGCATGGTCATGCCGAACATCGCGGCGTTCATCGCCTGGGGACTCATCACCGCGTTCTTCATCGAGACCGGGTGGACGCCCGTGCCGCAGCTCGGCGGCTTCCCCGATGCGGCGGGCAACGAGTACACCGGTCTCGTCGGGCCGATGATCATCTACCTGCTCCCGCTGCTGCTGGCGAACATGGGCGGTCGCCTCGTCTACGACACCCGAGGCGGCGTGGTCGGCACGATCGCGACGGTCGGCGTGATCGTCGGCACCGACATCCCGATGTTCCTCGGCGCGATGATCATGGGCCCGCTCGCGGCGTACCTCATGAAGCAGGTCGACCGCATCTGGGAGGGGAAGATCAAGGCGGGCTTCGAGATGCTCGTCAACAACTTCTCCGCCGGCATCCTCGCCGGCATCCTCGCGATCGTCGGCTACTTCGCGTTCGGACCGGCGGTCGAGTGGATCAGCAACCTCCTCGAGACCGGGGTGGACTGGCTGATCTCGGTGTCGCTGCTGCCGCTCGTGTCGATCCTCGTCGAGCCGGGCAAGATCCTCTTCCTGAACAACGCCATCAACCACGGCGTGTTCACCCCGCTCGGCACGCAGCAGGCGGCCGAGGAGGGCAAGTCGATCCTGTTCCTGATCGAGGCGAACCCCGGCCCGGGCCTCGGCCTGCTGCTCGCGTTCGCGATCTTCGGCGTCGGCATGGCGCGGGCGAGCGCTCCCGGCGCGATCATCATCCAGTTCTTCGGCGGCATCCACGAGATCTACTTCCCGTACGTGCTCATGAAGCCGCTCACGGTGCTGGCCGTGATCGCCGGCGGCATGACCGGCGTCGCCACGAACGTGCTGTTCGACTCGGGCCTCCGAGCGCCGGCGGCACCGGGCAGCATCATCGCGGTGCTCATCCAGACCGCGAACGACAGTTACCTCGGCGTCATCCTCTCGGTGGTGCTCTCCGCGGCGGTCTCGTTCGTCATCGCCTCGATCATCCTGCGGGCGAGTCGCAGGCGCGACCTCGAACGCGAGAACGCCGGCGACCTGAGCGACGCGATCGCGCAGACGCAGGCGAACAAGGGCAAGGAGAGCTCGGTGCTCGGCGGCCTGCAGGCCGAGGGCGTCGCCGCTGGCGGCGCGCTGATCGAGGAGGGCGAGCGCGAGGCGTTCGAGCACAAGCCGATCCACTCGATCGTGTTCGCGTGCGACGCCGGCATGGGCTCGAGCGCGATGGGCGCCACGGTGCTCCGCAACAAGATCAAGAAGGCGGGCATCGACAGCGTCACCGTGACGAACCAGTCGATCGCCAACCTGAAGGACGACGTCGACCTGGTGATCACGCACCAGGACCTGACCGACCGCGCGAAGCTGCAGTCGCCCAGCGCACTGCACGTCTCGGTGGAGAACTTCATGAACTCCCCGAAGTACGACGAGGTCGTGCACATGCTGCAGTCCGAAGGGGTTCGCTGACCGCGGGGCGCGGCGGCGGGAATGAAGGGAATGGATGACATGAGCGATCAGGTGCTGTCACCCGGGAACGTCCGTCTCGCCGCCGCGCCGGCCGGTCGAGAGGAGGCCATCCGCGCAGCGGGCGGCATCCTCGTCGAGGCCGGCGCGGTCACCCCGGCGTACGTCGACGCGATGCTCGAGCGCGAGCAGTCGGTGTCGACGTACATGGGGAACCTGCTGGCCATCCCGCACGGCACGAACGAGTCGAAGGACGCGATCCTGCGCTCGGCGCTGTCGATCACGCGGTACGACCAGGCGATCGACTGGGGCGGCGAGCAGGTGCGGTTCGTCGTCGGCATCGCGGGGATCGGCGACGAGCACCTCGAGATCCTCTCCCGCATCGCGCTCGTCTTCTCCGACGAGGACGAGGTCGAGCGCCTGCTGGCCGCCGGAGACGCCGACGAGCTCTACGCGGCGCTCGGGGAGGTCAACGGCTGATGAAGGCCGTCCACTTCGGCGCCGGGAACATCGGCCGCGGCTTCGTGGGGCTGCTGCTCCACGAGGCCGGGTACGAGGTGGTGTTCGCCGACGTGAACGCGGAGCTCATCGACGCGCTCGCCGCGGCGGACGCCTACCTCGTGCACGCGGTCGGGCGCGAGTCGTCGACCACGCGGGTCGACGGCTTCCGTGCGCTGAACAGCGCCACCGACGCCGACCGGGTCGCCGACGAGGTCGCCACGGCCGACGTGCTCACGACCGCGGTCGGCCCGACCATCCTGCGCTTCATCGCCCCGCACGTGCTCGCGGGGCTCCGGGCCCGCGCCGACGAGGCGCCGCCGCTGCAGGTGATGGCCTGCGAGAACGCCATCAACGCGACCGACCTGCTGCGCGACGAGACCGCGGCGCTCTGCTCGGCCGAGGAGTGGGCGTCGATCGCCGGCCGTGCGGTGTTCGCGAACACCGCGGTCGACCGCATCGTGCCCGGCCAGGACCCGGACGCGGGCCTCGACGTGACCGTCGAGACCTTCTTCGAGTGGGCCATCGAGCGCCGACCGTTCGGCGACGCGGCACCCGCGATCCCGGGTGCGCACTTCGTCGACGACCTCGCGCCGTACATCGAGCGCAAGCTCTTCACCGTGAACACGGGGCACGCCTCGATCGCCTACTTCGGCTTCATCGGCGGGCACGTGTCGATCGCCGACGCCCTGACCGACCCGCTCGTCGAGGCCGCGGTGACCGGGGTGCTGGAGGAGACCTCCGCGCTGCTCGTGGCCAAGCACGAGTTCGCCGAGGAGGCGCAGACGCGGTACCGCGAGACCATCCTCGAGCGGTTCCGCAACGAGGCGCTGCCCGACACCGTCGAGCGGGTCGGCCGGCAGCCGCTGCGCAAGCTCAGCCGGCACGAGCGCTTCGTCGGCCCTGCGGCCGAACTCGCCGACCGCGGCATCGCGCCGCGGGCCCTGCTCGACGCGATGGCCGCCGCGCTGCGGTTCGACGTGCCCGCCGACGAGCAGAGCGTCGAACTGCAGCGGATGCTCCGCGAGCAGGACGCCGAGGCCTTCGTCGCCGAGGTCACGGGCCTGACACCGACGCACGCCCTGTTCGCGCCGTTCGTCGAGCGCGTGCGGGAACGTCAGCAGGCCTGACGCCGCGACTCCGGGGAACCGTCGGCCCACGGGCATCCGATTGGCGAAACCGCGCCGGATGGCGTAATGTTGACCCTTGGTGTTTCGCGCCTCGATACCGCCATGCCACCGAGCGGGGCGAGCGGGGCGCGAGACGATCGCACGACCAGCAGATTCCAACCCTAGCGATAGTGAGGCTATGGCCAAGAAAGACGGTGTCATCGAGATCGAAGGTTCGGTCGTCGAGGCTCTCCCGAACGCCATGTTCCGGGTCGAGCTGACGAACGGGCACAAGGTGCTCGCCCACATCTCGGGCAAGATGCGTCAGCACTACATCCGCATCCTCCCCGAGGACCGCGTGATCGTGGAGCTGAGCCCCTACGATCTGACCCGCGGCCGCATCGTCTACCGCTACAAGTAGGTCTCTGCTGTAAGTAACGGCCCGCGGCACCCCACGGGTACGAAGACAGCGATGCAACAAGGAACCCCCACATGAAGGTCAACCCCTCCGTCAAGCCCATCTGCGACCACTGCAAGGTCATCCGCCGCAACGGTCGCGTCATGGTCATCTGCAAGTCGAACCCGCGCCACAAGCAGCGCCAGGGCTGACCTGCGCCGCCCGCGCGCGGCACGACGAATCCCACAACTGAATACGACACGGCAACGCCAGGATTCCGCTTCGCGCGGATGACACCTCGGGAGAGAGGCCCGGGCACCGGCGTTGCTCCACACCTCTCGAACACCATTCAGGAGAAGCCAACATGGCACGTCTGGCAGGCGTCGACATCCCGCGCGAGAAGCGCGTGGAGATCGCACTGACGTACATCTACGGCGTGGGCCGCACCCGCGCGCTCGCCACCCTCGCGGAGACCGGGATCTCCGGCGACATCCGCGTGAAGGACCTCACCGACGACCAGCTCGTCGCCCTCCGCGACCACATCGAGGGCACCTACAAGGTCGAGGGCGACCTCCGCCGCGAGGTGGCCGCCGACATCCGCCGCAAGGTCGAGATCGGCTCCTACGAGGGCATCCGCCACCGCCGCGGCCTCCCGGTCCGCGGCCAGCGCACCAAGACCAACGCGCGCACCCGCAAGGGCCCGAAGCGCACCGTCGCCGGCAAGAAGAAGGCTCGCTAGCCCCCGGCCAGCGACGAGGATTCAGGAGAAGTCATGGCAGCACCCAAGTCGGCGGCTCGCAAGCCCCGCAAGAAGGACAAGAAGAACGTCGCCGTGGGCCAGGCCCACATCAAGTCGACCTTCAACAACACGATCGTCTCGATCACCGACACGACCGGCGCGGTCATCAGCTGGGCCTCCTCCGGTGGCGTCGGCTTCAAGGGCTCGCGCAAGTCGACCCCGTTCGCCGCGCAGCTGGCCGCCGAGTCGGCCGCCCGCCAGGCGCAGGAGCACGGCATGAAGAAGGTCGACGTCTTCGTGAAGGGCCCGGGCTCGGGCCGCGAGACCGCGATCCGCTCGCTCCAGGCCGCCGGCCTCGAGGTCGGCAGCATCAACGACGTGACGCCGCAGGCGCACAACGGCTGCCGCCCCCGAAGCGCCGCCGCGTCTGACGCTCCGCCGGTCGGGCGCCGGCGGATCGGCCGGACCCGTGGTCCGTCGCGCCGACGCCCCGCGCCCGACCGGCGCATCCGTTCTCTCAACAACTCCATATCCGGCCGGGCCAGCCACCCGGTCTCCATCGCAAAGTGTCATATAGCGGGCACTGAGCCGAAAGGAATCCATAGTGCTGATCGCACAGCGTCCCACGCTCACGGAAGAGAACATCTCGGAGTTCCGTTCGCGTTTCGTGATCGAGCCCCTCGAGCCGGGCTTCGGTTACACCCTCGGCAACTCGCTTCGCCGCACCCTCCTGTCGTCGATCCCCGGTGCCGCCGTCACGAGCATCCGCATCGACGGCGTGCTGCACGAGTTCTCCACCGTGCCGGGCGTGAAGGAGGATGTCACCGAGATCATCCTCAACATCAAGAACCTGGTCGTCTCCAGCGAGCACGACGAGCCCATCACCGCGTACCTGCGCAAGCAGGGTTCGGGTGAGGTCACCGCGGCCGACATCTCGGCTCCGGCGGGCGTCGAGGTGCACAACCCCGAGCTCGTCATCGCGACCCTGAACGACACCGCGAAGTTCGAACTCGAGCTCACCATCGAGCGCGGCCGCGGCTACGTCTCGGCCAGCCAGAACCGCAGCGAGTTCTCCGAGGCCGGCCAGATCCCGGTCGACTCGATCTACTCGCCCGTGCTGAAGGTCACCTACCGCGTCGAGGCGACGCGTGCCGGTGAGCGCACCGACTTCGACCGACTCGTGGTCGACGTCGAGACCAAGGCGGCCATCAGCCCGCGCGACGCCATCGCGTCGGCCGGTCGCACGCTCACCGAGCTGTTCGGCCTCGCCCGCGAGCTGAACAACGCCGCCGAGGGCATCGAGATCGGCCCCGCGCCGGTCGACGCCGTGCTCTCGAGCGAGCTCTCGATCCCGATCGAGGACCTCGACCTGTCGGTGCGTTCGTACAACTGCCTGAAGCGCGAGGGCATCAACACGGTCTCGGAGCTCGTCGCACTGAGCGAGACCCAGCTGATGAACATCCGCAACTTCGGCCAGAAGTCGGTCGACGAGGTCAAGGACAAGCTCACCGAGATGGGCCTGTCGCTGAAGGACTCGGTCCCCGGCTTCGACGGCGCGCACTTCTACACCGGGTTCGACGAAGAGAACTAGGCACGCCGCGCGCGCCTCGCACACCCCCACCACTGGAGATACAGAACAATGCCCAAGCCCACCAAGGGCCCCCGCCTCGGAGGCGGACCCGCGCACGAGCGTCTCATGCTCGCGAACCTCGCCAGCAGCCTGTTCACGCACAAGCGCATCACGACGACCGAGACCAAGGCCAAGCGCCTGCGTCCGTTCGCCGAGCGCCTGGTCACCTTCGCCAAGCGCGGTGACCTGCACGCCCGTCGTCGCGTCCTCTCGGTCATCGGCGACAAGAGCGTCGTGCACGAGCTGTTCACCGAGATCGCGCCGCAGGTGGCCGACCGCGAGGGCGGCTACACCCGCATCACGAAGATCGGCAACCGCAAGGGCGACAACGCCCCCATGGCCGTGATCGAGCTCGTGCTCGAGCCCGTCACCCCGAAGGCGAAGCCGGCGAAGGCCGCACCCGCCGCCGAGGAGCCGGTCGCCGAGGAGCCCGCCGCCGAGGAGGCCGTGGTCGAGGAGGCACCCGCCGCCGACGAGGCCGCCGCGGACGAGACCGCCGAGCCGGCCGCCGCCGAGGAGGCCGACGCCGAGGCCAAGTAGGTCTCGCGTCCACCACGTCTGAACGCCCCGGGCACCCGTGCCCGGGGCGTTCGTCGTCACCGCAGCACACCCCGAGCCCCGAGAGGATGGGCACCATGACCGAGTCCCTCCACCCCGAACCCCGCCAGGAACCGCTGCGCGACCGCGTCGCGTCGGCACGGCGCACCGCGACCCCGGCGCACGACGAGATCACCTCGTGGCGCCCGGCGACCCGCGACGACGTGGACCTGATCACCGCGTTCGAGCACGCGCTCGCGGCGGCGGACCATCCCGAGTGGCGCTCCGGTCGCGAGGAGGTCGCGGACATGCTCGGTCGCAGCGAGCTCGACCTCGGGCAGGACACGGTGCTCGGCTTCGCGGCCGACGGACGCCTGGCGGCGCACGGCATCGTGCTGCGCCCGGAGGGCGCCGAGTTCATGGTGCGCAGCTTCCTGTTCGGCGGCGTCCACCCCGACTTCCGCGGGCGCGGCATCGGTCGGGTCCTGCTCGACTGGGAGCTCGCGCGCGCGGTCGAGCAGTTCGCGCACAGCGACTCGCTGCTGCCCGGCGTCGTGTTCGGCTACGCCCAGGAGCGCACGCCGGCGAACGGCCGGCTGTTCGAGCGCGCCGGCATGGCGGTCAAGCGCTACTTCCTGAAGTTCTCCCGCGACCTGCACGCGCCCCTGCCCGAACTGCCCGAGGCGGATGCCACGGTGCGGCCGTACCGCGACGACGACGCCGAGGCCGTGCGGCACGCCCGCAACGACGCGTTCCGCGACCACTGGGGCAGCGACGTCATGAGCGCCGAGCAGTGGGGGCACCTGGTCGGCGGCGAGGGGTTCCGCGGCGACCTGTCGCTGGTGTCGGTCGACGGCGACCGGGTGGTCGGGTTCCTGCTGGCGAGCGAGTACGAGGCGACCGACGAGCACGAGGGCGAGGCGGGCATCTACGTCGAGTACGTGGGGGTCCGCCGCGAGGGCCGCGGGCGCGGCATCGCCCGGCGGCTGCTCGCCGGGCACCTGCACGCGGCCGCGGCGGCCGGCTTCGCGTCGAGCGTGCTCGAGGTCGACGCCGACAGCCCCACGGGCGCGAACGCGCTCTACGAATCGATGGGCTATCGCGAGCACCACCGCGAGCTGGCGTACTCGCTGGAGTTCTGAGGTCGTAGCCTGAGCTGAGCACGCCGCGCCGGAGCGGTGGACGACGGGAGGGGGCCCGGTGGATCCAGCGACGACCGAGCGCGTGCCGCCCGCACCCACCGCGTCCGGCCGCGTCGCCGGGCTCGACGGACTGCGCGCGATCGCGGTCGTCGCGGTCGTCCTCTTCCACGTCACGGGCGGGCTGCTGCCCGGCGGGTTCATCGGCGTGGACGTCTTCTTCGTCATCAGCGGCTTCCTGATCACGACCCTGCTGCTGCGCGAGCGTGCGGCGAGCGGCCGCATCTCCTTGCGCGGGTTCTTGGCTCGGCGGGCGCGTCGGCTGCTGCCCGCGCTGGCGCTCGTGCTGCTGGTGTGCACGGCGGCGGGCGCGCTGGTCGGCGGCGACGTGCTGCTCGGCATCGGCTGGCAGCTCGTGGGCGGTGCGACGTTCAGCTTCAACTGGCTCGCCATCGCCGCGCAGTCCGACTACCTCGGCGCGACGTCGCCCGAACTGTTCCGCAACCTGTGGTCGCTGGCGATCGAGGAGCAGTTCTACCTCGTCTGGCCGCCGCTGCTGGTGCTGCTGTTGCGCGCGTTCGCGCCGGTGGTGCGGCTCTGGGTGGTGGGCTACGCGGCGGCGCTGTCGTCGGTGGCGATGGTCGTGGTCGCCGCGGGCGACCCGACGGCGGCGTACTACGGCACGGGCACGCACGCGTTCGGGCTGCTGATCGGCGCGTTCCTCGCCCTGCACCTGGCCGGGCGATCGGATGCGGGTGGGCGAGCGCCCGCGAGCCGTCTGGCGACGCGCGGGCTGATGGCGGCGCTGCTGCTCGGGGTGATCGTCGCGCTGGCGCTGGTGCTCGATCCGGCTGCCGGGTTCGCGTACAACGGCGGCATGCTGGCCGCGTGCCTGGCGACGGCGGGGCTGATCCGCGTCGTGGTCGCCGAGCCGGCGGTGGGTCGCGTGCTCGACGCCGGGCCGATGCGGTGGATCGGCGTGCGCTCGTACGGCCTCTACCTGTGGCACTGGCCGGTGCTGGTGCTCGTGACGGCGGCGCTCGGTTCGGGGACGGTCGTCGCACCGGGCCCGCTCGCCGCGTCGGCGGCCGTGCTGCTCACGGTCGGCGCCGCGACGGCGTCGTTCCGCTGGATCGAGACGCCCGTGCGACGCCTCGGCTTCCGGGGCGCGGCGGGCGCCGTCGTCGACGCCGTGCGCCGCGGTGCGCCGATGCGGACGGCGACGGCGCTGGTGGCGTCGGCGGCCGCGGCCGCGCTGGTGGCCACGGCAGTGGTCGGCGTGGCGGCGGCGCCGGAGCGTTCGAGCGCCGCGGCGGCGATCGAACGCGGTGCGGCTGCGGTGGGGGCGGATGCCTCGGGAGGGCCGGCCGCGGAGGCCGAGGCGCCCGCGGCCGCCGACGCGGAACCTGCGGGCGGGCCCGAGCCGGCGGCCTCGCCGGAACCGGAACCGGAACCGGAGCCGGAACCGGCGCCGGAGCCCGAACCCGAGCCCGAACCCGAGCCGGAACCGGCACCCGCACCCGAGCCGGAACCCGAGCCGATCGCCGCGGCCGCGATCCCGTCGGGCGACCGCATCAGCGCGATCGGCGACTCGGTCATGCTCGCCGCGGCCCCGGAGCTCCAGCGCCGGTTCCCGGGCATCGCGATCGACGCGTCCGTGTCGCGCCAGATGCGCGAGGGCCCGGCCGTGGTGGCCGCGCTCGCCGCTGCGGGCCGGCTCCGCAGCTACGTGGTCGTCGGCCTCGGCACCAACGGCGACGGGCCCGACTCGGTCTACCAGCAGATCATCGACATCGCCGGCCCCGACCGCCGGGTGGTGTTCGTCGACGTGGCGGGCCCGATGAGCTGGACCGCGACGGTGAACGACCGGCTCGCGCGGGTCTCGGGCGCCAACGCGACGGCCGCCGTCAGCGGGTGGCGGGCGGCGGTCGCACCGCACCCCGAGGCGCTCGCGAGCGACGGAACGCATCCGCTCGCGCCGGGCGGCGCGCTCTACGCCGATGCGCTCGCCGCCGCGTTCGGGCGCCTGCCCTGACCGTGGGCGGCACCGGCGGTCGCGCGCCGAACCGTAGGCTGGGGTCGTGAGCGACGAGCAGACGGATGCCGCGGGCGAACCCGCGCCCGCGGGCGCGTCGCCCACCCGCATCCGCCTCGACCTCGCCTACGACGGCTCGGGGTTCAACGGCTGGAGCGCGCAGCCGGGGCAGCGCACCGTGCAGGGCGTGCTCGAGCAGGCGCTCGCGACGCTGTTCCGCCGCACGGGCACGGCTCCGCGGCTGACGGTCGCCGGGCGCACCGACTCGGGCGTGCACGCGCGCGGCCAGGTCGCGCACCTCGACGTGCAGCCCGACGCGCTCGAGTCGGTCACGCGCCCGCGCCGCGGCGACCCGGCCTCGGGCCGCGCGACCGATCCGGCCGGGGTGCTGCTCCGGCGGCTCACCGGCATCCTCGGCGCGCACGACGCCGACGTCGTCGTGCACGCGGCGGCGATCGCTCCCGACGGGTTCGACGCACGGTTCTCGGCGGTGTGGCGCCGCTACGAGTACCGGGTGGCGGATGCCTCGGCGACACGCGACCCGCTCGCGCGGGCGCACACCGTGTGGCATCCGTCGCCCCTCGACGCGGAGGCCATGGACCGGTCGGCGGGCTCGCTGCTGGGGCTCGGCGACTTCGCCGCGTTCTGCCGGCCGCGCGAGGGGGCGACCACCATCCGCACGCTGCAGGCGTTCACGTGGCGCCGCGAAGCGGACGGCGTGCTCGTCGCAGCGCTCCAGGCCGACGCGTTCTGCCACTCGATGGTGCGCGCACTGGTCGGGGCGTGCGTCGCGGTCGGGCAGGGGAAGCTCGGGGTCGACGAGCCGCTCGCGCTCATGCGGGCGGGTGAGCGCACGAGCGCGTTCCGGGTGATGCCGGCGAAGGGGCTCGTGCTGACCGAGGTCGGGTACCCCGACGATGCGGAACTGGCGGCCCGCGCCCGCCAGACGCGGGCACGGCGCGAATTGCACGCCGACGGGGTCGTGGGCTAAGCTGTCTCTTTGGTGCCGCCACCTGCGTCGGCACCCGAAGATGAGCCCTCCACCGGGCGTTCGACCGCATCGCGGGCGAACTCCCACGGAGTGGGATTCACGAACCCCTCTCTCGATCAGAAAGCAGCACTTCCGTGACGCGCACCTACACCCCCAAGCCGAATGAGATCCAGCGCGACTGGGTCGTCATCGACGCGACCGACATCGTGCTCGGCCGCCTCGCCAGCCACACCGCAGCCCTGCTGCGCGGCAAGCACAAGGCGATCTTCGCGAACCACGTCGACACCGGCGACTTCGTGATCATCGTCAACGCCGAGAAGGTGGCCCTCACGGGCCAGAAGCTCGAGCAGAAGAAGGCCTACCGCCACTCGGGCTACCCGGGCGGCCTCTCGGCCGTCGGCTACGCCGAGCTCCTCGAGAAGAACCCGGTCCGCGCCGTCGAGAAGGCGGTTCGCGGCATGCTCCCGAAGAACTCGCTGGGTCGCGCCCAGATCAAGAAGCTGAAGGTCTACGCAGGCCCGGAGCACCCGCACGCCGCGCAGCAGCCGAAGGCGTTCACCCTCACCCAGATCGCCCAGTAACGGCGCTCCCTTCTCGACGTACAAGACCAAAGGATTCATTCATCGTGGCGAAGATCGCAGACCAGATCGACCAGGCTCCCGAGAGCTACACCACCGAGAGCGCGCCGACCGAGACCCCGGCCTCGGAGCGCGTCATCCTCAACGTGTCCGGCGCAGCCGTCGGCCGTCGCAAGCAGGCCATCGCCCGCGTGCGCGTCGTGCCCGGCGCCGGCTCCATCACGGTCAACGGCCGTGAGTTCGCGGACTACTTCCCGAACAAGCTCCACCAGCAGCTCATCACCGACCCGTTCACCGTGCTCGACCTGCGCGGCAGCTACGACGTGATCGCACGCATCACCGGCGGCGGCCCCTCGGGCCAGGCCGGCGCCCTGCGCCTCGCGATCGCCCGTGCGCTGAACGAGATCGACCGCGAGCACAACCGCCCGACCCTCAAGAAGGCCGGCTTCCTCACCCGCGACGCGCGCGTGATCGAGCGCAAGAAGGCCGGTCTCAAGAAGGCCCGCAAGGCTCCGCAGTTCTCCAAGCGCTGAGGCGCGACGGCTCCATGCCCCGCCTCTTCGGCACGGACGGCGTTCGGGGGCTGGCCAACCGGGAACTCTCGGCTGTGCTGGCCCTCGAACTCGCCCAGGCGGCTGCCCTCGTGCTCACGCAGGGCCGCCACGCGGACTCGATCCGCGCTGCGGGCCGCAAGCCGGTGGCCGTCGTCGCGCGCGACCCGCGCATCTCCGGTGAGTTCCTCACCTCCGCGGTCGTCGCGGGCCTCGCGAGCTCCGGCATCGACGTGCTCGACGCCGGCGTGCTGCCGACTCCGGCGACCGCATACCTCATCGCGAGCGAGCACGCCGACTTCGGCGTGATGATCTCCGCCTCGCACAACCCGGCGCCCGACAACGGCATCAAGTTCTTCTCGTTCGGCGGCACGAAGCTGCCCGACGAGGTCGAGGACCGCATCGAGGCGCGGCTCGGCGGCGAGAAGCTCACCCCGATCGGGGGCGACGTGGGTCGCATCCGACGCTTCGCCGACGCCGAGGACCGGTACGTGCTCCACCTCGTGGGCACCCTGCCGAACCGGCTCGACGGCCTGCACGTCGTCATCGACTGCGCGCACGGCGCCGCGGCCGGCGTCTCGCCCGAGGCGTTCGCGCTCGCCGGGGCGAAGGTGACCGTCATCGGCGCCGACCCGGACGGGCTCAACATCAACGACGGCGTCGGCTCGACGCACCTCGAGGTGCTGCAGGCCGCGGTCCTCGAGCACGGCGCCGACCTGGGCATCGCCCACGACGGCGACGCCGACCGCTGCCTCGCGGTCGACCACCGCGGACAGGTGGTCGACGGCGACCGCATCATGGCGATCCTCGCGATCGCGATGCAGCAGCGCGGGGCGCTCACGGACGACACCCTCGTGACCACGGTCATGAGCAACCTCGGCCTGCGCCGCGCCATGGACGAGCACGGCATCCGCGTCGTGCAGACGAAGGTCGGCGACCGCTACGTGCTCGAGGCGCTCGCCGCCGAGGGCCTCGCCCTCGGGGGCGAGCAGAGCGGGCACGTCATCATGACCGAGTTCGCCACCACCGGCGACGGCGTGCTCACGGGCCTGCACCTCGCGGCCGAGGTCGCGCGCACCGGCCGGTCGCTCGCCGACCTGGCCGACGTCATGACCGTCTACCCCCAGGTGCTGCTGAACGTGCGCGGCGTCGACCGCGACGCGCTCGCCGGGAACGAGGCGATCGCGGCGGCGCAACAGGTGGCCGAGGCCGAGCTCGGCGACTCGGGACGCGTGCTGCTCCGCCCGTCGGGCACCGAGCCGATGGTGCGGGTCATGGTCGAGGCGGCCGAGCAGGACGTCGCGCAGCAGCACGCCGAGGCGCTCGCCGACGTCGTGCGCGCCGAGCTCGCCGTCTGACGCCCCAGCGCCGTTCGACGCACGCGGAGGACGGGCTCAGATCTTCCGCAGCAGCACGCTCGACACGGCGTGATCCGAGTCCTTCCGCAGCACGAGCGACGCGCGCGAGCGCGTGGGCCGCACGTTCTGCTCGAGGTTCGGCTCGTTGATCGAGCTCCAGATCTCGCGCGCCCGGGCGCGCGCCTGCTCCTCGGTGAGCTCGGCGTAGCGGTGGAAGTACGAGTTCGGGTTGGTGAACGCGCCCCGCTGCAGGCGGAGGAACCGCTCCTCGTACCAGCGGGCGATGTCCTGCGTGCGCGCGTCGACGTAGATGGTGAAGTCGAACAGGTCGCTGACCGCCAGCCGGTGGCCCGGTGCGGGCGGCTGCAGCACGTTCAGGCCCTCGACGATGAGCACGTCGGGTTGGCGCACCGTGATCTGGGCGTCGGGCACGATGTCGTAGCTGAGGTGTGAGTAGAACGGTGCGCGCACCTCGGGCGCCCCCGCCTTCACGTCGCTCACGAAGCGCAGCAGGGCGCGCCGGTCGTACGACTCGGGGAACCCCTTGCGGCTCATCAGGCCGCGGCGCTCGAGCTCGGCGTTCGGCAGCAGGAACCCGTCGGTCGTGACCAGCTCGACCCGCGGGGTGTGCTCCCAGCGCGAGAGCAGCTCGCGCAGCAGGCGGGCGATGGTCGACTTGCCGACCGCGACCGAGCCGGCGACGCCGATCACGAACGGCGTGCGCTCGGCGCGCTCGCCGAGGAAGTCGCTGGTCAGGCGGTGCAGGTGGGTCATGCCGCCGACGTAGAGGTTGAGCAGCCGGCTGAGCGGCAGGTAGACCTCTGCGACCTCGTCGTGGTCGAGCGGCTCGCCGAGGCCGCGCAGCTGCACCAGCTCGATCTCGCTGAGCGGGAGCGGCATCGACGGGGCGAGCGCGGCCCAATCCGCCCGGTCGAGTTCGACGAAGGGGGAGATGTGCTGCGTCGCGACGGGTGCGGTCGTCGGATCGGACATCCCGGTCAGTCTAGTCGCGCGCCCGCGCGGCGCCCGCCGCTGTGCACGGGCGGGGATGTCGCGTGCAGCCGGTGCACCGGCGGGCGCGGATACAATCGCCCCCATGTGTGGAATCGTCGGGTACGTCGGGCCGGCCAACAGCCTGGACGTCCTTCTCGGAGGCCTGCGTCGCCTCGAATACCGCGGCTACGACTCGGCCGGAGTCGCCGTCATCGATGACGAGGGCAACCTCGGCACGAGCAAGAAGGCGGGCAAGCTCCAGACGCTCGTCGACGAGCTCGCCGAGCACCCGGTGCCCCGCGGCGGCACCGGCATCGGCCACACCCGCTGGGCGACCCACGGCGGCCCCACCGACCGCAACGCGCACCCGCACCTGGCCGACGAGGGGCGCCTCGCCGTGATCCACAACGGCATCATCGAGAACTTCGCCGCGCTGCGCGACGAGCTGCTCGCCGACGGCGCCGAGTTCGCCAGCGAGACCGACACCGAGGTCGCCGCCGTGCTGCTCGGCCGCGAGTACCGCGCGACGGGCGATCTCGTCGAGGCGTTCCGTCGCACGGTCGTGCGGCTCGACGGCGCGTTCACCCTGCTCGCGCTGCACCGGGACGCCCCCGGGCTCGTCGTCGGCGCCCGGCGCAACTCGCCGCTCGTGATCGGCCTGGGCGAGGGCGAGAACTTCCTGGGGTCGGATGTCGCGGCCTTCGTCGAGCACACCCGCAACGCGCTCGCCATCGGCCAGGACCAGATCGTGGCGATCACCGCCGACGAGGTCGTCGTGACCGACTTCGACGGCGGCCCCGTGACGGTCGAGCCGTTCGAGGTCGCGTGGAACGCGGACGCCGCCGACAAGGGCGGCTGGTCGAGCTTCATGCAGAAGGAGGTCAGCGAGCAGCCCGAGGCGGTCGCGAACACCCTCCGCGGCCGCCTGGTCGACGGCACCGTCGTGGTGGGCGAGCTCGAGGCACTCGGCGACGACGTGCTCCGGGGCATCCGCCGCATCACCGTCATCGCGTGCGGCACGGCCGCCTACGCGGGCATGGTCGCCAAGTACGCGATCGAGAAGTGGGCGCGCGTGCCGGTCGACGTGGAGCTCAGCCACGAGTTCCGCTACCGGGAGCCGGTCATCGGGCCGGACACGCTCGTGATCTCGGTGAGCCAGTCGGGCGAGACCATGGACACGCTCATGGCCGTGAAGTACGCCCGCGAGGCGGGCGCGCGCACGATCGCGGTCTGCAACACGCAGGGCGCGACCATTCCGCGCGAGTCGGACGCGGCGATCTACACGCACGCCGGTCCGGAGGTCGCGGTCGCGTCGACGAAGGCGTTCGTCGCCCAGATCGCGGCGCTCTACCTGTTCGGCCTGCACCTGGCGCGCGTGCTCGGCACGACGTCGCCGCAGGAGCTCGAGACCGCCGCGCACGAGCTCGAGCAGGTGCCGGGCAAGCTCGCAACGGTGCTGGAGCAGGGCGAGCGCATCGCCCAGCTCGCGCACTGGATGGCCGACACCCGCTCGGTGCTCTTCCTCGGCCGGCACGTGGGCTACCCGATCGCGCTCGAGGGCGCGCTGAAGCTGAAGGAACTCGCGTACATCCACGCCGAGGGCTTCGCCGCGGGTGAGCTGAAGCACGGGCCGATCGCGCTGATCGAGCCCGGGCAGCCCGTCTTCGTCGTGGTGCCGAGCCCCCGCAACTCGGGTTCGCTGCACCCGAAGGTGGTCTCGAACATCCAGGAGATCCGTGCGCGCGGCGCGCGCGTCATCGCGATCGCCGAGGCGGGGGATGCCGCGGTGCTGCCGTTCGCCGACGAGGTGCTGCGCATCCCGCTGGCCGGCCCGCTCTTCGAGCCGCTGCTGGCCGTCGTGCCCCTGCAGATCTTCGCCATGGAGCTCTCCGCGGCGAAGGGCCTCGACGTCGACCAGCCGCGCAACCTCGCCAAGTCGGTCACGGTCGAGTAGCCGGGGGAGCGGGCACGTGATCGCCGGTATCGGGGTGGACGTCGTGGACGTCGCGCGCTTCGAGCGCGCCATCACGCGCACCCCGGGCCTGCGCGAGCGCCTGTTCACGGCGGGGGAGCGCGACCGGCCGGCGCGTTCGCTCGCGGCGCGGTTCGCCGCGAAGGAGGCGCTCATCAAGGCGCTCGGCGGGCCCGACGTGATGCGCTGGCACGACATGGAGCTCGTCAACGACCCGGAGGGCAACCCCGACTTCGTGCTGCACGGCGCCCTCGACGCGCACGTGCGGGAGCGCGGCATCGCGCACGTGCACGTGTCGATGAGCCACGACGCGGGGGTCGCGACGGCGTTCGTCGTGCTCGAAGGGGCGTCGTGAGCGCCGCCGCCCCCGGCCCGTTCCGCGAGGCGGTCGTCGACCTCGGCGCGATCCGCGCGAACGTCGCGCGCATCGCCGAGGTCGCCGCGCCCGCCGCGGTCATGGCCGTCGTGAAGGCCGGCGCGTACGGGCACGGCGCCCTGCCGGTCGCCCGCGCCGCGCTCGTGGGCGGGGCACGCCTGCTCGGGGTCGCCGACGTCGACGAGGCGCTCGCCCTCCGTGCCGCGGGCATCGACGCGCCGATCCTCGCCTGGCTGCACGACCCCGGCCTCGACTTCGCGCCCGCGCTCGACGCCGGCATCGCGCTCGGCGTGTCCTCGGAGGGGCAGCTCGAGCAGGTCGCGGGCGCCGTCGCGCGCGGCGCCGCCCCGGCGACCGTGCATCTGAAGATCGACACCGGGCTCAGCCGCAACGGCGTCGAGCCGGCCCGGTGGGGAGCGGTCGTCGCGCGCGCGCGCGAGCTCGAGGCATCCGGCACCCTCACCGTCGACGGCGTGTTCAGCCACCTCGCCAACGCCTCCGACGCCGACGACGACGCGCAGCTGGCCGCCTTCACGGCGGCGCTCGAGGCGGCGGATGCCGCGGGCCTGCGCCCGACCCACCGCCACCTCGCCTCCACGGCGGCCGCGCTGCGCCGACCCGACGCGCGCTTCGACCTCGTGCGAGTCGGCATCGGCATGTACGGGCTCACCCCCTACGGCGACGGCACGACGGGCGCCGACCTCGGCCTGGTGCCCGCCATGACCCTGCGGGGTCGCGTGGCGGCGGTGCGCCGGGTGCCCGCGGGCGCGGGAGCCTCCTACGACCTGACCTGGCGAGCCAGTGCGCCGACCACCCTCGCGCTCGTGCCGCTCGGCTACGCCGACGGCGTGCCCCGGCACGCCTCGGGCGCGGGCAGCGTACTGCTCGGCGGCGAGGTGCGGCCGATCGTGGGGCGGGTCGCGATGGACCAGTTCCTCGTCGATGCCGGCACCGTCCCGGTCGAGACCGGCGACGAGGTGGTGCTGTTCGGCGACCCGTCGACAGGCGCGCCCACGGCCGACGAGTGGGCGGATGCCGCGGGCACGATCGGGTACGAGATCGTCACGCGCATCGGGCCGCGCGTGCCGCGCACGTACCGGGGCGCACCGTGATCGTGCGCGAGGTCCCCACCGCCGACGCCATGGAGGACGCCGGCCGCGCGCTCGCGGCCGACCTGCGTCGCGGCGACCTGGTCGTGCTCACCGGGCCGCTCGGGGCGGGCAAGACCACGCTCACGCGGGGCATCGGCGCGGGCCTCGGCGTGCGCGGCCCGGTGCAGAGCCCGACCTTCGTGCTGGCGCGCACGCACCCGAGCCTGGTCGACGGCCCGCCGCTCGTGCACGTCGACGCGTACCGGCTCGGCAGCGCCATGGAGCTCGACGACCTCGACATCGACTTCGCCGGGTCGGTCGTGGTGGTCGAGTGGGGCGCGGGCATGCTCGACGGGGTCGCCGACTCGTGGCTCGAGGTGGAGATCGCGCGCCCGACCGGCGCCGCCGAGGGCGCGGACGGGCCCGAGGCATCCGGCGACCTCGACGACGACGAGCCGCGCACCCTGCGCGTCACCGGGCGCGGCCCGCGTTGGGCGGGCGGCCGCTACGCCGACCCGACGTAGGCTGTGAGCATGCTGCTCGCGATCGACACCTCGGCGGGCACCGGTGTCGCCGTGGTCGACGAGTCGGGCCGCGTGCGCGCCGAGCGCGCCACCGACGACACCATGCGCCACGCCGAGGCGATCGGCACGCTCGTCGCGCAGGCGCTCGACGAGTCCGGCGTCGCCGCGCGCGACGTGACCGGCGTGGTCGCGGGCATGGGCCCGGGCCCGTTCACGGGCCTCCGGGTGGGCATCGCCGCGGCGCACGCGTTCGCGTTCGGCGCCGGATGCCGCCTGCTGCCGGTCGTCAGCCACGACGCGATCGCGCTCGAGTGGTCCCTCGCGGGCGGTGACGGCCCGCTGCTCGTCGTCACCGACGCGCGACGTCGCGAGCGGTACTGGAGCGCCTACGACGGCCTCGACGCGCACGGCGTCCCGATCCGCGCCGACGGGCCCGGCCTGGCCAAGCCCGACGACCTGCCGGTGCCGGCCGGGGAACGGCTCGACGCGCACGTCGTCTCGGCAGCGGCGCTCGGCACGCTCGCGGCACGCACCCTCGGCGCGGGGCTCGCGTTCGCACCCGACGAGCCGCTCTACCTCCGCTCGCCCGACGTGACGCCGTCGGCGGGGCCGAAGCGGGTGAGCGCATGAGCTGGATGCTGCGGCGGGCCGCGGCCGCCGACCTCGACGCGATCATGGCGATCGAGCGGTCGGTCTTCACCTCCGACGCGTGGTCGGCCGACTCCATGGCGCGCGAACTGGTCGACGAGCACGGCCACTACCTCGTCGCGACGCCCGCCGACGAGCCCGATGTCGTGGTCGCGTACGCCGGGCTGCTCGCACCGCGCGGCTCCGGCCAGGGCGACATCCAGACCATCGCGGTCGCGCCCGACGCGCGCTCGGGCGGCCTCGGCCGCGCCCTCATGCAGGCGCTGCTCGCCGAGGCGTGGCGGCGCGGCGCGCACGACGTCTTCCTCGAGGTGCGCGCCGACAACCCGGTCGCCCAGGCGCTCTACCGCTCGCTCGGCTTCGCCGAGCTCGGCCGTCGCCGCGGCTACTACCAGCCCGACGGCGTGGACGCGCTCGTCATGCGCGCGCGCCTGACGGCGCCCGTCACGCGCCCCGCGGCATCCGTCGTCTCGGAGGTGGCCGAGTGAACCGCGCCGACCCCCTGGTGCTCGGCATCGAGACGAGCTGCGACGAGACCGGCGTCGGCATCGTGCGCGGCTCGACCCTGCTCGCGAACGTCATCGCCTCGTCGATGGAGGAGCACGCGCGCTACGGCGGCGTGGTCCCCGAGGTCGCCGCGCGCGCGCACCTCGAGGCGCTCGGCCCCACGCTCCGCGAGGCCGTCGACCGCGCGGGCGTGACGCTCGACGAGGTCGACGCGATCGCGGTGACGAACGGCCCCGGCCTCGCCGGCGCGCTCATGGTCGGCGTCGGCGCGGCGAAGGCGCTCGCGTTGTCGCTCGACGTGCCGATCTACGCGGTCAATCACCTGGTCGGGCACGTGGGCGCCGACATCCTCTCCGACGACGAGCCGTTCGAGTACCCGACCGTGGCGCTGCTCGTCTCGGGCGGTCACACCTCGCTGCTGCTCGTGAAGGACCTCACGAGCGACGTCGAGCTGCTCGGCGAGACGATCGACGACGCCGCCGGCGAGGCCTTCGACAAGGTCGCCCGCGTGCTCGGCCTCGCCTACCCCGGCGGGCCGCGCATCGACGCCGCAGCCGTCGACGGCGACCCGCGCGCCATCCGCTTCCCGCGCGGGCTCACCAAGCCCAAGGACCTCGAGCGGCATCGCTACGACTTCAGCTTCTCGGGCCTGAAGACCGCGGTCGCGCGCTGGGTCGAGCAGCGGGAGGACGCGGGCGAGCCGGTGCCGGTCGGCGACGTGGCGGCGAGCTTCCGCGAGGCGGTCGCCGACGTGCTGGTCGGCAAGGCGATCGCCGCGTGCGTCGACCTCGGCGTGCCTCGGCTGCTGCTGGGCGGCGGCGTGGTGGCCAACGCGCGCCTGCGAGCCCTCGCCGAGGAGCGGGCGGATGCGGCGGGCATCGCCCTGCGCATCCCGCCCCTGTCGCTGTGCACCGACAACGGTGCGATGATCGCCGCGCTCGGCGCCCAGCGCATCATGGCCGGGCACGCGCCGTCGACCCTCGACTTCGGCGCCGACTCGACGCTGCCGGTCACGACGATCCAGTCCTGAGACGCGCCGCGACATCCTCGGGTTAACCCTCCTGCGGGCGGGCGAGGCGCACCGCTATGGTGAGGTACGAGCGCCGCGCAGCAGCGGTGCCCGGGTGCGCGCGACGCGGCATCCGTCGTCCTGCACCGCCTCCCGAGGAGAGTTCATCGTGACCGACCCCAACACCCCGCAGCAGCCCGACTACTCCGCCGCACCCGCCCCGTCCGGCCAGTACGCCGCCGCACCGAACACGCAGAAGACCAATGTCCTCGCGATCATCTCGCTCGTGTCGGCGTTCTTCATCTCGCTCGCCGCGGTCATCACCGGGCACATCGCGCTCAGCCAGATCAAGAAGACCGGCGAGCAGGGCCGCGGCCTCGCCATCGCCGGCCTGATCATCGGCTACATCGGCCTGGTGCTCGGCCTCATCGGCATCATCATCTGGATCGCGGCCTTCGGGTTCCTCGCGAGCACCGGCAGCCTGACCTACTGATCCACCGGCCCGGGCGACCGGGAACCACACGCACGAGGGACACGCAATGACCGACCCGAACACCCCGTCCGAGAAGCCCGAGGAGCCGGAGACCCCGGCACCGACCGAGCCCGACGCGCCCGCACCCGCCGAGCCGACGGCGCCGACGCCCGCGGAGCCGGCGCCCCCGGCACCGGAGGAGCCGCTCGCGCCGACCCCGGCCGAGCCGGTCGTGCCAGCCCAGCCCGAGACGCCGACTGCGCCGCCCGCTCCGCCCGCACCCGAGCCGACCGCACCGCCGGCCGCTCCGCAGGCGGCCGCGTCGACGCCTCCGCCTCCCGCACCGTCGGCCTACGGGCCGGCGGGCACCGAGCAGGTGTCGTACGCGGCGTCGCCGACGCCCGCACCGGCGTCCGGCGAGTCCGCTCCCGTCCTGTCGATCATCTCGCTGGTCGCGGGCATCATCGGCATCGTGGGCTCGCTGGCCGTGGTGTGGATCCCGATCGTGGGCGGCATCCTGCAGCTGTTCATCCCGGCCGCCGCGGTCGTGCTCGGCTTCCTGGGCCGCAAGAAGGAACCCAAGGGCAAGGGCATGGCGCTCGCCGGCATCATCACCGGCTTCGTGGGCATCGCGATCGGCCTGATCTCGATCATCGGATGGATCGCGCTCATCGCGGCCGCCCCGTTCGAGTACTACTACTGACGCCACCGATGACGTTCGACGACGGGCGCGCCCGGCCGCAGGATCCTGCGGCCGGGCGCGCTGCGTCGTCGGGCGGCCCGCCCCCGCCGCCGCCTCCGCGTCCGCCCGTCGAACCGGCCCCGCCGCAGCCGCCCCGCGAGGGGCCGCCCCGCGAGGAGCCGCCCCGCGAGGAGGCGCCGGCGCGCGAGTTCGAGGTGCCGTACGACACGGGCCAGATCTCCAAGCTCTCCACCGGCGAGCTCCTGGTCGTGCACCGCGACTGGGAGCTGCCCGAGCCCGACGAGCACGCCGCCGAGGAGGCGGTCGTCGAGCGGTCGCTCTACGGCACCGTGGCGTCCGTCAGCGGCATCCTGGGGCTGTTCTCGTCGCTGTTCATCGGCTGGGCCGTGCCGCTGTCGATCGCGGCGATCGTGTTCGGCGTCCTGGGCGTCCGGCGTGGCACCGACGACAACGTGCGCTCGGTCGTCGGCATCGTCACCGGCGGGATCGGCACGCTGTTCTCGGCGATCTGGATCGTCTACTACGCGAACGTGCTCGGCATCACCGCCTGAGCGCGGGGAACCGGGCCGGTTCAGACCCGCTCGGCGAGCAGAGCCACGTGCCGCCCCTGCGCCCGGGTCAGGATGACCGTCGCGCTCGCGTCGCCGCGCAGCTTCAGTCGCTTCCGGAGCGCCGCCGGATCGACGTCGACCCCGCGCTTCTTGATCTCGAGCACGCCGATGCCGCGGTCGCGCAGCGCCCGTCGCAGGTCCTGCTCGTCGGGCGGCAGCTGCTCGAGCACGCGGAACGCGGTCGCGAACGGCGTCGGCGTCAGGTCGTCGGCCGAGACGTAGGCGATGCCGTCGCCGACCATGCGCCCGTCGAGCCGGCGCGCGAGGTCGCCGATGAGCCGGGACCGGATGACCGCCGGGTCGGGCTCGTACACGAATGCGCCGAGCTCACCGGTCGGGGCGTCCTCGCTGTCGGCCGGCGCGACCATCTCGTGCGCGCCGTCGTCGCGCAGCACCAGGGCAGCCCGGCCCACCCCGTCGCGGGCGAGCACGCCGGTCCAGAGCACGAGCTCGACGAGGTCGCCGTCGACCGACACCCACTGCGCCTCCGCGTCGTGGGGGATGACGTCGCGGTCGGTTCCGGGGCCGAGCTTCACGCCCACGGGCATCCGCTCGGCGATCGCGAACACCGTGTCGAGGCTCGGCGAGTAGTCCGCGGCGTCCGACAGCCGGGTCGTGGTGCCCTGCTCGGTGCGGCGGCGGGCGGGGTCGAGCCAGGCCGCGTCGACGTCGTCGAGGGGCACGGATGCCGCGTCGGCATGCACCACCTCCGCGTGCGCGAACGGGGTGAGGTTGTAGGCCGCGATCGCGGCGGTGACCTCGTCGGCCTCGACCGCCGTCACGTGCAGGTCGATCGCGGCCATCGCGAGCGCGTCGCCGCCGATGCCGCAGCCGAGGTCTGCGACGCGGCGCAGGCCCGCGGCGTCGAAGCGCCCGGCGTGCAGCGCGGCGACGCGGAGGCGCGTCGCCTGCTCGAGGCCCGCCTCGGTGAAGAGCATGCGCTCGGCGAAGGGCCCGAACTTCGCCTCCGCCCGCGCGCGCAGCCGCGACTGGGTGAGGGCGGCCGCCACGACCCCCGCCGAGTGGCCCTCCTTGCGGAGCCGGCTCACGGCCTGCACGACCTGGTCGCGGCCGGTCCAGCGGGGGAGCGAGTCGAGGAGTCGGAGGCCCTCGGGGCTCAGCAGCTCGAGCAGCTCGGCGCGATCCATCCCGCCACGCTAGCACCGGCGCAGCCGGCGTCAGGCGGCCGCCGCGAGGCATCCGTCGTGCTGTTGGCACTCACGTTGCACGAGTGCCAACAGACCCCTAGACTCGACGTAGCACTCTCAGTCTGCGAGTGCTAAACAGTCTTCGTTTCTTCAAGAAAGAGGTCAAACGTGTCGGTCTCCATCAAGCCGCTCGAGGATCGCATCGTCATCCAGCAGGTCGAGGCGGAGCAGACCACCGCTTCGGGTCTCGTCATCCCGGACACCGCGAAGGAGAAGCCCCAGGAGGGCGAGGTCGTCGCGGTCGGCCCGGGTCGCATCGACGACAACGGCAACCGCGTCCCGCTCGACGTCGCCGTCGGCGACAAGGTGATCTACTCGAAGTACGGCGGAACCGAGGTCAAGTTCGGCGGCCAGGACTACCTGGTGCTCTCGGCCCGCGACGTGCTCGCGGTGGTCGTGCGCTAGTCGCATCCGCAACTCGCGAAGGGCCCGGTCGCATCGCGCGACCGGGCCCTTCGCCGTCTCGGCGGCGGCGGCCGCAGCCCGGATGCGGCGTAGCATCGAGCGGTGACCGACACCTCCCGGCCCGGGGCCCAGGGCCCCGCGGACCCCTCCGCCGCGACCCGCCGGGCGGGATTCGCGTTCGCGTTCACCGCATACGGACTCTGGGGAGTCCTGCCGCTGTACTTCCTGGCGCTCGCGCCCACCGGGCCGTTCGAGATCGTCGCCTGGCGGGTGCTGCTCTCGCTCGTGTTCTGCGCGGTGCTGCTCACCGCGACACGGGCCTGGCGGCCGCTCGTCGCGCTCGCGCGCGACCGCCGGGTGCTGTTGGTGATGGGCGCGGCGGGCGCCCTCATCTACGTCAACTGGCAGACCTACGTCTACGCCACCGCGTCCGACCAGGTCGTCGAGGCGTCGCTCGGCTACTTCATCAACCCGATCGTCACGGTCTTCCTCGGCGTGCTCGTGCTGCGGGAGCGGCTGCGCCCGCTGCAGTGGGTCGCGGTGGCGATCTCGTTCGTCGCGGTGCTCGTGCTCACCTTCGCCCATGGCGGGCTGCCGTGGATCGCCCTCGTGCTCGCGTTCTCGTTCGGCTGCTACGGGCTGATCAAGAAGCGCGTCGGCGGGCGGGTCGACGCGGTCGCGGGACTCACCCTCGAGACCGCGTGGCTCACGCCGCTCGCGATCGTGCAGCTCGTCGTCGTCGCGATGACGTCGGGGCTCACGCTGGGCACCGCGGGGCCCGTGCACGCGCTGCTGCTGCTCTGCGCGGGCGCCGTCACCGCGGTGCCGCTGCTCGCGTTCGCGGCCGGCTCGCGCCGCCTGCCGCTCGTCTCGATGGGGTTCATCCAGTACCTCGCGCCGGTCATCCAGTTCGTCGTGGGCGTGGCCGTGCTGGGCGAACCCATGCCGCTCGAGCGGTGGATCGGGTTCGCGCTCGTGTGGCTCGCCATCGCCGTGCTGCTGGTGGACCTCGCACAGGCCGCAGGACGGGGCAGGGCGGCTCGTAAGGCGCTCGCCGCATCCGAGGACCGGGACGCCCCGGAAGCCCCCGTGGGGCCCGTCTGAGCGGCTCACGATCGTTGCGCGGAATCGACGCCGGAGGGTGGATTCGCGCCGTTCGGGGCCCGTTTGTGACGCCCACGTAACGATTCAGTCGGTGTTACACGGTTGTGATCGCACTGACTTGTTCCCGTCTCACGGGCCTGACTACTGTGAACCCACGGCACCCGTCTGGGTGCCGCACCAACCAGTGTCCTTCAGTCCCTAGGAGCATGATGAGCGTAATCGCGAAGGCTTCGGCCAAGCGCTCGGCTCGCGCGGCCTGGACGGGGATCGCCCTTGCGGGTGTATCCGCGCTCCTCCTCACCGCGTGCAGTTCGGGTGAGACGACCGAGCCCACCGAGTCTGACGAGGCTGCCGCCTCCGGCGACGCCAACCCGATCGAGCCCGGCGAGCGCGACCTCACCCTGAAGATCGGTACGATCCTCCCGCAGTCGGGTGCGCTCGCATTCCTCGGCCCGCCCGAGGAGGCCGGCGTGGCCCTCGCCGCGCAGGAGATCAACGACGCCGACCTCGGCATCACCGTCGACGTCGTCTACCGCGACTCGGGTGACACCACCACCGACACCGCGACCGTCTCGGTGACCGACCTCCTCTCGCAGGACGTCTCGGGCATCGTCGGCGCCGCATCGTCGGGCGTCTCGAAGACCGTCATCGACCAGATCGTCGCCGCGGGCGTCGTGCAGTTCTCGCCGGCCAACACGTCGGCGGACTTCACCGACTACGACGACGACAACCTCTACTGGCGCACCGCTCCGTCGGACACGCTCCAGGGCGAGGTGCTCGGCAACCTGATCGCGTCGGACGGCAACGCCACGCTCGGCATGATCGTGCTGAACGACCCGTACGGCACCGGTCTCGCGGAGTTCACGAAGACCGCGTTCGAGGCCGCCGGCGGCGAGGTCGTCGCCGAGGAGCTCTTCAACGAGGGCGACTCGAACTTCGACTCGCAGATCGCGGGCGTCACCGCAGCCAACCCGGACGCGATCGCGCTGATCACGTTCGACCAGGCGAAGATCGTCACGCCGGCGCTCGTCGGCGAGGGCTTCCCCGGTGACAAGCTGTACTTCGTCGACGGCAACCTGGCCGACTACAGCGCGGACTTCGCGCCGGGTCTGGTCGAGGGCGCCAAGGGCACCCTGCCCGGTCTCGACGTGAGCACGCTCGGTGACTTCACCGACCAGCTGCTCGAGATCGACGACTCGCTGACCGACTACAGCTACGCGGCCGAGTCGTACGACGCGGTCATCCTCCTGGCGCTCGCGGCCTACGCCGCGAACAGCACCGACGGCGCCGACATCGCCGAGTACCTCCAGCAGGTCTCGGGCGGCATCGCCGACGTGGGCGAGAAGGTCACGACCTTCGCCGACGGCGCTGCGCTCCTCGCCGAGGGTGAGCAGATCGACTACGACGGTCCGTCGGGCCCGGTCACCTTCGACGAGAACGGTGACCCGACCGAGGCGACCATCGGCATCTTCCAGTACAACGCCGACGGCACGTACGAGCGCATCGGCGACGGATAGTCTCCGCCGCTGACGCTCCTCGGAGCGACGCGTAGGCGAAGGGCCCCGGCTTCGGCCGGGGCCCTTCGTCGTGCCCCACGAGGCGCACATCGTGCCCGGGACGCACTCACTGAGGTTCGCGGGACGCACGCACACGAAGAGCGGGGCGGATGCCACCGGCATCCGCCCCGCTCTCGTGGACGTGTCTGGGGAGTCGCGCTACTCGTCCTGGCCCAGCGTGCCGAGGTAGAGGCCGATGACCTTGGGGTCGTTCAGCAGCTCGCGGCCGGTGCCGGTGTAGGCGTCGTGGCCCTGGTCGAGCACGTAGCCGCGGTCGCAGATCTGCAGGCAGCGTCGGGCGTTCTGCTCGACCATGATGGTGGTGACGCCGGCGCGGTTGATCTCCTTGACGCGCAGGAACGCCTCGTCCTGGCGCACGGGGGAGAGGCCGGCCGACGGCTCGTCGAGCAGCAGCACGTGCGGGCCCATCATGAGGGCGCGCGACATGGCGACCATCTGGCGCTCGCCGCCCGAGAGCGACCCCGCGCGCTGCGAGAGCCGCTTGCCGAGCTCGGGGAAGATGTCGACCACGAACTCGAGGCGGTGCTTCAGATCCTTGGGGCGCTGGTAGACGCCCATCTCGAGGTTCTCCTGGATGGTCAGCGTCGGGAAGACGTTGTTCGTCTGGGGGACGAACCCGACGCCCTTGGCGACGAGCTTGTTCGCCTTCAGGTTCGTGATCTCGTCGCCCCGCAGGTAGATGCCGCCCTCGCGGACCTTCACGAGCCCGAAGATCGACTTCAGCAGCGTCGACTTGCCGGCGCCGTTCGGGCCGATGATGCCGATGAGCTCGCCGTCGCGGGCCTGGAGCGAACAGTCGTTGAGGATGTTCACGCCGGGCAGGTAACCGGCGGTGACTCCCCGCACGTCGACCACCATCTCGCGCTCCGGCTCTGCGACCTGCGTCGTGCTCGGTTCACTGTTCGTCATCGATGAGCTCCTTCATCGCCGTGACGTGCTCGGTCTCGGTGTCGCCGAGATCGCTGTCGTGGTGGCTGCCCAGGTAGGCGTCGATCACCGCGGGGTTCTGCATGACCTCGTGCGGGTCGCCCTCGGCGACGACGCGGCCCTCGGCCATGACGATCACCCAGTCGGCGATGTGGCGCACCATGTGCATGTCGTGCTCGACGAAGAGCACGGTCATGCCCTCGGCCTTGAGGTCGAGGATGTGGTCGAGCAGCGACTGCGTCAGCGCCGGGTTCACGCCCGCCATCGGCTCGTCGAGCATGACGAGCGTGGGGTCGCTCATGAGCGCCCGGGCCATCTCGAGCAGCTTCCGCTGGCCGCCGGAGAGGCTGGCCGCGTAGTCGTCCTTCTTCGTGTCGAGCTTGAACCGCGTGAGCAGGTCCATCGCCTTGTCCTCGTTCGCCTGCTCCTCGCCGCGCCAGAGGAACGGCAGGAGGGCGCGGAAGAAGTTCTCACCCGACTGGCCCTTCGCGCCGAGCTTCATGTTGTCCATGACGGTCAGCAGGCCGAGCGACTTGGTCAGCTGGAAGGTGCGGATGAGGCCCATGCGCGCGACCCGGTAGGCCGGGACGTGCGCGAGGGGCCGGCCGTCGAACTCCCAGGTGCCCGTGTCGGGCCGGTCGAAGCCCGTGAGCAGGTTGAAGAACGTCGTCTTGCCGGCACCGTTCGGGCCGATGAGCGCGGTGATGGCGTTGCGCGGGATCTCGACGTGGTCGACGTCGACCGCGGTGAGGCCGCCGAACGTGCGCTTGACGTGGTCGGCGACGAGGATCGGATCGACCTTCTTCACGCCCGGCGCGGGATCGCCGACGTGCAGCCCGGTCGTCTTCTCGGGCGTCTTCGAGGGAACGCTGTCACTTGACAAAGGCCAACTCCTTCTTGTTGCCGAGTATGCCCTGTGGCATGAACACGACTATCAGGATGATCGCCACGCCCACGAGGATGAACCGGAGCTGCCCGGCCTGCACCTGGGTCATGAACGGGAACCACCCGGCCGCCACCGCACGGGCGACGAAGCCCGAGAAGAACGACAGCAGCACCCAGAACACCATCGAGCCGACGATGGGCCCGAGGATGGTGGCCGCGCCGCCCAGCAGCAGGATGGCGTAGATGAAGAACGTCAGCGTCGGCTGGAAGTAGCTCGGCACGACGGCGCGCGGGAACACGAAGAGCATGCCCGCCAGGGTGCCGAAGACGCCGCCGAGGATGAGGCTCTGCATCTTGTACGAGTAGACGTTCTTGCCGAGCGAGCGCACGGCGTCCTCGTCCTCGCGGATGCCCTTGATCACGCGGCCCCAGGGGCTGCGCATGAGCATCCAGGTGAGCAGCGCGCACAGCGCCACGACCACCCACGCGATCATGAGGAAGAACCACGTGCGGTCGCTGAAGTTCCAGGGTCCGAATCCGTACGACCCGTCGGGCAGCGGGTTCAGCGCCTCGAGGTCGCGCTGGAACGCCGAGAGGCCGCTCGCGGAGCCCGTGAAGGCGTCGAACTCGTTGGTCGTGAACAGCAGTCGCACGATCTCGGCGGCCGCGATGGTCACGATCGCCAGGTAGTCGGCGCGCAGTCGCAGGGTCGGGATACCGAGGATCAGCGCGAAGACGACGGATGCTCCGATGCCGATGAGCACGCACGCCCAGATCGGGAGTCCGAAGCGCAGCGCCGACAGCGCGTAGCCGTACGCGCCGATCGCCATGAAGCCGGCCTGTCCGAAGTTCAGCAGGCCCGTGTAGCCGAAGTGGATGGCGAGGCCCAGTGCCGCGAGCGCGTACGCCGCGGTGGTCGGGCTGATGAATTCGATTGCGGCATTGCCGAAGATCGCTCCCCAGTCGAGCATGTCAGGCCCCTCCTATCCGATTCTCTCTCGACGGCCCAGGATGCCCTGTGGCCGGAACAGCAGCACGAGGATCAGCACCACGAGCGCGCCGACGTACTTCAGGTCGCTCGGCAGCCAGAGCGTCGACAGCTCGACGAACAGGCCGACGATGAGCGAGCCGACGAGCGCGCCGAACGCTGTGCCGAGGCCGCCGAGCGTGACGGCCGCGAAGATCAGCAGCAGCAGCTGGAAGCCCATGTCCCAGCTGACGCCCGGACGGTAGTAGGCGAAGAGGATGCCGCTGATGCCGGCGAGCAGCGCGCCGAGCACCCAGACGATCCGGATGACGCCGTCGACGTCGATGCCGCTGGCCGAGGCGAGGCTCGGGTTGTCCGACACCGCGCGGGTGGCCTTGCCGATGCGCGTTCGCGTCAGGAAGTACCCGAATGCGAGCAGCGCGACGATGCTCACGCCCATGCTCAGCACGTCGATCCAGGACAGCGAGATCGGCCCGAGGATGATCGTCGGCGGGATCGTCGCTCCCGGCAGCTGCTGGGTGGTGCCGCCGTAGAAGAACTGGAAGGTGTACCGCATCGCCAGCGACAGACCGATCGACACGATCATCAATGGGACGATCGCGACGCCGCGGCGCCTGAGGGGTTTCCACAGGCCGGCATCCAGCACCCAGCCGAGTGCGGCGCTCAGCACCACTGCCATGATGATCGCGAGCCAGACCGGCCAGCCCACGTAGACGGAGAAGGTCAGCATCATCAGCGCGCCGAACGTGACCATCTCCGCGTGCGCGAAGTTCGACAGTCCGGTCGTGCCGAAGATGAGGGAGAGGCCGATCGACGCGAGCGCGAGCAGCAGGCCGAAGTTGAGGCCGGTCACCGCCCGGTCGAGCACCTGGCTCCAGATGTTCTGCGTGACGCGCTGGCCCTCGCCGAGGAAGAAGTTGACCGAGGCGTTGCTGGTCTGGCCGAACTCGGCCTCGCGCGTGGCGCCGCCCTCGGCCACGACGACGCCCTCGGGCAGGGTCTCCTCGTCGAGCGTGACGGTGTAGACCACCTTCTCGGGGACGCCCACCTCCCAGCGGCCGTCGGCGTCGGTCTGCACGGTCGAGCTGAACCCGCCCGGGCCCTCGATCGTGATCACGACGTCGGGGAGCGGCTCGCCCTCGAACTGGACGTTGCCGCGGAAGAAGAGGGTGTAGTCCTCCTCCACCTCCTCGACCAGGTCGTCCTGGCTCTCCTCCGCGGAAGCGGGGCGGGCGCCATCACGACCAGCGTGAGGGCGGCGAAGAGTATGCCGAGTATGGCCAGTATTCGACCGGACCAGGGTCTGGTGACTGACAGAGTCGGTTCCACTGCACCTCCATGGGGACCCGCGTGCCGGTGGCCGGTCGGGTCCGGTCCTGACTGCCGGCTGCGATGACGACAGTACGTGCCGATTATGTCCTAAGTGTTTCGATCGGACGGCACTGGTGCCCGATTGTTATCGGGGAATGGGGCGGCCGCAAACTCGCTTACCATGGGTATACTCGCGCGCCCACGACGCTCGCGGGTCCCCATCTCAGGCGCTCGCGGAAGGACCACATGGACGAGCAGGCCGATCCGTTCGGTTTCACGGGACTCACCTACGACGACGTGCTGCTGCTCCCCGGGCAGACCGACGTCATCCCGAGCGAGGCGGACACGACCTCGCGTCTCACCCGCCGGATCGAGGTGGCGACCCCGCTGCTCTCGTCGGCCATGGACACCGTGACCGAGCAGCGCATGGCCATCGCCATGGCACGCGAGGGCGGCATCGGCATCCTGCACCGCAACCTGTCCATCGAGGATCAGGCGCAGCAGGTCGACCAGGTCAAGCGCTCCGAGTCAGGCATGATCACGAACCCCGTCACCACGCATCCCGAGGCGACGGTCGCCGAGGTCGACGCGATGTGCGGCCGCTACCGCGTCTCGGGCCTGCCTGTGATCGACGACGACGGCATCCTCGTCGGCATCATCACCAACCGCGACATGCGCTTCGTCTCCGACTTCGAGAAGCCCTCGACGAAGGTGCGCGACGTCATGACGAAGGCGCCGCTCGTGACCGGCCGGGTCGGCATCGACCCCGACGACGCGGTCGCGATCTTCGCCCAGCACAAGATCGAGAAGCTGCCGCTGATCGACGCGGACGGGCGTCTCACGGGCCTCATCACGGTCAAGGACTTCGACAAGTCGGAGAAGTACCCGCACGCCACGAAGGACGCCGAGGGGCGCCTGCGCGTCGGTGCCGCGATCGGCTTCTTCGGCGACGCCTGGGAGCGCGCCGGCACGTTGCGCGACGCCGGCGTGGACGTCCTCGTCGTCGACACGGCCAACGGCCAGAGCCGCGGCGTGCTCGAGATCATCGCCAAGCTGAAGGCCGACCCGGCCTTCGCCGACATCGACGTGATCGGCGGCAACGTCGCCACGCGCGCGGGCGCGCAGGCGATCATCGACGCGGGTGCGGACGCCGTGAAGGTCGGCGTCGGCCCGGGCTCGATCTGCACCACGCGCGTCGTCGCGGGCGTGGGCGTGCCGCAGGTCACGGCCGTCTACGAGGCATCCCTCGCCGCCCGGCAGGCGGGCGTGCCGCTCATCGCCGACGGCGGCCTGCAGTACTCGGGCGACATCGCGAAGGCGCTCGTCGCCGGCGCCGACACCGTCATGCTCGGCTCGCTGCTCGCGGGCACCGCCGAGAGCCCGGGCGAGCTCATCTTCGTCAACGGCAAGCAGTTCAAGCAGTACCGCGGCATGGGTTCGCTGGGTGCCCTGCAGACCCGGGGCGAGAAGACCTCGTACTCGAAGGACCGCTACTTCCAGGCCGACGTGCCGAACGACGACAAGCTGATCCCCGAGGGCATCGAGGGGCAGGTGCCGTACCGCGGCCCGCTCTCGGCCGTCGCGTACCAGCTCGTCGGCGGGCTCCGGCAGTCGATGTTCTACGTCGGCGCGCGCACCATCCCCGAGCTCAAGGCGCAGGGCAAGTTCGTGCGCATCACGCCGGCCGGGCTCAAGGAGTCGCACCCCCACGACGTGCAGATCGTCGTGGAGGCGCCGAACTACCGCAAGTAGCGCGCGGGGCGGCGACCGGCCGCGCCTCGGCGGCCGCGTCGCACCCGTTCGCTAGGGTTGATCCGTGACTCAGGAGATCGAGATCGGCCGCGCCAAGCGCGGCCGCCGGGTGTACGCGTTCGACGACGTCGCGATCGTGCCGAGCCGACGCACGCGCAACCCCGAGGACGTCTCCGTCTCGTGGACGATCGACGCGTACCAGTTCGACATCCCCATCCTCGCGGCGCCGATGGACTCGGTCGTCTCACCGACGACGGCGATCATGATCGGCCAGCTCGGCGGGCTCGGCGTGCTCGACCTCGAGGGCCTGTGGACCCGCTACGAGGACCCGCAGCCGCTCCTGGCCGAGATCCGCTCGCTGCCGCCCGAGACGGCGACGGCGCGGATGCAGCAGATCTACTCCGAGCCCATCAAGCCCGAGCTCGTGACGGCGCGGCTGGCCGAGATCCGCGCCGCGGGCGTGACGGTCGCCGGCGCGCTCTCGCCGCAGCGCACGCAGGAGCTGTACGAGACCGTGGTCGCCGCCGGCGTCGACCTCTTCGTGATCCGCGGCACGACCGTCTCGGCCGAGCACGTGTCGAAGGGCGACGAGCCGCTGAACCTGAAGAAGTTCATCTACGAGCTCGACGTGCCCGTCATCGTCGGCGGCGCGGCGACCTACACCGCCGCGCTGCACCTCATGCGCACGGGCGCCGCGGGCGTGCTCGTCGGCTTCGGCGGCGGCGCGGCCTCGACCACGCGTGCCGCGCTCGGCATCCACGCGCCCATGGCGACCGCGGTCGCCGACGTGGCGGGTGCGCGGCGGGACTACCTCGACGAGTCGGGCGGCCGGTACGTGCACGTCATCGCCGACGGCGGCCTCGGCCACTCGGGCGACATCGTGAAGGCGATCGCGTGCGGCGCCGACGCCGTGATGCTGGGGTCGACCCTGGCGCGGGCGACGGATGCCCCGGGCGGAGGCTTCCACTGGGGCGCCGAGGCGCACCACGCGAAGCTGCCGCGCGGCAAGCGCGTGCACGTGGGGCAGATCGCGCCGCTCGAGGAGGTGCTCTACGGCCCCGCCACGGCGGCCGAGGGCACGGCGAACCTCATCGGCGCCCTGCGCAAGTCGATGGCGACGACCGGCTACTCCGACCTGAAGGAGTTCCAGCGGGTCGAGGTGGTCGCGGCGCCGTACGGCCTGCAGTGAGCCACTCGCCCCGCCGCTGAGCGAACCCCGCGAGTCCGGGCCCGGCGTCCTCCGGGCCGACTAGCGTAGGGGCATGGGGGATCGCAGGACCGTCACGAGGTCGAACCGGCTGGGGCCGGCGGAGCGGGAAGCGGCGCTGGAGCGCCTGCGCGCGAAGGAGGTCGACGTCCTCGTCATCGGCGGGGGCATCGTCGGCACCGGGGCGGCGCTCGACGCGGTCACGCGTGGTCTCAGCGTCGGCCTGCTGGAGGCGAGGGATTGGGCCTCGGGCACGTCCAGCCGATCGTCGAAGCTCGTGCACGGGGGCATCCGGTACCTCGAGCAGCTCGACTTCCGGCTCGTGCGCGAGGCACTCATCGAACGCGGCCTGCTGCTGCAACGGCTCGCCCCGCACCTCGTCAAGCCCGTGCGGTTCCTGTACCCGCTCACGCGTCCGGTGCTCGAGCGGTTCTACGTCGGCGCGGGCATGCTGCTCTACGACCTCTTCAGCTACTCGGGCGGTCGTGCGCCCGGGGTGCCGCACCACCGCCACCTCTCGAAGCGGCAGGTGCAGAAGTCGATGCCGTCGCTCGCGCGCGACGCGCTCATCGGCGGCATCACCTACTACGACGCGCAGGTCGACGACGCCCGCTACGTCGCCTCGCTCGCGCGCACGGCCTCGTTCTACGGCGCGCACGTCGCGAGCCGGGTGAAGGTGATCGGGTTCCTCAAGGTGGGGGAGCGCGTGGTGGGCGTGCGGGCGCGCGACCTGCAGACCTCCGAGGAGTTCGAGGTGCGCGCCCGGCAGGTCGTGAACGCGACGGGCGTCTGGACCGACGACACGCAGCGCATGGTCGGCGAGCGCGGGCGCTTCAAGGTGCGCGCGTCGAAGGGCATCCACCTGGTCGTGCCGCGCGACCGCTTCCAGTCGACCATGGGACTGCTGCTGCGCACCGAGAAGAGCGTGCTGTTCGTCATCCCGTGGGGCCGGCACTGGCTCATCGGCACGACCGACACCGACTGGAACCTCGACAAGGCGCATCCGGCCGCGACCGCCGCGGACATCGACTACCTGCTCGAGCGCGTCAACCAGGTGCTGTCGGTGCCGCTCACTCGCGCCGACGTCGAGGGCGTGTTCGCCGGGCTGCGTCCGCTGCTCGCGGGCGAGTCCGACGAGACCTCGAAGCTCTCGCGCGAGCACCTCGTGGCGCACACGGTGCCCGGGCTCGTCGTGATCGCGGGGGGCAAGTGGACCACGTACCGGGTCATGGCCAAGGACGCGATCGACGCGGCCGCCGACGCGCTCGACGGCCGGGTGCCGCCGTCGACGACCGAGGACATCCCGCTGCTCGGCGCCGAGGGCTACCAGGCGGCGTGGAACAAGCGCGGCAAGATCGCCCGGGCGTTCGGCGTGCACAAGGTGCGCGTCGAGCACCTGCTGAACCGGTACGGCACCCTCACCGACGAGCTCCTCGACCTGATCCGCGACGACCCCGAGCTCGTCGAGCCGCTGCCCGGTGCCGACGACTACATCGGCGCCGAGGTCGTCTACGCGGCCTCGCACGAGGGCGCGCTGCACCTCGACGACGTGCTGGCCCGGCGGACGCGCATCTCGATCGAGGCGTGGGACCGGGGCGTCTCCGCGGCACCGGTCGCCGCGAAGCTCATGGGCCGCGTGCTCGGCTGGGACGCCGCGCGCGAGCAGCTGGAGGTCGACCGCTACCTGGAGCGGGTCGCCGCCGAGGTCGCGTCGCAGGAACAGCCCGACGACGCGTCGGCCGACCGGGTGCGGCTCGAGGCACCCGACATCGTCAGCGCCGACTGAACCGGCAGCGCCGACCGACCCGGCAGCGCCGACTGACCCGGCAGCGCACCAGCGCGGACTCACAGCCGGCCGCGGGTAGACTCTCCGGCTGATGCTCCGGATGATGCTGCGCCCCCAGTGGCTGCTCGCGCTGCTGCTCGCGCTGGGCATCGCCGCCGCCTTCGCCCTGCTCGGCCAGTGGCAGATCGAGCGGGCGGTCGAGCAGGGCGCGGTCGTCGAGCGCCCCACCGAGGACGTGCAGCCGCTGGCCGACGTGGCCGAGCCCGACGGGCCGACCACCCAAGCGTCGACCGGGCAGATGGTCGCGTTCGACGCCGATGTCGTCGCGGGCGACACGGTGCTGCTCGAGGGGCGGCTGCACGAGGGCGAGGCGGGCTACTGGGTCGTCGCGCACGCCGAGGTGGCGGCCGACGGCACCCCGGGCGGCATCCCGCTCGCGCTGGGCTGGGCGCCCGACGAGGAGACCGCGTCCGCCGTGGCGGCCGAGGTGGATGCCGGCGGCTACGACCCCGGCCGCATCGAGGGCCGGTTCGTGCCCACCGAGGCGCCCGAACTGCCCGACGAGGACGGCGACCCGTTCGCGATGTCGACGCTCGCGGTCGCGCAGCTCGTGAACGTGTGGGCCGACTACGACGATCGCCCGGCGTACTTCGCGTACGTGATCGTGCCCGACGCGGCATCCGCTCTCGGCCTCACCGAGATCGCCGCGCCGGCGCCCGAGCTGGAGCGCGAGCTGAACTGGCTGAACGTGTTCTACGCGCTCGAGTGGGCGGTGTTCGCGGGCTTCGCGATCTACCTCTGGTACCGGCTCGTGCGCGACGCGGTCGAGCGCGAGCGCGAGGAGGCCGAGCCGGGCGCGGACACGGCCGATTCCGAGGCGCCGCCCGCGTAGAATCGACGCATGCCCCTCGAGCCGAAGTCCGCTGATCTGCCGCGCATCCGCGGCGCGCTCCGCTTCTACCAGGTCTGCTCGGTCATCACCGGCGTGCTGCTGCTCGCGCTCGTCGGCGAGATGATCATGAAGTACGGGTTCGGACTCGAGCTCGAGCTCGCCGGCCCGCAGGGCTTCCTGGCGTTCGTGCCGGGCGACTCGGTGACCGCGGTGAACCTCTCCACCGGCATCCTCATGGTGCACGGCTGGTTCTACGTGGTCTACCTGTTCAGCGACTTCCGGCTGTGGAGCCTTATGCGCTGGCCGTTCTGGAAGTTCCTGCTCATCGCCTCGGGCGGCATCGTGCCGTTCCTGTCGTTCTTCCTCGAGGCCCGAGTCGGCCGCGAGGTCACCGCCTACCTCGCCGGGCGCGAGGCGCGCGACGCCGCACCCGCCACGGAGCCGACGGGGGCCAACGCGTGAGCGAGGAGCTGGAGGGCGCGGGCACCGCGCAGCGGCCGGTGCTCGTCGTCGACTTCGGCGCGCAGTACGCGCAGCTGATCGCACGGCGCGTGCGCGAGGCATCCGTCTACTCGGAGATCGTGCCGCACACCATCACGGCCGAGGAGGTCGCCGCGAAGAACCCGGTGGGCATCGTGCTCTCGGGGGCCCGAGCTCGGTGTACGCCGAGGGTGCGCCGTCGCTCGACGAGGGCATCCTGCAGCTCGGGGTACCGACGCTCGGCATCTGCTACGGCTTCCAGGTCATGGCCAAGCAGCTCGGCGGCGAGGTCGCGCGCACGGGCCACCGCGAGTACGGCTCGACGCCGGTCACCGCGCGCACCGACGACGGCAACGCGCTGCTCTCGGGCCAGCCCGAGCACCAGACGGTGTGGATGAGCCACGGCGACTCGGTCGCCGTCGCACCCGCCGGCTTCGACGTGCTCGCCTCGACCGAGTCGACGCCGGTCGCCGCGTTCGCGAGCGACGAGCTGGGCTTCTACGGCGTGCAGTGGCACCCCGAGGTGAAGCACTCCGAGCACGGGCAGAAGGTCATCGAGAACTTCCTGCACCGTGCCGCCGGCATTCCGGACGACTGGAACGCCGACAACGTCATCGCCGAGCAGGTCGAGCGCATCCGCGCCCAGGTCGGCTCCGCCCAGGTGATCTGCGGGCTCTCCGGCGGGGTCGACTCGGCCGTCGCGGCCGCGCTCGTGCACGAGGCCGTGGGCGACCAGCTCACCTGCGTCTTCGTCGACCACGGGCTGCTCCGCAAGGACGAGCGGCGCCAGGTCGAGGAGGACTACGCGAAGTCGACCGGCGTGCGCATCGTCACGGTGGACGCGTCGGAGCGGTTCCTCGGCGCGCTCGCCGGGGTCAGCGACCCCGAGCAGAAGCGCAAGATCATCGGTCGCGAGTTCATCCGCACGTTCGAGCAGGCCGAGCGCGACCTGGTGGCAGAGGCGGCGGATGCCGGTGAGCCGATCCGGTTCCTCGTGCAGGGCACGCTCTACCCCGACGTCGTCGAGTCGGGCGGCGGCTCGGGCACCGCGAACATCAAGAGCCACCACAACGTGGGCGGACTGCCGGAGGACCTGCAGTTCGAGCTCGTCGAGCCGCTGCGCACCCTGTTCAAGGACGAGGTGCGCGCGATCGGCCGCGAGCTGGGGCTGCCCGAGGTCATCGTCGGCCGTCAGCCGTTCCCGGGCCCGGGCCTCGGCATCCGCATCGTCGGCGAGGTCACGGCCGAGCGGCTCGCGATCCTGCGCGAGGCCGACGCGATCGTGCGCACGGAGCTGTCGGCCGCCGGCCTCGACGCCGAGATCTGGCAGTGCCCCGTCGTGCTACTGGCCGACGTGCGCTCGGTCGGCGTGCAGGGCGACGGGCGCACCTACGGGCATCCGATCGTGCTGCGTCCCGTCTCGAGCGAGGACGCCATGACCGCGGACTGGACCCGCGTGCCCTACGACGTGCTCGCGAAGATCTCGAACCGCATCACCAACGAGGTGCCCGACGTCAACCGCGTCACGGTCGACATCACGTCGAAGCCGCCCGGCACCATCGAGTGGGAGTAGTCGCCCGGGACATCAGTCGCCGTGGATCTCGGCGAGCAGGTCCGTGAGCGTGCGACCGACGTCGTCGCTGACCGTCGCCGGCCCTCCGACGATGAAGACCTCGTCGGGCGCGCACCGTCGGATCCATTCCTCGGTCGTTGCGGGGAGCCTCCCGCGCGACGTGAGGAGGATCGGCGCGAGCGGGGAACGCGTGACCGGAGCGATCGACAGCGCGTCCGGGAAGCTCGTTCCGCTGGCGACGTATGCGACCGCGACGCTCGAAGGGCATGTGGATACCTTCAGCCGGTCGGCGATGATCGTCGAGGTCTCGTAGCGGTTCTCGCCGGCGAGCACACCGATGCAGGGCGGGGAGGCGAACTCTCGGAGTTCGTCCCAGAGGTCCACGACCGCGGGTCCGCCGAGGACCGTGATGCAGCCCGGGCGCAGGCGCCGGAGTTCGTCCGCGACGGACGTCGGGATGGAGTCGCGCTTCACCAGCAGGATCGGTCCGGTCTTCGTCCACCTCACGGTGAGTGGTGCCGCCGAGAGTGCGTCGGGGAAGCTCGTTCCGCTGGCGACATACGCGACGGGTACTCCGGGCTCGTAGGTGGCGCGGGAGATGGCGGCGGACGTCTCGAAGCGGTCGGCGCCCGCCAACCGGGTGACGCCCCCGGGAGCGAGGTCCGCGAGGGCTGACTCCACGGATGCTCCGACGGAGGCCTCGCCGCCGAGCACGACGATTCGCTCGGGCGCGAGTCGGTCGATCTCCGACGCCGTCACCGACGGGAGGGAGTCCCGCTTGGTCAGGAGGACGGGCGCATCAACAAGCAGCGCCGGTGCGGCCGCCGACAACGAGTCGGGGAACTTCGTCCCGCTCGCAACGTACACGACCGGTACTCCAGGGGAGAAGAACGTGGATGAGATCGTCGCCGAGGTCTCGTAGCGGTCGTCACCGGAGAGGCGCTGGACTCGGGGATCGTCGACGGTGAGGCTCGGGGAGTTGTCCGCGAACGTGGCGTACCCCGGAGCGCTGGCGAACACGCGGACGCGCAACAAGCGTCCGGCATGTTCGGGACCGGGGACGAACTCGGCGTCCGTGGCGCCCGGAATGGGTTGGCTGGACACGTACCACTGATACGAGAACTCGACGCCGGGCGTGGGTGAGGAGAACTCCACCCGAGCGGCCGCGCCGACTCGTGGCCACTCGACGAACCGCGGCTCGGACATGGACGCGCGCTCCGGCCAGAGTACCGTGTCGAACTGGACGTGTTCGCCGTCGGACACCTCGAACAGCTCCGCGTCGGCACGCTCTGGCATCCCACCGAACCACTGGCTGACGTGCCCCGCAGAGGATGCCCCGAAGACCGCGGTGTAGGTGCCGGGACGCACATCGCGGAAGATGTAGCCCTCCCCGGGGAGGAAGATATTCGTCTCGGGCGAGCTCCACCTGGTCTCCTCGTCCAAGTAGATCGAGGCGCTCCCCTCCAGCGGCTCACCGGTGTGATCGAGGAGCAGTCCGCTGATCGTTGCTCCCCGAGACAGCACGACGTCCGCCCCGGCGTACGACTCATCCGGCGCGAGTGTGAGCGGCTCCGCGCGCGACTCCGTGTATGCGTCGTTCCACCACTCGCCGAGGTACTCGGACTCCTCCGGTGGGATGAACTCGATGACGTGGTCCCCGTGCCACAGCCCGGTGACCTCGTAGCGCCCATCGTCGTCCGTGTAGTTGGAGGAGCCGAACCCGTCCCCTTCGATGAAGACGCCGGGGATGCCCTCTCCGTCGATGTTCGTGACGACTCCCGAGATCGAGGCGCCGGTCGACACCTCCACGTCGAGCAGGACCTCTCCACTCTCGGGGATCTCGAGGATGGTCGCTTCATCCGCAGTCCGCGCGTCACCGAGCCACTCGGTGACATACGGCTCGGCGCACCAGGTGCCGGTGCACCGGAACTCGAACGTCACCGAGGTCCCGGCCTGGGCGGTGAATCGGAACTGACCGGATGCGTCCGTGTACGTCTCCGAGTATCGGTAGAGACTTCCGGTCGACGAACGGACCCCGTATCGCACCACCATCATGTCGGCCACGGGTGCCCCGTCGGCCTGCGAGACCGTTCCGACGATGTCGACCATGACGGGATCGACCTCCTCCGCCACGACCGGTGGGGCGGCGAGGGCCCCGAGGGCGAGCACTGCTGCCAAGGCGAAGGTCGTCGTTCTCGACGGCATGGGGATTCCGTTCGGTTGCACCGTCGGCCACTCCGAGCCGAAGCGGCGTCACCCCCTGCGCAGTGGCGGTCCGACCGGACAGCGACGGCGGGAGGAGAATCGATCCTATGCGTCCGGTTCGGAAGCGAGGAACGCTCATCCACATCGCTGTGTGCGCGTGGGAGATCGTCAGATTTCCGCGCCGCGATGTCGATCCGGCGGCTTCCCGTTCGACGTCTGGAGTGAGAGGGTCGAGAACGCGACCCCTGACACGGAGGTAGAACGATGAAGTACATGCTGATCATGCGGGCCGACGAGCGTGCGGTCGAGGCGTACCAGGACATGCCGTTCGACGAGGTGATCGCGCGCATGGGCGCCTACAACGAGCAGCTCATGAAGGCCGGCGTGATGGTCGGCGGCGAGGGCCTCTCCGAGGCGGACGAGGGGTTCGTGGTCGACTTCGACGGCGAGGAGCCGCTCGTGACCGACGGCCCGTACGGCGAGGTGAAGGAGCTGTTCAACGGGTTCTGGATCCTCGAGGTGTCTTCCAAGGAGGAGGCCGCGGAGTGGGCGAAGCGCTGCCCGCTCGGCCCCGGGTCGAAGCTCGAGGTGCGCCGCGTGACCGGGCCAGAGGACTTCCCGGCCGACAACGAGTGGATCCGGAAGGAAGAGGGCTGGCGCGAGGAGCTCGGCACGAAGTGACCGGGCCCGAGCGAGCACGGCCATGACGGATGCGACGACGCGCCGCCCGCCCGACGAGGCGGCGGCGCGTCGGGCCGTCGCCGCGGTCTGGCGCATCGAATCGGCGCATGTCGTCGCGACGCTCACGCGCATGTCGGGCGACTTCGACCTCGCCGAGGAGATGGCGCAGGAGGCGCTCGTCGAGGCGCTCGAGCAGTGGCCGCGCACCGGAGTGCCGCGCAACGGCGGGGCGTGGCTCACGACGACCGCGAAGCGGCGCCTGATCGACACCTGGCGCCGGCGCGAGCGGCTCGACGAGCGGTACCGGGCGCTCGCCCGCGACCTCGAGCAGGCGACGGATGCCCCGGGCTACGACCCCGACCGCATCGACGACGACGTGCTGCGGCTCGTGTTCACCGCGTGCCACCCGGTGCTCTCGCGCGAGGCGCGCGTCGCGCTCACGCTCCGGGTGGTCGGCGGCCTCACGACCGAGGAGATCGCGCGGGCGTTCGTGGTGCCGGTCGCGACCGTGCAGCAGCGCATCGTGCGCGCCAAGAAGACGCTCGGTGCCGCGCACGTGCCGTTCGCGGTGCCCGAGCGCGACGAGTTCGCGGAGCGGCTCGGGTCGGTGCTCGGCGTGCTGTACCTGATCTTCAACGAGGGGCATTCGGCGAGCTCGGGCGAGGAGCTGCTGCGGCCGGAGCTCGGCCGGGAGGCGCTTCGTCTCGCCCGCATGGTCGCCGAGCTCGTGCCCGCGGAGCCCGAGGCGCACGGGCTCGTCGCGCTGATGGAGTTCACCGCCGCCCGGTTCCCGGCGCGCGTGGCGGCCGACGGCACGCCTGTGCTGCTCGCCGACCAGGACCGGAGCCGGTGGGACCACGGCGCGATCGCACGCGGACGCGCCGCGCTGGCGCGCGCCGACGCGACCGGCCGCGGCCGCGGCGCGTACGGGCTGCAGGCCGCGATCGCCGAGTGCCACGACGTCGCGGCGTCGGTCGACGACACCGACTGGGCGCGCATCGTGCTGCTCTACGAGGCGCTCGGCCGCATCGCCCCGTCGCCGATCGTCGAGCTGAACCGGGCGGTCGCGGTGTCGATGGCGGAGGGGCCCGCGACGGCGCTGCGGATGGTCGACGCCCTCGCGGCATCCGGTGCCCTGCGCACCACGCACCTGCTGCCGAGCGTGCGCGGCGAGTTGCTCGCGCGGCTCGGTCGGGGCGACGAGGCGCGGGCCGAGTTCCTCGACGCGGCCGCGCGCTGCGGCAACGAGCGCGAACGCGCGGTGCTCGAGCGCAAGGCGGCGGACGCGGTCACCGCCTGAGACGACGAACGGGCCGCCCCGGAGGACGGCCCGTTCGAGATCGATCAGCCTCGCGGCATCCGCTCGCTAGTCGCGTGCGATGGCGAAGATGCGCAGCAGCTCGAGGTATAGCCAGATGACCGTGACCATGATGCCGAAGGCGCCCGACCAGGCGAAGGCCTTGGGGGCGCGGTTGCGCACGCCGCGCTGGATGAAGTCGAAGTCGAGCACGAGCGAGTAGCCCGCCATGATGACGATGAGCGGTGCGAGCACGAGGCCCAGCGGGATGCCGAAGATCTCCACGCCGCTGCGCAGGCCCCAGGGGTCGTCGGAGACGCCGAAGATCATGAGGCCGACGTTGATCAGCGAGAAGAGCACGTAGCCGATCATCGCGACGAGGAAGACCTTGGTCGCGCGCTTCGAGGCGCGGATCTTGCCCGATGCGAACAGCGCGAGCGTGACGCCCACGACCGCGAGGGTCGCGATGACGGCCTGCGCGACGATGCCCGGGTACATCGCCTCGTAGAACGCGGAGATGCCGCCGACGAACACGCCCTGCGCGGCCGAGTAGGCGAGCACGAGGCCGCCCGAGGGCTGCTTCTTGAAGATGTTGACGAGGGCGAGCACGAAGCCGACGATGCCGGCGCCGATCCAGAGGAACGGGATGGTGTCGACCGTGAGCCAGCCGACTGCCGCGCCGACCAGCAGCACGCCGAACGCGACCGAGGACTTCGCGATCGTGTCCTCCATGGTCATCGGCTCCTCGACGGGGGCCGACGGGCGGTTGTACATCTCGTGCAGGTCCTGTGCGGAGGCGTTCTGCGCCGCCGCGAGCTGGCCCTGCCCGGTCGTGAAGGCCTCGTTGCGGAAGGCCGGGTTGTTCATCGCCATCAGGTCTGGTGTCCTCTGCGTTCGCTGGGGAAGGGGGCGGGCCGTCGTCGCGGACGTCCCTGACCATCGAATCTACCGGAGAGCGGTGTCCGACGGGCGGGGGAGCACCCCGAATCCGGCGGATTCACGGGATGTTCGCCGCGGGCGGAGCCCGTGCGCGTTCCCGTCGCGGCCGCGCGCGCCTACGCTTGCTCGCATGGCGTCAGGTCACGGCTCGGCCCCGCTCGTGATCGGTCACCGTGGCGCGAGCGGGTACCGACCCGAGCACACGGCAGCCGCGTACGCGCTGGCGGTCGCCCTCGGCGCCGACGCGGTCGAGCCCGACCTGGTCGCGACCCGCGACGGCGTGCTCGTCGTGCGGCACGAGAACGAGATCTCGGGCACCACGGATGTCGCGAGCCGGCCCGAGTTCGCCGCTCGACGCACCACGCGCGAGATCGACGGTCGTCGGGTCGCGGGCTGGTTCACCGAGGACTTCACCTGGGCCGAGCTCGCCACGCTCCGCGCCCGCGAGCGGATGCCGAAGACGCGTCCGCAGGGCGCGAGCTTCGACGGCCGGTTCCCGCTGCTGCGCCTGCGCGACCTGCTCGCGCTGCTCGATCACGAGTCCGAGCGCTTCGGCCGCGAGGTCGGGCTGGTCGCCGAGTTCAAGCACGCGAGCCACTTCGCCGAGGCCGGGCTCCCGCTCGACGAGCTGTTCGCCGACGAGCTCGGCGACGCCGGCTGGGCCGACCGCGGCGGCCTCGTCTGCGAGGCCTTCGAGCTGGACGTGCTCGACCGGCTGACCCGCCGGGGCGTCGCGGGCCGGCGGGTCTTCCTGCTCGAGGCATCCGGAGCCCCCGCCGACCTCGTGCGCGCGCTCGGGCAGGCGGCGCCGCGCTTCGATGTGTTCGCCACGCACGACGGGCTCGCCGGGCTCGCCGGCCGCGTGCACGGCGTGAGCGTCGACACCGGCCGGCTCGTGGGCCGGGGGCAGGGGGCGGATGCCTCGCCCGGCGCACCGCTCGCCGGGGCCGGGCTCGTGGACGCCGCGCACGGCCACGGGCTCGACGTGTTCGCCTGGACCCTGCGACCCGAGAACCGGTTCCTGCCGCAGGGGTTCCGGCGCGGGAGCGCGAAGTCGGCCTGGGGCGACTGGCTCGGCGCGTTCACGCGCGTCCTCGAGACGGGCGTCGACGGGGTCTTCGCCGACCACCCCGACCTGGCCGCGGACGCGCGAAACACGATGGACACGACCCCCGGCTAGCCTTCGGACTCGTGGGGTGTCCGAAGCTGATGGAGTACGGCCCGTGCGGCGGGGTGGGAGCCGACGGGAGCTGCGAGGCGGGGTCGTTCCCGTGCGCCTTCCTCGACCGGGAGACGCGGCCGTGGGAGGGCGTCGACGGCGTGCACCCGGTGCCGCCCGGGCCGCGCACGTCGGCCGCGGAGGCGACGATGCAACGGCTCGCGGCGGGCCGGCTCGTGGTGGCCGACCTGCCCGCGCGGGCGGCCGACGAGCACGCACTCGCCGCGTGCGCGTCGATCCTGTCGGGCCGCGTCGACGCGGTGCTCGCGGGCGACTCGCCGGACGCGCGCGTGCAGTACCCGCCGAGCCTGCGCGCCGTGCTGCTCGGCCGGCAGGGCATCGCGGTGTGGTCGGGCGTGAACTGCCGCGATCGCAACCGGGTCGCGCTGGAGGGCGAGGTCGCGGGGCTCGCGGTCGCGGGCGCCGCCGCGGTGCACTGCGTGACGGGCGATCACACGAGCGCCGGGCACCGCCCCGACGCCATGCCCGTGTTCGACCTCGACGGGGTCGAGCTGGCGGCGGTGGCGCGCGGCGCGGGCCACCTCGTGTCGGTGGCCGAGGCGCCGGCGGCGCCGCCCGTCGGCGATCGGGTCGCGCGCTTGCGCGTCAAGGAGGCGGCGGGCGCGGATGTCTGCTTCATCGACCACTGCGGCGGCACCGCCCCGTGCGCCGGTTCGTGCGCGCCGCGCAGGACGCCGGTTCGGAGTTGCGCTTCATCGCGTGCGTGCCGGTCGTCTTCGACGTCGAGAGCGCGAGTGCGCTCGACGCCTTCCCGGGCCTCGTGCTGCCGGCAGGATTCATGCAGGGCATCGCCGGCGCGCCCGACCCGCGTCGAGCGGGCATCGACGCCGCGATCGCGCTCGCCGAGGAACTGCTCGAGATCGACGGGGTCGACGGCATCGACCTGTCGGGTGGCTCGGGCCCGGGCGGCGAGCTGGCGTTCGCGGAGGCGGTCGCCGAGGTGGCCGACGGCATCACGGGCGTCGCGGCCTGAGCGCCGCGCTCGCCCAGCGGCATCCGCTCAGCCCGGCAGTCGTGCCGCCGTCCACCCACCGGAGGCGTCCCGCGTGTACTCGACCCGATTGCTCGGGCCCTCGAGGTCGCCGCGCCAGAACGTGAGGCGGTGCGGGCGCACCCGGTAGCCGACCCAGTGCGGCGGCGGGTCGAGCTCGCCGTCGGGGTGCTCGGCCGCGAACGCCTCCCAGCGTGCGACGCGCTCGGCACGCGGCAGCTGCGCGAGCTCGGACGAGTTCATCCACGCGAGCAGCTGGAGGTACCGCGATCGGGCGCGGAACACGGCGGCGGCCTCCTCGGCCGGCACCTGCACGGCGTCGCCCGCGATCGTGAGCTGTCGGGCGTGCTCGACCCAGGCGACCACGATCGAGACCCGCCCGTCGGCCGCGAGCTCGCGCGCCTTGCGGGTGCGCGCGTCGGTGTGGAACGTGATGCCGCGCTCGTCGTGGTCGCTGAGCAGCACGCTGCGCGAGTCCGGGTAGCCGTCGGCACCGATGGTCGTGAGCGTCATCAGGGGGCGCAGCTCGTCGTCGTTGGCGGGCAGCCACGCGGCGAGCAGCTCCATCGGGTCGGCGAGCACCTCGTCGGGGTGCTCCTGGTCGTGACCGAAGCGGTTGGTGCTCGTGATGATGACGGGCGGCAACGCCGGGTCGTCGTGGTGCATGGTTCCTCTCCTACCGGGCGGCGCGGAAGCGCGCCACCTCGCCGAGTGCGCGGGCGGCCTGGTCGAGGGATGCCTCGAACAGCGCCGCGCCGTGCGCCGCGTTGGCCCGGGTCGGGTCGCCGATCACGCCGCCCGTGCCGAAGTCGTCGCTCAACCAGCCGAACGTGACCGGGGTACCAGCGAACCCGATCATCGGGGTGTCGAGCAGGTGCTCGGGCACGGCGCGTTCCGCAGCCGACAGGTCGACCAGATCGGGCCGCAGGTGCAGCAGGAGCGAGGTCTCGCCGTGCCCGCCGTGGATGCCCATGCCGAGCTCGTCGCCGCCCTCGTCGCCGTCGCCGGGGGCACTCGGATGCCGGTGAGGAACGTCTGCAGCCCGAACCGCCGACGCAGCTCGCGCAGCGCGACGCCGAGCGGGGCCACGTTGCCGCCGTGGCCGTTGAGGAACACCACGCGCCGCGCGGGCGTCGCCGCGATCGAGCGGCCGAGGTCGACGAGCGTGGCGTGGAACGTCTCGGCCGACAGCCACATCGTGCCCGCGGCCCAGGCGTGCTCGTCGGACTTCGTGTACGCCAGCGACGGCAGCAGCCACGCGTCGACGCCCGCCGCCGCGGCGCGCTCGACCGCGGCGGCCGCGACCGCCTCGGCCATGATGCGGTCGGTCGCGAGCGGCAGGTGCGGCCCGTGGTGCTCGATCGCGCCGGTCGGCACGACGACCATGGAATCGGCGGTGAGGTGCTCGGCGACCCACGGGCCGCTGCGCTCGTCGAGACGACGGCTCACGCCGACGCCTTGCCGTACATGAGCGGGTTCGTCGCGGCATCCGCCTCGGGCAGCTTGCCGGGGTTCAGGATGCCCGCCGGGTCGGTCACCGCCTTGCGCGCCCTGGTCTCCTCGACGCGGACGTCGACGAACCACTGGTGCGGGTTGTGCGTGTGCACGCCGAGCTCGCCGAGCGCGGCCATGCCCGCGAGCACGGTCTCCTCGCTCTCGTAGCGGCCCGCGAGCATGCCGATCGGGCGGCCCTTCTGGGCCTCGGCGTGCAGCATCGCGCCGGTGTACACCCGGTGCACCTCGTCGATGCGGTCGATGAGCGCCATGCCGCCGACCTCGACGTGGAAGTACTCGCCCGGGTACGCCTTCTGCAGCCACTCGATCGGGTGGTTGTACGAGATCATGCTGAGCCGCATGACCTCCTTGGCGCCCTCGGTCACCAGTTCGACCCGCCCGCCCGCGGCCTCCACGAGCTCGGTCGCGGCGGCGACGGATGCCTCGTCGAGGATGCCGCGCAGGCTCACCCGCCCGGCCGGGATGCCGGGGTTCGACGGCAGCGCGTCGGCGAGCGTCGGCAGGTCGGTCGAGACCAGTCGGGGCGTCGGCTCGAGGTCTGCGAACGGCATGAGGAGGCCGAGCGCCGCCGGGAACGCGTCGGCGTCGAAGCTCGCGTAGAACGCGCGCCACGGCTGCAGCGGCTCGAGCGCGACCGTGGCGCGGGCGATGATGCCCGCCGTGCCGTAGTTGTGCAGGTACTCCTGCGCCTCGTCGCCCGTCACGTGGTGCAGGCCGGTGCCGTCGGCGTGCACGACGTCGAGCGCGATCACGAAGGGTCCGCCGGCGATGACGCCGTGGGCGATGGACCCGGTGCCGCCGGAGCCGCCCGAGAGGAAGCCGCCCAGGGTCGACTGGGCGGTCGACGGGTACATGAGCAGCTGCTGCCCCGCCGCCCACGCCGCGTTCTCGATCTGCGCCATGACCGCGCCGCCCTCGGCGGTGACGAAGCCGTCGCCCACCTCGACGATCGCGCGGGCGCGGCTCAGGTCGAGCACGAGGCCGTCCGACATCGGGATGCCCTGGCCGTAGTTGCCGGTGCCCTTGCCGCGCGGGGTCACGGGCACGCCGTGCCGGGCGGCGGCCTGCACGACGAGCGCCACCTGCTCGGCGTTCGCGGGGTATGCGACCAGGTCGGCGAGCCCGAGCGGCAGCTTGGCGCTGACGACAGGGGAGAGCGCGCAGCCGTCGACCGACGCCCGCTCGCGGGTCGCGCGGTCGACGCTCACCCCGCGTGCGCCGAGCAGTTCGGTGAGCTCCGCGACGAGGGCGGTCGGGTCGGGGGTCGTGGACATGCGTGGATCTCCGTTCAGTGCATGATCATGCCGCCGGTGACGTTGATGGCCTGCCCGGTGAGGTAGGCCCCGTCGTCGGAGGCGAGGAAGAGCGCGGCGCCGGCGACGTCGGCGGGGTCGCCGAGCCGGCCGAGCGGGGAGCGGGCCGACCAGCGTGCGACGTCGTCATCGGTGCGGGTGGCGGCGCCCATGTCGGTGAGGATGTAGCCCGGGCACAGCGCGTTCGCGGTGATGCCGTGCGGGCCGAGTTCGAGGGCGGTCGCGCGGGTCAGCGCGACCACGGCCGCCTTGGACGCGGCGTAGGCGGCCTCGTTCGCGCCGCCGGACTTCGCGGCCATGCTCGCGAGGTTGACGATGCGGCCGGCGCCGGCGGGGACCATGACGGCGGCGGCCGCCTGGGTCGTGGAGAGCATGGACCGGGCGTTGACGCGCTGCACGAGGTCCCACTCGTCGGGGGTGATCTCGAGCAGGGGGCCGAGCCGCAGGATGCCGGCGTTGTTCACCAGCACGTCGAGGCCACCGAGGGCAGCGGATGCCTCGTGCACCGCCGCACGGGCGGCGTCGTGGTCGGCCAGGTCGACCCCGAAGGCGCGTGCGCCGATCTCGGCGGCGGTCGCTTCGGCGGCATCCGCATCGAGGTCGAGCACCGCGACCGACGCCCCCTCGGCGGCGAACCGCTCGGCGATCGCGCGACCGATGCCGCGCGCGGCTCCGGTGACGATCGCCCGGCGACCCTCGAGGCGACGTGCTGCGGTCATGGTGCGCTCCAGATGCGGGGAAGGGTGGGTGGGAACGGGCGCGGCGGCCCGGCCGGAGCCGGACCGCCGCGCGAATCGATCAGAACCCGATCGACTCGTCGATGAACTCGTTGGTGTAGATGTCCTCAGCGTTCAGGTCCTCGGGGATCTCGAAGCCCTGCTCGGTGTAGATCGGCACCACGATGTCGAACAGCTCCTGCACGCGGGCCTCGTCGAGGTTGCCCAGCGTGTCGTCGGGACCGTTGCCGACGAGCTCCGCCTGGAGCGTCGCGACCGAGTACTCCGCGACCTCGGCCGAGTAGACCCAGCCGGTGTCGTACGCGTCGACCAGCTCGAGGATGAGCTCGTTGGTCTCGGTCGGGTCGTCGAAGAAGTCGAGCTCGGCCTGCTGCAGCACCGGCACGAGCTCGGTGAGGCAGTCGCTGTACTCGGTGACGTCGTCCGGACGCAGCGACATCACGGCCGCGTACTTCGGGTAGCCCGCGTCGTTGATCAGCTCGTACGAGACCGGCTTGCCCCACTCGGGGACCTCGTTCTCGTAGATGAACGGCTCGGCCGAGGCGAAGCCCTGCTGCGAGATGGCGCCGTCCTCCGACACGAACACGGCGGGCAGGCCGTCGTAGGTCGAGTCGATCTGGTCCTCCGACAGGATGCCCACGCCGACGAAGTAGTCGATGTAGGTGCCGCCCGGGAAGACGCGGACCGTCACGCCCTCCTCGCCGAGGCCCGCGATGCCGTCGACGTCGGGGTACGTCTCCGGGTCCCACATGATCATCTGCGGGTCCTTCTCCAGCGGCGCGAAGACGCCGACGGTGGGCAGGTCGCCCGCGTGGGCGATCGCCTCGTCGGTGCCGACGTACGCCATGAAGATCGAGTCGTCGTTGTACATCTGCGCGTTCGGCTGCGTGAAGCCGGTCGCCGGGCCGCCCGCGAGGATGGTCACGTCGACGCCGGTGTACTCGCCGGACGCGTAGAGCGGGCCGGTGACCGACTTGATCGAGTCGTCGATCTCGGGGTCGGGCCCGACGAGCTCGTACAGGTGGCCGTGCTCCGACTCGGGGTTCCAGTCGGTCTGGATGCGGATGTCGGCGGGGCAGCCGGCCGCGGCGAGGTCGATCGAGCCGATCGTCATCTCGTCGGAGCCGGTGTCCTCCGAGCCCGCGTCGCCGGTCGACGCGCACGAGGCGAGGGCGAGCGTGCCGGCCATGAAGCCGACGGCGACGGCCGCCCGGGACGTGTGCTTGCGCATGGGTTCTCCTCTTGGTGGATGGTGCGGTGATGGTGCGATGGTGAGGTGGTGCGCCGGGGCGACGAGCGATGCGTGCACCCCGGTGGATCCGGCCGGTCGGTCAGGCGAAGTCGTACCACTTGCCGACGACCCGCTTGCCGAGCCAGCCGAAGAACCAGAACACGACGACGCCGAACAGCGACGCGAGGATGATCGAGGCGAACAGGGGATCCGCGTTGAGGCGGGCCTGGTACTTCGAGATCAACGCACCGATGCCGGGCGTGCCGCGCTGGAAGAAGAAGTCGCCGACGATGGCGCCGACGACCGCGAGCCCGGCCGAGATGCGCATGCCGGCGAAGATGGCCGGGAGCGCCGCCGGGAACTGCAGCTTCTTGAGCACCGTCCAGCGGTTGGCCCGCTGGAGGGTGAACAGCTCGCGCTGGCCCGCGTCGACCGACTGGAGGCCGAACAGGGTGTTCGACACCATCGGGAACAGCGCGATCAGCACGGCGACGATGACGCGCGCCGTGAAGTCGAACCCGAACCAGAAGCCGATGAGCGGCACGAGGGCGAGGATCGGGATGGTCTGGAGGATCACGGCGTACGGGTAGAGCGAGCGTTCGATCCACTTCGCCTGGTTCATCGCGATCGCCCAGACGACGCCGAGCACGATCGCGATGGCGAGGCCCGTGAGCGCGACCACCGCGCTGTTCCAGAGCGCCTCGAACATCTCCGGCCCGAGGTTCGGGTCGAAGTAGGTTGCGATGACGTCGTGCGGCGGCGGCAGCAGGTACGACTTCGACGGGTCGAGGATGACCGCGCCGACGAAGTACCAGAGGCCGATGATGAGCGCGGCGACCGCGAGCGGCGGGCCCCAGGTCGCGAAGCCGCGCGAGCGGCGACGACGCAGCGGCACCGGTGCGGCGGTGTCGGGCGAGAGCTCGTGCTCGACGACCTCGGGCGTGGGGACCTCCTCGGCCAGCTCATCGGTGGTGGCCTGCGCCTCCGCCGGGGCCTGCGCCCGGGCCTGCTCGGTGTCGTTGCTCATGCGCCGTGTCCTTCCCGGAGTGCGTGCGAGACCTCGCCGACCAGGGCGGCGTACTCGGCGGTGTAGCGGATCTCGGGGTCGCGCGGCATCGGGAACGGCACGTCGAACGACTCGACGATGCGGCCCGGCCGCCCCGACATCACGATGACCCGGGTCGAGAGGTAGACCGCCTCGGAGACCGAGTGGGTGATGAACAGCCCGCCGAACCGCTGCGCGGCGAACAGCTTCAGCAGCTCGTCGTTCAGGTACTCGCGGGTGATCTCGTCGAGCGCGCCGAACGGCTCGTCGAAGAGGAACAGCTCGGGGTCGAGCGTGAGCGAGCGGGCGAGCGAGGTGCGCATGCGCATGCCGCCCGAGAGCTGGCGGGGCAGGTGCTGCTCGAAGCCGGTGAGGCCGACGAGGTCGATCGCCTGCTTCGCCTTCGCGCGGCGCTCGGCCTTCGTCTGCCACTGCAGCTCGGCGAGCAGCTCCACGTTCGACTGCACGTCGCGCCAGGGCAGCAGCGTCGCATCCTGGAAGACGTAGCCGACGCGGTCGGTCGCGACCGAGGCGACGCCCTGCGACGCCTGCTCGAGCCCCGATGCGATGCGCAGCAACGTCGACTTGCCGCATCCGCTCGGCCCGACCACGGTGACGAACTCGCCGCGCTCGACCGTGAGGTCGACGCCCGAGAGCGCGACGGTGCCGTTCGGATAGGTGAGCTGCACGTCGCGGAAGTCGAGCAGCGTGCTCGTCTCCGTGGTCGTGGTGGCGGGTTCGGTGATGGCCATGTCGGCGCTCACCCCTTTCCTCGAGGGAGCCCGCCGGGACTGCCCCCGGCGTGGCGATGGTCTGTGCGACGGTGCTGCGGGCGACGACGCGTCCGCGGTGGATGACGGTGCGGGTGGCCGGGGCCTCGGCGATCGCCTCGCCCACGCTCGACGCGGGGACCGCGACGAACTCGGCGGCGGCGCCGGGGTCGGCCCCGCCTCGGGCAGGCCCATGACGCGCCTGGCGCCGGTGGAGACGAGGTCCCACGACTCCTCGAGCCCGAGGTGGCCGGCGGCGACGAGCAGCGCGGCGGTCTCGAACGGGTCGCTGCGGCCGATCGGGTTGAACGGGTCGCGCACGTTGTCGGCGCCGGCCCCGACGATCGCGCCGGCATCGATGAGCGCGCGCAGCGCGGTGATGCCGCGCGGGGTCGACACGGGGTGCTCCCAGCCCTGCAGGTAGAGGTTCGTGATCGGCAGGCCGACGACGCCGATGCCGGCTGCCACGACGGCGTCGACCGCCTCGCGCAGGTCGTCGGCGCCGAGCGTGCCGAGCCGCACGCTGTGGCCGGCGGTGCGCACGCGGTCGGCGGGCCAGTCGCGCACGGCGGCGGCGAAGCCCGTGATGGTCACCGGGCCGTCGAGCGACTCGTCGGTGTGCAGGTCGATGCCGATGCCGCGGCGCTCGGCGAGGGCGACGAGGCGCTGCACGTCGGCGTCGGGGGCAGGGTCGAGGTGCGGGGCGCCGCCGACCAGGTCGAGCCCGCGGTCGAGGGCCGCCTCGATCGTCGCGTCGTCCATGCCGACGGGCGGCAGCGCGACGAGCTCGAGGTCGAGCAGCCCGTCGAGTTCGGTGCGCAGCCGCACCATCGCGTCGACGCCGCGGAACGGGCGCTCGCCGGGGAGGAGGTTCACGTGGCTGCGGATCGCGGTGGTGCCGTTGGCGAGCAGCCGGAGCGCGGCGCGGCGGGCGCGGTCGAGGATGTCGTCCTCGGTGATCTGCTCCTGGAAGGCGTGGAAGCTCTCGATCGCGCCGACCAGGTCGCCGAACGGCGGCTCGATCGCGTCCCACGTGTACGCCTTGTCGAGGTGCGCGTGCGGCTCGGCGCCGGCGGGGAGCAGGAGGGCCCCGCGGAGGTCGAGCGCGGCGCCGGCGGCGGACCCGGAGCCCGCCGGGAGCACGTCGGCCACGACCGCCCCGTCGAGCGCGACATCGCGCAGCTCGCCCGTCGCGAGTCGGGCGTTGCGCAGCAGGGAGACGGGCTGGGGGTGCACTCGATGACCTTCGGTACGTGGCGGGCCGCGCGTCGTCGAGCGGTGCGGAAATGTTGATACTGTCAACATCGACGACGATAGGGATGGGTCGTTTCGACCGTGTTTCCCGAGGATTTCGGTCCGGGGAAAGCGCCCGATGAGCGAGAGGAACGGAGCCGATGCCGACGGACGCGACGCTCGACCAGGCCGAGCTGCTCGGTGGTCGCATCCGCGCCCTCCGACGCGACCGCGGCCTCACGCTCGTGCAGCTCTCGGAGCGCTCCGGCCTCTCGCACCCCTTCCTCAGCCAGGTCGAGAACGGCCGCGCGCGCCCCAGCTTCACCTCGCTCGACCGCATCGCCACGGCGCTCTCGACCACGCAGTTCGAGCTGTTCGCCGAGATCGCGCGCGCGGGACGTGCCGACGAGTTGCCCGGCGACGACGGTGTCGTCGTCGACGCGGGCGGCGGTACGACGGGCCGCACCTACGCCGAGGGGTCGGTGCGCGCGTTCTCGGGACGCCCCGACGGCTTCACCCCGATGGAGATCACCGCCGACAACACCGTGTTCGGGGAGTACTTCGTGCACCCCGAGGAGGAGTTCTGCTACGTGCTCGACGGCGTCGCCGAGGTGCAGATCGCCGAGCGCGCGATCACCATGCCTGCGGGCACCACCATCTACTACCCGGGCGGCACGCGTCACCGCTGGCGCTCGGGCGACGGCCGGCCGTTCCGCATCCTGTACATCAAGGGTTCCGCGCCCGCACGAGAGGACGACTGACCGCATGGACGCCGCCCCCGAGTTCGACGTCGTGGTGCGTCGCCGCACCGATCCCGTCGACCGGGTCGCGGTCGTCGAGCTCGCCCGCGTCGGCGGCCTGCCCTTCCCCGCCTGGCGGCCCGGCGCGCACGTGGACCTGCTCGCGAGCGACGACCTGGTGCGCCAGTACTCGCTCTGCGGCGATCCCGCCGACGACGGCGCCTGGCGCATCGCCGTGCTGCGCGAGGAGGACGGCCGGGGCGGCTCGGCGTGGGCGCACGAGCACCTCGTCGACGGCGCCGCCGTGCGCGCCCGCGGCCCGTGGAACCACTTCGCGATGACGGATGCCCCCGCCTACCGCTTCATCGCCGGCGGCATCGGGATCACGCCGCTGCTGCCGATGCTGGCCGCGGCCGAGGCATCCGGCACCCCCTGGACCCTGGACTACTGCGGCCGGAGCGCGAGCGGCCTGGCGTTCCTCGACGAGCTCGCGGGCTTCGGCGAGCGGGTGCGGGTGCACGCATCGGATGCCGCGGGCCGGATGGACCTCGCGACGGTGGCGCCCGAGCCGGGCGAGCTGGTCTTCGCGTGCGGCCCGCACGGCCTGCTCGACGAGCTCGAGGCGCGGTCGGCGTCCTGGGCGCCGGGCACGCTGCACGTGGAGCGGTTCGAGGCGCGCGAGCAGGGCGAGCCCGTGCTGCACGAGTCCTTCGAGGTCGAGCTCGCGGCGAGCGGGGTGACGGTGACCGTGCCGCCCGAGCGGTCGATCCTCGACGTGATCGAGGAGGAGACCGACGCGTTCGTGATCTCGTCGTGCCGCGAGGGCACCTGCGGCACGTGCGAGACGCCCGTGCTCGAGGGCGAGGTCGACCACCGCGACTCGATCCTCACCCACGAGGAGCAGGGGGCGAACGACCGCATGATGATCTGCTGCTCGCGCTCGGCCTGCCCGAAGCTGGTGCTCGACCTCTAACGACCGACCCGCTCGCGCAGTGCGGCGACGATCTCCGGCTCGTCGCCCGTGACGAGCACGCCGTCGCGCACCACGACCCGCCCCGCGACGACCACGTGGCGCGGACGGCGCCCCGGCGCCGCCCAGAGCAGCCCGGCGACCGGGTCGGCGACGCCCGCGTCCGCGACGCCCGAGACGTCCCAGACGCACAGGTCGGCGGCCGAGCCCGGCGTGAGTCGGCCGAGCTCGGGTCGCCCGAGTCCGTCGGCGGAGCCCGCGGTCGCCATCGCCAGCACGTCGGCGGCGGCGAGCGCGGGGCCGCGCAGCCCCGAGACCTGCATCGCGAGGCGCGCGTCGGCGAGCAGGTGGCCCGCGTCGTTGGATCCGCCGCCCGAGGTGCCGAGCCCGACCGCGATGCCCGCCTCGCGGAGCCGTGCGACCGGGGCGACGCCCCACCCCATGACGACGTCGCAGCCCGGGGCGTGCGTGGCCGAGGCACCGGATGCCGCGATGCGGCCGATCTCGTCGTCGTCGACGTCGCACAGGTGTGCGAGCGTCACGTCGGGCGCGAGCCAGCCCCATTCCTCGAGCAGTTCGAGCGGGCGGCGGCCGTAGCGCTCGGCGGCGACCTCGACGTCGACCTGCTCGTTCGACTGCGTGCGGCGTCGCAGTCCGCGCCGAGCGGCGACCTCGCCCATGAGCCGGAAGGTCGCCTCGACGTCGCTGTGCACGCCGGCCGGGCCGACGGCGACCTGCAGCATGCCGTCACCCGAGACGCCGCCGTGCCAGGGCACGAGCGCCTCGGCGACCGCGTCGGCCGAGGCCGCGGCGGTCTCGGGGTCGTCACGGGCCGAGCCGCGCACGAACGCCAGGCGTCCGCCGAGCGCGTGGGCGGCGTCGGCGACCGCCGTCGCGACGCCGACATCGTCGACGCCCATCGGCCAGGTGAGGTGGTGGTCGGCGACGGTCGTGACCCCCGAGAGCAGCCCTTCGGCGACGCCGACCCGCGCGGCGGCCCGCGCCAGGTCGGGGTCGATGCCCGCGGCGGCATATGCGCTCGCCATGGCGGGCAGCCAGTCGCGCATGGGAACGCTGCGCGTGCCCGGCAGGGTGCGGAACGCCGACTGCAGCAGGTGGTGGTGGGCGTTCACGAGCCCGGGCGTCACGACGCAGCCGGTCGCGTCGAGCACCTCGGCGCCGTCGACCTGGGACGCGGCGATCACCGCGTTGTCGGCGTGGACGTCGCCGTCGCGGACGACTCCGGGGGCTTCGAGGACGGCACGTGCGCCGGTCACGGTGAGCATGCGCTGGATTCTCGCAGCATCCGTGTGTCGGGCTCGTGAACGGTCGGCGGCGGCCCGGGGCGGTCAGTGCCGGCGCGGCAGCCAGCGCAGCCAGGCGGGACGGTCGTCGTCCGTCGCGTCCTCGGGGGAGACGGGCTCGACGTAGAGGTTCGCCACCTGCTGCACGCCGCGCTGGGCGGCACGGTGCGCCGCGGTGCCGATGAGCACGCCGAGCGCGATCGCCATGATCGACGTGAGCGCGGAGGCGAAGTCGGCCAGGCCCTCGGTGGTGCCGATCGCCTCGGTGAGCCCCGCGAGCCCGGACGCGCCCGGCACCAGCAGCCAGAACGCGGGCAGGAAGAGCAGCTGGGAGGGCGCCCCGATGCGCAGGCTCGAGATCCACAGCACGAGCGGCGTCATCGCCAGCGCGCCGAGGAAGCCGCCCACCGACGGCCCGGCGATCCCGGCGCCGATCGCCTGCCCGGCGTACGCGACGGAGAGTGCGAGCAGCACCCAGCCGAACGTGCGCCCGGGGGCCGAGAAGTGCAGCAGGTCGCCGACGGCGATGAGCAGCACGCCGAGCACGGCCACCCACCAGGGGAAGCGGCTCGGCGCGTCGAGGGCGACGTAGCTCGCGTCGCCGACGCCCAGCATGGTGCCGGCGGCGAGGATGCCGAAGGCCAGCAGCGCGAGCTGCACGAGTCCGGTGACCAGCCGCGACGCGCCCGCGATCATCTGGCCGGCGGCGAGCTCCATGGTCGCGGTCGTGATGACCCCGCCGGGCAGGAACGTCACGAGCGGGGCGATGAGCAGCACGATGGGGTCGCCGACCGGCACGTACGGCGCGATCAGGAACACCACGGTCGCCGAGGCGAACGCCGCGACCACGGGGAACACGAGCGCCAGGGTGGGGGAGCGCACGAGCTTGGCGAGGCCGAGCACCGCGCCGAGCCCGAACGCGATCAGCGCGCCCTGCCAGGTCGGGGTGAGCAGCATCGACAGGCCGGCCGTGAGCACCGCGTGGCCGAGCACGCGCACGAACCACGGGTAGCGGGGCCGCGACGTGCCGATCGCGTTCAGCTCGTCGATGCCGGTGGCGGGGTCGACCTCGCCGCGGCGCGCACGACCGACGAGGTCGTACAGCGCGGCGATCTGGTCGAAGCGCAGCGCGGTCGCGCGGCTGGTGCGCAGCGCGACCCGGTCGGTGCGGCCGTGGCCCGACTGCACGAGGATCACGGTCGGCAGCACCACGAAGTCGGTGTCCTCGGCGCCGTAGGCCGAGGCGATCGCCCGCATCGTCTCGTCGACCCGGTCGACCGACTCCATCGCCGCGTTCAGCCCCTCGGCGATGCCGAGCAGGAACCGCCGCAGCGTGTCCGCGTCGACCTCGTCCCGGGTCTCCATGCCGCACAGGTTAGCCGCGCTCGGGCGTCGGATGCCACGCCTAGACTTGAGCCGCCATGACCTTGATCCTCGATCCCGACGAACCCGGCGGCTGGCGCGAGCGCGCCGGAGGAGCCGCGACCGACGAGGCCCCGCGCGTCTCCGACCACCTGCTCGAGGGGCTCAACCCGCAGCAGCGCGAGGCCGTCGAGTACCGCGGGCAGGCGCTGCTCATCGTCGCGGGCGCCGGCTCGGGCAAGACGCGCGTGCTCACGCACCGCGTCGCCAGCCTGATCGAGACGAAGGAGGCGTGGCCGAGCCAGATCCTCGCGATCACGTTCACGAACAAGGCCGCGGCCGAGATGCGCGAGCGGGTCGAGGCGCTGCTCGGCGAGGCAGCCGGCGGCATGTGGATCTCGACGTTCCACTCGGCCTGCGTGCGCATCCTCCGCCGCGAGGCCGAGGCGATCGGGCTGTCGAAGACCTTCACGATCTACGACTCCGCCGACCAGCGGGTGATCCTGAAGCGCATCATCAAGGACACCTCGGCCGACACCCTCGGGTTCACCCCCGCGGGCGCCGCCGCGAAGATCTCCAAGCTCAAGAACGAGCTCGCCGACGTCGAGTCGTACGCGCGCAACGCGAACCTCGACGACCCGCAGGAGGCGATGTTCCTCGACATCTTCCGGCAGTACACCCGGCGCCTGCGCGACGCGAGCGCGCTCGACTTCGACGACCTCATCGCCGAGACCGTCTACCTGTTCCGCGCCTTCCCGAAGGTCGCGGCGCTCTACCAGCGTCGGTTCCGGCACATCCTGGTCGACGAGTACCAGGACACCAACCACGCCCAGTACTCGCTCATCCGCGAGCTCACCCGGCCCGTCGAGCCCGACGTGGTCGCCGAGCTCGAGTCGCACGGCGTGCGCATGCGGGCGCTCGCCGACGACGACGGACGCATCCCGGGCGCGAGCCTCACCGTGGTCGGCGACTCCGACCAGTCGATCTACGCGTTCCGCGGCGCCGACATCCGCAACATCGTCGAGTTCGAGCGCGACTTCCCCGGCGCGAAGGTCGTGCTGCTCGAGCAGAACTACCGGTCGACGCAGAACATCCTCTCCGCCGCGAACGCCGTCATCTCCAACAACTTCGACCGCAAGGACAAGAAGCTCTGGACGGCCGACGGCGACGGCGCGAAGATCGTCGGCTACACCGGGTACACCGCCCACGACGAGGCGCAGTTCATCGCCGACGAGATCGACGCGCTGCACCGCTCCGGCATCGCCTACCGCGACATCGCCGTGTTCTACCGCACCAACGCCCAGACCCGTGCGCTGGAGGAGATCTTCGTGCGGTCGGCCCTGCCGTACCGCGTGGTCGGCGGCACCAAGTTCTACGAGCGAGCCGAGATCAAGGACGCGATGGCGTACCTCATCGCCGTCGCCAACCCGCTCGACGAGCTCGCCCTCCGCCGCATCCTGAACACCCCCAAGCGCGGCATCGGGCCGGCCACCGAGACGCAGCTCGCGAACTTCGCCGACGAGAACGGCATGACCTTCCGCGAGGCGATGCGCGTGGCATCCGGCCTGGGCCTCGGCCCGAAGGTGACCGGCGCGATCACGGCGCTCGCCGACCTGCTCGACGAGGCCGCCGAGCTGGCTGACCCGGCCCGCGAGAGCGGGCCCTCCAAGGTCGCCGACGTGCTGCTGCACCTCATGGCGGGCAGCGGGCTGCTCGACACGCTCCGCAGCAGCCGCGACCCGCAGGACGAGACGCGCGCCGAGAACGTCGAGGAGCTCGTCGCGCAGACCCGCGACTTCGACCGCGAGAACCCGGGTGCGACGCTGCTCGACTTCCTCACCCAGGTCTCGCTCGTGGCCGCCGCCGACGAGATCGACGACGAGTCGGGCACGGTCTCGCTCATGACGCTGCACACCGCGAAGGGCCTCGAGTACCACGCGGTGTTCCTCACCGGCATCGAGGAGGGGCTGCTGCCGCACCAGATGTCGGCGACCGAGCCCGGCGGCCCGGCCGAGGAGCGGCGCCTGTTCTACGTGGGCATCACGCGCGCCCGCCGGCGGCTGTACCTCTCGCTCGCGATGAGCCGCGCCCAGTTCGGCGAGGTCGCCGTGGCCATGCCGAGCCGGTACCTGCAGGAGATCCCCGACGGGCTCATCGACTGGCGGCAGTCGCCGGGCGACGCGACCTCGCGCGGCGGCACGCGCCCGCGCGCGCTCAACGCACGGCAGTCGCGCGACCAGCAGCGACGCGACCGCTTCAGCATCGCGTCGGCGACCAAGGCGAAGACCGAGTGGACGAACCGCGTCACGGCGACCGTGCGCGACAACGGCGACCTCGAGCTCGAGGCGGGCGACCGAATCCGCCACGCCGACTTCGGCGAGGGCCGGGTGACGCAGGTGACGGGCATCGGGCCGAAGCGCGTGGCGCACGTGTCGTTCGACACGTCGGGGCAGAAGAAGCTGCTCATCAAGATCGCGCCGATCGAGAAGCTGTCGGCGAACCCCTGACGGGTCAGGCCACGCTCACGCCGAGCAGCGCGCCGATCGCGTAGGTGACGGCGAGCGCGAGCGCTCCGCCGATCGTGACGCGGAGGATCGCGCGCAGCCGCGGGCTGCCGCCGATCCAGGCGCTGAGCCACCCGGTGATCGCGAGCGCGACGACGACCGCGATGAACGTCAGCGGGATGCGCCACTCCGGCGGCGGCAGCAGGATGGCCAGCATCGGCAGCACGGCGCCGATGGTGAAGGCGAGCGCCGAGGCGCCGGCCGCGTGCCACGGGTTGGTGAGCTCGTCTTCCGCGATGTGCAATTCGACCTCGAGGTGCGCCGCGAGCGCGTCGTGCTCGGTGAGCTCGCGCGCGACCCGATCGGCGGTCTCGGCCGAGAGCCCCTTCGCCCGATAGAGCTCGGCCAGTTCGGCGAGCTCCTGCTCGGGCATGTGCTCGAGCTCCCACCGCTCCTTCGCGATGAGGGCCCGCTCGGTGTCGCGCTGGCTGTTCACCGACACGTACTCGCCGAGTCCCATCGAGATCGCGCCGGCGAGCACCGCCGCGACGCCCGCGATGAGGATCGCCGCGGTGTCGGTCGTGGCCGCCGCGACGCCAACCACGAGGGCGGCGACCGAGACGATGCCGTCGTTCGCGCCGAGCACGCCGGCGCGCAGCCAGTTCAGTCGCGACGCGACGTCGCCCGAGTGCGGGTCGGCGCCGTGCTCGGGCTCGGCGGGCGGGCCGTCAGTCCGCGTCATCCGGTGCGGTCCCGTGGTCGCTCGGGTCCTCCGGGTCGGGCTCGGGGTGGTCGAGGTCGTCGATGCCCGGTGCGATCGGGATGAGCGCGATGGGGACGCCCGGCGCGATCAGCAGGTCCGCCGGCTGCGGCCTGCCCTCGCCGTAGTTGACGCGGAGCCAGAACGGCTCGTTGTGCTCGTGCGCGGCGATGATGCGCTCGCGGTACTCGGCGAACTCCTGCTCGCCGATCGAGTAGACCGCGCCGTCGTAGGCGATGTTGATCCGCTTCACTTCGCCTCCTCGGCCGGGCCGTTGCCGGTGGGCTCGCGCACGATCTGCAGGCCGCTCGACGAGTTCGCCGTCGACATCAGGGCGTCGATCCAGGCGCGGTTGATCGACGGCGGCCGGCCGCCGGAGAACTTGAAGTGCAGCGAGATCGACGGATGCATCCAGAGTGCGCTCCGGCCGTTGCCGATCGACGTGTCGTCGCGCCACGAGAAGTAGAACGACTCGCCCCGCCGGAGCTTCGCACCGATGACGAGCTGCAGGTGCGCGAGCACCCGGTCGTCGAAGTCGACCGTGAGCGTCGAGTCGTAGGTGAGCTTGCCCATGGGGTTCGGGTACCTCCATCGGACCGCGCCCCGCGCACGGTCGTCTCCCATCATGTACCGCGACCACCCCGTGATCGCAACCCCTTTGCTCCTCGGTCCGAGTGGGGCAACCTGCCGGTATGCACCGGGTCTGGTATGGGGGAACGTCGTTCATGATGGCCGACCGCGCCGTCGTCGGGTTGTTCGACTTCGCCGCGTCCGCCGCGGGTGCGCGCCAGGGAGCGCACGTGGAGCTGCCCATCGTCGACGTCGACGGCAGCACCGGCACGATGCGGGCGGTGATCGGGCCGGCGAGCCAGATCCTCGCGCGCCGCATCGACGATGGGAGCGACGACCCGGACGTCGAGGCGTTCGTGGCCGACCTGGGCGAGCGCGCGCTGCCGTACGGCCATGCGAGGGCGGTGCCAGACAGCGGCCATCCGCTGCCCGACATCGACCTCGAGTGAGGCCCGCTGCGCATCGTGCACGCAGCGGTTGCGCGCGGCTGCGTCCCCACGTTTCGTGCTGTCCGTCGGGGGAGGGGTAGGCTACTGGCTGGCCCGAAACCCTCTCGACGTCGAGTCACTCGAGGCGCATGGGCCGCTCACCCCACCAGCCCCACGCAGGCGTTGACCAGCGGATAGGAAGTACAGCGTGGATCTCTACGAGTACCAGGCCAGAGACGTGTTCGAGAAGTACGGGGTGCCGGTGCTGCCGGGCATCATCGCGGATACCCCGGAGGAGGTGCGCGCCGCTGCCGAGCAGCTCGGCGGCGTGGTCGTCGTCAAGGCCCAGGTGAAGATCGGCGGCCGCGGCAAGGCCGGCGGCGTCAAGGTCGCGAAGACCCCCGACGAGGCGGAGGAGGCCGCGAAGGCGATCCTCGGGCTCGACATCAAGGGCCACGTCGTCCAGCGCGTGATGGTCGCCGGCGGCGCTCGCATCGCCGAGGAGTACTACTTCTCCGTGCTGCTCGACCGCGCCAACCGCTCCTACCTCTCGCTCACGAGCTTCGAGGGCGGCATGGAGATCGAGCAGCTCGCGGTCGAGAAGCCCGAGGCGCTCGCTCGCATCGAGGTCGACCCGAACACGGGCCTCGACCTCGAGGGCGCGAAGGCGATCGCGGTCGCCGCGAAGTTCCCCGCCGAGATCGTCGACAAGGTCGCGCCGGTCTTCGTGAAGCTCTACGAGGTGTACACCGGCGAGGACGCCACGCTCGTCGAGGTGAACCCGCTCGTGCTGACCGAGGAGGGCGACATCATCGCCCTCGACGGCAAGGTCTCGCTCGACGAGAACGCCGAGTTCCGCCACCCGATGCACGCCGAGCTCGAGGACGCGGCCGCGGCCGACCCCTCGAGGCGAAGGCCAAGGCGCAGGACCTCAACTACGTGAAGCTCGACGGCGAGGTCGGCATCATCGGCAACGGCGCGGGCCTCGTCATGTCGACGCTCGACGTGGTCGCCTACGCGGGCGAGGAGCACGGCGGCGTGAAGCCGGCGAACTTCCTCGACATCGGCGGCGGCGCCTCGGCCGAGGTCATGGCCAACGGCCTCGACGTCATCCTCGGCGACCCGCAGGTCAAGGCGGTCTTCGTGAACGTCTTCGGCGGCATCACCGCGTGCGACGCGGTCGCCAAGGGCATCGTGGGCGCGCTCGCCGAGCTCGGCTCGACCGCGAACAAGCCGCTGGTCGTGCGCCTCGACGGCAACAACGTCGAGGAGGGTCGCCGCATCCTGAACGAGGCGAACCACCCGCTGGTCACGCTCGCCGCGACGATGGACGAGGGCGCCGCCAAGGCCGCCGAGCTCGCCAACGCCGCCTAGGACTCGACGACAGAGAACAGGACACCGCGAAACCATGTCGATCTTCCTCAACAAGGACTCCAAGGTCATCGTCCAGGGCATCACCGGCGGCGAGGGCACCAAGCACACCGCGCTCATGCTGAAGGCCGGCACCCAGGTCGTCGGCGGCGTGAACGCGCGCAAGGCCGGCACCACGGTGCTGCACCACGACGCCGAGGGCGCCCCGGTCGAGCTGCCCGTCTACGGCTCGGTCGCCGAGGCCATGGCCGAGACCGGCGCCGACGTCTCGATCGCGTTCGTGCCGCCCGCGTTCACCAAGGACGCCATGATCGAGGCCATCGACGCGGGCATCGGCCTGCTCGTGGTCATCACCGAGGGCGTGCCCGTGCAGGACACCGCCGAGGCGTGGGCCTACAACAAGGCCAAGGGCGAGCAGACCCGCATCATCGGCCCGAACTGCCCGGGCATCATCACGCCGGGAGAGTCGCTCGTCGGCATCACCCCGGCCACGATCACCGGCAAGGGCCCGATCGGCCTCGTCTCCAAGTCGGGCACGCTCACGTACCAGATGATGTACGAGCTGCGCGACCTCGGGTTCTCGACCGCCATCGGCATCGGCGGCGACCCGATCATCGGCACCACGCACATCGACGCGCTCGCCGCGTTCGAGGCCGACCCCGAGACGAAGGCGATCGTCATGATCGGCGAGATCGGCGGTGACGCCGAGGAGCGCGCGGCCGACTTCATCGCGGCCAACGTGACGAAGCCGGTCGTCGGCTACGTCGCCGGCTTCACCGCGCCCGAGGGCAAGACCATGGGCCACGCGGGCGCCATCGTCTCCGGCTCGGCCGGCACCGCCCAGGCCAAGAAGGAGGCCCTCGAGGCCGCCGGCGTCAAGGTCGGCAAGACCCCCTCCGAGACCGCCACGCTGCTGCGCGAGGTCTACGAGGCGCTGTAGGACCGTCCGCACCCGGTGAATCGTCCCGGGGGCGTACGAGGAGGGCCCCGCAGGCAACGCCTGCGGGGCCCTCGGTTCTCTCACGCGCGATCGATGTCGCTGCTCCTTCCGATCACGGGTCGATCACGACCACGCAGGTGTAGGTGCCGGGCAGCAGGTCCTCGATCGTGACGCTCGGGTCGTCGATCTCGTCCGACAGCGGGATGTCGGGCGCTGCGTCGTCCGGCTCCTCGACGGTCGCGTCGCACTCGATGCTCGAGAACGTGCCGCCGTCGATCTGGGAGTCGACGCTCACCGTGAGGTCGGTGAGCGGCGTGTTGTGGAACGACACCGTGTTCGAGTCGTCGGCTCCGCCGCATCCGTCGCCCAGCGTCACCGTGACGTCCTGCTCGTCGTCGTCGCTGACGTACCCGTCGGGCACCGTCTCGGTGACGGTGTAGTCGCCGGCCACGCTCGAGATGATGAGGTCGTCGACGCACACGGTGCCGTCGTCGCCGGTGACGGCCTCGATGCCCTCGGTGAGGTCACCGCCGGTCACCGTGAAGGTCACGCCCGCGTGCGGGTCGGTCAACGGTGGGTCGGCCGCGGCGTGCTTTCGCGTCTTCTCGATCAGGATCGACCCCGTCTGCAGCGTGTTGGTGTACGTGCAGTCGAGGATGTCGCTCGCGTCGTCGAGGTCGAACGTGATGACCCCGGTGCCGATGTTCGTCGAGTCGGGCGTCACCCCGGTGCTCGCCGAGCAGTCGATCGACGTGAGCGCCCATCCGGTGGGCAGCGGCATCGTCTCGGTGACCGTGAGGTCGTCGCCGAAGAACACGTTGTCGATCGTCTCCACTCCGTCGTCGGAGAGGCTGAACGGTGGGTTCGTGCCGTCGTCCTGACTCTCGAGGACGGTGGTGTATCCGAACGACGTGCTGTCGCCGTCGGGCACCGTCTGCTTGCGGATGATCACCTTGGCGCAGTTCGTCAGGTCGACGTCGGCGGGTGCGATGAAGTCCTTCAGCGCGGCCGTGAACGAGTCGGAGGACCGGCTCTTCAGGTACGCGCTGCCGAACGAGATGCACTCGTCGCTGCCGACGATGGCGGAGAAGTCGACGGATGCCTCGCCGAACGTGCGCGGCGAGATGGCACCGAGCCCGTCGGAGTTGCCCGCGGCGATCGCCGAGGTGTTGATCGACCCCGTCGCGTCACCCGACGCCGTCAGGCTGGAGCGGAGACCCCAACACGGCAGCTTGTTCGACGAGACGCAGTCGTTCTTGCTCACGGCCATGCCGTCGAAGTCGGCGTCGGTCAGCCAGTAGGCGAGGAACAGCTCGGGGTTGGTGCCGCCCTGCGCGAGGTCGTACTGGATGAGCAGGTCGGCCTCGGTGCGCACGGGCGTCACGCCGTTGTCCGAGACCTCGTCGGACTGGTTGAACTCGAAGTCCATGTTCGTCGTGCCGCTCGGCTCCTGGACGCGGTGCCAGAAGAGGTGCAGGAACGAGCCGCTCCCGGGCTCCTCGAGGTAGGCGCCGAAGTTCAGCAGGTCGCTCTTGTTCGGCGGGATGCTGCCGTCGACGACCGCGGGCACCTGGGTGTCCTCCTTCGAGCCCTGGCCGAACGAGTCGTCGCCGGAGCCGGAGGCGAGGTCGGGCTGGCGGGTCTCGTCGACCTCGTCCCAGTCGAACCAGGGATCCGCGTCGTCGGTGACGAGGTTCGCATCGACGTCGATCTCGAAGTCGCTGCCGGTCAGGCTGACGGTCGGATGGGCCGCGAATGCGGGGCCCGCGACGAACGCGGTGCCGATGAGGGCGAACCCGGCGACGGCTGCTGCGAGACGCCGCGCTCCACGGCGCCTGCCGGTGCCGGGTGGAATGGGTCGTGGGGTGGACTCGGACGAGGGCATCGTCGCCTCCGGTGGTGCGGAACGTCACCCGGCCCGGGCAGGCCGGATGGGTGATCCTGCGGCCGGGTGGGGGCACCGGAGGGGGTCGAGTGATGTGGCCTCCCGACGGGTGTCGGGGGAAGCCCATCTGCCGACGGGTCACGACGGTCGAAGCCTACTGCGGTCGGGCCGCCGTCCGCTACCCCAAAATGAGGGATACTCATGAAGATTGCACACCGTGCACGCGCGGCGCGGCGCGCGCCCTCGCTAGTCTGGGCCCGACGGAAGAGGGTGGGGATGGCGTCGGCAGCAGATCGCGCGCTCGCGGAGCGCATCGCGGAACTCGAGGCGGAGAACGCGCGGCTGCGCGCGTCGATCGACGAGGACGTGGCGCCCGCGGCGCCGCCCGAGCGCCGGCGCAGCTCCGGTCGCGGGCGCGCGGTGGTCGCGGCGATCCTCCTGGTCGTGGGCATCGTGCTCGCGCCGGTCGCCGTGCTGGGCGGGTGGGCGCGCGCGCAGCTGGTCGACACCGACCAGTTCGTCGCCACGTTCGGCCCGCTGGCCGAGGACCCAGCGGTGCAGGCGTACGTGGCCGACCAGGCCACCACGGTCGTGCTCGAGCAGGTGGACGTGGCCGGCCTCACCGGGTCGGTGTTCGACGGCATCCGCGACCTCGAGATCCCCGACGCCGCCAAGCAGGCGCTCACGCTGCTCGAGGGCCCGGCGGTGCAGGGCATCGAGAACCTCGTCGGCACCGTGGTCGAACGCCTGGTCGAGTCCGAGGCGTTCGCCGACGTCTTCCAGACCGCGCTGCGCTCGAGCCACACCCAGCTGGTCGCCGCGATGCAGGGCGACCCCGACGCGGCCCTCTCCATCGACGACGCGGGCCAGATCGGCATCCAGCTCGCGCCGGTGATCGCCGAGGTCAAGGAGCGCCTCGTCGACGCGGGCGTCGGCTTCGCCGCGTCGATCCCCGAGGTCGACCGCACGATCGTGATCGCGCAGGCCGACGCCCTGATCACGGTGCAGCTCGTCTACGCGCTGGCCGTGACCGCCGGCACCTGGCTGCCTTGGGTCGTGATCGGGTTGCTCGTGATCGGCGTGCTCGCCGCCCGCAACCGGCCGCGCACGCTGGTCTGGACGGGCGCCGGCCTCGCGCTCTCGCTGGGACTGCTCGCCGGCGGCTTCGGCATCGCGCGCCTCTACTTCCTCGCGAGCGTCTCCCCGTCGCTCATGCCGCTCGGCGCGGCCGAGGCCGTCTACGACCAGATCGTCGACCGCATGGCGGCGACCGCCGTCGCGCTCGCGCTCTTCGGCGTCGCGGTCGCGGTCATCGCGTGGTTCTCCGGCGGGTCCGAGACGGCCGGCCGCATCCGGGCGCTCGGCGCCGCGGGCTTCGGCAGCGTACGCCGGGCAGCGCTCGCGCGCGGCGTCTCGACCGGCGGCTTCGGGCGCTGGCTCGACCGGCAGGCACTGCTCGTGCGCATCGCGGTGCTGGTGATCGGCGCCGGCGGGGTGCTGTTCACCCGTCCGGTCACGGTGGGCCTCGTCATCGGCACGGTGGTGATCGTGCTGGTGCTGCTGGCGCTGCTCGAACTGCTGCGCTTGCCCGAAGCGGACGAGCGCGCGGTCGACGGCGATCTCGACGACGAGGAGATCGACGACGAGGCGGATGCCGGTGAGCCGGCCGAGCCCGGGTCCGGCGACGCGTCGGCGGATGCGCCGGTGACGGGAGCCGGCGCCCGGTAGGCTCACCGCGGCATGTCACGATCCACCACCATCCTGCTGGCCGCCCTCGAGGCGCTCGTCGTCGCGGCCGTCGGCATCGGGCTCGCGGTCGTGCCCCTCGCGCTGGTCTGGGCGATCAGCACGGGCATGGCCGCCGATCCGCTCGACTACTGGGGTGCGGCGGCCCTCGCGTGGCTCGTCGGGAACGGGGTCGACCTGGCGGTCGAGCTCGATCCGGTCGTGGCCGCATCGCTCGGCGTGGAGGGCGAGGCAGCGGCGTTCGACGTCACGATCGCGCTGCTGGGGTTCTCGGTGCTCACGGTCGGCGCCGGGCTGCACGTCGGGCGCCGCTCGGCGACCGCAGGGCATGCCGTGAGCGGCGTGGTCGCGACGGCCCTCGTCACGGGTGCGGCGGGCTCCCTGTTCGCCCTCACCGCGGGCGTTCCCGGGGTCGTGCCGTCGGCCTGGCAGGCCGCGATCGTGCCGGGCCTGCTGGTGGTCGCGGGCGGTGCGGTCGGCGCGGGCATCGAGGCGGCTCGGCTCGGGGCCAGGGGCACGGATGCGACGACGGGCGTCGTGCGCGGCCGGCTCGTGTCGCTCGACCCGGCGTGGCGCGACGCCGTGCGGGTCGCGCTGCGCGCGGGCGCAGCGGCCGCGATCGGCATCGTGGGGGCGGCGGCCGTCGCCGTCGCGGTCGCCCTGGCGGTCGACTACGCCACCGTGGCCGGCCTCTGGCAGTCGCTCGGCGCGGACGTGCCCGGCGGCATCGCGCTGGCGATCGGCCAGCTCGCGCTGCTGCCGAACCTCGTCGCCTGGGCGGCGTCGTGGATCGTGGGACCCGGCTTCGCGCTGGGTGCCGGCACGTCGGTATCGCCCGGCGGCACGCTGCTCGGCCCCGTGCCCGGCCTGCCGGTGCTGGGCGCGATCCCGAAGCTCGACCCCGGCCTCGGCTACCTCGCACTGCTGGTGCCGGTGCTGCTCGGCTTCGCCGCGGGGTACTTCGTGCACCGCAGCGTCGACGCCCGACGGCGACGGCGCGCGAGCGGCCGGCCCGAGCAGCGACCCGCTCCGCGCTCGGCGCTCTGGACGGGCGCGGTCACTGTCGGCGAGGGGCTGGCGGCGGGCGTCGTGGCGGGCGTGCTGCTCGGCGTGCTCGCGTGGTGGTCGTCGGGTGCCGTCGGTCCCGGACGGCTCGCAGAGGTCGGGCCCGACTGGTGGCCGGTCGCGCTGGCGACCGCGGCGCTCGTCGGCGTGCCCGCGGCGCTGGGTGCGGTGGCGGCGGTCGTCGCCGGAGCGCGCCCCGGCCCGGAGGGCGGACGCGACCCCGGGGCATCCGCTCGCCCCACCCCGTCGGACCTCTCCGCGACCGACGTGATCCGCACCACCGAGTAGGCTCGACGACGTGCTCAAGCTCGTCGTGCTGATCTCCGGCGGCGGATCGAACCTCCGCGCCCTGCTCGAGGCGTCGGAGGACGCCGAGTTCCCCGCTCGGGTCGTCGCGATCGGCGCCGACCGCGAGGCCGACGGGCTGGTGCTGGGGGAGGAGTTCGGCATCCCGACCTTCACGGTGCCGTTCCGCGGCCCGGCCGACCGCGACCGCTGGGGCGAGGAGCTCCTCGCGCAGGTGCGGTTCTGGCAGCCGGACCTTGTCGTGCTGAGCGGCTTCATGCGCATCGTGCCGCCGGTCATGGTCGACGCCCTCTCGCCGCGCATGATCAACACCCACCCCGCGTACCTGCCCGAGTTCCCGGGCGCGCACGGCGTGCGCGATGCGCTGGAAGCCGGCGTCACCCAGACCGGGGCGAGCCTCATCGTCGTCGACGACTCGGTCGACGGCGGGCCGATCATCGCGCAGGAGCGGGTGCCGGTGCACGCCCACGACACCGAGCAGGCGCTGCACGAGCGCATCAAGCCCGTCGAGCGACGCCTGCTGGTGCAGGCCGTGATCGACATCGCGAACGGAACGATCGACCTGGAGGACCTGCGCGCATGAGCGGACCGAGCCACGACCACTCCCTCTGCCGCGAGCGCGACCTCGTGCCGGTACGCCGGGCGCTGGTTTCGGTGAGCGACAAGACCGGACTGCTCGAGCTCGCGGGCGCGCTCGCCGCGGCCGGGGTCGAGATCGTCTCGACCGGGTCGACGGCCGCGACCATCCGCGGCGCGGGCCACGACGTCACCGACGTCGCGAGCGTGACCGGCTTCGCCGAGGCGCTCGACGGCCGCGTGAAGACCCTGCACCCGGCGGTGCACGCGGGCCTGCTCGCCGACCTGCGCCTCGAGCACCACGAGCAGCAGCTCGCCGAGCTCGGCATCGCCGCGTTCGACCTCGTCGTCGTGAACCTCTACCCGTTCCGCCAGACGGTCGCCTCGGGCGCCCCCGCGCTCGACGTCGTCGAGCAGATCGACATCGGCGGGCCCGCCATGGTGCGCGCCTCCGCGAAGAACCACGCCAACGTCGCGATCGTCGTCTCGCCCGACCGCTACGCCGAGATCGCCGAGGCGGTCGCCGCGGGCGGCACGACCCTCGCGCAGCGGCAGCGCCTCGCGGTCGAGGCGTTCCGGCACACGGCCGGCTACGACGTCGCCGTCGCGTCCTGGCTCGGCAACGTCGTGGCGCCCGACGACGAGGGCACGGGCTTCCCGGGCTGGGTCGGCGGCACGTGGGAGCGCACGCAGTCGCTCCGCTACGGCGAGAACTCGCACCAGTCGGCCGCGCTCTACGCCACGCCCGAGGGGCGGGGCATCGCGCAGTCCGTGCAGCTGCACGGCAAGGAGATGTCGTACAACAACTACGTCGACGCGGATGCCGCGGTGCGGGCCGCGTTCGACTTCGACGAGCCCGCCGTGGCGATCATCAAGCACGCGAACCCGTGCGGCATCGCGGTGGGCGAGCCCGGGGCATCCGACCCCATCGCGAGCGCTCACGAGCGCGCGCACGCGTGCGACCCGGTGTCGGCGTTCGGCGGCGTGATCGCCGCGAACCGCACGGTCACGCGGGCCATGGCCGAGACCGTCAGCGGCATCTTCACCGAGGTGCTCATCGCACCGGCCTTCGAGGCCGACGCGGTCGAGGTGCTGACGACGAAGAAGAACATCCGCCTGCTCACCCTGCCCGAGGGCTTCCAGCCGACCGTGCTCGAGCAGAAGCAGGTCTCGGGCGGGCTGCTGCTGCAGCAGGCCGACCGGGAGTTCGCGCCGTTCTCGGAGTGGACGCTCGCCGCCGGCGAGCCCGCCGACGAGGCGCTCGCGGCCGAGCTCGAGTTCGCCTGGCGCGCCTGCCGGGCGGTGAAGTCGAACGCCATCCTGCTCGCCTCCGGCGGCGCCTCGGTCGGCGTCGGCATGGGGCAGGTCAACCGGGTCGACTCGTGCCGGCTCGCGGTCGAGCGGGCGGGGGAGCGCGCGAGCGGCTCGGTCGCGGCATCCGACGCCTTCTTCCCGTTCGCCGACGGGCCGCAGATCCTGTTCGACGCGGGCGTGCGCGCGGTCGTGCAGCCCGGTGGCTCGGTGCGCGACGAGGAGGTCGTCGCCGCGGCGAAGGCCGCGGGCGTGACCATGTACCTGACGGGCGAGCGGCACTTCTTCCACTGAGCGCGGGTCCGCGTCGCGGGCGCTCGCTCGTGCCGGCGCGGCGTATCCTGAGGGGAACACGGCGCTCACGAGGCGCCGCCCATCACAGCCATGCCGCCCACCCGGCGGACGGACCAGGAGCGACCCACCCATGACACTCGCGCACCCCGCAACGACGCCGGACGCGGCGACCGCCCACATCCTCACCGAGGAGACTCCCGACCACGAGCGCATCCTCATCACGACGGGTGCCCGGTCGGGCCTCACCATCATCGTCGCCGTGCACTCGACGCGGCTCGGGCAGGCCCTCGGCGGTGCGCGCCTCTGGCAGTACGACCACTGGACCGACGCGCTCGCCGACGCGCTGCGGCTGTCGCGCGCGATGACGCTGAAGAACGCCGCTGCGGGCCTCGCCCGCGGTGGTGGCAAGTCGGTCATCCGCGTGCCGCGGGGCGTGACGCTGACCGCCGACGAGCGCGTCGCGGCCATGCGCGACCTCGGCGACGCGGTCGAGAGCCTCGGCGGGGCGTACATGACCGCGGAGGACGTCGGCACGAGCGCCGAGCTGATGGCGGTCGTCGCCGAGCGCACCGACCACGTCTGCGGGCTCCCGCCCGAGCAGGGCGGCGTGGGCGAGCCGGCGGATGCCACCGCCGCGGGCGTGCTCGCGGGCATCCGCGCGACCGTGGCCGAGCTGTTCGGCGACGCCGACCTCGCGGGCCGCCACCTCGTGATCTCGGGCCTCGGCCAGGTGGGCGGGCGCCTCGCGCGCGCCCTCGCCGCCGAGGGGGCGCGCCTCACCGTGACCGACGTGGTCGACGCGCGACGCGAGCTCGCCGACGAGCTCGGCGCCGACTGGGTCGCCCCGGCCGGCGCGCACCGGGTCGAGGCCGACCTGTTCGTGCCGTGCGGCCTCGGCGGCGTGCTCACCGCCGACGTGATCGGCGAGCTCCGCGTGCGCGCCGTCGTGGGTGCGGCGAACAACCAGCTGGCCCGGCGCGAGTCGGCGTCGCTGCTCGCCGAGCGCGGCATCCTCTGGGCGCCCGACTTCGTCGTGAACGCGGGTGGCGTGATCTACCTCGACCTCGCCTCCCAGCCCGACGCCGACGCCGCCGCGATCGACGCGCGCGTCGCGACGATCGGCGACACCGTGCGCGCGGTCTACCGCGAGGCCGCGGCCTCCGGCACGACCACGCTCGCCGCCGCCGAGCGCCTCGCGCGGGGCCGCCTCGACCGCGCGCGGTGAGCCCCGGCACGCGCCCGGGGCGGCCCGCCGTGGCCGCTAGGCTCGTGCCGTGACCGACTCCGTCGAGCTTCCCCCGCCCGCACGATCTCGCCGCGCGACCGCGTGCACGGGCGGCGCGTGCTCGCCGTGTTCGCCTCCGCGGCGGCACCGGCGGCGATCGGCCTGGTCGCGGCGCTGCTCGGCGTGTTCATCGCCGGCGGCCAGGCGCCCACGGTGTTCGGGCAGGTCGGCGGTCATTTCGTGCTGCTCGCCACGCTCACCTTCCTGCTGCTGTCGGCCGCGAACGCGGTCGGCGCGACGCGCGCCTGGTTCCTCGCGGCCGCCGCCGGGCTCACCTCGGCGGGCCTCGCAGCGCTCGTCGGCACCACGATCACGGTGCTCGCGGGCGGCGCGGCGCCCGACCTGCGCATGTTCGCGTTCGTGCTCGGTTCGCTCGTCGGCATCAACCTGGTCTTCATCGTCTCGGTCGTCGCCGCCGAGGTGTTCGTCGCGCCGCGGGTGCTGCGGTCGGTGCTCGCGCACGCGCCGCGCCGCGGCTCGACCGAGCAGCGCCTCGCGCTCGTGCGCATCCCGGCCAGCAACCTCGACGAGGCCGAGCTCACCCACCTCGAGCGGGAGCCGGTCGACGCCGAGCTGGCCGACGAGCAGTGGGACAACTACTGCGCCGCGCTCGTCGCCGAGGGATGGCGCACGGTCGAGGTCGACAGCGCGCCCGACCTCGCCGACTCGGTCTTCGTCGAGGACCAGGTGGTGCTGTTCGACGACCTCGCGGTGATCACGCGATCGGGCGCGGAGTCGCGGCGGGGCGAGGCGGAGGCGGTCGAGCGGGTCGTGCGGTCGCTCAAGGGCGTGCAGGTGGCGCACATCGCGGAGCCGGGCACGCTCGACGGCGGCGACGTGCTGAAGGTCGGCTCAACGGTCTACGTCGGCAGTTCGTCGCGCACGAACGCCGAGGGAATCCGTCAGCTGCGGGAGTTGCTGCTGACCAGCGGATGGACCGTGGTCGCCGTACCCGTGACCCGCACGCTGCACCTGAAGAGCGCCGTCACGGCGCTGCCCGACGGCACGGTGCTGGGACACCCCGACCTCGTCGAGCACCGCGACCTGTTCCCCCGGTTCCTCGAGGTGCCCGAGCCGACCGGGGTGGCCGTGGTCGAGCTCGCCGACGACACCGTGCTGATGGCGTCCTCCGCCCCGGAGACGGCGGCGATGGTGTCGGGCCTCGGCTACCGGGTCGTCACGGTCGACATCAGCGAGTTCGAGAAGCTCGAGGGATGCGTGACCTGCCTGTCCGTGCGGGTACGCTGAACCGGTCCGCAGAAATCCCTTGCACACGCGCGAGACGCGGGCGTATCCTGTAAGGCTGCCCGCCGCCGTCCACCAGACACGCGCGGGCACAGGGACATCCACCACAAGCGCCCGGGAGGAAGCGATGAAGACGACAGATGGCATGACTGCCGGCACCGGCCCCGTCGGCGGGGTCGTCTCGCTCATTCGACCCGGGCGCCGCGCGGCCTAGCGCCGCGCCCGCGGCCGCACTCGGCGGCCGCCCCTGCGGCTCCTCGCCGCAGCCCCGACGGGACGCCGCGTTCCCGTCGCGTTCCCCACCTCGCACGACCCGGGCGCCCTCGCGCGCCCGGCCGCCCAGAAGGACTCCCGTCATGCCCGCCATCACGGCCGACGACCGACCCGATTCCCCGACTCCGCCGCCGCGGCTGAGCACGCCGCGCACGCTGGCGCGCCTGTACCCCTACGCCCGACCCGCGGTGCCGTTCCTCGCGCTCGGCACCGCCGCCGCGATGATCGCGAGCCTCGTCGCGCTCGCCATCCCGCAGGTGCTGCAGGTGCTGGTCGACGGCCCGCTCTCCGAGGGCGACCCCGGCCAGATCGTGCCCGCCGTGCTCGTCGTGCTCGCGCTCGGCATCACCGAGGCGATCATGATCGCGCTGCGGCGCTGGTTCGTGCTGACGCCCGGCACGCGCGTCGAGGCCGAGATGCGCAACTCGCTCTACGCGCAGCTGCAGGACCTCCCGGTGAGCTTCCACGACCGCTGGCCGAGCGGGCAGCTGCTCTCGCGCGCGGTCTCCGATCTCGGTCGCATCCGTCGCTGGCTCTCGTTCGGCCTCGTGCTGCTCATCGTCAACCTCGTCACGATCGTCGTCGGCGTGGGCATCCTGATCTGGATGAACTGGCTGCTCGGCCTCGTGTTCATGGTGCTCTCGCTGCCGCTGTGGATCATCGGGTTCCGGTTCGAGGGCCGCTACTCCGAGGTCGCGCGCCGCAGCCAGGACCAGGCCGGGGACCTCGCGACCGCCGTCGAGGAGTCGGTGCACGGCATCCGCGTGCTGAAGGCCTTCGGTCGCGGCAAGCACGCGCTCGGCACGTTCACGGCGCAGGCCGAGGAGCTGCGCGGCACCGAGATGGAGAAGGCGAAGCTCGAGTCGAACATCTGGCTCTGGCTGCTGCTCATCCCGAACGTCGCCCTCGCGGTGTGCCTCGTGCTCGGCGTGTGGCTCGCCTCGATCGACGTGATGAGCGTGGGCCAGGTCGTGGCGTTCTTCGCGACCGCGACCGTGCTGTCGTGGCCGATCGAGTCGATCGGCTTCCTGCTCGCGTTCGCGCTCGACACGCGCACCGCGACCGACCGCTTCTTCGAGGTCATCGACGAGGTCAACCAGATCACCGACCCCGAGCGGCCGACCACGGTCGACGCGCCGCGCGGCGAGCTCGCGTTCGAGGGCGTGCACTTCCGGTATGCGGATGCCCCGGGGCACACGCCCGACCTGATCGACGGCGTCGACCTCCGGCTGCAGCCCGGCGAGACCATGGCGCTCGTCGGACTCACCGGCAGCGGCAAGTCGACGCTCACGTCGCTCACCACGCGCCTGTACGAGGTGACCGGCGGCGCCGTGACGCTCGACGGCGTGGACATCCGCGCGCTCCGGCGCGAGGAACTGCGCACGCACGTCGCGATGGCGTTCGAGGACGCCACGCTGTTCTCGGCGTCGGTGCGCGACAACGTGCTGCTCGGCCGGCCCGAGCTGGCGGGCGACGACCCGGCCGTGCGGGCCGAGGCGGACGCCGTGCTCGCCCAGGCGCTGCAGATCGCGCAGGCGCAGTTCGCGCACGACCTGCCCGAGGGCGTCGACACGAAGGTCGGCGAGGAGGGCATGAGCCTCTCGGGCGGCCAGCGGCAGCGCCTCGCGCTCGCACGCGCGGTCGCGGCGGACCCCGCGGTGCTCGTGCTCGACGACCCGCTCTCGGCGCTCGACGTCGAGACGGAGGCCCTCGTCGAGGACGCGTTGCGGGAGATCCTCGCGACGACGACCGCGCTCGTGGTGGCGCACCGCCCGTCGACGGTCATGCTCGCCGACCGGGTCGCGCTGCTCGAGGACGGCCGCATCACCGCGGTCGGCACGCACTCGCACCTGCTCGCCTCGAGCGAGCACTACCGCTTCGTGATCTCGTCCCTGGAGGACGAGGAGCGCGAGCGGAAGGCCGAGGAACTCGACACGGCCGCCATCCCGATCATCGGTCCCGATCCGCGCGACGGGGCCGGCAGCACCGCGCAATCCGAGACCGGCATCGAGGAGCAGGAGGTGACCCGATGAGCGTCGTCGGCGTACAGGGCGAGGAGCGGCACGACTTCACGAAGGAGGAGTCGCGGCAGATCCGCCGGCGTTCGCTGCGCCTGCTGGGCTCGCTGCTGAAGCCCCTCCGGTGGCAGGTGGCGTGGACGGCGCTGGTCGTCACGATCTCGACGGGCGCGCAGGTCGCTGGCCCGGCGCTGATCGGCTACGGCGTGGCCGAGGGCCTGCCGGCCCTGCTCGACCAGGACTGGCTGCCGCTGGCATGGGCCGGCGCGGCGTACCTCGCGACCGCGGTCGTGGGCGCGCTGCTCGTGGCCGTCTACATCCGCCAGTCGGCGCGCATCAGCCAGGCGATCCTGATCGACCTGCGCAAGCGCGTCTTCCTGCACACCCAGAAGCTGAGCCTCGAGTTCCACGAGTCGTACACGTCGGGCCGCATCATCTCGCGTCAGACGAGCGACCTCGACGCGATCCGCGAGCTGCTCGACTCGGGCATCAACCAGCTCGTGCAGGGCGTGCTGTACATGTCGTTCACGGCGATCGCGCTGATCGCGCTCGACTGGCAGTCGGGCCTCGTGCTCGCGGTCGCGCTCGTGCCGCTGTTCGTGCTCACGCGCTGGTTCCAGCAGCGCTCGCAGGTGCTGTTCCGGCGTTCGCGCGAGTCCTCCGCGAAGCTCATCGTGCACTTCGTCGAGACCATGACCGGCATCCGGGCGGTCAAGGCGTTCCGCAAGGAGAAGCGCAACGAGCGGGAGTTCGGCGACCTCGTCGAGGACTACCGCGACGTGAACGCGAAGGTCATCCAGGTGTTCGGCGTCTACGACCCGGGCCTGGTGCTCATCGGCAACGTGACGGTCGCGATGGTGCTGCTCTGGGGCGGCTTCCGCGTGGTCGACGGCTCGCTCGAGATCGGGTTCCTCCTCGCCGCGGTGCTCTACACCCGTCGGTTCTTCGACCCGATGGAGGACATGGCGATGTTCTACAACTCGTACCAGTCCGCCGCATCCGCGCTCGAGAAGATCTCGGGCGTGCTCGAGGAGGAGCCGAGCGTGCCCGACCCGGTGCGCCCGGTCGACCTGTGGACCGCGCGCGGCGACGTCTCGTTCGACGGCGTCGAGTTCGCCTACACCGATGACCGCGTCGTGCTGCCGACGTTCGACCTCGCGATCCCGGCGGGGCAGACGATCGCGCTCGTCGGGTCCACCGGTGCGGGCAAGTCGACGCTCGCCAAGCTCATCTCGCGGTTCTACGACCCGAGCAGCGGTGCGGTGCGCCTCGACGGCGTCGACCTGCGGGACCTCCACCCGAAGGACCTCCGCCGCGCGATCGTCATGGTCACGCAGGAGGCGTACCTGTTCTCGGGCTCGGTCGCCGACAACATCGCCCTCGGCAAGCCCGACGCGAGCTTCGACGAGATCGTCGCGGCGGCGAAGGCGGTCGGCGCGCACGAGTTCATCGAGGGCCTGCCGAACGGGTACGACACCGACGTGAACAAGCGCGGCGGCCGGGTGAGCGCCGGGCAGCGGCAGCTCATCTCGTTCGCGCGCGCGTTCCTCGCCGACCCGGCCGTGCTGATCCTCGACGAGGCGACGAGCTCGCTCGACATCCCGAGCGAGCGCGCCGTGCAGGAGGGCCTCACGACCCTGCTCGCCGACCGCACCGCGGTGATCATCGCGCACCGTCTCTCGACGGTCGCGATCGCCGACCGGGTGCTCGTCATGGAGTGGGGCCGCATCGTCGAGGACGGCTCGCCGGCCGAGCTGATCGGCGGCGACGGACGGTTCGCGCGGCTCCACGCGGCCTGGCGGGACAGCCTGGTCTGAGTCACCCCCTCCGGGCGGGCGGCCGGCGGGGCGTGTCGTCGGGCGAGAAGTCCGCGCCCGCCCACGCCGGTGCCCACCACAGCAGGTTGCCCCAGGCCACGAGGAACGCGGCGGCCTGCCAGCCGGGCAAGGCGAAGGGAGCGCCCCCGCCGAGCGCGACGGCTGCCGCGACGGCGAGCCAGGCGAATCCGCCCGCGAGCGCCGCGCCCGCGGTCACCCCGACCAGGTCGATCGGCCGCGCCCACGCACGGCGCCACAGCGGCGGCAGCCAGCCGGCGAGCAGCAGCACCGAGACGACGGATGCCGCGAGGCCGAGCACCGCGAGCGGCACCCACCACGGGGCGACGTCGCCGGGTGCGAACAGGGCGAGCGCCTCGGCGGCGTCCGCGGCACCCGATGCCTGCAGCACGAACGGCACCCCGCCGCCGAGGACCACGAGCGTCGTGGAACCCGCGACGGCGCGCGCCCGGGTCGCGCGCGGCGCCGGGCGCACCACGGCCGTGCACGCCCGCATCGCGGCGACCACGAGCACCACGGCGGTACCGGCCGCGAGCAGCGACATGGGCAGGTTGCCGGCGAGGATCGCGAACCCCGCGACGCCGATCGCGGCGAGGGCCCGGAACACCGGTGCGGTCGCCGCCTGCCGGCTCGCGCGCGCGGCGGCGTCGATGCGCTCCGCCGCGGCCGCCCCGCCGGGCGCGCGAGCGGCGGCGTCCTCGCGCACGCCGCGCCAGCGCGCATCGGCGCCCCCGGCCGCCGCGACCAGCCAGACGACGAGGAGTCCGGCGACCGCGAGCGCGGTGATCGCGAGGCCCCACGAGAACGACTCGAACGCGCGCCAGGTGAGCAGCCAGCCCGCACCGCCGACGACCCCGGCGATCGCGGCGGCGCGGGGCGGGTCGATGACCGACGGCAGCACCGCGAGCACGGGGCGCAGCACCGCGAGCACGGCGCCGACGACGATGCGCACGAGCACGCCGCCCGGCCGCAGCGCGGCGCGGTCGATGAGCCGCAGCCCGCGCGAGGCGATGCCGACCAGGTAGCCGGGCGGCAGGTCGCCGAGCGCGTCGACGCCGCCGCGCAGCCGCTCGCGCACGGGCACCGATCCGCGGAACGGCGGCTCGACGACCGGCGGCACACGCAGCGGCTCCGCCGGCGACCAGTCGCATTCGGCGGGCTCGATGACCTCGCCGTCGCGGTCGGCGTCGTGCAGGATCGCGTCCTGCACGATGCGGATCGCGGCGCTCGCATCGACCCGGTTCGGCTCGACGGCGTCGAAGAACCGCACGGCGCCGGCGGCCGCGTCCATGCGCCCCCACAGCCAGTCGTTGACGCGCCAGCTCGCGCTGAGGAAGCCGAGGAAGTTTCCGAGGCCGTACCCGGCGAGCTTCGACTGCGGCGTGAGGGTGGCGGCGTCGCCCGTTGCGGTCAGCCGTTCGAGCAGGTCGCGCGGCACGGCCCGGTCGGCGGATGCGCGCAGCGCCTCCTGCAGGGCGGCCCGCCGCTGGCCGTCGACGAGGGCCGTGAACGCCTCGGGGAGTCCGGGCGCTCGTCGACGCCGATGCTCCAGTAGCGCACGCTGGAGAGCGCCGGCGGGATGCCTGCCGGGCACATGAGCGCCGCGAGGTCGACGGCGCGCGGCGTCGCACCGCCGGTCGGCGCCGCCAGCCGCAGCCATGGGGACTGCTCCGCCTCGGCGGCCGTCTCGGCGTCGAGGTCGCCCATGCGCGCCCGGAGCCGCGCGTTCTCCTCGAGCAGCAGGCGGACGCAGTGGTCGAGCGACGCGTGCGCGCGGGCGATCCCCGCATCGCCCGCGTCGGCGTCGCGCCACTCGTGCATCCACGGCCGCGCGGTCTCGGGCGTGGGCTGGGCGAGCCGCTTGGGGTGCGCGTCGTGCACGAACCGGCGCACCTGCTCGAGCACCCGCGCGGTGGCCCGGTCGCCGTGCGCGACCGCCGTCTCGAGGGCGGCGTAGGCGTGCGCGCGCTCGTGCGGGAAGGCGCGGAACCGGCGGGACCCCGCGGCCTCCGGCACCCGCTCGAGATCGCGCACCCAGGCGAGCACGCAGTTCGCCGCGTCGGCCAGTGCCGAGGCGGACCCGAGTCGCGCCTCCATCGGCTCGGCCGACGCCGCCGCGGTCGCGTAGTCGGCCACCACGAGCTCGGTGAACGCGATCAGCCGCGTGCGCGCGATCGGCAGGTAGCGGTGCCGGTGGGGGAGGTCGGTCGAGACCTGCCAGAGCGACGGCCCCGAGATCGCCTCGGCGAGCTGCTCGGAGACGACGGCGCCGAGCGAGCGCACGTAGGCCGTCCGGCGCGCGTCGACCTGCGGCTCGGACCAGCCGGCACTCTCCACGAGCGAGACCGCCGCGCGTCGGCGCGCCTCGTCCACGCGGCGCTCCGCGTTGAAGCGCTGCACCTCGGCGGTCTCGCGCGAGACCGGCTCCTGCCGGAACATGCGCGTGAACTGGGCGCGCAGCGCGCGGAAGAACTTCGATGCGCCGTCGTCCCAGACCAACTCGTCGTCGGGGCCGGGGTCCGGGTCGGGGTCGAGGAACAGCAGCACGCGGTCGGCGTTGCGGTCCGACGCGCGGGCCCGTGCCGCGCGCATGGCGCGCTCGATCGGCACGTTGTCGAACACCGCGCCGTCGACGATGCGGTAGGGCACGTCGCGCGGCAGCCCGTCGAGGTCGACCGGGTCGCGGTGACCGCTGAACGCGTGGTGGAGGTCGTTGCGATCGGCCGACCGGGTCGCGCCGTCCGCGACCGGCGAGGCCACCTCCGCCGGCTCGAACCCGCCGGGCAGCGACGACGTGGCGCGTGCGGCGAGGGCGAGCCGTTCGAGGCTCAGGTCGTCGTCGTCGCGATCGGCGCCGGGGTCGTGGCGGCCCGGGATGCGGTTCGTCCGCCCGGGCTCGACCCCCGACCGGAACCGGAAGTGCGCGCGGCCCTCGCTGCTGTCGGGCTCGAGCTCCTCGCGGGCGTCGATCGCGGTCGCCGACAGGTCGATGTCGACCTGCGTCGCCACGAGGTCGGGGTGGCTCGGCCGGCATCCGTAGATGTCGCGCAGCCCCAGGTGCACCTCGCGCCGGAAGAGGTCCTCGCCCCGCATGAGCGCGCGGATCTCCGCGTGGCCGGGCAGCTGCAGCAGCCCCCAGAGCCCGCCCACGCCCGACCACATGCCGCGGAGCGCGTCGAGGCTCGCGCCGGCGCGCTGGGCGACCGCGTAGACCACGGCGTTCAGCCCGCCCGCGCTCGTGCCGGCGAGCAGGTCGAACTCCACCTGGTCGTAGCCGGTCAGCCACAGCAGCTCGGCGTACACGGCCGCGCGCTCCAGGACCGCGGGCGTCGGCGGCTCGTCGCCGGGGGTCAGGAGGTAGGCGACGGGGCTCCCGTCGCGCTCGAAGACGCGGATGCGCCGGAAGAGGTCGAGTTCCGCGACCGCGCCGCCGATCCAGACGGCCAGGCTGACGCCGCCGCGCATCGCGAGCGAGACGCGCAGCGTGCGTCCGAACGCCGGGACGGCCCCCGCGGCCGCGTGCGCGAGCCGCGTGTCGCCCTGCACCGGGACGACGGGGACCCGCGGGCCGCCCCGCACCGCCCGTCGACCGTCGGCGGACTCCGTCGCCTCGTCGACCTCGACCGCCATGACCCGCCTCTCCCACCGTCGGATCCCCCCAGTATCCCGCCCGGACACCCGGCGGCGCGCACCCCGAAGGGGTGGCACTTCCGCGTTGCGGCGCGGAACTTCCACGGGAGAGCGCTTCCGCGAGGTATTCTCGACTCAACCGCACAACCCGGCATTGCGGTACGAGGTGATGATGGACCCGCACCACGATGAGGCGCCGGCGCTCCGCGTGGCGATCGCCGACGACGCCCTGCTGCTGCGCGAGGGCATCGAGAAGGTGCTGGCGGATGCCGGCATGGAGGTCGTCGCCTCCGTCGGCACGGCGCCCGAGCTGCTCTCCGTGATCAACGCGAACGAACTCGACGCGGCCGTGCTCGACATCCGCATGCCGCCCGACTACTCGGACGAGGGCGTGAGTGCGCTCGAGCGCCTGCGCGAGTCCGGCTCGACGATCGGCGTGCTGCTGCTGTCGATGTACGCCACGCCCGAGTACGCCGTGCGCGTGATGGGCGCCGGGGCCGGCACCGGGTACCTCCTGAAGGACCGCGTGTCCGAGCCGCAGTCGCTCGTGCGGGCGGTGCAGACCGTCGCATCCGGCGGCTCCGTCGTCGACCCCGAGGTCGTCTCGAAGCTCGTCTCGCGTTCGCGCGCCGACGACCCGATCGCGCGCCTGACGCCGCGGGAGCGGTCGGTGCTCGAGCTCATGGCCGAGGGCCGCTCGAACTCGGGCATCGCACAGGAGCTCTTCCTGGGCGTCAAGACCGTGGAGACGCACGTGCGGAGCATCCTGCAGAAGCTCGACCTCGAGGAGTCGCCCGAGACGCATCGCCGGGTGCTGGCCGTGCTCATGCTGCTCGGGTCGCGGTGATGCCCGCAGGGCCCACGATCCGCTCGCTGGTCACCCGCCGATCGCTCGTGATCGCCGGGGTGATCGCGGCCAGCCTCGCCATGTCGATCGGCGGCTGGGCCGCCACGCCGCCCGACGAGCGGTTCGCCCCCAGCTACGCCACGCTGCACGCCATCGTGCCGCTCGTCTTCGCGATCTGCGCAGCGATCGCCTGGCGGCTCGACGTCGCGCCCGCGGCCGCCCGGCTGATGGCGGTGTTCCCGCTGCTGTGGATCCCGCAGACGATCTACAACGTCATCGCGCCGCTCGGCTGGCTCTGGCCGATCGTGCGCGGCGTCGACCTGCTCTGGGGCGTGCTCGCGGGCGTGCTCGTGCTCATCTACCCGCGCGGCACGTTCGACGACCTCACCGACAGGGCGATCGCGTACTCGGCGTTCGCGGTCTCGGCGGTCAACTTCGCGGCCGTGCTGCTGCTGGCCGTGCCCGACGCGGTGCCCTGCGACTGCGCCCCGAACCCGTACTCGTTCCTCGACGCGCCCACCGCCTTCGCGGTCATCGACGCGGGCTTCCGCCTCTTCGGCGGCGCGCTCGTGGTGGTCGTCGCGATCCGCATGCTCATGCGCTGGGTGCGCGGCAGCGTGCCGGCGCGCACGATCGTGTTCCTCATGCCCGTCGCGCTGCTCGCATGGGCCACGACGCTCGCGATCCAGGTGGTCAGCTACGCGATCGACACCGAGTTCGACGAGGTCGCGGCGACGATCTCGCTCATCGCCATCGCGACCATCCCGGTCTGCTTCGTCGCGGGCATCGCGCACACCCGCAACCTGCGCGCACGCGTCGCCGACCTGATGCGCATCACCCGCGAGAGCGCCGACCGCACGCTCTGGGCCGAGTCGCTCGCGCGCACCCTGCGCGACCCGTCGGTGCGCGTCTACTGGTGGGACGACCGCGAGGGCGCGTACACGGATGCCGCGGGGGAGCCGCTCGATCGCACCGACAGCGCCGGCCGGGGCATGCTGCCCATCTCGTCGCCCTCGGGCGCGCGCCTGGCGCTCATCCGCCACGACCTCGCGCTGACCGACAACACGCGCCTGCTCGACGGCGTCTCGAGCGCGCTGCGCCTCTCGGTCGACAACGGCCGGCTCCGGGCGCAGGTCGAGGCCACGCTCGCCCAGGTGCGCGAGTCGCGCGAGCGCATCGTCCGCGCGGGCCTCGAGACCCGGCGCCGCATCGAGCGCGACCTGCACGACGGGGCGCAGCAGCGCCTGGTGGCGCTCGCGCTGCAGCTGCGCGTGCTCGCCGACCGTGCGGCGGCGTCGGGCGAGGCCGAGCTCGCCGAGCGCGCGGAGGCGGCGATCACCGAGTCGAACGTGGCGTTGCGCGAACTGCGCGAGCTGGCGCACGGCCTGCACCCGAGCCTGCTCTCGGCGGGCGGGCTGGCGCTCGCGGTGCCCGAGCTCGCGGGGCGCTGCCCGGTGCCCGCGACCGTCGACGTCGAGGTCGGGCGGCTGCCCGAGCTGCTCGAGTCGACCGCGTACTTCGTGCTCTCGGAGGCGCTCGCGAACCTGGCCAAGCACGCCCGGGCGACCCGGGTGTGGGTGACGGTCGACATGACGACCGTCGACGTGCCCGACCTCGAGTCCGACGGCGACGGGGCGCACCCCGGCGAGGTCGTGCGCCTCGTCGTGCGCGACGACGGCGTCGGCGGCGCCGATCGGGCGGGCACCGGCATCGTCGGCATGGCCGACCGCGCCGAGGCGGTCGGCGGCTCGTTCGAGATGCAGAGCCCGGCGGGCGGCGGCACCTCGATCCGGGTGGAGCTGCCGCTGGCGGCCCTGCCCGACACGACCACTCCGTCGGCGAACGCGAAGTACGCCGACCCCGCGCAGTTCGCCGACCCGGCGTCGCGCGGCTAGCGTTCCCGCCCGGGTCGCCACCTCGCCCGCGCGAGATCGACGCGGTAGGTCGCATCCGTCGCCGCCGGCAGCACGGGGGTGCCCTCGTCGCGGTAGTGCGCGAGCGCCCGGTCCTCGTGCCCGCTCGGCGGGTGGCCGCCGGCGCGCAGCACGCGCCACCACGGCACGAGGTGACCCGACCGCGCCATGACCGTGCCGACCGCGCGTGCGCCGCGCGAGCCGAGCAGCGCGGCGACGTCGCCGTAGGTCAGCACGCGACCCGGCGGGATCTCGGCGACGAGTTCGAGCACGCGCTCCCCGAAGCCGCCGGCCGGCTCCGGCGGGACGGCCGGCTCCTGCGGAGCATCCGCCATCTCAGAGCGCGAGGGTGCCGATGATGTCGCCGTACTCCGACTCGCCGACGTCGCGGAAGCCGATGCGGTGGAAGAACTCGCCGGGGCCCTGGTCGCCCGGCTCCCACATCACGGTCACGTGGTCGAAGCCGCGCGCCTTCGCCTCGCGGGCGAGCGCCTCGGCGAGGAAGCGGCCGACACCCTTGCCCTGCACGTCGGCGTCGACGTTGATGCGCCACAGGCAGGCGCGGAACTCCTCGCGCTCCTCGTCGGGGTCGAAGTTGCCGTGGATGAAGCCGACGACGCGGTCGCCCTGCAGCACGACGCGCTGCCACGTGGTGGCGGGGTTCACGACCGTCGTCTCTGCCGAGTAGGTGACCGGGGCGACGAACTGCTCCTGGCCGGGCTTCAGCGAGAGGCTGTTCGCGGCGACCACGTTCGAGGCCGACAGTTCTTCCAGACGCAGATCACCCATACACGCAAGGGTAGCCGTTCCGTGCCCGATCCGGCCCGCGGATGCCTCGGGGCCGCGCCTCGCGACGTCATCGAACGCCCCGGCAACTGTCTCGATGTCGAGAGAATCTCCGGAACCGGTAAGCTGGTCGGCGGCGAGATCCCGCCCATCCCGACTTTCCACTCCCGATCCCAAGGAGCGCACCGACTTGAGCAAGATCAAGGTTGCAGGCACCGTCGTCGAACTCGACGGCGACGAGATGACCCGGATCATCTGGCAGGCGATCAAGGACCAGCTGATCCACCCGTACCTCGACATCGACCTCGAGTACTACGACCTCTCCATCCAGAAGCGCGACGAGACCGACGACCAGATCACGGTCGACGCGGCGAACGCCATCAAGCGGCACGGCGTCGGCGTCAAGTGCGCGACCATCACGCCCGACGAGGCGCGTGTCGAGGAGTTCGGCCTGAAGAAGATGTGGCGGTCGCCGAACGGCACCATCCGCAACATCCTCGGCGGCGTCATCTTCCGCGAGCCGATCATCATCTCGAACATCCCGCGGCTCGTGCCCGGCTGGAACAAGCCGATCATCGTCGGCCGCCACGCGTTCGGCGACCAGTACCGCGCCACCGACTTCAAGTTCGAGGGCGAGGGCACGCTGACCATGACCTTCACCCCGAAGGACGGCTCCGAGCCGCAGTCCTTCGAGGTGTTCCAGTCGCCGGGTTCCGGCGTCGCCATGGGCATGTACAACCTCGACGAGTCGATCAAGGACTTCGCGCGCGCCTCGCTCAACTACGGCCTGGCCCGCGACTACCCGGTCTACCTCTCGACCAAGAACACGATCCTGAAGGCCTACGACGGCCGGTTCAAGGACCTCTTCCAGGAGGTCTTCGACACCGAGTTCAAGGAGAAGTTCGAGGCGGCCGGCCTCACCTACGAGCACCGCCTCATCGACGACATGGTCGCGGCGAGCCTCAAGTGGGAGGGCGGCTACGTCTGGGCCTGCAAGAACTACGACGGCGACGTGCAGTCGGACACCGTCGCGCAGGGCTTCGGCTCGCTCGGCCTCATGACCAGCGTGCTCGCCACGCCGGACGGCAAGGTCGTCGAGGCCGAGGCGGCGCACGGCACGGTGACCCGCCACTACCGCCAGCACCAGCAGGGCAAGCCCACCTCGACCAACCCGATCGCCTCGATCTACGCCTGGACGCGCGGCCTCGCGCACCGCGGCAAGCTCGACGGCAACCAGGAGCTGATCGACTTCTCGCACACGCTCGAGGACGTCGTCATCACGACCGTCGAATCGGGCGCCATGACGAAGGACCTCGCGCTGCTCGTCGGCGGCGACCAGCCGTACCAGACGACCGAGGAGTTCCTCTCGACCCTCGCGGCGAACCTCGAGGCGCGCCTGGCCGCCTAGGCGGAACCGCTCGAGACGGGGTCGGATGCCACGGGGCATCCGGCCCCGTCGTCGTCTCCGCGGCGCGTGCGGTCCGCACCGCGCCCGGCTGGGGCAGACTCGGGGCATGGGGAGCGTGCTCCGCGCCGCACGGCGCTATCCGTTCGTCGCCGCGACGCTCGCGGTGGGGCTCGTGGCGATCCTGCTCGCGCTGGCCGGCGCCGGCGACGCGGTCGCGTGGCTCTGCTCGCTCTACGCGCTCGGGGTGGCGGCCTGGCAGGCGGTCGGGATGGTGCGCGACATCCTGCGCGGCCACTGGGGGCTGGACGTGCTCGCGGTGACTGCGATCGTGGCGACCGTGGTGGTGGGGGAGTACGTCGCCGCGCTCATCGTGGTGCTCATGCTCACCGGCGGCGAGGCGCTCGAGGACTACGCCGGGCGGCGAGCGAAGCGCGAGCTCGACGCGCTGTTGACCCGTGCGCCGCAGCACGCACACCGGGTGGAGGGCGACCGGTTCGCCGACGTGCCGGTCGACGAGGTGCGACCGGGCGACGTGCTGCTCGTGCGACCCAGCGAGATCGTGCCGGTCGACGGCACGCTGCGCTCGCCCGAGGCGTCGGTCGACGAGTCGTCGATCACGGGTGAGAGCGTGCCGGTCGAGAGACGGGCGGGAGACGCGTTGCTGAGCGGGTCGGTGAACGGACCCGTCGCGATCGAGCTCGCCGCGACCGCGCGCGCCGCCGACAGCCAGTACCAGCAGATCGTCGCGCTCGTCGCCGAGGCCGCGGCCAGCCGGGCGCCGGTGGTTCGGCTCGCCGATCGGTACGCGGTGCCCTTCACGGTGCTCTCGCTGCTGCTGGCCGGCGTCGCGTGGTGGGTGTCGGGAGATCCGGTGCGCTTCGCGGAGGTGCTCGTGCTCGCGACGCCGTGCCCGCTGCTCATCGCCGCCCCGGTCGCGTTCATGGGCGGGATGAGCCGCGCGGCGCGCAACGGCGTGATCGTGAAGGGCGGCGGCGTCCTGGAGCAGCTCGCTCGGGCGCGCACGGCCGTGTTCGACAAGACCGGCACGCTCACGCACGGCACCCCCGAGCTGGTCGCGGTGCGACCCGAGACCGGGTTCGAGGCCGACGAGCTGCTCGGCCTCGTGGCATCCGCCGAGCAGTACTCGTCGCACGTGCTCGCGGAGTCGATGATCGATGCGGCGCGCTCGCGCGGCCTGTCGCTGCACGATGCCGTGGGTGCGCGCGAGGAGGCGACGAACGGCGTCGTCGCCGGCATCGACGGCCGCGAGGTCGTCGTCGGGAAGTTCGCGTTCGTCCGGACGCACGCGCCGGCGGCGGACCGCACGCGCATCGACCCGGGGAGCTCGCCGTCTACGTCGCGGTCGACGGCGTCTACGCCGGTGCGCTGCTCGCCCGCGACCGCGTGCGCGACAACGCCGGTGACACGCTCGCACGCCTCGACGAGCTCGGCGTGCACCACACCCGGATGCTCACGGGCGACGCGCAGGCGACGGCCGACCACATCGCGGCCGAGCTCGGCATCGAGCGCGTGCGGGCCGAGTGCCTGCCGGCGGACAAGGTGGCGGAGGTCGCCGGCATCGCCGAGCGGCCGGTGATCATGGTCGGCGACGGCGTCAACGACGCGCCCGTGCTCGCGGCGGCCGACGTGGGCATCGCGATGGGCGCACGGGGCGCCACCGCGGCGAGCGAGTCGGCGAGTGCCGTGATCCTGGTCGACGACCTGTCCCGCACGGCGAAGGCGGTCGAGATCGGGCGCGACACCGTGCGCATCGCGCTGCAGAGCATCTGGATTGGCATCGTCGTGTCGATCGCGCTCATGCTCGTCGCCACGTTCGGGGTGATCCCGGCGACCGTGGGCGCGCTGCTGCAGGAGGTCGTCGACCTCATCACGATCCTCGCCGCGCTGCGGGCGATCGGCGGGCGACGCGACGCCCGGGCGGCGGACGCGGTGTCCGCACCTGCAGAGCGGTCGGGAGTCGTTCCCGGCCGGACGCGCTGAGGGGCGGCTCAGCCGGCGAGGCCCGACGTGTGCGCGACGACGACCGCCTGGACGCGGTCGCGCACCCCGAGTTTCAGCAGCACGCGGGTGACGTGGGTCTTCACCGTCGTCTCGGCCAGAAAGAGCTCCGCGCCGATCTCCGCGTTGGAGAGGCCGCGCGCCAGCGCACGGAGCACGTCCCGCTCGCGTGGGGTGAGCTCGGCTGCGCCGGCCGGGGCGCCCACCGGCGCCGGACGCTCGACGTAGCTCTGCACGAGCCGGCTCACCACGCTCGGCCCGAACCTCGACTCGCCGGACGCGCAGGCCTTCACAGCCGCGATGAGCTCGCGGGGCGGAGTGGTCTTGATGAGGAATCCGGATGCCCCGGCGCGGAGCGCCCCGCGACGTATTCGTCGAGGTCGAACATCGTGAGCACCATGACCCGGGTCGACGGCACGGCCTCCAGCACGGGCCCGATCGCGGCGATGCCGTCTCCGCCCGGCATCTCGACGTCCATGAGCACGAGGTCGGGTCGGAGGCGCGCCGCCTCGCGCACTGCCGCGGGGCCGTCGTCGCAGACGCCGACGACCTCCAGTTCCGGGTCGGACTCGAGGATCGAGACGAGGCCGCTCCGGAGCAGCTCGTGGTCGTCGGCGAGGAGCACCCGTGTCACTCCGGCACCCCGCTTCCCGCCGTGAGCGGCAGCCGGGCGGCGAGCGCGAACCCGCCACCGTCGCGTGGGCCGGCCGCGAAGGCACCGCCCGCCTCGGCCACCCGCTCGCCGAGGCCGGTGAGCCCGTAGCCTCCGCCCGGGTCCGGCGTGGTCGTCGCGCCGTCGTCCTCCACGGTCACCTCGAGCGCGCCGTCGACCAGCGCGACCCGCACGCGGATGCGCGACCCCGGTGCGTGGCGGGCGGCATTCGCCACGCCCTCCTGCGCGATCCGGTACGCGGTCTCGGCGATGCCGCCCGGGAGCGGGGGAGCGGGTCCGGCAGCGATGCCCTCACATCGACGCCCGCGCGACGCATCCGTTCCACGAGGTCCGGCAGGTCCTCGGGGCCGCGGTCCGCCGACCCGCCGATCGCGGCGCCCGCCAGCCGCGGCATGAGGTCGTCGAGCTCTCCGACCGCCTGGTCGGCCGCCGCGACGATCACGTCGATCGCCCGCAGCGCACCCGGTCGGTCGTCGGCCCAGCGCAACTCCGCTGCGCCCGCCTGCATCACGATCACGCCGATCGTGCCCGACACCGCGTCATGCAGCTCGCGGGCCGTCGCGACCCGGTCGCGGCGGACCGCGGCCGCAGCTTCCTTCGCCAGGAGCGCGTCGTAGGCGGCCGCCCGGGCGGCGCTGCGGCGTCGGCGTGCGTCGAGCAGGCGGCTCGCGAGCCCCGTGAGCGCAGCGGCGGCGAGGATCACGATCAGGATCCCGACGTTGTCGGGCGACCACACGGCCTGCGACCAGACGCCGGCGACCACGAGCAGGAGAGGGCCGGCGACGGCCTTCGGGCCGCGCCAGGGGTGGCTCACCGCCGCCCACATCGGCAGGCCGAAGGCCAGTACCGTCCAGATGCCGAACGACACCGGGGCTCCCAGGGCCGAGCCGAACGCGATCGCGACCGCCTGCACGAGGAGCGTCGCACCGGGGTCGGTGCGCCAGGCGATCGTCGCGGCGGCCGCGAACGCGCCGAGCGGCACGGCGACGGTTCGCATGCCCTCCGGGGCGAGCGTCGGGCCGGTGGTCGCCTCGACCAGGCAGACGGCGACCGCGATGCAGGCGAGGGCGATGTCGAGGCCGCGGGGACGCCGCCGACGAGTGCGGGCCGGCGCATCGGGCGGCGTGGGCTCGCCGTCGCCGCCGGGTGCCCGGAGGAGCTCCAGCAGCAGGCGCAGTTCGGCGGTGGCGGCCCGCCCCTCGCGCTGGATGGCGCGCAGGACGGCGGGCACGTCGGCCGTGGCGGTCGACTCCCCGAGCCCGATGGCGCGCGATCGGATGCCGAGGACCGCTCGCCGGACCACGGCCTCGATGTCGGCCGACATCCGGGCGCGCTCCTCGTCGACCGCGGCCCGCACGGCGTCCTCGGGCCTGCGGCCGATCGTGCGCTCCGCGTGGACCGCGGCGAGGCGCGCGGAGCGCCACGCCAGGATCGCGGCGCGTACGCCGAGCCCGAGGAAGGCGAAGAGGATCGACACGAAGACGACGTCGAGGGGTGGCAGTTCGCCGCCGTGCAGCGCGCCGACGGCGCCGGTCGCGGCGACGACCGCGACGACCGCGACGACGGCGTACGACAGGATCCGCGGGCCCATGGGACGCACGCTACTGGTCCGCCGGTCACGGGCGCATCCTCCTCGGGGAGGACCCCTGCGCCGTGCACACGGAGGAGTCCAGTCGGTGCGGGCTGGAGGACCCGGGCGGTCCGCGGGACGGATCCGCCTCCGACCGCTCAGCGGCAGCCTGATCGAGGGCGGTCGACCGATCGCCGCCGCACGCACCGACCGGAGGAGTCCGTCATGTCCCGCATCCGCATCGCCGCCCTCGTCGCCGCGATCGCCACGTCCGCGATCGCCCTCACCGATGCGCTCATCCGCATCTTCACCGGTAGAGACTCGGTCTTCGCCTACGGGAGTGCGCTCCCGGTCGTGGAGACGGTCGGCGGCATCATCCACGTCGCCTGCTACGCGCTGATCGTGGTCGTGCTGTTCACGGTCGCAGCGCCCGGCTTCCGCGGGCGACCGTGGCGCAACGTCGTGCGCTGGGCGCTGGCGTTCGTCTACGGTGCCATGGCCGTCGGCCTCGGGGCGAGCCTGTTCGGCCTCGAGATCACCGGCGTCCTCGAGCTCATCGTCAACATCGGCTTCTTCGGGATGCTGCTCTTCCCGTTCGCGCTCGGCGTCACGATGCTCATCCAGCGCGACCGTTCGGCATCCGCCTGGCTGCTGACGCTCACGCTGCCGGCGGTCGTGCTGATGTTCGTGCTGCCTGCGGTCGCGGCGCACCCCGGGTACGCGGAGACGCTCGCGAATCTCGGGCTCGCGCTGCTCGGGTTTCCCGCCGTCCGGGCGACGAGTCGTGCCGGGCGAGTCGCCTCGGTGACGACGGCTTGACGTGTCACTCGGCTCGGTGCCCGACGTCGGGCACCGAGCCTGACCCTGAGGGAACCTCAGATCCATTCGAGGATTCTTCGAGCAATCCTCGACGAGGCAAAGATCGTGCATGATACGCAGCGAATCTGCGTGTGGAGTGCCTTCATCCTGCGAATTCCTTGGGATAGGTTCGATGACACTGTGCAACCCCCTGATCGGGGGTCTGCGCATCATCCGAAGACAGGGGATTCGATTTGCATGCAACACAGCGACGGGCTCGGCCCGTCAGGATTCGCGGCATCGCGGCGGCAGCGCTGAGCGGTGCCGTCGTCGTTTCCGGGGCGCTCGGCGTCGGGGGAGCGGCGCTGGCGGCACCGACCTCGACGGGGCCTGCGGCGGTGTCGGGGGCGACGGGGTACGTCGACCTGACCGACTTCACCGACGGTCGCTACATCGTCCTGCTCGACGAGTCGCCGGTCACCACGTACGACGGCGGCGTCTCCGGCATCGCCCCGACCGCTCCGGGCAACGGCCGCGCCTTCGAGGCGACGTCGAAGAATGCGCGGGCGTACGCGAACTACCTCGAGGCCAAGCAGGACAAGCTGGCCAAGAGCGTCGGCGCGAAGGTCGCGACCTCGTACACGGTCGCGCTCAACGGCTTCGCCGCCGACCTCACCGCCGATCAGGCGGCGACGCTCGCCGGCATGCGCGGCGTGACGGTCGAAGCCGACCAGATCTACCACCTCGACGCGACCCCGTCGACGGAGTTCCTGGGCCTCGGCGCGGGCGCCGATGGCACGGGCGGGGTGTGGGATGCCACGGGCGGTCGCGACACCGCGGGCGAGGGCATCGTCGTGGGCATCCTCGACACCGGCATCGCGCCCGAGAACGCCTCCTTCGCGGGCGACCCGCTGGGCACGACCGCCGGCGACGAGCCCTACCTCGACGGCGACGTGATCGCCTACGCGAAGGCCGACGGCGGCACCTTCACCGGTACCTGCCAGGTCGGCGAGCAGTTCGAGGCGAGCGACTGCTCGACGAAGGTCGTCGGCGCGCGCTACTACCTCGACGGCTTCGGCGCTGCCGCGATCGGCGACGCGAGCGTCGGCGAGTACGTCTCGCCGCGCGACGGCGACGGCCACGGCTCGCACACGGCAGGCACCGCGGCGGGCGACCCCGTCGGCGAGGTGACCGTCGGCAGCAACGCGTTCGACGGCGTGGTCGGCGTCGCGCCCGCGGCGAAGATCGCGGCCTACAAGGTGTGCTGGTCGGGTCCCGACCCCGCAAGCCAGGACGACGACGGCTGCGCAGGCAGCGACCTGCTCGCGGGCATCGACGACGCGGTCGCCGACGGCGTCGACGTGATCAACTTCTCGATCGGCGGCGGCGCGGCCACGTCGACCGTGGTCGGAACCGACTGGGCGTTCCTCAACGCCGCATCGGTCGGCGTGTTCGTCGCGGCCTCGGCGGGCAACTCCGGGCCCGGCGCATCGACGCTCGACAACGCGGCACCGTGGATCACCACGGTCGCGGCGTCGACGATTCCGAGCTACGAGGCGACCGCCACGTTCGACGGCGGCTCGAAGGCCGTCGGCGGCTCCGTGACGGTGCCCGCGGCCGGCGTCTCGGGCGACTTCGTGCGCGGCGACCTCGTGAAGACGCGCAAGGCGTCGACCTCGGAGGCGCTGCTGTGCGCGGCGGGAACCCTCGACCCGGCGCAGGTCGCCGGCAAGGTGGTCTACTGCGACCGCGGTGTCTACGCGCGTGTCGACAAGTCGGCCGAGGTCGCCCGCGCCGGCGGCATCGGGATGATCCTCGCGAACCCGTCGGCGAACTCGATCGACCTCGACCTGCACTCGGTGCCGACCATCCACGTGCCCGACACCGAGCGGGACGCGCTCTTCGCCTACGCCGGCACCGCCGGCGCGACGATCACGTTCGCGCAGGGCCGAGAGGTCGGCACGGCTCCGGCGACCCCGCAGGTCGCGGGCTTCTCGTCGCGCGGCCCGGTGCTCGCCGACGGCAGCGACGTGCTGAAGCCGGACATCTCGGCGCCGGGCGTCGCGATCCTGGCCGCAGGCGCCAACGCCGACGGCGACGAGGGGACCTACCAGTTCCTCTCGGGTACGTCGATGTCCTCTCCGCACGTCGCGGGCCTCGCCGCGTTCTACCTGGGCGAGTCGCCGACCGAGTCGCCGATGGCCGTGAAGTCGGCCATGATGACCACGGCCTACGACACGGTCGACGCCGCGGGCGACGCGGTCACCGACCCGTTCACGCAGGGCGCCGGTCACGTCGACCCGACGTCGTTCTTCGACCCGGGCTTCGTCTACGACTCCGACGTGTACGACTGGCTGGCGTACGTCGAGGCCCTCGGCTACGCGGACTTCGGCGTCGGGCCGGTCGACCCGAGCGACCTCAACCAGGCGTCGATCGCGATCGGCTCGCTGACCGACTCGGAGACCGTCACGCGCACCGCCACGGCCACCCAGGCGGGAACCTTCACGCCGACGGTGAACGGCCTCGCCGGCATCGACGTGAGCATCGAGCCGTCGTCGCTGGTCTTCGGAGCGGCGGGGGAGCAGGCCACCTACACGGTGACCTTCACTCGCACCGACGCGCCCGTGGACGCGTTCACGACCGGCTCGATCGACTGGGTGAGCGGCGACACCGTCGTGCACAGCCCGGTCGCCGTGCAGCCCGTGTCGCTCGAGGCACCCGCGGGGGTCCTCGGCAGCGGCACGAGCGGGTCGGCCGACGTGAACGTGACGCCCGGTTCCACCGGGGACATCCCGCTGGTCGTCAGCGGCCTGGCTCCGGCCGAGCAGCTCAAGGTCAAGAAGGGTGGGCCGAACAAGGCCTACAGCGGCTCGGGCAGCACCGGTGACGAGGCGACCTGGGTGGTCGAGATCCCCGAGGGCGTGGCCTACCAGCGCTGGGATCTGGACGCGTACAACGACGCGGCGGACCTCGACCTGCTGGTCTACAAGCTCGACGGCAAGCGCGGCGCCCGCGTCGCGCTCTGGTACTCGGCAACGGGTTCCGCCGACGAGCGTGTCGACCTCTTCGCACCCGAGCCCGGGTACTACGAGGTCGTCGCACAGGTGTACGCCGGTTCGAACGAGCAGTACGACCTCGACTCGTACTCCGTGATGCCGGGCGGCGTCGGCGACCTGGCCGCGTCGCCGAACCCGCTGCCGGGTGTCCAGGGCGAGGAGGCGACCTACACGCTGTCCTGGTCGGGCCTCGACGCGGGTGAGACGTACCTCGGGTACGTCGCCTACGGCGAGTCCGGCTTCGGCACGACCCTGGAGGTCGGGACCGAGTAGGCGGCTCGTACACGCCGCCGAGGGCGCCGGATGCGTGGCATCCGGCGCCCTCGGCGCGTCCGCGCCCCAGTGGGTGCGGCGGCCGCAGCCCACGGCGGAGTGCAGGTCACGACTCGGTAACGGCCGCACGAATTCGCGGCGAACCCTTGTGGGATGTTTGTTCGTAAGGTTTACTAACAAACATGACCACGGCGGATCAGCAGCGCAGCACCCTCATCGAGGTGCCGGCCGACACTGCCGCCGGGCGCGCCGCCCAGGCCCCGCAGCTGCGGCTCGACACGACGTCGGTGGCCGCCGGATTCGGTCGCGCGCTGCGCCCCAGCGGCAAGCGGCTCCCCGAGCATGCGCGCCACCACAACCGCGCGCTCGTGCTCCAGACGCTCTACACCGCCGGCGCCCGCAGCCGCGCCGACGTCGCCCGCGAGACGGGCCTCACCCGGGTCACCGTCTCCGACCTGGTCGCCGACCTCATCGGCGAGGGGCTCGTCGTCGAGCTGGGCCAGCGCGAGTCCGCGCGACCGGGCAAGCCCGCGACCCTCATCGACATCGCCCGCGACGCGTTCCAGATCATCGGCGTCGACCTCTCCGACGCCTCGGTCTTCCGCGGGGCCGTGCTCGACCTCGAGGGCGCCGTGCTCGAGCGCGCCGAGGTGGAGCTCGCCGGCGCGACGGGCGAGGAGGCGATCGCACTGGTCATCGCCCTCGTCGAGCGACTCGCGTCCGCCGCATCCGCCCCGCTGCTCGGCGTGGGCGTCGGCTCGCCCGGTGTCGTCGACGACGCGGGCGTCGTGCGCCGCGCCCCGAACCTCGGCTGGACCGACCTCGACCTCCGCGCGCGCATCCGCCAGGCGGCCGGCGTGCCGGTGCACGTGGCCAACGACGCCAACGCCGCGGTGCTCGCCGAGCACGCCACGCGCGACGGCGACGACGACGTGATCCTCGTCAAGGTCGGCCGAGGCGTCGGCGCCGGGCTCATCGTCGGAGGCCGGCCGCTCATCGGCGGCGCCTACGCGGCCGGCGAGATCGGCCACGTCGTCGTCGGCACCGACGGCGGCCCGGCCTGCGCGTGCGGCAAGCACGGCTGCCTCGAGGCCTGGCTCGCCGAGCCGCGCCTGACCGCCGAGCTGGCGGCCGCGACGGCCGCCGCCGGCGACGACTCGCGTGCTGCGGCGCGCGACACCATCCTTCGGGAGGCGGGCCGCCGACTCGGCATCGTGCTCGCCCCCGTGGTCGGAGCGCTCAACCTCGCCGAGGTCGTGCTGAGCGGTCCGGCCGAACTGCTTGACGGCCCCTTGCGAGAGGCGGCCGTCGAGACGCTCCGGAACCGGACGATCGCGGACGTGAACCGCGATCTCCGGATCCGGATGACCACGCACGGGCAGGACATCGTCCTGCGCGGCGCGGCCGTCATGGTCCTCTCCGGCCAACTCGGGGTCTCTTGAGGAGACTCCTGCACCATGGACTCCGGCGCCCCGGCCGGTGACCACACCCCCACGAAAGGAAACACAGCAATGCGGAAACTCGGCATCGTGGCGCTCGGCGCCGCTGCTGCGCTCGCCCTCGCCGGTTGCGCCTCGGGAGGCGACGCTGCTTCCGAGAGCGAGCCCGAGACCGGTGACCTCCGGGTCTGGCTCGTCGGCGCGGACACGCCCCAGGACGCGCGCGACTACCTCGTCGAGACGTTCGAGGCGGAGAACCCCGGCTCGACCCTCACCATCGAGGAGCAGTCGTGGGACGGCCTGGTCGACAAGCTGACCACCAGCCTCTCCTCCTCCGACAGCCCCGACCTGGTCGAGTTCGGCAACACGCAGGCCCCGGCGTTCACCTCGGTCGGCGCGCTGCTCGACATCTCGGACGACTACGAGGCGCTCGGCGGCGACGACCTGCTCCCCGGCTTCGTCGAGGCGGGCTCGTACGACGGCGCCTTCTACGCTGCTCCGCTCTACGCGGGTGCGCGCGTCGTGTTCGCCGACCCGGCCTTCGTGTCGGAGGCCCCGGCCACGCTCGACGACTACATCGCGCAGGCCAAGGAGCTCGCCGCCGCCAACGACGGCAAGTCGGGCATCTACTTCGCCGGCCAGGACTGGTACAACGCCCTGCCCTTCATCTGGGAGGCCGGCGGCGAGATCGCCGTTCCCGAGGGTGACGGCTGGGACGCGCAGCTGAGCTCGCCCGAGTCGATCGTCGGCCTCGAGCAGGTGCAGGACCTCATGCTCAACGCCTCGGTCGCCCCGAAGGACGGCGACAACGCCGAGCCGTGGACCCCGTACTGCGAGGGTGACGCGATCCAGTTCTCGGCCCCGAACTGGGCCCTCGGCCTGGCCAGCGGCTGCGAGACCGAGAACGCCCCGGCCGCTCCGCTCGTCTACGCGCTTCCGGGTGCCGACGGCGGCGCTGCGCAGGCCTTCGCCGGCGGTTCGAACATCGGCGTCTCGGCCAACTCCGAGCACCCCGAGCTCGCCAAGAGCGCCCTCGCGATCATCCTGAGCGACGAGTTCCAGACGATCTACGGCGAGAACGGCCTCATCCCGGCCAAGCAGTCGCTCGCGACCACCCTCGGCGACAGCCCGGAGGCCCAGGCCTTCACCGCCGCCGCGGGCAGCGCGAAGCTCACCCCGGCATCGCCGAACTGGGCCGAGGTCGAGGCCTCGCGCGTCCTGGAGGACTTCTTCGTGAAGATCGCCCAGGGCGGCGACGTCGCCGAGCTCGCGGCCGAGGTCGACGAGAAGATCGAGGACATCCTCAACGGCTAGTCCCCGCACTCCGGGTCGGCGGCGCCCACACACGCCGCCGATCCGGAACCGGCCGCACCGCGGCCACCCTCGGGCCCCAGGGCCCGCCGATGCCCGGCACGACCGGCACCACACGTCGTGCCGGGCATCCCTGTTCTTTTCGTGCCGCCGCGCGCATCATGGCAGCACCACCCGCTCGAACCAGGAGTCACCCCCATGAGCACCGTCACTCGACCCGAGGCGCCCGCCCGGGACGACGCCGGGGCCGCCCTGCCCGACGGCCGCCCGCCCCGCCCGAAGCGCCGCGGCGGCACCCGCGCACGCCTCACGCCCTACGCGCTGCTCGTTCCCGCGCTCATCATCCTCGTCGCGGTGATCGGCTGGCCGCTGCTGCAGCTGGTCATCATGTCGTTCCAGGAGTTCGGACGCGCGCAGGTCTTCGGCGCACCGCCCGAGTTCGTCGGGCTCGGCAACTACCTCGGCGTGCTGAGCGACCCCGAGTTCTGGCAGGTGCTCGGCCGCTCGGTGCTCTTCGCCGCCGCGTGCGTCGTCATCACCATGGTCGTCGGCGTGCTGGTCGCCCTGCTCATGCGCAAGCTGGCCGCCGGCTGGCGCCTGCTCGTCTCGGTCGGCCTGCTGCTCGCCTGGGCGATGCCGCCCCTGTCGGCCACCATCGTCTGGGGCTGGATCTTCGACTCGCAGTACGGCGTGCTGAACTACGCGCTCTCCGAGTGGTTCGGCCTCGACTTCCGCGGCCACTCGTGGCTGCTCGAGCCCCTCAGCTTCTTCTTCGTCGCCGGCATCGTGATCGTCTGGGGCGCCATCCCGTTCGTCGCGTTCACCGTGTTCGCGGGCCTCACCCAGGTCCCCGACGAGGTGCTCGAGGCGGCGCAGCTCGACGGCGCCGGCCCGTTCAAGCGGTTCTTCCTGGTGATCGTGCCGTTCCTGCGGCCGATCCTCATCGTCGTGACGATCCTGCAGATCATCTGGGACCTGCGCGTGTTCACCCAGATCTATGCGCTGCAGGCGCTCGGCGGCCTCGCCGAGCAGACCAACACGCTCGGCGTGTACATCTACCGCGTGTCGCTCGGCACGGGCGACTTCGGCGTCGGCGGCGCGATCTCGGTGATCGTGGTGCTGTTCCTCGTCGCCATCTCCCTCTACTACGTCCGCCAGAGCCTCAAGGAGGACCGATGACCGCCGCCGACACGCGCGCCGCCGTCACGGCAGGCGCCCACGCGCACGGCACGACGGCCCTCCCCGCGACGCCGTCCGCCGCCCCCACACGCCGCCGGAGCGCGCGCTCGGTCGTCGGGAAGGTGCTCCTCGCGGCATCCGCCCTGGTGATCTTCGCCATGAGCGTGTTCCCCGTCTACTGGATGGTGAACACGTCGCTGCAGCCGAACTCCCAGGTGCGCGGCAGCGAGGTGCACTTCTGGCCGGAGAACGGCAGCCTGCAGAACTACGTCGACGTCATCTTCAACTACGAGCGCGCACCGTTCCTGCCGGCGCTCGCGAACTCGCTGCAGATCACGCTCCTCACCGTGCTGATCGCGCTGGTGTTCGCGTTCCTCGCGGCGGTCGCGGTCACCCGCTTCCGGTTCCGCAGCCGGGTGTCGTTCATCATCGCGATCCTCATCATCCAGATGATCCCGGCGGAGGCCATGATCATCTCGATGTTCCGGGTCATGGACTCGTGGCACCTGCTCAACTCGATCGCGGGCCTGACGCTCGTGTACGTCGCCACGGTGCTGCCGTTCACGATCTGGACCCTGCGCGGGTTCGTCGACGGCGTGCCCGCCGACCTCGAGGAGGCCGCGATGATCGACGGCCTGAGCCGCACGCAGGCGTTCTGGCGCATCACGTTCCCGCTGCTCGCGCCGGGCCTCGTCGCCACGGGCGTGTTCGGGTTCATCCAGGCGTGGAACGAGTTCGTGTTCGCCCTGGTCATCAACCCGCGGCCCGAGGCCATGACGCTGCCGGTGTGGCTGCGCACCTTCCTCGACCCGAACGGCGGCACCGACTGGGCCCAGCTCATGGCCGGCTCGACGCTCATCGCCATTCCCGTCGTGATCTTCTTCCTCATCGTGCAGAACCGCATGACGAGCGGCATGGTCTCGGGGGCGGTCAAGGGATGACCGTCGCGAACCCGGGTGCCGCCGACCTGTCGCGCGACGCCCTCACGACGCTCCTGCCCGGATTCGCCGGCACTGAGCTGCCCGGGTGGGTGCGCGATCGGCTCGCGGCCGGCCTCGGCGGGGTCTGCGTGTTCGGCCCGAACATCGCCTCGCCCGAGCAGCTCGCGGCGCTGAACGACCGGATCACGGACGCCAACCCGCACGCCGTGATCGCGATCGACGAGGAGGGCGGCGACGTCACGCGCCTGTTCTACGACGTCGGTGCGCCCTACCCGGGCAACGCGGTCCTGGGTCGCATCGACGACGTGGCCTACACCGAGGAGATCGGTCGCCGCGTCGGCGAAGCCCTGCGGGCGAGCGGATGCACCCTCGCGTTCGCGCCCGACGTCGACGTGAACTCCAACCCCGACAACCCGGTCATCGGCACGCGCAGCTTCGGCACCGACCCCGAGCTGGTCGCGCGCCACTCGGTCGCGTGGACCCGCGGCCTCCAGTCGACGGGCGTGGCCGCGAGCGCGAAGCACTTCCCGGGCCACGGCGACACGGACGCCGACTCGCACGTGTCGCTGCCGGTCGTCGATCGCTCGGCCGACGAGCTGGCGACCCGCGAGCTCGTGCCGTTCCGCGCCGCGATCGCGGCCGGAGCGCGCACCGTCATGACCAGCCACATCCTGCTGCCGCAGCTCGATGCGGACCACCCCGCCACCCTGTCTCCGCGTGTGCTTCGCCTGCTCCGCGCGGAGCTGGGGTTCGAGGGCGTCGTCGTGAGCGACGCGCTCGACATGCACGGGGCGAGCGGCGTGCACGGCATCCCCGAGGCGGCCGTGCGCGCCCTCGTCGCCGGCTGCGACCTGCTCTGCATCGGCACCGACACGACGGAGGCGCTGCTCGACGAGATCGTCCAGGCGGTGCTGGCCGCGGTGGCCGACGGTCGCCTCCCCGAGGAGCGGGTGACGGATGCCGCGGGGCGCGTGCGCGCACTCGCGGACGCCGCGCGTCCGAGCGAGGCGCCCGCCGCGCCCCTCGACCGCGACGCCGAACTGCGCCGCATCGCCGCCTCCTTCGAGGTGACGGATGCCGCGCGCGAGCGCCTCGCGCAGGGCGCGCCCGCGACCCTGGTCCGCCTCGAGTCCGAGGCGAACATCGCGATCGGCGTCGCCCCGTGGGGCATCGACTCGCCCGATGCGATCGTGGTGCGCCCGGGGGATGCGTCACTCGAGGCATCCGCCCTGACCGGCCCCGTGCTGGTCATCGGCCGCGACGTGCACCGCCACGACTTCGCCCGCGCCGCCGTCGACGCCCTGCGCGCGGCCCGGCCCGACGTGATCGTGGTCGAGATGGGCTGGCCGGGCGCCGACCGCGCCTACGCCGACCTCGCGACCTTCGGCGCCTCGCGCCTCGTGGGTGACGCGCTGCTCGTGGCGCTCGACGACCTGGCTCCCGACCCGGTGGCGGCCGCATGAGGCTCGGCATCGACATCGGCGGCACGAAGACCGCCGCCGTCGCGATCGGCGCGGACGGCGAGTTGAGCGACCAGGTGCGCATGCCCACGGGCTTCGGCGCGGACGCGGTCGTGGAGACCGCGGTGCGCACGGTGCGGCGCATGGGGGAGCTCACGGGCGCCGGCATCGGCGGGTTCGAGTCGATCGGCATCGGCATCCCCGGTGCGGTCGACAACGGCAGCGGACGGGTGGCGCACGCGGTGAACCTCGGCCTCGAGGGGCTCGACCTCGGCCCGCGGCTCGCCGACGAGTTCCGCGTGCGGGTGCGGGTCGAGAACGACGTGAAGGCCGCGGCGCTCGGTGCGCACCACCTGCTCGGCGTGGCCGACGGGCTGCGCGCCCGGTCGATGGCCTACCTGAACCTCGGCACCGGGCTCGCGGCGGGCCTCGTGCTCGACGGCCGGCTGCTGCGCGGCGGCCACGGCGTCGCGGGCGAGATCGGGCACATCCCGGTCGACCCGGCGGGGGAGCCGTGCGCCTGCGGGCAGCGCGGATGCCTCGAGACGGTCGCGTCGGGCTCGGCGGTCGCCCGCCTGTGGCCGACCGACTCGCCGCACCCCGCACCCGACCTGTTCGACGCGGCCGAGCGCGGCGACGCGCGGGCGATCGCCGCGCGCGACACGTTCCTCGCCGGCGTCGCGTCGGCGGTGCGCATCCTCGTGCTCACGTCCGACATGGACACGGTCGTGATCGGCGGCGGGCTGAGCGCCCTCGGCGACCGCCTGCTGGTCGGCGTGCGCGGAATACTCTCGCACTGGGCGGCGTCCTCGCCGTTCCTCGCATCCCTGGACCTGCAGGACCGCGTGCAGGTCATCCCGTTCGGATTCCCCGCGGCCGCCGTCGGCGCCGCACTCGTCGGAGAGGCAGCACATGGCTGAGATCGTCATCGTCCGCAGCGAGGAGGAGGCGGGTGCGCTCGTCGCCGACGCCATCCTCGGCACCGTCGCCCGGAAGGCCGACGCGGTGCTCGGGCTCGCGACCGGCTCGACGCCGCTGGCGGGCTACCGCGCGCTGGCGGCGCGCATCGCGACGGACGGCGTCGACGTGTCGCGCGTGCGCGGCTTCGCGCTCGACGAGTACGTCGGCCTGCCCGAGGGCATCCCGAGAGCTACCGCGCGGTCATCACGCGCGAGGTCGTGGAGCCGCTCGGCCTCACGCCCGAGCTCATCCACGTGCCGAACGGGTCGGCCGACGGCATCGAGACCGCGGGCGACGACTACGAGGCGGCCATCGAGGCCGCGGGAGGCGTCGACGTGCAGATCCTCGGCATCGGCCGCACCGGGCACATCGGCTTCAACGAGCCGGGGTCGTCGTTCGCGTCGCTCACGCGCGTGAAGACGCTGACCGAGCCGACGCGCGCCGACAACGCGCGCTTCTTCGACTCGCCCGACGACGTGCCCATGCACTGCATCACGCAGGGCCTCGGCACGATCCTGCGTGCCCGCCACCTGCTGCTGCTGGCGTTCGGCGAGGCCAAGGCCGACGCGATCGCCGCGGCGGTCGAGGGGCCGGTGACGTCGAGCCAGCCGGGCTCGGCCATCCAGCTGCATCCGCACACGACCGTGATCGTCGACGAGGCCGCCGCGTCGAAGCTCGCGAACCTGTCGTACTACCGGCACGCCTGGGCGAACAAGCCCGCCTGGCAGGGCATCTGACGCGACGTCAGGGCGCTGCGGCGCCGAGGTGGTGCCGAACGGTCGGGGTCACCAGCTCGACGAGCTCGTCGTGGGTGAGCTCTGCGAGGCCGGGCATCTCGAGCACGTGCCGGGCGACGGCGATGCCGAAGAGCTGGGCGCCCGCGGCGACGATCCCCCGCGCGGCCGGTTCGCCGATCTGGGGGATCGGGCCGATGTCGCGGATGCGGGCGGTCAAGGTGTCGCGCAGCAGTCGGCTCGCCTCCGGCGAGGTCATCGCCGAACGTGCGAGCGCCATGAGGATCGGGCGGGTGTCGGCGTCCTCCCAGAGGCGCAGGTACGCGTCCGCGAGCCTCGACGCGAGCTGGTCGGGCGGGCCCGCGAACGCCTCGCCGAGTCGTGGACCGATCGCTGATCGCTCGGCCATCGCGGTCGCGAACAGCGCCTGCTTGTCGCCGAAGTAGTGCCGGATGAGCGCCGGGTCGACGCCGGCGCGGGCGGCGATGGCACGCACGGAGGCCCCGTCGTAACCGAGCTCGGCGAACAGGTCGCGCGCGGCGTCGAGGATCGCGTCGCGCGTGCCGCTGTCGCCGCTGCGACGCCCGACGCGGCGCCGCGCTGCGGCCGCTTCCGTCTCGGCCATTCGCACAGGATAGCGCGCGTCGGGGGTATTTCCCCGGTCGTGGAGTTCGCCCTATGCTGGCGATGTTCCGTCACCATCCGATGAGGAGACGTCCATGGGCGAGACCGATGCAGTGATCCGGGTCGAGGGTCTGACGAAGTCGTACGGGCGCTTCCAGGCGCTGAAGGGCGTGGACCTCACGGTCGAGCGCGGACAGGTGCACGGGTTCCTCGGGCCGAACGGCGCGGGCAAGTCGACCACGATCCGCGTGCTGCTCGGCCTGCTGCGCGGAGACGGCGGCACGGCGAGCGTGCTCGGCAAGGACCCGTGGCACGACGTGGTCGAACTCCACCGGCGCATCGCCTACGTGCCCGGCGACGTGTCGCTCTGGCCCGGCATGACCGGCGGCGAGGCGATCGACCTGCTCGGATCCCTGCGAGGGGGCCTCGACGAGTCGCGCCGGGCGGAGCTGATCGAGCGGTTCGAGCTCGACCCCACCAAGCGCGGCCGGCAGTACTCGAAGGGCAACCGGCAGAAGGTCGCGATCGTCGCGGCGCTCGCGTCCGACGTCGAGCTGCTGATCCTCGACGAGCCGACGAGCGGCCTGGACCCGCTCATGGAGAACGTCTTCCAGGAGGTCGTCGGGGAGGCCAAGGAACGCGGCGCGTCGGTACTGCTCTCCAGCCACATCATGAGCGAGGTCGAGACGCTCGCCGACCGGCTGTCGATCATCCGCCAGGGCGAGATCGTGCAGACCGGCACGCTCGCCGACCTGCAGCAGGGCTCCCGCACCACGATCCACGCCACCTTCGCCCGGCCGGTGCCGGACGCGGCGCTGGCGGACCTGTCCGACATCCACGTCGACGGCCTGCGCATGACGGCGACGGTGGATGCCTCCCGGGTGGGCGACGCGATGGCGCAGCTCACGCCGTTCGGCATCACCGCCCTCACGGTCGAGCCCCCGTCGCTCGAGTCGCTGTTCCTGCGCCTCTACGAGCCCGACGCCGACGAGCAGGCGTCCTGAGATGGCCGCGACCGCGATCACCGGGACGCCGCCCCTTCTGCGCGCGGAGGTCCGGCACGACGGGCGCCTGCTCGCCCCCTGGATGCTGCTGACGACGCTGCTCGCGTCGTCGTCGATGCTGTACCCGCTCATCTTCCCCACCGAGGACGACCGCAACGCGTTCGCCGCGGCGGTCGGCGCGAACCCGGCCATGGCGATCATCTTCGGGCCGGCGTTCGACCTGTCGACCACGGACGGCTTCGCCGCCTGGCGCTCGCTCGCCCTCGGCGGGCTCATCGCGGCGCTCGGCGTCATCTTCGCCGTCACCCGCGCGACCCGTGCCCAGGAGGACTCGGGGCAGGCGGAACTGCTCGCGTCGGGCGTGATGGGCCGCGCGGCCCGACTGATGGCCGCGGTGTGGATGTGCCTCGTCTTCGCGATCGTGCTGGGCCTCGTGACCGGGCTGGTCACCGTCGCGTTCGGCGGCGGGTGGAACGCGACCATGCTGCTCGCGGCCACGATGACGGCGACGGCCTGGACGTTCACCGGCGTCGCTTCGGTCACCGCGCAGCTGGGCTCCGACGCGCGCACCGCGAACTCGCTCGCGGTCGCGACCCTCGGCGTGCTCTTCATCGCCCGTGGCGTGACCTACGCCCTCGATGCACCGGACTGGGTGATCTGGATCAACCCGCTCGGGTGGATGACCGAGACGAAGCCGGCCGTGGACGACAACTGGTGGCCGTTGCTGGCGGCAGTGGCGCTGACCGTCGTGCTGCTGGTCGTCGCCTTCGTGCTGCAGGCCCGACGCGAGTTCGGTGCGGGTGCCATCGCGCCGCGGCCCGGTCCCGCGCGTGGGCGCGACCGCTCGACCTGGCGGCTCGCGCTGCGGCTCAACCGCGGCCCGATGCTGAGCTGGACGATCGCGTTCGTCGCGCTCGGGCTCGTGTTCGGGTACCTCGCCACTTCGGTGACCGACATCCTCGGCGGCGATGCGGCGCTCCAGCAGATGCTCGCCGCCGGCGCCGTCACGGACGCCGAGCTCGTCAGCGCGTTCCTCGTCACGATCCTCAGTCTCGTCGGCATCATCGCGTCGATCCCCGGCGTGCAGACGATGCTCAAGGTGCGCGCGGAGGAGCTGGGCGACCGGCTCGAGCCGATCATCGCCACCGCGACCGCCCGCCCCCGGTACTACGCGAGCAACGTGCTCATCGCACTGGGCGCCCCGGCCGTGTACATGCTGGTCGCCGGCACGCTCATGGCGGCGCTTGCGGGTGCCGCCGACATCGGCGTGACCTTCGGCGACGTGTTCGTGCAGGCGGCCGCGACGGTGCCCGCGGTGTGGACCGTCGTCGCGCTCTCGGTCGCCGTGGTCGGCGCGAGGCCGCACGTCTCCCTGGCGGCGTGGGCCGGCGTGCTCGTCTCGTTCGCGCTCACGATCCTCGGGCCCACGTTCAACCTGTGGGACTGGGTGCTCGCGATCAGCCCGTACTGGCACGTGCCCAACGTCACCAGCGCGGACGCGGACTGGTGGGGGCTCGTCTGGATCAGCCTCGTGACGCTGTTCTTCCTCGCGGTCGGCTTCGCGGGGTTCCGGCGTCGCGACCTCGCCCGTCAGTAGCAGGGCGGGCGAGCGGATGCTCCGGGGCCGCCGGATTCAGTGGGGCAGCACCTCGGGCAGCATCTCGAGGTACGCCTCCTCGTCGAACCCGTCGCTCAGCGCGCGCTGGATCATGAACCCGGGCGCGAGGCCCATCGCGATGGGCGTGAGCCCGTCGATGTAGCGCTCGGGGTCGTCGCCGCCGCGACCCGGTTCGGCGGCCACCCACGCGGCGATGTGCTCGCGCACGGTCATGCGCACGAGCGCGAGGATGCCCTCGACGACGGAGCGCAGTTCGTCGTCGATCGCGGCCTCCGACCACATCTGGATCATCACCTGCGGCGCGAACGGCTCGGAGATCATGCCGCGCAGGAGCGTGGCGATGGTTTCGCCGGGGAGAGGACGTGCCCGCCGGCCTCGGCGCGGGCCAGGTCGTCGCGGCGCGCCGAGAGCACGCGTTCGGTGACCGCCACGAACAGCTCGCGCTTGCCCGCGTAGTGCCCGTAGATCGCGCCGGCGGAGAGGCCGGACTCGGCGATGATGTCGGCCATCGAGGTGCCGCCGTACCCCTTGCGGGCGAAGCAGCGGAGCGCCGCGGCGGCGATCTCGTCGCGCCGGGCCTCGCGGTACGCCTCGGTGACCTTGGGCATCGTTCCCCCTGCGTGAATGGAACGGACGCTGAAACCGAACGCCCGTTCTTGACAAGCGTAGGCGAGTGGCGCACGATGATAAAGAACGAATGTTCGTTTTACAGCACACGCACAGCCGCCGCATCGGCGGAGACGTGCGCACCAGCACTGGAGGAGTCATGTCCGACACCCGAACCCCGCACACGCCGATCGCGCGCGTGCTCGCGCTCTCGGTGGCGCTCGTCGCGGTCGTGGGGGTGATCGTGCTCGCGTTCTCGTGGCCGTCGATCACGTCCGAGCCGCGCGACCTGCCGGTCGCCATCGCCGGCCCCGCCGAGGCCGTCGCCCAGATCGAGCAGGGGCTCGACGAGGCGCAGCCCGGGGCGATCGCATTCACCGAGGTCGCCGGCCGGGACGAAGCCGTCGAGGCCATCGAGACCCGCGAGGTCTACGGCGCGATCATTCTGGGCCAGCAGCCCGAGGTGCTCACCTCGTCCGCGGCCAGCGCGGCGGTCGCCCAGCTGCTCGGCGCCGCGGCCGCCCAGCTCCAGCAGGCGGCGAACGCCCAAGCCGCCGCGGCGGCGCAGGCACAGGGCCTCGACACCGTGCCGACGATCGAGGTGGCCGTCACCGACGTGGTGCCGCTCGCCGACACCGACCCGCGCGGTACTGGGCTCGCGGCGGCGATGTTCCCGCTCGTGCTCGGCGGCATGGCCGGCGGCATCGCCATCGCCTTCGTCGTGATCGGCGCCATGCGTCGCATCCTCGCCGCCGTCGTGTACTCGGCGGGTGCGGGCCTCGCGCTCGCGGGCATCCTCGGCGGATGGTTCGGCTCGCTGCCGGGTGACTACTGGCTGAACGCCGGTGCGATCGCCCTCACGCTGCTCGCGATCTCGGCCTTCATCACGGGCATGGCCGCGCTGCTCGGCCGGGCGGGACTCGGCCTCGGCGCATTGACGATGGTCCTGGTCGCGAATCCGATCTCGTCTGCGGCGGTGCCGAAGGAGTTCCTCCCCGCGCCGTGGGGCGACGTCGGCCAGTGGTTCCCGCCGGGCGCCGGCGCGACGCTGCTGCGCGACGTGAACTACTTCCCGAGCGCCGACTGGGCCTTCCCGCTGCTCGTGCTCACCGGCTGGGCGGTCGTCGGCCTGGTGCTCTCGGTGATCGGCCACTTCCGCACCGCGGGCGGCGCCGAGCCCGACGCCGAGGCCGCACACGAGGACGACCCGGCGACCGAGCCGGCACCGGAGCCGGCCCGGGCGTAGCGCCTCAGCCGTCGTCGCGCGCCGCGAGCACCCGGGCGGTCTCCCGCCCGGGTGCGTTGCGTCGCCCCTCGCGCGAGCCCGCGAGCTTCGCCGCGATGTGGTCGCCGACCGTGATCGGCGGGTACAGCGGCTCCTCGCCCGCGGGCACGGTCGTCGGGATCGCCTCGATCAGCGCGTCGGCGTTGCCGTCGTGGAAGTACGCGGCGCTGCGCCGGCGCTCGATCGTGCCGCCGACGATCGGCGGCTTCACGCGGTGCAGCGTCGACATCCAGCGCTCGTTGGTCCAGCGCGCCGTGAGGTCGCCGAGGTTGATGAGCAGCGCCCCGGGGTCGGGGGAGACGTCGTGCCAGCCGCCGTCGGTGCCGAGCACCTGCAGGCCGCGCACGCGGTCGGCCCAGAGCACGGTCACGATGCCGTAGTCGGTGTGCTCGCCCATGCCGGTGAGGTCGCCGTCGAGGCGCACGTCGGTGCCGGCAGGCAGCGCGTAGTTGTTCATGCGCAGCACGTCGAGCGAGTGGTCGGTGCGCGTGGCGAACACCGCGTGGTCGACGCCGAGCGCGTCGGCGAAGATGCGGGTCATGGTGCGCGCGACGCGGCCCGCCTCGGCGAAGTACGCCTCGACCGGGGCACGGAACCCCGGGGCATCCGCGTCGGGCCAGGTGTTCTCGGCGTAGTGCACCGGGTCGACCTCGACGCCGGGGAAGTCGCTCGCTGCGAGCCCCACGTTGAACGCCTCGAAGAAGTCGTTCATGCGATTCGCGCTCTCGACGCCGAGGCTGAGGCTCAGCGACTCGGTCTTGGGCGGCGCGTAGCCGCGGTTGATGCCGGCGGGCGTGCGGTAGGCGCGCTTGGCGTCCATGGCGAGCGCGAAGAACTCGTCCATCGCACCCGCGAGGCCGTCGGTGACCGGCTCGGGGACGCCATGGCCGAGCACCTGGATGAACCCGACCTCGCTGCAGGCCCGGTCCACCGCGCGGGCCACCTCGGCGCGGGCCTCGTCGTCGCCGCCGACGACGTAGGGAGTGATGTCGACGACCGGAACGGAGAAGGACATGCTCCGGATGCTACGCCGCAGCCGTTTCGCGCGGGTTACCCCGGACCATGCGTCCGGCGCCGACGGGCCGGCCCGCTCAGCGCGGCAGCTGGCTGCGCCCGTGCAGGATGCCGCTGACCGTCGCCACGACCGTGAACACGACCGCGACGATCGGCTGCCCGAGGCCCCACCACGCGAAGGCGGCCGAGAGCATGACGGCGAGCTCGACCAGCGCGCGCCCGAACGCGTCGACGCGGATCACGGCCTTGGGCGAGACGAACAGCGCCCAGGCCAGGATCGCGAGCGCAGGGGCACCGATGCCGATGAGCACGCCCGGCCACGGCAACGGCCAGGCGAGGAACCCCCAGATGCCGAGCGACACGAACGCGAACAGCTCGAGGAAGAAGCGGAGGATGTCGTTCGGGCCGATCGCGGGGGTGTCGGGGTCTCGCTCACCGCACGATTCTACGTGCTCAGCGGAAGATGATCGTGCGGGCGCCGTCGAGCAGCACGCGGTGCTCGGCGAACCACTTCACGGCCTGCGTGAGCGTGCGGCTCTCCTCGTCCTGGCCGATCGCGACGAGCTCGGCGGGCGTGCGGCTGTGGTCGACGCGCACGACGTTCTGCTCGATGATCGGGCCCTCGTCGAGGTCGCTCGTGACGAAGTGCGCCGTCGCGCCGATGAGCTTCACGCCGCGGGCGTGCGCCTGGCGGTAGGGGTTCGCGCCCTTGAAGCCGGGCAGGAACGAGTGGTGGATGTTGATGCAGCGGCCCTCGAGCGCGGCGCACAGCTCGGGGGAGAGGATCTGCATGTACCGCGCGAGCACGACGAGCTCGATGTCGTGCTCATCGACCGCGTCGAGCACGCGCTGCTCGAACGCGGCCTTCGACGCGGCATCCGTCACCGGGAGCGCCTCGAACGGCACGCCGTAGAAGTCGACGAGGTCGCGCAGGGTGCCGTGGTTCGACAGCACGAGCGGGATCTCGACGGGCAGCTGGCCTGCCCGCTGGCGGAACAGCAGGTCGTTCACGCAGTGGCCCGCGGTCGAGGCGAGCACGAGCGTGCGCGAGGGGCGGCCGACCCGGTCGAGGCGCCACTCCATGTCGAACCGCTCGACGACCGGCGCGAGTGCGTCGGCGAACTCCTCGCGACCCGCGGGCGACTCGACCTGCAGCCGCATGAAGAAGCGGCCGGTGTCGAGGCTCGCGAACTGCTGGCTCTCGGTGATGTTGCCGCGCGCGGCGACGATCGCCCCGCTCACCGCGTGCACGATGCCCGGACCGTCGGTGCACACGAAGGAGAGGATCCAGTGGTGCAGGTGTTCGGATGCCTCGGGAGCGCTGTTCACCCGGCAAGGATATGACATCGGGTACACTCGTCTGCGGTCGTCGGTCTCCGTCGGCCCTGGGCGCGCACAACAGCGCGTAGTCGACCCGCCCGCGTGGACATGCCGCAGGCGGGGAACGCCGTCGGGACAGCTGCACCATGACTGCCACCGAATCCGTATCCGTGCGCGCGCGTTCGCGCGCCTTCCCTGGACCCCGCTCGCCGTGCTCGGCGCCGCGGTCTTCCTCTCCGTCACCGGCGAGATGCTGCCGGCCGGCCTCCTGCCCGAGATGAGCGCCGACCTGCGCGTCGGCGAGCCCGCCATCGGGCTGCTCGTCACCGTGTTCGCCTTCACGGTCGTCGCGACCAGCGCGCCGCTGACCGCGCTCACCCAGCGCATGGGCCGCCGGCGCCTGCTCGTGATCGCGCTCGCCGTGCTCGCGACGGCCCAGTTCCTGACCGCGATCTCGCCCGACTACGCGTGGGTCGTCGCCTCGCGCGTCGTGGGCGGCCTCGCGCACGGCGTGTTCTGGGCGCTCGTCGCCGCGTACGCCGCCCGGCTCGTGCCGCGCGAACTCGTCGGTCGCGCCGTCGCGGTCGTGCTCGGCGGCGGCACGCTCGCGCTGGTGTTCGGCGTGCCGCTCGCGACCACGCTTGGCCAGGCGGCCGGCTGGCGCACCGCGTTCCTGCTGCTCGGCCTGCTGACGGCCGTGGGCGCCCTGCTCGTGCGGGCGGTGCTGCCAGCGGCGGACGGCCCGGCCGCCGAGGCTGCGCCCGAGGCGCCGGATGCCGCCGAGCGGCGCCCGGCCCTGCGTGACGCGACCGTGCCGGCCATCGTCGCGGTGTGCATCGTGACCGCGCTGACCATGACCGGCCAGTACGCGGTCTACACCTACGTCGCGCCGCTGCTGACCGACGTCGTCGGCGTGCGCTCGGCCGCCGTCGGTCCGCTGCTGTTCGTGTACGGCATCGCCGGCGCCGTGGGGCTCGTGCTGGCCGGCTCGGTGCTCGGCCGCCGCCCCACGTCGGGGCTCGTCGGCGCCATGGCGGTCGCCGCCGTGGCGGTCGTGGGCATCGTGCTGGCGCAGGGCTCGATCGTGCTCTCGCTGGCCGCGTTCGCGCTCTGGGGCATCGCGTTCGGGGCGATCCCGCCGCTGCTGCAGACCCGGTTGCTGCAGAGTGCGTCGCCGCGCATCCGCGACGTCGCGAGCGCGTTCTACACGACCGCGTTCAACGTCGGCATCGGCGGCGGCGCCATGGTGGGCGCGCTGCTCTACGGCGGCTTGGGCGTGGCGGCGCTGCCGTTCGCGTTCGCGATCGTGCTGGTCGGCGCGATCGGCGCGGTGCTCGCGCCGGTGCTGCGGGCGCGTCGCGGCGGCGACGACCGACCCGTCGGGGCTCAGCCGAGCGGCAGCACGGTGCCGAGCACCCCGTCGACCAGGTAGGCGACCGACAGCTCGGCACGGGGCCCGACGATCCAGTGCGGGATGACCTCGCTCGTGCCGTCGGCGTCGAGCACGAGCAGGCGTGCGATGCGGCCGTCGACCAGCACCGCGACGGTCGCGCCGGGCGTTCCGCTCAGCACGAGGTCGTGCACGACGCCGCCCGCGAGCTGCACCGAGACGGTGGGCACGTCCGACGCGGGCACGTCCTCGGCCGGGTCGTCGGCCTCGACCGGCGGTGGCGGCGGTGGCGGCGCGATCGCGTCGGGCGTCTCCTCGGCGGGTGCTTCGGGCGACGGGGCGCCTGCGGCGGGCGGGGCTTCCGACCGCCGCTCCGACACGGGTTCCTCAGTCGCCTCGGGCTCCTCGGTCGCGCGCGGGTCGCTCGCGTCCGGCGTCGCCTCGACCAGCTCCTCGATCGGTCCCGGTCCCGGCGCGGAGTCGCCGTCGCTCGCGTCGTCGTCCGCGCCGACCCCGGCGGCCGCCACGGCTGCGGCGGGCGCCGCTTCGGAGGCATCCGTCTCGCCCACCAGCGCAGGGCCCAGCGCGACCGCCGCGACCACGGTCGCCGCGACCGCCGCCGTGCCGATGGCGGCACCCGTGATGGCCCCGGCCGACATGCCCGAGCCGCCCGACGCACCGCCGCCGTTCGCGCCGCCCACGGCTGCGCCGCCGGCCCCCATCGCGACGACCGTCGCGGGCGCGCCGGCGTGCAGCCAGCCGGCGTACGCCGTGGCGCCCGTGACGCCCGCGCTGAGCGGCAGCAGCACCATCGCGAGCCGCGAGCCGACCTCGTGCGCCTCGACCGCGACGATCGTGCAGCGCGCGCACTCCTCGAGGTGGTCGTCGACCCGGTCGACCTCGCGCGAGCCGAGCTTGCCGCGCGCATAGCTGCCGAGCCGCTCGATGGTCCAGCCGCAGTCGGTGTCGGGGTCGGTGTCCTGCAGGTGCACGCGGATCCACGCCTGGCGCAGGCCCTCGCGAGCCCGGTAGGCGAGTGCCGCGGTCGCGTTCGCCGACATGCCGAGCAGCGGTGCGACCTCGCGCGGCGCCATCTGCTCGACCTCGCAGTACCAGAGCACCTCCTGCCAGCGCGTGGGCAGCGAGCGGAACGCGCGCGCGGTGAGCCCGCGGTCGAGGGCGCTGAGCGCCGCGTGCTCGTCGGTGGCGGGGTCGGGCTGCTGGTCGAGGTCGTCGACGGGCAGCTCGTGGTCGCGCCGGCCCCAGCTCGCGGCGGTGTTGCGGATCGTGGTGAACAGGTAGGGGCGGAACGCGCCGCGCGGCCCGCCGCCCGCGACCACGGCGTCGTAGATGCGGGCGAACGACTCGGCGACGAGGTCCTCGGCGTCGAGCGAGCTGAACGAGCGCGCGACCGTCACCCCGGCCGCGGCGTGGCGGCGGAAGAGCTCCCCGAACGCGTCCGTGTCGCCCTCGCGGGCGCGCTCGACCAGCCGTGCGTCGCTCTGCTTCTGCGGCGAGCGTGCGGGGATCAGGGGCTCACGCGGCGCTCTCGGGTATCGGGGTCGGGGAATCGGGCGGGGTCGGGTACCAGCCATTCCACCAGAGATTCGTCGAATCCGCTTGCGACAGTCGCGTCATGAAACGCGCGCCAGCGCATCTCTTCGGGTGAGGGGCGCACGCGGCCCGCTCGGGGGGAGCGCGTGTTTCCGCTGTGGGGAGCGGATCCGACGGGCCGGGTCCGGGGGCGATGGGGAACACGCCTCCGGGCCCCTCCCGTCACCGCTCGCGGGGTCAGTCGAGCGGATGCCCCGCGCTGACCACCTGCACGACGCGCAGCGCGTCATCGAGCAGCACGGCGTCGGCCGCGCAGCCCGGTTCCAAGCGCCCCAGGTCGACCGCCCGGCCGATCGCCGCCGCGGGGGCGACGGTCGCCGCGTCGATCGCCTGCACGGGGTCGATCCGGCAGTCGAGCACGGTGCGGCGGACGGCCTCGTCGAGCGTGAGGGTGGAGCCGGCGATCGAGCCGTTGGAGCGCAGGCGCGCGACGCCGTCGGTCACGTCGACCTCGAGGCCGCCGAGCGTCGTCTCGCCGTCGCCGATGCCCGTGGCCGACATCGCGTCGGTCACGAGCGCGACCCTGCCGGGCGCGCCGAGGAACGCCAGCCGCACGACCTCGGGGTGCACGTGCACGCCGTCGTTGACGATCTCGAGGGTCACGTGCGACTCGCGCATGGCGGCCGCGATGGGGCCCGGTGCCCGGTGGTGCACGCCGGGCATGGCGTTGAACGCGTGCGTGAGCACGCTCGCGCCCGCGTCGAACGCGGCGAGCGCCTCGTCGAAGGTGGCCGCGGTGTGCCCGACGGCGACGGTCACGTCGGCCTCGACGAAGCGCCGCACGGCGTCGAACGCGCCCGGCAGCTCGGGGGCGAGCGTGACCATGCGGAGGGTGCCGTCGCCGGCATCGAGCAGGCGCTCGACGGCGGCGGCATCCGGAGCGACGAGCGAGGCCGGGTCGTGCGCGCCGCGGTACTCGGGTGCCAGGAACGGGCCCTCGAGGTGGCTGCCGAGCACGCGCGGGTCGGTGCGCGCGGCGTCGCGGACGACGCCCACGCGCGCGACGAGGTCGTCGAGGGGCGCGGTGACGAGCGAGGCCACGCTGCGGGTCGCGCCGTGGCGCCGGTGCACGGCGAACGCGGCCCGGATGCCCTCGGGGCCGTCGTCGACGGAAGCGCCGCCGGCGCCGTGGCAGTGGATGTCGACGAAGCCGGGTACGAGCCAGTGCCCCGCGGCATCCGTCACCGAGGTCTGCTCGTCGGCGGCCTCGCGCCAGCCGTCGCCGCGGCCCGTTGCGGTGACGAGGCCGTCGTCGAAGCGCACCCAGGCGTCGACGACGACGTCGCCCGATCCGGCGCGGCGGGCGGAGTGGATGACGGTGCTCACGCGGCCCACCCTATGCGGTGGCCGGCGCGGGCGCCGCCCCGCCGCACGCGACGCCGAGGGCGGCGAGGCGTGCACGGAACGCCGTCAGTCGGCCTTCGAACTCGGCCAGGTCGCGCTCGGTCGACGCGGGCGACCAGGCGATCTCGGCGACGGCCGCGAGGCGCGGGAAGAGCAGCCACTCCGCCTCGGCGAGGCTCGTGACGGTCTCGGTCCAGAGCGGTGCCTCGACGCCGAGGATGTCGGACTCGTCGACGCCCGGCACGATGCGCTCGGGGTCCCACCCGTACGAGTCGGCGAGCGAGGTCGGGCCGTCGGCCCAGTCCTGCCCGAGCGGTCGCCCGTCGGGGCCGTCGCCGCCGCTGGGATAGGAGATGTCGAGGTACGCCACGTCGGAGGGGAGAGGATGACCCGTCCGCCCTGTGCGACGAACGACCGCGTGCGCTCGGCCGAGTCGTCCTGCGGGGTGGTCCAGCTCCAGTACTGACCGATCGTGCCCGCGGGCAGCTCGCGCGACTTCCCCAGCTCGTGCCAGCCGATCACGGTCTTGCCGGTGCCCGCGGCGATCGCGGTCGCGCGCGCGACGAAGGCGAGGTAGTCGGCCTCGCTCGTCGAGAGGGTCTCGTCGCCGCCGATGTGCAGGTAGGGCCCGGGCGTCATCGCCGCGACCTCGCCGAGCACGCGCTCGACGAAGGTCCAGGTGGCGGGCGCGTGCGGGTCGAGGCCCGAGAACCCGACCTCGACGCCCTCGTAGGGGGCGGGTGCGACGCCGTCGGGGTTCAGCTCGGGCACCGCGGTGAGGGCCGCGTGGGTGTGCCCGGGAAGGTCGATCTCGGGCACGACCGTGAGGTGGCGGGATGCCGCGTGGGCGACGATGCGCGCGTAGTCGGCCTTCGAGTAGTGGCCGCCGCCGCGCCCGTCGACCGAGGTCGACGCGCCGATGCCGGTGAGCGCGGGGTACGCGTCGACGGCGATGCGCCAGCCCTGGTCGTCGGTGAGGTGCAGGTGCAGGTGGTTGGCCTTGACGAGTGCGATCTCGTCGATGAGGCGCAGCACCTCCTCGACCGGGAAGAACCGGCGGGCGACGTCGAGCATGACCCCGCGGTACGCGAACCGCGGCGCGTCGGCGATGCGCACGGCCGGCACGGCGACGGCGAAGGGGCCATCGGATGCCTCGAGCGCGACCGGCAGCAGCTGGCGCAGCGTCTGCACGCCGAAGAACAGTCCCGCCGCGCCGGGGAGGAGAGCCGGATGCCACGGGAGTCGACGTCGAGCCGGTACGACTCGTCGCCCGCGCCGTCGTCCTCGATCGCGAGCACGACGTCGCCGCCCCGCGGGTCGCCGCCGTCCGCGACCCCGGGCGCCGTCCAGGTCGCCGGTCGCAGCAGCTCGGCGAGGACCTCCGCGACCTGGCGCGCGCCGTCCCCGGCGGCGACGATCCGCGCGTCGGGCCGCAGCACGAACGGCTCCCGGCCGTCGGGCGTCTCGAGCGAGACCGGTGCGGGAATGATCGCGGGGTGTGGCATGGCGGGGCATCCGTTCGAATTAGTCAGGACTCCTTACGATTGTTCCACGTCACGGCGCGGAACGGGAGGGCCCGCAGTCGGCTCGCTCGAGGCATCCGTTGCTATGCTGACTGGCGTCGCGACTGGCGTTGAGGTGGGTGACCACCGGGGAGCGACTGGCACGCATCCGACCGTTCGCCTGGGCCGGAGCGGATGCCTCGGCGCGAGTCGCCGCGGCAGCACCCACCACCAGGTCCGCGTGTCATGAAGGAGCCAGCCTTGGCAGAGTCCGTCTTCAACCAGCCGCTCGAGGTCGTCGACCCCGAGATCGCCGCCGTCCTCGAGCAGGAGCTGGGCCGCCAGCGCGAGTACCTCGAGATGATCGCGAGCGAGAACTTCGTGCCCGTCTCGGTGCTGCAGTCGCAGGGCTCGGTGCTCACGAACAAGTACGCCGAGGGCTACCCGGGCCGCCGCTACTACGGCGGCTGCGAGTACGTCGACGTCGCCGAGCAGCTCGCCATCGACCGCGCCAAGTCGCTGTTCGGCGCCGAGTACGCCAACGTGCAGCCGCACTCGGGCGCGAGCGCCAACGCGGCCGTGCTGTCGGCCATCGCCACGCCCGGCGACACCATCCTCGGCCTCGAGCTCGCCCACGGCGGCCACCTCACCCACGGCATGAAGCTGAACTTCTCGGGCAAGCTCTACAACGCCGTCTCGTACGGCGTCGACCCCGAGACCTTCCTCGTCGACATGGACGTCGTGCGCGACAAGGCGCTCGAGCACAAGCCGCAGGTCATCATCGCCGGCTGGTCGGCCTACCCGCGCCAGCTCGACTTCGCCGCGTTCCGCGCCATCGCCGACGAGGTCGGCGCGAAGCTCTGGGTCGACATGGCGCACTTCGCGGGCCTCGTGGCCGCAGGGCTCCACCCGTCGCCCGTGCCGCACGCCGACGTCGTCTCGTCGACCGTGCACAAGACCATCGGCGGCCCGCGCTCGGGCTTCATCGTGAGCCGCGACACCGAGCTCGCGCGCAAGCTCAACTCGAACGTCTTCCCCGGCCAGCAGGGCGGCCCGCTCATGCACGCCATCGCCGCGAAGGCGACCGCGTTCAAGATCGCCGCGTCCGAGGAGTTCGTCGACCGCCAGGCGCGCACCATCCGCGGCGCGCAGATCCTGGCCGAGCGTCTCACCGCCGACGACTCGCGCGCGGCGGGCGTCGACGTGCTCACCGGCGGCACCGACGTGCACCTCGTGCTCGCCGACCTCCGCACCTCCGAGCTCGACGGCCAGCAGGCCGAGGACATCCTGCACTCGGCGCTCATCACCGTGAACCGCAACGCGGTGCCGTTCGACCCGCGCCCGCCGATGATCACCTCGGGCCTGCGCATCGGCACGCCCGCGCTCGCGACCCGCGGCTTCGGCGACGCCGAGTTCACCGAGGTCGCCGACGTGATCGCCGAGGCGCTGAAGCCGGGTGCCGATGTCGCGCCCCTGCGCGCACGCGTCGAGGCGCTCACCGCGCGGTTCCCGCTGTACCCCGGCCTCGAGCAGTAGTCGCATGACGGCGGTCAAGCTGGACGGGGTCGCAACGGCGACCGCGATCAAGAACGAGCTGCGCACGCGCATCGACGACCTGCGGGCCAACGGCGTCGTGCCCGGCCTCGGCACGCTGCTCGTCGGCGACGACCCGGGCTCGCGCTCGTACGTCGCCGGCAAGCACCGCGACTGCGCCGAGGTGGGCATCGAGTCGATCCGCATCGACCTGCCCGCCGCGGCCACGTCGGCCGACGTGCGCGCCGCGATCGCCGACCTCAACTCGGCGCGCGAGGTCACCGGCTACATCGTGCAGCTGCCGCTGCCGCCGGGGCACGACGAGAACGCCATGCTCGAGCTCATCGACCCCGACAAGGACGCCGACGGGCTGCATCCGACCAACCTCGGTCGGCTCGTGCTCGGCATCGAGGGCGAGCTGCACTCGCCGCTGCCGTGCACGCCCGCGGGCATCGTCGAGATGCTGCAGCGCTACGACGTGCCGATCCGCGGCCGCAACGTGGTCGTGATCGGTCGCGGCCTCACCGTCGGGCGCCCGCTCGGGCTGCTCTTCACCCGCAAGGGGCTGGATGCCACGGTGACCCTGACGCACTCGCGCACGGCCGACCTGGCCGCCGAGGTGCGTCGGGCCGACATCGTCGTGGCCGCCGTCGGCGTGCCGCACCTCGTGCAGCCCGACTGGATCCGGCCCGGCGCCGCGGTGCTCGACGTGGGCATCACGCGCGTGCAGGACGAGGAGACCGGCAAGGGCCGGCTCACGGGCGACGTCGACCCCGCGGTCGCGGAGGTCGCCGGGCACCTGTCGCCGAACCCCGGCGGCGTGGGCCCGATGACCCGCGCGATGCTGCTGGCGAACGTGGTGAAGGCGGCCGAGCTCCGGTTGCAGTGAGCCGGATCGGGCGAATGCGCCGGACTCGGCGGATGCGCAGCTACATGAGCAGCAGGTAGAGCGCGCCGACCACGGTCAGCACGATCACGATCCGCTCGAACACCCGCTGCGGCATCCGCTTCATGAGGTTCCAGCCGACGAACCCGCCGACGAGCACCGCGGGCACGAGCACGACGTCGAGCAACAGCGTCGCGGGCGTGATGATGCCGAGGCCGACCGAGAACGGCACCTTCACGAGGTTCACGATCGCGAAGAACCACGCGGCCGTGCCGAGGAACGCCTGCACGGGGAACCGCGACGCGAGGAAGTACATCGTCATCACGGGGCCGCCCGCGTTCGCGACCATGGTCGTGAACCCGCCGAGCGAGCCGTAGCTCCACGCCGCCACGCGGCCGCCGGTGGGGGTGTCGGCCGACGCGCGCCGGCGGCGCCACAGCGTGAACGCGATCACGAGCAGCAGGATCACGGCGATCACGCGGCGCACCCAGGCGTCGTCCGCGACCGCCAGGAAGAGCACGCCGAGCGCGATGCCGACGGCCACCGCGGGGGCGAGGCCCAGCAGCGCGCCCCAGTCGGCGTGGCGGCGGTAGAGCCAGAGCGCGAGCAGGTCGCCGACGATGAGGAGCAGCAGCAGGGCGCCGGTCGAGGCCCGCGCCGGCAGCACCGCGGCGAACAGCGCGATCGAGATGGTGTTCGCGCCCGGCAGCGCGGTCTTGGACACCCCGACCATGAACGCCGAGAATGCGAGCAGCACCCACGCGAGGGCGGTCAGGTCGGGCACGGGTTCCACCGTAGCCGTGCGGCAACGTCGGGTCTCGCGCTGAGCCGTTCACCGGGCGCGCCCGCGCCGTTCACCCGGCGCTCACCCGTGCGCAAGTTCGCGAACCTAGCCTCGCGACATGCCCCACGAGGTGATCGTCGTCATCCCCGCACGCGGAGGCTCGAAGGGCGTGCCCGGCAAGAACCTGCGCGAGGTCGCGGGCGTGCCGCTCGTCGCGCGCGCGGTGCGTGCGGCGCTCGCCGCGGCATCCGTCGACCTCGTGGTCGTCTCCACCGACGATGCCGAGATCGCGGCCACCGCCGAGGCCGCGGGCGCCGAGGTCGTCGACCGGCCCGCCGACCTCTCGGGCGACACCGCGAGTTCGGAGTCGGCGCTGCTGCACGCACTCGACGCGCTCGAGGCCGAGGAGCGGATGCCCGAGGTGCTGGTGTTCGTGCAGGCGACCTCGCCGTTCATCGACCCGTCCGACATCGACGCCGCGGTCGCCGAGGTGCGCCACGGCGACGCCGACGTCGTCTTCTCCGCCGTCGAGAGCCACGCGTTCCTCTGGCGGCACACCTCGCGCGGCGCCGCCGGCGTGAACCACAGCTCGGGCGCGCGCCTGCGTCGGCAGGACCGCGAGGCCGAGTACCGCGAGACCGGCGCCTTCTACGTCATGCGCGCCGACCGGTTCCGCACGGCCGAGCACCGGTTCTTCGGCCGCATCGGCTTCCGCCTCGTGCCCGACGCGCACGTTCTCGAGATCGACACTCCCGCCGACCTGGCGCTCGCCGACGCGCTCGCCGCGGTCGTCTCGCCCTCGGCGCTCGTGCCCGCGGTGCCGTGCATCGACGTCGACGCCGTGGTCACCGACTTCGACGGCGTGCACACCGACGACACCGCGTACGTGGGCAGCGACGGCACCGAGCGGGTGCGGGTGAGCCGCAGCGACGGGCACGGCGTGAAGATGCTGCGCGAGGCGGGCGTGCCGATGCTGATCCTCTCGGTCGAGCAGAACCCGGTGGTCGCGGCGCGCGCGGCGAAGCTCGGTGTCGACGTCGTGCACGGCGTGCGCGACAAGGCCCCCGAGCTGCGGGCCTGGGCCGAGCGGCTGGGCATCCCGCTCGAGCGCATCGCGTACGTCGGCAACGACGTGGGCGACCTCGGCTGCCTGCGGCTCGTGGGCTGGCCGGTGGTGGTGGCGGATGCCGCGCCGGAGGCGCTCGCGCTCGCACGCCACGTGCTGACGAAGGCGGGCGGCGACGGCGCCGTGCGCGAGCTGTCCGACCTCGTGCTCGGCGCCCGCGCCGCCGCAGAGGTGCGGTCGACCGACCAGCCGGCGCTCGCCGGTGCCATCTGGTACTAGAGGAGGAAGCCCCATGGCGATTCGCATCGGCCGCAACGCGGTCGGCTACGGCGAGCCGGTCTACGTCATCGGCGAGATCGGGCTCAACCACAACGGCGACGTCGAGCTCGCGCGCCGGCTCATCGACGTGGCCGCCGACGCGGGCGCGCAGGCGGTGAAGTTCCAGAAGCGCACGCCCGAGATCGCGACGCCCGAGCACATGCGCGACATGCCCCGCGAGACGCCGTGGGGCACCATGAGCTACCTCGACTACCGGCGTCGCGTGGAGTTCGGCGTGGCGGAGTACCGTGCGGTGGCCGAGCACGCGGCATCCGTCGGCCTCGACTGGTTCGCCTCGCCGTGGGACGTGCCCTCGGTGGAGTTCCTCGAGGCGCTGGGCGCATTCGGTCACGAGCCGGTGGCGTACAAGGTGGCATCCGCCTCGGTCACCGACCTCGAGCTGCTGCGCGCCATCGCCGCCACCGGTCGTCCCGTCATCTGCTCGACCGGCATGTCGACGATCGAGGAGATCGACCGCGCGGTCGAGGTGCTGGGTACCGAGCGACTCGTGCTCCTGCACGCCACGTCGAGCTACCCGATGCCCGCCGAGGAAGCGAACCTGCGCATGATCGACACGCTGCAGCTGCGCTACCCGGGCGTGCCGGTCGGGTACTCGGGCCACGAGCCCGGGCTGCAGATCTCGCTCGCCGCGGTCGCGCTCGGCGCGGTGGCCGTCGAACGGCACATCACGCTCGACCGCACGATGTGGGGCAGCGACCACGCCGCCTCGCTCGAGCCGCAGGGGCTGCAGCATCTCGTCCGCGACATCCGCATCATCGGCGAGGCCATGGGCGACGGCATCAAGCGCGTCTTCCCGGGCGAGGAGGCGCCGCGCGCCAAGCTGCGGCGCGTGCTGGTCTCGTGAGCGAGGGCTCGGATGGGGCCGGCCCGGTGAGCGGGTCGTCGGATGCCGGTGCGGGGCGTTCGCGCCGCATGCTGGTCGTGGCCGACAGCGATTCCTACCTGAAGTGGGGTGCGTCGCTGGCGTGGACGCTGCCGGGGCCGCTGCGCCCGGGATCGGGCGTGCCGGGCTCGTGGCGCGTGCAGGTCGTGCTGCTCGACTCGCCTGTGCTGCCGAGCGCCCGCCAGGTGCGCGTCGCGCTCGACGGCACGGCGTGCTCGCTCGACGCGCTGCGCGTGGTCGACCTCGATGGCCTCGACACGATCCTCGACGTGCGGCAGCCCGACGTGGTGCTCCTCGCGCTGCGCGGCCCGCTCGTGCGGGTGGTCGCGCCGCGGATCGCCGCTCGCCCCGACCGCCCGGTGCTGCTGAGCGGCTTCCCCGGCATCACGATCCCGGCCGAGCCCAAGGCGATCGTCTACCGCGAGCAGACCGACCTCATCGTGCTGCACAGCCGGCGCGAGGTGCGCGAGTTCGCGCGCAACGCCGCCGGAATGCCGGTCGACGTGAGCTTCGGGCTCGCGCGCCTGCCGTTCCTGGGCGGGTCCGTCAGGGGCAGGGGGTCGGATGCCGCTGAGCCGGCGCGGGCCCGCTCCGCCGACGCACCGCGCGACGACGTCGTGTTCGCCGTGCAGGCGAAGGTGCCGCGCGCCCTCGAGGACCGCGAGCGCCTCGTCGGCTGGCTCGTCGATGCGGCCCGAGCGCAGCCCGGGCGGCGCGTGGTCGTGAAGGTGCGCGCCCGGTCGGGCGAGGCGCAGACGCACGCCGAGGCGCACGACCTGCAGGACCTCCTCGCCGCGCGGTCCGCGTCGGTCGGGCTGCCGACCAACCTCGTGATCGAGGACGGCCCCATGTCGGCGCATCTCGAGCGCGCCGCCGCGCTCGTGACCGTGAGCTCGACCGCGGTGCTCGAGGCCGTGGCAGCCGGCGTGCCGGCGCTGCTGCTCGACGACTTCGGGGTCGAGAAGGCCATGATCAACACCGTGTTCGTCGGCAGCGGGTTGCTCGCCGGCCACGAGGCGCTGGTCGCGGGCGACTACCGCGACCCCGACCCGGCATGGCTCGAGGACAACTACTTCCACCCCGCTGCCGACGACGACTGGATCGTGCAGCTCGGCGCCCTGGTCGCCGCCCGCGACCGCGGCGTGCTGCCGCAGCGGGTGCGTCGCCACAACCTCACCGGCGGCGCGGTGCGCCGTGCCTACGAGCGGCGACGGATGCTCGGCCAGCACGACGCCGGACCCGCTGCAGTGGCGGGCGCCGCGGCGACCGCGGTCGCGTTGCCCGCGCGATGGGTGCTCCGGCGCGCGCGTCGCGTGAAGGCCGCGCTGCAGCCCGGAGCATCCGCCCCGCTCGGGTATGCGCCGGTCGACACGGGCGTTGAGGCACCTGTGCCGAGTCGGCTCGGCTGAGGTCTCGCGGCCGTTCGACAGCCGCGCATTCCGATCGGGGAATGTCAGTGGTCACTGCTTCGATGAGGGTATGGAGGAAGCAGGGCTCGATGCGGTTCCGGCGCAGGAGGCGCTGCCGCCGCGCCTGCCCGCGCCCGACGAGATCGACATCGAGTGGCAGCTGCTCGACGACGTCGTCGACGAGTGGCGGCGGGGCGAGACGGCGGATGCCGCGGGGATGCCCGTCGACGCACGGCGCGAGGCGCTGCTCGACCTGCACGTGACCGAGATCGCCGCGCTCACGGCGCAGCTCGAGCGGGTCGCCGCGCGGCGCGCGTCGCTCATCGCGGCCGCCCATCGCGAGTCCGCGGCGATCGAGGAGGAGCGTGCTGCGGTGCGCGAGCGCGAGGGTCTGCGCGTCGAGCCGCCGCGCCGGCGGGCCGAACTCGTGCGCCGCTCGCTCACGGCCGAGATCGCGTGCGCGACCCGCACGACCGAGGCGACGGTCGCGCGCTGGATCGGCGATGCCGAGGCGCTCGCCGACGGGCTCGGCGCGACGTTGGCGGCCGCACTCGACGGCCGCATCTCGTACCTGCACGCCCGCACCATCGCCGACGAGGTCGGCTCGCTGCCGGCGTCGCACCGCGCCGACTTCGAAGCGGAGGCGCTGCGCGTCGCGGCGACCACGACGCCCGGGCGCTTCCGGCGACGCGCACGGCTGCTGCGCGAGCGCATGCATCCGGACTCGATCGAGGCCCGGGCCGCCGACGCCTCCTCCGCGCGCCACGTGCGCATCGAGCCCGACCGCGACGGCATGGCCTGGCTGACCGCCCACCTGACCGCCGCGACGGCGGCGCGCATCGACGCGCGGCTCACCGACACCGCCGGGCACCTGCGTGCGCTCGACGGCGAGGAGCGCACAACTGCGCAACTGCGGGCCGACGTGCTCGCCGGCCTGCTGCTGGGGGAAGCGCAGGTGTCGACGTCGCCGGAGCAGACGTCCTCGCCCCTGCCCGCCGCGCGGCGGGGCATCCGCCCTGTCGTCTCGGTCACGGTGCCCGCCGCCCGCCTGCTCGGCCACGGCGACGAGCCTGCGGTGCTCGACGGGTACGGACCGATCCCGATCGACGACGCACTCGAACTCGTCGGTGCGTCCGGCTCGCTGCGGCGCCTGCTCACCGAGCCGGAGACCGGGGCGGTGCTGTCCGTCGGACGCGAGCGCTACACCGTGCCGCCCGACCTGCGCGCCCGGTTGCGCGTGCGTGATGGCACCTGCCGATTCCCGGGTTGCGATCGGCGAGCGGATGCCTCCGAGATCGACCACACCCGCGACTGGGCCGCCGGCGGCGAGACCGCGCACGACAACCTCGCTCACCTCTGCGCCCGGCACCACCACCTGATACACGAGGCCGGATGGCGGGTCGTCCAACGGGGTGGCAGGGTGCTCGAGTGGCGGAGTCCGCTCGGGCGGGAGTACACGACCGAGCCGGCCGAGCCGATGTCGCCGGCGCGCGAACCGGGGTCCGAGCGCGAGTGCGACACCGAGCGCGAGCCCGAACCGCCGTTCTAGCCTGCGCTGCCGCGGTGCACCTCGACGTGCCGCAGGTACGCCTCCCCGTTGCGGCGGATGCCCGCGCGCTCCTCGTCGCTCAGCTCGCGCCGCACCTTCGCCGGCACGCCCGCCACGAGCGACCCCGGCGGCACGACCGTGCCCTCGAGCACGACGGCGCCCGCCGCGACGAGCGAACCCGCACCGATGACCGCGCCGTTCAGCACCGTCGCCGACATGCCGACCAGGCAGTCGTCTTCGATCGTGCAGCCGTGCAGCACCGCGCCGTGCCCCACCGACACCCCGCGACCGACCGTGAGCGGAGACCCGCGGTCGACGTGGCACACCACGGTGTCCTGCAGGTTCGACCCCTCGCCGAGCACGATCGGCTCGGCTTCCGCACGCAGCACCGCGTTGTACCAGACGCTCGACCGCGCCTCCAGTCGCACGCTGCCGACCAGCACGGCACCCGCGGCGACGAACGCGGACTCGTCGACCGACGGGTCGGCGATTCCGGGCAGCGAGCGGACATGTGCGGCGGCGTCGACGGTCATGGCGCCCACACTAGACCTCCGCTACGTTGGAAGAAACGGACGCTTGCATACGGAACCGAGGCGAACATGGACGAGATCTCGAGACGCACCGCTGCCAAGGCGATCGCCTGGACGGCACCCGCCATCGCCCTCGCGGCGACCGTTCCGCAGGCGGCCGCCTCGGTACCGGACCCGACCGCGCCCCAGGCGGCTCCGATCGTGCTCTGCTGCGATCCCGGCTACCTGGAGGTGTCCGTGACGAACCCTACGACCGCGGCGGGAGCGATCATCGTCGAAGGCTGGCGCGATGCGTCCGCGGTGGTCTGGGCACCGATCAGCCCACGATTGCTGGCGCCGAACACGCGTGCGAGCGTCTCGTTCCCCGGCGCATCCGACTGCGACGCCCCCACCGGTTGGGTGCTGTGGCGCCCGCAGTCCGGCGGCGACCAGCAGGCCATCTGGGTCGACCTCTCGGCGGTGATCAACCCCGATTGCCTCTTCTGAGCGCGAGCACCACGAGCCGCCCGACGATCCCGACGGCGAACACGGCGACGCCCGCCACGACCGACGTCCACGGCAGCGCGGCGACCAGCAGGAGGCATCCGATCGCCCCCAGCACCTGCAGCCAGCGCGGATACCGCCGGTCGCCGCGCCCCTGCGTGAATGCGGCCGCGTTCGCGACGAAGTAGTACAGCAGCACGCCGAACGACGAGAACCCGATCGCCCCGCGCAGGTCGACGGTCAGCACCAGCACGACCACGACGACGGCGACGGAGCCTTCAGAGACCCACGGCACCCGGAACCGCGACCCCACCCGCGCCAGCGGCGCCGGCAGGTCGCCCTCGCGCGCCATCGCGAGGCTGGTGCGCCCGATGCCCGCGATGAGCGCGAGCAGCGCGCCGAGCGACGCGGCGGCCCCGCCGACCCGCACGAGCGGCGCCGCCCAGCCCCAGTCGTTCGCCCGCACCACGTCGACGAGCGGTGCAGTCGACGCACCGAGCGCCTCCGCTCCGAGCGACGCCAGTGCGATCACGCCCACGGCAGCGTAGACGACCACGGCCACGCCGAGCGCGAGCACGATGGCGCGGGGGATCGTCCGCGACGGCTCGCGCACCTCTTCGCCCAGGGTCGCCATGCGCGCATAGCCCGCGAACGCGAAGAAGAGCAGCCCGCCCGACTGCAGGATGCCGTACCATCCCTCGGCGACGAGCCCCGACGGGTCGAGCAGGCCACCGCCCGGGTGTGCGCCCGCGATGCCGGAGGCCACGACGATCGCGAGCACCAGCAGCACGACCGTCACGATGATCGACGCGAGCCCCGCCGTGCGGGTCACGCCGAACAGGTTCACGCCCGCGAGCGCAGCGACCGCGAGCGCCGCGACGGCACGCTCCCAGCCCTCGGGCGCCACGTACGCGGCGAACGTCAGCGCCATGGCCGCGCAGCTCGCGGTCTTGCCGATCACGAACCCCCACCCGGCGAGGAACCCCCACCACGCGCCGAGCTGCTCCCGGCCGTACAGGTAGGTGCCGCCCGAGCGCGGGTACTGCGCGGCGAGCTGCGCCGACGAGGTCGCGTTGGCGAACGCGATCACCGCGGCGATCGCCAGGCCGATCAGCAGTCCGTCGCCCGCGGCGCGCGCGGCCGGCGCGAACGCCGCGAACACGCCGGCGCCCACCATCGACGCGACGCCGATCACGGTGGCGTCGCGCAGTCCGAGCGCGCGAGAGAGTTCGGGGAGGGTGCGGTCACGGCCGCACCCTATCGCCTGCGGGTGTCGCGTCGGTTCCCCGCGACGGAGTACGCAAACTGCGGAAACGCTGCGTGAGTTCCCGCAGTTCGCGTACTCGGTGCCGCGTAGGATCACCGCGTGACTTCGCCGCAGCCCACGCCCGCCCACCCCGCCGTCGACCGCGTGCAGGCGGCGCTCGCCGAGCAGGGGCTGACCCCCGAGATCCGCTGGTTCGACGGCGCCGTGACGACCGCGCAGCTCGCGGCCGACGCGCTCGGCATCGAGGTCGGCCAGATCGCCAACTCGCTCGTCTTCCTGCTCGACGACGAGCCGCTGCTCGTGCTCACCTCGGGTGCGCACCGGGTCGACACCGAGTGGCTGGGCGCCGAGCTCGGTGGCACCATCGGCCGCGCGTCCAAGGAGCGGGTGAAGGATGCCACGGGGCAGGTGATCGGCGGAGTGGCCCCGGTGGGGCATCCGTCACCCGTGCGCACCGTGGTCGACACGCACCTCGCGCGCTACGACGTGGTGTGGGCCGCAGCCGGGCACGCCCGGACGGTGTTCCCGACCAGCTTCGACGAGCTCGTGCGGGTCACGGGCGGCACGCCCAGCGCCGTCAGCGCTCCCGAGTAGCCCCCTGCGACGCCCGCACCGTGAAGATCACCGGTTCGGCGTAGCCGCGTTCGGCGAACGCCGCCCGCACGATCCGCTCGATCACGGGCACGAGCGCGTCGGTGACCAGCGCGATCGCCGCACCGCCGAACCCGCCGCCGGTCATGCGCGCGCCGATCGCGCCGTGCGCCTGTGCGGTCTCGACGGCGAGGTCGAGTTCGGGCACCGAGATCTCGAAGTCGTCGCGCATGGACACGTGCGAGGCGTCGAGCAGCGGCCCGATGCCCGTCGGTCCGATCTCGCGCAGCGTGCGCACGGTGTCGAGCACGCGCGCGTTCTCGGTCACGACGTGGCGCACGCGCCGGTAGGTCTCGTCGTCGAGCACGGATGCCGCGCGCTCCAGGTCGGACACCTCGAGTTCGCGCAGCGAGCCCACGCCCATGGCCGCGGCGCCCGCCTCGCACGACGCCCGCCGGGCCGAGTAGCCGCCGGTCGCGTGCGAGTGCTCGACCTTCGTGTCGATCACCATGAGCGCGAGGCCGTCGGCGTCGAAGCCGAGCGGGATCACCTCCGCGTCGAGGCTCCGGCAGTCGAGGAACACGCCCGCGTCCTGCTCGCCGAGCAGCGACGCCGACTGGTCCATGATGCCCGTCGGCGCGCCGACGGCGCGGTTCTCGGCGAGCTGGCCGACCTTCGCGAGGGTCGGCCGGTCGAGTCCGAGGCCCCAGTGCTCGTCGAGCGCGAGGGCGACGGCGCTCTCGATCGCGGCCGACGACGACAGCCCCGCGCCGATCGGCACGTCGGATGCCACGAAGAGGTCGACGCCCGTCACGCCCGACAGGTCGGCGCCGAACTCGCCGAGCGCCCAGGCCACGCCGAGCGGGTACGCCGACCAGCCCGACACCGCGTCGGGCGCGAGCGCGTCGATGCCGATCTCGATCACCTCGTCGCTGAACGTGCTCGCGACGCGCAGCATCCGATCGCCTCTCGCACCCAGCGCGACCGCGGTGCGCCGGTCGATCGCGAAGGGGAATACGAACCCGTCGTTGTAGTCGGTGTGCTCGCCGATGAGGTTCACGCGTCCCGGTGCCGACCACACGCCGTCGGCGTCGTGTCCGTAGCGGGCGGCGAAGCCGTCGGATGCCTCGGCCACCACGTCTCGCTCGCTCACAGCGACACCCCCTCGATCGCCTCGCGCAGCGCGGTCGCCTGCGTCTCCGGCGGCACGTCGCCGATCCAGGCGCCCATCGCGGCCTCGGAGCCGGCGAGGAACTTCAGCTTGTCGGCCGCGCGGCGCGGGCTCGTGAGCTGCAGCATGAGGCGCACGTCGTCGCGGTGCTCGTGCACGGGCGCCTGGTGCCAGGCAGCGATGTACGGCGTCGGCGTGTCGTAGAGCGCGTCGACACCTCGCAGCAGCCGCAGGTAGAGCGTCGAGAGCTCCTCGCGCTCCTCGAGCGTGGTGGCGGCGAGGTCGGGCACGTGCCGGTTCGGCAGGATGTGCGCCTCGATCGGCCAGCGCGCGGCGAACGGCACGAACGCCGTCCAGTGCTCGCCCGCGATGAGGAGGCGCTCGCCGGTGCGCTCGCGCTCCAGGATGTCGGCGAACAGGGTGGGGCCGTACGCGTCGACGGAGTCGATCAGGCGCTGGGTGCGCGGGGTCACGTACGGGTACGAGTAGATCTGGCCGTGCGGATGCTGCAGGGTGACGCCGATCGCCTCGCCGCGGTTCTCGAACGGGAACACCTGCTGCACGCCCGGCAGCGACGACAGCTCGGCGGTGCGCTGCGCCCACGCCTCGATCACCGTGCGTGCGCGCGACGGCGTCTGCGTGCCGAACGAGCCCTCGTGGTCGGGGCTGAAGCACACGACCTCGCAGCGGCCGACCGACGTGCGGGTGCGCTCGATGCCGACCGAGCGGTACGCCGCGAGGGCGGCCGCGTCGTCCTCCCCGTCGGGCAGGCCGAGCTCGGGGCCGAACGACGGCGACTTGTTCTCGAACACGGCCACGTCGTAGCTGCTGGGGATCTCCGAGGGATTTCCCGGTGCCTGGGGTGCGAGCGGGTCGAGGTGGGCCGGCGGCAGGAACGCGCGGTTCTGGCGAGCAGCGGCGACGGAGATCCACTCCCCGGTCAGCGCGTCCTGGCGCATCACGGCGGTGGGGGCCTCGGGGCGAGCTCGCGCTCGTCGACGGCGCGCTCGGGCGGCAGCGTCGTGTCGGCGTCGTCGAAGTAGATGAGGTCGCGGCCGTCGGCGAGCGAGGTGCGTCGCACCGCGATGCGGTCGTCGACGATCGGCGCGGGGGAGTTCGTGTGGCTCATAGCGGGGTCAGCCTACGCTGCTTTGCTTTCGCAAACAAGGTGCTTTGCATTGCAAAGAAACCCGAAGCAGGGCAGGATGCCTCTCATGACCGACGACCGCAGCGACGACGCCCGCGTGGCACTGCCCGCGCCGGTGCGCCGCGAACGCGCGCTCGCGCTCGTCGCCGAGCGCGGGTTCGTGCGCGTGAGCGAGCTCGGCCGCGCGTTCGGCGTGACCGACGTGACCGCGCGCGCCGACCTCGATGCGCTCGAGCGCTCCGGCGACATCCGCCGCGTGCACGGCGGCGCCGTGCCGGCCGACGCCGGGGCGGTCTCCGCCCGGCCCGACCGCGAGCCGAGCTTCGAGGAGGCGCTCGCCGCATCCGTCGTGCCCAAGGAGGAGATCGGCCGCGCCGTCGCCGCCGAGGTGCAGAGCGGCCAGAGCATCATCCTCGACGTCGGCACCACGACCCTCGCGGTCGCCCGCGCGCTGCGCGCCCGCGACGACCTCGCCGACGTGACCGTGCTCACCAACGGGCTCAGCATCGCGCTCGAGCTCGAGCCCGAGATCCCGCGGTTCACCGTCGTCCTCACGGGCGGCACCCTGCGTCCGAGACAGCACTCCCTGGTGCATCCGCTCGCCGGCACCGTGCTCGACGAGGTGCACGCCGACCTCGCGGTGATCGGATGCAACGGGGTCGACGCCGCCCGCGGCGTCACCAACGCCAACCTGCCCGAGGCCGCGGTGAAGCGGCAGATGCTGCACGCCGCGTCGCGCGCGATCGTCGTCGCCGACGCGTCGAAGCTCGGCGAGGTGCACCTCGGGCGCATCGCGCCCGTCGACGCGTTCGACCGCCTCGTGACCGACCGCGCCGCGCCCGCCGCCCTGATCGCGGAATTGCAGGAGGCGGGTCTGGCGGTCGCGGTGGCAGACCATAGGCTGTAGGGATGACGCTTCCCACGGGCGAGCAGTTCGAGCTCAGCACCACCACCTCGAGCGGCGAACTCCGCGCCACGATCACGGCGGTCGCCGCGGGCATCCGCGCACTCAGCATCGACGGCATCGACCTCGTGCCGGGCTTCCCCGAGGACCAGAGCCCCCGAGCGGCTCCGGCATCGTGCTCGTGCCCTGGCCGAACCGCGTGCGCGACGGGCGCTGGACCCACGACGAGGTGGTGCACCAGCTCGCCATCACCGAGCCCGCTCGCAACAACGCCATCCACGGCCTGCTGCGCTACACCGCGTACCACGAGCTCGACCGCGACCGCGACTCGGTCACGCTCGGCGCCGACATCTACCCGCAGCTCGGTTACCCGTTCCTGCTGCGCACCGCGGTGCGCTACGAGCTCGTCTCCGACGGCCTCGACGTCACGCACTTCATCGAGAACCTCGGCTCCGAGCCCGCCCCGGTCGCGGTCGGCACCCACCCGTTCCTGAAGATCGGCGGCGTGCGCACGGAGGAGCTCGAACTGCGGCTCGCGGCCGCCAGCCACATCGAGGTCGACGAGCGCCTGCTGCCGACCGGCGAGGTGCCGGTCGAGGGCACGCCGTTCGACCTGCGCGGCGGCGCGCGCGTGGGCGACCTGTCGCTCGACGACGCGTTCGGCGAGGTCGAGGTCGAGGAGGGCGAGTCGGTGCACTCGCTCACCGCGCCCGACGGCCGCAGCGTGGCGATGTGGGCCGACGACGAGTTCGGCTACGTGCAGGTGTACACGACCCGCACCTACCCGGGCGAGGACGGCGATGCCGCGATCGCGATCGAGCCGATGACGGCGCCCGCCGAGGCGTTCAACTCGGGCAAGGGCGTGCGCTGGCTGCACCCCGGCGAGCAGTGGGAGGTCCGCTGGGGCATCCGCTTCGCCGGGTTCTCGGCCGAGTAGGGGCGTCATGCAGATCGGCATGATGCTGAGCTATGCCGGCGGCTTCCGCGAGGCCGCCGCCGAGGTCGAGGCGCTCGAGCAGGCCGGGGTCGAGCTGGTCGTGGTGCCCGAGGCGTACTCGTTCGACGCCGTCAGCCAGCTGGGGTTCCTCGCGGCGCGCACCGAGCGGATGCGGCTGGTCAGCGGCATCCTGCAGCTCTACACGCGCACGCCGACGCTCACCGCGATGACCGCGGCGGGCCTCGACTTCGTCTCCGACGGCCGGTTCACGCTGGGCATCGGCGCATCGGGCCCGCAGGCGATCGAGGGCTTCCACGGCGTGCCGTACGACGCCCCGCTCGGCCGCACCCGCGAGGTCGTCGAGATCTGCCGGGCGGTCTGGCGGCGCGAGCGCCTCGAGCACGCCGGGAAGCACTACACGATCCCGCTGCCGGCCGACCAGGGCACGGGGCTCGGCAAGCCGCTCAAGCTCATCAACGAGCCCGTGCGCGCCGACATCCCGATCCTCATCGCGTCGCTCGGCCCGAAGTCGGTCGAGCAGACCGCCGAGATCGCCGACGCCTGGCTGCCGACGCTGTTCCACCCGGAGCGCGCCCGCGACGTCTGGGGCGAGGCGCTCGACGCCGGCACCGCGAGGCGCGACCCGGCGCTCGCGCCGCTCGAGATCTTCGCGACCACCGCGCTCTACATCGGCGACGACGTCGCGGCCGTGCTGCCGACCGTGAAGCAGCAGATCGCGCTCTACGTCGGTGGCATGGGCGCGCGCGGCAAGAACTTCTACAACACGCTCGTCACGGGCTACGGGTACGGCGACGTCGCGGCGACCATCCAGGAGCTGTTCCTCGCCGGCCGCAAGGAGGAGGCCGTCGCCGCCGTGCCCGATGAGCTCGCGCTCGCGATGAACCTCGTCGGCACGCCCGCGCAGGTCGCCGAGCGGGTCGCCGCGTTCGACGCTGCGGGCGTCGGCGTGCTGGCGGCCGCGCCGCTCGGCCGCACCGCCGACGAGCGGCTCGCGCTCATGCGCGGGCTGCGCGCCATCGTCGGCTGAGCCGGCGAACGGAGCCCGGCCCGCCCTCAGCCCACGTGGCAGGCGCCCGTGCCGACGGGCTGCGTCAGCCCGGCGGCGGCCTCGGCCACGGGATCGAGCTCGACCATGGTCACCGCGTAGCCGACGTCGGCCACCGACTCCGCCTTGCCGAACACGACGCCCGCGACGACGCCGTCGGTCGTGAGCACGGGGCCGCCCGAGTCGCCCTGGTAGACGGCGGCGGCGAGCGTGTAGGCGTCCCGCGGGCGGTCGGCGAGCGTGCCGTTGAACACGAGCGGCCCCGCCGACAGCACCTGTGCGGGCGCCAGCTCGAGCGGCCCGCCGTACGGGTACCCCGCCACCACGGCCTCGGCACCCGACGGCAGCGTGTCGCCGAGCGCGAGGGGCGACGCGGCGAGCCCGTCGGTCGCGATCACGGCGAGGTCGGCGTCCTCGTCGTAGTACACGACCCGGCCGGGCACCGGCGTGCGGCCCGGTGCCTCGACGACCGGCTGGTCGACGCCCGCGACGACGTGCGCGTTGGTCACGACCCGATCGGATGCCACGACGAATCCGCTGCCCGTCACCGAGATGCCGCACTCGAAGGCGGCACCCGAGATGCGCACGACCGACTGCGTGGCCTCGCGCAGTTCCGGCCCGGCGGTGTCGACCTCCGGGATGTCTGGCGCCTCGGTGGGCTGGCCGAGCGCGTCGAACAGCCACGGGATGGCGTCGTCGAACGCCGCCTGTCGCACCTGCGCGATCGCGGCGCGCGCCGGTGCGGGCGTGATCGCGTCGATGCCGCGCACGATCGCCGAGGAGGCGACCACCGGCGACAGCCACGGCACGCCCATCGCGGCGATGCCGCCGCCGAGCAGCGCGATCACGAGCGCCGCCACGACCGTGGTGGCGGCACCGCCGAGCAGCCGGTCGACCGGGGCGAGCTTCACGGTCTCCGCTCCGCGCCGGAGGAGGCGCCCGAGCGCGTCGCCGATCGAGGCGCCCGCGATGAGCAGCAGCAGTGCGGCCGCGAACGCGCCGACCACGCGCCACTGCGGCCACGGGATCCACGCGACGATCGTCGGCAGCAGCAGGAACGCCGCCACGCCGCCCGCGACCAGCCCGGCGAGCGCACCCGCGGTGTGCAACAGTCCGCTCCGCCAGCCGCGCACGAACGCGCCGGCCAGCGCCGCGATCAGCAGCAGGTCGAGCACGAGGGTCCAGTTCATCGCGCCGCCGTCATCGCACGACCCGGTCGGGCCGCGTGTAGAGGTTGATGCCCGTGCCGCGGCTGAAGCCCGCGAGGGTCAGCCCCGCGGCATCCGCCTGCTCGACCGCGGCCGTCGACGGGGCGCTCACCGCCGCGAGCATCGGGATGCCCGCGAGGCGCGCCTTCTGCACCAGTTCGAACGACGCCCGCCCCGAGACCTGCAGCACGGTGCCCGACAGCGGCAGCCGGCCCTCGCGCACCGCCCAGCCGACGACCTTGTCGACCGCGTTGTGGCGCCCGACGTCCTCCCGGAGGCAGAGCAGCTCGCCGTCGGCCGTGAACAGGCCGGCGGCGTGCACGCCGCCGGTGTCGTCGAACAGGCGCTGCCGGTCGCGCAGGCGGTCGGGCAGCGACAGCAGCACGCCGAGGTCGATGCGCAGCGGGTCGTCGGCCACGTCGAACCGCGACGCCTTGGTCACGGCATCGAGCGAGGGGATGCCGCAGAGGCCGCACGCGCTCGTCGCGAGCACGCGCCGGGTGTCGCGGAGCGCGTCGGCCGCGGCATCCGGGCCCAAGGTGGCGTCGATCACGTTGTACGTGTTCTCCTGGCCGGGCTCGCCCGCGCAGAACCGCATGGCCGCCGGCGCGCCGATGCCGAGCACGCCCTCCGAGAGGAGGAACCCGGCGACCAGGTCGAAGTCGTCGCCGGGCGTGCGCATCGTCACGGCGAACTGCTCGCCGCCCACGCGGATCTCGAGGGGCTCCTCGACCGCGAGGCGATCCTCGCGCCGGCTCGTGGCGATCTCGTCGCCCGCGCCGACCCGCACCCGCTCGATGCGGCGGCGCATTGTCATCCGTGACATGCATCAAGCTTCCACCGTGTGCACGCGTTGCGGAAATCCCGTGCGGGCTCGGGCGGCCGCCGCTGGCGTAGAGTGACCGCGTCACGACCCGGCGAAGGAGCACGTCCATGGCGCGGAACGCCCCCGAATCCGACATCGACGAGGCGGAACTGCGGGTCTCGGAGCCCAAGACCCGCGCCGTCGGCGTACCCGGGGTGCTGCACGCCGTGCAGGCATCGATTGCGCAGATGGGCGTCGTGCGCAGCGCGCAGACCCTGCTGAAGGTCAACCAGAAGGACGGCTTCGACTGCATGGGCTGCGCCTGGCCCGAGGGGACTCGCGCCACACGGCCGAGTTCTGCGAGAACGGCGCGAAGGCCGTGGCCGAGGAGGCGACGCTGCGCCGGGTGGGCCGCGCCTTCTTCGCCGAGCACTCGGTCGACGACCTGCGCGGGCACGACGACTACTGGCTCGGCCAGCAGGGGCGGCTCACCGAGCCGATGCTGCTCGAGGAGGGCGCGACCCACTACGCGCCCGTCTCGTGGGACGACGCGTTCCGCCTCATCGGCGACGAGCTGCGCGCCATGGACCACCCCGACCAGTCGATCTTCTACACGTCCGGCCGCACGTCGAACGAGGCCGCGTTCGCCTACCAGCTGCTCGTGCGCGGCATCGGCACGAACAACCTGCCCGACTGCTCGAACATGTGCCACGAGTCGAGCGGGTCGGCGCTCACCGAGACGCTCGGCATCGGCAAGGGCACCGTGAGCCTCGAGGACATCCACTCGGCGTCGCTCATCATCGTCGCCGGCCAGAACCCCGGCACGAACCACCCGCGCATGCTGAGCGCGCTCGAGAAGGCGAAGCTCGCCGGCGCGACGATCGTCGCGGTCAACCCGCTGCCCGAGGCCGGGCTCATCCGCTTCGACGACCCGCAGTCGCCCCGCGGCATCGTCGGTCGCGGCACGAAGATCGCCGACCGCTACCTGCAGGTGCGCCTCGGCGGCGACCAGGCGCTCTTCCAGGCCCTCGGTCGCGTGCTGCTCGACCTGCACGCCGAGCGCGGCGACGTGCTCGACGAGGCCTTCATCGCCGAGCACACGAGCGGGTTCGACGACTACGCGGCGGCCGCGGGCGCGCTCGACTGGGCCGAGGTCGAGCGGGCCACCGGGCTCCCCGAGGCCGGCATCCGCGAGGTCGGCACGATGCTGGCGGATGCCCCCTCCGCCATCGTCTGCTGGGCCATGGGGCTCACCCAGCACAAGCACGCCGTCGCGACCCTCCGCGACGTGGTGAACGTGCTGCTGCTGCAGGGCAACGTCGGCCGCCCGGGCGCGGGCGTCTGCCCCGTGCGCGGGCACTCGAACGTGCAGGGCGACCGCACCATGGGCATCTTCGAGCGGATGCCCGAGTGGTTCCACGACGCCATCGATCGCGAGTTCGCGTTCGCGTCGCCGCGCGCGCACGGCTACGACACGGTCGACGCGATCCGCGCGATGCGCGACGGGAAGGCGCGCGTGTTCATCGGCATGGGCGGCAACTTCGTGCGGGCGACGCCCGACACCGAGGTCACCGAGAAGGCGCTCTCGAACCTCGAGCTGACCGTGCAGGTGTCGACGAAGCTCAACCGCTCGCACCTCATAGGCGGGCGCCGCGCGCTCATCCTGCCGACGCTCGGGCGCACCGAGCGCGACGCGCAGGCGACCGGCGACCAGCGCGTCACCGTCGAGGACTCGATGGGCATGGTGCACGCCTCCCGCGGCCGGCTCCGGCCCGCGAGCGACGACCTGCTGTCGGAGGTCGCCATCGTGACCCGCATCGCCGAGGAGGTGTTCGCCTCGGAGCATCCGACCCTCGCCCCCGGCGGCGCACCCGCCGTCGACTGGGCCGCGTGGCGCGGCGACTACGCGCAGGTCCGGGCGGCCATCTCGGCCGTCGTGCCGGGCTTCGAGGGCCTCGAGGAGGCGATCGCCGAGGGCGAGAGCCTGCGCCTGCCGAACGCGCCGCGCGACGACCGGCGCTTCGCGACCGCGACGGGCACGGCCAGGTTCACGGCGAACGCGCTCGAGTACCCCGAGATCCCGAGCGGATGCCTCCTGCTGCAGACGCTCCGATCGCACGACCAGTACAACACCACGATCTACGGCAAGGACGACCGCTACCGCGGCATCGCCGGCGGCCGTCGTGTGGTCATGCTGCACCCCGACGACATCGCCGCGGCCGGCTTCACCGACGGCGACCTCGTCGACCTGGTCTCGGTCGCGCCCGACCGCGTCGAGCGCCGTGCGCCCCGGTTCCGCATCGTCTCGTACTCGACCCCGCGCGGCAACGCCGCCGCGTACTACCCCGAGACGAACGTGCTCGTGCCGCTCGACTCGGTCGCCGACGTGAGCAACACGCCCGCCTCGAAGTCGGTGCTCGTGCGCCTGGAGGCTGCGACGGCGGAGTGATTCGCGGCACTCTCGCATCCTCTCCTCGACACCCGCGTGCGGCTGCGCGACTGAACTGACTTTGGCGCGAGCTTCGCGTCCGCGCGCGCGGGACCGCGACGATCGGGCGCATAAGGGACGGTTCCGAGCGGTCGTTGAGTGTCTAGATCGCCATTGCCGTCCATGTCTAGTGAGAGATAGACTGGCGATGAAGAAGGTGGCACTGCAAAGGCGCATTCGCGCTCGCCCGGACGCACGGCGTCGAGTGGGTGTTCGTGGGGGAACCAAGCACGACAAGTACCGGTTGAACGGAACGGTCATCATGATCCCTCGTCACCGCGAGATCGGTGAGGCGCTCGCCGCGAAGATCCTCCGCGACTGCTACCGAGCGCTCGATCAGGACGGGGAATGACATGACGGCCGCGACGCGAACGACGTATGAGGTGATTGTCCGCAGGGACGGAAAGTTCTGGTTCGTGGAGATCCCGTCCCTCGACGGCGCGACCCAGGCACGCAATCTTGCCGAGGTCGAGGAGATGGCCGCGGACTACATCGAAGGCGTGACTGGGCAGGATGCGGCTGCTGTCGATCTCTCTGTGGAGATCGAGCTGCCGATCGAGGTGGAGGCGCACCTCGCGGCGGCCTCCGCGCTGCGTGCAGAAGAGGCGCACGCCAGGTCACGTGCGGCCGAGGAATCGCGGGCTGCGGCCCGGGCGCTCCGAGCGCACGGACTCACCATCCGCGAAGTGGGCGCTGCCCTCGGCATCTCGCACCAACGCGCTCAGCAGCTGGTGAGCGCCGATCGGTGACGGTGGGCCCGGTGGGGCTCGAACCCACGACCCATGGATTAAAAGTCCACTGCTCTGCCAACTGAGCTACAGGCCCGGGCACCCAATCTACCGGGGTCGGGCGGATGCCACAGGCCCGGCCGTCCTCCGATGCAGGCGGGGTATCGTGGCCGGGGTATGAGCGGAGCCGACCACCACCGACCAGTGCGGATGCCCTCCGGGGCGTTCGAGGGGTACGAGGGCGCCGAGGACCCGGCGCAGCTGAACCGCGCGGCGCACGACAGCGCGACCGCGCTGCTCGCGCGCGTGCGCGACGACCCCGACCCCGAGGTGGTCGAGCGGCTCGTGTCGTTCACCGACGAGCACGGCATCGACACGGTGGCCGAGCTCTGGTCTCGCGCCGGCGCGCGCAGCCTGCCCGGCGCGCTGTGGCGCATCTACCTGCTGCGCGCGCTCATCCGGCAGGACCCCACCGGCATGGGCTACGTCTTCGAACAGGGTGCCGCGCTCGCCACCACGGGCGACCGCGTGGTCGCCGGCGCGGCTTCGCCGACCGGCCCCGACGAGGTGCTCGCGCTCGCCGACCAGATCCTCCGCGGCGCGTTCGCAGGCGACTTCGCGATCGCACTCGAGCGCGCCGCCTCGTTCTGCCGCATCACCGCCCTCGGCTCCGCGAGCCTGGCCGACGCGGCCGACCTCGCCGACTCCGACCGGGGCGCCTCGCTGACGACCCGTGCGCTGCGGCTCAGCCAGCTGTCGGTCGAGCTCTCGGCGTGCGCTCGACTGTGGCGGCGCGAGCGGCTCGACTGACGCGCCCGGGCGCGAGCGATATCGCGCCCGGCGAACGGGAATGAAACCGACCCGGCCGACTGTTTACACTGGTCGTGGCCGGTCGCAGTAACCCCGGGCTCCAATTCTCGCCGCTACGAGCGGCCTCGCGCCGAGAGGCGTTCTGCGGCCGGCCGCCATCGTCTCCACGAGGCATCCGCCCGCCCGCACCGAGCGCGTAGCATCGTGCCATGCCCGACACGTTCACGCTGCTGATCGACCCGCTGCCGCACGACGCCGAGGTCGACGACCGGGCGATCCAGGCCACCTTCCGCGAGGTCGACCAGGCCGAGCCGGCGCTCCGCGTGGGCGAGCTCAGCACGCAGCGCGGCGACGGCATCTTCGAGACCCTCGGCGTGGTGGACGGGCACGCGCAAGAGTTGCGCCCGCACCTCGCGCGCCTGCAGAACTCCGCGCGCATCTGCGACCTGCCCGCACCGCACCTCGGGCAGTGGGAGGCGGCCGCGGCCCGTGCGGTGGCCGCGCTGCCGTCGAGGGGGAGCACGCCCTGAAGCTCGTGCTGAGCCGCGGCGTCGAGCACGGGCCCGCGCCCACCGCCTGGTTGCACGCCTTCCCGGCCGCCGACCAGACCCGCGCACGCACCGAGGGACTCGCCGTCGTGACCCTCGACCGCGGCTTCGACCTCGGCACGCCCGACCGGGCCCCGTGGCTGCTGCTGGGCGCGAAGACGCTCTCGTACGCCGTGAACATGGCGGCCATCCGCGAGGCGCGCCGGCGCGGCGCCGACGACGCGCTGTTCGTGACGAGCGACGGCTACGTGATGGAGGGGCCGACCTCGTCGGTCATCCTCCGCCACGGCGACGTCTTCTCGACGCCCGCACCGAGCGGCGCGATCCTGCGAGGCACCACCCAGGTCTCGCTCTTCGAGCACCTCGCGGCCACGGGCGAGCGCACCGAGGTCCGCGACATCACGGTCGACGAGCTGGAGACGGCGGATGCCGCGTGGCTGGTCTCCAGCATCCGCATGGCCGCCCCGGTGCGACGGATCGACGGACGCGACCTGCCCGTCGACCCGCGCACCGCGGCGTTCAACGCGTACCTGCTCAGTCCTCGCGACTGAGCGCGGACCCGGCCTCCGCGGCCGCCATGACGGCCGCGGCCACGGCGGGCGCGACCCGGTCGTCGAGCGGGCTCGGCACGATGCGATCGGCGGCGAGGTCGTCGCCCACGATGCCGGCGATCGCGTGCGCGGCCGCGAGCTTCATCTCGGGCGTGATGCGGCGGGCGCCCGCGTCGAGCGCACCGCGGAAGATGCCCGGGAACGCCAGCACGTTGTTGATCTGGTTCGGGAAGTCGCTCCGCCCGGTCGCGACCACGCGGGCGTGCCGGGACGCGACGTCGGGGTGCACCTCGGGGTCGGGGTTCGACAGCGCGAACACGATCGCGTCAGCCGACATGCGGGCGATCGTCTCCTCGGGCACCGTGCCCGACGAGACGCCGATGAACACGTCCGCGCCCTCGAGCGCCTCGTCGATGCCGCCGGTGAGGCCGCGCGGGTTCGTGCGCACCGCGTAGTCGGCCTTGACGCCCTCGAGCCCGGGCCGCTCCGCATGCAGGATGCCGCGCGAATCGAGCAGCACCACGTCCTCCACGCCCGAGCGCAGCAGGATCTCGGCGACTGCGATGCCCGCCGCCCCCGCACCGGAGATGACGACGCGCAGCGACGGCAGCTCGCGCTCCACGATGCGCGCCGCGTTCAGCAGCGCCGCGAGCGCCACCACGGCGGTGCCGTGCTGGTCGTCGTGCATGACCGGCATGTCGAGCGCCTCGATGAGCTTCGCCTCGAGCTCGAAGCAGCGGGGCGCCGCGATGTCCTCCAGGTTCACCGCGCCGAAGCTCGACCGCAGCCGCACGAGCGTCTCGACGATCTCGTCGACGTCGGTGGTCTCGAGCACGAGCGGAATGGAGTTCAGCCCGCCGAACCTGCGGAACAGCGCCGACTTGCCCTCCATGACCGGCAGCGACGCCGACGCGCCGATGTCGCCCAGCCCGAGCACCGCCGTGCCGTCGCTCACGACGGCGACGAGCCGGCTCGCCCAGGTGTACTGGCGCGCCGCCTCGGGGGCGTCGCGGATGGTGCGGCTCACCTGCGCGACGCCCGGCGTATAGGCGATCGACAGGTCGCGCTTCGTCTCGAGCGGCGAGCTGAGGGCGATCTCGAGCTTGCCGCCGTCGTGCGCGGCGAAGATCTCGGCGTCGGTGAGGGTGATCGGGGTGCGGGTGTGCGTCGTGCTGGTGATGTCGTCGATGCTCATCGTCGGGTCCTCCGTGGGGGTCGCGGGCGCACGCGTGCGCCATCGCCGGGTGCGGGTCGGCGACCAGCCGGGAGTCGTCTCGCCGAGCGGTCTGCCGTGTGGGGCGGCGCGGTGCGCCGCGCATCCATCTGCTCACCGCTGGTGTGCGATCGCGGGCGGTGCCGAAGGGGTGGGTCCGGCACCGGGTGGCCCCCACGCTAGCAGCGCGCGCGGCGGCCCGGCAGGGGGTGGAGGTGGAGAAATCTGCACGCTTTTCTGCACGGATGGGGAAACGACGGATGCCCCGGGGAGCGCGTCCCCGAGGCATCCGACTGTTTCTGCCGGGCCCTGCCTACCCGAAGCGGCCCGAGACGTAGTCCTCGGTCGACTTCTGGGTCGGGTTGGAGAAGATCGTCGTGGTGTCGTCGTACTCGATGAGCTTGCCGGGCTTGCCGGTGCCGGCGATGTTGAAGAACGCGGTCTTGTCGGACACGCGCGAGGCCTGCTGCATGTTGTGGGTCACGATCACGATCGTGTACTCCTTCTTCAGCTCCTCGATGAGGTCCTCGATCGCGAGCGTCGAGATCGGGTCGAGGGCCGAGCACGGCTCGTCCATGAGGATGACCTCGGGGGAGACCGCGATGGTGCGCGCGATGCAGAGGCGCTGCTGCTGGCCGCCCGAGAGGCCCGAGCCGGGGCGGTCGAGGCGGTCCTTGACCTCGTTCCAGAGGTTGGCGCCCTGCAGCGACTGCTCGACGAGGTCGTCGGCGTCCTTCTTCGAGATGCGGCGGTTGTTGAGCTTCACGCCCGCCAGCACGTTCTCGCGGATCGACATGGTCGGGAACGGGTTCGGGCGCTGGAAGACCATGCCCACCTGGCGACGCACGAGCACCGGGTCGACGCCCTGGCCGTACAGGTTGTTGCCGTCGATGAGCACCTCGCCCTCGACGGATGCCCCGGGGGTGACCTCGTGCATGCGGTTGAGCGTGCGGAGAAAGGTGGTCTTGCCGCAGCCGGACGGCCCGATGAAGGCCGTGACGGAGCGGGGTTCGATCTCGAGGCTCACGCCCTCCACGGCGCGGAACTTGCCGTAGTAGACGTTGAGGTCGTTGACTTCGATGCGCTTGGACACGGGTTTCCTTTGCTGGCCCTAACGGCCGGTCTTCGGGGCGAAGGTGCGGGCGACGAGGCGCGCGACGAGGTTGAGGGCCATGACGATGATGATCAGGGTGAGCGCACCGGCCCACGCCCGATCGAGGTAGGCCTCGGGCGGGTTGCCCTGGTTCGCGTACTGCGTGTACACGAACACGGGGAGTGAACTCATGCGGCCCTCGAACAGGTTGTAGTTCATGCTCGCGGTGAAGCCCGCGGCGATGAGCAGCGGGGCGGTCTCGCCGATGACGCGCGCGATCGAGAGCATGATGCCGGTCGTGATGCCGGCGATCGAGGTGGGCAGCACGACCTTCACGATCGTGAGCCACTTCGGCACGCCGAGCGCGTAGGAGGCCTCGCGGAGCTCGTTCGGCACGAGCCGCAGCATCTCCTCGCTCGAGCGCACGACGACCGGGATCATCAGCACCGCGAGGGCGATCGATCCGGCGAAGCCGGTACGGGTGCCGGGTCCGAGGAAGATCGAGAACAGCGAGTAGGCGAACAGGCCCGCGACGATCGAGGGGATGCCCGTCATGACGTCCACGAGGAAGGTGATGCCGCGCGCGACGGCGCCGCGGCCGTACTCGACCAGGTAGATCGAGGTCATGAGGCCGATCGGGATCGAGATGAGCGCGGCCATGCCGGTCATCTCGAGCGTGCCGATGATGGCGTGCAGGGCGCCACCGCCCTCGCCGGTGACGTTGCGCATCGAGTAGGAGAAGAACTCGATGTCGAATCGGGCCGCGCCGAGGCTGACCACGGTCCAGGTGACCGAGATCAGCGGGATCATCGCGATGACGAACGCCCCGATCACGAGCGCCGTGATGAAGCGGTCCATGCCGCGGCGGCGTCCCTCGACGAGCGAGGAGAACAGCCAGGTGCTGAGCGCGTAGAGGAGCCCGCCGATGATGAGCCAGCCGGCGTAGTTGAACTCGGACTCGGAGGCGATCGCGATCAGCAGCAGCACGGCGCCGACCACGGCGAACGAGACGCCGAAGACGATCCAGAGGGCGTAGGTGGGGAGCTTCGCCGCTGCGAGCGAGTTCTCGACCGAGGTCGAGGAGGCAGCGGGTCGGGTGGTCGTGGTGGCCATCAGTTCGCTCCCGAGAATTCCTTGCGGCGGCTCACGACCCAGCGGGCGAGCGCGTTGACGCCGAACGTGACGATGAAGAGGATGAGGCCGGTCGCGATCAGCACGTTGATGTTGATGCCGTACGCCTCGGGGAAGCTCAGGGCGATGTTCGCCGCGATGGTGGAGGGGTTCACCGAGGTGAGCAGCTGGAAGGTGACGGCGCCGGTGGCCGACAGCACCATGGCGACCGCCATGGTCTCGCCGAGCGCACGGCCGAGGCCCAGCACGCCGGCGGAGAGCATGCCCGGGGCGCCGAACGGGAGGACCGCGGTGCGGATCATCTCCCAGCGTGTCGCGCCGAGGGCGAGCGCGGCCTCCTCGTGCAGCACCGGCGTCTGCAGGAAGACCTCGCGGTTGATGGCGGTCATGATCGGCAGCACCATCACGGCGAGCACGACGGCGGCGGTGAGGATGGTGCGGCCGGTGCCGGAGACCGGGCCGGCGAAGAGCGGGAACCAGCCCATGTTGTCGACGAGCCAGCTGTACAGCGGCTGGACCGCCGGGGCCAGCACGCCGATGCCCCAGAGGCCGAAGACGACCGACGGCACGGCGGCGAGCAGGTCGACGATGTAGCCGAGCGCCGAGGCGAGGCGGCGCGGAGCGTAGTGCGAGATGAAGAGCGCGATGCCGATGGAGAGCGGCGTCGCGATGATGAGCGCGAGGGCGGCGGCCCAGACCGTGCCGAACAGCAGCGGCCAGACGTAGTCCCAGAAGTTGGTGGTGAGGATCGACGCGTTCTCGGAGGTGGCGAACAGTGCCGGGACCGACTGGACGATCAGGAAGATCGCGACGGCGCCGAGCGTCACCAGGATCATCGCGCCGGCGAAGACGGCCGATCCCGAGAAGACGCGGTCGCCTGCTCGTTGCTTGCCCCGGATGGGAGGGGCCTGGGTGGTCGTCGTCATCGGGTTCGGATCCTCGTCGTCAATGGTGCGGGCTGGAGGCCGGGCCGGTGGAGCCCGACCCCGTGCGAAACGCCTCTCACGGGGTCGGGCTCCAACCTATGCCGAATTACTGGATCGAGTCGATCGCAGCGGTGGCGAGCTCGCGCAGGTTCTCCGAGATCGGAGCCGAACCGGCGGACTCGGCCGACGCGTCCTGGCCCTCGGGGCTGGCGATGTAGCCGAGGTACGCCTTCACGAGCTCGACGTTGGCCGAGTCGGCGTACTGCTCGCAGGCGACGAGGTAGCTGACCAGCACGATCGGGTAGGTGCCCGACTCGGTCGTGTCGCGCTGGAGCTCGATCGCGAGGTCGAACTCCGAGCGGCCCTCGACGAACGGCGACGCGTCGACGATCGCGGCAGCGGCCTCGGGCGAGTACGGCACGTACTCCTCGCCGACCTTGACCGCGACGGTGCCGAGGTCGCCGGCGCGCGACGCGTCGGCGTAGCCGATGGTGCCGGTGCCGTTGGTCACGGCGTCGACGACGCCCGAGGTGCCCTGGGCGGCCTCGCCGCCCTCGAACGGCCAGACGCCGTCGGCCTCGTAGGTCCACAAGTCGGGAGCAGCCGCACCGAGGTACTCGGTGAAGTTCTCGGTGGTGCCCGAGTCGTCGGCACGGTGCACGGCGGTGATGGCCAGGTCGGGCAGCTCGACGCCGTCGTTCTGCTCGACGATCGCGTCGTCGTTCCAGTTGGTGATCTCGCCGCCGAAGATGCCGGCGAGGGTGTCGGCGTCGAGGTTCAGCGTCTCGACGCCCTCGAGGTTGAAGATCACGGCGATCGGCGAGATGTACAGCGGCAGCTCGATGATGTTCGTGTCGGGAGCGCAGGCCTGGAAGTTGCCCTCGGCGATCTCCTCGTCGTTGAACGCACGGTCGGAACCGGCGAAGTCGCTGGCGCCCTCCTGGAACGTCTCGCGACCGGCGCCCGAGCCCGACGGGTCGTAGTTGACGGTCACGTCGGGGTTCGCGGTCTGGAACGCGGCGATCCAGGCCTCCTGAGCGGAGCCCTGCGACGAGGCGCCTGCACCCACGAGGGTGCCGGAGAGCGACGAGTCGGTGGTGTCGTCGGACGAGGAGCCTCCCTCGTTGGCCGCGCAGGAGCTGAGCGCGAGTGCTGCGGCGGCGGCGATTGCGGCGGGGGCGCCGAAACGCTTGAGATTCACGTGATTCCCTTCCGGGTTCGGATGCAGGTGACGGCCGGAGATCTCCGGCACGCGAGCGACGGTACGCAGCACGAGTGACGCGTCGTCTCCCCATCGGTGAACGGGAGGTGAACGGCACGGAACCAGCGGGTGGTCCGACCCGGAGTCAGGGGCGCGCGGGATGCGTCTCGAGCGCGACGATCCCGGACGCCGGGTTCTCGGTCGAGAGGTGCACGACGCTGAACCCGCCGGCATCCATCTCGGCCGCATCCTCGGCGTAGGTGCCGATCGGCGTGCCGGTCGCGAGCGCGATCTCGCGCATGATGTCCGGCAGCACGGGCCGGTGGCTGCAGATGACGGCCGGCTTGCGGGCGCGCACCCGCTTGCCGACGACCCGCCGGACGTTCGCGGTGCCCGCCTCCCACGACGCCTGCGAGAGGTCGTCGCTGCGCTTGATCTCGATGTGCGCGTCGGCCGCCAGGGGCGCGACCGTCGTCACGCAGCGCACGGCCGGACTCGACACGATGCGGGTCGGCGACCAGGCTGCGAGCGTCGGCGCCAGCGCGGCGGCCTGCGCGACGCCGCGCGCGACCAGCGGCCGCGCCGAGTCGTCCTTCTTGCCCCAACCGCTGCGCGACCTGGCCTTGCCGTGCCGCAGCACGATCAGCGGCACCGTGCTCGTCACCCCGTCGTCGACCAGCGCCGCGAACCGCTCGAGCAGCACGACGTCGGACTCGTAGCTCAGGTAGCTCCGGGCGCGCTTGAGCGTGACCCATTCGAGTGCCGCGATCTCGCCGTTCGGCACGAAGGTCGACCTCCGGATGGCGTCGTCGGTGACCTCGCCCGCCCAGTAGTGCACGACCTTCTCGCGACCGTTCGGCATGAGGTAGCGGATCTCGCCGAGCGGCACCCCGAGCGCGATCGAGAGGCCGGTCTCCTCCTTGATCTCGCGCACCGCGGTCTGCGGGAGGCTCTCGCCGGGGTCGACCTTGCCCTTGGGGATGGTGACGTCGCCCTGCTGCGTGCGGTGCACGACGAGCACGTGGATGCGCCCGTCGATCCACCGCCAGCAGACGGCCCCGGCCGCGTAGACGGCGGCCGCGCTCACCGTCGGGTTCCCGTGCGGGTGCGCTGGCCGATCTGCTGCATGAGCCAGTTCTGCAGGTCGTCCAGCGGGCGTCCCTCCGCGTCCGTCGAGTGCCGCTCCCAGACGCCGTCCGCGCCGAGCCACCACGACGACGTGCCGTCGTCCATGGCCTTGTCGAAATTCGCCCCGACCTCGGCGATGTGGCCGCGGTCGGTGAGGCGCACGAGCGCCTCGACCCTGCGGTCGAGGTTGCGGTGCATCATGTCGGCGCTGCCGATGAACACCTCCGGCTCGCCGTCGTTGTGGAACGAGAAGATGCGCGAGTGCTCGAGGTAGCGGCCGAGCACCGACCGCACCCGGATGTGCTCGCTCATGCCCGGCACGCCCGGCTTCAGGCTGCAGATGCCGCGCACCCACACCTCGACCGGCACGCCCGCGTTCGACGCGCGGTAGAGCGCGTCGATGATCGCCTCGTCGACCATCGAGTTGACCTTGATGCGGATGCCGCTGGGCTTGCCCTCCTCGGCGTTGCGCGCCTCCTGCGCGATGCGCTTCAGCAGCCCCTTCCGCAGGTGCAGCGGCGCGACCAGCAGACGCTTGAACTTCTTCTCGATCGCGTAGCCCGACAGCTCGTTGAACAGGCGCGTGAGGTCCTTGCCGACCTGCCCGTCGGCGGTGAACAGCCCCATGTCCTCGTACAGCCGGCTCGTCTTCGGGTTGTAGTTGCCCGTGCCGATGTGGCTGTAGTGGCGCAGCTCGCCCTTCTCCTGGCGGATGACGAGCGCGAGCTTGCAGTGCGTCTTCAGCCCGACGAGTCCGTACACGACGTGCACGCCGGCCTTCTCGAGCTTGCGCGCCCAGGTGATGTTCGCGGCCTCGTCGAACCGGGCCTTGATCTCCACGAGTGCGAGCACCTGCTTGCCCGCCTCGGCGGCGTCGATGAGCGCCTCGATGATGGGGCTGTCGCCCGAGGTGCGGTAGAGCGTCTGCTTGATCGCCAGCACGTCGGGGTCGGCGGCCGCCTGCTCGAGGAACGCCTGGACGCTCGTCGCGAACGACTCGTACGGGTGGTGCACGAGCACGTCGCGCCGGTCGATCGCGGCGAACACGTCGGCGTCGAGGTTCGACTCCGACGGCCGCAGCTGCAGCGCGGTCGTGGGCACGTGCGGCGGGTAGTGCAGGTCGGGGCGGTCGATCTTCGCGATGTCGAACAGGCCGCCGAGGTCGAGCGGTGCGGGCAGGCGGTAGACCTCCTGCTCGGTCACGTCGAGCTCGCGCACCAGCAGGCCCAGCGTCACGTCGTCCATGTCGTCGGTGATCTCGAGGCGGATGGGCGGCCCGAACCGGCGTCGGAGGAGCTCCTTCTCGAGCGCCTTGATCAGGTTCTCGGTCTCGTCCTCCTCGATCTCCACGTCCTCGTTGCGGGTGACGCGGAAGACGTGGTGGTCGAGCACGTCCATGCCCGGGAAGAGGTCGGAGAGATGGTTCGCGATGAGCGACTCGAGCGAGATGTAGCGGGCGTCGTCGACGGTCTCCTCGTCGCTCACCTTGATGTAGCGCGGCAGCATCTGCGGCACCTTCACGCGCGCGAACTCCTGCCTGCCGGTACGGCTGTTGCGCACGCGCACCGACAGGTTCAGCGAGAGACCCGAGATGTAGGGGAACGGATGCGCCGGGTCGACCGCCAATGGCATGAGCACCGGGAAGATCTGCGCCGCGAAGTAGTCGTCGAGCCGCTCCTGCTCGGCCTCGCCGAGGTCGTGCCAGGCGACGATGCGCACGCCGGCATCGGCGAGTGCCGGGCGGACCAGCTCCTGGTAGGCGCGCGCATGCCGCTCCTGCAGCTCGTGCGCCGCCTGGGAGATGTCGCTCAGCACGTCGGCCGGCGCGCGCCCGACGTTGGTCGGCACCGCGAGGCCGGTCGTGATGCGGCGCTTCAGGCCGGCGACCCGCACCATGAAGAACTCATCGAGGTTCGACGCGAAGATCGCGAGGAAGTTCGCGCGCTCGAGCACCGGCAGCGTCGGGTCCTCGGCGAGTTCGAGCACCCGCTGGTTGAACGCCAGCCAGCTCAGCTCGCGGTCGAGGTAGCGGGCGTCGGGGAGTTCGGGTGCGCCCGCGGTGTCGAGCGGCTCGAAGTCGTCGTCGAAGTCGCTGCTGGTCCGCTCTTCGCTCTCGGTGAGGGTGGCGTCGGCGTTCATCCCCTCATCATGCCACCGGCGTCGCCGGGGTGTGGCCGCCGGCGTGAACGCCCGGTTACACGTTCGCCGGGGCGCCGTCAGCTCGCCGAGACGGGCAGGTCGCGCTCGTCCTCCTCGTGGACGTTGAACCGGTAGCCGACGTTGCGCACGGTGCCGATGAGCCCCTCGAGGTCGCCGAGCTTCGCGCGCAGGCGCCGCACGTGCACGTCGACCGTGCGCGTGCCGCCGAAGTAGTCGTAGCCCCACACCTCGCTGAGCAGCTGCTCGCGGGTGAACACGCGGGACGGATGCGCGGCGAGGAAACGCAGCAGCTCGAACTCCTTGTAGGTGAGGTCGAGCGGCTTGCCGTGCACCTTCGCCGAGTAGCTCGCCTCGTCGATCACCACGCCGGAGGTCTGGATGCGCTCGGACGCCGGCGCGGTGGCGGCGCGGCCGATCGTGAGGCGCACGCGCGCGTCGACCTCCGCCGGGCCCGCCGACTCGAGGACCACGTCGTCGACGCCCCAGTCCGGGCTCACCGCCGTCAGGCCGCCCTCGGTCACGACGAGGATGAGGGGCACGCTCAGCCCGGTCGTGCGCAGGATCTGGCAGAGCGCCTTCGCACCCGCGAGGTTCGACCGCGCGTCGACGAAGACGAGGTCGGAGTCGGGTGCGCGCACGAGCTGGTCCGGCGACGCCGGGATGACGCGAACGCGATGCGTGAGGAGGGCGAGGGCGGGGAGCACGTCGTTGTCGGCGGCCGACGTCAAGATCAACAGCTGCGCCACGCAGACCCTCCAGTAGTAAGGTCCGGCCATACTATCCTGACCTCCGGGGTCGCTCGACGCGGGGCCCGGGGAGTGGACGACATGGACGAGCGTGCCGCGGACCGGCTGTGGTGGTCGAGCGTGGTGCCCGTGTGGGCGGTCGCGCTCGTGGCATCCGCCCTCGTGCTGGTGCTCGCGCCCGAGCAGCCGATCGCCTGGCTGTCGGTGAGCCTGGGCGGGTGCGTGGTGCTCGCGCTCGCGCTCCAGCTCGCGACGCGCACGCCCGCCGGCTACCTGGCGCGCGTGCGCGACAGCCTCGGCGGTGCCGTGCTGATCGTGGCCGCCGCCGTGCTCGTGCGCGTCCTCCAGGTGGCGCTGAGCGGCTAGACTCGGCGCATGGAGTCCTCCCTCTTCGCCCTCGAACTCGTGTTCCTCGGACTGCTCGGCCTCGCGAGCGTGGCGATCGCGTGGGTCAGCGGCGTCGTCGTCTACAAGCTGTTCACGGGGCAGCGCTAGCACGATGCTCGAGATCCCCGTCGACCTGCCGGCGGAACTCGTCCCGCTGTCCTGGCTCGTCGGCACCTGGGAGGGCACGGGCGTCATCGACTACCGCGTCGGCGACGAGACCGTGACGTACGAGTTCGGCCAGCGCGTGCAGTTCGCGCACGACGGCCAGCCGGTGCTGCAGTACTCCTCGGTCGCGTGGCTGCTCGACGCGCCCGAGGGCTCGGCCCGCGAGCTGCCCTCCGAGATCGGCTACTGGCGGCTCGCCCGGCAGCTCGGCGACGGCGATGCCGGGCCGGGGATGCTGCCTGCGAGCGCGCCGACCGCGTACGCCGACGCCGAGTCGGTCGAGACGCTGCGCAACGACGCCGACGGCTTCGACCTCCAGGTGCAGCTCGTGCACCCCGACGGCGTCGGCGAGCTCTACCTCGGCCGGGTCGCGGGCCCGCGCATCGACCTCGCGACCGACGCGGTCGTGCGCGCCGAGGGTGCGAAGCCCTACGCCGCAGCAACCCGCCTCTACGGGCTCGTCGAGAGCCACCTGCTCTGGGCGTGGGACATCGCGGCGCTCGGGCAGGACCTCCGCACCCACGCCTCGGCCCGACTGGCGAAGGTCGGCTGATGGCCGATTCCCCGCTCCTCGCCGTGCCCGGCGCCGTCCCCGCGGAGGGCGTCGACCAGGGCGTGCCCGCGCACTACGGCAACCCGATCGTCGAGCAGCGCGACCTCGAGCGCGGGCTCGCGATCGTCGACTGCTCGGGCCGCGGCGTCGTGCGCGTCGAGGGCCCCGACCGGTTGAGCTGGCTCGACTCGATGGCGAGCCAGTCGCTCGCGCGCCTCGCACCGGGGGAGCCGGCGGAGGCGCTGTTCCTCGACGCCGGCGGCCACGTCGAGCACGCCGTGCACGTGCTCGACGACGGCGTCGCCACCTGGCTGGTCGCCGAGGGCGGCGACGCCGACGCGCTCGGCTCCTGGCTCGACCGCATGCGATTCATGCTCCGCGTCGAGGTCTCGGTGGCCACCGACGAGTTCGCCGTGCTCGCCACCGCGGCCGACGACCCCGCGGCGCTCCTGCCCGACGGCGTCGCGGTCGCCGCGCCGAACGACGTTGCGCTCGTCTGGCGCGACCCGTGGGCGCACGTGGTCGCCGGCGGGTTCCAGTACGCGACCGACCCCGAGCACCCCGCCGCCGACTGGCAATGGAGCGAGCTGCTCGTGCCGCGCGACGCGCTCCCGGCGCTCGCCGCCGCCGCCCGTGCCGGCACCGTGCGGATGGCCGGCTCGCTCGCCGCCGAGGCACTGCGCATCGCGGCCTGGCGCCCCCGCTTCGCGACCGAGGTCGACGACCGCTCGCTGCCGCACGAGCTCGACTGGCTGCGCACGGCCGTGCACCTGTCGAAGGGCTGCTACCGCGGGCAGGAGACGGTCGCCAAGGTGCACAACCTCGGCCGGCCGCCCCGGCGACTCGTGATGCTGCACCTCGACGGCTCCGACACCGTGCTGCCCGCGCACGGCGAGGTCGTCTCCGCGATCAAGCAGCGCCCCGAGGCCGAGGCCGAACGCCGCGCGGTGGGCACGATCACCTCCAGCGCGCTGCACCACGAGCTCGGCCCGATCGCCCTCGCGGTCGTCAAGCGCGCGGTGCCCGACGACATCGAGCTGATCGTCGAGTCGCACGACATCGACGTGGCCGCCTCCCAGGTCGCGGTCGTGCCGTCGGGCGCGGGCGCCGCGGTCGAGGTGCCCCGACTGCCGAGGCTCGGCGCCCGGCGGTGAACCTCCGCGGCCTCGCGCGCACGGTCGACGTGCGCCGCATGGTCGACGCGGCGCCGGCGGTGCTGCAGATCACGGTGACCGCCGTCGCCGCCTACGCGTTCGCGTCGTTCGTGCTCGGCCACGAGCGTCCGCTCATCGCGGCGATCGTGGTGATCTCGTCGCTCGGCTTCGTGCGCGACGCCCGGCCGATCCGCGTGCTCGAGACCGTGGTGGGCATGACGCTCGGCATCGCGCTCGCCGAGGTGCTGCTGCTCGTCGCAGGACAGGGCATCCCGCAGTACGCCCTCGCGCTCGCGGTCACCATGCTCGTCGCCCGCCTCGTCTCCCCGTCGGCCGCGTTCGCGGTCGCGGCGGCGCTGCAGTGCACGCTGGTCATGCTCATGCCGCTCCCGGAGGGCGGACCGTTCACGCGCACGATCGACGGCCTCGTCGCGGGCGCGTTCGCGCTGGTCGCGACCGCGATCATCCCGCGCGACCCGCGCCGCACGGCCGCCCGCGAGGGGCGCCGGCTCGTGCACGAGCACGTCGCGGTGCTCGAGGCGTTCGCCGAGGCGATGCGGGCGGGCGATGCGGATGCCGCGGACCGGGCGCTCTCCCGCGCGCGCTCGACCCAGCCCGTGGTCGACGCCTGGACCGCAGCCGTCGACTCGGGCGTCGCGATCGCCCGCATCTCGCCGTTCGGCCGTCGCAGCCGGTACGACCTCGACCGCCAGCGCACCATGCTCACGGGGCTCGAGCTCGCCACCCGCAACCTGCGCGTCGTCTCGCGTCGCACGGCCTTCGCGCTGCGCGACGGCGCCGCCCGCCCCGAGCTCGCCGAACTGTTCACCCGCACGTCGGTCGCCGTCGGGCTGCTCGCCGACGCGATGGGCGATGTCGAGCAGCTGCCCGTGGCACGCCAGGCCGCGATCGAGATCGCCAAGCACCTCGACCCCGAGCGCATCGTCCCCGCGGCGGGCCCGGTCTCCGACCGGAACGTCGTGCACGCGCTGCGCCCGTACCTCGTGGACGTGCTCATGGCCACGGGCCTCGACGTGGCCGACGCGCGGGACGCGCTCGCCCGCCTCTGAGCGCCGGCCCCGCGGCATCCGCTCGGGTCGTCGCGACCCGCCTACGTCGGCGCGACCGCCGACCAGTCGACCGTGACCTCGCCGAGCCGCCACCGCCGCACGCCGTCCGCGACCGGCCAGCCCGCGTCGCGGAGCGACTGCACCGTGCGGATCCACCGCTGCGACGGACCGTACACCGACAGCGGCACATGCACCGTCCACGCCCGATCGAGGGCGCGCAGCAGCTCGTGCACGCGCTCGCCCGGCACGTTGCGGTGGATGAGCGCCTTGGGCAGGCGCTCGGCGACGATCGACGGCGCCTCCAGCCCGGCGAGCCGCAGCGAGATCGTGAACGTGCGCGGCCCGCCGGTGTCGAGACCCACCCACGCGGCGATGCGCCCGAGCTCGTCGCACGTGCCCTCGACGACCAGCCCGCCCGGCGCGAGGCGCCCGGTCAGCATGGCCCAGGCGTCGGCGACCTCGGACTCGTCGTACTGCCGCAGCACGTTGCAGGCGCGGATCACGCACGGCGCCCGGTCGCCCGGAACCGGCACCTCGAACCCGCCGAGGGCGAACGAGACGGATGCCTCGGGGTCGAACGCCGTGCCCCCGGCCAGCACCTCCGCGAGCTGCTCACGGGCGCGCCGCACGCGGGCGGGGTCGATCTCGAGCCCCAGCACCTCGACCTCCGGGCGCACCGCGGCGAGCCGCCGGTGCAGCTCGAGCGGGGTCACCGCGCTCGCCCCGTAGCCGAGGTCGACGACCAACGGGTCGGCCGCGCGCCGCAGCGCCGGCTGGGCCGCGATCCAGCGATCGAAGCGGCGCAGCCGGTTCGCGTTCGTCGTCCCGCGCGTGATCGAACCCACCGGCATGGGCCCAGTCTGCCAGCGCTCGCGCCGCATGCCCGCGGCGCTAGTCTGGGGGCATGCCAGCTCCCTACACGCTCGTGCTGCTGCGGCACGGCAACAGCGAATGGAACCAGAAGAACCTCTTCACGGGGTGGGTCGACGTCGGCCTGACCGACATCGGCAAGGCCGAGTCCCAGCGTGCCGGCGAGCTGCTCGCCGAGCAGGGCGTGCTCCCCGACGTGGTGCACACCTCCGTGCTGAAGCGTGCGATCGTCACCGCGAACATCGCGCTCGAGCAGGCCGACCGCCTGTGGATCGACGTGCAGCGCTCGTGGCGCCTCAACGAGCGCCACTACGGCGCACTCCAGGGCCTCGACAAGGCCGAGACCCTCGAGAAGTACGGCGAGGAGCAGTTCATGCAGTGGCGTCGCTCGTTCGACGTGCCGCCGCCCCCGATCGACGACGACGCCGAGTGGTCGCAGGTCGGCGACGCGCGCTACGCCGGGCTCGCCGACGACGAGCTGCCCCGCACCGAGTGCCTGAAGGACGTCATCGCGCGCATGATGCCGTACTGGGAGGGCCCGCTCGCCGACGACCTCCGTGCCGGCAAGACGGTGCTGGTCGCCGCCCACGGCAACTCGCTCCGCGCCCTCGTGAAGCACCTCGACGGCATCTCCGACGACGACATCGCCGGCCTCAACATCCCCACCGGCATCCCGCTGGTCTACACCCTCGGCGAGGACCTGATGCCGCTGAAGCCGGCCGAGTACCTCGACCCCGAGGCCGCCGCCGCGGGCGCTGCCGCGGTCGCCGCGCAGGGCAAGAAGTAACGCCACCCACGACACGACGAAGGGCGACGGATGCTGCTGCATCCGTCGCCCTTCGCCTTCCCCTGCGGAATTCCCCTCCGCGCAGCGCCTACGCCTCCGGCGTGCGGTCGACGTCCCAGTCGCCGGTCGCCAGGTACTGCACCTTCTTCGCGATCGACACCGCGTGGTCGCCGAACCGCTCGTGGTACCGGCTCGCGAGCGTCGCGTCGACGGTCGACGCGGCCTCGCCGCTCCAGGTCTCGCTGAGCACCTTCTCGAAGACGCTGAGGTGCAGGTCGTCGAGCTCGTCGTCCTGCTCGCGGATGGCCTCGGCGATCTCGACGTCCTGCGTGCGGAGCAGCTCGACCAGCTTGGTGGCGAGCTCGACGTCGATGCGGCCCATCTCCGAGAAGGTGGGGCGCAGCGACTTCGGCACCACCTTGTCGGGGAACCGGTAGCGGGCGAGCTGCGCGATGTGCCGTGCGATGTCGCCCATGCGCTCGAGCGACGCGCTGACGCGCAGCGCGCTCACCGTGATGCGCAGGTCGCGGGCGACCGGCTGCTGGCGGGCCAGGATCGTGATCGTGAGCTCGTCGAGCTGCAGCGCGGCCTCGTCGATGAGCGGGTCGCCGGCGATGACCTCCTCGGCGAGTGCGACGTTCGACTCGTTGAACGCGCGGGTGGCCTTCTCGATCGATTCGGCGACGCGTTCCGCGATCTCCACCAGGCGGTCCTGGACGTCACGCATCTCCTGCTGGAAGACTTCGCGCATGCTTCGACATCCCTCTTCTCGGGTTTCGTGACTCGGGCACGGGCGAACCTCGCTCGCCCACGACATGGTCGCCGCCGAAGGTGAACGGAACGTGCCGGGACCCTGAACAGACTCTAAAGTAGCGCCGTCCGGGGGCCCGCGTGCAAGCCGCCCCCCACCGAGTACGTACGATGAGGGTCATGGAGTCCACCTGGCTGGTGCTCGCCGCGCTCGCGGTGGGCATCGTGATCGGGGCGGCGTTCGTGGTCGTCTTCCTGGTCGCCGAGCGACGCGGTTCGCGCGCGGCACGTGTGGTCAATCCGACGATCCCCGACGGGATCGACCAGATGCTCGACGCGCTCGAGACCGCGGGCGTGGTGCTCGACCCGTCGAACAACGTGCTGAAGGCGTCGCCCGGTGCCCTCGCCATGGGCCTCGTCTGGGACCGCGCGCTCGTGCACGCGGAGCTCGTCTCGCTCGTCGACCGGGTCCGCCGCTCTGGCGAGGCGACGACCGAGGAGCTGCGCGTCGTGCGCGGGCCGATCGGCGACACGACCCTGCAGCTGCGGGTGCGCGCCGCGCGCCTCGGCACGCGGTACGTCATGCTGCTCGCCGAGGACCGCACCGAGGCGAACCGGCTCGACGACGTGCGGCGCGACTTCGTGGCGAACATCAGCCACGAGCTGAAGACCCCGATCGCCTCGGTCACCCTGCTCGCCGAGGCGCTCGACCACGCCGCCGACGACCCGGGCCAGGTGCGGCGGTTCGCGCAGCGGCTCACCGAGGAGTCGGCGCGACTCGGCCGCATCACCAACGAGATCATCGAGCTCTCCCGCCTGCAGGCGCATGAGGCGGTGGAGTCCGCCCAGCGCATCGAGGTGGACGCGCTCGTGCGCCAGGCGGTCGACCAGAACCGGGTGATCGCGGCGTCGAAGCGCGTCGACATCGCCATCAAGGCCAAGTCGAAGGCCGCCGTCTACGGCGACGAGGCCCTGCTCCGCGTGGCGGTGCACAACCTGGTCGCGAACGCGCTCACCTACTCGCACGAGGGGTCGCGGGTCGGGGTCGGCGTGTACCGGTCCGCCGACGGGGTGGTCGAGATCGCCGTGACCGACCAGGGCATCGGCATCGCCGAGGCCGACCTCGACCGCGTGTTCGAGCGCTTCTACCGCGTCGACCAGGCACGCGCACGCGACACGGGCGGTTCCGGGCTCGGCCTCGCGATCGTCAAGCACACGGTGCAGAACCACGGTGGGGACGTGCGCGTCTGGTCACGGCCGGGGCGCGGCTCGACGTTCACCATCCGCCTGCCCGAGGCTGCGGCCGTCCCGGCGCCGCCGTCGAACCCATCCACTGCCGCGGACGCCGTGTCCGCATCACCCGAGGAGACACGCACGTGACACGCATCCTGCTCGTCGAGGACGAGGTCGCGCTGAGCGAACCGCTCAGCTACCTGCTCGAGCGCGAGGGCTACGAGGTGGAGGTCGCCGGCGACGGCGCCGGCGCCGTGACCGCGTTCGATCGCGCCGGCGCCGACCTGGTGCTGCTCGACCTCATGCTGCCGGGCCTGCCCGGCACCGAGGTGTGCCGCGAGCTGCGCGCCCGGTCGAGCGTGCCCATCATCATGCTCACCGCGAAGGACTCCGAGGTGGACATCGTCGTCGGGCTGGAGCTCGGCGCCGACGACTACGTCACGAAGCCCTACTCGACGCGCGAGCTGCTCGCGCGCATCCGCGCCGTGCTGCGCCGCCGCGTCGACGACGAGGACCTCGACGACCGCATCCTCGAGGCCGGGCGAGTGCGCATGGACGTCGAGCGCCACACCGTCGCGGTCGACGGCGACGAGATCTCCATGCCGCTGAAGGAATTCGAGCTGCTCGAGCTGCTCATGCGCAACGCCGGCCGGGTGCTCACGCGCGGGCAGCTGATCGACCGCGTGTGGGGGTCGGACTACTTCGGCGACACGAAGACGCTCGACGTGCACATCAAGCGCATCCGGTCGAAGATCGAGCACACGCCGTCGGACCCGGTCATGCTCGTGACGGTGCGCGGGCTCGGCTACCGCTTCGAGGCGTAGCCGAGGGGCGGGCCTTCAGGCCCGTGGCGGAGGGCGCCGCGCGTCAGGGCACGTACGCGGCGTACTCCGGCAGGCCGCCGTCGAGCACCGGCACCTGCACCTCGACGCCAGGCTCGCCGCCGTACTGGAAGTAGATCGGCATCATCGCACCGGGCTCGGTGTCGATGCCGGTGAGCAGCGTCGGCTCGACCTGCTCCTCGGTCTCGGCGTCGCCGGTGCCGAACACGACGATCGAGCCGGCATCGATCGGGACGATCTCGGTGGTGCCGCCGCCGGCGTACTGCACCGAGAGCTCGACGTCGTCCGCGCCGTTGTTCACCACGGTCATGAGCAGGTTGCCCGACTCGCCGTCCTCGGAGATCACGAGGACGTTGCGGAGGTCGAGCTCGCCCACGTCGGCGCTCACGCCGTCGCTCGCGTCGTACTGCTCGGTGGTGGCCTGATAGGTGATCATCGAGCATCCCGTGCCCGCGAGTGCGATGCCGAGGGCAAGGGCGACGGATGCCGCGAGACGCGCCTTCACTGAACCTCCAAGTCCGGGGTGCGCGCGCACGAGTGCGCGCGCGGTTGAGTCGCGTCAGAGTCTAGCCGATGAGGCCCGCGCGACCCCGCCCCGGGCCTCGCGCGCGCGGGCGCGAAGGTGGGGGAGCGAACCCTAGCACGGAGGTGCTGTGGTATCCTGAACGTTGCCGAAAGGACATATATTCATGCTTTTTGAGGTCGGCGAGACTGTCGTCTATCCCCACCACGGAGCCGCAACGATCACCGAGGTGAAGAAGAGGATCATCAAGGGTGAAGAGAAGCTCTACCTCAAGCTGAACGTCACGCAGGGCGACCTGGTCATCGAGGTCCCCGCAGAGAACGTCGACCTGGTCGGCGTGCGCGACGTCATCGGCAAGGAAGGCCTCGACAAGGTCTTCGAGGTGCTGCGCGCCCCGTTCACCGAGGAGCCCACGAACTGGTCCCGCCGCTACAAGGCGAACCTGGAGAAGCTCGCCTCGGGTGACGTGATCAAGGTCTCCGAGGTCGTGCGCGACCTGTGGCGCCGCGACCAGGACCGCGGCCTGTCCGCCGGTGAGAAGCGCATGCTCGCCAAGGCACGCCAGATCCTCATCTCGGAGCTCGCCCTCGCGGAGAAGACCGACGAGGAGCAGGCCTCGACCGTGCTCGACGAGGTCCTCGCCTCCTAGCTGCGGCGCTGCTCCGGCGGGATGCCGGTCCGCGCATGCGGGCCGTCGTCAGCCGCGGCCGAGCCCTGCGTCGCGTGCCATCGCGACCGCTTGGTCGCGCGTCTCCACGCCGAGGCGCGCGGGAACGGCGGCGAGCACGTTCCTGACCGTCTTCACGCTCACGTGCAGGCGGCGGGCGACCTCCGACGGCGGCAGGCCCGCGGCGACGAGGTCGAGCACCTCGCGCTCGCGCTCCCGCAGTTGCGGCAGGGGCGGACGCCACGGACCGGACGCCGGTCGCAGCAGGCTCGCCGCGCGCTCGGCGATACTCGCCCCGAACAGGAGTTCGCCGCGCGCGGCGGCACGCACGACCCGCACGAGTTCATCGGGGTCGGCGCCCTTCAACACGAACCCGGTCGCCCCATCCCGGAGGGCTGCGGCGACGGCCTCGTCGGCATCGAGCATCGTGAGCATCACGATGCGAACACCGGGCGCCCGCGAGCGGATGTCGCGGATCGCGTCGATGCCGCCGCGGCGGGGCATCCGGATGTCCAGGAGCAGCACGTCGGGTGCGTCCACGACCGCGATGCGGACGGCGTCGTCGCCGTCTGCGGCCTCCGCGACCACCTCGATGCCGTCCACCGAGGTGAGCATCGCCCGCACACCGCGGCGGAACAGCGCGTGGTCGTCGGCGATGGCGACGCGGATCGTCTCGCTCATGTGCGGGCCGTCTCGGTCGACGACGCCGGCTCCGGCGCCGCGACTCCGGCTGCGATCGGGAGCCGGGCCACGACCGTGGTGCCGGTCGGTGCGTGCTCGACGAGGACGACGCCGCCGAGCTCTCGCGCCCTGCGCTGCATGGACGCGATGCCGAGTCCGGCCGTCGTATCGTCGGTGCCGCGCTCGTCGGTGCCGCGCCCGTCGGTGCCGCGCCGGTCGGCGCCGCGCTCGTCGGTGCCGCGCCCGTCGTCCTCGATCCGGAGCACCAGGTCGTCGCTTCCGCGCCGGAGCGCGACATCGCATCGTGTCGCTCCCGAGTGGCGCACCGCGTTCGTGATCGCCTCCATCGCGATCGCGTAGGCGGCCGCCTCGGTCGCCGCCGGGAGCCCGTCGAGTGCGTCCGACGCGATCGCGACCCGCATCGTGCCGGTCGCCGCTTCGGCGTATGCGCGGATGGCACCGGCGAGCCCGACGTCGTCGAGCGCGGGCGGGCGGAGCCCGCGCACGATCCTCCGGACGTCGTCGGTCGCCGCCGCGAGCTGCGCCTGCGCATCGCCGACGAGTCGGGACGCGGCGCCCGGATCGCGCACGGCCTCCTCGCGGCCGCGCCCAGCGTCATGGACGCGGCGGCCAACGTCGGGCCGAGCTCGTCGTGCAGGTCGTCGCGCACCCTGCGGCGCTCGTCCTCGCGCGCGGTGAGCAGTGCCCGTCGTGACGCCTCGAGCTCGCGGGCGAGACGGTGACCGTGCAGCGCCGCAGCGAGGTGGGCGCGCACCGGCTCGAGGGCGGCGAGCAGCGGCGGGTCGAGCGGGTCCCCGCGGTCGGCCGTGTACAGCACCAGCAGTCCCTCGCGGCGGCCGTCGTGCACGAGCGGCAGCGTGGTGCCCGCGCCGAGGGCGCCGCCCGAGTCCTCGCCCGAGTCCTCGCCGACCAGGATCTCGGCCCGGTCGGCGCCCGTCGCGTCGCGCAGGGCGGAGGAGACGGCGTCGGGGGCGAGCGAGGTCGACGCCGCGAGTGCGAGCCCCGAGCTCAGCTGCGCGAGCGCCCGACGACGATCGGAGTCGCTCCCGGTCAGCATGCGCCGGGCCGCGCGCAGCGCGATGCGGTCGAGCGCGGGCAGCACGACCGCGAGAAGTGCCGCCGGTACGGTGAGAGCGACCGCCGGTTCTGCGCCGGCGGCCCCCAGCAGTGCGGCGCCGAGGACGAACGCGGCGACCGCGGCGAGCGCGACCGCGGTCGCCGCGACGACGCGAGCGACGGGGGCGGCCGAGCCCCAGAGCCCGCGGCGCAGCACGGCCGAGGCGACGGCGACCGGGACGGCGGCGAACGCCGCGACGAGCACGACCTGGACGACGAGGTCGGCGCCGCTGCCCGTGGGGGCGAGGCCCGCGGCCTGCAGTGCAGCGGCGACCGCGAGTGCGAGCAGGGCCGCGCCGCACGCCCCGTAGGTGCCGCGCGCGAGCCGCCGGCTCGCCTCGTCGCCGCGCACCAGCTGGCGGACGATGGTCGCCACGGCGAGCGCGGCGACGACGGCGGAGCCGCCCACGACGACGAGCACGTTCGCCGCACTGCCCGCCGTGACCGGCACCAGCACGACCCAGGCGCCCGCGACGGCGACCAGCGCACCGGCGAGCCGGCCGCCCACCGTGCCGTCCGGGAACCCGGCGATCCACCAGACCAGCAGCAGGATCGACCCGTCGGACACGATGCCGAGCCACTCGAGGCCCGGGTGCTCGGCGACGAGTGCGGGCACGACCTGCGGGAACGCGACGGCGATGGCGGTGAGGGCGAGCGCGGCGAGCAGGGCGCCGCGGCGGCGCGGGGCCGCGGCGGCACCGCGCACCAGCAGCAGCGCGACCGCGAGGCATGCGCCGGTGACGATCAGCAGCATGGCGAGGCCGGTCGCCGCATAGGCGTCGACGGTGAGCCCGAGCTGCGCGAGGCGCTCGGCCGCCGCGGCGTCGATCGCCCCGACCCCGCACGCATCGCCACCGCACTCGGTGCGCAGGCGCCATGCGGCGGGCACCGACACCAGCACCAGCACCCCTGCCGCCACGGCGGAGGCCGCCACGAGCGGGATCGCGACCCGATGCGTGGCGAGCCGCAAGCGCCCCACCGGGCCCGGTGCCATGGCTGCAGTGTATCCGCGGGCGGACCGGCCGATCAGGACCGAGTGGCGGGACGTGCCGTGAGCGCCACGGCGACCCAGACAGCCGCGAGCGGGAGCGAGTTCACCGGCACCAGGAACATGATCGGGATGATCAGGGCGACTGCGACGCCGACCCACCACGGCCAGACCGACCGCCGGATCGCACCGAGCACGCCCACCGCGATGAGGCCGAGGGCGCTCAGCGCCACCTCCGCGAGGAACAGCTCGAACGGCGGCTCGAACCGGGACCAGACGACCCAGATCATCGTCGCGCCCGACGCGCCGAGACCGACGATCGCGGGGATCCAGGCGGCGAGCCGGACTCCGCGGGGTGCGAGGGCGGCGAGCGCGACGGCTGCGGCGAGGAAGGCGAACCCGCCGAGCGCCTCGGATGCGACGCCGAGGCCCTGCGAGTGATCGCCGGTGTCGACACCGGCCGCGAACGCGGCGGCGCCGACGCCGAACTGCGCCAGGTACGCCGCGACGGCGGCCCAGCTCGCGACGCGCGCGGTCGTGCGGCGCCCGCCGTGCGCGAGCGGTACGGGTCCGGTCGGCACGGACGGGGCGGGTGCTGCGGCGGAACGGATCGACATGGCGGGTCCTCTCGGAGGCGGGTGCCGCGGCGGGGTGCCGGCGGCGATGCCCGTATCGCGATGCTGGCGCGCGCCGCGTCCCGCGGGGTCGGGAGCGGAGCCCGGTTCGCGGGCGCGGCATCACGCGACGCGGGTGCGTTCCGCCGCCGCGGCGGGCGATACCCTCGACTCGTGAACGCGCGCACCGCCACCGTCGGAGTCATCGTCGTCGCCGCGGGCAGCGGCACCCGCCTGGGTGCCGACGAGCCGAAGGCGTTCGTGCCGCTCGGTTCCGGCACGATCCTCGGGCGGGCGCTCCATTCCGTGCTGGGAATGACCGAGCGCGCCCACGTGGTCGTGGTGGCGCCGGAGACGCGCGTCGACCGCGCGCGCGACATCTGCGCTGGCGTGCTCGGCGACGCACTCCCCGCCAGGGTGGTCGCCGGCGGACCCTCGCGGCAGGTCTCGGTCGCGGCCGGCATCGCTGCGCTCCCCGCCGCCGTCGACACCGTACTCGTGCACGACGCGGCCCGGCCGTTCACGCCGAGCGCCGTGTTCGACGAGGTCGTCGCGGCCGTCCGCGCGCGCGACTGCGGCGTGATCCCCGTGCTCGACGTGATCGACACGATCAAGCGGGTCGAGGGCCGCAGCGTGCTCGAGACCGTCGACCGGTCCGAGCTCGCCGCCGTGCAGACGCCGCAGGGGTTCCCGCGCGAGCCGCTCGAGCGCGCCTACGCCGACGCGAGGGACGAGCACACCGACGACGCCGCCCTCGTGGCATCCGCCGGTCTCGAGGTGGAGGTCGTGCCGGGCGACGCGCGGTCGTTCAAGATCACCGTGCCGGCCGACCTGCGCCGGGCCGAGCAGCTCGTCGCCCCGACGGCCCCGGCGGCGCGCGTGGGCCAGGGGGTCGACGTGCACGCGTTCGGCGACGACTCCGACGAACTCTGGCTGGCGGGCCTGCACTGGCCGGGGGCGCGGGGCCTCTCCGGGCACAGCGACGGCGACGCCGCTGCCCACGCGATCTGCGACGCGCTGCTCTCGGCGGCGGGCCTCGGCGACATCGGCGGCATGTTCGGCACCGACGACCCGCGGCTCGCGGGGGCGCACGGCACGGTGTTCCTCGCCGAGACGGTGCGCCGACTCGACGCGGCCGGCTGGCGGGTCGCGAACGTCTCGGTGCAGGTCGTGGGCAACCGGCCGAAGCTCGCGCCGCGCCGTGCCGAGGCGGAGGGCGTGCTGTCGGACGCGGTCGGCGCGCCCGTGAGCGTGTCGGCGACCACCACCGACGGCCTCGGGTTCACGGGCCGCGGCGAGGGCGTCGCGGCGATCGCGACCGCGCTCGTCATGCCACGGTGAGCGCCGGCCCCCGCCGGTAGGCTTGCTGGCGTGACACTGCGCATCTACGACTCGAAGGCACAGTCGCTGCGCGACTTCACGCCGCTGCGCGAGGGGCACGTGGGCATGTACGTCTGCGGTCCGACCGTGCAGTCGAGCCCGCACATCGGCCACCTGCGCAGCGCGCTCGTCTACGACCTGCTGCGCCGCTGGCTCGGGTACCGCGGCTTCGACGTCACCTTCGTGCGCAACGTGACCGACATCGACGACAAGATCCTCGTCAACGCGTCCGAGTCCGACGAGCGCTGGTGGGCGCTGGCGTACCGGTACGAGCTCGAGTTCACCGCCGCGTACCAGCGCCTCGGCATCCTCGCGCCGACGTACGAGCCGCGCGCGACCGCGAGCGTCACGCAGATGGTGGACATCATCGCGCGGCTCGTCGACCGCGGCCACGCGTACCCCGCGCCCGACGGCTCGGGCGACGTCTACTTCGACACGTCGTCGTGGCCGGCGTACGGCGCGCTCACCCGCCAGAGCCGCGACCACATGGAGGCGGCCGCCGACGCGGACCCGCGCGGCAAGCGCGACGAGCGCGACTTCGCCCTGTGGAAGGGGCACAAGCCCGAGGAGCCGGCGGATGCCTCCTGGGAGTCGCCGTGGGGCGCGGGGCGCCCCGGCTGGCACATCGAGTGCTCCGCGATGTCCAGGCGCTACCTCGGCGAGCACTTCGACATCCACGGCGGCGGGCTCGACCTGCGCTTCCCGCACCACGAGAACGAACTCGCCCAGTCGACCGCGGCGGGCGACGAGTTCGCCGAGTACTGGGTGCACAACGGGCTCGTGAACGTCTCGGGCCAGAAGATGTCGAAGTCGCTCGGCAACTCGGTCTACGCGGCCGACCTCCTCGGTCGTGCGCGGCCGCTCGTCGTACGGTACCTGCTCGGCCAGGCGCACTACCGCTCGACCCTCGACTACTCGCCCGCGTCGATCGGCGAGGCCGAGGCCGCGCTCGAGCGCATCACCGGCTTCCTCGAGCGGGCGGAACGCCGGCTCGCGGGCACCCGGTTCGCCGGCACCGCGGCAGAGGTCGTGCCCGACGCGTTCGGGGAGGCGATGGACGACGACCTCGGCGTGCCGCAGGCGCTCGCCGTGCTGCACGAGACGGTGCGCGCGGGCAACCAGGCGCTCGACTCGGCCGACCTGCCGGCGGCGGCGCGCGCCCACGCCGAGGTGCGCGCGATGGCCGAGGTGCTCGGCATCGACCCGCGCGACCCCGCATACCGGCGGGGACAGGACGAGTCGGCTGCGGTCGGCGCCCTGGACGCGCTGGTCACCCGACTCCTCGACGACCGGCAGGCGGCGCGCGAGGCGAAGGACTACGGTGAGGCCGACCGCATCCGCGCCGAGCTCACCGGCGCCGGCATCACCCTCGAGGACACGGCCCACGGAACGCATTGGAGTCTCGGCACATGAAGGGCAGCAGCGGCAAGTCGCGTGCGGGAGCCGTGCGCAAGAAGGGCAAGGGCGCCACGACCGGCACCGGCGGGCACGGGCGCAAGGCGCTCGAGGGCAAGGGCCCGACGCCCAAGGCGGAGGACCGGGAGTACCACCCGGCCCACAAGCGCAAGGTGCAGGCCGAGCGGCGCGCCGCGAAGCAGGGCGGCCAGGGCGGCCAGAAGGGCGCGCCCCGCGGCGCGTCCGGTGCCTCGCGGCGTTCGAAGTCGGGCGACGAGTCGGAGATCGTGACCGGCCGCAACGCCGTGGTGGAGGCGCTGCGCGCGAAGATCCCGGCCTCGACGCTCTACGTCGCCGCGCGCGTCGAGATGGACGACCGCGTGCGCGAGGCGCTCAAGGTCGCGACCAACCGCGGCATCCCGGTCATGGAGGTCATGCGCCCCGAGCTCGACCGGCTCGCGGGCGAGGGCGGCGTGCACCAGGGCCTCGCGCTCAAGGTGCCGCCCTACGAGTACGCGCACCCGATCGAGCTGCTCGACGAGCTGCTCGAGCGGGACGAGCTCCCGCTGCTCGTGGCGCTCGACGGCATCACCGATCCGCGCAACCTGGGTGCGATCATCCGGTCGACGGCCGCGTTCGGCGGGCAGGGCGTGATCGTGCCGCAGCGTCGCTCGGTGGGCGTCACCGCGTCGGCGTGGAAGACCTCGGCCGGCGCCGCCGCGCGCGTGCCCGTAGCGATGGCCTCGAACCTCACCCAGACGCTCAAGGCGCTCAAGGAGCGCGGGGTCTTCGTGCTCGGCCTCGACGGCGGCGGCGACGTGAGCCTGCCCGGCCTCTCGTTCGCCGACCGGCCCATCGTCGTGGTCGTCGGCAGCGAGGGCAAGGGGCTCTCGCGCCTGGTCACCGAGACCTGCGACGCGATCGTCTCGATCCCGATCCACGCGGCGACCGAGTCGCTGAACGCCGGCATCGCGGCATCCGTCACCCTCTACGAGGTCGCCCGGCTGCGCGCCGAGGGCTGAGCGAGCGGATGCCTCCGGGGCATCCGCCCACCGGTTTCAGACCCGCGACCGCCAGTCGCCCTCGTCGTCGTCGAGCGTCGAGATCGGACCGGTGGCCTGGCCCACCATGGTCGTCGGCATCGTGATCGCCTCGGTCGGCGGCGCGATCACGGTCGCCTCGTCGCGGCGGTGCCGCAGGATCGTGTTCACGTAGGAGGACATCGCCTCGGCGAGCGGGATGTCGTGCCCCGCCTCCTGGGCCATGAACCAGCGATGCTCGAGCAGCTGGTGGAACATCTCCGCCGGCTCCAGCTTGCCCTTCAGGTCGGACGGGATCGATCGGATCACCGGCTCGAAGACCCGCACGAGCCACTCGTGCGCGATCATCTCCTCGTCGGCGTCGGGCCGCGCGTACATCGCACGGTAGCTGTCGAGGTCGTTGAGCAGCCGGCGCGCCTGGTTCTCCTGCGCGTCGAGGCCCGTGAGCCGGAGCAGGCGCCGGTGGTGGTGGCCCGCGTCGACGACCTTGGGTCGGATGCGCACGGTCGTGCCCTGGTCGTCGGTGCGGATCGCGAGCTCCTCGATGTCGAAGCCCAGCGCGTTCAGGCGGTTGACGCGCTCGTTGATGCGCCAGCGCTCGGCGCTCGAGAACGACTCGGCGCCCGTCAGCTCGGTCCAGAGGCTCCGGTAGGCGTGCACGATGCCGTCGGAGATGCGCACGGGGTCGAGCTCGTCGGCGACGCGGCCGCCGGCCTCGAGGTCGAGCAGCTCGCCCGCGATGTTCACGCGCGCGATCTCGAGGTCGTTCTCGCGCTGCCCGTTCGAGAGCCCGCCCTCGTACAGCTTGCCGGTCTCGGCGTCGACCAGGTACGCCGCGAACGCGCCCGCGTCGCGGCGGAACAGCGTGTTCGACAGCGACACGTCGCCCCAGAAGAACCCGATGATGTGCAGGCGCACGAGCAGCACGGCGAGCGCGTCGACGAGCCGCGTGGCGGTGTCGGGGCGCAGCGTCTGCGAGAACAGGGCGCGGTAGGGGAGCGAGAAGCGCAGGTGCCGGGTCACCAGCACGGGACGCAGCGGCTCGCCCTCGTCGTCGACGCGGCCGGAGATCACGGCGACCGGCTCGACGCACGGCACCATGAGCCGCTGCAGGGTGCGCAGCATCTCGTACTCGCCGCGCGCCATCTCGGCCGTCGTCTCCTTGACCGCGACGACGTATCCGCCGAAGTGCGCGAAGCGCACCAGGTGCCGGGAGATGCCCTTGGGCAGCGCGGCGATCGTCTCGCTCGGCCAGGCGTCGAGCGGCAGGTGCCACGGCAGGTCGAGCAGGGCCGGGTCGACCGTGGCGGACGTGATGGAGAGTGAGGCGCTCATTGCTGCAACCGTACTGGACGAGAACGGCGAAGCCGGCCGGAGCCCGAGGGCGCCCGACCGGCTTCGCCGTGTCTGCTTCGGTCGGTCAGCTGACCACGGCCTGGTGGCCGAGGCGCTCGCCGCTCTCCGCGTCGAAGACGTGCACGTGACGCGGCGTCGGCATGAGCCACACCTTGTCGCCGGCGTCGGGGTGGGTGCGGCCGTCGACGCGGGCCACGATGTCGGTGCGCTTGCCCTCGACCGTCGAGTGGCCGTACAGGTAGCCGTCGGCGCCGAGCTCCTCGACGAGGTCAACGTCGACCTCGAGGCCCTCGCCCTGGGTCGTCGACACGACGATGTCCTCGGGGCGCACGCCCACGGTGACGGTGGGGCCGGATGCCTCGGAGATGACCTCGCGCTCGACCGGCACCACGGCCGAGCCGAACAGCACGCCGCCGTCCGCGACGTCCGCGTGGAACAGGTTCATCGCGGGCGAGCCGATGAAGCCGGCGACGAAGACGTTGCTCGGCATCTCGTACAGGTCGCGCGGGGTGCCCACCTGCTGGAGCAGGCCGTCCTTCAGCACTGCGATGCGGTCGCCCATGGTGAGCGCCTCGGTCTGGTCGTGCGTGACGTAGACCGTGGTGACGCCGAGGCGGCGCTGGAGCGAGGCGATCTGGGTGCGGGTCTGCACGCGGAGCTTCGCGTCGAGGTTCGACAGCGGCTCGTCCATGAGGAAGACCTGCGGCTGGCGGACGATCGCGCGGCCCATGGCGACGCGCTGGCGCTGGCCGCCCGAGAGGGCCTTGGGCTTGCGGTTGAGGTACGGCTCGAGGTCGAGCAGCTTCGCGGCCTCGAGCACGCGCGCGGCGCGCTCGTCCTTGCCCACGCCCGCGATCTTGAGCGCGAAGCCCATGTTCTCGGCGACGGTCATGTGCGGGTACAGCGCGTAGTTCTGGAAGACCATCGCGATGTCGCGGTCCTTCGGCGGCACGTCCGTGACGTTGCGGTCGCCGATGAAGATGTTGCCCTCGTTCACCTCCTCGAGACCTGCGAGCATGCGCAGGGAGGTGGACTTTCCGCAGCCCGAGGGGCCGACGAGGACGAGGAACTCGCCGTCTGCCACCTCCAGGTCGAGCTTGTCGACTGCGGGGCGGGTGCCGCCGGGGTAGAGGCGGGTTGCCTGGTCGAACGTGACAGACGCCATTGTTCTTTCTCCTTCACCGGCAGGTACGTGCCGGACGATCCGTTGTGAATGGAATGCGTCGACGCCGCCATGGCATCGACACGCGCCCCAGTATGCCATGCTCCGCACGGGATGCGAACCCGAGCGCTGAGGAAGGCTCGCGTTCTCCCCATCCAGCGCGTGTTTGGACGATTCCCAGCGTGCGGCCCTACGATCGTCTCTTGCGTTCGCAGGGATCCTGCGCGCCCACAGCATACGGAGACCAATCGATGACCTACGGCGGATCGGACCGACCCACCAAGAACGAACGGCGCGAGGCGGCTCGCGAGAAGGCCCGACAGCTTCGCGACCAGCAGCGCAAGCGGGAGCGTCGGAACAAGTTCCTCATCCAGGGCGGCGTCATCGTGGCCGTCGTCGCGATCGCCGCGCTGATCGGCACGCTCATCTGGCAGAACATCCAGCCGGAGGGTCCCGGCCCCCGCAACATGGCCAGCGACGGCCTCCTCTACGACGTCGGCATGACCCCCGTCGAGACCGTCGCGCTGCAGCCCGACGAGGAGCCCACGGCGACCGTGCCGGACGAGAGCGGCACCGTCGCCAACATCGTCACGTACGTCGACTACCTCTGCCCGTTCTGCGGCCAGTTCGAGACCACCAACGGCGACCAGATCCGCACCATGGTCGAGTCGGGCGCCGCGACCATCGAGATCCACCCGGTTGCGATCCTCACCAACCGCTCCGCGGGCTCGCAGTACTCGCTGCGCGCGGCCAACGCGGCCGGCTGCGTGGCGGATGCCTCGCCCGAGCAGTTCTACGACTACAACGCGCTGCTCTTCGCGAACCAGCCCGAGGAGGGCACCACGGGCCTCAGCAACGACGAGCTCAAGGCGCTCGCGGCGGATGCCGGCGTCACCTCGCTCTCGAGCATCGAGCAGTGCATCGACGACACCGAGTTCAAGAGCTGGGTGCAGGACGCCACGAACCGCTTCCTGTCCGAGCCCATCCCGAACTCCGACATCGAGACGCAGCAGCGCGGCACCCCGACCGTCGTCGTGAACGGCAAGCAGTACACGGGTTCGCTCACCGACCCGGCCGAGTTCGCGTCGTTCGTGCTCCAGGCGACCGCCGACACGTACACCGAGGCGACCGCGACGCCGACCCCGGAGCCCGACGACGAGTGATCGTCCGCTGAGTGATGCGGCAGGGGCCCGGCGTGCGCGCCGGGCCCCTGCCGTATCATGAGCGATGGCCCGCGAGGGCCAGGCCGGCTTGGCGCAATCGGTAGCGCAACGCTCTTGTAAAGCGTAGGTTGCGGGTTCGAGTCCCGCAGCCGGCTCCGCGTGATCGGGCCGGGGCGACGGATGCCCGTGGGCAGACGCCCCGTCAGTCCTCCGGAGACGCCCGGTCAGTCCTCCGGCGTGAACTCGAGTGCGATCGAGTTCATGCAGTAGCGGTCGCCGGTCGGCGTGCCGAACCCGTCGGGGAAGACGTGGCCCAGGTGCGACCCGCACGACGCGCAGCGCACCTCGGTGCGCTCCATGCCCAGCGAGTGGTCCTCGAGCAGCTCCACCGCGTCGGGGCGCACCGACTCGTAGAAGCTCGGCCAGCCGCATCCGCTGTCGAACTTCGTGCCGCTCTTGAACAGCTCGGCGCTGCACGCGCCGCAGGTGTAGACGCCCGCGCGCTCCTCGTCGAGCAGCTCGCCGGTCCAGGGGCGCTCGGTGCCCGCCTCGCGCAGCACCGCGTACCGCTCCGACCCGAGCTCGTCGCGCCACTCGTCGTCGGTCTTCCGGACCTCGTAGCTCATCGTGTTCCCTTCGTCGGCGTCATCCTAATCGCGCCCGACCGGCCTGCCGTCCGGGCGCGTCGCAGGAGGCAACATGCATCGGCCCCGGCATGTTCCCGCGTGACGCGGCCGGCGCGCGCCTAGGATGGCCGCTGATCCATCGGAGCCGGAGGGAGCGCGCATGACAGGGGCGGCGGACCGGCCGGACGGGCTCTCCGAGCGCGACCTGCGCGTGCTGGAGTTCGAGCGGGAGTGGTGGTCGCACGCCGGCGCGAAGGAGGAGGCCATCCGCGACGCGTTCGGCTTCGGTCCGGCCCGGTACTATCAGGTGCTCGGTGCACTGATCGACTCGCCCGACGCGCTGCGCCACGACCCGATGCTGGTGAAGCGGCTGCAGCGCCTGCGGGAGTCTCGTGCCCGAGCCAGGTCGCGTCGTGCGTTGTCGTACGGCCGCACCGGCGATTGACCGCTGACCCGACTGGACCCCGATGGCAGAGAAGTACCCCCGAGACCGGTTCGACGAGATCCCCGACTCGATGCATCGCGTGGGCGCGCACCGCGCCCCGGTGCGGCGGCGGTCGGCGTGGGCCGGGTTCGGGTGGGCGGTCTTCGCGACCGTGGTGCTCGCGGGGTTCGGCATCGCCGCGGTGATGGCGCTCGACGACCGGCTCTTCCCGTCGGACGTGCCCGTGCCGGTGGAGACTCCCGAGGTGGTCGTGACCGCCGAACCCACGGTCGACCCGAGCGTGCCGGTGACCGTGCTGAACGGCACGACCGAGGCGGGGCTTGCCGCGTCGACCGCGGAGGTCATCGCCGAGGCGGGCTTCACCGTCGGGGTGACCGCCAACGCGAGCGACAACGACATCGAGACGACCGTCGTCTACTACGCGCGCGAGGAGCTCGAGGGCGCCGCCCGCGGCGTCGCCCAGGCGATCGGCACGACCGAGGTGCGCATCTCGGAGGAGTTCGCCGCGACCGGGGCCGAGCTCGTGGCGGTGCTCGGGGCCGATCACGTCGAGGACACCGCCCCGTAACCATCACGTAAATTGTTGCCGTTCTGCGACCTGCCAGCCTGTGGGAACCGGTTCGGGACCCCCTCCGCTGGCTAGTATCTGGCTTGGTCGGTACTTCCGTGTGAGCCCTCCCGCCCGACCGCGGGACCTCGTCCAGCACGTTCGTTCGGCCCGGTACAGGCGAGAGGCACGTGCTGCACGACCACGGCAATCAGGAGCAAGGCATGGCGAACGGAACCGTCAAGTGGTTCAACGCTGAAAAGGGTTACGGATTCATCACCGTCGACGGTGGGGGGCAGGACGTCTTTGTCCACTACTCCGCCATCGACATGGCCGGGTACAAGGTGCTCGAGGAGGGCCAGCAGGTCGTCTTCGAGGTGGGCACCGGGGCCAAGGGCCCGCAGGCGGAGTCGGTCCGCCCGGCCTGACCCACCCGCCCCCGAGCGTCCGGCGCGCCGTCGAGTTCCTCGACGGCGCGCCGTCGTGTCTTCGGCGCCGCCGTGCGCTTGCACTCTCCGGATCAGAGTGCCAGAATCGTTCTGGCACTCGTCTCAATCGAGTGCTAATCCATCGAATCTTCCAACGTCCGAGAAAGGACGAGAGAACCACATGGCAAAGATCATCGCATTCGACGAAGAGGCCCGTCGCGGTCTCGAGCGCGGCCTCAACACGCTGGCCGACGCCGTCAAGGTGACCCTGGGCCCGCGCGGTCGCAACGTCGTGCTCGAGAAGAAGTGGGGCGCGCCCACCATCACGAACGACGGCGTGTCGATCGCCAAGGAGATCGAGCTCGACGACCCGTACGAGAAGATCGGCGCCGAGCTCGTCAAGGAGGTCGCCAAGAAGACCGACGACGTCGCGGGTGACGGCACCACCACCTCGGTCGTGCTCGCCCAGGCGCTCGTGCGCGAGGGCCTCCGCAATGTCGCCGCCGGCGCCGACCCCATCTCGCTCAAGCGCGGCATCGAGAAGGCCACCGACGCCGTCTCGGCCGAGCTGCTGAACGCCGCCAAGGAGATCGAGACCAAGGACGAGATCGCGGCCACCGCGTCGATCTCGGCCGCGGACCCGCAGATCGGCGAGATCATCGCCGAGGCGATCGACAAGGTCGGCAAGGAGGGCGTCGTCACCGTCGAGGAGTCGAACACCTTCGGCACCGAGCTCGAGCTGACCGAGGGCATGCGCTTCGACAAGGGCTACCTGTCGGCGTACTTCGTCACCGACCCGGAGCGCCAGGAGGCGGTCTTCGAGGACCCGTACATCCTCATCGTCAACAGCAAGGTCTCGAACATCAAGGACCTGCTGCCGATCGTCGACAAGGTCATCCAGACCGGCAAGCAGCTGCTCATCATCGCCGAGGACGTCGACGGCGAGGCGCTCGCCACGCTCGTCGTGAACAAGATCCGCGGCATCTTCAAGTCGGTCGCCGTCAAGGCCCCCGGCTTCGGCGACCGTCGCAAGGCGCAGCTGCAGGACATCGCGATCCTCACCGGCGGCCAGGTCATCGCCGAGGAGGTCGGCCTCAAGCTGGAGAACGTCGAGCTCGACATGCTCGGCCAGGCCCGCAAGGTCGTCATCACCAAGGACGAGACGACCATCGTCGAGGGTGCCGGCGACACCGAGCAGATCGCCGGCCGCGTGGCCCAGATCCGCTCGGAGATCGAGAACACCGACTCCGACTACGACCGCGAGAAGCTGCAGGAGCGCCTCGCCAAGCTCGCCGGCGGCGTCGCCGTCATCAAGGCGGGCGCGGCCACCGAGGTCGAGCTCAAGGAGCGCAAGCACCGCATCGAGGACGCCGTCCGCAACGCGAAGGCAGCCGTCGAGGAGGGCATCGTCGCCGGTGGTGGCGTGGCCCTCATCCAGGCCGGTGCCAAGGCGTTCGAGACCCTCGCGCTCGAGGGCGACGAGGCGACGGGCGCGAACATCGTGCGCGTCGCGATCGAGGCCCCGCTGAAGCAGATCGCCCTGAACGCCGGCCTCGAGCCGGGCGTCGTGGCCGCCAAGGTCGCCGAGCTCCCCGCGGGCCACGGCCTCAACGCCGCGACCGGCCAGTACGGCGACCTCGTCGCGCAGGGCATCATCGACCCGGCCAAGGTCACCCGCTCGGCGCTGCAGAACGCCGCGTCGATCGCCGGCCTGTTCCTCACCACCGAGGCCGTCGTCGCCGACAAGCCGGAGAAGAACGCTCCCGCCGTGCCGGCCGACCCGACCGGTGGCATGGACTTCTAGTCCCACCCGGCCGGCGGATGCCGGCGCAGCGAAGGGCGTCTCCCCGACGGGGAGGCGCCCTTCGCCCGTTCCCGCGGCTCGAGCGCGCCTTGACGCCGGACTCCCGCCCTTGGTGTCATGAGACGCATGACCGTCAGCGTGGACGCCGACTACCTGGTCGTCGGGGCGGGGGCCATGGGCATGGCCTTCCTTGACGCGCTCGTCGACCACTCCGACGCGACGGTCGCCCTCGTCGATCGTCGCCACGCCCCGGGCGGGCACTGGCTCGCCGCCTATCCGTTCGTGCGACTGCACCAGGCATCCGCGCTCTACGGGGTCGCCTCCACGCTGCTCGGCGACGGGCGCGTGCAGGAGCGCGGTCCCGAGGCAGGCCTGCAGGAGCGGGCGACCGCGCCCGAGATCCAGGCGTACTACCGGCGGGTGCTCGACCGCCTCGAGTCGACCGGTCGGGTGCGGTTCTTCCCCGGGTGCGAGTACACCGGCGGCACCGGGTTCCGCTCCCGGGTGAGCGGGCGCGAGTACTCCGCCCGCGGCGCCCGCCTGGTCGACGCGACCACGCTGTCGGGCAGCATCCCGGCCGAGTTCCCGCCGCCGTTCGGGGTCGAGCCGGGTGCGCGGGTCGTCCCCGTGGGCGACCTGGCCGGCATCTCGCACGCGCCGCGGCAGGTCGTCGTGGCCGGGGCCGGGAAGACCGCGATGGACGCCTGCGTGTGGCTGCTGCAGCAGGGCGTCGACCCGGGCGCGATCTGCTGGGTGCGTCCGCGCGATGCGTGGATGATCAACCGCGCGCTCGTGCAGCCCGACCCGGCGATCTTCCTCGGCATGGCCGCCGACACCATGGAGGCCGCCGCCCTCGCGACCTCGCCCGACGACGTCTTCCTCCGCATGGAGGAGCGCGGGGTGATGCTCCGCATCGATCCGGACGTGCGGCCGACGATGGCGAAGACCCCCACGATCGCGCAGTGGGAGATCGACCTGCTGCGGACGGTGACCGACGTGGTGCGACGCGGGCACCTGCTCGCCGTGGCACCGGGCCGACTGCGCTTCGCCGACGGCGACGTGCGGATCGACCCCGATGCGCTCGTCGTGCACTGCGCCGCGCCCGGGCTGCGACCGGGCTACCGGCCGCAGCCCGTCTGGCAGGACGACGCCATCCGGCCGCAATCGGTCCGCATCGGCTTCCCCTGCCTCGGCGCGGCGATGTGCGGATACGTCGAGGCGACCCGCGACGCGGACGACGAGAAGAACGCGATCTGCGTGCCGACGCCGTACTCCGACAACCCGACCGACTGGCTGACCATGCAGGTCGCCGGTTCGGCGGCCTCGCGGGCGCTGGGCGGTGCGCGGGACGTGAAGGCCTGGGCCGACACGACGGCGCTCAACCCGGGTCGCATCCTGCCCGAGCGCGCGGGCGACGCGGACGTGGCCGCGGTCGTCGAGCGGATGCGCGCAGCCATGGGCCCCGGGCGCGAGCGCATCGCGGCGCTGCACGCCGAGTACGCCTGAGCGCGACGCGGTCGGTACGCTCGACCGACAGCGTGGCGGTGCGGGACGGAGTGCGTGCATGGGCGGATATCGAGGAGTGCTGCAGTCGGGCGCCGAAGTCGACGGCGGGCGGCCGTACCTGCCCGCGGAGGTCGGCGCGCTGCACTGGGGGCGCCTGCCGGCGCGCGGGGACGCGCCGGTGCTCACGATCGACCCGGGCGACGAGGTCGTCGTCGACACCGTGAGCCACGAAGGCATCCTCGAGGACCAGGGGCGGGACCCCGTCGCCTTCTTCGCGGCGCACGGCGTGGACCGCGACCAGGTGCTGGAGGAGGCGGCCGGGCTCGCGGCATCCGACCACCCCCGCGACCCCGCGACCGACGGGCCGCACGTCGTGACCGGCCCGATCCACGTGCGCGGTGCGCGCCCCGGCGACCTGCTGCAGCTCACCGTGCTCGACACGACGCCCCGGGTGCCGTACGGCGTCATCTCGAACCGGCACGGGCGCGGGGCGCTCCCCGGCGAGTTCCCGCGCGGCGAACACAACGTGAGCGTGTTCGCGCCGATCGCGCAGGGTGCGGGCGGTGACTGGTTCGGCGCCCTGCCGCTCGACGACGGCGGCGAGCGTGCGGTGCGATTCCCGCTCGCGCCGTTCTTCGGCATCATGGGCGTCGCCGTCGACGCAGACGCGCGCCCGCACTCGGTGCCGCCCGGCGCGCACGGCGGCAACATCGACATCAGGCTGCTCACCGAGGGGGCGTCGCTCTACCTGCCCGTGCAGGTGCCCGGCGCGCTCGCGTACCTCGGCGACCCGCACTTCGCGCAGGGCGACGGCGAGGTCGCGCTGACGGCGCTCGAGGCGTCGCTGCGCGGCACGATCCGGTTCGACGTCATCGCGCGCGAGGACGCCGTGCGCGAGTTCGGCGACGTCGCCGCCCCGCTCGCGGAGACGAGCGACTACCTCGTCCCCACTGGCATGGACGAGGACCTCGACCTGGCGATGCAGGACTGCGTGCGCAACGCCGTCGCGCTGCTCGGCGCGCGATACGGCATGGCGCCGCACCTCGCGCTCGCGTACCTCAGCGCGGCGACCGACTTCGACATCTCGCAGGTCGTCGACCTCGTGAAGGGCGTGCACGCCCGCATCCGCACCGCCGACTTCCGCGAGGTGCGGCGTGGATGAGTGGCCGCCGCGCGACGTCGACGGCAGCGTCTGGCGCGTGGTGGGCGACCCGTTGCTGCCGGCGAGCGGGTCCGGCGCGCTCGACGGGCGGACGGTCGCGGTCAAGGACGTGTTCGCCGTGGCGGGGCATCCGATCGGCGCGGGAGTGCCGGAGTACCTCGCCGGGGCCCCGGTCGAGCCCCGGTCGGCCGTCGCCGTCGAGGCGCTGCGGGCCGCCGGTGCGTCGGTGCGGGGTATCGCGCGCACCGACCAGTTCGCCTACAGCATCGCGGGGCGCAACCCGGCGTACGGCACCCCGCCGAACCCCGCCGTGCCCGGTGCCGTCTCGGGCGGCTCGACGAGCGGGCCGGCCGCCGCCGTCGCGCTCGGCCAGGCCGACATCGGGCTCGGCACCGACACGGCCGGCTCGATCCGCGTGCCGGCGTCGTACCAAGGGCTGTGGGGCCTCCGCACCACGCACGGCGCCGTCGACCGCGCCGGCGTGCTGCCCCTCGCGCCGCGGTTCGACACCGTGGGGTGGCTCACGCGCGACCGAGCGACGCTCGAGGCGGCGGCGCGGGCGAGCCTGCCGCGTCCCGAGCCGGGGTCGGATGCGGGTGGGTCGACCGATGCGGGAGCGCCGGCGCTGCTCGTGGCGCCGTGGCTGCTCGAGGGGCTCGGCCCGGGCGTGCGGTCGGCGTTCGAGGCCGGCGTGGCGGCGCTGCGGCGGTCGGGCTGCGACGTGCGGGAGTTCAACGGGCGCGCGCTCGGCTCCGGTCCGCTCGACGACCTCTTCGCCGCCTTCCGCACGGCGCAGGCCGCCGAGGCGTGGCGCGCGCACGGTGCATGGATCGCCGCGCACCCCGGCGCGCTCGCCGTCGACGTGGGCGCGCGGTTCGCGTGGGCGTCGGGGGTGACCGCCGAAGAGGAGGCCGCCGCGATCGAGGAACTCGACGCCGCGCGGGGCGACATCGACGCCGTGCTCGGCGACGGGCTGCTCCTGCTGCCGTCGGCGGCCTCGGTCGCGCCCGCGCTCGACGCCGAGGGCGCCGACATCGAGGCGGTGCGCGCCGCCACGCTGCGCATGACCGCGGTCGCGGGGGCGACCGGGCGGCCCGCACTCTCGATCCCCGGGCTCGAGGTCGACGGCGCCCCGCTCGGCACCTGCGTGGTGGGCGCACGCGGCGGCGACCTCGGCCTCATCGCCCGGGCGGGCGCCTGGAGCGAGGCGCTCGCGCAACGCGACTGAAACAACAGTTGCGTAGACTTGGCTGCTGAAACACTCGACTCAGCAGGAGGACGCCATCCGCGCCGCACCGATCAACCCGCCCACCCGCCTGCTCATGGGGCCCGGCCCCGTCAACGCCGACCCGCGCGTGCTCCGCGCCATGTCGGCCCAGCTCGTCGGCCAGTACGACCCGTCGATGACGGCGTACATGAACGAGACCATGGAGCTGTACCGCGGCGTGTTCCGCACGCGCAACGAGGCCACGCTGCTCGTGGACGGCACCTCGCGCGCCGGCATCGAGGCGGCGATCGTCTCCCTCGTCGAGCCGGGCGACCGCGTGCTCGTGCCGATCTTCGGCCGGTTCGGCCACCTGCTCGCCGAGATCGCGGGCCGGGCGGGCGCCGAGGTGCACACGATCGAGACCGAGTGGGGCGGGGTGTTCGCCCCCGAGCAGATCGAGCAGGCCATGCGCGAGGTGCGGCCGAAGCTGCTTGCGGTCGTGCACGGCGACACCTCCACCACGGTCGCGCAGCCGCTCGACGAGCTCGCCGCGGTCTGCGCCGAGCACGGTGCCCTGTTCTACACCGACGTCACCGCGTCGCTCGGCGGCAACGACTTCGAGATGGACGCGTGGGGGCTCGACGCCGCGACCGCCGGGCTGCAGAAGTGCCTCGGCGGGCCGTCGGGCAGCGCGCCGATCAGCCTCTCGCTGCGCGCGGTCGAGCGCATCGAGTCGCGCAAGAGCATCGAGGCGGGCATCCGCTCGGAGGGCGACGCCGTGCGCGCCGACCCCATCCGCTCGAACTACTTCGACCTCGGCATGATCCTCGACTACTGGGGCGAGAAGCGGCTCAACCACCACACCGAGGCGACCTCGATGCTCTACGGCGCGCGCGAGTGCGCACGCCTGCTGCTCGACGAGGGCATGGACCGGGCGATCGACCGCCACCGGGTGAACGGCGCGGCGATGGCGGCGGGCGTGGCCGCCATGGGGCTCGGGCTCTTCGGCGACCAGGCGCACCGCATGCACAACGTCGTCGGCGTCGTCATCCCCGACGGCATCGACGGCGAGCGCGTGCGCGGCGCGCTGCTCGCGGACTTCGCGATCGAGATCGGCACGAGCTTCGGCCCGCTGCACGGGAAGATCTGGCGCATCGGCACGATGGGCTTCAACGCCCGGCGCGACGCGGTGCTCACGACCCTCGCCGCGCTCGAGCAGGTGCTGCGGGCCGAGGGGCATGCGGTCACGGCGGGCGCGGGCGTCGCTGCGGCGCGCGAGGCCTACGCCGATGCGGCCGGGGCCGGCGCATGAGCGACCGGCTGCGCCCCGGTTCGCTCGCGATCGCCGAACGCATCCTCGACCGCTGCGACCGGCTCGGCACCGTCACTTCGACGCCGGGCATGATCGAGCGCGTGCACCTCAGCGCGGAGCACCGCGAGGTGAACCGGCTCGCGGCCGGCTGGATCGGGGAGGCGGGGCTCGAGACCTGGCAGGATGCCGCGGGCAACCAGTGCGGCCGGCTCGAGGGCGAGCGGCCCGACCTGCCCGCGCTGCTCATCGGCTCGCATCTCGACACCGTGCGCGACGCGGGCCGGTACGACGGCATGCTCGGCGTGCTGCTCGCGATCGAGGTCGCCGCGCGCATCGCGGCCAGCGACGAGCCGCTGCCGTTCGCGCTCGAGGTGGTCGCGTTCAGCGACGAGGAGGGCACCCGGTTCGGCAGCGCCCTGGCCGGCAGCCGCGCGCTCGCCGGCGAGTTCGCCCCCGACTGGTGGGAGTACCGCGACGCCGACGGGCTCACCTTCGCCGACGCGAGTATCGACTTCGGGCTCGATCCCGGGCGCATCGGCGCCGCCGCGCGCCGCCCCGAGGCGCTCGTCGGCTACCTCGAGGCGCATATCGAGCAGGGCCCGTACCTCGAGGACGCCGATCGGGCGCTCGCCGTGGTGCCGACGATCGCGGGCGCCCGCCGGTTCGCCCTCACCATGACCGGCGTCGCGGGCCACGCCGGCGGCACCCCGTACGCACGCCGCCGCGACGCCCTCGTCGGCGCGAGCGAACTGGTCACCGCCATCGAGCGCATCGGCATCGACTCGGGCACGATCGCGACCGTGGGGCACCTGCAGGCGTACCCCGGCGGGGTCAACGTCATCCCCGGGCGGGTCGAGTTCAGCCTCGACCTGCGCGCCGAGTCGAACGAGGCCCGCGACGCGGCCTGGGACGAGATCGAGCGCACGGCCCGGGAGATCGCCGGCCGCCGCCGGCTCGCCTTCCACGCGGACGAGCGATACCGCGCCGACGCCACCCCGTGCGCCGACTGGCTCCAGGAGGCGGTGGCCGGAGGCATCCGCTCGACCGGCGACGACGACCCGATGCGCATCTGGAGCCGCGCCGGCCACGACGGCATGGCCGTCTCGGCGGTCACCGACATCGCCATGCTGTTCGTGCGGTGCGGACGCGGCGGCATCAGCCACCACCCGGACGAGACCGTGACCCGGCGCGACACGGCGCTCGCGCTCGACGCGCTCGAGCAGGCGGTGCTCGCGGTCGCCGAGCGCGTGCGCGCAGAGCCCGACCGGCTGGTCACCCCGGCACCGCCCGAGCCGCACGGGGTCGGGCTGCACCGATGACCGAGCGGATGCCCCGCACCATCGCCGAGCGCATCGACGGCGCGTTCGACGAGCTCACGCCGCAGGAGCGACGCGTGGCGGATTTCGTGCTCGATCATCCGGGCGAGCTCGCGGTGTACAACGACAGCGAGGTCGCGCGCATGGCCGGGGTGTCGAAGGCGACCGTGAGCCGGCTGTACCGGCGGCTCGGATTCTCGGGGTCGGCCGAGGTGCGCGACCACGTGCGGGCACTGCGCAGCTCGGGCACGCCGCTCGGGCACGCGGGCGTGCCGGCCACCGCGCCCGAGGGCGTGTCGGCCGTGCTCGAGGCCGAGCGGACGAACCTCGCGCGGCTGCTCGACGGGCTCGCCGACGGCGTGCTCGAGCGGGTCGCCGCACAGCTGCGCGAGGCGCGCACGGTGCTCGTCGTCGGCTACCGCAACGGCTACCCGGTCGCGCTGCACCTGCGCGAGCAACTCGCCCAGTGCCGGCCCGGCGTGCGCGTCGCCCCGCAGCCCGGGCAGTCGATCGGGGAGGAGCTCGCCGACCTCGGGCCCGGTGACGTCGCCGTGCTCGTCGGCCTGCGCCGGCGGCCGGCCGGGTTCGCGCAACTCGTGGCGACCGCCGCGGAGACGGGCGCCGAGGTGATCGCGATCGTCGACCCGGCGGGGGCGGATGCCGCGGGCACGGCCGGCACCGTCATCGAGTGCCCCGTCGACGGGGCCGGCGCCTTCTCGAGCTACGCGAGCGCGATGAGCCTCGTGAGCCTGGTCGCGAGCGCGGTGCTCGCGGGTGGGCTCCGCGCCGGGCGCACGCGCATCGCGCGCATCGACGGCTCGTACGATCGGCTCGGCGAGGTCGAGACGCCGGGCTGAGCGCCCGGGCCGAGCGCTCAGCGGTCGCGATCGAGGCCGTCGGCGAGGTCGCCGCACTCGACCGCGACCGCGCCGTGAGTGCGGAGGTACGCGCCCGCCCCCTCGTCGCCGTGCAGGTCGGCGCGCAGCCCGGGCCAGTGCGCCCGGCCGATGAGCACGGGGTGACCCGGTCGGCCGCGGAAGACGGCGCGGGCGAGGGACGCGGACGGGTCGTCGGCCGCGGCGTCGAGCACCCGGCGGCCGACGCCCGCGGGCAGCCCCGGCAGGTCGACCAGGGTGAGCAGCACGGCGTCTGCCGGGGTGCCGGCGGCCGCCTCGAGCGCGGCGCGCACGGTCGACCCCAGACCCCGGCGCCAGCCCGGGTGCACCACGATCGTCGCGTCCGACGGCACCAGCTCGCGGGCCGCGTCGGCCTCGGCGCCGAGCACGACGAGCACCGACGGGCAGCCGGCAGCGCGCAGCATCCGCACCGACTGCTCGACCCACGGCGTTCCGTCGGGCTCGCGCACGAGCGCCTTCGGGCGGCCCATGCGACTGCCCCCGCCCGCGGCGAGCACCACGCCGAGCACGTCACCTGCCATCACTACAGTGGACCACATGCCAGCGCCGCACACGCCAGACGCCTTCCGGGCCGACCTCGAGGCCTGCCTGCACGTCGAACGGTTCGTCGACGAGGTCGCCGCGGGCGCACCGTACGCGTCGTTCGACGCGCTTCGGGCCGCGGCCGCGGAGTCGGCCGCGCGACTCACGCCGGCCGAGGTCGACGAGGCGATGGCGAGCCACCCGCGCATCGGCGAGCGGCCGACCGGGCAGGGCACCGCGCAGTCGTTCTCGCGTGCCGAGCAGGCGTCGGCCGACGCCTCGGACGAGGCGCTGGCTCGGGCGATCGCCGAGGGCAACGCGGCGTACGAGGAGCGGTTCGGGCGGGTGTTTCTCATCCGCGCGGCCGGGCGCAGCCGTGCGGAGATCCTCTCGGAGCTCCAGCGGCGGATCGCGCTCGACGACGCCGAGGAGCTCGGGATCGTCGCCGACCAGCTCGCGCAGATCGCGCTGCTGCGGCTCGAGCAGCTCTACGGCGACGCGGCCGCGCCGATCGGGGCGGCGGCATGAACGCCGGACGCAGTCACGTCACGTCGCACGTGCTCGACGCCGGCACCGGACGGCCCGCGGCCGGGGTCGGCGTGCGGCTCGAGGCATCCGATGCCGGCACCTGGCACGAGGTCGGCGCAGGTGTCACCGACGACGACGGCCGGGTCGGCTCCCTGGGGCCTGCGCAACTGCCCGCCGGGCGCTACCGGGTGGTGTTCGACACGGCCGCGTACTTCGGCGACCGGCCCACCTTCTACGCCGAGGTGACGATCGACTTCCTGATCGACGACCCGGCGCAGCACTACCACGTGCCGCTGCTGCTCAGCCCGTTCGCGTACTCGACGTACCGGGGCAGCTGAGCCGCGCTGACGGGCTAGTAGTCGGTGCGGTCGGCCTTGCCGCGCCACGCGTCGAACGGCTCGGTCGACCCGTCGGGGCGCAGCTGCTCGACCGGCGTGTCCCACGTGGCGCGGTCGCGCGCGAACATCTCGTAGAACTCGCGGTCGTCGAACCCGCCGTCGGCGGCGTCGTGGCGGTCGGCCGCGTAGACGATGCGGTCGACTCGTGCCCAGAGCGCCGCCGCGAGGCAGAGCGGGCACGGTTCGCACGACGAGTAGAGCGTCGCGCCGGCGAGCGAGAAGTCGCCGACGGTGCGGCAGGCCTCGCGGATGACGCACACCTCGGCGTGCGCCGTCGGGTCGAGGTCGCGGGTCACGCGGTTGCCGCCCGCGGCGAGCAGCCGGCCGTCGCGTACGAGCACGGCGCCGAACGGGCCGCCGCCGTCGGCGACGTTGCCGGTCGCGAGCTCGACGGCCTGCGCGACCCAGTAGGCGTCGTCGCGGGGTGCGTCGCGGGTCTCGTCGCGCGTCTCGTCGCCGGGAGTCGGGTCGTCGGCGGTCATCGGGTGCTCCGTTCGGTCGGGCGGTCGAGGAGGCGCCCGGCGGGCGGGCCGTCGGGGTCGACGGGCGTGCCGCGCAGCCAGACGCGCTCGGCGACGCCGATGCGCGCCATGCCGTCGTAGGCCGACACGGGGTTGCGGTGGCGCAAGGCGGCCGCGTCGACCGTGAACCCGGCGTCGGGGGCGAACGCGACGAGGTCGGCGTCGGCGCCGACCGCGATGCGGCCCTTGGCGGCGAGCCCCACGAGGTCGGCCGTCGCCCGGGCCATGCGGTCGACGACGAGCTCGAGGCCGATGCCGCGTCGCCGCGCCTCGGTCCAGACGTTCGCGAGCGCGAGCTGCAGCCCAGAGATGCCGCCCCACGCGCGCCCGAAGTCGCCGTGGAAGCCGAGCTTCAGCTCCGCGGTCGCGGGGGAGTGGTCGGACACCACGCAGTCGAGCGTGCCGTCGACGAGCCCCGCCCAGAGCAGGTCCTGGTTGGCCTCGTCGCGGATCGGCGGGCAGCACTTGAACGCGGTCGCCCCGTCGGGGATGTGCGCGAGGTCGAGCGTGAGGTAGTGCGGGCAGGTCTCGGCCGTCAGGCGCAGGCCCTCCGCCTTCGCCTCGGCGATGAGGGGGAGCACGGCGGCGGACGACACGTGCAGGACGTGCGCACGACCGCCGGTGCGCCGGATGCCGTCGACGACCCGTCGCACGGCGGCGAGCTCGGCCTCGGGCGGCCGCGACTCGGCGAACCGGGCTGCGCTCGGCCCGCCGTCGTTGGCGTGCGCGTCGAGCACGGCGGGGTCCTCGGCGTGCACGATGAGCAGCCCGTCGAACGCGGCGAGCTCGTCGAGCGCCGCGTCGAGCCCCGCGGGGTCGAGCGGCGGGAACTCGTCGACGCCCGACGGCGAGAGGAACGCCTTGAACCCGAACACGCCGGCGTCGTGGAGCAGGCGCAGCGCGCCCAGGTTGCCCGGCACCGCACCGCCCCAGAACCCGATGTCGACGTGCGCCGCCGGTGCGGCGGCCGCGCGCTTCACCCGCAGCGCCTCGGGATCGATCGTCGGCGGGATGCTGTTCAGCGGCATGTCGATGATGGTCGTGACGCCGCCGGCCGCCGCCGCGCGGGTCGCCGTGTCGAAGCCCTCCCACTCCGTGCGGCCGGGCTCGTTGACGTGCACGTGGGCGTCGACGATGCCCGGCAGCAGCACGCGACCGCCGTCGACGCGGGTGGTCTCGCGACCGCGCAGGCCGGTGCCGCCCGGCGCCACGGCGGTGATCACGCCGTCGTCGACGGCGACCTCGGCGGGGCCGAACCGGCCGTCGACGAGCGCCTGGTCGGCGAGCACGACGAGGTCGTGGAGTGGGGTATCGGGCATGTCTCCTCCACGGCCGACGCTAACAGTGCCGCATTTCGCGCCGGTTGCGGGCGTGGTGCCGGCCAGGGTGGCAGTGGGTGCGCCGATACCCGATGGGGTGCGCTCGCCGCCCGATGGGGGCAGGATCGAAACACCGGGTTAACGCGTGCCGCATACGATCACACGATCCGCGCGGGCACGGCCGGCGCACCGCACGAAGTGAGGTCTCGATGCTCGAACTGGCGCAGGACGTGGTGGCCCGGCTCGGCCGGGGCGAGGCCTTCGCGCTCGCGACCGTGACCGCGATCCGCGGCTCCGCGCCGCTGCCCGTGGGCACGTCGATGCTCGTCGACGCGGGCGGGCGGGTCGTCGGCAGCGTCTCGGGCGGCTGCGTCGAGGGCGCGGTGTTCGAGCTCTGCGCGCTCGCGCTCGACGACGGCACGGCCCACTCCGAACGTTTCGGCATCGACGACGAGACCGCGTTCGCCGTCGGCCTCAGCTGCGGCGGCGAGCTCGACGTGTTCGTGCTGCCGTTCCCGACGGCGGGGGCGGCGGATGCCACGGGCGAGCCGTTCCGGCGCGCGCTCGCCGGGTCCGACGCGGGCGTCGCCGTCGTGGTGGCGGGGCCGGCATCGCTCGTCGGGCGCGTGCTGCCGGCCGGTGGCGCCGCCGCGCTCGCGGACGCGGACCTCGACGCCGCCGGGCTCGGACACGTGCGCGCGGAGCGCGTGCAGGCCGAGGTCGACCGCACCGTGGCATCCGGCCGCACCGGCCTCGTCGACGTCGACTGCGGGGAAACGTTGCTGCGCCTGTTCGTCGAGAGCCGGCTCGCGCCGCCGAGGCTGCTCGTCTACGGCGCCATCGCGTTCGGCGACGCGCTCGCCCGGGCGGCGACGTCGCTCGGGTACCGCGTCACCGTGTGCGACCAGCGCCCCGTGTTCGCGACCGCCGAGCGCTTCCCGCACGCCGACGAGGTGGTCGTCGCGCGTCCGGTCGAGCATCTGGCGGCCACGGTCACCGACGAGCGCACGGTCGTCGTCGTGCTCGGCCACGACGCCCGCGCCGACGTCCCCGTGCTCGCCGCCGCGCTCGAGCGGCCCGTCGCCTTCGTCGGCGCCCTGGGCTCCCGGCGCACCCACGACGAGCGGATGCGGCTGCTGCGCGAGGCGGGCGTCGGTGACGCGGCCCTCGCGAGCCTGCACTCGCCGATCGGGCTCGACCTGGGTGCCGCGACCCCGTCCGAGACCGCGCTGTCGATCCTCGCCGAGGTCGTCGCCGCTCGCACCGGTGCCTCCGGCCGACCGCTGCGCGAAACCGCCGGCCCGATCCACCGCACCGCTCCGGGTGCCGACGACCGCACCCGCACGGCCCCGACCCCGCGCGCGGCGCGCTGAGGCGGCCGCCGTGGACCTCGAGACCGTACGCGCCTACCGGCGCGCCACCACGCGCGACGACCTCGCGCTCGCCCCGGGCGAGCGGTTCGTCGCGGGCGGCACCTGGCTGTACTCCGAGCCGCAGGTGGGCACGACCGGCCTCGTCGACCTCACCGGCATGGGCTGGCCGAGCATCGAGGAGCAGGGCGGCGGGCTGCGCATCGGCGCCACCTGCACCATCGCCGAGCTCGTCGCGCACGCTGCGGGAGCGGCCTGGCCGGCGCATCCGCTGGTTGCCCACTGCGCGAACGCGCTGCTCGCCTCGTTCAAGATCTGGAACGCCGCGACCGTCGGCGGCAACGTCTGCCGTTCGTTCGCGGCGGCCGGCATGGTGTCGCTGTGCGCGACCCTCGACGGCGAGGCGCTCGTCTGGACGCCCGACGACGGCGAGTACCGGCGGCCCGTCGCCGACCTCGTGACCGGCAACGGCACCAACGCGCTCGCCGCGGGCGAGGTGCTGCGCGCGATCGACCTGCCCGCCCACGCGCTGCGTGCTCGCACGGCCTTCCGCAAGATCGCCCTCGCCGAGCTCGGCCGGTCGGGTGCGGTGCTCACCGGGCGCGTCGACGAGGACGGCGCCGCGACCCTCGTGATCACCGCCGCCACCGAACGGCCCACCGTGCTGCGCTACGACCGGCTGCCCGACGCGGCGACGCTGCGCCGCGCGGTCGAGGACTTGAACGGCTACTACACCGACCCGCTCGGCACCGCCGACTGGCGGCGTGCCGTGAGCGTGGCGCTGCTCGAGGACGTGCGCGAGGAGCTGGCCGCATGAGGGTCACCGTGAACGGGCACCCCGAGCAGGGCGAGCCGCGGGCCGGGCAGTCGCTGCGCACCTACCTGCGCGAGCACGCGCACCTCGAGGTGAAGAAGGGCTGCGACGCGGGCGATTGCGGCGCGTGCGCGGTGCTCGTCGACGGCGTGCCCGTGCACTCGTGCATCACGCCCGCGCACCGCGCCGAGGGAGCCGAGGTCACGACGGCCGCAGGGCTCGGCACGCCCGACGCGCTGCACCCCATGCAGGAGGCGTTCGTCGACCACTTCGGGTTCCAGTGCGGGTTCTGCACCGCCGGCATGGTCGTCACGGCCTCCACCCTCGACGAGGGCGACCTCGACGACCTGCCCCGGCGCATGAAGGGCAGCCTCTGCCGGTGCACGGGGTACCGCAGCATCCGCGAGTCGATCCACGCGGGCGTCGTCGCGGGCGCCGGCGCGCGCAACCTGGGATCGACCGGCACGCCGCCCGGCGCGGCGCCGGGTTCGGTCGTGGGCAGCTCGGTGCATCCGCCCGCCGCCCGCCGTGTCGTCACGGGCACCGAGCCGTTCACCTTCGACACCACGGTCGAGGGGATGCTGCACCTGCGCGTGCTCGGCTCGCCGCACGCCCACGCCCGCATCGTCTCGATCGACACGACCGCCGCCGAGGCGATCGACGGCGTCGAACTCGTGCTCACCCACGAGGACGTGCCCGCGACCCGCTACTCCACCGGCCGGCACGAGCACCGCACCGATGACCCCGACGACACCCGCATGCTCGACGACGTCGCGCGCTTCGTCGGCCAGCGCGTCGCCGCGGTCGTCGCGACGAGCGCCGCGGCGGCCGAGGCGGGCTGCCGAGCGCTCGAGATCGAGTACGAGCAGCTGCCGGCGGTGTTCGATCCGGATGCCGCCAGGCAGCCGGGCGCTCCCGTGATCCATCCCGGGCGCACGCCCGACGACCGCGTCGACGAGGCCGAGCGCAACGTGATCGCGGCGCTGCACGCGGGCTACGGCGGCGACGTGGACGTGGCCCTCGCGGCATCCGATGTCACCGTCTCGGGCACCTGGCAGACGCAACGGCAGAGCCATGCCCAGCTCGAGACCCACGGCAGCATCGCCTGGATCGACGACGACGGCCGGCTCGTGGTGCGCACGAGCACGCAGGTGCCGTTCCTCGCCCGCGACGAGCTCGCACGCCTGCTCGACCTGCCGCCCGAGCGCGTGCGCGTGCACACCGGCCGCGTCGGCGGCGGCTTCGGCGGCAAGCAGGAGCTGCTCACCGAGGACCTCGTCGCCGTCGCCGCGCTGCGGCTCGGCCGGCCGGTGGGGTGGGAGCTCACGCGCACCGAGGAGTTCACGCGCACGACGCTGCGGCACCCGATGCGCGTCGGCGTGCGACTCGGCGCGACCCGCGACGGCGTGCTCACGGCCATGCACGTCGACGTGCTGAGCGACACCGGTGCCTACGGCAACCACTCGCGCGGCGTCATGTTCCACGCCTGCACCGAGTCGATCTCGCTGTACCGCAGCCCCGTGAAGCGCGTCGACGCCGAGGCGGTGTACACGAACAACCCGCCGTCGGGTGCGTTCCGCGGCTACGGGCTCGGGCAGGTGATCTTCGGCGTCGAATCGGCGCTCGACGAGCTCGCGCTCGAGCTCGGCATCGACCCGTTCGAGTTGCGTCGGCGCAACGTCATCCGCGACGGCGAGCCGCCCTTCGCATGGCACGACGAGCCCGAGGCCGAGCTCGTGCACGGCAGCTACGGGCTGGACCAGTGCCTCGACCTGGCCGAGCAGGCGCTGCGGCGCGGCAACGGGGTCGCCGCGCCCGACGGCCCGCACTGGCGCGTCGGCGAGGGCATGGCCGCGTCGACGATCGCCACGATGGCACCGCGCGGGCACGTCTCCGAGACCACCGTGACGCTGCGCTCCGACGGCACCGTGCGCCTCGGCGTCGGCACGAGCGAGTTCGGCAACGGCACCACGACCGTGCACGCGCAGATCGTGGCGACCGACCTCGGCACGGGCGTCGACCGCATCGTGATCCACCAGTCCGACACGGATGCCGCGACGCACGACACGGGAGCGTTCGCGTCGGCCGGCACGACGGTCGCCGGCAAGGCGCTGCACGCGGCGGCGCTCGCGCTGCGCGAGGTGCTCGTCACGGCGGCCGCGGAGGTTGCGGGGTGCGCCCAGGAGGACGTCGTGCTCGACCGGGACGGCGCGCTCATCGCCGCATCCGTCACCGGCCCGTCCCGTCGCATCGTGTTCGCGGAGCTCATCGCGGCCGTGCCCGCGGAGCACCGCTCGCCCGAGGGCGCGTTCGCGCGCGGCGCCGAGTACGGCGACCAGCGCTCGCTCGCGTACAACGTGCACGCGTTCCGGGTGGCCGTCGACGTGCGCACGGGCACCGTGCGCATCCTCCAGTCGATCCAGGCCGCCGACGCGGGCACGGTCATGAACCCCGAGCAGTGCCGCGGCCAGGTCGAGGGCGGCGTCGCCCAGGCCATCGGCGGCGCGCTCTACGAGGAGGTCATGCTCGACGAGGGGCGGGTCACGACGCCCGTCTTCCGCCTCTACCGCGTGCCGCAGATGGCCGACGTGCCCGACACCGAGGTGTACTTCGCCGAGACCAGCGACGACCTCGGGCCGTTCGGCGCGAAGTCGATGAGCGAGAGCCCGTACAACCCCGTCGCCGCCGCGATCGGCAACGCGATCCGCCGTGCGATCGGCGTGCGCGGGTACGAGCTGCCGTTCTCGCGCGACCGCGTCTGGCGGCTCGCGAGCAGCACCGCGGACGACTGAGCCGAACCCCCGAACACGCATCCGAACCACCGAACGACACACAGGAGCAGCAGATGGCGATCATCCTCGGCGACGACCGGTACGGCAAGGCGGAGAACCGCATCGTGCGGATCGTCCGCGACAGCCCCCGTCACGAGATCCGCGACGTGAACGTGTCGACCGCGCTGCGCGGCGACTTCGCGGCCGCGCACCTGGACGGCGACCAGGGCAACGTGCTGCCGACCGACACGCAGAAGCAGACCGCCTACGCGTACGCGAAGCTGCACGGCCTGGCGGAACTCGAGGAGTACGGCCTCGCGCTCGCGCGGCACTTCGTGGACGACGTGGCGCCCGTGGCATCCGCCCGCATCGAGATCGAGGAGTACGCGTGGGATCGCGTCGTCGTGGACGGCGCCGAGCACGACCACACCTGGACGCGCAACGGCACGGAGGTGCGGCTCGCGTCGGTCACGGTGGCCGGCGACGGCGAGGCGCAGCAGACCTGGGTGACCGGCGGGTTCAAGGACCTCGTGATCCTGAAGTCCACCGGCTCGGAGTTCCACGGCTTCCTCGAGGACGAGTACACGGTGCTGGAGCCCACCACCGACCGCATCATGGCGACCTCGCTCGTCGCGACCTGGCGCTTCGGCACCATCGACGTCGACTGGAACGCGGTCTACGACGGGGTGAAGGCCGTCGTGGTCGAGCGCTTCGCGAACGTGCACTCGCTCGCGCTGCAGCAGACGCTCTACGCGATGGGCCGCGCGGTGCTCGAGACGTACCCCGAGATCGTCGAGATCCGCATGTCGGCGCCGAACAAGCACCACTTCCTCTCCGACCTCGGCCGATTCGGCATCGACAACGACAACGAGGTCTTCCACGCCGACGACCGGCCCTACGGGCTGATCCAGGCGACGGTGACGCGCGACGACGCGCCCGACGCCGGGCCCGCGTGGGATCACTACACCGGGCTGGTCTGATGGCGGCCGCCGGCGCCGGCGTGGCCGTGCGGCGGGTGGTGATCGACGGATGCCACGTGGCGACCGTCGATGCGGCCGGCACCGAGCACCCCGCGGGCTACGTGGTCGTCGACGGCGACCGCATCACCGCGGTCGGCGCGGGGCCGGTGCCGGGTGAGCTCGCGGCATCCGCTCACGAGCGCATCGACGGGCGCGGGCACCTGCTCACGCCCGGCCTCGTGAACACCCACCACCACCTGTACCAGTGGCTCACGCGCGGGTTCGCGCAGGACGACATCCTGTTCGACTGGCTCGTCGCGCTGTACCCGATGTGGTCGCGCATCGACGCCGACCTGGTGCGTGCCGGGGCCGCGGGGGCGCTCGCCGTGGCCGCCCGCTCGGGCTGCACGACGCTCGCCGACCACCACTACGTGTTCCCCGCCGGTGGCGGCGACCTCGTCGGCGCGATCGTCGAGGCCGGGTCGGACGTGGGCATCCGCCTGCACGCCACTCGTGGCTCGATGGACCTCGGTCGCAGTGCCGGCGGCCTGCCGCCCGACTTCGCGGTCGAGACGACGGATGCCGCGCTGGCGGCCACTCAGGCGGCCGTCGACGCCTACCACGACCCCGGGTTCTCGTCGATGGTGCGCATCGCCGCCGCGCCCTGCTCGCCGTTCTCGGTGACGGCCGACCTGCTGCGGGAGTCGGCGGTGCTCGCGCGCGACCTCGGCGTGCGGCTGCACACGCACGGCGCCGAGACCGTCGAGGAGGAGGCGTTCTGCCGCGAGCGGTTCGGCACCTCGCCCGCCGGGTACCTCGAGTCGCTCGGCTGGCTCGGCGACGACGTCTGGATGGCGCACTGCGTGCACCTCGACGACGCCGACGTGCGCCGCTTCGCCGACACCGGCACGGGCGTGGCGCACTGCCCGTCGTCGAACGCGCGGCTCGCGGCGGGCATCGCGCCCGTGCGCGCGCTCGTCGCCGCGGGGGCGCCGGTCGGCCTCGGCGTCGACGGGGCGGCGTCGAACGAGTCGGGCCGGCTGGGTGACGAGATCCGCCAGGCGGTGCTGCTCGCGCGGCTGCGCGACGGCGCCGGGGCGATGGACGTGCACACGGCCCTGCGGCTCGCCACGATCGGCGGCGCGCGCGTGCTCGGCCGACACGACGAGCTCGGCTCGATCGAGCCGGGCAAGCTCGCCGACCTCGCGCTCTGGCGCATCGACGGCGTCGAGCACGCCGGCATCGCCGACCCGGTCGCCGCCCTCGGGCTCGCCTCGCTCCCGCCGCTCGCGCGCCTGCTCGTCGGCGGCCGCACGGTCGTCGCCGACGGCGAGCTCGCCACCGCCGACTCCCGGGCGCTCGCCGACGCGGCCGCCCGCGCGAGCACGGCACTCGCCGAGCGCGCCTGACGCACCGGTGCCTCGGCCCGCCCCGTCGTCCACAGCCGGCCCGAGGGCATGCCCCGTCGCACGTACCATGACCGAATGCGACGACGGACTGGCCTGACACTCGGTTCCATCGGCGCGGCGGCGCTGCTGTCGCTGACCGCGTGCGCCGCGCAGCCGGCGGAGGAGGCTCCGCCCGTCGCATCTTCCGCTACGCCGTCGCCGACCCCCACCGAAGCCGCGTACGAAGGGCCCGAGTCCCGACTCGACCTGACCTGCGACGACGCCCTGTCGATCGACGCGCTCGAGTCGTTCATGGGAGCGCCGGATCCGCTCGTGCCGGTTCCGGTGCTCGCAGAGGTCGCGCCCGACCGCGCCGCATCGATGCAGCTCGGAGCGCTCGTGTGCGAGTGGGACGACGGCAGCGTGCAGCCGTACTGGCTGACCGAGCCGTCGTACCGGTACTCGATCGTGCTGCACGTCCTTCCCGAGGGGAGGCGCAGGCGCAGGAGTACGTGGACGCCTACGCGGACGTCCTGCCGGCCTCGCCGTACGGACCGTCCGTGCAGGGGCCGCGCTGCGTCGGCACCGGCGGCAGCCCCGACACCGATCGAACCGGGCACTGCGAGCTGATGGGCTGGGCTGCCGGGGCATGGGTCGACTTCCGAGTGGACGGCATCGACGTGTCGACGTACGCGACGGATGATGCGTTGACCGCAGCCTTCGCCGGGTACGTGGACGCGCTCCTGGTGACCATCGAGGCGGCGGGCGAACCTGCCGCACGGTGGACCGCGAGCGCATCGACGCCGCCCATCGCGTCGTGCGACGATCTCGGCACGGCCGACGAGGTCGGCGAGGTGTCCGGACTGGGAGAGATCTGGTTCGGATCGTTCTGGGACGGCCCGAGGGTCGGCCAGTACGTCTACGCGGCAGACACGACGGGCGCCCTCCGCTGCTCGCTCGGCTTCCTCGACCGCGACGCCGGATTCGGGCACGTGAGCGTGCTCCCGGGCGGTGAGTGGGGGTTCCTCGACGCGCGTGAGGACTGGCTGGCCGACGGCGGCTCCGAGGTCGTGGTCGTCGGCGTCGAGCCGGGCGGCGCGGTCCTCCGCTGCGACGACGGTGAGGAGTGCATCCTCGACCTGCATCGTCAGCACGACTGGATCCGCGTGGCGTTTCCGCCCGTCCCGCCTGCGTCGGTCGACTACATGCCCGCGCTGGACTACGCCGAGGCGCGGGCGTCGGCCGTGCCCCTCGCCGAGGCGCTCCTGGCGAACCTCGACGGCTGAACGCCCGGGCAGGCGCAGGGCGTCTGCTCAGCGCACGAACAGCGCCGCGTTCGCCTGCTCGACCTCGGCGTAGCGCGCACCGGCCGCGCCCAGCGCCTGCTGCACGCCGGCGAGCGTCTGCTCGACGGACTGCTGCACGGCGCGCCACTCGGCGACCGCCGACTGGAACGCGACCGACGCCTGCCCCGACCAGGCGCCCTGCAGCCCGGTCAACTGGGCGTTGAGTCCGGCGGTGTCGGCCATCAGGTGCTCGATCGTGGCCTGTGCGGCCGACGCGGTGGTCAGCACCTGGTCGCTGTCGACGTGGAAGGTGGTCATGGTCGCATCCTCTCGTTCGGTGCGACCGACGCTAGGCCGCGACGGCGCCACCGTCCGGCCCACGCGGCCCCGAGGCATCCGACCTGTACCCGCCCCACCCTGTGGAGGATGCGCGGCTCAGGCGGGTGCGTCGAGCGACCGCGGCGCGCGCGCCGAGTCGGCGAGCGGCAGCGTGACGCGGAAGGTCGCGCCGCCGCCGGGCGTCTCCGTCACGCCGACGGTGCCGTTGTGCGCGGCGACGATCGACGCGACGATCGCGAGCCCGAGGCCCGAACCGCCGGTCTCACGCGTGCGCGAGGTGTCGGCGCGCCAGAAGCGCTGGAAGATCTTCTCGCGGATCTGCGGCGGGATGCCCTCGCCGTGGTCGACGATCTCGACCGTCGCCGACTCGCTCGACCGGTCGGTCGAGACGACGATCTCGATCGGGCTGTCGTCGGGCGTGAAGCGCATCGCGTTCGCCATGAGGTTCGTGATGACCTGGCGGAGCTTGTTCTCCTCGGCCATGACGATCGCGGGCACGGCCTCCGAGGTCTCCTCGAGCGGCTCCGGCTCGTTGCCCTCGAGGTCGAAGAGCGGCTCGGGCCCGGCGGCGGATGCCTCGGGGGCGACGCCGCGCCGCGGCCGACGGCGCAGCCGGGCGAGCGTCGCTCCCGCGAACGCGATCGGCCCCGAGCCGGTCGACGGCCGCGCGTCGGACGTGCCCTGCGTGCGCGACGGCAGACTCGTGGCATCCGTCGTCTCGTCGCCGTCGATGCCGCGGGCGACGACCGACACCGTGCGTGCGGGCGAGATGGCCATCGCGTCGAGCGCCGCATCGCGCGCGAGCGGCACCAGGTCGACCTGCGCGAGCGTGAGCGGCTTGGTCTCGTCGAGGCGTGCGAGCTCGAGCAGGTCCTCGACGAGCCCGCCCATGCGGATCGCCTCCTTCTCGATGCGATCCATCGCCTGGCCCACCTCGTCGGGCGACTGCAGCGCACCCATGCGGTAGAGCTCGGCGTAGCCGCGCACCGACACGAGCGGGGTGCGCAGCTCGTGCGATGCGTCGCCCACGAAGCGACGCATCTGCTCGATCGTGCGGGCGCGGTCGCGGAACGCGCGGTCGATGCGGTTCAGCATCGTGTTGAGCGACCGGTTCAGGCGACCGACCTCGGTGTTCGGGGTCGCGCCGCCGAGGCGCTGGCTGAAGTCGCCGTCGGCGATCGCCGCCGCGGTGTGCTCAACCTCGCGCAGCGGCAGGAAGGTCGTGGTCACGAGCATCCGCGTGAGCAGTGCGCCCACCAGCACCACGCCGATGCCGAAGCCGAGGAAGATCGTGAGGTACGCCGCGAGCAGGTTGCGCGACTCGGTCATCGAGACGGCCACGAGCACGGGCGCGAAGTTGCCGTGCTCGTCGGCGTTGGCGACCAGCGTGATGGCGTGGAAGTTCGGGTCTCCGTTCACGTCGTGCAGCGTGCGCACCGTGTAGCCGCTCGTGCCGGCGTTCAGCAGCGAGACGTCCGACACCGTGAGCTGCGCCGGGATCTCGGGCCACGAGTCGCGGTCGTGCAGCAGCCAGTTGTGGGCGACGAACTCGCCCTCGCCGTCGTAGATCGCGATGAACACGTCGTCGGTCGTGTCGAGCCGTAGGTCCTCGCCGTCGAGCGTGTCGCCCGCGTCACCGCCGACGAAGTACTTCGACAGCTCACCGCGTGCGATGGCGACGAGCTTCTTGTCCTGCTGGTCCTCGACCCAGCTGCGCAGCATCGTCATGGTGCCGACGCCCGAGACGAGCAGGCCGAGGGTCAGCATCAGCACCGTCACGCCCGTGATCTTGGAGCGCAGGGAGATGCGACTCCAACGGTCGGTGAGTGTCTGGTGCATGGCGCCGCGAGTCTACGTGCGCGTTCCTGAGTCAGGCCTTGGAGGCCTTGAGCATGTACCCGAAGCCCCGCTTGGTCTGGATCAGCGGCTCGCTCGAGTGCTGGTCGAGCTTGCGTCGCAGGTACGAGATGTAGCTCTCGACGATGCCCGCGTCGCCGTTGAAGTCGTACTCCCACACGTGGTCGAGGATCTGCGCCTTCGACAGCACCCGGTTCGGGTTCAGCATGAGGTATCGCAGCAGCTTGAATTCGGTGGGGGAGAGCTCGATGGGCACGTCGCCGACCAGCACCTCGTGCGTGTCCTGGTCCATGGTGAGCTCGCCGGTGCGGATCACCGCGTCCTCGTCGGCGTGCATGGTGCGGCGCAGGATGGCGCGGATGCGCGCGACGATCTCGTCGAGGCTGAACGGCTTGGTGACGTAGTCGTCGCCGCCGACGGTGAGGCCGGTGATCTTGTCCTCGGTGTCGTCCTTGGCGGTGAGGAAGAGGATCGGCGCCGTGTAGCCGGCCGAGCGGAGGCGCTTGGTGACGCCGAAGCCGTTCATGTCGGGCAGCATGACGTCGAGGATGATGAGGTCGGGCTCCTCCTCGATCACCGCGGAGATGGTCTGCGCGCCGTTGCCGACCGCGCGCACGGCGAAGCCCGCGAAGCGCAGGCTCGTGGTCAGCAGGTCGCGGATGTTCGGCTCGTCGTCGACGATCAGGATGCGTGGTCCGTCGCTCATGCACCCAGTATCTGCGCATTCACTGGAACTTGCCTGTGAGTCCGTCGAATGCCCGTCGACGGGTGGCTGTGGCGGGGCCGCGCGCCGGCCATGTGCGCGCCCTGCATCCGCCGTGCATCGGGCTCTCGCCGGTGCGTGGCGAACCGCCGCGTGGAAGACTCGGCACATGGCGAGCACCGGGCGAGTGATCATCGTGGGCGGCGGACTCGCGGCGGCCCGGGCGGCCGGCGCGGCACGCGAGGCGGGGTACGACGGGGAGCTCGCGCTGGTCGCCGGCGAACCGCTACTGCCGCACGAGCGGCCGCCCCTGTCGAAGGGCTACCTGCAGGGGGCGGAAGCGGCCGACGTGATCTTCCCGCACGACGCGGCTTGGTACGCCGAGCACGACGTCGACGTGCGCACCGGTTCCGAGGCGGTGGGCCTCGACACGGATGCCCGTGAGCTGACGCTCGCCTCGGGCGACCGCCTCGGCTACCGGCGCCTCCTGCTCGCGACCGGCTCCCGCGCGCGCCGGTTCACCGGCGACGGCGCCGACCTCGACGGCGTGCACCACCTGCGCACCCTCGCCGAGTCGACCGCGCTGCGCGACGCGATCTCCGGCGGCGACCGCCGCGTGGTCGTCGTGGGGGCGGGCTGGATCGGCCTCGAGGTCGCCGCCGCCGCCCGCACGTACGGCAACGAGGTGACGGTGCTCGGCCACGGCGACGTGCCGCTCGCCCGAGAGATCGGCCCCGAGCTCGGCGAGGTGTTCGCCGGGCTGCACCGCGAGCGCGGCGTCGACCTCCGCATGGGCGCCGACGTGACCGGGCTGCGCGGGGACGGCGCCGTGTCGGCGGTCGTGCTCGGCTCCGGGGAGGAGGTGCCGGCCGACGTCGTCGTGTTCGGCATCGGCGCGGTGCCGAACGTCGAGCTCGCGGCATCCGCCGGCCTCACCGTCGACGACGGCATCGTGGTCGACGCGCACCTGTCCGCGGGCGCACCCGGGGTCTTCGCGGCGGGCGACGTGGCCAACGTCTTCTCGCCGACCGTCGGCACGCACCTGCGCGTGGCGCACTGGGGCAACGCCGACGCCTCCGGCACGGCCGCGGGGCGGGCGCTCGCCGGGGAGCGGGTGACCTACGACGAGATCCCCTACTTCTTCACCGACCAGTACGACCTCGGCATGGAGTACTCGGGCTACGCCTCGCTCGCCGGCGGCGCCGAGCTCGTGGTGCGCGGCGACCTGCCGGGGCGCGAGTTCCTCGCCTTCCGGGTGGCCGACGGCCGGGTCGTCGCGGGAATGAACGTGAACGTGTGGGACGTGAACGACCAGGTGCAGCGGCTGATCCGCTCGGGCGCCCCGGTCGACCCGGCGGCGCTCGCCGACCCGGACGTGCCGCTCGAGGCGATCGGCGCGTGAGCGCGCACGACGTGCGCCGCATCGCCGGCCGCGAGATCGACTTCGCCCGGCGGGTGGTCGTGATGGCCATCGTCAACCGCACCCCCGACTCGTTCTACGACCGCGGGGCGACCTTCGCGCTCGACGCCGCGGTCGGGGCGGCGCTCGCCGCGTACGCCGACGGCGCGGACTGGGTCGACGTGGGTGGGGCGAAGTTCGCGCCCGGACCCGCGATCCCCGTCGACGAGGAGATCGAGCGGGTCGTGCCCGTGGTCGCGCAGCTCGCGGGCGCCGGGGGCATCTCGGTCGACACGTTCCAGCCCGACGTCGCGCGCGCCGCGATCGACGCCGGGGCGCACGTCATCAACGACACGACGGGCATCCACGACCCGCGCATGGCCGACGTGATCGCCGACAGCGACGCGACGATCGTCATCACGCACAGCCTCGCGGCGCCACGCACGCCGCATCCCGCGCCCAGCTACGGCGATGTCGTGGCCGAGGTCGCCGACTTCCTGCGCCGCCGGGTGGATCTCGCGCTCGAGCGCGGCGTGCCGCCCGAGCGCATCGTCGTCGACCCCGGGCACGACCTCAACAAGCGCACGACCGACTCGCTCGAGCTGACCCGGCGGCTCGGGGAGATCGTCGCCCTGGGGCATCCGACCCTCGTCGCGCTGTCGAACAAGGACTTCATCGGCGAGACCCTCGGGCGCGAGCGCGGCGACCGCGTGGCCGGGTCGCTCGCCGCCGCCGTCTGGTGCGTGACGCAGGGCGCCCGGCTCGTCCGCGTGCACAACGTGCGCGAGACCGTCGACGCGATGCGCATGACCGAGGCGATCCTCGGCTGGCGGGTGCCCGCGGGACCGCTCGTGCACAACATGCCCGCGACGCCCGACCTGCCCGAGGAGGTCGCCCGATGATCGACCGCGATGCCATGCGCGACGCCTACGCGTACGCCGAGGGCGGGGGCCTGCGGGTCAACTTCGTGTCGAGCCTCGACGGGGCGGCGACCGTCGACGGCCGCTCGGGCGGCCTCGGCGGCGAGGACGACCAGCAGCTCATGGGCGTGCTCCGGTCGCTGGCCGACGTGGTGCTCGTCGCGGGCGGTACGCTCCGCCACGAGGGCTACGGCGCGCTGCGACTCGGGCCCGAGCACGCGGCGTGGCGGCGGGCGAACGGGCTGGCGCCGCATCCGCGACTCGCGATCGTGTCGTCGAGCCTCGCCTTCGCGGCATCCGACTCCATCTTCGCCGATGCCCCGGAGCGGCCGATCGTCGTGACCCATGCCGCCGCACCGGCCGACCGCCGCGCAGCACTCGCCGAGGTGGCCGACGTGCTCGTGGCCGGCGACGACGCCGTCGACCTGCCGGAGGCCGTCACCGCGCTCTCGAACCTCGGGCACGCGAACCTGCTCTGCGAGGGCGGGCCGAGCCTGTTCGGCGCGCTGCTCGACGCGGGGCTCGTCGACGAGCTGTGCCTCACGCTCGGCCCGGTGCTGGTGGGCGGCGACGGACCGCGCATCGTGCGGCACGCCGCCGAGGGCATCCGGCGGATGCGACTGGTGCACGCCCTCCCGTCGGGCGACCTGGTGTTCCTGCGCTACCGGCGGACGTAGCGGCGGCGGTCGCGGCTACGCGGCCAGCGCGTGCGCGTCGAGGATGGTGTAGCTGTAACCCTGCTCGGCGAGGAAGCGCTGGCGGTTCTGCGCGAAGTCCTGGTCGACCGTGTCGCGCGAGACCAGCGTGTAGAAGTTCGCCGACAGTCCCGACTCCTTCGGCCGCAGCAGCCGTCCGAGGCGCTGCGCCTCCTCCTGGCGCGAGCCGAACGAGCCCGACACCTGGATCGCGACGGTCGCCTCGGGCAGGTCGACCGAGAAGTTCGCGACCTTCGACACGACGAGCACCTGCGTGGTGCCGTCGCGGAACTCCTGGAACAGCCGCTCGCGCTCGTCGACCGGCGTGGCACCCGTCAGCTGCGGTGCGCCGAGCGCCTCGGAGAGCTCCTCGATCTGGTCGAGGTACTGGCCGATGACGAGGATGCGTTCGCCGGCGTGCTTCGCGACCAGCTCGCGCACGACCTGGAGCTTCGCGGGCGCGGTCGCGGCGAGCCGGTACCGCTCGTCGTCGGCGGACGCCGCGTAGGCGAGCCGCTCCGACTGCGGCAGGTCGATGCGCACCTCGTAGCAGGCGGCGGGGGAGATGAAGCCCTGCGCCTCGATCTCCTTCCACGGCGCGTCGAACCGCTTCGGGCCGATCAGCGAGAACACGTCGCCCTCGCGGCCGTCCTCGCGCACGAGCGTGGCGGTGAGGCCGAGGCGGCGGCGGGCCTGCAGCTCGGCCGTGAGCTTGAACACGGGCGCCGGCAGCAGGTGCACCTCGTCGTAGACCACGAGGCCCCAGTCGAGCGCGTCGAGCAGCGCGAGGTGCGCGTACTCGCCCTTCCGCTTCGCGGTGAGGATCTGGTACGTCGCGATCGTGACCGGCTTGACCTCCTTCACCTGCCCGGAGTACTCGCCGATCTCCTCGGGGGTGAGCGACGTGCGGCGCAGCAGCTCGTCGCGCCACTGCCGGGCGGAGACGGTGTTGGTCACGAGGATGAGCGTGGTGGTCTTCGCCGTCGCCATCGCGCCCGCGCCCACGAGCGTCTTGCCCGCGCCGCACGGGAGCACCACGACGCCCGAGCCGCCGTCGAAGAAGTTGTCGACGGCCTTCTTCTGGTAGTCGCGCAGGTGCCAGCCGTCCTCGGCGAGGTCGATGTCGTGCGGGGTTCCGGGCGTGTACCCGGCGAGGTCCTCGGCCGGCCAGCCGAGCTTCACGAGCTCCTGCTTGAGCTGCCCGCGCGCCCACGCGGCGACGAGGAACCCGGTGTCGTCGATGCGCGCGTCGAGCAGCGGCGCGATGCGCTTCGCCCCGCTCACCTCGGTGAGCACCGCGAGGTCGTCGCTGCGCAGCCGCAGGTCGCCGTCGTCGGTGCGGTCGATCACGAGGCGGCCGTAGCGGCCGACGGTCTCGCGGATGTCGACCGCGACGGTGGTCGGCACCGGGAACTTCGAGTAGCGCTCGAGCGTGCCGAGCATGTCGTCGGCGTCGTGCCCGGCGGCGCGCGCGTTCCACAGGCCGAGCCGCGTGATGCGGTACGTGTGGATGTGCTCGGGCGCGCGCTCGAGCTCGGCGAAGACCGCGAGGTCGTGGCGCGCGTCCTCGGCGAGCGGGTTCGCGACTTCGAGCAGTACGGTGCGATCGCTCTGGACGATCAGGGGGCCGTCGGACATAGCGAACCAGTCTACCCGCCGGACGGGTGGTGGGGGCGGATGCCCCGGGGCTCAGCCCGCGCTCACTCCGCCGGGGCGTCGGAGACGCCCGCGATCGCCGAGATCGGCAGCGTGCGCTCGATGTCGGTCGCCCGGTCGCGCGCCCGCATCCGCCCGTTCGCCACGCTCGTCGGCTCGAGCACGAAGTCGACCACGTCGCCCCCGGGCATCCGCACGCTGACGGTGACGGCCGACCGATCGCGCGCGGCCGTCTCGAGGCGACGCGACAGCCAGGCCTGCTCGGTGCTGTGGTCGTCGGCGCCGTCGAAGACGCGGGCCACGAGTTCGGCGACCAGGTCGCGCGCGGGCGACTGCTCGGCGACGCGGGCGACGCGGTGCCGCCGCAGCACGACGATCTCGCCGGTCTCGTCCTCCGCGGCGACGGGGTAGCGGGCATCGCTCAGCGCCCAGAACACGACGTCGGCGCCGAAGCGACTCGTGAGGCGGTGCGGGCCGGTGCGCACGAGCCCGAGCGACTGCAGCGACTGGTCGACCGCGATCGTGCCGATGAGCCCGTCGTCGTCGCTGCGCACGTAGCTGCGCGCGGGCATCTCGCCGGGGCCGAGCGACCCGACGCGCACGCGGCCGTAGCGCGTCGCGGTCTCGGTCACGAGGTACTCCAACGGCTGGGGCACGCCCGTGAGCGAGATGCCGCGAAGGAACTCGAGCAGGGTCTCGGCGGTCTCGCCGGCGGCGAGGGCGCGGTTGACGGATGCCGCGGAGACCCGGTAGCTCGACGCGAGTTCGCGCGCCTCGACGTCGGCGAGCACGCGCAGGCGCGCGTCGAGCGGCGGGGCGAGCGGACCCGGGGCCACGATCGACAGGTCGTGCTGCACGTACACCTGCGCGACGTGGCCGGGCAGCAGTGCCACCGTCGCGGCGACCGCGTGGCCGATGTCGCCCGAGACCACCGCACGGCCGGCCGGCACGGGCACGCCCGACACCGTGAGGCCGAGCACATCGGCCTCCGCCGAGACGACGCGGGCGCGGTTGTCGAGCCACGCGCCGCCCGCCGGGTAGAACCAGCGCGCCTCGTCGATGAGTGCCGCCGGCCCGCCGATCGGCGAGCGGTCCGCGATGAGGGCGAGGAGCTCGTCGGGCAGGCGGTCGCGCCACGCCGTGGCGAGCAGGCGCCAGCGATCCGGGGTCTCGGCCTCGAGCCACGCTTCGCCGCGCGGAGTCTCGAGCCAGTAGCCCGTATCGCGCGTGAGCAGGCCGCTGCGCGAGGCGAGGTCCATGAGTGCGGGCAACTCGTCGAGCTCGATGCCGGCTGCGGCGGCGAGGCGCTTCGCATCGGGCAGCGCGATGCCGCCGCGCACGAGCTCGCGCGCCGGCTCCAGGCTCACCGCGGCGACGATCTCGGCGAGTGCGGCGATGGTGCGGAACGCGCGCTCGGCCGCCAGGCGCGAGACGAGGCCCTGGTCCACGTCGTCGCCGCGCACGAGGCCGGGTGGCGGCGGGGCCGCGAGGGCGGCCGCGTCGGGCAGGTCGTCGTGGATGCGGGCACGCAGCCGGTCGGCGACCTCGCGCTGCACCAGCATCCCGCGGCCGTTGCCTCCCTCGTCGTCGGTGAGCACGAGCAGGCGCTCGTCGAGCGCGTCCAGGCGCAGCGCGGCATCCTCCCGACCGGGTGCGTCGGGCGCGATGCCCGGCCAGCCCTCGAGCACGCGATCGAGCGCGAGGCGCCCGTCGTCGGGGGCGAGCTCGACCGCCACGGCGAGGAACGCCAGGAGGCGCCGGTCGAGCCGCGCGAACGCGTGGTCGAGCGAGTCGTCGGCGAGCAGCGCCTCAGCGAGGTCGAAGACGTCGTCGATGCCCGAGGGGTCGACCCGTCGGGCGCGGACCGCGGCCGCGACCGACTCGCGCTCCATCGCGCGCAGTCGTGTGGCCAGCGGGAGCATCGGCTGCGATCAGGCCGAACCCCGGCGGGACTCCCGAGAGCGTCGAACGCCGTTGACGATGAGCAGCGCGACGAGGAGCAGGAAGCCGATCGGCAGCCCGACGAGCGGCAGCACGATGATGAACGGCCAGATGCCCTGGCTGAACCCGTCGTTGTCTCCGACCCCCGACAGCGTGCCGATCATGACCGCGAAGAAGGCCAGGATGGAGAAGCCGACGGTCGCGGCGACCATGTAGGCCAGGACGCGCTCGGCGCGGTGGTCGCTCGGTGGGGTGCTCGTCGTCACATGGTCAAGGATAGGCCAGGCGTCGGACCCGCCTCGCACTAGACTGGGAGGTCGGGGCGGCGGCAGTGTCGCGCGCCCGCAACACGCGAGTGAGTGAGGGTCAGCATGCCAACCGGCAAGGTCAAGTTCTTCGACGAGGAGAAGGGCTTCGGGTTCATCTCCGGCGACGACGGCCAGCAGGTGCACCTGCCGGCGTCGGCGCTGCCCGCGGGCGCATCGGTGCGCTCGGGGTCCCGCGTCGAGTACGGCGTGGCCGAGGGCAAGCGCGGCGCGCAGGCGCTCTCGGTGCGCGTGCTCGACGCCGGGCCGAGCATGACGAAGCTGCAGCGTCGGCCGGCCGACGAGATGGCGATCATCGTCGAAGACCTGGTGAAGTGGCTCGACATCACCGGCGGCAAGCTGCGCAACGGCCGCTACCCCGACCGCGCCGAGGGGCGCAAGATCGCGGCCGTGCTGCGCAAGGTCGCCGACGATCTCGATGCCTGACATGGCCGACGAGACGGACGTCGACGAGGCGCGCGACCGGGCCGAGCAGCCGGCCGAGGCCGAGACGGAGACCGAGGAGGTCGAGGTCGAGGCGACGGATGCCGCCGAGGCGACGGATGCCGCGGAGGCGACGGATGCCGCGGAGTCGACGGACGCCGCGGAGTCGACGGACGCTGCTGAGCCGACCGAGGTCGCCGAGCCGGAGCCCGTCGTCGCCGACGAGGTGCTCCTCGCCGCGGTCGACCTCGCACGTTCGGCGCTGCTCGAGGTGACGCCCGCGGAGACCGTCGGGTCCGTGCGGGGCCACGTCGTCGACGGCCCGCACGTGCTCTCGCTGCTGTTCGATGCGCGCGTGACCGGCTACCCGGGCTGGACCTGGAGCGTGACGGTCGCGCGGGCGGATGACGACGGCGAGGCGCAGGTGCTCGAGAGCCAGCTCGTGCCCGGCACGGGTGCGCTCGTCGCGCCCGAGTGGGTGCCCTGGGCCGATCGGCTCGCCGAGTACCGCGCCGCGCAGGCGCGTGCCGAGGCCGAGGCCGCCGAGCGCGCGGCCGCGGAGGGTGGCGACGACGCTTCCGGCGACGACGACGCCGACGCATCGGGCGCCGACGACTCGGCGACCGAAGGCGACCTCGGCACCGACGACCTCGACGATCCGGACGATCTCGACGACGACGCCGAGGACGGCGACGACGTCTTCGATGGCGTCGACATCGACGGCCTGGCCGACCACGCGTCGGACGACGACTCCGACGAGGACGACTCCGACGACGAGAACGACTCCGACGACGAGGACTCGGACGACGAGGAATCCGACGACTCCGAGGACGAGGACTTCGACGAGGACGACATCGACGAGGACGACGAGCTCTCCGAGGACGACGACACCGACGAGGACGGGTTCGACGAGGACGACTCGGACGACGAGGACTCAGACGACGAGGGCGACACCGACGACGAGGACTCCGACGAGGACGACTCCGAGGAGGAGTGACGCGCTCGGGTCAGCCCGCCCGGCGCCGCCGCACCTGCACGACGACGAGCGCGATGAGGCCGAGGGCGATGCCGACGACGGCGGTCTCCGGCAGCCAGCCGAGGCCGGCCGCGTCGAGCGGTTCGCGCCACACGATGGTCGCGACGAGCGCGACGACCCAGCAGCCGGTCCCGGCGAGCACGGCCGTACGCGCGTCGGCCCGGACCGGTGCGGGGTCGGGCCGGCGTTCGTCCTCGCTCAGCCAGAGGCGCATCAGCCGAGGTGCTCCAGCACGTGGTCGAGGCACGCGGTCAGCGCCCGCACGTCGTCGGGCTCGATCGCGGTGAACGTGGCGACCCGCAGCTGGTTGCGACCGAGCTTGCGGTACGGCTCGGTGTCGACCACGCCGTTCTCGCGCAGGGTGCGGGCGATGGCCGCGGCATCCGTCGAGTCGTCGAAGTCGATCGTGACGACCACCTGCGAGCGGTGCGCCGGGTCGGCGACGAAGGGGTGCGCCACGGGGTCGCGGACGCCCAGTCGTAGAGGATGCCGCTGGACTCGCGCGTGCGCGCGTCGGCCCAGGCGAGCCCGCCGTTGCCGTTGATCCAGTCGAGCTGGCTCTCCATGAGCAGCAGCGTCGAGATCGCGGGCGTGTTCAGCGTCTGCTCGAGCCGCGAGTTCGACAGCGCGTTCGCGAGGCTCAGGAACTCGGGGATGTAGCGGCCCGACGCGGCGATGCGCTCGATGCGCTCGATCGCGGCGGGGGAGACGAGCGCGAACCAGAGCCCTCCGTCGGAGGCGAGGTTCTTCTGCGGCGCGAAGTAGTAGACGTCGCACTCGAGCGGGTCGAATGCGACGCCGGCGGCGGCGCTCGTCGCGTCGATCACGGTGAGCGCGTCCGCGTCGCCGTGCACGCGGGTCACGGGCGCCATCACCCCCGTGGAGGTCTCGTTGTGCGGCCACGCGTACACGTCGACGCCCTCGACGGGCTCGGGCTCGCTGCGCGAGCCGCCGTCGGCAGTGCGCACGTCGGGCGCCTCGAGCCACGGGGCGGCCGCGGCCTTGGCGAACTTGCCGCCGAACTCGCCGAACGAGAGGTGCTGGCTGCGGCGCTCGATGAGCCCGAACGCGGCGGCGTCCCAGAACGCGGTCGAGCCGCCGTTGCCGACGAGCACCTCGTAGCCGTCGGGCGCCTGGAACAGGTCGGCGAGGTGCGACCGCACGCGTCCGACGAGCTGCTTGACCGGCGCCTGGCGGTGGCTCGTGCCGATGACGCCCGACCCGGCGCGAGCGAGGTGCTCGAGCTGCTCGGGCCGCACCTTCGACGGGCCGCATCCGAAGCGGCCGTCGGCGGGCAGGAGCGACTCTGGGATCACGAGGTTCGGCATGCTGCGAGTCTAGCCAGCGCCCCGCCGACGGTAGGCTGTGTGACGGCACGCTGGGCGGCGGGAGCAGGAGGACCGGTGACCGATCTCATCGACACGACGGAGATGTACCTCCGTACCATCCTCGACCTCGAGGAGGAGGGCATCGTGCCCCTGCGCGCCCGCATCTCCGAGCGCCTCGGCCACTCGGGGCCGACCGTGTCGCAGACGGTGGCCCGCATGGAGCGCGACGGGCTCGTCGTCGTCTCGGGCGACCGCCACCTGGAGCTCACGACCGACGGCCGCGAGAAGGCCGTGCACGTGATGCGCAAGCACCGCCTGGCCGAGCGCCTGCTCGCCGACGTGATCGGGCTCGACTGGGAGTACGTGCACGACGAGGCATGCCGGTGGGAGCATGTGATGAGCGAGCACGTCGAGCGCCGGCTCATCGAGATCCTCGGCCACCCGACCGAATCGCCCTACGGCAACCCGATCCCCGGGCTCGCCGAGCTGGGCGTTGCCCCCGCGGCGCCGTTCATGGAGGGCGTCGTCAACGTCGTCCGCGAGCTCGAGTCCGGTGCGGAGTCGGTCTCCGGCCGCATCCGCCGCATGGCCGAGCCGGTGCAGTTCGACCCGGTGCTGCTCGGGCAGCTGAAGGAGGCCGGCGTCGTGCCCGGGGCATCCGCTCGCTTCTCGATGAGCGACGGGTACGTGGCGGTCGACGTCGAGGGCCAGGACGAGGGCCTGGAGCTCCCGGTCGAGGTCGCCGGGCACATTTTCATCGCGACCTGATCCGTGATCGTGCGGATCGGCGGAATCATGCGGATCCGCGCACGGGATGTCCCCCGGACTGGGGACATGGTTTCGTTACCGAATCGTGAGAAATTCCGGCTCGGGATGTGACATAGGCGCGCGAATGACGTAGCGTCTCCACTCAGTCGCCGCCACGAAGCCAGACGGCGCACACGAGTCAAGACGTCCCCCTGTCTGTCTCTTGCCTCGTGACACGTACGCGCAAGCGCACTCGGACGGGGTGGATGCCACAAGCACCGCGGGGGCGCCGGAGGTACGACTTGGCTCGGAAGACTCGCCGCGGTTCGACCACGAACCCCACGAACGCATCCACCCAGATCGCCCGCTCGGGCAACGAGATCGCCACCCCTGACGCACCATTCGCCTCGACCAAGGGGCTGCGCCGCGGCGTGGCCGCCAACGTCATCGTGATGTCGGTTGCCGCCGGGATCGTCGGCACGCTCGCCCTGCCCGCCTACGCCTTCGCGCCCGGATCCCAGGACCCGCAGTTCGGCGCCAGCGAGGCCGCGCAGATCACGAAGGCCGAGGCGCAGAGCGTCGAGGTCGACGAGGAAGCGGTCGCCGCCGAGATCACCACCGACAGCTACGAGGCCGTCACCAAGGAGGAGATCGACCGGCAGCGGGCCGAGCGCGAGGCCCGCGAGGCGGCTGAGGCTGCCCGCCGCGCCGCCGAGGCGGCTGCAGAGCGCGCCGCCGCCAACGCGGCGATGACCTCCTACGGCGAGACCGCTGCGGCGTCGACCGCGTCGTACGCGGCCCCGAGCACGAGCTACAGTCCCGCAGCGGTCTTCTCCACCGCCTCGCAGTACATCGGCGTCCCGTACGTCTACGGCGGTGCGACGCCCGCCGGCTTCGACTGCTCGGGCTTCGTCATGTACGTCTTCGCCCAGTACGGCATCTCGCTGCCGCACTCGTCGGCCGGCCAGGCCGCCGCGGGCACGCGCATCCCGCTCTCCGAGGCGCAGCCCGGCGACCTCGTGATCATGTCGGGCCACGACGGCTTCTACGCCGGCAACGGCAACATCCTGCACGCGCCGTACCCCGGTGCATCCGTGCGCATCCAGCCGATCTGGACCTCGAGCTACTACATCGTCCGCATCAACGGCTGAGCCGGCGGGTCGCGCCCGCGTGTGAACACCTCGTGACGAGATGCCGAATCGGCGCGCCTCGGGGACCCCGCCTCGCGCGCGTGGGTTAGCCTGAAGCCCTGACGTATCGAGTGAACCGTCGGGAGTTGCCAGATGATCGACGTACGCAGCATCCATTCCGCGGATGACCGCGTGCAATTCGACCTGCGGCACAGCAGTACGCAGCACAGCGCCGGCTCGCTGAGCCATGCGCACGAGAACCAGGGCATCGTCATGCAGACGGTGCCCTTTCTCTTTGCCTGCGAACGCCTCCCGCACCCGGTGCGTCGGAACCGTTCACGCGGCTGGGAGCCATCCAGCCCCGATCGAAAGGCACGCCATGCGCACCCTGGTGCTCAACGCCGGCTATGAGCCGCTGGCGGTCGTCTCGTTCAAGCGCGCGCTCATGCTCGTCATGAACGAGAAGGCCACCGTCATCCGCAGCGACGAGGAGCACCCGGTCCTCGCGGCGAGCGGATCGTGGGACCGACCGTCAGTCATCATCCTCACGAGATACGTGCGCACGCCGTACTCGCGCCCCATCCCCGTGTCCAGACGCGGGGTGCTGCGCCGGGACGAGCACCGCTGCGCGTACTGCGCACGATCGGCCACGACGATCGACCACGTGCTGCCCCGCTCGCGCGGCGGACGCGACACCTGGGAGAACCTCGTCGCGTGCTGCCTGCGGTGCAACAACGTCAAGGGCGACCACACGCCGGCCGAGATGGGCTGGGAGCTGCGCTTCACGCCGCGGATGCCGAACGGGCGCAGCTGGCTCGTCCGCGGCTTCGAGCGGCCGCTCCCGCAGTGGGACGAGTACCTCGAGGCCGCCTGATCGAGCAGCTCCGGTCGTTCTCCACAGGCACCGGCGCGCCCGTGCTGCAATCGTGACAACCGGGCGGACGGTGCCGTACAGTTGGAAACCGTCGCGCTGCCCCCAGCTCGCGGCGACAACCTGAGTTCCCCGCTCCGCGTGCACCTGCGTGGTCGAGGGTGCGCAACGGAGGACTGAGCGTGGCCGAACCCGGATCGAGTGGCGAAGACATCTGGCCATTCGCGTCGATCGCGCCCGATCCGCAGGTACCCGACCAGAACGCCGGCTTCGCCACGCGTCGCGAGGCACGAACCGCCGAACGCCGCGGACCGCGCTGGTCGCGCGGGGAGCGGGGCGCCGAGCGCACGCCGTCGCCCGCCACCGATGCTCCTGCCGCCGCGAGTGCGCCGCCGCCCGCCGCGAGCGTGCCGCCGTCGCCGGCCGCGAGCGTGCCGCCGTCGCCGGCCGTCGACCCCGTCGAGGACGCTGTGCCCGCCTACGCCGGGCCGCCGAGGACCACGCCGCGGAAGCAGGCCGCTCCGCCCGCCCGGCCGCCGCGCGCGTCTACGCCCGCCACCGGCCGGTCTCGAGCAACGGGCCGCACGGTCGCGACCATGCTCGTCGTGCCCGCGCTCGTCGGCACCCTCGCCCTCCCGGCCTACGCCCTGGTTCCGGGCGACCCCGGCTTCGCGGCATCCGACTCCTTCAACCAGTCGCGCGCCGAGGCGCAGGACGTCAGCGTCTCCGACCTCGCCGCCGCCACGTCGGTGTCGCGCGACGGGTACGCGGCCGTCACCGCCGACGAGCTCGAGCAGGTGCGCCTCGCCGAGCAGCGCGCCGCGTGGGAGGCGCAGGCCGCCGCCGCGCGCGCCGCGGGCGGGTTCTCGGTCGTCGCCGAGCAGGCCGAGGGCGACGACTACCCGTGGTGGAACCAGACGCCGAACGACTACGGCGGCGGGCTCTCGCCGCTCGGCTACTACTACCGCGAGTGCGTCGACTTCGTGGCGTGGCGCCTGAACCGCGACGCCGGCTCCACCGCCGCTCCGTGGCGCTGGGCGTGGGCGAACCTCGCCTCGGGCAGCGCGTACCGGTGGGAGAGCGAGTGGCGCGCCCACGGATGGGTCGTGAGCAGCGAGCCCGTCACGGGCGCGGTCGCGTGGTTCCCGTACAACCACGTCGCGTACGTGCAGTCGGTCGGCGACGGCACGGTCGTGCTCGAGGAGTACAACTGGAACAGCGACCACTCGTACCACACGCGCACCATCGCCTGGGGTGACGCGATCTACCTCTACCCGCCGAAGTAGCGCGCGGCGCCGCAGGCGCACGGTCGGGGCGGCGGATGCCTCGGGACGTCAGTCCATGCGCAGCAGGCAGGCCGGCCCCGGCGTGGCGACCGGCTCGCCGACCTGCGACATGCGCCCGCTGGCGGGGTCGACCGAGAGCACGGTCAGCGAGTCCGATGCCATGTTCGCGATGACGAGGAATCGGCCGTCGGCCGTGAACTCGATGTCGCGAGGGTGATCGCCCGCGACCGGGAACTCGTCGAGCAGCTCGAGCGTGCCGGCCTCGTCGTCGGGGAGGATCGTGCTCACCGTGTTCGGCGTGCGGTTCGCCACCGCGAGCAGCCCGGTCGGCGACCGTCGCAGCGCCGACGAGGCGGCCGCGCTGCCGGCCATGGTCGAGACGATCGCGGTCGTCTCGCCGCGCTCGGGGGCGTCGAGGTCGACCATGCCGAGCGTGCCGTCGAGCTCGTACGCGACGACTGCGTGGCGACCCAGCACGACGAGGTGGCGCGGGCCCGAGCCGGGGCGCAGGTGGATGTCGGCGTGCGTGTCGTCGCCGGCGGCGAGCGCCGCGAGGCCGTGCACGCGCAGGCGGTCGGCGCCGAGGTCGGCCACGACGAGCTCCGACCGGGCGGCGTCGACCACGGCCTGGTGCGCGTGCGGGGACTCCTGCCGCGAGGCATCCGGCCCGCTGCCCTCGTACGAGACGCGCAGGTGCTGCGGTCCGACGCCGTCGGGGCCGAGCGGATGCACCGACAGGCTGCCGCTCGTGTAGTCGGCCGTGAACGCCCAGCGCCCGTCGGGGCTGATCGAGACGTGGCAGCTGTCGGCGCCGCCGGTGCGCTGCTGCGCGCCGAGCGCCTCGGGGCCGTCGTCGCCGAGGCGGAGCGCCGAGACGGCGCCGTCGTCGAGGTGGTGTGCGACGACGAGCGTGTCGCCGTGGCGCGCGAGGTACATGGGGTCGGGGCCGACGTCGACCGGTTCGCCGAGCCAGACCGCGCCGGTCTCGTCGACCTCGACGGGGCGGATGCCGGCGGCGGGGGTGCCGAGGAAGCCGGTGGTCGACGCCCCCAGCACGAACGCGGTGGACGAGGGCGCGGGGGACGAGCTCATCCTCCGATCCTCCCATCACCGCAGGAGGCGTGCGCGCACCCGCGCTCAGTCGCCGAGGCCCACCCGGTCGGGCACGGCGGTCACGACGCCCGGCAGCCACGTCGACGGGTCGGGCCACGGCCGCCCGGTCGGCAGGTGCCGGAGGAGGCCGGCCAGGGAGGCATCCGCTTCGCTGCCCCAGGGGATGACCCGCATGGGCGACGCCGAGGCGATGACGCCGAGCCACCAGTGCCGCACCGTCGGCGCGAGCGTGTACGGGTCGAGCACGACGTAGTAGTCGGGGATCGCGATCGCCTCGCGGTCGAGCGCGTCGACCGTGCGCTCGATCTCGAGCTCGAGCACGCCGAGGGTCGCGAGGTCGTCGTAGAACTCCGCCCACGCGCTCGCGACGTGCTGCAGCGGGTCGTGGTCGTGGAGGACGTACGGCGTGGACGACGAGGCGGTCCACGCGGTGACCTCCTCGTCGGTGCGGCCCGCGAGGCTGGCGCTGCGCACGTTGGCGAACCCGTCGAGCTCGCCGAGCGCCGCGCCCGCATCATCGCCGACCAGGACGACGGTGGTTGCGGTGGGGTGCTCCATTTTCGGAGTCTACGTCGGCCCTGCAGGGGTTCGTGTCACGATCGTGTGAACCTTGGGGGCGTGTCGGGCGGATGCCCCTGAGGCGGCGCATCGCGTGTCCTGGCGCCCGCCCGGCCGCGGGTAGACTCGTCGCGCCAGCCTCTGTAGCTCAATGGAAGAGCAGTTGCGTCCTAAGCAAACGGTTGGGGGTTCGAGTCCCTCCAGGGGCACCGTGCCAGATCCCTCTTGAACATCGGGATCGCGAGGCATCCGAACGCCGCGTCTTGCCCGCGATCCAGACTCGACCGTCTTCCGCGCGCGTACCTCGCTCACGCCCGCTTGGCTTGCGCTTCGGCTACGAACGACGCTGTCCCGATTGTCAATAGTTGACACTTCTCGGCGTCGCGATATGCTCACCCCATCTGTATGCGATCTGCGAGCCGAGTGCGGAGTTCTCACGGTGTCAGATCGGTCCCGACCTACGACTTCAGCACACTACGGAGAGCCTCATGACACAAGACGTCACTCGCCGCACCATCGTGAGAGGCGCGGCCTGGACTGTGCCGGCAATTGCGGTCGCCGCAGCCGTACCTGCCGTCGCTGCGAGCACGCCCGATCCGTGCGCGAGTCTGTACTTCGATATGTTCACCACCGCGTGCCACGTGACGTCCGACGACCCCTTCTCCCAGCAGACCTACGGCTGGTTCGTCCGCGCGAACAACACCGGTGCGACGGCTTCGACGTTCGAACTGCGCACCGTGCTGCTCAACGGTCAAGGCAGCGTCGGGGCGCGACTCTTCACGGGGAACTCCGTTGGGCTCTTCCTGGACGAGGTCAGCACATCGGCGGTGACCGTCCCCGCCCACACGTCGATGTGGTTCCGGTTCCAGGTCCTCTCGTACGTCAGCAACCCCACGTCCGTTTCGTGGCAGCAGGTGTCATTCAACCCCAACGTCGTCTGTGCCACCTCGTTCCCGAATGTGAGCTTCACCGACTTCGCTGGCTCTTGCCCCGTCTTGAAGTTGAATTAGCCTCCGGAATGCGAGGAGTCTCGTCGAGACAGAGTTCCCGCCGAAACGAGGTGTGCGCGAGCTGACGGACTTCCTGCTCCAAGCGACCCTCGGTGCAGCCTGCGGTATAGAATTCGATTCCCTCCGTGCACCGGGAGGGTGCCGGCCGTGCGGCCGGTGGCGGATGCGGGGGCGCGATGGTGGCACCGACGGCACTGGAGCACGGCAGGTCCGCCGTGGCCGAGCGGCGCTGGGGCGCGGCCGCCGAGTGGTTCGCCGACGCGCAGCGCGATGACTCCTCCGCGCTGACCGAGCGTGACCTCGAGGACTGGGCGACGGCGCTGTTCCTCCGCGGGGAGCAACGCCGCGCGACCGAGGCGCTGACGACGGCGCACGATTCGAGCCTCGCCCGAGGCGATGTCGCCGGTGCGGCCCGGGCGGCCGGCGTGATGTCGATCCAGCTGCTCGAGGCGGGCGAGGTCGCCGGGGCCGGCGTGTGGGGCGCCCGCGGCATGCGGTTGGCGGAGCAGCTCGACGAGGCGAACCACCTCGGTGCGATGGTGGCACTCGTGCCGACCGCGTTCGGCGCGATGTTCGTCGGCGACATCGCCGAGGCGATCCGGCGGTTCGACCGGATCGCCGCCGTCGCCGACCGCTACGGCGACGCGGACCTGGCCGCACATGCCGCATTCGGCCGTGGGATGTGCCTGACGATGCAGGGACGCGTCGCGGAGGGGTTCGCGAGCCTCGACGCGGCGATGGAGCCGGCGGTGGCCGGACGCCTCTCGCCGCTCACCACGTGCGTCGTCGTCCGCATGACGCTGGACGTCGCGCACCGCGGGTTCGACCTCGAACGAGCGGAGCGCTGGACGACCGGCTTCGCGCGCTGGTGCGACGCGCAGCCGGAACTGGTCGCGTACACCGGGCAGTCGTACGCGTACCGCGCGGAGCTCGCGACGCTGCACGGCACCTGGGCCGAGGCGTCGGCGCACGCCGCGCGGGCCGACGAGTCCCTGCGTGCCGGCGACTTCACCGCGGAGTACGTCGCGAACTACCGGCTCGCCGAGCTGCACCGGCTGCGCGGCGAGCTCCGCGCAGCCGAGGACCGCTATCGGCGTGCGGAGCAGACGGGGTGGGATCCGCAGCCGGGACTCGCGCTCGCGCGGCTCGTCGCCGGGGATGCGGCGGGCGCGCAGTCGATGGTCCGGAACGCTGCCGCGGGAGTCGACGACGCGACCAGGCAGCGCCTCCTGCCGGCGATCGCGCTGATCGAGCTGGCCGCCGGAGACGTCGCGGCGGCACGGCGCGCGGCCGATGAGCTGGCCGAGGCCGCACGGGCTGTGCCCACACCCCTGTTCGACGCCGTCACCGCGCTCGCCGCGGCACGCGTCCTGCATGCGGAGGGCCGCGCCTCCGACGCGCTCGGCGAGCTGTCGACGGCGCGAGCCGCGTTCGCTGCGATCGACGCGCCCTACGAGGTCGCGCAGTGCCGCCTGCTCGAGGGCCGGATCCGTCGGGATGCGGACGGCCCCGACGCCGGCCGGGCGCCCCTGGAGGCGGCCCGGCGAGGGTTCGTCGAGCTGGGCGCGCGGCTCGACGTCGTCGCGGTCGATGCACTCGACGGCCGGCGAAGCGTGGATGCGCTCACCGCGCGCGAGATCGAGGTGCTGCGGCTCGTCACCACCGGGCTCACGAACCGCGGCGTCGCCGAACGGCTGTCGCTCAGCGAGAAGACCGTGGCCCGGCACCTCAGCAACATCTACGGCAAGCTGCGGCTGTCGTCCCGTGCGGCCGCGACGGCGTGGGCGTACCAGCAGGGCATCGTCTGACGGGTGGCCGTCTGCATATCGCGCCGCGTTCGGATCGGGCCGTCTGCATAATCCTGCGCACCCCGCCCGCCCGACCGAATGGTGCATCCTGCCGAAGCGGTCGCATCCTCCGCGCTCGTAGCGTGCAGACATGGACATCCCCGTCATCGCCGGAGCGATCTCGACCGCGGTCTTCGCGGCGAGCAACCTCCCCATGCTGCGCAAGGCGCTGCGCACGCGGGACGTCTCGTCATACAGCCCGGTCAGCCTGGTCATGATCAACGCGGCCAACGTCGTCTACTCGCTGTACGTCTTCGCGCTCCCTCCGGGCCCGATCTGGGCGCTCCACTCGTTCTACCTCGTGTCGTGCGCGATCATGCTCGCCGTGCTGCTCGACCAGCGCCGCCGCGCGGCTGCGCGTCGTGCCGTCGGCGAGCGTGTGGGTTCGACGGCAACGATCGACGTGTGAACGTCGTGTGAAATCAGCGCTTTGCGCAGTCCGGTACGGCCGGTCAGGCCGAGGCCTGCGCCGCGGTGACTGTGCGAATGTCGGAGAGGATGGCGACCAGCTCGTGACCATGTTCGGTCACGGCCGCGGCGTGCACTCGAACGAGGTCGGCTCCGGTGTCCGTCACCGTCGCCGTCATCCCCGGATTCGCAGTCGTCGAGCCGGCCAGCGGTTCCACCAGCCCGGATCCCTGCAGGACCGAGAGGGCGGTGTCGACGACCTCCCGGGGGAGTCGTAGCGAGTCCGCGAGTTCGGTGGCAGTGCACCCAGACCCGTCTGCGATCGCCCACAGCACGAAGCGCTGCGTCCAGTGGGCGACACCGTACGGTCGCTCGAGCTCGAGGAGCTGGGCGACGACGCGGGAGCCGAACGCAGCGAGGCGATCGATCACGATCGCCGGGGTCACGCCGAGGGGCTCGACAGGTTGCCGGTCCTCGGCGCCGAGGAGCGCGGACAGCGTCTCGGCGTCCCGAGCGAACTCGGTGAGCACAGCCAGGATCGAGTCCGAGTAGGCGGCCATCTCGCGTGCTCCGCGCGCCGAGAGCCGCACGCGTACGTAACGCCGATCGTGGTGCTCGATGCGCCTCGTGATGATGCCGTTGCGATCGAGCCGAGCGAGTGCTCGCGAGACGACGCTGCGATCGACCTCGAGGTGGTCGGCGATCGCGCTCGGGGTGATGCCCGGGTGCGCATCGAGTTCGACGAGGATGCGGTGGATCGCGTTCGACGAATCGAATCCGGCGATCGCCGGCGGTGCGATGGAGTTCAAGGACCCGGTCAGCTGGGCGAGGAGCACGAGCGCACGACCGCCGTTCACGCCCGGTTCACCGGGGAAATCCATACCTCGAGTGTACGGTCAACGGCCCCGGCCGTGCCGAGGATGTGGGCGAGGGGGCGCCCGAGCGTTCACCGGCATCAATTATTGACGGACGTGGACCGGGGCGATCGCGTTCTTGTCCACTGCAAGATCGCGCTGCTACTGTCCGTCCATGACAGAGACCCCTGCGCCGGCACGGCCGGCCGCCGCCACGACGACGTGGCTCATCGTCGGCATCGTGTGCGCGCTCGCGCCCGTCTGGCTGTTCGCCATCGCCGCGTTCGTCGGGCTCGGGCCCGCGAGTGCCACGCTCGTGTTCGCATTCCCGGTGCTCGCGTCGACCGTCGTCGCGGTCCTGGCGTTCGTGCGGCTCCGGAAGCAGGGTGCGAACGGAGCCGCCTGGACGGTCGGAATCCTCGCGGTCGTGTTCGGCCTCGTGGGCTACTTCCTCTGGGTCAACCTCGCGATCACGGGCATCCAGTTCGGCGACGGGCCGCTCTGATCCGGGCGGCAGTTTCTGTGGATACGGTGCATCTCGCGGCATCCGCTGCCTAGGCTGACCGGGCGGTCGTCGACCCCGGGCGGCGCAGGACGGAGTCAGGATGCCGGATGAGTCCGACGTCGAGCCGATGCGCCTGGGTGGCTTCCTGAAGTTCTACGTGCGCGGCGCGTACGTCATCCCGGTGCTGGTCGCGCCGCTCGCGGGGCTCTTGTACGGCGTCGAGCCGTTCACGCTGGCGATGATGGCGGCGGGATTCCTCGTCGTCACGCTCGCACTCGCGGCGGTGCCGTACCGCCGGCACCACGCCGCCAGGCGGTACGAGGCGCCGACCATGCAGGTCGCGCGCGGGCTGCCGGCTTCCGCGCTCACCCCGCCGGATCGGCTCGAGCGCACGCGGGGCCTCGGCATCGTCTGGTGGACGCTCGTGCTCGGCAGCGGAGCCGTCATCGCGTGGGCGTTCGTGGTGGTGCTCGAAGCGGGCGGGTTCGTGACGGACGCACTGCTGCCGTACGACGCGATCCTCATCGTCGCGGCGGTCGTCTGGGTGATCGTCGCGGCGCTCTTCGTGTGGCTGCGACCGGTGGTCGCGCGCAACGCGCGACTCGCGGCGCAGCATCCGGATGCGCTCGTGCTGACCGCGTATCAGGGGTTCTCCGACACGCTCGCGACCGGGATGGTCCTCTCGCGCGTCACCGGCTCCGAGCGCCCGTGGTGGCGCTCAGGGGTGCCGATGGTCTACACGCTGCTCGTCGACGGCGAGGGCATCGGGTTCTGGCGGGGCGTGTTCCGGCCGCGCCGGCAGTACCACGTGCCGTGGGAACTCATCGCTCGCAGCGCGCCCGCGTTCGTGACGATCGGCGACCACTCGACCGGACCGCAGCTCGGCGTCGAACTGACGTTCCGCGCCCTCGACGAGGACGAGTTCGTCGGCCTGCGCTTCGTCGAGTTCCGGCCCGCGCGCGCGAACATCTGGGTGGGCACCCCGTTCGGCTCGCGAGAGGTCGTCGAAGCGGTCGCCGCGGCGATCGACGCGCGGCACCCCGACGGCGACCAGCGGTACCGCGGGTACACGGTCGACGAGCTCCGCGGTGTCATCGAGGAGCTCGAGGCCGACGGCGAGCACGATCTGATCGCCGAGACGCTGGCCGACGTGCGCGAATGGGTCGCGGCTCGCGGCGGCACCGTGCCGCCCGGCGGGGAGTGGCTGCTGGAGCGGCTCGCCGCGGGGGATGCTGCAGGGCGGGGCTGACCTGATCGGCCGTGCGCAGTCGGCGAGCCGGGCAGGATTCGAGAAGTCCACGGGCCGGGGCGCGCGTAGCCTGAATCCGTCACGCCGGGGCAGCGCCCCGGAACGCGCGGAACGGAAGGAATGACAGCGCATGGCCGAGGAACAGGGCGGGTTCTCCGCCGAGGAGAAGGCGGCGATGAAGCAGCGCGCCGAGGAGCTCCGCTCGACGAAGGGGCTGAAGGGCGCCGCGAAGCTCGCCCGCGAACTCGAGGCGTGCATGGACGCGATCGACGCGCTGACCGGCATCGACAGCGCCGTGGCGACGATGTTCCACCGCATCGTCTCCGAGGAGGCGCCGGGCCTCAACCCGAAGACCTTCTACGGCTTCCCCGCATGGGCCGACGCCGACGGCAAGGTCGTGATGTTCGTGCAACCCAAGTCGAAGTTCGACACGCGCTATCCGACCGTGAACTTCGACGAGCACGCCAAGCTCGACGACGGGGCCATGTGGCCGACGTCGTTCGCGGTCGTCGAGGTGAACGACGACGTGGAGCGGGCGCTTCGCGACCTGGTGACGCGGGCGGTCGGCTAGGCGGCATCCGCACCCACAGGGTGCACGGCGCGCGGGGTCGCGCCACGATACTGGTCGGATGACCCCGACGGACGCTCCCGATGCCGGCCTGCGACGTGCGGTGCTCATCGTCGCGATCCTGAACGGCGCCTACTTCGGCATCGAGTTCGCGGTCGCCGTGGGGATCGGCTCGGTGTCGCTGCTCGCCGACAGCGTCGACTTCCTCGAGGACGCGAGCATCAACCTGCTCATCTTCTTCGCGGTCGCCTGGGCGGCGCGCACGCGCTCGCTCGTGGGCCGCGGCCTCGCAATGCTCATCCTGGTGCCGGCGCTCGCGACGATCTGGATCGCGGTCGCGAAGATCCTCGACCCCCAGCCGCCCGAGGTGGGTGCGCTGAGCCTCGCCGCCGCCGGCGCGCTCGCGATCAACCTGCTGAGCGCCGTGCTGCTGGTTCGGCACCGGCACCACGCCGGCTCGCTGCCGAAGGCGGCGTGGCTGTCGGCCCGCAACGACGTGCTCGCGAACATCGCGATCATCGGGGCCGCCCTCGTGACCCTCGTCTGGTCGTCGGGCTGGCCGGACATCGTCGTCGGGATCGGCATCGGCCTGTTGAACGCGGATGCCGCGCGCGCGGTGTGGCTCGCGGCGCGCGCCGAGCGGCTCGATGCCGAGGGTGCGGAGGCCTGACTCACGGGCATCCGCTCAGGAATGCCAGGGGAGGGGCGCGAAGCCGCCGGGCCCGTGGGCGTCGAGGAACGCGCGGTGCACGGCCTCGCACGAACGGCGCAGGGTCGTGAAGGAGCCGACGGACACCTCGCCGAACCAGGCGCGGTAGCCCACCTCGTCGCCGCGGCGCACGATGGTGACCCGGCCGTACTCGCGGCCGAGCGAGTCGATCAGCACCCAGTGACCGGCTGCCGGCTCGGATGCCGCGAGGATGGGATGCCATCGCGGAGGGGCCTCGGGCACGCATGCTCCTCGTCGTTCTCGACCGTTTCGGAGCGCGCCGGCCCGCGCAAGCTGATTCTACGTCGGCACCCCTGACGCGGACCCGGGCGTCAGTTCCAGCCGATCGCGTGCGACCAGCCCGCGATGTAGGCGCGGTCGTGCTCGCGCAGGCGCACGCCCCGCAGCGCGCGCGGGTCGCCGTCGACCTCGCACAGGTCGAGGATGCGGCGCACGACTCCCTCGCGGAGTGGCGCATCCAGGTCTTCGAGCACCTCGCGCCGGAGGTCGGCCTCGAGCATGGGCCACCAGAGGCCCACGGGCGGGAGGGCGGCGGCGTCGTGCGAGCGGTGGTCGCCCGGTATTCCTATCATCGGTGCGACGATACGTGTCGGCCGTCGCGAGGCACAGGGACTTGACTTCCCGGGACGGCTGCGATCACAGCGGGGTGCGCAGGCCCGCCGACAGTGCGCTGTGGTGCTCGAACACCAGGTTCGTCTCGGTGAGGGCGACCGCGGGGTTCGCCGACAGGTTGTTGAGCACGAACTCCCGCACGTGCTCGCTGTCGCGCACCCGCACGTGGATGAGGAAGTCCTCCGCGCCGCCGAGGAAGAACAGCTGCGCGACCTCGGGCTGACGCCGCAGCTCGTCGGAGATCTGCCCCATGAGGTGACGGGCGCCGGCGCGGATGCGCACGCTCACGAGCGCCTGGAGCGTGTAGCCGAGCGCCCGCGGGTCGATCTCGGCGGTGTAGCGCACGATCACGCCCCGGTCGCGCAACGACTTCACGCGGGCGAGGCAGGTCGAGGGCGACACCCCCACCTCGCGGGCGAGGTCGACGTTCGAGATGCGCGCGTTGTCGTGCAGGTGGGCGATGATCTCGCGGTCGATGTCGTCGAGGGTGGTCACCGCGCCGCTGCGGATCTGCGGTTCCTCGGGCATTCGGGTCTCCGTTTCCGAACGGATGCCTGCTGCATCCGCCCTGTGCCGAATGATATGCGGTTGATCTTCACAACGGGCGAACATCAGAGGATGATGGGCCCACATTCCCCCATGAGATTCGGAGTAGGCATGCACGTCGGCGTCCCGGCTGAGGTCAAGAACAACGAGTTCCGCGTCGCGGTCACCCCCGCGGGCGCGCACGCGCTCGGCGAGCGCGGCCACCGCGTGAGCGTGCAGGCCGGCGCCGGCGCGGGCGCGGGCTACAGCGACGACGAGTACCGCACCGCCGGTGCCGAGATCGTCGAGACCGCCGACGAGGCGTGGGCGGCCGAGCTCGTGCTGAAGGTCAAGGAGCCCGTCGCCTCGGAGTACGGCTTCCTCCGCCCCGACCTCGTGCTGTTCACCTACCTGCACCTCGCTGCCGACCGGCCGCTGACCGAGGCGCTCATCGCCGCCGGCACGACCGCGATCGCGTACGAGACCGTGCAGCTGCCCGATCGCTCGCTGCCGCTGCTCACCCCCATGAGCGAGGTCGCCGGCCGGCTCGCCCCGCAGGAGGGCGCCGCCCACCTGCACGCCTCGAAGGGCGGCCGCGGCGTGCTGCTCGCGGGCGTGCCCGGCACCGCGAAGGCGAAGGTCGTCGTGATCGGCGGCGGCGTCGCCGGTGAGCAGGCGGCCATGACCGCGCTCGGCCTCGGCGCCGACGTGACGGTGCTCGACGTGTCGCTGCCGCGCCTGCGCGAGCTCGACGCCCGCTACCACGGCCAGATCCGCACCCTCGCCTCCTCGCCCTACGAGGTGGCGCGCCAGGTGCGCGACGCCGACCTCGTGATCGGCGCGGTGCTCGTGCCCGGCGCCGCGGCGCCGAAGGTGGTCACCGACGACATGGTGAAGACCATGAAGCCCGGTGCGGTGCTCGTCGACATCGCGATCGACCAGGGCGGATGCTTCGAGGGATCGCACCCCACGACCCACGCCGAGCCCACCTACCGGGTGCACGACGCACTGTTCTACTGCGTCGCGAACATGCCCGGTGCGGTGCCCGCCACCTCGACCCCGGCGCTCACGAACGCGACGCTGCCGTACGCGCTGGCGATCGCCGACAACGGCGCCGAGGTCGCTATGGCCCGCGACGCGGCGCTCGCGAAGGGGCTCAACACGACCGGCGGCCGGCTCGTCAACGAGTCCGTGGCCAGGGCGCACGGCATCGACCTCGCGAACGCCTGAGCGGCGGCGCGGCCGGCGGTCGGGCGGTCCGGCGAGGAGCCGGGCGCGCGTCAGGCGAGCGAGAGGAAGAGCTTCTCGACCTCGTCTGGCGTGAGGCGGTGGCGGTCGGACGCCTCGCCCGAGGCATCCGACTGCTCGTCGTCGAGCATCACGCAGTCGCGCATGGCCTGCGAGATGATCGCGAAGCCGGCGCGGTCGAGCGCGCTCGAGACCGCGGCGAGCTGGGTGACGACCGTGCGGCAGTCGCCGCCCGACTCCACCGCGTCGATCACGGCGTTCAGCTGACCGCGTGCGCGCTTCAGGCGGTTCGCGATGCGCCGCTGCGCGTCGGAACCGGGGGTCGTCGCGGAGTACTCGGTGGTCATGCTCGCTCCTGACGTCGCGCTCGTGCCGGACATGGTCACTTCCCCGATCCGAGCTCGACCGGCAGTCCGTCACGGTACCACTCGGTGATGCCGCCGGCGACGTTGATGACGTCGTAGCCCTGCTGGTCGAGGTACTCGGTCACGCGCGCGCTGCGCCCGCCCGACGCGCACATGATGTACACGGTGCCCTCGCGGGGCACCTCGTCGATGCGCTGGCCGAGCACGCTCATCGGGATGTTCGTCGCGCCGCGCACGCTCGCGGCCTCGACCTCCTCGACCTCGCGGACGTCGATGATGGTCGGGCCGTCGATCGCGGCCAGTGCGGTGGGGGTGATGGATCGCATCGCGTTCCTTCCGGTCGGTGGGTCGTGGTGGGGGTCAGGCGGCGGCGAGTTCGGGCGCCGTCGCGAGCTCGCGGGCGCGCATGCCGTCGCGCCAGGTGAGGTAGCCGCCGTCGAGGTTGCGCACGTCGTGGCCGAGCTCGGCGAGCAGGCGCTGGGCGGTGTGCGCGCCCTGGCCCACGCGGCAGTGCACGATGACCGGGCGGCCGCGGAACTCATCGTGCCGAGCACGGAGCGCCTCGACGGGCACCCAGTCGGCTCCGGGGATGCGTCCCTCGGCGAGCTGGCCGCGCGCACGCACGTCGAGCAGCACGGCGCCCGCGGCGACCTCCGCGTCGAGCTCGTGCCACTGCACCGTGGGCGCCTCCCCGAGGCCCGGTTCTCGGCGATGTAGCCGAGCATGTTCACCGGGTCCTTCGCCGACCCGTACTGCGGCGCGTAGGCGAGCTCGACGTCGGCGAGGTCGGATGCCGCGAGGCCGGCGCCCATCGCCGTGGCGATGACGTCGATGCGGGTGTCCACTCCCTGCCCGCCGACGGCCTGCGCGCCGAGGATGGCGTCGGTGCGGGCGTCGACGATGAGCTTCAGCGACATCGCCTCGGCGCCGGGGTAGTAGCCGGCGTGACTGAGCGGATGCGAGTGGATGACGCGCACCTCGCGCCCCGCCGCGCGCAGCTCGCGCTCGCCGAGGCCGACGCTCGCGGCGGTGACGCCGAGCACGTCGACGATCGCGGTGCCGAGCGCCGGGACGGCCGGCTTCGGCGACCCGGTGATGGTGTCGGCGACCGCGCGGCCGTGCCGGTTGGCGAGGCCGGCGAGCGTGACCAGGCGAGCGTCACCCGAGATGCGGTGCGACTTCTCGGCCGCGTCGCCGACCGCGTAGATCGAGGGGTCGGAGGTGCGGTGCAGCTCGTCGACCGCGATGCCGCCGGATGCCCCGAGCTCGAGCCCGGCCTGCACGGCGAGTGCGGTCTCGGGCACGACGCCGGTGGCCGCGATCACGAGGTCGGCGGGCAGCTCCCGCCCGTCGTCGAGCGTGACCGAGCGCTCGCCGCGGTGCGTGACGGTGCGCAGCAGCTCGACCGCGACGCCCTCGCGTGCGAGGTGGTCGGCGAGCGGTGCCGCGAGCTCGGCGTCGAGCGACGGCAGCAGCTGCTCGCCACGGGTCACGACGGTGGTGCGGATGCCGCGACGGTGCAGGTTGTCGGCCATCTCGATGCCGATGAACCCGCCGCCGACGACCACCGCATCGGTCGGCGAGCCGTCGCCGAGGTGCGCCATGATCGCGTCGAGGTCGTCGAGGGTGCGCAGCGCGAACACGCCCGGGCGGTCGCGCAGCGCCGCCGGCACCGCGGGCGCCGCGCCGGGGGAGAGCACGAGCGAGTCGTAGGGCTCGACCTCGACGTGTCCGGTGTCGAGCGAGCGGATCGAGACGGTCTTGGCCTCCCGGTCGATCGCGACGGCCTCGTGGCGCACGCGGGCGTCGATGCCGAACCGGTCGCGCAGGCGCTCCGGGGTCTGCAGCTCGAGCGCGGAGCGCTCGGCGATGGTGCCCGACACGTGGTACGGCAGGCCGCAGTTCGCGAACGACACGGCGCCGCTGCGCTCGACCACGACGATCTCGGCGGTGGCGTCGTTGCGGCGGAGCCGGGTCGCGCCGGACATGCCGCCGGCCACGCCGCCGATGATGATCGTGCGGTGAGCCGGAGCGGGTGCGGGGGAGGACGACTGCATACCCCTAGGGTATCGGAATACGGCGCGGGTATCCAAATCCATGGTAAGGACTGCGGCGATGCTGCACGGAATCCGCTCGACTCGAACGTATGGTGTCCGTGTGCGCCGCCTCGACATGCATCACGACGACGAGGGACTCGTCGGCGCGTCGGGCGACGGCGCGTCCGGCTTCGCGCCCCCGGCTCCGGTCCCCGACGAACGATCCGACGCCCCCGCGTCCGCCACCGCAGGTGCGGGTGGAGCGGATGCCCCGGGCGAGGTCGCCGACCCCGAGTGGCGCCGCTGGCGCGACGAGCTCGCCGCGGTGGGCGGGCGCTCGCCGCTGCTGCGCTTCGTCGACACGCCGCGCACCCGCATCGAGCTCTCCACGACGCACCCGGGCGGCCTGCCGCAGTTCATCACCGGCAAGTCGACGCTGCTCTCGAGCCTCATCCGCGACGAGCTCGCGCTCCGCAACGCGCGCCTGGCCGCTGCCGAGATCACCCAGAAGGGAATCGAGCTGCGGAGCGTTCGCGGCATCGAGGGCGTGCACCTCGCGATCGGACTCGCGAAGTGGCGCTTCGACGACGTCGAGCACCTCGCGCCCGTGCTGCTGCGACCGCTCGCGATCCGCCGGTACGGCCGCGACTTCGAGCTGAAGCTCAAGGGCCAGCCGTTCCTCAACCCCGCGCTCGCACGCGCGCTGCGCGACCAGTTCCAGATCTCGCTCGACGCCGAGTCGTTCGTCGCGCTCGCGATCACGAACGGCGCCTTCAAGCCGCAGCCCGTCATCGACCGGCTGCGCGGGCTCACCTCGCACCTGCCGTGGTTCAGCGTGTCGCCCCGCCTCGTGGTGTCGACGTTCGCCGAGGTCGGCCCGGCCATGGTGGCGGATGCCGCCGAGCTCGACCACCCCGTGATCGACGCGGTGGCGGGCAACGCCTCGGTACGCGCATCCGTCGAGGCCGCCTACGAACCCGTCGTCTCGGTCGGGCAGGACCACCGCTCGCCCGCGACCGACACGCTCGTGCACGACGCGGACGCGGAGCAGGAGCACGTCATCGCGCAGATCGAGGCGGGATCCTCGATCGTCGTCGAGACGCTGCCCGGCACCGGCGGGTCGCAGACCATCGTGAACGCCATCGGCGCGCTCGTGCAGCGGCACCGCCGCGTGCTCGTCGTCGGCGCGCGGCGCGCGAGCCTCGACGGCATCGCGCACCGTCTCGAGCAGGTCGGGCTCGCGGGCGCCGCGGTCACGACCACGACCCTCCGGCGCGACCTCGTGCGCTCGATCTCGCGCAACGAGAAGGCGACGAAGCCGCGCGTGGCCGACGTCGACGACGCGCTCGTGCGCCTGCGCAAGGTGCTGATCGACTACCGCAGCGCGCTGACCCGGCGCGACCCGGGCTTCCGGGTCTCGGTGCTCGACGCGCTGGGCGAGCTCGCACGCCTGTCGCTCATGCCCGACCCGCCGTCGACGACCGCCCGGCTCGACCGGGCCGCACTCGAACGGCTCTCGGGTGACCGCGCCCAGGTGGCCGACGACCTCGTGCGCGCCGCCGAGCTCGGCGAGTTCAAGTACGGCCCGGGCGATTCGCCCTGGTACGGGGCATCGTTCACCTCGTCGGAGGAGGCGGGGCAGGCGCACGAACTCGCCAAGCGGCTGCAGGGGAGCGATCTCCCGCGTCTGCTCGAGCGCGCGAGCGCGGTGATCTCGACCACGAGCCTCCGCCCGTTCGAGTCGGTCGCCGAGCTCGGCGTCTTCCTCCGGCTCCTCCTCGACATCCGCGAGACGCTCGACCGATTCCAGCCCTCGGTCTTCGACCGCCCGCTGGGCGAGCTCATCGCCGCGACCTCGGCCCGCCGCGACTCGCGCGGCATGTCGGGCGCGAACCGTCGACGCCTGCGCCGGCACGCGCTCGAGTTCGTGCGCCCCGGCGTGCACGTCGGTGACATGAACGGCTCGCTCCGCCGCATCCAGCAGCAGCGCACCCTGTGGAACCGCTACTCGACCGCGGGCTCGATCCCGGGCGTGCCCGTCGGCGTCGCCGACCTGCACGTGCTGTTCCAGCACGTCGCATCCGACCTCGCGTCGCTCGACGTGCCCCTCGGCACGGTCGGCACCGACCGCGAGCTCGCGCAACGGCCGATCCGCGAGCTCGTCGCGACCATGTCGGGGCTCGCGGCCGAGTCGGAGGTGCTCGCGAATCTGCAGGAGCGCACCGCGCTGCTCGGCACTCTCCGCGAGCTCGACCTCGACCCGCTGCTCGTCGACCTCTCGCGCCGGCACGTGCCGCAGGAGCAGGTGGCCGCCGAGCTCGAGCTCACCTGGTGGCAGTCGGTGCTCGAGTCGCTGCTCGCCGGCGACGCCGCGCTGCTCGGCGCCAACACCGCCGTGCTCGACCGGCTCGAGGCCGACTTCCGCCTCGTCGACGAGGCGCACGCCACCAGCGCGGGCCCGCAGCTCGCCTGGCAGCTCGCGGAGTCGTGGAAGGTCGGCATCGTCGACTGGCCCGAGGAGGCGGAGCAGCTGCGCGCGCTGCTGCGCGCCGACCGCGCCACCGCGAGCCGCCTGCACGAGGCCGCGCCGCACCTCTTCCGTGCGCTCGCTCCCGTGTGGCTCGCCTCGCCGTACGACGTCGGCGCCATCGACGACCGCATCGCGTTCGACGCAGTGATCCTCGTCGACGCCGCCGCGACGACGTTCGCCGAGAACCTCGGCGCGATCCGCCGCGCCAAGCAGGTCGTCGCCTTCGGCGACCCGGTCACGCAGACGCCCACGCCGTTCGAGACCGGCATCCTCGACCCGGACGTCGACGACGGCGTCATCACGGCGGCCGCACGCGACGAGTCCGACGAGGGGCGCGACGACGACCACGACGAGTCCGCGCTCGCGCGCCTCGGCGAACTGCTGCCCACGCTCACGCTGACCCGCAGCTACCGCGCCGGCGGCGAAGACCTCGCCGAGCTCGTCAACCGCCGCTACTACGACGGTCGCATCGACTCGCTGCCCTGGGCCGGCAGCTTCCTCGGGCACGGCAGCCTGAACCTGCACTTCCTCGAGGGCTCCGGGCTGCCCGACCCGCGCACCGGCACCGTCGAGAGCGTCGACGCCGAGGTCGCGAAGGTCGTCGAGCTGGTCATGGAGCACGCGGTCAAGCGCCCGCGCGAGTCGCTCATGGTCATCACCGCGAGCGCCCGGCACGCGGCGCGCGTGCACCAGGCCGTGCTCGCCGCGTTCGCCAAGCGCACCGACCTCTCCGACTTCATCCTCACCGACCGCGCCGAGCCGTTCACGGTGCTCACGCTCGAGCAGGCGGTCGCGCAGAGCCGCGACCGGGTGATCTTCTCGGTGGGGTTCGCTCCGACGCCACACGGCCGGCTGCTGTCGAACTTCGGACCGCTGGGGGAGCCGGGCGGCGACCGCCTGCTCGCGGTCGCGATGACCCGCGCCCGGCGCTCGATGGACATCGTCGCCTGCTTCCGCCCCGACGAGATCGACCACGGCCGCCAGGGGCACGGCGTGCTCGCCCTCGCCGAGGTGCTCGCCGAGGCGGAGGAGCGCATCTCGGGGCCGTCGGTCGAGGAGTCGACCGACCCGATGCTCATCGACCTCGCGGCACGGCTCGCGAAGCTCGACATCCGCGTCGCCCTCGGCCACCACGGCAAGCTCGCCCTGGCCGCCTCGCGCGCCGGCCGCGCTGTGGTCGTCGAGACCGACCCGGCGCTCGTCGACCAGAGCCTGCGCGAGTCGCTGCGCCTGCGGCCCGCCGTGCTGCGGCGACTGGGCTGGCACGTGCTGCGCGTGCACAGCTTCGAGCTGTTCGGCAACCCCGACGCGGTCGCCCGCCGCGTCGCGACCCTGCTCGGCGCCGTGCCGAAGGAGCCGCCGGTGTCGGCCGACACCCAGCCGATCGACCTGCGCGACCTGCCGTCGTGACCCCGACGGCGCCCGATGCAGACGGGGCCGAGCGAGCGGATGCCGCCGACGGCGAGGCTTCTGATGAGCCACCGCGTCAGCGGGTTGAACGGGCTCGGGGCGCCCGGCGCGCGCGCCTGACGCCCGCGCCCGGCAGCGACCCGTCGCCCGAGGCGCCCGCCCGCGACGAAGCATCGCGGAAGCCGAAGCCGGGCGCGTCCGGCGACGACGAGCGCATCACGCGCGAGCGGCCGCCGCACTGGTGAAGGAGCGGTGCGGACCCGTTCGGTCTAGGACCCCGCGTGCCGTCCGTCGGTGTGCGTCGTGCCGGACTGCTCGGCGAGCAGGTCGCGGATCTGCCCGAGGAGCTCGACCTCGGTCGGCGTGGGCGGGTCGCCCGCGGCCGGCGGCTGCCCCGAGCGGATGCGCTCCTCAGCCCGCTGCTTGACGTGGTTCACCGGCATCACGAACACGAAGTAGACGACCGCGGCGACGACGAGGAAGTTGATGATCGCGCCGAGGATGAGTCCGAGCGACAGCTCGGAGCCGCCGAACAGCGGGACCTTCATCGCCTCGTTCAGCGAGTCCGCCTGGAAGAACATGCTGATCACCGGATTGATCAGCCCGGTCACCACGGCGTTGACGACCGCGGTGAACGCCGCGCCGATGACGACGGCGACCGCGAGGTCGATGACGTTGCCCCGCATGATGAAGTCGCGGAAACCCTTGAGCATGTACCCTCCCCGTACGAGAAACGGGCCGCGCCCTCGCGCGGTCCGTCAGGACACGCTAGCTCACGACGATGACGAACTCGTTGCGGCGGGCGCCTTCGCGGGGGTGGACGAGCTCGACGACTTCTCGCTCGACGTCGACGACCCGGAGTCGGTCTTGGCAGGGGCATCCGCCTTCGCCGCCGTGCTGGACCCGCTCGACCCACCCGACCGCGAGTCGGTGCGGTAGAAGCCAGACCCGTTGAAGGTCACGCCGATGGAGCCGAACACCTTGCGCAGGCGGCCGCCGCACGCGGGGCACTCGGTCAGCGAGGCGTCCGAGAAGGACTGCTGGATGTCGAAGGCGTTGTCGCACTCGGTGCAACGGTAGGCGTAGGTGGGCACGGGCGTTCTCTCGTTCGGGGAGTCTCGCCGTCAGAAGGAGACGATGCGCGTGGGCGTCACGACGCCGTCGACCGGCTGGTCGTGTCGCTCGCGCGGCACGTCGTCGACGAACTCGGTGTCGTAGACGACGGCGTAGACCGGGGGACATTGTCCCATCGATCCCAGGGTCTTGTCGAAATAGCCCCGACCCCAGCCGAGCCGGGTGCCCGTGGCGTCGACCGCGGCGGCCGGCACGACGATGAGGTCGACGTCGTTGATCGCGATCGGACCGAGCAGCTCGCCCGTCGCCTCCGGGATGCCGTGCAGGCCCGTGACCTCCGAGCGGTCCTCGCCGACGGTCCAGTCGAGCAGGCCGTCCTCCCGGCTGATGGGGAAGAGCACGCGGATGCCGGCATCCTCCGCCCATCGCACGAACGGCCGGGTGTCGGGTTCGTCGGGCATCGAGAGGTAGCAGGCGAGCGACCGGGCGCCGTGCTGCTCGACCAGCTCGGTGAGCCGGGCGGTGAACCCGTCGGACGCCGACGACCGCTCGGTCGAGGTGAGGGTGCGGCGGCGCTCGCGCAGCTCGGCTCGCAGGGTGCGCTTCCGATGCTCGGGGTCGGCCGACATGGCCCCATCCTACGGGCGCGCCGCCGGGGCATCCGCCGCTTGTGCACGCCCCGGAACGGATACGCTGGTCGGCATGTCCCAGCGCATCACGAAGGCCGTCATCCCTGCCGCTGGCCTCGGCACCCGGTTCCTCCCCGCGACGAAGGCGATGCCGAAGGAGATGCTGCCCGTCGTGGACAAGCCCGCCATCCAGTACGTCGTGGAGGAGGCCGTGGAGGCCGGGCTCGACGACGTGCTCATGATCATCGGCCGCAACAAGAACGCGCTCGCCAACCACTTCGACCGCGTCACCGAGCTCGAGCACACCCTGCAGACCAAGGGCGACGAGTCGAAGCTCTCCCGCGTCATGGAGTCGAGCGCCCTCGCCGACGTGCACTTCGTGCGCCAGGGCGATCCGAAGGGCCTCGGCCACGCGGTGCTGCGTGCGCAGAAGCACGTCGGGCGCGAGTCGTTCGCGGTGCTCCTCGGCGACGACCTCATCGACGAGCGCGACCCGCTGCTCAGCCGCATGCTCGCCGAGCACGAGAAGCGGGATGCGACGATCATCGCGCTGCTCGAGGTCGACCCCGACTCGATCCACATGTACGGCGCCGCCGAGGTCGAGGCGACCGACGACCCCGACGTCGTGCGGGTCACCGGCCTGGTCGAGAAGCCCGCCCGCGAGGTCGCGCCGTCGAACCTCGCGATCATCGGCCGCTACGTGCTGAAGCCCGAGATCTTCGACGTGCTCGAGCACACCGAGCCGGGCAAGGGCGGCGAGATCCAGCTCACCGACGCGCTGCTCGAACTCGCCGACGACGCGGAGACCACGGGCGGCGTGTACGGCGTGGTATTCCGCGGTCGCCGCTACGACACGGGCGACAAGCTCGACTACATCAAGGCCGTCATCCAGCTCGCCGCCGACCGCGACGACCTCGGCCCCGAACTGCGCCCGTGGCTGCGCGAGTACGCCACGGGCCTCGCCGAGGGGTAGGTCCGGATGGCCGGTCCCGCGCTTCCCACGCTGCGTGACGGCGCGGTGACCCTGCGCCCCATCCGCGTGCGAGACGCGCGGGCCCTCGAGCGGGAACTGCTCGACAACCGCGCCTGGCTGCGCCGGTGGGAGGCGACGCACCCCGCCGGCTCGTCGAGCCTCGATACCCGGGGGAGCATCCGCAACCTCCTGGCGCACGCGCGCGCCGGATCTGCGATCCCGTTCCTCATCGAGGACTCGGGCGAGCTCGTCGGGCAGTTGAACGTCTCGTCGATCACCTACGGCTCGGTCTCGTCGGCGACCATCGGCTACTGGGTCGTGCAGCGCGCTGCCGGGCGCGGCATCACGCCGACCGCGGTCGCGCTGGCCACCGACCACTGCTTCTTCGAGCTCGGCCTGCACCGCATGGAGATCTGCATCCGCCCCGAGAACGCCGCCTCGCTGCGGGTCGTCGAGAAGCTCGGGTTCCGCTACGAGGGGCTGCGTCGGCGGTACATCCACATCGACGGAGACTGGCGCGACCACTTCTGCTTCGCGCTCGTCGTCGAGGAGGTGCGCGGCGGCGTGCTGCGGCGCTGGCGCGAGGGCCGGGTGCCGGCGGATGCCGCGCGGATCAGCCCGGACGACCGGGCCGCGGCCGCGTACCCGCTGCAGCCCGACCGGTAGCGCCCGGGCGCTGCGCTCGGCCAGATCGCGCGGACACGCCGGAGCGCTGTTGTCGGCCGGTTCCGCGCGGCCGTACCGTTGGCGCATGGACGTGCTCGGCGGGGGATCCTTCTGGCCGTCGCCGCCGTGCTCTGGATCGCATACCTGCTCCCGAGCTGGGTGCGGCGAGGCCAGTACCTCGCGACCGAGCGCAACACCGTGCGCCTCCAGCAGACGCTCCGCATCCTCGCCGAGACGTCGGAGACCCCGAGCCCGTGACCGTCGAGGCGAACGCGCGCGCGATCGCCGAGCAGGAGCGGCTGCTGCGCAAGCAGGAACGTGCCGCCGAGCACGAGGCCGAGGCCCGGCGCGCGCTCGCCGAGGCCGAGGAGAAGGCCGCGCGGCTGCGCGCCGCAGAGGCGCGCCGTGTCGCCGCCGCCACCGTGCGCGAGGCGAGCGGCGCGGCCCGCCGACGACTGCGCCGGCGTCGCGCCATGTGCTCGCTCGGCCTGCTGCTCTCGCTCATCACGGTCGTGGTCGGCCTCGTCGGGCTCGCGTTCGGCATGAGCGAGTTCGTCGCGCTCGCCGGTGGCGCGGGCATGGTCGCCTCGTTCGGCGGCATCGTGGCGCTGGCGCGCCGACGCGTCGCGCCCGCGGCGGCGGAACAGCCCGTGGCATCCGATGCGCCCGCACCCCAGCAGGCGACGTTCGAGCCCATCGAGTTCACGCGGGAGGCCGCCGAGGGCGGCTGGACCCCGCAGCCGCTGCCGAAGCCGCTCGTGCTCTCGCGCGGCAGCATCGCCGCGACCGCCATGGCGTCGATCGAGGCGGCGGAGCAGCTGCGGCGTGCCGCGAGCGAGGCCGCGCTCGAGCAGCGGGCCGCAGCAATGCGCCCGGACGTGACGTCGATCGCCGCGCGCGTGACCGGTGGCTACGGGTCGCGCATCGCCGGGCGCGAGCAGGCGGCACCGGCGCGCAGCGACGGGCAGCGGGCGCCGGTGCAGGCGCCGCAGCCTCGCGCCGGGGCATCCGCATCGGCGGCCGCGGAGGAGGCTTCCGCAGCGCCGAACCGCTACGCGTCGATGGGTGTCGTGGGCGACACGGGGCCCGGTCTGACCGACCTCGACGCCGTGCTGCGACGTCGCCGCGTCGCGGGCTGAACGGCCGCGCGGGCGGGGCGCCGCTCGATTCGGAGTGCGCTCGCCGTGGTGATATGGTGAATGTCGCTCGGGCCCATGGCGCAGTTGGTAGCGCGTCTCGTTCGCAATGAGAAGGTCGGGGGTTCGAATCCCCCTGGGTCCACCGAAGCGGAGCCCCTGGTACGGATACGTGCCGGGGGCTTCGTCGTTCCGCCACACGGCGAGGCCCGGCGCCGCTAGGGTCGGTGCTGTGAAGCACGGATTCGTGATCGTCGTCCTGGCCGTGGCGCAGTTCGTGATGGTGCTCGACAGCACGGTCATGAACGTGTCGATCTCGCAGGTCGCGTCCGACCTCGGCACCTCGATCACGGGCATGCAGGCGGCCATCACGTTCTACACGCTGACCATGGCCGCGTTCATGCTCACGGGCGGCAAGCTCGGCGACAAGTGGGGGCGCTCGCGCGCGTTCCGCATCGGCGCGGTGATCTACGGCGTCGGGTCGCTCGTGACGGCGCTGAGTCCGAACCTCACCGTGCTGCTCCTCGGCTGGTCGGTCGTGGAAGGGCTCGGCGCGGTGCTCGTGATCCCGGCGATCGCCTCGCTCGCAGCGATCAACTACGAGGGTCGGGCGCGCGTCGTCGCGTTCTCGATCCTCGGCGCGGTGACCGGCCTCGCCGCGGCCGCCGGCCCGCTCATCGGCGGACTCGTCACGACCTACTCCTCGTGGCGGTACGTGTTCGTCGCGGAGACGATCGTGATGATCGGCATCCTCATCGTCTCGGGGCGCATCAAGGACGTCGCCGCCGACCGGGGCCTGGGCATCGACGTGCCGAGCGTGCTGCTCTCCGCCGGCGGCATGGCCATGCTCGTGCTGGGCGTGCTCCAGTCGAAGACCTGGGGCTGGTTCGTGCCCGTGGCCCCGCCGGAGATCGGCGGCGTGGAGATCGCGCCGCTCGGCATCTCGCCGGTGACGTACCTCATCCTCGCGGGCGTCATGGTGCTCTGGTGGTTCCTCCTGCGTCAGCACAAGCTGGCCGAGAGCGGGCGGATGCCCCTGCTCAAGGTGCGCCTCTTCCGCATCGCCGCGCTGCGCAGCGGGCTCTCCGGGTTCCTGGTGCAGTACTTCGCGGTCGCGGCGCTGTTCTTCGTCATCCCGGTCTACCTGCAGACGATGCAGGGCTACGACGCCCTCGGCACGGGGCTGCGCATCCTGCCGCTGTCGCTCGGCCTTGTCGTGTTCTCCGCGGTGGGGTCCTGGCTCACCGCCCGCAGGTCGGCGCGGCGCATCGCGCAGCTCGGCCAGGTCACGATGGCCGTCGGGCTCCTCTTCATCCTCGTCGCGCTGCAACCCGAGCTGGTCGGCTGGCCGTTCGCGATCGGCATGTTCATCGCCGGCGCCGGGTTCGGCCTGCTCGCCTCGCAGCTCGGCAACGTGAACATGTCGGCGGTGGAGCAGGACGACTCGTCGGAGGTCGGCGGGCTGCAGGGCACGTTCCAGAACCTGGGGTCGTCGTTCGGCACCGCGATCGTGGGCTCCGTGTTCATCACGCTGCTCGGCTCGGGACTGGTCTCCGCCATCCAGGTGAACGCCGACGTCTCCGGCGATGTGCGCAGCCAGGTGATCGAGCGGGTCGAGGCGGGCGTGCCGATCGTCTCCGAGGCGGAGGCCGAGCAGCTCGTACTCGACGCGGGCGGCGACGAGGCCACTGCGACGGCGATCGCGAGCGACTACGCCGACTCGCAGCTCGACGCGCTCAAGCAGGCGATCTTCATCGTGTTCGCGCTGCTCGTGCTCTCGCTCTTCCTCTCGCGCAACCTCCCGGCGGAGGTGTCGGCGCGCCGAGAACCCGAGGTCGAGCCCGAGGTTGCCGCCGACGGGGGCTGAGGCTCAACGTTCCGTCGCACCTGACGTGCGCGCCATCGCCACCGCGTCGAGCGCGCCGTCGCCGCGCGCGACCGCCTCGGCGAGGAGGTCGCCGCTGCACTCGGTGAGCGGCACGGGCACGCCCGTGGCCGCCGCCGCGTCGGCGATGAGGCGGGCGTTCGCGAGCGCATCCGTGACGGCGACCTGGGCGGCGTAGTCCTCGGCGACGAGCTTCGCGGTCTTCACGCGCGAGATCGGCGACGACATCTGCCCGGCGTCGAGGATGTCGCGCAGGCGCCCGACGTCGAGGCCGTGCGCGCGGGCGAAGCGGAACGACTCCGCGAGGCCCGACATGGTCGCGAGCACGAGCACGTTGGCCGCGAGCTTCATCTCGATCCCGGCCGGCACGGCGCCGCAGTCGGTGACCTGCGCGCAGAGCGGCTCGAGCAGCGGGCGGATGCGCCGGAGGTCGTCGGCCCGGCCGGCGAGCATCGCCACGAGCTCGCCGCGTTCGGCGGGGATGCGCGAGCCCGAGACGGGCGCCTCGACGTAGCATCCGCCTGCCCGCTCGACCTCGTCGGCGAGGGTGCGCGAGAAGCTGGGGGAGAGGGTGCCGGTGTTGATGATCGTCCGACCGCGCACGAGCGCGGCGAGCCCGCCCGGGGCTCGGCGCAGCACCGCGTCGACCGCGTCGGCGTCGCGGAGCATGACGAACACGGTGTCGCAACCGGCGAAGACGTCGGCGACGGATGCCGCGCTGCGCACGTCGGTGCCCACGGGCCAGGCGTCGTCGGTCGGGGTCCGGGTCCACGTGGTGAGCGGCACACCGCTGCCCGCGAGGCGCTCCGCCATCGGCCGGCCCATGATGCCGAGGCCGATGAACCCGACGCGGGGCGCGGACGCGGGGTCGTCGGCGAACCGCTTCTCGAACCAGTGGTGCGCGTACGGCTCGTCGTTGAACGGTGCGACCTCGCGGTAGCCGGATGCCCGGTAGAGCCCGATCGCCTCCGTGAGCGAGCCGTTCGTCTCGAGTCGGATGCTCCGGGCGCCCGCGTCGGCGGCGCGGCGCTCCGCCTCTGCCAGCAGCCGGCGGCCCAGCCCGGCACCGCGGAGGTCGTCGGCGACCCACATGCGGCGGAGCTCGGCGGTCCGGTCGTCGGGGAAGGCCAGCCCGAGGCATCCGACCGGGCGGTCGCCGTGCACGGCCACGAGGAACGCGCCGCGCGGCGCGCGGAACGCGTCGTCGGCCGCGGGGCGGCTGCGCTCCGCGCGGAAACCGCCCGGGAAGCGCGCGTCGAGCGTGCGGTGGTACGCCTCGACGGCGGTCCGGGCAGCCGCCGTCGCCGGGTCGACGGCCTGGATCGACACCGCGGAGGCGGTGAACAGCCGCCGGACGGTGTCGGCCGCGTCGACCAGGGCGTCGCGCTGGCGCTCGGTGAGCGGGGCGAGGATGTCGCCCACCAGGTCGTCCGAACGACGGTCGAGCTCGTCGAGCTCGGACGTGCCGGCCGCGGTGAGGCGTGCCCGGCGCACCCGCGCGTCGTCGGGCGACGTCTCGATAGCGACGAGCCCCTCCTGCTCGAGGGCGCGCAGCTGCCTGCTGAGGTACCCCGAATCCAGTCCGAGCCGGGCGCGTAGTTCGCGCACGTCGGCGCCCGACGTGCCGATCTCCCAGAGGACGCGGTCCTGGCCGAGCGGTCGCCCTCGCGCCAGGTACTGCTCCTCGAGCACGCCGAGGCGTTCGGTGGTGGTGCGGTTGAACGCGCGGATCGGCGCGACGCGGGGGTCGGTCATCCTCTGACCTTAGTCAGAGGAATGTGCCGGTGGAAGGGGTCAGCGCTCGGCCCGCGCCGCATCCTCCACGCAGCGGGCCGCCTCGGGGCGCACGCGCAGGCGACCGACCGGAATGCGGCGCCCGCAGTCGACGCAGGTGCCCCAGGTGCCGGCCTCCAGGCGCGCGAACGCGGCGTCGATCTCCTCGAGTTCACGCCGCTCGGCCTCGCGCAGGCCCGCGAGCTGCGACCACTCGGCAGAGATCGTCACGCCCTCGGGGTCGTGCTCGTCGTCGGCTGTCGAGTCGCCGCGCGCCGAGGCGAGTTCGCGTTCGGTCGCATCATGGGCGCCGGCGGCCGCGACGAACTCCTCGCGCCGCGCCACCAGCAGCGCGCGGAACTCGTCGGAATCCACGAGGAGGGGCGGTTCAGCCCTCGGCGCCGTAGGCGTCGATCACGCTCTTGGGCAGCCGGCCGCGCGACGGCACGTCGATGCCCTTCGCGCGCGCCCACTCGCGGATCGCGGCCGTGTCGGTCGACCCGCCGCTCGAGCGCCGCTTCCGCGCGGGGCCGCCGAGGCTCGCCTTGCGGGCCGCCGTGACGTACTTCTCGAAGTCGGAGCGGAGTGCCGAGGCGTTCTTCGGTGAGAGGTCGATCTCGTAGGAGGTGCCGTCGAGTGCGAATCGCACGGTTTCCGCGTCGCCGTCGAGCACGGAACCGTCGAGATCGTCGACGAATTGTTCGATGACTCGTTTTGCCATATTCGCAGTGTATTCCCGATTCACGTATTTCGGCGGAGAATGCCACGAGAAGTGCATTATCGATAAACCCTCGGACTTCGTCGAATTCGAGGCATCCGCCTGCCGTCGCCCTTGACCTCGCGTGCGCCGGGTGCGAGCCTGCTGCCGGGGGAGCCGTGCGAGCACCCCCGGGACGGGGACCACGGTGGCGGGCGACTACCCGGACATCAGCGATCACGGCATCATCGGCGACCTTCAGACGGCTGCGCTCATCGACCGCGAGGGCACCATCGACTGGTTCTGCTGCCCCAGGTTCGACTCGCCGAGCGTCTTCGGGTCGCTTGTCGACGCCGAGCGCGGCGGCTTCTGCCGCATCCGCCCCGACACCGATGATTTCGTGACCAAGCAGCTCTACCTGCCCGACACCGCGATGCTCGTCACGCGGTTCCTCACCGAGGCGGGCGTCGGCGAGGTGATCGACTTCATGCCCGTCACGGGCGGCGAGGCGACCGACGAGCACCGACTCGTGCGCAAGGTGCGGGTCGTGCGCGGCACGATGACGTTCGTCGGCGAGATCGAGCCGCGGTTCGACTACGGGCGGGCACCCCACACGGTCGAGATCGTGAACGGGGCGGGCATCGTCTTCGCATCGGATGCCGGCAGGCTGACGCTGCACCGCATCGGCGGGCCCGTGCTGCACGACGGCCGCCGGGCCGGGCACATCGAGCCGACCGGCGACGGCGTGCGCATCACCATCACCCTGCACGCGGGGGAGACGACCGGCGTCGTGCTCTCGTCGGGCGATGTCGAGCCCCGGCAGCTCGACCAGCAGGAGCTCGAGGACCTGTACCACCAGACGCGCGAGTACTGGCGGGAGTGGACCGACACGTCGACCTACTCCGGCCGTTGGCGCGAGATCGTGTCGCGGTCGGCGATCACGCTGAAGCTCATGACCTACGCACCGACGGGCGCGCTGGTCGCCGCCCCTACCGCGGCGCTGCCCGAGCAGGTGGGCGGCGAGCGCAACTGGGACTACCGCTACACGTGGATCCGCGATGCCTCGTTCTCGGTGTACGCGCTCCTCGGCATCGGCCACATCGACGAGGCCGAGGCGTTCGTGAAGTGGCTCATGGACCGCATCCACGAGAGCGTCGGCGACGACTCCGGGCCGCTGAAGATCATGTACCGCGTCGACGGCTCCTCCGACCTCGTCGAGGAGTCCATCGACGAGCTCGACGGCTACCGGGGCTCGCGCCCGGTGCGCGTCGGCAACGGCGCGGCCGATCAGCTGCAGCTCGACATCTACGGCGAGGCGATGTCGGCGATCCACCTCGCCGACACGCACGGCCTCGAGCTGCCGCACCGCGGCTGGGACCAGGTGCGCGACATGCTCGACTGGGTCTGCGACCACTGGGGCGAGCCGGAGGAGGGCATCTGGGAGACCCGTGGCGGGAAGCAGCACTTCACCTACGGGCGGTTCATGTGCTGGGTGGCGCTCGACCGGGGCATCCGCCTCGCACAGCGTCGTGGGCGCCCCGCATCGATCGAGCGCTGGACCGCGGAGCGCGACCGCATCTACGAGGAGATCATGTCGACCGGGTGGAATCCCGAACGGGGCGCCTTCGTGCAGCACCTCGACACCGATGTGCTCGATGCCTCGCTGCTGCTGATGCCGCTGATGGGGTTCGTCGCCCCGCGCGACCCGATGTGGCTGTCGACGATGGCGGCCATGGAGGAGACGCTCGTCTCCGACAGCCTCGTCTACCGGTACGACCCGAGCGCGTCACCCGACGGCCTGCGCGGCTCCGAGGGCACGTTCACGCTCTGCTCCTTCTGGTACGTCGACGCGCTCGCGCGGTCGGGGCACACCGGCCGGGCGCGGTACACGTTCGAGAAGATGCTGACCTACGCCAACCACCTCGGCCTGTTCTCCGAGGAGATCGGCCTCACCGGCGAGCAGCTCGGCAACTTCCCGCAGGCGTTCAGTCATCTCGCGCTGATCAACGCGGCCGTGAACCTCGACTACCAGCTCGATCACGGGGCCGGCGACGTCGAGCCGGTGCTCTGGCGAGGGAGGCGCGGCGGCTGAGCGCGCCCCGGCTCAGCGGTACACCGACGTGATGCCCAGGTACTCCTCGAGGCTCAGCCCGCTCGCGTACACCTCGCTCGCGGTGCCCACTCCCAGGTAGCGCAGGTGCCACGGCTCCCAGACGTAGCCGGTGATCGCCTCCTTACCGGGCGGGTAGCGCACGATGAATCCGAAGCGGTGCGCGTTCTGCGCGACCCACTGCCCCTCGGCGGTGCGCCCGAAGGCCTCGGTGATCGTGTTCAGGTCGAAGGTGAGCCCGGTCTGGTGCTCGCTGTGCCCGGGCCGGGCTGAATGGCGGTCGGCCGCGGCGACGCCCTCGTTCGCGACGTACCGGTTGTAGATCGACGCCTGGGTCGCGTACGACCGGAACCCGCTCGAGATGTAGAGGTCGAGGCCGAATGCCGCCGCCTCGGCGCGCATGCGCTCGTAGGCGTTCACGGTCTCGGCCGTCAGGCCGTTGCCGTACCAGCTCGGCAGCCCGTAGGTCTTGTTCACCACGAGGATGCCGCGGATGTACGTCGGCTGCACCCCGTCGGACGTGTTCGCGGCCGGGGGCGGGGCGGATGCCTCGGCGGCGGCGCGCGCAGCCTCCTCCGCCGCCTCGTGCGCGGCGACCGCGTCGGCCCACGCGTCCTGGTACGCGGAGAGTGCAGGGGCGAGATCGGATGCGGCGACGCCGTCGAGCGCACCGACGGCGGCCGCGTACGCGTCGGTCGCCTCGTCGCCGGCCAGCTCCGGGGCATCCGTCGCCGTACCGTGCGCGTGCGCCGAGGCGGCCAGGTCGAGCGCTGCCCCGTCGACCGCGGCGGTGAGTTCGGCGAGCGAGGCGTCGAAGTCGCGCATCGTGCCCGCTGCGGTGTCGAGCACGCCCGCACGCACGATGAGCCGCACGGCCGCCGACGCGTGCTCGTCTCGCGTGGCGGGTGCGGCGCCGAGGTCGTCGTCCGGGTCGGATGCGGTCTCCGCCAGGTACCCGTCGATCACCTCGTCGGCGGTCGCGAGTTCGTCGCGAGCCGCCTCGAGCGCCTCGACGGTGGCGGTGTCGTCGAGCAGCTCGGGGTCGACCACCTCGAGCGCCGAGGTGGCCGCGTCGGCGGCATCGGTGGCGGTTGCCCGCGTGGCGTCGAGGTCGGCGCTCGCCTGGTCGGCGTCGGTGCGGGCGCCGGTGAGCACCACGACGGCGTCGTCGTACGACGCGAGCGCGGCGGCATCCGCTCGGGCCTCGGTGCTGTGCACGCCGGCGGCGGTCGACGTGACGACGAGCGCGGCCAGGCACACGGCACCGACGATTCGGTCGAGTGGGCGTGCCGGCATGGCGATCAACCTAGCGCGTCGGGGCGTCGCGGGCGTGCGTTGCAGGTGCGAATCGTGCGGGAATACGCTGGCGATGAGGGGCCGCCGCCCGAGCGCGCCCCGCGGGAGGGCGCCATGAGCGATCGAAGCCGCAACTACGGATCGGCCGGGCAGTGGGGATTCTTCTTCCTGTTGGCCTACATCGGGGCCGCGATCTACTTCATCGACCGCTCCGACGGCAGCTTCTGGGCGGTCATCCTCGGCCTGCTGCAGGCCATCGTCTGGCCGGTCTACGCGGTGTACTACGGGCTGATCGCGCTGGTCGGCTGAGCGCGCCCGCTCAGCTGGAGCGCGCCGTCGTCGAGAAGCCCTGCCGTCGCAGCGTGCTCGCGATGGTCGCGACCGCGGTGAGCGCGAGCAGCACGGCGAGGCCGAGCAGCAGCGCGGTGAGCGACCAGGCCTTCGGCGTGCCCGAGAGCGCCTCGATGACCGCGCCCGCGATGACCGCGCCGACGCCGCCGAGCGCGATCATCGAGGTCAGTGCGAGCGCGCTGCCCTCGCCCGCGAGCTTGGCGGGCAGGAGGTCGGCCGCGCCGATCTGCGACACCGAGAAACCCATGCCGCAGCCGAGCCCGCAGAACGCCAGCGCGATCGTGTAGACCACGAGGTTCTGGGCCAGCGCGATGCCCGTGACCGCTGCGGTCGCGAGCACGCAGGCGGCGCTCAGCACCCAGCCGGCGCCGAAGCGGTCGGTGAGGAACCCCGCGGTCGGCCCGCACGCGGCCACGCCCACCGCCGCGAGCATGAACACGAACCCCGACTCCGCCGCCGAGAGCCCGCGCACCTCCTGCAGCTGCAGGGTCGCGGCGAACACGAACACGATGAACGCGATGTTGAGCGCGGTGCCCGCGAGCAGCACGAAGACGAAGCCGCGCTCGCGGAACAGCCGCAGGTTGATGAGCGGATGCTCCCTGCGGGCCACGTGCCGGAAGAACCACACGAGCAGCACCGCCCCGATCGCCGCCGGCGCCCAGGTGAGCGGCGACGCGAGGCCGAGGTTCGTCGTGTTGTCGATGCCGACGCACGCGAGCGCCAGCCCCGCGGTCACGAGCACCACGCCGAGCCAGTCCATGCTGCGCACGCTCGTGCGGCCGTCGGCGGTCGACTCGGGCAGGCGGGCCGCCGCGATCGCCGCGATGATCGCGACCGGCACGTTGATGAGGAACACCCAGCGCCAGCCCGCGACCGACGCGAGCCCGCCGCCGATCACGGGGCCGAGTGCCGTGCCCGAGCCCGAGAGACCGAGCATGATGCCCATGATGCGGGCGCGCTGCTCAGGGCGCGCGGTCGCGGCGATGAGCGCGAACGCGTTCGGCATGATGAGCGCCGACCCGATGCCCTGCAGCACGCGGAACGCGATGAGCACGGGGCTGCGGATGCCAGTGCGCAGACGAGGCTCGTGCCGCCGAAGATGATCATGCCGATGATCAGCACCTTGCGGCGGCCGATCGTGTCTCCGAGCTTGCCCGCCGGCACGAAGCACGAGCCGAGGCTCAGCAGGTAGCCGCTCAGCATCCACTGCAGGTCGGTGACCGGCACGCCGAGGTCCTTCGCGATGGTCGGCAGCGCGAGGTTCAGCGCGAAGAAGTCGAGCTGCACCGCGAAGAGCGCGAGCCCGACCGGCACGTAGCGCATGGTCGCGCGCCACAGCCCCTCGGGCTGGTCGGTGCGCGCGTGCGGTTCGTCTGGCTTCGGCATGACTGCCGCCCCTCGTCGACGATCGCCCTCGGCGGGGCGCCGGACATGAGGATCACTCTAGTCAGGTCAGGGCGCGGCTCGCAGGGGAGCGGTCGCGAACTCGCGCACCGCTGCGTCGAACGGCTCGGCGGCGCGCCATCGGAGCTCGTCGGCGATGCGGGCCGACGAGGCGGTGATGTGCCGCACGTCGCCCAGGCGGTACTCGCCCGTGACGACGGGTGCGGGCCCGCCGAAGGCGTCGGCCAGCGCCGTCGCGAACTCGAGCACCGTGCGCGGCGTGCCGCTGCCGACGTTGAATGCGCGCGCCGCGCCGTCGGGCAGGCCCGCGAGCCCGTCGAGCGCGGCGAGGTTCGACCGCGCCACATCGCGCACGTGCACGAAGTCCCGGCGCTGCCCGCCGTCCTCGAACACCCGGGGGCCTCGCCGCGCTCGAGCGCGCTGCGGAAGATCGACGCGACCCCTGCGTACGGCGTGTCCCGCGGCATCCGCGGCCCGAACACGTTGTGGTACCGCAGCATCACCGCGCGGCCGCCGGTCGCCCTGGACCACGACGACGCCAGGTGCTCCTGCGCGAGCTTCGTGTCGGCGTACACGTTGCGCGGGTCGAGCGTCTCGTCCTCGCCGACCAGCACGGGCACGAGCGGCCGGCCGTCGGCGCCGAGCGGATCGAACACGCTGCGCTCGAGGTCGTCGACCGCGCGCGGCGGCGGCAGCACGACCCGGTCGCCGTCGCGGTAGCGCCCCTCGCCGTAGACGACCATCGACGACGCGATCACGAGCCGGTCGACGCCCGCCGCGGTCATCTCGGCGAGGAGCACCGCCGTGCCGGTGACGTTCGTCTCGGCGTAGTCGGGCGCATCGGCGAAGTCGACGCCGAGCCCGACCTTCGCAGCCTGGTGGCACACCGCGGTCACGCCGTCGAGGGCGGCGCGCAGCTCGGAGGCATCCGTCACCGACCCCTGCACCAGCTCGACCCCGTCGGGCAGCACCGGCCGCGCCCCGCCGTGCACCTCGGGCCGCAACGCGTCGAGCACCCGCACGCGCTCGCCGCGCGCGACGGCCGCCTCGACGACGTGCGAGCCGATGAAGCCGGCGCCCCCGGTGACGAGCAGCACGTCAGGCCACCACGGGCGCCTGCGCGAGCACGGCCGCGACGGCCGCCGGGTCGACGAACTGCCGGGCGGTGTAGGCGTCGGGCACCGCGCCGACCATCGCGGTGATCGCGGCGCGGATGCGCGGCTCGGCCGCCGCCATGCGGTCGAACACGAGCTGCGGGTCGACCGCGTCGGCCTCGCCCGCCTCGTCGCCGGCATCGGTGTCGGTCACGAACGACAGGTTCACGAGGCCCACGCCGAGCTCGGCGGCGAGCACGACCTCGGGGTACTGCGTCATGTTCACGAGGTGCGCGCCCCACGAGCGGAACAGGCGCGACTCGGCGCGGGTCGAGAAGCGCGGCCCCTGGATCACGACGGTGGTCGCCTCGGTCATGAGGTCCTCGCCGAGTGCGGTGACGGCGGATGCCGCGTGCCGGCGCAGCTCGGGGCAGAACGGGTCGGCCGCCGCGAGGTGCTGCACCGACGGGCCGTCGAAGAACGTGTCGGCGCGGCCGACGGTGCGGTCGATGAACTGGTCGGGCAGCGCGAACCGTCCCGGGCGCGCCTCGGGCACGAGCCCGCCGACCGCGGCCGAGGTGACGATGGCACGCACGCCGAGGCTCGCGAGCGCCCAGATGTTCGCCCGGAAGTTGAGGCGATGCGGGGGGATCACGTGACCCGCCCCGTGTCTGCTGAGGAACGCGACCCGGCGGCCCTCCAGCGCGCCGATCACGAGCGGACCCGACGGCGGGCCGTACGGGGTCGCGATGTCGACGGGCTGCGCGTCGTCGTCGAGCAGGCCGTACAGGCCGGAGCCGCCGATCACGCCGATCTCGACGCCGTGCGCTGCGTGCGGTGCGGGTGCGGTCACGGTGCGGGTCCTCTCGTCGTGCGGGGCTGCTTCGATCGTGCCGTGCCGGGCGCCGCGCGTGCGAGGCGCAGCGGGCCGGTGTTCGCGGACCGTAAGGAAAGACGCTCGGCCTCCGCCCCGCTCGTCACGAGAATGGCACGCATGAGCGGCGTGACCGATCGACTCGCCGTCGTCGCGGAACGACGGTTCGCGGGGGTGCGGGCCGAGCTCGCGCACCCCGCGAAGCATCCGCGCACCGCGGTCGTCTTGGGGCGGCTCCTCGGCGCCGCCTTCCTCATCTGCTTCGCGACGGGCCTCTACAGCCACTTCCTGCAGGACCCGCTGCCGGGCATGGTGTTCCCGACGCGGCCCGTCTGGCTCTACCAGGCCAGCCAGGGCGTGCACGTCACGGTCGGCATCGCGCTCCTCCCGCTGCTGTTCGCGAAGCTCTGGACCGTCTACCCGAAGCTCTTCGAGTGGCCGCCCGTGCGCTCGATCCCGCACGCGATCGAGCGCACGTCGATCGCCGTGCTCGTGGCCGTCGCGGTCATGGAGCCGCTCATCGGCCTCGTCAACACGTACCAGTGGTACCCGTGGGAGTTCTCGTTCCGCCGCACGCACTTCGCGCTCGCGTGGGTGCTGGTCGGCGCGCTGGCCGTGCACGTGGCGGTGAAGCTGCCCGACATCGTGCGGTACTGGCGCCGGGGGTCGGATGCCCCTGAATCGGCCGACTCCGCGACCCCGGCGCCCCGGGAAGGAGACGCCGATGCCTGACTCCGGCATGAGCCGCCGCGCGCTGCTCGCGACCGTCGCGACGGCGTCGGTGGCGCTCGTCGCCACGACCGCCGGCCAGACCTGGGCCTGGCTCGAGCCGTTCAACGTGTTCGCGCCGCGCCGCCGCGGCGACGGCCCGCAGGGCCTGCCCGTGAACCGCACCGCAGCGCAGGCGGGCGTCACCGACCTCGCGCGCGACCCCGACTGGCGGCTGACCGTCGCGCACGACGGCACCGAGCAGCCGTTCACGCGCGACGAGCTCGCCGCGATGCCCCAGAGCGAGGCCGTGCTGCCGATCGCGTGCGTCGAGGGCTGGAGCACGACGGCGCACTGGCGGGGCGTCGCCATGCGCGACCTGCTCGAGGCGGTCGGGGCGCCGTCAGGGGCATCCGTCTTCATCACCAGCCTCGAGCCGCGCGGGGCGTTCCGCACCTCCGAGATGGGGCCCGAGTTCGCGCGCGACCCGCTCACGCTCGTCGCGCTCGAGCTGAACGGCGAGGTGCTCGACCTCGAGCACGGGTACCCCGCGCGCATCATCGCGCCGGCCCGCCCGGGCGTCGTGCAGACCAAGTGGATCGAACGGATCGAGGTGCAGGCATGAGGGCCGCGCGCGTGGCGCTCGTCGTGGTCGGCGTCGGCCTGGCGCTCTACGGCGGGTTCCTGCTGTTCACCGAGCAGCGGCTCGACCAGGTGCTCGCCGTGGTGATCTGGCTGGCCGGGGCGATCGTGCTGCACGACGCGATCCTCGCGCCCGCGTCTGCGGCGGTCGGCGGTGGCCTGCGCAGGGTGGGCGGTCGGATGCCCCGGGGCGCCGCTTCGCTGATCGGCGCAGGTCTCGCGATCGGCGCGCTCGTCACGATCCTCGTGGTGCCGCTGCTCATCGCGCAGGCGCGCGGCCCGCGCAACCCCACCGTGCTCGCGGGCGAGTACGCGCTGGCGCTCGCCGTCGCGTGGCTCGCGATCGCCGTGCTCGTCGCCGTCGGCGTCTCCGCGCTCCACGCGCGGGACCGCCGCCGGGCCTGAGCCCCTGGCGCGAGGTCAGGCGGGCTCGAGGGCCGCGAAGGATCGGTCGCCGACGGTCCAGGCGTCGCGCACGGCGAGGCCGGCGGATGCCGCGGGAGCCGGGAGCGCACGCACGCCGAGGTGCGCCCATGGGAACGGGAGGCTGCGCCCGCCCGCGCCGTCGTGCAGCACGCCCTCGAACGCGTGATCGGCGTCGTGGTCGACGTGCGTCTCGACGACGACGCGGCCGTGCGCGTCGAGTAGCGCTGCGCACCGGGCGAGCAGCGCCGCGGGGCTGCCGCCGATGCCGACGTTGCCGTCGAGCAGCAGCACGGCGCCCCACGCGCCCTCCGACGGGAGCCGGTCGAATACCGAGCGGTGCAGCACGGGCAGCCCGCGGGCGCGCGCGACCGCGACCGCGGCCGCCGACACGTCCACGCCGAGCGCGAGGTGCCCCGCGAGGATCGCCGCGAGCACCATCCGCCCCGGGCCGCAGCCGGCGTCGAGCACCGCGCCGCGCACGCCGTCGAGCGTCGACCGGTCGGCCTCGTCGGCGGGTGCGGCGAAGCGGGCGACGTCGATCGGCGAGGTGGCCGCCCTGCCGGTCGCGTCCACGTGCGCGAGTTCCAGGGTCGCGCGCCCGTCGCGCAGCGCGCGGTCGTACGGATCGTGGCCGCCCGCGCCGAAGCGCGGCTCGATCGCCACCCCGACGGTCGGCCGGCTCACGGCGCGCCCTCCTCCGGCACGAGCTCCGCGACCACGCGCGCGAGCCGGCCCTGGGGCGCGGCGGCGACGGCGGGCGCGAGATCGGCGGCCGTGTCGATGTCGGATGCCTCGGGCAGCATCCGCACCGCGAGCCCCGCCTCGCGCAGCCGGCCGAGCTGCAGCGCGCCGGTGTCGTCCTGCGACATGGGCACGCCGCGCAGCAGCGCCCCGTCGGGCGCGCGCATCGCGAGCGCCCAGAACCCGCCGTCGGTCGCGAGGCCGAGCCAGGCGTCGACCCCGGGCGCATCCGCGAACGCCGGCAGCACCGCCTCGGGGCGCACGTGGGGCGTGTCCATGCCGATCAGCACGAGCGGCTCGTCGACCGCGTCGAAGAGGTACCCGAGCCGGGCGTCCAGCCCGCCCGCGGGCTGGTCGAGCACCTCGAACCCCGAGGCATCCGTCGCCCCGAGCTCGCCGTCGTGGAACAGGATGCGCCGCGTGGCCGGCAGCGCCCGCGCGAGGTCGAGGGTGTCGTCGACGCACGCCTGGGCGATCGTCGCGGCCTGCGCGAGCGAGTACGGCGGGTGCAGCCGCGTCTTCGCATGCCCGGGCAGGCATGCCTTCGCGATCACCGCGACCGCCGTCACCGGGCGGCCTCCCGCAGCCGGGCCGACATGTCGCGCACCGCGGTGATCGTGCCGCGCACCGTGCCGGTCACCTTCGAGACGCCGATGCGGCGCCGGTAGGTCACGTCGACCTCGGCGATGCGCAGCCCGTCGGCTGCCGCGCGCAGCACGAGCTCGAGCGGGTAGCCGCTCCGCCGGTCGTCGAGCCCGAGCGCCAGCAGCGCCTCGCGCCGCCCCGCCCGCATCGGCCCGATGTCGCGCAGCGAGACCCCGGTGATCGCGCGCACGCGCCGGGCGATCACGGCGTTGCCCCACCGGGCGTGCAGCGGCATCGCACCGCGCTCGACCGGCACGCGCCGCCCGATCACGAGGTCGGCGCCGCTCTCGACGAGCGCGACCAGCGCGGGCAGCTCGCCCAGGTCGAGCGAGCCGTCGGCGTCGGCGAACCCCACGATGTCGGTGACGGATGCCTCGAGCCCGGCGTGCACCGCCGCCCCGTATCCGCGCACGGGGCAGGCGATCACGGTCGCACCGGCCGCCCGCGCGACCTCGGCCGAGCGGTCGGTCGACCCGTTGTCGACGACGAGCGCACGGTAGCCGTCGGGCAGCCCGGCGAGCACGCGGGGGAGCGCCCCCTCCTCGTCGAGGCACGGGAGCACGACGTCGACGGCAGATACGGTCACGAGTCCGACACTAGGGAGCGGGCGGGCGGAGCGCAGCAGGCCAAGTCTTACGATTCCGGGACGAGGGGCGCTGCGGCGCCGCATCCACCGCCCCGCAACCCGCCTGCGTCCTATTCTTGGCACGTGGCCGAACCGAACCCCGAGGGCGGGCCCGCGGTCGACGAGGCCCTCGTCGACCGGCGCGTGCTCGTGATCGAGGACGACCCCACCGTGCTGGAGGTCGTCTGCCGCTACCTGCGCGCCGCCGGGTTCATCGTCGACGCCGAGCGCGACGGCATCGCGGGGCTCCGGCAGGCGGCGCGCGTGCCGCCCGACCTGGTCGTGGCCGATCGGATGCTGCCGGGCATCGACGGCGTCGAGGTGTGCCGCCGCATCCGCGCCGAGCGCCCGGTGCCGGTCATCATGCTCACCGCGCTCGGCTCTACCGAGGACCGCATCGAGGGCCTCGAGGCCGGCGCCGACGACTACATCGCGAAGCCGTTCTCGCCGCGCGAGCTCGTGCTGCGCGTGCAGTCGGTGCTGCGCCGGAGCCTCCCAGACTTCGCCCCCGAGGCGCCGTTCGACCTCGGCGCGTTCCATCTCGCGACCGCCGACCGGGTCGTGACCAAGCACGGCGAGGAGCTCTCGCTCAGCGTGCGCGAGTTCGAACTGCTGGCGTTCCTGCTGAAGCATCCGCACCAGGTGTTCAGCCGCGAGCAGCTGCTCAAGGCCGTGTGGAAGTGGGACTTCGGCGACCTCTCGACCGTGACGGTGCACGTGCGGCGCCTGCGCGAGAAGATCGAGGACGACCCCACCGAGCCGCAGCACCTCACCACGGTGTGGGGCGTGGGATACCGGTTCGCCGCATGATCCCGCTGCCCGACCTCCTCGCCATCGTCGGCATCGCCGGCGTCGCCGCGCTGCTCGTCGGCGCCGCCGGCCTGCTCGCGCTCGTCGCGGCCCGTCGCGCGTCGATCATGGTGCAGGTCGTCATCGTCGTGCTCTCGACCGTGCTCGCGGTCGGCGCCGGCACCATCGCCGTCGCCAACGCCATGTACCTCTCCGAGCACGACCTGCTCGTGACCGGCTGGGTCGTCGTGGTCGGCGGCGTGGTCGCGCTCGGGGTGGGCGCGGTGCTCGGCCGCATCCTCGTCGGCAACACCCGGCGCCTGCGCGAGATCGCCCGCGCGGTCGGCGACGGCCAGACCGTGCAGCCCGACGGCCGCGAGGGCACCGAGTTCGCCGCGCTCGCCGCCGAGCTCGCCGACGCCAGCCGCCGCCTCGCCGACTCGCGCGCCGAGGTGGCGCGAATCGACGCCTCGCGCCGCGAGCTCATCGCGTGGATCTCGCACGACCTGCGCACCCCGCTCGCCGGACTCCGGGCCATGGCCGAGGCGCTCGAGGACGACATGGTCGACGACCCCGCCCGCTACCACGCGCAGATGCGCGTGCAGGTCGACCGCGTCTCGAGCATGGTCGACGACCTGTTCGAGCTCTCGCGCATCCAGTCGGGCGCGCTCGCGCTCGAGATGGAGCAGGTGTCGCTGTTCGACCTCGTGTCCGACGCGGTCGCCGAGCTGCTGCCGCTGGCCCGCTCGCGCGAGGTGACGATCGTCGAGTCGCGCGCGGGCGACCTCACCGTCACGGGCGACGCGCGCGAGCTCTCGCGGGTCGTCGGCAACCTGCTCATGAACGCCATCCAGCACTCGCCGCCGGGCAGCCGCATCGAGGTCACCGCGGAGGAGACGGGCGACGAGCACGTCGCGCTCAGCGTCACCGACGCGGGCGGCGGCATCCCCGAGGAGGACCTGGCGAAGGTGTTCCGCGCCGGGTGGCGCGGCACGCCGTCGCGCTCGCCGAGCGAGGCGCCCGCCGACCCGATCGCCGCGGGCGCTGGGCTCGGCCTCGCGATCGTGCAGGGCATCGTCGCCGCGCACGCGGGCGGCGTGAGCGTGCGCAACGTGCCGGGCGGATGCCGCTTCGACGTGACGCTGCCGAGGGTGGGCGCGCCCGCCTGAGCGGTGCCGGGACCCCGGCGCGCACCCGCGACGCGCCGCACGCCCGCCGGTTCGCCCATCGCGGAATGTGCGCGTTTCGTCCCGCGTCGGCTTGACCGTGCCGCGTCGATGCTGAATCGTGGGGGACTCCGCTCGCCAGCCAAGGAAGGGAGCCTTCGTGCTCACGCTCACCGAAACTGCCAGCACCGTGGTGAAGACCATCGTCGCCCAGACCCCGGGTCTCGACGACGGCGGACTCCGCATCAACACCGACCAGCCCGGCGGCACCGAGTTCGCCGTGTCGGTCGCGCCCGCGCCCGAAGCCAGCGACGCCGTCGTGGAGGCCGAGGGGGCCAAGGTCTTCCTCGGCGAGTTCGCCGCGCTCGCCCTCGACGACAAGGTGCTCGACGCACAGGTCGGCGAGGACGGCAGCGTGCGGTTCGCCATCGGCGACCAGGCCTAGGGGACACGCCCCGGCACCAGGCCGAGAGACTCGTCGTGTTCGGCGCGTCGCCCCTCGCGGGCGGCGCGCCGAACGTCGTCTCCGGGTGACCGGCGGGCGGCCGCCCCGGGCGTAGGCTCGACCCGATGAGCGACCTGCCCCGCACGCGAGACATCCCCCTGCCCGACTCGCATCGCTGGCGCGCGTACTGGGTCTGCGTCGCGGTCGCCGGGCTCACCATCCTCGACCTCTCGAAGGTCAACGTCGCACTGCCCTCGATCGAGGAGGCGATGGGCGCCGGCTCGACCGAGCTGCAGCTCATCGTCTCGGGCTACGTGCTCGCCTTCGGCCTCACGCTCGTGCCCGCCGGCCGCCTCGGCGACCAGCGCTCGCGCACCGTGCTGTTCGTCGTCGGACTGACCCTGTTCACGCTCACGAGCCTGGCGTGCGCGCTCGCCCCGGATGCCACCTGGCTGCTGGTGTTCCGGATGCTCCAGGGCGTCGCCGCGGGCATCCAGATGCCGCAGGTGCTCGGCCTCATCCAGCAGCTCTTCCACGGCGCCGAGCGCGGCAGGGCGTTCGGCCTGTTCGGCGCGATGATCGGCGTGACGACCGCGATCGGCCCGACCCTCGGCGGGCTGCTCATCGCCATCGGCGGCCCCGAGGACGGCTGGCGCGGCATCTTCTGGATGAACGTGCCGCTCGGCGTGATCGCCATCGCCCTCGCGCTCTGGGTGCTGCCCGAGACCCGCACCCGCTCGCACCGGAAGGTGCAGCTCGACCCGGTGGGCCTCGTCATCTTCGCGATCACGGTGCTCTCGCTCATGTGGCCGTTCCTGTTCACGACCGGCTCGCCCGACGACGACCCCGCGCGCTGGTGGCTGCTCGTGGTGTTCGTGCTCGGCGTCAGCGCGTTCGTCGCGTGGGAGCGCCGCTACGAGGCATCCGGTCGCCAGCCCCTCGTGCCGCTCGGCCTGTTCCGCATCGGGTCGTTCCGCAACGGCGCCCTGCTGCAGTCGGTGTTCTTCGCGGCCGTGCCGTCGATGTTCCTGCTCACGACGCTGTACTTGCAGGACGGCCTCGACGTCGCGCCCGTGTTCGCGGGCATGGTCACGATGGGCTACGCCCTCACGAGCGCCTTCGCGTCCTGGCGGGGCGGCCTGCTCGTGGAGCGCTGGGGCCGCGGGCTGGTGCTGTTCGGCCTCGGCGTGCTGATCGCGGGCGTCGGCGTGCTCGTGCTGCTCGCGCTCTCGACGCCGTCGGCGGTCACGCCGTGGGCCATGGCCGGCGCGCTGATCGTCGCGGGCCTCGGCGGCGGCCTCGTGGTCTCGCCCAACCAGACGCTGACGCTCGCCGACGTGCCCGTGCGCAGCGGTGGCCTCGCCGGGTCGGTCGGCCAGCTCGGGCAGCGCATCGGCACCGCCGTCGGCACCGCGATCGCGCTGTCGCTGTTCTACGCCACGCTGTACCGCGAGGAGGGCGACGCCCCGCAGCTCGAGGTGTTCCACCACGCGTACGGGTTCGGCATGCTGGCGGTCGCGGTGCTGCTCGCGATCGCGTTCGCGGTGGGCATGGCCGACCTGGGCGCGCGCGTCCGCGCCCGCCGCAGCCGTGCCGCCGACGGGGAGCCGGAGCCCGGCCCCGACGAGCCCGACGACGACGACATCGCGAGCGGGCACGCCTGACGCGGGGGCCACGGCGGGCGGATGCCACGGGCCGACGACGCCGGCCCGGCGCGCGGGTCAGCGCAGGGCGGGCTCGGTTCCCTCCGGGGCATCCGAGAACGCGTGCTTCGGCACGAAGTACAGGCTGACCGCCGCCACGACCGCGGTGAGGCCGCAGACCAGCCACACCGTGACGTAGCCCGAGAAGCTGCCCGCGGTGCCGTCGCCCGTGCCGCCGCCGAGGTGCTGGATCAGCGCGATCGCGAACACCGCGGATGCCACGGCGCCGCCGACCGTCTTGACCGAGTTGGTGAGGCCCGTTGCGACGCCCGTCTGGTGCGCCGGTGCCGCGGCGGCTGCGGCGGCGGGCAGCGCGGCGACGAGCGCGCCCGAGCCGATGCCCGCGATCACCATGTTCGTGAGCGCCTGCGCGTACCCGTCGTGGAACGGCAGGAACAGCAGGTACCCGGTCGCGACCATGAGGCTCGCCCCGATGAGCGCCATGCGTGGGGCGACCCAGCGCGTGACGAGCGGGAAGAGCAGCGCGCCGACGACGAGCGAGAGCACGTACGCGCCGATGAGGATCGACGTCTCGCCGGTCGTCGCGCCGAGCCCGTAGCCGACCTCGGACGGGTCGGTGCGTGCGAAGGTCGACAGCGGCGCCTGCGCGCCGAGCACGCTGACGCCGAACAGGCCCGCGGTGAGGAACACCGGCCAGAGCGCGGGGGAGCGGAACAGGCGCACGTCGATGAGCGGGTCGGCCTGGCGCAGCTCGTAGCGCACGAACGGCACGATGAGCGCGAGGCCGAGCAGCACGACGCCCCACGAGAGCAGGTCGGCGGGACCGTTGATGCGCAGCAGGCTGAGCCCGCCGGTGAAGGCGAGCAGGGCGAGCGTGATGAGCACGAGCCCGCCGGTGTCGAACCGGCCGCCGGTGAGGTCGGGCGACTCCGTCACCCCGAACAGGATCACGAAGAAGCACGCGCAGACCGCGATGGCGGGGATGAGCAGCAGCACCTGGATCGGGATGCCGCTGTCGGCCAGCGCACCCGCGGAGAGCGCGCCGGCGATGGCGCCGAGCTCGAGCGCGGCCACGAGGAAGCCCGCGGCCCGGCGGGTGAGCGCCGCCGGCGCCTCGCGGTCGCGGCTCCGCGAGTAGATGAGCGCGATCTCGAGCGGCAGCCAGACCACGTAGAAGCCCTGGAGCGCCCATGCCACGAGGAACACCGCGAACTGGTCGGTGAACGCGAGCGCGAGGCTCGCGGCGGCGGTCACCGCGGTCGAGACGAGCAGGATGCGCTTGTGCCCGAACATGTCGCCGAGCTTCGCGAGCGCCGGCACGACGAGGGCCGAGAGCATGAGCTGCGAGCCCTCGAGCCAGTTCACGTCGGCGTCGTGGATGTCGAGGTGGCGTGCGATGTCGGTGAGCAGGGGCGTGTAGTAGCCCTGGATGATGCCGCTCGTGAACTCGACGAAGGCGAGGAAGCCGACGACGGCCGCGACGGGTCCGAATCTCACGGCGCGTGACAAGGGATGCTCCAGTGGTGCGGGGTGCTGCGGGAGGGACCGGGTCGAACCGGGTGCGAACACCCTAGCCCGGTTCGGGCTCAGTCCGGCAACGCTGTGAGCAGCGCCCGGTGGAACCGCTCGCCGCGTTCGAGGCTGTCGATCGACACCCATTCGTCGACGCCGTGGATCGCGGCGCGCTGCCCCGCGTCCATCGCGAGCGGCGCGAACCGGTAGGTCGCCGGCGTGTAGCGGTGGAACCAGCGCGAGTCGGTGGCCTGCATCATGAGGTACGGCACCGTGACCGCGTCGGGGTGGGCCGCTCCGACGGCGGCGCGGATCGCGTCGAACTGCGCGTTGTCGGCCGGCGACTCGGGCGACGGGTCGCTGGCCTCGGGCACCTCGATGCGCACGTGGCGATCGCCGATCACGCGACGCAGCCGTCGCAGTACCTGCGCGGTCGTGGTGCCGGGCGCGAGACGCAGGTTGAGGGTGGCGGACGCCCCGGCGGGCAGCACGTTCGGCGCGCTGCCGCCCGAGAGCATCGTGACCGCGAGGGTCGTGCGCACCATCGCGGCGGGCTCGCCGCCCATGCGCGCGAACACGCGTGCGGTGAGCCACGGCACCGCCGCCAACGCGCGCAGCGCGAGCCGCGCCGAGCCGGAGGCGTGCGCGGCGAACGTGCCGAGCATGTCGCGCGCCGAGCGCGGCAGCCGCGGCCGGAACGGGTTGCGCTCGAGGCGGCGCACCGCGCGGGCGATGCGCGCCGTGGCGGTCGTGCCGCGGGGCGCCGACGCGTGCCCGCCGACGCCGTCGGCCCGCAGCACCACGGTCATGATTCCCTTCTCGGCGACGCCGACCATGGCGGAGCGCACGTGCACCCACGACATGGGGTCGTCGATGACCGCGCCGCCCTCGTCGAGCACGAGCCAGGGGCGGATGCCGCGCTCGTGCAGCAGGTCCGAGGCGATGGGGGCCGCGTCGCCATACGACTCCTCGTTGCCGCCGAAGGAGAGGTACACGTCCTGCGCGGGTGCGAACCCGGCCGCGAGCAGGTTCTCGACCGCCTCGAGGATCACGAGGAGCGGACCCTTGTCGTCGAGCGTGCCGCGGCCGTGCACGGCCCCGTCCGCGACGACGCCCGCGAACGGATCGTGGGTCCAGCCGTCCTCCGCCCGCGCGGGCACGACGTCGTAGTGCGCCATGAGCACGACCGGGCGCTCGTCGCTGCGCCCCGGCCAGCGGTAGAGCAGGCCGAACTCGCTCGGCCGCTCGCGCTCGAGGTGCGCGTGCACGAGCGGGTACTCCTCCTCGAGCAGCCGTGCGAACGCCTCGAACGGCTCGCGCCCGACGGCGTCCAGCTCGGCCGAGACGGTCGGCAGGGCGATCATGCGGGCGAGGCGCTCGGGCGCTCCCGGGCGGGGCGTGACGGATGCTGCGGGCACCAGCACACCCTAGACCAGCCGCGTCGCGCCCTCCTGCGCGAGCGCGTGGCGCAGCTCGTCGCGGTCGAGCTCGCGGCCGAAGACCAGGTGGCCGGGCTCGAGCAGGCGACCGGATGCGAGCGGGCCGGCGTCGACCGGGTCGAACCCGATCGCGTCGACGAAGTCGGCCACGACGGCCTTCGCATCGGCGGCGTCGCCCGCCACCGCGATCGCGCGCCGCAGCGGATCGCCCGCGGGCCGCTCGTCCTCCTCCATGTCGTGGTAGCCGAGGTGGTTGAGCGACTTGACGACGCGTGCCGCGGGGTTCAGGTCGGCGTGCTGCTCGGCGGTCGAGCGGCCGTCGGCCTCGACGTCGGCGAGCACGCCGTCGATCGGCGGCCAGTAGTTCGTCGCGTCGACCACGATCTTCCCGTCGAGCAGGCGCCAGTCGACCGAGTCGACCTTGGCGAACGGCACCGCCACGATCACGAGGTCGGCCCGGCGCGCCAGCTCGGAGGCATCCGTCACCTGCGCCCCCGGCGCGACCGTGTCGACCAGCAGCGCGAGCGCGAGCTGGCGCGGCGAACCCGCCACGAGCACCTCGTAGCCGGCCGCGATCGCGAGGCGCGCCAGCGCACTGCCGACCTTGCCGACGCCGATGATGCCGACGACGCGGCGGCCGAACGCGGACCGGGGGTGGGGACGCTCCTGCACACGAGGTGCAACCGGACGCACCGGTGCGGGATTCCCGCTCGTGCTGGAATAGGCGCGGGTGGTGCGCGCGTTCGGAACATGCGAACGCATGGAACACCGCCGCGGCGGAGGGGAGCACGATGGACACGCAGGTCGAGTTCGGGGTCGACACGTTCGGCGACGTGACGACGGATGCCGCGGGCGAGCCGCTCAGCCAGGCGCAGGTGCTGCGCAACGTCGTGGAGGAGGGCGTGGCCGCCGAGCGGGCCGGCCTCGACTTCTTCGGCGTCGGCGAGCACCACCGGGAGGACTTCGCGGTCTCGGCGCCCGAGGTCGTGCTCGCGGCGATCGGTGCGCGCACCGAGCGCATCCAGCTCGGCAGCGCGGTCACGGTGCTGAGCTCCGACGACCCGGTGCGCGTGTTCCAGCGCTTCGCGACCCTCGACGGCATCACCGGCGGCCGCGCCGAGGTGATCCTCGGGCGCGGCTCGTTCACCGAGTCGTTCCCTCTGTTCGGCTACGACCTCGGGCAGTACGAGGCACTGTTCGAGGAGAAGGTCGAGCTGTTCGCGAAGCTGCTCGAGCAGGAGCCCGTCACCTGGGAGGGGAAGCTGCGTCCGTCGATCGACGGACGCACCGTCTACCCGCACGTCGAGCACGGTCGCCTGCGCACTTGGATCGGCGTCGGCGGCAGCCCCGAGTCGGTCGTGCGCGCCGCGCACTACGGACTGCCGCTCGTGCTCGCGATCATCGGCGGCTCCCCGGCGCGCTTCGCGCCGCTCGCCGAGCTCTACCGCAAGGCGCTCGGGCAGTTCGGTCGCCAGGAGCTGCCCGTCGCGGTGCACTCGCCCGGTCACATCGCCGACACCGACGAGCAGGCGCGCGACGAGCTCTGGCCGCACTACGCCGACATCATGGGGCGCATCGGCCGCGAGCGCGGCTGGGGCCCGATCACCCGCGCGCACTTCGAGCAGGAGGCGGGGCCGCACGGCGCCCTCTACGCGGGCTCGCCCGAGACGGTCGCGCAGAAGATCGCCGCTGCCGTGCGCGCCATCGGCGTCTCGCGCTTCGACCTGAAGGTCTCGAACGGCACGCTGCCGCACGAACTCATGATGGGTTCGATCGAGCGCTACGGCACCCAGGTCGTGCCGCGCGTGCGGGAACTGCTGGCGGAGTCCGCCTGAGCGGTCGCGGCCGGGAACCGACCGGCCGGGCCTACTTCGTCGCGCGCGACGCGCCGGCCACGACCAGGGTACGGAACCAATTGGCGTCGGGCAGGCGCGCGAGCATCGAGCCGCCGATGATCGTGATGAGCACGTACGCCGTCGCGAGCGGCGCGATGTCCGGGGCCACGCCGGCGCTGATCGCGAGCCCGGCGATGACGATCGAGAACTCGCCGCGCGGCGTCAGCGAGAACCCGGCGCGCCAGCGGCCGAGCGGGCCGATGCCCGCGCGCTTGGCCGCGAGGTAGCCGGTGAGGGTCTTCGTGGCCATGGTCGCGACGGCGAGCAGCGCCGCCGGCAGCAGCATCCGCAGCAGCTCGCTCGAATCGGTCGCGAGGCCGAAGAAGACGAAGAAGATCGCCGCGAACAGGTCGCGGAGCGGGGTGAGCAGCTGGGACGCCGAGTGCGCCACGCGGCCCGACAGCGCGATGCCGACGAGGAACGCACCGACCGCGGCGGACACGTTGACCTGCGCGGCCAGCCCCGCCACGAGCATGGTGAGCCCGAGCACGCCGAGCAGCAGCGGCTCCGCGTGCTCGGTCGAGAAGAACCGCGACACGACGTGGCCGTGCCGGAAGGCCACGAACAGGATGATCGAGACCACGGCGACCGCGACCGCGACCGCCACCGCGCCCTCGAGCAGGCTGACGCCGACGACCAGCGCCGAGAGCACGGGCAGGTAGAACGCCATCGCGAGGTCCTCGATGACGAGGATCGCCAGGATCGTCGGCGTCTCGCGGTTGCTCAGGCGCCCGAGGTCGCGCATGAGCTTGGCGATCACGCCCGACGACGAGATCCACGTCACGCCCGCGAGCGCGACCGCGGCGACCGGGCTCCAGCCGAGCATGAGTGCGCAGACGGCACCGGGCGTCGCGTTGAGCACGGCGTCGATGAATCCGGCGTACTTCGATTGCCGGAGGTTGGTGAACAGCTCCTCGGCCGTGTACTCCAGCCCGAGCAGGGCGAGCAGCAGGATGACGCCGATCTCGGCGCCGACCTCGAAGAACTCCTCGCTGGCGTCGAGCGGCAGCACGCCGCCCTCGCCGAACAGCAGCCCGACGAGCAGGTAGAGCGGGATCGGCGAGATGCCGACGCGGATCGCGAACCGCCCGAGCAGGCTCATGCCGAGCAGGAGGGCGCCGACCTCGATGAGGATCAGCGTCGTCTCATGCATCGGCGCCCCCGTCTCAGCCGGGGCCGTGTGCGATCAGGCGGGAGGCCGCGTCGAGGCCCTCGCGCGTGCCGACGGCGACGATGACGTCGCGCGCGCGCAGCACCTCGGCCGGCGTCGGCGACGGCACCACCGTGCCGTCGCGCACGATCGCGACGATCGACACGCTCGTGCGCGTGCGCATCTGCGTGTCGCCGAGGCGCGCGTTCAGGTACGGCGAGTCGGTCGGCAGCTCCAGCTGCTCGGTGAAGACGCCGGTGGATCCGTCGGCGAAGCTCGTCAGCCGCGACATCATCACCGATGCCCCGAGCAGGTCCGCCAGCGCCGAGGCCTCGTCGTCGCTCAGCGCGACCGTCTCCCGGCAGGTGTCCGGGTCGTCCCGGTCGAAGACGCCGAGGTCATGCTCGCCGTCGCGCAGCGAGACGACGCTGATGCGCCGACCCGCGTCGGTCACGAGGTCGTGCCGGACGCCGATGCCCGGCAGGTCGACCTTCTCGATTCTCACGCCCACGGTTCGACTCTAGCCGCGCGCGAGGTCGCCGGGGCGCCCGCGCGTCGACCTGTGATCAGGCCGTGCCCGTCAGGCCCCGTCGGTGCGGCCGAGCAGGTGGAACGGGATCGCGAGCGAGACCGCGATGAGCAGGATTCCACCGGCGAAGACGAGCGTCTCGAAGCCGGTGGCGACGAAGGCCATGCCGAACGCGAGCATGCCGAGCAGGAAGAGCAGCATGGCGATGACGAATGCGAACACGTTCATTGGGGGCCTCTCGCGGTCGGTCCGCGTCGCTGCGCGGCTGCGTCCGAGTCTAGCGAGGCCGCCCGGTGCGGCCGGTCACTCGGGGATCGGCCCGAGCCACGCGTTCGCGACGGTCGCGTGCGCAGACTCGTCGTCGGAGGGGTGGAAGATGCCCGCGAGCACATCGCGGGAGAGCCGCCCCAGCTCGTCGCCCGCGAAGAAGGTCCGCCCGCCGGCGACGCGGATCGCCTGGTCGACCGTGGCCCGGGCGGTCTCGGTCGCGCGCACCTTCATTCCCGAGAGCTTCGGGAACCAGCGCGGCCCGTGGTCGGCGAGCGCGTCGACGTCGTGCGCGAGCGCGGCGAGCTGCGGTGCCAGCGCGTCCTGCGCGATGGCGGCGGATGCCACGCGGCGGCGGATGTCCGGGTCGTGCGCGAGCTTCCGGCCATCGAACTTCATCGAGGTCCGCGCGTGCGCGGCCTCCACCGCGAGCTCGAGCGCCCGGTCGCCGATGCCGGTGTACACGGCCGCGAGCAGCAGCTCGAAGGCGGCGAAGATGCCGAACACGAACGGGTCGGCGTTCGGTTCCGGATCGAGCCGGCGCACCACCCGGTCGGCGGGCGCGAAGGCGCCGTCGAGCACGGTCGTGCGGCTCTGGCTCGCGCGCATGCCGATCGTGTCCCAGTCGTCGAGGCTCGACACGTCGGGGTCGTCGCGGTCGATGAAGGCGTAGACGATCTTCGGGGCATCCGACGACCAGGTGTCGAGGCCCATGGTGCCGAGCCGGGTCCACGCGGGCGACATCGACGTGAAGATCTTCCGGCCGTGGAACCGGTACCCGCCGTCGGGCTGGGGCCTGGCCTCGGAGCGCGAGCCGAAGAGCATGAGGTCGTTGCCCGCCTCGCTGATGCCGAACGCGAACACCTCGCCGTCGGCCGCCTCGCGCTGCAGGAAGCCCAGCGTGTCGTCGCCGCGGTCGGCGAGGATCTTCGCGACCCCCGTCCAGACCAGGTGCATGTTCACGCCGAGCGCCGTCGCCGGGGCCGCTCCCGCGAGCCGCGCCTGCGCCTGCAGCGCGTCGCCGAGGCTCCAGCCGAGGCCGCCGAGCTCGACCGGCACGAGCGCCCGCAGGTACCCCGCCTCGCGGAGCTCGGCGAGGTCCTCGTCGAAGAAGCGGTTCTCGCGGTCGTAGTCGGCAGCACGGGCGCGGATGCGGGTGAGCAGCCCCTCGGTCAGGACATCGTCGACGGTCACGCCGCCAGACTACGCCCGGCCGTCGCTGCCTCCGTCGCCGGTCGGCGCGGGCTCGGAGGCATCCGTCGCCCCCTCCGGCGCAGCCGGCCCCGCCGTCGGCGCGGCCCGGTTCGACCGGCGGCTGCCGCGCACGGCGAGCAGCACGATGCCGGTCGCGACCGCGGCGATCACCGCGAGGAAGAGCAGCCACGGGGCCAGCACGCCGAACGCGACCATGAGCCCGCCGAGGAAGCCCCAGAGCGCGTTCCAGCCGGCGACGACGCCGTCCCAGAACGAGTCGGGCTCGGCCGGCGCCACGATGCCGGGGGCGTAGAGCTCGAGCCAGACCGTCGCGAACTCGACCTGGTCGCCGACCGCCGCGCGCTGGGCCACGAGCGAGTCGAGCTGCGCCTGCCGGTTGGTGAGCTCGGTCTCGATGGTGATCAGGTCGGAGATGTCGTCGGCCTGCGCGAGCAGCTGGGTGAGGCGGTTCACCGAGGTCTGGAGCGCGCCGATGCGCGCGTCGAGGTCCTCGACCTGCATCGTCACGTCGGTCGAGCTGACCGACACGGTGTTCACGGTGCCGAGCTCCTGGAGCTCCTGCAGCGTCGCGTCGAGGCGCTCGGCGGGGATGCGCAGCAGCAGCGACGCGCTCGCCTGCCGGTTGTCGGCCTCGGGGTACTCGGTGCGGCTGTCGACGCGGCCGCCCGCCGCGGTCACGATGCCGGTGGCCCGCTGCGATGCGGCGATCGGGTCGTCGACCGTGATCGACACCGATCCGTTCGTGATGACGCTGCGGTCGTCCGCGGCATCCGCACCGCCCGACGACTCCTCGGCGAACTCGTCCATCGCCATGTCGCCGTCGCGCAGCTGCATCTCGCCGTCGGGCCCCATCACCTCGGGCCCGACCACGCCGGGCTCCGACACGGTGGCCGAGTCGTTCGCCGAGAACGAGCACCCGGTGAGGACCAGTGCGGTGAGCAGGATGCCGGCTCCGGCGGCTGCGATGCGTCTCATGGCACACACGGTAGCGGCGCACGCGAGCCCCGTGACTGCGAGCGGTCTGGGAGTCCGGTCACGGTTGCGTTGCACTTTCGGCGGGTTTCCGGGCGGGCACAACGTTGCGGCGTCCCGGCTCGTCTGGCGGGGCCCCGCGGGTGGTCAGTGCGGGGTGATCGTGACGGGTTCGGTGTCGGGGATCGGGCTCGCGTCGCGCCCGCGCAGGTCGGGGTGCCAGCGCCGCCCGATCGTGGGCACGAGGACGCCGACGAACGCGAGCACCGCGGCCGCGACGAAGGCGCCGACCGGGCCGTAGCCGTCGATCAGGAAGCCGGCGACCGCCGAGCCGAGCGCGGCGCCGATGAGCTGGCCGGTGCCGATCCAGCCGTACGCCTCGGCGGTGTCGGAGAACTTCACGCTCGCCGACACGATCGCGAAGATGACGGCGAGCGCGGGCGCGATGCCGATGCCCGCGACGAACAGCGTCGCTGCCAGCCACCAGAACTCCATGGCCGCCGCGGCGACCGCGACGCCGACGAACACGATCAGCATGCGCCGGGCGAGCGCCCACGGCCCGATCGGAATGTGCCCGAAGAGCAGGCCGCCGGCCAGGCTGCCGACGGCGAAGATGGCGAGCACGATGCCGGCCTCGGCGCCGTCGTGCCCGAAGACCGCCACGACCCCGGCCTCGACCGCCGCGCAGGCGCCGATGAGGAGGAACCCGACGATCGTGCCGAGCAGCACCGGCGGCCGCCCGAGCACCACCCCGAACCGTCGCTTCGACATCGGGATGCGGACGCGCCCGAGCTCGGGCGACGAGATGAACCAGATGCCGCCGCCGACGAGCAGCGCAGCGGCCGTGAGGATGCCCCAGACCGTGCTGATCTGGGTCGAGATGAACGTGGTGACGACGGGGCCGACGACCCAGATGATCTCCTGCGCCGACGCGTCGAGCGAGAACAGCGGCGTGAGCTGCCGGGAGTTCACCATCTTCGGGTAGATCGTGCGCACGGCGGGCTGTACGGGCGGCGTCGACAGGCCGCAGACCAGGCCGATCGCCATGTAGAGGGGAACCGTGAGCGGGAGCACGGCGATGGCGACGACGGATGCCGCGCAGATGACGAGCGTCGTGATGAGCACGGGTCGCATGCCCCAGCGCCCCATGAAGCGGCTGGTGAGCGGCCCGGCGACCGCCTGGCCGACGGAGGTGGCGGCGAGCACGAGGCCGGCGGCCCCGTACGATCCGGTCTCGCGCTCGACGTGGAGCAGGAAGGCGAGCGACAGCATGCCCGACGGGAACCGGGCGGTGAGCTGTGCCGCGATGATCCGAGCGACTCCCGGGGTGCGGAGCAGGTCGGCGTAGCGTTTCACATCTGCACTCTACGTTCCGGCGGAGCATCCGAAATCACATCAGTCTTGACTGATATAACTGATTCCTGATACGAATGGACCGTGCACGCATTCGATGTCCTCGGCGACCCGGTCCGCCGGCGCATCCTCGAGCTCCTCGCCGACGGCGAGCGGCCCGCGGGCGCGATCGTCGAGGTGATCGCCGGCGAGTTCGGCATCACCCAGCCCGCGGTCTCCCGGCACCTGCGGGTGCTGCGCGAGACCGGGTTCGCGACCGTGCGGGCCGAGGGCGCCCGTCGGCTCTACGCGGTCGACGGCGCGGGCATCGACGACGCCGAGCGACAGCTCGCGCGCTACCGCGCGCAGTGGTCGCAGCGGCTCGACGCCCTGCACACCGAGGTCGCCCGCGGACTGCGGGGGCGGCGCGCGCCGGACGCCGCCGACGATCCCACCCACGACCGCGACCGCACCGACGAGACGGAGACGACATGAGCATGGACTGCGAGATCACCCGGCACGGCGAGGGCTTCCTCCTCGAGTTCGACGAGGTCTACCCGACGACGCCCGACGACCTCTGGGAGGCGGTCACGACGCCCGAGCGACTGGCCCGATGGATGACGGAGTACCGCGGCGACCTGCGCGTGGGCGGCAGCTGGGAGGCGATCGCCTCCGACGGCAGCGTGTGGGGCGTGGGTGAGGTCACCTCGTGCGACCCGCCGCGCTCGTTCGAGACCGTCTGGCACGCGCGCGAGGAGCAGCCGACCGTGCTGCGCGTCGAGCTCGCGCAGGTTGACGGGGGCACGCGCCTGCGCCTCCGGCACGAGGGCGTCCAATCGATCTACTACGGCGCGGGCTGGCACGTGTACCTCGAGCAGCTCGGCCGGCACGTCGTCGACCCGCTGCCGACGCACGCCGACGAGGCCGCGTGGGACCGCCGGTTCGGCGAGCTCTCGGGCGACTACGAGGAGCGCTTCCGCGCGCTGCACGGCTGAGACGCTCGCGCGATTGAGCGTGCGGCGCGGCAGCGCCGCGTCAGCCCGCGAGCGCCTTCGCGATGCGCTGCACCGAGACCGGCTCGGCGGTGCGCAGCTCCTGCGCGAACAGGCTCACCCGCAGCTCCTCGAGCAGCCAGCGGGCGCGCACGAGTTCGGCGGGGGAGTCGGCGGCGAGCGGGATCGCCCCGCCGGCCGACTCGTATGCGGCCGTGGCCTTCTCGAGCTCGTTCATCCACTGCCGGTCGCGGCCGGGCTGCTCCTGGAGCTTCCGCACCCGCACGACGATGCCCTCGACGTAGCGGGGCAGGTGCACCAGCCGCTCGAGTCCCGTCGCGAGCACGAAGCCGGGTCGCACGAGCGCGTCGAGCTGCGCGCGGGCGTCGCCGAGCGCGTGCATGAGCGGCAGGCTCGTCGCGCCGCGGATCGCCCTGTCGGCCTCGCGCCAGCGCTGCAGCACGCGCGTGACGAGCGCGACCGTGTCGTCGAGTCGCTGCATCACGCTCGCCGAGACCGCGTCGCGCACGGCCTCGAACTCGGCACGGGTGAACAGCAGCCCGTCGGGGTGCCGCTCGCGCAGCACGGCGTCGACGCAGGCCGCGAGGCAGTCGTCGAGCAGCGCGCGGGTGCCGCCGTAGGGGCTCGCCGCGAGCAGCAGCTTCTCCTGGTTCGACAGGTGCTCCTGCACGTACGAGACGGGCGACGGCGTGGCCAGCACGAGCAGGCGACGGATGCCGCGCCGCGACGCCCGGTCGCGCTCGGCGGCGGTCGCGACCAGCCGCACCGACACGGCGTCCCCGTCGTCGACGAGCGCCGGGTAGGCGCGGATCACGTTGCCGGCCTGCCGCGTGTCGACGTGGCGGGGCAGCTCGTCCCACTCCCAGGCGGTCACGCCCGAGCGTTCCGCGATCGCCGGTCCTGCGCTCGCCGCTCCTGCGGTATCCGCTGCCGCGGTCTCGGCGGGGCGCTGTCTCCCGCGCGCCCGGCCGGGCTTCGAGACGGCGTCGGCCACGGCCGCACGCGTGCGGTCGGCGAGCCGGCGCTGCAGCTCGGTGAGGTCCGTGCCCGAGCCGACGGCGCGGCCGCGCTCGTCGACCACCCGGAACGTCATGCGCAGGTGCGCCGGCACGCGCTCCGGATCGAAGTCGTCCGCCGTGACGGGCGTGAACGTCAGTCGCTTGATCGTGGCGGCGACGACCTCGGCGAGCGGCTCGCGCTCCGCGCCGTCCTCCGGCCCGCCGGGCAGCTCGTCGCCGATGCGCGCGGCCCACTCGGCCGCCGGCACGACCGACCGGCGGATCGACTTCGGGAGCGTCCGAAGCATCGCCTGCACGAGTTCGTCGCGCAGGCCCGGCACCTGCCAGTCGAAGCCGACCGGCGACAGCCGCGGCAGCAGCACGAGCGGCACGGTCGCGGTCACGCCGTCGTCGTCGGCGCCCGGGTCGAACCGGTACGCGAGGCGGATCGTCTGGTCGCCCTGCCGCCACTGGTCGGGGAACCCGTCGCCGCGGCCGTCGGCCTCGTCGCCGACGAGGTCCTCGCGCCGCATCGTGAACAGGTCGGGCCGCGTGCGGTGCTCGGTGCGCCACCACTTCTCGAACCCGCGGGTCGTCGACACGTCGGCCGGCACGCGCTCCTCGTAGAAGGCGACCACGGCCTCGTCGCCGGCCAGGATGTCCCGCCGCCGCGTGCGCGCCTCGAGGTCGCCGAGTTCGGCGCGGAGCGCCCGGTTCGCGCGCACCCACGCGAACACCCGCCGGTCGAGGCGCGAGGTGTCCCACTCCTCGTCGACGAGCGCGTGCCGGATGAACAGCTCGCGCGCCAGCGGGGCATCCGCTCGTGCCAGCTGCATCCGTCGCTTCGGCACGATCGGCACGCCGAACAGCAGCACCTTCTCGTCGGCGATGGCCGAGCCCTGCTTCGGGTCCCAGCGCGGCTCGCCGTAGCTGCGCTTCACGAGCGACCCGGCGAGCGGCTCGGCCCACGCGGGGTCGATCGCGGCGGCGGTGCGCGCGAAGAGGCGGCTCGTCTCGACGAGCTCGGCGGTCATGATCGCGGCCGGCGGCTTCTTCGCGAGCGCCGAGCCCGGGAACACCTGGAACCGGGTGTTGCGCGCCCCGACGAACTCGCGGCTGGGGCGGCGGCCGGATGCCTCGGGGCGGCCCTTCCCGCGTCCCCGCGCGGCATCCGTCGCCGTGTCGTCGCGCAGCCCGATGTGCGAGAGCAGCCCCGACAGCAGCGCCCGGTGGATGCCGTCGGCGTTGACGCGCGGCTCGCCGACGTGCAGGCCGAGCGGCTTCGCGAGGCGCACGAGCTGGCGGTACAGGTCCTGCCACTCGCGCACGCGCAGGTAGTTCAGGAACTCGGTGCGGCACATGCGCCGGAACGCACTCGACCCGAGCTGCCGCTGCTGCTCCTCGAGGTGGTTCCAGAGGTTCAGCAGGGTGAGGAAGTCGCTCGTCGGGTCGACGAACCGGGCGTGCATCGCGTTCGCCTGTTCACGCTTCTCGAGCGGGCGCTCGCGCGGGTCCTGGATGGTCATGCCGGCCACGATCGCGAGCACCTCGCGCGAGACGCCCTGCGCCTTCGACTCGATGACCATGCGGGCGTAGCGGGGCTCGATCGGCAGGCGCGAGAGCTGGCGGCCGACGCGCGTGAGGCGCGGGCCGTCGCGCGAGTCGCGGTCCTCGAGCGCGCCGAGCTCGCGCAGCAGGTCGAGGCCGTCGCGGATGCCGCGGACATCGGGTGGCGTGAGGAACGGGAAGTCCTCGACCGCGCCGAGCCCGAGCGACGCCATCTGGAGGATGACCGCCGCGAGGTTGGTGCGCAGCACCTCGGGGTCGGTGAACTCGGGGCGCTTCTCGTAGTCCTCCTCGGCGTAGAGGCGGATCGCGATGCCGTCGCTCGTGCGGCCCGATCGGCCCGAGCGCTGGTTCGCCGACGCCTGCGAGATCGGCTCGATCGGCAGGCGCTGCACCTTCGCGCGCGTCGAGTAGCGGCTGATGCGTGCGGTGCCGGCGTCGACCACGTAGCGGATGCCGGGCACGGTGAGGCTCGTCTCTGCGACGTTCGTCGCGAGGATCACCCGGCGCCGGAGGCCCGCGACCTTCGACGGCTCGAACACGCGGTGCTGGTCGGCGGCCGACAGTCGGCCGTACAGGGGGAGCACCTCGGTGACGCCCGCACCGCCGCGGCGTGCGGCGTGGCCGCGCACCGCCTCCTCGGCGTCGCGGATCTCGTTCTCGCCCGAGAGGAACACGAGCACGTCGCCCGGCGCTTCGCGGTCGAGCTCGTCGAGCGCGTCGAGGATGCCCTGCTGCACGTCCTTGTCGTCGGCCGCGGCGCCCTCGTCCTCCTCGTCGTCGCCGGCCTCGCCGACGAGCGGGCGGTAGCGGATCTCGACCGGGTAGGTGCGGCCGGACACCTCGATGACCGGCGCCGGTTCGCCCGCGGCATCCGCGAAGTGCCGAGCGAAGCTCTCGGGGTCGATCGTCGCGCTCGTGACGATCACCTTGAGGTCAGGCCGCTTCGGCAGCAGCTGCTTCAGGTAGCCGAGCAGGAAGTCGATGTTGAGGCTGCGCTCGTGGGCCTCGTCGATGATGATCGTGTCGTAGCGGCGCAGCATCCGATCGTGGTGGATCTCGTTGAGCAGGATGCCGTCGGTCATCACCTTGATGCGGGTCGACTCGCTCACGCGGTCGGTGAAGCGCACCTGGTAGCCGACGAGGTCGCCGACCTCGGAGCCCAGCTCCTCGCCGATGCGCTCGGCGATGGTGCGCGCGGCGATGCGGCGCGGCTGGGTGTGCGCGATCGACTCGCGCCCGAGCTCGAGGCAGATCTTCGGCAGCTGCGTCGTCTTGCCCGAGCCGGTCGCGCCGGCCACGATCACGACCTGGTGATCGCGCACGGCGCGCGTGATCTCGTCGCGCATGCCGGAGACCGGCAGCTCGGCGGGGTAGGTGATCGTGGGAAGCACAGCCCTCCATCGTACGGCGCGCCGGGCCGAGCGGTGCGCGGCCCCGGGGCATCCGCTCGCCCTTGCATTGGATAGTGTCGATATCTAGTATTGGATACTGCAACTCTCCAAGCGTTCGACGGGGGCATCATGGCGAAGGTCAACACGGGTCGCATGACCCACCGGCACGACGGCGAGCTCGTCGTCTTCCTGATCGGCATGCGCGTGAACCGGTGGTGGCGTCCCGACCTGTGGCTGCCGGCGTTCCTCGCGATGCCGCGCATGCTGCGGGAGCTCGCGACCACACCCGACTCGGGCTTCCTCGGCGCCCGGCTGCTGACGGGGGCGAACGGCCCATACGTCGTGCAGTACTGGAGCAGCCACGACAAGCTCTACGACTACGCATCGGATGCCTCGGGGGAGCACCGGCCCGCCTGGGCGGCGTTCAACCGGGCCGCGCGTCGGGCTCCCGGTGCCGTGGGCATCTGGCACGAGACGTATCAGGTCGCCCGCGCCGAGAGCATGTACGTGAGCATGCCGTCGTTCGGCCTGGCCGATGCCACCGAACTCGTGCCCGTGACCTCCCGGTCGGATCGCGCGCGCCAGCGCTACGCGCAGGGCGAGGTGACGGCGCCCGCGTGGTCTGCCCCCGCGCCCGGCCCGCGTGACCTGCCCGCGAGACCTGCCCGCGTGATGGGATGGACGCATGACTGATTCACTCGTCCCGAGTGTCCGCCTCAACGACGGACACGACATCCCGCAGCTGGGCTTCGGCGTCTTCAAGGTCGACCCCGTGGAGACCGAGCGCATCGTGACCGACGCGCTCGAGGCCGGGTACCGGCACATCGACACCGCACGCATCTACGGCAATGAGGAGGGGGTCGGGCGCGCGATCGCGGCGTCGGGCATCCCCCGCGAGGAGCTGTACATCACGACGAAGCTCTGGAACGACGATCAGGGCGGCGACTCGGCACGGGCCGCATTCGATGCGAGCCTCGAGCGCCTCGGCCTCGACTACGTCGACCTCTACCTGGTGCACTGGCCGGTGCCGTCCCAGGACCGCTACGTCGAGGCGTGGAACGCGCTCGCCGGCATCCGCGAGACCGGGCGCTCGCGCTCCATCGGCGTCTCGAACCACCTCGTGCCGCACCTCGAGCGGCTCGCCGCGGAGACCGGGGTGACGCCCGCCGTCAACCAGATCGAGCTGAGCCCCTACCACCAGCAGCGCGACGTGGTCGCCTACTGCGCCGAGCACGGCATCGCCGTCGAGGCGTGGGGTCCGCTCGGCCAGGGCAAGACCGCCCTGCTCGGCGACCCCGCCGTGGTGGGCATCGCCGAGCGCCACGGGGTGTCGCCGGCGCAGGCGCTCCTGCGCTGGCACCTGCAGCGCGGGTTCGTCGTCTTCCCGAAGACCACCTCGCGGGCGCGCATGGAGGAGAACCTCGACGTGTTCGGGTTCGAGCTGGATGCGACCGAGGTCGCGCAGCTCGACGCGCTGCCGCCGACCGGGGAGCACGCCGATCCGATGACCGTCGGCGCCTGATTCCGCGCCTGAACGGCCTCTTCGGGGCGCGGGCCGGGCGGTGCGCGATGCGCGACACGCCCGGCCTGCGCGTTCGTTTTGGCGAAGCGGCGAGCGGCACGTAGTGTTCTTACTCGTCACCCCAAAGGTGCGGGAGAGCGGCAGAGCCTCCCGGCCTCAAGCGGGACCATCCAACGCAACGAAGTCCGGCTCTTGTCGGAGCCCTTCGCAGCGCCTAGGATGTCTATTCGTCACTTTCGATCGTCGCGATCGCACACTGATCGCGATCCGTCAGGCTGCGCCTGTCGGAGGCGACAGGCCGGTTTGAGCCTGGTGCCCGAGGGTGATACAGTAGAGAGGTTGCCCTGAGTGGCAAGCCGAGAGGCTGACACTTCGGAGCGTCCGTTTCTTGAGAACTCAATAGCGTGCACTATGTTCAATGCCATTTTTTGAACCCCGTCCAGCATCTTCGGGTGTTGGTGGGATTCCTTTGGATTGATGGACAGCCAGTTTTGGTTGTTCTTTGGTCAGAGATCAGATTTGTCGGCCCTCTTTTTGTTGGGTTGGCGCCATTTTTTTTTGGAGAGTTTGATCCTGGCTCAGGACGAACGCTGGCGGCGTGCTTAACACATGCAAGTCGAACGATGAAGCCCAGCTTGCTGGGTGGATTAGTGGCGAACGGGTGAGTAACACGTGAGTAACCTGCCCTGGACTCTGGGATAACCCCGAGAAATCGGAGCTAATACCGGATAGGACTTCGCACCGCATGGTGTGGGGTGGAAAGTTTTTTCGGTTTGGGATGGACTCGCGGCCTATCAGCTTGTTGGTGAGGTAATGGCTCACCAAGGCGTCGACGGGTAGCCGGCCTGAGAGGGTGACCGGCCACACTGGGACTGAGACACGGCCCAGACTCCTACGGGAGGCAGCAGTGGGGAATATTGCACAATGGGCGCAAGCCTGATGCAGCAACGCCGCGTGAGGGATGACGGCCTTCGGGTTGTAAACCTCTTTTAGTAGGGAAGAAGGGCTTCGGCTTGACGGTACCTGCAGAAAAAGCACCGGCTAACTACGTGCCAGCAGCCGCGGTAATACGTAGGGTGCAAGCGTTGTCCGGAATTATTGGGCGTAAAGAGCTCGTAGGCGGTTTGTCGCGTCTGCTGTGAAAACGCGAGGCTCAACCTCGCGCCTGCAGTGGGTACGGGCAGACTCGAGTGCGGTAGGGGAGACTGGAATTCCTGGTGTAGCGGTGGAATGCGCAGATATCAGGAGGAACACCGATGGCGAAGGCAGGTCTCTGGGCCGTAACTGACGCTGAGGAGCGAAAGCGTGGGGAGCGAACAGGATTAGATACCCTGGTAGTCCACGCCGTAAACGTTGGGCGCTAGATGTGGGGACCTTTCCACGGTTTCCGTGTCGTAGCTAACGCATTAAGCGCCCCGCCTGGGGAGTACGGCCGCAAGGCTAAAACTCAAAGGAATTGACGGGGGCCCGCACAAGCGGCGGAGCATGCGGATTAATTCGATGCAACGCGAAGAACCTTACCAAGGCTTGACATATACGGGAACGCCTCAGAAATGAGGAACTCTTTGGACACTCGTATACAGGTGGTGCATGGTTGTCGTCAGCTCGTGTCGTGAGATGTTGGGTTAAGTCCCGCAACGAGCGCAACCCTCGTCCTCTGTTGCCAGCACGTCATGGTGGGAACTCAGGGGAAACTGCCGGGGTCAACTCGGAGGAAGGTGGGGATGACGTCAAATCATCATGCCCCTTATGTCTTGGGCTTCACGCATGCTACAATGGCCGGTACAAAGGGCTGCGATGTCGTAAGGCGGAGCGAATCCCAAAAAGCCGGTCTCAGTTCGGATTGAGGTCTGCAACTCGACCTCATGAAGTCGGAGTCGCTAGTAATCGCAGATCAGCAACGCTGCGGTGAATACGTTCCCGGGCCTTGTACACACCGCCCGTCAAGTCATGAAAGTCGGTAACACCCGAAGCCGGTGGCCCAACCCTTGTGGAGGGAGCTGTCGAAGGTGGGATCGGTGATTAGGACTAAGTCGTAACAAGGTAGCCGTACCGGAAGGTGCGGCTGGATCACCTCCTTTCTAAGGAGCATCTGGGGACCGAGAGGTTCTCCAGGCACACCAGATCAGGACCGAATGTGTTCTGCTGGTTGCTCATGGGTGGAACGTTGGCATAGGTGTCGGTCGGATCCGATCACTGCTCAGTACATCCCGCGCTTGTCGTGGGAAGGGAACGGTGGGGGTTGGTGGTGGCCGGCACATGCACGCTATTGGGTCCTGAGGGACCGGGCCTTTCGGGGCTTCGTAACCTTGCACGGACCCGCATTCGGCACCAGCGTATGGCTGGTGGTGGTGTGGGTACCGTTCGTGTGTTGAGAACTACATAGTGGACGCGAGCATCTTAGATCGACCTGTCTTCGGGCGGGTCGTTCACAAGATCAAGTAAGACACTCCTTCTTCGGAGGGGGTGTCCGACTGATCATTGGTCAATCTCATGCACCCTTTGGGGTGTGTGCGATCGATTCATACTCATGTGATTTCAAGTTTCTAAGAGCAAACGGTGGATGCCTTGGCATCTGGAGCCGAAGAAGGACGTCGTAATCTGCGATAAGCCTCGGGGAGTTGATAAACGAGCTGTGATCCGAGGATTTCCGAATGGGGAAACCCCGCCAGGCCCTTCGGGTGACCTGGTGACTCCCGCCTGAATGTATAGGGCGGGTAGAGGGAACGTGGGGAAGTGAAACATCTCAGTACCCACAGGAAGAGAAAACAATAGTGATTCCGTTAGTAGTGGCGAGCGAACGCGGATGAGGCTAAACCGAGCCATGTGTGATACCCGGCAGGGGTTGCATGGTCGGGGTTGTGGGACTTCTCGGACTGTTCTGCCGGACAGTCACGGTGACGTGTCGGGTATAGACGAACCGCATTGAAAGGCGGACCGGAGTGGGTGTGAGTCCCGTAGTCGAAATGCCTGGCCGGCCGGAGGAGTATCCCAAGTAGCACGGGGCCCGAGAAATCCCGTGTGAATCTGTCAGGACCACCTGATAAGCCTAAATACTCCCAGATGACCGATAGCGGACAAGTACCGTGAGGGAAAGGTGAAAAGTACCCCGGGAGGGGAGTGAAATAGTACCTGAAACCGTTTGCTTACAAACCGTTGGAGCCTCCTTGTTGGGGTGACAGCGTGCCTTTTGAAGAATGAGCCTGCGAGTTAGTGATATGTGGCGAGGTTAACCCGTGTGGGGTAGCCGTAGCGAAAGCGAGTCTGAATAGGGCGATTCAGTCGCATGTCCTAGACCCGAAGCGAAGTGATCTATCCATGGCCAGGTTGAAGCGACGGTAAGACGTCGTGGAGGACCGAACCCACTTCAGTTGAAAATGGAGGGGATGAGCTGTGGATAGGGGTGAAAGGCCAATCAAACTTCGTGATAGCTGGTTCTCTCCGAAATGCATTTAGGTGCAGCGTTGCGTGTTTCTTGCCGGAGGTAGAGCTACTGGATGGCCGATGGGCCCCAACAGGTTACTGACGTCAGCCAAACTCCGAATGCCGGTAAGTGAGAGCGCAGCAGTGAGACGGTGGGGGATAAGCTTCATCGTCGAGAGGGAAACAACCCAGACCACCGACTAAGGTCCCTAAGCGCGTGCTAAGTGGGAAAGGATGTGGAGTTGCACAGACAACCAGGAGGTTGGCTTAGAAGCAGCCACCCTTGAAAGAGTGCGTAATAGCTCACTGGTCAAGTGATTCCGCGCCGACAATGTAACGGGGCTCAAGCACGTCACCGAAGTCGTGGGATTCGCACAGTTGACAGGCCTTCGTGGTCCAGTCGTGCGGATCGGTAGGAGAGCGTCGTGTGCCGGGTGAAGCGGCGGAGTGATCCAGCCGTGGATGGCACACGAGTGAGAATGCAGGCATGAGTAGCGAAAGACGGGTGAGAAACCCGTCCTCCGGAAGACCAAGGGTTCCAGGGTCAAGCTAATCTTCCCTGGGTAAGTCGGGACCTAAGGCGAGGCCGACAGGCGTAGTCGATGGACAACGGGTTGATATTCCCGTACCGGCGAAGAACCGCCCACACTAATCCAGCAATGCTAACCATCCGAACCATCCCATCGTCCCTTCGGGGGCACCGGGGTGGGGAGCGTGGGACCCGAGTCTGGTGCGGTGAGCGTATTAACAGGTGTGACGCAGGAAGGTAGCCGAGCCGGGCGATGGTTGTCCCGGTCCAAGCGTGTAGGCCGAACGGTAGGCAAATCCGCCGTTCATCATGGCTGAGACGCGATGGGGATGAAAAGTCGGTGATCCTATGCTGCCGAGAAAAGCATCGACGCGAGGTTCCAGCCGCCCGTACCCCAAACCGACTCAGGTGGTCAGGTAGAGAATACCGAGGAGATCGAGAGAATCGTGGTTAAGGAACTCGGCAAAATGCCCCCGTAACTTCGGGAGAAGGGGGCCGGATTCGTGAAGGGACTTGCTCCTGGAGCGTTGAAGGCCGCAGAGACCAGTGGGAAGCGACTGTTTACTAAAAACACAGGTCCGTGCCAAGTCGCAAGACGATGTATACGGACTGACGCCTGCCCGGTGCTGGAAGGTTAAGCGGAACGGTTAGCTCTTCGGAGCGAAGCTGAGAAGTTAAGCCCCAGTAAACGGCGGTGGTAACTATAACCATCCTAAGGTAGCGAAATTCCTTGTCGGGTAAGTTCCGACCTGCACGAATGGCGTAACGACTTCCCAGCTGTCTCAACCGCGAACTCGGCGAAATTGCATTACGAGTAAAGATGCTCGTTACGCGCAGCAGGACGGAAAGACCCCGTGACCTTTACTACAGCTTGGTATTGGTGTTCGGTGTGGCTTGTGTAGGATAGGTGGGAGACTTTGAAGCGGGCACGCCAGTGTTCGTGGAGTCATTGTTGAAATACCACTCTGGTCACTCTGGATATCTAACTTCGGACCGTAATCCGGTTCAGGGACAGTGCCTGGTGGGTAGTTTAACTGGGGCGGTTGCCTCCCAAAGAGTAACGGAGGCGCCCAAAGGTTCCCTCAACCTGGTTGGCAATCAGGTGGCGAGTGTAAGTGCACAAGGGAGCTTGACTGCGAGACTGACAGGTCGAGCAGGGACGAAAGTCGGGACTAGTGATCCGGCAGTGGCTTGTGGAAGCGCTGTCGCTCAACGGATAAAAGGTACCTCGGGGATAACAGGCTGATCTTGCCCAAGAGTCCATATCGACGGCATGGTTTGGCACCTCGATGTCGGCTCGTCGCATCCTGGGGCTGGAGTAGGTCCCAAGGGTTGGGCTGTTCGCCCATTAAAGCGGTACGCGAGCTGGGTTTAGAACGTCGTGAGACAGTTCGGTCCCTATCCGCTGCGCGCGCAGGAAATTTGAGAGGATCTGACCCTAGTACGAGAGGACCGGGTTGGACGAACCTCTGGTGTGTCAGTTGTTCCGCCAGGAGCACCGCTGATTAGCTACGTTCGGGATGGATAACCGCTGAAAGCATCTAAGCGGGAAGCCGGCCTCGAGATGAGATTTCCATCCCCTTCGGGGGAGAGGCGCCCAGCCAGACGACTGGGTTGATAGGCCAGATGTGGAAGCCCGGCAACGGGTGTAGCTGACTGGTACTAATACGCCGACAACTTGATTATCACTACACACACCCACGTGTAAGGCAGGGGTGTGTGGCCTGTAGATCGCTCGCGTCCACTCTGTGGTTCCCACCACACGAACAACAACTCAACACCCACCCACAACCCGCCTTCGGGTTGGCGGGGTGGGACCCGAGACCACACACCCCCATCACGCGTGGGTGTGGCTAGAGTTTCGGCGGCCATAGCGCGAGGGAAACGCCCGGACCCATTCCGAACCCGGAAGCTAAGACTCGCAGCGCCGATGGTACTGCAGGGGCCACCCTGTGGGAGAGTAGGACACCGCCGGACATACCTTGAACGAAACCCCCCAGCAGCGATGCTGGGGGTTTCGTGCGTTCGGGGCGCCCTCTAGCATGGGCCGCATGGCGACACGACGAACGTTCGTGATCCTCGGTGCCGACGGCGACCTCGCAGCGCGGCTCCTCCTGCCGGGCCTCGGGCAGCTCCTGATGCACGACCGGCGGTCGAAGCTCGCCCTCGTCGGTGTGGGGCAGTCGGCACTCAGCGACGACGAATGGCGTCGGCGCCTTCGCGCGGCGCTCCGCGCGGACGAGGACGATCCGCTCGTCGCCTCGCTCGAGGCATCCGCTCGCTACCGCCAGGCCGACGCCACCAGCCGTGACGACCTGCAGGCACTCTTCGACGACCTGCCCGGGCCCGTGGCGATCTACTTCGCATTGCCGCCGGCGGTGACGCACGCGGCATGCGAGACGCTCGCCGACATGGACGTGCCGGCCGGCACGGTGCTCGCGCTCGAGAAGCCGTTCGGAACCGACCTCGAGAGCGCGCGCGCGTTCAACGCGCTGCTCGCGCGGCTCCCCGACGGGGTGCGCGTCGTGCGTGTCGACCACTTCCTCGGCAAGACGACCGTGCTCGCGCTCACCGGCCTGCGGTTTGCGAACCACATGTTCGAGTCCGTGTGGCATCGCGACCACATCGAACGCGTCGAGGTCGTCTTCGACGAATCGCTCGCGCTCGAGGGACGCGCGGGGTACTACGACAGGGCCGGCGCCCTGCGCGACATGATCCAGAGCCATCTGCTGCAGGTGCTCGCCCTCATCGCCATGGAACCGCCAGCGTCGGTCGAGTCCGAGGACATGCACCGGGCGATGGCCGACGTGCTCGAACGCACCCGGGTGTGGGGCAGCGATGCGTCCGAGGCGAGCCGACGCGCTCGGTACACCGCGGGCAGCGTCGGCTCGCGCGTCTTCCCCGACTACGCCGCCGAGGACGGCGTGGACCCGGCACGCGAGACCGAGACGCTCACCGAGGTGACCCTGCAGGTGAACGCCGAGCGGTGGCATGGCGTGCCGTTCGTGCTGCGATCCGGGAAGGCGATCGGACGTGATCGGGAGGAGATCTCGATCACGCTCCGCGAGCCGAGCTCGCTGCCGCGCGGCTTCAGCGGTGAGGTGCGGCGGGGGCTCCGGATCGGCATGAAGCCGGAGCGCATCGTGCTCGACGTCGCCGTCAACCGGGCGGACGACCTGCTCGCGCTGCGCACCGTGGAACTCGCGTCCCGCTCGACCGAGGGGCGCCTGGGGGCGTACGCCGAGGTGCTCGGCGGCATCCTCGACGGCGATGAGCTGCTGTCGGTCAGCGGGCCGATGGCCGAGGCGTGCTGGCGCATCGTGACGCCGATCCTCGAGGCGTGGGAAGAGGACCGCGTGCCGCTCGAGGAGTACCCGGCCGGGTCGCGCGGGCCCTCGTCCTGGCCGACCACCCAGCACGACTGACGATGGCCGACCGACTGCGCGGCGCGCTGAGCCCGTACCTGCGCGCGCACGCCGACAACCCGGTCGACTGGTGGCCGTGGGGCGAGGAGGCGTTCGCCGAGGCGCGCCGCCGCGACGTGCCCGTGCTCGTGTCGATCGGCTACGCCACCTGCCACTGGTGCCACGTGATGGCCCGCGAGAGCTTCAGCGATCCGGTCGTCGCCGCCCAGCTGAACGACGGGTTCGTCGCGATCAAGGTCGATCGGGAGGAGCATCCCGACGTCGACGCCGGCTACCTCGCCGCAGCGAGCGCGTTCACGCGCAACCTCGGCTGGCCGCTCACGGTGTTCGCGACGCCCGAGGGCCGGGCGTTCTACGCCGGCACGTACTTCCCGCCGCTCCCGGCCGGCGGAGCGCCCGGGTTCGGCGAGCTGCTCGACGCCGTGTCGCAGGCCTGGACGCAGCGGCGCGACGAGGTCGACGCCACCGCGTCGTCGCTGGCGAACGCGCTGGCGGAGGCATCCGTGCTGCGGCCCTCGGCCGACGGACCGCCCGGCGCGGCGCAGCTGGACGCGGCGGCCGACGCCCTCGTCGCGCTCGAGGACCGCACGCACGGCGGATACGGCGGCGCGCCGAAGTTCCCCGTGACACCCGTGCTCGGGTTCCTGCTCGGCCACGGCGGCGACGCGACGGCGTCGGCGCGCCGCAGCCTCGCCGCGATGGCCGTGTCGCCGTTGCGCGATCCCGTCGAGGGTGGCTTCTTCCGCTACGGCACGCGGGTCGACTGGAGCGAGCCGCACTACGAGCGGATGCTGTACGACAACGCGCAGCTGCTGACGGTCGCCGCGCGTGCGGCCGTGCTCGGTGACGGGCTCGCGGTCGGCACCGCCCGAGGGATCGCGCGGTACCTGCTCGACGTGCTGCGCCGGCCCGACGGCGGCTTCGCGAGCGCGCAGGACTCGGAGAGCGAGGTCGACGGCGAGCGCACCGAGGGCGGCTACTACGCGCTCGACGCCGCCGCGCGCGCGGAGCAGCCGGCGCCCGCGATCGACGAGAAGGTGCTGGCCGGGTGGAACGGGCTCGCGATCGAAGGGCTCGCGACCGCGGGCGCGCTGCTCGAGGAGCCCGCATGGGTCGACGCCGCCAGGGAGACGGCGACGATGCTGCTCGAACGGCACCGAAGCGACGACGGGCGGCTCATCCGCATGTCGCTGGGCGGCGAGGCATCCGCTGCGCGGGCCGCCCTCGAGGACTACGGCATGCTCGCGAACGGGCTGCTCGCCGTGGCCATCGCCGACGGCGAACCCTCGCTCGCGGTCGAGGCCCGGCGGCTGGTCGACGCCACCTTGGAGGCGGTCGTGGAGCCGGTCGACGGCGGGCCGGTGTTCGCGGTGCCGGGCGGAACCGACCCGGTGCTCCGGGCGCACGACCTCGTCGTGGAGGCGGACCCCTCGGAGGGGGCCACGCCGTCGGGGCCGAGCGCGCTGGCGGATGCCTGCGCCACGCTGTTCGCGCTGACCGGCGACGCGACGTACCTGGACGCCGCGCGCGCCGCGGTCGCGCGCGTCGCCGAGCCGATGCTGCGGCAGCCGTTGGCGTTCGGCACCTCGCTCCGCGTCGCCGACGAGCTCGCGCGCGGACTCACGCAGCTGGTCACGGTGGCGCCGTCGACCGGGGCGGACGCCGAACTGGTACGCGCCACGCGGCGCCACGGGGCATCCGTCGCCGTGGTCGTCGACGAGGGGCGCGTGCCGCACTGGGCGAACGCCGGGTTCGAGCTGTTCGCCGGCAGGGTCATGCGCGACGGGCGGACGACCGCCTACCTCTGCCGTGACTTCACGTGCCGGCTGCCGGTGACGGATGCGGCGGCGCTGGCCGACTCGCCCTGAACCGCGTGAGCCGGGCTCACCAGACGGTGGGGACCCGGCCGATCATGCCCCAGACGGCGACGCTCAGGTCGGGGTGCTCGACCGCGATGTCGCGCAGCACGTCGTACTCGAAGCGCTCGCGGTCGCCCGCGCGCGCGGTCGGGTGGTACGCCCGGGCGCGCGCCGTGCTCCACGGGTCGACGTGGATGCGCTCCTCGCGCAGCGTCGCGACCACCTGCTCGTCGACCGTCGGCAGGTCGGGCAGGAACGCCCAGGGATCTTCGCCGAGCCGGCAGCGCAGGTCGATGAGGGCCGCGAGCTCGTCTCGCGCGTCCTGGCGCAGCCGCTCGATGGTCGGCGCCTCCTGCGACATGTGCTCCCCTCTGATCGGACACGGCAAGGCTAACCCCGGAGTGTGACATCTGCGTTTCGCGAACCTTGCCGATGCGTGATGCGCGCCCGGCTTCCGGGCCGCATGCACCGCGTGCGGCGATGCGGCACCGGTGGCGCGCCGCCTGCGGTTGAATGAGAGGCGTGGTGACTGCGTCGGAGAGGCGGATCGCGGGCGCGCTGGCGCGCGACCTCGCCGCCGCGCGCTTCACGGTCGCCGGACTCGACGAACTGTGGGGCGACGAGGCGGCGGCCGCGCTGCACCGCGGCGACGCGGTGCCGGCCGCCAGACGGCTGGAGCGTCTCGAACCCGGGTCCGACCCGCGGGCCACGCTCGCGCGGTGCTTCGTGCTCGGCGGCACCGCGGCGCCTGCCGACCTCGAGCGCGCACTGCCCGCGGCCGGCGTCGACGGCGCGGTCGAACTCGGCCTGGTCGAGGCGACCGGCGAGCGCATCACGGCGCGCGTCGACCTGCGGCCGTACGCGTTCGAGGACCGCGTCGGTGCCGCGGAGTGGTGGATCGCGTCCGACCCGGGCGAGCTCGCGACCGGCGCACCGCTCGCCGAGGACCACGTGCTCGGCGTCGGCGGCGCATCGAGCACCCTCGCCGCACTGCAGTGGCAGGCACCCGTCGGCAGCGTGCTCGACCTGGGCACCGGATGCGGCATTCAGGCCCTGCACGCGGCCCGGCACGCCGACCGGGTCGTCGCCACCGACATCAGCGCGCGGGCGCTGCGGTTCGCCGCGCTCAACGCCGCGCTGAACGACGTGACCGGCATCGAGTTCCGCCTCGGGAGCCTGTTCGAACCCGTCGCGGGGGAGCGGTTCGACCGCATCGTCTCGAACCCGCCGTTCGTGATCACGCCGCGTCGCGACGACGTGCCCGCCTACGAGTACCGCGACGGCGGCATGGTGGGCGACGCGCTCGTGGCGCAGGTGCTCGGCGGCCTCGCCGACCACCTCGAGCCGGGCGGCACGGCGCAGCTGCTCGCCGACTGGGAGTACCGCGGCGACCGGGGGCGGGGCTCGACCGCGCGAGCGACTGGTTCGCGCCCGAGCTCGAGTACTGGCTCATCGAGCGAGACCGGGTCGACCCGGTCGAGTACGCCGAGACGTGGGTGCGCGACGGCGGCACGCGCCCGGGCACGCCCGAGTACGGTGCGATGGTCCGCGCCTGGCTCGACGACTTCGAGGCGCGCGGCGTCGACGCCGTCGGGTTCGGCTACGTCGTCGCTCGCCGCCCGGCCGACGGCGTGGTGCGGCTGCGCCGAACCGAGCAGCTGCACGGGCCGCTCGGCTCCGGTGCGCCCGGCCCGCACCTCGAAGGGTGCGTCGACGCGTTCGACCGGCTCGTCGGCGACGTCGACGGCGCCCGGCCCGTCGTCGCGGGCGACGTGACCGAGCAGCGCCACCACTGGCCCGGGTCGGACGACCCGACCGCGATCACGCTGCGCCAGGGCGGCGGGTTCGCGCGCACGGTCGACGCGGGCACGGCGCTCGCCGCGCTCGTCGGCGCGAGCGACGGCACGCTCACGGTGGGCGCCATCGCGAGCGCCCTGGCAGGCCTGCTCGAGGCCGACGAGCCGGCGCTCGCGGCCGAGCTGCGCGGCGACGTGCTCGAACTCGCGCTCTGCGGCATGCTCGCGCCAGCGACGACGGGCCCCGAGGGGAGCGGGTCGCGATGAGGCGGCGCACGTTCCTGGTCGGCTCCGCGGCGGGCCTCGCCGCGCTGCTGACCGGCTGCGTGCCGGAGACGCCGACCCCGACCGCGTCGCCGACACCGGCCACCCCGACGCCCACTCCGACGGGCACGCCCGTCGCCTCGTCCGTGCCCGCACCCGCCGCCATGCGCCGCTCGGCCTGGGGCCTCGACCCGTTCGCACGGGGCGCCTTCAGCTACCAGGCGGTCGGCTCGACGCCGCAGCACCGACGCGACCTCGCCGTGCCGCTCGATGGGCGCGTGTTCCTCGCGGGCGAGGCGACGTCGACCGCCTTCCCGGGCACGGTGCGCGGCGCCGCGGAGCAGGGCGCCCGCGCCGCGGCCGAGGTCGCGCAGTCGGCCGAGCCGGGGGCGCGCATCGCGGTCGTCGGCGCGGGGCTCGCGGGCATCACCGCTGCACGCGCGCTCGCCGACGCCGGCTACCGGGTGGTCGTGCTCGAGGCGCGCGACCGCATCGGCGGCCGCATCCACAGCGTCGAGGACGACGCCTGGCCGGTGCCCGTCGAGCTCGGCGCCGGGTTCGTGCCGGCCGACGCGGTGGGCCTGCAGGCGCGCCTCGCGCGCGCCGGCGCGACGACCGCGCCCTTCGACACCGCGCCGCAGGTGCGCACCGCGGCCGGTGAGCCGGTCGAGGCGTCCGACGTCGGTGCGCAGGCCGTAGCCGCGGCCCGCGAGTGGGCGCTGGCCCAGCCGCACGACGTGACGCTCGCGAACGCGCTGCTGCGCTCGGGCGCGATCGACCGGCTCTCCGACGAGCCCGACGAGACGGGCGTCTCGGCGACCGACTGGCTCGCGTACGAACTCGACACCGTGCTCGGCGTGCGCACCGGCGCGGACGCCCGCCAGCTCTCGGCGCGGATCGGCGGGCTCGCGCCCGAGGATCCCGCGCGGCAGGAGCGGGTCGAGACGCCCTACGTGCAGTTCCTCCGCGAGGAGGCGTCGGGCCTCGACGTGCTGCTCGGCGGAGCGGTGCTCAGCATCGACCACTCGGGCGACCTGGTGTCGCTGCGACTCGAGACGGGCGAGTCGTTCGCCGCCGACCGGGCGATCGTGACCGTGCCGCTCGGCGTGCTGCGGGCCAACCTCATCTCGTTCACCCCGGCGCTGCCGCTGCGCCACGCCCGCGCGGTCTCGGTCCTCGGCAACGGCCTGCTCGACCAGGTGTGGCTGCGCTTCGACGAGTCGTTCCTGCCGGCGGGGCCCCCGGTGCGTACGGTCGTCGCCGCCGACGACGACCCCTTCGCGGGCTGGCTCGACCTCGGCGGGAGCGCGGAGCAGCCGGTGCTCGTGGGGCTGCTCGCGGCCGATCGGGCGGAGGCGCTCGCGGAGGCATCCGACGACGAGGTGATCGCACTCGCACGCGCGAGCCTCGAGCCGTTCGCGAGCTGAGCGCGCGGACCGGCCGGGCCGGTCGACCGGCTCAGCGGGGTGCGGCGGCGAGCTCGGGGGCATCCGCTCGCTCGACCGGCACGGGGTCGAGGGTGCCCGCGCCCTCGCGCCGAACGATGCGCGTGGCTGCGACGAGCAGCGCCGCGACCGCGAGCAGCACGGCCAGCACGATCGCGCACGCGACGACGATGCCCGACGCCCCGCCCACCTGCAACGGGTCGAGGAAGAAGTACGGGTACCAGCCGACCGCGGGGCTGCGCACGAGGGTGTATGCGAGCCACGCGATCGGGAACAGCGGCACCCACCAGAGCGTGCGCCAGCCCACCGGCACGTGCCGCACGCCCAGCACGGTCTCGAGCACCCAGTCGACGACGAGCACGACCGGCACCACGAAGTGCAGCACCTGGTCGGACGGCGGCACGTCGATGCGGTACCCCGTCGCGCGCGCCTGGTACACGATCAGCCCGAACACGACGCCCGACACGACGACGTAGGTGATGACCAGGCAGCGGATGCCCGTGAGCCAGCCGGGCTCCCGCCGGCCCAGCACCGCGACGACGCCGCTCGCGCCGATCACCGCGACCGCGAGGAACGCCGACTGCACCGTGAAGTACGAGAAGAAGTTCTCGGTGGCGAAGCTCGTGAACCCGAGCACGTACCGGAAGTTCTGGACGAGGGCCATGACCTCGACCACGGCGAGGGCGATGCGGGCGAGCCCGAGGATGCGGAGCGCGCGACGACGGCGCGGGTCGGGAGGGGCCTCGCGCACGGGCATGTCGTCCACGCTACGCCGGGCGCGGGGTGTCGGGCGTCCGACGAGGCCCGCCACACGCCGAGTCGTCATGAAGTGTCGCTTCGACGCTACGCGAAGCGACACTTCATGACGACTCGCGGAAGACGCGCGGCGTCAGACGGTGCCGGCGGGCGGCCATACGCCGATGATGACCGCCATCACGACGAACGTGACCAGCTCGTGCGCGATGTTGAGCGTCGTGAGGCCGGCCGGGCGGCGCTCGAACGCGTCGTGGGTGATGAAGCGAGCCGCGGTGAAGCCGGCCCAGAGGATGAGCGCGGTGACGAGCGCGTTGACGAGGAAGCTGCCGCCGTAGAAGTGCCACGCGATCACGGTCGCGCCCGCGAGCACCCACGACGAGACGAAGCTCACGAGCAGCGTCGCGATGATCGCCCCGACCGCGCCCTTGCCGTCGGGCTCGACCTTCGCCACGCGCATCCAGTAGTTGCCGAAGACCTTGGGGGTGTACCAGATCGAGCCGACGACCATGGTCGAGAGCGTCGCCAGCAGCACCGCCCAGTAGTTGATCTCGGGAATCATGCGAGTCCTTCCTCGGCGGCTTGGAATGTGCTCGGAGTCTACTCGGCGCGTCGCGGTAGGGTCGGGATTCGACCCCCACGTTCCGCATGATTCCGGAGGCGCTGCACGCGATGCCCGACAGCCCGCTCCAGGCGACGCCGTACGAGGTGCTCGGCGTCCGGCCGGACGCGTCGACGGGCGAACTGCGGTCGGCGTATCGGCGGAAGCTCCGCGAGACGCACCCCGACACGGGCGGCGATCCCGACCGGTTCCACGAGGTGCAGGCGGCATGGGAGCGCGTCGGCACCGCCGAGGCGCGCGCTGCGTACGACCGCGGCGGGCCCGCGCGCACGACGACCGCCGACGACGGCGCCGGCTCGTGGTCGATGCCGCGCACGCAGGGCGAGCGGCGCGACACCCGGCCCGGCACTCGCAGCCACGGGCACCCCGGCGGCGTCTCCCGCGTGCGCTACCTCGAGCTCATCCGCGAGTGGGCCGGTCGCGGCGTCGACCTGCCCGACCCGTTCGGCGCCGACCTCGTGCGTCGCGCGCCGCGCGAGATCCGCCACGTGCTGGCCGACGCGCTCGCCGAGGAGGCGACGGCGCGCACCGTCTCGACGCTCGGCATCGCCTACACGGCCTGGCACGACGTCGCGACGGATGCCGCGGGGCCGGGGCTGCCCGCGAAGCTCGACCACGTCGTGCTCGGCCCGACCGGGCTGTTCGCCCTCCAGTCGGAGGACTGGGGCGCGCCCGTGCGCATCCGCCGCGGCGAGCTGATCGGCGAGGCGCTCGCCGGCGAGAAGCCGATGCGCGCGCTCGCGCAGCGCGCGAAGGCCGTCGGCCGGGCCGCGCACGTGAAGTTCACCTGCCTGCTCGTGGTCGTGCCCGACGGCGACTCCGACGAGGACCTCCAGGTGCTCGGCTCGACCCGCGGCGCGGTGACCGCGCTCGTGCAGCGCTCGCGGCTCGCGGGCGTGCTGCGCACGGGGCTGCCGGGCTCGGCGCTGATCGGCGGCGGCGAGGTCATGGAGGTGCGCACCCGGCTGCAGCAGTCGATCCGCTTCGCCTGAACCCGCCACCCCTCGCCGAGTCGTCATGAGATGTCGCTTCGACCGGCCGGATAGCGACAGTTCATGACGACTCGAGGAAGGGACGGGCGGGACCGGGCGGGATGGTTGGATGGGGGCATGCCCCCTACGCACGAAGCCGACTCGATCGTCGACGACTTCGCCCGGTTCGTCCAGGCGTCCCCGAGCTCCTACCACGCCGCCGTCGAGGTCGCCGAGCGCGCCGTCGAGGCGGGCTTCACCTGGCTCGAGGAGTCGGAGGACTGGACCGGCGGGCCCGGGAAGTACGTCGTCGTGCGCGACGGTGCGGTCATCGCGTGGGTGCAGCCCGAGGCATCCGGCGCCCTGCCCGTGCGGGTGCTCGGCGCCCACACCGACTCGCCCGGCTTCAAGCTCAAGCCGAGCCCCGACGTGCGGGGCAACGGCTGGAAGCAGGCGGCCGTCGAGGTCTACGGCGGCCCGCTGCTGAACTCGTGGCTCGACCGCGAGCTCGAGCTGGCCGGCCGAGTCGCGACGCGCGACGGTCGCGTACGGCTCGTGCGCACCGGACCGATGCTGCGCATCCCGCAGCTCGCGATCCACCTCGACCGCGGGGTCAACAACACCGGGCTGATCCTCGACAAGCAGCGCAATACGCAGCCGGTGTGGGGCGTCGAGACGGCAGCCGGCGACATCGCCGAGCTCCTCGCGGCCCGGGCGGGCGTCGACGTCGCCGACATCGCGGGGCACGACATCCTCACGGTCGACACGCAGCCGCCGGCACGGTTCGGCGACGGCGCGGCCTTCCTCGCCAGCCCGCGCATGGACAACCTCACCTCGGTGCACGCGGGCCTGCGCGCCCTCATCGACGCGCCCGCCGACGCGGGGCACATCAGCATGCTCGCCGCGTTCGACCACGAGGAGCTCGGGTCGAACTCGCGCTCCGGCGCGTCGGGCCCGTTCCTCGAGGACGTGCTCGTGCGCATCGCCGAGGGCGTGGGGGCGACGGATGCCTCGCGGCGACGCGCGCTCGCCGCGTCGTGGTGCCTCTCGGCCGACGCGGGCCACGCCGTGCACCCGAACTATCCCGAGCGCCACGACCCCACGCACCGCCCCGTGCCGGGCGGCGGCGTGCTGCTGAAGCTCAACGCCAACCAGCGCTACGCGAGCGACGCGGTCGGTGCCGCCATGTGGTCGCGCGCGTGCGAGGCGGCGGACGTGTCGACGCAGCCGTTCGTGTCGAACAACACGATCCCGTGCGGGTCGACGATCGGGCCGCTGACCGCGACGCGGTTGGGCATGCGCACGGTCGACGTGGGCGTGCCGCTGCTGTCGATGCACTCGGCGCGCGAGCTGGTGCACGTCGACGACTTGGTCGGGCTCGGCCGGGCGGTCGGCGCGTTCTTCGCACTGCACGACTGACGCGTCGGCGCTCGTGCCCGGGTGCCCGCCGCTCAGCCGGCGATGCGGAAGCCGGTCTCGCCGGTCGGCGTCACCTCGGCGGTCTCGACCGCGGTGACCGTCGCCGACGGCGGACCGCCGCGCATCCAGTCGACGAGCGCGGCGACGGCCTGCGCATCGCCCTCCGCCTCGGCCTCGACCCGGCCGTCGAGGCGGTTCTTCACCCACCCCGAGACGCCGAGGCGCTGCGCCTCGGCCCGCGTCCACCAGCGGTAGCCGACGCCCTGGACCATGCCCGTCACGGTGATGCGCAGCCTCGTCATGCCCCCAGTGTGGCCGAGACATGGCCGGAAATCGACGGTCGGCGACGCGGGATCGCGCGACGCGGGCCGTCACGATCGTGCAGGATGCGGGGATGAGCGCCGAGACCCCCGCATCCGTCACCCCCGCCCTCTTCGCCGGAGCCGCCACCCCCGAGGAGGCCGTCGCCCACCACCGGGCGCGCCTCGCGTTCGAGACCGACGCGTCCGACGTGGCCACCGCCATGGCCGCCGAGGACCCGGGCTTCGTCGTGGTCGACGTGCGCAGCGACGCCGCCTGGGCGCAGGGGCACGTCGAGGGCGCGCTGCACCTGCCGCACGCGCGTGTCACGGCCGAGGCGCACGGGCTCATCGCGCCGGGCACGCCCGTCGTCGTCTACTGCTGGAGCCCCGGCTGCAACGGCGGCGCCAAGGGCGCGCTCGCGTTCGCGGCGCTCGGCCACCCGGTGAAGGAGATGCTCGGCGGGTTCGAGTACTGGGCGCGCGAGGGGTACCCGATCGCGGGCGAGTCGGGCGCCGGGTCGCGCGCAGTCGACCCGCTGACGGGCGTGTCGGATGCCTCGCCCGGGCCGCTCGGCGAGCCCGTCGCCTGCGGCTGCTGAGCCGGGTCGCCTCGGCGCGGGTCAGGCGACGGGTGACGGAGCGAGCGTCGCGAGCGGCGCCTCGGGGTCGGACGCCCACTCGTTGAGCGAGCCGTCGTAGACGGCGACGTCGTCGGCCCCGTTCGCGACGAGTGCGAGCGCGAGCCCGGCGGCGGCGACGCCCGCGTGGCAGTACACGATCACCCGGCCCGGCTCGTCGGCGCGTTGCGCGAGCGCGTCGCTGCCGGCGAAGCGGCGGGTCTCGCGGTCGACCACGCTGCCGAACGGCAGGTTGGCGCTGGTCGGGATGTGGCCGCCCGACCCGTCGGCGCCGCTGAACTGGTGCGGCGACAGCGCACACACGAGCGCGGCGTCGCGCGTGCCGGCGACCACGGCGGCGACCTCGTCGCGGTCGGCCCACGCATCGGGACGCTCCGCGAGGGTCAGCGGCTCGGTGGTCGGAGCGCCCTCGTGGCCCGTGGCCAGCGGCCGCTCCTCGGCGCGCCAGGCGGTCAACCCACCGTCGAGCACTGCGACGCGCTCGAGGCCGGCCGCCCGCAGCACCCACCAGAGGCGCGCCGCCCACTGGCCGAGCGCCGCGTCGTAGACGACCACGGTCGAGCCGTTGTGGATGCCGAGCTCCTGCGCCGCGCGTGCGACGGCGCCCAGGTCGGGGCGCGGGAAGCCGAAGCGGCCGGCGGGGTCGGAGAACGCCTCGAGCAGGTCGCCGTGCACCGCACCCGGCACGTGCCCGTCGACCAGGTACGCGTCGAGCCCGCTGATCGGCCGCGAGCCCTGCGGGGTCGAGGCGAACACGACGGTCGCGTCGACCACGACGAGGTCGTCGGCGCCGAGCCGGTCGGCGAGCCACTGGGTGCTGACGAGGGGAGCGTCGAGGGTGAGCGTCATGTGGTCACGCTATGCCGGGTGCGCGCCGGGCACGAGGGCCGCCGACACGTGCCGTCACATTCCGCTCAGCGCAGCCGGCGCGGCCGCAGCCACGGCACCCGGTCGACGAGCGGCCGCAGCGCCCCGCGGATCACGCCGATCAGGCCGAACGGCACGAAGAACACGAACAGCAGCAGCACCACGCCGTACGTGAAGCCCGCCGCGGCCGGGTCGATCTCGCCCGCGATCGCCGGCACCGCCTGCACGAACGCCGCGCCGAGCACCGCGCCCGGCACGGTCGCGATGCCGCCGACCACGATCATGGTGATGAACGAGATCGAGAGCGTGAGGCCGAAGTTCTCCGGGCCGATGAACTCGAGCAGCATCGCGTAGAGGCCGCCGCCGACGCCCGCGTACGCGGCCGAGGTCGCGAACAGCCGCACCTTCGTGCGCTGCACCGCGACGCCGAGGGTCTCGGCGACGAGTTCCGCGTCACGGATCGCGACGAACGAGCGCCCCAGGCGCCCGCGCGCGAACCGCGCCGTCGCGATCCAGGCCAGCACGAAGACCACGAGCGCGAGCAGTAGCACCCACTGGTCCTGGTCGAGCGGGATCCACGCGGGCGCGTCGCCGTCGATGCCGATGCCGCGACTGCCGCGCGTGATCTCGTCGAGCTGGCGGATCGCCGGCGGCGTCACGAGGGCGAGGGCGAGCGTGACGAGGCCGAGCTGGAGGCCCTGCAATCGCAGAGCGGGGATGCCGAACAGCCAGCCGATCGCGAACGCGACGGCGCCCGCGAGCGGCAACGTCGCGACCGCGGGCACGCCCGCCGCGCCGACGACGGCCGTCGTGTACGCGCCCACCGCGAAGAACGCCGCGTGGCCGAGCGACACCTGCCCGCCCATGCCGACGAGCAGGTTGAGCCCCATCGCGACGATCGCGAAGATCAGCACGAGCGCGACGTGCAGGTTCACCCAGCTCGGGTTCACGAACGGCACGATCGCCAGCGCGACGACCCCCGCGGCGCCGAGCGCCAGGGAGACCGGCTTCGAGAGCGCGAGCGGCGGGCGGGGCGTGCGCAGCCACTCCACCGGGGTGATGCGCGGGGCACGAGCGGGAGCGGCCGGCTCAGGGGCATCCGCCCGCTCGGTCTGCTCGTCGAGCTGCGTCGTCATACGCGTACCACCTTCCGGGAGCCGAACAGCCCCGCGGGCCGCAGGAGCAGCACGACGAGGATGATCGCGAGCGCCAGGCCCTGCTTGAACTCGCTGCCGATCCACGGCACGTAGGTACCGGCGATGTTCTCGGCCAGACCGACGATGATGCCGCCCACGATCGCGCCGAGCGGCGAGTCGAGGCCGCCGAGCGTCGCGGCCGCGAAGGCGTAGATGAGCACCGGCGCCATCATGCCCGGCTGCAGGAACAGCTCGGGGGCGATGAGCGTGCCGGCGATCGCGCCGATGCAGCCCGCGAGGCCCCAGCCGACCGAGAGCATGCGACCGGTGCGCACGCCCGAGAGCCGGGCCGACTCGGGGTCGCCGACCGTGGCGCGCATGAACAGGCCCGTGCGGGTGAAGCGGAAGAACGCGGCCAGTGCGATCGCGCCGCCCAGCACCGTGGCGATGATCACGAGGTCCTGCCGGGAGAGTGCGGCGCCCGCGACCTCGACGGCCCCCTGACCGAGCACGGGCGGCACCTCGCGGGTCTGGTGTCCCCACACCCACGCGATCACCGCGTTCAGCGCGATCATGAGGCCGAGCGTCGTGATGATCATCGGGAGGTGCTGGTTGCGCTTCGCGAGCGGGCGGATCAGCACCCGTTCGATGCCCATGCCGAGCACCCCGCACGCGAGCACCGACACCGCGAGGGCGGCGAGCAGCGGCAGGCCGAACGCGAAGAACTGCCAGGAGAGGTAGGCGCCGAGCAGCGCCATCTCTCCCTGGGCGAAGTTGATGGTGTGCGACGCGCGGTAGACGAGCACGAGCGCGAGCGCGAGGGCGCCGTAGATCGCGCCGGCCGCGACGCCGTCGACGAGTTGCTGGAGCAGGAGGTCCACGGGTCACACCCCCAGGTACGCGCGACGGATGTCGTCGCTGGATCGGAACTCGTCGGCCGTGCCGCGCTGCACGATGCGGCCGTGCTCGAGCAGCAGGGCGCGCTCGCCGATGCGGAGCGCGAGCTCGGCGTTCTGCTCGACGATGAGCATGGCCGCGCCCGACTCGTCGTGCAGGTCGGCCAGGGTGCCGAACAGGTCGGTCGTGATGGCGGGTGCCAGGCCGAGCGAGGGCTCGTCGAGCAGCACGAGTCGGGGGCGCGACATGAAGCCGCGCGCGATCGCGAGCATCTGCTGCTCGCCGCCGCTGAGCCCGGCGGCCGGGCGGTGCCGGCGCTCGCCGAGGCGGGGGAAGCGCGTGTACCAGCGGTCGAGGTCGGTGCGCGCCTCGCGCCGGGGCCGGGTGGCCGCGCCGACGAGGAGGTTCTCCTCGACCGTCAGGTCGCCGAAGGTGCCGCGGCCCTGGGGCACGTGGGCCATGCCGAGCGCGGCGAGGCGGTGGGTACCGGTGCCGATGACCGACACGTCGTCGACGGACAGCCCGCCGCGAGCGGGGATGAGCCCCGAGAGCGCGCGCAGCAGCGTGGTCTTGCCCGCCCCGTTCGAGCCCAGCACCACGACGATCTCACCGGGCTCGATGCGGAACGACACGTCGTGCAGCACGGTGACCTGTCCGTACCCGGCGGTGAGGCCGCGCGCGTCGAGGAGGCTCATGCGGCCGTCCCCAGGTACGCCTCGACCACACGGGGATCGCTCGCGACCTCGCGCGGCTTGCCCTCGGCGAGGAGCCGACCGAAGTCGAGCACCACGACGCGGTCGCAGATCGACCGCACGAGTCCCATGTGGTGCTCGACGACGAGCACCGCCATGTTCCGCTCGCCGGCGAGCCGGCGGATCGTGTCGGCGAGCTCCATCACCTCGGAATGCACGAGGCCGTTCGCGGGCTCGTCGACGAGCAGCAGTCGCGGCTCGCCGACCAGCGCGCGGGCGAGCTCGACCCGCTTCTGGGTGCCGAACGGCAGGGTGCCGACGGGCTCGAGCGCCACGTCGACGAGGTCGAGCGAGTGCAGCAGCTTCAGCGCGTCGCGCGTCGCCTGCTCCTCGTCGCGAGCGACGTGCGGCAGCGCGAGCGCCGTGGCCCAGAACCCGCCGCGCGTGGTGCGGTAGGTGCCGGCGAGCACGTTGTGCAGCACGGGCAGCCGCGGGATGAGCCCGAGGTTCTGGAACGTGCGGCCGATGCCGAGCCGCGCGATGCGGTGCCGCGGCATGCCGATCAGCTCCTCGCCGGCGAAGCGGATGCTGCCGGAATCGGGGGCGTACAGCCCGCTGATGCAGTTGAACAGGCTGGTCTTGCCGGCGCCGTTCGGGCCGATGAGCCCGACGATCTCGCCGGGCGCGACCGTGAGGCCGGGGCCGTCGAGCGCGCGGACGCCGCCGAAGGAGAGGTGGATGTCGTCCACCTCGAGCAGGGGGCGGATGACCAGGGGGAGTCGGGGCCGGTGTCGAGTCGGATGATGCGCATGGTGCTCCTCGGGTGCGGTCGGGGAGGGCCGGAGCCCGCCCCGACCGGGGCTGGCTACTGCAGGGTGTAGACCTCGTCCTGCAGCTCCCAGGTGGCGCCGTTGAAGATCTGCACCTTCAGCTCCGAGAACACGTAGGGGTACTCCGGCGTCGTCGAGATGGTGACGTCGTTCGGCAGCAGGTCGATGGTCTCGCCGTCGAACGAGGTCGCCGACTCGAGCAGCGCGTCGCGCGTGCAGCCGTCCATGTTCGCCAGCGAGATCTCGAGCAGCTGCGCCGTCGAGTAGCCCGCCGCGGCCGGCACCGACCGCGGGTCGAACGCGTCGCTGTGGGCCTCGGCGAACGCGGCGTACGCGTCCCAGCCGGGGTCGCCCGCGAGCGACGCGTCGGTGATGTCCTTCGCGTACGCGATGGACACGACGCCGTCGGAGGCGCCCTCGCCCGCTGGGATGAGGAAGAACGTGGCGTCCGCCGCGGGAGCGTTGAGCACGGTCGTCGCGTCCCAGCCGAGCTCGGCCTTCTTCTTCAGCGACTGCGTCGCGAAGGTGCCGACGGCCCAGTCGAGGAACCAGTCGGCGCCCGAGTCGGCGAGGTTCGTGACCTGGCTGTCGACGGTGCCGGATGCCACCTCGTACGACTCCTCGGCCACGATCTCGACGCCGGTGCCCTCGAAGCGCGCCTCGAAGTTCGCACGGATCGACTCGCCGAACTCGTCGTTCTGGTACAGGATCGCCACGGTCGCATCCGGGTCGGTCGCGAGGATGTACTCGGAGAGCGTCTGCACCTCGAAGTCGTACTGCGGCATGAAGCCCGTCGTGTACGGCGACTCCGCGCTGAGAGCGAGGATCGCGTCGCTGCCGGTGCCGGCGTAGAGGTAGGGCACGCCCTCCTCGGTCACGTACTCGCTGGTCGCGATGGCGGCGCCGGTGCCGAGCACGCCCGCGAGCGCGAACACCTCGTCCTGCTCGACGAGCTGGCGCACGTTGACCGCGGTCTTCGCGGGGTCGTAGCCGTCGTCCATCACGGTGACGACGACCTCGCGGGTGACGCCGTCGGAGAACTCGAGGCCACCGGCCTCGTTGACGTCGTCGAAGTACGCCTCGATTGCGGCGCCGATGGGACCGTAGGCGGCGGCGGGGCCGGACATCGGGACGCTGACGCCGATGCGCACCTCGGTCTCGGTGAAGCCGGGGTCGCAGGCGGCCGCGTCGGGGGTGTCGTCGCCCCCGGACGACTCGCGACCGGCGCAGCCGGAGAGCACGAGGGCGGTGACCGCGAGCCCGGCCCCCAGGCCGAGGAGCGCCGGTCGGCGGAGTGCGGAACTGGTGACGGCCATGTGATTCCTCCTTGAATGAGACCGTGGTGCGCGGTCGAGTATGACACTCGGAGGGGCGGATGTCACGACTGTTGTGAATCACAATTCACACACGATCGTACAGACAGGTGCCGGATCGTATCGTTTCCGGCGCCATCAAGTGAGCGGCGAATCACACCGGTACGACCGCTGCCACCGCGAATGGTCGGGGGAGGGTGCCTAAGCTGGGCGCATGCCGACGCGTCGCGACCCCGCCGTCCCGGGACGCTGACGCGCATGCCGCCCGTCATCGCGTTCCTCGCCGGACTCGTCGCCCTCGTCGTCGGCGCCGAGCTGCTCGTGCGCGGCGGTTCGCGGCTCGCCGAGCGCCTCGGCGTCTCGCCCATGGTGGTCGGCGTCACGGTGGTCGCGTTCGGCACGAGCGTGCCCGAGCTCGCGATCGGCATCGACGCTGCCCTGCAGGGCAGCGGCGCGCTCGTCGTCGGCAACATCGCCGGCACGAACATCCTGAACATCCTGCTGATCCTCGGGCTCGTCGCCCTCGTGCGGCCGGTGAAGGTGACGGATGCCACGCTGCGCGTCGACCTGCCCACGATGGTGGGCGTGAGCGTGCTGGCGCTGCTGCTCGCGCTCGACGGCGTCTACGGCCGCATCGACGGCGGCGTGCTGCTGCTCGTGGGCGTCGCCTACGCGGCCGTCATCGTGCGCGGGGCGCGCCGCCAGGCGGCATCCGCTCGCCGTGCCCGCGAGGAGGCGGCACACCGGCGCACCGAGACCGGCAGCATCATCTACGTGCACCCGCCGCAGGTCTCGCGCTGGAAGGCCGTGCGCGACGTCGCGTACGTCGTCGTCGGGCTCGGCGTGATCCTGCTCGGCGCCGACTGGCTCGTCGCCGGCGCCGTGGAGATCGCGACCGCGCTGGGCGTCTCCGAGGCGGTCATCGGCCTCACGATCGTCGCGCTCGGCACGTCGGCGCCCGAGCTCGCGACCGCGGTCATCGCGCTCATCCGCGGCGCACGCGACCTCGCGATCGGCAACCTGCTCGGCAGCAGCATCTACAACCTGGCGCTCGTGCTGGGCCTCACGGTGGTCGTCTCGCCCGCGCCGATCGGCATCGAGCCCGAGATCGTCCGGGTCGACCTGCCCGTGATGGTCGCGACCGCGCTCGCGTGCATCCCCGTGTTCGTCAGCGGCAATCGCATCCGCCGGCTCGAGGGAGCGGCGTTCGTCGCGGCGTACGTCGTGTACCTCACGTACCTGCTGGTCGCGCGCACCTAGGGCGAGGCGAGCGGATGCCCCGGGGCATCCGACCGCCCTCGCTCAAACGGGTCGTCAGCGCAGCGTCTTGCGGCTCGTGATCTGGCCGGTGTCGAAGCCGAGCAGGTGCAGGCCGCCGTGGAAGCGGGCGTGCTCGACCTTGATGCAGCGGTCCATGACGACGGTGAGCCCCTGCTCCTCGCCGTAGTACGCGGCCTCCTCGTTCCAGATGCCGAGCTGCACCCAGACGGTCTTCGCGCCGGCCGCGACGACGTCGTCGATCACGCTCGGGATGTCGCTGCCGCGACGGAACACGTCGACGATGTCGGGCACCTCGGGCAGCGACGCCAGGTCGGGGTAGACCGGCTGGCCGAGGATCTCGGTCGCGTTCGGGTTCACGAAGTACACGCGGTAGTCGGTCGACTGCAGCAGGTAGGTCGCGACGAAGTAGCTCGAACGCGCCGGGTTCGAGGAGGCGCCGACGATCGCGATCGACTTCGCCGTGCGCAAGATGCTCAGGCGCTCCTTCGCGTCGGGCCCCTCCCAGGTGCGCTGCGAGCGCAGCAGGCGCGCGAGCGGCGAGTTCGCCGGCATCTCGCAGCTCAGGCCGTTGACGAGGCGCACCGTCTCGAGGTCGGCGTCGGTCGTGGCATCCGCGGTGGTGTCGGCCACCGTCGTGGCATCCGTCATCATTCGCCTCCGGTCGCGGCCGCGAGGGCCTGGTCGAGATCGTCGATGATGTCCTCAACGTCTTCGATGCCCACGCTAATCCGCACCACGCCCGGGAGCACGCCGGCGTCGACGAGCTGCTGCTCGGTGAGCTGCGCGTGCGTGGTCGACGCGGGGTGGATGATGAGCGTCTTCGCGTCGCCGATGTTGGCGAGGTGGCTGGCGAGGTTGACCGACTCGATGAGCTTCTGGCCGACCGCGCGGCCGCCCTTCACCTCGAAGCTGAAGACCGAGCCCGGGCCCTTCGGCAGGTACTTCTGCGCACGGTCGTGGTGCGGGTGGTTCGGCAGACCCGCCCACCAGACCTGCGACACGCGGTCGTCCTGCTCGAGCCACTCGGCGACGGCGCGCGCGTTGTCGACGTGCGCCTGGATGCGGTACGGCAGCGTCTCCACGCCCTGCGCGAGCAGCCACGCGCTGTGCGGGCTGAGCGCGGGGCCGATGTCGCGCAGCTGCTCGGCGCGGAGCCGAGTGAGGAACGCGTACTCGCCGAAGTTGCCGTTCCACTGCAGTCCGCCGTAGCTCGGCACCGGCTCGTTGAACAGCGGGAACTTCTCGGAGTGCCAGTCGAACCGGCCCGACTCGACGACCACGCCGCCGAGGGTCGTGCCGTGGCCGCCGATGAACTTCGTCGCCGAGTGGGTGACGATGTCGGCGCCCCACTCGATCGGGCGGTTGAGGTACGGGGTCGCGATGGTCGAGTCGACGATGAACGGCACGCCGTGCGCGCGGGCGACGTCGGCGAGGCCCTCGAGGTCGGCGATCTCGCCCGACGGGTTCGCGACGGTCTCGACGAACAGCGCCTTGGTCTGCTCGGTGATCGCGGCGGCGTAGTCGACCGGGTCGGCGGACTGCACGAAGGTGGTCTCGATGCCGAAGCGGCGCAGGGTCACGTCGAGCTGGGTGATCGAGCCGCCGTAGAGGTTGGCGGATGCCACGATGTGGTCGCCCGCACCGGCGAGGCTCGCGAAGGTGATGTACTGCGCGCTCAGGCCGCTGGCCGTGGCGACCGCGCCGAGGCCGCCCTCGAGGCTCGCGACGCGCTCCTCGAAGCTCGCCACGGTCGGGTTCGCGAGGCGCGAGTAGATGTTGCCGTACTTCTGCAGCGCGAAGCGCGCGGCCGCATCGGCCGTGTCGTCGAAGACGAACGCCGTCGACTGGTGGATCGGCAGCGCCCTGCTGCCGTGCACCGCATCGGGGATGTTGCCGGCGTGGATCGCACGCGTCTTGAAGCCGTATTCGCGGTCTGCCATGCGCTCCACCGTAGTGGCGCGCGCGGGCGGCGCCGGACGCCCGCGTAATCGAGCGAAACGCGAGACTCGCTCGGGCCGCGCTCAGACGAGGTCGGCCGTGGCCGCGATGCGGGCGAAGCCGCCGCCGGCGAGGTTCACGGCGGTCGCCGTGGCGAGTTCGTCGGCGGTGAGGCGCAGCCCGTCAGGCCCCTCGAGGTCGAACGTGTGGGTGGCGTCGAGCGCGACGGTCACGTCGAAGCCGAGGTTGCCGCCCACGCGCGCGGTCGTCTCGACGCACTGGTTCGTCTGCACGCCGCAGAGCACGATGCGCCGGATGCCCCGGGCCCGCAGCCACCCCTCGAGGTCGGGCTCCCCGTGGAAGGCCGAGTTCACGTGCTTCGTGACGAGCAGCTCGTGCGCCGCGCCGGCCACGAACGGGCGCAGGTCGTTGCCCGGCTGCCCCGGACGCAGCGGCGACCCGGATTCGCGAGAGTCGTGGCGCACGAGCACGACCGGCCGCGAGGCATCCGCCCATGCCTGAAGCAGCCGCTCGATGTTCGCCTCCGCGCCGGGCGCGTTGCGCGGCCCCCAGCGCGGGTCGTCGAACCCCTGCTGCACGTCGATCACGATCAGGGCCGTCTCGTCCTCCGCCATGCCCCCATCATGTCGCAGGGTGATCAGCTCCAGCCGGGGAGCCAGAGGTGCAGGCGCCAGAACGTCTCGTTCATGGGGATGCCGGTCCACATCGGGTAGTAGAACGCCGAGACGAGCACAGCGAACACCGTGAAGACCGCGACCACGCCGATGCCGCGGTCGCGCTTCCACCACGGGTCGTCGGGTGTGCCGAGGATGACGTGCGCCGCGTAGCCGAGCGCGAGGAACGTGAAGGGCTGGAACGCGATCGAGTAGAACTGGAACACCGTGCGGTCGAGGTAGGCGAGCCACGGCAGGTACCCGGCGGCCGCGCCGACGAGGATCGCCGCGACCTGCCACTCCCGGTACCGCACGAGCCGGTACAGCAGGTACCCGACGGCGAGCGCCGCGCCCCACCAGAGCAGCGGGTTGCCGAGCCCCGTGATGACCTCGCGGCAGGCATCGGCCGCGCACGACGCGGGGTCGGTCGAGAGGTACATGGCCACCGGGCGGATCATCAGCAGCCAGGTCAGCGGGTTCGACTGCCACGGATGCTCCGAGTCGAGCCCGACGTGGTAGCCGTACGCCGACTCGTGGTAGTGCCACAGCGACTGGATGGCCGCCGGTACCCACTCGAGCTGCGCGCCGATCGCGTTGTCCGGATCGGCGGCCCACTGCCGGTAGTAGCCGCCGTCGGTGACGAGCCACCCGGTCCAGCTCGCGAGGTAGACCACGAGCGCGACCGGCACGAACAGCAGGAACGTGATCGGCCCCTGCTTCAGGATGCCGCCGCTCAGCCAGAACGGCACGCCGAGGCGTCGCCGGGCGAGCGTGTCGACGAGCACGAGGTACAGCCCGAACGCTGCGAGGAACCAGACGCCCGACCACTTGACCGCGCACGCCGCGCCGAACGCGGCACCGGCCGCGAGCACCCACGGCCGGTTCCACAACGCGGGTCCGACCGCCGACTCGCGGCTGCCCGAGCGCGCCGCGATCACCCGTCGCGACAGGCGTCGCCACGTCCAGTCGCGGTCGAGCACCACGAACCAGAACCCGAGCAGGGCGAACAGCATGAGCCAGCCGTCGAGCAGCGCGACGCGCGACATGACGATCGCGTTGCCGTCGATCGCGAGGAAGAGCCCGGTCAGCACGGCCGCCACGGTCGAGCCGGTGAGGCGGCGCGCGACCATCGTCACGATGAACACCGCGAGCGTGCCCGCGAGCGCGGTCGAGGCGCGCCACCAGAACGCGGCGTCGGCGCCGAACGCGGCCATGCCGAGCCCGATCAGCCACTTGCCGAGCGGCGGATGCACGACGTACGACCCCTCGTCGAGGTACGCGTCCGTGTCGCCCTCGGCGAACCCCTCGTCGGCGCCCTCGGGCCAGCGCGCCTCGTAGCCGAGATTCCAGAGCGTCCACGCGTCCTTCACGTAGTACGTCTCGTCGAACACGATCTGCTGCGGGTGCCCGAGGTTCCAGAACCGCAGCACCGCGGCGACGAGCGTCACCGCGATCGGCGCGCCCCAGTACCAGAGCAGGCGTCGGGCGGGCGTCGAGCAGACGCGCTCCCACCAGGCGTCGAGCGCGCTGCCGCGCAGGTCGTCGTCGCGGTCGTCGCGGTCGTCGGCGTCGGATGCCCCGGAGTCGCGCCCCTCGTCGGCCGGCCGCGGCGCGCGGGTGACGAGCATCGACTCGGGCAGGGCGAGTCCGGGCACCGGCGGCCGGCGCTCGCTCGCGCCCTGCCGGCGCGCCTCGGCGGCGCCCCGGTCGGGGCCGTCGGCGTCCTCGGCTGCCATCGGGCATCATGCTAGGCCACGCGTGTTGCGGTGCGGTCACGCACCGCGCGGGCCGGTCGCGCCGGTCGGGCCGGCTGCGGGAACGCCGGGCGCCGCGCGGGCGCTCGCCGCAGGCTCGCTCGCCCCTCGCCCGCCGTCGGGCAGACTGGGGGCGTGATCATCCTCGGCGCGACCCCGATCGGCAACCTCGGCGACGCCTCGCCCCGGCTGCGCGACGCGCTCGCGCAGGCGACCGTCGTCGCCTCCGAGGACACCCGGGTCACCCAGAAGCTGCTCGCCGCGCTCGGCATCGCGAACCGGCCGCGACTCATTCCACTGCACGAGCACAACGAGCGCGCGCGTGCCGCGGAGATCGTCGAGCACGCCCGCGGCGCCGACGTGCTCGTGCTCACCGACGCGGGCATGCCGACGGTCTCCGACCCGGGCTTCCCCCTGGTCGAGGCGGCGATCGCGGCCGACGTCGAGGTGACCTGCATCCCGGGCCCGAGCGCCGTGGTGACCGCGCTCGCCCTGTCGGGCCTGCCGACCGACCGGTTCGCGTTCGAGGGGTTCCTGCCGCGCAAGCAGGGCGACCGCGCGCGCCGGCTCGCCGACCTCGCCGACGATCCGCGCACGCTCGTGTTCTTCGAGGCGCCGAGCCGCATCGCGGCGAGCCTCGCCGCGCTCGCCGACGCATTCGGCGCCGACCGCCGCGCCGCCGTCGCCCGCGAGCTGACCAAGTTGCACGAGGAGGTGCGGCGCGGCCCGCTCGCCGAGCTCGCGGAGTGGGCCGGGCACGGCGTGCGCGGCGAGATCTGCATCGTCGTCGCCGGGGCCGAGTCGAAGCAGGCGGATGCCGCCGAGGCGCTCGCCCGCGTGCAGGCGCTCGTCGCGGGTGGGGAACGCCTGAAGCACGCGGCCGCGGAGGTCGCCGCCGAGACCGGCCTCGGCAAGCGCGAGCTGTACGAGGCCGCGCTCGCCGCGCGCGACTCGCGCTGACCGATCTCGGAATCCCCGCCGATTCACAGCCGCGGTGCCCCTCGAAAGGGGGACAATGGTGGTGGAGGCACCAGACAACGACACGTTGGAGGTGCGTGATGGCACAGGCAGTTCAGTTCAACAGGTTCGGCGGCCCGGAAGTGCTCGAGGTCGTCGAGATCGACGCGCCGCGGCCCGGTCCGGGCGAGGTGCTCGTCGAGGTGGTCGCATCCGGCGTGAACCCGGTCGAGTCCGCCAGGCGGCGCGGCGAGCATCCCGATCGCTCGCCCGCGAGTTTCCCGGCGGGCGAGGGGCGCGACCTCGCCGGCATCGTCGCCGCGGTCGGCCCGGGGGTCACCAGGTTCCAGCCGAACGACTCCGTCATGGGGTGGGCCGAGGGCGCGCACGCGACGTTCGTCGTCGCACCCGAGTCGCAGCTCATGCGGAAGCCCGCGCATGTGACCTGGGAGGTCGCGGGCTCGCTCTACGTGGCCGGCACCACGGCGTGGGGCGCGCTGCGGCAGACCGGCGTCGGCGCGGGCGACACCGTCGTGATCACCGCCGCCGCGGGCGGGCTCGGCTGCATCGCCGCGCAACTCGCCGTGCTGCGGGGCGCGACCGTGTTCGGCACGTCGGTGCCCGAACGGTTCGACTTTCTCCGGCAGTTGGGGGTGCATCCGCTCGCCTACGGCCCCGACCTGGCCGGCCGGGTGCGCGCCGAGGCGCCGGACGGGGTCGACGCGTTCATCGACTTCCTCGGCACGGGCGACGTCGCCACGGCCCAGGAGCTCGGCGTGCCGTCGCAGCGCATCACGACCCTCACCGACTGGGACGCGGTCGACGAGCAGGGCGTGGGGCGCGCGGCGGCCGGCGACATGGTCACCCTCGAGCGGGTCGCACGCCTCGTCGAGGACCGGCAGATCCGCCTGCCCGTCGCCGACATCTTCCCGCTCGAGCGCGTGCAGGAGGCGTACCGGGCCATGGAGAAGCGCGAGGCGCCGGGGAAGATCGTGATCGGCATGCAGCTGGTGGAATACCCGGGCCAGAAGGTGCGTGGACCGGCGCTCAAGGAGCAGGAGTCGACGCTCGACGTGCCCACGGTGCACGAGCACCTGAACGTGCAGGAGAACCTGCCGCCGGTGGTCGCGAGCCCGCGGGCGCACGCCGATCGCGGCGCGGGTGCCGGCGGCGGGGGAGGGCGTTCCGCGGCGAGGTAACACGGGCCTGGGGGCATCCGGCGCCCCAATAGAATCGAGGGCATGGCCGACGGCTCCTCGTTCTACATCACCACGCCCATCTTCTACGTCAACGACGTGCCCCACATCGGTCACGCGTACACGGAGGTCGCGGCGGACGTGCTGGCGCGCTGGCACCGGCAGCGGGGCGACGACACCTGGATGCTCACGGGCACCGACGAGCACGGCCAGAAGATCCTGCGCACCGCGACCGCCAACGGCGTGACGCCGCAGGAGTGGGCCGACAAGCTCGTCTCCGAGTCGTGGTTCCCGCTGCTCGGCACCATCGACGTCGCCAACGACGACTTCATCCGCACGACCGACGAGCGCCACGAGGAGGGCGTGCGCACGTTCATCCAGAAGCTCTACGACGACGGCCACATCTACACCGGCGAGTACGAGGGGTACTACTGCGTCGGCTGCGAGGAGTACAAGCAGCCGTCCGACCTCGTCGCCGGCACCGGCGAGTACGAGGGCCAGCAGGTGTGCGCCATCCACTCCAAGCCGGTCGAGCTGCTGAACGAGAAGAACTACTTCTTCCGCATGTCGGCGTTCGCCGAGAAGCTGCTCGCGCTCTACGAGGAGCGGCCCGACTTCGTGCAGCCCGAGTCGGCGCGCAACGAGGTCGTGTCGTTCGTGAAGCAGGGGCTCAGCGACCTGTCGATCTCGCGGTCGACGTTCGACTGGGGCGTGAAGGTGCCGTGGGACGAGTCGCACGTCGTCTACGTGTGGTTCGACGCGCTGCTCAACTACATCACCGCGGTCGGGTACGGCGCCGACGACGAGCAGCTCGCGCGCCGCTGGCCCGCGCATCACATCGTGGGCAAGGACATCCTGCGCTTCCACGCCGTCATCTGGCCGGCCATGCTCATGGCCGCCGGGCTCGACGTGCCCAAGGGCGTGTTCGGCCACGGCTGGCTGCTCGTCGGCGGCGAGAAGATGTCGAAGTCGAAGCTCACCGGCATCGCGCCCGAGGAGATCACGTCGACGTTCGGGTCGGACGCGTTCCGTTACTACTTCATGCGCGCGATCGCGTTCGGCCAGGACGGCTCGTTCTCGTGGGAGGACCTCGCCGCGCGCTACCAGGCCGAGCTCGCGAACGGCTTCGGCAACCTCGGCTCGCGCGTGATCGCGATGATCACGCGGTACTTCGACGGAGCCGTGCCCGCGTCCGGGGAGGTGACCGAGGCGGATGCCGCGGTGCTCGACACCGCACGGCAGGTGACGGATGCCGCCCAGGCGGCCATCGACCGCTTCGCGCCGCACGACGCGCTGGCCAGCGTCTGGGAGCTCGTCGACGTGCTGAACGGGTACATCACCGAGCAGGAGCCGTGGGCGCTCGCGAAGGACCCGGACGAGCGCGAGCGACTCGGCACCGTGCTGCACACCGCGTACCGCGGGCTCGGCACGCTCGCCGTGCTGCTCACGCCCGTGCTGCCGGTCGCGACCGCGAAGCTGTGGTCGGCGCTCGGCGGGTCGGGCGAGATCACCGCGCAGCGCATCGACCGTGCGGCCGACTGGGAGGGCGCCGCTTCCGTGGGCGCACTCGAGCCGCTGTTCCCGCGCATCGAGAGCGCGGCGTGACCGACGGTCACCTGCGTTCCCGGGCGGCTCGAGACGGCGGGTCGCCCGCCTACCCGGCGGCCCCCGAGCCGCTCGCGGTGCCCGTCTACGACAACCACACGCACCTCGAGGTGGCCGACGGTGCGATGCCGATCGCGCCGGCCGAGCACCTCGACCGGGCCGCGGCCGTCGGCATCGCCGGGGTCGTGCAGGTCGGCACCGACGTGGCGACGTCGGAGTGGTCGGCCGAGCTCGCGGCGCGCGATGCGCGGGTGCTCGCGGCGGTGTCGATCCACCCGAACGACGCGCCGGAGCTCGCTGCCGAGGGGTCGCTCGACGAGGCGCTGACGGCGATCGACGCGCTGGCCGCCCGCCCCCGGGTCGTCGCGGTGGGGGAGACCGGGCTCGACTGGTACCGCACCGGCGCCGACGGGCGCGACCCGCAGTTCCACTCGTTCGAGGCGCACATCGACATCGCGAAGCGTCACGGGCTCGCGCTGCAGATCCACGACCGCGACGCCCACGACGACGTGGTCGCGACCCTGCTGCGGGTCGGTGCACCCGAGCGCACCGTGTTCCACTGCTTCTCGGGCGACGCTTCCTTGGCGCGCGTCTGCGCCGAGCACGGCTGGTTCCTGTCGTTCGCCGGCAACGTGACGTTCAAGAACGCCGAGAACCTGCGCGAGGGGCTGCGCGCCGCGCCGCGCGAGCTCGTCATGGTCGAGACGGATGCCCCTTACCTCACGCCCGCCCCGAACCGCGGGCGCCCGAACGCGCCGTACCTCGTGCCGCACACCGTGCGGTTCATGGCCGAGGTGCTCGGGGCCGATGTGGACGAGCTGTCGGCGCAGATCGCGTCGAACACGGAGCGGGCCTACGGGCGCTGGGACGCCGAGCCCGTTTCCGGCGCCGACGGCGCGCCCACCGCATCACCCTCGCGGAATACGTGAGCATCGGGTTCGTGGGGGAGCGATGAACGCGCATCGGCACGAGGCATCCGACGGCGGCGCGCCTGCGCCGCGACTGCTCGGCCCCGCCGAGATCCGCGAGCTCGCCGGGTACCTCGGCGTGAGCCCCACCAAGAAGCTCGGCCAGAACTTCGTGCACGACGCCAACACGGTGCGCCGCATCGTGCAGCTCGCCGAGGTCGCGCGCGACGATGTCGTGCTCGAGGTCGGCCCGGGGCTCGGTTCGCTCACGCTCGGGCTGCTCGAGGCCGGCGCCCACGTGGTCGCCGTCGAGATCGACGGCCGCCTCGCCGAGCAGCTGCCGCACACCGTGCGGCTCATGCAGTCGGGCACCCGCATCGACGTCGTGCACGCCGACGCGCTGCGGGTCACCGAGCTGCCCGCCCCGCCGCAGCGCCTGGTCGCGAACCTGCCGTACAACGTCTCCGTACCTGTGCTGCTGCACCTGCTCGAGCACTTCCCGTCGCTCACGAGCGGCATCGTCATGGTGCAGGCCGAGGTCGGCTACCGGCTCGCCGCCGCGCCCGGCTCGAAGGTCTACGGCGCGCCGAGCGTGAAGGCCGCCTGGTACGGCGACTGGCGCATCGCCGGGCAGGTCTCGCGGCTCGTGTTCTGGCCCGTGCCGAACGTCGACTCGGTGCTCGTGGGGTTCGCGCGCTCCGGGTCGGAGCCCGGCACCGAGGACGAGCGGCGGCGGACGTTCGCGATCATCGACGCCGCCTTCCAGCAGCGCCGCAAGATGCTGCGCCAGGCGCTCGCGGGCGTGCTGGGCGGCACCAGCTCCGAGGCATCCGCCGTGCTCGAAGCCGCCGGGGTCGACCCCCAGGCACGCGGTGAGGAGCTCGGCATCGAGCAGTTCCTCGCCGTCGCCCGCGCCGCGCGGTAGCGTGAGCCCCATGGCTGTCGGGGGCATGCAACAGGCGATGGGCGGCGAGGCGCTCGAGGCGGCGACGGGGCGCGACTGGGACGGCTGGTTCGCGGTGCTCGACGCGGCCGGTGCCGCGTCGTGGACGCACCCGGCGACCGTGAAGTGGCTCGTCGCCGAGCACGGCGTGGACCCGTGGTGGACGCAGGGCATCGTCGTCGGGTACCAGCAGGCCCGGGGCATCCGTCAGCCCGGTCAGCGGCAGGACGGCACCTTCGAGGCATCCGTGTCGAAGACCCTGCCGTTCGAGACGGATGCGGCGCTGGACGCCGCGATCGCGGTGGTGACGGCGGAGCTCGGGCGAGCGCCCGATGCGGAGAATCGCACGGCGAAGCATCCGAATGCCCGATGGGCCCTCGACGACGGCGAGAAGCTCGCGGCGCAGGCCACGCCCGGGGGCGCGAAGACGTCGGTCACGCTCACCTGGAGCCGCATGGCCGACGGCGAGCGGTTCGCCGAGGTGAAGGAGCAGCTTCGGGCCTGGCTCGCGCGGGCCGCGGGATAGGTTGGAGCAATGACGCTCGCCGAAGCCACCCCCGTCGTGCACGTGCGGGCGCCCGGCAAGATCAACCTCTTCATGCGGGTCGGCGGGCTCGAGGCCGACGGGTACCACGACGTCGCGACGGCGTACCAGGCGGTGTCGCTCTACGAGGACGTGCGGGCCTACCCGGCGGAGGACATCACGGTCGCGTTCGGCGGGTCGATCGACACGTCGGGGTTGCCGGTCGACGACACCAACCTGGCCATTCGGGCGGCGCGGATGCTCGCTGCCCACGCCGGGGTCGACACCGGCGTGCACCTGGCCATCGACAAGCACGTGCCGATCGCCGGGGGCATGGGCGGCGGGTCTGCGGATGCGGCTGCCGCCCTGGTCGCCTGCGACGCGCTCTGGGAGCTCGGCCTCTCGAAGGAGGACCTGCACGGCTTCGCCGCGCGCCTCGGGGCCGACGTGCCGTTCGCACTGGCGGGCGGCACCGCGATCGGCACCGGACGCGGCGACCGGCTGAGCCCCGCGCTCGCGACCGGCTCGTTCCACTGGGTGCTCGCGATCGCCGAGTTCGGCATCTCGACGCCTGCGGTGTACCACGAGCTCGACCGCCAGCGCGGTGGCGGCGCCCTCCCGGGGCCGCGGCGGCCCGAGGTCGACGCGGCTGTGCTGCACGCGCTGCGGGCGGGCGACCCCTCGCGGCTCGCGGATGCGCTGCACAACGACCTCCAGGCGGCGACGCTCGAGCTCGCGCCCGGGCTCGGCGGCATCCTCCAGCTCGGTGCCGACAACGGCGCGCTCGCCGGCATCGTCTCCGGCTCGGGCCCCACGGTCGCGTTCCTCGCGGCCGACGCCGACGCCGCCCTCGAGCTCCAGGTCGCCCTCTCGGCCTCGCGTCTCACCGCGATCCGCGCCCACGGCCCCGTGCACGGCGCCCGCGTCCTCCCCGCCTAGCGTCTGCGTCCGGCCCCGCGCCGCGGCCCCGCTCGACCGAGTACGCAAACTGCTGCAACCCGCCGCTGTTTCACGCACTTTGCGTACTCCGTCGCGCGGTCCGCGACCGATGTGGCCCACCGAGTACGCAAACTGCTGCAACGCGTCGCAGGTTCACGCACTTTGCGTACTCCGTCGCGGCCGCTGGGCGTTGGAGCGTATCCTCCGCGGACACCGAGTACGCAAACTTCTTCAATCTGTCGCCGATTCGCGCACTTTGCGTACTCGGTCGCGTGCGAGTTGCGGACGCGCCTACACGTTCGCGCCGCGGGAGCGGAGTCGGGCACGGATGCGCTCCACCGTCTGCTCTGGGGTGTCGAACACGTCCTTCGACGTGACCTGCACCGTCGTCCAGCCGAGGTCGGCGAGCTTCTCGCGGCGCTCGATGTCCTTGCGCCCCTGCACCGGCTCGAAGTGGTGCTCGCCCTCGTACTCGACCGCGACCTTGAACCCGGGGTAGGCGAGATCGACGATCGCGACAAGTTTGCGCTCGTTGTCGTAGACACGGTGGTTCAACTCGGGCTCCGGGAGCCCGCCGCTCACGATGACGAGCCGAGTTCGGGTCTCCATGCGGGAGACTGCGCCGTAGCGGATGTCGCGGAGCGCCGCCCGCAGCTGCATCACGCCGTTGCTCCGCGATCGCGCGTCGACCGCAGCCTCCAACTCTGCGATCGTCGCGAGCGGCTCGTCATCGTCGTCGACCGGCTGGCGCCCGGTGACGAAGAAGTCGCCGACCGCGACGAGATCCTCATGCGACAGGATGCCCACGAGCTCGCACCAGGCATCGGCAGGAGAGGAGACCCGCAGTGCCTTAGCTCCCTGCACACGTACTACTTGCTTCGCGCGCCGTCGGATACCGCGAACGCCAGAGCACCGGGGGAGCCCTTTGTCCGTGTGGCCCGACACATGGAGCGGCTGCACTTCGGCGGGACGCATCGGGACGGGTGCGCTGTAGATGATCGCGGCCGTCAGACCGGCGAATGCGTGGTGATCGGGCATCCGCACGGCGTACACCGCTGCCCGGTCGAGGTGACTCGCCGGCGCCTCAGCCGTGCGGGAGCCGTGATAGGGCGCTTCGAGGTCCCGTGCGCGGAGTCGCCCGCGCTTCACGCCGTGTTCGTCGGCGGTCGAGACGCGGAACGGCGCCGAGGCGAGCGGGGCTGGGAGCGGCGTGGGTCGGCGTGCCATGCGATCACGATGTGTCACGCATGGACGACGGCGGCGTGGGCGACCTGCCGCTGCCCGACTCGCGTGACGTGCACGCTTGTGGAGGACGCAGAGCGCGCTCTGTCTGGCCGGCGGAGTACGCAAAGTGCGGAAACGCCTTCTGCGTTCCCGCGCTCTGCGTACTCGGTCGCGCGCGCGAACGGGGACGGAGTACGCAGAGCGCGGAAACGAATGGTGGATTGCAGCAGTTTGCGTACTCGGTCGGGCGCGGGCGGCGCGGGGCGCGGCGTGAGGAGCGGAGCGCGCAGCGCGCGCGGGTAGGCTCGGACGGTCATGGCACACCTCCTCGGCGGCGAACGGCTGCACCTCGAGTACCCCACCCGCGTCGTCTTCGACGAGGTGACGGTCGGGCTCGACGAGGGCGACCGGGTCGGCATCGTCGGCCGCAACGGCGACGGCAAGTCGACGCTGCTGCGGCTGCTCGCGGGCAGGCTGGAGCCGGATGCCGGGCGGGTCACGCAGCGGCGAGGCATCCGTGTGGGCATGCTCGACCAGGCCGATACCGTCGACCCGGCGCACACCGTCGCGCACGCGGTCGTCGGCGGCATCGACGAGCACGAGTGGGCGGGCGACGCGCGCACGCGCGACGTGATCGGCGGGCTGCTCGCGGATGTGCCGTGGCAGGCGCGCGTCGGCGACCTGAGCGGCGGCCAGCGGCGCCGCGTCGCGCTCGCCGCGCTGCTCGTCGGCGACTGGGACGTGCTGTTCCTCGACGAGCCGACGAACCACCTCGACGTCGAGGGCATCGCGTGGCTCGCCGCCCACATCAAGACGAGATGGCCCGCCGGCCAGGGTGCGTTCGTCGTCGTCACGCACGACCGCTGGTTCCTCGACGAAGTGTGCACGGCGACGTGGGAGGTGCACGACCGCATCCTCGAGCCGTTCGAGGGCGGCTACGCGGCGTACATCCTCCAGCGCGTCGAGCGCGACAAGATGGCGGCGGCATCCGAGGCGAAGCGCCGCAACCTCGCCCGCAAGGAGCTCGCGTGGCTCCGCCGCGGCGCCCCGGCCCGCACGAGCAAGCCGAAGTTCCGCATCGAGGCGGCGAACCAGCTCATCGAGGGTGAGCCGCCGGTGCGCGACAGCGTCGAGCTGTCGAGCCTCGCGGTCGCGCGCCTCGGCAAGGACGTCGTCGACCTGCTCGACGCCGGGGTCGAGGTGACGGATGCCACGAGCGGCACGCCCCGCCAGATCCTGCGCGACATCGAATGGCGCATCGCCCCGGGCGAGCGCACCGGCATCCTCGGCGTGAACGGCGCGGGCAAGTCCACGCTGCTCGGCCTCGTCACGGGCGCGGTCGAGCCGACCAGCGGACGCGTGAAGCGCGGCAAGACGGTGCGCATCGCGAGCCTCACGCAGCAGCTCGACGAGCTGGAGGGCCTCGGCGACGAGCGCGTCAGCGCGATCATCGGCCGCCAGAAGTCGAGCTACGTCGCCGGCGGCACCGAGCTCACGCCCGGCCAGCTGCTCGAGCGCCTCGGATTCACGAGTGCGCAGCTCTCGACCCCGGTGAAGGACCTCTCGGGCGGGCAGAAGCGCCGCCTGCAGCTGCTGCTCATCCTGCTCGAGGAGCCGAACGTGCTCATCCTCGACGAGCCCACGAACGACCTCGACACCGACATGCTCGCCGCCATCGAGGACCTCCTCGACACCTGGCCCGGCACGCTCCTCGTCGTGAGCCACGACCGCTACCTCGTCGAGCGCGTCACCGACCAGCAGTACGCCGTCATGGAGGGCCACCTCCGCCACCTGCCCGGCGGCGTCGAGCAGTACCTCGAGCTGCGCAGGCGGTCGACGGATGCCGGTGCCGGCGCGTCCGCCGTCGCCGCAGCGACCACCACGCAGGCGCCCGCCACGCCGGCCGCGTCGGCGCTCACCGGCGCCGCGCGCCGCACCGCCGAGAAGGAGCTCGCGTCGATCGACCGGCGGCTCGAGAAGCAGCAGCGCGAGATCGCTGAGGCGCACGAGCGCCTGGCCGCGCACGACCAGACGGACTTCACCGGGCTCGGCGTGCTCACCGTGGAGCTCGGTGAGCTCGAGGCATCCGTCGCCGACCTCGAGACCCGGTGGCTGGAGCTGAGCGAGCAGCTCGAGGCGTAGACGGCAGGGGCGAGCGGATGCCCCTGGGCCGACCTACGTGCCGAGCTCGTCGAAGCCCAGGCTGAGCTTGCGCAGCAGGTTCGCGAGGCGATTGCGCTCGGCTGCCGGCAGCGATCCGAGCAGTTCGGCCTCGGCGTCGACGAGACGCGTGATGGCGGCGTCGACGCGGTTGAGCCCGGCGGTCGACATGACGACGAGGATGCCGCGGCCGTCGTTCGGGTCCGTCTGGCGCGACACGAGCCCGCGCTCGACGAGGCGGTCGATGCGGTTCGTCATGGTGCCGCTCGAGACGAGTGTCTGCTGCAGCAGCGCCTTCGGGGAGAGGCGGTACGGCTCGCCGGCGCGGCGCAGCGCGGAGAGCACGTCGAACTCCCACGACTCGAGCTCCGAGCGGGCGAACGCGGTGCGCCGGGCGCGGTCGAGGTGCTTCGACAGGCGCGCGACCCGGCTCAGCACCTGCAGCGGCGCGAAATCGAGGTCGGGTCGCTCGCGCTCCCAGTCGTCGACGATGCGGTCGACCTCGTCTGCCTCGGCCATTCGTCCAGTATCGCGGGTCACGAGTGCGGTGCGTCGCCGGACGGCGCCGAGCCGGAGGCATCCGCCCCCTGCCCCTTGCGCGGCAGCAGTCGCAGCGCCAGCAGCAGCGCGGTGAGCGGCACGATCGCCATGACGAGGCTCGTCCACTGCAGCCCGTGCGCGAACGGCACCCGGATCGCCTCGGTGAGCGCGGCGAGCGTGTCGGGGTCGAGCACCTGGTTGGCGCCGCCGCCGGCGCTCGTCGCGCCGCCGCTGGTCGACGCGAGCGCCTCGCGCACGTCGTCGTCCGTGAGCCCTGCGCGATCCATCTCGGCCGACGTGGTCATGCGCAGCAGGATCGTCGCGACGACCGTGTACACGACCGGCCCGAGCGAGTAGGCGGTCTGGCCGACGCCCGACTTCACGCCGGCGATCGAGCCGCCGAGCTCGCGCGGGGCGTAGCTCATCATGAGGTTCGCGACCGGCGTCTGCGTGAGCGCGTTCGACACCGACATCATCGTGAACGCGATGACTACGACCCAGATCGGGGTGTCGACGCCGAGCGCGGCGAATGCGAAGCACGTGAGCGTGCAGGCGCCCAGGCCGATCGCGAGCGCGGTGCGCGACCCGAGCGCGGTGATGAGGCGCCCCGCCCACCCGGCCGCGAACGCCTGCACGATCGCGGCGGGCACCATGAGCAGCCCGAGCACGGCGGTCGACGCCCCCTGCACGACCACGAGGTAGTACGAGACGAGCAGCGTGAACCCGCCGTTCAGGAAGTTGTAGGTCGCGACGCCGCCGACGGCCGCGTTGAACGGGCCGCGCGAGAACAGCCGCAGGTCGAGGGCCGGCTGCGCGACCCGCCGCTCGACGACCACGAACAGCACGGCGCCCACGATGCCGATCCCGAGCGGCACGAGCGAACCAACGTTCAGGCCGTCCTGCAGGCGCGAGATGCCGTACACGAGCCCCACGAGGGTGACGGCGGCGAGCAGGATGCCCGCGAGGTCGAGCCGCCGCCCCTCCGCCTTCGGGATCGGGTCGATGAACCGCCAGGCCAGCCCGGCCGCGAGCAGCGCGAACCCGGCGAACACGAGGAACCCGTTGCGCCAGTCGGTGCCCGCCGAGACGAGCCCGGCGATCGCGGGCATCGGCGCGGTGCATGCGAACGCCATCGCGAGGTACATGCCGATGGCGCGCGGGCGCTGCTCGGGCGTGAACGACGCGTTCACGATGGTGAGCGACAGCCCCAGCAGGAACGCGAACCCGATGCCCGCGACCGCGCGCGCCGCGATCAGCAGCGGGAACCCGCCGGGCACCCAGACGAGCACCTCGCCGATCGCGGTGATGATGCCGCCGACGATGAACATCTGCTTCTTGCCGCGGATGTCGCCCAGCACGCCCGCACCCAGGATGGTAGCCGCGAGCACCAGGGTCGCGAGCGACGCGATGAACGCCGTCTCCGCGCCGTCGAGCCCGAGGTCGGTGCGCACGAGCGCGATGTTGGCCGAGAACACGGCGGGGTCGGCGCCGGTGACCGCGAAGCCCATGCCGCAGCCGATGAGCAGCAGCCACTGGCGCCGGGTGAAGCGAGCGGATGCGGGTGCCTCGACGCCGCTCACACCGACCACGCCCGTGTCATCCGCGGCATCCGTACCCCCGACCTGAGATCGCCGACACGGCCGAACCTACACCCTTCCGAAGGGCAGCGTCCGGCTGCTAGCGTCAGCCGTGTCGGGGGACGGACGGGGGAGCTCGTGAGCAGGCAGGCGCCGGGAAGCACGGCAACGAAGGGCACCACCGCGGCACTGATCGCACTGACCGCGGCCTCGTGCCTGCAGGTCGTCGATCCGACAGCGAACAACATCGCGATCGTGGGCGCGGGCACCGAGCTCGACATGTCGTCGTCGGAGCGGGCCTTCGCCGCCAGCGTCGGCACGCTCGCGCTCGCCGCGTTCATCCTCACCACGGGGTCGCTCGGCGACCGGCTCGGCCGGCGCAGGGTGATGCTCGCCGGACTCGTCGTAGCTGCGGCGGGCGGCGTGATCACGGCGATCGCCCCGACCACCCTGATCTTCATGTCGGGCCGGGCGATCACGGGCATCGGCATCGCCGCCTCGTTCGGCCTGAGCTTCGCGCTGCTGCGCGAGGTGCTGCCGAATCAGATTCCGAAGGCGGTCGCGTTCTGGCTCGCCGGGCAGACCGCCGCGGCGCTCATCCTGGGGGTCGTCGCTGGCTGGATGGCCGGCTTCGGCTGGCGCTACGGCTATCTCCTGCTGCCGATCGTCGCAGTGATCGCACTCCTCATGTGCCTGCGCGGGCTGCCCGAGGCGAAGGCGAACGACCCCGGCCCGTTCGACTACGTCGGACTCAGCATGATCGCGATCACCATGGTCGGGGTCATCTACGGGCTCTCGGGCGCGGCCGAGTCGGGCTGGGTGTCACCCCAGGTGCTGATCCCCGTCGGGGTTGGTCTGGTGGCGTTCGTCGTCTTCGTCTGGTGGGAGGCCCGCTCGTCGCATCCGGCCTTCCCGGTCAAGCTCTTCAAGGACCCGGAGCTCGCAGGCTCGGTCGCCGTCGGCTTCTCGTTCAACATGTGGCAGGCCGTCGTCATGATCCAGCTGTCGATGCTGTGGCAGTACGTGTTCCTCTACCAGCCGCTGCAGGTGAGCCTCGGCCAGTTGCCGATGAACATCGCCATGGTGATCGGCGCGATCGTGGCCGGCCGCCTGCTGTCGAAGGGCATCCCCGCCTCGCTGAACCTCATCGTCGGGCACGTGCTGCTGATCGGCACGCTCGTCTGGATGGGCTTCTCGGGCACGTCGACCCCGTACATCTTCTTCGCGATCCCCATGGTCATCGGTGGGTTCGCCCGCATGCTCAACGAGACGACGATGGGCCAATACTTCGTGGCGAAGCCGCCGCCCGCGCTCACCGGCGCGATGGCGTCGTCGAAGACCGCGATCGGTCAGATGAGCTTCGCGCTCGGCACCGCGCTCAGCTCGACCTTCCTGTTCGGCCAGTACGGCCGCGGCATCGCCGAGGCGTTCGCCCAGGCGAACGTCGAGCCCGCGCAGCAGGGCTATTACACGGGCATGATCACCTCGTACGTCTCGGGCGGCGACCTGTCGGACTACGACCCTGCCGAGGTCGAACGGGTCATCGGCGAGGCATCCGATGTCTTCGTCGGCTCGTTCAACACGACCATGTTCATCTTCGCCGGCATCCTCACCGTGCTGGCGGTGATCTCGACGCTGTTCTTCGCCCGCGCAAACGCCATGCGCAAGGCGGGCACGCTGGTCGACGGCCCGCTCACGCTCGACGGCACGCCCGTGGCACTCGCCGCAGGCGGCGGGGAGGGGCAGTCGAATGCCTCGCCGAAGCCGGACCCCGATGAGAACGACCGAACCTGAACCACTGCACGATCGGATGCCTCGGAGGCAGCAATGACCGCACCAGACCTCATCCTCACCGGCGGCACCGTCATCACCGTCGATGACGCCGACACGATCGCGGAGGCGGTGGCCGTGACCGACGGGCTGATCACCGCCGTCGGCTCGGCCGACGAGATCGCCGCGCTCGCGGGCCCCGACACGACCACGGTCGACGTGGGCGGCAAGACCGTGATCCCGGGCTTCGTCGACGGGCACAGCCACGTCTCGATGGGCGCGCCGTACATCAAGCACGCGGCGCTGCAGCCCGCTCCGACGGGCGACGTGCGCACCGTCGCCGACATCCTGCGGAAGCTCCACGACGCGAAGGACCGCAACCAGCCGGCGCCGGGCGAGTTCGTCATCGGCTGGGGCTACTACCCCGACGAGATGGAGGACGACGGGGTGCTCACCGCCGACATCCTCGACCGCGAGTTCCCGGAGCACCGGGTCGCGGTCGTGCACATCTCCGGGCACGGCGGCGTCGCCAACACGCGCGTGCTCGAGGATCACGGGTTCGTCGACGGCGTCGACGACCCGGACGGCGGCACGATCGTGCGCTATCCGGGCACGCGGAAGCCGAACGGCGTGCTGTGGGAGCAGGCGTGGATCCCGCTCGTGTTCGGCCTCCTCGACTACGAGGAGTCGGCCATGTTCCAGATGCTGCGCGAGTACGCGCGGTGGGGCGTGACGACGGTGCAGGACGGCGCTGCGTCGATGGAGCAGGTGCACCAGGTGCGCGACCTCGCCGACGGGGCGGGCATCCCGGTCGACGTGCGCTCGCTCGTGGTGTTCACCGACTTCCAGGAGGGCCTCGAGTCGGGGCTCATCGGCACCACCTCGAACGGGCACACCGTGCAGGGGCTGAAGCTCATCCTCGACGGCTCGCCGCAGGGGCGTACCGCGAACGTCACCGAGGAGTACGTCACCGGCGGGCCCGGCGGGGAGCAGCACTGGCACGGCCTCGCGGTCATCGACCAGGCGACGACCGACCAGCTCGTCGAACTCGCCTACCGCAACGGCGTGCAGGTGTTCGCGCACACGAACGGCGACGGGGCGGTCGACCAGCTGCTCACGGCGCACCGCAACGCCGTCGCGGCCGGCGCGACCCCGCCCGGGCGCACCGTGCCGATCCACTCGCAGGTCATGCGCATCGAGCAGCTCGACGACTACGTCGCCGAGGGGTTCGAGCCGTCGATGTTCACGGTGCATACGTACCTGTTCGGCGACACGCACATCCGCAACTTCGGCGAGCGGCGCGCGTTCGGCATCTCGCCGATGCGCACCGCGATCGACAAGGGCCTGAAGCCGACGAACCACTCCGACTACCCGATCACGCCGATCAACCCGCTGCTGCTGCTGTGGTCGTCGGTCGTGCGCCGCTCGTCGGGCGGCGTGGTGCTCGGCGAGGTGCAGCGCGTCACTCCGCTCGAGGGCCTGCGTGCCCTGACGATCAACGGCGCCTACGAGCACCGCACCGAGCATGACCGCGGCTCGATCGAGGTGGGCAAGCTCGGCGACCTGGTCGTGCTCGACGCGAACCCGCTCGAGGTCGACCCCGACGCGATCCGCGACATCGCCGTCGTCACCACCTACAAGCGCGGCGAGGTCGTCTACCAGGCGTGACGGCTGGTTCGACCTAGGGAAGCAGCTCGAGCATCTGCGGTCGCGCCTTCATCGCATGGATGACCAGCTCGTTGCCGCTGTCGAAGGTCAGCACCACCGTCTCGAGCAGGCGACCCTGCGTGTCGAATCCGAGACGCAGCTGACGGGCGGGGGAGTCGTCGTCGAGATCCTCGATCCAGAGGGGCCAGGATGCCGCCTGCGTCGCGTCCTCGGCCGAGATGCCGTGCTTGAGCGCGCCCGCGTGGACCTTCACGCGGCGTAGGCGGCGATCGCGTCGCGGATGAGCTCGGAGCGCGTCTTGTGCTCGCGTTCCGCTCGCGCATCGAGGGCGGCGAGTTCCTCACTCGTGAGCCGCAGTGCCACAACTTGCGACGGCTCCGCGCCGCGCCCGGGGCGCCCACGCCCTCGCTTCTTCAGAGCAGTGACGTCGTAGCCTGCCTCCGCCTCGGCAGCCCACTCGGCGATCTGGTCTTCGGTGACCGGCACTCCGTCGATCGACTCGCGCTCACTCATGGTGATAGTGTAATACGAAAATAAGCACCGTGCGAGAGCCCCGCTCGCCGACACCGCCTGGCGCACCCCCGCATGGCAGACTTGGACGCGCGCGTGCCCGCCTGCGGGAGCGCGCGGTCCGCCATGGTGTAACGGCAGCACGACAGCCTTTGGAGCTGTGAAGTCCAGGTTCGAATCCTGGTGGCGGAGCATGACCGATGAGAAGCTCGCCGTCGTCGTACTCGCCGCCGGGCAGGGCACGCGCATGAAGTCCGCCACCCCGAAGCTGCTGCACCCGCTCGCGGGCGCGCCGATGATCGCGCACGTGCTCGCCACGGCGCGCGAGCTCGACGCCGCCTACGTCGTCGCGGTGGTGCGACACGAGCGCGACCGGGTCGCCGAGGCGATCCTCGCCGAGTACCCCGACGCGATCATCGTCGACCAGGACGAGGTGCCCGGCACCGGCCGCGCCGTCGAGCAGGCGGTCGCCGCACTGCCCGACGACTTCGACGGCGACGTGCTCGTGCTGAACGGCGACGTGCCGCTGCTGAACGCGGGCACGCTGCACGGGTTCCTCGCGCGCCACCGCGACGCGACGGCCGCCGCATCCGTGCTCTCGGCCGTCTACGACGACGCCACGGGCTACGGCCGCATCGTGCGCACGGCCGAGGGGGCGCTCGACCGCATCGTCGAGCAGAAGGATGCGACGAGCGAGGAGCTCGCCCTGCAGGAGGCGAACGCCGGGGTGTACGCGTTCGGCGTGCAGGAGCTGCGCGACCAGCTCGCGAACCTCACCACCGACAACGCACAGGGCGAGAAGTACCTCACCGACATGATCGCGCTGCTGCGTCGCGCGGGCTCCGAGGTGTCGGCCGTGCCGGTGTCGGAGCCGTGGCTCGTCGCCGGCGTGAACGACCGCGCGCAGCTCAGCGAGGCCGCCCTCAGGCTGAACGCCCTCATCATCCGCGGCTGGCAGCTGAACGGCGTGACCGTGCAGGACCCGGCGTCCACCTGGATCGACCTGAAGGCGCGCATCGCGCCCGACGTGACGATCCTGCCCGGCTCGCACATCCAGGGCGCGACCGTCATCGAGGCGGGCGCCGTGATCGGCCCCGACACCACCCTGCTCGACTGCGAGGTCGGGGCGGGGGCGACGGTGAAGCGAACGGATGCCACCCTGTCGGCCATCGGCCCAGGGGCATCCGTCGGGCCCTTCTCGTACCTTCGCCCGGGCACCGCGCTCGGCGCGGACGGCAAGATCGGCACGTTCGTCGAGACGAAGAACGCCACGATCGGCGAGGGCAGCAAGGTGCCGCACCTGTCGTACGTGGGCGACGCGACGATCGGCGAGGGGGCGAACATCGGCGCCGGCTCGATCTTCGCCAACTACGACGGGGTGAACAAGCACCACTCGGAGATCGGCTCGCACGTGCGGACCGGGTCCCACGGCGTGTTCGTCGCGCCCATTAGGATTGGCGACGGAGCGTACACGGGAGCGGGGACGGTCGTGCGCAAGGACGTACCGGCCGGCGCGCTCGCGGTGAACGTCGCCCCCCAGCGCAACCTGCCGGGGTGGGTGCAGGAGCACCGACCCGGGTCGGCCGCAGCGGAGGCGGCGGAGGCCGCGACCCCTGCTGCAACGGACGACGAGACGGACGCCGGCTGAGCCGGGGGAGGGACCACCAGCGGATGTCGAGCATCACGAGCAAGACCACGAAGCAGCTCGTCCTTGTGACGGGCCGGGCGCACCCGGCACTGGCCGAGGAGATCGCGCGGGAGCTCGACACCGAGCTCGTCGAGTCGGACTCGCGCACCTTCGCCAACGGCGAGATCTACGCGCGCTTCAGCCAGAGCGTGCGCGGCTGCGACGTGTTCGTCATCCAGTCGCATCCGTCGCCCATCAACGAGTGGCTCATGGAGCAGCTCATCATGCTCGACGCGTTGAAGCGGGCTTCCGCCAAGCGCATCACCGTCGTCTCGCCGTTCTACCCGTACGCCCGGCAGGACAAGAAGGGCCGCGGTCGCGAGCCCATCTCGGCGCGCCTCGTCGCCGACCTGTACAAGACCGCCGGCGCCGACCGCATCATGTCGGTCGACCTGCACGCGGCGCAGATCCAGGGCTTCTTCGACGGCCCCGTCGACCACCTCTTCGCCATGCCGGTGCTGCTCGAGCACTTCAAGAAGAAGCTCGACCCCGAGACGCTCACGGTCGTCTCGCCCGACATGGGCCGCGTGCGCGTCGCCGACATCTGGAGCGACAAGCTCGGCGCGCCGCTCGCCATCATCCACAAGCGTCGCGACCCGCTGGTGCCGAACCAGGTCTCGGTGCACGAGATCGTCGGCGAGGTCGAGGGCCGCACCTGCCTGCTGGTCGACGACCTCATCGACACCGGCCGCACCATCGTGAAGGCCGCCGAGGCGCTGAAGAAGAACGGCGCGACCAACATCGTCGTCGCCGCGACGCACGCGGTGTTCTCGCCGCCCGCGACCGAGCTGCTGCAGAGCGAGTTCATCGACGAGGTCGTCGTCACCGACACCCTGCCGCTGCCGCCCGAGAAGCACTGGGACCGCCTGACCGTGCTGTCGATCGCGCCGCTGCTCGCGCGCGCGATCCACGAGGTCTTCGACGACGGCTCCGTCACCAGCATGTTCGACGGGGCTGCATAGGCATGTCGGATGCCTCCGGCAAGGCCTGGCTCGCAAGCTACGCGCCGGGCGTGCCGCACCACCTCGACGCGCCCACGGGGTCGCTGATCGACCTCATCCACGAGTCGGTCGCGCAGTATCCCGACCGGCCTGCGCTCGAGTTCTTCGGCCGCGTCACGACCTACGCCGAGCTCGGCGAGCAGATCGACCGCGCCGCCGAAGGCCTCCGCAAGCTCGGCGTGCAGCCCGGCGATCCAGTGGCGATCGTGCTGCCGAACTGCCCGCAGCACATCGTTGCGTTCTACGCGATCCTCCGCCTCGGCGCGATCGTGGTCGAGCACAACCCGCTCTACACGCCGCGCGAGCTGCGCCACCAGTTCGAGGACCACGGCGCACGCGTCGTCGTCGCCTGGAGCAAGGTCGTCGAGACCATCCAGGACTTCCCCGACGACATCGCCCAGCGGCACATCGTCTCGGTCGACGTCACCCGCGCGATGCCGTTCGGCACCCGCGCGGCGCTGCGCCTGCCGATCGCGAAGGCCCGCGAGGCGCGCGAGGCGCTCACCACGGACGTGCGCGACACCGTGACCTGGCGCGAACTCGTGGCATCCGATCGCATCGAGCCCCACATCCACGCGCCGCGTGTCGGCGACGTGGCGCTCATCCAGTACACGAGCGGTACCACCGGCCGGCCGAAGGGCGCGACGCTCACGCACGCGAACCTGCTCGCGAACGCCGCGCAGGCGCGCGCGTGGGTGCCCGAGATCCCGCGCGGCACGTCGGTCGTCTACGCCGTGCTGCCGATGTTCCACGCCTACGGGCTGACGCTCTGCCTCACCTTCGCGATGAGCATGGGCGCGCGACTCGTGCTGTTCCCGCGCTTCGACCCCGACCTCGTGCTGAAAGTGGTGCGCAAGCACCCGCCGACGTTCCTGCCGGCTGTGCCGCCGATCTACGAACGCCTGACCGCGGCCGCGGCCGAGCAGGGCGTGTCGCTCGAGGGCATCTCGATCGCGATCTCGGGGGCGATGCCGCTGTCGGCATCGGTCGTCGAGCCGTGGGAGGCGAAGACCGGCGGGTACCTGGTCGAGGGGTACGGACTGTCGGAGACCTCGCCGGTGCTCATGGCCAACCCGGTCGCGACGACCCGCCGCGCGGGCACCGTCGGCCTGCCGCTGCCAGACACCGAGGTGCGTGTGGTCGACCCGGATGCGCCGACCGAGGACGTGCCGGCCGGCGAGCGCGGTGAGCTCGTCGTGCGCGGCCCGCAGGTGTTCAGCGGGTACTGGAACCGCCCCGAGGAGACGGCCGAGGTGTTCGTCGACGACCCCAACGGCGGCGCGCCCTGGTTCCGCACCGGCGACATCGTGACGATCGACGACGGCGGCTTCGTGCGCATCGTCGACCGCATCAAGGAGCTCATCATCACGGGCGGCTTCAACGTCGCGCCGAGCGAGGTCGAAGACGTCATCCGCCAGCACCCCGACGTCGTCGACTGCGCCGTCGTGGGCATGCCCGACGAGCACTCGGGGGAGCAGGTCGTCGCCGCGGTCGTGCTCCAGCCGGGCGCGACGCTCGACCCCGAGGCGATCCGCACCGCCGTGCGCGACCGGCTGACGCCCTACAAGGTGCCCCGCCGAGTCGTCGAGGTCGACGACCTGCCCCGGTCACTGATCGGTAAGGTCATCCGCCGGCAGGTGCGCGAGCAGCTGTAGCTCGGTAGGGCTGTGAGCGGATGCCGCTGAGGCGCCGCTCGCCCGGTAGCCTTTGACGGCCGTCCCGAGCTCGCGGGTTCTCGGCCGTCGACGTCGGAGGTGCACGGGTGATCTCCGCGGTCGGCACGTTCTTCATGGGCACAGCTGCCCTCCTGGGTGGTCTCGCGATCGCGACGTTTCGAGTGCAACTGACGCGGTTCTTCCGTCGGCTCATGCGGCAGACGAGCGTGCCGCTGAGTTCGGGCGTGCTCGCGGTTTCGCCCGCGAGCCACGTCCGCCAGCTCGTCGTGGTGGGCGTGGTCTGGTGTGCGATTGGGATGGTGTTCTTCTCGCAGACCATCCGCTACGTCGGTGAGCAGCCGGCGCTGGCCGGGCCGATCGGCACTGCGGCGATCGTCGTCGCCCTCGTCCTCCTGCTCGCCTTCGTGCTCGCGGCGGTGCTGGTCGTGCGCGCGCGAGGCGAGGATTCTGGACCACGTGGAGGCGGCCTCACGACGACCGAGCTGGCAGCGTGCCTGAGTCTCGTCGGTGTCGTCGTCTTCGCCGTTCTGGCGTTCCTGCTCCTCTGACGAGATCAATCCTAAAGAAGTCTTGCACAAGGAGTCTTTAGGGTTGTAGCCTCGCCACATGGCAGGTTCAGACGAGCGGATGCAGGTCGACGACCCCGCACGCATCCGCGCCCTCGCGCACCCCATCCGTCTCGCGCTCCTCGAGATGCTCGGTGACGTGGTCGACGCGACCGCGACGGAGTGCGCCGAGCAGGTGGGGGAGTCGGTCGCGAGTGCGTCGTTCCACCTGCGGCAGCTCGAGAAGTACGGCTACATCGAGCGCGCCGAGCCGCGCGGGCGCGAGAAGCCGTGGCGGCTCGTCGCTCGGCAGTGGGGCGCAGCGCCCGCGCCGGAGAACGCCGACTCCATGGCATCCGTGCTCGGCCTCGCCGGTCTGGTCGTCGACCGCGAGCACGCCCGCCTGCGCGGATACTTCGACGCCGTCGGGCGCGACACCGCCGAGCACGAGTGGGCGGGGTCGTCGATGGTCGGCACCTCGAGTTTCTGGGCGACCCGCGACGAACTCGCCGCGCTGGGCGAGCAGATCGTCGCCCTCGTCGAGCCGTTCACCGGCCGCATCGGCGACCCGTCGCTGCGCCCCGAGGGCGCCCGGCTCGTGCGCATGTTCGCGACCTTGAACGCCGAGCCCGGCTCGGTGCCCACCGGGGCGCCTGGCGCCGCGCCCGATGCGACCGACACCGACGAAGCCGACACTGACGAGCGCACCACCGACGAGACCGGAGCCCAGTCATGACCGCCCCCGAGACCGAGACGACGGATGCCCGTCGCCGCACGCCCGCCGCCTGGCAGCGCCGACCGTTCCGCCGCCTCGCCGGCGCGTGGGTGTTCAGCAACATCGGCGACAGCGCGCTGTTCCTGATGATGGCGGTCTGGGTGAACGACCTCACCGGCTCGGGCTCCGCCGCGGCGATCGTCTTCGTGATGTTCGGGCTCGCCGCGCTCAGCGCCCCGTTCCTCGGCGAGATCGCCGACCGGTTCTCCCGCCGCAAGCTGCTCGCGCTCGCGAACGCCGCCATGGTTCCGCTGCTGCTCGTGCTGCTGCTCGTGCAGGAGGCATCCGATGTCTGGATCATCTACGTCGTCATGCTGCTGTACGGCTGCGTCGGGTACCTCACGGCGGCCGCACAGTCGGGGCTGATCCGCGACCTGCTGCCCGACGAGGAGCTCGCCTCGGGCAACGGCCTGCTCTCGACGATCGACCAGGCCGCGCGCCTGCTCTCGCCGCTCATCGGCACGGCGCTGTACGTCTTCGCGGGCCCCGTCTGGGTCATCGGCACGACCATGGCGACGTTCGCCATCGCGTCGGTGCTCATCGCCCGCATCGACCTGCAGGAGACTCCGCCGACACCCGCCGCCGAGCGCGCGCACTACTGGACCGAGCTCGGCGCGGGCGTGCGCCACATCGCCGCCTCGCCCATGCTCGCCCTCTTCACGATCGTGATCACCGTCGCGTTCGCGTCGACCGGCCTGTCGAACGCGACCATCTTCCCGGCGCTCGGCGGGCTCGGACTCGACAGCGCGTGGCTCGGCATCATCGTCACCGCGCAGGGCGTGGGTTCGCTCATCGGCGGCATCACCGCCGCGCGGGTCGTCGGCCGGCTCGGAGAGTCGCGCACCATCGCGCTCGGCGTCGCCATCGTCGGCCTCGGCCTACTGCCGACCGCGGGCTGGTGGGCGTGGCTCGCGGTCGCCGCGATCCCGTTCGTCGGGCTCGGCGTCGTCTGGGTCATCGTCGCCTACGCGACCCACCGCCAGCGCACCACCCCCGCCCGCCTGCAGGGCCGCGTCGGCGCCGCCGCGAACCTCGCGATCAACGTGCCGCAGACCCTCGCGACGCTGCTCGGCGCCGCCCTGCTCGGCATCGTCGACTACCGCCTGCTCATCGTCGCGAACGTGCTCGTGGTGCTCGGCGCGGCGGTGGCGGCGGTGTGGCCGCGGCGGGTGCGGGCGGATGCCTCGGAGGTGGGCCCAACCGAAGGGGTCGACGCGCACTCGGTCAAAGCGTCCCCAGCCCCGGATCCCAGCGCCTGAAGCTCGGCAGAATGGCATCGTGCCATCCACCTTCGTCCTGACGACCGAGGCGCCGTACGGCGTCGAGGAGATGCTCGACATCTCGCTCGACATCGACGCGCACGTGTCGTCGATGGCGCAGTCCGGGGAGCGCGCGGTCGCCGGTGTGACCACCGGGCGCATCGGCCTCGGCGAGACCGTGACCTGGCGGGCGCGCCACTTCGGCATCTGGTTCACCATGACGTCGGAGATCGCCGAGTTGGAGCGTCCGTCTCGGTTCGTCGACCGGCAGGTGCGGGGGCCGTTCCGGGCGTTCACGCACGTCCATGAGTTCGAGACGTCCGGCACCGGAACGCGGATGACCGACCGGATCACGGTCGCGTCCCCGATCTTCGGCCGCCTCGCCGAGCGCGTGGTGCTCGTGCCCTACCTGCGCCGACTCATCGCGAAGCGGAACGCGCATCTGCTCGAGGCACTGGCTTGACCGTTCGCCGATGCGACAACTTGGCGAAGAAATCGGAAGGCGGCGAGGGAGACTATGGGCGTCCAGAGCAGGCACCTTCTCACGTCTGCAGTGGTGTGGCTCGAGCTGAACCTGAAGTCGATGGAAGCAGACGGGGCGAGCGTCGATCTCACTGGGCCAAGCTCTGGCCGTAGCAAGGACAGCGTCACGCTTGAGATCGCTACTGAACGCGAACTCGTCGTCGCAACAATCTGGGACAGCGGCGAGTTCGAGGTGATCGTCGAATCGACCGCCGATCTCAGCGGTCCTGCGATCGAGGTTGGGATGCTGTTCGACGACGCCCAGGTCCAGACGCTTCTGGACCAAATGCGCGCCAAGCTAGAGGCGGGGTCGCCTAGAGACGGCGGTGCTGACTCGGCCTAACATCCGCTTCGGATCGGTTTTCGCTCGAAGCGTTCTCAGGTCCGCACGCCCGGCGGCACGACCGCGCCCGACGGGATCAGCCCGAGGCTGCCGAGGTGGTGGGTGACGCCGCTGGTGGTGATCCAGTCGCACTGCCAGCCAGCGCCGGTCTCCTCGAAGAGGTCGAAGCGCACGTGGGAGGCGGCGGCGTCGGGCACGTAGGTCTCGACGTAGACGAAGCAGGCGCGGGCGGCGGTGGAGCGGGCGACCGATACGGCCGAGAGCACGAGCGGCAGCAGCATGGCGGCGAGCGCGACGAGCACGACTGCGCGCATGACCTTCGCTCGGCGGGGGCGGTAGGGGCCGTCGGATGCCTCGTAGCCGGCCAGCTCCGGGTGCTCGTCGCTCATCGCCCCGCCTCCACCACGATCGAGGCGACGCCGCCCACCGCTGCGAGCAGCACGACCGCCGCGACCGCGAGCAGCGGCCACGCCGACGGCATCACGACGCCGCCCTCGTGTCCGAGCTCGCGCGCACGCACGACCCCGTAGGCCGCGGCCGCGGCCGCTGCCGCGAACAGCAGCACGCCGAGCACCGCGAGCGCCGGCTGGTCGGACACGAAGCCCGAGCGCAGCACGAGCAGCGCGTTCACGGCGATCGCGAGCGCCGTGCGGCTCCACGACAGGGCCGTGCGCTCGGGCTGGAGCCCGGGGTCACGGCCCTCGTACGACGGAACGACGGAACTCACGAGCAGCTCAGCCCAGCAGGATCATCACGGCGATGGTCGCCGCCCCGAGCAGGGCGACGGCCGCGAGCACCGGCACGGCGATGCTGTACGGCAGCGCGCGCCCGTGCCGCATCGCGATCTCGTTGGCACGCCAGCGCACGTACGACAGGCCGCCGAGCACCGCGGCGACGACCGCGAGCCCGACGGCCAGCACGACCACGAGCACGCGCGGCCCGATCGTCGACGCGAACTCGAACAGCAGCACGCCGCCGGCGAGCAGCGCCAGCGCCGTGCGGATCCACGCGAGGAACGTGCGCTCGTTGGCGAGCGTGAACCGGTAGTCCGGGTCCTCGCCCTCCGAGCGCCAGCGCGGCTGTGCCATGGGTCGTTCCGCCGTTTCCGGGCCGAGAGTTCCGGGCCTAGTGGCTCGGGCCGTCGGTCTCGATTTCGGTGCGGTCGCCCGACCAGAGCGTGTGGAAGATGCCGTCCTTGTCGACGCGCTGGTACGTGTGCGCGCCGAAGAAGTCGCGCTGCCCCTGCACGAGTGCGGCCGGCAGGCGGTCGGCCCGCAGCCCGTCGTAGTAGGCGAGCGACGACGAGAACGCCGGCGACGGGATGCCAGCCTGTGCGGCCGCCACGACCACGCGGCGCCACGCCTCCTGCGACTCGGTCAGCGCGTCGCGGAAGTACGGTGCGGTCAGCAGCGCCACGAGACCCGGGTCGGCGGCGTACGCGTCGGTGATGCGGTTGAGGAACTGGGCGCGGATGATGCATCCGCCCCGCCAGATCTTCGCGACCTCGCCCTTGTGGATGTCCCAGCCGTACTCCTCGGCGCCCGCGACGATCTCGTCGAAGCCCTGCGAGTAGGCGACGATCTTCGAGGCGAAGAGCGCCTTGCGCACGTCCTCGATGAAGGCGTCGGCGTCGTCGACGGTCCACGCCTCGGCGGGGCCGGGCAGGTCGGATGCCGCGGCGCGCTGTGCCGGCTTCGACGACAGCGACCGGGCGAACACGGCCTCCGCGATGCCCGAGACAGGGATGCCCAGGTCGAGCGCGCTCTTCACGGTCCACGCGCCGGTGCCCTTCGCGCCCGCCTGGTCGAGGATGACATCGACCAGGGGCTTGCCCGTCTCAGCGTCGACCTGGCGCAGCACCTCGGCGGTGATCTCGATGAGGTAGCTCTCGAGCTCGCCGCGGTTCCACTCGGCGAAGACCTCCGCGATCTCGGCCGGCGACTTGCCGGTGCCGCGGCGGATGAGGTCGTAGGCCTCGGCGATCAACTGCATGTCGGCGTACTCGATGCCGTTGTGGATCATCTTCACGAAGTGGCCGGCGCCGTCGGTGCCGATGTGCGTCACGCACGGCTCGCCCTCGGCGACCGCCGCGATCGACTTCAGGATCGGGCCGAGCGTCTCCCACGCCTGCGCCGAGCCGCCGGGCATGATCGACGGGCCGAGCAGCGCGCCCTCCTCGCCGCCGGAGATGCCGGCGCCGACGAAGTTCAGGCCGCGCTCGCGCAGCGCCTTCTCGCGGCGGATGGTGTCGGTGAACAGCGCGTTGCCGCCGTCGACGATGATGTCGCCCGGCTCGAAGCGGTCCGCCAGCTCGTTGATGACGGCATCCGTGCCCGCCCCCGCCTTGACCATGATGATCGCGGTGCGCGGCTGCTGGAGTGACGCGACGAAGTCGTCGATCTCCTCCGAGGCGACGAAGCCGGCCTCGGGGTGCTCGGTGATGAGCGTCTCGGTCTTCGACCAGGTGCGGTTGAACACGGCGACCGTGTTGCCCTCGCGGCTGGCCAGGTTGCGGGCCAGGTTCGAGCCCATCACCGCCAGGCCGACGACGCCGATGTTCGCTGTTGCTGCTGTTGCTGCCACGTTCCGTGACTCCCTCGTGTGAATCCGCCCGCGAATCGATACGCCGACTAGCGTAGTGTTCCCCGCCCGCACCCCCGAGTTCGGAGTCGTCGTGCGACGGCTGGTAGAGTGGTCGATTGGACTTCGGCGAGGGATGCCTCGCGGCCGGTGCTTCGCCGGCTCGCGGCATCCGTGATCGACGCGGTGGATGTGGCTTTCGGTCATTCCTCACGCTGACGAGCGTTCGAGTTGAACAACACAAGACCTGGGGCGACACGTCCCGATGAGGAGAAGAGACAGCCATGGCTGACGACAACAAGCTGAGCGCAGAGCTCCGCACCCAGTTCGGCAAGGGTGCGGCTCGCAAGATCCGCGCCGCCGACAAGATCCCCGCCGTGCTCTACGGCCACGGCACCGACCCGCAGCACCTCACGCTGCCCGGGCACGAGACCGCGCTGATCGTGCGCAAGGCGAACGCCGTGCTCACGCTCGACATCGACGGCGGCACGCAGCTCGCCCTGGTGAAGGACGTGCAGCGCGACCCGGTGCGCCAGCTCATCGAGCACCTCGACCTCATCGTCGTGAAGAAGGGCGAGAAGGTCCACGTCGAGGTGCCCGTGCACCTCGAGGGCGAGCCCGTCGCCGGCCTCATCGCCGACCTCGACGCGCACACGCTGCAGCTCGAGGTCGAGGCGACCCACATCCCCGAGAACGTCGTCGTGTCGGTCGAGGGCCTCGAGGACGGCTCGCAGATCCACGCGTCGGACGTGAAGCTCCCCAAGGGCGCCACGCTGCTCACCGAGGGCGACGTGCTCGTCGTGCACGTGCACGAGCCGCAGAAGGTCGACCTGGGCGAGGAGCCCGCCGCCGAGGAGGAGGCCGCCGAGGAGACCGCCGAGGCCGCTGCCGAGGAGTCGGCCGAGGCCGCCGAGTAGCCGCGATTTTCGCTGGGGCCCGTGCCGCCCCCGGGTACGCTCGGGGTGTCGGTGCGGGCCCTGCTCGTCTCCGGGGAGATTCGGCGAGCGGATGCCCCTGAGCCGGCCGCTCGCTCGGGCCGGCCCGTCGACGTGGCCGGCGCCCGTCGGGCGCTGACGTTTCGGGGGCGGTTGGGCGCCGCATCCGATCTACCATCTTCATTGAGACCGCAGGAGGGCGCATGGGCCTGTTCGACCGCCTGCGCCGCCGAGAGGACCCCGCAGTGGCCGCGAACACCTGGCTCGTCGTGGGCCTCGGCAACCCCGGCGCCCAGTACGCCGGCAACCGCCACAACGTCGGGCAGATGGTCGCCGACGAGCTGGCCTCGCGCATCGGGGCTTCATTCCGCTCGCATCGCACGCCGTCGCGCGTCGCGGAGGGCTTCGTGCGCCCCGGCGGCGCGAAGCTCATCATCGCCAAGCCGAACAGCTACATGAACACGTCGGGCGGACCCGTGTCGGCGCTCGTGAAGTACGCGTCGGTGCCGGCCGACCGGGTGATCGTCGTGCACGACGAGCTCGACATCCCGTTCGACACGGTGCGCTTGAAGCGCGGCGGCGGGCACGGCGGCCACAACGGACTGCGCGACATCGCCAAGGCGCTCTCGACGCCCGACTTCGTGCGCGTGCGCGTGGGCATCGGTCGCCCGCCGGGCAGGCAGGATCCGGCCGACTTCGTGCTGCGCGACTTCGCCGGCGCGGAGCGCCAGGCGCTGCCGTCACTGCTGTCGGATGCCGCGGATGCCGTCGAGGCGATCGTCGACGACGGCCTCGTGGCGGCGCAGCAGCGGTTCCACGCGCCGGCGTAGGCGCTGCCCGCAGGGCCTGCGGCTCAGATCAGGCCGCGGAGGAACTCCTCGGGGGTGACGCCCGCGGCGCGGGCGCGCTCGGTGAGGCGCGTGTGCTCCTCGGTCGTGAGCTCGAGTTGCAGCGTGCGCCAGTCCGCCTCGGGGTCGTCGAAGTCGAAGAGGGCGGCGTCGTCGTCGGTGCGGTCGGGGCGCGCTGCGACCGGAGCGGCGGCTGGCTCAGGGGCATCCGCTGCGGGGGTTGCGGGCGCCGGCTCGGGGGCATCCGTCGTCGTGTTCGGGGCGTCGCCTTCGGGGGCATCCGTCGCCGTATCGGAGGCGCCCGACCCACCGGCATCCGTCACGCAGTCGTCTGACCAGCCCGGACCCGCGGGCACTTCGGTCTTGCGCTGGTAGGCGGTCGCGGCGGCGCGCGCCCGGTCGTCGGCGGCCTCGTTGAGGTCGTGGCCGGTGTGTCCGCGCACCCACTCGAAGCGGGCGTTGCGGCCGACCATCGCGGCGTCGAGCGCCTGCATGATCTCGAGGTTGAGCACGGGGGAGCCGTCGCGCTTGCGCCAGCCCTTGCGCTTCCAGCCGGGCATCCACTTGGTGATCGCGTCGATGACGTAGCGGCTGTCGCAGTGGATCACGAGCTCGTCATCGAGGTGCGCCGTCGCGCGGAGCAGCTCGAGCACCGCCGTCAGCTCGCCCTGGTTGTTGGTGCCGTGCGGCCAGCCGCCCGCGGCCCAGCAGGCGTCGTCGACGTACCAGGCCCACCCGGCGGGGCCGGGGTTGCCGAGCGCGGATCCGTCGGCGGCGGCGATGATCATGCGGGTCCTTCCTCGGGCGTGCGGGGCGGCGACCATGCTATCCACAGCCGCGAATCGAGTTCTCCACTGTTCGAACAAAGTTTCGAATGTCGGGCGAATCTCTGCCAGAATAGAGGCATGTCGAACCCCCTCGCAGCCCTCGCCGCGCACGTCGATGCGCTCGGTGGCGAGTGGGTCGGAGCGCTGCCCGCGGGCGGTGGTGTGCGGGGTGATCTGCAGTCCGAGGTCGAGCGCATGAGCGACGCCGGGCTGGTGCGGGTGACGGATGCGGTGGCGCAGGTGCGTCGCGACACCGAAGCGCTGCTCGCGCGGGTCGCCGACGAGGTCGCGCGGCGGTCCCGGTCGGAGTTCGGGTCGGAGGGGTTGGCGAAGCAGCAAGGCTTCCACAACCCGGCGCGGCTGGTGGCGTCGTCGACCGGCGGATCGACCGGTGACGCCATGCGGCTGCTCAGCGTCGGCGCGGCGACGCGCGAGCGCGAGTCGTTCTCAGGCGAGCGGATGCCCGCGAAGCACCCGTCCGTCGCCGCGGCCGTGGGTGCCGGGTCGATCAGCCTAGACGCGGCGTCGGCGATCACGTCGATGCTCGAGCGCGTGGCGCTGCGCGCCGATCCCGAGGCGATGCAAGGCGTCGAGGCGACCCTCGTGGCGCATGCGGCATCGTTGCCGCTGGCGATGCTGCAGCGGGCGATCCGGCAGCCCGAGGCGATGCTCGACCAGGACGGCGTGGCGCCCCGCGAGGAGGAGCTGCGGCAGCAGCGCGGCATCACGCTGCGCGAGGGACGCGACGGCATGGTGCACGTGTCGGGCCGGCTCGACCCCGAGACCGCCGCGCCCGTGAAGGCCGCGCTCGAGTCGCTCGTGAGCGACGCGCTGCGGAGGCGGCCCGAAGCGCCCATCGATGATCACCGCACGATCCCGCAGCTGCAGGCCGACGCGCTTGCCGACCTCGCCCGGCACTGCCTGGGCTGCCGCGACACGCTCCCGCCGCTCGCGAAGACGACCGCCGTCGTGCGCGTCGACCTCGAAACGCTGCGGGAAGGACTCGGCGTCGCGACGATCGACGGCATCGACCAGCCGGTATCGGCCCGTCGCATGGCCGCCGACGCCGAGCTCATCCCGGCGGTGCTCGGCGGGGACAGCGTGCCGCTCGACCTCGGCCGCGCCGCACGCCTGTTCACGAAGGAGCAGCGGCTCGCACTCGGCGAGCGCGACGGCGGGTGCGCGAGCTGCGGCCAGAACATCAGCTACGTGGAGGCCCACCACATCCGCTGGTGGGAGCGCGACGCCGGCCCGACCGACCTCGACAACGGCATCCTGCTCTGCAGCTTCTGCCACCGCCGCGTCCACGACGACGGCTGGACCATCACCGTGCGCGACGGCACCGTCTGGTTCACGCCACCCCCGCACGTCGACCCCACCCTCACCCCACGCCTCGGTGGCCGAGCCCGATTCGAGGTGCGCGTCGACGCCGCCGCATAGGCGCGTGCTGCGCGGCGCCGGCGTTGTCCACAGCGCCATCCCGCGCGTCCGGTCGAACCCGACCCATCGCCGAGAATCGGCACGTGGGCATGGTCGTATTCGTCGCCGCGGCGTTCCTGATCGGAACGCTGCTCTGGGCGCTCGGCCTCATCGCCGCAGCCACCGTCACCTCCATTCAGCTCGTGCGACGTCGGCGAGTTGGACTCCAGATCGGTGCCAAGCACGTCCTACTGCCGATCGGATGCGCCGTGCTTGGGCTGGCCCTGCTGACAGTACCGGTCAACTTCCTCTTCGGGTTGCTCGCCGGGTAGGCACTACCCAGCCTCCGTGTCGGCAGGCCCGCGTAGACTTGCCCGGTGATCCTCCAGGGCTTTCTCACGGCGCTTTCGCGCGCCTCCACGTTCGACGAAGCCCTCGCGCAGGCCTCGCACAACGCGGAGTTCTCGGCGCTCCCGGGACTCGACGCACCGCTCGCCGCCGGCCTCCTCACCCGCCGCATCGAGGCCGACGAACCGCCCGCACTGCTGCTCATCGCACCCACCAGCCGCGAGGCCGAATCGCTCCGCGGCGCACTCGCCCCGTACCTCCCCGACGACACCGAACTCCTCGAGTTCCCCGCCTGGGAGACGCTCCCGCACGAACGCCTGAGCCCCAGTGCCGAGACCGTCGGCCGCAGACTCCACGCCATCCGCCGCATGGCCGAGTGGACGGAATCCGAGCGCCCGAGGCATCCGCTCATCATCACCGCCTCGGTCCGCGCCGCCCTGCAGCCCGTCGCCGACAACCTCGCGACCCTCGAACCGATCCGCCTCGCCGCGGGCAGCCGCGGCCACGACCTCGCCCGCATCGCCGAGCAGCTCGTCGACCTCGCCTACTCGCGCGTCGACATGGTCTCGCGCCGCGGCGAGTTCGCCGTCCGCGGCGGCATCCTCGACGTCTTCCCGCCGACCGCCGACCACCCGCTCCGCATCGAGTTCTTCGGCGACGAGGTCGACCAGCTCCGCGCCTTCTCGGTCGCCGACCAGCGCTCACTGCCCGAACCCATCGACGAGGCCGTCCTCGCCCCCAGCCGCGAGCTGCTGCTCACCCCGCCCGTGCGCCAGCGCGCCCGTGAGATGGTGCACGAGTTCCCCGGCCTCGCGGGCATGCTCGAGAAGGTCTCCGAGGGCATCCCGGTCGAGGGCATGGAGTCGCTCGCCCCGGCACTGCTCGAACGACTCGTGCCGATCACGCACTACCTGCCCGAGGGCGCCGCCATCGCGGTCATTTCGCCCGAACGCGTCGAGAGCCGCGCGGTCAGCCTCGCCGAGACGAACCAGGAGTTCCTCTCCGCAGCCTGGAGCGCCGCCACCGCCGGCGCCGCCGCCCCCATCGACCTCGCCTCGGGCGACTTCCTGAGCATCGCCGAACTCCGCGAGGACGCCCTCTTCAGCGCACCGGGCGAACCCGACCCCGGTCGCGTCTGGTGGACCTTCAGCGGCTTCGACATGGGCGACGCCGTCGACGTCGTGGGTGACGGCACCGGTGCAGGGCGAGCGGATGCCTCCGGCGGCACCAGCCCCGCCAACGCGAGCGCGACCTCGGCCGGTGGGTTCGCGGCCACCGGTGGCGGGTCGAGCGCCGGCCCCGCAGCATCCGCCGCTTCTCCCGGCACCGCCCTGCGCGTGCTCGCCACGCCCGTGCCGAGCTTCCACGGCAACGTCGACGGCGCCGTCGCGCACGTCGCCGCCCGCCTCCGCGACGGCTGGAGCCTCGTGATCGCCGCCGCCGGATCCGGCCTCGTCGAGCGCGCCCGCGACGTGCTCGCCGAGCACGAACTCGCCGGCCGCATCGTCGACCACGTCCCCGCAGACCCCGAGCCCGGTGTCGCCTACCTCGTGCAGGCCGACGCGACCACCGGCTTCGACCTGCCCGACGCGAAGCTCGGCCTCATCTCCGAAGCCGAGTTCTACGGCCGCGCCGCCGGCTACGACGCCCGCCAGGGCAAGAAGCTCGCCTCCCGCCGCCGCAACGTCGTCGACCCGCTCCAGCTGAAGCCCGGCGACCACGTCGTGCACCAGACCCACGGCATCGGCCGCTTCGTCGAGATGGTGCAGCGCGAGGTCGCCGCCGGCGCCCGCCCCACCGGCCCCAGCCGCACCGCAGGCGTGCAGCAGGCGCCGACCATCGTGCGCGAGTACCTGGTGCTCGAGTACGCACCCAGCAAGCGCGGTCAGGCCGGCGACCGCCTCTACGTGCCGACCGACCAGCTCGACCTGCTCAGCCGCTACGTCGGCGGCGAGGCGCCGTCGCTCAGCAAGATGGGCGGCAGCGACTGGGCGCAGGCCAAGGGCAAGGCCCGCCGCGCCGTGCGCGACATCGCCGTCGAGCTCGTGAAGCTCTACTCGGCGCGTATGGCGGCGAAGGGCCACGCGTTCGGCCCCGACACCCCGTGGCAGCACGAGCTCGAGGAGGCGTTCCCGTACGCCGAGACCCCCGACCAGCTGCAGACCATCGACGAGGTGAAGGCCGACATGGAGCGGCCCATCCCGATGGACCGCCTGCTCGCCGGCGACGTCGGCTTCGGCAAGACCGAGGTCGCGGTGCGCGCCGCGTTCAAGGCGATCCAGGACGGCAAGCAGGTCGCCATGCTCGTGCCGACCACGCTGCTCGTGAAGCAGCACCTCGAGACGTTCCAGGAGCGGTTCGCCGGCTTCCCGGTGCGCGTGCGCGCACTCAGCCGGTTCCAGACGGACAAGGAGGCGAAGGAGGCGATCGCCGGCCTCGCCGACGGCAGCGTCGACATGGTCATCGGCACGCACCGCCTGCTCACCGAGAAGATCACGTTCAAGGACCTGGGCCTCCTCATCATCGACGAGGAGCAGCGCTTCGGCGTCGAGCACAAGGACCGCATCAAGCAGCTGAAGACGAACGTCGACATCCTCGCGATGAGCGCCACACCCATTCCTCGCACGCTCGAGATGGCGGTCACGGGCATCCGCGAGATGTCGACCCTCGCGACGGCGCCCGAGGACCGGCATCCGATCCTCACCTTCGTCGGCCCGTACTCCGAAAAGCAGGTCGGCGCCGCGATCCGCCGCGAGATGCTGCGCGAGGGCCAGGTGTTCTTCGTGCACAACCGCGTCTCGTCGATCAACCGCGTCGCCGCCCAGCTCGCCGAGCTCGTGCCCGAGGCACGCATCGCGGTCGCCCACGGCCAGCTCAACGAGCACGTGCTCGAGCAGATCGTCGTCGACTTCTGGGAGCGCAAGTTCGACGTGCTCGTCTCGACCACCATCATCGAGACCGGCCTCGACATCTCGAACGCGAACACGATCATCATCGACCGCGCCGACAAGTACGGCCTCAGCCAGCTGCACCAGCTGCGCGGCCGCGTCGGCCGCAGCCGCGAGCGCGCCTACGCGTACTTCCTCTACGACGAGCAGAAGCCGCTCAGCGAGACCGCGCACGACCGCCTCTCGACCATCGCCGCGAACAACGAGCTCGGCAGCGGCATGCAGGTGGCCCTGAAGGACCTCGAGATCCGCGGCGCGGGCAACCTGCTCGGCGCCGAGCAGGCCGGCCACATCGCCGGCGTCGGCTTCGACCTGTACCTGCGCATGATCGGCGAGGCGGTGTCGGCGTTCCGCGGCGACGTGGCCGAGGGGCAGACCGAGCTGCGGCTCGAGCTGCCGGTCGACGCGCACATCCCCGACGCGTACGTCGACAGCGAGCGGCTGCGCCTCGAGGCGTACCAGAAGCTCTCCGCGGCGAGCGGCCCGAATGCGAAGGACGACCAGATCGACCTCGTGGTCGAGGAACTCTCCGACCGCTACGGCACTCCGCCCGAGGAGGTCGCGAATCTCGTGCTCGTCTCGCGCCTGCGCCGTCGTGCCCAGCGCGCCGGCCTCGGCGAGCTCGTCGCGACCGGCTCGAAGCTCCGCATCGGCCCCGCGCGCCTGCCCGACTCCAAGCTCGTCAGAATGCAGCGGCTCTACCCGGGCGCGAAGCACTTCCCGCAGAACGACGTCATTCTCGTGCCGCTGCCCGTCAAGCACGGCGAACCGCTGCAGGACGCGGCCCTCATCGCCTGGGTCGGCGACCTCATCGGCGCGCTCTACCCCGAGCCGGAGCCGGTGGCCGCGGCGGCACAGGGCTGAGCGGATGCCCCGGGGCGCGCGCCGCCCGGCGCGGGCGCACCCCACGGGCATCCGAGACGACGGATACCCCGGAGCCGGCGCCGCCCCCGCGCGCGCCGCCCCGAGGCATCCGACCGCTACCGCTTCTTCGGAGCCTCGGGCCCCTCGATGCCGCCCTCGAACTCGGGACCCTCGCCGACGATGACGCTCGGCGCCTCGCCCACGGTCTCCTCGTGCTTCGGCGCGAGCGCGGCCTTCTTGTACCGCGCCGACAGCATCGTCACGATCACGGCCGACATCAGGATCGCCACGCCCGACCCGAGCAGCACCGCGAGCACGCCCTCGTTGCGCACCAGCACGTCGGTGCGGAACGCGAGCTCGTTCATGAGCAGCGCGACCGTGAAGCCGATGCCGCCGAGCGCACCCACGCCGACGAGGTCGCCGAACGTGAGCGGCTTCGATTCGGCGTTGCGATGCGTGAAGAGCCCGCCGATCCAGCCGGCGAGCGTGATGCCGATGATCTTGCCGAACGGCAGCGCGACCGCGATGCCCCAGAACGCCGGGCTGAGCTCGCTCGGGCGCACCTCGGGGAACGGCACCATGGCGGCGGTGAGGGCGAACAGCGGCAGGATCACGCCGTTCGACCACGGCTCGACGACGTGCGCGACGCGACCGCCGGGGCGACGCGCGATCACGAAGCCGAGTAGCACGCCCGCGATGGTCGCGTGCACGCCCGACAGGTAGACGAAGTACCAGGTGAGCGCGGCCAGCGCGATGAGCACGAGCGTGATGGGCACCTGCGGCTTGCGCGCGAGGATCCAGCGCGAACGCGGGTTCATGAACCGGCTGATGCCGGCGAACGCGACGAGCGTGATCGCGGCGAAGCCGAGGTAGTCGAGGCGCACGTCGGCGGTGAAGAAGAACGCGATGATGAGGATCGCGACGAGGTCGTCGAGCACCGCCAGCGCGAGCAGGAAGACGCGCACGCGGGTCGGGATCCAGCGGCCGAACAGCGCCAGCACGCCGAGTGCGAACGCGATGTCGGTCGCGGTCGGCACGGGCCAGCCGTTCAGCAACTCGGGGGTGCCGGCGACGAAGATGAGGTAGACGCCGGCCGGCACGAGCACGCCGCCGAGGGCCGCGATCGTGGGCAGGGCGGCCTTCCGCACCGAGTTCAGCTCGCCGAGCACGAGTTCGCGCTTCAGCTCGACCGCGACCACGAAGAAGAAGACCGCGAGCAGGCCGTCGGCGATCCAGTGCTCGGCCGAGAGGTCGAGGCCGATCCACGGCATGTCGATGTGCGCCTCGATGAGCTGCAGCGCCTGCTCGCCCACGGGCGAGTTCGCGATCACCAGGCCGAGCACGGCGGCGGAGAGCAGCAACAGGGCGGCGTTGCGCTCGGAGCGGAGGAAGGTCATGAAGGCCTTTCGTCAGGAGGGGGACTGCGCCGGAGGGTCGCGACGCCGCGAGGGTTCACGACGCGAACGCCGGCCGACCAGACTTCCCGGCACACCTGCGCGACAGTCTAATCGCCGCGCCGGTCGGGTGACGCGGGCGATCTCGCGTGATGGGATGGTGCGCATGGCGGACGCGACAGGGCGGCAGCAGGCACCGGACACGCAGGCGGCGCCGACCCCGCAGGAGACCCTCGACGACTACCGCGGCCTCGACGGGCTCGTGCGGCTGACCGCACGCCTCAGAGGGCCGGGCGGATGCCCCTGGGATGCCGATCAGACCCACGAATCGCTCGTGCAGTACCTCGTCGAGGAGTCGTGGGAGCTCATCGACGCAATCGAGGCCGGTGACCGCGCCGAGCTCATCGAGGAGCTCGGCGACGTGCTGTACCAGGTGCTCTTCCACGCCGACCTCGCCGCGCACGATCCGGCCGAGGGCTTCGACATCGACGACGTCGCCGACCACATGAGCGCCAAGATGATCTCGCGCCACCCGCACGTGTTCGGCGACCGGCAGGCGGAGTCGGCCGACGACGTGGTCGGCTTCTGGGACGACCTCAAGGCCGAGGAGAAGCCGCACCGCACGAGCGTGCTCGACGGCATCCCGACCGGCATGCCCGCGCTGGCCCGCGCCGACAAGGTGCTCGGCCGCGCCGGTCGCGTCGGCGTCGCGCCGGCGCCCGTCGTTGCGGGTGAGGGGCGAGCGGATGCCTTCGGCGAGCCCGTCGCCGGCGCGGACGCCGCCCCGGTCGACGTGTCCGACGTCTCCGGCGGGTCGCCCGCCGACGAGACCGCCCTCGGCGACCTGCTCCTCTCGCTCGTCGCGCAGGCGCGCGCGGACGGGCTCGACGCCGAACGCGCACTGCGCGCGGCGACGCGCCGCCTCGAGGACGACGTGCGCGCGGCCGAGGCGCAGCCCTGAGGCATCCGCTCGCCCTGCACCGCCGCCCGCCGCCGTCACGAGGCACGAGCCACCGCCCGCGACTGGAAGAATGGCCGTCATGCCGAAGACCGTGACGCCCCCGCGCGGAATGCGCGACTTCCTGCCCGCCGAGAAGGCGCGCCGCGAGCGCGCGCTCGCCGTGATCCGGGAGACCTATCGCGTGCACGGGTTCGACGAGATCGAGACCCCGGTCGTCGAGGACTCCGACCGCCTGCACGCAGGCCTGGGCGGCGACAACGAGAAGCTCGCCTTCGCCGTCATGAAGCGCGGGCTGACCGCTGAGGACCTCGAGGCCGCAGCGGCATCCGGCGACAGCCTCGCGCTCGCCGATCTCGGCCTGCGCTTCGACCTCACGGTGCCGCTCGCCCGCTTCTACGCCTCGAACCGCGGCGCGCTGCCGCCCGTGTTCCGCGCGGTGCAGATCGCCCCGGTCTGGCGCGCCGAGCGCCCGCAGAAGGGCCGGTACCGCCAGTTCATGCAGTGCGACATCGACATCATCGGCGAGGCCGGCCCGGTCGCCGAGCTCGAGCTGCTGCAGGCCACGCTCGCCACGCTCGACGCGCTCGGGCTCGCCGGCTGCAGCATCCGCCTCAACGACCGCCGCATCCTGCAGGGGCTGCTCGGCAGCTGGGGCGTCGACGACCCGGGGCTGCGCGAGCGCGCGCTGATCACGCTCGACAAGCTCGACAAGATCGGTGCGTCAGGCGTCGTCGAGGAGCTCGCGACGCTCGGCATCGACCGGCCCGGCATCGTCGACGAGATCGCCGAGCTCGCCGCGGCCGACTGGGCGATCGCCGACGACGGCGCCCCCGCGTGGCTCGACACCGAGGCGTTCGGTGACCTGCGTGCCCTGCGCGACGCGCTGCCCGGGGCATCCGTCGCCTTCGACCCCACCCTCGTGCGCGGCATGGGGTACTACACCGGCACGATCTTCGAGATCGCGCACCCCGACCGCGGCTACTCGCTCGGCGGCGGCGGGCGCTACGACCACATGATCGGCCGGTTCCTCGGCCAGGAGGTGCCCGCGTGCGGGTTCTCGATCGGGTTCGAGCGCATCGTCGACCTCGTCGAGCTGGAGGGCGACGGCACCCACGACGACGTCGTGCTCGTGCACGACCGCGACGTCAACCCCGCCGCGCTCGTCGGCCTCAAGGCGCAGCTCGTCGCCGCCGGATCCCGCGTGCGCCTCGAGCGCCGCGTGAAGAACACGCGCGCCCTGCTCGAGCGGGTCGCCGCCGACGGATTCTCGCGCTTCGCGTTCGTGAACGCAGGGGTCTCGGATGCCGCTGAGCTGGAGGTCCGCCCCCTCGACTGACCGGCTGCGAGCGTCGTCGCCGTCTCACTAGAGTGGTGAGCGGACCACGATGGGGTCGTCCGAGACACCACCACCACGTAAGGAGAGATCGTGGCATTCATCGAAGCTGTAGGCGCGCGCGAGATTCTGGATTCGCGCGGCAATCCGACGGTCGAGGTCGAGGTGCTGCTCGACGACGGCTCACTGGCCCGCGCCGCCGTGCCCTCGGGCGCGTCGACCGGTGCGTTCGAGGCGTACGAGCTGCGCGACGGCGACGCCGACCGCTACCTCGGCAAGGGCGTGCAGAAGGCCGTCGAGTCGGTGCTCGACGTGCTCGGCCCGGCCATCGAGGACCTCGAGGCGAGCGACCAGCGCGTCGTCGACGCCGCGCTCATCGACGCCGACGGCACCGACAACAAGAGCCGTCTCGGCGCGAACGCCATCCTCGGCGTGAGCCTCGCCACCGCGAAGGCCGCGGCCGACTCGGCCGACCTCCCGCTGTTCCGCTACCTCGGCGGCCCGAACGCGCACACGCTGCCCGTGCCGATGATGAACGTCATCAACGGCGGCGCGCACGCCGACACCGGCGTCGACATCCAGGAGTTCATGCTCCTGCCGATCGGTGCCGAGTCGTTCTCCGAGGCGCTGCGCTGGGGTGCCGAGTCGTACCACGCGCTGAAGAGCCTGCTGAAGTCGAAGGGCCTCTCCACCGGCCTCGGCGACGAGGGCGGTTTCGCCCCCGACCTGCCCAGCAACGCCGCCGCGCTCGACCTCATCACCGAGGCGATCGAGAAGGCCGGCTTCACCATGGGCGCGGACTTCGGCCTCGGCCTCGATGTCGCCTCGACCGAGTTCTTCGCCGACGGCGTCTACACGTTCGAGGGCAAGGCTCGCTCGGCCGCTGAGATGGTCGCGTACTACGAGGACCTCCTCGCGAACTACCCGCTCATCACGATCGAGGACCCGCTCGCCGAGGACGACTGGGAGGGCTACGCCTCGCTCACGAACGAGATCGGCGGCAAGGTGCAGCTCGTCGGCGACGACTTCTTCGTCACCAACCCGTCGCGCCTCGCCAAGGGCATCGAGATGGGCGCCGCGAACTCGATCCTCGTGAAGGTCAACCAGATCGGCACGCTCACCGAGACGCTCGACGCCGTCTCGCTCGCGCACCGCTCCGGCTACACCGCCGTGCTCTCGCACCGTTCGGGCGAGACCGAGGACACCACGATCGCCGACCTCGCCGTCGCGACCGACTGCGGCCAGATCAAGACGGGCGCGCCGGCCCGGAGCGAGCGAGTCGCGAAGTACAATCAACTCCTGAGGATCGAAGAGGAGCTCGGCGAGGCCGCGGTGTACGCGGGCCGCGCGGCGTTCCCCCGCTTCTCCGCCTGACGCACGGGGGTCGGGGCGGCCGCGGGGCCGCCCCGACCGCGCCGTGCCGGGGAGGAGTCGCATGCCCGAGTCCTCCGTGGGCGCCTGGCTGCGCGGCATCCGCTTCTCCGGATTCACCGTGATCATGCTCGCGCTGGCCGTGCTCGCCGTGGTCGTGCTCGCCCCGACCCTGCGCGTCTGGGCCGAGCAGCGCGCCCAGATCGCCGCACTCGAGGCCGACGTCGCCGAGCAGCGCGCCGAGGTGCGCGAGCTGCGCGCCGAGCGCGAGCGCTGGGACGACCGCACGTTCGTCATGTCGCAGGCGCGCGACCGCCTCTACTACGTACTGCCCGGCGAGGTGAGCTACCTCGTCATCGACGACCTCGAGCCCGCCGACGTCGCCGAGGAGGCCGCGCCGATCTCCACCGAGGTCGAGCAGGCCGACGCCGACTGGTCGCGCACGCTGCTCGCGTCGCTGCTCGCGGCGGGCACCGCCACCGATGCATCCGAGGGAGACGGCTGATGCGCCCACCGTTCGAGCAGGCGACCGCGCGTGACATCCGCATCGTCTCGGCCCAGCTCGGCCGACCCGCACGGAACGTGCTCGGCATCCCCGCGCGCTGCGTGTGCGGGGCGCCGACCGTCGTGGCCACCGCGCCGCGCCTCAGCGACGGTACGCCGTTCCCGACGCTGTACTACCTCACGCACCCGGCCGCGACCGCGGCGATGAGCTACCTCGAGGCCGCGCAGCTCATGGTCGAGTACAGCGAGCTGCTCGCGAGCGACGACGACGTGCGCGCCGCCTACCAGGCCGCCCACGAGTCGTACCTCGCCGACCGCGAGGGCTTCCTCGACGTGCCCGAGCTGCACGGCGTCTCGGCCGGCGGCATGCCCGTGCGCGTCAAGTGCCTGCACGCGCTCGCGGCCCACTCGCTCGCCGCCGGTCCCGGGCTCAATCCGATCGGCGACCTCGCGCTCGAGGCGTCGTCGTGGAAGCCCACGGTGTGCGTCTGCGTCGACTACGGCGTCGACGACGAGGGGTCGGGCACGGATGCCCCGGGCGGCACGCCGGGCGAGGGGGCGTCGTGACCTCGGAGCATCCGCCCCGCCGTTCGCACCGGTCGTCTGGGGCCGCGCGTCGCGTTGCGCGCGCCGTCGCCATCGTGGCATCCGTCGCCGTGCTCGTCGCGGTGCCGCTGCCCGCGCAGGCCGACACCGTGCGCGACCGCCAGTACTGGCTCACCGACTACGGCTTCACCACCGCGTGGCAGACCACGCAGGGCGACGGCGTGACCGTCGCGGTCATCGACACGGGCATCGACTCGTCGGTCACCGAGCTGCAGGGCGCGGTCGTCGGCGGCACGGATGTCTCGGGCATCGGCTCGCCGAACGGACAGTCGCCCGTGGGCGACGACGCGAACCACGGCACGTGGGTGGCGTCGCTGCTCGCCGGCCGCGGCACGGGCGAGGGCAACGGCGTGATCGGCGTGGCCCCGCAGGCCGACCTGCTGTCGGTGTCCGTCGCGTTCGGGCAGAACGAGGAGGGGGCGATCAGCACCGACGACCAGATCGCCGCAGGCGTGCGCTGGGCGGTCGACAACGGCGCCGACGTCATCAACATGTCGCTCACCCGCAACACCCGCGACTGGCCCGAGAGCTGGGACGACGCGTTCGGCTACGCGTTCGCGAACGACGTCGTCGTGGTCGCGGCGGCCGGCAATCGGGGGAGCGGCACCACCGAGGTGGGTGCGCCGGCGACGATCCCGGGCGTGCTCACCGTCGCGGGCGTCGACATCGACCGCGAGGTGAGCTTCGACGCGTCGTCGCAGGGCATCTCGATCGGGGTGTCCGCGCCGAGCGAGCAGCTCGTCGGCGTGCAGCCCGGCAACGCGGGGTACGTGCTGTGGGACGGCACGAGCGGTGCCGCGCCGCTCGTGAGCGGGCTGGTCGCGCTGGTGCGCTCGGCGTACCCGGAGCTCGACGCGAACAACGTGATCCAGCGGGTGATCGCGACCGCCGACCCCGACGGGCACGAGGTGCCGAGCCCGCTCTACGGCTGGGGCCTCATCGACCCGTCGGCGGCGCTGACCGCCGAGGTCGAGCCGGTGAGCACGAACCCCATGGGCGACCTGTCGCAGTGGGTGACGATCCACCGCCGCGCCGACCTGCCGACGAGCGGCGAGGACGTCGACGACGAGACCCAGGAGATCGTGCCGTTCGCCGACCCGCCCGACCCACAGTCGCGCGTTGCGCTGACGCTGTGGCCGACGCCGTCGACGCTGGCCTACATCACCCTGCCGCTCGCCCTGCTGTTGGGGTTTGGTACCCTTGCAACGCTGTTGGGCATCGGTGCCACTCGGCATATCCGGCGCACGTCGCGCCATGAAACGTGACCGCGGTCGGGAGTACAGTGTTCGCACGCCCCCACGCACCCACCAACTGAGGAGTTCATTCACCGTGCCCAAGATTCTCATCGTCGGTGGCGGCTATGCCGGGTTCTACACCGCGTGGAAGCTCGAGAAGTGGCTGCGCGCCGGTGAAGCGGAGGTCACGGTCGTCGACCCGCTGCCGTACATGACGTACCAGCCGTTCCTGCCCGAGGTGGCCGCCGGCTCGATCGAGCCCCGCCACTCGGTGGTCGCGCTGCGTCGCCACCTCCGCAAGACCAACGTCATCACCGCGAAGGTCACGAACATCGACCACGCGTCGAAGCAGGCGACCATCTCGCCCGAAGGCGCCGACGACTACCAGTTCGACTACGACATCGTCGTGGTCACCGGTGGTGCCGTCTCGCGCACGTTCCCCATCCCGGGCATCGCCGAGAACGCCTACGGCCTGAAGACCATCGAGGAGGCCGCCGCGATCCGCGACCGCCTGCTCACCAACTTCGACAAGGCCGCGAACCTCCCCGCGGGCCCCGAGCGCGACCGCCTGCTCACGGTCGTCGTGGTCGGCGGCGGCTTCGCCGGCATCGAGGTGTTCGCCGAGCTGCGTTCCTTCGCCAGCTCGCTGCTCGAGTTCTACCCGCAGCTGAGCTTCGACGACACGCACTTCCACCTCATCGAGGCGATGGGCCGCATCATGCCCGAGGTCTCGCTGCCCACGAGCCACTGGGTCATCAAGCACCTCGCCCAGCGCGGCGCCGAGATCCACCTCGACACGCAGCTCAAGTCGGCCGTCGACGGCCACATCGAGCTATCGACCGGCCAGACCATGGAGACGGACCTCATCGTGTGGACCGCGGGCGTCATGGCGAACCCGCAGATCGTGCGCAACTCCGACCTGCCGGTCGAGGAGCGCGGCCGCATCAAGACGCGCCCCGACCTGCGCGTCGGCGACGAGGACGACATCGTCGAGGACGCGTGGGCGGCCGGCGACATCAGCGCCGTGCCCGACCTCACCGGCGGCGGCGTGGGCGGCTACTGCGTGCCCAACGCCCAGCACGCCGTGCGCCAGGGCAAGCTGCTCGCGAAGAACCTCGTCGCCGTGCTGCGCGGCGAGGAGCCGCGCGACTACGTGCACAAGAACCTCGGTGCCGTGGCCGGCCTCGGCATCGGCTCGGGCGCCTTCCAGTCGGGCAAGTTCGCCATGAAGGGCCTCATCGCCTGGTTCGCGCACCGCGGCTACCACGGCCTCGCCATCCCGAGCTGGGAGCGCAAGCTCCGCGTGTTCTGGGGCTGGTGGAACAACTTCTGGCTCGGTCGCGACATCGTCTCGCTCGAGGCCCGGCAGACGCCGCGCGCCGCGTTCGAGGAGTTCGCCGCGCGCCCGAAGCCCCCGGCCGAGGCCGCGCCGAAGGCGCCGGCCGCGAAGAAGCCGCGCACGCCCGCGGCGAAGAAGCCCGCGGCGGAGAAGTCGGCCGCTGAGAAGCCGGCCGCGAAGCCCGCCGAGGCCGCCGCCTCGAAGTAGCGGTTCCGCACCCGACGCTCGAACGCGCCGCCCGCCTGCATCGCGCAGGTCGGCGGCGCGTTCGCATTCGCGGCGCGGCTGCCCCGTGGTATCCGCTCGGTAAGGTGAGGGCGCGGCCGGCCGCCGCGCTCCCGTAGCCCAACTGGCAGAGGCAGGCGACTTAAACTCGCCCGAGTCTGGGTTCGAATCCCAGCGGGAGCACTGGACGCATCGCCGGCAGGCGGTCACGCACCGCTGCTCCTTGACATATATAGTCCGGATGGGGACTATATATGCATGCATGTGTCCGCGACCGAAGCAGCCCGAGAGCTTGGTGTCTCGGCGCGACAGGTGCGCCGCAACGCCGCGAACGGACTGGTCGTCGCGACGCGATACGGCAACGCGCAGCTGCTCTCGCCACGCCAGGTCCTGTTGATGTCGAGGACTGCGCATCGCGGCCGGAATTGGACGGAGACGGGCCGACAAGCGGCACTGGATCTGCTGGCGAACGGGACGACGGAAGCGGTAACGGGCTCGGAGCGGAGCCGGATCAAGAAGCGCATCCGAGGCGCCGAGGTCAGCGCTCTGGCGGGTCGAATCCTTCATGGTCACGCATCGCTTCGGAGGGCCGCGAGTATCGAGGCAAAGCGTCGATTCACGCCGGGAATTCTCGGCGAGCTCGGACTGTCCTCAGGCGGCGGCCTGGGCGTGCTCGTCGCAGAGAACGCCACGATCGCTGCTCGCCGAGCCAGGCTCGCCCCGGACGACTCAGGTGACATTGTCGTCGTCGAAGGTTCCGAGACGCATCAGCGGATCCTCGAGGCTCTCGCGCTGTACGCGTACGGTGACACACGAGAGAGCGCCGCTGCGGCCCGGTGGATAGCTGAGATACAGGCCACGGTGTGATCGAGCGCCCGCGCGTCATGCTGGATGCCTCGTCCGAGGCTTGGGAGGAGCCGCCTTGGCCGACCGCATTCGAGCTTGCCCGACTTCTCCCAAGCAGTTCCTGGACGCTGATCGGTGGGCTCATGGTGAAACTGCACGCAGCCCTTGCGGGTCTACCGTCGTCTCGATCCACCGTCGACGTTGACTCGGCGCTCCATCTCGAGACGAACGCAGTCACCTTCGCTCAGGCGGCCGCTTGCCTCGCACACGCCGGATACGTCCTTGATGAAACGACGAAGCACGCATATCGATTTGATCGCGGCGAGGAGCGGGTGGACGTCATGTGCTCGGACCGACAAGCGATCTGGAAACGGCCCCGCTACAGTGGCCGACCGCTGTTCGGCGTTTCTGGTGGGACCCGTGCGTTGCAGCAAACCATCGATGTCGACATCGAGACCGTGGACGGAACCCTCAGACTGATTGTTCCGAGCGTGCGCGGAGCGCTGGTCCTGAAGGGAGCGGCATACCGCGATGACCCGCGTGATCGCATGCGTCATGCCGAAGACGGGGTGATGCTGCTCGCATGTGTCGACGATCCTGGTGACGTCCTCAACGGCCTCAGTCAGCGGAGTCGCGGCCGGGTCCGCACGCTCTTGCGTGCCTTGGACGAGCGGGCCACCCCGTGGGCGAGCCAGGATCCGATGGTTCAGGCGTTGGCACGCGAATCGTTCGACGATCTACGGGGCCAACTCGGGACATGACCGCGACCGTGGCAACAAGTTGGCAGCAATTGGTGTGATGCTGCGGCCGTCCAGAGGATGGAACCGCCCCAGCATGAGGCGGAGTTACGCGGATCGTGGCAAAGCTCCGTGGGATTGGTGACTGCGGCTTCGGGTTCGAATCCCAGCGGGAGCACCGTGCTCGGCGACTTCCCGAGATTTCTTCATCGAGGGTGCATCCGAATCCGTACTCCATGCGGAAGTACAGATATCGGGTCGAATCGCACCCGCCGATCGAAAGGGAAAGTTCAATGAAGCGCATTCTCGCCACCGGATTCATCGTCGGCCTCGCCATGGTCGGCCTCGCCGCTCCGGCCCAGGCCGCGCCGTCCCCCAACGCCTGCTTCGGTCAGGTGCACAAGACCATCAATACCGAGGGCGCGCTCGGCTTCACGAACGTCGGCGACGTCGTCAAGGCCATCGGCGGGCAGGGCAAGAACGACACCGCCCGCGGTATCTGCGCGGCCGACTAGACGTCGGCTGAGGTCGGGCCCTGGGGAACGGTCCGACCCGATCCGAGCCGTCGGCTCGACGGGCGTAATGCTCGCCGGGTCGGCGGCTCGGGTGTGTCGGTCAGCGCATGCGGCGCCGCAGCAGCAGCGCGGCGACGACGGACGCGACGGCCAGGATGCCGCCCAGCCACGCCAGCGCGACCCAGATGTCGGCACCCACGGGTTCGCCGGCGAAGAGCGCGCGCATCGAGTCGACGATCGCGGTGACCGGCTGGTGCTCGGCGAACCACGCCACCGGCACGGGTATCGAGTCGGTCGGCACGAACGCCGAGCTGATGAACGGCAGGAAGATGAGCGGGTAGCTGAACGCGCTCGCTCCGTCGACCGACTTCGCCGACAGGCCGGCGATCACCGCGAGCCAGGTGAGCGCGAGCGTGAACAGCACGAGCACGCCGACGATCGCGAGCCAGGCCCAGACGGATGCCCCGGTGCGGAAGCCCATCGCGAACGCGACGCCGACCACGATGGCCACCGACACGAGGTTCGCGACGAGCGACGTGAGCACGTGCGCCCAGAGCACGCTCGACCCTGCGATGGGCATCGACCGGAACCGGTCGAACAGGCCGCCCTGCAGGTCGAGGAAGAGCCGGTACGCCGTGTACGCGACACCCGACGCGATGGTGATGAGCAGGATGCCCGGCAGCAGGTAGTCCACGTACGCGACCCCGCCCCCGACGTCGATGGCGCCGCCGAGCACGTACACGAACAGGAGCAGCAGCGCGATCGGCGTGACCGCGGTGGTGAGGATCGTGTCGGGGCTGCGCAGCACGTGGCGGAGCGAGCGGCCGGTGAGCACGCCGGTGTCGGCGAGCGGGTGGATGGCGGTCATGGGAGTTCCGTTCCGGTGGGGGCGGACGCGCCGCTGGGGGCATCCGCTGCGCTCATGCCGCCGATGACGGCGAGGAAGACCTCCTCGAGGGAGGGCTGGCGCTCGACGACCTCGACCTCGGCGGGCGGCAGCAGCCGGCGCAGCTCGTCGAGGGTGCCCTCGTGCGCCACGACGCCGTCGTGCAGGATCGCGATGCGGTCGGCGAGCCGCTCGGCCTCCTCGAGGTGCTGCGTGGTGAGCAGCACGGTGGTGCCGCCGGCCGCGAGGGCCGCGGCGGTCTCCCACACCTCGTTGCGGGCCTGCGGGTCGAGCCCGGTGGTCGGCTCGTCGAGGAAGATCACGGGCGGCGCGCCGACGAGACTCATCGCGATGTCGAGCCGGCGACGCATGCCGCCGGAGTACTTCGCGGCGGGGCGGTCGGCGGCATCGGCGAGCGAGAACCGTGCGAGCAGGTCGTCGGCGACGGCGGTCGGATGCGGCAGATGACGCAGCCGCGCCACCAGCACCAGGTTCTCGCGACCGGTGAGCACGTCGTCGATCGCGGTGAACTGGCCGGTCAGGCTGATCGCCGCGCGCACGTCGCGGGGGCCGTCGCGACATCGTGGCCGAGCACCCGCGCGCTGCCCGCGTCTGCGGCGAGCAGGGTCGAGAGGATGCGGACCAGGGTCGTCTTGCCCGCACCGTTGGCGCCGAGCAGGGCGACGATGCTGCCGGGTGCCACCTCGAGGTCGACCCCGCGCAGCACGTCGAGGTCGCCGAACGATTTCTCGAGGCCGCGCACCTGCACGGCCGGAGCGGCGGTCATGAGCCGGCGCCCCGTTCGGCCTCGTCGATGGCGCGCACGAACCGGGCGCGCTCGGTGTCGATCCACTGCTTGCCCAGGTACGCCCGGGCGAACGAATCGGCGAAGTCGACGGGGTCGTCGCCGACGATGTCGCGCAGGGGAGTGCCGTCGACCGCGGCGCGCTCCCACAGGTCGGCGAGGTCGCCGAACATCGTGACGAGCGTGTCGCCGTCGGTGATGCCGCCGGCGTACATGAGGTAGCGGTGCATCGCCTGCGCGGCGGCCCGGTACGGCTCGGGAAGGCCGGCGATGCGCGCGCGATCCGCGCGGTACTGCTTCTTCTGCTCGAGCGACCCGGTGAGGGCCTCGATCCACTTGGCGGCCATGTCAGCGCGCTCCTTCGTCGTTCGTGTCGTTGGTGTCGTGTGTGTCGTGGTGCGGGGCGGAGTCGGGCCGCAGGTGCCCGATCCGCTCCGCGAGGAAGTCCCAGGTGACCCAGAACTCGTCGAGCACCGCGCGACCGGCGGCGTTCAGCGTGTAGACCTTGCGCGGCGGCCCCTTCTCGGAGGGCACGCGCTCGACGTCGACGAGGCCGCGCTGCTCGATGCGCACGAGCAGCGCGTAGACGGTGCCCTCGGCGATGTCGGCGAAGCCCTGCGCGCGCAGCCGAGCGGTGATCTCGTACCCGTAGGCGGGCGCCGTCGCGAGCAGCGCGAGCACGATGCCCTCCAGCGTGCCCTTCAGCATCTCGGTCATCTGCTTCGCCACGAGTCGTGCCGCCCATCTGGTCAGTGTCACTGAGTACCGGTACATAGTAGGCATGAGTACCGGTACTTGGCAAGACCGAGTAGCAAGACGAGGCGAGCGGATGCCCCCGAAGCGGACGTGCACGCCCGGCCCTGTCGCCCGCGCCCGCTCCGCCGATACAGTGGCCCCGAACGGGCATCTTGCGAGGCGGGCGGAGGACGCGATGACGGACGTGGTCGAGATCGAGGGGCTGCACAAGCATTTCGGGAAGGTGCGGGCGCTCGACGGCCTCGACCTCCGGCTGGCCGAAGGGCAGGTGCTCGGGTTCCTCGGGCCGAACGGCGCGGGAAAGTCCACGACGATCCGCGTGCTGCTCGGGCTGATGCGCAAGACCTCGGGCGAGGCGCGCCTCTTCGGCGACGACCCGTGGGCGCACGCCGTGCGCCTGCACCGCCGGCTCGCCTACGTGCCCGGCGACGTGGCGCTCTGGCCGCAGCTCACCGGCGGGCAGTGCATCGACGTGCTGACCTCGTCGGGCCCCGCCGTCAACACCGAGCGCCGCGACGCGCTGATCGAGCGGTTCGACCTCGACCCGACCAAGCGCGTACGCGACTACTCCAAGGGCAACCGGCAGAAGGTGGCGCTCGTCGCCGCGTTCTCCGCCGACGCCGACCTGCTGGTGCTCGACGAGCCGACCAGCGGGCTCGACCCGCTCATGGAGGAGGTCTTCCGCGAGACCGTCGCGGAGCGCGCCGCCGCAGGGGCATCCGTGCTGCTGTCGAGCCACATCCTGAGCGAGGTCGACGCGCTGTGCGAGGACGTCGCGATCATCCGCAAGGGGAGGATCGTGCGCTCGGGCAGCGTCGCCGAGCTGCGCAGCCTCTCGCGCACGTCGGTGCACGCTGTCACGACGACCCCGGCCCCGCCGCTCGACCACGCGTCGGTCTCGGGTCTCGAGCGCACGCCCGCGGGCGACGGCACCGAGCTGAGCTTCTCGGTCGACCCCGGTGCGCTCGACACGGTGCTGCCGCCCCTGCTCGCCGCGGGGGTGAGCGCACTGACCGTGCGCCCGCCGAGCCTCGACGAGCTCTTCCTCAGCGAGTACGAGGACGCGTGATGACCACCACCGAGGCGCGCGCGACCGGCGCGCGGCCCGCCGAGTCCGCCGGCAGCGGCTTCGGCGCGGTGCTGCGCGTGCAGTTGCGCACCGGCTGGAAGGCGCCCGTCATCTGGGTGCTCGCGCTCGTCGGCGGGTACGCCGCGACCGTCGCCGCGCTCGACACCACGTACGGCACGCCCGAGCAGCTCGCGACCTACGAACAGACCGTCGGTTCCGACCCCGCGATGGCCGCGATCAACGGCACGCCCTACGGCGCCGACACGCTCGGGGGCGTCGCGGCCAACGAGTTCGGGTTCATCGCCGCGATCGCGATTCCGCTGATGGGGCTCTTCCTGGTCGCCCGCCAGACCCGCGCGCCCGAGGAGTCGGGCCTGCTCGAGCTGCTCCGCTCGCGCGGGGTCGGCCGCCGTGCGCCGTGGACCGCCGCCGTGGTCGTGACCGCCGTCGCGCTCGCGCTCGTCGGCACCGGCATGGCCCTCGTGCTCATCGCGTACGGCGAACCGGCGGATGCCGCGTGGCTGTATGGCGCCTCGATCGCGACGCTCGGCGGGGTGTTCGCGGGCCTCGCGACGTTCGTCGGGCAGCTCGTGCGCCGCGCCGCGGGCGTCACCGCGGTCGGCATCGTCGTCCTCGGCGGCGCGTACCTCACCCGAGCGATCGGCGACGTGCGCGACACCGCCTGGAAGTGGCTCTCGCCGCTCGCCTGGCAGCAGGAGACGCGCCCGTTCGCCGACGACAGCCGAGTGTGGCCGCTGGTGCTCGCGCTCGCCGTGGCGATCGTGCTCGTGGTCGCGGGCCTCGTGCTGGTCGGCAGCCGCGACCTGGGCTCGGCGATGGTCGCCTCGCGACCCGGCCCGCGCCGCGCGAGCCGCTTCGGCGCGTCGACCCTCGGGCTCGCGCTGCGCGCCCACGCACCGGCAGGGCTGGGCTGGATCGCCGGCGCCGCCGTCGTCGGCATCGTGTTCGGCGCGTTCACGGACGACATCGCCGACGCCGTCGCCGCGAACCCCGCACTCGCCGGCATGTTCGGCGCCGACGCGGCCGACCAGGTCAACGAGTCGTACGCGGGCTTCACGCTGCTGCTCATCGCGTTCATGGCGATGGGATGCCTCGCACAGGCCATGCTCCGCCTGCACGCCGAGGAGACCGGCGGGAGGCTCGAACCCACGCTCGCGCGCGCGACGCACCGCGTCGGCTGGATGACGACGCACGCCGTCACCGCCGCCGTCTTCGCCTGCATCGCACTGGTCGTCGGCGGCGCTGGGCTCGCGTGGACCGCGGGGGACCGCGTCGACGGCGTGCTCGAGGCGACCGCAGCGTACCTGCCCGCGGTGCTCGTGATCGGCGGGCTCGGGATGCTGCTGTTCGGCCTCGTGCCCGGCTGGTCGAGCCTCATCTGGCTCGTGCTCGCGTACGCCGTGTTCGCCGACCTGCTCGGCGGCACGCTCTCGCTGCCCGATTGGGCGCTCGCGCTCTCACCTACGCACGTCGTCGGCGACGTGCCGGTCGACGACGTCGACGCCGCGGCCGAGCTGTGGCTGTCGGTCGTCGCGGTCGGCACCGCGGTCGTCGGGGTGATCGGGTTCCGGCTGCGCGACGTGCCGCGCTGAGCGGGGCATCCGCCCGCCCCTGCACCCTCGGGGGTCAGCTCAGCAGGTCGAGGTAGCGCAGCAGCACGCCCTCGCGCAGCGCCCACGGCGAGACCTCGAGCTCCTTCACCTCGAACGCCCGCATGGTCTCGGCGAGCACGACGCCGCCGGCGACGATCTGGAACGTGCGATCGGCCGTGATGCCGGGCAGCGCGGTGCGCGCGTCGGCCGGGATCTTCGCCAGGCGCGGCACCCAGTCGTCGAGCTGGCGCAGGCGCAGCAGGCTGCGCTCGTTCGACCCGACGCCGTCGACGACCGAGCCGGCGAGCCGGGCGAGCGAGCGGATCGTCTTCGAGGAGCCGACCACGTGGGCGGGGTCGGGGAGTTCGGCGAACTGCTCGCGCGCCTCTGCGAGCACGCCCGCCGCATGCGTGCGCAGCGCGTCGAGCTGGTCGCGGGTCGGCGGGTCGTCGGGGAGGAATCCGATCGTGGAGCGCCCCGCACCGAGCGGCACCGAGATGGCGACGTCGGGCTGCTCGTCGCCGCCCGCGGCGATCTCGAGCGACCCGCCGCCGATGTCGAACAGCAGCAGCTGCTCGGCCGACCAGCCGTACCAGCGGCGCACGGCGAGGAAGGTGATGCGCGCCTCGTCCTCGCCCGAGAGCACGCGCAGCTCGACGCCGGTCTCGCGCGCGATGAGCGCGAGCACCTCCTCGCCGTTCGTCGCCTCGCGCAGCGCGGAGGTCGCGAGCGGCAGCAGCTCCTCGACGCCGGCCTCCTCGGCGGTCGCGACCGCGCCGCGGATCGCGGTGAGGATGGCGTCGACGCCCTCGTCGCTGATCGCCCCGTCGTCGCCGAGGTAGCGCATGAGCCGGAGCACCGACTTGTGCGAGGCGCTCGGTACCGGTGCGGCGCCGCGATGAGCATCGACCACGAGCAGGTGAACGGTGTTGGAGCCCACGTCGAGCACCCCAAGTCGCATGGGTCGAGCCTATCGGCCGGCCGGGGCCTCCGCGCCGCGTCGGGCGGCGAGCCACCGCCGCAGCCGCACGAGGCCGGCCACCGCGGCGATCACCGCGAGGCCCGCCGCGAGCGCGGGGGCCAGCACGGGCAGCGTCGACTCCGCGTACCGCGTCGAGACGAGCAGCGCGACCAGCACTCCCGCCCCCAGGGCGAGGAGCGCCCACGTGACCGGTGAGCGGTTCATGATCGCGCGGCCCGCCGTGTGCGGCAGCGGCACGAGCAGCGCGGCCGCCGATGTGGCGGCCGAGAGCGTGACGACCGTGAGCACCTCGGCCACGAGCGTGTGCGAGAATCCGTCGGCGGCGGGCGCGACCTGGAGGCCCGCCCAGGCGCCCAGCGCGAGCAGCAGCAGGCCGGTGATGCGCAGCACCGCGACCCGTCCGCGTACCGCGGCAGGCGACTGGCCGTCGAAGCGCACGCGCGTGACCACGCCGGACAGCACGACGGCGTCGAAGCCCACGACGCGGGCGGCGAACGACGCGACGGCGACGAGCACGATGCCCCAGGGGGCGGCGACCGTGCGCGCCTTCGCGGTCGGCACCCGGCGCATCAGCAGGGCGGGCAGCACGGATGCGACGACGTTGACGATCGCGAGGGCGATGCCGATCGCGAGCAGCGTCCGCATCGCGGTTCCGAGCGCGGCGACCGGTGTCGTGATGAGGGCGAGCAGTGATGCGACGACGACGGCGAGTGCGACCGCGGTGCGACGGCCGATCGGCACCACGGGCGTGCGGTCGAAGTCGGATGCGACCCGATTGCGCCCCGCGGGGTGGAGGGCCGCGTTGCCGGCGCCGGCACGGGCGGGGATCAGACGCGCCGGGAGCGCGACGGCGACGATCGCGATGAGCGCGGCGATGAGGGCGCCGATCCAGGGCAGCGCCGAGGCGGTGGCGACGCTCGGCACGGCCGTCGTGAGGCCGGTCGCGCGCGACCAGTCGCCCGCGGGCCCGGCGGCGCCGGCCTCGACGGTGCCCGTCGTGCCGTCGGCGGACTCCGACGACGAGCCCCCGGTGCCGCCCGCATCGGGCTCGTCGCTTGCGCCGGACCCCGAGTCGGCCCCTGATCCCGACCCCGCGTCCGTGCGCTCGGACGTGCCGCCCGGGGCATCCGCTTCGTCGTCGCCTGCGTCGCCGCCCGCAGCCGCCTCGCCGACGAGCACGTTGATCGCGGTCGGGTTGCTGATGTTGCCCACCGCGTCGGTCTGCAGGGTCGTGAGCACGTGCGAGCCTGCGCCGAGTGCGCTGATGGCGCAGGTCCACGCGCCGTCCGAGCCGACGGTCGTCGTGCAGAGCAGTTCGCCCGCCTCGTAGATCGTGACCTCGGCGCCCGGCTCGCCGACGCCGCGCGCGGTCGCCGCGCCCGTGTCGAGGCGCGCGCCGTCGCGCGGGGTGCGCACGAACGGTGCGGCGGGTGCGGCGAGGTCGACCCGGATGGTCAGGGGGCGCTGGGCGCGGACCGCGACGGTGCGCTGAACCCGGTGGACTGGGTGGCCTGCACCCGTCGCTCGGCGCCGCTGCCGCCCGAGAGGATGCACGACCACTCGCGCGAGGCGTCTGCCGTCGCCGCGCACGCGCCGCCCGTGTGGTCGCCGACCCGTACCTCCGCGCCGGGATACGCGAGGCCCGCGACGGTGCCGTCGGTCGCACCGTCGGGCACCCGCACGAACGGCGGGCCGAGCACGGCGACCGTGATCTGGTCGGTGGCCGTGCCACCCGCGGACGTGGCCGACGCGCGGATCGGCACGCTCGGGCCGTCGGGCAGGGTCACCCGGCAGCTCCAGGTGCGCGAGGCGTCCGCGGCGACCACGCAGAGGGGCCCGCCGCCGGCCGGGTTGGAGAGCGTGACCTCGGCGCCCGCCGGCCGGGTGCCGGAGACGTCGACGGTGCGTGACAGCACGAGCGCGCCGTCGGCCGGCGACTGGATGGCCGGGGCGAGGCCCGGGGAGCGGTCGGTGCCGTCGGAGCGGCCGCTGCCGGCGCGGAGGCCAGCGCTGCGGCGCCGAACAGTGCGGCGACGGAGAGGGCGAGGGCCGCGCCCACGGTGCGTCTCCGGCGCTGCGGCCGGTCGGCGCCGGGCGCGCCGGAGCGCGCGGCCGTATCGGCCGCGATGCGGCGCCTCTCGACCGGCATGCGTCCCCCGACTACGATTCTCGCACCCCGTGTGGATCGTCGTCGCACCGTGACGCCGCATTGCGGCATACTGGGCGAAACTGGGTCAACTGACCCAGTCCAGAGTCGGGCCAGGGGAGGCCGGATGCCACGCATGTCCGCCGCCGATCGGCGCGAGGCGCTCGTGCGCGCCGCGCTGCGCGTGGTCGCACGCCGTGGGCTCGCGCAGGCCACCACCCGAGCGATCGTCGCCGAGGCGGGCATGTCGCTCGCCAGCTTCCACTACGCGTTCGACTCGCGCGACGAACTCGTCGACGCCTTGATCGAGCACGTCGTCGGCGCCGAGGGGGCGGCCCTGCTCGTCGACGAGCTCCCCGGATCCGACGTCGGCGACGTGGTGCGGCTCGGCCTTCGGCGCTACCTCGACCACCTGCGCGGCGACCCCGACGCGGAGCAGGCGATGCTCGAGCTCACCCAGCACGCGCTGCGCGACCCCGAACGGCACGACGTGGCCCGGCGCCAGTACCGGCGATACCACGACCTCGCCGAGGCGTCCCTCGACGCCGCGGCCGCACGCGCGGGCGTGCGCTGGCGTCGCCCGGTGCGCGACATCGCGGGCCTGCTCGTCGCCATGACCGACGGCATCACCATGACCTGGCTCGTCACGCGCGACGACGCGGCGGCCGAGGCCGCGATCGACCTGCTCGCCGAGACGATCGGCCGCGAGGCCGTGCCCGACTCCGCGCCCGCCCACTCGGAGGCCGCCGAGCACGCCGCCGCCGAGCACGCCGCCGCCGCACCCCCGACCCCGCCGACTCCGATCCCGCCCCAGGAGCCATCACGTGACCCTCGACCTCGCACCCCGCCCCGACGCCGTCGGCCCCCGCCCCGACGCCGGCCGCGTCGCCGCCGAGCTCGACGCCGCGACGTCCGGCCTCGACGCGCCGCTCGGCGGACTGCACCTGGGCGCGCTGCGCTGGAACGCCGCCGACATGCTGCGGCGCGCGAACGGCGTGCCGATCCGCGTCGCGTCGAAGTCGATCCGCTCCCGCCCGGTCATCGAGGCGCTGCTGCGCGTGCCCGGCTACTCGGGCGTCATGGCGTACACGCTCGCCGAGGCGCTGTGGCTGGCGACGACCATCGACGACGTGCTCGTCGGCTACCCGACGGCCGATCGCGGGGCCATCCGCTCGCTGTCGATCGACCCCGAGCTCGCACGTCGCGTCACGATCATGGTCGACTCGGTCGAGCAGCTCGACCTGATCGACCGGGTGCTCGCCCCCTCACGCCGCGAGACCGTGCAGGTCTGCCTCGAACTGGATGCCGCGTGGCGCGCGCCCGGCCTCGGCCACGTCGGCGTGCGGCGATCGCCCGTGCGCACGCCCGAGCAGGCCGGCGAGCTCGCCGCGCGCATCGCCGAGCGGCCGGGGTTCCGCCTCATCGGGCTCATGGCCTACGAGGCGCAGGTCGCCGGCATCGCCGACGGCGCCGCAGGTCCCTCGGGCCGGTTCCTGCGGTGGATGCGCGAACGCTCGATGGAGGAGCTGCGCGAGCGTCGCGCGGCCGTGGTCGCCGCGGTCGGCCGGCACGTCGACCTGCGGTTCGTCAACGGCGGCGGCACCGGTTCGCTCGAGCTCACCGCGAGCGACCCGTCGGTCACGGAGCTCGCGGCGGGCAGCGGCCTGTTCGCCGGGCACTACTTCGACGGCTACGCCGGGTTCACGCCGGCACCCGCATCCGCCTTCGCCCTCGACGTGGTGCGTCGCCCCGATGGCAAGCACGCGACCCTGCTCGGCGGCGGCTGGATCGCGTCGGGCCCGCCCGGGGAGGACCGCCTGCCCAAGCCCGTGCACCCCGCCGGGCTCTCGTTCATCGGGCGGGAGGCCGCCGGCGAGGTGCAGAGCCCGGTGATCGGCGGCGACGCCGGCGACCTGCGCCCGGGCGACCGTGTCTGGCTGCGCCACGCGAAGTCGGGCGAGCTGAGCGAGCACCTCGACGCGTTCCAGGTCGTGCACGGGGGCCGGGTCGTCGACGTCGTGTCGACCTACCGCGGCGACGGCAGGGCATTCCTGTGACGGCATCGGGCGGCACCTGGCGCAACTGGGGCCGCACCGAGCGCGTGAAGCCGCACCGGGTCGAGCGCCCCGCAACCCCCGAGGCCGTGCAGCGCGCGGTGCAGGCTGCGGGGCGCGCCGGCCTGCGCGTCAAGCCCGTCGGCGCGAGCCACAGCTTCAGCGGAATCGCGGTCGCACCCGACGTGCAGCTCGACCTCGACGACCTCTCGGGCCTCGTCGCGGTCGAAGAGGCGACCGGACGCGTCACGCTGCGCGCCGGCACGCGCCTGTTCCGCCTGCCCGAGCTGCTGGCGCCGCACGGCCTCGCAATGCAGAACATGGGCGACATCGACCGGCAGTCGATCGCCGGCGCGACCTCGACCGGCACGCACGGCACGGGGCTCGCCTTCGGCGGGCTCGCCACGCGCATCGCGGGCGCCCGCATCGTGACGGGCACCGGCGAGCTGCTGTCGGTGAGCGCCACCGAGCACCCTGAACTGCTGCCGGCGGTGCGCCTCGGCCTCGGCGCCCTGGGCGTGCTCGTCGAGCTCGACCTCGACCTCGTGCCCGAGTTCGCGCTGCACGCCGCGGAGCGACCCGAGCCGCTCGACGCCGTGCTCGAGGAGTGGACCGACCGCGTCGCAGGCGTCGACCACTTCGAGTTCTACTGGTTCCCGCACACGTCGCGGGTGCTGACGATGACCAACACGCGGATGCCCGTGGATGCAGCGCTCGCCCCGCAGCATCCGTTCGCCCGCTTCGTCGACGACGAGTTGCTCGCCAACGGCGCGGTCGGCGCGGTGAGCGTGCTGGGGAAGCTCGCGCCGCCGCTCACGCCGCACGCCGCGAAGCTCGTCGAGCGCGCGCTCTCGAGCCGCGAGTGGAGCGACCGGTCGGCCCGCGTGTACGCCTCGCGCCGCGCGGTGCGGTTCCGCGAGTTGGAGTACGCGCTGCCGCTCGAGCGGGTGCCCGAGGCGTTCCGCGAGGTGCGCGCCCTCATCGAGCGGCGGGGATGGCGCGTGAGCTTCCCGATCGAGGTGCGCGCCGCCGCGGCCGACGACGTGTGGCTGTCGACCGCGTACCAGCGCCCGACCGGCTACATCGCGGTGCACCGGTACTTCCGCGAGGATCCGACGGAGTACTTCGCCGGCGTCGAGGAGATCATGGTCGCGCACGGCGGCCGCCCGCACTGGGGCAAGATGCACACGCGCACGGCCGAGTACCTGCGCGAGGCGTACCCCAGGTTCGACGACTTCCTCGCGGTGCGCGACCGGCTCGACCCGGAACGACGGTTCGCGAACCCCTACCTCGACCGGGTGCTGGGCGCCTGAGGCGGCGACCGGGGTCCGCTGCCTCGGAACTCGCCCACAATCAGGGAGATCCCACAGGTGCCGCACAGCGCGGCGAGTAGGATTGTGCACATCCCGCACGTTTGCCTTGTCGCAAGGAGCATTCGCCATGGAATGGCTGATCCCCGTCCTCATCGTCGTCGCGCTGGTCGTCATCGTCGGCATCTACCTGTGGGCGACGTACAACTCGCTCGTCACGCTCAACGTGCGGGTGGACGAGGCGTGGAGCGACATCACCGTGCAGCTGAAGCGCAGGGCCGACCTGCTGCCGAACCTGATCAACACGGTCAAGGGCTACGCCGCGCACGAGAAGTCCGTCTTCGAGAACGTCACCAAGGCGCGCGCCGAGACACTCTCCGCGCAGGGTCCGGCCGAGGCATCCGCTGCTGAGAACCACATGCAGCAGGCGCTGAAGTCGATCTTCGCCGTCGCCGAGGCGTACCCGCAGCTGCAGGCGAGCCAGAACTTCCTCCAGCTGCAGGCCGAGATCGTGGACACCGAAGACAAGATCCAGGCCGCCCGCCGGTTCTACAACGGCGGGGTGCGCGAGCTGAACACCAAGATCAAGGTCTTCCCGAACACCCTGTTCGTGCGGGGCCTCGGGTTCAGCGAGCGCGAGTTCTTCGAGGTCGACGAGCCGGCGGCGATCGCCGAGCCCCTCGCGTGCAGTTCTAGGCGCTAGATGTATCGCGCGATCGCGAAGAACAAGCGCAACACCGTCTTCATCATCATCCTGTTCCTCGCCATCATCGGCGGGCTCGGATGGCTCGCGGCCTACGTGTACCAGAGCTGGGCCATCCTCATCTGGACGGTGCTGTTCGCGGGCGGCTACGCGCTGTTCCAGTACTTCATGGCCGACAAGCAGGCCATCTCGATGTCGGGCGCGGTGCAGGTGCGTACGAAGGCCGACCACCCGCGCCTCTGGAACACGGTCGAGAACCTGTCGATCGCGACCGGCACGCCCATGCCGAAGGTCTACATCGTCAACGACCCCGCGCCGAACGCGTTCGCGACCGGGCGAGACCCCGAGCACGCGATCGTCGCGGCGACCACCGGGCTGCTCGACATCATGGACGACTCCGAGCTCGAGGGCGTCATGGCGCACGAACTCGGTCACGTGCGCAACTACGACATCCGCGTCTCGATGATCGTGTTCGGCCTCGTCGTCGCGGTCGGCTTCATCGCCGACATGTTCCTGCGCATGGCGTTCTTCGGCCGCGGCAACAACCAGAACCCGGTCGTCTTCATCGTCGGCCTCGCCGCGATGCTCATCGCGCCGATCGTGGCGACGGTCGTGCAGCTCGCCGTCTCCCGTCAGCGCGAATACCTGGCGGATGCCACGGGGGCGATGACCACCCGCCACCCCGAGGCGCTCGCGCGGGCGCTGGAGAAGCTCGGCGCCTACGGCCGGCCGATGCGGAAGCAGAGCTCGTCCATGGCCCACCTCTGGATCGCCGACCCGATCAAGCCCGGCGTCATCGACCGCCTCTTCGCGACGCACCCCCCGATCCCCGAGCGGGTCGAGCGCCTGCGCACCATGGGCGGCTCGTTCTAGAAGCCGGTCAGGCGAGGGGGAGCTCGGCGCCGATCAGGCGCGGGCGAGCTCTGCCGCGACCGCGGGGAGAGGGTGCCGCGGCCCGCGACCGCGATGTCGTCGAGGCCCTGCCAGACGGCGGCGTCCCGGAGGAGCGGCACGAGGCGGGCGGCGGTCTCCTCGGGGGCATCCGCCTCGGCCCAGGCCGACTGCACACGCAGCACGCCCGCCTTGCGGTCGGCCTTGAGGTCGACGCGGCCGACGATCGCCTCGTCGACGAGCAGCGGCAGCGAGTAGTAGCCGAACACGCGCTCGGGCTCCGGCGTGTAGATCTCGATGCGGTAGTGGAAGTCGAACATGCGCTCGGTGCGCGGGCGGAACCACACGACCGGGTCGAACGGCGACAGCAGCGCGGCCGCCTCCATGCGGCGCGGCCGGCGGGCATCGGCGTGCAGCCACGCACGGCCGGGGCGCCCGTTCGCACCCCACCCCGGCACCTCGACGGGCAGCAGCACGCCGGCGTCCTCCAGGTCGCGGATCGCGGGCTTCACCCGGGCCCGCAGCATGCGCCAGTAGTCGGCGAGGTCGGCCTCCGTCGCGATGCCGAGGGCGGATGCCGCGAGGGCGACGAGCTCCCGCACCTGCTCGTCCTCCGACGGCGACGCGTCGAGCAACTCGCCCGGCAGCGCCTGCTCGGGCAGCGCGTAGACGCGCTCGAACCGCACGCGCTCGACGCACACGACCTCGCCCGTGCGGAACATCCACTCGAGCGTGCGCTTGACGTCGGACCAGCCCCACCACGGCCCGCGCCGCTCGTTCGCGTCGTGCTCGATCTCGCTCGCGCGCATCGGCCCGTTCGCGCGCAGCTCGTCGACGAGCCACTCCGACAGGGGCCGGTTGTCCGACACGTAGCCGCCCCAGTCGCTGCCCTTCGCGAGGTACCCGGCGCGCCGGAACCCGAACAGCGGCCAGAGCTCGCGCGGCACGAACGCGGCCTGGTGCGCCCAGTACTCGACCATCCGGCCGCGCCGGCCGTACGCGAGCCGGTCGAGGTGGCCGCGATCGTACGGGCCGAGACGGCTGAGCGCCGGCAGGTAGTGGCTGCGCTCGAAGACGTTCACCGAGTCGATCTGCAGCAGGCCGAGCCGATCGACCACGCCGCGCACCTGCCGAAGGCCCGGCGCGACCGGGCGCACCCGGCCGAAGCCCTGCGCGGCGAGCGCGATGCGGCGGGCGAGGGCGGGGGAGACCTGATCGACCATGATGCCTGCGACGCTACCGGTGCCCGCCCACATCGGGGGGTCCGCGCATGCGGCACGCGACATGCACCGACCCTAGACTGGGCCAATGGCGGATTCGCGGGGAAGCCGGTGGGGGTCCATGTTCGGTCGCAAGCGCGACGCGGATGCTCCCGAGCCACCGGAGATCGAGGAGTCGATCCCGCCCGCCATGCGCCTCGCGGCCGCCTGGTCGTGGCGCCTCCTGCTCGTCGGCGCGGTGCTCGCGGTCGTCATCTTCCTGATCATCCAGCTGCGCCTGATCGTCATCCCGCTGCTGGTCGCGGTGCTGCTCGGCGCGCTGCTCGTGCCCTTCGTGAAGTGGCTCATGCACCATCGCTGGCCCAAGTGGCTCGCGGTCACGGTCGCGATGCTCGGTACGATCGCGGCCGTCGCGGGCCTCCTCACCCTCGGCATCAGCCAGATCGTGCGCGCCTACGGCGAGCTCGAGGCGCAGACCCTGGTCGCGTGGGACGAACTGCAGGCGTGGCTGCTCGACGGCCCGCTGCACATCACCCAGGCACAGGTCGACGACTTCATCGCGCAGATCTTCGAGACGATCCAGGCCGACAGCGGCATCTTCATCTCCGGGGCGCTGTCCGTCGGCAGCACCCTCGGTCACTTCATCGCCGGCATGCTGCTCGCGCTGTTCGCGACGCTGTTCATCCTGATCGACGGCCGCGGCATCTGGAACTGGCTGGTCAGCGTGATGCCGCGACGGTCTCGCGCCGCGATCAACGGCGCCGGCGAGGCCGGGTGGTCGACGCTGCGCAACTTCGTCCGCGTGCAGATCCTGGTCGCGACGATCGACGCGATCGGCATCGCGACCGGCGCGTTCCTGCTCGGCGTGCCGCTGGCGATCCCCATCGGCATCCTGGTCTTCCTCGGCTCGTTCGTGCCGTTCGTCGGCGCGATCGTGACCGGCGCGCTCGCGGTGTTCGTCGCCCTCGTCTTCAACGGCTGGGTCATCGCGCTGCTCATGCTGGGCGTCGTGCTGCTCGTGCAGCAGATCGAGGGCCACGTGCTGCAGCCGCTCATCATGGGCACCGCCGTCAAGGTGCATCCGCTCGGCGTGGTGGTCGCGGTGGCGACGGGGTCGCTGCTCGCGGGCATCCCGGGCGCACTGTTCGCGGTGCCGATCGCGGCGGTGGCGAACGTCATGATCCTCTACGTCTCCAGCGGCGTGTGGAAGAATCAGGCTCCCCCGCCGGCCACGATCCGGTCGCCGCTGTGGACGACGGTGCCGCAGGAGGTGCGGGGATTCTCACGAAGGAAGCGGAACACGACATGACCATGCCCGTCGACCATCGCGACGGCCCGGCCAGCGCCGACGAACAGCACGAACAGCGAGCGGATGCCTCGGAGCCGCGCTTCCCGGGCCCCGACCTCGCCGCGTTCGAGGCCGCTGCGGCGAACGTGGCCGCGGTCGCACGCCGCACGCCCATGGAGACCTCCCGCTTCCTCGCCACGCGACTCGGCGTGCCCGTGCACCTGAAGTGCGAGAACCTGCAGCGCACGGGGTCGTACAAGCTCCGCGGCGCGTACCACCGCATCTCGCAGCTGAGCGCCGAGGAGCAGGCGCGCGGCGTCGTGGCCGCGTCGGCCGGCAACCACGCGCAGGGCGTCGCCTACGCGGCGCGCGAGCTGGGCATCCGCGCGACCATCTTCATGCCGGTCGGCGTCGCCCTGCCGAAGCTCGAGGCGACGCGCGCGTACGGCGCGGACGTCGTGCTCGAGGGCGGCGAGATCGCCGAGACGCTCGCCGCGGCCTCCGCGTTCGCCGAGGAGACGGGCGCGGTCGTCATCCCGCCGTACGACCACCCCGACGTGATCGCCGGCCAGGGCACGCTGGGCCTCGAGATCCTCGAGCAGGCGCCCGACGTCGAGACGATCATCGTGCCGATCGGGGGCGGCGGGCTCGCCTCGGGCATTGCGAGCGCCGCGAAGCAGCGTGCCGCGCAGCTCGGTCGCACGCTCCGCGTCGTGGGCGTGCAGGCCCGCAACGCGGCCCCGTACCTCCCGTCGCTCGCCGCCGGTGCGCCGACGTCGGTGCCCGTCGTGCCGACCATCGCCGACGGCATCGCCGTCTACCGCCCCGGCACGCTCAACTTCGACATCATCCGCGAGACGGTCGACGAGATCGTCACGGTGTCCGACGACGACATCGCGCGCGCCCTGCTGGTACTGCTCGAGCGCGCCAAGCTCGTGGTCGAGCCCGCGGGCGCGGTCTCGGTCGCGGCGATCCTCTCGGGCCAGGTGACGGGCTCCGGCCCGACGGTCGCGCTGCTGTCGGGCGGCAACATCGACCCGCTGCTCATGCAGCGCGTGGTCGCACACGGCCTCGCGGCATCCGGCCGCTACCTGACCCTCACGATCGGCCTGCCCGACCGCCCGGGGCAGCTCGCGCGCATCTCCGAGCTCATCGCCGAGGCGAACGCGAACGTGGTCGAGGTGCTGCACACGCGGCACGGCTCCGACCTGATGATCACCGAGGTCGCCCTCAAGATGTCGGTCGAGACCCGCGGGCCCGACCACAGCGCGCACGTGCTGCGCATCCTGCGCGACGCCGGCTACGACCCGGTCGTCGGCGAGTAGCCCGACGGACGAACGAGGCCCCCGCCATCGTGGCGGGGGCCTCGTGTCGTTCGGTCGGGCCTACTTGCCGTCCCAGGTGGCCACCTCGGTGACCTTCACCTTGATCTCGCGCCCGTTGGGGGCGGTGTACGTCGTCGACTCACCGACCTTCAGGCCGATGATCGCCTCGCCGAGCGGGCTCTGCGGGCTGTACACGTCGAGCTCGGAATCGCCCGCGATCTCGCGGTTGCCGACGAGGAAGGTCTCGGAGTCGCCCGCGATGGTGGCGGTGACGACCGTGCCGGCCTCGACGACGCCGTGCGACTCGGGGGCGTCGCCGACCTCGGCGCTGCGCAGCAGCGCGGTGAGCTGCCGGATGCGCGCCTCCTGCTTGCCCTGCTCGTCCTTCGCGGCGTGGTAGCCGCCGTTCTCCTTGAGGTCGCCCTCCTCACGGGCCGCCTCGATCCGCTTCGCGATCTCGTCGCGACCGGCGGTGCTGAGGTGCTCGAGCTCGCCGGCCAGGCGGTCGTAGGCGTCCTGGGTGAGCCAGGTGACCGTAGCGTCCTGCGCCATGGTTCTCCTCCAGATACACGTCGCGCCCCGACGACTGTCGGGGCGAATCATTGATTCTAGGTCAGCCAGCACCGGTAGATCAAACCGGTGTTGGCCTCCTGCGCCGTGCGGACGGTCTCGGTGAAGGTGCGGGTGTACTCGTCGGACGCCGGGATCTCGATGACCTTCCAGCCCACGACGACGAACTCCTCGTTGAGCGCCTGCACCACGCAGGCGGTGTCGCTGCCGACCGGTGCCGAGAGGTCGAAGCGCACCTCGACCGCCCGCTGGTCCGTCAGGAGGCGGTGGCCGGTGTCCTTCACCTCGAGGGTGGGGCGCGTGCCGTCGAGGCCCGCCCAGACGACCCACGCGACGAACACGACGGCGAACACCGCGGCGACGGTGACGAGGATCGTGCGCTCCCGCCGCTTCGACGAGCGGGTGCGCCCGTACCGTTCGGCGAGCACGTCGTCGGCCACGTGCGCTCCCTTCCATCGATTACGCTGGAGACAGCCTAATCTCCGCCAGATCGAAGGATCCTCCATGCCGTTCTCCGCCGTCGCGGTGCTCCTCGTCCGCACGGCCGAGGAGGAGTTCGATCCCGATTCGGTGACGCCCGGCCCGCTCGGTTTCATCGCGATCTTCGTGCTGATGCTGGTGGTCATCCTGCTGGTGCTCGACATGGTCCGCCGCATCCGCCGCACCAATTACCGCGCCGAGATCCGCGAGCGCCTCGAGGCCGAGCAGCTCGCGGCCGAGGCCGAGGCCGCGGCCAACGCGGGGGAGCAGGGCGAGACGACGGATGCCTCGGGCGAGGCGCCGACCGAGAAGCCCGACGAACCGCGCGGCTGACGCCGCGGCGCTCGGGGCGACGGGCCCGGACTCAGCCCGCGTGGTAGGCGGGCGCGAGTGCGATCAGCAGCGTCGCCGTCCAGTGGCAGAGGAACGCCAGCACGGTGAACACGTGGAAGATCTCGTGGAAGCCGAAGTGGCCCGGCCACGGGTTCGGCTTCTTGATCGCGTACACCACCGCACCGGCGGTGTAGAGCACGCCGCCGACGCAGACGAGCACCATCATGGCGACGTTCGCGTTCACGAGGTCGACGATGTACATCATCGCGGCCCAGCCCAGCAGCACGTAGATCGGCACGTAGAGCCAGCGCGGCGCGGTGATCCAGAACACCCGGAAGCCGATGCCGAGCAGGGCTCCGCCCCAGACGATGCCGAGCAGTAGCCAGCCCTTCTCGGGCGGCAGCGCCAGGATCGCGAGCGGCGTGTAGGTGCCCGCGATGAGCAGGAAGATGTTGGCGTGGTCGATGCGCTTCAGGATCACCTTGACCTTGGGCGACCAGTCGAACCGGTGGTACAGCGCGGAGTTGCCGAACAGCAGCAGCGACGTGAGCATGAACACCGCGGACGCCCACTTGGCGGGAGCACCCTCGGCGAGCGTGATGAGCACGATGCCCGCCGCGATCGCGACCGGGAAGGTGCCCGCGTGGATCCAGCCGCGCCAGCTGGGTCGGATGTCGGCGGGGTTCGCGACCGAGGCGTCGAGCAGCGGGATGTTCGGCAGGTGCGGGTCGCGGCGCTCGTCGGCGGCGACCGCGCGGTCGGACTCGTCCAGCTCCGCGACCGGGTGGCCGAGGTGCTCGGCGACGTCTTCGGGTCTGGCGGTGCTGCGCGGGGTCATGCAGCAAGCGTAGGACAGCGCATATGCCGCGAAGCTGGGAGTGTGGAGTGCATCGGCGCGGCCACGGCTCCCGCCGGCGCCGGAGTACGGTAGTCACCGTGCAGAAGCGGGAACGATCCACCGGCCGCGGCATCCTCTACCGGTTGTATGCGAATCGACTGCAGCGCGAGCTCGAGTCGATGACGCTGCCGCACCACGTGGCGATGATCATCGACGGCAACCGCCGCTGGGCGAAGCAGCTGGGCTACGAGACCGCGGCGCACGGGCACCGCGCGGGCGCGGCGAAGATGCGCGAGTTCCTGGAGTGGTGCGACGACCTGGGCATCCAGGTGGTCACCCTCTACCTGCTCTCGGCCGACAACCTCGGCAACCGCTCCGATTCCGAGCTCTCCGACCTGGTCGAGATCATCGCCGACCTGGCCGACGAGCTGTCGCGCTACCGCGACTGGCGCGTGCAGCACGTCGGCTCCCGCGAGGGGCTGCCCGAGCCGCTCGTGGCCGCGCTCGAGGCCGCGGAGGCGCGCACCGCGGGCCGCACCGGGCTGCACGTGAACCTCGCGGTCGGCTACGGCGGCCGCCGGGAGATCACCGACGCGATGCGCTCGATCGTCGCCTCCCACCATGCCGAGGGGCGCAGCCTCGAAGACCTGGCCGAATCGCTCACGCCCGACCTCATCGGCGAGCACCTGTACACGGGCGGCCAGCCCGACCCCGACCTCGTGATCCGCACCTCGGGCGAGCAGCGGCTGAGCGACTTCATGCTGTGGCAGGCCGCGCACAGCGAGTTCTACTTCGTCGAGGCGCTGGGGCCCGACCTCCGGCGCGTCGACTTCCTGCGCGCGGTGCGCGACTTCTCGAGCCGGCACCGCCGGTTCGGTGGATGAGGCCCGCAGCACGTCGGGCGCCTCTGCCAGAATGAGCCGCGGAGGTGAGGCCACGTGAGTCTCGACCGCTTCATCGACGGGTTCGACGAGGAGCCCGGCTACCTGGACTACGCGCGCACCGGGCCGCTGTCGCGGGCGGTGCTCGAGGAGGGCAACGTCCTCGCAGACTTCCTCCGACGGGTGCGGCACGGCAGCCTCGACGTGCTCGCCGAGCAGGACCTCCGGCTGCGCACCGCGGTGTCGACGCTGACCGGCTTCGACGTCGACCGCATCGCGTTCCAGCCGAACACGACCTCGGGCCTGCTGCACGCCATGTTCGGGCTGACCGGGAACGTGCTGCTCTCGCCCGACGAGTTCCCGAGCCTGCCGCTCGCGGCGGTGCGCGCGCAGGAGGCGCTGCACACCGTGCAGCCGACGTGGCTGGAGACCGACCACGGACGCGTCACGCCGGGGCAGATCCGGCGGCAGCTCGCCGACAACACGGTCGCCGTCGCGGTCAGCCTGGTCGACTCGCGCACCGGGTACGTCGCCGATCTCGAGGGCATCCGACAGGTCATCGGCGACCGCCTGCTGATCGTCGACGCCATCCAGGGCTTCGGCATCGTGGACGCGCCGTGGGAGCACGTCGACGTCATCGCGTCGGGCGGGCAGAAGTGGTGCCGGGCGGGGTGGAGCACCGGGTTCCTCGCGCTGTCGGAGCGCGCGGTCGACCTGCTCGTGCCGGTCTTCTCGGGCTACACCGGCACCGAGGAGACCGAGGTCTGGGGCGAGGTGCCGCCGCCGGCTCCGGATGCCCGTGCCTACCGCACCTCGGTGCCCGACCCGATCGCCGAGTCGCGCCTCGCCGTCGCGCTCGAGGAGATCGCCGAGGTCGGCGTCGCCGAGATCGCCTCGGCGGTCGCGCGCAACGTGAGCGACGTCATCGACCTGGCCGACGACTTCGCGGTGCCGCTCGCGTCGTCGCGCGACGAGCGGGAGCGTGCCGGCATCGTGGTGCTGGAGCCCGAGCCCGAGCGCCTCAGCGCGCTGACCGCGGCGCTGCACAACCACGGCATCACGTCGACCACGCGGGGCGGCACCGTGCGCCTGTCGGTGCACGCGGGCACGACCCGGGAGACCCTCGACATGCTGCGGGCGGCGTTCGTGTCGTTCTCCACGACCGGGTACTGATCCGGCTCGGTCCGCTTCCGACCGGCAGGCAACGCGGAGGCGACGATCTCGTGTCGGTCGCGTTTCGTTCCGCGTGTCGGTTACCCGCCATGTCGGCTGCCGGACGTACCGTCGGAGCATCAGGCAAAGCGCCTGGTCGAGGCGGCCGCGTACGACTCGAACCGAAGCTGCGTGGCCGGCTCGCAAGAGCCGAGCGGCAGCTCGGAGTGGGAGCGGTTGTGACCTCACTCGAAACACCGAAGTCCACCAACCAGCCGGCGAGCGAGGCCCATCGGGCCCGAGCCGCGAAGATCCCGCAGGCGGAACGTTCGTACGTGCTCGACACGTCCGTCCTGCTGTCCGATCCCAAGGCGCTGTTCCGCTTCGCGGAGCACGCGGTCATCCTGCCGGTGGTCGTCATCACCGAGCTCGAGGCCAAGCGCCACGACCCGGAGATCGGCTACTTCGCCCGGCAGGCGCTGCGCATCCTCGACGAGCTGCGCGTCGAGCACGAGCGGTTGGACTTCCCCATCCCGGTCGGCGACGGCGGCTCGCTCCGCGTCGAACTGAACCACTCCAACCCGGCCGTGCTGCCGAGCGGCATGCGGCTCGGCGACAACGACTCGCGCATCCTCGCGTGCGCGATGAACCTGGCCAACGACGGCGTGGCCGTCACGGTCGTCTCGAAGGACCTCCCGCTGCGCGTCAAGGCCGCCTCGATCGGCATCGACGCGGAGGAGTACCGCCACGAGCTGGCCGTCGACTCGGGCTGGACGGGCATGTCGGAGCTCGCGCTCGGCGGCGACGACATGGCGTCGCTCTACGAGCACGAGACCCTCGACAGCGACCTCGTGCAGGGCCTGCCGACCAACACCGGGCTCGTCGTGCAGTCGGAGCGCGGCTCCGCGCTCGCGCGCGTCGTGGGCGAGCGCACCATGCGGCTCGTGCGCGGCGACCGCGACGTGTTCGGCGTGCACGGCCGATCGGCCGAGCAGCGCCTCGCGATCGACCTGCTGCTCGACCCCGAGGTCGGCATCCTCTCGCTCGGCGGACGCGCCGGCACCGGCAAGTCGGCGCTCGCGCTCTGCGCGGGACTCGAGGCGGTGCTCGAGCGCCAGCAGCACAAGAAGATCATGGTCTTCCGCCCGCTGTACGCCGTCGGCGGCCAGGAGCTCGGCTACCTGCCGGGCGACCAGGGCGAGAAGATGAACCCCTGGGGCCAGGCGGTGTTCGACACGCTCGGCGCGCTCGTCTCGCAGAACGTGCTCGACGAGGTCGTCGACCGGGGCATCCTCGAGGTGCTGCCGCTCACGCACATCCGCGGCCGGTCGCTGCACGACGCGTTCGTGATCGTCGATGAGGCGCAGTCGCTCGAGCGCAACGTACTGCTCACGATGCTCTCGCGCATCGGCCAGAACTCGCGCGTGGTGCTCACCCACGACGTCGCCCAGCGAGACAACCTGCGCGTCGGCCGGCACGACGGCATCGCCTCCGTGATCGAGACGCTCAAGGGGCATCCGCTCTTCGGCCACGTCACCCTGACCCGCTCGGAGCGCTCGGCGATCGCCGCGCTCGTGGCGGAGATGCTCGACGGCTACGAGGTGCACTGACCCGCGACACGCTCGAGGCGCCCCGCGATCGGATCGCGGGGCGCCTCGGTCGTTCGAGCGGCGGTGACTACGCCTGCGGCGGGCGCGTCATCTTCAGCAGGTCGAGGGCGGCGTCGAGCTGCTCCTCGGTGACCTCGCCGCGCTCCACGTAGCCGAGGTCGACGACGGCCTCGCGCACCGTGATGCCCTTGGCGACCGAGTGCTTGGCGATCTTCGCGGCGGCCTCGTAGCCGATGACCTTGTTGAGCGGCGTCACGATCGACGGCGACATGCCGGCCAGCGCGCTCGTGCGCTCGGTGTTCGCCTCGAGCCCGTCGACGGTCTTGTCGGCGAGCACGCGCACCGCGTTGGAGAGCAGGCGGATCGACTCGAGCAGCGCGGTGCCCATGACGGGGATCTGCACGTTCAGCTCGAACGAGCCGGATGCCCCGGACCACGCGATCGACGCGTCGTTGCCGACCACGCGCGAGGCGACCATGAGCACGGCCTCGGGCACGACCGGGTTGACCTTGCCGGGCATGATCGACGAGCCGGGCTGGAGGTCGGGGATGTGCAGCTCGCCGAGGCCGGTGTTCGGGCCCGAGCCCATCCAGCGCAGGTCGTTGCAGATCTTGGTGAGGCTCACGGCGATGGTGCGGAGGGCGCCGGATGCCTCGACCAGCCCGTCGCGGTTCGCCTGCGCCTCGAAGTGGTCGAGCGCCTCGGTGATCGGCAGCTCGGTCTCCTCCTGGAGGATCGCGATCACGCGCTGCGGGAAGCCGGCGGGCGTGTTGATGCCGGTGCCGGTGGCGGTGCCGCCGAGCGGCACCTCGGCCACGCGGGGGAGGGCCGACTGCACGCGCTCGATGCCGAGGCGGAGCTGGCGCGCGTAGCCGCCGAACTCCTGGCCGAGGGTCACGGGTGTGGCGTCCATGAGGTGCGTGCGGCCCGACTTGACCTCGTTCGCCCAGAGCTCGGCCTTGGCCTCGAGGGAGACCGCGAGGTGGTCGAGCGAGGGGATGAGGTCGTCGATCAGCGCGCTGGTGACGGCGATGTGCACCGAGGTCGGGAAGACGTCGTTCGACGACTGCGACGCGTTGACGTGGTCGTTCGGGTGCACGGGCGAGCCGAGGCGCTCGGTCGCGATGGTTGCGAGCACCTCGTTCATGTTCATGTTCGACGACGTGCCCGAGCCGGTCTGGTACACGTCGACCGGGAAGTGCGCGTCGTGGCGCCCCGAGATGACCTCGTCGGCCGCGCCGGCGATCGCGTCGGCGATGGCGCGGTCGAGCACGCCCAGCTCGGCGTTGGCGAGCGCTGCGGCCTTCTTGATGCGGGCGAGCGCGGCGATCTGCGCGGACTCGAGCGTCGCGCCCGAGATCGGGAAGTTCTCGACCGCCCGCTGCGTCTGCGCGCGGTACAGGGCGTAGGCGGGAACCCTGACCTCGCCCATCGTGTCGTGCTCGATCCGGTACTCGGCCTGGTTGTCCACCACGGTGTGTGCGTCCCTTTCGTCGGCGTGCCGGGGCGATGCCCGGCGGGGGTGTCGTCGTCCGCTCAGAGCTGGCCGACGACGACGTCGGTCTCGACCCGGCCCTCCATGAGCCGGTAGTTCGCTCCGACGACAGCAAGCGTACCTTCCGCGATCGCGGCGCTGATCAGCTCGGAACGCTCGATCATCTCGGAGACGGTGTCGCGCAGGTGCTCGCGGCCGACGAACCCCGCGTCGACGTGCGACGGCTGCACCGGGGCATCCGCCGCCACCCCCGCGACCTTGCGCACGGCCGGCACGATGCGGTCGACGACGGTCTGGATGTTCGGCGGCAGCGGGTCGGCGTCGGTGGCCTGCGAGTCGATCGCGGCCTGCACGGCGCCGCACGCGTCGTGGCCGAGCACGAGGATGAGCGGCACGCCCAGCACGCCGACGGCGTACTCGAGCGAGCCGAGCACGTCGGTGGACACGACCTGGCCCGCGTTGCGCACCACGAAGGCGTCGCCGAGGCCGACGTCGAAGATGATCTCGGCGGAGAGGCGCGAGTCGGCGCAGCCGAAGATGGCGACCAGCGGCCGCTGGCCCTGCGAGAGCGCGGCGCGGCGCTCGACGTCCTGGTGCGGGTGCTCCGGGGTGCCGGCGACGAAGCGGCGGTTGCCGTCGCGCAGGGCGATCCAGGTGTCGCGGGGCGAGACCGGGAGGAAGGGGAGTCGGTGCGGGCCATCTGCGGGTCCGTTCTCGAGGGGGCGGGCGGGTGCGCGGTGGTGCGGTGCCGGGTGGCGATCAGGGCTGGTTGGCGATCACCGCGGGGGCGATCTCGGTGGCGAGCGTCTGGAACTCGTCGTCCGTGGCGGTGCCGAGCAGCACGAACGTGCTGCCGCCCGCCTCGGTGACGAGGCCGTAGCGGGCGTTGCCGACGTCGTCGACCATGTCGCGGTTGTCGTACACGGTCCACTCGACGCCGGCGATGTCGGTGACACCGGCCGCGAGCGTGCGCTCGAGGGTCTCGGCGACCCAGGTGGGGTTCGCGTCGAACGCCTGGTACATGCCGACGTACTCGTCGCTTGGCGTGAGGTACCCGACGTACCAGCTCGTGATGCCGTCGGCGCCGCTGGTGCGCAGCTCGGCGGCGTTCGAGCGCCAGCCCTCGGGCAGCTCCGGCACGGCGAGCGTCTCGGAGGTGGCGATCGCGGCCTGCTCGGCCACGGCCGCCACGTCGACGTCGGGCTCGATCGGGGTGTCGCTGCGGGGCACGATCAGCACGATGACGGCCATGACCGCGAGCGACGCGAGCAGCGAGCCGATCAGGTTGCCGACCGTCTGCCGGCGCCGGCGGTCGGCCGCGCCCTGCGCCTTGCGCGCTGCGGTCTCGTCGGGCGTCTCGGGTCGGCCGAGTTCGGCGACCACGCGGGGTCCGCGGGCCATCAGGCCTCGGCTCCGCGGTCGGGGGCGCCGGATGCCTCGGTGCCGGCGCCCGTGCGCGCGGCCTCCAGGCGTGCGCGCGCGCCGACGAGCCACTCCTCGCAGCGGGCGGCCAGTGCCTCGCCGCGCTCCCAGAGCTGGAGCGAGTGCTCGAGCGTCGGGGCGCCCTGCTCGAGTTCGCCGACGACGCGGACGAGCTCGTCGCGCGCCTGCTCGTAGCTGAGCTCGGCGATGTCGTCGTGCGTGGGCATGGGATCCATTCTATTCGGCGCTTCCTGCGTGCTCGGCGGGCGGGGCGTCGCCCTCGCGGTCGCCCGGGCCGAGCGACTCGGCGCGGATCGAGCCGACCGGCAGGGCCACGAGCACTTCGTCACCCGCGGGCGCATCGGCGGGCTCGCGCACGATGCGTCCGTCGGCGCGCTGCACGATCGCGTAGCCGCGATCGAGCGTCGCCTGCGGCGACAGCGCGCGCAGGCGCGCGTGCAACTGGTCGGTGGCGACGCGGGCCTGTTCGACGGCGCGCTCGGCGAGGTCGCTGCCGCGTGCGACCCAGCGCGTGATCTCCTGGGCGCGCGCGTCGACCATGGTGCGCGGGTCGGCGAGCACGGGGCGCGAGCGCAGCTGGCCGATGCGGTCGAACTCGGCGGCGACCAGGTGCGCCATGCGCGCGCCGATGCGCGCGCGAGCCTGGCGGACGCGGGCCAGTTCATCGGCCACGTCGGGGACCACGCGCTTGGCCGCATCCGTCGGTGTGGATGCCCGGAGGTCGGCCACCTCGTCGAGCAGCGGCCGGTCGGCCTCGTGCCCGATGGCGCTCACGATGGGCGTCGTCGCGGCGGCAGCGGCGCGCAGCACGCGCTCGTCCGAGAAGCCGAGCAGGTTCTGGAAGTCGCCGCCGCCGCGCGCGACGATGATGACGTCGACCTCGGGGTCGGCGTCGAGGAGCTCGATCGCGCGGCTCACCTCGCGGGCCGTGCGGTCGCCCTGCACGGCTGCGTACTCGAGGCGGATGTCCACCGACGGCCAGCGCAGGCGGGCATTGCGCAGCACGTCCTGCTCGGCGTCGCTGTCGCGGCCGGTGACGAGCCCGATGCGGTGCGGCAGGAAGGGCAGCGGGCGCTTGCGCGCCGGGTCGAACAGTCCCTCGGCGGCGAGCTGGGCGCGCAGGCGCTCGAGGCGCTCGAGCAGGTCGCCGAGCCCGACGTGGCGCAGCTCGTACACCTGCATGGTGAGCGAGCCGCCCTTGACCCACCAGTTCGGCTTCACGAGCGCGACGACCCGGTCGCCCTGCGCGAACTGCTCGGTGAGGCGCGCGCGCACCGACGACCAGAGCGTGAAGCTCAGCGTGGCGTCCCGATCGAGGTCCTTCAGCTTGCCGTAGACGTTGCCGTTCGAGACGCCCCATTGGGTGACCTCGCCCTCGACCCAGGCGGTGCCCAGACGGTCGATGTACCCGCGCAGCTTCTCGGAGAGCAGGGCGACGGGCCACGGTGCATCGCGCGTCGAGGGGGCGTCGGTCATGGTCTCCTCTCGGGCCGGTGCCCAGGCGGCGGCCCGTAGACTGGCGGCGTGACGATCACCACGGATGCCCCCGAGTCGCCCTCGGCATGCCCCGCGTTCCCGCGGTGCGCGGGCGGCTCAAGGATACCCCGGTCGCTGGCGAGAAGAAGGTGCTGCTCGCCGCTCCGAGAGGGTACTGCGCGGGCGTCGACCGGGCCGTGATCGCGGTCGAGAAGGCGCTCGAGCACTACGGCGCGCCGGTGTACGTGCGCAAGCAGATCGTGCACAACATCCACGTCGTCACCGAGCTCGAGAAGCAGGGCGCGATCTTCGTCGAGGAGGTCGACGAGGTGCCCGAGGGTGAGCACATCGTCTTCAGCGCGCACGGTGTCTCGCCGGCCGTCGTGGGCGCGGCCGCCGACCGCGGCCTGCACGCGATCGACGCGACCTGCCCGCTGGTCACCAAGGTGCACCGCGAGGCCGTGCGCTTCGCGCGCGACGACTACGAGATCCTGCTCATCGGCCACGAGGGCCACGAGGAGGTCGAGGGCACCGCGGGCGAGGCGCCCGACCACGTGACGCTCGTCAACAGCCCCGACGACGTGCCGAACATCGAGGTGAAGGACCCCGACAAGGTGGTCTGGCTCTCGCAGACCACGCTCTCTGTCGACGAGACCATGGAGACCGTGCGGCGCCTGCGCGAGCGGTTCCCGAACCTGCAGGACCCGCCGTCGGACGACATCTGCTACGCCACGCAGAACCGTCAGGTCGCCATCAAGAAGGTGGCGCAGGGCGCCGACCTCGTGATCGTGGTCGGCAGTGCGAACTCGTCGAACAGCGTGCGCCTCGTCGAGGTCGCGCTCGAGTACGGCGCGAAGGCCGCGTACCGCGTCGACTTCTCGACGCAGATCGAGCAGTCGTGGCTCGACGGCGTCGAGACCGTGGGCGTCACGAGCGGGGCATCCGTGCCCGAGGGCCTCGTGCAGGAGGTGCTGATCGAGCTCGCCGATGCCGGCTACGGCGCGGTCGAGGAGGTCAAGACGGCCGAGGAGGACCTCATGTTCTCGCTGCCGAAGGAGCTCCGCAAGGACCTCAAGGGCTCGGGTCGCGCGCGCGGCGCCGCCCAGCACTGACCCGTTCGCTGCGGGCGCACGGCCGAAGCGAGCGGATGCTTGTGAGTGAGCGCTCACTCGCATAGAGTCGCCGCATGGCAACGCGCACCGAACGGGCGCGGCCGCTCTCCCCGGAGGACCGCCGCGCGGCGATCGCCGATGCCGTCGTGCCGCTGCTCATCGCGCACGGCCGCGACGTCAGCACCCGCCAGATCGCCGAGGCGGCGTGCGTGGCCGAGGGCACGCTCTTCCGCGCGTTCGACGACAAGGACGCGATCATCGACGCGGCCGTCACCCGTTACCTCGAGCCCGAGCCGCTGCGCGCCAGGCTGCGCGCGATCGATGCGAGCCGGCCGCTCGAGTGGAAGGTCGAGCGCGTGCTCGACGAGCTCTGCGAGCGGTTCCGCGGCGTGATCGGCGTCATGTCGGCCCTCGGCACCCGCACCCCGCCGCACCGACACCACCACGGCGAGGTGTACGAGGCGATCATCGCCGACCTGCTCGCGCCCGACGCCGACCGCCTGACGGCCACGCCCCGCCAGGTCGCCCGGTACCTGCGCCTGATCGCGTTCGCCTCGTCGGTCCCCGCCTTCGGGGAGACCGTCGGCCTGGACACCCCCGAACTCGTCGACCTCATCACGAACGGCATCGCCTCCGGGCATCCGCTCGACCGCCCCTGACGCACCACCAGCACCAACGGAAGAAGGCACATCGCGTGCTCTGGAAACTCCTCACCAAGTACCTGAGGCCGCACTGGCCGCTGCTCGCCGCAGTCGTGGTGTTCCAGCTGATCCAGTCGATCCTCACCCTGCTGCTGCCGGCCCTGAACGCCGACATCATCGACAACGGCGTCGCCACCGGCGATACCGCGTACATCCTGTCGACGGGCGGGTTCATGCTCGCCATCACGCTCGCGCAGATCGCGTGCGCGATCGTCGCCGTCTACTTCGCGGCGAAGGTCTCGATGAGCGTCGGCCGCGACCTGCGCACCGCCGTGTTCGCGCGCGTCGGCGTGTTCAGCGAGCAGGAGGTGTCGCGCTTCGGCGCGCCGAGCCTCATCACGCGCTCGACCAACGACGTGCAGCAGGTGCAGATGCTCGTGCTCATGTCGTGCACGCTGCTCGTCTCCGCCCCGATCCTCGCGATCGGCGGCGTGATCATGGCCATGGGGCAGGACCTCCAGCTCTCCTGGATCATGGCCGTCGCCGTGCCCGTGCTGCTCATCGCCATCGGTGCGATCGTCATCCGCATGGTGCCGCAGTTCGAGAAGATGCAGGCCCGCATCGACACCGTCAACCGCGTGCTGCGCGAGCAGCTCACGGGCATCCGGGTGATCCGCGCGTTCGTGCGCGAGCCGGTCGAGACGAAGCGCTTCGCGACCGCGAACGCCGAGCTGACCGACACCGCGCTGCGGGCCGGGCGCCTGTTCGCCCTCGTCTTCCCGGTCGCGATGGGCGTGCTGAACGTCTCGAGCGTCGCCGTGCTGTGGTTCGGCGCGTTCCTCATCGAGGACGGCTCCATGCAGATCGGCGCGCTGACGGCGTTCCTCACCTACCTCATCCAGATCCTGATGGCGGTCATGATGACCACGTTCATCGCCGTGATCCTGCCGCGTGCCGCCGTGTCGGGCGGCCGCATCCAGGAGGTGCTGCTGACCGACACCAGCGTCGTCGAGCCGACCGACGCGATCACGGAGCTGACCGCACCCGGCACGGTGGAGTTCGAGCACGTCGAGTTCGCCTACCCGGGCGCCGAGCAGCCCGTCCTGCACGACCTCAGCTTCACGGCCCGGCCCGGCGAGGTGACCGCGATCATCGGCAGCACGGGTGCCGGCAAGACCACGCTGCTGAACCTCATCCCGCGCCTGTTCGACGCGACCGGCGGCCGCGTGCTCGTCGGCGGCGTCGACGTGCGCGAGCTCGACCCCGAGGTGCGCAACGCCCAGCTCGGGCTCATCCCGCAGAAGGCGTACCTGTTCGCGGGCACGGTCGGCTCGACGGTGCGGTACGGCGACCCGGATGCCACGGACGACGAGGTGTGGGAGGCGCTGCGCGTGGCACAGGCATCCGACTTCGTCTCCGCCATGCACGAGGGGCTCGACACCCCGATCGCGCAGGGCGGCACGAACGTCTCGGGCGGCCAGCGCCAGCGGCTGTCGATCGCGCGGGCGTTGCTGAAGCGACCACCGATCCTGCTGTTCGACGACTCGTTCTCGGCGCTCGACACGGCGACGGATGCCCGGCTGCGCGCCGCGCTCGACCGGGCGGCGGGCGATACGACCCGCATCGTGGTCGCGCAGCGCGTGTCGACGATCGTCGACGCCGACCAGATCCTGGTGCTCGACGCGGGGCGCATCGTCGCCCGCGGCACCCACGACGAACTGCTCGAGACCTCCGCGACGTACGCCGAGATCGTCGAGAGCCAGCTGAGCGCGGAGGACGCGGCATGAGCGAGCGCACCCCGAACCGGCCGCAGCCGCAGCGCGGCCCCCAGCACGGTGGGCCCGCCGCGGGCATGGCCATGCCGGTCGAGAAGTCGATGCACTTCGGCCCATCGGCCAAGCGCCTCATCGGGCGCCTGAAGCCCGAGCGGTGGGCCGTCATCGGCGTCATCCTGCTCGGCGTGGTGAGCGTGACGCTCACGGTGCTCGGCCCGAAGGCGCTCGGCGAGGCGACGAACATCGTCTTCGAGGGCGCGATCTCGGCGGGCCTGCCCGAGGGCACGACGCAGGAGGAGGTGATCGCCGGCCTCGAGGCATCCGGCGACACCCAGCAGGCCGAGATGCTCTCGGCCATGAACCTCACGCCCGGCCAGGGCATCGACTTCGGCCTGCTCTCGCAGGTGCTGCTGCTCGTGCTCGGGCTGTACGTGTTCGCGTCGGTGTTCGCGTGGCTGCAGGGACTCGTGCTGAACGGCATCACGCAGCGCACGGTCTACCGGCTGCGTGAGGACGTCGAGACGAAGCTGCACCGCCTGCCGCTGTCGTACTTCGACAAGATGCAGCGCGGCGAACTGCTCTCGCGCGTGACCAACGACATCGATAACATCTCGCAGAGCCTGCAGCAGACGCTGAGCCAGCTGCTCACGTCGATCCTCACCGTGATCGGCGTCATCGCGATGATGTTCGTGATCTCGCCGCTGCTCGCGGTCATCGCGCTCGTGACGATCCCGCTGACGTTCGTGGTCACCGCGTTCATCGCGAAGCGGTCGCAGAAGCGGTTCGTGGCGCAGTGGAAGCACACCGGCGAGCTGAACGCCCAGGTCGAGGAGGCCTTCACGGGCCACGCGCTCGTGAAGGTGTTCGGTCGCAGCAAGGAGGTCGAGCGCGACTTCCACGGCACCAACGAGAAGCTGTACGAGGCGAGCTTCGGGGCCCAGTTCTTCTCGGGCATCATCATGCCCGCAATGATGTTCATCGGGAACCTGGTCTACGTGGCGATCGCCGTCGTCGGCGGGCTGCTCGTCGCGAACGGCGCGATGCGACTGGGCGACGTGCAGGCGTTCATCCAGTACTCGCGCCAGTTCACGCAGCCGCTCACCACGATCGGCTCGATGGTGAACCTGCTCCAGTCGGGCGTCGCGAGCGCCGAGCGCGTGTTCGAGCTGCTCGACGCCGACGAGCAGTCGCCCGACGCCGAAGAGGGCGAGGAGCCCGAGGAGCGCACCGGACGCCTCGCGTTCGAGGACGTCTCGTTCCGCTACGAGGCCGACACGCCGCTCATCGACGGCCTGTCGCTGGTCGCCGAACCCGGGCATACGATCGCGATCGTCGGCCCCACCGGCGCGGGCAAGACCACCCTCGTGAACCTCATCATGCGCTTCTACGAGCTCGACTCGGGCCGCATCACGCTCGACGGCGTCGACATCACCCGGATGCGACGGGACGACCTCCGCGCCCGCATGGGCATGGTCCTCCAGGACACGTGGCTGTTCGCGGGCACGATCCGCGACAACATCGCCTACGGCCGCCCGGGCGCGACCGAGGAGGAGATCCTCGACGCGGCACGTGCCACGTACGTCGACCGCTTCGTGCACGCGCTGCCCGACGGCTACGACACGGTGCTCGACGACGAGGCGTCGAACCTTTCGGCCGGCGAGAAGCAGCTGCTCACCATCGCGCGGGCGTTCCTCGCGCAGCCGAGCGTGCTCATCCTCGACGAGGCCACCAGCTCGGTCGACACGCGCACCGAGCTGCTCGTGCAGCACGCGATGAGCGCGCTGCGCAAGGACCGCACGAGCTTCGTCATCGCGCACCGGCTCTCGACGATCCGCGACGCCGACACCATCATCGTGATGGAGCACGGGTCGATCGTGGAGCAGGGCACGCACGCCGAGCTCATCGCCGCCGAGGGCGCGTACGCCCGCCTCTACGAGGCGCAGTTCGCCGCGCCGATCGAGCCGGACGACCCCGAGGGCGACGCCGAGCTCGTGGCCGCGCAGCGACCGTAGCGCGCGACCGGCGCAGACGACGACGCCCCCGCCTTCCGGCGGGGGCGTCGTTCGCGTTGCGGCGGCGGGCTCGGGTGCTGCCGCTCAGCCGCCGATGCCGGCGGTGCCGACCGTGCCGAAGTGCTCGACCAGCACCGGGTCGGTCACGAGCACCGCCCAGATCACGCCGAACATGATGAGGAACGACAGCACGCCGCCGACGAGCGGCACCCAGAACGCCAGGCGCCGGCGCACGAGGCGCAGGATCGTGGTGGCCGCGGTCAGGATCCAGAGCAGGATCTGCGCCCACATGCCGGTCGTGAGGATGCCCGCGACGGCCTCGGCCTGCACGTAGTCGGCGAGCTCCTCCTGCGTGTGCAGCAGCGACATCGCGTCGGGCAGCGTCTGCTGGATCGACACGGCGAGCGAGGCGCCGATGATCCCGAACACGAGCAGGCCGAGCGCGACCGGTCGGTCCCACGCGCGCTCGCGGCGCGCCGGTGCGGGCGCGCCGTCCGCACCGCCCGCACCCCCTGCGGGGCGGGTGGCGGCGGGGCCGCCTGCTGCATCGGCGGGTCGTCGTGCGTGGACTGCTCCGGCGGCTGCCAGCTCCAGCCCTCGGGCGCGTACTCGCCGTACTGCGGCTTGGGGCGCGGGTCGGGCGCCTGCGGTGCCCGGTCGGCGGGCGGCGCCGGAGGCGGCGGGGGCGGCGTGGACCCGTTGTCGGGTGCCGCGCCGCCCTCGCGCGACGGGTCTGCCTGCGGCATCCGGCTCAGCTCTTCGAGTGGCCGAACGAGCCGAGCTGCTTGGTCGACTCGACGACGCGGGCGGCCATGGCCGTCTCCGCGACCTTGCCCCAGGCGCGCGGGTCGTACTTCTTCTTGTTGCCGACCTCGCCGTCGACCTTCAGCACCTCGTCGTAGTTCGCGAACATGTAGCCGGCGATCGAGCGCGTGAACGCGTACTGCGTGTCGGTGTCGATGTTCATCTTCACGACGCCGTTCGAGACCGCCTCCGCGATCTCGGCGTCGGTCGAGCCAGAGCCGCCGTGGAAGACGAGGTCGAGCGGCTTCTCGCCGGTCCCGAACTTCTCGGCGATGCCGGCCTGGATCTCGCCGAGCAGCTCCGGGCGCAGCTTCACGCCGCCGGGCTTGTACACGCCGTGCACGTTGCCGAACGTGAGTGCGGCGATGTAGCGGCCGTCCTCGCCGAGGCCGAGCGCCTCGACGGCCTTGGTCACGTCGCCGACGGTCGTGTAGAGCGCCTCGTTGGTGCCCTCGTGCACGACGCCGTCCTCCTCGCCGCCGACGACGCCGATCTCGACCTCGAGGATCGCGTTGATCGCCTTGGTGCGCTTCAGCATGTCCTCGGCGATCCGGATGTTCTCGTCGAGCGGCACGGCCGAGCCGTCCCACATGTGCGACTGGAAGATCGGGTTGCGGCCCGCCTTGACCTCCTCCTCGGAGGCGGCGATGAGCGGCATGACGAAGTCCTCGAGCGCGGGCTTCGGGCAGTGGTCGGTGTGCAGCGCGACCGTGACGGGGTAGGACTTCGCGACCTCGGTGGCGAACTTCGCGAAAGCGAGCGCACCGGTGGCGCGGGCCTTCACGGTGTGGCCGGCGAAGTAGTCGGCGCCGCCGGTCGTGACCTGGATGATGCCGTCGGAGCCGGCCTCGGTGAGTCCCTGCAGGACCGCGTTGAGGGTCTGCGAGCTCGACACGTTGAAGGCCGGGTAGGCGAAGCCTTCGGCCTTGGCGCGGTCGAGCATCTCCGCGTACTGCTCGGGGGTGGCGATGGGCATGATGCTCCTTCACAGCGATGTTCGTGGGCGTGCACGCACGAGTCTAGTGAGTCGCGCTCGCCGCGTTCAGGCGGTGCCTCGGACGGCCGGGTCGGCCATGATGGCCGCATGGAGCTCTTCGACGACGCCGTGACCGCCGGGTTCGAGCGGGCGGTCGCGCTGGCGGCGCGAGCGGCGATGCCGTTGGTCGGCCGCGGCGACGGCGATGCGGTGGATGCCGCGGCGGTCGACGCGCTGCGGGCGGCGCTCGCGCGCGTGCCGGTCGACGGGCGGGTCGTCGCGGGTGAGGGCGAGAAGGACGACGCGCCCATGCTCGCGCCGGGGGAGCGGTTCGGCTCGGGCGGGCCGGCCGTCGACATCGTGGTCGACCCGGTGGACGGCACGCGCCTCGCGGCATCCGGCGCCGACGGGGCCATGTCGATCCTCGCCGCCGCACCGCGCGGGGCGTTCCTCGACATCGGCCCGGCGTACTACGTCGACAAGCTGGTGGGCGGGGCGGATGCCGCGGGGCTGTCCCTCGCCGCACCCGTGGCCGTGAACCTGGCGATGCTGGCCGAGGCGAGCGGATGCCCCGTGTCGGCGCTCCGCGTGGCCGTGCAGGAGCGTCCGCGCAACACCGCCGTCGCGACCGCCGTGGTGGCGGCGGGCGCGCAGCTCGTGCCGTTCCTGCACGGCGACATCGAGCGTGCGCTGCGCGCGGCGCAGCCGGGCGGCGACCTCGACCTGCTGCTCGGCATCGGCGGCGCGCCCGAGGGCGTGATCGAGGCGGCGGCCGTGCGGGCGCTCGGCGGCACGACGCAGGTGCGGTTCGCGCCGCAGTCTCCCGGTGAGGCCGAGCGGTCGCGGGCGGCGGGCCTTCCGGACGGGGTGCTGGGTCTCGAGGTGCTGTGCGCGGCCGACGCCGTGGTGTTCGTGTCGCCCGTCACGCCGTGCGATCTCGGCGCGCCCGACCCGCGTGCCGTGCGCGTGGTGCCGCCCGCGGCGTGAAAGATTCACGATTCTTTCACGCCGTTCGTCCTCGGAATCGGGTTCGCGGCGGAACCCGCTGGATAGGCTCGTGGACAGCGGCCGACCGTCTGCGTCGCGCCGATTCGCAGTCGAACCTGGAGTAACGCGTTGACGAGCACCGAACCCGCACCACTGTTCCACCACCCCGACCGCAACCTCGCACTCGAGCTCGTGCGCGCGACCGAGGCCGCCGCGATCCGCGCCGTGCCGTGGATCGGCAAGGGCGACAAGATCGCCGCCGACCGGGCGGCCGTCGACGCGATGCGCCTCTTCCTCGGCACGGTGAACTTCGACGGCGTCGTGGTCATCGGCGAGGGTGAGAAGGACGAGGCGCCCATGCTCTTCAACGGCGAGCAGGTCGGCAACGGCCGCGGCCCCGCGTGCGACATCGCGGTCGACCCGATCGACGGCACGAGCCTCACCGCCGCCGGGCGCGGCCACGCCCTGTCGGTCATCGCCGTCTCCGAGCGCGGCACCATGCTGGACGCATCCTCGGTCTTCTACATGGACAAGTTCGTCACCGGCCCCGAGGGGTTCGGCACCGTCGACATTCGCCGCCCCGTGGGCGAGAACCTGCGCGCGCTCGCCGAGGCGAAGGGCAAGGACATCGGCGAGGTGCGCGTCGCCGTGCTCGACCGGCCGCGCCACGAGGAGCTCATCCGCGAGATCCGCGCGGCGGGGGCCGGGACGCGCCTGATCCTCGACGGCGACGTCGCGGGCGGCATCAACGCGGCCCGCCACGACACGCGGATCGACGCGTGCATCGGCATCGGCGGCAGCCCCGAGGGCATCACGACCGCGTGCGCCGTGAAGGCGCTCGGCGGTTTCATGCAGGGCAAGCTCGCGCCGCTCGACGACGCCGAGCGCGCACGCGCCGAGGCCGCCGGCCTGGACTGCGACAAGATCCTCGAGCTCGACGACATGGTGTCGGGCGACAACCACTTCTTCGTCGCGACGGGCGTCACCGACGGTGCGCTGCTCCAGGGCGTGAAGAAGAACGGCCCGTACATCTCGACCGAGTCGATCGTGCTGCGGTCGAAGTCGGGTACGATCCGGAGGGTCGCCGCCGAGCACCTCGCGCAGAAGTGGCTCGACCCCGACTTCCTCTGACCGCCTCCGCGAGTCGTCACGAAGTGTCGGTATCGGACCGCGAATAGCGACAGTTCGTGACGACTCGCGAGGCGCTGCACCACACCAGGAGTCGCCCATGCGCGTGCCACGCGCGCTCCGGCCGTTCGCGCTCGGCCAGTACCGCCTGCTGACGGTCGCGCTGGCGTTCTCGCTGTTCAGCGCCGGCTGCTGGATCGTCGCCTCGGTGTGGCAGGTCGTCGAGCTCGGCGGCACCCCGGTCGACCTCTCGATCGTGGCGACCGGCGCGGCCGTGGGCCTGGTGCTCGCGGTGCTCTTCGGCGGCGTGGCCGCCGACCGTGTTCCGCAACGACGCATCCTGCTCGGCGTCGAGGCCGTGCGCGGCGTGGCGTTCGGCACGGCCGCGCTGCTCGCACTCGGCGGCACAATCGAGGTCTGGCACCTCGCGGTGCTCGCGTTCGTGCTCGGCGTCGCCGACGGATTCTTCTACCCGGCGTACTCCGCGTGGCTGCCGGCGATCCTGCCCGCCGACCAGCTGCAGGCGGCGAACGGCGTCGAGGGCGTGCTGCGCCCGACGCTCATGAACGCAGCCGGTCCGGCCGCGGCGAGCCTGCTCATCGCGATCGGCTCGCCCGGGCTGGCGTTCGCGGTGATCGCGGTCGCGCAGGTCGGCGCGGTGCTCGTGCTGCTGGCGATGCGCACGACGCCGTTGCGCGGCGAGCGCGTCGACGACGACGTGCATCCGCTCAAGCGCACCTTCCTCGACCTGCGCGACGGGTTCGGGTTCCTGATGCGCACGACGTGGCTGCTCGCGTCGCTGCTGTTCGCCGTGTTCATGGTGCTCGTGATCATGGGGCCGATCGAGGTGCTGCTGCCGTTCGCGGTGCGCGACCAGACCGGCGGCGGGGCGGGCCAGTTCGCGCTCGTGCTCGCGGCGTTCGGCATCGGCGGCGCGATCGGGTCGCTCTGGGTCGGCTCGCTGCGGATGCCTCGGCGCTACCTGACCCTCCTCATGCTGGGCTTCGGGTTCGGATGCCTCCCGCTCGCGATCATCGGATTCACCGACGCGCTGTGGGTGATGGTGGTCGCGCTGTTCGTGTGCGGCCTGCTCTTCCAGGGCGCGCAGGTGCTCTGGGGCACGCTGCTGCAGCGGCGCGTGCCGCCGCACATGCTGGGCCGCGTGTCGAGCCTGGACTTCTTCGTGTCGCTCGCGCTCATGCCGGTGTCGATGGCGATCGCGGGGCCCGTGGGCGAGGCGATCGGGCTCGCGCCGACGTTCCTGGTGGCGGGGCTCGTGCCGCCCGTAATCGCGGTGCTCACGATCTGGATCGCGCGTCTCGGCCGCGACGAGCTCGCGCACCCGCTCGAGGACGCACCCCTGTCGACCGGCCCCATCGACACGGTGACCGGCGGCTCGGCCGCCGCCGGCTTCGACCGCCCGGTCGACGAGCCCCACCCCGACGATCGCGACGGCTGACCGCGAAGTGCTTCGCGAGTCGTCATGAACTGTCGGAATCGGGGCTCCGATAGCGACACTTCATGACGACTCGCGAAAGAGGCGGGTGGGTGGGTGCGCGCGGGCCGGCGGATGCGGCGCCCGCGGGCGGGCGTCAGATCGAGCGGATCTGGGGGTCGAGGTCGAGCAGCGGCTCGCCCGAGTCGAAGTCGAGCTCGACGTCGTCTTCCGCGGCGCGGGCGTCGGCGTCGCGGCCGGCGGCCGCAGCAGCGTCCGCGGGCGCGGAGCCGGTCGAGCCTGCCTCGATCACGCGCACCGCGTCGGGCGACTCCGGCTCGGTGAGCTCGGCCGCGGCGAGGCGGCGGGGCTGCTCGTGGATGGGCTCGGGCTCGGCGAGCGCGGAGATCTTGGTGGTGTCGATGCCCGGGAACTGGCGGGCGGTAACGAGCACGCGCGACTCGAGCGAGTTGGCGAACTTGTTATAGCTCTCAACCGTGCGCTCGATGGCGCGGCGCAGGCCGTCCGCGTGGCCGGCGAGCGTGCCGATGCGCTGGTAGAGCGTGTTGCCCAGGTCGAACAGCTTCTTCGCCTCGTCGGAGACGGCCTGCTGCTGCCAGGTGTAGGCGACGGTCTTGAGCACGGCCCAGAGGTTCACCGGGGAAGCGAGCGCGACGCGCTTGCCGAAGGCGTAGTCGAGCAGCGCCGGGTCGGCCTCGAGCGCGGCCGAGAGCAGCGACTCGCTCGGGATGAACGCGATGACGAACTCGGGGCTGGCGTCGAGGCCCTCCCAGTAGGTCTTCTTCGCGAGCGCGTCGATGTGGCCCCGCAGCGCCTTCACGTGCCGCTCGATGAGCTGCTTGCGGCGTGCGCCCTCGTCGCCCGACGCGGTGACGGCGATCTGGCTGGCCTCGATGTAGTGCTCGAGCGGCACCTTCGCATCGACCGCGATCGACTTGCCGCCGGGGAGGCGGATGACCATGTCGGGGCGGCCGGCACCGGCATCCGTCGTGATCGAGGCCTGCGTGTCGAAGTCGACGTACTGGGCGAGACCGGCGGCCTCGACCACGCGGCGCAGCTGGGTCTCGCCCCAGACGCCGCGCGTGCTGTTCGAGCGCAGCGCCGACGCGAGCGACTCGGTCGTGGCGCGGAGCTGCTCGTCGTTCAGCTGCGCCTGCTTCAGCTGCTCGGCGATCGAGCCGTACTGCTCGCTGCGCTGCTGCTCGAGCTCGGCGACCTTGCGCTGCATGGTCGTGAGCGTCTCGCGCACGGGGCTCAGCGCCTGGAGCACCGCCGACTCGCGCTTCTCGCGCTCGGCGCGCTCGGCCTGGTCGGTGCGCTGCTGCTCCACGTACTCGCGGAACTGCGCGCGCTGCTGCGTGATCTGCTCGCGCAGGTTGTCGGCCTCGGTCGAGGCGGCGGCGAGGTCCGCCCGCAGTTCCGCCTGCACGCGCTGCTGCTCGGCGAGCAGCTCGGCGCGCGTCTGCGCCTCGTCGGCACGGACCTGCTGCAGCTCGCCCTGGTGGCGCGCCGCGACGAGGGCGGGGTCCTCGCCCGCGGGGGCATCCGTCACCCGACGCGAACGCACGAGCGCGGTCACGAGCGCGCCGAGGGCGGCGCCGATCACGAGGCCGATGAGGAGGGCGAGGATGTCCATGTCTGAAGTGTTGCAGCGGCCCCCGACATCGGGTCGGAACGTGGTCGGGGTGGCGCTACTGCAGCGCCATCGGGCCGTGGTCGGCCCGGTGCTCGCGGGTCGCGTCGGGCCCGATCGTGCCGATGCGGGCGCGGGTCGAGCGGGCGAGCGCGTCCAGGTCGTCGGCCTCGTGCCGCTTCGCAGCGTGCGCGACGATCGCCGCGCAGGCGCGCGAGTCGTCGAGCGCGTTGTGGTGCGAGAAGTCCTCGAACCCGGCCGCCATGGCCGCGACCGGCAATCGGTACGAGTCGAGGTGGTACGTGCTGCGCGCGACCTGCAGGCTGCACAGGTAGCGGTGGTTCGGCGCGTCGACGCCGAACGCATCGGCGAGGCCGCGCAGCACGTTCATGTCGAACCCGGCGTTGTGGGCGACGAGCCAGTCGTTGCCCGCGAACGCGGTGAACTCGGGCAGGAGGTCGTGCCACAGCGGGGCATCCGTCACCTGATCGGGAGTGATGCCGTGGATGCGCACGTTCCACTCGTTGAACTCGTCGTGCGGGAATGGCGGCTTGATGAGCCAGTACGCCTCGTCGACCGGGCGCCCGTCGCGTACCTTCACCAGCCCGACCGAGCAGGCCGACGCGCTCGAACGGTTGGCGGTCTCGAAGTCGATCGCGGTGAAGTCCACTGGCACGCCGCCATCCTCACATCGCCGACCGACACGGCCGCGGAGCGGCACGCGCTTCGCCGGCATCCGCCCGTGGCTGTCCGCTGGCGGTGACGGGGCTGTGGAGAACCGCACGCCGACCGCCGTGTCGGGCGCGCCGGGTAGCGTGCGCCTCATGAGGACGCTCACCGTGTGCAACTTCACCACCGTCGACGGTCGCTACGAGGACGACGACCACGACATCGCGTCGTTCTTCGCGCACCAGCACCCCGACTACCGCGGTGCCGACTCGTTCGACCACTACACGACGTCGCTGCTGCGCGAGTCCGACACCCTGCTGCTCAGCGGGCGGCGCTCGGCGCTCGGCAACCTCTCCTACTGGGCGAGGGTGGCGGATGCCCCGGATGCCACCGACATCCGGCGCGAGTTCGCCGCGCGGTTCGCCGAGGTCGAGAAGGTCGTCGTCTCCGACACGATCACCGAGGAGGACCTGGCGCCCTACCGGAACACGCGGATCGTGCCGGTCGCCGACGCCGCCGATGAGGTGCGCGGGCTCAAGGCCGGCGATGGGCGAGGCATCCTCGTGCTGCTCGGCCGCGTGCTCTGGAACCACCTCATGGAGGAGGGGCTCGTCGACGAGCTGCACCTCGTGACGTTCCCGCTGATCGCCGGATCGGGCGTGCCGCTGTTCGATTCGCGCCCACCGGTCGCCCTGAAGCTGCTCGAGACCCGGGCGTGGCCCGAGTCGGGCAACGTGCTGATGCGCTGGCGCGTCGACGCGGTGTGAACGGGGCGGGCGGATGCCCCGGAGCATCCGCCCGCCCTCTCGCGCAGGACCGCGCGCCCGCGCCCACGTAGACTGGTCGCCCGTGGCACTCACCATCGGAATCGTCGGGCTCCCGAACGTCGGCAAGTCGACCCTCTTCAACGCGCTCACCAAGAACGGCGTGCTCGCGGCGAACTACCCGTTCGCGACGATCGAGCCGAACATCGGCGTCGTCAACCTGCCCGACCCGCGCCTGACGGTGCTCGCGGGCATCTTCGGCTCGGAGCGCATCCTGCCCGCGACCGTGTCGTTCGTCGACATCGCCGGCATCGTGCGCGGCGCGAGCGAGGGCGAGGGGCTCGGCAACAAGTTCCTCGCGAACATCCGCGAGGCCGACGCCATCGCGCAGGTCGTGCGCGGCTTCGAGGATGCCGACGTCGTGCACGTCGACGGCGCCGTCGACCCGAAGAACGACATGGAGACGATCAACGCCGAGCTGATCCTCGCCGACCTCGAGACCCTCGAGCGCGCCATCACGCGCTACGAGAAGGAGGTCAAGGGTCGCAAGCTCGATCCGTCGGTGCTCGCCGCGGCGCAGGAGGCGCTCGACGTGCTGCAGCGGGGCACGCCGCTGTCGGCGGCATCCGTCGACCTGACCCCGATCCGCGAGCTGGGCCTGCTCACCGCGAAGCCGTTCATCTACGTCTTCAACGTCGACGAGGCGGTGCTGACGGATGCTGCGCGCACGGCCGAGCTCGCCGCGCTCGTGGCCCCGGCCGAGGCGGTCTTCCTCGACGCGAAGATCGAGTCGGAGCTGATCGACCTCGACCCCGAGGACGCCGCGGAGCTGCTCGCGTCGACCGGCCAGGACGAGTCGGGCCTCGACCAGCTCGCGCGCATCGGCTTCGACACGCTCGGCCTGCAGACCTACCTCACCGCGGGGCCGAAGGAGTCGCGCGCCTGGACGGTCCCGAAGGGCGCGAAGGCGCCGCAGGCGGCCGGCGTGATCCACACCGACTTCGAGAAGGGCTTCATCAAGGCCGAGGTCATCTCGTTCGACGACCTGGTCGACGCCGGCTCGGTCGCCGAGGCCCGCTCGCGCGGCAAGGCCCGCATGGAGGGCAAGGACTACGTGATGGCCGACGGCGACGTGGTGGAGTTCCGCTTCAACGTGTAGGCGGTCGGCTGAGGCGCTAGCCCTCGATACCCGGGGGCGTCTTTCCGGTCACGCCGTCGATTACCGCGCGGTCGCCCAGTTGCGTGTCGAGTGCGACGCGAAGGCTGTCCTGGCAGGCATCGCCCGGATCATGCAGGGTCGACTCGATGGTGACGGTCACCGTTTCGTCGTCCTCGACGACCGTCGCCTCGGGATCACCGTGACAGGTGCCGATGAGGATGATCAACTCGTCGCCACCGTTCGACCATCCGACGATCGCCTGCGGTCCCCGCGCTTCGGTCGGCTCGGCAGGTGCGCACGCCGAGAGGGCCGAGATCGTTGCGGCGCCTGCCAGGATCGCCCAGGCAGTTCGCGTGCGGTCCATCCCATGCTTCACTCGGCTCACATTGCCACACCGGGTCGGCGATGGACGCCGTTCACCACTCGATCCTGGATCGGGCCCAGAGCGCGACAGTGCGAGAAGCCTCACCCTTGATATCATCTCTGATATCAGTAGGAGGGGATCGCGATGGCATCGATCGTCGTTCGTGGACTCGATGAGTCCGTGAAAGAACAGCTTGCCGCGCAGGCGAAGGAGCACGGTCGCTCGATGGAGGCCGAAGTACGCGAGATCCTCACCAAGGCCGCGAACCGACCGAACATCGGACTCGCAATCCTGCGGGCCGCGCAGGCCGCGGGTGGGGTCGATGAACTGCCGGTTCCCGAGCGCTCTGACGTTGCACGTGCGGTGGACTTCGGGTGATCGTTCTCGACACGAACGTCATCTCGGAGTTGGTCCGACCGCGCCCGGATCCGAATGTCGTCGCATGGCTCGAGGGGCTGGCCGAGGATGCTGCAATCACCGCCGTCACGCTCGCCGAGCTGATGGCCGGACTCCTGCGGCTCCCGGACGGTCGGCGCAGGGACCTGCTCACCGCGAGCGTGCATGCGGCGGTCGAGCCGTATCGGGCGACCGCGGCCGTGCTTGCGTTCGATGCGCATGCCGCGGACCAGTATGCCGAGATCGTGGTCGCTCGCGACCTCCTCGGAAGGCCCATCAGTACAGCCGATGCCCAGATCGCTGCGATCTGTCGTGCCCGCAACGCGACGTGTGCGACCCGGAACACGAAGGACTTCGAATCGACAGGCGTGGAGCTTCTCGACCCTTGGTCTGCGTAGGTCAGTCGTGCTGCGGCGCGTTGGTCAGCGCGGCACGTCGATCGTGACGGTCTCGCCGCCGTAGCCGTTCGCCTGGTCGCGGCCCTCGACGACGACTCCGTCGACGTGGTCGGGGATCGGGAACGGCCCGCGGGTGCGGGTGAAGGGCTGCTCGTTCGCGTGATCATGGGTGAGTTCGTGCTCGGCGAGCACCTCACCGCTGGGCGAGAGCACGCGCCAACCGTCGGCGTAGCGCTCAGGGGTGTCGTACGGCGAGCAGATCGTGACCGAGATCGAGAAGTCGTCGCCGCTCCGTCCGAGTTCGGCGGCGATGACGTCGGGGAACTGCTGGGAGTCGTCGACGGGGCCGCACGCCGACTCGGCGGTCGCCGAGTCCGCCGGTGCCGCGCTCTCTGCGACCTGCTGGCCGCCGGCACACGACGCGAGCAGCAGCGACAGTCCGATGGCCGGAGCAAGAACGAGGTGGCGCCCCATACGGCGACGCTATCAATCCGGGTACGAGCTCAGTCCGTGGCATCCGCCCACGGAGCGATATCCACCCCGTGGTTGTCGGGGGAGGCGAGCGACCACCAGAACGGCGGGTTGGAGCCGTCGGCGAGCCGGCCCCCGGCGGCGAGGGCGGCATCGACTCGCGCCTGCGCCTGGTCGCCCGGCACGTAGACGTCGAAGTGCGTGCGGCCGCGCGACGCGGCGTCGCCGGTGATGGGGTTGAACGCGAGTTGCGGGCCGCGGCGCAGCGGGTCGACGGCGTCGGTGTCGCCCAACGGTTCGTAGCCGAGCGCGGCCAGGAAGAACGGGCGCGCGTCGGCCTCGGAGTGCTGGGCAACGTAGATGCCGACCGACTGCACGAGCGAGGGATCCGCGGTGAGCCCCAGCTCGGCTGCCGCCCTGGAGACCTCGGCCGCGAACGATGCCGCCGACGCCGGGATGCCCGCGAAGTCGCGGTCCGGGATGCTCACGACGACGCCCTCGGGTCGCACATCGATGTCGGGCTGGATGCCGTGACGCTCGGCCGCGGCGACGACGGGTTCGACGAGGCGCACCGCCTCGGCGAGCGACGACGCGGTGAACACCGCCTGCGGCCCGCCCGACCCGGTCACGCGCCAGTGCTCGGCGCCCGGGGACCGCCGGAACTCGGCGGCCGACACCGTCTGCGGCTCGTCACTCGGTTCGCCCATGGGCTCCTCCAGCACAGGGTGAGGGCCACGCAGCCGGCACGTCGCCGGCCACGTGGCCCACCGTACTTCGCTCCGCCGTCACGCGCGACGGCTCAGGGGCATCCGCTCGCTTACACCGCGAGCAGCTCGCGCTCGAGTCGGGCGTAGCTGGTCTCCATGCCGTCGGCCATGCCGGTCGCGAGCACCATGTCGCGGGTCGCGGCGTCGGGGTACTCGATCAGGAACGTGATGAGTGTCGCGCCGTCCTCCTCGTAGAGCTGCAGGTCGTTGAGCGTCGGCGGGTACTCGGTGCCCGACATGTGCTCGGTCGAGACCATGCGGTGCGGCGCCTGCATGAGCGTCACCTCGCCATCGAACCCGAACGGCTCGCCCTCGCCGCCGTCGACAGGCGCCCACGCGTAGCGGTACGGACCGGGCGCCGACGCGGGCATCTCGCACTCGGTCATGACCCAGCCGTCCGGACCGAGCAGCCACTGCTTCATCAGCTTGGGCTCGGTGTGCGCGCGCCAGACGAGGTCGCGCGGCCCGTCGACGAGGCGCGTGATGCGCACGTGCTGGTCGGTGAGCACCTCGGTCTGCGTGCCCCTGCCCTGCGCGTACTCGCGCAGGTCGTGCAGCACGCGCTCGATCTGGCCCATGGCCAGGCGCGTGCCCTCGACCACGCCCATCTCGATGACCTGTTCGAGCGCCTCGACCGAGGTGAAGTGGCTGACGGTGCGCATTTGCGTTCCGGTGCCGGACTCCTCGAACGTGAAGACCATGCGCATCGCGGGCATGCCCTCGATCGGGGCACCACTCTCGTCGGCGAACGCGTCGAGCACCTCGAGGCGGTGCGGCTCCTCGATGGCGAGGAACTCCCACGTGCCGCGCGACAGCTCACCGCGGGGACCGTTCATGGCGTAGTGGGCGTGGCCACCGACGGACAGGTCGTACTCCGAGAACGTCGCCGGCCACCCGGGCGGGCCCCAGAAGCGCTCGAGCTGGCGCGGGTCGGTATAGATCGCCCAGAGCCGCTCGACCGGCGCGTCGAACTCGGCGACGACGGTCATGGTGAGCGCCTCGGGGTCGGAGGTGATGTCGATGGTGGGCATGTCAGTCCCTTTCGGTGGAATCAGATGACGGATGCTCCGCCAGCAGCGCGTCGAGCCGGTCGATGCGGCCGCGCCAGAGGTCCTCGTACTGCGCCAGCAGTGCGCGGACGCGCGCGATCACGGTCGGGTCGGCACGCACGAGCCGCTCCCGTCCTTCCGCACGCTTGATGACGAGGCGTGCCTCCTCGAGCACGGCCACGTGCTTCTGCACGGCAGCGAACGACATGTCGTAGTCGCCCGCGAGCTGCGACACCGACTGCTCCTCCACCGCGGTGCGGCGAAGGATGTCGCGCCGCGTGGCCGCGGCGAGCGCGTGGAAGACACGGTCGGTCTCGGCCTCCGTCAGTTCATTTCGTACAACCATTTGGTTGTACGATAGGCCGCACCGATCGAGATGTCAATGGTCGGTCTCGAGGCGCTCCGCTCCGGGGCATCCGTCGTCAGCGCAGTTCGATCCCGGCGATCAGGCGCGATCGGGCAGGCACGCGGCGAAGAACTCGCGCACGTCGGCGGTGAAGGCCGCCCGGCTGTCGCTGAGCGTGTAGAACATGTGCCCGCCGTCGTAGGCACGCACGTGCACGCGATCGCCCGTGGCCGGCGCCAGGCGCATGAGGTCGACGATCCGGCGGGAGCTGTCGAGCGGCGTCACCAGGTCGTGGCGACCATGCACGATGAGCGCCTGCAGGTGCGGGTTGAGCGTGAGGCCCCTGCGCAGGTCGTCGACCGATCCGGGAGGGGCCTGCAGCGCATGGTGGCCGTCGTCCGTGGTCCACTTCGTGTTGACCTCCTCGCTGAGCACCGCGTACTGCCGGTCGGTCTCCACCCCGATCTCGGCGCGCAGCAGGTGGTTGACCGCCATGGTGAACGCCGCCGTCGAACCCGCCAGGGTGTGCTCGCCGCCCTCGAACGACACGCGGTCCGGGAACGGGTCGACGACGGTCTGGGTGACGTCGTAGAGTCCAGCGACCTCGCCGCGGTCGCGGAGGATCTCGCGGGTCCAGCGGTCGATGCCGATACGGCCGTGCAGCTGCTCCACCACTGCTGGAGCGAGTCCGACCAGATCGGCCAGGCGCGACAGCACGACGGCTCGCTCCTCGGCCGGCACCGCCGCGCCGCGCACCAGGAACATCGCGTAGTCGGTCGTCGCGAACGCCATCGCAGCGGCCGCGACTGCCTCGGCGCCGTCCGCCGCCTCCGGCGCACGGCAGCGCCCGTGGTGGAACGCGCCCGCCGCCATGGTCGGAACCGTGTCGACGTACGGGTCGGTGGCGTAGTCGGTGAACGTGAGCGGGGTGATCTCGAGCGCCGGCGAGATGAGGACGGCGCCCGCGAGCCCCACGCCCTCGTCCGTCGGCAGCGACCACGCGAGGCGCCCGACCCGGTAGCCGCCGTAGCTCTCGCCGGCGAGGAACACCGGCGCCGACCACCGGCGATGGCGCGACAGCCAGCGGCTGATGAACTCCCGCATCGCCGAGAGGTCGCGATCGTAGCTCCAGTAGGTCGGCGCGTCCGCGCCGGCGTCCGACTCCGGCGGGATGGCTCGCGAGAACCCGGTGCCGACCGGGTCGATGAACACCAGGTCGGTGTCGGGGATCCACGACGCATCGTTGTCGACCAGGCGCACCGGCATCCGCGCCGTCGATCCGTCGTCGGGCAGGACGACACGGCGGGGGCCGATGGACCCGACGTGCAGGTACGCGGAGGATGCCCCCGGGCCGCCGTTGAACACGAACGTCACGGGGCGCTCGGCGGGCGCGTCGTCGGCGAGATAGGAGACCGCGAAGACCTCGGCGGCCGGCGACTCCTTCCGGCGCAGCACCGTCCAGTCCGCCGTCGCGGTGAGCGAGATGGGCTCGTGGCCCTCGGGCGCCCACGTCATGCGGGTGCTCGCGCCCGCGGGCGCTTCCCAGGCGGGGGTGACCGGACCCCGAGCGTCGGCCGTCGCCTTCTGTGCACCACCCGCAGTCGCTCCGTCGGTCGTCTCTGCGGGGGTCTCGGGCATCGTCGCCTCCTGGTTGCACGTCTCACGTTTCGCTCGCTCAGCCTAGTGAGTGGGGGCAACCGGCAGCGGCCTCGACACAGGGCGGGCGACGGCTCCGTGGGTCGAGGCCGCGCGGGCCGTTGGCTCAGCGCACGGGCTGCTGCAACTCGGTGATCCATTCCGACTGCGGGCCCTCGGCGTACACGTAGACCTCACGGCAGGGCCCCGAGAACTCGGCGCCGTCGGCGACGGCGTCCTGCATCAGGGCCTGCCAAGCTTCGCCGATGCCGGTCATCTCGCCTCGGTACGTGCGCGTCGCGGCCTTCTCGACCGCCGGAAGTTCGATGACTTCCCAGCCGTCGCCGTCGGTGACGACCTCGCCCGCCTGCCACGACACCCACACGCGCAGGTCGTCGGTGCCGGCGACGGGCTGGTACCAGAAGATGCCCGGTTCCCGATACTCGATACCGGATGCCTGCAGGGCCGCCTGCAGCGGAGGCAGCACCTGATCGATCACGGGTGAGACGTGCTCCGGCCCGCTCCCCGGGGCGACGGCGCTCGCCGCGTAGACGGTGACGGGGGCGATACTGCGGTACTCGATGTCGGCCATGGTGGCCTCTCCCTTCAATGCTGAGAGTCGCGCGTCGATCCGCGTGAGCTGCGACGCGTCTCGTGCGAGCGATGCGACGAGCTCGGCGCGCCGACGATCCAACGCTGCGCGCAGCGCGGCATCCGGATCATCGGCCGCGAGCACCGCCGCCGTCTCGTCGAGCGAGCAGCCGTAGCCGCGGAGCTCCGTGATCCGCAGCAGGTCGGCGAGCTGGTCGAGGGCGTAGCGCCGGTATCCCGAGAACTCGTCGACGTGCGCGGGCGCAAGGAGCCCGATCGCGTCGTAGTGCCGAAGCATCCGCGCGCTCACGTGCCCGAAGGCCGCGAACTCTCCGATGGTGTACATGGTGGAGACCACGTTCGACCTTGACACAGTGACAAGGTCAAGCGGAACTCCTCGAACCCCGCGAACCGGCCGCAGATCAGCCCGCGAACCACCCGGTCGGGCTGATCTCCGCGCCCATGCGGGGGATGTACTGGTCGAAGTAGACGCGGGCGACGAGCTCGCGACGGCTCGTGACGCCGGCCTTCTCGAAGATCGACTTCAGGTGGTCCTGGACGGTGTACGGCGAGACGTGGATCGCCGCGGCGATCTCCTTCGTGTCGGCGCCGCGCAGCACCATGCCGACCACCTCGCGCTCGCGCGCCGTGAGCCCGAACGCGTCGGCGACCAGGCCGATGATCTCCTGCGGGCGCGCCTCGGCGATCGTCACCACGACGTCGCCGGCGCGGTCGGCCGCGCCGCCCAGCGGGGTCGCGTGCAGCACGAGCCAGACGCCGTCGGCCGTGCGGACGCGGATGCGGGGCATCCGATCGCTCTCACCCCTGGCGAATGCGCGCGCCCCGTGCACCAGCGCGTGCACGATCGTGAGCGGGTCGCCCGTGTTCGGCACCTCGGACATGCGGGCGAGCTGCGCGGTCGCTCCGGGGCTCGACTGCACGAGGGTGCCCACCGCGTCGATGACCATGACCGCAGGGCCGGGGTCCTCGCCCGCGTCCGTGCGCCCCATGCGAGCCAGCAGGCCGGCACGGATGCCTCGGGTGAACGCCGGCGCCAGCTCGGCGAGCAACACCATCTCATCGCCGGAGAACGGGGCGTCGTCGGTGCCGCGGAACATCGAGATGGCGCCCCACGGCCCGGCCTTGTCGGCGAAGATCGCGCGCGCCTCGTCGACGTAGTCGAAGCGCGGCACCATGAAGTCGGCCATGCGCACCGACCGGTCGAGCTCGCCTCCGAGCGCCTCGTTCACCCCGACGGCCACGGCACCCGCGTGCACCATGCGCGCCAGCGAGGTCGGGTCCTCCTCGCAGTACTCGATGCCGGCCCACTCGACGTCGCCGTCGTTGCGACCCTCGAGGTCGCCGACCTTCCGCGTGCTCGAGACCATCGCCGTGGCGGGGTCGAGGGTGACGAGGCACCCGCCGACGAACGGGATCGCACGGCGCACCGCCTCGGACGCCTCGTCCATGAACTGGTGCAGCGGCAGCCCCGCGCGCGACAGCACGTCGACGTCGCTGCGCGCGCGCCCCCAGGCCAGTTCCGACGGCATGGGTCAATAGTGCTCCCGGATGCCCCGCGGGCGCCATCCCAGAGTTCTGGGGGAGCCGATTTCCCCGCTGATCTGGGATGGCCCGAGCCACGGGTCCCGTCCTACGCTGGCGCCATGAGCGCACAGCAGCTTCGCGACGCCCTGGGCGATCGCATCATCCTTCCCGGCGACACCGAGTACTCCACCGCGCGCCTGCCGTGGAACCTCGCGATCGACCAGCGGCCGTTCGCCGTCGCCCAGCCCGAGAGCGCGGAGGACGTCGTCGACGTCGTGCGCGCCGCCGCGGCATCCGGCCTTCGCGTCGCACCGCAGTCGACCGGCCACGGCGCCGCCGCGCTCGCCGACACCGACCTCTCCGACGTCGTGCTCGTGTCGCTGTCGAAGCTGCGCGGCGTCACCGTGCACCCCGAGGCGCAGCACGCGACGGTGCTCGGCGGTTCGGTGTGGAACGACGTCGTCGAGGCCGCCGCGCCCTACGGCATGACGGCGTTGCACGGCAGCGCCGGGGACGTCGGGGTGGTCGGGTACGCCCTGAGCGGCGGGCTGTCGTTCTACGCCCGCGCCCGCGGGCTCGCCGTCAACTCCGTGCGTGCCGCGCAGATCGTCACGGCCGACGGCCGCATCGTCCGTGCAACCCCGCACGACGAGCCCGACCTGTTCTGGGCCGTGCGCGGAGGATCGGGCGCGTTCGGCATCGTGGTGTCGCTCGAGCTCGACCTGCTCGCCATCGCGGACGTGTTCGCCGGCATGCTGCTGTGGGACGCGTCGCGCGCCTCCGAGGTCGCGCACGCCTGGGCGGCATGGACGACGGATGCCCCGGAGTCGGCGTCGACCTCGCTGCGCGTGATGCACTTCCCGCCCATGCCCGAGCTGCCGCCGTTCCTGTCGGGCCGGTCGGTCGTCGTGATCGACGGGGCCATCCTCGAGACGGATGCCGCTGCATCCGCGCTGCTCGCACCACTGCGTGCGCTCGAGCCCGAGCTCGACACGTTCGCCCGCATGCCGGCGTCGGCGCTCGTGCAGGTGCACATGGATCCGCCCGAGCCGGCCCCGGCGTTCTCGGCGGGTGCGATGCTCGCGTCGTTCCCACCCGAGGCCGTCGACGCCTGGGTGGTCGCCGCGACGTCGACGCCGGTGCTCTTCATCGCCGAGGTGCGTCACGCCGGCGGTGCCGCGGCCCGTCGCCCCGAGGGCGCCGGCGCGATCGGCTCGGTCGACGGCGAGTACCTGCTCGCCGGCATCGCGATGGTACCCGCACCCGAGCTCGCCGAGCCGGCGCTCGCCGCCGCGCACGCCGCGGTCGCGGCGATGGCACCGTGGCATGCTCCAGCCCTCGCGCTGACGTTCATCGACGGCGGCGTCGACCGTGCGCTCGGGTTCGGTGCGTCCCGGGAGCGCCTGCAGCAGCTGAAGGGGCAGTGGGACCCGGCTGACGTCTTCGCCGCAGGACAGCCCGTGGGGTGAGATGTCGCGGGGTCGGCCCGTCGCGCATCGCCGATCCCGATGCCCGGCGCGCGGCAGCGCCGCATCTGCCTACTCCTCGACGAAGCGGATCGAGTCGACGATCTCGTGGATCTCCGCGATCTCGGCGTCGGTCGCCTCGGGCATCGAGAAGGCGTCGATGACCAGCCGCTCGCCGTCGGCGTCGAGCACCCAGATTCGGTCGACCTGGCCCGGTGCCTGGTGGTAGCGCACCGACGGCAGCCCGACCCCCGTCCAGCTGACGAAGTCGTGAGGCTCCCCGGGCTTGGCGTCGCAGTCGGGGAACCCCTCGCCGTCATGGGGGATATCGGTCGGCACGCTCCACTCGAAGTACAGGCCGGTGCGCCCGTCGACCTCGACCGGCTCTGGGGTCGAAGGGTTCCGCAGCGGCACCGCGACGAGCGTCGTCACCAGGTCGTCGACCGTTTCGCCCGACGGCAGTTCGGTGCCCGCCCATCGGCAGGGGTGACCATACACCTCGTGCACGTTCCAGAGCAGGATCGCGACGAGCCCGCGCTCCAGTACCCAACCGTCGACCGACGTCCACCCGTCGGGCACCGTCACGAGGAGGTCCGGGTAGGGTGCGCCGCCCAGCACGTCGGAGGGCTGCATCCGGTACGTGCCGGGGTCGAGGCCTCGCTCGCCGGCCTCGAGCACGACCGGTTCGGGGGAGGGCTGGGCGCTCCCGTTCTCGGCTTGCGACGGCGACCCCTGCACCGAGCATCCGGTGACCAGCAGTGCGCAGAGCAGTGCGGATGCCACCCCGGGACGTCCTCGCATGGAGCCTGCTCCATTCACACCGCGCGTGGCAACTCGGACGACCGGCGCGGCCGGACTGATCCGGGATGGTGGCGGTGCTCACAGGCTAGTCCCGCCGAATACGCCCCACAATCGCGGTGTCGTGGGCGGGGCCTAGGCTCGCACTCGTGGCCACCCTCGACGATGTCCGAGACCTCGCGCTCGCGCTGCCGGGCAGCGAGGAGCGCGCGACGACGGGCGGTGCCGCGTGGTTCGTACGCCGCAAACTGTACGCGTGGGAGGTGCATCCGTGGCCGAGCATCCCCGACGACATCCGTGCCGTCGTCGCCGCCGAGCTCGTGGTGGGCGTGAAGCTGGCCGAGCGCATCGAGGCACTCGCGCTCGTCGAGATGGCGCCCGACGTGTTCCTGCGCACGACGACGAGGTGGGGCGAGCCGAAGGTCGCGTTCCGCATGGCCCGAATCGACCTGGCCCACCTCGGCGAACTGGTCACCGAGGCGTGGCGCGTCCAGGCCCCGAAGTACCTGCGGCGCGAGTTCGACGAGCGATGATCGCGATCGAGCACCCTGCACGACCAAGGAATCCCAGAACCGGAGGCGTCCGCAGATGACCGCACCGACCCCGTTCCAGCCGCACGAGTCCGGTGCGCTGCTGCACGGAACCAAGGCGCAGTTCGAGGTCGGCGACCTCATCGAGCCCGGCCGTCGTTCGAACTTCGGTGGCGGCCGTACCGCGAACCACGTGTACGTCACCGAGACGCTCGACGCCGCGGCCTGGGGCGCCGAGCTCGCGACCTGTGACGGTCGGAGCCGCATCTACCTCGTCGAGCCGACGGGGAGCTCGAGGACGACCCGAACGTGACCGACAAGCGGTTCCCCGGAAACCCGACGCGCTCGTATCGCACACGCGAGCCCGTTCGCGTGATCGGCGAGCTGCACGACTGGACCGGCCACTCGGCCGAGCAGATCCAGGGCATGCGCGAGGGGCTCGCCGAGCTCGAGCGCAGCGGCGGCAACATCATCTACGACGAGCCGGACCCGACGATTCCGTCGCCTCAGGGCGGAGAAAACGGAGAACCGCGAACCACCGAGCAGTAGGGAGAACGAACGACATGGCAGAGGTGCTGCTGTACCACCACATCCAGGGACTCACCGACGGCGTGCGGGCGTTCGCCCACGAACTGCGGGCCGACGGGCACGTCGTGCACACGCCCGACCTGTTCGAGGGGCGCACGTTCGACTCCATCGAGGAGGGCTTCGCATTCGCCTCGGCGACGGGCTTCGACGTGATCCACGCACGAGGCGCCGCCGCAGCCAAGGGCCACGGCACGGGTCTCGTCTACGCGGGCATGTCGCTCGGCGTGGTGAGCGCCCAGCGGCTCGCGCAGACGATGCCGAACGCGCGCGGCGCGCTGTTGCTGTTCTCGTGCGTGCCGGTGTCGGAGTTCGGCGAGGCGTGGCCCGAGGGCGTGCCGGTGCAGATCCACGGCAAGGAGGGCGACGAGTTCTTCGACGAGGACCTGCCGGCCGCGCGCGAGCTGGCCGAGTCGACGGATGCCGCTGAGCTGTTCGTCTACCCCGGAGACCAGCACCTCTTCGCCGACTCGTCGCTCGACGCGTACGACGCGGAGGCGTCCGCACTGCTGCTCGAGCGCGTGCGCGCGTTCCTCGCCGCCGTCTGAGTTCGACGGCGACGGCGCCCCGGCAGCATGACCGGGGTGCCGTCGCGTCGGTGCCTACCCGTCGCCGCCCGTGCGCGAGGACCCGCTCGAGCCCGTGCCGCCGAGTGCGTTCGAGCTCGACGACGACTTCAGCGAGTTCGTCGTGCCCGCGCCGCCGCCGTCGGAAGCACCGCCCGTCGACGCCGGCGTGCCGCCGCCCGAGCCCGGCTTCCCGGGTGCCGTGGCGCTGGTCGAGCCGGTCGACGTCGTCGAGTCGTTCGTCGCGGATGGGCCGCCGGTCGAGCTCGTCGCATCCGACCCCGACCCCGCACCCGACGCCGGGCTCGAGTTCGTGTTCGTGCTCGCCGTCTGCTGTGCCGACGGTGGCGCCTGCTTGCCCTCCTTGAGCTTGATGCGCGGCCCGGTGAGCAGGGGAGCGAACTTCACGCTGCCGTCGCCCAGATCGATGTCGAACAGCGGCTTGGCGTCCCACTTCTCGGCGAACGCCTGCAGCTTCTCGGCCCGGCTCTTCTTCGCCGTCGCGGTGGCAGCCTGGTTGCCGCCGGTGCTCGCCGTCTGGTTCGCACCGGTCGTGTTCGACGGCGTGGTCGACGTGCTCGCCTTGGCAGCCTTCGCCTTCGCGACCACGTCGTTCGCACTCGCGATCGTAAACAGGTTGCCGCTCGGGTCGACGTTGGCGATCGGGTTCGACCCGGCGTACGCGTAGGTCGCGCGCAGCTCCGGCGAGCCGACCACGACCATGGGGTCGTCGACGAGCACCGGGTCGACCGTCGTGAACATCTCCCGCTTCGTGTCGTACCAGCGATCGCCGAGCAGGATGATGTTGCGCTGCTCATCGGTGTACCCGCCCGCGTACTGGTACGGCGTGCGGAACTGGGTGCTGTGCTCGGCCACCCAGACCTCGCCGGTCGGGAAGTACTCCTGGTGCTGGAACGTGTCGCCCGTGTGGCCGGTGACCACGTTGGTGCTGCCCTGCAGGTCGGCGTGCAGGAAGTACCGCTGGGTCTCCTCGTACCCGCCGGTCGCAGCCAGGTCGTTGTTCGCACTGCCCTCGTTGTCGCGCTGCGTGCCGATGCGCTCGTCGTCCAGCCAGATGTGCTTGTAGAGATCGGTGCCGTTGCGCACCGTCACCCACGGGTTGATGAACGCCGTCTCGCCCGACGGACCGCGCTCGATCGCGAGCTTGCCGTCGTCGTCGTAGGTGTAGTCGGTGTCGGCCGACCCCTCGTCGAGGTGCACCATGTGGCCCGCCCAGTCCCACTCCATCTCGCGGACGAGTTCGATCTTGCCCTTCTTCGTCTCGGTGGTGATGTGGGTGAGCTCGCCGTCGGCGTCGTAGTGGTACATCTCCTCTCCGGCCGTCGTCGCCTGGTGCGGGTCGTCGGTCGCGTACGAGCGGTCGAACGAGTAGCTCGTCTTCGACTGCACCTTGTTGCCGACCTTGTCGACCTGCGACTTGCTCAGCACGTTGCCCTGGTCGTCGTAGCTCAGCGAGAACTGGAACGTGCGGTCCTTCGGCAGCGTCTCGTACTTCGCCGAGGCCCCGACCAGCCGGTCGAACTCGTCGTAGTCGTACGCCGCGATCACCACGCCGCCGAACAGGTTCGACACGGCCTTCGGCAGGTCGTTCCGGTACGTCTTCGGGTTGCCGACGAGGTCGTACGTGTACCGGAGGTCCTGGATCTCCGAGTACGCGGCCGGGTTGCCCTTGAGGTCGCGGTTCGGCGAGTCCGAGCGGATGCCCGTGAGCCAGAGCGTCTCGTGGTCGTACGTCCACTCGGTGGTGACGCCGTTGCCGAGGTCCACCGCGGCGGGCCGCAGGAACTCGTCGTAGCGACGGTCGTCGACGTACGGGTACTCCCACGTGTGCGGCACGTCGGTGTAGACCACGTTGCCGTACTCGTCGATCACCACGTTGCCGGCCGCGTCGATGAGCGGCACGCGCTTCTGGCCGTCCTCCTCGCCGGCGATCGACTGCACCAGGCCGCCCGCGTCGTAGTCGTACGTCAGGCGCTCGCCGTCGGGGTACACCATCGAGGCGAGGCGACCCAGGCCGTCGTACGTCCACTCGGTGACCCAGGTGAACTTGCTCGGGTCGTCGAGGTCGGGCTCCCAGTTGTGCAGCTTCACCTCGGCCGACTCGCGGATCACCGCGCCGAGCGCGTCGTACTCGAACGACGTGATCTGCGAGCCGTCCTCGACCTGCACGACCCGGCCCGCGCCGTTGCCCGGAGCGCCGGAGCCGCCGTACGTGTAGGCCACGTCGGGGGTGTCCTCCGGGTAGTCGACCTCGACCAGTCGTCGCAGCTCGTACGTGTAGTCGGTGAAGTACCCCTCCTCGCGGAGCGTCGCCGACTGGTCGCGCACGAGCTTGCCCTCGGCGTCGTACCAGAACTCGACGAGGCCGCCGTCGGGCGTCTCGGTCGAGAGCCGGTTGCCGAGCTGGTCGTACTCGTGCACCGTCTCCTCGCCGGCCGGGTCCACCCAGCGCAGCAGTTGGCCGATGCCGTCGTACTCGTAGACCGAGCGCTGGCCCGACACTCCAGCCGGCTCGTCGTCGTACTGGCGCACGTTGCCGCGAACGTCGCTGAACGTCGTGCGCACGCGGTCGCGCGGGTCGGTCGTCGCGGCGCTGAACACCTGCACGCCGCCGACGTCGGCGAAGTCGTACGCCGTCGTCGTCACGCGCCCGCCGGGCTCGGTGACCTTCGTCTCGAGGTCGGTGAGCGTGTACTCGGTTGTCGTCACCGTGTCGGGTGCCGAGGTCGTGTACTCGTACGCGGTCTGCGCCACCGAGTCGAACACCGGCCGGTACTGCTCGATCGCGCGGCCCAGCTCGTCGAAGTTCGTCGCGCCGGTGACGATGCGGCCGTCGACCGCAACGCCGTTCGCGTCGACCACGCGCGCTTCGCGCTTCTCCTCGGTCACGCGCCCGAGCCCGTCGACGAACGAGATCGTCTCGATCGGGTCGGCGTTGAACTGGTCGGCGTGCTTCGCGATCGCGTAGCCGTAGTCGTCCGCGGACGGCCGGTACTCGAAGGTCACCACGTCGGCCTGCAGTTCGTTGCTGATCGTCTGGATGCGGGCGAGCTCGTCGTACTCGTACGACGTGGTGTTGCCGTTCGCGTCGGTGCGGCTCGCGATGCGGCCGGAGTCGCCGTCGAACGTCGCCGTAGAGGTGAGGCCCGTGCGCACGGGCTCGGGCACGGTGCAGTCCTCGTAGTCGAGGAATGCCTCGATCGAGGTCACCGCGTCCGAGCAGCCGGCGCCGAGCGTGGCCGCCGTCTCGTCGAGGTCGTACTCGGTGACCTGCGCGATGTCGGAGTGGCGGTCGGCGTCGTAGACGTACTCGACCGCGTAGCGCACGCCGTCCTCGCCCTCGGGGTACACGATCCGGTTGTAGCTGCCCCACTCGTCGTACGCGAGGTCGGTCACGGCGATCGTGTCGCCGTCGACGAGTTCTTCGAGGTGCGTCACGCCGGCGTTGTCGCAGAGGGCGGTGCGCCCGTCGCTGTGGCGGTAGACCTCCTCGGCGAACCCGGTCTTGCCGTTCGTGATGGTGGCGACGGCGGGCATGCTCACCCAGGTCGGGCAGCGGGTCTCCGACCAGTAGGGCGACGGATGCTCCGGGGCGCCGGTCGTGCCGAAGGCCGGCGGGCACTGGGGATCCATGCCCGACGAGATCTCGCAGTCGGAGTAGACGATGGTCGTCTGCAGGTCGTCGTTCGTGTCGTCGATCTCGCCATGGTCGAGCTCGACGAGGATGTTGCCGAGCCCGTCGTAGGTGAAGTCCGACCTGGTCTCCTGTCCGGCAGCACCGGAGCCGTCGTACCAGCGCTCGGTGGTCGACACGGCGAGCGGTGCGATCGCGGTGCCGAGGGCGGCCGGCTGCGTGACATCCGGCAGCAGCGTGGTGTCGTAGGTGTCGACCTCCTCGCGCGGGTCGACGGTCTCGTCGAAGCCGACGATCTCGCGGAACTCCCAGTCGAGGTACGCGCCGCGGATCACGTCGCCCGTCGAGGCATCCGACAGCTCGGTCGAGGTCTCGAGGCCGGCCGTGAAGATGTTGTCGTTGAGGAAGGTGCGCGTGGTGTCGCGCACCGCCGTCGTGCCCGCGGCATCCATCTCGTGCTCGATGACGCCGGAGTAGCCGAGCGACTGGCGGAAGAGCCGGTCGAAGGCGAGCCCGTCGTACTCGAACGTCGAGGTCAGCACGTCGACGCCGTCGCCGGGGCGGCCGTCGTTCACAGCCACCTCCGACATGGTCCAGATCGAGTCGGGGTGCGCGTAGGTGTTGCCGTCGCGCTCGTAGTCGAGGTCGATCGAGCCGCCCAGCGGATTCGCGACGGTCTGCAGCAGGTTCGTCTTGCCGTGCAGGTTGAGCCGCGCCGACACCTCGTCGTCGTCGGTGGTGCTGAGCGAGTCGATGTAGCCGTCGCCGTTGATGTCGTCGAGCGTGACCTCGGTGAAGCTCACCGAGTTCTGGTACGACGCGCCCGGGTTGATGACCAGGTAGCAGGCGACGAGGCAGAGCGGCCCGGCGTAAACGGTGAAGTCGAAGCCACCGCCGATGCCCTGCGCACGGTCGTAGCCGATGTGCGGGCTCGCATCGACGTTCGCGGCGCCCACGCCGGCCGACTTCGCGAACTCGCCGTACGTGACGGCATCGCCGTAGAGCCCTGAGCCGGTGCCGAACGTCACGGTCGGCTCGTCGGCGTTCGACGCCTTGTGCAGCCGGTCGAGGATGCCGTCGCCGTTCACGTCGATCCAGGCGTATCGCACCATGTCGTAGTTCCACGAGAAGGATGCCCCGCCGCTGAACTCGCCCCACGGAGTGGCGAAGCCCGCCGAGGCGCTGCCGCCGATCGACTCCTGCGTGCCGAATCCGCCGCTCGCGAGCTGCGTCTTCTGCTCGGTGAAGCCGTAGCCGAGGTTGTACTGGACCCAGACGCCCTGGTCGTTGGTGGTGACGCGGTCGGGCAGGCCGTCGCCGTTGACGTCGGCGTATTCCTGCTGGCCCGCGGCGCCGCCACCTGCCCCGGCCGCGATGTCGGCCTGGTCGGCGACGGTTCCGCTGAGGTCGGCACTCGAGTACGAGCTGCCGCCGAGGCCGGAGTCGTTCGGGTTCGTCCAGCTGCCGTCGACGCCGCCGCCGATCGCGATGCCGAAGCCGGCGCCGAGCCCGGCGTCCTCCGCGGCGGTGCCGCCCTTGCCGGATGCGTTGCCGCTCGTGGCGTTGGTGCGGCCCTTGCTGTTCGGCGTGACGTTGACGAGCCCGGCGTCGAGGCCGCCCTGCGCGTTGACGGTGAAGTCCTGGTTGATGTAGCCGAGGTCGAACTCGTCGATAGCGCGGAGCGCGCCGCGCTGCGTCGTGTACTGCACGCCCTGGGGCACGAGCACGTCGGGGTAGCCGTCGCCGTTCAGGTCCTCGTAGTCGACGACGCCCTGGCTGGTGCCGACGCCCACCGAGCCGCCGAGCGGGCCGAAGCCGAAGCCGACGGCCAGCGACGGCCAGACGGTCGAGAGGCGCGTGACCCCGCGGCCCGAGCCGCCCTCGGCGCCGAGGTCGACGTTGTCGGAGGCGAGGCGCGACGAGCGCACCCGTTCGGGCCCGCCGGCGAGGTTGTCGCGGTTGCCGCGCCACTGGTTACCGGCGAGCGGCGCGCCGGCGATCGATGCGAGCGCCGGGTCGAGCGCCGGCGGCTCGGAGATCGCGAGGAAGGCGAACGACGGGTCGGGGTCGGGCCCCTCCTCGGGTACGTCGTCGAACCCGCTCGGCTCCGTCTGGGCCGCGAGCTCGTCGGCGTCGATGACGAACGCCTCGGCGTCGATCGGCTGGGTCGCGAGCTCACCGTTCGCGGTGTACCCGGCGAGGCCCCAGCCGCGGTAGGCCAGCGGGAAGATGCCCTGCAGGTCCGCACCGTAGAAGGTCGCATCCACGTCGGTGTCGTCCGTATCGGTCAGCTCGACCGTCATCGTGCCGAAGTCGCGGGCGAACTCCACGTCGCGCGTCGTCACCTCGAACCAGTAGTCGGTGCCGTCGTCGAGGTCGAGGTTCAGGTCGACCGTGTTCTCGTAGCCACCGGACTCGTCGGTCGCGGCCAGCGTGAACGATTCCTGGGCGACCACGCCGTCGGCGGTCTTCACGGTGAGGATGGCCGTCGGGTAGCGACGATCGTCGTTCTCGTCGCGCGGGACGGCCGCGCCGGAGAACGAGACGACCGCGTCGAGCGTGTCGCCCGTGTCGGACTTCCACGGCGAGACCGGCCCGGCGGACGAGTGGATCGGGTACTGCTCGATCTCGGGGGCGAGGTCGACGCTGCGGAAGTAGTCGCCGTTCGAGTCCGTCACCTCGAGCGCATCGCCGTTGCTGTCGGTCGCGGCGACGTAGAACAGCTCTGGCGTCCACGTGATGGCGTTCAGGTCGATCGGGGAGTCGACCGCGAGGTAGGCCCGCACGGTGTCGGTCGAGCCGTTCGGGTTGCCCGAGGTCGGCGCGACCGGCTGCGCGACCGGGAACTCGATCGAGATCGGCACGATCCCGGTGGAGTCCGCGTCGATCGTGATGTCGGAGCCGGTGACGGCGACACCGTTGTGCTCGAGCACGAGCCGCAGGTCGTCGGAGGTGGCGAAGTGCTTCTCGAGCTCGCCCGTGAAGCGCACGGTGCCGTCGTACGGCATGACGACGCTCGTGCCGGGGCGGCCCGACAGCGTGAAGTCCGCGCTCGCGTTGAAGACGGTCTGCGAGAGCCCGTTGACATCGAGCGGCACCTCGACCGCGCTCGATCCGCCAGGCGCCTGGCCGGCGTCGACGACCTCGTCGCCGTCGAGTTCGACGTACGTCACGACGGGCGACCAGATCACCTCGTCGTTGGCGCCGTCGTTGACCGAGCCGACGCGGAAGTAGAGCGGATGCCCCTGCTCGACCTCGACCTCGAACGGGGTCGTGAAGGCGTCCGAGCCGGTCGCGAGGAGGTTCGCGGCGTCGAGTTCCGTGCCGTCGTACTCGATCGCGACGCGCACGCCGTCGGGCGAGTCGGCGGCCGGGTCGAGCGTGACGGGTGCGTCGACCTCGACGGTTCCGGTGAACGGCGGGATCCAGCGGCGCACGGTGTCGACGAGCGGCGACTGGTCGGCCAGGAGTTCGCGCAGTTCGTCGACCTGGGGGCTGTCGACATCGGGTGTGGCGCCGTCTGCGATCGGCACGGGGGTGCCGGTGCTCTGCTCGACGAACGTGGGAACGCCGTCGATGAGCCGGTTGAACAGCACCTTCCCACCGGTGACGAGGTCGGGCAGGCCGTCGGCGTTCACGTCCGTGAAGTACGTGTCGCCCCAGGCGATGGAGGTGCCGAGACCGAAGGAGGCGGTGACGCCGAGGTGCGCCTCGACCGCGAACTGCATGTTGAACTCGTCCTCGATGGAGAGGGAGGTCAGGGTGGGCAGCGCGACCGGGTCGGAGAACGTGGTCGACCCGTCGGGGCCGCCCTGGTTGAGTCGGTACGAGATGGTGCCGGCGATCGTGCCGCCCGAGCGGTACACCTTGTCGGGCAGCCCGTCGCCGTTCAGGTCGATCCACTCCTCGACACCGGTGGTGGTGCCGCCGCCGAGTTGGATCGATCCGCCGAACGAGCCGACCTTCTGCGGAATGAGCGGGTTGAACCCGATGTAGGCGTGGCCTTCGCCCGAGTTGTTCTCCGAGCCTCCGAGTGCGCCGGCGGAGACGTTCTCGTCGAGGAACGAGCGGTCGCCCATGTCCTCGCCCGTCGACCACGTCGCCTCGGGGGCGAAGCCCGTGTAGTCGCCTTCTCCATTCGTCAGTTCGTCGTAGTACGTGAACTCGTGGGTCGCAGCGACCGCGGGGTCGTGCGCGCCCTGCGTGATCGAGGCGAGCAGCGACTTGCCGAAGGGTGTCTTGCTCGCCGACTGGTAGGCGAGGTCGTAGCGCGCGGCCACGTCGTCGGAGTCGGCGGCGTTCACGAAACTGCGGTCGCGCGAACCGTCGGGGTTGATCGTCAGGTCGCCGTGGCGCACCTCGATGCGGCCGAGGCGGTCGGCGACGAGGTCGAGGTAGCGACCGGTGCCGTCGAGCACGGGGTCGCCACGCGTGCTCGGGGCGGGGTCGAGCTCGGATTCCAGGATGAAGTGCACCTGGTACGCGGGGTCGGCGAGCTGGCCGGATGCCTCGGCGGCGATCGTGTAGTCGATGCGATCGAGGTACGTGTGGCGCGCGCAGAGGGTGCTGTCGTCGCATCCGCTCACCCAGGCCGTGTCGGAGCGCTGGTAGTCGTACGTCTCGTAGTGGTATCGGATGATGCTGTAGCCGATGTCGCGCTCGGCGGAGAGGAGCCAGCGCACCTGGTTGCCGGCGTCGTCGGTGACGATCGCGTCGCGGTCGATCGTGCCCTCGCTGGAGTCATCGCCGTACGGTCCGCCGGCGTCGGGGAACCCGCCGTACCAGCGGACGCCGCCGTCGGCCTGCCGCACCTCCCAGTAGTAGTCGTCCGGGCCGCCGTCGCCGACCTCGTGGCGGATGATCTGCTCGTACTCGGTCTCGACCTGCCGCACGAAGTCCTCGCGGTCGCCCGAGACGCGCGGCTCCCACGTGTCGCCCAGCGCGTTCGGCACCAGCGCGTCGCCGTCGAGCGTGTAGCTCTCGCTCTCGTGGGTCGTGTCGAAGTAGGGGGCGCCGAACGTCGTGTCGACCGCGACCTCGCCGACGCCGAGGTCCCACCCGACGCCGAGCCAGCCGTTGCCGCCCGAGGAGTCGTAGTCGAGCGAGAGCTCGGGGGTGACGCCGCGACCCGCCGGGATCGCGATCGGATAGCTGAGGTGCGCGCCGCCGTCGCTCGACGCCTCGGGGGCGTCGACGACGACGAGCCCCTCCGTGGCATCCGCGTACTGCAGCCCGTCGAAGGCGCCGTCGCCGAGCTCATCGGGGGTGAGGATCGACTCGCGCGCGAGTGGCTCGCCCGGGCCGAGCCCGCCTCCGTCGAAGCCGCCCGTGGCGGCGATCGCCCCGGTCGTCGCGAGGGCGAGCACCGCGGTGATCGCCACCACCTTCGCTGTGAGCGGCAGGCGCTTGGGCATCGGGAACCTCCGAGGTCGGGCACGACGATGCCCCGGCGGGAACCGTCCGCTTCCCAGTGCACTACCTGAGGAGGGCTCGTGTCCTTACGAAGTTCTTGCATTAGTATTCACATCACATTCCCAGCCGGGAGCTCGGACCGCTCGACTGCGTCGTCGACAGCGCCGAGATCGCGTCGCCGGGCGCATGATCGGAGGTCGGGCTTGGTCAGCGAGATCGTTCCGCCCGCGCCACCGACCCACCATCCCGAACCCGAGACCTTCCACTTCGACTCCTGGCGCTTCGACGCGCGCGACGGGCTGCTCGTCGACGGCGACGGCGAGGTATCGCTGCGCCCCAAGACGGCCGGCGTGCTGCGCGAACTCCTCGTGCGCGCCGGTGAGGTGGTGACCAAGCGCGAGCTGATCGACGCCGTCTGGGGGCCGGGCGGTTCGGGCGACGACGCGCTCGCGGTCTGCGTGAACGAGCTCCGGCGGGCGCTGGGCGACGATCCGAGGCATCCGCGCTTCATCGCCACCGCGCACCGGCGCGGCTATCGGTTCGTCGCCACGCTCACCGACGTTCGGGGCGGGGGTGCAGCCTCGGCGCACGTGCTGCACGGCCGCGAGCGCGAGCTCGACACGATCCGCGGGTGGTGGGCGGCAGCGAGCGAACCGGGTCGACGCGTCGGCGTCGTCGCGGGGGAGCTCGGCATCGGCAAGTCCGCGCTCCTGCGCGCGTTCGTCGACGAGGTGCGCAGCGCGGGCGGCGCCTGGACCGGCGAGGGGCAGTGCCTCGAGCGGGTGGGCGAGGGAGACCCGTACCATCCGCTCCTCGAGGCCCTGAACGGCCTGTGCGCCGGCCCCCGCGGGGCGCGCGTGCGCGACGTGCTGGCGGCTCGGGCGCCGTCGTGGGCGGTGCAGCTCGCCGGCCCGGTGCCGCCGACCCGTCCCGCCGAGATGCGTGCGCGCTCGGTCGGACCCGAGTCCGGTCGCATGCTCCGCGAGTTCGTCGACGCGGTGGCCGAGCTGGGCGCCGAGGCGCCCGTGCTGCTGGTGATCGAGGACCTGCACGCGGCGGATCGCGCGAGCCTCGAACTCGTGGCCGCGCTCGCCCGTCGCGGGTCGCCTGCCGGGGTGTTCCTGCTCGCCACCACGCGAACGGATGCCTCCCGGGCCGGTGTCGGCTCCGAGGCATCCGTCGTCGAACTGCTCGACGCCCACGGCGACACCGGCGTCGTCGAGCTGGGCCCGCTGGATGCCCGCAGCGTGCGGAGCCTCCTCGCGGAGCGTCTCGGCGCCGTGGCGGTCGACGACGAGGGCGTGGCCGACGTGCTGGGCCGCACCGGGGGCAACCCGCTCTACGTCGCGATGCTCGCCGAGCACCTCGCCGGTCACCTCGCCGGTCGAGGCGACGCGGTCGACGGCCTGCCGGTGCCGGGGCTCGGCATCCCCGACGGCCTGCGCCGGGTCGTCGAGCGGCGCATCGCCGCACTGGACGACGACGACCGCCGCCTGCTCGAGGTCGCAGCGGTCGCCGGACCCGAGTTCGCGGCCGCCGCGGTCGCCCCGGCGATCGAGCCGACGGCCGACGAACGCGCGATCGAGGATCACCTCTCGGCACTTGCGCGCTCGCAGGGCGTGCTGCACGAGCTCGACCCCGCGACCTGGCCCGACGGCACGGTCACCGCGCGCTTCGCGTTCCGGCACGCGCTGCACCGCGACGTGCTCTACGCGCGCCTCGGGGAGCCCGCCGCGTCGTCGCGCACCGCAGCATCGGCGGGCGCCTCGCGGCCGCGTTCGCGGACCGCCCCGGCCCTGCGGCCACCGAGATCGCCGAGCACTTCGCGCACGGACGCGACTCGGCGAGCGCCGCGGTGTGGTTCACCCACGCCGCCGAGACGGCCATGAGCCGCCAGGTGCCGCTCGTCGCGCTCGCGCACACCGATCGCGCGCTCGAACTGCTCGACGGGTTGCGCACGCTGCCCGAGGGGAGGCCACGCAGGCCGAGGCACCGTCGCCGGCACTGGCGCTGCTCGAGGGGCGCGTGTGCGTGACCCGCGTCGCCGCCGCGATCGTCGCCTGGGGCGTACGGTCGGAGCGGGCGGCCGACGAAGCCGCCCGGCTCGAGGTCGCCGCCGCGCGCATCACCCGGCCCGACGCGCTCGGCCGCATCGGGTACGTGTCGTGGAGCATCTCGCTCATGCGCGGCGACATCCGCGGCGCCGAGCGACGCCTCGGCCGGCTCGTCGAGGCCGCCGACGCATCCGGCGACGACGGGCTGCTGTTGCAGGCCGGCAACGCGCAGGCGATCACCACGCTCGCGCTCGGTGACCCGGTGGGTGCGCGGGAGCATCTCGCGCGTGCGAGCGACCACGACTCGCCGGCCGTGCGCCGCCGGCTCGCGGGCGCGTACCAGGATTCGGGTGTGCTGCTGCGTTCATTCGTCGCGCTCGACGAGTGGCTGCTCGGCGACGCCGATGTCGCCCGCCGGCACGCGGAGGAGGCGCTCGCGCTCGCCCGTGCGGGCTCACGGCTCGACGGGCTCTGCCAGGCGCTCGGTGCGCTCGCGGCGATCCACCAGCTGCTCGGGGACACCTCGACCGTACGTGCGCTCGCCGACGAGCTGCTCGCGCTCGCCGAGGCGAACGAGTTCTCGCTCTGGGTGTCGGCCGGCAAGGTCATGGGCGGCTGGGCGATGATCGAGGACGAGCCGGCGGATGCCGCGGAGTGGATCCGCTCCGGCCTGGCCGAGGTCGAGTCGGTGGCCGACGGGGTCTGGGGCCCGTACCACCTGTCGCTCCTCGCCGAGGCGGAGACCGCGGCGGGACGCATCGCCGAGGCGACCGAGGTCGTCGACCGGGCGATCGCGCTGGCCGAGGCATCCGGTGAGCGCTGGTACCTCGCCGAGCTCACCCGCAAGCGCGCGGGGCTCGCGTTCGCCGCCGCCCGCGAGTCGGGCAACGGCCAGCGCGGTCGACTGGACCGCGAGGCCGACGACCTGCTCGAGCGCGCCCTTGACATCGCCCGCGCACAGGGCGCGCACGCGCTCGAGCTGCGGGTGCTCGCGACGATCGCCGCGCGCGACCTCGAGCGGCGCGGGCCCGGGCGCTGGCTGCGGGAGCGGTCGGGCGCGTAGTGGGAGTTGTTGCGGTTTCTGCAACAACTGAGAGGTGCGAGGCCGAGCAATTTGCAAGCACACGCCTTGTGCGTTCGCATATCGTGAAGATATACTCACGTTCTGTGAAGAATCTGCCCGCCCAGCTGACGCCGTTCGTACGGTCGGACGTCACCGGTGCGCTCCTCGCTGAGACGCTCGGGCGGCCCGACGACGAGTTCTCGCTCGCCGAGCTCGGGCGCCGCATCGGCGCGGGCGGCGGCGTCGTGCACAAGGAGGTCGGTCGACTCGTCGATAACGGCGTGCTCGTCGACCGGCAGAGCGGGCGCAACCGGCTGGTGCGTGCGAATCAGGGGCATCCGCTCTACTCGCTCATGCGCGAGCTGATCCAGGCGACCTACGGACCGGTGCCGGTGCTGCGCGACCTGCTCGGCGGGCTCGACGGGGTCGAGCGGGCCTACATCTACGGGTCGTGGGCGGCCAGGCGCCAGGGCGAGCCGGGGGAGTACCCGAACGACGTCGACGTGCTGGTGGTCGGGGAGCCGTCGCGCCGCGAGCTCGCCGACCTCGCGGTGCGCGCGGGCGAGCAGGTCGGCCTCGACGTGAACATCACCCGGGTGAGTGCGGAGGAGTGGGATGCCGCGAGCCCGTCGCCGTTCATCGCGACGGTGCGCTCGCGCCCGCTGGTCGAGGTGCTGACGGAGGCGGCCGATGGCTGACCGGCCGGCACTGATCGAGCGGATGCTGCGCAGCAAGCGCCTCGAGCGGGTCGACGAGAACCCGGCGCACGCCCGCGACGTGCTGGCGGTGGCGCAGCGGCACGTGTCGACTGCGCGGGCGCTCGCCGAGACCGACGACGTGGCCATGGCGTTCACCGCGGCCTACGACGGCGCCCGCAAGGCGCTCACCGCGGTGCTCGCCCACGAGGGCGTACGGGTGCGAGCCATGGGCGGCGCGCACCGCAACACCGGGCTCGCCGCGGCTGCCTACCTCGAGGACGCCCCCGACGCGATGGCCGAGTTCGAGTGGATGCGCCAGGTGCGCAACAACACCGAGTATCCGAGCGACGACCAGCCGACCGCGTCCCGCGCCGACGTGCGCGAAGCGATCGCTGCCGCCGGCGCGATCGTCGCGGCCTGCGCGGCCTGGCTCGCCGCCCGCGCCTGAGCTACGCGGGCCAGACCGCGCGGAGGATGCGGATCGCCTCGTCGAGGTCGACGTCGGCGCGGGTACCCGCGTCCGCGAGGCGGCGGGCGGCGTCGAGCACCGGCTTCGGTGTCGTGGTCGCGGTGCGGCTCACGCGTGTGCCGCCGCCGGTGCGGGCGCTGACGAGGCCCTCGGCCTCGAGGGCGCGATACGCCTTCGCGACCGTCCCGGGCGCGACGCCGAGGTCGAGTGCGAGCTGGCGCACCGAGGGGAGTCGCTCGTCGGCGGCGAGCAGGCCCGAGGCGATCAGGCCGCGGATCTGGTCGCGGATCTGGTCGGTCGGTGGTGCGGACCCCGACAGCGAGATGATCACGCGTCGACCCGGTCTGCGGCGATGCGCTCGGACACGCTCCACCGGGTGGGAACGGCCGTGAGTGCAACGGATGCCGCGACGGCGACGCCCAGCGCCGACGCGATCCAGGCGCCGCCGGTGAGCGCCGGGCCGAGCACGGCGTAGGTCGGCTCGAAGGTGAACGCGCCGGTCGACGTCGGGAAGCTCCCGCGCAACGACACGGTGCCCGCGAGCGAGCCGAGGAGGTCGCCCAGGTGAATCAGCAGTGTCGCCGTGACCAGCGCGAGCACGTTGCGTGACCGCGCCCGTCGCACGCACGCGTCGAGATCGCGGTCCAGGCCGAGCGGCGGGCGGGCGATCAGTGCGAGGTCGGCGAGCGCGAGCAGGAGGAGCACCGCGATGAGCGTCAGCGCCGGCAGCGACCAGTACCAGCCGTAGATGCTGGTGCCCACACCTCCGCCGCCGCCGAGCTCGACGAAGAACATCGTGTAGTGCCCGGTCTCCGGGTCGGGCCGCGAGGCGGCGCCCGCGAGGAGCGTTGCGATGAGCACGATCGCGAGCGCGACGAGCGGCGCGATGAACGAGCCCGCACGGGTGAAGCTGAACGTCGTGCGCGGCGTGAGGTCCGCGGCCCCGGTCGTCGCGCGTGTGCGCACCGGGAAGGCGAGGAGCACCAGGCCGAGGGCTCCGAGCGCGAGCGGAGCAGCGTAGCGTGCGTCGGGGAACCACGAACCCCAGGCGGTCGTCGCCACGGATGTGAGGATGAGTCCTCCGGCGCCGATGGTGCGCAGCGCGAGGTCGCCCACGACCACGAGCAGGCCGGCGGCCGCCGTCCACGCCGCCACGGAGCCCCAAGGCAAGCCGTGCCGGCGGCCCATGATCGCCCACCGGAGCAGCGCCACAGCGATGCCCGCTGCGCTCGAGCCGTACACCAGCAGGTACAGCTGCACCATGCGCTCTCCTTCCGTTTGTATCACCCAGACGATACATGCTGCGACACCATGCTCGTGCTGCACGTGCACAGGGACGCGCGCGTGAACGGTGGCGGGTGCGCACGCCCGGGAGTATCGTGCGACGGGAACCTCGCCGACGAGGGGGAGTCGCAATGTCACGCGCCATGCACGCACTGTCCGGAGCGGGCGCGGCTGCGCTCGTCGCATCCGTCATCGCCTTCGCCCCAGCCGCACAGGCGGCCGAGGTCGTGATCGACCAACCCTCCGACGACGGCGGGTTCGCGATGTTCTGCGGGACTCTCGACCTCGCGCAGACGTTCACGCCGACCGCGACCGGCGAGGTGACCGAGCTCGACCTGCATCCGACCACCTCGGGCACTGTGTCGCTCGCGTTCTTCGCGACGGCCGTGTTCCCCGTGCAGCCCGAGGGCTACCCGGACGACCCGCTCGTGCCCGCGCAGCAGGTCGACCTGACCGGCGGCGAGACCGCGACGGTGACGCTCGACACTCCGGTGCCGGTGACCGCGGGCGACGAGTTCTGGTTCACGCTGCGCTGCGCCGGCGATCCGCCGCCGAGCGGCACGATCACGCTCGGCGGGTCGACCACGGGCGACCCGTACCCGGGCGGCGACGTCTGGTTCGACGAGGGCGGGGGCTTCGGGAAGATCGTGCTCCCGCCGGGCCACGCCGATCTCGCGTTCCGCCTCGTGATCGACACCGACCTCGACGCCGACGGCGTGCTCGCCGCAGCCGACGCCTGCCCGGGCACGGATGCCACCGCACCGCCGCCCGACCTCAAGCGCAACCACTATTGGTCGACGCCCGAGGGCTTCGTCGACCAGACGGGCGCGGTCGCGTACTCGTTCGACGACACGAGCGGATGCTCCGCCGAGCAGATCGTCGTCGAGTCCGGCGCATCGCTGGGCCACGCGAAGCACGGCCTGCCGCGCGGGGTGCTGCAGGCCTGGATGGCGCGGCACTGAGCCGCGCCGCCGATAGTCGCTCGTGTGGCCCTGTGGCCACTGCATCAGGCATTACTCGTGATCTGCGGCGCTCGGATCATGAGCAACTCGGCTACTCATACCGGCTGGTGCGTGGGTTGCGAGCTTCGACTACCCGCGCCCCGACAGGACGAGCGACACCGGGCCGTCGGAGCGGTTGCGCCGGTCCTCGTGCACCTCGAGCATGCGCGCGACTCTCGGACACCGCGCCGCTCTCGGTCAGGCGTCGACCATAACCAGCTCCTGCGTCGCTCGGGTCATGGCCACGTAGCGGTCGACCGCGCCCTCGATGCCGTCGCCGAGCGCGTCGGGCTCGACGAGTGCGACCAGATCGAACTCGAGGCCCTTCGCCTCGATGGGGGAGAGGGAGCGCACGCGCCCTGCGCCGCCCGCGACCGAGTCGGCCGAGAACGAGGGGTCGCCGATCACGCACGCGACGCCCGCCTCGTGCGCCGCGAGCCACGCCTCGAGCACCGACCCGAGTTCGGCGTGCGCCACGCGTCGCACCGGCACCCCGGTCGAGCGCACCGACGTCGGCACGTTCGCGTCCGCGATGACGCGCCGGATCACGGGCTCGGCCTCCGCCATGACCTCCGCCGGCGTGCGGTAGTTCACGCGCAGCGTCGCGACCGAGGCATCCGCGAGGCCGACGCGCCGCAGGCGGTCCTCCCACGACTCGGCGAAGCCGTGGCGCGCCTGCGCACGGTCGCCGACCACCGTGATGCTGCGCGACGGGCAGCGCGCGATGAGCATGCGCCACTCGGCATCCGTCAGCTCCTGCGCCTCGTCGACGATCACGTGCGCGAACGGGCCCGCGAGCCGGTCGGGGTCGTCGGCGGGCAGCACGGCGTCGTCGACGAGGCTGTTGCGCAGGTCGTCGCCGTCCATCCAGCTGAGGAGGTCGTCGCCCGCGGCGACGAGACGCTCGATCGTCTGCGACATCGCCTCGCGCTCGGCGGCGAGCGTCGCCTCGCGCTCGCGCCGACGACGGGAGGACCGCGGGTCGCCGAGGCGGCGCCGGGCCGCATCGAGCAGCGGCAGGTCGTGGGTCGTCCAGCCCGAGGCATCCGATCGCTGCAGTGCCGTCACCTCGTCGGGCGCGAGCCAGGGGCGCAGCGACGCAGGTAGGCAGGCACCGACCACAGGTCGCCGACGAGCACGGATGCCTCGACCAGCGGCCACGCACGCGTGAACGTGCGCGCGAGCGAGGCGTTGCGGGCCAGCGCGCGGCGCAGCTCGTCGATCGACACCTCGTCGTCGTCGAGCCGGTCGGCGAGGATCTCCACGAGCGTCTCCCAGACCTGGTCGCGCGCCTCGTTGTGCGGCGTGCCGGGCTCCGGCGCCGCGAACGCCTCCGCCCAGTCGGCGGGGTCGAGCCACAGGTCGCCCCAGGGCGTCTCGACCTCGAGCGGCTGCGTCGGCGGCTCCTCGTAGAAGGCCACGGCGGGTTCGATCGCCTCGATCATGCGAGCGGATGCCTTGAGCCGGGCCGCCTCCGCATCGCGCTCGCCGACCGCGTCGGCGCCCTCGGCGACGAGCTCGCGCAGAGTGCAGGTCTGCACGCCCTCCTCGCCGAGGTTGGGCAGCACGTCCGCGACGTACGCCAGGTACGACGTGTTCGGCCCCACGAACAGCACTCCGCCGCGCCCCGCGCCGAGCCGGGGGTCGGCGTGCAGCAGGTAGGCCGCGCGGTGCAGCGCGACGACGGTCTTGCCGGTGCCCGGCCCGCCGTCGACGACGAGCGCGCCGCGCGAGTCGGCGCGGATGATCGCGTCCTGGTCGGCCTGGATGGTGCCCAGCACGTCGCGCATGCGACCCGACCGCTCGGTGCCGAGGCTCGCGATGAACGCCGACTCGTCGTCGAGCGCGAGGGTGTCGCTCGGGGCATCCGCATCGAGCAGTTCGTCCCAGTAGTCGCGCACCCGACCGCCGGCCCAGCGGTATCGTCGACGGCTCGCGAGCCCCAGCGGGTTGGCGCTCGTGGCCGCGAAGTACGGCTCGGCGGCGGGCGTGCGCCAGTCGAGCAGCAGTCGTCGGCCATCGTCGTCCGCCAGGCCGAAGCGGCCGATGTAGACGGGGTCGCCCTCGCCCGCGGGCACGATGCGGCCGAGGCACGCGTCGGCGCCGAATCGGCGCAGCACGCGCAGGCGCGCCGTCAGGTGGTGGATGCGCAGGTCGCGATCGAGCGCCTGATGGCCGCGCCCGCCCGGGGCGCGGCGCTCGGCGTCGAGGCGGTCGTCGAGATCGGCGATCTGCCGGGCGAGGCGGTCGGCGATGCGGGCGAAGTGCCGCTCGTCTGCGGCGATGCGCGCGGGGTTCGCCTTGTGGGCGTTGGTCGGTGGGAGGTCGAAGGTGTGGGTCGAGAGGCTGGTCACGCGGCGGCTCCGGGGTCGTGGGCAGCGCGGCGCCGACGCCGACGAGATTCGCGGAATCGGGCTGCGACCTGCGATTCTGCCCGCGTCACCCCCTCTTGCCGCAAGCCCCCTCGGTGCGGGATAATGGATGTGGCGGGGAGTCAGACGACCAGCCAGCAGACGTCGGTGCGCCAGGTCGCCGGGTCGGGCTCCTCCTCGGGGTCGCTGACGTAGCACTCCCACATGATGCCGCCGGGCATGCGCCCCTCGTCGACGATGTGGCGCCGGATCGCGTCGTAGGTATCGCCGAGCGTGTCGTACGGCCCGACGTGCAGCGCCGACGCGATCATGCCGCCGGGCAGTTCGCGCGCGACGACGTCGCCGGCGGTCTCGAACGCGCCGGCGACCGGCACGCCGGCCTCGACGTCGGCGGTCGCTCCCGGCACGCCGTGGTACTTGCCGAACGGCGGCCCCGCCGGCGCCACGCCCTGCGCGCGCATCGCCTCCATCGTGGCGTGGAACGCACGCCCGAAGAACTCGGGCAGCTGGTCCATCGGCACGGTCTCGCGGATGCCTGCGGTCGGCTGCGGGGCGCGCTCGGCGATGGTGATCTCGGTCATCGTTCAGTCCTCCTCGATGCGGATGCGGAAGGTGCCGCTGAACCCGGTGCCGTCGATCTCGAACGTCCAGTCGCCGGGCGACCCGTCGACCGGCGCGGCCGCGACGACGTCGGGTGCGGCGTGGTCGGCGGCCCGGGCGCGCACCCCGGCCTGGTCGAGCGCCTGCGCGCCGACCAGGTGCTGCTCGCCCGTGTGCAGGTAGATCTCGGTGCGCGCGCCGGCGACCTCCGCCTGCGTCGCCGGGAACGCCTGCACGTAGTACTGCTTGCGGTACACGACGTTGTCGGAGAAGCCGATGCCGAACGTGTCGCGCTCGCCGACGTAGAAGTCGACGCGGAAGACCAGGCCGTGCGCGTCGCCGGGCTTCAGCGCCGCGTTGATCCATCCCTCCCAGATGAGTCGGTCGGGCCCGGCCCAGTCGGTCGCGCCGCCGAAGTCGGCCAGTGGCCGCAGGAGCGCCTGCTCCAGGTCGCCGAGGTCGTCGGTCAGGTCCTTCTCGTGGAACGGCCCGTAGCAGTTCTCCGCCTCGACGCTCTGGTGGAACAGTTCGAAGTCGACGAACCGCGGCTTGATCGTTACACCGAAGTAGAATTCGCTGCGGCCGATCCAATCGCCGCCGCGGGTCACCTCCGCCTCCTCGAGGAACAGCGCGATGCGGTGCGTGCCGTGGAAGAAGCGCATCGCGATCTCGTATGCCTCGCGCGAGGTGACGAGCGAGTCGTTGCCGCCGTGGCACTTGTGCACGAACGTGCGCGGCGCCCCGGGCAGCTGGGCGGATGCCTGCTTCACGAGCCCGTCGCTGCGGTTGTAGACCATCGACCCGTCGTTCAGCAGGCTCGACAGGCGGTTCAGCGCACTCGCGATGCCGATGTCGTACGAGCGGTAGTTGGTGCCGACCACGGTCAGCACGTTGCGCCGGTCGTACACCGCGTCCCACTCGCGGAACCGCGTCGACTCGGGGTCGAACGACGCCAGCTCGTCGGCCGCATCCTCCACCTTCGGCAGGGCGCGCAGCAGCCACTCGGGCGTCCGCTGGAACGCGATGCCGCGGTGCGGGGTGCCGAGCGTGACGATGCGATGCACCAGGGCGCGCGGTGCGATGGCATCGGCGGCCGCCTCGGAGGCATCCGTCTGCCCCCGGAACGCCTCGGAGGTCTCGTGCATCGCGATGAGGCCCTCGCGCGTGACGAGGCCGCCCATGCTGTGCGCGACGATGTCGACGCCGCGGAACTCCTCGCCGTGTCGTTCGGCCGAGCGCCGGATGAGCGTGACGAGACGCTCCAGCCCCCGGCCGTAGATCGCGAGGGCGCGCGGGCTGAGGTCGTAGTAGCGGAAGATCCAGATCGTGCCAGCCGTGCCCTGCGAGAGCACTTTCTGCTCGACGGCGGGGTCGAGCACGATCGTGCCGGTCACGTCGTCCTCGTCGAGGCTGCCGACGTCGGGCGGCGCGTCCTGGTGCGCCGAGTAGAAGCCGGCCACGTTGGTGGCGTCGCGGTACGGATGCTCCGGGGACTTCATCGCTCGCAGCACGAAGCCCTCGTAGATGTAGTTCTCGCCGCGCCTGCCCGGGTAGACGGTGCCGTCGTTGAACCCCTGGTACGGGTTCGCCCGGTCGTCGTCGACGCCCACGCCGCCGAATCCCCGGATCAGGATCAACGGTCGCGGAGCCTGCCGCTCGTCGGTCTCGCTCGCCATGTACGGGCCCCCGTCCGCATCAGTGAGGATGGCTCGTACGTTGCTCCCTCACGCCGCGCGTGTCAAGAGGGCGAGCGGATGCCCGGCTGCCGCGCCGCCGGGTACGCGGCTCAGACGGCGGGCGCGTCCTCGCTGCGCAGCCGCGGCTCGGTGCGCAGTTCGGGGCGCACGCCCGCCTTGTCGGCGTAGAACGCGCGGATGCGATCCATGTCGGCCGGCACGTCGCCCGTGAGCTCGAACGTCGGTCCGAGGCCCGTCGTCATCGTCGTGCGGTCGACGTAGCCGAGGGTGACCGGAATGCCCGCCTCGCGCGCGATGCGGTAGAAGCCCGACTTCCAGTACGTGTTCGACCCGCGCGTGCCGTCGGGGGTCACGACCAGGCCGAACACCTCGCCGGCCTCGATGCGCGCGAGCACCTCGCCGACCACGTCGGCCGGGTTCGAGCGGTCGACCGGGATGCCGCCGAGGCCGCGCATGATCGGCCCGCGCCACCCCGCGAAGAGGCTCTTCTTGCCGAGCCAGCGGATGTCCATGCCGTGTCGCCACGCGATGCCGAGCATGAGCACGAAGTCCCAGTTCGACGTGTGGGGCGCGCCGATCAGCACGGAGGGGCGGTCGGGCGCCGCTTCGCCCGCGAGGGTCCACCTGCTGCAGGCCCAGTACAGGCGGGACACGAGTCGTCGGAGCACCCGGCAACCCTACGCGACCGGGCGTGCCGCAACCTGAATGCGTCGGATGCCCCGGGGGTCGTGCGCTCCCGCCGGGTCGAGCGGGTTCCCCACAGGCCGCCTCCGGGCGGCTGCGCGCGCCTACGATGGCCGCATGCGGACTCCCGCGGCATGGATGCGCGGCGTGCGACGCCCCGAGGCGTTCCACGGCCACGGCGTGCGCCGGGGGTTCTTCGAGGGCTGGTACGTCAAGCTCGTCAGCGCCGACCGGTCGCAGCGCTGGGCGGTGATCCCCGGGGTCTTCCGCGGGCTCGCGGGCGACGGCGGCGAGCGCGACGAGGCGTTCGTGCAGGTGCTTGACGGGCTGACCGGGCGGTCGTGGTACCACCGGTTCGACGTCGACGACTTCGAGGCATCCGCCCACGGCTTCGAGGTGCGGGTGGGCGCGAACCGGTTCTCGCCGCGGGGTGTGACGCTCGACCTGCCGCAGCTGCGCGGGCACGTCGGGTTCCCCGAGCCGTTCACGCCGTGGCCGGTGACGCTGCGCGAGCCCGGCATCATGGGCTGGTACGGGCTCGTGCCGTTCATGGAGTGCTTCCACGGCATCGTCTCGTTCGGGCACGGCCTGGCCGGCACGCTCGAGGTCGAGGGTTCCCCGGTCTCGTTCGACGGCGGGCGCGGCTACATCGAGAAGGACTGGGGCCGTGCCTTCCCGGCCGGCTACGTGTGGATGGCGAGCAATCACGTCGACGCCACGACCGGTGACGGCACGGATGCCTCGCTCATCGCGTCGGTCGCGATCATCCCGTGGGTCGGCCGGTCGTTCCGCGGCTCGATCATCGGGTTCCGCCACGGCGGACGCCTGCACAAGTGGACCACGTACAACCGTTCGCGCGAGCACGCCCTCGCGATCGACGACACGCACGTGCGCTGGAGCGTCTCGGGGCCTGACGGGCTGCTGCACCTCGAGGCCGAGCGCGTCCGCGGCGGACTGCTGCACGCGCCGCTGCGCGAGGCGATGCACCAGCGCGTCGAGGAGACCATGGACGCGCAGGTCGTGTTCCGGCACGTCGACCACGACGGCCGCGTGCGGCTCGAGGGCGTGGCCGACTGCGCCGGGCTCGAGGTGTTCGGCGACACCGAGCGCCTGCTGGCCCTGTAGGGAGCGCGGAGGCCGTCGAGCGTGGCGGCCCCGAGGCATCCGCTCGCTCTCTAGGCTGGGTGCATGGAATTCAGGTACCTGGGCAACAGCGGCCTCAAGATCTCGGAGATCACGTACGGCAACTGGCTCACCCACGGCTCGCAGGTCGAGAACGACACCGCGCTGCGCTGCGTGCGTGCCGCGCTCGACGCCGGCATCACGACGTTCGACACGGCGGACGTCTACGCGAACACCGCGGCCGAGACCGTGCTCGGCGAGGCGCTGCGCGGCGAGCGCCGCCAGTCGCTCGAGATCTTCACGAAGGTCTACTTCCCGACCGGGCCGAAGGGGCACAACGACACCGGGCTGTCGCGCAAGCACATCATGGAGTCGATCGACGGCTCGCTGCAGCGTCTCGGCACCGACTACGTCGACCTCTACCAGGCGCACCGCTACGACTACGAGACCCCGCTCGAGGAGACGATGCAGGCGTTCGCTGACATCGTGCGCCAGGGCAAGGCGCTCTACATCGGCGTCTCGGAGTGGAACGCCGAGCAGCTGCGCGCGGGCCACGCGCTCGCGCGCGAGCTCGGCGTCTCGCTCATCTCGAACCAGCCGCAGTACTCGATGCTGTGGCGCGTGATCGAGGAGGAGGTCGTGCCGACGTCGGAGGAGCTCGGCATCGGGCAGATCGTGTGGTCGCCGGTCGCCCAGGGCGTGCTCACGGGCAAGTACCTGCCGGGCGAGGCGCCGCCCGCGGGCTCGCGTGCGACCGATGAGAAGGGCGGCGCCGACATGGTGCAGGGGTTCCTCGACGACGAGATCCTTCGCGGGGTGCAGGCACTTCGGCCGGTGGCGGATGCCGCTGGGCTGACCATGCCCCAGCTCGCCGTCGCCTGGGTGCTCCAGAACCCCAACGTGTCGGCCGCGATCATCGGCGCCTCCCGACCGGAGCAGGTCGCCGACAACGTGCAGGCCGCAGGTCGCACCCTCGACGCCGACACGATGGCGGCGATCGACGACGCGATCGGACACCTGGCCGAGCGCGACCCCGCGAAGACCCGTTCGCCGCAGACTCGGATGAGCTGATGTCCGCACCATCTGTCGACCCCGAGCAGCTCTTCGACCTGGCTCGCGCGGGCGCCGACCTGCTCATCGAGTTCGTCGATGCCGGGGTCGACGCCGACCTCGCCGACGATCAGGGCAACACGTTCCTCATGCTCGCCGCGTACCACGGTCACGCGGGGCTCGTGCGCGCGCTCGCCGAGCGCGGCGCCGACGTGAACCGGCTGAACGCGCGCGGCCAGTCGCCGCTCGCGGGCGCGGTGTTCAAGGGGAGGACGACGTGGTCGCCGCGCTCGTCGCCGCCGGCGCCGACCCCGACGCGGGCACGCCGAGCGCCCGCGCGACCGCGCAGATGTTCGGCCGCACCCTCCCCGGCGCATGAGCGCCTCGCCGTGGCGCGTGCTCGCCGCACCGTCGTTCTGGTGGCGGGCCGCGATCGTCGTCGTCATCCTCTGCGGCATCCTGAGCGGCAGCCACAAACTGCAGTTCTTCACGAGCAACGCGAGCGTCTTCGCACTCGCCTACTACGCGATCGCGGTCGGGCTCATGGTGCAGCGCCGCACGACGGACGCCCCGGCGCCCCGGCTGCGCGGCGGCATCGTGGTCTGGCTGCTGACGACCATGCTCGTCTCGCACTTCATCAACAACCACGGCGAGAACCCGCTGCCCGGGCTGGTCGTTGCGGCGGATGCCTCAGAGTTGCTGTCGAACTGGTCGGCGTTCCTCGTGCACTACGTCGCCCCGATCATGGTGCTGGCCGAGTTCGTGCTGTTCCGCCCGCACGGCCGCACCCGATGGGTCGACATCGCGCTCTGGCTGCTGTTCCCGCTCGGCTACGCGGCCGCGTCGATCACGCGCGCCGTGCTGCTGCCCGTGGTGCCCGACCGCTACCCGTACCCGTTCCTCGACCCCGAGGGGCGCGGCTACGGCGACGTGCTGGTCGGCGTGCTGCAGATCGGCGTGGGCATCGCGGTGATCGGCGCGCTCGTCGTCGGCGTCGACCGGTTGCTCGGCCGGTGGAGCCGGTCGCGGTCGGATGCCGGATCCGAGTCCGCCGGCGATCCCCAGGCCCACCAGCCGGCCACCTGATCGGCCACCTGCGTCCGCTAGGGTCCGCCCCATGGCATCGGAGCGCATCGAGCGGGTCCTCACCGGCGACGTGGTCGATCGGGCGATCCCGACGCTGGGGCGCTTCTCGCAGCAGGTCGGCGGCGACGCGGGCGTCTCGGTGCTGCTCCAGATCGCGGGCACGGCCGTCACGGTGCTGGCGGGCATCCTGTTCCCCTCGATCTGGACGCCGCTGGTCGTCGTGTTCGCGGCGTACACGGCGGGCGTCTGGTGGCGATTCCTCGCGCGCAGGCGCGACCGCACGGGCGTGCAGCAGCCGATCGAGGTGCGCACCGACGGCGTCGCGGTGCCGGGGCTCGAGGTGCTCTGGCACGAGGTCGCGGAGGCGCGGGTCAACGGGCTCGACGTGCAGGGTCGCCGGCTCCGCACGTCGGTGACGACGGGCGCGCCGCTCGCGCCGCAGGTCGAGCTCCTGCTGAAGGACGACCGCGTGCGGGAGCGCCTCCGCCGGAGCCGCTCGTGGACCCCGCTCTTCCGCGACCCCGTAACGGGCCGCGAGTTCGCGATCGTGTCCGCGGCCGGCGTGGAGGACACCGAGTTCACGCGCATCGTCGCCGCGATCGAGCGCCAGTGCGCGGTGCACGGCGTGCTTTTCGCACGCCCGGCGTCGCGGTAGGCGGCAGCGACGCTCAGGCGGCGCCCGGCTCCGTGCGCTCGCCGTGACGGGCGGCGTCGGTGCGTGCCTCGTGCGGCACGGGGCATCCGCTCGGGAAGGTGCCGAGGTGCTCGATGTCGTACCCGTCGGGGTAGCTGCGCACCCACGGCAGGTCGGCGACCGCGGTGGGCGTGCGGTTGGCCGGCAACAGGCGCGCGATGCGGCCGCGCAGGCGCAGCGCGGCGCGCGAGGCGGCGGTGACGGCCCGGGGCGGGTGGTCGTAGCCGAGCGCGTCGAGCAGTTCGTCGTCCATGAGCGCGCGGCTGAACACCTCCACCATGCGCTTCGGCAGCCGCGGGTGGAACGTGAGCAGCAGCGCGAGCGTCGAGTCGGCCACGCGACGGGCGCCCGGCTCGAACGCGAAGTGCTCGGCCTCGTAGTCGTCCATGAGCGTCGCGAACCCGTCGTAGGTCTCGGGGATGTCGGGGATGCCCATGCGGGCCCCGAGCGCCCGGTAGTAGTGCACGGATGCCTCGAGCTCACCCGCGTCGAGCGGGCGCTTGCCGTACGTGTCGAGCCACCGCTTCGGCACCACGACGAACGTCGAGAGCACGTAGCGGAACTCGTGGTCGGGGATGTCGTAGGCGCGGTGCATGCCATTGATGCGGCGGATCGCCGCGCGCGCCTCGGGGTGGTCGAAGCCCAGTCGGCTCGGCGCCTCGAGCAGCAGGGCCGTGTCGTCGTACCGCTTCTGCGTGCGCCCCGTGAACTCGCCGGTCTCGTCGAGCAGGCGTCCGATGCCCGGCACCGCGTAGGTGCGGAACAGCGCGAAGCTCAGCGCCTGGTTCATGTCCCACGGGAACTCGTACATGACCACGTTGCGGTAGATCTCCACGTGGTCGCGGGTCGGATCGAGCGCCGCGTTGCGCTGCCGCCAGTGGTCTCGTCGCATGCCCGAAGGCTAGCGCTACCCGCGCCGGAAGTGAACGGTGAATCACAGATCGGATGCCACCGGCCGCCGTTGCAGGCATTCACAGCGTTCGGTGCTGGACTGTCGTGCATGCGACAGGCGGCGATGTTCCCGCTCGGCTCGGTGCTGTTCCCGCACATGCCGATCACGCTCCGCGTGTTCGAGGAGCGCTACCTGACGATGCTGGGCCGGGTGCTCGAGGGGGAGGCGCCCGAGTTCGGGGTCGTGCTCATCGAGCGGGGGGCCGAGGTCGGCGGCGGCGACCAGCGGTTCGGCATCGGCACCATGGCCCGCCTCATCGAGCTCGGCTCCGGCGACGGGTTGGTCGCGATCGTGGCGCGCGGCACGCGTCGCGTCGAGGTCGTGGAATGGCTGCAGGACGACCCGTACCCGATGGCGATGGTGCGCGACCTGCCCGAGTTGGGGTGGGCAAGTGACCACGCGCCGCTCCGCGCGGAGGCAGAGCGCGCCGTGCGCGGGGTGCTCGCACGGGCCGGCGAGTTCGTCGAGCTGCCGTGGTCGCCCGACATCGAGCTCGACGACGACCCCCTGGTGTCGAGCTGGCAGCTGGCCGGCATCACGCCCGTCGGCGCGCTCGACCAGGTGCGGCTCCTGCGCGCCGGGTCGGTCGTCGAGCTGCTCGAGGGTGTCATCGCGGCGGCGCGCGAGGCCGAGCCGACGCTCACGGCGCCGCCGCCGTTCGGCGACGCCGACCTCGAGCTGGCCGAGTTCCTGGGTGACGACGACGGCTCCGAGGATGACCGGGAGGATCCCGCAGGCACGGACTGACGTTCGTCAGGCCGGCGCGGCGGTGCCGACGCGGCGCTGGGGCGTGCTCGCGTGGCCGGCGTGGTCGCGCGGGGCGATGGCGAGCCCGGCGCCCATGGCGGCGCACGCGAGCAGCAGCGCCCACGTGAGCAGCTGTGCCGCGAGCGTGCCCGACGACACGAGGTAGCTCACCCCCAGGGCGGTCGACACGGCCCCGTACGCGATCCACGCGACGAGCATCACGCCGGCCACGAGCGGTGCGATGCTCCACGCGCCGAGCGCTCGCCGGCGCAGCGTGATCACGCCGAGGGTGACGAGGAGCGCCGTGACGCCGACGATGCCGATCGCCCAGCCGATCGTCGCCATGGTGTCGACGGCGACGCGCACGGAGTTCCGCAGGATCGCCCCGTCGGCCAGCATGCTGGGCGGCGCCAGGGTGAACCCTGCGCCCACGACGATGGCGGCCGTGCGGGCGATCGCACCGCTGCGGGAGCCGAGGCCGAGGCGCCCGACGAGTCCGAGCAGCGCGATCGTGGCGAGCAGCCCGCCGATGACGGCGATGACGGGATGGAACCAGGCCGCCGATCGGACGCCGAACGCCTCGTGGGCGCCCTCGACGAGCTGCCAGAACGCGATGCTGCCGAAGCTCGCGAGGTAGAGCGGCAGGCCGACGGCCGCCGCGATGCCGTACCCGATGCCGGGTGCCGTGGTGCGCATGGTGAACCCCTTCCGTGCGTGCTCGGTGGCCGCGGTGGCCACGAGGTCGACGAAGATGCGGCCGCGTGCGCCGGAGACCGCTGCCGGGCCCGACGCGCGGGCGTCGCGCAGCGTGTCGCGCGCGACGAGCAGCACCTCGTCGCCGTACTCCGCGCGGAACTCGGCCGGGAGGGCGCGCACTGCCGCCCGGATCATCCGGCCCTCGTCCACGCGGGCGGACATCAGGCCGCGCCCCAGTCGGGCAGCAGGCGCTTCGCCGCCGCCTGTCGTGCGAGCGCGGCGATTCGCGCCGCCTCGGCTGTGGCGACCCGCTCGCCGAGGCCGGTGATGCGGTAGTACCGCCGGCGTTCGTCGTCGAGCTCCGGATCCACGCGCGTGTCGGACTCCTCGATGAGCCCGAGGCCGCGCAGGCGCTTGATCGCGCCGTACAGCGTGCCCGGCGCCAGCGTCACGTCCCCATCGGTGCGCGTGCGCACCTCCTGCATGATCGCGTAGCCGTGGCGTTCGTCGTCCACGAGTGCGAGCAGGATGTGGAACACCGGCTCCGTCAGGGGGAGCAGGTCGCGGGGCTGGGTGTCGGTCATGGTCTCCGTCCGTCGCTCGCGAGCAGATCACTCGTGGGTCGCTATATCGTCTCACGATATACCTGTGGTGATGCGCGCGCAAGGGTGGATGCGCGCGAATGCGACTGGTTGACTGTCGGCATGCCGGAACTGCCCGAGGTCGACGCGCTGGTGGGGTTCCTGCGCGGGCGGACGGTCGGGCGCAGCATCCGCTCGGCCCTCATGACCTCGTTCTCCGCGCTCAAGACCTTCGACCCGCCGTTGACCGAGCTCGTCGGGCGCACCGTCACGGGCGCGGCACGGCACGGGAAGTGGCTCGACCTCGACGTCGACGGCGTCCACCTCGTCGCGCACCTCGCCCGCGCGGGCTGGCTGCGCTGGTACGAGCAGCTCCCCGCCAGCCGCATCCGGCCCGGCAAGTCGCCCATCGCGATGCGCGTCGGATTCGACGACGGCTCGGGGTTCGACCTCACCGAGGCGGGCACGAAGAAGTCGCTCGCGGTGTACGTCGTGCGCGACGCGGCCGAGGTGCCCGGCATCGCCTCCCTCGGGCCCGAGCCGCTGGGCGACGACTTCACGCTCGAGGTGTTCGCCGGAATCCTCTCGGGCCGCCGCACCCAGATCAAGGGCGTGCTGCGCGAGCAGTCGCTCATCGCGGGCGTCGGCAACGCCTACTCCGATGAGGTGCTGCACGTGGCGAAGATGTCGCCGTACGCGCTCGCCGCATCGCTCGACGACGAGGAGGTCGCTCGGCTCTACGACGCGCTTCGCGACACGCTCCGCGGTGCGGTCGAGGCGGCCGAGGGGCGACCGGCCGCCGAGCTCAAGGACGCGAAGCGCCAGGGCATGCGCGTCCACGCGCGCGGCGGCGAGACGTGCCCGGTGTGCGGCGACACCGTGCGCGACGTGCACTTCGCCGACCGCTCGATGCAGTACTGCCCGACCTGCCAGACCGGCGGCAAGCTGCTCGCCGACCGCCGCATGTCGCGCCTGCTGAAGTAGGGCGACGGATGCCGGTGACTCGCGTGGTCCGGCATCCGCCGCCGTCGGTCACGCCGTGGGGCGTGCCCGCTCCGAGCTCGCGTCGCGCTCGTGCGCGGCGCGGTCGGCGTCGGTGCGGCCGTCGTTCGGCGCGGCCGACGGGTCATCCGCCGCGTGACGCCCGGCGGCGTGGGCCTCGTGGTGCTCCTCGGCGCTCGTCTCCTCGGCACCGGTCTCGTCGGCGCGAGGCTCGTTCGCCCGGGGCTCCTCGACGCGGCGCTCCTCGGCGCTCGTCTCCTCGGTGCGCTGCTCGTCGACCTGCTCGGCCTCCTTGGCGCTGCGCCGGTCCGGATCGATCTCATCGGCCTTCCGCCGCGTCTCGTCGGTGGAGGAGCGCGCCTCGGCCGCCTCGGCCTGCCGCTCCTCGCTCTCACGGGCGCGCTCCTCGGCGTCGAGGCGAGCCTGCTGGGCGCGCGCCTGCGCCTCCTCCGCCTCGGCCTGCGACCGCGCGGCCTCCGCACGGGCCTGCGCCGCGGACGCCTCGCGCTCCCGCGCCTGCCGGTCGGCCTCGTCGGCCTCGGCGCGGAGCTCGGCGGCCTTGCGCCGGTCGGCCTCGAGGCGAGCCTGGCGGCGCTTGCCGGCGGTGAGCAGCACGACGGCGACGACGACCGCGATGACGGCGACGACTCCGACGATGATCCAGATGAGCGTGGTGGTGTCCACGTGGGTCCTCCTTCGTGAGGTTCGACCACACAGCCAAGTCCCCGCGGAGGCGCGGTGCAATGCCCTTGCGCGCACGCCCTGCGTGCGCCATCATGCGCACGGTGAGCCTCGCCGCGAAGCTGATCCGCACCCGCTGGGTGGTCCGCCTGCCGATCCCGCTGTACCGGGCCGGGCTGGGGGTGCTGCTCGGACGCCGCTTCATGATGCTCGAGCACACCGGCCGCACCTCGGGCGAACCGCGGTTCGTCGTGCTCGAGGTGGTCGACCGGCCCGACGAGCGCACCGTGTTCGTCGCGTCGGGCTTCGGCCCGAGGTCGCAGTGGTACCGCAACCTGCGCGCCGACCCGTCGTGCCACGTCAGCACCGGTCGCATCCGTCGCCGGCCCGCCGAGGCCGACCTGCTCGACGCGGAGGGTGGTGCCGAGGTGCTGGCCCGCTATGCGGAGCGGTATCCGAAGGCGTGGGCGGCGCTGCAGCAGATGATGCGGGATGCCACGGGGGAGGACGACCCCGAGATCCCGATCGTGCGCCTCCGGCTCGCCGAGCGCGAGCGGCGCTGAGGATCTCTCCACCCTTGTAGGGGAGCTCCAGTTCCGGCGCTCGGAGAGTCGCCTACACTGTTGGAATCCGTGCCCCCCAGGCGCGGACCCGAACGAAGCGAACGAGTCACCGGTGCCGCCGCAGTGCCCGGTGGGCATTGGAGTGAGCGTGGGCCGTCACAGCGTTGCGCCGGCGAAGCAACCACGCCGACCGATGCTCGTGGGGATCACCGCAGCTCTCGTCGCGCTCCTCTTCGTCGGCGGGGCGGGTGCCGCGTGGGCGACGGGCATGCTCGACCCGCTGCTCAGCGGCTCGATGTTCGCCGCCGAGCCCGACGGATGCGACGAGCCGACCGAGCTCGTCATCGTCGCGGACCCGACCATCGCCCCGGTCGTCTCGGCTGTCGCCGAGACGTTCGACGAGGCATCCGATGGGTGTGCACTTACGACCGTGCGCGCTCAGGAGTCGGCCGACACGGCGGCGGTCGTGGCCACCGGCACGGGAGACCCCGCTGACGTGTGGATCCCGAGCTCGGGTGCGTGGGTCGACCGCATGACGGCGACGGCGACCTCGCTCGGCAGGCCCGCGCCGGCCGTGTCGGTGGGCCTCGACGTGGCATCCACCCCCGTCGTCTTCGCGACGCCGGCCGAGCAGGCGGCGTCGCTCGGCGAGGCGGCGCCGGGGTGGGGCACGCTGTTCACCGGCGGCACGCGGATGCTGCTGCCCGACCCCGAGGGTTCGGCGTCGAGCCTCGCGGCCCTCGCATCCCTGGCCGGCATCGCCGACCCCGACGACCCGACCCAGCTCGCCGGCGCGATGATCGAGCTCGGCAAGACCATCCCGGCGTCGACGGATGCCGCCTTCGGAGCCACGGTCGCAGCCGCCGAGCCGACCATGGCCATCGTCACCGAGCAGGCCGTGGCCGACTACAACGCCGACGAGCCGATGGAGCAGCTCGTCGCCGTGTACCCGGCCGAGGGCACGCCCGCGATGACGTATCCGTTCGTCCGGCTGCCCGCGGCGGCCGACGGGTCCGACGATGCCGAGTCGGATGCCGCCGACACGACCGAGGACGCGGCGGCCGACGCCGATCAGGCGGATCCGGACGCGTGGACCCCGCCGACGCGCGCCGAACTGCTGACCGACCTCGAACGGGCCATCTCCGACGCGGCCGACGTGCTCGCCGCGCACGGGTTCCGCACGGCAGACGGCTCCGGCGAGCTCGACGCCCCGGGCGTCGTGGCCGAGCCGGTGGCGACCTTCGCGGCGCCCGCGGGCGCCGACCAGGTCGCGCTGCTGCGCCAGTGGGGCGTGCTGACGCTCCGCGGCCGCATGCTCGCCGTCATCGACGTCTCCGGGTCGATGCTCGACCCGGCCGGCAACGGGCTGCGCCGCATCGACATCTTCCAGCAGGCCGCACTCGGCGCCATGCAGAAGTTCTCGGGCGAGGTGCAGATGGGCGTCTGGGCGTTCTCGACCGCCCGCAACGGCGACCTCGACTACGAGGAGCTCGCCCCGATCGGTCCGCTCGCCGACGCCGCGCACCTGCAGCAGATCGCGGGCATCATCGCCTCGCTGCCCGAGCGACTGGGCGGTGCGACCGGCCTATACGACACCACGCTCGCCGCGGTGCAGCGCGTGACCGAGACCTACGACCCCGAACGCGTCAACTCCGTGCTGCTCATCACCGACGGTCGCAACGAGGACGCGAACGGCATCGACCTCGACACGCTGCTCGCCGAGCTCGAGGAGCTGCAGGATCCGCTGCAGCCCGTTCCGGTGATCATGATCGGGTTCGGACCCGACACCGACTTCGAGGCGATGACCCGCATCGCCAACGCCACCGGCGGTGCCGCCTACTCGGCGACCGAACCCGAGGACCTCGGCGACGTGCTCGTCACCGCGCTCTCGCAGCGCACCTGCCGACCCGACTGCGGCTGAGCCGCGAGCCGGGCCGCGTCGGGCGCCCGCTCAGTGCCCGACGACGCCCGCCGGCATGTCCGCCGGGCGACGCACCAGCGCTGAACCGACGATCGCGAACAGCGAGAGCACGGCGCCCACGAGGAACGCGGCGCGCACGCCGCCGGCCGCCGCGGCGGCATCCGTCACCGCAGGCGCCTGCAGGGCAGCGTTCTGCGCCGCCATCACCGTCACGAACAAGGCGGTGCCGGCGGCCCCGGCGACCTGCTGCACCGTGCCGACGATCGCGCTGCCGTGCGAGTAGAGCTTCGGCTCGACCGACGCGAGCGCCGCAGTGAACAACGGCGTGAACATGAACGCGAGGCCGAGGCTCAGCGTCACGTGCGCGGCGAGCACCACCCAGGCGGGGGTCGTCTCGGTCGCGAAGAGCGCCAGGAACCAGAGCACGGCGCTCACGATCACGCTGCCCGGCACGAGCAGCACGGTCGGGCCGTACCGGTCGAACAGGCGCCCGACGGTCGGCGCCGCGAGGCCCATGACGAGCCCGCCCGGCAGCAGCAGGAGCCCGGCGAGCAGCGCATCGAAGCCGATCACGCTCTGCATGTAGATCGGGAGCAGGATGATCGTGCCGAACAGGGTCAGCATCATGATCGCCATCAGGCCGATCGAGATCGAGAAGTTGCGCGAGCGGAACGTGCGCAGGTCGAGCAGGGCCCGGTCGCTCCGCTGCAGGATCACCTGGCGCAGGATGAAGGCCGCGAGGCCCACCGCGCCGACCGCGAGCGAGATCCACATGGTGGTCGCGTTGCCGCCGGCCTCGCCGCCGGACTCGGCCGCGCCGCCGATCTGGCTGAGGCCGAACACGATGCCGCCGAACCCGAACGCCGAGAGCACGACCGAGAACACGTCGATCGGCACGACGCGCGGCTCGGTCACGTTCTCGACCCGGCGGATGCCGATGAGCAGCATCGCCACCGCGATCGGCAGCACGATCCAGAACATCCACCGCCACGAGAGGTAGCTGAGGATGAGGCCCGAGATGGTCGGGCCGATCGCCGGCGCGACCGAGATGACGGTCGAGACGCGGCCCATGATGCGACCGCGGTCCTTCGGAGCGACGAGGGTCATGAGCGTGGTCATGAGCAGCGGCATCATGATCGCGGTGCCGGTCGCCTGCACCACGCGGGCGCCGAGCAGCACCTCGTAGCCGGGGGCCAGGGCCGCGATCAGCGTGCCGGTCGAGAACAGGCTCATCGCGGCGATGAACACCGGCCGGGTGTGGAAGCGCTGCAGCAGGAACCCGGTGATCGGGATCACCACGGCCATGGTCAGCATGAACGCCGTGGTCAGCCACTGCGCCGCCTGCACCGTGATGCCGAGGTCGGTCTGCAGGTGCGGGATCGCGACGCCCATGATCGTCTCGTTGAGGATCACGACGAACGAGGCCGCGAGCAGCAGCCAGATGACGCGCGAGTCGCGCGCGGCCCGAACCGCGTCCGCCGTCGGCGTGGAGCCGGTCCCTGCGGCAGGGTCGAGTCGGGTGGAGCGGTCGGTCACGGGGTGGTTCCTCACTGCGGACCGGGCACGGCCGGGTCCGGGGTCGGCGAAGCGAATACAGCCGGGCAACCGTCGAGAGCGGACGGCTATTCCCGGAATGGGACGAACGGCGCGCGTCGTCGCGCAGCGTGCGTACGGCCGAGCGGCCGCGGGAAGGGGCTACGGGGCCGGCGCGGGCCCGTCGGTCGGCGACGCCTCGGGCAGCCAGCCCTTGAGGAGCTGCTCCTCGGGGGCGAGCTCGTCGGTGAGGCGCTCCTCGACCTCGCGCTCGTGTGCGGCGCGGGCCTCGGCGTCGCGCTGGTCGTCGCCGGTGGTCGGAGTCGAATCGCTCATGCCGACACGATACCGCCCACCGCCGACACGGCCGAAGCGACGGATGCCGCCGCAGCGGCAACGTCCTCGGCGTCCGCGTCCCGCCCGAGCGTGAACCGCACGGCGGTCTGCGCGATCTCGGCCGGCAGCCCGATCGCGGTCAGCACGTGCGACGGCTCGTCGCTGCCGGCCGCGCAGGCCGACCCGCTCGAGCCCACGACACCGCGCTGCTCGAGCTCGAGCAGCACCGCCTCGCCGCTCGTTCCGGGGAACACGAACGATGCCGTGCCGGGCAGCCGGTGCTCGGCGTCGCCCGTGAGGCGTGCGGACGGCACGTCAGCGAGCACGCGCGCGACGAGCGCGTCGCGGGCGGCGGCGACGCGTGCCGCAGCCTCCTCCCGCTCGTCCTCCGCGAGACGCAACGCGGTCGCGAGCGCGACGGCGCCGGCCACGTTCTCGGTGCCCGAGCGCCGGCCCCGCTCCTGGCCGCCGCCGTGGAGCACGGGCTCCAGTGGCATCCGCCCCCTCGCCGCGAGCACGCCGGAGCCCTTCGGCGCGCCGACCTTGTGGCCCGAGAGCGAGAGCGCGTCGACGCCGAGCGCGCCGAGGTCGAGCGGCAGCCAGCCGGCCGCCTGCACGGCGTCGGTGTGCATCGGCACGCCGCGCGCGTGCGCGACGGCCGCGAGTTCGGCGACGGGCTGCACCGTGCCGATCTCGTTGTTCGCCAGCTGCACGCTCACGAGCGTCGTGTCATCGCGCAGCACCTCGGCGAGCTGGTCGGGGAGACCCGGCCGCCCGCGTCGACCGCCAGCATGGTGACCTCGAAGCCGTGCACGCGCGCGAGGAAGTCGACCGACTCGAGCACGGCCTCGTGCTCGATGGGAGTGGTGACCACGTGCCGTCCGCGCGGAGCGCCGAGCGCGATGCCCTTGACCGCGAGGTTGTCGGCCTCGGTGCCGCCCGACGTGAAGGTGACCTCGCCGGGGCGGCAGCCGAGCACCCGCGCGACCGCGGCGCGTGCGTCGGCCAGGGCCGCCGCCGCGGCCTCGCCCACGCGGTGGTGGCTCGATGGATTGCCGAACTCGCCGGTCAGGTACGGCCACATCGCCTCGAGCGCCTCGCGGCGCACCGGGGTCGTGGCGGCGTGGTCGAGGTAGATCACGGCCCGCCGACCACCACGTCGAGACCGAGGTCGAGCGAGCGCACGCTGTGCGTGAGCGCGCCGACCGAGATGACGTCGACACCCGTCGCCGCGATCGCGCTCACCGTGTCGAGGTTCACTCCGCCGCTCGCCTCGACGACCGCGCGCCCGTCCACGAGCGCGACGCCCGCGCGCAGGTCGTCGAGCGAGAAGTTGTCGAGCATGATCGTGTCGACGCCCGCCGCGAGCACGTCCTCGACCTGGTCGAGGCGGTCGACCTCGACCTCGAGGTGCGCCGTGTGGGGCATCCGCTCGCGTACCGCCAGCAGGGCATCGGTCACGCTCGTGCCGTCGGCCGTGAGCACGGCGAGGTGGTTGTCCTTCGCCATGACCGCGTCCGACAGCGAGAACCGGTGGTTGCGGCCTCCGCCGTCGCGCACCGCCTGCCGCTCGAGCACGCGCAGGCCCGGCGTGGTCTTGCGGGTGTCGACGATGCGCGCCCGGGTGCCGGCGACGGCGTCGACGTAGCTCGCGGTGAGGGTCGCGATGCCCGACATGCGCTGGGTGAAGTTCAGGCCGATGCGCTCGGCGCGCAGCACCGCCCGCGCCGGGCCGGCGACGCTCGCGAGCCGGTCGCCCGCGGCGAAGCGGTCGCCGTCGGGCACGACCTGCTCGACCGCGATGCGCGGGTCGACGAGGCGGAACGCGGCCGCGAAGACCGCGGCGCCGCTCATCACGCCGGGCTCGCGGGCGACGAGGTCGGCGCGCGCCTGCGCCGTGGCGGGGATGAGCGTCTCGGAGGTGAGGTCGCCCCACGGGGCGTCCTCGTCGAGCGCGGCCTGCACGATGCGGTCGAGCTGTGCGGGCGTGAGGGCGGTCATGCGGCCTCCGGGAGCGCGCCGAGCGCGGGATCGCGGTCGGGGTGGTCGAGTCGGTGGTGCGCGCCGCGCGACTCGCGGCGGGCGAGCGCGGCGTCGACCGTGAGGCGGGCGAGCAGCAGCAGGTTCGCATCCTCGATGGCTGAGACGGTGGGCGCCGGGTCGGCGGTCCACTCGTCGAGCCGGGCGGATGCCTCGGCCAGGCCGTCGCCCGAGCGCTCGAGGCCCGCACGGGTCCACATCAGGTCCTGGAGCGCAGCGCGAGAGAACGGCTCGCCGGCAGCGCGGGTGGCGAGGGCTGGGCCCGGGGCGTCCTGCCGCGCGCGCACGACCCCGTGCGCGGCCGGGAACGGCGCGTCGAGCACCCGCGCGGCGCGATCGGCGAACACGGCCGCCTCGAGCAGCGAGTTCGATGCGAGGCGGTTGGCGCCGTGCACGCCGGTGCGCGCGCACTCGCCGACCGCGAAGAGGCCGGGCACGCTCGTGCGCCCCCAGAGGTCGGTCGCGATGCCGCCCATCGCGTAGTGCGCGGCGGGCGTGACCGGCACGGGCTCGCGCGACCAGTCGAACCCGGCTGCGCGCGTTGCCGCATAGATGCCGGGGAAGCGCCGGGCGAGGAACGCGCCGCCGAGCGCGGTCGCGTCCAGGTACGCGGGTGCGGCGTCATGGCGTCGCATGGCCGCGGCGACCTCGCGGGCCACGACGTCGCGCGGCGCGAGCTCGGCGAGCGGATGCCGCGACGGCATGAAGCGCTCGCCGGAGGCATCCCGCAGCACCGCCCCCTCGCCGCGCACGGCCTCGGAGATCAGCGGGGCGCCAGGGGTCGCGAGCGCGGTCGGATGGAACTGCGTGAACTCGAGGTCGGCGACCCGGGCGCCCGCCCGCCACGCCGCGGCCACGCCGTCGCCGGTCGCGACCGCGGGGTTCGTGGTGCGGCCGAAGAGCTGCCCGGTGCCGCCCGTGGCGAGCACCACGGCGTCGGCCGGGCGGTCGACGAGCTGGCCGTCGATCAGGAGGCGTACGCCGCAGGCGCGGCCCCGGCAGGTGAGCACGTCGGCGAGCATCGCGTGCTCGACCAGCTCGACGGCGCGCGATCGCACGGTCGCCACGAGCGCCCGCATGAGCTCCGCGCCGGTCGCGTCGCCGCCCGCGTGCACCACGCGCGCACGCGAGTGCGCCGCCTCGAGCCCGCGTGCCAGCCCGGACTCGTCGCGGTCGAACCGGGCGCCGAACCGGATCAGGTCGCGCACGCGCGCCGGCCCCTCCTCGCACAGCACGCGCACGGCGGCGGGGTCGCAGTGCCCGGCGCCCGCGCGCAGCGTGTCGAGCACGTGCGCGTCGACCGAGTCGTCGGCGAACAGCGCGGCGGCGATGCCGCCCTGCGCGTAGCGCGTGCTGCCCTCGTCGAGCGGGCCCTTGGTGACCACGGTCACGCGGTGCCCCGCGTCGGCGGCGCGCACGGCCGCGAGCAGGCCCGCGAGCCCGCTGCCGACGACCACGACGGCGGCCATGTCAGCCCCGTGCGCCGGGGGTGGGCGCCGCGATGGCGTCGGAGACGCGCGTGCCCGCCTTCGCGACGGCGCCGGCGGGCGGCTTGGCCGCCAGCATCCGCTCGAGTGCCACCCGCGCGTGGCCCGCCACCTCGTCGGGCACCGTGATGGGGTTCACCGTGCGCCCCTCGACGAGCTCCTCGAGCACCCACGCCAGGTAGCCCGGGTGGATGCGGTACATCGTCGAGCACGGGCACACCACGGGGTCGAGGCAGAAGATCTCGTGCTCGGGGTGCTCGGCGGCGAGGCGCTGCACGAGGTTGATCTCGGTGCCGATGGCGAAGCTCGAGCCGGCCGGCGCCGCCTGGATCGCCTTCACGATGAAGTCGGTCGAGCCGTAGCCGTCGGCCGAGTCGACGACCGGCATCGGGCACTCGGGGTGCACGATCACCTGCACGCCCGGGTGCTCCGCGCGCGCGGTCTCGATCTGGTCGACGGTGAAGCGCTTGTGCACCGAGCAGAAGCCGTGCCAGAGGATGACCCGGGCATCCTGCAGCTCGTCCTCGGTCGAGCCGCCGAGCGGCTTGCGCGGGTTCCACATCGGCATCTGCTCGAGCGGCACGCCCATCGCCTTCGCCGTGTTGCGGCCGAGGTGCTGGTCGGGGAAGAACAGCACGCGCTGCCCGCGCTCGAACGCCCACTCGAGCACCGTCTCGGCGTTCGACGAGGTGCAGACGATGCCGCCGCGCTCGCCGCAGAAGCCCTTGAGCGCCGCCGACGAGTTCATGTACGTGACCGGGATGACCGGCACGCGGCCGTCGGCGTCGGGCTCGGTGCCGTAGACCTCTTCGAGCTCCTCCCAGCACTCCATGACGGAGTCGAGGTCGGCCATGTCGGCCATCGAGCAGCCGGCGGCGAGGTTCGGCAGAATGACGTCCTGGTGGGCGCCCGAGAGCATGTCGGCGGTCTCGGCCATGAAGTGCACGCCGCAGAACACGATCGCCTCGGCCTCGGGCTTCGCCTTGGCGGCGTTCGCGAGCTGGAACGAGTCGCCCACGAAGTCGGCGTGCCGCACGACCTCGTCGCGCTGGTAGAAGTGGCCGAGCACGACGACGCGGTCGCCGAGCGTGGCCTTCGCGGCTTCGATGCGCTCGTGCAGCTCGTCCTGCGACGCGGTGCGGTACGACTCCGGCAGGTCGCCCTGGCGGGGCGAGCCGGTCGGGATCACGTCGCCCATCGAGGACCCGGGGCCGTAGCCGATCGGCCCGCGGTCGAACTCCCAGGGGCCCTTCGCGAGCTCGGGCGTGCAGGTCTCGCCGGTCGTCGCGCCGGTCTGGATGAGCCGGATGCTGCGGTCGACGGATGCCGCGCGACGGACCTGTGCCTCGTCGCGGGCGGGGGGCGTTGCGATGGTCATGCTCTCATCCTCGGGTGGGGCAGGATCGGGTCGGTTGCGTCCCGATCGGGGTGCGCGCCGTTGCCGAGCGCGCGGGTTCTGGCGAGCGGCCCGGCGTCGGCCAGGTCGATCGAGGCGTCGTAGCGGTAGAGCTTCGGCGGCCGGTGCGGGGTGCCCGACAGGCGCTCGCCGGTGTCGACGAGCGTGCCGGACGCTTCCATCGTGCGACGGAAGTTGGCGGGGTCGAGCCGACGCTGCAGCACGGCCTCGTGCACCTCGCGCAGCTGCGCGAGGGTGAAGGTGTCGCCGAGGAACGCGTGCGCGATGCGCGCGTACTCCATCTTCGTGCGGAGGCGCCAGAGCGCGTACTCGACGATGCGGTTGTGGTCGAAGGCGAGGCGACCGAGCGAGTCGGCGGCGCACCAGCGCACGTTCTCGTCGGTCGTGGCGCGCTCGGCCTCGTCCGACTGCACGAGCGCCCAGTACACGACCGACACGACACGGCCGCCGGGCGAGCGCCCGAGCGCGCCGAACGTGTAGAGCTGTTCGAGGTACTTGGGGGAGAGGCCGGTGGTCTCGCCGAGCGTCCTGGCCGCGGCATCCGACAGCTCCTCGTCGTCGGGCAGCCAGCCGCCGGGCAGTGCCCAGTCGTCGAGGTACGGATCGCGCGTGCGGCGCACGAGGGGGATCCAGAGCGAGGGCAGGCCGGATGCCTCGTCGCGGCGCAGCGCGAAGATCACCGTCGACACGGCGAGGCGTGCGTCGTGCGTGCGCGCAGGCTCCAGCGGCATCCGCCCCACCCCTAAGTGTCACTCTGACTCGAAGCTCCAGCCATCTTAGTGTCACCCTGACCCGAACACCAAACCGCCCGCGCCCGCGACCACGCGAGATGCGTGCGGGGGATTCGCGGGTTCGGTTGGTAGGCTGTGCGCACAATCGCATATCGGGCCATCGACGCGTTGCGGGAGAGCCGGCTGGGCCGGCACCGAAGGAGCAAGCCTCCCCGCCAATCTCTCAGGTCACAGACCGCAGCGAGCAGGCCGCTCTGAAAAGCGGATGCCATGAGCATCCCGCCCACGGTGAAAGCGACCCCACGGGGCCGTGAAACTCTCAGGCACATGACAGAGGGGAGTTCTCGACCGCGGCAGCATGCCGCGCGCGCCGTGCGACGACAGGAGAACTCCATGACCGAACGCCTGAGCCCCCTCGATGCGATCCACCGCGCCGCCGGCGCGACCTTCACCGACTTCGCGGGCTGGCAGATGCCCGTGCGCTACTCGTCGGACCTCGCCGAGCACAGGGCGGTGCGCACCGCAGCCGGCCTGTTCGACCTCTCGCATATGGGCGAGATCGTGGTCGTCGGCCCCGAGGCCGACCGCGCGCTCGACTACGCGCTCGCCGGGAAGCTCTCGGCCAGCGTCGAGGGCCAGGCGAAGTACACCCTGCTGCTCGCCCGCCACGGCGGCGTGATCGACGACCTCGTCGTCTACCGCACGGGTGCCGACCGCTACCTCGTCGTCGCCAATGCGGCCAACGCCGAGCACGTCGCCGACGAACTGCGCGCCCGCACCGCGCCGTTCGACTGCGAGGTGTTCGACGAGTCCGACGACATGGCGCTCATCGCCGTGCAGGGGCCGAAGGCCCTCGAGATCCTCACGAACACGCCCGGCTTCGGCATCCAGGGCGACGGCAACGACCACGACGACTTCGTGCATGCCGTCACGGGCATGAAGTACTACCGCGCGGTCGCGGCCGAGTACGCCGAGCAGCCCGTGCTCGTCGCCCGCACCGGCTACACGGGCGAGGACGGCTTCGAGCTCTACGTCTCGCCCGACCAGGCGCCCGCCCTCTGGGAGGCGCTCGCAGAGACGGGCGAACCGCACGGCCTCGTGCCCGCGGGCCTCGCGAGCCGCGACACGCTGCGCCTCGAGGCGGGCATGCCGCTGTACGGCCACGAGCTCACGCGCGACACCTTCCCGGCCCAGGCGGGGCTCGGCCGCGTCGTCGCGCTCGGCAAGGAGGTCGACTTCGTCGGCCGCGCCGCGAGCGAGGAGGGGCCGGCGGCGGATGCCCCGGTGCTGGTCGGACTCGCGAGCGAGGGCCGCCGCGCGGGCCGCGCGGGGTACGCGCTCTTCGACGGCGATGGGGCGGATGCCTCCGAGGTCGGCGTGATCACGAGCGGCGCGCTGTCGCCCACGCTCGGCCACCCGATCGCCATGGCCTACGTGGCCCCGCGCCACGCGGCGACGGGCACCACCCTGTACGTCGACGTGCGCGGCACGCGCATCGCCGCATCCGTCGTCGACCTGCCGTTCTACCGCCGCGAGAAGTAAGGCGTCGCCCACCGGCATCCGCCATCGCCAGCCACCACGAACCGCACCGCACCGCACCGCACGAGCACCGCGAACCATCACCCGAGGGGAACCCCATGACCGACCTGAACGACCTGAAGTACACCAGCGACCACGAGTGGGTGCTGATCGACGAGGACCCCGCCGAGGGCGTCGACGCCGGCGGTGTGGTGGTGGGCATCACCGCCTACGCGGCCGACAAGCTCGGCGACGTGGTCTTCCTCGAGCTGCCCGAGGTCGGCACGGCCGTCGCCGCGGGCGAGGTCGTGGGCGAGATCGAGTCGACCAAGTCGGTGGGCGAGCTGATCTCGCCGGTCGACGGCACGGTCACCGAGGTCAACGAGCGTGCGGTCTCCGAGCCCGAGCTGCTCAACAGCGACCCGTTCGGCGACGGATGGCTGATCAAGGTCACGGTCGCGGAGATCCCCGGCGACCTGCTGAGCCTCGAGCAGTACCGCGAGGTCACGGGCGAGTGAGCGACACGTACGACCTCGACGCCTTCGGGCGCCGGCACATCGGCACCACCCGCGACGACCAGCGCCTCATGCTGGCGACCCTCGGCTACGACTCGCTCGACGCGCTCGTCGACGCGGCCGTTCCGAGTGCGATCCAGATGCGCGAGGTCATCTCCTCGTCGATCCCCGAGGCGGCGACCGAGCTGCGGGCGCTCGCCGAGCTGCGGGCGCTCGCCGACGAGAACACCGTGCGCACGTCGATGATCGGCCTCGGCTACTTCGGCACGATCACCCCGGCCGTGATCCAGCGCAACGTGCTCGAGAACCCGTCCTGGTACACCGCGTACACGCCGTACCAGCCGGAGATCTCGCAGGGCCGCCTCGAGGCGATGCTGAACTTCCAGACCATGGTCGCCGACCTCACCGGGCTCGACACGGCCAACGCGTCGATGCTCGACGAGGGCACGGCGGTGGTCGAGGGGATGCTGCTGGCCCGCCGCGCATCGAAGGCGAAGACGAGCCGCTTCGTGGTCGACGCCGACGCGCTGCCGCAGACGCTCGCGCTGCTGCGCTCGCGCGCCGAGGCCGTGGGCATCGAGCTCGCCGAGCTGCCGCTTGCCGACACCGACCCGTCCGAGCTGGGGGAGTGCTTCGGCGCGTTCGTGCAGTACCCCGGTGCGTCCGGCCGCATCTGGGACCCGACGGCCGTGTTCGAGGCCGTGCACGCGGGCGGCGGCATCGCCGTCGCCGCAGCCGACCTGCTCGCGATGACGCTCGTCACCCCGCCCGGCGAGCTCGGCGCCGATGTCGCGGTCGGCACCTCGCAGCGCTTCGGCGTTCCGATGGGCTTCGGCGGTCCGCACGCGGGCTACATGGCCGTGCGGAAGGGGCTCGAGCGCCAGCTGCCCGGGCGACTCGTGGGGGTGTCGCAGGATGCCGCGGGGCATCCGGCCTACCGGCTCAGCCTCCAGGCGCGCGAGCAGCACATCCGTCGCGAGAAGGCGACGTCGAACATCTGCACTGCGCAGGTGCTGCTGGCCGTGATGGCGTCGATGTACGCGGTGTACCACGGCCCGCGCGGCCTGCGAGCGATCGCGGCCCGCACCGCGGGAATGGGGCACCTGCTCGCCGACTTGCTCGCCGACCTCGGCCAGACGGTCGTGCACGACGCCTACTTCGACACGATCCGCGTGGTCGTGCCGGGCACCGCCGACCGAGTGGTCGAGCGCGCCCGCGAGCTGGGCGTGCACCTGTGGGCCGCCGACGAGGCGACCGTGCAGGTCTCGGTCGACGAGACCACCACGTTCGACGAGCTGCACCTCGTGACGCGCGCCTTCGGCGGGCCCGAGGAGCGCGGTTCGATCGCGCTGGAGGGCACCGCGATCCCGGCTGCACTCGAGCGCACCACCGCCTACCTCGAGCACCCGGTGTTCAACACGCACCACTCCGAGACGGCGATGATGCGGTACCTGAAGCTCCTCGGCGACCGCGATTACGCGCTCGACCGCGGCATGATCCCGCTCGGTTCGTGCACCATGAAGCTGAACGCGGCCACCGAGATGCAGGCCGTCACCTGGCCGGAGTTCGCGAACCTGCATCCGTTCGCCCCCGAGGCCGACGTGGTCGGCTCGCTCGCGCTGATCGAGCAGCTCGAGTCGTGGCTCGCCGAGGTGACCGGGTACGACACCGTGTCGCTGCAGCCGAACGCGGGCAGCCAGGGCGAGCTCGCGGGCCTGCTCGCGATCCGCGGCTACCACCGTGCGAACGGCGAGGCGGAGCGCACGGTGTGCCTCATCCCGCAGAGCGCGCACGGCACCAACGCGGCATCCGCCGTGCTCGCCGGCATGCGCGTGGTGGTCGTGGCCTGCGACGACCGCGGCAACGTCGACCTCGACGACCTGCGCCAGAAGATCGACGCCAACGCGGCCGAGATCGCCGCGCTCATGATCACCTACCCGTCGACGCACGGCGTCTACGAGCACGACGTGATGGACATCACGCAGGCTGTGCACGACGCAGGCGGCCAGGTCTACGTCGACGGCGCGAACCTCAACGCGCTGCTCGGCACGGCACGGTTCGGCGACTTCGGCGGCGACGTGTCGCACCTCAACCTGCACAAGACGTTCTGCATCCCGCACGGCGGCGGCGGCCCCGGCGTCGGCCCGGTCGCGGCGAAGGCGCACCTCGCGCCGTACCTGCCCGGCCACCCGATGGCGCAGCGCGCCGACCACCGCGAGCTCGTGCACGGCGGCGGCCCGGTGTCGGCGGCGCCGTACGGCAGCCCATCGATCCTGCCGATCTCGTGGGCCTACATCCGCATGATGGGCTCCGAGGGGCTGCGCGAGGCGACGGCCGCCGCGGTGCTCGCCGCGAACTACGTCGCCGAGCGCCTGCGCGACCACTACCCGGTGCTCTACACGGGCAACAACGGGCTGGTCGCGCACGAGTGCATCATCGACGTGCGCCCGCTCACCCAGGCGACCGGCGTCACGGTCGACGACGTGGCGAAGCGCCTCATCGACTACGGCTTCCACGCGCCGACCATGTCGTTCCCGGTCGCGGGCACGCTCATGGTCGAGCCGACCGAGTCGGAGGACCTCGCGGAGCTCGAGCGCTTCGTCGAGGCGATGATCGCGATCAAGGCCGAGGCCGACGCGGTGGGCCGCGGCGAGTTCCCCGCCGACGACAACCCGCTGCGCAACGCCCCGCACACGGCCGAGTCGATCGCGGTCGGCGAGTGGACCCACCCGTACACGCGCGAGCAGGCCGTCTTCCCGGTGCACTCGCTCGTGCGCACGAAGTACTGGCCGCCGGTGCGCCGCGTCGACCAGGCCTACGGCGACCGCAACCTCGTCTGCGCGTGCCCGCCCGTGGAGGCGTTCGCGTAGGGGCCGAGCGGATGCCGCGGGGCGGGCCGGCTCAGTCCCGGCTCGCCCGAGCGGCGGAGGCGACCGCCGCCGCCTCCGTGCGAGACCCCACTCCGAGCTTGCGCAGCACGGCGGAGACGTGCACGCTCACGGTCTTGCCGCTGATGAAGAGCCGCTCGCCGATCTCGCGGTTCGACAGCCCCTCGGCGACGAGGTCGAGCACCTGCTGCTCGCGCGCGGTGAGCTCGGCGTCGCCGCGCCCGGTGCGGTCGGCGGATGCCCCGAGCCGCAGCCCCGCACGCCCGGTGACGTCGTCCGCCATCCGCACGACCAGGCCGCTCCCGAGCGTCTCGGCCTCGGCGCGACCCCGGGCGAGGCGCTCGGCTGCGGCCTCGCGGTCGCCGGCGTCGAGCAGCGCCGTGCCCTGGCGCACCAGCCCGTAGCCGAACAGGTGCCGGTGGCCGTTGCCCGCGGCGAGCAGGTCGAGCGCGGGCTGCCACGCGTGCGCGCGCTCCGCCGGGTCGTCGGTCAGCTCGGCGTTCGCGATCGCGGTCCACACCGGGGCCGACTCCCAGTGCTGCAGGGCGTCGAGGGCTGCGCGCAGGTCATCGGGCGGTCGCAGGGGAGCCACGCCGAGATCGCGCATCGCGCCCACGGCGCGTGCGGCGGTGGCGAGGTGCAGCAGTCGATCGGCGGGCCGGTCGTCGCGTCCGTCGAAGATGATCGGCTCGAGCCGGGCGAACGCGGCCGCGGGGTCGCCGTTCGCGAGCAGCAGCTCCGCCTCGTCGTACGCGGCGCCGGTCTCCACCTGGCGTTCGATGCGCCCGACCTCGTCGCGACGGGCGCGGATCATCCGGTTCCACTCGTTCGCAGCGTCGAGGTCGCCCGACCACACGAGCATCCAGAGCTGCATGTGCTCCAGGAACCTGCGGAACGCCATCGGCGCGTCGGAGCGCAGCGTGCGGTCCAGGATGCGTCGGGCGCGGTCCCACTCGCCGAGTGCGAAGAGCGGTTCGGCCGCGTTCGAGGAGAGCATCACGCCGGTGCCGCGCTCCTCGCCCCGCTCCCGGGCCTCCTCGAGCGCGGACTCCGCCACTTCGACGGCCTCCCGGTATCGGCCGAGCTGGAGGAGCGAATCCGACAGGTTGATCGCGAGGCGCACGCGCGGTGCCCAGTCGTCGCCGGCGAACTCACGTGCTTGGGCGAATCGCTCCATGCCCTGCTCGACGCGACCCCAGTCGACGAGTGCGACTCCGGCGATGTTGGCACCGATGGATGCCGCGCGGTGCCCGTCCTCGCCGGCCGACGCTCCCACCTCGAGTGCGCGCTCGGCGATGTCGAGCGTGTCGTCGCTGCCCTGCATCATGTGCGCGGCGCTCAGGTCCGCGAGGATCTCGGCGCGCAGGACGAGTGCCTCGTGCGACGGATCGTCGGCGATGAGCGCGAGCCCGCGCTCCATGAGCGCCAGCGCACCGGGCTCGCCGATGCGGTACAGGTCGCGACCGTTGTCTCCGAGCAGGCCTGCCATGAGCAGCGGGTCGTCGCCCGCGGATTCCATCGCGAGCTCCGTGAGCGGAATCGCGCGAACGGCGTTGCCCGCGGCGCGGTGCGCGTGCGCCGCGGCCTGGAGCAGGTCGACGCGCGACATGCCGGCGACGGCCTCGGCGTCGGCCACCTGGTCCCAGATGTCGATCATGCGTTCGGCCATCGCCGCGACCGTCGACATCGCGTACGAGCGCTCGGATTCCTCGATCGCGCGTCGGGCCGCCGCGAACGCCTCGTCGTATCGTCGTGCGGCCAGGAAGTGCGTCGAGATCTCGACGTCGATGCCGGGTCCGGGCCGCGACTGCAGCGCCTCGGCGTACCGCGCGTGGTACCGCGAGCGCTCGCCGGGCATCAGCTCGCCGTCGACGACCTCGCGCACGAGCGCGTGCCGGAACGCGTAGCCCGATCGGTCGGTGACGAGCAGCCCGCCGTCGACCGCCTCGCGGATCGCGCGCTCGAGCGACTCGGTTTCGCCGCCGTGCACGGACTCGAGCAGTTCGTGCTCGACCCGCACGCCGCCCACCGCCATGAGCCGGAGCGCGGCCCGCGTGTCGCTCGAGAGGCGCTCGTACCGTGCCGCGAGCAGGTCGGTGAGCGAGTGCGGCAGGTCGTGTGCGCTCGCTCCGAGCAGTTCCTCGACGAAGAAGGGGATGCCTCCGCTGCGCGCGTAGAGCTCGTCGACCCGGTCGGCGTGCGCGACGCCCGCCATCTGCTCGACGCCCTCCCGGGTCAGCCGGGGCAGTTCGATGCGCGAGACGGCGCGCAGGCGGTCGAGTTCCGCGAGGTCGGTGCGCAGTCGGTGCCCGCGCGGCAGTTCGGCGGTGCGGGCGGTGAGTACCAGCATGGCGCGGGCGTCGCGCACGAGGCGGATGGCGTACTGGACGACGGCCATCGTGGAGGCATCCGCCCAGTGCACGTCCTCGATGACGAGCACGAGCGGCCGCCGCTGCGAGAGCGTCTCGACCAGGCGCAGGAAGCCCTCCTCGAGCAGGCCCGCGCCACCGGTCGGCGGACCGTCGCCGCCCCCGGGAACAGGGTGCGGAGTGCGTCGGCCGAGGGTCCGGCGGCGTCGCGCGCAGCCGGTTCGCCGAACTCCCGCACCAGCGCTCGCACGATCGAGCGGATCGGGATGAGTGGCGCCCCCGCGTCCGCGAGTTCGATGCACTGCCCGCGGGCGACGAATGCCTCGTCGACGCCCGCGGTGAACTCCTCGACGAGCCGGCTCTTGCCGATGCCCGCCTCGCCGCCGACGAGCACGACCTGCGGGTCGCCGTGCATCGCCGCCACGAGCGCGTCGCGCAGCGCCTGCATCTCGGCGCGCCGACCCGCCATGCTGCGAGTCGGTGCGGCGCCCACGGCGTCATCCTCCCACAGCGGTGCGGCCCGCGGTCGTGACCACGGGCCGCGTGCCGACGACCTGCTCAGAGGTGCTTGGTGCGCATGACCACGGCGTGGTGGTGCACGCGTGCGAGGTGACGGATGCGGAGGCGACGGCGGGCCCGTTGGTACCCGCGCACGAGTGCCCGGTCGATGCGGTGCCACGCATGCTCCGGCAGCTGGCCGCGCTCGGCGGCGACGCGCCGGTGCTCGAGGTCGGTGGCCTGGCGCTTGGCCTCGTGGGCGTAGAGCGCCTCGGCGACGACGGTGTTCGCGTAGTACATGATCCGATTCCCCCTGTGTGCGGCTCGTCGGGATCGTGCCGCCACCACTTCAGGTTGCCGCGACCCGCCGACGTCCGCATCGGCGGGTGCACCGGTCCGTCCTGCGGTCCGCGCGCACGCCGGCTCGGTGCGTGCCGGGGGACGTGTCCGTGCCAGCCGTCGTCCGCGCTGGTGCGTGCACCGAGGTCGCCCGGGTCCGGATCGAGCCGGGTTCGCCTCAGGACGCGCGGGTTCCCGTGGCTGCGCGCGCGAGCACCGCGGCCTCCGTGCGGCTGGACACGTCGAGCTTGCGCAGCACCGCGGAGACGTGGACGCTGACGGTCTTGCCGCTGATGAAGAGGCGTTCGCCGATCTGCCGGTTCGACAGGCCCTCGGCGACGAGGTCGAGGACCTGGCGCTCGCGTGCGGTGAGCTCGTCGTCGGGGACCGGCTCGTCGCGCGTGAGCGCGCCCCGTCGTGCGACGTCATCGGCGAGTCGCACGACGAGGCCGGCCCCCAGCGCGCGCGCCGCGTGGTCGCCGTCTCGCAGCGAGGCGGCGGCAGCGGACCTGTCGCCGCTCGCCAGCAGGTTCTCGGCTCGGCGCACCAGCGCATAGGCATGCAGGTGCCGGTGGCCGTGGTCGTCGAGCATGGCGGACGCGGCGTCGGCGAAGCGCTCGGCCGCGTGTTCGGGGTCGGGCTCGAGCTCCGCGCGGATGAGGGGCTCCCACGCGGGTGCCGACTCCCAGTCGTGCAACGGGGACAGCGCCGCGGAGAGGCGGCGGGCGACGGGACCGACATCCGCGCCCGAGGAACGCAGGGCGGCGACGGCTCGTGCGCCGCAGGCGAGCAGGTGCAGTCGGTCCGCCGCGCGGTCCGTCATGCCGTCGTGGGCGAGCGGACCGACCACCGCGAGGGCGCGGTCCGCGTGACCGTCGGCAAGGAGCTCCTCGGCCTCGTCGATGGCGAGGCCGAACTGCAGCTGCCGTTCGAACCGGGCGACCTCCGCGAGCCGTCGCCCGAGTCGCTCCCGCAGGACGCGGGCGTCGGCGAGCTCGCCCCGCCAGTGCAGCATGCGCCAGCGCATGCGCTCGAAGTACCGCTGACCGTCGCGCCACTCGTCCCGGACGTCGGCCGTCGCGATCACCCCGTCCGCCGTCTCCCAGTCGCCGAGGGCGACGAGCGCCTCGGCGGCGTTGGCCGAGAGGGCGGTCCCGGCGGCGGCTCCGAGCACTCCGCGCCGACGTGCCTCGCCGATGGCGCCGAGGGCGAGATCCCGGGCCCGTGCGTGGCGCCCGAGCAGGATCATGGCGTCGGAGACGTTCACCGCGTACCGAACCCGATTCCGCCAGGCCACCGGGTCCATCGCGAGCGAGCGCTCGAAGCGGTCCAGCGATTCCTCCACCCGGCCCGATGCAAGCAGCACCGACGCTGCGAGGTTGTCGGCTCGTGCGGCCTCGTCCGTACCGTCCGTGCCGATGGCGGGGCCTTCCGCAACCGCCGCGTCGGCGGCGGCGAGCGTGCGCTCGAGGTCGCCGAGCAGCAGGTACGCGCCCGCCTGCGCCGTGAGCACCCGCACGCGCTCCAGCGGCGCCGCCGGCGTGTCGTCGGCGTCGACCAGAGCGAGCGCCTGTCCGAGCAGCCGCTCCTCGCCCGGGCGCCCGAGCAGCGACCACAGCGCTCCCTGGGTCCGGATCAGGGCGGATCGGGTGGTGAGGTCGCCCGGATCCACGATCTCGAGGCACTGCTCCACCAGTTCGAGGGCCCGCGCGTCGTCGCCGACGTCGGAGTGGAGGTCGGTGACCCTCCGTGCGACCCCGATCCGGTCGCTTCCCGCTCGACCGTCGGGGTCGTCGACCACGTCCCACAGCTCGAGCACCCGGTCGCCCATGGCTGCGGCCGTGGTCAGCGCGAAGCTCGATTCCGCATCCCGCAGGCCACGCAGCGCGGCGTCGAACGAACGGCCGAAGTCTCGCGCCTCCAGCCAGTGGGCGGATGCCTCGACAGCGGCACCGCGTTCGTCGCGACGATCGTCGAGCAGCTCCGCGAACTGACGATGGTGGCGCGCGCGCTCACCGGGGAGCAGGTGGCCCTCGATCACGTCGCGCAGCAGTGCGTGACGGAACGCGTACGCCGTCGCGTCGGCGACCACGAGCCCGCGGTCGATCGCCTGCCGCATCGCGTCCTCGAGCCCGTCGTCGTCGAGCCCCGCTGCGGCCGCGAGGTCGGCGTGGTCGACTCTGACGCCTCCCACGGACATGATCCGCAGCACCCGGCGCACCTCGGGCGGCACCGATTCGTAGCGTGCGGTCAGGAGGTCGTCCAACGAACGCGGAACACCCCCGTCCGCCGCATCCATCTCCTCGACCAGGAAGGGGATGCCTCCGCTGCGCCGGTGCAGCTCGTCGGCACGCGCGGGGTCGCTGCAGAGCCGTGCCACGTCGTCTCGGTCGAGCGGCGCGAGCTCGATGCGGACGGCCCGGGGGAGGCGCTCGAGCTCGGCGAGCACGCCGTGCAGTGCATGACCTCGCGGGACGTCTGGCGTCCGCACGGTGAGCAGCAGCAGTAGGCGCGCGTCCGCCGCTGCGCGGGCCAGGTAGGCGAGCGCGTGTATGGACGGGGTGTCGGCCCAGTGCAGGTCTTCGACCACGACCACGACGGGCCGCTCGTCACCCGCGGCCGCGAGTGCGGAGGCGAGCGCCTCGTAGAGCATCCCCGATCCGCCGCCGGGCGCGGACCGGCCGGGGCGGAGCGCGTCGAGTGCGTCGGTGCCGCCGGCGGCGTCGCGGAGGCCCGTCTCGCCGAGCTCGTCGGCGAGACGGCGCACGATGGGGCGCAGCGGCTGGAACGGGAGCCCGTCGTCGCCGAGTCCGACGCATCGGCCGATCAGCACGAGCGGGTGATCGCCGACGCGCGCGAGGAACTCCTCGACGAGCCGGCTCTTGCCGATGCCGGGCTCGCCTCCGATGACGACGCACCTGGTGTCCCCGTCGGCAGCGGCGTGCGCGGCGTCGAGCAGCACGGTGAGCTCGGCGTCGCGGCCGACCATCGTGTTCCGCGTCGGGACGTGGGTCATGTCCGCTCGCCTCCCATGGCGCCATCCGGCGGCGCCGCACCGGGGAGGGCGCTGCCGGCGCCATCGTCCCACAGCCGGCCGCGCGGCACACGACCCCGTCCGGGGCGCATGCGGCCGCGTACCCGGGTGGGGGAGGTGGATGTCACGCGTGACGGTGGCCGCGTCGGGCGACGGGGACGGTGCCGTGCGGCGCGGCGATGCGAGCCCGGATGCGGGCGATCAGGCCCGTGTGCTCCGCGGCGTCGCCCGAGGCGGCCGTGCGCTCGGCGATGCGGCGACGGCGCTCGACCTCGGACCGGAGGTCGGCGGCGCGGTGTCGGTCGAGCTGGGCGGCGACGTGAGTGGTGGCGAAGTCCATGATCTGCTCCTCGGGTGCGGTGCTGCGTCGGTCGATGCATCCGAGATTCCTCCCTGAGGTGCCTCACGCGGATCGGGCAGGTGCCCTAGATGGGGCCTCAGATTCGACCGGCTCCGCCTCAGAACCGGCCCGCGTATCCCTCAGACTGCGTCGCGCGACACCGGCGCACGCGCGTCAGGACGACGGCACGCCGAACAGCGTCGGCCACCAGGCGACGGCCAGTGGGTAGCCGATGAAGGAGGCCATGTCGATGATCCAGTGCGCGATCACGAGCGGCATGGTGCGTCCCCAGCGGGCGTAGCACCAGCCGAACACGACGCCCATGGCGACGTTGCCGATGAACGGGCCGATGCCCTGGTACAGGTGGTACGTGCCGCGCAGCAGCGCGCTCGCGCCGATGATGCCCCATGTGCCCCAGCCGAGCTCGCGCAGCCGCGTGAAGAGGTACCCGACGACGATCACCTCCTCGACCAGCGCGGCGCGGAGCGCCGAGAGCACGAGGATCGGCACGGTCCACCAGAACGTGTCGAGCGGCGAGGGCACGACCGTGACCGTGATGCCGAGCGCGCGGCCGGCCGCGTAGAGCGCGAGCCCCGGGATGCCGATGACGAGCACCAGGGCGACGCCGGTGCCGAGGTCGCGCCACGGGCGGGTCAGGTCGAACCCGATGCGGCGGAAGGCGCTGCGGCCGGGCCGCCAGAGCAGGTACAGCACGAGCGCGACGACGAACAGGTCGAAGAAGACGTCGAGGAACTGGTAGGTGAAGTCGAGCCACTCGCGTTCCGAGCGCGAGGTGTTGATCGAGGCCGTCTGGTCGCCGAGCGGGGTGTCCGCGGTGAGGCGGGCCGTGATCGAGACGATGGAGTAGACGGCGGATGCCCCGAGCGAGAGCCCGAGCACGATGACGAGCTCCCAGATCGTGCGGGAGTGGGACGCGCGTCCCACTGGGGTCGATCCAGTCGATCCATTCGTCCACATGGCTTCGATTCTCACATCCTGCGCATCGCGCTCAAATGAGCATTCTTCGACTATTCGTTGCACCAGAGGCGCTGATGACGCTCGAATCGTGCGCGGTTCGCAAAGAAACGCTCCGCTCGTTACTACTCGGTAACGAATTCCGCTTCAAGTTGGAACCACCCCCGCGCCGATTTAGAGTCTCTGTCATTGGTGTCGGCCGGCGCTCTCGGGCGCCGGTCGATCTTGTGGAAACAACTACACCTTGCACCCCTGCACAGGAGGAAATGTGAACATCAAGCGTGGGGCGGCTGGCGCAGCCGTCATCGCCGCGGGAGCACTCGTGCTCTCGGGCTGCTCGCTGCCGTATGAGTCAGAGGTCATCGAGGGAACCGAGATCACGGTTTCCTGGAACGACATCATCGACAACTTCAACAGCAGCAGCACCTCGGGTAACAACATCGCGAACAGCAATGTGACCTACCTGACGACGTCGAGCTTCAACTACTACGACAACTCGCCCGAGCTGGTCCAGAACACGGAGTTCGGCTCGTACGAGAAGACCAGCGACGACCCGCTGACCGTCGAGTACACCATCAACGACGACGTCGTGTGGTCCGACGGCACGCCGCTCGACGAGGCCGACATGCTGCTGTCGTGGGCCTACATCTTCGCCGGCGTCACCGACGAGGAGGGCACGCCGCTCTTCAACTACGCGAACCCGCGTGCCGACCTCGCGAGCGCGACGCCCGAGATCGACGACAACAAGCTCGTGCTCGTCTACGACAAGCCCTACGTCGACTGGGAGGTGCAGTTCGGCATCGGTTCGGTCGCCGCGCACGCCGCCGTCCAGCTCGCGTACCCGGAGATCGAGGACGCGCAGGAGGCCAAGGACCAGCTGGTCGAGGCCATCCAGAACAAGGACACCGAGTGGCTCGCGCCGGTCGCCGAGGCGTGGGAGGCGGACTTCCAGTCGGCCAACACCCCCGAGTCCGACCTGGTGAAGCTCTCGTACGGTCCCTACATCGTCGAGGACCTCGTCGAGGAGGACTACGTCACCCTCGTCGCGAACGAGGAGTTCGCCTGGGGCCCCTCGCCCAAGTACGAGCGGATCACCATCCGCCAGATCGCGGACCCGACCGCTCAGGTGCAGTCGCTCCAGAACGGTGACGTCCAGGTCGCTTCGGGCCAGCCCACGCCGGACGTGCTGCAGCTCGTCCAGGAGACCGAGACCGCTGACTACCACACCAGCGACGAGGCCACCTACGAGCACGTCGACCTGACCTTCAACAACGGTGGTCCGTTCGACCCGGCGACCTACGGTGGCGACGAGGAGACCGCGCGCATGGTGCGTGTCGCGTTCCTCAAGACCATCCCGCGCAACGAGATCCTCGAGAAGCTCATCCAGCCGCTCAACCCGAACGCGGTCGTCCGCGACTCGATCCTCCAGATCCCCGGCTCGCCCATGTACGACCCGATCGTCGAGGCGAACGGCTCGGCCGAGTACGCCGAGGTCGACATCGAGGGCGCCGCGGCGCTGCTCGAGGAGGCCGGTGTCGAGACCCCGGTCGAGGTCAAGTTCTGGTACCCCGAGGGCAACGAGCGTCGCGCCCAGGAGTACGAGCTCATCGCCACGTCGGCTGCCCTCGCCGGCTTCGACGTGACCGACGACTCCGAGCCCAACTGGGAGTTCACCGACACCGCCGCGAACCCGACGAACCCGCACGACGCGGTGATCTTCGCCTGGGCGTCGACGAGCCTCGCGCTCACCGGCACCGACCAGTACCTCGGTACCGGGCAGCCCTCGAACTTCGGTGGCTACTCGAACGAGGTCGTGGACACGCGTCTGAGCGACCTCGAGACCGAGCTGGACGAGGACGAGCAGATCCAGATCCAGATCGACGTCGAGACCGAGCTCTGGAACGACGGCTACGGCATCACCATCTTCCAGTTCCCGGGTCTGACGGCATGGGACAAGGGCGTCGAGGGCATCGCCCCGGCTCCGCTCGCGCCGTACTACTTCTGGAACTTCTGGGAGTGGGCGCCGACTGACGGCGCGACCGCCGAGTAATCGGCTATCGCCTCACCCGGTGGGCCGGATGCGCGATCCGCATCCGGCCCACCGGCCTGATCCCGGTGGGGCGAGCGAAGTTGTATCCCAGCTCACGCCGCCTATACTGACCTCTTCGAACCGGCCGCGGCCTCGTGCCGCCGCCCTCGACGGGTCGTCGCCGGGTCTCGTGCCGAACCACCCGTAAGGACCCCCGGTGTTCTCCTTCGTCGCCAGGCGACTCGTCGCCACACTCCTCGTCCTGCTCGTCGCGTCATACGTCGTGTACGTGCTCACCGCCGTCTCGGGCGACCCGCTCGCCGAGCTGCGCGGCAGCCGCGACCCAGACGCGCAGGCCAAGATCGCGGACCTCGCGAACAAGCTCGATCTCGACACGCCGCCCGTGCTCCGCTACTTCACGTGGCTCGGCGGCGCCGCAGGATGCCTCGTCGGCAACTGCGACCTCGGCATCTCCGTCGCTCGCGGCGAGCTGCCCGTCACCGAGGTCATCGCCACCGCGATGGGCTCGACCCTCCAGCTGGTCACTGCTGCCACGATCCTCGCCATCCTCTTCGGCGTCGCGATCGGCATGACGACCGCCCTGCGCCAGTACAGCGGATACGACTACACCGTCACGTTCGCGACCTTCGTCTTCTACTCGCTGCCCGTCTTCTGGGTCGCGGTGCTCCTCAAGCAGTACGGCGGCATCGCCTTCAACCAGTTCCTCGGCGATCCGGTGATCCCGTGGTGGTTCATCCCCATATTCGGGTTGGCGACGGGCTTCATATTGATGGCCGTCGTCGGCGGCGGGCTCGCCACCCGCATCAAGACCTTCCTGTTCACGGGCCTCGCGGGAGCAGTGCTGCTCCTCGCGCTGGACCTGACGGGCTGGTTCGAGGAGCCCTCGATCGGCATCATCGGCATCATCCTGTTCTCGGTGGCCAACGCCCTCATCGTCGCGAGCCTCACCACCGGACTCCGGGACAAGCCCGCACTGATCGCCTTCGGCATCGCCGCCGTCGGCGCTCCGGTCGCGCTCTGGTTCCCCTTCCAGTTCCTGTTCTTCTTCGGGAACGCGTGGTGGACCATCGCGCTCGTCGCGATCATCCTGGTCGTGATCGGCGCGGTCGTCGGCTGGCTGTTCGGCGGCGACCGCCGGGCGAACCTCGCCCGCGTCGTCGGCCTCGCGGCCGGACTCGGCACGATCCCGCTGGTGTTCGACCAGATGTTCCAGCGGTGGGCGACCTACGAGGCGATTATCCCGCTCTCGAGCGGCGTCATCTCGACCATCGGCTCGTCGACCCCGGCGATCGACCGTCGCGACGACTACTGGCTGCAGATGCTCGACTCGCTGACGCACATGATCCTGCCGACGCTGACCCTCATGCTCATCTCGCTCGCCGCCTACACGCGGTACTCGCGGGCGAGCCTGCTCGAGGTCATGAACCAGGACTACGTGCGCACCGCGCGTGCCAAGGGCCTCTCGGAGCGCGTCGTCGTCATGCGCCACGCGTTCCGCAACGCGATGATCCCGATCGCCACGATCATCGCCTTCGACTTCGGCGGCCTGATCGGCGGCGCGGTCATCACCGAGACGGTGTTCGCGTGGAAGGGCATGGGAGCCGTGTTCTCCGATGCCCTGGCACGAACAGACGTGAACCTGATGATGGGCTTCTTCCTCGTCACGGGCGTGCTCGCCGTCATCTTCAACATCATCGCCGACCTCTTGTACTCGGCACTCGATCCGCGAATCCGGGTGAGCTGACATGACCGAACCCAAGAACATCACCGAGGCTCCCGACGAGTCGCGCGGCAGCGAGATCAGCATCGAGCAGCGGCAGGTCGCCGGGCTCAGCCAGGGCGCGATCGTGCGCCGCCGGTTCTTCCAGCACCGCGGCGCGATCATCTCGCTCATCGTGTTCGGGCTCGTGCTCGTGCTCGCGTTCTCGTCGGTGGGCACCGTCATCGGCGGCTCCGGCCGCTACGCGGTCGACACCGTGAACTCCACGCTCGGCATCGACGGGTTCCGCATCCCGGGTTGGTGGGACAAGGACTGGTGGAGCCGCTACGCGATCGTGAACGGCGGGCAGCCGACGATCACGCTCTGGCCGTTCTCGCTCGGCGAGCACCCCTTCGGCCAGGACGACCTGGGCAAGGACATGTTCGCCCGCGTCATGCGCGGCACCCAGCAGTCGCTCGTCGTGGTGTTCCTCGCGGGCATCATCGCCACCGTCATCGGCGTCGTGATCGGCGCGGTCTCCGGCTTCTACCGCGGCCGCATCGACTCGCTGCTCATGCGCTTCACCGACGTGATCATCATCATCCCGATCCTCGTGCTCGGTGCCGTGCTCGCCCGTACCTTCGGCGGCAACGCGATCACGATCGGCGTGCTGCTCGGCGCGATCGCCTGGACGGGCCTCGCGCGTCTCGTGCGCGCCGAGTTCCTCGCCCTGCGCGAGCGGGAGTTCGTCGACGCGGCCCGAGTCGCCGGTGCCAGCGACGGCCGCATCATCTTCAAGCACATCCTGCCGAACACCGTCGGCGTGGTCGTGGTGAACTCGACGCTGCTCATGAGCGCCGCGATCCTCATCGAGGTGTCGCTCAGCTTCCTCGGCTTCGGCATCACCACGCCCGACATCTCGCTGGGTCAGCTCATCAACCAGTACCAGGGCGCGTTCAGCACGCGGCCGTGGCTGTTCTGGTGGCCGGGCATCTTCATCATCATCATCGCCCTCTGCATCAACTTCGTCGGCGACGGCCTCCGCGATGCGTTCGACCCGCGCCAGAAGCGCGTGCCGAACTTCAACGGCCCGATGTCGGAGATGCGCCGCTGGTGGGCGCAGCGCGGCGCGGACCGCGCGGGCGCGGTCGCTCCCGGCGGGTCGGCGATCGATGCGTCGGCTCCCGGCGGATCGGCGCGCGGCGGGTCGACCGAAGACCGGTGATGGCGATGCGCCTAGACCACGACGCCCAGCACGACCGCGAGGACGAGCACCGCGAATCCCGCGATCGTGGCGATGTGCAGCGTCACGTCGCGCGGACTGCCGTCGTCGACCAGCCGGTCGCTGTCGCGCAGCGCCTCCCAGCGCCGGCGCACCAGGTACGCGGCCGCGCCCGAGTCGCTCGAGACGAGGTCGCCGGGTCGCACCGTGCCGGCCACGTAGCTCGACTCGGGCAGGTGGGTGCCGTGCTCCCGCTGCGCGAACAGCAGCGAGTAGCGACCGGGTGCGGGTGCCGCCCAGGCGCTCACGCGCCCGTGCGTCGTGTCGAGCATGAGCGAGTAGCGCGTGTCGATGCGGCGGATCTGGCCCCACGGCACGCGGATCGTGCGGAACACGTTCGCGACCACGACGCCCTCGTCGTCGATGCGCACCGACGGGCGCCAGTAGGCCGCCCAGGCGCCGAAGGCGAGCAGGGCGAGCATCGGCGTGAAGGCGAGCAGGTCGCCGGGCGCGCCCATGAGGGCCGCGACGAAGCCGATGCCGCAGGCGACGAACACGGCTCCCGCGAGCCATCGACCGAAACGGGGGCGGAAGACATGTACCTCGGACACCACACCATCGTCGCAGACGCGATGCGAACCATCCCGAAAGGCCACCTCCAGTGAACGAGACGCAGAGCCGGACCGAACCGGTCCTCGAAGTGCGCGACCTCGGCATCGACTTCTGGGTCGAGGGCGAGTGGGTGTCGGCGGCACGTGGCATCAACTACACCCTGAACCCGGGTGACGTGCTCGCCATCGTGGGCGAGTCCGGCTCGGGCAAGTCCACGAGCTCGATGGGCGTGCTCGGGCTCCTGCCCGGCAACGGCCGCGCGACCGGCAGCGCGAAGCTGTCGGGCGAGGAACTCATCGGCGCGCCGGTGTCGAAGCTGCGCAAGGTGCGCGGCCAGGGCATCGCCGTCATCTTCCAGGAGCCGATGACGGCGCTGAACCCGGTCTACACGGTCGGGTACCAGATCGTCGAGGCGCTCCAGATCCACCACCCGAACATGCGGCGCAAGCAGGCGACCGATCGGGCCATCGAGCTGCTCACCCAGGTCGAGATGCCCGACCCGCAGAAGGCGTTCGACTCCTTCCCGCACCAGCTCTCGGGCGGCCAGCGCCAGCGCGCGATGATCGCGCAGTCGATGGCGAACGACCCGAAGCTGCTCATCGCCGACGAGCCGACCACCGCGCTCGACGTCACCGTGCAGGCCGAGATCCTCGACCTCATGCGACGCCTGCACACCGAGCTCGGCTCGGCGATCGTGCTGATCACCCACGACATGGGCGTCGTGGCCGATCTCGCCGACCAGGTCATCGTCATGAAGGACGGCGCGGTCGTCGAGAACGGCAGCGTGGTCGACGTGTTCAACGCGCCGAAGCACCCGTACACGCAGGCCCTCCTCGCGGCCGTGCCGCACCTCGGCACGGTCTCGACCGACGAGGCCGAGGTCGCACAGCGCGTCGAGTCGGAGTCGGTGCTGCACATGAGCGACGTCGTGCTCGAGTACCCGAAGCGCGGGCGCGTGCCGGCGTTCAGGGCGGTCGACGGCGTCGACCTCGAGATCCGTCGTGGCGAGGTCGTCGGCCTCGTGGGCGAGTCGGGCTCGGGCAAGACCACGATCGGTCGTGCGGCGATCGGCCTGCTCCCCGTGCACTCGGGCGAGATGACGGTCGCGGGCCGCAGCATGGTCGGCGTCAGCCCCAAGGAACTGCGCGACATCCGCAAGGACATCGGCATCGTCTTCCAGGACCCGGGTTCGTCGCTGAACCCGCGCATCCCGGTGGGCGAGTCGATCGCCGAGCCGCTCATCCTCGCCGGTGAGAAGGACAAGAAGGTCGTCAATGCCCGGGTCGAGGAGCTGCTCGACGCGGTCGAGCTGCCGCGCTCGATGCGCAACCGCTACCCGCACGAGCTCTCGGGCGGTCAGCGCCAGCGCATCGGCATCGCCCGCGCGCTCGCGCTGAAGCCGAAGCTGCTCGTCGCCGACGAGCCGACGAGTGCCCTCGACGTGTCGGTGCAGGCGCGCGTGCTCGAGCTGTTCACGTCGCTGCAGCAGGACCTCGGGTTCGGATGCCTCTTCGTGACGCACGACCTCGGCGTCGTCGACCAGCTGGCCGACCGCATCGCCGTGATGCACAACGGCAAGCTCGTCGAGCAGGGCACGCGCGACCAGATCCTCCGCAACCCGAAGGACCCGTACACGCAGCGCCTGATCGCGGCGGTGCCGGTGCCGGATCCGATGGAGCAGCGCGAGCGCCGCGAGCGGCGTCGCACGACGCTCGGCTGATCGCACCGACCAGCCAGCGGTGACGAGGCCCCGAGACCGGCGGCGCGGGAACGCGCGGTTCCTCCTGGCGCGCGCCCGCGCCGCCCTGCCGGTGCTCGTCGCGCTCGCGGTCACGACCGCCGTCGCCGCGGCGACCCTCGCGGGGCTCGTCGGCGCGATCGCCGTCGTCGAGTCGCGCGCCGCGCTGGCGGCCGTCGCGGCCGCGCCGGGCGACGGCGACCGCGTGCTCGTGCGCCCGGAGTCGGGCGACCCCGTCGACGCGGAGCCGTCGGTTCGCGACGCGCTCGGGGCGCTCGGCGCACCGGGCGCCCTCGCCGTCGCCGTCGACGGCCGCACCCTGGTGCTGACGCCCGACCCCGCGCGCTTCACGGCCGACGCTGCGGCGGCCCTCGCCCGCGGGCTCGGCGATCTCGACGACGCCGTGGCCGATGCCGGCGGCCCCGAGGTGCAGGTCTCGGGCGGGCTGCGCCGCACGTTGGTCGACGTGCTCCCGGGGCTCGAGTCGCGGCGCGGCCCGACCGCGGTCGCCGTCGGCATCACCGGGCTCGTGGCCGCGGTCGCGGTGGCGGCGGTCGCACTCGAGGTCGTGCGCGTGCGCACCACGGAGACGCGCCTGCAGCGCGCCCGCGGCGCCTCGCGCCGGCGACTCGTCGGCATCGCCGCATCCGAGGCCGTCGTGATCGCGGCGATCGGCGCGATCGCGGGCGCCGTGGCCGGCACGCTCGTCGCGGCGCTCGTGGGCGGTGTCGCGGTCGGCGTCCGGCCCGCGGTCGCCGTGGGCGCCGCCGTCGTGCTGGTCGCCGTGGCCGCGGTGGTGATCGGCACGTTCCGCGGCGCCGACCGCACCTCGGCGCGGGCCGACGGCACGGCGCTGATCGGCACGGCCGTGCTCGTGGCGATCGTCACGGGCGTCGCCGTCTGGCAGTTCGCGCAGGCGGGCAGCGCGGTGGTCGTCCGCGGCGACGGCTCCCGCGGCATCGACCCCATCGTCGCGATGGCTCCCGCGCTGGTGCTCGCCCTCGCGGGACTCGTCGCCGTCGCGGTCGCCGCGCCGATCGCCCGCGCGATCGCGGCCACGTTCCGTGCGAGCCGCGGCGCGAGCCCGGTGACGCCGCTGCGTCTCGCCTCGCGCCGGCCCGCCCGGCATGCGGTCACCATCGCCGTGGTCGTGCTCGCCGCCGGCGCGGTGACGCTCGCGGTCGCCTACCGGGGCAGCATCGAGGCGCTCGGCGCCGCCCCCGAGGACGTGCGGGTCGGCGCCGACGTGCGCGTCGAGCTGCCCGACGGGGTGTCCGCAGCGGAGGTCGCCGCGGTCGCCGGCGCCGACGCGGCCATGGCGGTGCGCCCGCTCGAGGTGCGCGGCAGCGACGGCACCATCCCCGTGCTCCCCGTGCAGGCGGCACAGCTGGGCGACGTGCTCGCCGACGCCGACGGCACGGTCGACCCGCCCGCGCTCGCAGAGGCGCTCGGCCAGGGCGGCGACGGCCCTGCGGGCGTCGCGCTCCCAGCGCGCACCCGGTCGTTCACCGTCGAGCTGCACGTGCCCGAGGGGAGTACCAGCAGTCGGACGGGTCGACCTTCACCGGCCCGCCGCCGGGCATGACGGCGGGCTTCGTGCTGGCCGATGCCGAGGGGCGGTTCGCCCGGCTCGCCGCGACGAACGTGGAGATCACCGAGCTCGAGGAATCCGAGGCCGGCCAAGTGGTCGAGTTCGAGAACCTCATGGATTCGACGACCGAGCTCGAACTGCCTGCCGGCGGTCCCTGGACGATCGTGGAGCTGCGCGTCGGGCACGCGGAGGAGTGGGGGATCGGGGCGCCTGCCGGTGCACCCGTCGACCTCGTGGTGCGAGCGGACGGGCGGCCGGTCGACCTGAGCCCGCTCGAGCTGGCACCGGGCGGCGACGGGTCGATCCAGGAGCTCGGCGACGGCATCCGGGTGGTCGTGCCATCGCCCTCCGGCCCGTCGGCCGAGGCGGTGCGCGCGGTGCCCGCGGGCGCGCCGACGCGGGTGCCCGCGGTGGTCACCGAGCAGGTCGCCGCAGAGCTGGGCGCCGAGGTCGGCGACGAGCTCTCGCTGCGCATCCCGACCATGAACGCCACCATCGACTTCGCGGTCGCCGACGTCATCCCGCTGCTGCCCGGTGCTCCCGACGGGCAGGGCATCCTGACCGACCTGGTCACCGCGTCGCTGTCTGCCGCCGTGCCGCTCGAGCCGACCGAGGTCTGGTTCGGCACGACGGATGCGGCGGAGGTCGCGCTCGCGGTCGAGGAGGCGTTCCCCGCGGCATCCGTCGGGGTCGCCGACCCCCTCGCGGCCGCAGACGCCGAGCGCACCGCCATCGCGTTCGTGCTCGCGGCCGCCGCGGCGATCGTGCTCGCCCTCGTCGTGCTCGTGCTGCGGCGCACCCGCACGAGGCAGGACACCCGCGAGCTCGCCGTGCTCGCGGTGCTCGGCCTCGGCCGTCGCGGCGCGGCGCGCGTGCGCACGCTCGAGGAGGTCTCCACGCTCGTGCTGGGCGCCCTCGGCGGCGTGGCCGCGGGCCTCGCGACCGCGTGGGTCGTCGTGCCCGCGCTCGTGCGCGGCGCATACGTCGACCTGCCGGAGACGTTCCCGGTCGTGCTCGACGTCGACCCGCTGGCGCTCGGCGCCGCGGTCGGCGCACTGCTGGCCGCGAGCATCCTGATCGCCGCGACCGTGCGCGCCCCCGCCGCGCTCGCCCCCGTGCTCCGGGAGGACGAATGACGACGTCCCCGGGCATCGCGCGGCTGACCCGCCGCCGCTTCGCCACGCCCCGCAGCGCCGCGCTCGTGATCGTGGCGCTCACGGCGCTCGTCGCGTTCGTGGTCGCTGCGGCTCCGCGCGCGCTGGCCGGCGTGATCCGCGACGAGGTCGCCTACCAGGTCGACCAGGTCGCGCCGACCGGTCGCGACCTCACCGGACGCATGCTCGTCGCGCCGCTGCCCGGCGCCGCAACCGACCCCGCCGCCGTCGAGGGCTGGGACGAGGGGGCGGATGCGGCGTTCGGCGCGTTCGGCGAACGGCTCGCCGAGGTCGTGGGAGGTGTCGACCCGGCGCTCGCGCCGCTGCTCGGCGAGCCCGGGTTCGCCGTCTACGAGGTGCCGATCGTCGCCGAGCCCGAGGAGCTGCCCGCCACCGCCCCGACGGGCGTCGTGCAATTGCTCGCCGACGTGCGCATGCGCAGCGAGCTCGAGGTCGTCGAGGGGGAGTGGCCGGCGACGTACGACGGCAACGGTGAGCTCGAGATCGTGCTCGCCCGCGACGCCGCGGACACGATGGCGTGGCCGGTCGGCGAACTGCGCACCATGCCCGGGAACCTGGGCCCGAACGACCCGCCCGGCGAGCCGGTGCGCCTGGTCGGCGTGGTCGAGGCGGTCGACCCCGACGCGGACCGCTGGCAGCACCTGCCCAACCCGCTGAGCGCGGCCATCTTCGACGACGGCAACCGCCGCCCCACCGCCACCGCGGCCGCCTACGTCGACGCCGCCGGCTGGCACGACCTGCCAGACCGCCTGCACTACCAGCCGCAGACCACCGTCTGGATCCCGCTCGACGCCGATGCCGCCGCCGAGCAGGACCCGGCGGAGCTGCTCGCCGCGATGCGCGGCGCGACGGCGCAGTCCGAGCGCATGGACTCCAGCGGCGACGCGCGCATCCGCTTCGACAGCACCGTGGTCGACGTGCTCGCCACCGCGGTCGCCCGCTCGCACGCGGCCAGCGCGATCCTCACGGTCGCCGCGGTCGGCCCGATCGCGGTGAGCGTCGCGCTCGTCGTGCTCGCCGCATCGCTGGTGGTGCGCCGGCGTCGCGGTGACCTCGCGCTGCTCGCCGCCCGCGGCGCGCCGATCGGGCTGCTGCGCCGGCTGCTCGCGCTCGAGGGGCTCATCCTCGGCGTGCCGGTCGCCGTCGTCGCCGCCGCGGTCGCGGTCGCCGTGGTGCCGACCGACGCCGGCTGGCTCGGCACCGCGATCGCGGCGCTCGTCGGCCTCGTACCCGCCGTCGCGCTCGCGGGTGCGCTGCGCCCCGTATCGCTCGCGCCCGGCCGCGCCGACCTCGACGCCCCGGTGCGCGGTCGCGCCCGCCGCATCATCGAGGGCGCCGTGCTGCTCGTCGCGGCGATCGCGGTGACGCTGCTCGTCGTGCGCGGCATCGGTCCGTCGACGGGCGGCGTCGATCCGCTGGTCGTGGCGGCGCCGCTGCTCGCGACCGTCGCGCTCGCGCTCATCGTCGTGCGGCTGCATCCGCTGCCCATCGCTGCCGTGCTGCGGCGCGCCACCCGCGGCCGGGGCGTCGTCGCGCTCGTCGGCGCCGCCCGCACGCTGCGCGACCCGGCCGCCGGCACCACGGCGGTCCTCGCGATGCTCGTCGCGGTGGCGGTCGCGGTGTTCTCGTCGCTCGTGCTCGCGACCGTCGATGGCGGCGCGCAGCAGGCGGCCGAACGGCAGGTCGGCGCCGACATCCGTGTTTCGGGCCCGTTCTTCGACCCCGAGCGCACCGACGCGATCCGCGGGATCGACGGCGTGGAGGACGCGGTCGGCCTGCTCGTGGGCGACCGCGCCCCGGTCGACGGGCCCGACGGCGGTGCGCCCGCGATCGTGCTCGCGACCGAGACCGAGCGCCTCGCCGCGGTGCAGGCCGACCTCGACGAGGGCTTCCGCTTCGTCGACCTCGCACCCGGGGACGACACCGTGCAGGCGCTCGCCTCGCCGTCCCTGGTCGAGGCGGTCGGCGACGGCACCATCACCGTCGCGTACACCGATGTCGAGGTCGTCGGCGAGATCGCGCGCATCGCGGGGGAGAACACGCCCGCGGACTGGCTGCTCGTCGATGCGGAGGACTACCGCGCGGTCACCGCGCTCGGCTACTTCCCCCAGGTGCTGCTCGTCGACGTGGCGGACGGAGCGGACGCTGCGGCCGTCGCGGCGGCGGTCTCCGAGACGATCGCGGGCCCGCACGCGATCGAGCGGCTCGACGAGCGCACGACGCGCATCCAGGGCTCGCCCGCCGTGACCGCGCTGCGCGTCGCGCTGCTGCTCGCCCTCGGCCTTGCCGTCGTGCTCTCGATGATCGCCGTGCTGCTCGTCGCGGGCGTCTCGCGCGACGCCCGCTCGCGCACCATCGCGCTGCTGCGCACGATGGGGCTCGACCGACGCCAGTCGCGCGGCATCGTCGCGTGGGAGTTCGCCCCGCTCGGTGCGACCGCGCTCGTGGGCGGCACCCTGCTCGGCGCCGTGCTGCCGCTGCTCGTCGTCGCCGCGGTCGACCTCAGACCGTTCACCGGCGGTGCCGTGCAACCCGGCATCGCCGTCGACCCCGTGCTGACCGGCGCGCTCGTCGCGGCCGTCGCCGTCGCGCTCGCCCTCGCGGTCGTCGTCGGCGTCGTGACCGCCCGCACGACCTCCATCGCCACCGTGCTCCGAACCGAGGAGGACCGATGACCACCACGTCCATCGCCGACACCGGCCCCGACATCGAGTGCCACGGGCTCGTGCGCATCTTCACGGTCGCCGACATCGAGGTGCAGGCGCTCCAGGGCCTCGACCTGCTCGTCGACCGCGGCGAGCTCGTCGCGCTCGTCGGCGCGTCGGGCTCGGGCAAGTCGACGCTGCTCTCCATCCTGTCGGCGCTCGACGCGCCCACCGCGGGCAAGGCGACCGTGGCGGGCCGCGACCTGCCGTCGCTGTTGAACCGCGAGCGCGTGCGCTATCGCCGCGAGGTCGTCGGCTTCGTCTGGCAGCAGACCGCGCGCAACCTCCTGCCATACCTCTCGGCGCTCGAGAACGTGCAGCTCGCCCGCGCCATCGGCGGCGACCGCAAGCACCCCGAGCGGGCGCACGAGCTGCTCGACCTCGCGGGCGTCGCCGACCTCGCCGACCGCCGGCCCGCCGAGCTGTCGGGAGGCCAGCAGCAGCGCGTCGCGATCGCGGTCGCCCTCGCGAACGACCCGCGGGTGCTGCTCGCCGACGAGCCGACCGGCGACCTCGACGAGCACGCCTCGGTCGAGGTGCTCGAGACATTCGAGACCGTGAACCGCGAGCTCGGCACCACGGCGCTGCTCGTGACGCACGACCCGACCGTGTCGGAGCACGTGCAGCGCACCGTGCAGATCCGCGACGGCCGCACCTCGACCGAGGTGCTGCGCTGGACCCACACCGACGACGAGGGCGCGAGCACGCCATGGCCGAGGAGTTCGCGGTGCTCGACAGGGTCGGCCGGCTCCAGCTGCCCGACGACTACATGGCGCGCCTGTCGCTGCGCGAGCGCGTGCGGCTGCGGCTCGAGGCCGACCACGTGGGGGTGTGGCCGGGCCATCGGGGCGCCCCCGAGCCGGGGAGCGCCGATGCTGCGCCGGTCGACCAGCACGAGGCATCCGATTCGCCCGAGGGCGATGACCCGCAGGGAGGCGACCGTGGCTGAGCACGTGCTCGAGGCGGAGGGCCTCTCCGTCGTCCACCGCACGCCGGCCGGTGACGTGACAGCGCTGGCCGACGCATCCCTCACCCTCTCGCCCGGCGAGTTCGTCGTGCTCATCGGGCCGTCGGGTGCCGGCAAGACGACGCTGCTGCACGTGCTCGGCGGCATCCAGCCGCCCACGACCGGCACCGTTCAGGTGGGAGGCGTCGACCTGACGACCGCGGCCGAGTCCGAGGTCGATCGCATCCGCCGCGACGAGGTCGGGTTCGTGTTCCAGTCGTTCGGCCTGATCGGCGCGCTGTCGGCGCAGGAGAACGTCGAGTTGCCGCTGCGCATCCAAGGGGCGGATGCCTCCGAGCGCGCCGAGCGAGTCGGCATGCTGCTCGACCGGGTCGGCCTCGCCGGCCACGCGTCGCAGCGCCCCGCGGAGCTCTCGGGCGGACAGCAGCAGCGCGTCGGCATCGCTCGTTCGCTCGCGGGTCGCCCCCGCATCCTGCTCGCCGACGAGCCCACCGGCCAGCTCGACTCGACGACGGCCGCCGCCATGGTCGAGCTGATCGCGTCGATCGCGCACGACGATGGGCTCGCGGTGCTGCTGTCGACCCACGACCCGTCGATCGTGGAGCGGGCCGACCGGGTGCTCGAATTGCACGACGGCGTGCTGCGATAGGCTGTCCTGTCGGCTTCCCGGCGTTCTCCCTCACTTTCAAGGACTTCTCCATGGCCTCCGCCACTCGCTCCGACGTGCGCAACGTCGCGATCGTCGCCCACGTCGACCACGGCAAGACCACGCTCGTCGACGCCATGCTCAAGCAGACGCACTCGTTCGCCGAGCACGCGCACGTGGACGATCGCGCGATGGACTCGAACGAGCTCGAGCGCGAGAAGGGCATCACGATCCTCGCCAAGAACACGGCGGTGGAATACGCGGGGGAGCACGCGACGGGCGGCCCGGTCACCATCAACGTGATCGACACCCCCGGCCACGCCGACTTCGGCGGCGAGGTCGAGCGCGGCCTGTCCATGGTCGACGGCGTCGTGCTGCTCGTCGACGCGAGCGAGGGCCCGCTGCCGCAGACCCGCTTCGTGCTGCGCAAGGCGCTGGAGGCGCGCCTGCCGGTCATCCTGCTGGTGAACAAGACCGACCGGCCGGATGCCCGCATCGACGAGGTCGTCGCCGAGAGCCAGGACCTGCTGCTCGGCCTCGCGTCCGACCTGTCGGACGACGTGCCCGACCTCGACCTCGACGCGATCCTCGACGTGCCGGTCGTGTACGCCTCCGGCAAGGCCGGCCGCGCGTCGACCACGAAGCCGGTCGACGGCTCGCTGCCCGACTCCGAGGACCTCGAGCCGCTGTTCGAGGCGATCCTCACGCACATCCCCGCGCCGACCTACGACGACGAGGCCCCGCTGCAGGCGTGGGTCACGAACCTCGACGCGTCGCCGTTCCTCGGCCGCCTCGCGCTGCTGCGCGTGTTCAACGGCACCATCCGCAAGGGCCAGACGGTCGCGTGGGTGCGCCACGACGGCACGCACTCGAACGTGCGCATCACCGAGCTGCTGAAGACCAAGGCGCTCGAGCGCCACCCGGCCGAGGAGGCCGGCCCCGGCGACATCATCGCCGTCGCGGGCATCGAGGAGATCACCATCGGCGAGACCCTCGCCGACCCGGAGGACGTGCGTCCGCTCGAGGCGATCCACGTCGACGACCCCGCGATCTCGATGACGATCGGCACGAACACGTCGCCGCTGGTCGGCAAGGTCAAGGGCCACAAGCTCACCGCGCGCATGGTCAAGGACCGCCTCGACCGCGAGCTCATCGGCAACGTCTCGCTCAAGGTGCTCGACATCGGCAAGCCCGACGCGTGGGAGGTGCAGGGCCGCGGCGAGCTCGCCCTGGCCATCCTCGTCGAGCAGATGCGCCGCGAGGGCTTCGAGCTCACCGTCGGCAAGCCGCAGGTGGTCACCCGCACCGTCGACGGCAAGGTGCACGAGCCCTACGAGCACCTGACGATCGACGCCCCCGAGGAGTACCTCGGCGCGATCACGCAGCTGCTCGCCGCCCGCAAGGGCCGCATGGAGAACATGACGAACCACGGCACCGGCTGGGTGCGCATGGAGTTCGTCGTGCCGAGCCGCGGCCTCATCGGCTTCCGCACCGAGTTCCTCACCATCACCCGCGGCACGGGCATCGCGAACGCGATCTCGCACGGCTACGACGAGTGGGCGGGCGTCATCACGACCCGCAACAACGGCTCGATCGTCGCCGACCGCTCGGGCGTCGTGACGCCGTTCGCCATCATCGCCCTGCAGGAGCGCATGACGTTCTTCGTGAACCCCACGGAGGAGGTGTACGAGGGCATGGTCATCGGCGAGAACTCGCGCAACGACGACATGGACGTGAACATCACCAAGGAGAAGAAGCTCACGAACATGCGCTCCTCGACCGCCGACACGTTCGAGTCGATGACGCCGTCGCGCCAGCTCTCGCTCGAGGAGTGCCTGGAGTTCGCCCGCGAGGACGAGTGCGTCGAGGTCACGCCCGAGAAGGTGCGCATCCGCAAGGTCGAGCTCGACGCCACGGCCCGTGCGCGGGCCGCATCGCGCCTCAAGAAGCAGGCGTAGCCGCAGGTTCCGGATGCCGGTGGGCGAGGCCCGCCGGGGGAGCGAGCGCCCGCGCGCAGCTCGGCGCAGGGCTCAATACCGAGCGTTCTTTCAGGTTGGGTCGCGTAGCGTACGTCGGGTCGCTTGACGACCGTTACCCGAATGTTACTTTTGCTCTAGGTTCCCCCAGCTATGCCCCGTCGTTCCACCGGCCGCCGTGCCGCCCCGCGCCGCAGCGTGTTCGCCCCCGACGCCGCCGCGCCCTGCGCTCGACGTCGCGCACCGCGCGGCGCACGACCGAGCGCACGACTCCCCGCGTCCTCCGCGGCGTGCAGCGCATGCTCCGGGACGCGTCCGTCGCGACCTCGCGCTGGTTCGAGGGCCCCGAGCGGCCGCTGAGCGCCGAGGCCTACCGCGCCCGCAAGGCGCGCCTGCGCACCGCGACGAGCGGCCTCGGGTTCCTGTTCGTCGGCGCCCTCGCGGTGTCGACGACCCTGCCCGCCGCCGCGCTCACGTCGCGCGACGGCGAGGTGCAGGCCTCGGTGTACGACCAGGCGCCGGCCGAGGACCCGCAGACGATCGTCGTGGGCGCCGCGGAGCTCGAGCCCGTGCAGACGGGTTCCTACGACGTCGAGAAGGCACCGCCGCCCCTGTACACGTCGGTCGCCGGCGTCGGCGTCACGGCCCTCGCCGACGTGGAGAAGGTCGTCTGGCCGTTCCCGAACCACTCGAAGATCAGCGACGGCTTCGGCTACCGTGTCGCGCCCTGCTACGGCTGCTCGACCAACCACGACGGCGTCGACTTCAACCCCGGCGCGGGCACAGCGATCGGCTCGATCTCCGACGGCGTGGTCGTCACGGCGACCGCGGGCGGCGGCGGTCTCGGCAACTACGTCGAGGTGCAGCACAACATCGGCGGTCGCCTCGTCACGAGCCTCTACGCGCACATGCAGGCCGGCTCGATCTCGGTCTCTGTCGGCCAGCAGGTCACCGCGGGCCAGACGCTCGGCCGGGTCGGCTCGACCGGGCAGTCCACAGGCCCCCACCTGCACCTCGAGATGTACTACACCGACGGCGTGCGCTTCGACGGCTACGCCTGGCTGCTCAGCCACGTCAACTGACGCGACCGCGTACGCAGATCGCGGAAACGCGGCGCGAGTACCCGCGTTTCGCGTACTCGGTGCGGCGCGGGGCGACCGCGTCAGCGACCGGTGAACTCCGGCGTGCGCTTGTCGAGGAACGCGCTCGTGCCCTCGCGCATGTCCTCGGTGCCGAACGCGCGTGAGAACCCACCGATCTCGAGTTCGGTCGCACGCTCGGTCGGCGTGCCCGACGCGTCGACCAGCACCCGCTTCGCGAGCGCGACCGCGCTCGGCGACCGCGTGCCGATCTCGTCGAGCGTCGCACGGGCGGCGGCGAGCAGCGCGTCGCGATCGGACTCGACCCGCGAGACCAGCCCGATGCGCTCGGCCTCGGCGGCGTCGACCATGCGGCCCGAGTAGATGAGCTCCTTCGCCCGGGCCAGTCCGACCGCGCGCGGCAGCCGCACGGTGCCGCCGAACCCGGGGATCACGCCGAGCGACACCTCGGGCAGTCCGAACCGCGACTGCGCCGACGCGTAGACGAAGTCGCAGGCGAGCGCGAGCTCGAGGCCCCCGCCGAGCGCGTAGCCGTCGACGCAGGCGATCACGGGTGCGCCGAGCGACTCGATGCGCGCGACCGCGTCGTGCCCGAGCCGGCCCATCGCGGCGGCGCCCTCCGCGTCGAGGTCGGAGAGCTCGCGGATGTCGGCGCCGGCGACGAACGCGCGACCGCCCGCGCCGACCAGCACGACGCCCCGCAGCGCGGTGCCGGCCCCGGCGAGGGCGTCGAACGCCGCGGCGAGCTCCTCGAGCACGCGCCGCGAGAGCGCGTTGAGCGCCGCGGGCCGGTCGATCGTCACGGTCGCGACCGCGCCGTCCCAGGTCGTCGTGATCACGGGCTGGTCGTCCATGGGGCTCCTCGCGTCATCGGCAGGTCGGTGACCAACGGTACGCGACCCGGCCACCACCCGGGAAGCGGCTCGTGGGTGACCCCGATGCAGGCGCCCGACCCGGGCAATACACTGCCAGCATGCCCTCCACCGCACTCCGTGCCGCCTCCGCCGTCGCCGTGTCCGCCGCCCTCGCCGTGAGCCTCAGCGGGTGCTTCGGCAACCCGCTCGAGCAGATCGTGAACCAGGGCGTCGAGGAGGCCATCGAGGGCGCGACCGGCGGTGCGGTCGGCGTCGGCGAGATGCCCGAGGGCTGGCCGAACGAGGTGCCGGTCGTCGACGGCGAGGTCCTCTTCGGCGCATCCGGCACCGCCAACAACGAGACCGGCTGGGCGGTGACCATCCAGGCCGAGTCCTCCGACGCGCTCGAGCAGGCCCGGCAGCAGCTGCTCGCAGCGGGCTTCACCGAGGACGACACGTTCGCCGAGGCGGGCACCGCCGGCGTCGCCGCGTTCAGCAACCCGCGCTACGACGTGGTGGTCACGGCGGGCAACGACGGCATCGTCTACGTCGTCGTCCCCGCAGGTCAGTGACCGGGGGCTCGCCCGCGTCGGCATCATGGCCGGCGCCGTGCTCGCGGGCGCCGCGTACGGCCTGCTCGGCACGCTCGGGCACCGGCTGGCGTGGACCGTCGGCACGGTCACGATCCCGTGGGGCATCGTCCTCGCGCTCGCGGGGGCGGCCGCGCTGCTCGCCGGATTACGCCTCGTGACGCACGACCGCTGGGTCGCGTTCGCGGGCGCGTTCGGCCTCGTGGGCGTCGTCTCGCTGCTCTCGCTGCCGCAGGCGGGCGGAACCGTGCTGGTCTCGGAGGGCATCGCGGGCCTCGCGTGGGCGGTCGGCCCGACGCTCGTCGCCGTGCTCGTCGTGGCGTGGCCGACGCTGCCGCAGCCGCGCCGCACCGACGCGTAGACTGGCTGGGCCCGCCTACCGAAGGGAACGCGAACACCGTGACCTATGTCATCGCCCTCCCGTGCGTCGACGTCAAAGACCGCGCCTGCATCGACGAATGCCCCGTCGACTGCATCTACGAGGGGGAGCGTTCGCTCTACATCCACCCGGACGAATGCGTCGACTGCGGCGCATGCGAGCCGGTCTGCCCGGTCGAGGCGATCTACTACGAGGACGACCTGCCCGACCAGTGGGCCGACTACTACAAGGCCAACGTCGAGTTCTTCGACGACATCGGCTCGCCCGGCGGGGCGGCCAAGGTCGGCGTGATCGCCAAGGACCACCCGGTCGTCGCCGCGCTGCCGCCGCAGGCCCACTGACCGTGGCGCTCGGCGAGCTCCCGGACTACCCCTGGGACCTCATGACGCCGTACCGCGAGCGCGCGGCACGGCACCCGGGCGGAACGGTCGACCTCTCGATCGGCTCGCCCGTCGACGCCACGCCCGACGTCGTGCGCGACGCCCTCCGCGACGCGACCGACGCGCACGCGTACCCCACCACGACCGGCACCCCCGAGCTTCGCGCGGCGATCGTCGAGTGGTTCGCGCGACGCCGCGGCGTCACCGGACTCTCGGGCGACCACGTGCTGCCCACGATCGGCTCGAAGGAGCTGGTCGCGATGCTGCCGTTCATGCTCGGCGTGGGCGAGGGCGACGTGGTCGTGCACCCGCGCGCCGCGTACCCCACCTACGCGGTGGGCGCCACCTTCGCGGGCGCCGACGCCGTGGCATCCGACGACCCCGCCGAGTGGCCCGAGGAGACCGCGCTGGTCTGGCTGAACAGCCCGGGCAACCCCGACGGCCGCGTGCTCGACGTCGAGGCGCTGCGCGCCGCGCACGCACGGGCGCGCGAGCTGGGCGCCGTGGTCGTGAACGACGAGTGCTACGCCGAATTGGGGTGGGATGCCCCGTGGGACGCGCAGCGCGTGCCGAGCATCCTCGACCCACGCGTCGTCGGCGACGACCGCACCGACACGCTCGCCGTGTACTCGCTCAGCAAGCAGTCGAACATGGCCGGGTACCGCGGTGCATTCGTCGCCGGCTGCCGCACCCGCATCGCGCGACTGCTCAACGTGCGCAAGCACGGCGGGCTCATGCCGCCCGCGCCGTTGCAGGCGGCGATGGTGGCCGCCCTCGGCGACGACGCGCACGTGGCGGAGCAGAAGGCGCGCTACCGCGCCCGCCGCGACGCGCTGGTGCCCGCGCTCGTCGCGGCCGGGTTCCGTATCGACCACTCCGAGGCGGGGCTCTACCTCTGGGCCACCGAGGGGCGCGACGCGTGGGAGAGCATCGACCGGCTCGCCGGGCTCGGCATCGTCGCGGGCCCCGGCCACTTCTACGGCCCCCACTTCCCGGAGCACGTGCGCCTGTCGCTGACGGCCAGCGACGAGCGCGTCGCCGAGGCGGCGGCACGGTTGTCGGCCGCGTCCTGAGTCGCGGCGGCCCAGGAGCACCCGCTCGCCATTGGCTGAATCGTGCAGGCGTCCACGGGGATCGTTGGCGGATGCGACAGTAGGTCGCCGCGCCGTCTAGGCTGTATGCGGGCGCCCCGGCCGTGAACCGGCGGGCGCCCATCCCCCGAGACACACCCGGATCACAGGAGGCGCCGTGGGCGACGTCGAGACGCGAACGAGTGGCGAGCCGGAGCAGGCGACGCTGACCTACCCGGGAGGGACTGCGAGCTTCCCGGTCGTTCCGTCGGTCGAGGGGGCGTCGAGCATCGACATCTCGACGTTCATGAAGCAGACGGGCATGACCACGCTCGACTACGGCTTCGCGAACACCGCCGCGACCCGCTCGTCGGTCACCTACATCGACGGCAACCAGGGCATCCTGCGCTACCGCGGCTACCCGATCGAGCAGCTCGCACAGGGCTCCACGTTCCTCGAGGTCGCGTGGCTGCTCATCTACGGCAACCTGCCGACGGCCGACGAGCTCGCCGCATTCGACGAGCGCATCCGTCGCCACACGCTCCTGCACGAGGACCTCAAGCGCTTCTTCTCGGCCCTGCCGCATACGGCGCACCCCATGTCGGTGCTCTCGAGCGCGGTGTCGGCGCTCTCCACGTACTACGAGGACTCCTCCGACCCGAACGACCCCGAGCAGGTCGAGCTCACCACGATCCGCCTGCTCGCGAAGCTCCCGGTCATCGCCGCCTACGCGCACAAGAAGTCGCTCGGCCAGGCGTTCCTGTACCCGGACAACTCGCTGTCGTACATCGACAACTTCCTCAAGATGAACTTCGGCATCCTCGCCGAGCCGTACGAGATCGACCCGACCGTGTCGGCCGCGCTCGACCGGCTGCTCATCCTGCACGAGGACCACGAGCAGAACGCGTCGACCTCGACCGTGCGCCTCGTCGGCTCGACCGGCGCGAACCTGTACGCATCGGTCTCGGCCGGCATCAACGCGCTCTACGGCCCGCTGCACGGCGGCGCCAACGAGGCCGTGCTCGAGATGCTCGCGGGCATCAAGGCCTCGGGCGAGGGCGTGCGCGGCTTCGTCGAGCGCGTCAAGCGCAAGGAGGAGGGCGTGCGCCTGATGGGCTTCGGCCACCGGGTGTACAAGAACTACGACCCGCGCGCGAAGCTCGTCAAGGAGAGCGCCGACGCCGTGCTCGCCGGCCTCGGGGTGAACGACCCGCTGCTCGACATCGCCAAGGAGCTCGAGCAGATCGCGCTCGAGGACGACTACTTCCGCCAGCGCAAGCTCTACCCGAACGTCGACTTCTACACCGGCGTCATCTACAAGGCCATGGGCTTCCCGACGCGCATGTTCACCGTGCTGTTCGCGATCGGCCGCCTCCCCGGCTGGATCGCGCACTGGCGGGAGATGCAGCTCGACGGCTCGACCAAGATCGGCCGCCCGCAGCAGCTCTACGTGGGCGAGTCCGACCGGCAGTTCCCCGCGCGCTGAGCCTGCGCGGCAGCTGCGCGCGCGGAGCGTGCGGCAGCACCCGGCGCGAGCCGGCTCAGCCGCCCGCGGGCCGCATGAGCAGCGTCTGCTCGGCGAGCTCCTGCGTGCGCTCGAGCGTGAACGGCCACGGCAGCGTGCCGCCGCGCGCCCAGACGTCGGTCTGGTCGACGTAGTTCCGGTCGAACGCGTGACCTGAAGCGCCCGACACGTTCACCCACCGCGACGCGTCGAAGTCCGACAGGTCGACGAGCATGCGCATCGACGGCACCGAGCTCGCGTCGAAGCCCTCGCGCGCGTCCCACGCGGTCGCGTCCACGACCGCCGACGAGCCGCCGAGCTGCCAGGGCCCGCGGTCGAGCAGCAGGCGCGCGGGCAGCAGTCCGGTCTCGCCGAAGGCCTGGCTGCGCAGGTGGAGCTGGTGCAGCCGGCCCCACCGCCACTGGGCGGGGTCGGAGCCCATGCGATCGGCCGACTCCTGCCAGGCCGAGGCCATCGCGCCGGCGAGCGCGTCGTCGCGTCCGCCGGACCACCACTCGGAGTCCGGCTCGTCGAGGAGGTCGTCCACGACGCGGATCCAGCGGTCGCCGCCGGCGGGGCGGGTGCCCTCCGGGAGGTCGCCGAACAGGTCGCCGAGCAGCGTGCTCCAGACGACCTGGAAGTACGCTGCGCCCGCTCCGTCGACGTCGCTGACGCCGTCCCAGTCGGCGAGCAGGTCCTGCCCGAGCGCGGCATCGCCGTCGAGCGCCAGCTCCGCGAGCGCCGGCAGCAGCATCGCCGCGGCGGGGTCGACCTGGTCGACCTGCAGGTTCGCCATGGTGGCGAGGCTCACCGGCTGCTCGGCGGCGATCGCCTCGCGCAGCACGCGGTCGATGCGCGACGCGCGGTAGCCCTGCGCCCAGTCCTGCGTGAGCATCGGGCCGTCGCCTGACTCGAGCGGGGGCGTGTTGGCGGCGACGAGGTAGCCGCGATCGGGGTTCGACTCCGACGGCATGTCGTCGAACGGCACGATGTCGCTCCAGCGGTACTCGCCCGACCAGCCGGGCACGGGGAACGTGCCGTCGCCGGTCTCGCGCACCGGCACCCGGCCGACCGCCTGCGAGCCGATGCCGCCCGCGACGTCGGCGTAGAGCAGGTTCTGCGCGGGCAGGTCCCAGCGCTCGGCCGCGGCCCGGAAGCCGCTCCAGTCGCTCGCGCGGTTCATCGCCAGGATCGCGCTCGCGGTGCGCGACGGCGCGAACCCGGTCCACTGCAGCGCGAGCTCGTAGGATGCGTCCTCGAACTCCGCCGCCTCCGGGTACTGCTCGGCCACGGCGTCGAAGCCGTCGTCGAGCCCGGTCACGAGCGGCCCGTGGCCGGTCGAGCGCACCGTGATCGTCACCGGCGCCCCGCCCGCGACCTCGATGACCTCGCGGCGCTCGTCGAACGAGACCATCGTGTCGCCCTGCAGGTACTCGCCGCCGTCGACCCGCTCGACGTACAGGTCGGTCGTGTCCGCGAGCAGGTTCGTCGGCGTCCACGCGATGTCGGCGTTGTGCCCGGCGATGATGCCGGGCACGCCCGCGAAGCCGAACCCGGACACCTCGTAGCGGCACTCCTCGGAGACGGGCGCGCAGCGCAGGCTCGACTGGGTCCAGGCCGACGGCAGGGAGGCCTCCAGGTGCGGGTCGCCGGCCAGCAGGGGCAGCTCCGTCGCGGTGTGCGCACCGGCGACGACCCACGAGTTCGACCCGATGTCGGAGCCGGGCGTGGTCAGCACAGCCGGGAGGGCGTCGAGCCGTGCACGCAGCTCGGCGAGCGGTGCGGCCAGGAGTTCCTGGTCGGTCTCGGCGGCATCCGTCGACGCCCCGTCGGCCTCGCCCTCGGCCTCGTCGCCCTCCTCGGGCAGCGGCGGCGGGTCGCCGAGGATCGTCGGCGCCGTGTCGTAGTCGAAGCCCGGGTGCAGGCGCTCGACCTCCTCGGGCGGCAGCGCGGTCGCAAGCAGCGCCCGGTCGAGCTCGTCGTCGAGGTTCGCGCGCAGGTCCCACGCCGCGGCCTTCAGCCAGACCGCCGAGTCGACCGGGGTCCACGGCTCGGGCTCGTAGCCCGGGAACTGCAGGCCGAGCAGCGCGTACTCGAGCGACAGGTCGGCCCCGCTCCGCTCGTCGAGGTAGGCGTTGACGCCCGCCGCGTACGCCTCGTACACCGCTCGGGTGGTGTCGTCGAACTCCTCCACCTCGCGCTCGGCGACCTGCCGCCAGCCGAGCGTGCGGGCGAGGGCGTCTGAGGACACGTACTGCTCGCCGAGCAGCTCGGCGAGTCGCCCCGATGCGGCGTGCCGGCGGTAGTCCATCTCCCAGAAGCGGTCCTGCGCGTGCACGTACCCCTGCGTGAAGAAGAGGTCGGCCGTGGTCTCGGCGACCACCTGCGGCACGCCCGCGTCGTCGCGGTAGACGACCGCGGGCTGGTCGAGGCCGGCGACCTCGATGCGGCCGGACGTCTCGGGGAACGACCGCTGCACGGTCCACCAGACGAGGCCCGCGGCGACGACTGCGGCCACGAGCACGAGCACGAGCAGGCTCACGAAGAACGCGGTGATGCGGTGTCGGTGGGTGCGAGGCCGGTCGGATCCCACGCATCACTCCTTCGTGTCGATCGAACGGCTCCGCCGGCGGTCGCGCCGGGTGGGGCCACTGTACCCGAGGGGTCTGGTCGGATCGGTCAGGCGTGCAGCTGCGCGTTGAGCGCGACGCCCTCCCCGCTGCGCGAGAGCACCTCGACGGCGCCGGTGAGCGAGTTGCGCCGGAACAGCAGGTTGGGCGTGCCGGAGAGCTCGACCGCCTTGACCGTTGTGAGCCCGCCGTCGGAGCGGCGCGGCCCGTCGACCACGACGACCTTGGTGCCCGCGGTGACGTAGAGCCCGGCCTCCACGACCGTGTCGTCGCCGATCGAGATGCCGATGCCCGAGTTCGCGCCGAGCAGCGCCCGCTCGCCGATGGCGACGCGCTGCGTGCCGCCGCCCGAGAGCGTGCCCATGATCGATGCGCCGCCGCCGATGTCGGAGCCGTCGCCGACCACGACGCCCTGCGAGATGCGCCCCTCGACCATCGAGGTGCCGAGCGTGCCGGCGTTGAAGTTCACGAAGCCCTCGTGCATGACGGTCGTGCCCGGCGCGAGGTGCGCGCCGAGCCGCACGCGACCCGCGTCGGCGATGCGCACGCGCTCGGGCGTCACGTAGTCGAGCAGGCGGGGGAACTTGTCGAGCCCGGTCGCCTGGATGCCGTGGCGCCGCAGCACCGGTCGGAGGCGGTCGAAGTCGGCCGGATGCACCGGGCCGGCGTTGGTCCAGACGACGTTGGGCAGGAACCCGAAGACGCCGTCGAGGTTCAGCGTGTTCGGCGCGACCACGAGGTGCGAGAGCAGCTGCAGGCGCAGGTACGCGTCGCTCGTCGAGGCGGGCGGCGCGTCGAGGTCGATGTGCTCGGTGACCACGCGCTGCGTGACGCCGCGTCGCTCGTCGTCGTGCGCGGCGGCCTCGAGGAGCTCGGCACGACGTGGTGGTCGGCCGGCGGCGCGCCCAGCGCGGGCGACGGGAACCAGGTGTCGAGCACGGTGCCGTCGGTCGCGATCGAGGCGATGCCGTGGCCCCAGGCGGAGCGGTCGGACGACTGGTCTGATGCGGTGGCGGGCATGCGTCCAGCGTAGCGGCCGGGACCGGTCGGCCCGGTTTCGTAGACTGGCCCGATGACCGCCTCGGACGCCCCCGCACCGGCCCTCGACCTGACGGCGGACGCCGTCGAGATCACGCGCGCGATCTGCGACGTGCCGTCGGTCTCCGGTGACGAGGCGACGCTCGCCGACCTGATCGAACGGGCGCTCGCGCCCGCCGCCCACCTCGAGGTGCTGCGCGACGGCGACGCGGTCGTCGCGCGCACGGACCTCGGCCGCGACCGCCGGGTCGTCATCGCCGGGCACATCGACACGGTGCCGATCAACGACAACCTCCCGACCCGCTTCGAGACGATCGACGGCGTCGAGTACCTGTGGGGTCGCGGCACGGTCGACATGAAGGCGGGCGTCGCCGTGCAGCTGAAGCTCGCGCTCGAGCTGGCGGCCCCGGCGGTCGACGTGACCTGGATGTGGTACGACCACGAGGAGGTCGCGGCCGACCTGAACGGCCTCGGCCGGCTGGCCGCGCACCGTCCCGACTTGTTCGCGGGCGACTTCGCGATCCTCGGCGAGCCGAGCAACGGCGCCGTCGAGGGCGGATGCAACGGCAACCTGCGCGTCGAGCTCCGCGCGCGCGGCGTGCGGGCCCACTCCGCGCGCAGCTGGGTTGGGGAGAACGCGATCCACAAGCTCGCCCCCGCGCTCGAGCGGCTCGCCGCGTACGAGGCGCAGACCGTCGAGGTCGACGGTCTCGCCTACCGCGAGGGCCTCAACGCGGTCGGCGTCGGCGGCGGGGTCGCGGGCAACGTGATCCCCGACGACGCGACCCTGCACGTGAACTACCGGTTCGCGCCCAGCCGCTCGATCGACGAGGCGGTCGCGCACGTGCGCGAGCTGTTCCCCGAGTACGAGCTGACCGTGGTCGACAGCGCCGACGGCGCACGGCCGGGCCTCGATGCCGCGCTCGCGCAGGAGTTCGTCGCCGCGGTCGGCGCCGAGGCGAAGCCGAAGTACGGCTGGACCGATGTCGCCCGCTTCAGCGCGATGGGCGTGCCGGCCGTGAACTTCGGCCCCGGCGACCCGCTCAAGGCGCACGCCGACGACGAGCGCGTGCCGCTGCACCAGATCCGGGACTGCGACGCGGCCCTCCGGGCATGGCTGAGCGGTGACTGAGCCGGGCGCCGACACCGGCAGCGTCGTCGACGCCCGCACCGCGCAGGGCGCGCCCGCGCGCGCGCGCCGGCTCGTGGCATCCGCCCCCTGGTGGCTGCAGGTCATCGTCGTCTACGGCCTCGCGCGCGCGGTGAGCACTGCGATGGTGCTCGTGCTGGCGAGCGTGCAGCAGGCGAACCCGTGGACGCGCGCGTCGCCGAGCTACTGGGAGTTCGCGAACATCTGGGACGCGCGCTGGTTCGGCTACGTCGCCTTCGCCGGGTACCCGTCCGAGCTGCCGCTCGACGACTCCGGGCACGTGACCGAGAACGCGTGGGCGTTCATGCCCGTGTACCCGGTGGTCGTGCGCCTCGTCATGACCGTGACGACCCTGGGCTGGGATGTCGCCGCGGTGCTCGTCTCGCTCGCCGCGGGCCTCGGCTCGGCACTCGTGTTCCACCGCCTGATGAGCCGGTTCCTCGAGCCGGACCGGGCGCTGTTCGCGGTCGTGCTGTACTGCGTGGCGCCGGTGTCGGTCGTGTTCGGGTTCGGCTACGCGGAGGCGCTGTTCCTGCTGCTGCTGAATACCGCGCTGCTGCTCCTCGTCGACCGGAGGTACGCGTGGCTGTTCCCGGTCGTGACCGCGATGGCGTTCACGCGGCCCGGTGCGCTCGCGCTCTCGCTGGCCCTCGCGCTGCACTGGCTGCTGCGGTTCCGCGCCCGGCGCACCGAGGCGTTCCCGATGGCCGAGCGCGTGATCGCCGCATCCGCCGCCGTGTACACCGGGCTGGTCGGCCTGGCCTGGCCCGTGGTCGCGTGGGTCGCGACGGGCCTGCCCGGGGCGTACTTCGACACCGAGCTCGCGTGGCGGGCGCCGTACATCGGGCGGGTCGAGCTCGTGCCCTTCACCGCGTGGTTCCAGTCGGGCGACTGGTGGCTGGGCCAGCCGCTCGGCACGATCGTCGTGGTCGGGCTGATCGCCGCGTTCGGCCTCGTGCTGTTCTCCCCGGCCGTGCGGCGGCTCGGGGTCGACCTGCGGCTGTGGCTGCTGAGCTACGCGCTGTACCTGCTCGCGGTGTTCTTCCCCCAGTCGAGCGTGTTCCGGTTGCTCGCGCCGATGTTCCCGCTGCTCGGCGCTGCGGCGCTGCCGCGGTCGGCGATCTACCGTGCGTCGATGGTCGTCGGGTTCCTCGCGCTGCAGTGGGGCTGGCTGCTCATCTGCTGGGGCATCGACGGGGCCGACTGGACGCCGCCGTGATCGGCGTCGTGGGCGCGTCGAGGCGGGTGCCGCGCGGCTCGGATGATCCCCAACCGATTTCCACACCTCGCGCGGATGCCGGATAATGGAGTCGTCAGGCCACGAAAGGGGAGCTCAATGGCGGCCATGAAGCCACGGACCGGTGACGGGCCTATGGAGGCTGTGAAGGAGGGTCGCCTCATCATCGTGCGGGTTCCGCTCGAGGGTGGCGGTCGTCTCGTCGTCTCGGTCAACGATGCGGAAGCCAAGGAGCTGCACGACGTGCTCGGCGGCGTGGTCGACGCCGGCTAGAGCATCGTTCTGCAGGGCCCGCGCCGGGTGCGCGGGCCCTTCGCATGTCCGCGGCCGGCCGGCCGGATGGCGCGGGCGGGCCCGTCAGCTTCCGAGCTTGACGATCTGCAGCAGGCCCTCGCCGGCGGGGGAGAGGCTGGTCGCGACGGCGTTCGAGCCCGCGAGCTCGGAGATGAGCGTGCGGAAGCCGGATGCCACGGGGTCGCGCCGGGCGGGGTCGGCGACGCGGCCCTTCCAGAGCGCCCGGGCCACGAGCACGGCGCCGCCCGGCATCGCGAGACGCAACGCGTGCTCGACGTACTCGATCGCCGACTCGGGGTCGGCGTCGACGAGCACCACGTCGTAGGAGTTCTCGTTCATGCGCGGCAGCACCTCGCCCGCACGGCCCGCGATGAAGCGCGTGCGCGTCGGGGCGACGCCCGCGTCGGCGAAGTTCTCGCGCGCGTGCTGGTGGTACTCGGCCTCGCTGTCGATCGAGGTGAGGTGCGCGTTGCGGCTGCCGGCGAGCAGCCAGAGGCCGGAGACGCCGACGCCCGTGCCGATCTCGATGATCGAGGTGGCGCGCCCGACGCCCGTGAGCACCGACAGTTGCGCGCCGACCGCGGGGGAGACGGGCTCGATGCCCAGCTCGAGCGACTGCTGTCGCACCCGGGCGATCGCCTCGGGTTCGACGACGGTCTCGTCGGCGAACTTCCAGTTCAGGTCATGGTCGGACACGTGCGCGGCTCCCGGTACTCGTCGGCGTCCAGCGTACGACTCTCCCGACCCGTTCTGCGGTCGCCTCGCCGCGCAGTAGGCTGGTCGCATGCTCGGCCTGACCTTCGAGAAACTCCTCATCATCGGGGTCATCGCCGTGTTCCTGCTCGGGCCCGACAAGCTGCCGATCTACACGCAGAAGCTGGGGCAGTTCGTGCGTTCGCTGCGCGACATGGCGAACGGCGCGAAGTCGCGCATGAAGGAGGAGATGGGCGACGAGTTCGACGAGGTCGACTGGCGCAAGCTCGACCCGCGACAGTACGACCCGCGCCGCATCGTGCGCGATGCGCTGAGCGACGTCGACCCGTTCGCCGAGCCGAAGCCGAAGTCCCAGGCCGTGACGGCTGCGGCGGCCGCGACCGCCGCGGCGGCCGCGAAGAACGGTGACGGGGCACCGGTGGGAGCCGCGTCGTCGCCGTTCAAGCGCGCGCCGCAGTCGGTCGCCGTCGGCGAGGCCGCCCCGTTCGACGCCGAGGCCACCTGACCGGTCGCGACCGCGGGGGCGAGCGGATGCCTCCGAGCCGACCGGACCCGTCGGGTCAGCGCCTCCGGAGCGCGCGCTGCGCGCGCAGCAGCAGCAGCATCGGCTGCTCCAGCCGGCGCCACTCGCGCGCCGAGTTCGGCGGGGCGATGGGGCCGTTCGCCGCGGCGATCGTGACCGATTCGACGTAGCGCTTCAGGCCGTCGGGGCCGTTGCGCCGGCCGAGGCCCGACTGCTTCGAGCCGCCCATGGGCGCAGCGATCGAGCTGAAGCTGCCGCGATACCCCTCGTTGATGTTCACCGACCCGGTCTCGAGCGCCGCGGCGACGCGACGGGCGCGCGGCACCGAGCCGCTCAGCACGACGGCGTTGAGGCCGTAGTCGCCGGCGTTGGCGGCGAGCACCGCCTCGTCGTCGTCGTCGACCACCGAGATCGCGACGATCGCGCCGAAGGTCTCCTCGGCGAAGCACGCCATGTCGGGCGAGACGTCGGCGAGCAGCGTCGGCTCGAACGCGTACGGCCCGAGGTCGGGGCGGTGCACGCCGCCGGCGAGCACCGTCGCGCCCTTCGCGAGGGCGTCGTCGAGGTGCCCGCGCACGCGATCGAGCTGCGCGTGGCTCGTGAGCGTGCCCACGTCGCCGGTCGACCGCGGGGACGGATCGATGACGAGGCCCTCGATGGTTCGCACGAGCGCCTCCGTGAACGCGTCGGCCACGCCGCGCTGCACGTAGATGCGCTCGGGCGACACGCAGAGCTGCCCCATCGAGGAGTAGCAGGCGTAGGCGGCCTGGCGCGCCGCGCGTTCGGGGTCGACGTCGTCGAGCACGATCAGGGGGTTCTTGCCGCCGAGCTCGAGCGATGCCGGCACCAGCCGCTCGGCGGCCTTCGCGGCGATGCGTCGGCCGGTGGCGGTCGAGCCGGTGAAGGCGATCACGTCGGCCCGGTCGGTGACGGCCTCGCCGATGGTCGCGCCGTCGCCGGTCACGACGGCCCAGAGGTCGCCCGGGAGCCCCGCGTCGACGAGCGCGCGGCGCAGCTCGAGGATGTTCAGCGCGGCCTGCTCGTCGGCCTTCTGCACGACGCCGCAGCCGGCGGCGAGGGCCGGCATGACGTCCATCGCCGCCAGCGAGAGCGGGAAGTTCCACGGGGTGATGACGCCGGCGACGCCGCGGGGCCGGTACCGCACGCGCGCGTCGATGACCGTGGGCGCGCCGCTGTGCACGCGCCGGCTGCGCAGCACGCTCCGGGCGGCGAGGGCGTTGTAGCGTGCGGCGGCGGCCGCCTGGTAGACCTCCTCGAACGCCTGGCCGCGGCTCTTGCCGGTCTCGATCCGCACGAGGTCGATGAACTGCTCGCGACGCGCGACGATGAGGTCGTGCGCGCGCAGCAGCACCTTCCGCCGGTGCGCGAAGCCCGCGCGGGCCCAGGCGAGGTGGGCGAGGCGGGTGCGGGCGAAGGCGTCGGCCACGTCGTCGGGGGTGCTGAGCGGCAGCTCGTGCAGCGGCTCGCCGGTCGCCGGGGCGAGCACGGTGCGGGTCTCGCCGCTCGTGGCGACGACGTCGTCGTGCAGCTCGGCCAGCCACTGCGGGTCGGGTGCTCCGGTGCTCCGGGTCGGCGCGGCGGGGGCGTGGGCGAGGTCGACCGGGGCTGACATGTGGACAGTCTAGGTCAGATGACCCACTTCGCTTCCGAGCGGTTATGCTGCCCGTCATGACTGCGACGGAACGCCCGCTGGGCCGGTCGACGATCGCCCGCTACGCGGTCGGATCCATCGGCACCGGCGGCTTCGGCACGCTGCCCGGCCTGGTGCTCGTCTTCTACCTGACCGACACCCTCGGCGTGACCGCGCTGCTCGCCGGCGCGATCGTGACCGTCGCGAAGGTGTGGGACGTCATCATCGACCCGGTGATCGGGTACCGCAGCGACCGCGCCCTCGCGCGCACCGGCAGCCGGCGCGGACCCATGCTGCTCGGCGCGATCGCCCTGCCCGTCTGCTTCCTGCTCACGTTCGCCGTGCCCGAGGGACTCGCACCGGGCTGGGCGGCCCTGTGGGTGCTGGTCGCGTTCGTGCTGTGCGCGACGGCCTTCTCGCTCTTCCAGGTGCCGTACATCGCGCTGCCCGCCGAGATCACGTCGGGCTACGACAACCGCACGCGCCTCCTCACCTGGCGGGTGGTGGTGCTGAGCGCGGCCATCCTGCTGTTCGGCGCGGGCGCACCAGCGCTGCGCCGCGCCGGCCCCGACGAGTACACGGGCTACCTCGTGATGGCGCTCGTCGCGGGCCTCGTGATCGGCGCGGGCCTGTTCATCGCGAGCTTCACGGCGCCGAAGGGGCAGCCCACGACGGATGCCTCCCCGGCGACGCCGCGCGCGTCGGCTTGGCGGGGCATCCGGGAGCAGTACGCGGCGGGCGTGCGCGTGCTGCGACGGAGCGCCCCGTTCCGCGCGCTGCTGTCGACGTTCGTGCTGCAGGCGCTCGCGACGGGCCTCATGCTCGCGGCCGCCAACTACGTCGCCGTCTGGGTGCTGCGCTCCGAGGACGCCCTCACCTTCCTCTTCCTCGCGCTGATCGGCCCGGCGATCCTGATGGCTCCGGCGTGGGGCGCGGTCGCGCGTCGCGTCGGCAAGGAGCGTGCGTTCGCCTGGGCGAGCCTGCTCTTCGCGGTGGCGACGCTCGGGCTCACCCCACTGCTGTTCGCCCCCGGCGCGTGGGTGTACGTGCCCGTCGCGTTGGCGGGCGCCGCCTACGCGGGCATGCAGTCACTGCCCATGGCGATGCTGCCCGACGTGGTCTCGGTCGACGCCGCGACCCACGGCGAGGGCAGCGCCGGCAGCTTCGGCGGCGTGTGGACCGCGGGCGAGACCGCCGGCATGGCGCTCGGCGCGAGCGTGCTCACGGTCGTGCTCGCGATCACCGGATACGCCGAGTCGGTGGGCGCCGAGGTCGTCACCCAGTCGCCGGCCGCGGTCTCGGGCATCGCGATCGCGTTCAGCGTCGTGCCCGCCGCGCTCGCGCTCACCAGCCTCGCGACGCTCGCCCGGTACCGGCTGCGTCGCACCGACATCGAACGCGCCGCCGAGGCGCAGGAGGAGACCCGATCGTGACCGAACCCGCCCCCGACGCACTCGCGGTGCTCGACCGGCTCGACGCGCTGCGCGCGGCCGACGCGCCGACCCACGGCGGGCGCGTCCTCTCGTACGTGTACGACTCGGGCCGCCCCGACCTCGACGAGCTCGCCGCGCGCGCCGCACGTGCCGTGCAGCCCGTGAACGGGCTCGACCCGACCACGTTCGGCTCGGTCGCGGTGATGGAACGCGAGCTCGTCGGCTTCGCGCGCGAGGCGTTCCACGGCGACGACGACGTGGTCGGCTCGTTCACCTCGGGCGGCACCGAGAGCTGCATCCTCGCGGTGAAGACCGCGCGCGACGCGTGGCGTGCGCGCGGCGGCGAGGGCACGCCGCGCCTGGTCGCGCCGAGCACGGTGCACGCCGCGTTCCGCAAGGGCGCGCACCTGCTCGGGCTCGAGCTCGACATCGTGCCGGTCGACCCCGCGACGGGTGCGCCCGAGGCATCCGCCATGATCGACCGGCTCGGGCCCGCCGTCGCCCTCGTCGTGGTGAGCGCGCCGTCGTACCCGTTCGCGACGCTCGACCCGGTGGCCGAGGTGGCGGATGCCGCGCTGGCGCAGGGCGTCGACCTGCACGTCGACGCGTGCATCGGCGGGTTCGCCCTCGCGTTCTGGCCGACCGAGGTCGCCCCGTGGGACTTCCGCGTGCCCGGCGTGACGAGCCTGTCGGCCGACCTGCACAAGTACGGCTACTCGCCGAAGGGAGCGAGCGTGCTGCTGCAGCGCGGGCGCGACCGGCAGCGCCACCAGTACTTCGCCACGACCGAGTGGTCGGGCTACCCGGTGGTGAACCCGACGCTGCTCGGCTCGAAGCCCGCGGGCCCCCTCGCGGGGGCGTGGGCGATCGTGCAGGTGCTCGGCACCGACGGCTTCACCGAGCTCGTCGGGCAGACCGCGCGCGCCACCGCCGCGCTCGTCGAGGCGGTCACCGCGATCGAGGGCCTGCGCGTGGTCGGTGAGCCGACCGGTCCGCTGCTGGCGGTCGCGGCCGACGACGCCGTGCCCGCCGAGCGCCGCGTCGACCCGCACCGCTGGGCCGACGCCGTGCGCGCCCGCGGCTGGCAGCTCCAGCTGCAGCCGGCGCATCGCCAGGCCGACGGCACGGTGCTGCCGCGCACCACCCACCTCACGGTCACGCCCGTCACCGAGTCGATCCTGGACGGACTGCTGCCCGACCTGGCCGCTGCAGCGGACGACGTGCGCGGCGAGCCCGGGCTCGACGGCACCGCGCTGCTCGACGGGCTCGGCGGCGCCGCGGCGCTCGGCGCGCTCGCCGGCGGCGTCGACTCCGACACGGCGGCCGGCCTGCTCGGCGGGCTGGGCCTGCTCGCGGCCGACGGCCCGGCGGTGCCCGAGTCGCTCGCGCCCGTGCTCGCGTTGGTCGAGGTGCTGCCCGCACCGCTCGCGGAGCGGTTGCTGGTCGAACTGCTCGGTCGCCTGGTCGAGCCCGCCTGACCGGCTTCGATCGCGGAGGCCCGGTGGTTCAGCCGGGCAGCTCGCAGCGCTCGCCGACGAACGCGTAGATCTCGCGGCGCAGGTCGTCGCTCGACACCAGGTCGAGGTCGCCCGTGCGGCCGCCCACGGCGACCTCGAACGGCAGGATGGTGCCGCGCTTGTCCTCGGCGATCGCGTGCGGGTCGCACCGCGCGGGCGCGATCTCGAGCGGGATCGTCGACGGCGCGTCGTCGCCGCGCACCTCGAGGTCGAGCGGCCAGCCGGTGCCGCCCGGTCCGTTGAGCAGGGTCGTGGTGCGCACCGCGTCGAGGCGCAGTATCCGCTCGCCCCCGGCCGGCTCGACCGAGACGTCGATCCACGCGCGCTGCGTCGGCCCCGAGCCCTCGACCCGCAGCCGCTCGGGCATCGAGAGGCGCGCGACGGACTCCACCGCGGCGGCCAGGCAGTCCTCGTCGTTGATGCGGTCGAGCACGCCCTGCTCGTCGACCGCGGGCAGCCGCGCGGTGCGGCTGCCGTCGTCGGCCGCCCACGTCACCTCGACGACGGGCGGCGCGGTCTCGGGCTCGTCGCACACCGACGCGGGCAGCGGGATGCGCAGCGCCACCGCGCGGCCGGGCGTCAGCGTCACCCCGTCGGGGTCGACCGCCGCATCGACGAACCGGTCGGAGACGAACGCGACCTCCGTGACCTCGAGGGTCGAGGCCCCGCCGTTCTCGAGCCGCACCTCGAGCACGCGCGGCACGTAGTCGAGCCGGTGCTGGAACACGACGACGTCGAGGCCATCGGGCGGGTCGGAGAGGCCGTCGCCCGCGGCGCAGCCGGCGCACGCGATCAGCAGGGCGGATGCCCCGAGCGCGGCGCCCGCGCGCATCAGCGCACCCGTACCCCGAGCGGTCGCCCCTGGAGCGAACGGGGGCGCGACGCGAGCGCGGCCGCGACGTCGTCGATCGCCCGCGCGGCCGCGTCGTCGGGGTCGGCCACCACGACGGGGAGCCCGGCGTCGCCGCCCTCGCGGAGCGCGATCGACAGCGGCACCGACGCGAGCAGCGGCACGGGCTCGTCCCGACCCCGCGACAGCCGGGCGGCGACCTCCTCGCCGCCGCCCTCGCCGAACAGCCGCAGCACCGACCCGTCGGGCTGGGGGAGGCCTGCCATGTTCTCGATCACGCCGAAGACGTGCTGCCCGGTCTGGCGTGCGACGGTGCCGCTGCGCTCGGCGACGTCGGCGGCCGCGGGCTGCGGGGTGGTGACCACGAGCACGTCGGCGTGGGGGAGCAGCTGGCCGACCGAGATGGCGACGTCGCCCGTGCCGGGCGGCAGGTCGAGCAGCAGCACGTCGAGGTCGCCCCAGTAGACGTCGGTGAGGAACTGCTGGATCGTGCGGTGCAGCATCGGCCCGCGCCACGCGACGGCGGCCTGCGGGTCGTCGACGAACATGCCGATCGAGACGACCTTCACGTCGTGGGCGACGGGCGGCAGGATCATCTCGTCGACCCGGGTCGGTCGCGGTGCGCGCCCGGACTCGTCGACCATGCCGAGCACCCCCGGAATGGAGAAGCCGTGCACGTCGGCGTCGAGCACGCCGACGGCGAGGCCGCGCCGTGCGAGCGCGACGGCGAGGTTCGCGGTGACGGTCGACTTGCCGACGCCGCCCTTGCCGCTCGTCACGGCGTAGACGCGGGTGAGCGAGTCGGCGTCGAACGGGATGCCCCGCTTCGGGCGCCCGGCCTGCAGCTTCTCGGTGAGCGCGCGCCGCTCGTCCGGCGTCATGACCGACAGCGTCACGCCCGCGTTGCCGTCGCCCACGACCGACTCGGCGGCCGTGCGCACGTCGCGCTCGATGCGGTCGGCGGCGGGGCATCCGACGATCGTGAGCTTCACGGCGACGTGCACGCCGTCGCCGGTCTCGGTGACGTCGCCGATCATGTCGAGCTCGGTGACGGGGCGGCGGATCTCGGGGTCGAGCACGCCGTCGAGCGCCCGCAGCACCCGCACGGTGACCGAGTCGGCTGCGTCAGCCTGCGGCATTCGCACCCTCGTCCTCGTCGGCGTCGCGCGCGTCGAGCTCCTCGACCAGCGCGCGCAGCTCGGAGCGGATGAACTCCTTCGACGCCATGTCGCTCATCGCCAGTCGCAGCGCGACCACCTCGCGGGCGAGGTACTCGGTGTCGGCGAGGTTGCGCTCGGCCCGCTGCCGGTCCTGCTCGATCTGCACCCGGTCGCGGTCGTCCTGGCGGTTCTGCGCGAGCAGGATGAGCGGTGCCGCGTACGAGGCCTGCAGCGAGAGCACGAGGGTCAGCGCGATGAAGCCGTAGTCGGCCCGGTCGAACTGCAGGTTGGCGGGTGCGAACGTGTTCCAGCCCATCCACAGCAGCACGAACATGGTGAGGCCGAGCAGGAACCACGGCGTGCCCATGCCGCGCGCCACGACCTCGGTGAAGCGGCCGAACCGGTCGCGGTCGCGGGTCGGCGACGCGGTGTTGCGCGAGGCACCGCCGCGCGAGGCGTCGGAGCGCGAGCCCTGGCGGTCAGCGCGTGCCATTCGCGTCCCTCCTCCGCGTGCGTCGTCCGGTCTGGATCGGGATGCTGCCCGTCAGCAGCTGCTCGCGCGCCGCGGCGCGCCGGCGCACCTCGTCGTCCTCGTCGGGTTGCGAGCGCCAGTCGTCGGGCAGCAGGTAGTCGAGCACGTCGTCGATCGTGACCACGCCGAGCAGCCGGTTGCGCTCGTCGACGACGGGCACCGACACGAGGTCGTAGCTGGCGAGGATGCGGCTGACCTCGGCGGCAGAGGTGTCGCCCGAGACCGGCTCGAGTCCCTGGTCGATGAGGGTGCCGAGGCGTTCGTTCGGCGGGTACCGCAGCATGCGCTGGAAGTGCACCATTCCGAGGAAGCGCCCCGTGGGCGGCTCGTGCGGCGGCATCGTGACGCACACCGCCGCGCCGAGCGCGGGCGGCAGCTCGTGCCGACGGATGAGGGCGAGGCCCTCGGCGACCGTCGCGTCGGCCGACACGATGATCGGCTCGGTGGTCATGAGGCCGCCGGCCGTGTCGGCCTCGTAGGTGAGGAGGAACCGCACGTCGTCTGCCTCCTCGGGCTCCATCAGGTCGAGGAGCTGCTCGCCGCGCTCGAGCGGGAGCTGGGCGATGAGGTCGGCCGCATCGTCGGGCTGCATGTGGTCGAGCACGTCGGCCGCGCGCTCGTCGCCGAGCGTCGCGAGCAGCTCGACCTGGTCGGCCTCGGGCATCTCCTCGAGCGCGTCGGCGAGCCGGCCGTCGGGCAGCTCGGCGGCCACCTCGCGGCGGCGGTCGGCCGGCAGCTCGAGCATGGTGTTCGCCAGGTCGGCCGGCTTCAGCTCGGAGTACGCGGCGATGAGGTGCTCGGCAGACTGCTGCTGGCCGGCGCCCGAGCGCTCGGTCACCTCGCCCCAGCCGACGAACGCGGTCGCACCGCGCGCGAACGGCGACGCACTCGTCTTGCGGCGGCGCACGAGCAGCTGCGAGACGTCCCACTCGCCCTGCGCGTGCTCCTCGATCGCGACGTCCTCGATCGTCGCCTCGCCCGACCCGTCGTCGAAGTCGACGTGGCGCCCGAACATCTCGGCGATGAGGCGCACCTCGCCGCCGCGCTGCTCGAACCGGCGCATGTTGATGATGCCGGTCGTGATGATCTGGCTGCTCGAGATGCTCGTGACGCGTCCGATCGAGACGAACACGCGGCGCTTGCCGGGGATCTCGACGATCAGCCCCACCACGCGCGGAGGGTCGTCCTTGCGGTACACGACGAGCACGTCGCGCACCTTGCCCACGCGGTCGCCGACGGGATCGAACACGGCGCAGCCGGCCAGGCGGGCGACGAAGACTCTCGAGGCGCTCACCCCTCGAATCTACCCCCGGGGCCCGGCCCGAGGCGTGCATGGGACAATGGGCGCGTGACGAATCCGAGGATGCTGGGCGGCCGCGGCACGAAGTTCCCGACGGTGCCGAAGGGCGACGAGGCGGCGAGCTTCGAGACATATGCGGAGGCGCAGGCGGCGGTCGACCGGCTCGCGCGCGCCGACTTCCCGGTCAAGCAGCTCTCGATCGTCGGCACCGACCTCACGAGCATCGAGCGCGTCACGGGCCGCATGAGCTGGGGCCGCGCGGCCGGCGCGGGCGCGCTCTCGGGCCTCTGGTTCGGCATGTTCCTCGGGCTGCTCTTCTTCATCGTCACCCCGACCGACCAGTCGTTCGGCGTGCTGTTCGCCGCGCTCCTGCTGGGCGCCGGCTTCGGCATGCTGTTCGGCCTCGTGACGTACACGATCAACCGCCGGCGGCGCGACTTCACGTCGGTCATGCAGGTGGCGGCGGGCCGCTACGCGCTCATCGTCGAGCCCGGGCTCGGCGCCCGCGCCCGCGAGATCCTGGGGCCGGATGCCTCGACGGCGCCCGCGCCCGCCCCGACGGCCGCCACCGGGCGCACCTACGAGCAGGCGACGGCCGAGCGGGACGCGTCGTCCGCTCCCGTGCCGCCCCCGACCCGCGAGCGCCCGCGCTACGGCGAGCTGGCCGAGTCGGAGGACGCCGCCGAGCCCGACGTCGCCGACGCTGAGCGCGGCGAGTCGCCGAGCCGCGCGGACGAGCCCGCGACCCGCGACGGGCGCGGCTGACGGGTACGCAGCCCGTTCCCAGCACCGATCCGTAGCATCGCGCACATGGTCACCGAGCTCGAGCTGCGACGCGAGATCGCGGCCGGGGAGGATCCCGACCGGCCGATCCGACGGATGCTCCGCCGGGCACGCGCCTTCATCGAGCGGCACCCGCGCCTGCGCTTCGCCTACCGGTTCGCGGTCGCCGTGTTCGGCTCGCTCGTGATCGTCGCCGGGCTCGTCCTCATGCCGCTGCCCGGGCCGGGCACGCTCGTGTTCTTCCTCGGCTTCGCCATCCTCGGCACCGAGTTCGCATGGGCGAAGCGCATCGCCGTGTGGGTCAAGCGCATCATCGACCGGGTGCTCGCGTGGTGGCGCGAGCGCCGTGCCGCGCGGTCGGCCGGTCGCCCCGCCGAGGGCTAGTCGCGCGCGCCGACCCGGCGCACCCAGTCCTCGACCTCGTCGGCCGTGCGCGGGAACGCCGCCGACAGGTTCTCGACGCCGTCGGCCGTGACCAGCACGTCGTCCTCGATGCGCACGCCGATGCCGCGGTACTCCTCGGGCACCGTCAGGTCGTCGGGCTGGAAGTACAGGCCGGGCTCGATCGTGAAGACCATGCCCTCCTCGAGCACGCCGTCCTTGTACAGCTCGCGCCGGGCCTGCGCGCAGTCGTGCACGTCGATGCCGAGGTGGTGGCTCGTGCCGTGCACCATGTAGCGGCGGTGGAACTGGTTCTCGGGGAGCAGCGACTCCTCGGCCGAGACCGGCAGCAGGCCCCACTCCGCCGTGCGGCGGGCGATGACCTCCATGGCGGCCTCGTGCACCTCGCGGAAGATCGCCCCGGGCCTCGCGACCGCGAACGCCGCGTCGGCGGCCTCGCGCACCGCCTCGTAGACCCGGCGCTGCACCTCGGAGAAGGTGCCGTTCACCGGGAACGTGCGCGTGATGTCGGCCGTGTAGTAGCTGTCGAGCTCGACGCCCGCGTCGAGCAGCACCAGGTCGCCGGGCGCGACGGGGCCGTCGTTGCGGGTCCAGTGCAGCACGGTCGCGTGCGGCCCGGCCGCCGCGATCGAGCCGTACCCGACGTCGTTGCCCTCGAGCCGCGCGCGGGCCTGGAACGCGCCCTCGATCACGCGCTCGCCGCGCTGCACGGCCGAGGCGCGGGGGAGGGCGGCGAGCACGTCGTCGAAGCCCTCGCGGGTCGCGGCGACCGCGAGGCGCATCTGCTCGATCTCGTACTCGTCCTTCACGAGGCGCAGCTCGGAGCAGGTGCGCGCCAGCGCGGCATCCGGCTCGTGCTCGTCGCCCACCTCGATGCTGAACGGCGCGTCCTGCGCGTTGTGGCTGACGGCGCGCTCGGCGGCGTAGCGGATGCGGGCGTGGTCGATGCGCTCGGTGACGGCGGCGTCGGCCTCGCGGATGACGACGGTGTCGGTGTCGACCGCAGCGACCACGGCGTCGAACTCGCCCAGGCCGCGCGTGGCCACGCCCAGGTCGGCGGCGACGTGCGCGAGCGAGGGACGCGGGCCGATCCAGAACTCGCCGATCGCCGGGTTGTCGTAGAACTCGCTCGAGTCGCGCCCGGCGCGCTCGCGGAAGTAGACGGTCGCGTCGTGGCCGTCGGCGGTCGGCTCGAGCACGAGCACGGCACCCGGCTCCGAGTCGGAGCCCCAGCCGGTGAGGTGCGCGAACGCCGAGTGCGCGCGGAACGGGTAGTCGGTGTCGTTGGAGCGCTGCTTCATGTCGCCGGCCGGGATGACGAGGCGCTGGCCGCGGTGCGCGGCGGACACGCGCGCGCGTCGCGCGGCGGCGTACGCGGCCTGCTCGCGCTGCGGCGGCGCGACCTCCGCACGGTCGGCCCACCCCGAGCCGATGTACTCCTTGAACCCCTCCGAGCCGGGCGTGGTGGACCGGTTCGCGTTGCGGTCGTCGTGCGCCTCGTCGGCGGGCGCGGTGGTGCTGGTGTCGGTGGAGTTCGTGGACATGTCGTCCATTCTCTCAGCGCTGGGCGAGCTCCGCCACGATCGGCCGGTGGTCGCTGCCCGAGCCGTCGTAGGCGCCGAGCACCTCGAATCCGACGACCTCCCAGTCGGGCGTGGCGAGCACGTGGTCGATCGGGCTGCCGAGCAGTTCGGGCAGGTCGGTGGGCCAGGTGCCGAGACCGGCCGCGTCGGCGGCATCCGCCGCATCGTGGCACCGTCCGAGGTCGCCGCCGTCGGTGCCGAGCCCGGCGAAGTGGTCGACGGTCGCGTTGAAGTCGCCCGCCATGATGACGCTGTCGGCCGCGCACTGGGTCGCCAGCCACTCGAGGTCGCTGCGCCAGTTGCGCATCTCCCAGCGGATGGGCGCGACCGCGTGCGCCGCGACGATCGTGGGCCCCGAGCCGTCGATCGGCTGCGCCACGACGGTGGGCAGCGTGTTCGTGTTGCCGGGCGGGCCCGTGCCCGACGCCGAGACGACCTCGTAGTCGCCGAGGTCGGGACTGATCAGCAGCGTCGTCGAGCGCGCCTTCGCGATCACGTCGAACGCGATGGTGTTCACCCACATCGGGTTCCCGCCCTCGCGCATGGCGATCGCGATCTCCTCGCCGAGCGGCTCGGTCGTCTCGGGAAGCGAGACGATGTCGGCGCCCGTGTCGAGCGCGAGTTGCGCGATCGTCGCCGCGTCGGGCACCTCGCCGAGGGTGTTCCAGGAGAGCACGGTGATGGTCTCGGGCCCCGACGAGGCGGTCGTGCCGGTGACGCCGCGGGCCGCGATCACCGCGGAGTTCGCCACCGCGTACGCGACGAGCACGAGGATCAGCGCGAGGCTGAACCGGCGCAGCTGGTGGGTCGCGATGACGAGCGCGAGCAGCAGGCAGCACGCGAGCGCGGCGACCACGGCGAGGCCGCGCAGCGCGACGACGTGCGAGACGATCCACTCCTGCTGGAGGCCGACCGCCTGGGGCCAGGTGAAGACCGCGGCGACGGCGGCGCAGCCGAGCACCGCGAGGACTGCGAGCACCCGGGACACCCGATACAGCGTAGGGGCTCGGCTGGGGCGTGCCGTGCACGTGTGCCGTGAGTGCGCCGAGAGCGCCGGTCGTGCACGACCGCGGCGCGGTCGCGTCGATACGATGGGGGATGCCCCGACGCGATCGCCCAGCCGGCGGCATCGACCTGCACACGCACTCGAGCGTCTCCGACGGCACCCAGGAGCCCGCGGAGCTCGTCGCCGAGGCGGCGCTCTCGGGGCTGGCCGGCATCGCGCTCACCGACCACGACTCGACGGCGGGGTGGGATGCCGCGCGTGACGCGGCGCGCGCGCACGGCATCGTGCTGCTGCCCGGCATGGAGCTGTCGACGCGCGAGCAGTTCGCCAGCGTGCACGTGCTCGGCTACCTCGTCGACCCCGCGAACGAGGCGCTCGTCGCCGAGACCGCGCGCATCCGCGAGGGGCGGCGCACGCGCGCCGAGGCGATCGTCGACGCGATCGCGCACGACTACGCGCTCACCTGGGACGACGTGCTCGAGCAGGCGACCGAGGGGGCCACGATCGGCCGGCCGCACATCGCCGACGCGCTCGTGGCGCGCGGCCACGTGCCGACCCGTTCCGACGCCTTCGCGGGCATCCTGCACTGGCGCTCGGGCTACGCCCGGCCGCACTACGCGCCCGACCCGCTCACGGGGGTGCGCCTCATCCGCGCCGCGGGCGGCGTGCCCGTGCTCGCGCACCCGGGCACGCGCGGCGACGGCGACGTGATCGCGCCGAAGCGCCTGCGGCAGCTCGTCGAAGCGGGGCTCTTCGGCCTCGAGATCGACCACCCCGAGAACCACGAGCGCAACAAGCGCGCGCTGCGCGAGCTCGCCGACCGGTTCGGCCTCGCCGTCACCGGGTCGAGCGACTACCACGGCACGGGCAAGGCCAACCGGCTCGGCGAGCACCTCACCTCGCCCGAGGTGGTCGAGCGCATCCTCGCGGAGGCGACGGGCACCGAGCCGGAGCTGCCCGGCTGAGCGTTCGCGTCAGCCGGGCATCCGAGTCGTGATCGGCGGTGGGCCTACTGCTGGGGCGCCTGGCCGCCGCCCTGGTTCGCGCCCTGGCGCGGCCCGCGACGGCGACGGCGTCGGCGCGGGGCCGCCTTGCCGTCGTGGTGCTCGTGGCCCTTGCCGTCGTGGGTGCCGGTGCCCGGCTCGGCGCGCTCGGCGGGCGCCTGGCCGTCGGCCTGCTGCGCCTCCGAGGAGCCGCCGCCCTGGCCGCCCGACGACTGCCCGTTGCGCGTGCGACGGCGGTTGCGCGAGCGGTTGCGGGAGCCCGAGCCGCCGCCCGCGGCATCCGCCCCCTCGGCCCGACCGGCCGTGCTCGAACGCGACGGCGGAGCGGACGCCGCACGGATGCGGCCCTTCGTGCCCTCGGGGATGTCGAGGTCGGTGTAGAGGTGCGGGCTCGACGAGTACGTCTCGGTCGGCTCGGGCTGGCCGAACTCGAGCGCGCGGTTGATCAGCGCCCACTTGTGCAGGTCGTCCCAGTCGACGAACGTGACCGCGATGCCCGTCTTGCCCGCGCGGCCGGTGCGGCCGGCGCGGTGCAGGTAGGTCTTCTCGTCGTCGGGGATGGTGTGGTTGATCACGTGCGTGACGTCGAGCACGTCGATGCCGCGCGCGGCCACGTCGGTCGCGATCAGCACGTCCTTCTTGCCGGCCTTGAACGCGGCCATGGCGCGCTCGCGCTGGTCCTGGTTGAGGTCGCCGTGCACGGCCGCCGCGTTGAAGCCGCGGTCGTTGAGCTCCTCGACCAGCTTCGCCGCAGCACGCTTGGTGCGCGTGAAGATGACGGTCTTGCCGCGGCCCTCGGCCTGCAGGATGCGGGCGATCACCTCGTCCTTGTCGAGCGAGTGCGCCCGGTAGACGAGGTGCTTGATGTTCGCCTGCGTGAGGCCCTCGTCGGGGTCGGTCGCGCGGATGTGGATCGGGCGCGTCATGAAGCGACGGGCCAGGGCCACGATCGGGCCCGGCATGGTCGCCGAGAAGAGCATGGTGTGGCGCGTCGGCGGGGTCTGCGCGAACAGCTTCTCGATGTCGGCGAGGAAGCCGAGGTCGAGCATCTTGTCGGCCTCGTCGAGCACCATCTCGCGCACGTTCTTCAGGGAGAGGATGCGCTGCGACGCGAGGTCGAGGAGGCGACCGGGCGTGCCGACCACGATCTGGCCGCCGGCCTTCAGCTGGTCGATCTGGCCCTCGTACGCCTTGCCGCCGTAGATCGAGACGATGTTCGTCGGGCGGTTCGCGGTCGCGAGCTCGAGGTCTTCCGTCACCTGCACGCACAGCTCGCGGGTCGGCACGACCACGAGGGCCTGCACGCCCGGTTCGGGCGCGTCGCCCAGGCGCTGGATGAGGGGGAGGCCGAAGCCGAAGGTCTTGCCCGTGCCGGTCTTCGCCTGGCCGATGATGTCCTGGCCGGAGAGTGCGAGCGGGATGGTCTGTTCCTGGATGGGGAAGGGCTCGGTGATGCCCTTCGCCGAGAGGGCGTCGACCATGTCCTGGGCGATGCCGAGATCGGAGAATGTCGTCAAGGGAGAATGCCTGTCGTCGAATGAAGAAGGTGCGCCCTGTTCGTCGGCAGGCGCACTGGCCGTCGATCCGTTGCCGACGGCTCCGCAGACGAGTGTACCGTCCGGGCCGTCGCAACCCCTGATCGGGCGGCACTAGGCTGGTCGGGTGGTTTCCTGGTCGGCCCGTCGAGGCGCACGCGGTGAGGTGCCCGGGCAGCGTCCCCGGGTCGAGCCGACGAACCTCACGAGGGTCGACTTCACCGAGCTGACGCCCGACGTGCTGCCGTTCCTGGGGCAGGCCGCGTACATCCAGCTCGAGTTCTTCGAGAACCTCTCGCGCGCCGTCTCGACCTCGCCGAACCTCGCCGCGAAGGAGGGCCTCAGCGCCTCCGCCGGCGTGGCGCTGCGCAAGCACCACGGCCTCATCGAGGAGATCCGCGAGCACGACGCCGAGCCCGAGGACGTCATGGCGCCGTTCGCCCCCGCACTCGACGTCTACCGCACGGCGATCGCCGGCGCCGACTGGTGGGAGTTGCTGCTCGGCACGTATGTCAGCGCGGGAATGCTCGACGACTACTTCATCCGGCTCGCCGACGGCCTGCCGTCGCCCGTGCGCGGGCGCGTCGTGCGCCTGCTCGGCGAGGTCGGCGCCTCGCCCGTGCTCGTGCGCGAGCTGAGCGAGGGCATCGCGACCGTGCCGGGCCTCGCCGACCGGCTCGCCCTGTGGGGCCGCCGCATCGTGGGCGACACGCTGCTCGTCGCGCGATCGGCGATCCGCGAGGGCACGGGCTCGGGCCCGGAGGTCGAGCCCATGTTCACCGAGCTGATCGCGGCGCACACCCGCCGCATGGACGGCCTGGGCCTCACCGCCTGAACGGTGCCGATCGTGTGGTTCGCCGGCTCGGGGGCATCCGCCCGCCCCTGAGATTCAGGGCTGCGGATGCCGCCTCAGGCGACCTGCGCCCCGGGGCGCTGCAGGCGCTCGGCCAGCTCGGCGTCGGCGGCCTCGCGGCGACGGCCGATCAGCACGTCGGCGCCGGCCGCGGCCAGGCCGGAGCAGACGAGCGCGATCAGCCAGATCCAGCCGCCGTCCCACGGCATGCCGAGCCAGGTGAGCGCGACCCACGTCACCGCCGCGGCGGCGGTGCCGATCGCGGGGATCAGCACCGAGCCGTGCAAGTGGCGGCGGGGGAGCGCATAGCGCGCGGCGAGGCCGAGGATGGCGCCACCGAGCGAGATGAAGAGGAGCTCCATCAGGCGACGAAGCCGACGCGGCGCGACTGGTCGGAGCCGATCTCGACGTACGCGAGCGACGCGGTCGGCACGAGGTAGACCGAGCCCTTCGCGTCGACGAGGCGGAGGTGGCCCGCGGCGTTCGCGAGGGCATCGGCGACGGCCTTCTCGACGTCCTTCGCCGACTGGTCGGACTCGAACCCGATCTCGCGCGGGGAGTTCTGGATGCCGATGCGAATGTCCACTGTGGGCCCTTCCGAGTGTGCGACGTGACCCGCTCAGACTACGACACCGGCGACCCGCCCCCGGGCTCGCGTTCACTGTCGGCGCAACGGGTTACCGTGAGGCGCGTGGAGCACGCAGACCTCACCCGCACCCCGACCGCACCGGGGTCGCCGTCGCGCACGGGCGACGCCGCGGCCGACGTCGACGGGCTCCTCCTCGACCCCGCGCAGCGACGCGTCGTCGACCTGGCGGAGGGGCGCTCGGCAGCCGTGCTCGGCGCGCCCGGCACGGGCAAGACCACGCTCGCCGTCGAGGTGGTCGCCGACCGCGTGCTCGGCCGGGCGTACGCGCCCGAGCACGTGCTGGTGCTCGCGTCGAGCCGTCGCGCGGCGACCGCGCTGCGCGACCGCATCGCCCTGCGCCTCGGCGTGCCGACGAACGGGCCGCTCGCGCGCACGGCCAACTCGGTCGCGTTCCAGGTCGTGCGCGGCGCGCTCGCCGACGCCGACCCGACGCTGCTGACCGGCGGCGAGCACGACCGCATCATCGCCGAGCTCATCGACGGCTCGATCGACGACGGCACCGGCCCGACGTGGCCCGAATCGCTCGGCCCCGAGGTGCGGCGCCTGCGCGGATTCCGCACCGAGCTGCGCGACCTGCTGATGCGCGCCACCGAGCACGGCATCGGCCCGGGCGACCTGCGGCGGCTCGGCCAGAGCGCCGGCGTGCCCGCGTGGGAGGCGGCGGCCGACTTCGCCGAGGAGTACGCCGAGGTGAAGGACCAGTTCCGCGACGCGCGCTTCGACGCGGCCGAGCTGCTCGCGTTCGGCGCCGCGGTCGTGGGCGAGAGCGTGCGCGAGCCCGAGGCGCTCGCGGCACTCGGATCGCTGGCCGAGGCACGCTGCATCGTCGTCGACGACGCGCAGGATGCCACGGAGGGCACGATCGCGCTGCTGCGCGCGTTCGTGCGTCGCGGCGCATCCGTCGTCGCCCTCGGCGACCCCGACGTGGCCGCGAACGCGTTCCGCGGCGGGCGCGCCGACCTGCTCGGCGGGCTCGGTCCGGCGCTCGGCGTGGCCGACGTCGAGCAGGTCGTGCTCGAGCACGCGCGGCGCGGCCGGCCGGAGATCCACGAGGTCGTGCGCGCCGCGACGAGCCGCATCGGCACCGCGCTCGGCGGGCCGCAGCGCGCCGCGCGCCTGGTCGCCGAGCCCGACGGGGCCGCCGGGGCCGACGGCATCGCGCCGATCGTGCGCATCGACGCGCCGTCGCACGCAGCCGAGTGCGCCGACATCGCCGCGCTGCTGCGCGAGCGGCACCTGCTCGACGGCGTGCCCTGGTCGCGCATGGTCGTGGTGTTGCGCTCGGGCGGCGAGATCGCCGCGGTCGAGCGGGCACTCTCGGTCGCCGACGTGCCGACCCGCACCTCGGCGGCCCGCTCGGCCCTGCGCGACGAGGCCGCGGCTGCACTGCTGCTGCGCGCGGCGTCGTACGTGGTGGGGCGCGAGCCGCTCACGGCCGAGCTCGCGGGCGACCTGCTCGCCGGCCCGCTCGGGCGGCTCGACGGGGTGGGCCTGCGCCGGCTGCGGCTCGCGTTGCGCCGGGATGAACTCGCCGCGGGCGGCGACCGCACCGGCGACGAACTGCTCGTCGAGGCGCTCGGCGTCGTCGGCGGCTTCGAGTCGATCGACGACCGCGTCGCGCGCCGCGCCGGCCGGCTCGGACGCGTGCTCGCCGAGGGGCGTCGCGTCGCCGACGCGGGCGGCACCATCGAGGAGGTGCTCTGGGCCGTCTGGGACGGCAGCGGGCTCGCCGCCGAATGGGCGGCGCAGGCGAACGGGCACGGCCTCCTCGCCGAGGAGGCCAACCGCGCACTCGACGCCGCCGTCGCGCTGTTCGCGTCGGCCGAGCGGTTCGTCGAGCGACTGCCCGGCGCGCCCGCACGGCGCTTCCTCGACGACGTGCTCGGCAGCGACGTGCCCGAGGACTCGCTCGCCCCGCGCCGCGCCGAGGAGACCGTACTCGTGTGCACCCCGCAGGCCGTGGTCGGCCAGGAGTACGACGTGGTGGTCGTCGCCGGCCTGCAGGACGGCGTGTGGCCGAACCTCAAGCCCCGCGGCTCGCTGCTGCGCGCCGACCGGCTCGCCGCCGTCGCCGCCGCCGACCGCGCGGGGGAGCCGGTCCGGCACGTCGTCGATCGCACGGTCGCCGACGAGCGCGCCGAGGTGCGCGGCGACGAGCTCCGGCTGTTCGCGCTCGCCGCGTCGCGGGCCGACCGGCAGCTCGTGCTCGCGTGCACGAGCAACGACGACGAGCAGCCGTCGGTGCTCATGGCGTTCGCCGACGTGCCGGCCGCCCCGCGCCGCCGCCGCCCGCTGCACCTGCGCCGCCTCGTCGCCTCGCTGCGGCGCGAGCTCGCCGCGACCGGCTCGGCCGAGGCCGCCCAGGCGCTCGCCCGCCTCGCCGACGCGGGCGTGCCCGGCGCCGACCCGTCCGAGTGGTACGGCCTCGGAGACCCCAGCACCGATGCGCCCCTGGTCGATCTCGACGGCGACCCCGAGGCGCGCGTGCACGTCTCGCCCTCGCAGATCGAGCGCGCCGAGGAGTCGCCTATAGCGTGGTTCGTCGACACCGTCGCGCAGACGCCGAGCGGGCTCGCCGCGTCGATCGGCACCATCGTGCACGCGGTCGTGGAGGAGGCATCCGCCCTGCCCCCGGAGCAGCTCGACGTCGAGGCCGTGTGGTCGGCGATCGAGGCGCGCTGGGGCGAGCTGCGGTTCGATGCGCCCTGGCTCGATGCGCGCGAGCGGCGTTCGGCACGGGTCATGGCCGAGGGCGCCGCCGAGTACCTCGCCGGGTTCGCCGACGACGGCAAGGTGCTGCTCCAGGCGGAGGGGCGCTTCACGCTCGAGCTCGGCCGCACGCTCGTGCGCGGCACGGTCGACCGCGTCGAGCGCTCGGCCGACGGCACGGTCGTGATCGTCGACCTCAAGACCGGTCGCACGCTGCCGTCGGTGGCCGGCATGCCGGGGCATCCGCAGCTCGGCGCCTACCAGGCCGCCGCGCGCGACGGGGCCGTGCCCGTCGGCGACGGCGAGCCGGGCGGCGCGAAGCTCGTGTTCGTGGCGAAGCCCGCATCGGGCCGCGCGTACACCGAGCGCGTGCAGCAGCCGTTCGACGACGAGGCCTCGGCCGCGTTCGCCGCGCGCGTCGGGGCCGTGGGACGCATCATGGCGGGTTCGACCTTCGACGGCCCGCTCGAGCTGGGGTACAAGTCGCCCCTCGGCCGGTGGGAGTATCGCGTGCAGCTCGTGAAGGCGGTCAGCGCATGACCCGGGCGCACGCGGAGGGCGGCGCATGATCGGCGCCCGCGAGATCGCCGCGCGCCTGGGCCTGCCCGCACCGACCGACGAGCAGTGCGCCGTGATCGAGGCGCCGCACCGCGCGCAGAGCCTCGTCGTGGCGGGCGCCGGCAGCGGCAAGACCGAGACCATGGCGAACCGCGTCGTCTGGCTGCTCGCGAACGGGCACGTCGCCGTGCCCGAGGTGCTCGGCCTCACGTTCACGCGCAAGGCCGCCGGCGAGCTCGCCGAGCGCATCTCGCGCCGCGTCGGCCAACTGGTGCACGAGGGCATCGCCCGCGTCGAGCTCGACCTGCTCGACGCCGCCGAGGTCTCGACCTACAACGCCTTCGCGAGCGCCATCTACCGCGAGCACGCCATGCGCATCGGGCGCGAGCCCGACGCGGCGCTGCTCGGCGAGGCATCCGCCTGGCAGCTCGCCCGCAGCGTCGTGCTCGACAGCGACGACGAGCGCCTCGTCGAGCTCGACCAGTCGGCCGACCGCATCACCGGCGCGGTGCTGGAGCTCAGCCGCGGCATCGCCGAGAACGTGGCCGACCCGCGCGACGTGCGGGTCATGGCGCGGCAGTTCCTGGCCATGGCCGACCTGCCCACCGGTTCGGCGCGCAAGAAGACGCCGTACGCGACGTTCGCGTCGGCGATGCAGCAGGTCGGCGGCCTGCCCGTGCTGGTCGACCTCGCCGAGCGGTTCGCGCTCGAGAAGCGCCGCCGCGGGCTGCTCGAGTTCTCCGACCAGGTGGCGTTCGCGCTCGAGATCTGCACACGCCACCCGGAGGTCGTCGACGCGTACCGCGACCGCTACGGCGCGGTGCTGCTCGACGAGTACCAGGACACGAGCGTCGTGCAGACCCGCCTGCTCTCGACCCTGTTCGGCGGGCGATCGGTCATGGCCGTCGGCGACCCCGACCAGTCGATCTACGGCTGGCGCGGGGCGAGCGCCACGAACCTGGCGCGCTTCGGCGGCGACTTCGGCGACGCGGATGCCCCGGTCTACGACCTCTCGACGAGCTGGCGCAACCCGCGGCGGGTGCTCGACGCCGCCAACGCGCTGCTGCGCCCGTTCCTCGACGATCCGGTGGTGCCGAAGCGCGCGCTCGGCGCGGCGCCGGGCGCCGGTGAGGGTGCGGTCGAGCTGCGCTGGGGCGAGACCGTCGAAGACGAGGCGGCCGCGGTCGCCGACTGGTTCGCAGTCCGGCTGCGGGGCGGGGGACGACCGCCGTCGGCCGCGATGCTCTGCCGCACGCTCAAGCAGGTCGACGTGTTCGCCGAGGCGTTCGAGGCGCGGGGCGTTCCCTTCCACGTGCTCGGGCTCGCGGGACTGCTCGACCAGCCCGTCATCGCCGACCTGGTCAGCGCCCTGCGCGTGCTGCACGACCCGAGCGCCGGCGCCGAGCTGCTCCGCCTGCTCGGGGGCGCGCGCTGGCAGGTCGGCGCGGCCGACCTCGCCGGGCTCGCCGAGACCGCGCGCTGGCTCGCCGCACGCGACCACGCCCTGCAGCCGCTCGACGACGACGTGCGGGCGCGCATGCGCGCGAGCGTCGTCGCCGAGGAGCACGCGTCGCTCGTCGACGCGCTCGACTTCGTGGTCGAGGCGCCCGCCGGGCACGCCGCCACGGCGCGCATCGGCGAGGAGGGGCTCGCCCGCATGCGCGCCGCGGGGGCCCAGCTCATGTCGCTCCGGCGGCGCGCCGGCCTCGAGCTCGCCGACCTGGTCACGCTCGTGCAGCACGAGCTGCTGCTCGACATCGAGGTGGGCGCGAACGCCGCGCAGCCGCTCGGCGCGCCGAGCCTGGAGGCGTTCGACGAGCTGCTCGCCGGGTTCCTCGACGTGAGCGAACAGCCCACGCTCGGCGCGTTCCTCGGCTGGCTCGCCGAGGCCGAGCAGCGCGACCGGCTCGCCCCCGGCAGGACGAGCCCGAACCGGGCACCGTGCAGGTGCTCACGGTGCACGGCTCCAAGGGGCTCGAGTGGGACCTCGTCGCCCTGCCACGCGCCGTCGAGGACGAGCTGCCGTCGGCGCCGCTGTCGACCAAGGGCTGGCTCGCCTTCGGCGAGCTGCCGTACGAGTTCAAGGGCGATCGCGACGAGCTGCCCGACCTCGCCTGGCGCGGCGTGCACGACCAGAAGCAGTTCGAGGAGGCGACGAAGGAGTACCAGGCCGAGATCCGTCGCCTGCACGAGGAGGAGCAGCGGCGGCTCGCCTACGTGGCCGTCACGCGCGCCCGGCGCGAGCTGCTGTTCAGCGGGTCGTGGTGGTCGGTGCAGAAGGGCGCGCGGGGGCCGAGCCCGTACCTGCACGAGCTGGTGGCGGCCGGCGTGCTCGCCGAGGAGGCGCTGCCCGGCCCGAGCGTGCACGAGACGAACCCGCGCGCGGGCGGCGGGCAGCGCGCGACGTGGCCGCTCGACCCGCTGGGCGCGCGCCGGGCCCGGGTGACCGCGGCGGCCGCGGCGGTGCGCGCCGCTCGCGAGTCGGGTGCGGCGTCGGCGATCTGCGACGAGCTCGACCGCGACCTCGACCTGCTGCTCGCGGAGCGCGACGCCCGGCGTTCGCCCGACGAGCAGGGTGCGCAGCGACCCACCCGCGTGCCCGCGTCGCGGTTCAAGGACTGGGTCGACGACCCCGCGGGCGTCGTGGCCGAACTGCGCCGTCCGCTCCCGCAGCGACCGTACCGGGCCACGCGCATCGGCACGCTCTTCCACTCGTGGGTCGAGGCGCGGTCGACCGGCGCCGGCGACGCGGTCGACGCTGAGGCGTTCGAGCTCGACGCCGACGACGCCGTGCCCGTCGAGCACGAACGGCTCGCCCGCCTGCAGGAGACGTTCGCCGCGTCGCCGTGGGGCACCCGCAGGCCCGACGAGGTCGAGGTCGAGATCCACCTGCCGCTCGGCGGCACCGTGTTCGTCTGCAAGCTCGACGCGGTGTACCAGGTCGACCCCGACAGCGACGCCGGCCGCAGGGGCATCCGCTACGAGGTCGTCGACTGGAAGACCGGCGCCGCACCTCGCGACGCGCGCGACCTCGAGCTCAAGCAGACCCAGCTCGCGCTCTACCGGCTGGCGTTCGCGACCTGGCGCGAAGTGCCGCCCGAGGAGGTCGACGCGCTCTTCTACTTCGTGGAGGACGACGCCGTCGTGCGACCGGAGCGCCTCTACGACGAGGCGGAGCTGCTCGCGTCCTGGTCGTCGTCGTCCGCGTCCTGATCCGCGTCGTCGCCCCACCCGGTCAGGTCGAGCGGCAGGGCCCCCGTGGCATCCGCCTCGTCGTCGTCGCGCTCGCCGGCGGCCATGCGCTCGAGGTCGGAACGGTCGTAGCTGTCGGTGAGCATGCTGGACGCCTCGCTGCCGCCGCCCGTCCGCGGGGTGCGGTCGAGCAGTTCCTCGACGTCGGCGACCGCCATGACCGGCCCCGTGTCGGTCGAGAGGGCGGGCGACTCGTCGGCGTGCACGGTGTCGACGAGGCCGTCGAGCAGCCCGACCGCGTCGTCGACGATCTCGGGGTCGCGCGTCTCGACGCCGTGCAGCAGCCAGCGCGCGAGCTCCAGTTCGCCGTGCAGCAGCGCGCGCTGCGCGATCCCGCCGTCCTGCGGGCCGCCGCGCGCACGCAGGTACGCCGACAGCGCGTGCTCCGCCGCCTCGCCGCGCGCGGTCATCAGCCAGTGCAGGTCGCGGGCCGGGTCGCCGGCCTGCAGGCCCGACCAGCCGATGACGCCCGACACGTGCGTGCCCTCGACGAGGATCGAGTCGGCCGCCAGCCCGCCGTTGATCACGGTCGGCGCGAACTGCCAGAGCTCGGCGTCGTCCGCGGCCGACTCCCACCGGCGCAGCAGCGCGGCCGGCACGCGGCCGGTGTCGGCGGCCCGGCCGATGAGCTCGATGACCGCCGACCGGCTCTCGGCCGCGGTGTGCCGGGGAGCCCGGACTCGGCGAGGAACGCCGACGGCAGGCCGTGGATCGCGGCGATCGACGCGCCGACCTCCGCGGCGAGCACCGGCTCGGCCGTGAGTTCGTCGGCGTCGCGCACCGCGCCCGGCACGTAGTCGTACACGACCGCACGCGTGCCCGACACGGGCGCCTGCCCGACGAACGTGGGCACGGCGAACGGGAGCCGGGCGCGGATGCCCGCCGAGAGGGCGCGCAGGGCGACGAGGTCGGCCGACTGCTCGAGCTCGGCGCCCGACGACGTCGGCACGCGGATGAGGAGCGTGCGACCGTCGGTGCTGCGCAGCAGCGCGGAGTCGAACTGCCCGTACGACCCGCGCGAGTGCGGTCGCGCCCCCGACACCTCGAGCCCCGGAACAGCCGCCGTGGCCAACGCGGCTAGAGTGAGAGGTGGTCTGGCCATGGGTCTCAGCCTAGGCTCGCCGGGCTTCCCCGTGGTCGAGCGCCACACCCTCGCGGTATCTCCGCCGCCGCAAGCAGAGAGGTCGCCGATGCCGGTTCCCGTGCCGCCGCTCGCCCGATCGGCGCTCGATCGCGACGCCGATGCACGCGTCGATCCCGGACTGTTCGACACGCTCGACGCGGCCGACGACGTGCGCGTACTGCCCGTCTGGCGCGGCCGGGCGCTCATGGCGCAACGCGTCGACGGCTCCCCGCTCGAGCTCGCGCTGCTGCCGCGCGCCGACGTGCCGGCGTCCGAGATCCGCATCTACCTGGGTCGCACCATCGCCGGCGACGACGGCTCGTCGCTGCGCGTCGTGGCGCACCTGCTCGATGACGACGCCGCACACGCCCTCGAGCCCGAGGAGGCGCGCTGGGCCGGCCTGCGCGCCGTCGTGACCGGGCTCGCCGACCGCGATGCCGGGCTGTTCACCGAGGCCGTCGCGCTCGCGAACTGGCACGACTCGCACCGGTTCTGCCCGGTCTGCGGTGCGCCGTCCGAGCCCGAGCAGGGCGGCTGGGTGCGCCGCTGCACGGCGGAGGACCGCCAGATCTTCCCGCGCACCGACCCCGCCGTGATCGTGCTCGTCACCGACGGCGACGGCCGCGTGCTGCTCGGGTCGAACGCCATGTGGGAGCAGCACCGGTTCTCGGTGCTCGCCGGGTTCGTCGAGCCGGGGGAGTCGCTCGAGGCCGCCGTCGTGCGCGAGATCGAGGAGGAGGCGGGCCTCGAGGTGACCGACGTGCGCTACCTGGGCTCGCAGCCGTGGCCGTTCCCGGCCTCGCTCATGGTCGCGTTCGCCGCATCGGTCGACGACGCCGACGCAGTGCGCCCCGACGGCGAGGAGATCGTCGAGCTGCGCTGGTACACGCGGGAGGCGCTGGCCGCCGCCGCGGGGAGATCGCCCTGCCCGGCTCGTCGTCGATCGCCCGCTGGATGCTCGAGGAGTGGTACGGCGGCGACATCGACGGGCACGCATGAGCGACGACCCCGACTCGCTCCTCGACGCGCTCGACGACCAGCAGCGACTGGCGGCCGAGTCGCTGCTCGGCCCGGTCTGCGTGCTCGCCGGCGCCGGCACCGGCAAGACCCGCGCCATCACGCACCGCATCGCCTACGGCGTGCGCACCGGGGCCTACACGCCCGAGCGCGTCATGGCGCTCACCTTCACCACGCGCGCCGCGGCCGAGCTGCGCGGCCGGCTGCGCACGCTCGGCGCCGCGGGCGTGGCGACCCGCACCTTCCACGCCGCCGCCCTCGCGCAGCTCAACTACTTCTGGCCGCTCGTGGTCGGAGGCAGCGCGCCGCAGGTGCTCGACGGCAAGGCGCGCGTGCTCGGCCAGGCCGCCGAACGCCTGCGCATCCGCGTCGACACCGCCACCCTGCGCGACCTCGCGGCCGACATCGAGCTGCGCAAGGTGTCGGGGCAGTCGATCGACCAGCACGCCGCGCGGCTCACGTCGCGCGGGGCCCCCGGCGCGCTCACCGTCGAGCAGGCGCTCGACCTGCACGCGGGCTACGAGCGCATGAAGGACGAGGCGCGGCGCATCGACTTCGAGGACGTGCTGCTCGCGACCGCGGGCATGATCGAGCACGAGGCATCCGTCGCCCTGCATGTGCGCGAGCAATACCGCTTCTTCGTGGTCGACGAGTACCAGGACGTCTCGCCCGCCCAGCAGCGGCTGCTCGACCTGTGGCTCGGCGACCGCAGCGAGGTCTGCGTCGTCGGCGACGCGAGCCAGACCATCTACTCGTTCGCCGGGGCGCGGCCCGACTACCTGCTCGGCTTCGAGTCGCGGTATCCGGATGCCACGGTGCTGCGTCTCGAGCACAACTACCGATCGCTCCCGCCGATCGTCGACGTCGCGAACCGGCTCATGCGCGGTCGCCCCGGCGCGCTGGCGCTCACGAGCGAGCGCACCGACGCCGCCGCGCCGCAGCCGGTCGTGCGCGAGCACCCCACCGACATCGCCGAGGCGCGGCAGGTCGCCCAGCGCGTGCTCGAGCTGATCGAGGAGGGGAGCAGCCGGAGTCGATCGCGGTGCTGTACCGCGTGAACGCCCAGTCGGCGGTGCTGGAGCGCGCACTCGACGAGGTGGGCGTGAGCTCCCGGCTGCGCGGTGCGCGGCGATTCTTCGACCAGCCCGAGGTGAAGCAGGCCGTGCAGGCGCTGCGCGCGGCGTCGCTCACGATCGCCGACGAGCCGCTGTTCAAGTCGGTCAGCGACGTGATGCGCTCGCTCGGGTGGAGCCAGTCGCCGCCCGAGGGGCCCGGTGCGGTGCGCGATCGCTGGGAGGCGTACAACGCGCTCGTGCGGCTCGTCGACGACGTGCCCGACGGCACGACATTCCGCCGGTTCACCGACGACCTGCTCGAACGCGCCGCCGCGCAGCACGAGCCGACGGTCTCCGCGGTCACGCTCGCGACGCTGCACTCGGCGAAGGGCCTCGAGTGGGACACGGTCTTCCTCGTCGGCCTGTCGGAGGGACTGCTGCCCATCTCGTACGCGTCGGGCCTCGAGCAGGTCGACGAGGAGCGGCGCCTCCTCTACGTGGGCATCACGCGGGCACGACGCCGACTCGAGGTGAGCTGGTCGGAACGGGGCGGTCAGTCGCGATCGGTGCGAGCGCCGTCACGGTTCCTCCGAGAGATCGGCACCCGCAGCCCGGATGCGACGGCACCGGCTCGGGGCGCGATTCGGCGCTGACCGGGTCGAACCGCAGGGCGCGGGCGGCGAGCCCCGTGTCCTGGCGGCGCAGCCGGGCATCGACCGCGAGCGTCGCGGCGGTCATCGCGTGCAGGAGCGTGAGGCGACGGATGCCCCGGGCCGGCCGCCCGAGCAGCTGCGACGCGATCGCGGGCCAGGCGGGGTCGGCGTCGACGCGCGCGAGCTCGATGCAGTGCAGGCACGGCCCCTCGCCCGGCTCGACGAGCGGGCCGACGACCGCGCCGGCGTCGTCGAACAGCACGCGCAGGTGCGGCACGTCCCGCGCCATCCACCCCGCCACCCGGCGCGGGTCGACCACGTGGTCGGCGACCACGATCGCGAGGTCGATGTCGTCGGCGTCGTGCTCGGGCCCCACGACCTCGTAGCCGACCGCCGCGAGGTCGGCGGCGAGGCGCTCGCACCGGGCGCGATCGCCGTCGACGGCCAAGCGGGCGTCGACCTCCGGGTCGGGGGCGTCGAGGGCCGTCTCGACGGTGGCGAGGAACACGTCGACGTCGCCGTCCTCCGCGCCGAGGCGCTGCGCGAGCCGCTCGAGGCTCGCGCGGCCGGCGCCGGCGCGCAGCGCCTCCACGAGCGCGAGGTCGACGTGGTCGGCGTCGCGCAGCACCGCGAGCGGCCGGGCGGCGCCGAGCTGGAGGTCGGCGGGCGTGCGCCAGACGAGGGGGACGCGCGGGTCGATGCGTGCGGGCATGCGAGAGAGACTGCCGCACGGGGCATCCGCTCGGGAGCCCGGCGGCGGATCTGTGGAGGCGAGGCGCTCTCCACAGGCCCGATCAGGCCGGAACGGAAGCGGAGTCAGCCGCGATCGGCGTCGGGCGAGCCCTCGTCGTCGGGCGCGCCCGTGTCGGGCGAATCGGCGTCCTCGCTCGCACCGGGCGTCTCGCCGCGCAGCAGCGCCTCGAGCGCCTGGTCGAACGCGTCGGCCTCGCTCGCCTCCTCCTCGGTGCGCTCGCCGGTGAGCCGCGCGACGATGCGCGCCGGGTCGTCGACGTCGGCCGAGCTCGGCAGCAGGTCGGGGTGCGACCACAGGTCGTCGCGCCCGGCGACGCCCACCGCGTCGGTGACGGCGGTCCACATCGCGGCGGCCTCGCGCAGGCGGCGCGGGCGCAGCTCGAGGCCGACGAGCGTGCCGAAGGCCGACTCGGCCGGCCCGCCGGTCGCGCGGCGGCGGCGGATGGTCTCGGCGATCGCGCCGCTCGACGGCAGGCGCTCGGTCGCTCGCGCGGTCACGACGTCGACCCAGCCCTCGATGAGCGCGAGCATGGTCTCGAGACGTGCGAGCGCGACCTGCTGCTCCTCCGTCTTCGGCGGGATGAGCGAGCCGTTGACGAGCGCATCGCGCAGCGCCTCGGGGTTCGACGGGTCGAAGTCGCTCGCGAGCTCCTCGATGCGGTCGGTGTCGATGCGGATGCCCCGGGCGAAGTCCGTGATCGACGAGATGAGCTTCAGCCGCAGCCACCTCGCGTGCCGGAAGAGGCGCGCGTGCGCGAGTTCGCGCACCGCGAGGTAGAGCTGGATCTGGTCGTCGGGGATGTCGAGGCCCTCGCCGAACTCGGCGGCGTTCTGCGGCAGCACGGCCGCGGTGCCGTCCTCGAGCAGCGGGATGCCGACGTCGCCGCCCGACACCACCTCGGCCGAGAGCTGCCCGACGACCTGGCCGAGCTGCATGGCGAAGAGCGTGCCGCCGATCGAGCGCATCATCTGGCTGGCGCCGGCCATCATGCCGCGCAGCTCCTCGGGCGCCTGCTCCGACATGACCTTCGTGAGCGAGTCCGCGATGCTCGACGCGACCGGCTCCGCGAGCTGGGTCCAGACGGGCATGGTCTGCTCGACCCAGCGTCGCCGGCTCAGCAGCACCGGGGCGTCGGTCAGGCTCGAGACCGCGACGGCCTCGTCGAGCCAGAGCGCGGCCACGTGGTACGCCTGCTCCCAGGCGGCGCGGCTCGCCGCATCCGTGTCCTGCTGGCCGTCGTTCGCGCGGGCGACGCCCTGCTGGAGGGCGAGGTCGCGGTTGATGCCGTCGCCGCCCGAGGTCATCGCCTGCTGGAGCTGGCTGAACAGCGCGGCGACGCTCGCCGGATCGTTCGGGAGCCCGGCCGCACCGGCGAGCTGGGCGGGGTCGACGCCCGCGCCGCCGGACAGGATCTCGCGCAGCATGTCGCGGAATTCGTCCTCGGGACTCCGGTCGTCGCCGGGGCCATCTGCATCGGCCACTTCAGCCACCTCCCAGTCGGATGTTCCTACGCTATCCGCGCACCCGACGGGATGACTGGGAAATGGCCTAGGCTGGTCGCTCCGGCTGTCCGCCCGTCGCGAACAGCGCCACCGGCACCTCGCAAGTGTTCGTCGGCGCGCCCCCGCGTGCCGACCCAGAGAGGAACCCGATGGCCCTGTTCGACGAGGATCGGCTGCGCCCGGAACCCCGTCGCCGGCAGTCGCGTGCGCGGCAGGCCGGCTGGTGGCTGCTCGGCATCGCGGCCGTGGTGGCTGGTGTCTTCGCGGCATCCCCGGCGCCCTATGTCATCGAGCAGCCCGGCCCCGTCTACGACACCCTCGGCACGGCGCAGACCAGCGACGGCGGCGAGGTGCCGCTCATCTCGATCCCCGACGAGACCACGTACCCCACCGAGGAAATCTCGACCTGCTGACGGTCTCGATCGTCGGCAACCCTCGTCAGCAGCCGACCTGGATCGAGATCGGCGGCGCGGTGCTCGACGACAGCCGTGCGGTCGTGCCGATCGAGGCCGTGTTCCCCGCCGACCTCACGCAGGAGGAGCGCGACGAGCAGAACCAGACGCTCATGGTCGACTCGCAGCAGGATGCGATCGCCGCGGCCCTCGTGGCGCTCGGCTACGACTTCCCGCGCGACGTCACCGTCATCGCGCTGCTCGAGGACTCGGCCGCGGAGGGCGAGCTCGAGGAGGGCGACGTCATCACGTCGGTGAACGGCGAACCGGTGCACGACATCGCGACGCTGCGCGCGGTGATCCAGGAGAACGGCACCGAGCCGGCTGCCATCGAGGTCGAGCGCGACGGCGAGGAGGTCGACGCCGAGGTCACGCCGACGGACGTCGACGGCACGCTGCTCATCGGCGTGGGCGTCACCATGGCGTACGAGTTCCCCATCGACGTGCAGATCCAGCTCGACGACGTGGGCGGCCCGAGCGCCGGCCTCATGTTCGCGCTCGGCATCATCGACAAGCTCACCCCCGACGCGATGACCGGCGGCGAGCGCATCGCCGGCACCGGCACCATCGACTCGGCGGGCAACGTCGGCGCGATCGGCGGCATCGTGCAGAAGATGCACGGCGCGCTCGGCGCCGGCGCCGACTGGATGCTCGCGCCGATCGGCAACTGCGACGAGGTCACCGGCAACGTGCCCGGCGACCTGGAGGTGTTCGCCGTCACCACGCTCGACGAGGCCATGGTCGTCATCGACGTGATCGCGGCCGAGGGCGACCTGGACACGCTTCCGCGCTGCCCTGCGGGCTGACCGGCCACCGCTTCGGTCACGGCAGGGTCACGGCCCGCTCAGCGTTCGCTGGGTCGGGGGCCCCGGCTCACCTCGTCCGCATAGGATGGAGGATCGACCCCGACCCCCATCGAAGTAGAGGCCGAGAGTGACGTCAACACAGCCCGAGCAGGCACAGGGGCGCCGTCGCGCGCCGATCGCGATCACGATCGGAATCGTGGCCGCCCTGGTGATCGGCTTCTTCATCTTCGCGGGGCTGTACGCCGACATCCTCTGGTACGAGCAGCTCGGCTTCCTCAACGTGCTGACGACCGAGTGGATCGCTCGCGCGCTGCTCTTCCTCATCGGCTTCGTCGGCATGGCGGTCCCGGTGTGGGTCAGCATCCAGATCGCGTACCGCACGCGGCCCGTCTACGCGAAGCTCAACTCCCAGCTCGACCGCTACCAGGAGGTATTCGAGCCGCTCCGACGGCTGGCCATGTACGGCATCCCCGCCGTGCTCGGCATCTTCGGCGGCGTCTCGGCCGCGTCGCGCTGGCAGACCACGTTGCTCTGGCTGAACGGCACCTCGTTCGGCACCATCGACCCGCAGTTCGGCTTCGACGTGGGCTTCTACGTCTTCGACCTGCCGTTCTACCGCGGCCTGGTCGGCTTCGCATCCGCGGTCGTGCTGCTCTCCACGCTGCTGGTCGTCGCGACCAACTACCTCTACGGCGCCATCCGCATCTCGGGTCGCGAGGTCGTCATCTCGAAGGCGGCGCGCATCCAGATCGCGGTGACCGTGGGCATCTACCTGCTGCTGCAGGCCGTGAGCATCTGGTTCGACCAGTACGCCACGCTCACCGAATCCAACGACCTGATGACCGGCGCGTCGTACGCCGACGTGTACGCGACCATCCCCGGTCGCGGCATCCTGGCGGGCATCGCGCTCGTCGTCGCCGTGCTCTTCTTCATCACCGCGATCATCGGGCGCTGGCGCCTGCCCCTCGTCGGCACCGCGCTGCTCATCATCTCGAGCCTCATCATCGGCTCGCTCTACCCGTGGGTCATCCAGCGCTTCCAGGTCGACCCGAGCGCCAAGTCGCTCGAGGCGCCGTTCATCGAGCGCAACATCGACATGACCCGCGAGGCCTACGGCGTCGCCGAGGTGGAGGAGATCCCGTACGAGGCGCAGACCGACGCCGAGCGCGGCGCGCTGCGCGAGGACGCCGAGACGACCGCGAACATCCGCCTGATGGACCCGGCGCTGATCAGCGACGCATTCGCGCAGCTCGAGCAGTTCCGCCAGTACTATCAGTTCCCCGAGGTGCTCGACGTCGACCGCTACCAGATCGACGGCACGACGCAGGATGCGGTGGTCGCGGTGCGCGACCTGCGCCTGGCGGGCCTCGGCGACGCCCAGAACTGGGTGAACTCGCACATCGTCTACACGCACGGCTACGGCGTGGTGGCGGCGGCCGGCAACCAGCGTTCGGTCGACGGCCAGCCGGTCTTCATCCAGTCGGGCATCCCGACCATCGGCGACCTCGACGTCGAGGAGCCCCGCGTGTACTTCGGCGAGAACTCGCCCGAGTACTCGATCGTGGGCGCGCCGGAGGGAGCGAACCCGGTCGAGCTCGACTACCCGGCGGGCGGTGACAACGGCAACCAGACCCAGACCACGTTCGAGGGCGACGGCGGCCCGTCGCTGAACGGCATCTTCAACAAGCTGATCTACGCACTGAAGTTCCAGAGCGAGCAGATCTTCCTCTCCGACAACGTCAACGACGAGTCGCAGATCCTGTACGACCGCGACCCGCTGACGCGCGTCAGCAAGGTCGCGCCGTACCTCGAGCTCGACTCCGACCCGTACCCGTCGGTCGTCGACGGGCGCATCGTCTGGATCATCGACGGCTACACCAAGACCGACGCGTACCCGTACTCGACGAAGCTCTCGATGAGCCAGGCGATCTCCGACTCGCAGCAGCAGGCGGCGACGTTCGCGATCGACGACGTGAACTACATCCGCAACTCGGTGAAGGCCACGGTCGACGCGTACGACGGCACCGTGACGCTGTACGCGTGGGACGCGGAGGAGCCGATCCTCCAGGCCTGGCAGAACATCTTCCCGTCGACCGTCGTGCCGATGGACGAGATGTCGGGCGACCTGATGAGCCACGTGCGCTATCCGAGCGACCTGTTCAAGCTGCAGCGGTCGATCCTCGGCCGGTACCACGTGACCGACCCCGGCTCGTTCTTCTCGCGCGACGACGCCTGGACCACCCCGGACGAGCCGACCGCTCCGACCGGCAGCGACCTGCTCCAGCCGCCGTACTACCTGACCATGCAGATGCCCGGGCAGGACGACCCGACGTACTCGCTGTACTCGACGTTCATCCCCGAGTCGGGCGACCAGGACAGCCGCAACGTGCTGAAGGGCTACCTCGCTGTGGACGCCGACGCGGGCAGCTCCGACGGCGAGCGTTCGGACGGGTACGGCACCCTGCGGCTGCTCACGCTGCCGTCCGGCGACCTCGTGCCGGGCCCCGGCCAGGTGCAGAACCAGTTCAACGGTGACCCGAGCATCTCGGCGCAGCTGAACATCCTCCGCCAGGGCTCGTCCGACGTCATCAACGGCAACCTGCTCACGGTGCCCGTCGGCGGCGGCCTGCTCTACGTGCAGCCCGTCTACGTGCGGTCGACCGGTGAGACCAGCTACCCGCTGCTGCAGAAGGTGCTCGTCGCCTTCGGCGACCAGATCGCGTTCCAGGACACGCTCGACGAGGCGCTCGACGTGCTGTTCGGCGGCGAGTCCGGTGCATCCGCGGGTGACAGCGACGTCGACGGTGGTTCCGGTGACACCGGAGACACCGGAGACACCGGAGACACCGGTGATACGGGAGACACCGGGGACACCGGTGACACGGGCGACACGACCGATCCCGGCACGTCGACCGGCGACCCGCAGACCGACGCCGAACTGCAGGCGCTGCTCCGGCAGGCCCAGCAGGCCCTGCAGAACAAGCAGCAGGCGCTCACCGAGGGCGACTGGGCGGCGTACGGCGTGGCCGATGCGGAGCTCGCCTCGACGATCGCCAGCATGCTCGCGCTGCTGAACGAGTGATGTCCGTCGACCTGCGGTCGGGGAGTGGCTCGACGACAATCGGGCCAACTGGGACGAACGCGTTCCGGTGCACCTCGGCGCCGGGTCGATGTACGACCAGCAGCCGCTCCGCGAGGGGCGCAGCGTGCTCGACCCGATCGCGTCGGCCATGCTGGCGCGCCGGTTCCCCGACGGGGTCGAGGGGCTGCGGATGCTGCACCTGCAGTGCCACTTCGGATCGGACACGCTGTCGCTCGTGAACCTCGGCGCGAACGTCGTCGGCCTCGACTTCTCGCGGCCCGCGGTCGACGAGGCGCGCCGCATGGCGGCCGAGCTCGGTTTGGGGGAGGAGCGAGCGCGGTTCGTCGAGGCGAACGTCTACGAGGCGCGCGAGGCGCTGCCCGAGCCTGGCGCGTTCGACGCCGTGTTCACCACGTGGGGCACGATCGGCTGGCTGCCCGACGTGGCGGAGTGGGCGCGCATCATCGCGTGGTTCCTGAAGCCGGGCGGGTCGCTCGTGTTCGCCGACGGGCACCCGACCGCGTTCGTGTTCGACGGCGACGGCGCTGCCGACGGGATGCCCGCGTTCACGTACCCGTACGGCAACCCCGAGCCCGACATCGTGGTGGACGGCTCCGACTACGCCGACCCCGACGCCGAGCTCGTCAACCAGCGCACGTGGGAGTGGATGCACCCGATGGACGAGATCCACGGCGCGCTCCGCGGCGCGGGCCTGGCGATCGAGGACTTCCGCGAGCACTACCGGGTGCCGTGGCAGATCTTCCCGCGCACGGTCGATGCCGGCGACGGCATGTACGGCTGGCATGACCGGCCGTGGCTGCCGCTGTCGTACTCGATCGAGGCCGTGCAGGCCGGCCCCGGGGCATCCTGAACCGGTCGTTTCCGGCCTCGATTTGAGGAGTGCGCGAACCGATGCTAGAGTTATCTCTTGTGCCGCGGGGTGGAGCAGTTCGGTAGCTCGCTGGGCTCATAACCCAGAGGTCGTAGGTTCAAATCCTGCCCCCGCAACCAAGTGAGGCCCGGAATCATGCGTGATTCCGGGCCTCTTCTCTGTCTGCGGACCCGGATGCCGGGAGACGTTCCGCCGGCTCGTCCGCCGCGATCGGTGGGAGAATCGACCCATGCGCGCAGGACGTCGTGTCCGGTCGCATGCGGGCGCTGCGGCCCTCGCCGTCCTGGTGACGACGGCCCTCGCCGGATGCACGGGCATTATCGACGCGATCGCCCCGAACGAGCAGGAGGTGCTCGCTGCGGAGATCCGCGGTCGTGCCTCGCAGGGCCTCGTCGACCTCGCCGCGCAGACTCGTCGGGCGGGGCAGCTCCGCGCCCTCGTGGTGACCCTTGACGGCGAGCCGATCCTGGACGAGACGTTCGGCGCCGCGGCGGACGACGGGTGGGACACCGAGGAGGTGACCATGAGCGTCATCTCGACACTGATCGGCATCGCGATCGCCGACGGTAGCGTCTCCGGCGTCGACGCGACGCTGGCGGAGCTGCTGCCCGACGACGTCGATCGCATGTCGGCGGCGACCGCCGATGCGACGCTCGACCAGGTGCTCACGCACACCGCCGGCTTCGCGGGAACGCACGAGGGCCCCTCCTACACGTTCCAGCGCTCGGACGACTGGATCGCGACCATCCTCGAAGATGCGGTGCGGGCGCCCGGCCGCACCTTCGACTACTCCGACGGCGGCGCGCACCTCTTGTCGGCGATCATCGAGCAGGCGACCGGCGCGAGCGCGTTCGACTACGCCCGCGAACGCCTGTTCGCTCCGCTCGGCATCGAGACGCTCGCCGCGTTCGAGGGGCCGCTCGCCGATGCCGAGGACGACTCCGCAGCGGTCGCCTGGCCGGTCGACCCGCAGGGTCTCAACACGGGATGGAGCCATCTCCGGCTCCGGCCGACCGACCTCGCGGCGATCGGCAACCTGTACCTGCAGGAGGGGCGCTGGAACGACGAGCAGGTCGTGCCGGCCTCGTGGGTGCGCGACGCGACCGCCGACCAGCTCGGTGGCATTCCGGTGCGTGCCGGCGTGACCGGCGGCTACGGGTACCTGTGGTGGCGCACCACGTTCCTCGACGACCCCGCGTACCTGGCCTGGGGCTTCGGCGGGCAGGTGGTCGAGGTGGTCCCGGCACGCGGTCTGGTGGCGGTCGCCGCGACCGAGATCGATGCCGGGGACGACGCGGATGTCGGGCTGCTGCCGTCGGAACTGCTGCCGCTGCTCGAGCACCTCGTGTCGGGATGATCCGCGGGCCCGCTCAGTCCGCGGAGGCGGTCGGCGGAGGCACCGCGAGCGGCACGCCGGTGAGGCGTTCCGACACGTCCCAGAGGGCGCGGATCGCCGCGGCCCGCCCGGGCCGGATGACGGGCAATCGCACCGCCTTGCCGACGTTCACCCAACGCGGCCCGTAGAACTCGCCGCCGCGGGCGTCGGGGTCGGTCGCCGCGCGGATCTGGGGGAGTGCCCCGCGCGCCGGTTCCATGCCCGTGTTCGCCGCCGCCCAGGCGAAGAACGGGCCGGCGCTGCCGGCGCCGCCCTCGCGCACCGTACGGGTCTGCAGGTCGCTGTGCGAGAGGCCCGGGTGTGCGATGAAGCTCTGCGCGGGCACGCCGGCGGCCGCGAAGCGCTCCTGCAGGCCGAGGCCGAAGTGGTAGTTCGCGAGCTTCGCGTCGCCGTAGACGCGCCAGGCGTCGTAGCGGTCGCCGCGGCGGAACGGCTCGTCGGGGTCGAGCGGCTTGCCGACGTGGTGCGCGGTCGACGTCACCGTCACCACGCGGGCCGCGGGCGCGGCGAGCAGCGCCGGCAGCAGCAGCGCCGTGAGTGTCCAGTGCCCGAGGTGGTCGACGCCCACCTGCATCTCGAATCCGTCCTCCGTCTCGCGCTCGGGCATCGCCATGAGGCCCGCATTGTTCACGAGCACGTCGATGCGGTCGTGCGCGGCGAGGATCTGCTCGGCCGCGGCCCGCACGGATGCCTGCGACGCGAGGTCGAGCGCGACGCGCTCCACCGAGGCATCCGGCGCATCGTCGAGGATCTCGGCGACCGCCGCATCCGCCTTCTCGAGATCGCGCACCGCCATGACGAGGTGCGCGCCCTTCGCCGCGAACGCCTTCGCCGTCTCGAGGCCGAGCCCGCCGTTCGCGCCGGTGATCACGGTGGTGAGGCCGGTCAGGTCGGGGATCGACTCGCGGGTGTACGCCATCGGGTGCCTCTCGCTCAGGGGTGCTTCCAGCTTCGCCCATGCGCGGCCCGGCCGCATCCGCTCGCCCTCGATAGTCTGGGCGAATGACGGATGCCGCAGCCGACGCCGACCACCTCGGAGTCGCGGTCGCGCAGTTCGCGCCCGGCGACGACCGTGAGGCGAATCTCGCCGAGATCGTGCGCCTGGCGTCGCTCGCGGCCGGCCGCGGGGCGAAGCTCGTCGTCTTCCCCGAGTACTCGAGCTACTTCACGCCGCAGCAGGGGCAGGACTGGGTGGATGCGGCCGAGCCGCCGGACGGCCCGTTCGTCACCGCCCTCGCGGCCCTCGCCGACGAACTCGACGTGCACCTGGTCGCCGGGTTCCTCGAGCGGGCCGACGCGGCGCACGCGCACAACACCGTGGTCGCCGTGGCGCCCGGCACGGGCGTCGTCGCCGCGTACCGCAAGCTGCACCTGTACGACGCGTTCGGCCAGCGGGAGTCGGACTGGATCGCCCCGGGCGAGGTCGGCGATCCGGAGGTGTTCGAGCTCGGGGGCATCCGCTTCGGCCTGCAGACCTGCTACGACGCGCGCTTCCCCGAGGTGACCCGCCGCATCATCGACGCCGGCGCCGACGTCGTGTGCATGCCCGCCGAGTGGGTGCGCGGGCCGCTCAAGGAGCACCACTGGCGCACGCTCACGACCGCGCGGGCGCTCGAGAACACCGCGTACGTGCTCGCGGCCGACCACGCGCCGCCGATCGGGGCCGGCAACAGCATGGTCGTCGACCCGATGGGCGTCGAGATCGCGACGATCGGCGAGGCGACCGACGTGGCCGTCGCATGGATCTCGGCCGAGCGCATCGCGGCGGTGCGACGCCTGAACCCGGCGCTGGAGCTGCGGCGGTTCTCGGTCGTGCCGCGCTGAGCCTGCGGGTTCAGTAGGCGCCGAGTCGGGCGAGGCGAGCGGATGCCTCCTCCAGCACGTCCACCCGCTTGCAGAACGCGAACCGCACCAGGCTGCGAGTCGACTCGCGGCGATCCGGGTGCACGAAGGCCGTGAGCGGCACGGCGACGACGCCTGCGAGCTCGGGCAGACGCCGGCAGAGCGATTCGCCGTCGGGGTGGCCGACTGTGGCGGCGTCGGCGACGACGAAGTAGCCCGCGGCGGGCACCGACAGCTCGAATCCCGCGTGGCGCAGCCCGGTGACGAGCAGGTCGCGCTTGGACTGCAGCGTGTCGGCGAGCAGCGCGAACCGGTCGTCGGGCAAGCCGAGCCCGGCGGCGATCGCGGGCTGGAACGGCGCGCCGTTGACGTAGGTGAGGAACTGCTTGACCGCGAGCACTCGCTCGATGAGGCGCGCCGGCCCGGTCGCCCAGCCGATCTTCCAGCCGGTCGTGCTGAACGTCTTGCCGCCCGAGGAGATCGACACGGTCCGGTCGAACGCGCCGGCGAGGGATGCGACGGGCACGTGCCCGGTGTCGAAGGTGAGGTGCTCGTACACCTCGTCGGTCACGATGATCGCGTCGTGGCGGGCGGCGAGCTCGACGACGAGCTCGAGGGTCGTGCGGTCGAACACCGCGCCCGTGGGATTGTGCGGCGAGTTGACGATGATCACGCGCGTGCGGTCGGTCACGGCGGCGCGCAGCTCGTCGGGGTCGGGCCGGAAGTCGGGGAAGCGCAGCGGGACCGTGCGATGAATGCCGCCCGCGCGCGCGACGAGCGCACCGTACGCGTCGTAGAAGGGCTCGAACGTGACCACCTCGTCGCCCGTGTCGACGAGCGCGAGCAGCGTCGCGGCGAGCGCCTCCGTCGCGCCGGCGGTCACGAGCACCTCGCGATCGGCGTCGAGGTCGATGCCGTACCAATGCCGCTGGTGCGCGGCGATCGCCTCGCGCAGCACCGGCATGCCGATGCCCGGCGGGTACTGGTTCACGCCGTCGGCGATCGCCTGGCGCGCGGCCTCGAGCACCTCGGCCGGGCCGTCCTCGTCGGGGAACCCCTGCCCCAGGTTGATCGCCCCGGTGCGCGCCGCGAGCGCGCTCATCTCGGCGAAGATCGTGGCCGCGACCGAGCCGTCGTCTGCCAGCAGCCCCGCGCCCGCCGCGGTGCGCTGCCACGGCTCCAGCCGCCCCGCCGCCGTGAAATCGCTCACGCCTTCACGCTACACACCCGCCCCGCGCTGCTTGCCACTCGCCCGCCCGACCGAGAACGCAGAACGCGGAAACCCCGCGCCCATTTCAGCATTCTGCGTACTCCGTCGTCGCGCCCGCTCCCACCGTGTACGCGAACTGCGGAAAACCCGCCGTGGTTTCCGCGTTCTGCGTACTCCGTCCGCGCCCGGGCCGCCGCAGGTGCGCACATTGTGGCGCATCGCGCGCTCCACCACCGCTTGCGCACCAGCAGGGGCGCGGATGCCCGTGGGCGCGCGTGACCGGACCGGTCGGGCGTGGGGCTGTGGAAACGCCGATTCGTCGCGCTCCGGATGTCCTACGGTGTGCTGCATGCCCGCGCCGCGCACCCGCCTCCTCGCGGTGCTCGCCGTCGCCGCCGCGACCGCCCTCGCGGGCTGCGCCCCCGCCGACGCGACCCCTCCGACGCCGACCCCCACCGTTGAGCCGGTCTTCGCGTCCGACGAGGAAGCCCTCGCCGCAGCCATCGCCGCCTACGAGGCGTACGCGGAGATGTCGCAGATCATTGGCGAGGACGGTGGCGATGACCCGGAGCGGATCCGGCCGTTCGTTGGGGCGGCACTCGCGGAGATCGCGATCGAAGAGTTTGAGCAGCTCCAGGCAAACTCACTTCGGCTCGTGGGCGCGGTGCAGGTGGAGGGCGGGACTCTCGCCGAGTGGGGTCAGGCGAAGGACGTGTTCGTCACGGCATACCTTTGCACCGACGTGAGCGCGACGCGCGTGGTCAACGAGTCTGAGGTCGACGTAACTCCGTCAGACCGCGCTGACCACTTGACGTTGGTGGTTGATTTCACCGGCACAGACGACGAACGTCAACTGATTGTCGAGTCGAGCGACCTATGGTCTGGTCCGAGTACCTGTTAGCGGCCGCCCTCGTGCTCGCGGCCGCTGGTGGCGGGCACGAAGGCGAAGGCTGCTCCGTCACCGCCAGTGTTGCCGGACTGTGCGGTGTCACCTCCGGTGGTGCGGTGTCTGGCGATGCAGTGAACGTTTGGGCTCAGCTAGCCATTGGTCAGGATGACGACGCTGAAGCCTCCTACGAGGGCGGTCTCGGCGCGCCCACCGACCCCGACTACGACCCCGAGCCGGGGCGGCCGTGGGGATCATCACGCAGGGCCTGAACGTCGTGCCGCCGCCGTGCTGGCCGGAGCCGGAATGCCCGCCGGGCGTCGAGACCCCGGGCTACGTCGTCACGCTCGCGGACATCGCGTCGTTCCGGCCCGACGAGCCGACGAACGGCATGGAGCCCGATGGCTGGGCCATCGTCGGGTTGCCGGCGAACTTCGTGGCGGGGGCATCCGCTCACCCGGTCGCGGGCACGCTGCTCGGCCTGCCCGCGGACGTGCGCTTCACCCCGGTCGGCTACCGCTGGCAGCACAGCGACGGCGCCAGCATCACCGACGCCAACGGCGGGGCAACCTGGGCGACGCTCGGCCAGCCCGAGTTCAGCGCCACGCCCACCTCGCACGTCTACGCGACGCGCGGCACGCACACGGTCGTGCTGGTCACGACGTACACCGCCGAATACCGGTTCGCGGGCACCGGGTGGGTGCCGATCGCCGGTACGCTCGACATCGGATCGGCACCGCTCGACGTGCTGGTCGGCGCCGCCGACACGGTGCTGGTGGGGGCCGACTGCGTCGCCGATCCGCGCGGTCCGGGCTGCTGAGCCGTTCCCGAGCCGAACCTGAGCGCAGTCTCCGCTGAGGGATAGACGGTTCACAGACTCCGCCGACGGAACGCACAGCTTGCGCGTTCAGTCTGGTCTCGCTTGGAAGGAGCAGACATGACCGACACGAACGGCACGGCCCCCGAGGATCCGCGGGCCGAGGACCAGACCTCCGAGAACACCCCGGTGACGGATGCCGCGGGCGACACGCCCCGCGAGACCGCACCGCCCGCCCCGGCAGCGCCCGCCGCGCCCGCCGCGCCCGCCGCCGAGTCCGAGCCCGCCGCCGAGTCCGAGCCCGCCGCGCCGGAGCAGCCCGCCACCCCGGCAGCGCCCGCCGCCGCAGAGCAGCCCGCGCAGCCCGCCGCCCCCGCCGCCGACGCGGCGCCCGCCCAGCCCACGACCCCGCAGCCGGCCACGCCGAACGCGACCGTCTACTCGCCCGGCCAGGCGCCCCGCCCGTACGGGGAGCAGCCCGCGACCGGCGCCTCCCAGCCCGCGCCCGGCGCGGTCCCGCCGGCCTTCGGCGGCACGAGCGCCCCGAACGCCGCGAACGGCACCCACGGCGCCGGCCCCGGCGACACGACCACCAACCCGACCGCGGTGCTCACCGACGCCCCGGCCACCCAGCAGCCGAAGGAGCGCTCGGGCCGGGGCACGCTCGGCATCGCCGCAGCGGCGCTCGTCGTCGGCGCGCTGATCGGCGGGGCATCCGGTGCCGGCATCGCCGCGCTGGTGTCGGCGAACCAGACCACGAGCATCCCGGCCGCCGATGCCGAGGGTGCGCAGAGCATCGTCGTGAACGACGCGTCCGATGTGAACCAGATCACTGCCGTCGCGGCGACCGCGTCGCCGAGCGTCGTCACCATCTCGGTGAGCGGCGGCTCGTCGGCCGGCACGGGCTCGGGCGTGATCCTGAGCGAGGACGGCTACATCCTCACCAATACCCACGTGGTCACGCTCGACGGCGCCATCGGCGACCCGACGATCGAGGTGAAGACCGACGACGGCCGCCTCTCCACGGCGACGCTCATCGGCACCGACCCGCTCTCCGACCTCGCGGTCATCAAGCTCGACGACGCGAGCGACCTCACCCCGATCGAGTTCGCCGACTCCGACCAGCTGAACGTCGGCGACGTGGCGATCGCCATCGGCGCGCCGCTCGGCCTGTCGGGCACGGTCACCAACGGCATCGTCTCGGCGCTGAACCGCAGCATCGACGTGGCCTCGTCGGCCGCCCCCGAGACGCCCGACGACGGCACCGAGTCCGACGAGGGCGACAGCGGCAGCACCGACAGCCCGTTCGACTTCTGGAACTTCGAGGACCAGGAGCCGGGCCAGGGCCAGGCGTCGTCGTCGGCGACCATCTCGCTGCCGGTCATCCAGACGGATGCCGCGATCAACCCGGGCAACTCGGGCGGCGCGCTGCTGAACAGCGACGGCGAGCTCATCGGCATCAACGTGGCGATCCTGAGCACGGGCTCGAGCTCGTCGGAGGCGGGCAACATCGGCGTCGGCTTCGCGGTGCCGTCGAACCTCGCGCAGCGCATCGCGAACGAGATCATCGAGGACGGCTCGGCGAGCCACGGCCTGCTCGGCGCGACGGTCAGCGCGGCATCCGCCGCCGACGGCGCCGAGACGGTCGGCGCGCTGATCCAGGAGGTGACGCCGGGCGGCGGTGCCGACCAGGCGGGCCTGCAGTCGGGCGACATCGTCACCAACTTCAACGGGGTGCCGATCACCGACCAGACCGACCTCACCGCGCAGGTGCGCGCCCTCCCGGGCGGCGCCCAGGCCGACCTGACCTACGTGCGCGACGGGCAGGCCACGACGGTCACGGTCACCCTCAGCGAGCTGCCGACCGAGTAGCGCGCACTCCTTCCAGCAAGGGCCGTCGGATGCCGCGGGCAGGCGCATCCGGCGGCCCTTCGCCGTGCCCGGAGACGCCCGCCGCGCGGGCCCGCCGGCGCACCGGTTCCCCGGGTGCCTGCTGGTAGCATCGATCGACCCGAGCACGAGTGAGGACGATGGCCGACGACCACCCCGACGCGACGGTGTCGTCGCTCTCCGGCGTCTCCTACGTCATGCCGGTCCTCAACGACGTGGCGCACGTGCGCGCCGCCGTGGAGTCGATCCTCGCGCAGGACTACGACGGCCCGTTCGACGTGACCATCGCGGTCGGCCCGTCGATCGACGGCACGAACGAGCTCGTCGCCGACCTCGCCCGGCGCGACGCACGCGTGCGGGTCATCGACAACGAGGTGGGCTCGACGCCCGCGGGCCTGAACCTCGCCATCGAGGCATCCGAGTTCCCCGTGGTGGTGCGCGTCGACGCGCACTCCGCGCTCCCGGCCGACTACGCGCGCGTCGCGGTCGACACGCTGGCGCGGACGGGCGCCGACAACGTCGGCGGCATCATGGACGCGCAGGGGGAGACCCCGTTCGAGCGCGCCGTCGCGCTCGCGTACGGCACGAAGGTCGGCCTGGGCGGCACCCCGCACCATGTCGGCGGGCCCGAGGGCGCGGCCGACACGGTCTACCTCGGCGTGTTCCGCCGCGAGGCGATCGAGGCGGTCGGCCTGTTCGACGAGGACATCAAGCGCGGCCAGGACTGGGAGCTCAACAAGCGACTCCGCGAGGCCGGCGGCACCGTCTGGTTCACCCCCGAGCTGAAGGTCACCTACCGCCCGCGCGGGTCGGTCGGACGGCTCGCCCGGCAGATGCTCTCGACGGGCCTCTGGCGCGGGGAGCTCGCGCGCCGGTTCCCGTCGGCCAACGGCATCCGCTACTTCGCACCGCCCGTGCTGGTGCTGGGCCTCGTGCTGGGCACGATCCTCGGCATCGCGGGGCTCGTGCAGGCCGCCCTCGGGGCGACGCCGTGGCTGCTGGTCGGCTTCCTCGCGCCCGCGGCGTACGCGTTGCTCGTCGTGGTCGCGACGCTGGCCTACGGGCGCGGCGACGGTCCGGCGACCGCGATGCGGTTCCTCGTCGTGCTGCCGGTCATCCACGTGAGCTGGGGCATCGGGTTCGTGCTCGGCTTCGGCGCACTCACGCGCAACATCTCCGCACACACGGGAAGGTGACGGATGCCTGACGCCATCCACGACCGCGGGCGACCGTCGAGCATCGCCGAGCTCCGCGCGGTGACGCAGCCGCCCGAGGTGCGCAGCCGCCGCAACGCCGAGCACTGGACGGCGTCGCTGTACCTGCGCGACCTCTCGCCGTACGTGACGTGGGTGCTGCTGCGCACGTCGATCTCGGCGAACGGCGTGACCGGCCTCATGATCCTCATCGGCTGGTCGACCGCGGCGGCGCTGCTCATCCCCGGCATCTGGGGGCCGCTGCTCGCGGTCGTGCTCGGCCAGCTGCAGATGCTCGTCGACTGCTGCGACGGAGAGGTGGCGCGCTGGCGCGGCACGTCGAGCCCCGCGGGCGTGTTCCTCGACAAGGTCGGGCACTACTCGACCGAGGCGCTCATCCCGCTCGCGCTCGGCATCCGCGCGGCCGCGTACCCGCTCGAGTTCCCGGCCGACTTCCTCTGGACCACGCTCGCCGCGCTGCTCGCGCTCGTCATCGTGCTGAACAAGGCGCTGAACGACATGGTGCATGTGGCCCGCGCCAACGCGGGCCTCCCGAAGCTCGCCGATGCCGAGGGGGAGTCCGCCCCGCGCGGCGGGCTGCTCCGCACGCTGCGACGCGCGGCCCGGTTCGTGCCGTTCCACCGGCTGTACCACTCGGTCGAGCTGACCCTCATCATCTTCGCCGCGGCCGTCGTGGGCCTCTTCGTAGGGGAGCCGCTCGTCGATCGCGTCGTGCTGATCGCGCTCGTGCCGCTGTCGCTGCTCGCGCTCGTGGGCCACTTCGTCGCGATCCTCGCGTCGCGCCGGGTGCGCGCGTGACCGACGCCCCGCGCGTCGGGGCCGTGGTGCTCACGATGGGCACCCGGCCGGACGACCTGGCCCGAGGCATCCGGAGCCTGCTCGACCAGCAGGGCGTCGAGGTCGACGTCGTCTGCGTGGGCAACGGGTGGGACCCGGCCACGGCCGAGCCCGCGCTGCCCGCGGGCGTGCGCACGCTGCACCTGCCGGAGAACCTCGGCATCCCGGCCGGCCGCAACCGCGGCGTGCCCGAGGTCGCGGGGGAGTACGTCTTCTTCCTCGACGACGACGCGTTCCTGCCGAGCCCGACGTTCCTCGCCGACGCGATCGCGCTCGTGCGACGCGACCCGGGCATCGGGCTCGTGCAGCCGCGCGTGGTCGACCCGGCGGGCGTCGCCTCGCCGAGGCGCTGGACCCCGCGCATCCGCAAGGGCGACCCCGCCCGCCCGAGCAACGTGTTCTCGTGCTGGGAGGGTGCGGTGCTGCTGCCGCGCGACGTCTACGACGCCACCGGCGGCTGGGCCGACCCGTTCTTCTACGCGCACGAGGGCATCGAACTCGCGTGGCGGGTGTGGGACACCGGGCACCGCGCCTGGTACGCGGGCGACCTCGCGGCGGGGCATCCGGTCATCGAACCCACCCGGCACAGCTACTACTACCGCCTCAACGCCCGCAACCGCGTCTGGCTTGCGCGCCGCAACCTGCCCGCGGTGCTCGTGCCCGTCTACGTGGGGTCGTGGACGGCGATCCAGGTGCTGCGCTGGGCGCGCAACCCGACGGCGCTGCGCGCGTGGTTCGGCGGCTGGCGCGAGGGGTGGCGCGCCGACCCCGGCGAGCGGCGCCCGATGCGCTGGTCGACGGTGTGGCGGATGACGCTGGCCGGGCGCCCGCCCGTCGTCTAACGATCCGCTACCGACGTCGGGCGCGGGGCCCGCTCTCGGCTGGCCGTGACCTGCCGCCGGATACCCTTGCCCGGTGAGGATCGGACGTGACGTGCGGCTCGCCGCGAAGGTGGCGCGCGAGCTGTGGACCGCTCGCCGCGGGCAGACGGCGGTGCGCAAGAAGCTCGTCGAGACCCCGCCGCTCGAATCGCAGAAGTACGTGATCGGCGTCTACTTCGCCGACGGCGAGGTCAACCTCTACCAGCTGCGCCAGTGGTACAAGCCGCTCGCCGAGCTCGCGAAGACCTGGCCGGTCGTGATCCTGAGCCGCAACGCCACGGCCGCGACCCGCCTGCTCGAGGAGTCGCCCGTGCCGGTCGCGTACGTGCGCACGGTCGTCGACCTCGAGAAGCTCATCCACGACCAGCCGATGCGCGTCGTGTTCTACGTGAACCAGAACACGCGCAACTTCCAGATGATGCGCTACGGGCGCCGCTGGCACGTGTTCATCAACCACGGCGAGTCCGACAAGATGTACATGACCACGAACCAGTTCAAGGCGTACGACTACGCGCTCATCGCGGGCGACGCGGCACGTGCCCGCCTCGACAAGGTGCTCTGGGACTACGACTTCGACCGGCGCGCGATCCCGATCGGCCGGCCGCAGGCCGACCACTACTCGGGCGAGCTGCCGTACACGCCCGACGACCGCGAGGTCGTGCTGTACGCCCCGACCTGGGAGGGCGACCGGGCCGCCGCGGCGTACGGGTCGATCGCGTCGCACGGCGTGGAGCTCGTGCGCGCCCTGCTCGCGACGGGCCGCCACCGCGTGATCTACCGCCCGCACCCGCGCTCGGGCGTGGTCGACCACGCCTACGGCGCCGCGAATACCGAGATCGTGCGCATGCTCGCGGAGGCGAACCAGGCGGATGCCTCGGCGCAGCACGTGCACGACACGGGCGCCGAGCTCGGCTGGCAGCTCTCCGCCGCCGACATGGCGATCGTCGACATCTCGGCGATGGTCTACGACCGGCTCGCCGCGGGCAAGCCGCTCATGGTGACCCGCCCGGCGAACCCCGACGCCGAGGTCGACACGGGCGGCTACCTGGCCGCGTGCGAGTGGCTCACGGTGGCGGACGCCCCGAACGTGGTGGAGCGCATCGACCAGGTGGAGCACGACGACGACTCGCTCGCGCGGCTCGCGTACTGGGTCGAGCGCTACTTCGGCGACACCACCCCCGGGGCGACGACCGCGCGCTTCCACGCAGCGGTGCAGCATCTCATGGACGAGTGGGAGCGGTTCGCGAAGATCCACGCCGCCGATCCCGAGATCGACGAGCACGACTCCGAGGCCGCGGAACTCGGCACCGAGCTCTAGGGTTCCTCGTCGGATGCTGCGGGGGCGGATGCCTCCTCGCCGACGGTCGCACGGCGGCGCCGGCCCGGCACGATGCGCCCCGCGGAGCGCGCCGCGCGCAGGACGCCGTCTCCCGCGGCGGTTCCGATGCGGCGCAGGCGCCCGCCCGAGGCATCCGTCACCTGCGCCTCGCGCACCGTCGGCTCGATGACCGACGGCACCTGCATCGGCGGCGGGCCGAACGCCAGCCGCGACTGCTGCAGCACCCGGCGGCCGAGCACGTGGTTGCCGGCGCCGCCGATCACCGCGCCGATGCCGAACGGAATCGCCTTGCCGATGAAGCTCGCACCGCCGCGCGCGGCGAACTGCTTGATGAACGTGTGGCGCAGGCGGTCGACCACGGTCGACATGACGGCCTTCGGCAGGTTGTTCGTGATGAGCTCGCCCCAGTAGGCGTTGCGGTCGACCCCGGTGCCGGTCGCCTGCCCGGCGAACTGGCGGATCAGGTCGCTGCCCTCGCGGCCGAGCATGAGCGTCATCACGAGCGCACGCGCCCGGTCGGGGTTGTCGACCGCGATGCCGTGCACCTCGGCGACCGACTGCGCGAACAGTGCGGTCGCCTCGAGGAACCCGGCCGTCTCGACGCCCGACAGCGCGAGCGTGACGGGCGTGGAGATCGCGGGGATGACCGCGGTCGCGCCGACGGCCGCGCCGCCCGTGGTGATCGCGGCGAGGTAGCGACGCTCGAGGATGCGCACGAGCTGCTCGCTGGTCGCGTGCGGCGAACGGCGTCGGATGCCCCGCAGGTGCGCGAGCACGACCGGGCGCTGCACCGCCAGCACGCGGTCGATGGTGCGCAGCAGCATGGGCGACGGCTCGTCGGCGGGGTCGCGCGGCGGCGTCTCGTCGTGCGGCGCACCCGAGTCGGCCGGGCGGAACTCGGCCTGGTGGGTGGGCTCGTGGGGCTGCGGATGCGGCAGGTGCGGCGCATCCGACCCCATCGTGGTGATCCTGTACACGGGCTCGGCCATCGGCGCCATCCTACGTCGGCCCCATGGTGGGGCCGAGGGGGTTGCGCCGGGCGGGTCGTGTCGTCGCTACCGCTTCGCCGAGTCGGCGTTGTAGCGCTCGAGCACCTCGTCGATCGGCCCGTCCACGACCAGCGCGCCCTTGTCGAGGTAGAGGCCGCGTGCGCAGAAGCGGCGCAGGTCGCGCTCGTTGTGCGAGACGAAGAAGAGGGTGCGGCCGCCCGCGAGCAACTCCTCGATGCGTCGGTAGCACTTCTCGCGGAACGCCTTGTCGCCGACCGCGAGCACCTCGTCGACGAGGATCACCGGCTCCTCGAGCTGCGAGATGACCGCGAACGCGACGCGCACCTTCATGCCGCTCGACAGGTGCTTGTACGGGGTGTCGAGGAAGTCGCCGATCTCGGCGAAGTCGACGATGCCGTCGAACCGCGCGTCGATCTGGTCGCGCCGCATGCCGTGCAGGCCGGCCGTGAGCATGATGTTGTCGCGCACCGTGAGGTCGTCGACGAACCCGCCCGTGATCTCGATGAGCGGCGCGACGCCGCCCTCCACGGTCACGGAGCCCTCGTCGGGCAGCATGACGCCCGCGACGAGCTTCAGCAGCGTCGACTTGCCCTGGCCGTTGCGGCCGACCACGCCGATCGCCTCGCCCGGCCGCACGTCGACCGTGACGTTGCGCAGCGCCCAGAACTCGTCGGGGCGCGAGCGGCGGGAGCGGCCGGCCAGCAGGTCCTTGAACGAGCGGCGACCGCGGCGATTGCGACGGAAGCGGATGCCGACATCGTCGACGCGGATGGCGCCGCCGTGGCCGGCGGGTGCGCGGAGCGTGGCATCCGTCATCAGATCTCCTTCAGCACGGCGCGCTCGGTGCGGCGGAACATCCAGACGCCGATGGCGAGGAACCCGAGCGACATGGCCGCCGAGACGCCCACCGCGAACCAGTCGAGCTCGCCGGGGAAGAACCCGGCGCGGTAGAGGCCGAAGATGCCGGTGAGCGGATTGAACGCCGCCCACGGCTGCAGCGACTCCGGCAGGTTGGACGTGCCGTACACGATGGGCGATGCGTAGAAGAGGAAGCGCAGCACGAGCTTCACCGCACGCTCGAAGTCGCGGAAGAACACCACGAGGGGCGCCACGATGAGGCCGAGGCCGACCACGAGCACCGCCTGGATCGCGATCGCGAGCGGGAACAGGAGCAGCTCCCAGTGCACCTCGGCGCGGAACACGATCGCGAACGCCGCGAGCACCGGGATCGCGAGCAGGAACTCGATGCCCTTCGACAGCGCGATGCGGGTCACCCAGACCGTGCGCGGCAGCTTCGTTGAGCGCACGAGCTTCGCGTCCTTCAGGAACGCCCGCGTCGAGTCGGACACCGACCCCGTGAACCACATCCACGGCAGCAGCGCCGCGAGCAGGAACACGATGTACGGCTCCGTGCCGACCAGGCGCTGGAACACCACCGTGAAGACGAACCAGTAGATCGCCGCCATCACGAGCGGATCGAGGATCGACCACAGGTAGCCGAGCGCCGACGTGGAGTAGCGCACCTTGAGGTCGCGCGTCGTCAGCAGCCACAGCGCGTGCCGGTACCGCGACCAGGGGCTCCGCGCATACGGGTGCGCGTCGGCGTAGCTGGTCACGCTCTCATCGTAGAGGCCGCCGGGGCCCGCACCGCGCAGGCGCGATCCCCGGCGATGCGCCGATCGCGGCGAGGCGGCGATAGGTTGGGAGCATCGAGAACGGTGGAGGCCAACCGGTGGATCGGGTCAGTACGCGCGTCATCCTGAGCTGTGCGGCGATCGGCGTGGGCGGCGGCCTGTTCGCCGCGGGCGCCGGCTACCTCGCCGGCCTCATCGCGGTCATCGCACCCGTGCTCTACGGCGTCACGATCGGCACGCACTTCCTGCCGAGCGCGGTCGGGCTCGCGCTGCTGCGCCGCCCCGGCACGGCCGTGCTCACCGGGTTGATCGCCGGCCTCGTGGCATCCGCCTTCGCCCCGCAGTGGCTGCTGCGCTACCTCGGCACCGGGCTGCTCGTGGGCGTGCTGCTCGAACTGCCGTTCCTCGTCACGCGCTACCGGAAGTGGTCGGCGTGGCTGTACTACCTCGCCGCGGGCGCGTCGGGCGTCGTGCTGGGCGTGGCCGTGTTCGTCGCGCTGGGCGCCGAGTACTACGCGCCCGCCGTCTGGGCGATCGCGCTGCCGCTGTACGTACTGAGCCCCATCGTCTTCACCTGGCTCGGGCGGGTCATCGCCGCCGCGCTCGAACGCGCGGGCGTCGCGCGGTCGTCGCGCCAGCGCACCGGCTGAGCCCCGCACCGTCTGAGCCCTGCGGAACGACGAAGCGCCGGCGACCAGAGGGGCGCCGGCGCTCCGGGAGCGGCGATCACACGAAGTGGTTCGCGCGCTCCAGGTCTTCCGCGAAGTCGATCTCGACCGCGTACAGGTCGGAGATGTCGAGCGGCTCGACGAGCATGCCGTCCTGCGCGATCGCGAGCTCGAGGCCGCGCTCGAAGTAGTCCTGGTCGTCGACCTGCTGCAGGCGGCGCACCAGCGCGGCCTTGTCGTGCGCGGCGACGTAGTTGATGCCGACCGCCTCGCCGAGGCCGCCGACGACCTGCTTCGAGAGCTGCTCGATGTAGCCCTCGGCGCCGGTCGTGTACTTGACCTCCTCGTCGGAGACCTTCGAGGTGTTGACGGTCACGAACGACTGCTCGCGGGCGATGAGCGCGACGGCGCGGTCGAGCACGCGCGGGTCGTAGACGACGTCGCCGTTCATCCAGAGCACGCCGCCCGACTGCGAGGCGCGGAGCGCCCGGAGCAGGCTCTTCGACGTGTTGGTCTGGTCGTACTCCTCGTTGTAGACGAACGAGGCCTCGGGGAACGACTCGATGATGTGCTCGAGCTTGTAGCCGACGACGATGGTCACGCCCGCGGCGTTGCCGAACGCGTGGTGGATGTTGTCGAACTGCTGCTGCATGATGGTGCGGCCGTCGCTCAACGGGGTCAGCGGCTTGGGAAGGCTCCGACCGAGTCGACTGCCCATGCCCGCCGCGAGGATCACGATCTGGGTGCTCACTGCATCTCCTTGCTGTGGTGGCGGATGCAGCGGGGGAGACGATCGACGATCCTGCTCAGCCTCGTGTCGAGTCGTTTCCCTGCCGTTCATCCGGAAGTTCACATCTGGACACACCGTTATGCCGGGGGTCAGACTACCGGAACCGCCTGAGCGGCCGCCATCGTCCGACGCACCGTAGTCAGATTGTGACACGTCTCGTGTACCGTGGCCCGGAAGCGCCGCGATCGAGCATTCGGGGGAACGCATGGAAGACGCGCGCGAGCCGGGGTGGCTTGCTAGGTTGGGACGGTGACACCCGTGCCGCCGTTCCGGGATGACGGAGAACGAACCGATGGGCCCGACGAGGGCGCATCGGGCACCGGCGCGGGCCGAAACGGCTCCAAGCGCACGTCCTCGTCGCGCTCGGCCTCGGGTCGTGCCGCGAGTGCACGCGGCGCCGCGGCGCGCCGGACCGCCGCCGACCAGTCCCGCGCGAAGTCGCAGGCCGTCGCCGACGCGAAGTCGTCGCGCACCGGAACGACGACCGCGGTCGTCGAACGGCGGCGCCAGGCCAAGGTCGCCGCGTCCACCGTCGTGGGCGGGTCGCGCACCGAGCCCGACCCCATGGGCGGAGCGGCAGCGGTCGAGGAGGACCCGATCGAGGAGGCTCCGGTGACGGATGCCGCCCGGGGCACGCTTCCCCCGACGAGGCCATCCTGCTGGTCGGCGAGGAGGAGGAAGAGGTCGACCTCGAGGCCGAGTCCGCGTCCGACGAGCTCGACTCGGACGTCGACGCCGACGCGGAGGACGACACCGACGTGGCGGACGCCGCTGACATCGAAGACGACGTCGAGACCGACGACGACACGGAGGTCGACGACGACCCCGAGGCGTCGATCGACACCGGCGAGACGGGTGTCGTCGCCCCCGCCGCGGACGAGCTCGAGTCGGAGTTCGCCGCGGACTTCGCGATCGAGCCGGAGCCGGAGCCGGAGCCCGTGCCCGTGCGCCGGCCCAAGGGCCAGCGCCCGCCGCGCCGGTTCGCGCGCCGCACCAGCATCCGCCCCGCGCGTCCCGCGCCGGGCGAGGACGCACCCGTCGTGCTCTCCCTGGCCGGCCTCGGCAAGCGCTACGGCTCGACGGTCGCCGTGGCGGACGTGAGCCTCGAGGTGCGCGCCGGTTCGTTCTACGGCATCGTCGGCCCGAACGGCGCCGGCAAGACCACGACGCTCTCGATGATCTCGGGGCTGCTCCGGCCCGACTCCGGCGCGGTGACCGTGCACGGCATCGACGTCTGGAAGGACCCGCGTCGAGCCAAGCAGGCGCTCGGCGTGCTGCCCGACCGGCTGCGCGTGTTCGACCGCCTCACCGGCAGCCAGCTGCTCTACTACGCGGGCATCCTGCGCGGCATGAACGCGAAGACCGTGCGCTCGCGTTCGGCCGACCTGGCTGCGGCGTTCGGCATCGAGGAGGCGCTCGACCGGCTCGTCGCCGACTACAGCGCCGGCATGACGAAGAAGATCGCCCTCGCGGCATCCATGATCCACTCGCCGCGCGTGCTCGTGCTCGACGAGCCGTTCGAGTCGGTCGACCCGGTGTCGACCGCGAACATCAGCGACATCCTGCAGCGGTTCGCCGACCGCGGCGGCACGGTGATCATCTCGAGCCACGGCATGGACCTCATCGAGCGCGCGTGCGACAGCGTCGCCGTGATCGTCGGCGGCAAGGTGCTCGCCGAGGGCACGATGGACGAGGTGCGCGACGGTCGTACGCTGGAGGACCGGTTCGTCGACCTCGCGGGTGGGCGCAAGGCCGCGGAGGGGCTCGAGTGGTTGCACAGCTCGTCCTACTGAAGCTGCAGCTGCTGGCGAACATGTTCCGCCGCTCGGCCTGGCAGGTCGTCGGCATCACGCTGGGCATCGTCTACGGGGTCGGCGTCTCGCTGCTCATCACCGTGATCCTCGCCGGGCTGCGGTTCGCGCCCGACACCGGGCTCATCCGCGACGTGCTCGTCGTCGCCGGCTCGGTCGTGGTCGCGGGCTTCATCGTCGTCCCGCTCATCCTGGGCGTCGACGACAGCATGGACCCGCGCCGCTTCGCGCTGCTCGGCATGCCCGACCGCACCCTGGCCACCGGTCTCGCAGTCGCCGCGATGGTCGGCATTCCCACGGTCGTGCTCGGCATCGGGCTGGTCGGCACCGTCATCACCTGGAGCCGCGGATTCTGGGTCACCCTGCTCGCACTGCTCGCCGCCGCGATCGCGTTCGGCACCTGCGTCCTCCTCGCCCGCGTGTCGACCTCCATCGGCGCGTTCGCGCTGTCGACGCGTCGATCGCGCGAGGCGCTCGGCGTGATCGGCATCGTCCTCGCCGTGCTGTCTGCCCCCGCGCTGCTCTCGCTGCTCACGGTCGACTGGGCGCGCTCGGGCCTGCGGGTGCTCGAGCAGCTCGCCGCGGTGCTCGCCTGGACGCCGCTCGGCGCCGTCTGGGCGATCCCCGGCGACGCCGCCTCCGGACAGGTCTGGACGGCGCTGCTGAAGCTGCTGCTCGCGGCCGCGACGGTCGTGGCGCTGTGGTTCGCCTGGCAGTGGATCGTCGCCCGCATGCTCGTGACGCCGGGCCGCGAGGCATCCGCCCGCTCGTACCGTGGACTCGGCTGGTTCGACGTGCTGCTCGGCACCCCGACGTCCGCCGTCACGGCCCGCACGCTGACGTACATCTTCCGCGACGCGCGCTACTGGGCGTCGTACCTGATCCTGCCGATCGCGCCCGTGCTGGTGGTCGTGCCGCTCGGCATCGCGGGCGTCGACCCGAGCCTGCTCGCGCTCATCCCGGTGCCGATGGTCGCGCTGTTCCTCGCCTGGACGGTGCACAACGACGTCGCCATGGACTCGACGGCGGTGTGGATGCACGTCGTCTCCGGCATCCGCGGCACCGCCGACCGGGTCGGCCGGCTCCTACCGGTGTTCATCGTCGGGGTGGTGGTCATCGCCGTGGGCTCGCCGATCAGCGCCATGTTCTTCGGCGACATGGCGGTGCTCCCCGCGATCGTGGGGGTGAGCGGATGCCTCCTCGGCAGCGCCCTCGGCATCGGCAGTATCGTCTCGGCGCGCTTCCCGTACCCTGCCGTGAAGCCGGGCGACAGCCCGTTCCAGGCGCCGCAGTCGTCGTCGAGCATCGCGGCGTTCGTGCAGTCGATCACGATGGTCGTGTCGATCGTGTTCGCGCTGCCGGCCGTGTGGTTCACCTGGCGCGGCATGTCGGGCATCGACCGCTGGTACGACTCGGCGCTCTGGTCGGGTCTCGGCATCGGCATCGCCGTGCTCGTCGGGGGCGTGCTGATCGGCGGTGCGGTGTTCACGCGTCGTGGTCCGGAGATCCTCGCGGCGGCGCAGCGGGCGTAGAATCTCGGGCATGGTCCCCGACGTCCGCGCCAGCATCGCCGATCCCGACAGCTCCGGCGGCAGCACGTCCGTGCTCGACCGCGAGCTCGAGAAGCTCCTCGAGGAGGAGGCGATCGAGCCGGGCGACCACGAGCGCTTCTCGCACTACGTCAAGAAGGACAAGATCCTCGAGTCGGCCATCACCGGCAAGCCGGTCAAGGCGCTCTGCGGCAAGAAGTGGACGCCCGGACGCGACCCGGAGAAGTTCCCGGTGTGCCCGACCTGCAAGGAGATCTACGAGAAGATGAAGTCCGAGTAGGGACTTCTCCTCGAGGGCCGCCGCGTCAGCGGTAGGTCGTGGGGATCGCGGGATCGCCCGCGCCCAGCCGGAACGCCTCGATCGGCAGTTCCTGCATCGCCGCCGCCCGGTGCTCGCGCGCGAGCCGCGTGCCCGCGGGGCCGAGCCAGCGCCCGTCGGGCACGCCGGCCCGCATGAGCGGCACGACCAGGTCGCGCTCGGAGGCGGTTCCGCCTGCAGCGCTCGTGTCGCCGGGGGCATCCGTGCCGACCGCCGCGTCGACGACCACGATCTCCTCGCGCGCCGTGCGCGCCCCGTCGAGTCGGCGCACCGCGTGCTTGCGCCCGCCCACGCTGGCCTTGTGCGCGCTCGACTTCGCCACGTCGACCCACGTGCCGTCGTCGCCGCGGCGGGCGACGAGCTTGTAGACCATGCCGGCGGCCGGATGCCCCGAGCCGGTCGCCACCCGGGTGCCGACGCCGAACGCGTCGACCGGCGACCCCGAGAGCGCGGCGATGAGGTATTCGTCGAGGTCGCTCGTCACGGTGATCTTCGTGCGCACGGCGCCGAGCTCGTCGAGCTGGCGGCGCACGTCGGCGACCACGGTGGGCAGGTCGCCCGAGTCGATGCGTACCGCGCCGAGCTCGGTGCCCGCGACCTCGATGGCCGTCGCGACGCCGCGCTCGATGTCGTACGTGTCGATGAGCAGCGTGGTGTCGGGGCCCATCGCCTCGACCTGCGCGCGGAACGCGTCGGCCTCGCTGTCGTGCAGCAGCGTGAACGAGTGCGCGGCGGTGCCCATCGTCGGCACCTGCCACGTGCGGCCCGCCTCGAGGTTGCTCGTGGCGTCGAAGCCGGCGATGTACGCGGCACGCGCCGCGGCGACGGCCGAGCGCTCGTTGGTGCGGCGCGAGCCCATCTCGGCGAGCGGTCGGCCGATCGCGACCGACGACATGCGTGCCGCCGCGCTCGCGACGGCCGAGTCGTAGTTCAGCACGCTGAGGATGAGCGTCTCGAGCACGACCGCCTCGGCGAACGAGCCCTGCACGGTCACGAGCGGCGAGCCGGGGAAGTAGGCCTCGCCCTCGCGGTAGCCCCAGATGTCACCCGAGAAGCGGTAGTCGGCGAGCCAGTCGAGGGTGGCGGGTCGCACGACCTCGTTGGCGCGCAGCCACTCGAGTTCGGGGTCGTCGAAGCGGAACTCGGTGATGAGCTCGAGCATGCGCCCGGTGCCGGCGAGCACGCCGTAGCGGCGGCCGTCGGGCAGCCGGCGGGCGAACGCCTCGAAGACGCTCTCGCGTTCGGCCGTGCCCGACTGCAGGGCGGCGTCGACCATCGTGAGCTCGTAGCGGTCGGTGAGGAGCGCGGCGGATCCGGTCACGAGTGCGAGCCTAGCGTCGCGCGCGGCCGCGGCCTACGCGCTCGCGGGTGCCTCGGCGGGGCCCGCGCCGCGGGCCGGGCGGCCGACCGCGACCACGTTGCCGACGGTGATGAGCGCGAGCCCGCCGAGCTGCCAGGGGCTCAGCGCCTGCCCGAGCACGACGAAACCCGCGAGCGCCGCAGCGGCGGGCTGCACGCTCTGCAGCACGCCGAACACCTGGCGCGGCAGCACGCGCAGCACGTTGAGGTCGATCGAGTAGGGCAGTGCCGATGAGAGGATGCCCGCGGCCAGCCCGATCAGCAGCACGTGGCCGAGCTCGCGCGGGTCGAGGCCGACGAGCGAGAACACGAGCAGGGGAGCGGTGAGCACGGCCGCGACGAGGCTCGCGATGGCGGTGCCCTGTACGCCCGGGAGGCGTGCGCCCACGCGCTGGTTGAGCACGATGTAGGCCGCCCAGGCGCCCGCCGCGAGGAGCCCGAGCGCCACGCCGGCGAGGTCGATGCCCGGCACGGTGCCGGTGAGCAGCACGACGCCGACACCGGCGAGGAGCGCCGCGCCGAGGTCGATGCGGCGGCGCGAGCCGATGAGCGCGAGCGTGAGCGGGCCGAGGAACTCGAGCGTGACCGCGAGGCCGAGCCCGAGGCGCTCGACCGCGCCGTAGAGGGCCCAGTTCATGACCACGAGTGCGAGGCCGAGCAGCACGGCGGGCCGGATGGCGCGCAGCGAGAGTGCGCGCGGGTTCGGCCGGGCGATCGCGAGCAGCGCGGTGGCGGCGACGGCCTGCCGCAGCGCGACCACGCCGGCCGGCCCGACCAGCGGGAAGACGGTCGCCCCGAGGGCGGCGCCCACCTGCACCGAGCACGCTCCGCCGACGGATGCGGCGGCCGCGACACGTTCCTGCTTCATGCCGCTCACGCTAGGTCGCATTATCTCGATGTGGAAATGCAATCAGCGCTCATTGATACGCTGATCGCATGGACGTGGAACTGCGGCACCTGCGCGCGCTCATCGCAGTCGACGAGGAGCGGTCGTTCACGGATGCCGCGGGCGAGCTCGGCGTCTCGCAGGCGGCGGTCTCGCGCCAGGTCGCGGCGCTCGAGCACGAGCTCGGCGTGCCGCTGCTGCACCGCACCACCCGGCGCGTCGAGCCCACGGTCGCGGGCGAGGCGTTCCTCGTAGTGGCGCGCCGAGTGGTCGGCGAGCTCGACCGCGCCGTCGCAGGGCTCCGCGGCGAGGCCGCGACGATCCGCGTCGGCTACGCGTGGGCCGCGCTCGGGGCGCACACCACGGGCGTGCTGCGCTCGTGGAACCGCGCCCACGCCGACGCGCGGCTGCGCCTCGTGCGCGTGCACCGCGCCGACCTCGCGCTCGCGGAGGGGCGCATCGACCTCGCGGTCGTGCGCGGACCGCTCGAGCGCAGCGACCTGCGCTCCGAGGTCGTGGGCACCGAACGGCGGGTCGTCGCGCTGCCGGTCGACCACGCGCTCGCGTTCCGGCCATCCGTTCGCCTCGCCGACCTCACGAGCGAGACGCTCGGCATCGACCCGCACAACGGCACCACCCGCCCCTCGCTGTGGACCGACGCCGGCCTGCCGGCGCCCGCCACCGTCGAGACCGACGACGTCGAGTCGTGGCTCGACCTCATCGCCGCCGCCGAGGTGATCGGCGTGACCGCGGAGGCGACCGCCGCGCACTACCCGCGCCCCGGCGTCGCGTTCGTGCCGATCGCCGACGCGCCGCGCGTCGACGTGCGGCTCGCGTGGCTGCGCGCGCATCCGCATGACGCCGCCGGGCGGCTCGCGCGCGCCGTGCGCGCCGCCTACGACGGCGACGCCTGACCGCGCTCCGTCGGTTTCGTGCGGAGGCCGGCTGCGAGGCATCCGCTCGGGCTGTTCTAGGCTTGGAGACCGTGACGGACGCGCCGATCGGGATCTTCGACTCAGGGGTCGGCGGGCTCACCGTGGCCCGCGCGGTCAAGGACCAGCTCCCGAACGAGTCGATCCTCTACATCGGCGACCTCGAGCACTCGCCCTACGGGCCGAAGCGCATCGCCGACGTGCGCGAGTACGCGCTCGCCGTGCTCGACGACCTCGTCGCGCAGGGCGTCAAGATGCTCGTCATCGCGTGCAACACCGCCTCCGCCGCCATGCTGCGCGACGCGCGCGAGCGCTACGAGGTGCCCGTCGTCGAGGTGATCCAGCCCGCCGTGCGGCGTGCCGTCGCCGCCACCCGCTCGGGTCGCGTCGGCGTCATCGGCACCGCGGGCACCGTCAACTCGCGCGCGTACGAGGACGCGTTCGCCGCCGCGCCGCACCTCCAGCTGCAGACGCGCGCCTGCCCCCGGTTCGTCGAGTTCGTCGAGGCGGGCGTGACGACCGGGCCCGAGCTGCTCGCGGTCGCCGAGGAGTACCTGGCGCCGCTGCGCGAGGCATCCGTCGACACCCTCGTGCTGGGCTGCACGCACTACCCGTTCCTCAAGGGCGCGATCCAGTACGTCATGGGCGACCAGGTCACCCTCGTCTCGAGCGACGTCGAGACGGCGAACGACGTGTACCGCGTGCTCGTGTCGACCGGGCTCGAGCGCACCGCGAGCGCGTCGCCCAGCTACCGCTACGAGGCCACGGGCCGCAGCGAGGAGGAGTTCCTCGGGCTCGCGCACCGGCTCATGGGCCCCGAGATCCAGCACGTCGACCTGGTGCACACCGGCACCATCCCGATCCAGCGCTGACCCCGCGCATCCGCTCCATCGAAGGGAACACCATGACCGACCAGCCCGACCTGCTGAGGGCCGACGGCCGCACGCCCGGAGACCTCCGCGACGTGACCATCGAGCGCGGCTGGAGCGAGCACGCCGAGGGCTCGGCGCTCATCTCGTTCGGCCGCACCAAGGTGCTCTGCACCGCCTCGTTCACCAACGGCGTGCCGCGCTGGCTCACCGGGAAGGGCAAGGGGTGGGTGACCGCCGAGTACGCGATGCTGCCGCGCTCGACGAACTCGCGCAATGACCGCGAGGCCGTCAAGGGCAAGATCGGCGGGCGCACGCACGAGATCTCGCGCCTGATCGGCCGGAGCCTGCGCTCGGTCGTCGACATGAAGGCGCTCGGCGAGAACACGGTCGTGCTCGACTGCGACGTGCTGCAGGCCGACGGCGGCACCCGCACCGCGGCCATCACAGGCGCCTACGTGGCCCTCGCCGACGCGCTCGAGTGGGGCCGCGAGCACCAGTTCATCGGCAAGAAGGCCGTGCCGCTCACCGACTCGGTCTCCGCGATCTCGGTCGGCATCATCGACGGCACGCCCATGCTCGACCTCGCCTACGTCGAGGACGTGCGCGCCGAGACCGACATGAACGTGGTCGCCACGGGCGCCGGGAAGTTCGTCGAGGTGCAGGGCACCGCCGAGGGCGCGCCGTTCGACCGCGCCGAGCTCGACGAGCTGCTCGACCTGGCGCTCGCCGGCACGCGCGAGCTCACCGAGATCCAGCGCGCGGTGCTGGCCGCGGCGCAGGCCTGACCCGGGGGCGCCCGATGGAGATCGTGCTCGCGACCCACAACGCGCACAAGGTCGAGGAGTTCCAGCGCATCATCGGCGAGCGGATGCCCGGGGTCACCGTGCTGCCGTACGACGGACCGGAGCCCGTGGAGGACGGCACCAGCTTCGCCGAGAACGCGTTCATCAAGGCGCGCACGGCCGCCGCGCACACCGGGCGCATCGCGCTCGCCGACGACTCGGGCATCGCGGTCGACGTGATGGGCGGGTCGCCCGGCATCTTCTCGGCGCGCTGGGCGGGGCCCGACGCGGGCGCGCTCGCGAACCTCGACCTGCTGCTCGCGCAGTTGGCCGACCTGACGGACCCGGCGAAGCGGCGAGCGTCGTTCCACTGCACGATCGCGCTGGTCGTGCCGGCGTCGGCGGGGAGGCCGAGGAGTTCGCCGCGGTCGGCATCTGGCCGGGGCGGCTCGCGACCGAGGCATCCGGTGCCCACGGCTTCGGCTACGACCCCATCTTCGTGCCCGACGGCCACGACGTGACCGCCGCCGAGCTGACGCCGGCGCAGAAGAACGCCGAGAGCCACCGGGCGCGCGCCTTCGCGGCGCTGCTGCCCGAGCTGGAGCGCGTGGCTTCGGCAGGCTAGCCGCCCGCCGCCGCTCGCCTGCACGACCTGCAGGCATTGCTGAGAACGCGAATCGTTCCTGATTGCGCGCACGGTCTCCGAGGCATCCGTCGCCCACCTACGCTGAGGGTGATGGGACACGATCACGACCACGCGCGCCACGCGAATCGCACCCGACTGGGCATCGCGATCGCGATCGTCGCGTCCGTGCTCGTGCTCGAGGTGGTCGGCGCCTGGATCAGCGGCTCGCTCGCCCTGCTCGCCGACGCGGGCCACATGCTCTCCGACCTCATCGGGCTGATCATCGCGCTCGTCGCGGTCGTGGTCGCCGGGCGCCCGGCGACCGACCGCCAGACCTACGGGTACCAGCGGGTCGAGGTGTTCGCGGCGCTGCTGAACTCGGTGATCCTGCTCGTGATCGCCGCGTCGGTCACGGTCGAGGCCGTCGGGCGACTGCTGCGAGCGGATGCCGCGGAGCCGGCCGGCCTGCCGATGCTGATCGTCGCCACCGTCGGCCTCGTCGCGAACATCGCGGCGCTGCTCGTGCTGCGCGCCGGCGCGAAGTCGTCGATCAACATGCGCGGCGCGTACCTCGAGGTGCTGGGCGACACGCTCGGCTCGATCGCCGTGATCGTCGCGGCGGGGGTGATCCTGCTGACCGGGTTCGGCGCGGCCGATGCGATCGCGTCGCTCGTGATCGCCGCGCTCATCGTGCCGCGCGCGCTCCTGCTGCTGCGCGACGTGATGCGGGTGCTCAGCGAGTCGGCGCCGGCGGAGACGTCGGTCGCCGAGATCCGCGACCACATCCAGCGCACGGCCGGCGTCGTCGACGTGCACGACGTGCACGTCTGGGCCATCACGTCGGGGTCGCACGTGTTCACGGCGCACGTCGTCGTCGAGCCCGAGCTGCTCGCCGAAGGCCGGGCATCCGCCCTGCTCGAGGAGCTCGGCGGATGCCTCGCGGAGCACTTCGACGTCGACCACTCGACGTTCCAGCTCGAACCCGCCGGGCACCAGGAGCGCGCGCAGCACCCCTGAGCGGATGCTCCGGGGCATCCGTTCGCCCGCCTCCAATCGCAGCGTCACGTGCCGGTCGGTTCGGCACGCCGAACTCGACGTGCCGTACCGACTTCGACGTGCCGAACGCCACCGCTCGGCGCAGTGTCAGTCGCGGCGGTCGTCGTCGCGGTGCGGGTGCTCGTGGTGGCCGCCGTGCTCGAGCGTCTCCTGGTCGAGCACGAGCTCGCGCGCCTCGAACTCGTCGGTGACGACGTCCTCGCCCGCGGCGGCGGCGCGCTTCGCCATGCGCGACGACTGCCAGTAGTGGAACCCCGTGACGATGGCGGTGAGTCCGATCGCGACCAGCAGGATCAGGTCGATGTACTCGCGCACGAAGTCAGCCACCCACGGGATGTACGCGATCGCGTACCCGAAGTAGGTGAGCCCGACGCCCCAGATCACGGCGCCGATGAAGTTGTAGAGCGTGTACTTGCGGTAGTTCATGTGGCCGACGCCCGCGGCGACGGGCGTGAACGTGCGCACGACCGGCACGAACCGGGCGAGGATCACGGCCATCGCGCCGAAGCGCTCGAAGAACGCGTTCGTGCGTTCGACGTTCTTCACGCTGAACACGCCCGATTCCTTGCGTTCGAACACGCTCGGGCCGAACTTGTGCCCGATGAGGTAGCCCACCTCGCCGCCGATGAACGCGGCGAACCCGATCGCGAGGCACACCCACCAGATGTCGAGGCCGAACACCATCGACGTGTGCGTGAGCAGCCCGGCGATGATGAGCAGCGTGTCGCCCGGCAGTAGGAAGCCGACGAGCAGGCCGGTCTCGGCGAACACGATGAAGCACACGACCAGCAGTGCCCAGGGCCCGGCGGCGGCGATGATCGTCTCCGGGTCGAGGAACGGGAGGAGCGCGGTCGGGCTCATCGGGGTGGACTCCAGTCGGCAGGCCTCGCGCGGCGGCTGCGGCGGCGGGAAAAGCGTGGGGTCAAGTCTATCCGCGGCCAGTGCGTGCGGGGCCGGGGGAGAACCCCGAAGAGGGGGCAGTGCGCGGCGGTGGAGTGCCGGCGTGCAGGTCAGGCGTCGAGCGCGTCGAACACCGCGCTGTTCAGCGCGAACGAGCGGCGCACCTCGGCGATGAGCCGGTCGACGGATGCCGCGGGCAGGCGCAGTTCGTTGATGCCCTCGCGGTAGCGGCGCTTGAACGGCACCGGGGCCTCGAGCGCGTCGAATCGGGAGAACGCGAGCTGGTCGGGGGTCGCGCCGTAGTGACGGGCGATGAGTGCGGCGATGGCCTGCCCGCCCGAGAGGTCGCCGAGGTAGCGCGTGTAGTGGTGCGCGAGGTACTCGACCACGTCGTGGCGGCCGACGATGTCGCGCAGGTGCGCGGCGTATGCGGCGGTCGCGGGCAGCGCCGGGTGGGTGGTGCGGCGGTCGGCGACGCCGAGGGCGACCAGGTCGGACTCGATGGCGGCCATGCGCGCGAGTCCGGGCTCGAAGATCTCGGGGTCACCGGCGCGCGGCTCCCAGGCCTCGAGCGCCTCGTAGACCCACGCGAGCTGCGCGAGGTAGCGCGCGTAGGCGTCGAGGTCGAGTTCGCCCGCCATGAGCCGAGTCACGAACCCGCGCGATTCGGCGGCCTTGTGGTCGTCGGCCGAGGCGGTGCGGATGAGGGCGGCAACGTCGAGCGGCGCCGTTTCGGTGAGGGTGTCGCTCGTCATGGGGGAGGCCGATCGCGTGGGGGTAAGGGTTGCCTAACCAACGTACGGCGCGGGCCCGGCGCCCGCAAGGGTTCGGGTCGGATGCCTGTGGGAGGCTCGCGGTACCTTCGGCGCATGCGCTACGGATTCGTCGTCACCGGGTCGGACCCGAACCTCGCCGTCGAGCTCGCGCCGCTCATCGAGCAGCACGGGTGGGACGCCATGTTCGTCTGGGAGGGCATCTGGGCGACCGACCCGTGGTCGGTGCTCGCCGCGGCCGCGATGCGCACCGAGCGCATCCGTCTCGGCACGATGCTGACGCCGTTGCCGCGTCGGCGGCCGTGGGAGCTCGCGAGCCAGACCGCGACGGTCGACGCGCTCTCGGGCGGGCGCACGGTGCTGTCGGTCGGCCTCGGCGTGCCGCAGGAAGTGGAGCAACGGTTCTGGATCTTCGAGGACGACCCGGGTCGGCACACCCGCGCCGAGCTGCTCGACGAGGGCCTCGACATGCTCGACCACCTGTGGCGGGGCGAGCCGTTCGACTACGACGGGCGGCACTACCGTGCGGCGCGCACCGAGACGATGCTGCCCGCGCCGACCGTGCAGCGGCCTCGCATCCCCACCTGGGTCGTGGGCGTGTGGCCGCGCATGAAGTCGATGCGACGGGTCGCGAAGTACGACGGCTGGATTCCGAACTACGCGCCGCCCGGGGCATCCGTCGTCGATGCCGAGCAGCAGGCGGCCGCCTACACGCCCGAGGTCGCGGCGGAGGCGATCGCGTGGCTGCGCGCGGAACGCGAGCGGCTCGGCCTCGCCGAGCGGCCGTTCGACGTGGTGCAGGAGGGCCGCACCTCCGGCACGGATGCGGCGGCGGACGCCGCGATCGTGCGCCCGTGGGCCGAGGCCGGTGCGACGTGGTGGCTCGAAGCCGACTGGTCGGTGCCCGAGGAGCGGGTGGCAGATGCCGCGCGGGCGCGCATCGCGGTAGGTCCGCCCCGAGGATGACTCACATGTCGGCGTGGTCGGCCCCGCCGGACCCGTCGGCCCGCTAGGTTCTGGGCATGAGCCTCGTGGAGCGACTCTTCGGGCGGTCGAAGCCGACCCCGCAGCAGACCGAGCCGAGTGCGAGCCCCGAGGCGGTGGTGCCGCCCGAACCCGTGGAGGCGCCCGCTCACGAGGTGCCGACCACGTCGGAGATCTTCCTCACCTGGGTGGCCGACCTCGACGCCGAGCGGGCGGCCCGCGAACGGGCGCGTGAGTACGCGGCCGAGCACGGCCTGCCGCCCCTGACGGTGCGGCTGCTGCCCGAGCCCGAGCACGTCGTCGACCTGCGCGACCTGCCCGCGGCGCGCCTGCGCATCTCCTCCGTCGAGCGCCATGTGCCGCACGACGAGGTCGACGCGCACACCGCCGACTCGTACCTGCTGGTGCGCGAGCGCGACCCGCTGCACCACCCGCACCTCGTCGCGGTCTACGGCCGCCGTCGCCGCATCGGCCACCTCACCGAGTCGAAGTCGCGCGGCCTGCTGCCGCTGCTCGAGGAGCTCGGGGCCGACGCGTACCTCGTCTCGGGCACCGAGACGCCCGACGCGGGCGGCCGCCTCTGGGTGCACGCGCCCCGCGTGCCGGCACTGCGCGCGTTCGCGAGCGAACGCGTCGACCCCAGCTCGTAGGAGCGCACATGACCGATGAGTCGAGCACCATCGACCCGGGCGTGATCGAGCCGACGCTCGACCGATTCGTCGCGGCCGTCGAGGCCGGCGACTCGGCGTCCTATGCGCAGTGCCTCGTCGACGACGTCGTGTTCCGGTCGGCGTCGACCGCCGCCTTCGAGTACCGCACCCGCGCCGACGTCGAGGAGATGGCGACCGCGACGTTCGCGCAGTTCGACCACGTGCGTTGCAGCACACGAACAGGCTCGGGAGACACGCGTCTCGTCGTCTTCGACTTCACGATCGCGGGCGTCGAGGGGCAGGACGCCCAGCTGCTGAGGTTCGCGCCCGACGGTCGCATCAGCGAGGTGACCGCGTTCGTGCGCCCGCTGCCGGCGCTCGCGCAGATTCCCGCGCAGGTCGCTCCATCGATCGCCCGCCGCTCGGGCCGGCGCGGACTCGCCCGCATGCTCGCGCTGTCGTCGCGCCCGGTCGCCGCGATGCTGCGCTCGGGCGACGCGTCGATGTCGCCGAAGCTCGACCCTGCCCGGCGACGATAGCGCCGCACTTTCGTGCGGAAGGTGGGACTCGAACCCACACGCCCGAAGGCACAGGAACCTAAATCCTGCGTGTCTACCGGTTTCACCACTCCCGCGAGTGCGTGGACAGTCTAGGCGGGGCGGCACGATCAACCTCGACCTCATGCGCGTGCGGCGTAGCCTGAGCGTATGTACGGCAACAGCCTGATGGGATGGAACGTCCTCGCATTCATCGTGATCGTCGTCGTGATCCTGTTGGTGATCGGCGGGCTCGTCGCGCTCGTGCTCTGGGCCGTGCGGTCGTCGAGCCGGCCTGTGCCCGGCCCCGCCTTCCACGGCGCCGATGCCCCGAAGCCCGCCGCCTCGACGACGCTGCTCCGCGAACTCGCCGACCTCCGCGACCAGGGCATCATCACGCCCGAGGAGTTCGAGGCGAAGAAGGCCGAGATCCTCGGCAGGCTGTAGCGCCGGCGGGCGTGCGCCGCCCATGTGGACAACGCCGACGCGCGCGGACCGTCTCGTCCACACTGTTGCGCATGTCCGATGCCGTCCGCACGATCACCGAGCAGGTGCGGGCCCGCGTGCTGCGCGACGGCGTCGATCTCTCGCAGGACGCGGCGGTCGCGGAGCGGTATGCGCGCGACGAGATCCGGCGCCGCAGCGAGGACCTGCTCGCGCGCGGTCGTCTGGTCGATGTCGACGAGCGCGAGGCCACGCGCGAGGTCGTCGCGGCACTCACCGGTCTCGGCGCGATCCAGCCGCTGCTCGACGACGACACGGTCGAGGAGATCTGGATCAACGGGCCGACCCGCGTCTTCGTCGCCCGGAACGGCGTCAGCGAGCTCACCTCGTTGGTGCTCTCCGAGCAGGACGTGCGCGAACTGGTCGAGCGGATGCTCCGGGCATCCGGCCGCCGAGTCGACCTGAGCTCGCCGTTCGTCGACGCTTCCCTGCCCGATGGCTCGCGCCTGCACGTCGCGATCCCGGACGTGACCCGTCGGCACTGGGCCGTGAACATCCGAAAGTTCCACCGTCGCATCCGCGACCTGCACGACCTCGTCGAGTCGGGCAGCCTCACTCGGCATGCGGCGGACTTCCTCGATGCGAGCGTGCGCGCGGGCCTCAACATCCTCGTCTCCGGTCCGACGCACAGCGGCAAGACGACGATGCTCGGCGCGCTGCTCGGCCGGGTGCGCCCCGCTGAGCGCATCGTCACCGTCGAGGAGACCTTCGAGCTCGACCTCGACGCGCGTGATGTCGTGTCGTTGCAGTGCCGCCAGGCGAACCTCGAGGGCGGCGGCGAGATCTCTTTGCGCCGCCTCGTGAAGGAGTCGCTGCGGATGCGCCCGGACCGGCTCGTGGTCGGCGAGGTGCGCGAGGCGGAGAGCCTCGACCTGCTCATCGCGCTCAACTCCGGCGTGCCGGGAATGTGCACGATCCATGCCAACAGCGCCGCCGACGCGCTGCTCAAGCTGTGTACGCTGCCCCTGCTCGCCGGCCGCAACATCGACGCAGCCTTCGTCGTGCCGACCGTCGCCTCGAGCATCGACCTGGTCGTGCACACGAGCCTCGGCGCCGACGGGTCGCGGCACGTCGCCGAGATCGCGGCGCCGGACGGCATCGGCGCCGACGGCCGGATCGAGGTCCGGTCGGTGTTCGCCCGCGCCGACGGGCGGCTCGACGTCGTGCCGGGCGCCACCCCGAGCCGGCGCAAGTTCGACGCGGTCGGCATCGATCTCGCGGCGACGCTGCGAGACGTGGCGTGACCGCGGCCGCGGGCGCCCTCGGCGGCGTGCTCGGCGTGGGCCTCCTGCTCTGCGCGTCGCCCTGGCTGTGGCCGCGCCGCGCTGACGTCACGCCGTCGCCCGGAGCCGGCCGGACGTCACGCCTGCGCGGCACGCTCGCCGCCGCGGGACTCCCGGGCGTGTCGCCGACCCTGCTCGTGGTCATGTCGCTCGTGTTCGCCGTCGTCGGCGGAGCCGTGGTGCTCGCGATCTCGGGGGTGGTCGCACTCGCGGCAGCAGTCGCGGTCGCCGCGCTGACCCTCCCGTGGGTGCTCGTGCGCCAGCGACTGGTCGCGCGTCGCGCCGCCCACCGGTCGGCATGGCCCGACCTCGTCGATCACCTCGTCTCGGCCGTGCGCGCCGGCATGTCGCTGCCCGACGCGGTGTCGGCGCTCGCGGACGTCGGCCCGGCCCCGATGCGCACCGCGTTCGCCGAGTTCCGCCGAGACTGGCGGGAGACCGCGAACTTCGCAGGCTCGCTCGACCGGTTGAAGGCGACGCTCGCCGACCCCGTCGCCGACCGCATCATCGAGACGCTGCGCATGGCGCGCGAGGTGGGCGGCACCGAACTGACTCCCACGTTGCGCGCACTGTCCGCCTACCTGCGGTCGGATGCCGCGCTGCGCGCCGAGGTCTCCGCCCGGCAGGGGTGGGTGCGCAACGCCGCCCGCCTCGGGGTCTGCGCGCCGTGGCTGCTCCTGCTCATCCTGTCGACGCGGCCCGAGGCGATCGCGGCATACAACACCCCTGCCGGATTCGCGCTGATCGCGATCGGGCTGGGCGTGAGCGTGGTCGCCTACCGGTTGATGCTCGGCCTCGGGCGGCTGCCGGAAGAGGGGCGGTGGTTCGCGTGAGCGCGGCATCCGTCGCCCTCGGCGCCTGCCTCGGCATCGGGCTGTGGTGCCTGCTCGCGGCGCTGCCGAGCTGGAGCCGGCCACGCGCGATCGATCGCGTGGCACCCTACGTGCTCGACGTCTCGCCCGAGGCCCACGCGGTCGTGCACCGCGACCGCGGCGACCCGACCGCGGTGCTCGCGGGCCTGTTCGGCCCGGCGGTGGCGTCGGCACTGCGGGCGACGGCGCTCGTGTTCGGCGACGACGCCCAGATCACGCGACGCGCCCGCCAGGCCGGCCTCGCCACGACGCGCGAGCAGTTCCGGCTCCAGCAGCTGGTCGCCGCCGTCGGCGCGGGTGTCGTGGCCGTCGCAGCGGTGGTGCTGCTCCCGGGCCTGTCGGGCCTGCCGCCCGTGGCGCGGATCGTGCTGCCGATCATCGCCGCCGCAGCCGGTGCGCTCGCACCGCAGCAACTGCTCGAGTGGCGCGCGAAGCGCCGCATGCGCCGCCTCGCGAGCGAGCTGCCCACCGTGCTCGAGTTCCTGACCCTCAGCATCACCGCGGGCGAGTCGATGCTCGACGCGATCACGCGGGTCTCGCGGGTGGGCACGGGCGTGCTGCCCGGGGAGTTCGCGGGGGTCGTGACGTCGGTGTACGCCGGCGTGCCGCTCGCACGCGCTCTGCGCGACCTCTCCGCAGCGCTCGACGACCCGGCGCTCGACCGGTGCATCTCGCAGGTCGTCGCCGCGATGGAACGCGGCGTGCCGACCGCAGAGGTGCTCCGAGCGCTTGCCGGAGATGTCCGCGGCGAGGCATCCCGCGCCCTCATCGAGCTGGCCGGGCGCAAGGAGATCGCCATGCTCGTACCGCTGGTGTTCATGATCCTGCCGGTCACGGTGGCGTTCGCGGTGTACCCGGGTCTGCTCGTGCTGCAGGCGGGGTTCTGAGTGGCGGCCGGGCGGACGAGCACGTGACGCGAACGACGGAGATGCCGGCGGTGCCGGCGGGAGAGGACGGAACGGATGCGACGAGCGCTGGCGCGGGTACGGCACGAGGAGCGCGGCGACGTGCCGGGGTGGGTGCTGATCACGCTCATGACCGCTGGCCTGGTGATCGTGCTGTGGGGCCTCGCGGGTCCCGCGCTCGGCGGGGTGTTCGACGCCGCCATCGACCGCGTGATGGGGTTCTGAACCGGCTCGGTCGGCGGCTCGAGGATGAGCGGGGCTCGGCACTCGTCGAGACGATGCTCGTCACCGTTCTGCTCGTCGCGCTCGCGCTCGCCGTGGTGCAGCTCGCGCTCGCGCTGCACGTGCGCAACACCGTGCTCGATGCGGCGGCCGAGGGTGCGCGGTACGCCGCGCTCGCGGGCAACGGCGCGGCCGATGGTGTGGCGCGCACACGTGCCCTCATCGACGCGGCCGTCTCGGAGTCGTACACACGCAACGTCACGGCGTCCGTCGGCAGCACTGGCGCCGGCGCCGACGTGATCGAGGTGCGGGTGCGCGCGACGCTGCCGCTCGTGGGGCTAATCGGGCTCGAGGCCGCGCTCGACGTGCGCGGGCACGCGGTGGTGGAGACCTACGGATGACCCGCCGCCGGCTCCGCGCTCGCGACGTGCTGCGTGACGAGGGCGGTTCCGCGTCGCTGGAGTTCGTCACCGTCGGCGTGATCCTGCTCGTGCCGCTCGTGTACCTGGTGCTCGCGGTCGGCGCGATCCAGGCGGGCGTGCTCGCCACCGAGGGCGCGGCCCGGCACGCGGCTCGCGTGTACTCGCTCGCGCCCGACGATGCGTCGGGGCGCAAGGCGGTCGAACGCGCCGTCGCGGTCGCGCTGGCCGACTATGGCATCGACCGCTCCGCGGCATCCGTCTCACTGCACTGCGACGGCGGATGCCTCGAGCCGGGCTCGCGCGTGACCGTGATCGTGCGCGCGTCGGTGACGTTGCCGCTCGTGCCGCCCGTGCTCACGATGCGCGAGCGAGCGAGCGTGCCCGTCGAGGCATCCGCCACCGTGCCCGTGTCGCGATTCGCGGGGGCCGGCTGATGCGCCGGCTTCGGGCGCGGCTCGCCGCCGACGAGTCGGGGTCGACGCTGTTGCTGACGATCGGATGCTGCGTGCTCGGACTCGCGGTGATCATCGTCACGATCGGGGCGACGTCGCTGTACCTCGAGCGCAAGCGCCTCTTCACGATCGCCGATGGCGCCGCGCTCGCCGGGGCGGAGGCGTTCGCGCTCGCCGACGTGCGGCGCGAGGGTGACCGGCTGGTCGTCGACCTCGAGCCGGCGGAGGTCGCCGCCGCCGTCTCGGCGCACCTCGCTGCGACTGCCGGGCTCGACGTCGACGTGCGGATCGTGCACGCGACGAGCCTCGACGGGCGCAGCGCGACGGTCACGCTCGGCGCGGTCTGGCGGCCGCCGATCGTGGGGGAGTTCCTGCCCGCCGAGGTGCCGATCGAGGTGACGAGCGTCGCCCGATCGGTGTTCACCGGCTGACGTTCAGATCACCAGAGCGTGTGCACGACCTGCGCGGGGTTCCAGATGACATGCTCGCCGATCTCCGTCAGGGTGCCGAGGTCGACCGTGTCGGGGTCCGAGCCGGCGATGCGGAGGTGGTTCTCCCAGCCGGCCTGCGACGCGAAGACCTCCGTCACGAGGACGACGATGTTGCCGTCGTCCTCGCCCTTCGCGACCGAGTACTGCACGAGCGCCTCGGCGCCCTCGCGCGGGTGGACCCGTTCCATCCAAGCGGCGTGGCGGGCGAAGAAGTCGTCGACCTCGGCCTCGCGTTCGCGCGGGAACCGGAAGACGGCGAAGAACTGCGTGGTGTCGGTGAGCTGACTCATGTCGACCTCCCGGTCGGGGTTGCTCGTTGTGGCAACGGTGCCGGGTGCGACGGTACCGAGCCGTCGCGCGCGACGCACGCGTGCGAGCCCTGAACGGCCCCGGAGGCCCCCGAAGTGGGGCGGCGGGCGAGGTGAACGAGGAGTAACGTCCGAACCGACTGCCCGACCCTACGCCGCGGAGGTGATCGCGCATGAAAGCCGCGATCGTGCAGTACCCGCCCGTGTTCCTCGACCTCGAACGCACCCTCGAACACGCGGTGCGGCACATCGCGGAGGCCGCCGGGCTCGGCGCCGAGCTGGTCGTCTTCCCCGAGGCGTGGTTCCCCGGCTACCCGATCTGGATCCAGCGCGCCCGCCCGGAGGGCGACCTGGACATGGTCGTCGCGCTCGTCAGGCGCCTGCAGGACAACGCCGTCGACCTTGCATCCGATGACCTCGCACCGGTACGGGCCGCGGCGCGCGAGCACGGCGTCGTCGTGGTCGCGGCCCACCAGGAGGTCGACCGCGCGCACAGCGGCACGATCTTCAACAGCGTCGCGATCATCGACGCCGACGGCACGATCCTGAACAACCACCGGAAGGTCATGCCGACGCTCGGCGAGCGCATGGTGTGGGGGTTCGGGGATGCCTCGACGATCCGCGTCGTCGAGACCGCGGTGGGTCGCGTGGGCGCGCTGCTGTGCTGGGAGAACCTGATGCCGCTCGCACGGTACGCGCTCTACGCGCAGATGCCGGAGATCTACGTCGCGCCCACGGCCGATGTGGGGGACGGCTGGCAGGCGAGCATGCAGCACATCGCTCGCGAGAGCTGCGCGTACGTGCTCGCCGGGTCGACGAGCTGGCTGATGTCGGACCTACCCGACGACCTGCCGTTCCGCGACCGGCTCGTCGACGACGAGGAGGCGTGGATCAGCCCCGGCGACGCGGTCGTGTACGAGCCCTTCGGGCCCGCGGTCGCTGGGCCCATGCATCGTGGGAGGGGGCTGCTCGTCGCCGACTTCGACCTCGAGAAGTGCCGCCTGCCGCGTTCGTGGTTCGACGTGACGGGCCACTACGCCCGGCCCGACCTCTTCCAGCTCCAGGTGGACACGACGCCCCAATCGCCGGTGCGGTTCAGCGCAGGCTGACGGCGACCGCCGAAACGCACCTCGCTAGGGTGGGTCGGGATCATCCATCGTCGAAGAGGAAGTCGGCCGTCGACAGCGAAGTCGGCCGCAGGGAGTTTCCCGATGACCACAACCGATCGACCCGCCCCTCCGGGAAGCCAGCCGCCGGAGAAGAAGCCGAAGAAGATCCTTCGGGAGTTCCTGCATCCGGCACTGATCCCCGGAATCGGCGTGGAGGACACACCACGCAGGTTCAGTACGAACTGGCTCGTCTTCGGCATCGCCGGTGCCCTCGTGCTGGCCGTCGTGATCTGGGGATTCGCCGACCCCGAGGGCATGGGGGCGGCCGGCTCCGCCTCGCTGGGCTGGGTCACGACCAACTTCGGTTGGCTGTTCTCGGCGCTCGCGATCATCTGCTTCGGCTTCATGATGGCGGTGGGCTACGGGCGCACCGGCGGCATCCGACTCGGCGCCGACGATGAGGCGCCGGAGTTCTCCACGGTGTCGTGGATCGCGATGCTGTTCGCCGCAGGCATGGGCATCGGGCTGCTCTTCTGGGGTCCGGCCGAGCCGCTGGCGTTCTTCAACACGGTGCCGCCCGGGTTCGACTCGGAGGCGGGCAGCCGGGAGGCGATGTTCGATGCACTCGCCCAGGCGAACCTGCACTGGGGTCCGCTCGCGTGGGCGTTCTACGCCGTCGTGGGCGGGGCGATCGCCTATGCGGCGTATCGTCGCGGGCGCGCGCCGCTCATCTCGGCGATCTTCCACCCGATCTTCGGTGAGAAGACCGACGGGCCGCTCGGCAGCGTCATCGACATCTTCGCGATCATCGTGACGCTCTTCGGCACGGGCGTCACGCTCGGCATGGGCACCCTGCAGATCGCCAGCGGTCTCGAGGTCGTCACGGGTGCGGGGCCGTTCGGCAACGGGGCGATCATCGTGATCATCACGCTGCTCACGGCGGCGTTCGTGGTCTCGGCGGTGTCGGGCATCAAGCGGGGCATCCGCGCGCTGTCGAACGTCAACATGGTGGTCGCCGGCGTCATCGGTGTCTTCGTCTTCATCGCGGGGCCGACCCTGTTCCTGCTCAACCTCATTCCGGCGAGCATGTCGGCGTTCTTCGGCGACCTCTGGATCATGCTCACGCGCAACCCGGCGCAGGGCGAGGACGCGGCGTCGTTCATGGCCGCGTGGCAGAACTACTACTGGGCGTGGTGGATCTCGTGGTCGCCGTTCGTGGGCATGTTCATCGCGAAGATCTCGCGCGGGCGAACGCTGCGCCAGTTCGCGACCGTCGTGATCCTCGTGCCGTCGGCGGTCTGCATCGTGTGGTTCGCCATCCTCGGCGGCACGGCGATGCTCTTCGAGGAGCAGGGCCTCGGCATCAGCGAGGCGGGGTCTGACGGAGCGCTGTTCGCGGTGCTCTCGAACCTGCCGTTCGGGGCGATCGTGTCGGTGCTCGCGATGATCTCGATCGTGCTGTTCTTCGTGACGTCCGCCGACTCGGCCGCGATCGTGATGGGGTCGATGAGCCAGCGCGGCAAGCCCGAACCGTCCACCTGGGTCACGGTGACCTGGGGCGTGCTGCTCGGTGCAGCCGCGCTCGCGCTGCTGCTCGTGGGCGGCGACACGGCGCTGTCCGGCCTGCAGTCGATCATGGTGGTGACGGCGTTGCCGTTCGCGGTGGTGCTGATCGGCATCATGATCGCGTGGGCGAAGGACCTGCGGACCGATCCGTACATGCTGCGGCGCCGATACGCGAAGGCCGCCATCGCACAGGGCGTACGACTCGGCATCGCCAAGCACGGCGACGACTTCGTGTTCGGTTCGACCGAGGTCGCCGAGGACGAGGGCGCCGGCGCGGGCTTCGACAGCACCGACCCCGAGCTGGTCGAGTGGTACGAGACCGCGACAGGTTCCGTCAAGGTCGTGACCGCCGAGGACGTCACCCGCACGCTCCAGCCCGGTCACATCGAGAAGCCCGGGCCGCCCAATCCCCACCACACCGCCTCGGGCGACGCGTCGCTCACCGTCGGCGAGGATCGCGCCGCCGAGCGCGCCGCGCGGCGCGCGAAGCGCGACGACGGCGGCGATTGACGAGATGACGATCGGATGCCTCGGGACTGCGTCGACCGTCGGCCCGCGCCCGGGGCATCCGCTCGCTGCCCGCGCCGGTAGGCTGGGGGCGACATGTTGGAACTTGACCTCTCGCAGGAGATCACCGCCCTGCGCACCACCTTCCGTGACATCCGCGCCGTCGTCGACGTCGACCGGCTCGAGTCGGAGATCGCCGACCTCAGCGAGCAGGCCGGCGCTCCCGACCTGTGGGACGACGTCGACCACGCCCAGAAGGTCACCAGCGCCCTGAGCCACAAGCAGGCCGACCTCGCCCGCGTGAAGAAGGTCGACCAGCGGCTCGACGACCTCGAGGTGCTCGTCGAGCTCGCCAACGAGATGGGCGACGAGGACAGCGCCGCCGAGGCGCGCGACGAGCTCGCAGCGCTCACGAAGACCATCGGCGACCTCGAGGTGCAGACCCTGCTCGACGGCGAGTGGGACCCGAAGCCCGCGGTCATCACGATCCGCGCGGGCGCCGGCGGCGTCGACGCGAGCGACTTCGCCGAGATGCTGCTGCGCATGTACCTGCGCTGGGCCGAGCAGCACAAGTACCCGGCGAAGGTGCTCGACACGAGCTACGCCGAGGAGGCCGGCATCAAGTCGGCGACCATCGAGGTCGACGCGCCCTACGCGTTCGGCACGCTCTCGGTCGAGGCGGGCACGCACCGCCTGGTGCGCATGAGCCCCTTCAACTCCGCGGGCAAGCGGCAGACGAGCTTCGCGGCCGTCGAGGTCATCCCGCTCATGGAGGAGGCCGTCGAGGTCGACATCCCCGAGAACGACATCCGCGTCGACGTGTTCCGCTCGTCGGGCCCCGGCGGCCAGTCGGTCAACACGACCGACTCCGCCGTGCGCATCACGCACCTCCCGACCGGCATCGTCGTCTCGATGCAGAACGAGAAGTCGCAGATCCAGAACCGCGCCGCCGCGATGCGCGTGCTCCAGTCGCGCCTGCTGCTGCAGCAGCGCGAGGAGGAGGCCGCGAAGAAGAAGGAGCTCGCCGGCACCATCACCGCGAGCTGGGGCGACCAGATGCGCTCGTATGTGCTCGCCCCGTACCAGATGGTGAAGGACCTCCGCACCGAGTTCGAGGTCAACAACCCCACGAACGTGTTCGACGGCGACCTCGACGGGTTCATCGCCGCGGGCATCCGCTGGCGCAAGCAGCAGCAGGCGCAGCCGGCCTAGGCGTCCTCGGCGACGGCAGCGGGGGCGGATGCCCCTGAGCGCGCGCCCGCACCGGAGGCATCCGCTCGCCCCCGACGCCACGCCGCGGCGACCACCAGTGCGCCCGCCGCGACCATCGCCGCGGCCTGCAGGGTGCCGTACCAGATCGGCTCGTCCCACGTGCCGGTGAGCGGCGTGAGTACGAAGAACTCGGTCAGCGGGTTCACGGCGAGCACGACGACCAGCGGCGCCACTAGTCGCATCCGGCGACCCCGGCCGACGACGAGCGCGGCGACCACGACGGCGAGCGCCACGAGCCACACCCACTGCACCCCGGCGGCGTTCGGCCCGCTGACGATGTACGGCCGCATCGCGGCATCCGCTCGCTCGTAGGCCGACCAGACGTCGACCACGAACACCAGCGCGGCGCTGCCGAGACCGACCAGCACCGAACCGAGGGAGACGACCACCGCGTCGCGCGAGCTCATGCGCCGACCGTAGCGGCCGCACATGAACTTCGCATGAACCGCACAGGCTCGCGCACGACACGCGCGTCGCTGCTGACACACGGCGGGCCGCTGCCTAGGCTCGTTCCCGATGATCCGCTTCGATTCCGTCACCAAGAAGTACCCCGGCAACCCGAGGCCGGCGCTCGACGGCGTCGACGTCGAGATCCTGAAGGGAGAGTTCGTCTTCCTCGTCGGCGCGTCCGGGTCGGGCAAGTCGAGCTTCCTGCGGCTGATCCTCAAGGAGGAGAAGCCGTCGGCGGGCCGCATCCACGTGCTCGGGCAGAACCTCGGGCAGATCTCGAGCCGCAAGGTGCCGTACTTCCGGCGCAGCCTCGGCGTCGTGTTCCAGGACTTCCGGCTGCTGCCGAACAAGAACGTCTACGACAACGTGGCGTTCTCGCTGCGGGTCATCGGCAAGTCGCGCGGCTACGTCCAGTCGGCCGTGCCCGAGACGCTCAAGCTGGTCGGCCTCGACGAGAAGGCGAAGCGGATGCCCCATGAGCTGTCGGGCGGCGAACAGCAGCGTGTCGCGATCGCACGCGCCATCGTGAACAAGCCGCAGATCCTGCTCGCCGACGAGCCGACCGGCAACCTCGACCCCGTCACCAGCGCCGGCATCATGACGCTGCTCGAGCGCATCTCGATGGGCGGCACCACGATCGTGATGGCCACCCACGAGGCTGGCATCGTCGACCAGATGCAGCGGCGCGTCATCGAACTCTCGGCCGGCACCGTCGTGCGCGACGACCGCCAGGGCGGGTACGGGCACGACGAGGCCCGGGAGGAGATCGCGGTGCAGCGCGACGTGACGGTCGCGGCACCGAAGGTGCCGGTCGCCGCGATGCAGCGGGCGAAGCCGCTGTACGTCGAGCCCGAGGAGAGCGACGAGGTGACGGATGCGGCCGCACGCGTGACCGCCGCCGCAACGGGAGTCGTCGACCTGGCCGACGACGGGAGCGGTGCTGGCGGGGACGACGGCGACTCCGAGGGATCCGGTGCCGACCAGGTGCTCGACGGCGTGACCCACGCCGAGCCGACGCCCGAGGTCGCGCAGCAGCTGACCCTCGCCGAACGGCTCGGGCTGCGTGCGGGCGAGACGAAGCAGGGCGACGACGAGCAGGAAGTGGGGCCCACCCGATGAGAGCCGGACTCGTGCTCGCCGAGGCGGCGAGCGGGCTGCGGCGCAACGCCTCGATGGTCGTGTCGGTCGTGCTCGTCACCTTCGTGTCGCTCACGTTCGTGGGCACCGCCGCGCTGCTGCAGCTGCAGATCGCGCAGATGAAGAACTACTGGTACGACCGCGCGCAGGTCGCGGTGTACCTCTGCACCTCGGTGTCGCCCGGCACGACCTGCACCGACGGGGAGGCGACCGACGAGCAGCGGGCGGCGATCGAGGCGCAGCTCGAGTCGGACACGCTCGCGCCGTTCATCGACGAGTTCTACTTCGAAGACCACGACCAGGCGTACGAGAACTTCCAGGCGCAGTTCGAGGGCACGCCCGCGGCCGACTACGTCACGCCCGAGGTGCTGAACGAGACCTACTGGATCAACCTCGTCGACCCGTCGCAGTCGGCCGTGATCGCCGAGAGCTTCTCGGGCGTCGCGGGCGTCGAGCAGGTGGTCGACCAGCGGCGCTACCTCGACCAGATCTTCTCCGTGCTGAACGCCGCGAGCTACACGGCGATCGGCATCGCCCTCGTCATGCTCGTCGCGGCGACGCTGCTCATCGCCACGACCATCCGCCTGTCGGCGTACTCGCGACGGCGCGAGCTCGGCATCATGCGCCTCGTCGGGGCGTCGAACCGGTTCATCCAGACGCCGTTCGTGCTCGAGGGCGTCTTCGCCGCGCTCATCGGGTCGTTGCTCGCCGGCGCCGCCGTGGTCGGCATCGTGCAGTTCTTCGTGCAGGGCTACCTGTCGACCCGGCTCACGTTCACCGCCCTCGTGGGCCTCGGCGACGCGCTCGTGGTCGTTCCGCTGCTGATCGTCTCGGGCGTGCTGCTCGCCGCCCTGTCGGCCTACATCGCGATCGCGCGCTACCTCCGGGTCTAGCAGCGGCTAGACTGTGAGGCTGCCCCGCACCCGGCGGGGCGATCGAGACGGGAGTACACCGTGCCCAAGGAACGCGGCGAGCAGGTCATCGCCACCAACCGGCGGGCCCGTCACGACTACCTCATCGAGGACACGTACGAGGCCGGCATCGTGCTGAGCGGCACCGAGGTGAAGTCGCTGCGGCAGGGCCGCGCGTCGCTCGTCGACGGCTACGCGTACATCGACGGCGGGGAGGCGTGGCTCGACGCCGTGCACATCCCCGAGTACACGCAGGGCACCTGGAACAACCACTCGCCCCGGCGCAAGCGCAAGCTGCTGCTGCACAAGCAGGAGATCGTGAAGATCAGCCACAAGACCAAGGAGGGCGGGTACACGCTCGTCCCCCTGAAGCTGTACTTCTCCGACGGCCGCGCGAAGGTCGAGATCGCGGTCGCGAAGGGCAAGCGCGAGTACGACAAGCGCCAGGCGCTGCGCGAGAAGCAGGACAAGCGCGAGGCCGACCGCGCGATCTCCAGCAGGCGGCACCTGGGGGAGTGAGCGGGGTTAGGCTCGACCAGATGAACGCCTCGACCCGACTCGACATCCCCGGCACCGTCAACTTCCGCTCGGTCGGGCCGGTGCCCGCTGCCGCCGGCACGGTGCGCGAGGGCGTGCTGTTCCGTTCCGACGCGCTGCACGAGCTCGGCGAGCCGGGCCGCCGGGCGCTGCGCGAGCTGGGCGTCGGCATCGTGATCGACCTGCGGGACGAGTACGAGGTCGCGAACCGGCCCGACGACCTCGACGGCCTCGACGTGGAACTGCTGCGCCTGCCGGTGTTCGAGGGCTCCGGGGCATCCGCCGGCCAGCCCGGCATCACCCTCGACGCGCTCTACGCGCGCATCGTCACCCAGCACACCGGCGTCGTCATCGAGGCGCTGCGCGAGATCTCGCGCGCCGACGGCCGCGGCGTCGTCGTGCACTGCACCGCGGGCAAGGACCGCACCGGCGTCATCACGGCGCTCGCGCTGCTGTCGGTGGGCGTCGATCGCGACCTCGTGCTCGACGACTACGCGAGCACCGAGCAGTACCTCGCGGGCCCGTGGCTCGAGGGCATGATCACGCTCGTCGGCGAGTACGGCGTACCCGACTCGCCCGGGCTGCGCATGCTCATGGGCGGCAGCCCGCGTGAGGCGCTCGCCTCGGCGCTCGACCTCATCGACCGTCGGCACGGCTCGGCGCGCGACTACCTGCTCGCGGGCGGACTGTCGCTCGACGAGCTCGGCGCGCTCGAGCAGGTGCTGGTACGCGCCGACTGATCCACGCGCGTCCGGCCGGCGACCCGAGGATCGCCGGCCGGATCGCGAGCTCGTGTCAGACCGGGAGCACCTCCGGCAGCGCCCCGGCGCCCGTGAACAGGCGGTCGAACACGTTGCGCCGGTCGAACTGCAGTGCGTACTCGCGCGCGGCGTGCGATCGGGCGAGGCGGTCCTCGGGGCTGAGGCCCACCACGGCGTCGTCGATCGCGCGGGCGATCGCGTCGGCGTCCTCCACCGGGATGATCGTGGCGTGGTCGCCGACCGCCTCGAGGATGCCGCCGGTGTCGGCCGTGATGACCGGCCCGCCGCCGGCGAGCATCTTCTCCGCGAGCGCGATGCCGAACGTCTCGACGAACTCCGGCCGCGGCTTGCTCGGCAGCACGTACGTCGAGCAGCCGGCCATGAGGAACGGCTTCTCCGAGTCGTCGACGTCGTCGAGGAATCGGATGCGGTCGGCCAGCGGCGACGCGGCCGCGAGCGCGCGCAGCGCCTCGGCCTCCGGGCCGCGGCCGGCGATGACGAGCTGCTGGCTCGTGCTCGCCGCGCTCTTCTCGAAGCCGGCGATGAGGTCGTCGACGCCCTTCGCCTTGGTGAGGCGCGAGAGGAACAGGATGTATCCGTCGCGCGTGAGGCCGCGCGACGCGAGGCGTGCCTCGAGCTCGGACTCGTCGAGGTCGAGGTACTGGTCGGTGTCGATCGCCGGGTAGGAGATCTCGATGCGCTCGCGGCACTGGTCGGCGAACTTCGTGCCGTGGAACGCGTCGATCTCCGCGGCCGACGACACGATCAGGTCGCGCGTGTACTCCGAGACGGCCACGCAGTGGTCCTGGCTCAGGTAGCTCGACAGGATGTGCGCCGCCGCGCCGAACTGGCCGCTGTCGACGCACGAGCGCACGACGTTCGTGACATCCGACCCCACCGCCTCGGCGATCGTCGTGACGTTCACCGGCAGGCCGGTGCTCCACGCCGCTCGTACCGCGTCGGACACGGCGACGGTGTGCGGGCTCAGGTAGAGCGAGAGGCACACCGTCGGCACTCCGTCGGTGAACAGCTCGATCAGCCGGCCGGTGATGCCGGCCAGGTACCGGCCGTCGGGCACCTTGTAGTCGCCGACCGGCTCGGGTCGCTCGACGAAGATGCCGTCGCTGTACGGCAGCACGCCCTCGAGCGGCTTGAGGGGCAGGCCCGTCGCTTCGAGCCGCTCGATCGGCCAGGTGACGATGCGCACCTCGTCGAAGCCGCGTTCTCGCGCCGTCTCGGCGAGATTGCGCCCCTCGACCGAGTGCCCGCAGATCACGGGGTCGGCGCGGTTGACGATGACGAGACGGTTCCGGGGCTTGGTCTCCATGGCTTCCTCCGGTGTTCGATGGTGCGGTGGTGCGTGCCTTGCGTTGCGATGGACGGTGGAACGGATGGTGCGGGTGGTGCGCGTGGTGCAGGTCGTGCGGTCAGCGGACGGGGGTCGAGGGCGGTCTTCGTGCGGTGCCCCACGCGGATGGCTCGTCGCCGAGCTCGAGCACGAGCTCGCCGCCGCGGTGCAGCTCGTCGCCGCGCAGCCAGGTGCGGTCGAGCGGTGCGCCGTTGAGCGTCGCCGACTGCACGTACTGCGCGGGGCTGTCGTGCTCGGGCTCGCGGAACCCGCGGGTGCGCACGAAGAAGGTCTCCTCGCCGCCGACGCGGATCTCCGACTCGGCGAACGACGGCGCGTTGACGAGGAAGCGGTTCTGGCCGGCGATGGGGAAGATGCCGAGCGACGCCCAGATGTACCAGGAGCTCAGCCCGCCGGAGTCGTCGTTGCCGGGCAGCCCGCCGCGGCCGGTGCCGAACTGCTGGTGCACGATCGCGTGCACCACCTCGGCCGTGCGGTCGGGGCGGCCGGCGTAGTGGTACGACCAGGGCGCCTCCATGTCGGGCTCGTTGTTGAGGCCCTCGAACCGCCCGAGCGCGTACCCTGCGGCGAGCTCGTCGGGGCCCGGGTCGATGCCCGGCTGCGTGACGGGGTCGGCGCCGTAGCCGAAGAAGTCGTCGAGCAGCTGCACGAACGCGTCGTCGCCACCCGCCAGGTCGATGCGCCCGGCCATGTCGTGCAGCAGCCGGAACGAGTAGTTGTACTTGCTGCCCTCGTAGAAGGTCGAGTCGCGAAGCAGGCCGGATGCCGAGTCGAACGCGTTGACCCACTGGGCCGCGAGCGGCTCGAACTCCTTCACGAGCGCCCGGTCGCCCATGCGCAGGGCGACCTTCGACGTGCACCAGTAGCCGAACGCGAGGTCGAGGGTGTGGCTGATCGGGTGCGCGTGGCCGCGCAGCAGGAAGTCCTCGCCGTAGGTGCGGCGCAGGTCGTTGTGCATGTGCACGAGCGCCCAGTCCCAGTCGATGCCGGGCAGGCCGAGCTGGCAGAGGTCGGCGAGGAACGTCTGCGCGAGCGCGCTGCCCTGCCGGGAGAAGCGGTCGCTGCCGCGCGCCATGCGGTACCCGATCGGGAAGTTGCCCTCCTCCTCGCAGATGGTGAGCAGCGCGTTGCCGAGCTCGACCGCGCGCTCGGGCATGAGCGTGGTGAGCAGCGGCAGCTGCGTGCGGTAGATGTCCCACATGGTCGAGAGGTCGAACACGAACGGTCCGTCGGTGGGCCAGAACGGGCTCTCCTGCGGGGCGAGGCACGGCTTGATGAGCGAGTGGTAGAGCGCGGTGCCGAAGATCGTCTCGCGGTCGGCCGACGGGGTGTCGATCGCGATCGAGCGCAGCTGCTTGCGCCAGGCCTTCTGCGTGCGCTCGCGGCGGTACCCGAACCGGTTCGCGCCCGACCCGCAGTCGCGCCGAAGGTTCTCGCGCGCCTGCTCGACGCCGCGCAGCGAGAACCCGATGCGGATCTCGATGGTGTGCCCCGGCTCGCTCGGCCCGGCCCACATGAGCCCGAACGGGCGCAGGGTCGTGGGGCGGATGTGGTCGAAGTCGAGCCGCGTGCCGCCGGGCATGAGTCGCCGGTCGTACCAGAGCATCTGCCGCCAGTGGTGCTCGTCGCACTCGATGTAGACCGACAGCGGCGTGCCCTCGACCACGATCTCGCCCTGTGCGATGCCCGGCGCGACCTGCTCGAGGTGGGCGCGCAGCGGAATCGTCGAGCCGTACGGGATCGACAGGCCGCCGAGCGAGAAGTCGATGACGATGCGCGCGTTCTCGTGCCGGGGGAACGTGTAGCGGTGCACGGCGCTCTTCGGCCCGACGGTGATCTCGGAGCGCACGCCCGAGTCGAGCGTCGCGGCGTAGTAGCCGGGCGTCGCCTCCTCGTCCTCGATGCCCCAGGTGCGCCCGAGCACGTCGAGCGGCTCGAGCATGGGCGTCACGCGGAAGTAGTTGTAGTACTTGCGGATCGCCCCGGTGCCCGACTGCTGGAAGTGCGTGAAGCCGGATGCCACGGGCTCGTCGTGGATGGTGCGCGGAATGCCCTCGGTGTTGAGGTCGTACCGCCCGTACCCCGTGGGGTAGGCGCCCGAGTAGGCACACGCCGACACCATGCCGAGCGGGTAGGTCGCGCCGGGGTGCGTGTTGCCCACCTGGGGCTTGGCCCACCACCACGTCGCCGCGAGCCCGGTCTGCTTCGGCAGTGACGTGACCTCGGTGCCGATGAACGGGTCGACGCGGTCGATCATGCCGCCTGTCCCGTCGTCGTCGGCGGCTGCGGCCGGGTGGTTCCGGTGGTGCCCATGCATGGACGGTATGGGCGCAATGTGTTGATCGCATTACGTGCGTGTGTCGGGCTGGCGACGAGGCATCCGCTGCGCTCGGGCCCGTGCGACACGTGCGCATCGGGTGACGGATGCCCCTGAGAAGGTGTATCCTGAAAGGCCGCGCACCCCCGAGGGTCGCGGGCTTGACAACTCCACAGCGTGCGACGACGACCCGCCATTCGGCGGCTCATGGGGATGATCGGTTTCGACATTGCCTGTGTGCCCACGAGAAGCGGGCCGAGGATGCAGAGTTATCTCGTAAACGCCCTCTGCACACCAATAACTGCCAATAAGAAGCAGTCCGACTTCGCCCTCGCTGCTTAAGCGAGCCCGATAGTCCGTCAGCCCGGGTGTGTTCCCGCCCCGGGTACTGGCGTCATCTAGGGAACTCGCTGCGCGACGTCGCCTGAGCGTCGTGCGGGACTTTCCTCAGGCTGGGCCTGTCGACTTGGATGCCTGTGGCAAAGGTCGGGGCCGAGCAGAACGCCATCACAGGCTGCGCCCGGAGAATGCGTGGAATCTCAGCGATGGACGGGGGTTCAATTCCCCCATCTCCACCACCGGTCGTCGTCGCACGCTGCGGGGTGCTCCCTCCGCCGGCCGGACCGGCCTCAGTCGCTCGTGTCGGCGCTCGCCGCTCCGGCACCCTCGAACGTGCCCGTGGTGAGGCCCTCGGGGTCGTACGCCAGGCACAGCACGCGCCGGTCGTCGTCGAGGTCCCAGCTCTCCTCGGTGGGCGCGAAGTAGTACCAGTCGAGCGGCGTGAGCGACCACTCGACGCCCACGAAGTCTTCGAACGCCGGGTCGCACTCCACGGCAACGAGCGGCCAGAGTTCGTCGTCCGGCGGGAGCGACGAGGCCTGGAGCTCGAACTCGTGGAACGCCTCCGCGACGTGCGGGTCGGAGCAGGGCATCACGGGCACCACGTCAATGAGGCCCGCGGGGCCGGTGTCGCCGACGCAGTCGCCGATGCGCAATTCGCTCGGCAGTCGCACGCCCGCTTCGGTGATCGGCTCGGGCGTCGAGGGGAGCTCGATGACGCCGCCGGGCCGGAAGGCGTCGGCGACGATCGAGCAGCCGGTGAGGATCGATGCGGTGGCCGCTACGAGCGCAAGCGCACACGTCGCGCGCCTGACGGGGGAGTGTGCGCGCACCGTTGCTCCGATCTCGGGGTGGGTCTGCAGCGTAGCCGTCCGCGACCGCCCCGCTGCGCCTGTCCACAACGGATCTACGGTCGCGCGCAACCCCCTGCCCATTGTCGGCGCGCGCACCTACGCTCGAGACGATGAAGCTGCTCCTCGCCTCTGCAGGCGTCACCAACCCGACCATCCGGGACGCACTCGTCGAGATGCTCGGAAAGCCGATCTCCGAGGCATCCGCCCTCGCCGTCCCGACGGCGAGCTGGGGGCACCCATGGGTCGAGCCGGCGCGCCCGTACGAGTTCATCAGCGGGCGCGAGCCGCGCACGCCGATGACCGAGCTGGGCTGGAAGTCGATCGGCGTGCTGGAGCTCACGGCACTGCCCACGATCGACCGAGGCCGATGGACACGTTGGGTCGACGAGACCGACGTGTTCCTGGTCGGTGGGGGCGACGCCGTGTACCTGGCGTACTGGATGCGGGAGTCGGGCTTGGCCGACCTGCTTCCGACCTTCGACGAGAAGGTCTGGGTGGGGCTGAGCGCCGGCAGCATGGTGCTGACGCCCCGCGTCGGTCCCGAGTTCCTGGCCGGCGAGCCGATCACCGGCACCGACGAGACGCTCGGTGTCGTCGACTTCTCGATCTTCCCGCATCTCGAGCACCCCGAGCTGACCGAGAACACCATGGCGGCTGCCGAGACGTGGGCGGAGCGCCTCGGCGGCCATGCCTACGCGATCGACGACGCGACCGCGATTCGCGTCGTCGACGGCGAAGTGGACGTGGTCTCGGAGGGCACGTGGCGGTACTTCCCGGCGACCGGTTGAGGCCCGGGCCGCGGGTGGTGCCGCGCCCGGGGCCGACGCTCGCCGACCGATTCAGCGCACGTGCGGCAGCACCTCGGCGGCGATGAGCTCGAGGTGGTCGAGGTCGGTCATGTCGACCGTCTGCAGGTAGACCCGCTCGGCGCCGAGCTCGCGCAGGCGGCCGATCTTGTCGACGGCCTGCTGCGGGGTGCCGGCGACGTTCACCTCGGCGAACGTGTCAGGATTCCCGCCCGCGGCGAGCACGCGGCGGCGGTACTCGTCGTCGGTCGTTGCGACGACGGTCGGCAGCGCGGCCGAGTACTTCAGGTCGGCGGGGTCGCGGCCCTCGGCCTCGCAGGCGGCGCGCACGCGCGCGAAGTTCTCGGCGAGCTCGGCCTCGCTCACGAACCCGCGGTTGAACTCGGTCGCGTAGCGGGCGGCGAGCTGGGGCGTGCGGCGCGGACCGCCACCGCCGACGATGACCGGCACGCGGTGCTGCGCCGGCTTCGGCAGGGCCGGGGAGTCGCTCAGGGTGTGGTGCTCGCCGTCGAAGTGGAAGCGGTCGCCCACGGGAGTGCGCCAGAGCCCGGTGACGATCTGGAGCTGCTCCTCGAGCAGCTGGAAGCGGCGCTCGGGGAACGGCATGCCGTAGGCGGCGTGCTCGGCCTCGAACCATCCGGTGCCGAGCCCCAGTTCGACACGACCGCCCGACATCTGGTCGACCTGCGCCACCTGGATCGCGAGCACGCCCGGGTGACGATAGGTCACCGACGACACGAGCGTGCCGAGCCGCACCCGCTGGGTCTCACGGGCGAGTCCGGCGAGCGTCGTCCACGCGTCGGTGGGGCCGGGAAGCCCCTCGCCGGGGCCCATCGCGAGGTAGTGGTCGGAGCGGAACCAGCCGTCGAAGCCGAGCCGCTCGGCCGCCTGCGCGTGGGCGAGGATCGTGTCGTAGCTGGCGCCCTGCTGGGGCTCGGTGAAGACGCAGAATTCCATGGGTTCCTCTCGATCGGATGCCCCGTCGGGGCCAGTCCTCGTCTGCTCAGCGCGGGCCGTGGCCGAGCACGCCGAGCACCTCGTCGTGCAGCACGCCGTTGGTCGCGAGCGACGAGTCGCTCCACGGACCGGGCGTGCCGTCGATGCTCGTGAACCGGCCGCCTGCTTCCTCGACGATGGGGATCAGCGCGGCGAGGTCGTAGACCTTCACGTCGAACTCGCCCGTGATGTCGATGAGCCCGTCGGCGAGCAGCATGTACGACCACATGTCGCCGTACGCGCGGTCGCGCCAGACGCGGCTCTGCAGGTCGAGCAGCCGCTCGAGGTAGCCGGCGTCCCGCCACTGCCCGAGGCTCTGGAAGCTGAGCGACGCGTCGGCCAGGTCGGCCACCTGCGACACGCGCATGCGTCGAGGGGCTCCCGACGCGGATGCCTCGGGGTCGCCGTCGACCGCATGGCCGCGCTCGGCGTCCGACGAGAACGTCCACGCGCCCGACCCGGTGGCCGCCCACCAGCGGCGGCCCATCGCGGGCGACGAGACGACGCCGACCACGGGCACGTCGTCGATCGCGAGCGCGATGAGCGTCGCCCACACCGGCACGCCGCGCAGGAAGTTGGCGGTGCCGTCGATCGGGTCGATGATCCAGCGACGCGTGCTCGACCCCTCGGTGCCGTACTCCTCGCCGATCACGCCGTCGTCGGGGCGCTCGGCCGCGAGGTGCTCGCGGATGGCGCGCTCGACCGCGAGGTCGGCCTCGGTGACGGGGGAGCGGTCGGGCTTGGTCTGCACGTCGAGGTCGACGGCGCGGAACCGCTGCAGCGAGACGCGGTCGGCGATCTCGGCGAGTTCGAGGGCCAGTGCGAGGTCGTCGGCGTGCGGTGCGGTCACCCGTTCAGGCTATCGAGCGGGTGGCCGGGTCGCACGCCCGAGCGGCTCGCGACGCGCCGTCGGCCTCGATTGGCGCGAAGGGGGTTCGTGATGCTACCGTTGACCCTCGGTTCGACTTGCGCCAGCATCGAATCGGAACGCACCTCTAGCTCAATCGGCAGAGCAACTGACTCTTAATCAGTGGGTTCAGGGTTCAAGTCCCTGGGGGTGCACCGCAGGAGCCCGGTCACGCGAGTGACCGGGCTTCCGTCGTTCCGGGGTCGGTCTCGCCTCCTGCACAGTGTGTGCTGCGGAGGCCTATTCGTCGGGTGTCTCCTCCGCTCATGTCTCCAGCCCAGCGGCGGCCTAGCGTGCAGCTCGTGGGGCGGAAGCGGGCGAAAATCCTTCAGCAGATGCGTGATGCGCCGCGCAACGTTCCCTTCGAGGACCTGCTCTGGATCTGCCGGGAGCTGTTCGGGCGGGAACGAAGAAGCGGGAGCCATCGCGTGTTCTCGACCCCGTGGCAGGGCGACCCCCGAGTCAACATCCAGCCCGGGAGGAACGGCAGGGCGATGACGTACCAGGTGAAGCAGATGCTCGAGGCCGTGGAACGGGTGCAGAATGAGAGTTGAGGAGGGACGCATGTACACCGCAGACGACTACGTGGTTCGGGTCGAGCACCACTACGGCGAGTACGTCGGCCTCGTGTCCGAGTTTCCATCCCTCTCGAACGTCGCCGACACGCGGGCCGAAGCCGAAGCCGGCATGCGCGCCCTGCTCGCCGACGTGCTGCGCGACCTCGTCGACTCGAACGAGCACGTACCGACTCCGCTGATCTCGGCATAGCCACCGCGTCACCGCGGCGCGTCCGGCGTCGTCACAGGCGCGGGGAGTAGCCTGAAGCGTGACTTCAAGCGACGCCCACGTCGAGGCAGCGGCTCCCGAAGAGCCGGCCGCGACCACCTTCTCCGACCTCGGACTCGACGGCGAGGTGCTGAAGGCACTCGACGACGTCGGCTACGAGACCCCCTCCGCGATCCAGGCGGCGACCATCCCGACCCTCCTGAGCGGGCGCGACGTCGTCGGCCTCGCCCAGACCGGCACCGGCAAGACGGCGGCGTTCGCGCTGCCGATCCTCGCGCGGCTCGACGTGTCGCAGAAGCAGCCGCAGGCGCTCGTGCTCGCGCCGACGCGCGAGCTCGCCCTGCAGGTCTGCGAGGCGTTCGAGAAGTACGCCGCTCGCATGCGCGGCGTGCACATCCTGCCCGTCTACGGCGGCCAGGGCTACGGCGTGCAGCTGTCCGCGCTGCGCCGCGGCGTGCACATCGTCGTCGGCACCCCGGGCCGCATCATGGACCACCTCGACAAGGGCACGCTCGACCTGTCGGAGCTCAAGTACCTCGTGCTCGACGAGGCCGACGAGATGCTGAAGATGGGCTTCGCGGAGGACGTCGAGACGATCCTCGCCGAGACGCCGGACGACAAGCAGGTCGCACTGTTCTCGGCGACCATGCCGGCCGCGATCCGCCGCATCTCGCAGCAGTACCTGAACCTCCCCGAGGAGATCACGGTCAAGGCGAAGACCCAGACCAGCGCGAACATCACGCAGCGCTACCTGGTCGTCTCGTACGCCCAGAAGGTCGATGCGCTCACCCGCATCCTCGAGGTCGAGAACTTCGAGGGCATGATCATCTTCGTCCGCACCAAGAACGTCACCGAGGAGCTCGCCGAGAAGCTCCGGGCGCGCGGCTACTCGGCGCAGGCGATCAACGGCGACGTGCCGCAGGCGCAGCGCGAGCGCACGGTCAACCAGCTGAAGTCGGGCAAGCTCGACATCCTGGTGGCGACGGATGTCGCGGCGAGAGGCCTCGACGTCGAGCGCATCAGCCACGTGGTGAACTTCGACATCCCGACCGACAGCGAGCCGTACGTGCACCGCATCGGCCGCACCGGCCGCGCCGGTCGCTCCGGTGACGCGATCAGCTTCGTGACCCCGCGCGAGCGCGGCCTGCTCAACCGCATCGAGAAGGCGACCCGCCAGCCGATCGAGCAGATGCAGCTGCCGAGCGTCGACGACGTGAACGTTACCCGTCTCGCGCGGTTCGACGACCGCATCACCGCTGCCCTCGCGCAGAACGAGCGCATCGACGGGTTCCGCGACATCATCGCCCACTACGTGCGCCACCATGACGTGCCCGAGGCCGACGTGGCCGCGGCGCTCGCCGTGGTCGCGCAGGGCGACTCGCCCCTGCTCATGGAGCCCGAGCCCGAGCGCCCGCGCCGCGAGCGCGACGACCGTCCCGCGCGCGACCGCGACGGCGGCGAACGGGGTGCGCGCCCGCGTCGCGGCAGCGGCAAGCCCATGGAGACCTACCGCATCGCGGTCGGCAAGCGCCACCGCGTCGAGCCCCGCCAGATCGTCGGCGCGCTCGCCAACGAGGGCGGGCTGCAGCGCGACGACTTCGGCGCGATCCAGATCCGCCCGGCGTTCTCGCTCGTCGAGCTGCCCGCCGACCTGCCCGGCGACGTGCTCGACCGGCTCTCCGGCACGCGCATCTCGGGCAAGCTCATCGAGCTGCGTCCCGACACGGGCGCCCCGAAGCGCCGCGACCGCGACGACCGCGGCCCGCGCCGCGACTGGGACGACCGTGGATCCCGGAAGTCGCGCGACGACCGCGACGACCGACCGCTGCGCAAGCCCCGCCACAAGGGGTAGCCGCCCGAGGCCGGGGCTCCGTTGCCGGACGTCGATCGGCAGCGGCATGCGCTCGAGCCAGCGGAGGAGACCAGAGTTCCCCCGTGTGCGCCAGGGGGTCGACAACGCATCATCCCCGGCGTAGCATCCCTTCAATCCGTAGCCCCCGCCTACGAACATCCGCGCACCCGAACCACTGCGCGGCCGACGAAAGGTCGGGCGTGCGCGCACCATCAGCCGATGGACCCTCTCGTGGACCGTCGCGAAGACCTGTGAATGCGGGATTGGCGTGGAGCGCCCCCGCGATCCTGCTCGCTGCGAGCGTCCCCGCCTACGCGGCGTCGGTCGGACCACCGACGATCATCATCGGTGGCGCGTGCAAGCTACCCGGGGCCTCGTGCTCGGATGCCTTCACGAAGGGCTACGTGTTCGAGGTGTCGGTGACGAACACGACGAACCAGACGATCTGGCTCTACAACGAGCCGGGTGCTGCCATCGTCGTGACCGACGACAGCCCCGACATCGACCTGTTCTTCCAGGCGGCGGTGAACGCGACGACCGGCGTGGTCGTCTCGTTCCCCGCAGAACTCGCTCCGGGCGAGTCGGTCACCGTGATCCTCAACGCGGGGAGCAACGGCGACAGTGGGAACATCGCCGACATCAACGGAACGATCAGCGTCCCCTGGGGGAACATGCCGACTCCGCCCGATCCTGCGAACCCACCGGTCGTGGCCGGATTCACGGCGCCGGGCACGCCGCCGATCCAGAATCCGGACTGCAGCATCACGCTGCCGCCCAACTGCGGCACGCAGCCCAGCTGACTCGAGCGACTCCCGCCCCGCGCGCATCCGCTCAGTCGTCGTAGCCGCGGGCCACGAGCGCCTCGCCGAAGGCGTCGGCCGTGCGCAGCGAGCGGACGATCACCGGCACGGCGATCGCCCGCAGCGGCCCGCCGGCCCCGCGCGCACGGCGTGCGTCGAGCACCTCGCGCACGATCGCGGCGAGCAGGGGCACGCAGCGGATCGTGAGGGCGAGCACCAGGCCGACGCGCTCCGAGTCGATCCACGGCACGCGGCGCAGCGCCGCCTGCACGGTGTCGAGCAGGGCCTCGACCCGCGTGGTCATGGTGAAAACGGCGGCCAGGGTCACGGCCGTGAGGATGCGCAGCGCCATCGCCGCGGCATCCGCCCAGGTGCCGAACCAGGCGTGCACCGGTACCGCGACCGCGAGCAGCCACAGCACGGGCGTCACCTGCCGGGCGGTCTGTCGCAGCGGCAGGTGCGCGAGCGGCACCAGCGCGCACGCCAGCACGAAGGCGGCGGCGAGCGGGACCGGGTCGCGCAGCACCGCGAGCACGGTGACGGCCGCGGCCAGGAGCGCGAGCTTCACTCCCGGCCGCATCCGATGCAGCACCGAGGTGCCCGGCACCGCGAAGCCGATCACGCGACGACCTCGCGATAGGCGGCCAGTGCTGCGGCGGGCACGTCGTCGGCGACGATCCGGCCGGCGTCGACCACGAGCACGCGGTCGAAGTCGGCGAGGGCGTCGAGGTGGTGGGTGACCATCACGAGCTGCTGGGGGAGCGCGGCGAGGTGCTCGCCCACGATCCGCGCGTTGCGGGCGTCGAGCAGGGTGGTCGGCTCGTCGGCGACGAGCACCGCGGGGCGCGCGACGAGCACCGCCGCGAGGGCGAGCAGCTGCTTCTGGCCGCCCGAGAGCTTGTGCGCGGGCCGATCGGCGAGGTCGGAGAGACCGAACGTCTCGAGCGCCTCGTCGACGCGCGCGGCCGCCTCGTCGGCCGGCAGCTTGTGCCGACGCAGGGTGAACGCGACGTCCTCGCGCACCGTCGGCATGACGATCTGGTTGTCGGGGTCGGTGAAGACGAACCCGACCAGGCGCCGCACCTCGCGGCCCCGGCGGGCCACGTCGAGGCCGTCGACGAGCACGCGCCCGGAGGTCGGCTGCACGAGCCCGTTGACCATGCGCGCGAGCGTCGACTTGCCCGACCCGTTGGCGCCGACGATGCCGATGCGGCGCTCGTCGAGGCGCAGCGAGACGTCCTCGAGCACGGGCACGTCGCCGAAGCGATGCGCCACGTGCTCGAAGACGATCTCGGTCATGCTCAGGAGCGGTCGTCCTGCTGCACCGACGGGTCGGCGACGGCAGGGCGGTCGGATGCCTCGGGGCCGACGGTCGCGCCGGAGGCATCCGTCTCGCCCGTCGCAGACGCCCACGGCCACGGCTTCGGCTCGATGATGCCCGGCCAGGCGCGGTGCACCGCGGAGGCGACGAGCACGGTCACGACCACCTTGATGAGGTCGCCCGGGATGAACGCGAGCGCGCCGAGCGCGGCGGCGTCGAGCGGGATGCCGACCGTGACGGCGGTCCACGGGACGCCGACGAGGTAGATCGCGAGGATGCCGCCGATCGCCGTGACGAGCAGCGCGGGCAGGATGCTGTAACGGGGGAGCAGGCGCGCGGTGCACCAGCCGATCACGAACGCGCCGAGGATGAACCCGAGCAGGTAGCCGCCGGTCGGGCCGACGAAGACGCCGAGGCCGCCACGGCCGCCGGGCAGGATCGGCAGGCCGATGAGCGCGAGCACCACGTAGGTCGTGACCGCGAGGGTGCCCTTGCGCGGGCCGAGGATGGCGCCGGCGAGCATGACGCCGAGCGTCTGCAGCGTGATCGGCACGCCCAGCGACCCGATCGGGATGGCGCCGGGCAGGCTGAGCCCGGCGATGAGGGCGGCGAAGACCGCGATCTGGGCGAGATCGCGGACGGTGGAACGTGAGGACATGGGCGGGTTCCCGTCGGTCGAGTGGATCGGCGGTTCTCACGTTATGCAGCGGCGACAGGGCTGCGCGCGGATGCCCGTACAAAAACGGGGCCCGGAATTTTCACCCGCGGGCGGGCGGCCGTTCGCTACGCGGCGTCGGCGGTCTCGAGCTCGTCGGCAGCGACGGGCGAGATGTCGGCCACGGCGTCGGCCTTCGGGGCATCCGTCGGGTCGGCCCAGACGACGAGTGGCTCGGGCGTCCAGCTGAGGGCCATCTCGCTCGTGGCCGCCGCGTGCTCGGCATCGCCAGTGGCGTGCGCGTCCGCCTGCGTCGCGAGGATCTCGCGGGTGAGCTCGGCGGCGATCTGGTGCGTGACCATCGCGCGGAAGATGCCGTCGGTGTCGTCGTCGGTGCGGCGGACGAGGGTCCAGTCGCCGGAGGCGCCGATGAACTGCGCGAGGCGGGCGTTCAGGAGGTCGAAGACCTGCTCACCGGTGAGGGTGATCTGCTTCGGCGCCTCGGCGGCTGCGGCTTGCGCCTTGCGGCGCCGACGGCGGCGGAACATGCGGGCCCCTTCCGGGAGTGGAACGACTGCTCCACCCAGTGTCGTATGCCCGCGGCGGTATCACCCGCTCGACACGCCGCCCCTGTGGATGGGCGGCGTCAGTCCTCGAGTTCCTCGAGCGCGCGCTCGTCGGCGACCGTGCCGATCGCGATCGCGAGGCTCGCGCCCCAGGCGACCCACATCAGCAGCAGCCTCCAGTCGCGCGGCCCGCTGGCCGTCGCGCGGACCACGCCGATGCCGCTGATGAGCGAACTGATCACTGCACCGCTGAAGAGGTACTTGCGCATGCGCCCACGCTACCGCGATGTGTCGCGAGCCTGAGAGCAACCTTGGAATCCAGCCGCTCGATTCCGTCCTGACCGATCGGTCAGCCTACGCTGCTGGGGTGACCACCACGACGCCCGAGGCGCGCACGGCGCCGAGCGACGCGCTGCGCGACACGGCCCTGCGGCACTTCGCCGCCAGCGGCTTCGCGGGCGCCTCGCTGCAGCAGATCGCCGATGACGCCGGATACGCCAAGTCGAGCGTGCTGTACCACTTCGGCTCCAAGGAGGCGCTGCTCGAGGCGGCGATCTCGCCCGCGCTGGAGGCGCTCGAGCACGTGATCGACGAGCTCGTGGCATCCGACCTCGCCGCCGACGACTGGGTGCGGTTCCGCGAGCGGTTCATCGAGATGCTGCTCGCGCACCGACTCGAGGTGTTCACCTTCATCAACCACCGGTCGTCGTTCGCCGGCGTGCCCGTCTGCACGCGCACCGACGACGTGATCCGGCGCCTCACCGACCTCATCTTCGCCCAGCAGCCGAGCACCGAGGAGCGCCTGCGCTTCGGCATCGCGCTCGGCGGGGCCGCCTACGCCCTCGTCGCCGGCATGACCTACCGCGACGAGGCCGACTTCGCCGAGGACGACGTGGTCCGCCGGGCGCTCAACCGCATCGTCGGCGAACTGCTCGAACCCGTCACCGCACAGCGATAAGGACATCCCCGTGGCACTGCTCCTCCACCGTCTCGGCCGGTTCTCGTACCGGCGCGCCTGGCTCGTGCTGGTCGGCTGGGTCGTCGTGCTCGGCGCGCTCGTCGGCGGCGGCGTCGCCCTCGGCGGCCAGCTGCAGGAGTCGTACGCGATTCCCGGCACCGAGTCGCAGGACGCGCTCGACACGCTCGAGGCGGTGTTCCCGCAGACCGCGGGCGCGTCGGCGAACGCCATCGTGCAGGCGCCCGAGGGCGGCATCGTCGAATCCGAGCCGTATCGCACGGCGATCGAGGACATGGCCGACGAGCTCGAGGCGCTCGACGGGGTCGCCTCGGCGACCAGCCCGTTCGACGAGTACGCCGGCAATGCGGTCTCGGGCGACGGGCGCACCGCGTACATCCAGGTGCAGTTCGACGGGCAGGTCACCGACGTGACCGACGCGCAGATCGAGGCCGTCACCGACACCGCCGAGATCGGCGAGGATGCGGGGCTGCTGGTGGCGTTCGGCGGTGACGTGTTCCAGGAGACCGAGTTCGGCCTCACCATCACCGAGGCGTTCGGCGTGCTGTTCGCCGCGGTCGTGCTCGTCGTCACGTTCGGCTCGCTGCTCGCGGCAGGGATGCCGCTGCTCAGCGCGCTCATCGGCGTGGGCGTGTCGTTCGGCGGCATCTCGATCGCCGCCGCGTTCACCACGGTCTCGAGCACCGCGCCGATGCTCGCCGTCATGATCGGGCTCGCGGTCGGCATCGACTACGCGCTGTTCATCCTGTCGCGCCACCGGACCCAACTGGCGCGCGGTGCCGACCCCGAGGACTCCGCGGCCGAAGCCGTCGCCACCGCAGGCGGCGCCGTCGTGTTCGCCGGGCTCACGGTGATCATCGCGCTGCTCGGCCTGCTCGTCGTGGGCATCCCCTTCCTGTCGGTCATGGGCCTCTCGGCCGCCCTCGCGGTGCTCGTCGCGGTGCTCTGCGCGGTCACGCTACTGCCGGCGGTCATGGGCCTCGCCAAGGGGCGCCTGGCGCCGAAGCCGGGCGGGCGCACCGCCCGCCGGGCGGTCGCCGCCGATGAGGGCGGCTCGCGGCCGATGGGCCGCCGCTGGGTCGACGCGGTGCTGAAGGCGCCGGTCGTTGCGGCGCTCGCCGTCGTGGGCGTGCTCGGCGTCGCGGCGGTGCCGGCACTGAGCCTCGACCTGAACCTCCCGACGAGCGGCTCCGAGCCCGAGGGTGCGCCCGTGCGCGAGGCGTACGACCTCATGGCCGACGGCTTCGGGCCGGGCTACAACGGCCCGCTCGTCGTCACCGTCGACATCACGCAGACCACGGACATCTTCGACGATCTCGACGCGATCGGGACGCGCCTCGGCCAGCTCGACGGCGTCGAGTACGTCGCCGACGGCATCCCCAACGAGACCGTCGACACGGCGATCATCCGCGTCATCCCCGAGACCGCTCCCGACGACCCGGCGACCAAGGAACTCGTCGAGTCGATCCGCGAGCTCGCGCCCGAGATCGAGGCCGACTACGGCACGCCCATCGCCGTCACCGGCTACACGGCCGTCTCGATCGACATCTCCAACCGGCTCTCCGACGCACTCATCCCGTTCGCGCTCATCGTCGTCGGGTTGTCGGTGCTGCTGCTCATGGTGGTGTTCCGCTCGCTCTATGTGCCGCTCACCGCCGCGCTCGGCTTCCTGCTCTCGGCGTTCGCCGCGATCGGCGCGACCGTCGCGATCTTCCAGTGGGGCTGGTTCGCCGACCTGCTGCACATCGAACCCGGCCCGATCCTCAGCTTCCTGCCGATCATCCTCATGGCCGTGCTGTTCGGCCTCGCGATGGACTACCAGGTGTTCCTCGTCTCCGGCATGCGCGAGGAGTACGTGCGCACCGGGCGCCCGCGCGCGTCGGTCGTGCACGGTTTCCAGCACGCCGCGCGCGTGGTCACGGCGGCCGCGCTCATCATGTTCTTCGTCTTCTTCGCGTTCGTGCCCGAGGGCTCGGGCGTCATCAAGGGCATCGCCTTCGCGCTCGCAGTGGGCGTCGCGTTCGACGCGTTCCTCGTGCGCATGACGCTCGTGCCGGCAGCCATGGCGCTCGCCGGGCGCGCAGCGTGGTGGCTGCCGGCGTGGCTCGCGAAGCTGCTGCCCGACGTCGACATCGAGGGCGAGGGCCTGCGCACGCACCTCGACGACGCGAGCTGGGCGGCGCGCGACGGCGACGCGATCGGGGCGTCGGAGGCCGTGTTCGGCCTCGACGACGAGCCGATCGGCCCGGTCGACCTGCGCGTACCCGCCGGGGGTGCTGCACGTGACCGGTACGGCCGCGTCGCGCCGCATCGTCGGCGCGACGCTCGCCGGGCGCCTCGAACCGGTCTCCGGCCGGGTGCACGTGCTCGGTGCTCCGCTGCCGTCGGACGCGTCGCGCGCGATGCGTCGCGTGGCCCTCGTCGACCTCCCCGGAGCATCCGCCGACGGCGATCGCACCGTGCGCGAGATCGTCGCCGAGCGCGTCGACGCGGCTGCACCGTGGTGGCGCCTGACCGGTTCGACCCGGGCGACCGACCGCGCGCTCGACCGACTGCGCGGTGCCGGCGTCGAGGTGCACCCGGATGCCCCGCTGGCGACCCTGGACCCGGTCGGCCGCGCCGCAGCGCTCGTCGTCGCCGCGCTCGCCGAGCGCCCCGCGGTGCTCGTCGTCGAGCTAGACGACGCGGTGCCCGCGGCACGCCACGGCGACTGGGCCGAGCTGCTCGACCGGATGCTGCCGGCCGACGTCACCCTCGTGCTCACCGGCCCGGCGGACACCGCCGACACGGTGCCTCCGCGACGCGAGCGTCGCGACCTCGACCTCACCTCCCAGGCGAACGACACGCCCGACGCGTTCGCGCACGACCGGAAGGCAAGCCTCCGATGACCACCCGACTCGAAGCCGCCCTGGGTCGCACGCCCGGCCAGCGCCGCACTCGCCTCGCCATCGCCCTCGCGACCGTCGTCGCCGTGCCGCTCGCCGTGGCGGGGCTCGTCACCGCCGCGATCTCCGGGGGCGACGACCAGCTCGAGGCGATTCCCGCCATCGTGGTGAACAACGACGAGTTCGTCACCACGACCGACGCCGACGGCGAGGAGCAGGTGCTGCTCGCCGGGCGCCTGCTCGTGACCGAGCTGACCGGGCCCGACATGGTCGGGTTCGACTGGACCATCTCGAACGACGAAGAGGCGGCCGAGGCGCTCGCCGACGGCGCCGCGTACGCGGTGCTCACGATCCCCGAGGACTTCTCGGCGTCGGTCGCGACGATCTCGGGCGATGCGCCGGAGCAGGCCGAGCTCACGATCGTGACCGACGACGCGCACGCCTACCTCACCGGTTCGGTCGCGCAGTCGGTCGGCGACGCGATGTCGAGCGCGTTCGGGCGCGAGATCACCGAGCAGTACCTCGCTGGGCTCTACGGCGGGCTGGAGACCACCGCCGATGCGCTGGGCGACGCGGCCGACGGTGCGACGCAGCTCGCCGACGGCGTGGACGAGCTCGCCGGCGGCCTCGACGGGCTCGCGGGCGGGGCGGATGCCACGGCAGACGGCGTGTCCGCCACGGCCGACGGCGCCGCGGCGACCGCGTCGGGAGCGGGCGAGATCGCGGGCGGGGTCGGCGGCCTCGCGACCGGGCTCGACCAGCTCGCCGGGGGCGTGGGTTCGGCGGCGACGGGCGCCGCGGAGGCGGCATCCGGTGCACATGCCTACGCCGACGGCGTCGCGCTGTACGCGTCGGGCGTCGACGGGGTGGCCGATGGCGCGGCCGCGTTCTCGGCCGGCATCTCCGACCCCGCGCAGGGACTTGACGCGCTGACCGCGGGCGTGACCTCCTACGTGGGCGGCGTGAGCGACGCGGCCGACGGGTTCGGCATGCTCGCGCCCCAGCTCGAGGCCGTGCTCGCCGCGGCCGACGCCGCCGGCGTGCCCGGCGCGGCGCAGCTCATGGGCGCTCCCACCGCGACCGCGCAGGGCCTCGACGCCCTCGTCGCGGCGGGGGAGACAGGGACGCCCACGCAGCCCGGCCTCATCCCGAGCACCGCAGCGGCGGTCGGCGCGACCCAGGCGGGCGCCGCCGACCTCGCCGACGGCGCCGCGCAGGTCTCGGCCGGCTCGGCCGAGATCACCGGCGGAGCGGACGAGCTCGCCGCGGGCGTCGACGGCCTCGCGGCCGGACTCGGCCAGCTGTCGACCGCATCGACCGACGCCGCAGGCGGCGCGAACCAGCTCGCCGGGGGCGCGTTCGCACTCGCCGACGGCGCCGGTCAGCTCGCGGGCGGCGCATCGCAGCTCGCCGACGGCGCACGCCAGCTCGCGGACGGCACGAGCGGCGCGGCATCCGGTGCCTCGGAGCTCTCCACCGGCGCAGGCGCGCTCGCCGACGGACTCACCGAGGGTGCGGATGAGGCGGCCGCCGTCGCCGGCATCGACGCCGAGCAGGCCGCCGCCGTGGTCGCACAGCCGGTCGTCACGACCGCCGAGCGCGCGAACCCGATCGCATCGGTCGGCGAGGCCGTCGGCATGTTCTTCGTGCCCGTCGGCCTCTGGGTCGGCGCGCTCGCGATGTTCCTGATCTTCCGGCCCGTGACGGCGGCCGAGCTGCGCAGCACCGCGCCGACCAGCCGCATCGTCTTCCGCGGACTCGCGCGCGCCTGCCTCGTCGGCCTCGCCCAGGCCGTCGTCGCGACCGTGCTGTTGCACGCCTCGCTCGGCGTCGGCTGGGCGATGCTGCCGCAGACGCTCGCGTTCGCGGGGCTCGTCGCGCTCGTCTTCACGGCGCTGCACGCGTTCCTCTCGACCTGGCTCGGCCGGCTCGGCATGGTGGTCTCGCTCGTGCTGCTCGCGGTGCAGCTGCTCGCGTCGGGCGGGTTGTTCCCGGTCGAGATCCTGAGCGCGCCGTTCCAGGCGATCAGTCCGTTCCTGCCGCTCACCTGGGCGGTCGCGGGCATGCAGGCGATCGTGTCGGGCGTCGGCGGGTCGGCGGTCGCGATGCCGGCGCTGATCCTCGCCGCGTTCGGCCTGTTCGCGGTTGTCGGCTCGCTCGCGCTCGTGGCGCGGCGGCGCGGGGCCCGCTCGTTCGGGTTCGCCTCGGCGCGGCTCGCCGACCGCTGACGGTCCCGCGTCAGGCGGGCTCGGCGACGGGCTCCGATGCCACTGCCGTGTGCTCGCGCGCGAAGTCGAGGGTCTCGCGCAGCAGCTGCATCCGCTCGTCTTCGCTGCGCGCCTTGCGGGTGTTGACCTCGGCGGCGATCTGGCCGTGCCACCCCGCATCGGCGAGGTCGCGCAGCGTCTCGGCGACCGGCTGCGTGCCGCGGCCCGGCAGCAGGTGCTCGTCGAAGATGCGCCCGTCGTCGCTGCTGCCGGAGCCGTCGCACAGGTGGATGTGGCGAAGGCGCCCGCCGACCTCGCGGGCGAACTCGCGCGAGTCGATGCCGGCGAGGGCGGCGTGCGAGAAGTCGAGCGTGATGTCGTCGCAGTCCATCTCGCGCGGGTCGGGACCGGGCGCGTAGGCCTTGAGGTTCCGCTTGGCCACCCGCCACGGGAACATGTTCTCGACCGCGATGTGCACGCCGTACTCCTCGGCGGTCTCGCGCACGATCGGCAGGAACTGCTCGGCGTAGCCGGCCTGCCAGCGGAACGGCGGATGCACCACCACGGTGTCCGCCCCGGTGTCGCGCGCGAGCGCGGCCGTGCGCTCGAGCTTCACGCGCGGGTCTCGGCCCCACACGAAGTGCGTGAGCAGCAGCACGGGCGCGTGGATCGACAGCACGGGCAGCCCGTGCGCGTCGGCGAGCGAGAGGAGCGCGGAGGCGTCCTGTGTCGTCTCCTCCTGCGTGACCATGACCTCGACGCCGTCGAATCCGACCTCGGCGGCCTCCCGGAACGCGTCCGCGGGCGGGAGGGGGTACACGCACGTCGTGCTCATGCCGATCGGGATCATCAGCCGCAGTGTATGCACGTCCGTGTGAACGGCGTGTGACGACCGTGCGCACGTGCGGCGAAGCCCTGCGAACGACGCGACTGTTAGCCTGAGGGCGATGTCACGATGCGGTTCCTCGAGCCGCGCGGAAGGAACACCTGCGTGAACGGCCAGCCCGACCAGACCCATTCCGACGACGTGTACTCGATGGTGATCGTGTCGAACCGGCTGCCGGTGGACTACGACGAGCAACCCGACGGGTCGGCGGGCTGGAAGACCTCCCCGGGCGGCCTCGTCACCGCCCTCGAACCCATCATGCGGGCCGCCGACGGCGCCTGGGTCGGCTGGGCCGGCGTCGCCGACCGCGAGTTCGCGCCGTTCGAGAACGACGGCATCTCGATCATCCCCGTGCCGCTCGGCGAAGACGAGATCCAGGAGTACTACGAGGGCTTCTCGAACGACACGCTCTGGCCGCTGTACCACGACGTGATCGCGCCCCCCACGTACCACCGCGAATGGTGGGACGCCTACGTGCGCGTCAACCGCCGCTTCGCCGAGGCGGCCGCTCGCGCCGCCGACGAGGGCGCGACGGTGTGGGTGCAGGACTACCAGCTGCAGCTCGTGCCGAAGATGCTCCGCGAGGCGCGCCCCGACCTGGTGATCGGCTTCTTCAACCACATTCCGTTCCCCGCATACGGCATCTACTCGCAGCTGCCGTGGCGGCGGCAGGTCATCGAGGGGCTGCTCGGCGCCGACGTCATCGGCTTCCAGCGCCAGGCCGACGCGGGCAACTTCCAGCGCGCGGTGCGACGCCTCTACGGCTACACGACCCGTGGCGCAGTCGTCGAGGTGCCCGAGGGCGACGACGTGCGCCGCGTCATCGCCCGCCACTTCCCGATCTCGATCGACGCCGACGGCTTCGAGCAGCTCGCGCGCCGTCCCGACGTGCAGGCGCGCGCGAAGGAGATCCGCGAGGGCCTCGGCAACCCCAAGACCGTGATGCTCGGCGTCGACCGGCTCGACTACACGAAGGGCATCCGGCACCGGCTCAAGGCCTTCGGCGAGCTGCTGCGCGACGGGCGGCTGAGCGTGTCGGATGCCTCGCTGGTGCAGGTCGCGAGCCCGTCCCGCGAACGCGTCGAGACCTACCGCCAGCTCCGCGACGAGATCGAGCTGACCGTCGGCCGCCTGAACGGCGACTACTCGACGATCAGCCACCAGGCGATCGCCTACCTGCACCACGGCTACCCGCGCGAGGAGATGGCGGCGCTGTACCTCGCCGCCGACGTGATGCTCGTGACGGCGCTCCGCGACGGCATGAACCTCGTCGCGAAGGAGTACGTGGCGTCGCGCTTCGACGAGGACGGCGTGCTCGTGCTGAGCGAGTTCGCGGGCGCGGCCGACGAGCTGCGCCAGTCGGTACTCGTCAACCCGCACGACATCGAGGGGCTGAAGGACGCGATGGTCAAGGCGGCCGAGATGCCGCGTAAGGATCGGGCGAAGCGGATGCGGGCGCTGCGTCGCCGCGTGCGCGACTACGACGTGGCACGCTGGTCGGCCGACTTCCTCGAGACGCTCACGGGCAACGCGACGATCCGTCCCGGCGTTCGCGACGACCTCGGGCGCGCGCTCGCGCGCCTCGCCGCCACCGAGCGCCTGCTCGTCGCGCTCGACTTCGACGGCACGCTCGCGCCGCACGTCGACGTGCCCGACGACGCCCGCGCGTCGGACGGCGCGAAGCGATCGATCGACCGCCTGCTGGAGTCGAAGGACACGGCCGTGGCGTTCGTCTCCGGCCGCGCCATCGACAGCCTCCGCCACGTGTCCGACCCGCACGACGACGTGCTGCTGGCCGGCTCGCACGGCGTTGAACTGCAGTTCGCGGGCGGCGAGGGCGCACTCGACCTGCACGAGTCGGAGATCGCCGACCTGCACGCGCTCGCGACGATCCTCGACGAGGTCGTGGCATCCGCACCGGGCGCCTGGGTCGAGCGCAAGCCCGCCGGCCTCGCGCTGCACACGCGCAAGCTCAGCGCGTCGGCGGGCGAGAAGGCGCAGCGCGCCGCCCGCACCCGCGTGAAGCAGGAGCTGCCCGAGCTGACGCTGCGCGACGGCAAGAACGTGCTCGAGTTCGCCGTGCGCTCGAGCACCAAGGGCGACGCGATCGCGCGCCTGCGCCAGCACACCGGCGCGACCGCGGTGCTCTACGTCGGCGACGACGTGACCGATGAAGACGGCTTCGCCGCGCTCGAGCCGGGTGACGTCGGCGTGAAGGTCGGCCAGGGCCGCACGTTCGCCCGGTACCGCGTGCGCGGCACCGACGACGTCGACCGCCTGCTCGAGATGCTCGCCGAGCTCCGCGCCGCGCGCTGACGCCCGAACGGGCGCGAATCCGAGGCATCCGCTGGGCAATAGACTGCCTGCATGCCTCACGATCCGAAGCCGCGTAGTCGCGTCGTCACCGACGGAATCGAAGCAACGACCTCCCGGGGCATGCTCCGGGCGGTCGGCATGGGGGATGCGGACTGGGACAAGCCGCAGGTCGGCATCGCCAGCTCGTGGAACGAGATCACGCCCTGCAACCTCTCGCTCGGCCGCCTCGCGCAGGCCGCGAAGGAGGGCGTGCACGCCGGTGGCGGGTACCCGCTGCAGTTCGGCACCGTCTCGGTCTCCGACGGCATCTCGATGGGCCACGAGGGCATGCACTTCTCGCTCGTCTCGCGCGAGGTCATCGCCGACTCGGTCGAGGTCGTCATGCAGGCCGAGCGCCTCGACGGCTCGGTGCTGCTAGCCGGCTGCGACAAGTCGATCCCCGGCATGCTCATGGCGGCCGCGCGCCTCGACCTCGCGTCGGTCTTCCTCTACGCCGGCTCGATCGCGCCCGGCTGGGTGCGCCTGTCGGACGGCACCGAGAAGGACATCACGATCATCGACTCGTTCGAAGCCGTCGGCGCGGTCAAGGCGGGCAAGATGAGCGAGGCCGACGCCAAGCGCATCGAGTGCGCGTTCGCACCCGGCGAGGGCGCCTGCGGCGGCATGTACACCGCCAACACCATGGCGTCGGTGGCCGAGGCGCTGGGCCTCAGCCTCCCCGGCTCGGCGTCGCCGCCCTCGGCCGACCGCCGCCGCGACTACTTCGCCCACCGTTCGGGCGAGGCGGTCGTGGAGATGCTGAAGCAGGGCATCACCGCCCGCCAGATCCTCACCAAGGAGGCGTTCGAGAACGCCATCGCCGTGGGCATGGCGCTCGGCGGCTCGACCAACATCGTGCTGCACCTGCTCGCGATCGCCCGCGAGGCCGACGTCGAGCTCACGCTCGCCGACTTCAACCGCATCGGCTCGAAGGTGCCGCACATCGGCGACCTCAAGCCGTTCGGCCGGTACGTCATGAACGACGTCGACCGTCGCGGCGGCCTGCCGGTGCTCATGAAGGCGCTGCTCGACGCCGGGCTCATGCACGGCGACGCGCTCACCGTCACGGGCAAGACCCTGGCCGAGAACCTCGCCGAGATGGACATCGAGCCGCTCGACGGCGAGGTGCTGCGCTCGCTCGACGACCCGATCCACGAGACCGGCGGCCTCACCATCCTGCACGGCTCGATGGCGCCCGACGGCGCCGTGGTGAAGACGGCCGGCTTCGACGCGGCGACGTTCGAGGGCCCCGCCCGGGTGTTCGAGCGCGAGCGCGCCGCGATGGACGCGCTCACGAACGGGGAGATCTCGGCCGGCGACGTCGTGGTCATCCGCTACGAGGGTCCGAAGGGCGGACCGGGCATGCGCGAGATGCTCGCCATCACCGCGGCCATCAAGGGCGCTGGGCTCGGAAAAGATGTACTACTCTTGACGGACGGCAGATTCTCAGGCGGCACAACCGGCCTGTGCATCGGCCACGTAGCACCCGAAGCGGTCGACGCAGGTCCGATCGCCTTCGTGCGCGATGGTGATCTGATACGGGTCGATATCGCAGCTCGCAGCATCGACCTACTTGTCGACGACGCAGAGCTGGCAGCCCGCCGCGACGGCTGGGCACCGCTTCCCCCGCGCTATACCCGTGGCGTACTCGCGAAGTACTCCAAGCTCGTGCGGTCGGCCTCCGAAGGCGCGACCACGGGCTGAGTCTCGCTCGCATCCGCACGCTCTCGCATCAGAACAGGAACTCGCATGTCCACGGACTCGACCACCGTGCCCACGCCAGCCGCCGCACGACCAGCGGCGCCGGAGACGATGACCGGCGCCCAGGCGGTCGTCCGCTCGCTCGAGATGCTCGGCATCCGCGACGTCTTCGGCCTGCCCGGCGGCGCGATCCTCCCCGTCTACGACCCGCTGCTCGATGCGCCCGACATCAACCACATCCTCGTGCGCCACGAGCAGGGCGCGGGCCACGCGGCCGAGGGCTACGCGTCAGCCACCGGCAAGGTCGGCGTCGCCATCGCGACCTCCGGCCCCGGTGCGACGAACCTCGTCACGGCCATCGCCGACGCGCACATGGACTCGGTGCCGCTGCTCGCGATCACCGGCCAGGTGTTCTCGAACCTCATGGGCACGGATGCCTTCCAGGAAGCCGACATCGTCGGCATCACCATGCCCGTGACGAAGCACTCGTTCCTCGTCAAGCGCGCCGAGGAGATCCCGGCGACGATCGCGGCGGCCTACCACATCGCCTCGACCGGCCGCCCCGGCCCGGTGCTCGTGGACATCACCAAGGACGCCCAGCAGGACACGCTCGAGTTCAGCTGGCCGCCCAAGGTCGACCTGCCCGGCTACCGCCCGATCACGCGCGCCCACGGCAAGCAGGTGCAGGCCGCCGCGCAGCTGCTCGCCGAGGCGAAGAAGCCCGTGCTCTACGTCGGCGGCGGCGTGATCCGCGGCCGCGCCTCCGAGGAGCTGCTCGAGCTCGCCGAGACCACGAACGCCGCCGTCGTGACCACCCTCATGGCCCGCGGCGCGTTCCCCGACTCGCACCGGCAGCAGCTCGGCATGCCCGGCATGCACGGCACGGTGCCCGCGGTGCTCGCGCTGCAGGAGGCCGACCTGCTGGTCGCGCTCGGCGCGCGGTTCGACGACCGCGTCACCGGCAAGGCGGCGCTGTTCGCGCAGAACGCGAAGGTCGTGCACGTCGACATCGACCCGGCCGAGATCTCCAAGATCCGCACCGCGGACGTGCCCATCGTGGGCGACGTCAAGGACGTCATCGGCGAGCTGTCCGCGGCGTACAAGTCCGTGGCATCCGATGTCGACCTGACCGAGTGGTGGACCTACCTCGACGGCCTCCGCGACGAGTTCCCGCTGGGCTACACCCCAACGAGCGACGGACTGCTCGCACCGCAGTACGTGATCGAGCGCATCGGCGCGCTGAGCGGCCCCGAGGCCGTGTACGCGGCCGGCGTCGGCCAGCACCAGATGTGGGCGGCGCAGTTCATCAAGTACGAGCGCCCGAACGCCTGGCTGAACTCCGGCGGTGCCGGCACCATGGGCTACTCGGTGCCCGCAGCCATGGGCGCCAAGGTGGCCGAGCCCGAGCGCGTCGTCTGGGCGATCGACGGCGACGGATGCTTCCAGATGACGAACCAGGAGCTCGCGACCTGCGCCCTGAACGACATCCCGATCAAGGTCGCGGTGATCAACAACTCGTCGCTCGGCATGGTGCGGCAGTGGCAGACGCTGTTCTACGACGGCCGGTACTCGAACACCGACCTGAACACGGGCCACGCCACCCGCCGCGTGCCCGACTTCGTGAAGCTGGCTGAGGCGTACGGCGCCCTCGGCATCCGCGTCGAGAAGGAAGAGGAGGTCGACGCCGCGATCAAGCTCGCGCTCGAGACGAACGACCGCCCGGTCGTGATCGACTTCGTCGTGAGCGCCGACGCGATGGTGTGGCCGATGGTGCCGCAGGGCGTCTCGAACTCCTTCGTGCAGTACGCACGCGACCACAGCCCGGCGTTCGACCAGGAGATCTAGGAAATGTCACACGTGCTCTCCTCCTCGTCGAGGACAAGCCCGGCCTGCTCACCCGCGTCGCGGGCCTCTTCGCCCGCCGCGGCTTCAATATCGAGTCGCTCGCCGTCGGCCACTCGGAGATCGAGGGGCTCAGCCGCATCACCGTCGTGGTCGACGTGGAGGATCTCCCGCTCGAGCAGGTGACGAAGCAGCTCAACAAGCTCGTCAACGTCATCAAGATCGTCGAGCTCGACCCCGCGCAGTCGGTGCACCGCGAGCACCTGCTGATCAAGGTGCGCGTCGACAACACGACGCGCTCCCAAGTGCTCGAGGCCGTGAACCTGTTCCGCGCCCGCGTCGTCGACGTGGCGACCGACGCGCTCGTCATCGAGGTGACGGGCGACTCGGGCAAGACCACCGCGTTCCTCAAGGTGCTCGAGCCCTACGGCATCAAGGAGATCGCCCAGTCGGGCCTGCTCGCCATCGGGCGCGGCTCGAAGTCGATCACCGACCGCGTGTTCAAGAACTGACCGGCGACCGTCGCCGCACACCCCAGACCCCGATCAAGGAGAAAGAAACAGCATCATGGCTGAGATCTACTACGACAAGGACGCCGACCTCTCGCTCATCCAGGCGAAGAAGGTCGCGGTCATCGGCTACGGCTCGCAGGGCCACGCGCACGCGCAGAACCTCCGCGACTCCGGTGTCGAGGTCGTCATCGGGCTCAAGGAGGGCTCGAAGTCGGCCCCGAAGGCCCAGGAGGCGGGCTTCGAGGTGCTGAGCGTGGCGGATGCCGCCGCGAGCGCCGACGTCATCGTCATCCTCGCGCCCGACCAGTTCCAGCGCCACATCTACGCCGAGTCCGTCAAGGACAACCTCAAGGAAGGCGACACCCTCGTCTTCGGCCACGGCTTCAACGTGCGCTTCGGCTACATCGAGGCGCCCGAGGGCGTCGACGTGATCCTCGTCGCGCCGAAGGCGCCGGGCCACACCGTGCGCCGCGAGTTCGTCGCCGGCCGCGGCATTCCCGACATCATCGCCGTCGAGCAGGACGCCACCGGCACTGCCTGGGACCTCGCCAAGTCGTACGCCAAGGCCATCGGCGGCACCCGCGCGGGCGTCATCAAGACGACCTTCACCGAGGAGACCGAGACCGACCTGTTCGGCGAGCAGTCGGTGCTCTGCGGCGGCGTCTCGCAGCTCGTGCAGTACGGCTTCGAGACCCTCACCGAGGCCGGCTACCAGCCCGAGATCGCCTACTTCGAGGTGCTCCACGAGCTGAAGCTCATCGTCGACCTCATGTGGGAGGGCGGCATCTCGAAGCAGCGCTGGAGCGTCTCCGACACCGCCGAGTACGGCGACTACGTCTCGGGCCCGCGCGTCATCGACCCGCACGTCAAGGAGAACATGCAGGCCGTGCTCGCCGACATCCAGTCGGGCGCGTTCGCCAAGCGCTTCATCGACGACCAGGACAACGGTGGCAAGGAGTTCCAGGAGCTCCGCGCCAAGGGCGAGGGTCACCCCATCGAGACCACCGGACGCGAGCTGCGCAAGCTGTTCGCCTGGGCGCAGGTCGACGAGGACGACTATGTTGATGGCGAGGTCGCGCGCTGACGCTCGCGTCTCAGTAGCATCCGCTCCCGAGGGCGCCCCGCACATCGCGTGCGGGGCGCCCTCGTCGTTCCCGGCGCATGCCGATCGCATACCGACCGGACGACGGGCGCATGCCGGCGCGCGCCACGCTCGAACCACGAGCGGGGAGGGGGCATGGAGCGCGACGGAGACGAACGCCGCGGGCTCGAGCGCCTGCGGGGGTGGGTCACCCGCGAGGCGCGCGGCGACGCCGATCGGCGCGTCGGCTGGGCGGTGCTCGGTGGAGCGGCATTGCTGTGCGGAGGTGCCCTGGTGCTGGGGCCGACGCTGGCCGGCGCGGGGTCGGGCGCACCTGCGCCGCCCGTCGAGGAGCCGCACCCCGAGGTGCGAACCTCGGTGACGCTGCGAGAGTCGGATTCGCCCCACGTCGACGGATCGAAGGTGGTCGTGGACGAGTACCTCATGCGCTGCAGCGAGTACTACGAGGTCACGTCGGCGACCCGCACCCTCGAGTGCGTGCCGGTCGAAGAGGACCCGCCGATCGAGTGACGACGGCAGTCGTCGCGCGGAGTTCACCTGAGCCTCCGGTGCGTGTCGGTCGCAGTTCAGGCGCGCTCGCGAGCCTGCGAACGTGGATCGCAGGCCGAGGCTCGCCCCCGCAACTGCATTCGTCGCGGCGGTCGTCGCGATCCTGGCGATCGGCGCGGTGCTGCCGGGTTCGCGATCGGATGCCTCGCAGGCGACGCCCGGCGTCGAACGGCTCGCCGGTGCCGTGGCCGAGGTGACCGGCGTCGGCCCGATCGTGATCGATGAGCTCGCCGACGGCGGCCCGGGCTCGCACCGGGCGAGCTTCGTCGAGCTGCGCAACATCTCCGGCGCGGTCGTCGATCTGCGCGGCTGGCGCGTGTACCGCTGCGACCCCGAGGGGCTCCGCCCTCGGCTCGACGACGTCGACGCGGTGCTCGACGGCGTCTCGCTCGCACCCGGGGAGCGGCTCACGATCGCGACCGCCGAGGTGACCGTCGTCGACGGCGGGCGCTTCGACCTGCGCCTCGCCGACGACTTCCGCGAGGGCGGGTTCGGCGTGCTGGTGCAAGATGACGCAGGCGTCGTGGTCGACGCGGTCGGCGTCTACCCCGATACGCCGTGGGCGACGCACAGCGAGTGCACGCGCGGCGCGAACCTGCCCGACACGCTCGCCTTCGCGCTCGGCGAGAGCTGGCAGCGCGTCGGCACCACGGGCGACGTGCGCGTCGACTTCGCGCGGGTGCGCGCCACGCCGGGCGGACCGGCCACGGGCGAGGTGCGCGAGCCGGATGCCTCGCCCACCGGCATCCGAATCACCGAGATCGCACCCTCGGGCCCCGCGTCCGACGGCGACGAGTTCGTCGAGTTGGCGAACCTCGGCGAGACGCCGGTGTCGCTCGACGGGTGGACGCTCTACCGCTGCACCGCGTGGGGGCGCGTCGGCGAGGACACGCTCGAGGCGCGGTTCGGGGCAGAGCGCGAGCTGGCGCCCGGGGAGCGGCTGCTGGTCGCCGGGTCCGGGTATCGCTCGCGGGCGGGCGAGGCAGTGCCCGACGTTGTCGCCGCGGGCGCGCTCGGGCAGGCGGTGACCGGCGCGCTGCTGGTCGACCCGACCGGCGCGCGGGTCGACGGGGTGACGGTCTCCGGCCGCGCCGACACAGGGTGCCAGACCGGTGGCGAGAAGCTGCCGGCGGCCGACCTCGACGCGCGCAGCGGGGAGTCGTGGCAGCGCGTTGCGGCCGACGGCGGAAGCGAGGCGTCGTTCGTGCTCGCGCCGCGCACGCCGGGCCACGCGAACGCGACCGAGGAGCGCAGCGTCGTGCGCGCGGCAGCCGCCGAGAGCACCGTCGTGATCAGCGAGCTGGCGACCGACCCCGCGCAGTTGCCCGACGGCGCGACGCAGCGCAACTGGATCGAGCTCGCGAACTACGGCGACGCGCCCGTCGACCTGTCGGGGTGGCGGGTCGTGCGGTGCGGCGCGGACGGCTTCCGCGAGCGACGCACGCTCGCGCTCGCGGCGCCGGGCACGGTGCTCGAACCGGGCGGTACGTGGCTCGCGGCGCTGGTCGGCACGGAGGCCGCCACGCGGTCCGATGCCGTGTATCGCACCGGGTTCGACTTCCAGGGCACCGGGGCGTGGGTCGAGGATGCCGCGGGCAACCGCGTCGACCGCGTGGGCGTGTGGCTCGCCAACGAGATGGACCACCCCGACGAGCGGCCGAGCGCGTGTACCGACGGCGAGTCGCTGACGACGTTCGCGCCCGACCGCCTGCGCGGCGAGACGTACCGGAGGGTGGCCTTCACGGGCGTCGACGCCGACGACTTCGCGACCGGCGCCGCGACGCCGGGGCGCATCGACCTGCCTGCCCCCGAGACGACGGAGTCGGCGGCTGTGGCCTCACCCTCGACGCCGGTCGCCGGCCGATCGGCGGAACCGGCGGCCGCGGCCGACGACGGTGACGACGGCTTCGTCGAGGTGGGGCTGGTCGACGCACGCGTGGGTGCCGGTCAGGACCCGCTGACCGTACGCGGGAGCGCCGGCGAGCGCGGCGGGCTCGTGGCATCCGCCGACGGCTACGACCGGCCGTACGCCCGGCTGACCGTGGAGGTCGATGCGCAGGCCGCGGCCGAGGGCCGAGACCTCCGCTGGGTCGGGTCGGGCACACCCGGCGACGTGCTCGCGCTCTCCGCCTGGCGGCACGACGCCGAACGCTGGGAGGAACTCGACCGGGTCGACGTGGACGGCGACGGCACCGACGTGCGGCTGGCCGGGCGCGTCGAGCCGGTACACGTGCGCGACGATGCCGTCGAACTGCTCGTGGGGTCGGTGCCGCGCGACGGCACGCGCCTCGCCCGCACTTCCGGCGAGGGCCTCGCGGAACGCGACGAGTACGACCTGGCCATCAGCCACCTCACCGACACCCAGTACCTCAGCGAGGCGTACCCCGACGTATACGTCGAAGCGACCGAGTGGATCGCCGACAGCGCCGACGCGCTCGGCATCGCGTTCGCGCTGCACACCGGCGACCTCGTGCAGAACTGGATCGACCCCGGGCAGGCCGAGACGCGCGCGCGGCGCGAGTACGAGCGCGCGTCGGCGGCGCAGGCCGTGCTCGAAGCGGCGGGCGTGCCGACGAGCGTGCTGCCCGGCAACCACGACAACAAGCGCGCCACGACCGACGCGCTCTTCAACGAGTACTTCGGCCCCGAGCGATACGACGGCGATGGGGTCCGGCGCGGCACGATCGCGCCCGACGACAACAGCGCCAACTTCGCCGCGTTCACCGCGTCGGGCGCCCGCTTCCTGGTGCTGAACCTGCCGTACGGCTACGGCGAGGCCGACGTCGCGTGGGCGGAGACGGTGATCGGCGACCACCCGCGCCACAACGTGATCCTCGCGACGCACGAGCACCTGCGGCCGAAGGAGGCGGATGCCTCGCCGCGACGCTCGACCGACTCGCGCTGGCTCTCGCAGGCCGACGACCTCTGGCAACGACTCGTCGAGCCGCACCGCAATGTGGTGCTCGTGCTGAGCGGGCATTTCCATGGCATCGGCACGCAGGTCACTCACGACGTCGGGGAGCCCGGGCACACGGTGGTGGAGATGATCGCCGACTACCAGGAGTTCCGCACGCACACGGGCAGCCGCGCGACGGGGTTCCAGCGCCTGCTGCAGTTCGACCTCGCGTCGGGTGCGATCGCCGTCGACACGTTCTCGGCGACGCTCGGCGCCGGCTCGTCGCATCCGTTCGACTACCCCCACTTCGTGGTCGACGACGGCGACCCGGCGACGCTCGCGAACGACCGGCCGTGGAACATCGTGGCGCCCGGCGCGGTCGATCGCTATGCGGCGGAGGACGACGCGTTCGTCGTCGAGGGGCTGGAGTTCCAGGTCGCCCGCACGATCTCCACCGACCGGGTGCTCGTGGCCGAGGCTCAGTCCGCTGCGGTGACGGACCCCGTGACGTCGGCGCACGTCGCGACGTACGGCTGGTCGCCGAAGTAGGTCGACCACTCGAGCTCGGTGAGGTCGCGGCCGACCATGCGGCACGCGGCGTCGCGCATGTGCTCGGTGCCGATGTCCCAGAGGAGCACGCCCTCCGCGGCGTTGGTGGCGAGCATCGTGCCGTCACGGCTGATGAAGCCCGACGGCCACCACACGTTTGGGCCGCCCGGCATCTGGATCTCATCGCCGAGCCGGCGGGCGTCGTCGAGGTCGTAGAGGGTGATCGACTGATCCCATCCCGACGTGAGCAGCGTGCTGCCGTCCGCGCTGACCTCCATGTGGAGTGGTGCCACGCCCGATTTCGGAAGCGAGTGCAGCGGCTCGAGGTCGCCCGTGCTGCGGTTCAGTCTGGATGCGCTGGCGCTCAGCGCGTCGCCGTTCGGCAGCCCGACCACGTCGACGTCGTCCTCGAGGCCTCGCGCGAGTTCCTCGCCGGTCTCGATGTCGTAGACCGAGGTGAACGAACGACCGAGTGATTCGTCCCACCAGGTGAGCGTCATGCGACCGCTGTCGCCGAGTTCGGCGTGGTCCATGGCGTCGATGAGCGGATCGACCTCGGTCTCGATGAGCGGGCCCGTCGCACCCGTCTCCGGGTCGATCAGCATCATGCCGCCCTGCGTGACCGCGAAGACGTGCGGTCCGCCGCGTTCCGCAGGGATCCACCAGCCGCCGCCGACCGAACCGGGCATGTCGATCACGCGAGTCTCATCGGAGCCGACATCCTGCAGGTAGCGGTCGCCGATGCCGGTCTCGGACACGGCGACCGTCTCGTCGGTGACCCAGACCAGCTCGTACGCGGGTGCGCCGACGCCCTCGTCCGCGGCGATGTCCCAGAGCTGCATGTCGTCCACGGTCTCCACGAGGAGGGGAGCCGGCGCCGTGATCAGCATCGTGTCGTCCATGCCGAACCCGCCGATCGCGATCTGGTCCTCCGCGATCGCGCGCGTGATCGACGGCCAGCCGTCGACCCGCCAGACGAGGGCGGCGGCCGGGGACCGGGAGGTGAACGTCACGATCTCGCCGCCGTCGCCCACGACGTCGACCCCGCGGTTCCAGTCGGAGAGCGTGTCCAGGCCCGCGCCGGTCGGCACGCCGGTCTCGAGGTCGAAGGCGCGGACGAGTCCCACGCCGTTGATGCAGACGAGCATGTCGGGCGGGACGACCGCGGCGTTCACGCAGCGCATCTCGCTCGCCTGGCGTCGCCAGAGCTCCTCGCCGGTGTCGAGGTCCACCTTCACGACGCCCTCATCCCCGCTCGCGATGAGCCCGCCCTCGCCGTCGGGAACGAGGGTGAGATGCGCGTACCCGTACGGTACGTCGCCGAGCATGCCGACCGGTTCCAGCGTCTCCGCGTCGTAGATGCCGATGCCGTCGTCGCCCGTGGTGTAGAGCAGATCGTCGACCAGGGCCACACCGTTCGTGCGGATCACGGCCGCCTCGAACTCCTCGAGGTCGTGCTCGACCAGCTGGGTGATCTCGCCGGTCCGCAGGTCGATCCAGCCCGGATCTCCCGTGATCGAGTGGCCGAAGTACGCGCGCGACCCGTCCTCGGTGAGCACCGGGATCTGCCCGGTGCGGTCGTCGTAGGTGACGGTCGGGAATGGCTGCGTACCGGTCGCGAGGTCGATGACGACGAAGTGGTTCTTGCAGCAGCTCTCCTCGTTCGGCCGCCGCATCTCGCCGGTCTGGATGAGTGCCGTGGACCCGTCGCCGCTCACGAACACGTCCCGCTCGAAGTAGAAGTTCACGGGTGGCAGCTCCACGTCGAACTCGCGCAGCGTCTCGCCGGTATCGAGGTCGATCACGCGTATCGACGCGGGCTCGGTCGGGCCTTCCGCCGTCTCCGCGTCGGTCAGCTCGTCTTCCACGATGAGGGCGGTGCGGGTGCCCGGAACCGCCGCGCTGAACGCGCGCGTTCCCTCGCCGATCCAGTGCCGTGCGACCAGGCCGTCGCCGCCGGTCAGGTTGCCGAGCAGGGCCGAGCGTGCGCGCGCGTCTTCGGGCCAGCGTCGCTGGAGCTCGGCGGCGAGCAGCGCGGCGACGTCGCGATCGCTGTCGCGGATGGCGAGCGACGTGGCAGCGAGCGCCTCGATGGTCGCGTCCTCGGCGGCGGCGGATGCCTCGGAGCCGCGCACGACCGCGATGCCGCCCGAGACCACGGCGACCAGTAGCAGCACCGCGGCGGCGATCAGCGCGCTGCGAAGCCACCGGTTGCGCGTGCGGTCCCGCACCGACCGGGCCTCGAGCTCGCGGAGCTCCGCCTCGTTCCGCTCGATCGACGCGTCGAGGTACGCGGACTCGACCGGCGTGAGGTCGGGCTGGGCGCTCTCGCGCCACTCGCTGGCACCGTGCAGGCGAGCACCGCGCAGCAGGTCGTCGTCGGGCCTGCCCGCGGCGTCCCACGCGGCGGCGGCGACCTCGACCTGGCGGAGGACGCGGGCGTTCGCGGCGTCCTCGGTGAGCCAGCCGTCGAGGCGGGGCCACGTCGTGCCCACCGCCTCGTGGGCGATGATCGCGGCGTCGCCGTCGATCGTGACCAGGCGCGCGTGCACGAGACCCTCGACGACGGCGCGGCGCTGCGGATTCGTGCTGAGGGTGGCGAGCGGCACCCGCCTGCGCACGGTCATCCCCTCGGGCGTGCGCTCGACCAGGCGCATCATGAGCGACCGGCAGACCTCCTGGCGAACGGGGGAGAGGCCCTGGAACACCTGCTCCGCCGACTGCGCGATCGCGCCGGCGATGCCGCCCGACGTCTCGTAGCCGTCGACCGTGAGCGTCGCGCCCTCGCGTCTCGTCCAGGTCGCGACCAGTGCGTGCGAGAGCGGCGGGAGGATGCCGGGGCGGTCGCCGGCGTCGCGCAGGATCACCTCGACGAGGCCGGACTCGAGCTCGAGCCCCGCGGCCTCCGCGGGCCGGACGATCGCCTCGCGCAGCCCGTCGGGACCGAGCGGGGGCAGCGCGTACAGTCCGCGCCCGACCAGCGGCCCGAGCGACGCAATCGCGGTCGCGCCGTCGAGGAAGTCGGAGCGGAGCGCGAGCACGAGGCATCCGCCGTGCTCGACCCACTCGGCCGAGCGCGTGCCGATGTCGCGGAGCTCGTCCTCCGGCAGCATCCGGAACTCCTCGGCCTGGTCGATGCAGACCACCGCCGCACCGCCCGCGAACGCCGCCCGCAACTGCTCGGCGCCGGTGGTGCCCGGCGTCACGATCACGACCTCGCGGCCCTGGTCGCGGAGGCGCGGCACCACGCCGGCGCGCACGAGCGACGACTTGCCCGAACCGCTCGGCCCGATCACCGTGACCACCGACTGCCGCCCGCAGCGCGCGAGCACCTCCTCGATGTCGGGGTCGCGACCGAAGAACCAGGCGCGGTCGTCGTCGCCGTACGCGGCGAGGCCGCGGTACGGGCACGCCTCCGAGACCTCCCGCTCGGCGAGTGCGACCGCGGGCGCCTCGAGGTCGGGGTCCTGACGCAGCATCGCCGTCTCGAGGTCCACGAGGCTGCGGCTCGGGTCGATGCCGAGGTCGTTCGACAGCCGTTCGCGCGCGCCGCGGATGACGGCCATGGCCTCGGCCTGCCGGTCGGCGCGGTAGTTCGCCAGCGCGAGGATCGCCCAGCGGTGCTCGCGCAGCGGCTCCTCGCGCACCAACCGTTCCGCGTCGGCGATCACGGTGCCGCGCTCGCCGGCGGCCAGCCGCGCGTCGAGCAGCTCCTCCTCGGCGCTCCGACGCACTTCGACCAGGCGTGCGGCCTCGATCGCGGCGGGGGCCAGTCCGCGGCATCCGGCAGCGGAGCACCGCGCCAGAGCGAGAGCGCCTTCTCGAAGCCGGCTGCGGCGCGGTCGTGCGCGCCCTGGAGCGCGTGTCGGCGCGCCTGCGCGACCCCCTGCTCGAACTGCACCGCGTCGATCGCGTCGGCGTCGAGCCCGAGCCGGTAGTCGACCCCGACGGTGCGCACCGCCTCGGCGCCGAGCTTCGACCGGATCTTCGCCACGGCGTTCCGCACCTGCTGCGCCCACGTGGCGGGCGGCTCGTCGCCCCAGCACGCCGCTGCGAGCTCGTCGGGGGAGACGGCGGCCTCGCGCCGCACGATGAGCGCGGTCAGGATGGTGCGTTCCCTCGGGCTCAGCGAGGGGCCGCCGGTGTCCATAGGTCCCAGGATTCGCATGCTCATGCCAGCAGTGTCGAGAAATCTTCAGGTGTTCGTCAATGCTGCCCGGTTCGCGCGGATATCGCATGGATATCGGCCGATCGTCCACCGATATCCGCGATTGCGAGCGTGGAACCATTCGCCGGAACGGTTCCGGCCGAAGGGAGCATCATGAACACTCGAAACGGGATCCGCCGGGCTCGCACCGTTCGCGCCTCGGCCGGGATCGCACTTGCAGCGAGCGTCGCGCTCGCGGTCACCGCCTGCGGCGCCGGCGCGACCGGTCCGCAGGCGCCGGGGTCGGGCGGCGGGCAGGCGGCTCGACCCGCCTACGTCTCGCACCTCGCCCCCGCAGACCGCCTCGAGCAGGCCATCCTCCAGGAGGTCGAGCACCGCCGGGCGCTCGCCGAGGAGTACTCGGGGCTGCCGGCCGACCGCATCGAGCAGCGCCTCGCCGCCGAGACCGGCCGCACGGCGCGCAGCCTGAAGGAGTGCGCGGCACTCGCGCTCGCGCAGCGGCCGCTCGTGACCGCCGACACGGCAGAGCGCCTGATCGGGGTCTCGTGCTGATCGACCACGCCCGCGGTACGTCCTCCGAGGGCGGTTCCTTCGGGTGAGGGCGATTCCTCCAGCACTCGGACGGAGGGACCGCCCTCAGTCAGTACTCGGCAGCCCGCGACCGCTATCGTCGTGGGCATGACCCGATCCGACGACGACGCCCTGCACTGGGCGGGCGACGAGGACGCCGAGCTCGCACCCGGGTGGAAGCCCGTCGGCGAGCCCGCCCTCGTGCAGCAGGCGCCCGATGAGCCCGACGAACCGGCCATGAGCGCCACGACGCTCGTGCTGTTCGGCGTGTTCGCGGGCGTCTTCCTGCTGTACTCGGCGGGCTGGGCGCTCTCCGCCCTGCAGCCGGGGCCGGCCTTCGCCGACCCGGTCGCCCAGGTCATGTACGACGTCGGCCGGTGGCTGGCCGTGGTCTCGGCGCCGCTGTGGTTCGCCTGCGTGCTGCTGCTGGCGCGCGGCCGCGCGCGGCTGTGGTGGCTCCTGGCGGGCGTGCTGGTGCTGGCACCGTTGCCGTTCGTGTTCGAGGGAGGGCTCGCATGAGCGCGGCGAACGGCAACGAGTTGGGGTCGGAGGCCACGAGGGCGACGGATGCCCCCGAAGCGACGGATGCCCCCGAAGCGACGGATGCCCCCGAAACGTCGACTGCCCCGGAGCACGACGCCCCCGCACCCGCCTCGCGCGCCGCGTCCCGCTGGGTGTTCGCCGTCGTCGCCGGCGTGTTCGGCCTCCTCTACGCGTACGACCTCTGGGAGGGGGTCGGCAATTTCGTCGGCGTCGGGCAGCTGGCTGCCGCGCTCGGCGTCTCGATCAGCACGTGGGGCCTCACCGTGCTCGTGATCGGGCTGCTGGTGCCGCTCGCGGCCTACGCCGGCGCGTTCTGGCTGGCGCGCCGGCGCGGTCCGCTCGGCGTGCTGCTGCTGTTCCTCACCGGGTGGGCCCTCGTGCAGGTGGTGCAGCTCGACCTCGAGGTGCTCCTCGGTTTCGGCGGACTCGACCTCGGCGAGTAGCCCGTAGAACCCGTCCGGCGAAGCCCGGCGTCATGCGTTTCGGGCGCTTCCGCACGCTCCGCTAGAGTGATGCTGGCCGGCCGCCGCCGCGCGACGCCGAGCCGTCTCCTCGCGTCTCGCTCATCACCACGAAGGATCCATCCGTGTCACGACCGGTCGTCCTGATCGCCGAAGAACTCTCGCCCGCCACCGTCGACGCCCTCGGGCCCGACTTCGAGATCCGCTCGGTCGACGGCACCGACCGTCCGGCGCTGCTGTCCGCGCTCGCCGACGCGAACGCCCTCCTCGTGCGCTCCGCGACGAAGGTCGACGCCGAGGCGATCGCCGCCGCTCCGAACCTGAAGGTCATCGCGCGCGCCGGCGTGGGGCTCGACAACGTCGACATCAAGGCGGCGACGCAGGCCGGCGTCATGGTCGTGAACGCCCCGACGTCGAACATCATCTCGGCGGCCGAACTCACGGTCGGCCACATCCTGAGCCTCGCCCGTAACATCCCCGCCGCCCACGCGGCGCTCGCGGTCGGCGAGTGGAAGCGCTCGGCGTACAGCGGCACCGAGCTCTACGAGAAGACCGTCGGCATCATCGGCCTCGGCCGCATCGGCGCGCTCATCACCGCTCGCCTGCAGGCGTTCGGCGTCGAGGTCATCGCGTACGACCCGTACATCACGTCGGCGCGCGCCCAGCAGCTCGGCGTGCAGACGGTCTCGCTCGAGGAACTGCTCGAGCGCAGCGACTTCATCACGATCCACATGCCGAAGACCCCCGAGACCACGGGCATGATCGGCACCGAGCAGCTGGCGCTCATGAAGCCGACCTCGTACATCGTGAACGTCGCACGCGGCGGGCTGATCGACGAGCAGGCGCTGCACGACGCGCTCGTCGCCGGCACCATCGCCGGCGCGGGCCTCGACGTGTTCGTGAGCGAGCCGCCGCGCGAGTCGCCGCTGCTGGCCCTGCCGAACGTGGTCGTCACCCCGCACCTCGGCGCGTCGACCGGCGAGGCGCAGGAGAAGGCCGGCGTGTCGGTCGCGAAGTCGGTGCGCCTGGCGCTCGCGGGCGAGCTCGTGCCCGACGCGGTGAACGTCGCGGGCGGCGTCATCGACCCGTACGTGCGCCCCGGCATCCCGCTGGTCGAGAAGCTCGGCCAGATCTTCTCCGGCCTCGCGACCGGCTCGCTCACCGCCGTCGACATCGAGGTGCGCGGCGAGCTCGTCGACTACGACGTGAGCGTGCTGAAGCTCGCGGCGCTCAAGGGCATCTTCACGAACGTGGTCAGCGAGACCGTGTCGTACGTGAACGCGCCGGTGCTCGCCGAGCAGCGCGGCATCGCCGTGCGCCTCATCACCGAGTCCGAGAGCCCGGAGTACCGCAACGTCATCTCGATCCGCGGTGCGCTCGCCGACGGCACGCAGGTGTCGGTGTCGGGCACGCTCACCGGTACGAAGCAGACCGAGAAGCTCGTCGGCATCAACGGCTACGAGATCGAGGTGCCGCTGGCGGAGAACCTGATCGTCATGCTCTACACCGACCGCCCCGGCATCGTCGCGGTCTACGGTCGCGAGTTCGGCGAGTCGGGCATCAACATCGCGGGCATGCAGATCGCGCGCCACGAGGCGGGGGCCAGGCGCTCAGCGTTCTGACGGTCGACTCGCCGGTGCCGGCCGAGGTCATCGAGCACGTCGGCACCGCGATCGACGCCGACACGATCGTGGCGATCGAGATCACCGAGTAGTCGCGAGCCGCTCCACGAGCGCCACGATCGCGTCGACCTCGTCGCGCCCGATCGAGTCGTCGGCCTCGCCGCCGAGCGCGGAGTTGAAGTACAGCCCGTCGCCGATGAGCGAGATCGCGAGCGCGAGCGTCGGGTCGGTCACGTGCGGGTCGAGGGTCGCGAGCCAGCGCAGGCGCACGGTGCGCAGCGCGGCCTGCGCGGTCGGGTGGCCGCCCTGCGCGAGGCGCGCGGTGGCGACGATGACCCGATCGAGCGGCGAGCCGGTCGCGACCGATGAGCGGAGGTAGTGCGCGATCGCGCCCTCGGGCGCATCGGCGATGGCGGCCACGTCGTCGTCGACGAGCGCGTCGAGGCGCGCGACGAGCCCGTCGACGAGCGCCTCCTTGGTGCCGAAGTGGTAGAGCAGGCCGCCCTTCGAGACGCCGGCCTCGCGCGCGGTCGCCTCGAGCGTGGCCGCCCGCTCGCCGTCGTCGATGAGGATGCGCTCGAACGCGTCGAGCACGGCTTCGCGGGCGCTGGGCGGTCGGGCCATGTGGTCGATCGTAGCGGGGGAGCATTCGTCGTCGGATCTGTTACTATACCGGCTGGACGGTAAACGAACGAGGAGCGGGAAATGACCGGGGTGACGACCGGAGCGGTCGCCGTGGTGCGCACGGGACGCGGTGAACAGGACGCGACGGCGACGGGTCGGGGCGGGGCGGATGCCTCGCAGCCGACGCGCGGCCGGTCGCGACGCTGGGCCGCGCTGGTTGTGCTCATGCTGCCCGTGCTGCTCGTCTCGGTCGACAACACCGTGCTCGGCTTCGCGCTGCCGCAGATCTCCGCGGCGCTCGCCCCCACTGCGGCCGGCCAACTCTGGATCATCGACGCCTACCCGCTCGTGCTCGCGGGCCTGCTCGTCGCCATGGGCGGCATCGGCGACCGGTTCGGCCGCCGTCGCCTGCTGCTGATCGGCTCGACCGGGTTCGCGCTCGTCTCGATCGCGGCGGCGTTCGCGCCGACCGCCGAGGCGCTCATCGCGGCGCGGGCGACCCTCGGGTTCTTCGGCGCCATGCTCATGCCGTCGACGCTCAGCCTGCTCCGCTCGACCTTCACGGTGCGCGAGGAGCGCCGCCTCGCGATCGCGATCTGGGCGTCGGGCTTCGCCGCCGGCGCCGCACTCGGCCCCATCGTCGGCGGGCTGCTCGTCGAGCACTTCTGGTGGGGCTCGGTGTTCCTCCTCGCCGTGCCCGTGCTCGTGCCGCTGCTCGTGCTCGCGCCGATCCTGATCGACGAGAGCCGCGACCCCGCACCCGGCCCCGTCGATGCGCTCGCGATCGTGCTCTCGCTCGCTGCGATGCTGCCGGTCGTCGCCGGCATCAAGCTGCTCGCCACCGACGGGCTCGCCCCGTTGCCGTTCGCGCTCATCGCGATCGGCGTCGTCGCGGGCGTCTGGTTCGTGCGCCGCCAGCTGCGGGCCCGCACGCCCATGCTCGACGTGCGACTGTTCCGCCGCGGCGCGTTCGGCGGCGCGGTGCTCGTCAACCTGCTGAGCGTCATCGCGCTCGTCGGCTTCCTCTACTTCGTGTCGCAGCAGTTGCAGCTCGTGATGGGCCTCGACCCGGTCTCGGCCGCGTTCGTGCTCGTGCCGGGGCTCGCCGCGATGATCGCGAGCGGCCTCCTGGTGGTGCCGGTCGCGCGGCGCGTGCACCCGCGCATCGTCGTGCCCGCCGGGCTCGCCCTCTCGGCGACGGGGTACCTGATCGTCGCGCTCACCGCCGACGCGCGTTCGGTGCCCGCGATCACGCTCGCGTTCGTGCTGCTCGGCGTGGGCATCGGCGCGGCCGAGACGGTCTCGAACGAGCTCGTGCTGACGACCGCGCCGGCGAACCGCGCCGGTGCCGCCTCGGCGGTGTCCGAGACCGCCTACGAGCTGGGCGCGGTGCTCGGCACTGCGGTGCTCGGCAGCATCCTCACCGCGCACTACCGCCAGGTGCTCGTTGTGCCCGACGGGCTCGAGGCGGGTGCAGCGGATGCCGCGGGGGAGACGCTCGCGGGGGCGATGGGCGCAGCCGACCAGGCCGGCGGTGCGGTCGGCGCCGAGCTCGCGGCATCCGCCGCCCATGCCTTCGAGTCGGGCATCGCGGTGACCGCATTCATCGGGGTCGGGCTCATGCTGGCCGCGCTCGTGGTCGCCGCGACGACGCTGCGCGAGACCGACGGCGCCGACTGACGAACCGAAGACCGGGGGAATCACGACGGGCCGGGCGCGAACGCCCGGCCCGTCGTCGAGAAGGCGGTCAGACCTCGTCGGGTCCGGGAGCCGACTGCTCCGTCCGCGTCACCTTGTTGCCCGTGGCGGGGTCGACCGTGGTGCTCGAGGTCGACGACGCGGTGCGGCGGCGTGCCATCAGCACGATGCCGATGATGATCACGACCGCGCCGGCGGCCATGAGGATGTAGCCGACCATCGCGAGGTTGATCCAGTCGACGGCGACGTTCAGCGCGAAGGCCAGGATGGCCCCGATCGCGAACAGGACGATTCCGAGTCCGATGCTCATGTGCAGCGTGCTCCTCTCTTCGTGGCCGCGGCCGCATTTCGGCCGTGACCGGCTCGCGATCCGGGGAGGATCGCTGAGACGACGTCACTCTAGCGAGCCGAACGGATTCGGACAGTACGCTGGAAATCATCGAAGGAGAAGGAGTACCATGCCCCGCACCGTCAGGCTCGCCGTCATCCCGGGCGATGGAATCGGACCCGAAGTCGTCGAGCAGGCGCTGCGCGCGCTGGACTCCGCGATCGCGGGCGAGGACGTCGCATTGGAGCGCACCGAGTTCTCGCTCGGCGCCGCCCGCTACCTCGAGACGGGCGACGTGCTGACCGATGCCGACCTCACCTCGATCGCCGGCCACGACGCCATCCTGCTCGGCGCCGTCGGCGGGAAGCCGGGCGACCCGCGTCTCGCGGGCGCGAACATCGAGCGCGGCCTGTTGTTGCGCCTCCGGTTCTCGCTCGACCACTACGTGAACCTCCGCCCGTCGGTGCTCTACCCGGGCGTGCAGAGCCCCTCGCCGACCCGGGCGACGTCGACTTCGTCGTCGTGCGGGAGGGCACCGAGGGTCCGTACGTCGGCAACGGCGGCGCCATCCGCGTCGGCACCCCGGCGGAGGTCGCCAACGAGGTGTCGGTGAACACCGCGTACGGCGTCGAGCGGGTCGTGCGACACGCGTTCCGCGTGGCATCCGCTCGCGACCGCAAGAAGCTCACGCTCGTGCACAAGACCAACGTGCTCGTCTTCGCCGGCTCGCTCTGGAAGCGCACGGTCGACCGCATCGCGGAGGAGTTCCCCGAGGTCTCGGTGGACTACCTGCACGTCGACGCGGCGACGATCTTCCTCGTCACCGATCCTGCTAGATTCGACGTCATCGTCACGGACAACCTCTTCGGCGACATCCTCACGGATCTCGCCGCCGCGATCAGCGGCGGCATCGGCCTCGCCGCCTCGGGCAACATCAACCCCGACGGTCGGTACCCCAGCATGTTCGAGCCGGTGCACGGTTCGGCTCCGGACATCGCCGGGAAGGGCATCGCCGACCCGACCGCCGCAATCCTGTCAGTGGCGCTCCTGCTCGACCACCTCGGTCTGCCGGATGCCGCGGGGCGCGTGCAGCGCGCGGTCGCCGCCGACATCGCCGAACGCGCCGGGGCGCAGCGCTCCACCTCCGAGGTGGGGGATGCCATCCTCGGGCGAATCAGCGCAGACTAGACACGCACCCCTCGACGAAGGAACCGCGATGACGATCCACCTCCCCATGGCCGACCAGGGACTCCAGTTCCAGGTGACGCCGAACGAGCACGCCAAGACCGATGCCGAACGCGACGCGATCCTCGCCGCGCCGGGCTTCGGCCAGCAGTTCACCGACCACATGGTCGACATCTGCTGGTCGGCGAATGGCGGCTGGCACCGTCCGCGGGTGCAGCCGTATGGGCCGATCCAGCTCGACCCGGCCGCCGCGGTGCTGCACTACGGGCAGGAGATCTTCGAGGGGCTGAAGGCGTACCGCCACGCCGACGGGTCGATCCACAGCTTCCGCCCGGCCGAGAACGCCGCGCGCATGCAGCGCTCGGCTCGCCGGCTGGCGCTGCCGGAGTTGCCGACGGAGTACTTCATCGAGTCGATCCGCCAGATGATCGCGGTCGACGGTGCCTGGGTGCCGAGCGCCCCCGAGACGAGCCTCTACCTGCGGCCGTTCATGTTCGCCAAGGAGGCGTTCCTCGGCGTGCGACCCGCGCAGAAGGTGGCGTACTACCTCATCGCGAGCCCCGCCGGTGCCTACTTCCACGGCGGCATCGCGCCGGTGTCGATCTGGCTGTCGACGAATTACGCCCGCGCGGGCAAGGGCGGTACGGGCGCGGCCAAGACGGGCGGCAACTACGCCTCGAGCCTGCTGCCGCAGGCCGAGGCCGCCGAGAAGGGTTGCCAGCAGGTGCTGTTCCTGCGCGACGGCGAGTACGTCGAGGAGCTCGGCGGCATGAACGTGGTCCTCGTGTACCGCGACGGCACGCTGGTCACGCCCGAGTCGGACTCCATCCTCGAGGGCATCACGCGCGACTCGGTGCTGCAGCTCGCGGCCGACCGCGGGCACACGGTCGAGCGCCGCAAGGTCACGATCGACGAGTGGCGCGAGGGCGCGGCATCGGGCGACATCGTCGAGTCGTTCGCGTGCGGCACCGCCGCGGTGATCACGCCGATCGGCCAGATCGTCGCCGAGGACTTCACCATCGGCTCGCCGTCGGCGGCCGCGGGCGAGCTCACCATGTCGCTTCGCGAGGAGCTCACCGACATCCAGTACGGGCGCCGCGAGGACCGCCACGGCTGGATGCTGCGCCTCGACGCCTGACGGTTCGATGCAGGGCGAGCGGATGCCCCGGGGCATCCGCTCGCCCTCGTCATGCCCGCTTGTAGGCTGAACGCGTGAAGATCGCGCGTTTCAGCCACGGTGGAGCCATCACGTTCGGGATCGTCGACGAGGAGGAGCGCGAGCTGGTCGTCCTCAAGGGCGATCCGATGTTCGCAGGGTACGACCCGACCGGAGAGCGCGTGCCGCTCGGCGAGGTGGCGCTGCTGGCGCCCGTGATCCCGCGGTCGAAGGTCGTCGCCGTCGGCCGCAACTACCACGAGCACGCCGCGGAGTTCGGCAACGAGGCGCCGACCGAGCCGCTGCTGTTCTTCAAGCCGAACACGTCGGTGATCGGCCCGGGCGACGCGATCGTGCTGCCCCCGCAGAGCGAGCGCATCGACTTCGAGGGCGAGCTCGCAGTGGTGATCGGCCGGGTGGCCCGGAACGTGGCGGCCGAGGACGCCGATGACGTGATCTTCGGCTACACGGTCGCGAACGACGTGACCGCGCGCGACCTGCAGAAGACCGACGGGCAGTGGGCCCGCGCGAAGGGCTTCGACACGTTCTGCCCCGTCGGGCCGGTCATCGAGACCGAGTTCGACGTGTCGGCGGGCGAGATCGAGACGCTCGTCAACGGCGAGCGCAAGCAGCACGGCACGTTCGACCTGATGGTGCACTCCATCGCCGACGTGATCGCGTACGCGTCGGCCGCGTTCACGCTGCTGCCCGGCGACCTCGTGCTCACGGGCACGCCCGCGGGCGTGGGCCCGATCGTCGACGGCGATCGCGTCGAGGTGAAGGTGCCGGGCATCGGCACGCTCGGCAACCCGGTCCGCAGCGCGGGCTGATCCGCTCGCGGGGGCATCCGCTGGCCGTTCTCGGCGAGGTCTCGCGCGCCCTAACATGGAGGGCGATGAGCGACACCTCCCACCCCTTCTCGACCGCCACCGGCGCTGACGTCCGCGTGCGGTTCTGCCCCTCGCCGACCGGCACGCCCCACGTGGGCCTCGTGCGCACGGCCCTGTTCAACTGGGCGTACGCGCGCCACACCGGCGGCACCTTCGTGTTCCGCATCGAGGACACCGACGCGGCCCGCGACAGCGAGGAGAGCTACGGCCAGCTCATCGACGCGCTGACCTGGCTCGGCCTCGACTGGGACGAGGGCGTCGAGACCGGCGGCCCGCACGGCCCGTACCGCCAGTCGCAGCGCGGCGAGATCTACCGCGAGATCATCGAGCGCCTGCTCGCCGCCGGCCACCTCTACGAGAGCTACTCGAACGCCGAGGAGATCGACGCCCGCAACGAGGCCAACGGCCGCCCGAAGCAGCTCGGCTACGACAACTTCGACCGCGACCTGACCGAGGAGCAGCGGGCCGCGTTCCGCGCCGAGGGCCGCTCGCCCGCGCTGCGCCTGCGCGTGCCCGACGCCGACCTGTCGTTCACCGACCTCGTGCGCGGCGACATCGCGTTCCCCGCTGGTTCGACGATCGACTTCGTCGTGGTGCGCCCGAACGGCGCCCCGCTGTACACGCTCGTGAACCCGATCGACGACGCGCTCATGGGCATCACCCACGTGCTGCGCGGCGAGGACCTGCTGTCGTCGACGCCCCGCCAGATCGCGCTGTACCACGCGCTCATCGACATCGGCGTGACCTCGTTCGTGCCGCAGTTCGGGCACCTGCCGTACGTCATGGGCGAGGGCAACAAGAAGCTCTCGAAGCGCGACCCCGAGTCGAACCTGTTCCACCACCGCGACCGCGGGTTCATTCCCGAGGGCCTCGTGAACTACCTGGCGCTGCTCGGCTGGGGCTTCTCGGCCGACCGCGACGTGTTCAGCCGCGCCGAGCTCGTCGAGGCGTTCGACGTGCACGACGTGAACCCGAGCCCCGCGCGCTTCGACCTGAAGAAGGCCGAGGCGATCAACGGCGACCACCTGCGCGCGCTCGACGTCGCCGACTTCGCGGGCCGAACCGTGCCCTACCTCCAGGCCGCCGGGCTCGTCGAGACGCCCATCTCGCCCGCGCAGGAGGCGGTGCTCGCCGAGGCCGCCCCGCTGGTGCAGGAGCGCATCGGGCTTCTGGGGGAGGCGCCGGGCATGCTGGGCTTCCTGTTCACGGATGCCGCCGGGCTGCCGTTCGCCGACGACGCGCTCGCCGCGCTGAAGGAGGACGCGCCCGCGACGTTGGCAGCGGCGGGGGAGGCGCTCGTGCGCATCCCCGCGGCCGAGTGGACGCACGACCAGATCGAGCAGGCGCTGCGCGGTGCTCTGGTCGAGGGGCTGGGCCTGAAGCCACGCCTCGCGTTCGGCGCGGTGCGCACCGCGATCTCGGGCCGGCGGGTGTCGCCGCCGCTGTTCGAGTCGATGCAGATCCTCGGTCGCGACGAGTCGCTCGCGCGCATCGAGCGCTTGCGCGCGCACCTCGCAGGGTGACCGGGCGCGCGGCGCGCCCGGCGCGCTCGCTCGGTTTTGCCCGGGGCGCGAGTCTGGGCTAGAGTTGCATGTCGGTTCGGGCTTCGGTTCGAGCCGGGCTCGGGCTGCGGTCTGGGCCATTGGGGTATGGTGTAATTGGCAACACGGCTGATTCTGGTTCAGTTGTTCTTGGTTCGAGTCCAGGTACCCCAGCAGTGAAGAACCCCCGCTCAGGCGGGGGTTTTCGTGTTTCTGCGAGGAGCCCGGACTGCGACTCGATCGATACGCTGTTGCGATGATCCTGGAGCACGCCGTCCTGTCCGTCGTGCCGGGCCGGGAGGCCGCATTCGAGGCGGCGTTCGCCGAGGCATCCGGAATCATCTCAATCATCTCGTCGATGCCCGGGTTCGTCGACCTGCGCCTGTCGCGTTCGATCGAGACGCCGAACGCGTACCTGCTGCTCGTGCACTGGGAGTCGGTCGAGGCGCATGAGGTCGGGTTCCGCGGGTCGCCCGAGTACACGCGATGGCGCGACCTGCTGCATGGGTTCTACAGCCCGTTCCCGGCGGTCGAGCATTTCGTTGACGTGCACCGGGTGTAGGCGACGCCGGCGAGGCTCAGATGCCCGACCACGACAACGCGTACGACGTTCCCCACTCGTTCGACGCGTACGCGTCGACGGTGAGGAGGGTCGCCTCGGCTTCGTCCTCGGAGCAGGGCCGGGGGACCATGACCGTTCCCCGCTCGGGGCCGTTCGACACGAGCTGGACGAACCCGGAGGTCGCGCGCACGTCGGCGTTCGTGACGGCGTAGTGGATGTCGACCGTATTGCCCGGGCGCGCCTCCCACGTCATCTCGACGTACCGGGTCGTCCCGGCATCGCCGGGGCCGCAGTGGTTGAGCCCGTCGAGTCCGCCCACCGGCTCGAGCTCCATCACGGCGGGCTCCGAGCCTCCCCACCCCATCGGGACGTAGCTGGGCGGGACCCCGTCGCCGGCGATGGGCACGTCGCCGCTGGGCGCCCCGGCGGCGAGTCGCCGCTCGGCTTCCGCTGCGGCCTCTGCTGCTGCCTTCGCCGCGGCGTCCTGCGACGCGCGGACGGCGTCCGCAGCGGCACCGACCGGCTCGAGGGCGGCCCAGGCGTCGACGGCCTCGCCGAGTCCCTGTACCGAGGCCGTCAGTGCCGCCGTGGCGTCGTCACCTGCGAGCGGATTCGCTTCGATGATCGCTGCCACCCGGTGCTCCACACTCGCCAGAAGGGCCTCGAACGCCCCGGTGAGTGCCCCGACCGCAGCCGACACCTCCGCTTCGCCGCCGTCGGCGATCGCCTCGGCCAGCGCGGCGCGGGCCGCTTCGAACGCCGCGGCCTCCTCCTCGCCCAGAACCGCGGAGTACTCGTCGCTGAGGCCCTCGAATCCCGCATCGAACGCGCGAGCCTCCTGCTTCACCGCGGTGACCGCCACGGCGACCTCGGCAGCGGTGCGTCGCTCGGCGGCCGCCTCGCGCTGCTCGAGCTCGATCGCGACCTGCCGCTCATGCCGGTCGATCGCGACTGCGGTGATCGGGAGCGCCACCGCCGTGAGGACGATCGCCGTCGCTCCGGCGACGGTTGCGATGCGCGTCCGCTTCGGCAGACCGAGTCGTCCGGTGAGACGTGCGAGGGGCGACGAACTCGGCTCCGGGGGCATGTCATGCATCCTCGCGCCGACCGCAGGCCGGAATCGGGTTGTCCACAGTGGGCCAGTCGCACCCTGATGTGGCGAAGTCTCGATCTGTACGGCAGATTGCCGTACACTCGCTGCCATGCCCGCCGCAGCGAAGAACCAACGACTCGAGCTTCGCCTCACCCAGGAGCAGAAGGCTGCGATCGAGCAGGCCGCGCAGCTCTCCGGGCGCACAGTCACCGACTTCTCGGTCAGCTTCCTGGTCGAGCAGGCGCGCGAGGTGATCCGTGCCGAGCATGAACTCCGCATGTCCGACCTCGCCTGGTCGGAGTTCAGCACCCTGCTCGAGCGGCCGGCTCAGCCGGTACAGCAGCTCGCAGAGCTGCTGCAGCGGCCATCGGTGTTCGTCGACTGAGCGTGTACCTTCGTCCGCGCCCCATCGGGGACGACGACGCGCTCGACGGCTTCGACTGCGGCGAGCCGAGTCTCGACGACTGGCTCGCACGAGTCGCCCGGCGCAACGAGCGCAATGGGTCGTCGCGCACGTTCGTGAGCTGCGTCGCCGGCGAGCAACGTATCGCGGGCTACTACGCCGTCTCGACGCATGCACTCGTGCACCACCGCACGCCGTCGAGGCTCCGGCGCAACACACCCGACCCGATCCCGGTGATCCTCCTCGGCCGCCTCGCGGTCGACTCCCGTGATCAGGGGCGAGGGCTCGGGGCATCGCTGCTGCAGGACGCCATGCTGCGATGCGTGGCGGCGGCCGATTCGGTCGGTGCGCGTGCGATCGTCGTCGACGCGATCGACGACGCCGCCGTCTCGTTCACTGAACGCTGGGGGTTCGTGCTGATGCCCGACTCCCGCCGATGCCTGTACGTGCTCATGAAGGACATCAGGGCGACCGTAGCCGAGCTGCGCTGACGCTCAGGCCGACTCGCGCCAGACGATGTCGCAGTCGATCTGGGTCTCGGCAGGTGGTGCGTCCCCTTGGAGCTGCGCGAGCACGAGGCGCGCGGCTTCGGCGCCGAGGACGGCGGCCGGCTGGCGCACGGTCGAGAGCGCGGGGGTGGTGCGCAGCGCCCAGGCGCTGTCGTCGAACCCGACGACGCCGATGTCGCCGGGCACCTGGCGGCCCGACTCCTTGATCGCCTCGATGGCCCCGGCGGCGACGGCGTCGGATGCCGCGAAGAGCCCGTCGAGGTCGGGCGCGCGCTCGAGCAGGCGACGCATGCCGTCGCGTCCCGCCGAGTACGAGTACAGGGGCACGGGTTCGACGAGCGTCTCGTCGAACGCGTCGCCGAGGGCCTCGCGGAACCCGGCGAGCCGGTCGGCGCCCGAGTCGCGGTCGAGCGCGGCGGCGATCATGCCGATGCGCGTCCGGCCGGTGTCGGCGAGCCGGCCGGTGATCGTGGCGGCCGCGCCGCGGTTGTCGATCACGACGAACGACGCGGAGCCGGCCGCGCCGGGCGGGTGCCCGACGTACGCGGCGGGGAGCTGCAGGCGCTCGACCACCCGGGTGACGGGGTCGTCGGCCCGCGCCGAGACGATGATGACGCCGTCGACGAGGCCGCCCGAGAGGTACCGTGCGACGCGGTCGGTGTCGCGCTCGGTGTCGACGATGAGCACGGCCATCTGGTGGTCGGCCTCGGAGAGCCGCGTGTTGGCGCCGAGGAGGATCTCGCCGATGTTCGGGTCCTCGACGAACAGCGAGTGCGGCTCGTGCACGATGAGGCCGACGGCCTGCGTGCGCTGCATGACGAGGTTGCGGGCGGCCGTGTTCGGCGCGTAGCCGACCTTCGCGATCGCGGCCTCGATCGCCTCGCGCGCGGCCGCGGAGACGTAGCGCTCGCCGTTGACGTAGCGGCTCACGGTGCCGCGCGAGACGCCCGCCTCGAGCGCGACGTCGTGCACGGTGGCCCGCTTCGAACGCCCCGGCTTCGTCGTCATGCGACCCACTGTAGCGGCGCAGCGGCTTGACACGGGGGAGGCGGGCTGGCAGTCTGTGCACGTTCACACATTTCTCCGCCCCGATGAAGATCGACCGAATGTGTGCACGTTCACAGAATCAACGACGATCACCGGGAGCACCGTGGAGCACCTCGCGACGATGCCGGCGCTAACCCCGCCGCTGGCCGATGCCGCGCCTGCCACAGAACGCCCGCGGTTCGTGCACCAGGGCATCGCCTTCGGCTGCGACTACAACCCCGAGCAGTGGGATCCGTCGGTCTGGCGCGAGGACGTCGCGCTCATGCGCGAGGCGGGCGTCGACCTGGTCGCCGTGAACATCTTCGGCTGGGCGTGGCTCCAGGGCCCCGACGGCGACGTCGACTTCCGCGCGCTCGACGAGGTGATCGAGCTGCTCCATGCAGCGGGCATCCGCGTCAACCTCGGCACCGGCACCTCGTCTCCGCCCCCGTGGCTCACCGCGCGACACCCCGAGATCCTCCCCGTGATGGCCGACGGCACGACCCGCTACCCGGGCGGCCGCCAGGCGTGGTGCCCGAGCTCGCCCGTGTTCCGCCGCTACGCGCTCGCCCTCGTCGACGCCGTCGCCCGGCGCTACGGCGACCACCCCGCCGTCGCCCTCTGGCACGTCTCGAACGAGCTGGGCTGCCACAACGCGCGCTGCCACTGCGACGAGAGCACACGCGCCTTCCGCCGCTGGCTGCGCGAGCAGCACGGCACGATCGACGAGCTCAACCGCGCCTGGGGCACCAGCTTCTGGAGCCAGCGCTACACCGACTGGGACGAGGTCCTCACCCCGCGCCTCACCGTCTCGAGCCGCAACCCCGGCCAGGTGCTCGACTTCCACCGCTTCGCCTCCGACGCACTGCTCGAGCACCACCGCGCCGAGGCCGAGGTGATCCGCCGCCACAGCGCGCTGCCCGTCACCACGAACTTCATGGTCACCGCGCACATCCGCGACCTCGACTACTGGTCGTGGGCGCCCGAGATGGACGTCGTCGCCAACGACCACTACCTCGACCACCGGCTCGGCGCACCGCGCACCGAGCTGGCCTTCGCGGCCGACCTCACCCGCGGGCTCGCGAGCGGTGAGCCGTGGCTGCTCATGGAGCACTCGACGGGAGCGGTCAACTGGCAGCCGGTCAACCTCGCGAAGGAGCCCGGCCAGATGCTGCGCAACTCCCTCGCGCACGTGGCCCGCGGCGCCGACGCCGTGTGCTTCTTCCAGTGGCGCGCCTCGTTGCAGGGCTCCGAGAAGTTCCACTCCGCGCTCGTGCCGCACGCCGGGCCCGACTCCGCGCTCTGGCGCGAGGTCACCGAACTCGGTGCGGCGGTCGCACGCCTCGACGAGGTGCAGGGCACCCGCGTCGCATCCGATGTCGCCGTGCTCTTCGCCTGGGAGGCGTGGTGGGCGAACGACGCCGAGAACCGGCCGACCCACGCGCTCGACTACCTCGACCACGTGCACGCCGTGTACGGCGCGCTCCACGACCTCGGCGTCGCCACCGACGTGGTTCGGCCGGGCAGCGACCTCTCCGACTACCGGCTGGTCGTCGTGCCGGGCCTGCACCTCGTGCGCGACGCCGATGCGCGCACGGTCGACGACGCCGTCGCCGCGGGCGCCCACGCGCTCATCACGTTCGGCAGCGGTGTGGTCGACGAGCACGACCGCGTGCGCCCGGGCGGCTACCCCGGCGCATGGCGCGACCTGCTCGGCATCCGCGTCGAGGAGTTCGCCCCGGTGCTGCCCGGAACCGCGCTCGCCCTCGACTCCGGCGCCGGTGCGTCGCTCTGGGCCGAGCGGATGCGGGTGACCGACGCCACCACCGTCGTCGACCGGTTCGCCGACGGCCCCGCCGCCGGCCTGCCCGCGATCACGCGTCGCACCGAGGCCGCCGGCCCCGGCTCGGGCGACGCCTGGTACCTCGGCACGCTGCTCGACCCGGCCGACCTGCGCGCGTTCGCCGCGCGCATCGTCGACGCCGCAGGCGTGCGGCGCGAGCCCGGGGCATCCGCCGACGTCGAGATCACGCGCCGCGTGGGCGACGGCCGCAGCTACCGATTCATCGTCAACCACGGCACCGACGGCGTCACGATCGACGCCCGCGGCGCCGAACTCGTGACCGGAACGGTCGTCGACGGGCGCATCGAGGTGCCCGCCGGAGCCGTCCGCGTAGTGAGAGAGGAGGGCGCGGCATGACCGCACCCGGAACCACAGAGACCGCACGCGACGTCGCGCGCGGCGCGAGCACCGCGTCGTCGCCGCCCCGACGGCGGAGGGTGCAGCACCCGTGGGCGATCGTCGCGTTCGTCGCCCCGTTCGCCGTGCTGTTCATCCTCTTCTACCTGATCCCGATCGGCGTCGCCGTCTGGCAGTCGCTGCTCGTCGTCGAGCGCGACGGCACCTTCGGCGAGGCGCGCGAAGTCTTCGGCGGCTTCCAGCAGTACGCGCTGGTGTTCCAGAACGAGGCGTTCTGGGGCTCGGTGCTGCGGATGCTGCTCTTCGGCGTCGTGCAGGTGCCGGTCATGCTCGGGCTGGCGCTGCTGTTCGCGCTGCTGCTCGACTCGCCGCTCGTCCGCGGCAAGAAGTTCTTCCGCCTCGCGTTCTTCGCGCCGTACGCGGTGCCCGGCGTGATTGCGGCCATCATGTGGGGCTTCCTGTACTCGCCCAACCTCTCGCCGTTCGAGGCGATCACGAGCCGGGTCGACCTGCTCTCGGCCGACTTCGTGCTGTGGGCGATCGCGAACGTCGTCACCTGGGTGTTCGTCGGCTACAACATGCTGATCATCTACTCGACCCTGCTCGCCATCCCGCAGGAGATCTACGAGGCGGCCCGCATCGACGGCGCCGGCCAGGCCCGCATCGCGTGGTCGATCAAGGTGCCGCTCGTGCGGCCGGCGCTCGTGCTGACCGCTGTGCTGTCGATCATCGGCACGCTCCAGTTGCTCGCCGAGCCGCAGACCTTCCGGTCGTTCAGCTCCGCGGTCACCAGCACGTACACGCCGAACATGACGATCTACGCGACGAGTTCCATCCCGAACGTCTCGCTGGCGGCGGCCTTCTCGGTCGTGCTCGCGCTCGCGACCTTCGTGCTCTCGTTCGCATTCCTCAGGTTCACCCGCCGGAAGGGAGCGGACGCATGAGCGCCGCGATCGGACCCGACGTCACCTCCGCCTCGCGCGCGGTCAACCCGCGCGGCGCGTCACGTGGCAGGGGAGCGCCCGCGAACCGCCGCGGCCCCCGCGAGAGCATCCTCTCGCGCACCGGCGCGATGCTCGTCATGGCGGTCTTCACGCTGTACTTCCTGGTGCCGATCTGGTGGCTGCTCGTGGCATCCACCAAGGACCGCGGCCAGCTGTTCAGCACCAACCCGCTGTGGTTCGCCGACTTCCAGCTGTTCGAGAACATCGGTGCGCTCTTCGCGTACCGCGACGGGGTATACCTGCGCTGGATCCTGAACAGCCTGCTCTACGCGGGACTCGGCGCGGTCGTCGCGACGGTGCTCGCGTCGATGTGCGGCTACGCGCTGGCGAAGTACGTGTTCCCCGGGCGGGAGACGATCTTCAACGTCGTGCTGGGCGGCGTGCTCGTGCCGGCGACCGCGCTGGCGCTGCCGCTGTTCCTCATGTTCAGCCGCGTGCAGCTCACCGACACGTTCTGGGCCGTGTTCCTGCCGAGCGTGGTCAGCCCGTTCGGGGTCTACCTGGCGCGCGTCTTCGCCGAGGCATCCGTGCCCGACGAACTGCTCGAGGCGAGCCGCCTCGACGGCGCCGGTGAGGTGCGCACGTTCTTCACCGTCTCGATCCGGCTGATGTTCCCCGCGCTCATCACCGTGTTCCTGTTCCAGTTCGTGACCATCTGGAACAACTTCTTCCTGCCGCTGATCATGCTGCGCAGCGAGGAGCTGTTCCCGGTGACCTTCGGGCTCTACGCCTGGAACTCCACGATCAACCAGTTCCCCGAGCTGCGCACCTTCGTGCTCGTCGGGTCGCTGCTGTCGATCATCCCCCTGATCATCACCTTCCTGCTGCTTCAGCGGTACTGGCGTACCGGACTCGGCGCCGGCTCGCTGAAGTAGTGCACCCGCCCGGGGGCATCCGGGCACCCACCACCGAGAAGAGGAAACCATGCGACACACGAAACGAGCGGTCACCGCAGCCCTGCTCACGTCCGCGGCACTCGTGCTGACCGCCTGTGCGGCCGGCGACGACACGGGCAGCGACAGCACCGCCTCCGGCGCGTGCGAGCCGGCCGGCGAGGACGTCACGCTCACCTTCACCAGCTGGATCCCCGGCATCGAGGACGCGGTCGCGGCCTGGAACGCCGAGAATCCCGACATCCAGGTCGAGGTGCAGACCGGCCCGAACGGCAACTCCGGCACGTACCAGAACTTCTTCAACCAGCTGCAGGCGGGCAACGCCCCCGACCTCGGCCAGATCGAGTACGACGCGCTGCCGAACTTCCGCGTGCAGGACGGCTTGGAGGACCTGGCGGTCTGCGCCGACGTCGTCGCCGCACAGGACCAGTTCCTCGACTGGACCTGGGGGCAGGTCTCGCTCGGCACGGACGACCAGGCCTACGGCATCCCGCAGGACCAGGGCCCGATGGCGCTGTTCTACCGCAGCGACCTGTTCGAGGAGGCCGGTATCGACGTGCCGACCACTTGGGACGAGTACCGCGACGCCGCGGTGCAGGTGCGCGAGCAGGGCGGCTACATCACCAACTTCTCGCAGACCGACATCAACCAGTTCGCCGGCTTCGTCTGGCAGGCGGGCGGCCAGTGGTTCGCCAACGACGGTGACGAGTGGACCGTCGAGCTCACGAGCGACGCATCCGAGCAGGTCGCCGCGTACTGGCAGGACCTGATCGAGAACGACCTCGTGTCGACCTACCCGGCGTGGACCGACGAGTGGAACAACGCCTACAACTCGGGCGAGGTCTGGACCTGGAACTCGGCCGTGTGGGGTGCGAACTCGATCCTGTCGGGCGCGCCGGACACGTCGGGCAACTGGTCGGTCGCGCTCGCACCGCAGTGGAACGCGGGCGATGCGCTCGCCGGCAACTGGGGCGGTTCGTCGATCGCCGTCTTCAAGGGCACCGACCACCTCTACGAGGCGGCGAAGTTCGCGCTCTGGCTGAACACCTCCGACGAGTCGCTCACGATCCTCAACGAGCAGGCGCAGATCTACCCGGCCACCACCGCCGGCCTCGAGCTGCCCGTGCTGAAGGAGGGCGTGGAGTTCTACGGCGGCCAGGCCATCTACGACGTCTTCGCCGAGGCCGCGTCGCAGGTCAGCCCCGACTTCGTCTGGGGTCCGACCATGACGCAGACCTACTCGGACGTGTCCGACGGCTTCAAGGCCGCGGCGTCGGGCAGCAGCACGCTGTCGGAGGCGCTCGCCGAGGGGCAGGCGTCGACCATCGCGACGATGCAGGCGCAGTCCATCCCGGTCGCGGAGTAGTTTCGGCTCCGTGATCATCCACCTCCGTGCCGCGGGCGTCAGCGTGCTCGTCGACGCCCGCGGCACGGGCGTGCCCGCCGTGCTGCACTGGGGGAGCGACCTCGGTGCCGTGCGGCCGGACGCCCTCGACGCCCTCGCGGCGGCATCCGTGCCGGCCGTGCCGCCCTCCTCGATCGACACCCCGTTGCGCCTCAGCCTCGTACCCGCGCTCGGCGAGGGCTGGTCGGGTCGGCCCGGGGTCCAGCTCTCCCGCGATCCGGGTGGGGCGGACGGGCCCGACGCCGCGTCGGCACTGCGCGCGCCCCGGTTCGCGCTGGTGCCCGGTGGCATCCGGGTCGATCAGGCGACGGATGCCACAGGTGGCACGCTCGACGTCGAGGTGGCCGACGACGGGGCCGGCGTCGCGATCGCCACGAAGCTCGAGCTCACGCCCGAGGGCGTGCTGCGGCTCCGCCACCGCGTGACCAACCGCGGGCGCGGCTCGCTCGGAGTCGGACGTCTGGCGGCGGTGCTGCCGTTGCCCGCGCGCGCGAGCGAGCTGCTCGACTTCAGCGGGCTGTGGGCCCGCGAGCGACGGTCGATGCGCCGCGCGCTCGACCACGGCGTGCACGCTCGGGAGTCGCGCCACGGCCGCGGCGGGCACGACGACGCGTTCCTGCTCGCGGCGGGCACGCCGGGGTTCGGGTTCGGCCACGGCGAGCTGTGGGCCGTGCACGTCGCCTGGTCGGGCGACACCGAGGCGTGGGCCGAGCGCAGCGCGCTGGGCCCGTCGACGCTCGGCGGTGGGGAGCTGCTCGCGCCTGGCGAGGTCGTGCTCGCGCCGGGGGAGTCGCTCGAGACCCCATGGGTCGTCGCGGTGCACTCCGCCCGCGGGCTCGACGGGGTCTCCGATCGGCTGCACCCCTGGGTGCGCTCGTGGTCGACGGTCGCGGGACGACCGCGCCCCGTGACGTTGAACACGTGGGAGGCGGTCTACTTCGACCACTCGCTCGAGCGGTTCGAACCGCTCATCGATGCCGCCCGGCGCGTGGGCGTCGAGCGGTTCGTGCTCGACGACGGCTGGTTCCTCGGCCGCCGCGACGACCGGCGCGCGCTCGGCGACTGGTCGGTCGACCCGTCCGTGTGGCCCGACGGCCTCGGCCCGCTCATCGAGCGGGTGACGGCGGCGGGCATGGAGTTCGGCCTGTGGGTGGAGCCCGAGATGGTCAGCGCCGACTCCGAGCTCGCGCGTGCGCACCCGGAGTGGGTGCTCGGCCGCCCCGAGGATCCGGAGTGGCGCTGGCAGCGCGTGCTCGACCTCACCGCGCCCGGTGCGGCCGACCACGTGTTCGACCGGCTCGACGAGCTGCTCGCGGTACACGACATCCGCTACCTGAAGTGGGACCACAACCGCGACCTGCTCGGCGGATCCGCGCACGCGCAGACCGCCGCCCTCTACGGGCTGCTCGACCGCCTGCGCGCCGCGCACCCCGGCGTCGAGATCGAGTCCTGCGCGTCGGGTGGGGCGCGCATCGACCTCGGAATCCTCGAGCGCACCGACCGGGTCTGGACGAGCGACACCAACGATCCGCTCGAACGGCAGTCGATCCAGCGCTTCACCGGGCTCGTCGTTCCGCCCGAGTACCTCGGGTCGCACCTCGGCGCTGCGCGCGCCCACACGACGGGCCGCACGTCGGAGCTGTCGTTCCGGCTCGCGACCGCGCTCTTCGGCAGCGCGGGCATCGAGTGGAACCTGGCCGCGGCGACCGAGGAGGAGCTCGACGCGGTCGCCTCGTGGACCGCGACCTACCGGCGACTCCGGGGGCTGCTGCACACGGGTCGGGTGGTGCGGGCGGATGCCGCCGACCCGGCGCAGCTCGCGCACGGCGTCGTCTCGGGCGACCGACGCCACGCGGTCTACTCGGTCGCCGTGCTCGGCACGCCGGTCGCGGCGCTGCCGCCGGCGGTGCGGCTGCCCGGGCTCGACTCGGAGGCGGAGTACGTCGTGCGTCTGGTCGACCTCGGCCCGGTGCGCACGATCGAGGATGCCCCGCCCCCGTGGGTCACGGCCGGCGAGGTGCGGCTGCCCGGCCGCCTGCTCGGCGAGGTCGGCCTGCCGATGCCGCTGCTCGGGCCCGAGAACGCGGTCGTGCTGGAGGCCGTCGCGATCTGAGGAGGGCTCGAGGGTTCGTTCGGAAATGAGGGTAGGCTTACCTCAGTTCCCCGTTCGACTCGCGCCCGGAGGCCCACGCCGTGCTCACGACCTCCGTCGCCCCCGCCGTGCGCCTGCGGGGCGGCGCGCCGGGCGACATCGCGCTCATCGCCGGCGACGAGACCCTCGACTACGCCGGGCTCGCCGAGCGCGTCGAACGCCGCCGCCTCGAGCTGGGCACCACCCGCCGCCTCGTGATGCTGCAGGCGCGCAACGACGTCGAATCGATCGTGACCTACCTCGCCGCGCTCGAGGGCGGGCATCCGGTGCTGCTTGTCGCGGCGGGCGACGACGAGTCGTCGCAGCGTCATCGGGAGCGACTCGTCGAGGCGTTCGCGCCCGATGTCATCGCCTCCGGCGACGCGCGCGGGCACGTGCTCCACGAGCTGCGGCCCGGCAGTGCGCACGAGTTCGCCGACGAGCTCGCGCTGCTCGTGAGCACATCGGGCTCGACCGGTTCGCCGAAGCTGGTGCGGCTGTCCCGCGAGAACATCGCGTCGAACGCGCGCGCGATCGCCGACTACCTCGAACTGACCCCGGCAGACCGCGCGGCGACGACGCTGCCCATGCACTACTGCTACGGCCTCTCGGTCGTCAACAGCCACCTCCTCGCCGGAGCGAGCCTGCTGCTCACCGACCGCTCGGTCACCGACGACGCGTTCTGGGCTGCCGCCGAGCAGCACCGCATCACCTCGTTCGCCGGAGTGCCCTACACCTACGAACTCCTCGAGGCCGGTGGGCTCACCGAGCGGATGCCCCGGAGCATCCGCACTCTCACCCAGGCGGGCGGCAGGCTCGCGCCCGACGCCGTGCGGCGGTTCGCGCGACTCGGGGAGCGTCGCGGGTTCGGCTTCGTGGTCATGTACGGGCAGACGGAGGCGACCGCACGCATGGCCTACGTGCCGTCGCACCTGGCCGAGGCGTCCGCGGGCGCCATCGGCCGGCCGATTCCCGGCGGGCGCCTCCGCATCGATGCCGACCCCGGTTCCGATGTCGGTGAGCTGGTCTACGAGGGCCCGAACGTGATGCTCGGCTACGCGGAGTCGCCCGCCGACTTCCGCCTCGGACGCACCGTGCACGAGCTGCGCACCGGGGACCTCGCCCGTCGCCGACCGGACGGGCTGTTCGAGGTCGTCGGCCGCCTGAACCGGTTCGTGAAGGTGTTCGGCCTGCGACTCGACCTCGACGCCGTGCAGCGCCTCCTCGCGGAGGACGGCATCGACGTGCGCACCGCGAGTTCGGGGAGCGGCTGCTCGTCTTCGCGCGCTCGGAGCGCGAGGTGGCCGCCGCAGCGTCCCGGGCGGCCGTCCTGCTCGGCATCCCGGCGCGCGTGGTGCGCGCGTACGCGGTCGACGAGTTCCCGCGCACGGCGACCGGCAAGCCCGACTTCGCCGCGCTCGTGCGGTACGCCGACCTCGTCGACGCCACCGCGGCGACCGCGCTCGGTGGCGCGGACACGACCTCGGGAGGAGTCGGCGCGGTGCGCCCCGGCGACGCCGCGGCGCACCGCGTGCGCGACCTCCTCGCGGAGCTGCTCGGCCGCCCCGACGCGTCGCTCGACGACAGCTTCGCCAGCCTCGACGGCGACTCGCTCAGCTACGTCGAGGTCGCCGTGCGCCTGGAGGACCTCCTCGACGACCTCCCGCGAGACTGGCCCTCGCTGTCGGCGCGGGAGCTGGCGCTCCGGTCTCGCCCGACGTCCACGTCCGATTCGCCCAGCCGTCCGGACGGGGACGCGGCGGCCCGTTCTTCCGCGCCGCCGCGCGAAGCCGACGACCCGGGGTCTCGCACCCGACGACGACTCGCGCGCGTCGAGACGCCCGCACTGCTCCGTGCCGCCGCGATCCTGCTGATCGTGGCGACGCACGCCGACCTGATCTCCCTCCAGGGCGGGGCGCACCTGCTGCTGGCCGTGGCCGGCTACAACCTGGCCCGGTTCCAGCTGGCCGACGTCCCCGGCCGGACCCGCGTGCGGCGACTGCTCGGCGGCGTCGGCCAGGTGATCGTGCCGGCGGTGGTCTGGATCGCGGTCGTCGCACTCGTGAGCGGCAAGTACTCGTGGTCGACCGCGCTCCTCGTGAACAACGCCGTGCCCGGCGACGGGCGCTGGAACGAGCAATGGCAGTTCTGGTTCCTGGAGGCGATGGTGTGGTCGACGGTCGGTATCGCCGCCCTGCTGGCCGTGCGGCCGATCGATCGCCTCGAGCGACGCCACCCGTGGGCGTTCGCGACCTGCGTGCTCGCGATCGCGCTCACCGCGCGGCTCGCGCTCACCGGCATCGAGGCCGAGGGCGTCGACCGCTACTCCGTCGCAGTGGTGTTCTGGTGCATCGCCCTCGGCTGGGTGATCGCCCGCGCCGACTCCGTGGGGAAGCGGGTCGCCGTGTCGATCGCTGCGATCGTGGCGACCGTCGGGTTCTTCGGGCAGCCCGAGCGCGAGGCGGTCGTGATCGCCGGCGTGCTGCTGCTCGTGTGGGTGCCGCACCTGCGGATCCCGCGCGCGCTCGTGCCGGCCGTGCGGCTGCTCGCTGCGGCATCGCTCTTCATCTACCTGACCCACTGGGTGGTCTACCCGGCATGGGAGCAGTCGGCTCCCATCGTCGGCACGGTGCTCTCCGTCGCCGTGGGGGTCGCCGCGTGGTACGCGTATCGCGCGGCACGCGGGCTGGTGCGGGGTCGCCGAGCGACTCAGGACCCGGACGTGCCCGTCGGCGCCCGATCGTCGTCGGGGTAGAGCACGACGCCGCCGTCGACGCGCACCTGCACGGTGCCGCCGACCGGGAAGCGGCCGGCCTCGTAGAAGGGGAGTCGGTGGTGCAGGACGACGGGAGTCGCGCCGTCGATCCGCACCCGCAGGTCGACATCGCCGCCGCGGCGCTCCACCGACTCGACGACTCCGGTCGCGGGCCCCTCGCCGACCTCGACGCGCACCTGCGACGGCCGGATCATGGCGCGCACCCGGGAGGCGCCGCCGCTCAGGTCGTGGCGCACGGCGAGCGCGCCGAGTGCGCAGCGCGCGCACCCGGAGTCGGCGGTCGCGGGCAGCAGGAGCGCGGCTCCGAGGAACTCGGCGACGGCCGCGGTGCGCGGCGCGTCGAAGACGGCGGACGGATGCCCCGCCTGCTCGAGCCGACCGGCCGCGAGCACTGCGAGCTGATGACCGAACTGCAACGACTCCTCCTGATCGTGCGTCACGAGGATCGTCGTCACGTCGCTCCGGTCGAGCGCGCGGACCATTGCCTCGCGCGTCGCCGCACGAAGCCCGGTGTCGAGTGCCGAGAACGGCTCGTCCAGCAGGATGACGCGCGGGCTCGGCGCGAGCGCCCGGGCGAGCGCGACGCGCTGCTGCTGGCCGCCGGAGAGCTGGTGCGGATAGCGGTCGAGCAGCGGAGGAGCGAGCGACGTCAGCTCGGCGAGCTCGTGCACCCGACCGTTCCGGGCGGCTCGCCGCGGGAGGCCGAACGCGATGTTCTGGCGCACGGTGAGGTGTGGGAACAGCGCGCCGTCCTGCGCGACGTATCCGATGCCCCGCCGGTGCGGGGCGATCATCCCCGCACGGCCGACGAGCGATCCGCCGTCGAGTCGCACTTCGCCGTCATCGGGTCGCACGAACCCCGCGATGATGCGCAGCAAGGTGCTCTTCCCGCTGCCGGATGCGCCGACGATGGCCATGCGCTCGCCGCGCGCGAGGGTGAAGCTCACGTCGCGGAGCACGGGGGCCGTGCCGAAGGCCTTCGAGACGCCGATGAGTTCCAGGGTCATCGCGACCTCCGCGCCCGCACCTGGGCGAGCATGAGCGCCACCGCGGGGATCGACAGTGCGACCAGCACGACCGCGTACGGTGCCGCCGCGACGTAGTCGATCGCCGACGCGGCCGACCAGAACCCCGTCGCGAGGGTGCGGGTGCCGGTCGGGGCGAGCAGGAGCGTCGCCGTGAGCTCGTTCGCGGCGCCGAGCGCGACGAGCGCCGCACCGGACCCGAGCGCGGGCAGCAGCAGCGGCGCCGTCACCCGCAGCCTTGCGCGCACCGGCGAGACGCCGAGCGACCTCGCCGATTCCTCGAGAGACTCGGGCACCTGCGCGATGCCCGCTCGCACCGACACGAGCGCGCGTGGCAGGAAGATGAGGACGTACGCCGCGATCACCGTGGCAACCGACTGGTACGCCGCCGGGATCGCCCAGAGCGTGAAGGTCACGAGCGCGAGGGCCACGATGATCGCCGGCAGGCTGCTCGCGACGTAGAGCGCACCCTCGATCGTGCGCGACAGCCGCCCGCCGTAGCGCACCGACAGCCACCCGACCGGGATTGCGACCGCGAGCGCGGCGAGCGCGCCGCCCGTCGCGAGCCCGACCGTCTGCCACGCCGCCGACGTGAGCGGCGTCCAGTCCGCCGCGGTGCCCGCTGCAGCCCACCGCACGATGTTCGCGAGCGGCACCACGACCGCAGCGCCGACGAGCACGACGAGCCCGGCCATGACCAAAGGCGTGGCGCGCCCGAGCTCGAGCCGCGGCGCCGGCAGCTGGCTGCCGCTCCCCACGCGCGCGTAGCGCAGCCGGCCGCGGGCCGATGCCTCGACGACGAGCAGCACCAGGCACAGGGTCGCCAGGACCACCCCGAGGGCGGCGGCGTTGGGCCCGGCGAAGCTCGTCTGGTAGGCCACGACGATCGCGGTCGTGAACGTCTCGAACCGCAGGAACGCGAACGCGCCGTACTCGGCGAGCAGGTGCAGGGCGACCACGAGGCCCCCGCCCAGGATCGCGAGGCGCAGCTGGGGCAGTACGACGCGCACGAAGACGCGCCAGCCGTTCATGCCGAGCGACCTGGCCGACTCCTCCAGGGCGGGGTCGAGCCCCCGCAGGCTCGCCAGCACCGGCAGGTAGACGAGCGGGTAGTAGGCGAGCACGGCGACGAGGAGGCCGCCGCCCAGTCCGTGGATGGACGGCACGGCGCTCGCCCAGCCGTAGCTCGCGACGAACGCGGGGATGGTCAGCGGCACGACGAGCAGGACGGTGACGGGGCGTCGTGCCGGGAGGGTGGTCCGCTCGACCAGCCACGCGCCCGCGACGCCGAGTGCGACCGTACAGGGAACGCCGATGACCAGCAGCAGGACGGTGTTCGCCAGCAGGTCCGCCACCCGTGGGCGGAACACGAGGGTCGCGAGCTCGTCCCAGCCCATGGCGACGGCGGCCTGGAGGACGTACGCGACCGGGATCATCGCGGCCGCGGCGAAGGCGATCGCGAGCACGACGAGCCCGGCCGGGGGCGTTTCCGCTCGCGCCCCGCGGCCGTCCTCGGTCTCGCGTCGTGCAGGGTCAGAGCAGGCCGGCCTCGGTCATCAGGTCGACGACGTCCTGTGCGCTCAGCACGGACGGGTCGACGGCGGGGGCGTCGAGGGAGTCGAGCGCCGGCAGCGGGGATCGGGCGGGGATGCCCGAGGCGACCGGGTACTCGTAGCTGTACCCCTCGCCGAGGATCGTCTGGCCCGCCTCGCCCGCGAGCCACGCGAGGAAGACCTGCGCCTCCTCCGGGTGCGAGCCCGCGGCGAGCACCCCGCCGCCGGAGATGCTGACGAACGCGCCCGGGTCCTCGCCGCCGAAGTAGTGCAGCTCGGTGTTGCCGCTGTTCTCGGCCGTCTTCGCCTGGTCGCGGTACCAGTAGTAGTGGTAGATGACGCCCATCGGCACCTCGCCGGCGTTCACCGCCTTCATCGTGGCGACGTTGTTGGCGTACACGATCGCGTTGCGCTCCATGCCCGCGAGCCAGTCGCGCGTGGCGTCCTCTCCCTGGGTCGCGAGGATCGCCGCCACGATGGCGTGGAAGTCCGCACCGCTCGGTCCGGCACCCCAGAGGCCTTCCCACTCCGGGTCCTCCAGGTCCATCAGCGACTGCGGCAGCTCGTCCTCGGCGATGAGGGACGGGTTGTACACCAGCACGGTCGAGCGAGCCGCGATGCCCGTCCACGCGCCCGACTCCGGCCGGTACTCCTCCGGCACGAGCTCGAGCGTCCCCGGTTCGACGGGCGCGAAGAGCCCGGCCTCCTCGACCAGCGACATGGCGGGCGAGTTCTCGGTGAGGAAGACGTCGGCGCTCGATGCGTCGCCCTCGGCGACGAGCTGGTTCGACAGCTCGCTGTCGCCGCCGTGGCGCAGCACGACCTCGATGCCGGTCTCCTCGGTGAACGCGGCGGTCCACTCCTCGGTGAGCTGTTCGTGCTGCGCGTTGTAGATGACGAGCGCGTCCTCGGGCACGGCCTCGCCCGCGCCGCCGCCCGCGGCGCACCCGGTCAAGAGGAGGGAGGCCAGCAGCCCGGGTACGAGGGCAGCACGAATCGCGTTCTTGCGCATGGAGGTCCTTCTCGGAGGGGAGGGGAGGTAAGGCTAGCCTAATCGCACTCGCTCGGCTCCGCAGCACGCTCGGGTCGCCCCATGACGCGGCTCAGTGGCATCCGCTCGCCCCTCGCCCGTCAGAAGTCGAGCGTGTCGCCCGGCTCCAGCGCGTGGAAGGTGCCGCCGCCCTGCTCGGTCGCCCAGGCGATGCGGCCGTTCGAGAGCTCCTTGCCGGCGCGGGAGAGGCCCATCTCGTGGGTCGGGAACGTGTGCGCGGCGCCGACGGCCATGACGAAGTCCATCACCTCGCCGATCTTCAGCCACGGCGCTCCCGCCGGCACGGCCTGCACGTCGACCTCGACGCCCTCGGGCACCGTGAACGAGTCGCCGCCGTAGTAGAGGGCGTCGTTCACGAGCACGCCGACGTTGTCGATCACGGGGATCGACTCGTGGATCACCGCGTGCGTGCCGCCGAAGAACCGCAGCCGGAACGGTCCGACCTCGACCTCATCGCCCGGCGCGACGACCTCGACGTCGAAGTCGGATGCCGCCGCCGCGACGCCGGCCGGCCCGAAGATGCGCACGTCGGGCTCGGCCGAGACGATGCGACGCAGCTGCTCGGGCGTCCAGTGATCCGGATGCTCGTGGGTGAGCACGACCGCGACCGCACCGTTCGCGTCGGTGATGGGCGTCGTGAAGTTGCCCGGGTCGACGAAGAGCACGTCCCCGGAGTCCTCGATCACGAGCGCGGCGTGTTCCAGCTTCGTCAGTCGCATGCTCCGAGCCAACACCCATCGCGGCGGCCGCGCAACGTGGTGCCTGCCGCCCGCCGAGACCCGAACGATACCCGCGACGTCTTTACAAGACGGGCCCGGAAGGGGTTGCATGGAGCAGGGGGAATACGCGAGACCGGGGGTCCGCGAGCAGGAGGCGTCATGGAGCAGGACGAGGCGCGCGGCGGCGGCGTGAAGCGCGTCGTCGGCGGCATCGGGGGTTCGTCGGCTTCATCGCCGCGAGCGCCGCGGTCGGCGCGCTCGTCACCGTCTCCGTCACGCCCGCGCTCGGTGCCGTCGGCGTCGCCGCCACGAGCACGATCTCGATGTTCGAGAACCTGCCCGGCTACCTCGAGATCGGCGAGCTCTCGGAGAAGAGCGACATCTACGCCACCCGCGACGACGGCTCGCACGTGCTGCTCGCGTCGTTCTACGACCAGAATCGCGTCGAGGTCGGCTGGGAGCAGATCAACCAGTACGTGAAGGATGCCGCGGTGGCCGGCGAGGACCCGCGGTTCTACGAGCACGGCGGCATCGACCTGCAGGGCACGATCCGCGCGGCCGCCACGACCGCGACCGGCCGTGACACCCAGGGCGGTTCGTCGATCGCGCAGCAGTACGTCAAGAACATCCGCGTGCAGGTGTGCGAGGGCGAGGCGACCACCACCGAGGAGCGCGACGCGTGCTACGGGGCGGTCACCGAGACCACCATCGACCGCAAGCTCAAGGAGATGCGGCTCGCGATCGGCGTCGAGAAGCGGTACACGAAGAGCGAGATCCTCCTCGGGTACCTGAACATCGCCGGGTTCGGCGGTCGGGTCTACGGCATCGAGGCGGCGGCGAACTACTACTACGGCACGACCGCCGCGAAGCTGACGCTGGCGCAGGCGGCATCCCTCGTCGCCATCGTCAACAACCCGGGCAAGTTCCGGCTCGACCAGCCCGACAGCTTCACCAACGGCAAGGACAACGGGTACGCCGAGAACTTCGGGCGACGCAACTACATCCTGAACAGCATGCTCACCGAGGGCAAGATCACGCAGGCCGAGTACGACGCCGCGATCGAGGAGCCGGTCGCGCCCGACATCCACGAGCCGAGCACCGGCTGCCAGACCGCCAAGGGCAGCGCGTACTTCTGCGACTACGTCACCCACATCCTGCGCAACGACCCGACCTTCGGCGAGGACGCCGAGACCCGGCTGCAGAACTTCCGCCGGGGCGGCTACGACGTCTACACGACCCTGGACCTCGACCTCCAGCGCGCCGCGAATGAGGCCATCGCCGCGCACGTGCCCGCGACGTTCCCCGGGTGGGACGTCGGCGGCGTCATCTCGTCGGTCGAGGTCGGCACCGGGCGGGTGCTCGCCATGGCGCAGAACCGCACCTACAGCCAGGACCCGGCGGTGCTCAAGAAGGGCCCGCAGTACACGAGCATCAACTACAACACCGACTTCGATTACGGCGGCTCGCGCGGGTTCCAGCCCGGATCGTCGTACAAGATCTTCACGCTCGCCGAGTGGCTGAGCACCGGCCACGGGCTCGCCCAGCGCGTCGACAGCCGGGTGAAGAGCAACTGGGGCATCTTCCAGGACCACTGCAACGGCGCGGTGTCCGCGGGCAACTGGAACCCCAAGAACGACGCGGGGGAGTCGGGAGCGAACTACTCCGCGCTCGAGTCGACCATCGGGTCGATCAACTCGGGATTCATCGGCATGGCCAAGGAGCTCGACCTCTGCGACATCCGGCTGCGCGCCGAGTCGTTCGGCGTGCACCGCGCCGACGGCGACCCCCTCGCGCAGGGACCGTCGTCCGTGATCGGCACCAACGAGGTCGCGCCGCTCAGCATGGCCGTCGCGTTCGCCGGCGTCGCGAACGACGGCGTGACGTGCACCCCGATCGCGATCGAGCGCATCGTTGGTCGTGACGGCGAGGAGATCGAGCCGCCGAAGGCGGAGTGCACGCGGTCGGTGTCGCCGGAGGTCGCCGCCGCGATGCACACCGCGATGAGCGCGGTGATGTCCGGCGGCACGGGCGTCGCCTCGCGCGCCGCGACCGTGCCGGCGGTGCCGCTCATCGGCAAGACGGGAACGACCGACGGCGCGAAGGACACCTGGATGGTGGGCGCGAGCTCGAAGGTCGCGACGGCCGCCGCGGTCGTGAGCGTCAACGGCGACGCCAACCAGCGCGGACTCTACTTCGCCACCGGGCGCGCGGCCGAGGCGCGTCATCGCATGTGGCCCATGGTGATGTCGGTCGCCGCGGCGAAGTACGGCGGCGACGCGTTCACGATGGCCGGCCTCGGGCCGGTGACCGGCCCGGGCTCGTCGCCCGACGGCAGCATCGTGCCCGACTACGACGGGGGTGGCGGCTCCGACGACGACGAGGGCGACGAGGGCGACGGCGGCGACGACGGCGACGACGCGCAGCCGACGGGCGGCGCGACCGGCGGCGTCGGGCCCGGCAACGGCAACGGCCGGGGCGGCGGAGGCCGCGGCGGCGGCGGGGGCGGCTGACCCCGCTCCACACCCCGACGCGTCCTCCGCGCACGGGTCGCCGACACCCGCCATAATCGCCACATGACACCGGCGCGCGGGCGAATCGTGGTGGCGACGAACCCGAACGCCTCCTTCGGCCGCAACCGCGCCGTCGGCCCGCGCACGGCGGAACGCCTCGAGGCGGCCGGATACGACGTCGCCATGCTCCGCGAGCCGAACTTCGAGCTGCTGCGACGCGAGACCGAGGCGGCGGTGCGCGCGGGCACCGACGCGCTGGTCGTCGTCGGTGGCGACGGCATGGTCTCGCTCGGCGTGAACCTCGTCGCCGAGACCGAGGTGCCGCTCGGCGTCGTGGGCGCAGGCACCGGCAACGACCTCGCACGCGCGCTCGGCCTGCCCTACGACGACCCGGATGCCGCGATCGACGCACTCCTCGACGCGATCGGTCGACCCCCGCGCACCATCGACGCGGCGACCGTGCGCCACGGCGACCTGACCACCTGGTACGCGTGCGTGCTCTCGGCCGGCTTCGACGCCATCGTGAACGACCGCGCCAACCGCATGACCCGGCCACGCGGGCCGAGCCGTTACACCCTCGCCCTCGCCCGCGAACTGGCGACGTTCACGCCCCGCGAGTACGTGCTGACCATCGACGGGGAGGTCCGCACGCAGCGCGCGATGCTCGTCTCGGTGGCGAACACCCCGTCGCTCGGCGGGGGCATGCGCATCGCGCCCGCGGCCGAGGTGGACGACGGGCTGCTCGACGTCTTCATCGTGCACCCGATCGGCCGCGTCGGGCTCGTGCGCGTGTTCCCGCGCGTGTACTCGGGCACCCACGTCGACCACCCGGCGGTCGAGCTGCTCCGGGCCCGCTCGGTGCGCATCGAGGCGGCCGACGTGGTCACCTACGCCGACGGCGAGCGCCTCGGTCCGCTGCCCGTCGAAGTGACCGCGAGACCCGGTGCGCTGCGGGTGTTCACGTGACCCGAGCGACGGACCCGGCTCGATTTGTCGAGCGCCGCGGGATGTGCCATACTCTTCAAGTTGTCGATTTCGGCCCCATCGTTTAGCGGCCTAGGACGCCGCCCTCTCACGGCGGTAGCGCGGGTTCAAATCCCGCTGGGGTCACAACACGAGGAACGCCCTCGGTTCGCCATGCGAGCCGGGGGCGTTCGTCATTCCGGCGCCGAGAACGGCCGTGCCGTGGTCTAGACTCGCCAGCACGAAGGGGAGTATCCCGCGGGGCCAGATTCGCTCCGAGTCGCGCATCGTCAGTACGAACGCCGCCGCAGGCGTTCCGGGCGCGGACCACCACGGGTGGGGGAGAGACGTTCGACGCTCAGCCGTCCCCACTCCCCGAAAGGCCACTACGTGGAACTCGCCCTCCCTGTCTGGTTCGAGGTGGGATCACTCGTCGTCCTGACGCTGATCCTCGTCGCAGACCTCCTGCTCGTGCTGAAGCGCCCCCACGTGCCCTCGTTCCGCGAGGCCACCGCCTGGGTCGTCTTCTACGTGGTGCTCGCGCTGATCTTCGCCGGCCTCATGTTCCTGCTCGGCGACGCCGAGCACGGCGGGCAGTTCCTCGCCGGCTGGCTGACCGAGTACAGCCTGTCGATCGACAACCTGTTCGTGTTCGTCATCATCATGAGCCGCTTCGCGGTGCCGCGGAAGTACCAACAGGAGGTGCTGATGGTGGGCATCATCCTGGCGCTCATCCTGCGCGGCATCTTCATCCTGCTCGGCGCGCAGCTCATCGAGAACTTCAGCTGGATCTTCTACATCTTCGGCGCGTTCCTGCTCTACACGGCGTGGGGCCAGGCGTTCGGCGACCACGAGGGCGAGGGGAGGACAACCGCCTCATCAAGATGCTCCGCCGCCGGCTGGCGATCACGAGCGAGTACGACGGCGTGAAGCTGCGCACGCGCATCGACGGCACCAAGGTCTTCACGCCGATGCTCATCGTGTTCATCGCGATCGGCACCACCGACCTGATCTTCGCGCTCGACTCGATCCCGGCGATCTTCGGCATCACGCAGAGCCCATTCATCGTGTTCACGGCCAACGTCTTCGCGCTCATGGGCCTGCGCCAGCTGTACTTCCTGCTCGGCGGCCTGCTCGAGCGCCTCGAGTACCTCAAGTACGGCATCGCGTTCATCCTCGCGTTCATCGGCGTGAAGCTGTTCCTGCACGCCGCCCACGTCAACGAGCTGCCGTTCATCAACGGCGGCGAGCCGATCGAGTGGGCGCCGGAGATCTCGACCTGGACGTCGCTCGCGGTGATCGTGGTCGCGATGGTCGTCGCGACGGTCGCGAGCCTGGTCAAGGCGCGGGTGGATGCCCGCAAGCGCGGCCACTCGCTCATGGAAGAGGTGCCGCACTTCACCGAGGGACGCCCCGGGGACGAGTAGGCCCCCGTGAATTGATAGCGTGGTGAGCCGGCGCCACGCCCTGGGCGCACGAGGAGATCGAACCCCGGAGTCGACGTGGCGGTGAACGGCGAGTGCGAGCTGGCGACGGCTCGCGGCCCGGTGCGCGTGCGCTTCGGTTCCGCGACCGACGTCGGCGCGGTCCGCAAGGTCAACGAGGATGACCTGTTCGCGCGCCCGCCGGTGTTCCTAGTGGCCGACGGCATGGGCGGCCACGCGCGCGGCGACGCCGCGAGCCGGTCCGTCGTCACGACCTTCGCCGCGCACATCGCCAGCGGCGACCCTCGACGCCCGAGCGCATCCTCGACGCGATCCACTCCGCGAACCGAGCCGTGCGCGAGCTCACGCCGGGTGACGACGGCACCGCGATGGCGGGCACGACCGTCTCGGGCGTGGCGCTGGTCGACGCGGGTGAGGGCTCCGGCGTCAACTGGATGGCGTTCAACGTCGGCGATTCGCGGGTCTACAGCTGGAACGGGCGCACGCTCGAGCAGGTCACGGTCGACCACTCCGCCGTGCAGGAGCTGGTCGACTCCGGGCTGATCCTCCCCGACGAGGCCGAGGTGCACCCCGACCGCAACGTGATCACGCGCGCGATCGGCGCACACGACACGGTCGAGATCGACGCGTGGCTCATTCCGCTCGCGGCCGCCCAGTCGTACCTGATCTGCAGCGACGGCCTCAGCAAGGAGGTGCCGCACGACGCCATCGCCGATGTGCTCGCGACGGCGCCCGATCCGGCCGAGGCGGCGCGCCGCCTGGTCGAGGCGGCGCTCGAGCACGGCGGTCGCGACAACGTCACCGCCCTGATCGTCGAGTCGGTCGCGGCCGACGTCCTGGACGACGACCCCGAGGCCACTCGCGACCGGGTCGACACCTCGGTCGACGAGGACACCACCACGCGCGTGAGGGGGCGGGATGCATCGCTACCTGCCTGATGCGGGCGACTGGCTCGTCGACGTCGGCGAACGGCACGTGCTCGCGGTGCGCGGCGAGCGCGCGCGAGCGCTGCTGCTCGGCCGACCCGACGGCGGGCACGCCGCGGGTGACGTGCTCGAGGCGCTCACCGCGCAGGGCCTCGGCGCGACGCCGTCGTTCCTGCTCGTCTCCGCGGAGCGGGGGCGGATGCCCCGGCCATCCGCGTGATCGCACGCGGCGTGCGCGCGGTGGTCGACGGGCCCGACGGCGAGGTCGCCTGCGACGGCACGGGCGTGTCGACCTGGGCGGAGGCCGTGGTGCCGCGGGGTACTCGCGTGCGCGCTGCGTTCGCCGGCACGCGGGACGCAGCTGGCGAGGCGGGACTCCCGGTCGTGGCAGGGGTCGTGCCCGCCGCGGCGATCGAGTGGGCTGCGCCGGGGGTTCCGGATGCCGCGGACACGGATGCCGCTGAGCCCGACGTCGCGCCCGCCGACGTCTCGGCGGTGGACGCCCCGGCCGCGTCCGAGCAGACGGCCATCCCGGAGCGCACGGCGATCCCCGAGCGCACGGCAGTCCCTGAGCGCACGGCGGTCCCCGAGCCGGATCCCGAGTCCGAGCACGGCGAGCCTGCAGACGACGACGTCGACGCCGCGACCGCGATGCGCCCGAGCGGGGCACGTGCCGCCGCCCCGGACCCCTCGGCGCCGGCGGAGCACGCCCCTCGCCCGTTCCCCGCCCCCGCCGCGATCGGCCTGCCGTCCGCGGTGGTGCCGTCAGCGGTCGTCCCGTCCGCGCCGCCGGCTCCGGCGCCCGACGAGCGCTCGGCGCCCGCCGCGGGCACCATCGAGGTGCCCTCGTTCGTCAGCGGCGATCGGCCCCCTCGGCCGTCCTCCGCGCCGCAACCGGAGGACGCCCCCGACACCGACCACGACGGCCTCACCGTGCTCGGCGACGACCTCCGGGCCGCGCGCCGCGCCGCGGGAGACCGCGCGCCGGGCGAGGCGGCGGCTCCCGCACCCGACGCGCCGCGCGGGCCCGCGTTCGCGCTCCGCCTGGCCGACGGCACCACCGAGGAGATCGACGTCGACCTGCTGGTCGGTCGCGCCCCCGCGGTCGATCGCTTCCCCGGACCGCGCGAGCCCCGACCGGTGCAGGTCGGCCGCGGCGACCCCGACATCTCGCGCAGCCACTTCCGCGTCGCGGTCGAGGGCGGCACCGTCGTCGTCACCGACCTCGACTCGCGCAACGGCACCGTCGTCACGCTGCCCGGTCGTGCGCCGCAGCGACTCCGTGGCGGCGACCCCACGCCCGTGATCCCCGGCACGCTGATCGACCTCGGCGGCGGCCACGAGCTGACCCTGGTGGAGCGGCCGTGAGGCGCGCACCCGCCGCGGCGCCGGAGCTGCCCGGCCTCACCTTCGCCCGCGTGCTCGGGTCGGGGGCTTCGCCGACGTGTACCTCTACGAGCAGCAGCTGCCGCGCCGCCAGGTCGCGGTGAAGGTGCTGCACACGGAGACGCTCGACGACGAGGTGCGTGCGGGCTTCGTCGCCGAGGCGAACGTGATGGCACAGCTGTCGTCGCACCCGTACATCGTCGCGATCCACCACGCCGACGTCGCCCCCGACGGGCGGCCGTACTTCGTCATGGAGTACTGCGCCGGCCCGAGCCTCGCGGAGCGGTACAAGCGCGAGCGGTTCGCGGTCGACGACGCGCTGCGCACGGGCATCCGACTCGCCGGCGCCGTCGCGACCGCGCACGCCGCCGGCATCCTGCACCGCGACATCAAGCCCGCCAACGTGCTCACCAACGACTACGGCTGGCCCGCGCTCACCGACTTCGGCATCGCCTCGGCGCTCGACGACGAGCTGCCCGTGCACACGTCGACGAGCGTTCCGGCGACGAGCGACGGCACGTCGGGCAGTCGCTCGGCGGTCGGCATGTCGGTGCCCTGGTCGCCGCCGGAGATGTTCGAGGACGACCCGCGCCCCGACGCCCGCAGCGACGTGTTCTCGCTGGCGGCGACGGTGCACACGCTGCTCGCGGGCCGCACCCCGTTCGAGATCGTCGGGCGCTCGAACGGCACGCTCGACCTGATCGGGCGCATCGAGCGCGGCGCGATCACCCCCATCGCGCGCGACGACGTGCCGGCCTCGCTCGCGGCGGTGCTCGCGAAGGGCATGGCCGGCCGACGCTCGCAGCGCTACCAGGGCGTCGTCGAGTTCGCCCGCGCACTGCAGCGCGTGGAGCTCGAGCTCGGCTACGCACCGACGCCGCTCGACGTGCCGAAGCTCGCCGACGCCCCGGCCCCGCCGCAGCCGCGGGGAGACGCCCCGCACGACGACGACGCCACCCGTGCGCGCTCGGTCACCCCGGTCGTCGCGCAGACGGCGATCGGCGCGCCGCCGCGCGCGCTTCAGCCGCGCGACACCCCGGCTCAGGCCCAGGTGGACGCGACCCGCATGCGCGAGATGCCCGCGGTCGCGGCGCAGACCCGGCGCTTCGCCCCGTCGGCCGACGGCCGCTCCGCCGAGTCCGCGGTCGAGGAGGGCACCGTGCTGCGCGGCGAGGTGCGCGCGGGCACCGAGGCGCACGACCGCACCACCGACGAGCTCCCGCAGCGCGAACAGGCGCCCGCACGGCGGCGGTCGGGCGCGGCCGTCTGGATCTCCGTGGCATCCGTCGCGGTCGTCGGCGCCGCCATCGCCGCGGCCGTGCTGCTCGGCGGCGGACTCGGCCCGAACGCCCCCGGCGCGGACGACGCCGACGGCGAGTCCGGCAGCGCGGTCGCGGGCGTCGCCGTGCCCGCGCCGGAGGTGACCGCCGAGGTCGAGGGCGGCAGCGCGACCTTCACCCTCGCGAACCCCGACGCGGTCGACGGCGACCGGTTCCGCTGGGAGCCCGCCGACGGCAGCGGCTCGCCCTCGGTGCTCGACCCGGGGCAGGACACGGTCGTGGTCGACGCACCCGCGGGCACGACGGTCTGCATCGACGTGCAGGTGCAGCGCGGCAGCAAGCTCTCCGACCCGACCCGGGGTGCACCCCGTGAGGCCGCTGCAGGTGGACTTCTGCGGCGAGCAGTACGTGGTCGAGCCGGGCACCGAGTTCCGCATCGGCCGCGAGGGCGACCTCGTCGTCGACGAGAATCCGTACCTGCACCGCACCTTCCTCACCCTGTCGGAGGAGTTCGGGCTGTGGTGGCTGGCGAACGTCGGCCATCTGCTGACTGCGACGGTGACGGATGCCACGGGAGCCGTGCAGGCCTGGCTCGCGCCCGGCGCCCGCATCCCCGTCGTCTTCGAGACGCTGCACGTGATGTTCAGCGCGGGCTCGACGACCTACGACCTCACGATCGAGGCCGGGGGCGACTTCTTCCGCACGTCGGTGTCCGCGCAGTCGGAGGTGGGTGGAACGACGGTGCTGCCGGTCACGCTCACGACGAGCCAGCGGCAGCTGATCGTGGCGCTCAGCGAGGGTGTGCTCACCCAGCAGGTGCCGGGCCGCGGCGAGGTGCCGTCGTCGGCCGACGCGGCGGCACGACTCGGCTGGAGCATGACGACCTTCAACCGCAAGCTCGACAACGTCTGCGACAAGCTCGACCGCATCGGCGTGAGCGGGCTGCGCGGGGGCGGGGCAAGCTGGCGACCAACCGGCGGGCGAGGCTCGTGGAGTACGCCGTCGCGACCCGGCTGGTGAGCCGGGACGACCTGCCGCTGCTCGACCAGCCGGCCGAGGTCGCCACTGCTGTGGATGGGGACTGATGCCCATCGGAGCGGACTCCGGGGTCGTGTTAGGTTTCCAGTCGGCGCCGGAGCCGCTCGCGTTCGGCGTGCGTGAGCGACGGTGCCCGACGGCACGACCGGGGAGAGGACCGAGGGCACGCGCATGACGATCACCTCCTGGCTCCGTGCGCGTCGCAGCACGGCCACCACGGTGATCCTCTCCGTGCTCGCCAGCGGCACGATCGGCGCGGCCGTGCTGCATCGCGGGTTCCCCGTCGCCGATGTCGACCTGACAGCCCGCGAGGTCTGGGTCACGAACGGCGAGCAGCTCCTCGCGGGTCGCCTGAACCGCCAGATCGAGGAGCTCGACGGCGCCGTGAACGCGGCCTCGAACGCCTTCGACGTGCTGCAGGACGGCGACGACGTCTTCCTCCACGACGAGTCGGTGGGCTCGGTGGAGCGCGTCGATCCCGCGTTCACGACGCTCGGCCAGCGCGTGGACGTGCCGCCCGGTTCGCAGGTCGCGTTCGGCGGCCACACCCTGGCGGTGCTGTCGCCCGCGGGCGAGCTCTGGGTCACGGATGCCGCCGGCGAACTCGTCCTCTCGACGATCGACGCCGAGCCCGTGGCGATGCTCGGCGAGGGGTCCCGGCTGGTCGTCTCCCGTGAGGGCACGACCTTCGCGACCTCGCCCGAGCAGCGCGTGCTCGCGCGCGTCGCGCAGGGCGACGCCGTCGCGTCGGTGACGCAACTGCCCGCGATCGGCGACCACGAGCTCTCGACGGTCGGCGACGAACCGGTCGTGCTCGACCGCGACGCGAACGCGCTCGTGGTCGACGGCGAGGCGCGCCCGCTCGACGAGGTCGCGCTGCGCCTCCAGCAGCCCGGCGACGCCGACGACGACGTGCTGCTCGCGACCGGCACGGGCCTCGTCGAAGTGCCGCTCGACGGCGGGGACGCGACGAACGTCGACGCGGGACTCGACGTGCCGGCGACGACGCCCTCCGAGGCATCCGCCCCCGTTCGCCTCGACGGGTGCGCCCACGGGGCGTGGGCGATCGCCCAGGCCTACCTGTTCGCCTGCGACGACGGCGCGGAGCGATACCGCATCGACCAGCCGACCGCGGGTGCCGAACTGGAGTTCCGCCGCAACCGCAACGTGATCGCGCTGAACAACCTCTCCAACGGCGACACCTGGCTGGTCGACTCCGACATGCGCCTGGTCGACAACTGGGAGGAGGTCACGCCGCCCGTCGAGTACGACGACGAGGAGGGCGACGAGAAGAGCTCGACCCAGTCGTTCGAGGACACGCTCGCCGAGCGCACCGACGTGAACCGCCCGCCGACCGCGCGCGACGACGAGCTGGGCGTGCGGCCCGGCCGCGCCACGATCCTCGAGGTGCTCGAGAACGACACCGACCCAGACGGCGACGTGCTGACGATCGCGGGCACGAGCGAGATCCCCGAATCGGCCGGGCGGCTCGAGTTCATCGACGGGTCGCGCGCGCTGCAGTTCACGCCGGCGCCCGGGGCATCCGGCACCCTCTCGTTCCGGTACACCGTCGACGACGGGCGCCTCGGCGTCGCGGAGGCGCAGGTCGACGTGACCGTGCGCCCGCCGGGGAGAACCTGCCGCCCGTGCCGCACCGCGAGGCGGCCGTGAGCGTCGAGCAGGGCCGTTCGATCGGCTACAACGTGCTCGCCGACTGGAACGACCCCGACGGCGACGACCTGTACCTCGTGAACGCGTCGCCGACGAGCGGCGACTCGGTGCGCTTCGGCCCCGACGGGTACGTCACGTTCGAGCACCGCACGGGCGAGATCGGCCTGAAGGAGGTGCAGTTCGTCGTCTCCGACGGGGTAGCCACGGCGACCGGCACGCTCACGGTCGACGTCAAGCCGACGGGCAGCCTCAACCCGGTCGGCACGCCCGACCACGCGCAGGTGTTCGCGGGCGAGCAGGTGCTGCTCGATCCGCTCGAGAACGACCTCAGCCCGTCGGGGGCGCCGCTCTCGCTGCTCGGCGTCGCCGAGGTCGAGGGGGCGGATGTCACGGCCAACACCGAGCTCGGCACCGTCGCCTTCCGTGCCAACGAGGTCGGCAGCCACCTCTTCACCTACGACCTCGCGGCGGGCGACGCGGTGAGCGTCGGGCTGATCCGGGTCGACGTGCTCGAGCCGCCCGAGGGTGCGCTGCCGCCGATCGCCGTGACCGACACCGCGTACCTGCGCGCCGGGGAGCCGACCAGCGTGCCGCTGCTCGCGAACGACACGTCGCCGAACGGTCGGGTGCTCGCGGTGCAGTCGGTCGACCTCGACGGCGTGGGCGACCTCGTCACGGTCGAGCTGCTCGGCAACGCGGTCGCCCGCGTGACGGCGTCCGAGGCGCTCACCGAGCCGCTGCAGTTCGGGTACACCGTCTCCGACGGGGCGTCGACGGCCGAGGCGTCCGTCGCCGTCGTGCCCGTGCCGCCGCTCGTGAAGCACCAGCCGCCCATCGCCGTGGCCGACAGCGCGACCGTGCGGGCGGGCGACATCGCGACCGTCGCCGTCACCGCCAACGACGTGCACCCCGACTCCGCGCCCTTCCACGTGGAGGCCGAGCTCGCGGAGGGACCCGAGGAGGGGCTCGCCTTCGTCACCGGCGACACGGTGCGCTTCCAGGCGCCCGACGAGCCCGGCACCTACCGCGTCTCCTACACGATCGCCGACGAGTTCGAGGAGACCGCGACCACCTCGGTGACGTTCCTCGTCACGCCCTCGGGCGACAACGACGCGCCGTTGCCCGCACCGCTCACGGCGCGCACCTTCGCCGGTTCGACCGTCGAGGTCGACGTGCCGCTCGACGGCATCGACCCCGACGGCGACTCGGTGACGCTGCGCGGCGTCACCTCGCCGCCGTCGCTCGGCCGCGTCGTCGAGTCGACCAGCACGAGCTTCACGTACGAGGCGTTCGACGGGTCGACGGGCACCGACGCGTTCGAGTACGAGGTCGTCGACACGTCGGGTGCGGTCGCGACGGGCACCGTGCGCATCGGCGTGATCCCGCGCCCCGCGGTCACGCCGCCGCCGAACGCGGTCGACGACGTGGTCGAGTTGCGGCCGGGCCGCACCGGCTCGATCGACGTGCTCGCCAACGACTCCGACCCGAGCGGCTACGCGATCCGCGTCGACGAGCAGCTCGCGAACGTCGACATGGCGCTCGAGGCGGAGGTGCGCGCGAACCGGGTGGTCGTCACGGCGCCCGAGCAGGAGGGCGGCTTCTCGCTGCGCTACGAGATCACCAACGGGCACGGCGGCGCCGACGCGGCGTACGTGCAGGTGAAGGTCACCGAGGACGCCCGCATCGACCCGCCGTCCGCGGAGGACCAGGTGATCGAGCCCGAGGAGGTGCTCGACGTCGACACCGTCACCGTGCACCCGCTCGACGACGCGCAGAATCCCGGCGGCCTCGTCGACGACCTCGTCGTCACGCTCGAGGGCCCGAACGCGGGCGCCGGCACGGTGCTGCCGAACGGCGCGATCGAGGTCGCGCCGAGCGACGAGCGACAGGCCGTGGCGTACCGGCTCGCCAACGAGATCGACGACCTCTCGGCGATGGCGTTCGTGATCGTGCCGCCCGTGCTCGATCCGGAGGCCCTCGCCGCGGAGGAGGAGGACGAGGAGCAGCCCGAGGAGGAGCAGTTCCCGCTGCCGTACCTCGCCGACATCGGCGAGCAGTTCGTGCGCATGAACGGCCAGCTCTCCTGGAACCTCGCCGACATCGTCGTCGTGCCGAGCGGCCGGCCGATCGAGGTGCTCTCGGCCGGTGCGACGAACGCCGACGGCAGCCCCGTGCTCGCCGACGCCGCGACGCTCGCCTACACGCCGGCGACCGACTACCGCGGGCAGGCGTCGGTCACCTTCGAGGTGACGGATGCCCCGGGCACGGCCGAGCAGGCCGAGCGCACCGCGTTCCTGACCATCCCGGTCACGGTCGGCTCCGCCGACTTCACCGACGTGCCGCCGACCTTCACGCCGCGCACGGTGCAGATCGAGGCGGGCGAGGAGCCGGTGCAGGTCGACCTGCGCGACTCGAGCGCCCACCCGAACCCCGACGTGCTCGCCCGTCTCGCCTACGGCGGCCTCGCGGGCGGCACCGCCGACATCGTGCCGACGCTCGAGGGCAGCATCCTCACCCTCGAGGCCCCGCTCGGCGTGCAGCCGGGCACGACGGCGACCCTGACCTTCACCGTCGGCTTCGACGAGTTCAGCGTGCCCGGCTCGGTCGAGGTGAGCGTCGTGTCGTCGTCGCGGCCCAAGCCCGAGGCGGTCGACGACCAGCTCGAGATGACCCGCGCGCAGACGCGGCAGGTGAACGTGCTCGCGAACGACTTCAACCCGTTCGCGCCCGACCCGCTGCGCATCGTCGATGCGCAGATCGACCAGGCGAGCGTCGGCAGCAATGCGTCGGTGTCGTTCACCGGGCAGAACGTGAGCGTGACCACGGGTGCGGCCTTCACGGGCACCCTCAGCGTCGTCTACCGCATCCAGGACGCCACGCGCGACCCCGCACGCGAGACCCAGGGGCGGCTCACGGTCGTCGTGCGCGACGCGCCGGACGCGCCGAACACGCCGACGACGTCGCCGGGCGACGGCAGCGCCACCGTACGCTGGAACGCCCCGGCGACCAACAACTCGCCGATCACGGGGTACACGGTCCACTGGTCGGGCGGCGGGTCGCGCAGCTTCGGGGCCGGCGCCGCCGGTACGAACCAGACCATCACGGGGCTGTCGAACGGCTCGTCGTACCAGTTCTGGGTCACCGCCACGAACGCCATCGGCACCTCCACGGCGTCGTCGCGCAGCACCGCGATCGTGCCCTACGGCGTGCCGACGGCACCGCGCAGCGTCACCCTCTCGGCGTCGCAGACCGGCAATGCGCGGCTCAACATGTCGTGGACCGCTCCCGCCGACAACGGCGGCCGCGCCGTCACCGAGTACCGGTGGCGGTTCACCGAGGGCTCGAGCGCCTCGGGCACGACGACGAGCCGCAGCGACGCGATCACCGGCAGCAACGGCACCCGGTACCGCTACGAGGTGCGAGCGTGCAACGCGCGTGGGTGCGGTCCGTGGGCGGCGTCGAACCGCGACACGCCGACGGCCCCGCCGCCGCCGGAGCCGGGCGGCACGATCTTCAAGGGGAGCATCTCGCCGACCTCGTGCTCGGGCTGCCGCTACGTGGGCATCGACTACCACGACTTCCCGGCCGGCTCCTACCGCATCACGACGTTCATCAACGGCAGCAATGCGGGCCTCACCGAGAACACGTACTCGATCGGCACGAACGGCTCGGTCGTCATCTGGAACAGCCTCGGCATCCGCAACAACGACCGCATCCAGGTGCGATTCGTCCGAACGAGCAACGGCGCGGTGTACTGGTCCGACGCCATCACGAACTGGGATTCGCTCCCCGCCCGCGGGGGACGCCATGACGACCGAACGCGAGGAGACTCCATGACCGTCACGCAGGAACAGGCCGACTGGTTCCACGACGCCTTCACCCGCCTCGTCGGCAACGTGGACCGCGCGATCCTCGGCAAGCGCGACGTGATCCGCCTGGTCGTGGCGGCGATGCTCACCGACGGGCACGTGCTGCTCGAGGACGTGCCGGGCACGGGCAAGACGCAGCTCGCGAAGGCGCTCGCGAACACGCTCGACGGCTCGAACTCGCGCATCCAGTTCACGCCCGACCTGCTGCCGTCCGATGTCACGGGCGTGACGATCTACGACCAGCACAAGGGCGCGTTCGAGTTCCACCGCGGACCGATCTTCGCGTCGGTCGTGCTCGCCGACGAGATCAACCGCGCGAGCCCGAAGACCCAGTCGGCACTGCTCGAGGTCATGGAGGAGGGCCGGGTCACGGTCGACGGCGTCGCGCACGACGTGGGCAGCCCGTTCATGGTCATCGCCACGCAGAACCCGGTCGAGCAGGCGGGCACGTACACCCTGCCCGAGGCGCAGCTCGACCGCTTCCTCATCAAGACCTCGCTCGGCTACCCCGACCACGACACCGCGCTCGCGCTGCTCGTCGACTCGTCGAACCGCTCGCGCTCCCAGGGCGTGTCGCCCATCATCGCCCCCGCGTCGATCACCGCGATGGCGCAGCTCGCGGCCGACGTGCACGTCGACCCCGCGGTGCTCGACTACCTGAACCGCATCGTCGCCGCCACGCGCGAGCACCCCGACACGACGCTCGGCGTCTCGATGCGCGGGGCGCTCGCACTCGCGCGGGCCGTGAAGACCTGGGCGATCTCTCAGGGCCGCACCTACGCGACCCCCGACGACGTGCGCGAGCTCGCCGAGCCCGTGCTCGCCCATCGCGTCATCGTCGACCCCGAGTCGTCGTTCCGCGGGGTCACCGCCGCCCAGGTGGTGGGCGGCTGCGTCGCCGAGGTCGACCCGCCCGCGTACCGAGCGGCATGACCCCGACCGCTCCACCGGCGCCGCGGCGCCGCGAGTCCGGCTGGGCGAGCGCCGGCCGGGCGCTGCGCAGCGGCCTCGGCAACGCCACGCGCATCGCCGGGGCCGGGTTCGCGCGCGCCGGTCGGTCGATCGCACCGGTGACGGGCGTGGTCACGCCCACGGGCTGGATCGTGCTCGCGGCCGCCGCGGGTGCGTTCGTGCTCGCGGGCGTGTTCGGCTGGGTCGAGTTCCTGTTCCTCGGCGCGACGCTCGTCGCTGCCGTGCTGCTCGCGACGGCGACCCTCTTCGGTCGTGCGCAGTACCGCGTCGAGATCGCCCTCGAGCCGGTGCGCGTGGTCGCGGGGGAGCGGGCGATGGGGCGGATGCTCGTCGCCAACGCCGCCCAGCGGCAGGCGCCGCCCACGCGCATGGAGCTGCCGGTCGGCGCGGGCGTCGCCGAGTTCCGCGTGCCGTCCCTGGCGCCCGGCGCCGCGCAGGAGGAGCTGTTCGCCGCGCCGACCGCGCGTCGCGCCGTGATCCCCGCGGGTCCCGCGCTCTCGGTGCGGGGCGACCAGCTCGGGCTGGTCCGCCGCACCGTGCGCTGGACCGACGTGATCGAGCTGTTCGTGCACCCGGTCACTGCGCGCCTCCAGCCGTCCGCGGCCGGCCTGGTGCGCGACCTCGAGGGCGAGGTCACGCCCGTCGTGACCGACAACGACATCTCGTTCCACGCGCTCCGCGCGTACGAGCCGGGCGACCCGCTGCGGAACGTGCACTGGCGCACGACCGCGCGCACCGGCACGCTCATGGTGCGCCAGTTCGAGGAGACCCGTCGCAGCGAGCTGGTCCTGGTGCAGTCGACGGATGCCGCGCACTACGCCTCCGACGACGAGTTCGAGCTCGCCGTGTCGGTGATGGCCTCCCTCGCCGTGCAGGTGCTGCGCGACGGCACGACCATGCACGTCGTGACCGACGACCTGCGGCTGCGCACGGCGACGCCCACGGCGCTGCTCGACGACACCGCGCGCATCGAGCCCGTCTCCGGCGTGCACGCGAGCCTCCGCGACCTCGCCCGGGCCCAGACGTCGCGGCTCGCGGCGCCGAGCGTCGTGCTGCTGGTGGCGGGCTCGCAGCTGCCGGTCGCCGAGTTCCGCAGCGTGCAGCGGCTCTTCGGGGCCGACACGACCGTGCTCGCGTTCCGGGCCGAGCACGGTGCGCCCTCGGGCATCCGCTCGGTGGGCCTGCCGGTCGCCACGGTGGGCCGCCTCGACGAGCTGGCCGCGATCGTGCGGAGCGTGCGCGGATGAGCGCCGGGCGCCGCCTCACCGCCGCGTCGGCGGCCGATGTCGTCGTGCCGCTCGTGCTCGCCGCGCTCGGCGTGCTCGGGTTCGCGACCGCGTTCGGCGGCTGGGGGTACCTGCTCGCGGGGCTCGGCGGCCTCGCGGTGGGCGCCGGTGCGGGGCTCCTCGGACGCCGTCTCCCGCTGCTGCCCGCCGTGCTCGTGGGCGTGCTCGCGTACTTCGCGTTCGGCAGCGCCCTCGCGATGCCCGATGCCGCGCTCTGGCTCGTGGTGCCGACGCCCGAGACGCTCGCGGGGCTCGTGCTGGGCGCGGTGTGGGGCTGGGCCGATCTCGTCACGCTGCGCGCGCCGGTCGAGGCGCCCGCCTACCTGACCGTCGTGCCGTACGTCGCCGGCTGGCTCGTGGGGCTCGTGACCGCGCTGCTCGCCACGCGCTGGCTGCCCGGCCGCAGCACCGCACCGCGCCGCGCGCTGCTCCTCGTCGGCCCCGTGCTGCTGCTGCTCGCTGCGGTGCTCGTCGGCACGCAGGATTCGGTGCACGGCGCGCTGCGCGGCACCCTGTTCGCCGCCGTCGCGCTGGTCTGGCTCGGCTGGCGCCGGCGCGACCCGTCGGCACCCGATGCGGCGACGGATGCCGCGGGGTCGCGCCGCCTGGCGCGCTCGCGCCTTACCGGCGGCGTCGTGCTCGTCACGGGGGCGATCGTCGCCGGGGCGCTCGCGGCCACGGCCCTCGTGCCGGCCCAGCCCGACCGCGTCGTGGTGCGCGACGAGGTCGTGCCGCCGTTCGATCCGCTCGAGTTCGCGAGCCCCCTGGCCGGATTCCGGGCGTACACGAAGGACCTCGCCGAGACGCCGCTGTTCACCGTGGACGGGCTGCGCGAGGGCGAGTCCGTGCGACTGGCCTCGCTCGACTCGTACGACGGCCGGCTGTGGAACGCGGCCGGCCCCGAGGACACCGCCGGGGTCGGCGGGTTCGCGCTCGTCGGCTCGGAGCTGCCCGAGCCCGCGCTCGGCACGTTCGCAGCCGACGCCCACGAGGTGCAGGTCGAGATCGGCGCCTACGACGACTCCTGGCTGCCCGCGGTCGCCGCACCCGGGCTGGTCGTGCTCGAGGGCGCGATCGCCGACCGCACCGAGGATCTGCGCTACGACCCGGCATCGGCGACGGCGGTGCTCATCGGCGGCGTCGACGAGGGCGACCGCTACCGGCTCACCGTGCGGTCGCCCGTGCTTCCCGACGACGAGGAACTGGTCGACGTGCCGGTTGCGTCGGTGCCGCTGCCGCCCGTGGAGTCGGTGCCCGACGTGCTCGTCGCGCGCGCCGACCAGTACGTGGGCGACGAGGTCTCGCCGATCGACCAGTTGCGGGCCATCGAGACCGGCCTGCGCACCGAGGGCTTCCTGAGCCACGGCCTCGCCTCCGACGCGGTCGCGTCGCGCGCGGGCCACGGGGCCGACCGCATGGTCGACCTGTTCACGAGGTCGCAGATGGTCGGCGACGAGGAGCAGTACGCCTCCGCCATGGCGCTCATGGCCCGGCAGCTCGGCTACCCGGCGCGCGTCGTGATGGGCTTCGCCCCCGAGGTGGGGTCGGATGCCGCGTCGATCGAGGTCACGGGCGCCGACGTGACCGCGTGGGTCGAGGTGCCGTTCGACGGCATCGGCTGGGTGCCGTTCTTCCCCACGCCCGACGACACCGACGTGCCGCAGGAGCAGACCCCCGGCCCGCCGCTGAGCCGCAGCCGCAGGTGCGGCAGCCCCCGCGCGCCGAGGAGCGGGACGAGGACCTGCTGAGCACCGTCGAGATCGACGACTCCGAGGACGAGGAGCGCGATGACCCGTTCGTCGTGCCCGCGTGGGTGTGGATCGTCGCGGGCGTCGTCGGCATCCCGCTGCTGCTCCTGTCGGGCCCGCTCGTCGTGGTCGCGCTGCTGAAGGCCCGCCGCCGGAGGCGTCGCCGCCGGCACCCGCTCGGCGACCGGCGCGCGGCCGGTGCCTGGGAGGAACTGGCCGACGGGTACGCCGAGCTCGGTTACGACGTGCGCCGCCACGCCACGCGCCGCCAGGTCGCGGCCGACCTCGAGCGGCAGCTGCGCGAGCAGGCGTCCGACGCGTCGGCTGCGCCGGGCGCCGGGCCCGCGGCGGGCGCCGGCTCGGGGGCATCCGTCGCCGTCGCCCTCTCGCCGATCGCCGCCGACGTCGACGCCGCGGTGTTCTCGGACGCGGAGATCGACGACGCGCGCGTACGCGGGCTCTGGGCACGGGCCGACGGCCACCTGGACGAGGCGCGCCACGCGTCCGGCGCGTCGAGACGACTGCTGAGCCGCTACCGCATCCGGTCCCGGCGCGACTGGAGCCGCGTCGCCGCGGGCGAACGGGGCCCGGCGGACGCCCCCGAGGGCGGTGCTAGCCTGTAGTGGTGCAGCACGTTCGGCTCCTCCTTCGTTGCCGCGACGGGTCCTCGTCCTAAGGCCTTCCCCGTCGCGGAGTCCAACGTCGGCTGAACACCCCATCGAGGAAGACCTGTCATGACCGCAGCACCCCCACCGAAGCGCGCCCGCGCACCCTCGCCGAGAAGGTCTGGGCCTCGCACCTCGTCCAAGAGGGCGAGGGCGATTCGCCCGACCTGATCTACATCGACCTGCACCTCGTGCACGAGGTCACCAGCCCGCAGGCGTTCGACGGCCTGCGCATGGCCGGTCGGCCCGTGCGCCGCCCCGACCTCACGATCGCGACCGAGGACCACAACACCCCGACGATCGGCATCGACAAGCCGATCGCCGACCTCACCAGCCGTACCCAGATCGAGACCCTGCGCACCAACGCGAAGGAGTTCGGCATCCGCCTGCACTCGCTCGGCGACGTCGAGCAGGGCATCGTGCACGTCGTCGGCCCGCAGCTCGGCCTCACCATGCCCGGCATCACCGTGGTGTGCGGCGACTCGCACACCTCCACGCACGGCGCGTTCGGCGCCATGGCGTTCGGCATCGGCACGAGCGAGGTCGAGCACGTGCTCGCCACGCAGACCCTGCCGCTCAAGCCGTTCAAGACCATGGCCATCAACGTCGAGGGCACGCTCCGCCCGGGTGTCACGGCGAAGGACATCATCCTCGCCGTCATCGCGAAGATCGGCACCGGCGGTGGCCAGGGCTACGTGCTCGAGTACCGCGGCAGCGCGATCCGCGCGCTGTCGATGGACGGCCGCATGACGATCTGCAATATGTCGATCGAGGCCGGTGCGCGCGCCGGCATGGTCGCGCCCGACGAGACCACGTTCGCCTACCTGAAGGGTCGTGCGCACGCACCCGAGGGCGAGGACTGGGACGCCGCGGTCGAGTACTGGAAGACGCTGCCGACCGACGAGGGCGCCGAGTTCGACGCCGAGGTGTTCATCGACGCCGATGCGCTCGAGCCGTTCGTCACGTGGGGCACCAACCCCGGCCAGGGCGTGTCGCTCAGCGACCGCGTGCCCGATCCGGCGTCGATCCCCGACCAGCACGACCGCGCCGCCGCCGAGCGCGCGCTGGCGTACATGGACCTCGAGGCGGGCACCCCGCTGAAGGACATCGCGGTCGACGCGGTGTTCATGGGCTCGTGCACGAACAGCCGCATCGAGGACCTCCGGGCGTTCGCGTCGGTCATCGAGGGTCGGAAGAAGGCCGACGGCGTCCGCGTCATGGTCGTGCCGGGATCCGCGCGTGTGCGACTCGAGGCCGAGGCCGAGGGCCTCGACAAGGTCTTCACCGACTTCGGCGCCGAGTGGCGCTTCGCCGGCTGCTCGATGTGCCTCGGCATGAACCCCGACCAGCTCGCACCGGGGGAGCGCTGCGCGTCGACTTCCAACCGCAACTTCGAGGGACGGCAGGGCAAGGGCGGGCGCACCCACCTGGTCTCGCCGCTCGTCGCCGCCGCCACCGCCGTGCGCGGCACGCTCTCGAGCCCGTGGGACCTCGAGCAGGAAGGGGCCTGAGCCATGGAGAAGTTCGACACCGTGGTCGGCGTGGGCGTGCCGCTGCGACGCTCCAACGTCGACACCGACCAGATCATCCCGGCCGTCTACCTGAAGCGGGTCACCAAGACCGGCTTCGACGACGCACTCTTCGCCGAGTGGCGCAAGGACCCCGAGTTCGTGCTGCACCACCCGCACTACAAGGAGGGGAACGTGCTCGTCGCGGGCCCCGACTTCGGCACCGGGTCCAGCCGCGAGCACGCCGTGTGGGCGCTCCGCGACTACGGCTTCAAGGTCGTGATCTCGTCGCGGTTCGGCGACATCTTCCGCGGCAACTCGGGCAAGCAGGGCCTGCTCGCCGCGCAGGTCGCGTACGAGGACGTCGAGCGCATCTGGGAGGCGCTGGAGGCCGAGCCGGGAATAGCGGTGACCGTCGATCTGGTTGCCCGTACGGTGAGCGTCGCCGACCTCACCGTCCCCTTCGACATCGACGACTACACTCGGTGGCGGTTGCTCGAAGGGCTCGACGACATCTCGTTGACCCTCCGGGACGAGGGGGCCATCGCCCGGTTCGAGGAGACTCGACCGGCATGGAAGCCGAAGACGCTTCCCGCAAGGGAGCCGGCAGGATCAGGAACACCGTGAACACACTCGTGGACGACGCGAAGCAGCATGGATCGGCCGTCGGGCTGACCGGCGACCGGATCGAGATCGAGGGGGCAAGCCGCTCCGCGGCCGCATCGAGCTCAAGGGTGCGAAGAACCTCGTGACCAAGGCGATGGTCGCCGCCATCCTCGGCGACACCCCGAGCCTGCTGCGGAACGTCCCCGACATCTCCGACGTGCGCATCGTGCGGGGGCTGCTCGAGGTGCACGGCGTCCGGGTGCGCGAGGCGGAGGACGGCGACGGCCTGCTGCTGGACCCGGCCGACGTCGAGTCCGCACACTTCGCCGACATCGACGCCCACGCGGGCTCCAGCCGCATCCCGATCCTGTTCTGCGGGCCGCTGCTGCACCGCCTCGGCGAGGCGTTCATCCCCGACCTCGGCGGCTGCCGCATCGGCGACCGCCCGATCGACTACCACCTCGAGGTGCTGCGCAACTTCGGCGCCGTCGTCGAGAAGCTCCCGAGCGGCATCCGGATGTCCGCGCCCGACGGGCTCCGCGGCGCGAAGGTCTCGCTGCCGTACCCGAGCGTGGGGGCGACCGAGCAGGTGCTGCTCACCGCCGTGCGCGCCGACGGCATCACCGAGCTCGCGGGCGCCGCCATCGAGCCCGAGATCATGGACCTCATCAACATCCTGCAGAAGATGGGCGCCATCATCTCGGTCGACACCGACCGGGTCATCCGCATCGAGGGCGTCGAGCAGCTCACCGGCTACACGCACCGGGCGCTGTTCGACCGCAACGAGGCCGCGAGCTGGGCCGCGGCCGCGCTCGCGACCGACGGCGACATCGTGGTCGGCGGTGCGCGCCAGTCGGAGATGCTCACCTTCCTCAACGTCTTTCGCAAGGTGGGCGGCGCGTTCGAGATCCAGGACGACGGCATCCGGTTCTACCACCCGGGCGGCGAGCTGAAGCCCGCGATCATCGAGACCGACGTGCACCCCGGCTTCATGACCGACTGGCAGCAGCCGCTCGTGGTCGCGCTGACCAAGGCGAACGGCGTCTCGATCGTGCACGAGACGGTCTACGAGCAGCGATTCGGCTTCGTCGACGCGCTGGTCGAGATGGGCGCGTCGATCGAGGTGCACCGCGAGTGCCTGGGCGGCCTGCGCTGCCGGTTCGGCCAGCGCAACTTCCGCCACTCCGCGGTCATCTCCGGACCCTCGCACCTGCACGGCGCCGACATCGAGGTGCCCGACCTGCGCGGCGGGTTCAGCCACCTCATCGCGGCGCTGAGCGCCGAGGGCCGGTCGACCGTGAGCAACGTGGGCATCATCGCCCGCGGCTACGAGGACTTCATCGGCAAGCTGCGCGCGCTCGGCGCGGACTTCCGCCTGCTCGCGTAGCGTTCCCAGTCCGCCCCGGCTCGCGCTCGCGGGCCGATGCCGGGGCGGCATGCGCCGTCAGCCATAATGGGTCGGTGCAACAGCAAGCGTCGACCCCCGCGCCCCGCGCGAAGCAGCGTTCGGAGCGCAGCAGGCCCTCGTTCTTCTGGTTGCTCGCGGTGCTCCTGCTGCCGCCGATGACGGCGATGATGCGGATGCGACTCCACGGCGAGCAGCTGCCGAAGCAGGGCGCGTTCGTGCTCGCGCCGAACCACTACAGCGAGATCGACCCGGTCGTGATGGGCGTCGCCACCTGGCATCTCGGTCGCCTGCCGCGGTTCCTCGCCAAGGCGTCGTTGTTCAAGGTCCCGATCGTCGGCTGGTTCCTCCGCACGTCGGGGCAGATCCCGGTCGAGCGGGCGGGCTCGCGCAGCCACGCGGCGCTCCGCGCCGCCGAGGAGCTCGTCGAGAAGGGCCGCATGGTCGTCGTCTACCCCGAGGGCTCGCTCACGCGCGACCCCGAGCTCTGGCCGATGCGCGGCAAGACGGGCGCCGTGCGCATCGCGCTCGAGCAGGGCATCCCGCTCATCCCGGTCGCCCACTGGGGCACGCAGGAGCTCATGCCGCGCTACGGCAAGAAGCTGCATCCGTTTCCCCGCAAGACCATCGACGTCGCGGTCGGGAAGCCCGTCGACCTGTCCGCCTTCGCCGACGGCCCGCTCGACCAGGCCACGCTCTCGCGCGCGACGACCGTCGTCATGGACGAGATCGCCGAGCTGCTCGCGGGACTGCGCGGCGAGCCCGCGCCGGTCGATCGCTGGGACCCGACGAAGCGCGGGCAGGCCGAGACGGGGCGGTTCGATGGCTAGGGAACGACGCGTCTTCCGCCACCGCACGCGCGTGGCCGTGCTCGGCGCCGGGAACTGGGGCACGACGTTCGCGAAGATCCTCGCCGACGGGGGTGCCGACGTCATGCTCTGGGCGCGCCGCTCCGAGCTCGCCGCCGAGATCCAGCACGAGCACCGCAACTCCGCGTACCTGCCGGGCGTCGACCTGCCGCACTCGCTGCGCGCGACCTCGCGCCTCGACCTCGCGCTCGCGGGCGCCGAGCACGTGTTCGTCTCGGTGCCGAGCCAGGCGCTGCGCGAGAACCTCGTCGCCGCGCAGCCGCACCTGGGCTCGCGCGCCACGGTCGTGTCGCTCATGAAGGGCGTCGAGAAGTCGACCGGCCTGCGCATGAGCGAGGTCATCAGCGAGGTGCTGCGGCTGCCCCCGAGCAGATCGCGGTCATCTCGGGCCCGAACCTCGCGCTCGAGATCGCCAAGGAGCAGCCGACCGCCGCGGTCGTCTCGTCGTCGAGCCTCGAGACCGCGCAGGCGGTCGCGCGCATCGCGACCAACCCGTACTTCCGCTCGTTCGTGAACACCGACGTCATCGGCACCGAGTTCGGCGGCGTGCTGAAGAACCTCATCGCCGTGGCGATCGGCATCGTCGACGGCGTCGGCTACGGCGAGAACACGAAGGCGTCGATCATCACCCGCGGGCTCGTCGAGATGACCGACTTCGCCGTGGCATCCGGCGCCCAGGCCGAGACCCTCTCGGGCCTCGCGGGCCTCGGCGACCTCATCGCGACCTGTCAGTCGCCGCTCTCCCGGAACAACACGGCCGGTAGGCTCCTCGGGCAGGGGTATCGGCTCGCCGACGTGGTCAAGCAGATGCAGCAGACCACGGAGGGTCTCGCCTCGGTCGGGCCGGTGCTCGAACTCGCCGCCGCACGCGGCGTGGAGATGCCCATCGTCGAGCAGGTCCGCCAGGTGCTGGCGGGCGAGCTCGAGCCGAAGGACATCGCGCCGCACCTCACGACCGACCCCGACGACGACCCGAAGGGCGAAAGGAACACGCATGGACAGGCGCAGGGTGGCGGTGCTCTTCGGAGGACGTTCCAGCGAGCACTCGATCAGCTGCGCGACGGCGGGAGGGGTGCTCCGGGCGATCGATCGTGACCGCTACGACGTGATCCCGGTCGGCATCACGCGCGAGGGAGCGTTCGTGCTCGAGGCCGACGATCCGGAGCGGTTCGCGCTCGATCCCGCCCACCTGCCCGAAGTGGTCGACAACGGCACCCGGGTGCAGTGGCCCGAGAGCACGGCGTCGCGCGAGCTGCGGGTGACGGATGCCTCGGGCACGCGCTCGCTCGGCGACGTCGACGTCGTATTCCCGATCCTGCATGGGCGGTTCGGCGAGGACGGCACCGTGCAGGGCCTCCTCGAGCTCGCCGGGCTGCCGTACGTGGGCAACGGCGTGCTCGCGTCTGCCATCGCCATGGACAAGCACGTCGCCAAGACCGTGCTCGAGGGCGCCGGCATCCCGGTCGCTCCCTGGGTCACGGTCACGCGACCTGCGCTCGCCGCGAACCGCGACCTGTGGGAGCGGCGCATCCGGGCGCTCGGCCTGCCCGTGTTCGTCAAGCCCGCGCGGGCCGGCTCGTCGGTCGGCGTGACGAAGGTCGCCGACTGGTCGGAGCTCGATGCGGCGCTCGAGACGGCGTTCGCCGAGGACCGCAGCGTGCTGGTCGAGCAGGCGATGACCGGTCGCGAGATCGAGTGCGGCGTGCTCGAGGGCCGTGCGGGGGAGCCGGCGCGCGTGAGCGTGGCCGGGGAGATCGTCGTCACGGGCCGCGAGTTCTACGACTTCGAGGCGAAGTACCTCGACGCGCCGGGCATCGACCTGGTCTGCCCGGCCGACCTCGGCGAGGGCGAGCTCGACGAGCTGCGGCGGGTCGCGCAGCGCGCGTTCGACGCCATCGGCGGCGAGGGGCTCGCGCGCGTCGACGTGTTCCTCACCGGCGAGGGCTTCGTCGTCAACGAGGTGAACACGATGCCCGGGTTCACCCCGATCTCGATGTTCCCGACCTGTTGGCAGCACTCCGGGCTGACCTACCCCGAGCTCATCACCGAGCTGGTCGAGACGGGTGCCGAGCGCGGGCCGCGATAGCCCGCCCGACACGCCCGATCGCCCTCGACCGGCCCGCACCCGCGTGCCAAGATGAGGGTATGGCCGACAACGGTGCACCGATCGTCGAACTGAGCAGCGAGGAGTGCTGGGCGCTCCTGGTCGAGAACGAGCTGGGGCGATTGGCGGTGTCCATCGCCGACCAGCCCGAGATCTTCCCGGTCAACTACGCGGCGTCCGACGGCGGCATCCTCATCCGCACCGCCGAGGGCACGAAGCTCTTCGGCGTGACGGTGAACCACAAGGTCGCGTTCGAGATCGACGACCGCAGCGAGCACGAGGGCTGGAGCGTCGTCGTCAAGGGCCACGCCCGCACGCTCGAGCACGAGGACGAGATCGCCGCCGCCGAGCGCGAGCCCCTCACGCCGTGGATCCAGACCGTGAAGCGCAACTTCGTGCGCATCGAGATCGACGAGATCACGGGGCGTCGGGTGCGCTTCGGCACCGAGCCGGAGCCCGACTACACGATCTGACGCGTGCGCGTCACTCCTCGTCGAGCAGCTCCTCGGCCCCGAGGCATCCGCCGTCTGCCGGCACGGATGACACGGCCAGCGCCAGGTCCGCCAGCGCGGTCGTTCCCGAGGCGAGGTCGGAGTCGACGATGACCTCGGTGGCGGGCACGCGCCCGTAGGTCGTGAACACGTAGTTCGGCGCGTCGGTCTCGTCGATGATCCAGTCCACGCCGTTCACGTCCACGCACTCGAGCGTGGTCGGCCCGGGCGGCTCGACGCCGCAGCGCAGCAGCACCGCGGCGGGGTCGCCCCAGGCGCCCGTGCCCTGCGCGTCCGTGGGGCGCTGCTCGTGCCCCGAGACCTCGTCGGGCAGGCGCACCACGATGTCGGCGCAGCCGACCTCGATCGCGTCGGCCGCGGGTTCGAGCGCGACCGTGCGCGTGCAGCCGGCGAGCGAGAGGGCGAGGGGCACGCAGGCCAGCGCGGCGACGACGGCTCGAGCGGGCCCGGCGGGGGAGTGATGCATCACGGATCAGGCTACCGTGAGTGCATGCCCTCCAGCCCCGAGCCCGGCTCCGACGCGGGCGGCCCGGACTCCATCGGCAGCCTCGCGGAGTCGGCCGTCCTGGGGCGGATCGTGTCCCGGCTCCCCGCGGTCGCCGCCGCCGAGGTCGGGCCCGGGGACGACGCCGCGGTCGTCGCGAGCCCCGACGGCAGGTTCGTGGTGACGACCGACCTGATGGTGCACGGGCCCGACTTCCGCCTGGCGTGGTCGCGGCCCGACGACCTGGGCTGGAAGGCCGCCGCGACCAACCTCTCCGACGTCGCCGCGATGGGTGCGCGCCCCACGGCGCTCGTGGTCGCGCTGGCCGCGCCGGCCGAGACCGACGTCGCCGTGCTCGAGGGCATCGCCGACGGGCTGCGCGAGGCGTGCGCGGCGCTCGCGCCGGGGTGCGGCGTGGTGGGCGGCGACCTGTCCGTCTCGCGCACCCTCACGATCGCGGTGACCGCGTTCGGCGACCTCGGCTCGCGGGCGCCCGTGCGGCGCTCCGGGGCCCGGCCCGGCGACGTGGTCGCGCACGCCGGCCGGCGCGGCGACGCGGCACGCGGGCTCGCCCTGCTGTTCGCACGCGCCGTCGACGGCGACGACGAGCCCGACCGCGGGCGCGCCGAGGCCCTGCGCGCCGCGCACCCCGACCTCGTCGAGGCGCAGCTGCGGCCGCGGCCGCCCGTGTCGGCGGGCGTCGACGCGGCCCTCGCGGGCGCGACCGCGATGCTCGACGTCTCCGACGGGCTGGCGCGCGATGCGGCGCGCATCGCCGCGGCGAGCGGCGTGGGCATCGACTTCGACTCGGCGGCGCTCGGCGCCGCCGACGGGCCGACGGTGTTCGGCGCCGAGGACCACGGGCTGCTCGCCACGTTCCCCGCCGACGCGGCCGTGCCGGACGGGTTCGACCCGATCGGGCGGGTCACCGACGACGCCGGAACGGTGTCGGTCGACGGCGCCCCGATCGAGCCCGTGGGCTGGGACCCCTACGAGGACTGGAACGGCGGAACGGGCTGACGGTCGGCGTCGGTGTCCGGGCCGGGCCCGGGCGCGGCATCCGCCCACCACACCGTCGTCTCGCCGTAGTCGCGCCGGCGGTCGGGTTCGATGCCCGCCGGCCACTCCGGCTCGGGGCTGCGGGCGCTGCGCTCGACGACCACGATCGCGTCGGGCGCGAGCAGCGGCACTAGGGCCTCGAGGTCGGCCGCGAGCTCGTCGTCGCCCAGCTCGTACGGCGGATCGGAGAAGACCACGTCGTAGCCGCCGGCCGAGTCGTGCTCGAGGTGGCTGCGCACGGCGCGCGCGACCACGTCGATCCGCGGCGGCCGGGCGCCGCGCGCGGCGCGGAGCAGCGCGTCGGCGTTGCGCCGGCACACGGCGGCCGCCGGCTTGGCGCGCTCGACGAGCACGACGGATGCCGCGCCGCGACTGGCCGCCTCGAGCCCGAGCGCGCCCGAGCCGGCGTAGAGGTCGAGCACGCGCGCCCCCGCGAGCGCGTCGCGCGCCTCGAGCGCCGAGAAGATCGCCTCGCGCACGCGGTCGCTCGTCGGGCGCGTGCCCGAGCGGGGCACCTGGAGCGTGAGGGAGCCGGCGAACCCGGCGACGATGCGCGTCATCGCGGCGAGCATACCGATCGGCCCGTGCGCGCCGCCAACGTCGCCGCGCGCTGCCATGATGGAGGCGTGGACGTCGAGACCGCGCGCAGCCGTGCCGCAGACCAGCAGCTCCTCGATGCGATGTGGGACTTCGGATCCCCCGAGGTGTCGGAGGAGCGGTTCCGCGACGCCTCCGACGACGACTCGTACGACGCGCACCATCGCGCGATCATGGCGACCCAGCTCGCCCGCGCCCTCGGCCTCCAGTCGAAGTTCGACGAGGCCGACGCCGTGCTCGACGCCCTCGCCGAGACCGGGGCGGAGCCCGCGGCGGGTGCGCACGCGGCGTCGCCCGCGGAGGCATCCGACGACGCCACCGAACGCACCGACGCCCCGGAACGCACCGACGAGCCCGGCGCGCCCGCCGAGGACGCGTCCGAGGGCGACGACGCCGCGGCCCTCGCCCGCGAGGCCGGCGAGATCCGCGCGCGCATCGAGCTCGAGCGCGGCCGACTGCTCGTCACCCGCGGCGCGCCCGCCGACGCGGTCGCGCACTTCACCCGCGCGGTGCGCGAGGCGGCCGGCGCCGACGTGCCGTTCCTGGTGCTCGACGCCCTGCACATGCTCGCCCTCGCCGACACGGGGCACGAGCGCGAGTGGGCCGAGGAGGGCCTCGCGCTCGTCGACCGCAGCGGCGACCGGCGGCTGAAGCGCTGGGGGTCGCGCTGCACAACAACCTCGGCTGGACCCTGCACGAGTCCGGCGACGCCGACGCCGCGCTCGAGCAGTTCGAGTCGGCCCTCGCGTTCGCGAACGAGCACGGGTCGGCCGAGCAGCGGCACGTCGCGCGCTGGGCCGTCGGCCGGTGCCTCCGCACGCTCGGCCGCGACGACGAGGCACTGGCGATCCAGCGCGAGCTCGCCGAGCAGCGCCCCGACGACGAGTTCGTGCAGGACGAGATCGCGGCGCTCACGGGGACGGAGCCGCAGGCCGGGGCATGAGCGCAGCGGATGCCCCGGGGCGGGCCGGTCTCGACACCAAGCTCGACGGACTGCTGGGGGCCGCACCTCGGGCGCCCTGAAGCGGGCGTTCGGCCACGTCACGGCGGGCGACCTGCTCGGCCACTACCCGCGTCGCTACGCGCGCCGGGGCGAGCTGACGGCGCTCGCGGAGCTGCCGCTCGACGAGAACGTGACGATCGTCGCCGAGGTGCTCGAGGTGCGCGAGCGCAGCATGCGCCAGCGGCGCGGCAGCATCGTCGAGGCCACGATCTCCGACGGCACGGGCGTGCTGACGCTCACGTTCTTCAACCAGAAGTGGCGCCAGGCGGAGCTCGTGCCCGGCGCGCGCGGGATCTTCGCGGGCAAGGTGACCTCGTACCGCGGCGCGCGGCAGCTCGCCCACCCCGACTACGAGCTGTTCGAGCGATCGGGCGACGACCCCGACGCCAAGCGCTGGGCAGAGACGCCCATCCCCATCTACCCGGCGACGTCGACGATCGCGAGCTGGCAGGTCGCGAAGGCCGTGGGGCTCGTGCTCGACGCGCTGGGCGACGTCGACGACCCGATCCCGGAGTCGGTGCGCGCCGCGCGCGGCCTGGTCGGCTTCCGCGAGGCGCTCGAGGGCGTGCACCGGCCCGAGCACGAGCGCGACTGGTCGCGTGCCCGCGCCGCGCTGCGGTTCCAGGAGGCCTTCGTGCTGCAGGCGGCGCTGCTCGGGCGGCGCGCCGAGCGGAAGGCGCGCCAGACCGTGCGGCGCGAGGCCTCGCCCGACGGCCTGCTCGCGCGCTTCGACGACGTGCTGCCGTTCGAGCTGACCGGCGACCAGCGCGCCGTCGGCACCGAGATCGCCGAGGACCTGGCCTCGGGCATGCCGATGAACCGGCTCGTGCAGGGCGAGGTGGGCTCGGGCAAGACGCTCGTCGCGCTGCGTGCGATGCTCGCGGTCGCCGAGTCGGGCGGCCAGACCGCGTTGCTCGCACCGACCGAGGTGCTCGCCGCACAGCACCTGCGCTCGATCTCGCGCGTGCTCGGGCCCGACCTCTCGGCCGAGCTCATGCCGACCCTCGTGACCGGGCAGCTGCCGGCCGCCGAGCGCAAGCGCGCGCTGCTGCGCGCCGCCTCGGGCCAGGCGCGCATCGTCGTCGGCACGCACGCCCTGCTCGGCGACACCGTGACGTTCGCCGACCTGGGCCTCGTCGTCGTCGACGAGCAGCACCGCTTCGGCGTCGACCAGCGCGAGGCGCTGCGGGTCAAGGGGTCGGAGCCGCCGCACGTGCTGGTGCTCACGGCGACGCCGATTCCGCGCACGGTGGCGATGACCGTGTTCGGCGACCTCGACGTCAGCACCATCCGGGAGCTGCCGGGCGGGCGGCCGGGAATCGAGTCGTTCGTGGTGCCCCTCGCCGAGCGCCCGGGCTGGTTCGGCCGGGTCTGGGCGCGCGTCGCCGAGGAGGTCGCGAAGGGGCACCGGGCGTTCGTGGTGTGCCCGGCCATCGAGGCGAAGCAGGTCGAGGACGCCGACGAGGTCGACCCGGGGCCCGCCGACGGCGAGCCCGAGGTCACCGGCGCACCGCCGGTGCCGCTCGCCTCGGTGCTCGACGTGATCGCGCGGCTGGCCGAGGCGCCGGAGATGCGTGGCCTCGCCATCGCACCGCTGCACGGTCGCATGTCGAGCGACGAGAAGGAGCAGGCGATGCGCGCGTTCGCGGCCGGCGAGCTCGACGTGCTGGTCGCGACGACGGTGATCGAGGTGGGCGTCGACGTGCCCGACGCGTCGGCGATGGTCGTGCTGGACGCCGAGCGCTTCGGCGTGTCGCAGCTGCACCAGCTGCGCGGCCGCGTCGGCCGGGGGAACGTGCCCGGCCTCTGCCTGCTCGTGACCAATGCGCCCGAGGGCACCGTGGCGCGCGAGCGCGTCGACGCGGTCGCGGCGACGACCGACGGGTTCGAGCTCGCGCGCGTCGACCTCGACCTGCGGCAGGAGGGCGACGTGCTGGGCAGCAACCAGTCGGGCGGACGGTCGTCGCTGCGCCTGCTCCGGGTCGCGCGCGACGGCGACCTGATCGTGGCCGCGCGCGAGCTCGCGCAGGGCGTGCTCGACGACGACCCGGTGCTCGCGTCGCACCCGGCGCTCGTGGCCGCGGTGCGGCGCCGTCTCGACGAGACCGAGTCGCAGTTCCTGAACAAGGCCTGAGACTCTCCACCTGCCCGTCACGGCCACCCCGCGCGCATTAGTGTGGAGGACATGCGCAGGATCGCCGTCGTCCCCGGGTCGTTCGATCCCATCACGCTCGGGCACCTCGACGTGATCTCGCGAGCGGCCGGACTGTGGGACGAGGTGCACGTCGTCGTCGTGCACAACCCCGACAAGTCCGCCCTGCTGCCCATCGCGCAGCGCGTCTCGCTGCTCGAACGGGCGATCGCCGACGCCCGCATCGACGGTGAGGTGGTCGTCGCGTCCTGGAGCGTGGGCCTCCTCGTCGACTACTGCACCGACGTGGGTGCGTCCGTGCTCGTCAAGGGCATCCGCTCGCAGGTCGACGTGGCGTACGAGACGCCCATGGCCATCGTGAACCGCGACCTCGCCGCGGTCGAGACCGTCTTCCTGCTGCCCGACCCCGCGAACGCGCACGTGTCGAGCTCGCTCGTGCGCCAGGTGTCGGCGCTCGGGGGCGACGTCGCCCCGTACGTGCCCCCGGTCGTGGCCGAGTACCTGCAGGGGGCGACGGCGCAGTGAGCAGCGACGGCATGCACACCACGGTCACCGGCACCCCGATGCCGGGCGACACGGTCGGCACGTCCGCGCAGCGCATCGTGGCGAACGTCGAGTCGGTCATCGACGGCAAGCACGACGCCGTCACGCACGCGCTCACGGTGCTGCTCGCCGAGGGCCACCTGCTCATCGAGGACGTTCCGGGCGTCGGCAAGACGGTGCTCGCGAAGGCGCTCGCGCGCTCGGTGGACTGCAGCGTCAGCCGCATCCAGTTCACCCCCGACCTGCTGCCCTCCGACGTCACGGGCGTGTCGGTGTTCGACCAGTCGACCCGGCAGTTCGCCTTCAAGCCGGGTCCCGTGTTCGCGAACATCGTGATCGGCGACGAGATCAACCGTGCGAGCCCGAAGACGCAGTCGGCGCTGCTCGAGTGCATGGAGGAGCACCAGGTCACGGTCGACGGCACGACCTATCCGCTGCCCGAGCCGTTCACCGTCGTGGCGACGCAGAACCCGATCGAGATGGAGGGCACCTACGCCCTGCCCGAGGCGCAGCGCGACCGCTTCATGGCGCGCATCTCGATGGGGTACCCCGACTCGGCGAGCGAGCTGGAGATGCTCGGCACGCGCGAGACGTCGAGCCCGCTCGACGCGATCGAGGCGGTGGTGTCGGATGCCGAGCTGCGCGCGATGATCGTCGCGGTCCGCAACGTGTTCGTGTCGATGCCCGTCAAGGAGTACGCCGTGGCGATCGTCCGGGCGACGCGCGACGACCGGGAGCTCCGCCTGGGCGCGAGCCCGCGCGCGACGCTCCAGCTCGTGCGCGCCGCGAAGGCCCGCGCGGCCATGCAGGGGCGCGAGTTCGCGCTGCCCGACGACGTCGACGCGCTCGCGGCCCCGGTGCTCGGCCACCGGCTCGTCCCGACGAGCCGCGCGCTCGGACAGCACCACAACGACGGCGACCTGCTCATCGCCGAGATCGTCGACCGCATCGTCCGGGCGACGCCCGTTCCCCTCGGGGCGGCCGCGGGGCGGTGACCCGATGACGGGCGGTGTCGGAGCGCGCCTGGCCGAGTGGCCCAGGCCGACCCGCCGTGGCGGCGCGCTGATCGCCGTGGGCGCGATCGTGTTCGTCAACGCGCTCGTGCTCGACCGTCGCGACTTCATCCTGTTCGGGCTCATCGGCGTCGCCGTGCCGCTGGTCGCGCTCGCGTACACCGCCTGGCGGGTGCCCCGCCTCGACGTCGGGCGCAGCTTCGTGCCCGGCATCGTGTCCGCGGGCGGCACCGTCACGGCGTCGGCCGTCGTGCGCAACCGCGGGCGGCGCACGCTCGACGGCGCGCGCTGGCGCGACACGGCGCCGCGACTGGAGTCGCCGGTGGAGTCGGTGCTCCCGCCCCTCGGCCGCTGGGAGGGAGGCCCGCCGGGCGGCAGCGACACGGTGCGCCTCGAGTACACGCTCCGGCTGCCGCGCCGAGGCGTGTTCACCGCCGGCCCGCTCCGGGTCTCGCTCACCGACCCGTTCGGGCTCGCCCGCATCGAACGCGGCTACGGGCGCACGCACGACCTGGTCGCGACGCCACGCACGACGGCGCTCGGCGCGTCCGCGGGCGGCCCGGCCAGCCTCGACGGCGTGCTGCTCGAGTTGCAGCGGCAGTCGCACCCGAACGCCGACGAGCTGATCGCCCGCGAGTACCGGCACGGCGACCCGATGCGGCGCGTGAACTGGCCGGCGACCGCGCGCGCCGGCGAGATCATGGTGCGCCAGGAGGAGCAGCGCAGCGATCCGGACGCGCGCCTGATCGTCGACACGGCCCTGCACGGCAGGGGCCGCACGTCGTTCGCCTCGGGCGACGACCGCTACCACCATCCGTTCGAGCTGGGCATCGAGCTCGCGGCGTCGATCGGGGTCCACCTGCTGCGCGGCGGCTTCCGCCTGACCGTCAGCGAGACCGGTCCGAGCCAGCTCGAGCCCGGCCCCCGGCGGCGGGCCGGCGGCCTCTTCGGCGACGCGCCCGTCGAGTACCAGGGCGGCGTCGGCGAGCGGGCCTTCCTCGAGGGGCTCGCCCACCTCGACACCCCGGGCGGCCGCGGCGGGTCCGCGACCGACCGCTCCGGCGCACCGCATGACGACGTGCGGCGCGCAACCGGTCGCGCCCGGCGTCCCGCCTTCGCGGTGCTCGTCGACATCGCGCCCGAGGAGGCGGTGGCGCTCGCCGCCATGCGCCCGGCGTTCGAACCCGCGGTCGCCTTCGTGCAGGAGGGCGTGCGTCGCGCCCTCGTGGCCGACCTCGAGGAGGCGGGCTGGCGGTGCATCCCCGTGCGCACGGCGCATGACATCCCCGAGGCCTGGCACGCGCTCGCCCACGACCAGGGGGTCGCCGATGCGCGCTGAGACCCCGCCGCTCACGCTGCCGCAGTCGGCGGCGCTCGTGTCGGCCGCCTTCCTGCTCGTGGCCGTGGCCCTCACCTCGCTCGGGCCGCTGCTCGCGGGCGCCGCATGGTGGTGGCTCTGCGCCGTGGTCGCCGCGGTCGTGTTCGCTTCCGGCCTCGGGCTGCGGCTGCTCCGGGTGCCGGCGTCGCTCGTGCCGGTGCTCGAGCTCGTCGTGCTCGTGCTCGTGCTCACGCTGTTCTTCGGCGCCGGCACGGCGATCGCGGGCGTGCTGCCCACGGGCGCGACGTTCGCGCACTTCGGCGAGCTCGCCGCGGCGGGCCAGACCTCGATCGTGCAGCAGTCGACCCCGGCGATCGCCGTGCCGGGCATCCTCTTCGTGCTCGCGCTCGCGACGGGGCTCGTGGCGGTCGTGGTCGACATCGTGGTCGTCTCCCTCCGTGTCGTGGCGCTCGCCGCCGTGCCCGCGCTGCTCCCCGTGGCGGTGCCGGGCTTCATCGTCGAGGGCGGCACGGACTTCTGGACCGTGCTCCTGACGGGCGCGGCCTACCTCCTGCTGCTGCGCGTCGACGTCGCCGTGCGACGTCGCGGCGAGCTCGACCGCGAGCCCGAGGGCGAGACCGCGCCGCGGATCACGCAACCGCGTCGCGCGTCGGCGGGCTCGACGGTGGGGGCGACGCTGGGGCTCGCCGGCGTCGGCCTGCTGACCGCCGCGGTGCTCGCGCAGGCGACCCCGAGCATCAGCAACCCGTACCTGTTCGGCACGGGCGACCGCGGCCCGCTCTTCTCGCGCGGCGTGAACCCGTTCATCGACCTCGGGGAGGACCTCCGGCGCCCCGAGCCGCTGCCGGCGTTCCACTACTCGGGCACCGGCCGCGAACGGCCCTACTTCACGCTGCTCACGCTCGACCGCTTCGAGGGCGACGTGTGGTCGGCCTCCGAGGAGCCGCTCGTCGAGGAGCAGACGGTCGACGCGTTCCCGTCGCCGCCGGGGCTCGACCTGGGCGTCGCCCGCAGCCTGGTGCGCACGACGATCGTGGTCGACGAGGTCGCGACCACGTGGCTGCCCGTGCCGTACCCGGCCCGCTCGATCCAGGGCCTGCGCGGCTCGTGGTTCTGGGAGGCCGAGTCCTTCGCGGTCGCGAGCGCCGACGACGACACGCTGGGCCAGCGCTACGTGGTGACCCACCTCGACCTCGACCCGACGCCCGAGCAGCTCCGCACCGCGAGCCGCGCGTTGCCGGCGGAGCTCGAGCCGTACCTCGAGCTGCCCGGCGGCGTGCCGGAGATCATCACGACCACGACCGAGGAGGTGACGGCGTCGGCAGGGTCGCCGTACGACGCCGCCGTGCTCATCCAGCGCTACCTGCGCGGGTCGGACTTCTCGTACTCGACCGAGGCGCCCGTCGAGGAGGGCTACGAGGGCGGGGGCTTCGACGTGATCGCCGAGTTCCTCGAGGTCGGCGAGGGCTACTGCGTGCACTTCGCCTCGGCGATGGCGGTGATGGCGCGCGAGGCGGGCATCCCGGCGCGCATCTCGCTGGGCTACACGGCGGGCTCGCGCGGCGTCGGCACGCTCGCCGGCGAGGCCCGCTACGACGTCGACACGCACGACCTGCACGCCTGGCCCGAGCTGTACTTCGAGGGCATCGGCTGGATGCCGTTCGAGCCGACGCCCGGTCGCGGGTCGGTGCCCGAGTACTCGCGGGTCTCGGTGCTCGCCGATCCCGGCGCCACGAGGGCGCCGCTGCCGACCCCCGGCGCCCCCGCGACGGAGGGCGCCCCGGTGCTGCCCGACGAGCCGGTCGACGGATCCACCGCCGCCCCGGTGTCCGACTCGGGCGCGCCGCTGGCCCGGCTGGCGCTCGTCGCGCTCGGGGTGGCGCTCGTGTTGGCGCTGCCGGCCGTGATCCGCAGGCTGGTGCGCGCCTGGCGCCGGCGGCGGGCATGGGACGGAGCGGATGCCGCTGCGGCGGCGTGGACCGAGGTGGAGGCGACCGCGGTCGACATCGGCGACCCGCCGACCCCGTTCGAGTCCGCGCGCGGCTTCGCCGACCGTCTGCTCGCGCGCGACGGCGTGGCGGACGACGCGGACGCGCGCGCCGCGCTCGAGCGCCTCCTCGCCGGCGTCGAGCGTCATCGGTACGGCCCGCGGCCGGCACCCGTGCCGGACCATCCGCTCACCCACGACCTCGACCTGGTGGTGCACGCACTCGAGCGCGGCCTCCAGCCGGCCGAGCGCTTCCGCGCGCTCGTCGTGCCGATGTCGCTCGCGAGCCCGCGCGAATCGCTCGCGCACCGCCGCCCGAGCACCGCGGGCGCGTAGAATCGTGCCTCGTGGCATCCACGAGCAGTCCCTACCGCATCGACATCCGCGACCTCATCGGGCGCCCGGGCCAGATGCGCGAGCAGCGCATCGAGGCGTCGGTTCCCGAGGCGCTGGGGGAGGGGCTCGTCTCGGTCGGCGAGGGCGATCCCATCGAGATCGACGTCCGGCTGGAGTCGGTGCACGAGGGCATCCTGGCCTCCGCGGAGGTCGACGCGACCGCCAACGGGCAGTGCGGGCGGTGCCTCCGCGACATCGCCCTGCCGGTCGAAGTCGAGTTCCAGGAGCTTTTCGCGTATCATTCCGGTGAAGCTTTCGAGTATGAGGTTCAAGACGACCACGTGGATCTTGAACCGCTCATCCGCGATGCGGTGGTCCTGGCACTGCCGTTCCAGCCGGTGTGCCGGCCGGATTGCCCGGGTCTCGACCCAGAGACCGGGCTCCGGTTGGAGGAACACCCGGAACTCGCCGCGAGAGAACAACGCGACCCGCGGTGGGACGCGCTCGCGGACTTCGAGGCTTCCACGGACCCTGGCTCGGACACGTCCTCCGATGCCGACCAGCAGAGAGATTGAGAGAGAGTCATGGCTGTTCCCAAGCGGAAGAAGTCGCGCGCCAACACCCACGCACGCCGCTCGCAGTGGAAGGCGCAGGCCCCTGCGCTCGTGAAGACCGTCGAGAACGGCAAGGTCACCTACAGCCTCCCGCACCGCGCGAAGGTCGTGGAGGACTCGGCCGGTACGCCGCTGTTCCTGGAGTACAAGGGCCGCAAGGTCGCCGACGTCTGATCGGCACCCCGACGCTGACGACGAACGACCGGTGGTGACGGAGCGGAGCACCCAGGAGTCGGCGGGCCTCGACGCACTGCAGCGCACGCTGCAGGTCGAGCTCGACCACGACCTCCTGCTGCTCGCCCTCACGCACCGGTCGTTCGCGTACGAGAACGGCGGCATCCCCACCAACGAGCGCCTCGAGTTCCTCGGCGACTCGATCCTCGGGCAGGCCGTCACGGTGTCGCTCTACCGCGACCACCCCGACCTCGACGAGGGCGACCTCGCGAAGCGACGCGCGAGCCTCGTCTCGAGCGTCGCGCTGGCCGAGGTCGCGCGCACGATCGGCCTCGGCCCGTACATCCGCCTCGGTCGTGGCGAGACCATGACGGGCGGGCACGACAAGGCGTCGATCCTCGCCGACACGGTCGAGGCGATCATCGGCGCGACCTTCCTCGATGCGGGGGCGGATGCGGCGACCGACCTGGTGCTGCGGCTGATCGGCCCGCTCATGGCCGACCCCGATCGGTTCGGCGCGGCCATGGACCCGAAGACGAGCCTGCAGGAGATCGCGGCCCGCCGCGGTGCGCCGGCGCCCGCGTACACGGTCACCGAGTCGGGCCCCGACCACAACAAGGTGTTCGCCGCGTCGGTCGCCGTGGGCGACCTCGTGACCGGCACCGGCTCGGGCACGAGCAAGAAGCAGGCCGAGATGGCCGCCGCGCTCGACGCCTGGACGCGCATCAGCGCCGACTGAGCATGCCCGAACTGCCCGAGGTCGAGGTCGTCCGGACCGGCCTCGCACCGGCCGTCACCGGCTCCCGCGTGCTCGGCGTCGAGGTGTTCGAGCCGCGCTCGCTGCGACGACACGACCCGACGTCGGGTCCGTTCGACGAACTCCTCACGGGCGCGCGCATCGAGGCCGCCGTGCGGCGCGGCAAGTTCCTCTGGATGCCCCTCGACACGGGCCGCGCGCTGCTCGCGCATCTCGGCATGAGCGGGCAGCTGCTGCTGCGCACCCCCGACGCACCACTCGTGCCGCTGCTGCGCGCGCGCATCCACGTGTCATCGCCGGCGCACGGCGACCTCGCGGTCGACTTCGTCGACCAGCGCATCTTCGGCTCGCTCGCGGTCGAGCGCATGGTCGAGACGGGCGACGGCGCGCCCGCGGGCTTCTCGGGCGAGGCGGGCGAAGCGGATGCCCCGTGGCGCACGCGCCTCCCGGTGCCCGTCGCCCACATCGCGCGCGACCCGCTCGATCCGGCCTTCGACGACCGCAGGTTCCTCGCCGCGCTCGCGACCCGGCGCACCGGTGTCAAGCGCGCGCTGCTCGACCAGAACCTCGTCAGCGGCATCGGCAACATCTACGCCGACGAGGCGCTCTGGTCGGCGCGCGTGCACTACGACGAGCCGTCGAACGTGGTCGGCCCGCGCCGGTCGAAGCGCGTGCTGGCGGCGGTGCGCGAGGTGTTCGAGCGCGCCCTGGCAGAGGGCGGCACGAGCTTCGATGCCCAGTACGTCAACGTCAACGGGGCATCCGGCTACTTCGCCCACTCCCTCAACGCCTACGGGCAGCAGGGCCGTCCGTGCCCGCGCTGCGGCACGCCGATCGTGCGCGAGCAGTTCATGAACCGCTCGTCGCACCGCTGCCCGCGCTGCCAGCGACGTCCGCGCGCGGCGCGCTGACCGCGTCGGCGTGCTCGTGTCCGCCGCCCGACTCGACGCGGCGCTGCCAGGCGGCGGAGTACGCCGCGGTGCGGAACCCGAGCGCGATGTTGATCGCGAGCATGTGGTCGTTCTCGTCGGCGTTCCAGGTGTAGATGCGCGTGCGCTCCGGGGCGGACTCGGCGAGGGCCCGGTGGTTCGCCTGCTTGACCCGTAGGCCGAGGCCATGGCCGCGGTGCGCGGCGACCACCAGGGTGTCGCCCTGGTAGGCGCACGCCTTGTCGTGGGGCAGCTCGAGCTCCGTGTAGCCGGCCACGTCGCCGTCGTCGGCGACCGCCGCGGCGACGAGCAGCACGTCGCCCGACTCGCGACGCTGCTCCTCGAAGGTGCGCACGCGCGCGGCGTCCCAGTGCTCGGGGTCGATCGTGAGGTCCGCAGCCGGCACGTCGAGCGCCATGCGGGTCTTCGCCGCCGCGTACGCGTCGACGAGCTCGTCGGGTGCATGGCCGACCCACGTGACGAGCCGGTAGCCGGGCACCGACTCCGGCTCGGGCACCGTGACGTCGGCGAGGTCGAGCACGCTCATCCGCTCGATCTGCCCGAGCACGTACCCGTGCGCGGTGAAGAAGGCGGCCCGCGGGTCGGCCGCGGGCACGACGGCGTCGCCGACGGATGCCGCGAGGCGGGGCCCGCCGAGCTCGAGCGTCGCCGCGGGGTGGTCGCTCCAGCTGATGAGCACCCGCCGACCGGCGTCCAGCGCGATCCGCTCGCACTCGGCGAGCAGCCACGAACCGATGCCCTCGCGGCGATGCGCCGTCGGCACGACGCCGTACACGATCGCGGTCTCGGCGTCGTCGCCCGCCTCCCACTCCACGACCGCGGCGCCCACGGCGTCGTCCCCGTCGAGTGCGAGCAGCGGCGTACGGCGGACGTACTCCGAGCGGTACCGCGGCAGCACGGTGCGCGCGTCCTGCGTGAGGTCGTCGTTGCCCCAGAGGTCCGCCTCGACCTCGCGCATGAGCTCGACGTACCGCTCGAAGTGCGCGGCACCGCGGGTGCCGAGGCGTTCGGGCACGTGCGCCCGTTCGATCCGCATCGATCCTGCTCCGAATCCGCCGCGCGAGTGCGCAGCCGACGAGCCTACCGCCTGCGCGGTTCGCGGGGAAGAGTCCGGTACCGTAGTCGCGGGCGATCCGGGCCGGTCGGGTCGCCGATCGGCATCGGGGGAGGACGGGCGTGTACCTGAAGAGCCTGACCCTCAAGGGGTTCAAGTCCTTCGCACAGCCCACCGTCTTCGCGTTCGAGCCGGGAGTCACGTGCGTCGTCGGACCGAACGGCTCCGGCAAGTCCAACGTGGTCGACGCCCTCGCCTGGGTGATGGGCGAGCAGGGGGCCAAGACGCTCCGCGGCGGCAAGATGGAGGACGTCATCTTCGCCGGCACCTCGAGTCGCGGGCCGCTCGGCCGGGCCGAGGTCGCCCTGACGATCGACAACAGCGACGGCGCCCTGCCGATCGAGTACACCGAGGTGCAGATCAGCCGCACGCTGTTTCGCAACGGCACGAGCGAGTACGCCATCAACGGCGAGGCGTGCCGCCTGCTCGACGTGCAGGAGCTGCTCAGCGACTCGGGCCTCGGCCGCGAGATGCACGTCATCGTCGGCCAGGGCCAGCTCGACAACGTGCTGCACGCGAGCGCCGACGACCGTCGCGGCTTCATCGAGGAGGCTGCGGGCATCCTGAAGCACCGGCGGCGCAAGGAGAAGACGCTCCGCAAGCTCGACGCCATGGAGACCAACCTCACCCGCCTGTCCGACCTCGCGGGCGAGATCCGTCGCCAGCTGAAGCCGCTCGGGCGCCAGGCCGAGGTCGCGCGCCAGGCGCAGTCGATCGCCGCGATCGTGCGCGATGCCCGTGCGCGCCTGCTCGCCGACGAGGTCGTGGGCCTGCGCCGCACGCTCGACGCGCATTCGCGCACCGAGGCGGAGCGCCACTCCGAGCGGCTGGTGCTGCAGGACCAGCTCGAGCAGCGGCAGGCGCGCGTGACCCGCCTCGAGCAGGCGCAGCAGTCGGTCGCGGTCGACGACGCCCGCCGGGTCGAGTTCGGGCTCGAGCAGGCGCAGGAGCGCCTGCGCGGACTGCACACGCTCGCGAACCAGCGGCTCGCGCTGCTCGGCCGGGACGGCGACGAACCGGATGCCGCCCCCACCGTCTCGCAGGCGGCCATCGACGAGGCACGAGCCGAGCTCGAGCGGGTCCAGGAGGCCGTCGCGGCCGCCGCATCGGGGCTCGAGCAGGCGCAGCAGGCCACGGTCGCCGCACGCCGCGCGCTCGACGCCACCGACGAGGACGTCGCCGCCCAGAGCGCCGCGGTCTCGCGGTACGACCTCGAGCTCGCCGCCCTGTCGGGCCGCGCCGACACCGCCGCGTCGCGGCTCGCGACCGTGCGCGGCGAGGTGCTCCGGCAGGAGAACGCGCTGGCGGCGGCATCCGACCGCGCGACCGTCGCGGCGAACGCGCTGGAGGAGCTGGAGTCGACCGCATCGCTGAGCCAGGACGGCGAGACCGACCTCGACGAGGCGTACGAGCTCGCCCAGGCCGCGGTGTTCGAGGCCGAGGGCGAGATCGAGCGCATCCGCGAGGGCCTCCACGAGCGCGAGCGCGAGCGCGACGCGCTGACGGCCAAGGTCGGTGCGCTCTCCCTCGCGCTCGACCAGCGGGATGGGTCCGCAGCGCTGGTCGAGGCGGGCCGCGACGGCGTGCGCGGTCTCCTCGCCGAGCACGTCCACGTGCAGCCCGGCTACGAGGCCGCGATCGCCGCCGCGCTGGGCACCCTCACCGACGCGGTGCTGGCCGACGACCGCGACGCCGCACTCGATGCGCTCGCGCACGCGCGTGCGCACGACCTCGGTCGCGTCGAGCTCGCGATCGCGGAGGCCGCGTCGGTCGCCGCACCGGTCGCGGTCGAGGGACTCACGCCCGCGGCATCCGTCGTCACCGCCCCGCCCGGGGTCGCCGCGCTGCTCGCGCGGACGGTCGTCGCCGACGACGTGGAGGCCGCGCGCGCCGCCTCCGGAGCGCTCGACGCCGACGACGTCACGGTCGTGACCCGCGCCGGCGACGTGATCGGTCTCTACGTCATCCGCGGCGGATCGGGTGAGGGGCAGAGCCGCATCGAGCTGATCGCCGAGCGCGACGCCGCCGGCGCCCGGCTCGAGGAGGTGCGTTCCGAGCTCGAGCGCCGCCGGTTCGAGCTCGCCGAGCAGCGCTCGGCGCACGAGACGGCGAAGCAGCAGTCGGCGCAGGCGCTCACGGCGCTGCGCGAGTACGACGCGCAGCTCGCCGCCCAGACCGAGCGCCTGAACAAGGCCCGCGTCACCGCCGACGCGGCCGCCGCCGAGACCGAGCGGCTCGCCGAGTCGGCCCGCACCGCGGCCGAGCGCGTCGCCGAGGCCGAGCAGGCGTCGACCGAGGCGAAGGCCGCCCTCGAGCAGGCGCGCGCGACCCCGCGCCCCGTGCTCGACCTCACGGCTCGCGACTCGGGTGCCGCGGCCCTCGAGGCCGCGCGCGAGGGCGAGGTCGAGGCCCGCCTCGCGCTCGAGACCGCGCGCGAGCGCGTGCGCAGCGAGCAGGCGCGCATCGCGTCGCTCGAGCGCCGGCGCGAGGCCGAGCGGCGCCAGGCCGAGGAGGCCGCGCGCCGGGCCGTCATCCGCCGCCGCCAGTACGAGGCCGCCCGCGGGGTGGCCGACGCGCTCCCGGCCGTGCTCGCGGCAGTCGACGCGTCCGTGTCCGAGGCGCGCATCCGCCTGGCCCGCGCCGAAGACGAGCGACGCGGCCAGAACGAGGAGCTCAACGCGCTGCGCCGCGACGAGGCGAGCGTGCGCGAGCGACTGCAGTCGATCACCGAGGACGTGCACGGCCTCGAGCTGCAGATCTACGAGAAGAAGCTGCACGTGTCGTCCCTGCTCGAGCGCGCGCAGTCGGAGCTCGGGCTCGCCGAGAGCGTGCTGGTCGACGAGTACGGCCCCGACCAGCCCGTGCCGAGCGACGAGGAGGACGGCGAGGACGCCCCGTTCGACCGCGCGGTGCAGCAGCGCCGGCTGAAGGGCGCCGAGCGCATGCTCGCCCAGCTCGGCCGGGTCAATCCGCTCGCACTCGAGGAGTTCGCGGCGCTCGAGCAGCGGCACGCGTTCCTCACCGAGCAGCTCGCCGACCTCACGAAGACCCGGGCCGACCTCATCACGATCATCGAGGAGATCGACCGCAAGATGGTCTCGATCTTCGAGGCCGCGTTCGAGGACACCAGGGCCGCGTTCGGCGAGGTCTTCCCGGTGCTCTTCCCGGGCGGCACGGGCAGCATCTCGCTGACCGATCCCGACGACCTGCTGTCGAGCGGCATCGAGGTCTCCGTGAAGCCCGCGGGCAAGAAGATCGAGCGGCTCTCCCTGCTCTCGGGCGGCGAGCGCTCGCTCGCGGCGGTCGCGCTGCTGATCGCGATCTTCAAGGCACGGCCGAGCCCGTTCTACATCCTCGACGAGGTCGAGGCGGCGCTCGACGACGCGAACCTCGGGCGCCTGCTCACGGTCATCGAGGAACTGCGCGACGACAGCCAGCTCATCGTCATCACGCACCAGAAGCGCACGATGGAGATCGCCGACGCGCTCTACGGCGTCTCGATGCGGCAGGACGGCGTGTCCGCCGTCGTCGGCCAGCGCGTGCGCGAGGAGCGCGCGAGCGCCTGATCCGGCGCGGACGGGCCGCCCGAGCCGGACCCCGCGAGACCGTAGGCTGGACGCCATGGCAGAACGCGCATCGTGGTCGCTCGGCGCACGGCTCCGGAACGTCTTCCAGGCGAGGGTCATCGACGAGGACACCTGGGACGACCTCGAGACCGCACTGATCACCGCCGATTTCGGGCCCGACCTCACCGAGGAGATCGTCGAGCACCTGCAGGCGCAGGTCGAGCGGTACCGCACGACCGACCCGCGCGACGTGCAGCGGATGCTCCGCGAGACCATCGAGGAGCGGCTGTCGAAGTACGACCCCACGCTGCGCCTCAGCGAGCGGCCCGCGGTGGTGCTCGTCGTCGGGGTCAACGGCGTCGGCAAGACCACGACCATCGGCAAGTTCGCCCGCTTCCTCGGCACCTATGGGCGCAGCGTCGTCGTCGGCGCGGCCGACACGTTCCGCGCGGCGGCGGTCGACCAGCTCGCGACCTGGGCCGAGCGGGCGGGCGCCGAGGTGGTGCGCCCCGAGCGCGAGGGGCAGGACCCGGCGGCGGTCGCGTTCCAGACCGTCGAGCGCGCCAAGCGCGACGGCATCGAGATCGTGCTGATCGACACTGCGGGTCGCCTGCAGACCAAGGGCGGCCTCATGGACGAGCTCGCGAAGGTGCGCCGGGTCGTCGAGAAGCAGGCGCCGGTGGCGGAGGTGCTGCTCGTGCTCGACGCGACCACGGGCCAGAACGGCCTCGCGCAGGCGCAGGCGTTCATCGAGCACGCCGGCGTGACCGGCCTCGTCATCACCAAGCTCGACGGGTCGGCCAAGGGCGGGTTCGTGCTCAACGTGCAGGACCGCACGGGCCTGCCGATCAAGCTCATCGGCCAGGGCGAGGGCATCGGCGACCTCACCGGCTTCACCCCGCACGTCTTCGCCCAGAACCTCATCGGGGAGTAGCGTCGGAGCAGGGGGTGGAGATGTCGATCGAGCACGAGTACTTCGGGATCGTCGGCGGCGACGGCGGGTCCTACTGGTCGGAGGTCGTCGAGTGCGGCGACCAGTCGGTCGAGGTCGTGCTGCAGGCCGACGGCGACGAGCTGGCCGCCGACGCGCTGGACGTGGCGGCGGGCATGATCAGCGGCATCGAGGACCTCGACGCCGACGTGCGCGAGGCGTTCGTGGCCGAGCTCGCGCGTGCGTCGACGCCGACCGCGCAGTTCCTCGCGCTCGTGCAGGAGACACTCGAGCCCGAGGAGATCGAGGATGCGATCGCGCGCGAGTCGGGCGACCGCGAGATCGACATCCTGCGCTCCCTGGTGCTCGAGCGGGTCGAGTTCCGGCCCGCGAACGTCGGTGAGGACGAGGCGTTCGCGGTCTTCGAGTACTCGTTCGCCGCCGACGAGTCCGACGCACGGCTGCTCGCGTCGGTGGACCGCGACTCCGACGTCGTCGAGGTGCTGCTCGAGGACTGAGCCCGGGGCGAGGGCGGGCGGATGCCTCGCGTAGACTTGCAGCCACCATGGCTACCTTCGGAACCCTGTCCGACCGTCTTGCCGAGACGTTCAAGAACCTCCGCACCAAGGGCAAGCTGTCCGCGTCCGACGTCGACGGCACCGTCCGCGAGATCCGCCGCGCGCTGCTCGAGGCCGACGTGGCGCTGCCCGTCGTCAAGGAGTTCACCGCGACGGTGCGCGAGCGCGCGCTCGGCGACGAGGTCAGCCGCGCGCTGAACCCCGCCCAGCAGGTCGTGCAGATCGTCAACGAGGAGCTCGTCGGCATCCTCGGCGGCCAGCAGCGCCGCCTGCAGTTCGCGAAGACCCCGCCGACCGTGATCATGCTCGCGGGCCTCCAGGGCGCCGGCAAGACCACGCTCGCGGGCAAGCTCGCGAAGTGGCTCAAGAAGGACGGCCACACGCCGATGCTCGTGGCCGCCGACCTCCAGCGCCCGAACGCCGTCAACCAGCTCCAGGTGGTCGGCGAGCAGGCCGGCGTCACCGTGTACGCCCCCGAGCCCGGCAACGGCGTCGGCGACCCGGTGAAGGTCGCGAAGGACGCCGTCGCGCAGGCCACGCGCGCCCAGCACGACACCGTCATCATCGACACCGCGGGTCGCCTGGGCGTCGACGCGGAGCTCATGAAGCAGGCCGCGAACATCCGCAAGGCGACGAACCCCGACGAGGTGCTGTTCGTCATCGACGCGATGATCGGCCAGGACGCGGTCGCGACCGCGAAGGCGTTCCAGGAGGGCGTGGACTTCACGGGCGTCGTGCTCTCGAAGCTCGACGGCGACGCGCGCGGAGGCGCCGCGCTCTCCGTGGCATCCGTCACCGGCCGCCCCATCATCTTCGCGTCCACCGGCGAGGGCCTCGACGACTTCGAGCCGTTCCACCCCGACCGCATGGCGAGCCGCATCCTCGACCTCGGCGACATCCTCACCCTCATCGAGCAGGCCCAGCAGGCCTTCGACGAGGAGGAGGCCGCGAAGGTCGCCGAGAAGATCGCGAGCGAGCAGTTCACGCTCGACGACTTCCTCAAGCAGATGCAGCAGCTGCGCGGCGCCGGCAACATCAAGAAGATGATGGGCATGCTGCCCGGCATGGGGTCGATGAAGCAGCAGCTCGACGACTTCGACGAGCGCGAGATCGTGCACACCGAGGCGATCATCCAGTCGATGACCCCGGCCGAGCGGACCAACCCGAAGCTGCTCAACGGCTCGCGTCGCCTGCGCATCGCGAAGGGCTCGGGCATGACCGTGACCGACGTGAACCAGCTCGTGCAGCGCTTCGAGCAGGCCGCGAAGATGATGAAGACCGTCGCGCGCGGCGGCACGCCGCAGATCCCGGGCATGGGTCCCATGCCGGGCGGCGGCGGCCACGGCCAGGGCAAGCGCAAGAAGGGCGGGAAGAAGCCGCAGGGTTCGCGCTCGGGCAACCCGGCCAAGCGCGCCGCCGAGAACGCCGCGATCGCGGAGGGCCGCTCGGCCGCCCCGTCGGCCGCGCCGACCGGCTCCGGCTTCGGCCTCGGCGGTGGCGGAGGCGCACAGGGCGCGCCGTCGGAGGAGGAGCTGCAGGCGCTGCAGAAGTTCCTCGGTCGCGGCTGAGGCGCGCCGAGCAGACGATGACGGGGCCGGACCACGGCCCAGGGTGTGCTCCGGGGGAGCCGGTCCCGAAGGAGGGGGCAGCAGATGACCATGCATAGTGCCGACTACCGCGAGAGCGGGCTCGACTTCGGCCGCGACTTCGTGTTCGGCTCGGCGACGGCGTCGTACCAGATCGAGGGTGCGGCGCGGGAGGACGGCCGCGGCCCGTCGATCTGGGACACGTTCAGCCACACGCCGGGCAAGGTCTGGAACGGCGACACCGGCGACGTCGCCTGCGACCACTACCACCGGGTCGAGGAGGACCTCGACCTCATGCAGCAGCTGGGGCTCGAGTCGTACCGCTTCTCGATCGCGTGGCCGCGCATCCAGCCGACCGGCACCGGGCCCGCGAACGAGGCGGGTCTCGCGTTCTACGACAAGCTCGTGGACGGACTGCTGGCCCGGGGCATCCGCCCGATCGCGACCCTGTACCACTGGGACCTGCCGCAGCCGCTCGAGGACGCCGGCGGCTGGACCAGCCGCGAGACCTCGTTCGCCTTCGCCGAGTACGCCCGCATCGTCGGCGAGCGCCTGGGCGACCGCGTGCAGATGTGGACCACGCTCAACGAGCCGTGGTGCTCGGCGTACCTGGGCTACGGCTCGGGCGCGCACGCGCCCGGTCACACCGACGGCGCCGAGGCGCTCGCGGCCGTGCACCACCTGAACCTCGCGCACGGGCTCGCGGTGCAGGCGCTGCGCGAGGTCGTCACCAACGACCCCGAGTTCTCGATCACGCTCAACCTCCACGTCGTGCGCCCCGACGGCCCGACCGGCGCCGAGGCGGCGCGGCGCATCGACGGGCTCGCCAACCGCGTGTTCCTCGACCCGATGCTGCGCGGCACGTATCCCGCCGACGTCATGGAGGACACGGCCGGCGTCACCGACTGGTCGTTCGTGCACGACGGCGACCTCGAGCAGATCCACCAGCCGGTCGACCTCATCGGCGTGAACTACTACTCGACCGTGACCGTGCGCATGTGGGACGGCACGGGGAGAAGGTCGTGGCCGACGGCCACAAGGACATGGGCGGCACCGCGTGGCCGGGCGCCGACGACGTCGAGTTCCTCGTGCAGCCGGGACCGTACACCGCGATGGGCTGGAACATCGACCCGTCGGGGCTCGAGGACCTGCTGTTCTCGCTGCACGAGCAGTTCCCCGGCACGCCGCTCATGGTCACCGAGAACGGCGCGGCGTTCGACGACGAGGTCGTCGACGGCGACGACGGTCCGCGCGTGCACGACGACGACCGCATCGACTACCTGCGCCGCCACTTCACCGCGGCCCACCGGGCGATGGCGCGCGGCGTCGACCTGCGCGGCTACCAGGTGTGGTCGCTCATGGACAACTTCGAGTGGGGCTACGGCTACTCGAAGCGGTTCGGCATCGTGCGCGTCGACTACGACACGCTCGAGCGCATCCCGAAGGACAGCGCGCGGTGGTACGCGGAGCTCATCCGCACGCGTCGCATCCCCGGCTGACCGGCGCCGCGGCTCACTGCTGCCCGGCGACGCCCTCACGCAGCTCGCGGGCGAGGTGCCGCACGACCGCGGTCAGGTCGTCGTCGGCCTCCGCCGCCGCGCGCAGCTGCCGCTGGTAGCTCGCGCCGTGCTCGAGCATCGTGCGCACGCCCCGCAGCTCCTCGGCGCAGCCGAGGCGCCGCGAGATCGGCTCGAGCACCGTGACCAGCTCGGCGATGTCCTCGGCGACCGGTCGCTGCGTGCCCGTGATGTCGACGATCGCCCGCGCGTCCATGCCGTACCGGGCCGCCCGCCACTTGTTCTCGCGGATGAACCACGGCTGCAGCACGGGCAGCGACTCGCCCTCGTCGAGCCGGGTGCTCATCCACTCGACCAGGCACTGCACGAGCGCGGCGATCGACGCGATCTCCGCGGAGGTGGAGACCCCGTCGCAGACCCGCACCTCGATCGTGCCCCAGCGTGCGGATGGGCGGATGTCCCAGCGCACCTCGGTCTGCTCCTCGACGATGCCCGTGCGGATGAGGTCGTCGACGTGCCGCTCGTACGCCTCCCAGTCGGGCAGGGGGTACGGCAGGCCCGCGGTCGGGAGCTGCTGGAACATGAGCGCGCGGTTCGACGCGTACCCGGTTTCCACGCCCGCCCAGTACGGGCTCGACGCCGAGAGCGCCTGGAGGTGCGGGATGTACCGCATGAGGCCGTCCATGATGGGCAGCGCCTTGTCGCGGTCCTCGATGCCGACGTGCACGTGGATGCCCCAGATCATCATGTTGCGGCCCCACCACTGGGTGCGCTCGATGAGCTTGTGGTACCTCGGCTTGTCGGTGACGGCCTGCTGGAACCAGCGGCCGAACGGGTGCGAACCGGCGCAGATCACCTCGTACTCGCCGAGCTCGTCGATCACGCGGCGCACGATCGCGAGCTGCTGCTCGAGGTCGGCGACGGCGTCGGCCACCCGGTCGTGCACGCCCGTGACGAGCTCGACGGTGTTGCGCAGCAGTTCTGCGGTGATGCGGGATGCCACGGGGTCGTCGCCCTGCTCGGCGAGCACCGCGAGCACCCGGTCGCCGACGGGTGCGAGCTCGCCCGACAGGCGGTCGACGATCGCGACCTCCCACTCGATGCCCACGGTCGAACGGGCCGAGTCCGCGAACGGGATCCGGGGCGGTGTGTCGCTGCGGCTCTCCATGTGCGCGAGGCGCTCCTCCCGGGTCGCCGCTCGGCGACCGCGCTGGAGCCATCGTCGCACGCCGGCGGCCGTCGGTCACGCCCCCGGGGCATCCGTCGTCGATTCACGGATCGGCCGGAAATCTGCAAGAATGGTCCGTCGAGTTCCGTTGCGCCCGACCCTCTATCCGGCGCGCGGAACGAATCAGAGCTTCCGCCGAGTGTGCACCCCACGCTCACGGCTGTCAGTTCGTCTCACTACAACACACACGGGAGAATCGTGGCTGTCAAGATCCGTCTGAAGCGCCTGGGGAAGATCCGGGCGCCGTACTACCGCATCGTCGTCGCCGACTCGCGCACCAAGCGCGACGGTCGCGTGATCGAGGAGATCGGCAAGTACCACCCCACCGAGGAGCCCTCGTTCATCGAGGTCGACTCCGAGCGCGCGCAGTACTGGCTGGGCGTCGGCGCGCAGCCGACCCCGCAGGTCCTCGCCATCCTCAAGCTCACCGGCGACTGGGGCACCTTCAAGGGTGACAAGAAGGCCGTGAGCACCGTCAAGACCGCCGAGCCGAAGGCCGCGTTCGTGGCCGACGAGTCGAAGAAGACGGTCCTGAAGCCGAAGACCGAGAAGCCGGCCGAGCCGGCCGAGCCCGCTGCCGAGGCCGACGAGGCCGCTGCGGACGAGGCGTAGTCCGATGCTGGCACCCGCGCTCGAACACCTGGTCAAGGGGATCGTCGATCACCCGGACGACGTTCGCGTCGTGACCGCCTCGTCGACGCGCGGGGAGGTCCTCGAGGTCCACGTGAACCCCGAGGACCTCGGCCGGGTCATCGGCCGTGCGGGCCGCACGGCCAAGGCCCTGCGCACGCTCGTGACCGCCCTCGCCGACGGTCGACGCGTGCGCGTCGACGTCGTCGACACCGACCGCTGACGTGGCCTCCACGCCGCGCACGCAGCTGCGCGTCGGTCGGCTGACCAAGGCGCACGGTCTCAAGGGCGCCATCAAGCTCGAGCTCTACACCGACGACCCCGAGCGGCGGTTCACCCCGGGCGCAGAGTTCTCGCTGCAGGTGCCCACGTCGAGCCCGTGGCACGGCAAGCGCATCACGCTCACCGAGCTCCGCTGGTACAACGGGCATCCGGTCGGGTTCTTCGAGGGCGTCGCCGATCGCACGGCCGCCGAGACGCTCATCAAGGCCATCCTCTGGGTCGACCAGGACGACGCCGACGACGAGCCCGAGGACGACGCCTGGTACGACCACCAGCTGGTCGGCCTCGCGGTCGTGCGCGACGGCGAGCGCATCGGCACGGTCAAGCACGTCGACCACCTGCCCGCGCAGGACCTCCTCGTCATCTCGATGGACGGCCGCGAGGTCATGGTGCCGTTCGTGTCGGCGATCGTGCCCGAGGTCGACGTCGCGGCGGGCACCGTCACGGTCACGCCCCCGCCGGGCCTCCTCGAGGAGCTGCCCGACGCGACGCCCGAGGCGACGACGGACGCGACGCCCGAGGCGACGACGGACGCGACGCCCGACGCGCAGCCCGACGCCACCGACTAGGAGCGGCCGATGCGCATCGACATCGTCACGATCTTCCCCGAGTTCTTCCGGGTGCTCGACGTGTCGCTGCTCGGGAAGGCGCGCACCTCGGGCCTGCTCGACGTGCGCGCGCACGACCTGCGCGACCACACCCACGATCGACACCGCACGGTCGACGACACCCCGTACGGCGGGGGCGCGGGCATGGTCATGAAGCCCGAGCCGTGGGGCGAGGCGCTCGACGGCATCCTCGACGAGGCTGCGGATGCGGGTGGGCCGGTGCCGACCCTGATCGTGCCGTCGCCGGCGGGTGAGCCGTTCCGCCAGCCCATCGCCGCCGAGCTGGCGCAGCTCGACCACCTCGTGTTCGCCTGCGGCCGCTACGAGGGCATCGACCAGCGCGTCGTCGACCACTACGAGGAGCGGATGCCGGTGCGCCTGCTGAGCCTCGGCGACTACGTGCTGAACGGGGGCGAGGTCGCCGCGATGGCCATGGTCGAGGCGATCGGCCGGCTCGTTCCCGGTGTCGTGGGCAATCCCGAGAGCCTCGTCGAGGAGTCGCACGAGGACGGCCTGCTCGAGTACCCGAGCTACACCAAGCCGCAGGTCTGGCGCGGGCTCGAGGTGCCCGACGTGCTGCGCAGCGGCAACCACGGCGCCGTCGCAGCGTGGCGCCACGAGCAGCGGCTCGAGCGCACGCGGCGCGTCCGGCCCGACCTTCTCGGCGACACCGACGCCTGAGCAGCCGGCCGCCGCGACGGCCCGGCCGCGACGACGTCGGTGCGAGCGCCGCCATCCTGCACCCCCCGACCGGGGGAGGATTCACGCGCCCGAAACATCCGGGTGCTCAGCCCGAAACACGCCTTTCATAGTTTCGAGACGCGCGAGAGCACGCGCGAGGGCGACGGGAAGGCGGGGCCGGGAATGGTCGGGGAGGAGTCGGCGCAGGCGTTCGACTCCGACGGCGACAGCCCGCCGCTCACCCTCCTCGCGGTCACCCACGGTTCGCCGTCGCCCGACAACCGGGCCGCGATCATCGGCCTGGTCGACGCGGTCGCGAGCCGGCGCGACGACCTCGACGTCGGCATCGGCTTCGTCGACGCGCAGCACACCGACGTCGCCTCGGCGGTCGCGCGCAGCGTGCACGCACCCGACGCGGTGATCGTGCCGCTCGTGCTGTCGGCCGGGTACCACGTGCGCACGGGCCTCGCCGCCGGCCTCGACCAGGTCGAGTCGCGCGAGGTCGCGATGGCCGCGGCGCTCGGTCCCGACGCACGCATCGTCGACGTGCTCGCGACCCGACTCGAGTCCGTGGGCCTGCGGCCGGCCGACTCCGTGGTGCTCGCCGCGGCCGGGTCGAACGACCCCAAGGCCGTGCGCGAGTGCTTCGACACCGGCCGGCGACTCGCCGCCCGGCTCGGCCGACCGGTCACGGTCGGCTTCATCGCGGCCGCGATGCCGCGCCTGCACGACGCCATCGAGATGGTGCGCGAGGTGCACGCGGGCTCGCGCGTGGTGGTGGCGACCTACCTGCTCGCTCCCGGGCACTTCAACGACGCCGTGGCGACCGCGGGCGCCGACGTGGTCGCGCCGCCGCTCATCGTGCCCGGTGAGCCCGTGGCATCCGAACTGGTCGAGCTGGTGCTCGACCGCTACGACGACGCCACCGTGCTCGTGGGCGACGGCGGCGCGGCGGGCTGAGCCCGCCTTCCGGTCAGTCGCGCGCGGTCAGCACGATCGGACCGTCCTCGGTCACCGCGATGGTGTGCTCCGAGTGCGCGCCGCGCGAGCCGTCGGCGCTGCGCAGCGTCCAGCCGTCGGGGTCGGTGAAGATACGGTCGGTGGTCTCGAGGAACCACGGCTCGATCGCGACCACGAGGCCGGGCTTCAGCGGCAGGCCGCGGCGCGCACGGCCGTCGTTCGGCACGTGCGGGTCGCCGTGCATGGTGCGGCCGACGCCGTGCCCGCCGAAGTCGGTGTTGATCGAGTAGCCCTCGGCGCGTGCGATCTCGGCGATCGCGGCCGAGATGTCGCCGATGCGGTTGCCGACGGTCGCGGCGGCGATGCCCGCGTCGAGCGCCCGGCGCGTCGTGTCGATGAGGCGGAGGTCCTCCTCGCGGGGCGTGCCGACCACGATCGACGCGGCCGAGTCGGAGACCCAGCCGTCGACGGATGCCGCGAAGTCGACGCTCAGCAGGTCGCCGTCGCGCAGCCGGTAGTCGCGGGGGAGTCCGTGCAGCACCGCGTCGTTGACCGAGGTGCAGAGCACCTTGCCGAACGGGCTGGCCCCGAACGACGGGTGGTAGTCGATGTAGCACGACTCGGCGCCGGCCTTCCGGATCATCTCGTGCGCGAGCGCGTCCAGCTCCAGCAGGTTCACGCCCACCGCGGCCTTCGCCAGCATCGCCTCGATGACGGATGCCACGAAGCGGCCCGCCGGTCGCATCTGCTCGATCTCGGCCGGTGTCCTCAGTTCGATCACGGCTCTCCCTTCCCGCCTCCATTCTGTCGGGTGCGCGCTGGGCGAACGCCGAGCGCACGCCCAGCACCGGCGATTACGCTGGATCCATGCTCCTCCGGAAGGTCTTCTACCGTTGGCAGTTCATCGCGGCCTTCGCGCTGCCGGCCTGGCTGTTCGTCGGCTGGGGCATCTGGGGCGAGAGCGCCTGGGGCATCCTCGGGCTGCTCATCGCGGCTCCCGCCTCCTTCCTGTCGCTGATCGTCGTCGCCGGGCTCACCGCCGCGCGCGCGACCGCACGACAGGAGCGTGCGGTGTCGTGGATCGACGTGGGCGTCATGACCGCCTGGCACCTCGCCCTCATCGGGGTCGGCTTCTCGGGCCCGACCGCAGGCGTCTTCGCGGTGTTCGCCGTGCTGCTCGCGCTCGTGGCGTTCTGGTCGGCCGTCTGGCAGCTGCTGCGCGACAGCGCCCGGCGCGCCCAGGCGACCTTCGCGGAGTTCGAGCGCCAGGCGCAGATGCCGCCGCAGGCGGGCACGCGTCCGCAGCAGGCGAGCGCCGGTCCGCGGCGCGGGCCCGACGATGGCGACGTCATCATCGTGCACGAGGTGCGCGACCCCTCGTAGGCGCCTCCCGCCCGGGGCATCCGCTTTGCCGAACCGGGCAGCACATGGCAGAATGGTCGATTGTGCTGCCGCACGACTCTGCCTCCGGGGAGTGCGCAGGGCGCGATTGCGCCCTGCGAGGCGGCACCATTCACTTCCATTTCATCAACCGTGTTCGACCGGTGGCGGGCACAGAGAGCGACTCATCATGCACATCCTCGATTCCGTCGACGCGGCCAGCATCCGTTCCGACATCCCCGAGTTCCGCCCGGGCGACACCGTCAAGGTGCACGTCAACATCGTCGAGGGCACCCGCTCGCGCATCCAGGTCTTCCAGGGCGTCGTCATCGGCCGCTCGGGCGAGGGCGTGCGCGAGACCTTCACCGTGCGCAAGGTGAGCTTCCAGGTCGGCGTCGAGCGCACCTTCCCGGTGCACTCGCCGGTCATCGACCACATCGAGGTCGTCACCCGCGGCGACGTGCGCCGTGCGAAGCTGTACTACCTCCGCAACCTCCGCGGCAAGAAGGCGAAGATCCGCGAGAAGCGCGAGTCCTGAACCGCACCCCTTCCGGGTACACGATCGGCCGAGCTCCCCGCGCATAGACTTGCACGGGGAGCTCGAGGGGTGAATGACTGAAGACATCGACTCGCCGCCGCGCGCGGACGAGGCACGGGGGCGTCGTCGTCGCGGGGTGCTGCTGTTCCTCCGAGACCTCCTCATCATCTTCGTCGTCGCGGTCCTGGTGTCGTTCCTCATCAAGACCTACCTGATCCGGTCGTTCTACATCCCGTCGCAGTCGATGGAGCAGACGCTGCTCGTCGACGACCGCATCATCGTCAACGAACTGGTGCCCGACGTCATGCCGCTCTCGCGCGGCGACGTCGTCGTCTTCCAGGACCCGGGCGGCTGGCTCACGGCACGTCCGGAGCCGGATCAGCCCCCGCTCGTCGCTGCGGCCGACTGGTTCCTCTCGCTCGTCGGGCTCTCCGCGTCCGACAGCAACGACCACCTCATCAAGCGCGTCATCGGGCTGCCCGGCGACCACGTCGTGTGCTGCAACGCGCTCGGCCAGGTGAGCATCAACGGCGTGCCGATCGACGAGCCGTACATCACCCTGCCGCAGGGCGAGACCGAGGCGTCGGGCGACGACTTCGACGTCACGGTGCCCGACGACGCCCTCTGGGTCATGGGCGACAACCGCTACAACTCGAAGGACTCGCGGTACAACCAGGACACGCCGCTCGAGGGCTTCGTGCCGGTCGAGAACCTGGTCGGCCGCGCGTTCGTCATCAGCTGGCCGGTCCCGCGCTGGTCGTGGCTCGGCGACTATCCTGAGGTCTTCGCAGGCATCCCCGACCCGGAGTGACCAGATGGCAGCAGGCAAGGCGCCCACGATGACGCTGGAGCGCGGGCTGCTGGCCGACGGCGCATCCCTCGTGCTCGCGTGCGACGAGGTCGGCCGCGGGGCGCTCGCCGGGCCGGTGACGGTCGGGCTCGTGGTCGTCGGCATCGAGACGAAGCGGATGCCCGCGGGCCTGCGCGACTCGAAGCTGCTCCCCGAGCCCCGACGCGACCTGCTCGCGCCGCGCGCGGCGAGGTGGGTGCGCGCCTTCGCGGTGGGCGAGGCGAGCGCGGACGAGATCGACGAGCTCGGCATCATGGCCTGCCTGGGGCTCGCCGGATCGCGCGCGTACGCCGCGCTCGAGGCATCCGTCGACCTGCCCCACGGGGCGCCGCTGCTGCTCGACGGCAACCACGACTGGCTGAGCGCGCACATCGCGCGCCGGGCACGGGTCATCACGCGCATCAAGGCCGACCGCGACTGCGCGTCGGTCTCGGCGGCATCCGTCATCGCCAAGGTGCACCGCGACACGGGCATGCGGCGCGCGCACGACGAGACGCCGCACTACGGGTGGGACGAGAACAAGGGGTACTCGACGCGCGCGCACTTCGCGGCGATCGCCGAGCACGGGCCGCACGCGCTCCACCGACGCACCTGGCTGCATCCCGAACGTGCCCAGGAGGCGCCGCCGCTGTTCGACCTCGGCGTAGGATGAACCGCGATGGATGAAGACGAGTTCGAGGACTACGACCGCGAGGTCGAGCTTGCCCTCTACCGCGAGTATCGCGACATCGTGTCGCAGTTCCAGTACGTGGTCGAGACCGAGCGCCGCTTCTACCTCGCGAACGAGGTCGAGCTGGTGCGTCGCGACACCGAGCACGACTTCTACTTCGAGCTCACGATGAAGGACGTCTGGGTCTGGGACGTCTACCGCGCCGACCGCTTCGTGAAATCGGTGCGCGTGCTCACGTTCAAGGACGTCAACATCGAGGAGCTCGCGAGCCGCGACTTCGAGCTGCCCAAGGAGCTCGCGCTCGACGAGTAGCGGGTCGCCGCTGCCTCCTGCACAGGCTCGCGCGAGTCGTCGATCGTGTTCGCGCCCGCTGAGGCACTGATCGAGCGGATGCCCGCTGCCAGCCTCTCCTCGGAGGTGGCGCATGGCACGCAAGGACGAGGTGGGCGCGCGCGGCGAGACGATCGCGGCGGCGTACCTGGAGGAGCTCGGCTACGAGGTGGTCGACCGCAACTGGCGGCACGGCCGGCGCGGGGAGATCGACCTGGTCGCCCGCGACGGTGACGAGACGGTGTTCGTCGAGGTGAAGACGCGGTCGGGAACCGCGTTCGGGCACCCGCTCGAGGCGGTGACGGCCGAGAAGCTCGCGCGGCTGCGCATGCTTGCGGGGGCGTGGTGCCGGTCGGCGCGCGTGGTCTCGTCGTCGATCCGCATCGACGCGGTCTCGGTGCTGCTGCCGCCGGGCCGCGCGGTCGACATCGAGCACGTCCGGGGCGTCGGCTGATGCCCGTCGCACGCACCCGCGCGATGGCGCTGCTCGGGCTGTCGGGCTCGCCCGTAGACGTCGAGGCCGACCTGTCGGCGCAGCTGCCCGCGCTCGTGATCATCGGGCTGGCCGACACGGCGCTCTCCGAGGCCCGCGAACGCGTGCGCTCGGCGGCGATCAATGCCGGATGCCCCCTGCCGGCACGCCGGCTCACCGTGAACCTCTCGCCCGCGACGCTGCCGAAGCACGGCTCATCGTTCGACCTGGCCATCGCGCTCGCGTGCCTCGGCGCGGCCGATGGCGTGGACCGCGGCTCGATCGAGCGCGTCGTGCACCTGGGCGAGCTCGCCCTCGACGGGCGGCTGCGACCGGTCGACGGCGTGCTGCCCGCGGTGCTCGCGGCTCGGAACGCCGGGTGCGACACGGTCATGGTGCCGGTGGGCAACCGCGAGGAGGCCGAGCTCGTCGCCGGGGTGCGGGTCATCGCCGTCGCGGGGCTGCGCGAGGCGGTCGAGTGGCACGGCGGCACCCTCGACGGCGGGGCGGGCGTCCTCGAGCCGATTGTGCGCGAGCCCGCGGCCGAACCGGTCGAGGACGCCGGCGACCTCGCCGACGTGGCCGGCAACCCGGAGGCGATCGAGGCGCTGGTGGCCGCGGCCGCGGGCGGCCACCACCTCTCGATGATCGGGCCGCCGGGTGCGGGCAAGACCATGCTCGCGGCGCGGCTGCCCGCGCTGCTGCCCGACCTCGTGCCCGAGCAGGCGCTCGAGGTGGCCTCGATCCGCTCACTCGGCGGGCGGGGCGTCGGCTCGGCGCTGCCGTCGCGTCCGCCGCTGGAGAGCCCGCACCACACGGCGAGCTCGACCGCGATGGCGGGCGGCGGCTCGCGGGTCATCCGGCCCGGCGCGGTCACGCGCGCTGCCCACGGCGTGCTGTTCCTCGACGAGGCGCCCGAGTTCCCCGCCCGCGTGCTCGACGTGCTTCGGCAGCCGCTCGAGTCGGGCGTCATCGAGATCCACCGTGCGAACGCGGTCGCGCGCTTCCCGGCGTCGTTCCAGCTCGTGCTCGCGTCCAACCCCTGCCCGTGCGGGCAGTACGGCGCTCCGGGCGACTCCTGCACCTGTCCGCCGCTGACGCGCCGCCGTTATCTGGGCCGTCTCTCGGGGCCGTTGCTCGACCGGGTCGACATCCGCCTGGTGGTGCGGCGGGTGTCGGCCGCCGACCTGCGCGAGCAGGAGCGGGGCTCAGCACCGCGGAGGGGCGCCGGCGGGTGGCGGAGGCGCGCGGCGCCGCCGCCGAGCGCCTCTCCGCGACGCCGTGGCGCACCAACGCGCGCGTGCCCGGACCGTGGCTGCGCACGGCGGGCGGCATGCGGCTCGCGCCCGCCGCGACCCGGCGGCTCGACCAGTCGCTCGAACGCGGTGGCATCACGATGCGCGGCTACGACCGGGTGGTGCGGATGTCGTGGACCCTCGCAGATCTCGACGGGGCGACGAGTCCGACCCGCGAGCACGTGGGCCGCGCGCTCGCCATGCGCGAGGCGGCGGCCGCATGAGCCGCGCGGGAGACCTCGTGGCCGCCGCCGGGCGCATGCCGATCGTGCGGGGGTCCGTCGACGACCCGGCCGCCGTGCTGGCGGTCGCGATGCTCATGCACCTCGCCGAGCCCGGCGACGGCACGGCCGGAGCGCTCGCCGCGGCACTCGGCCCGCGTCGCATCGTCGAGTCGCTCCTCGCCGGCGAGTCGGCCGACGCGCTCGCGTACGCCGCCGCGCACGCCGGGGTCGAGCTCGAGCCGGCACTCGTGGCCCGTGGCCTCGGGCGGTGGCTGCCGCGACTCGACCTGACCGCTGCGACGCGATCGGTCGCGCAGGCCGCGCGGAGCGGCGCCCGTCTGGTGCTGCCCGGGGACCACGACTGGCCGTCGGGCCTCGACGATCTCGGTCCGCACGCGCCGCCCGGGCTGTGGGTGCGCGGGGCGCCGCACGCGCTCGACGCACTGGGCCGCTCGATCGCGCTCGTCGGCGCCCGCGCGGCGACCGGCTACGGCGAGCACGTCACGACGCAGGCGGCCGCGGGCCTCGCCGACCGCGGATTCGCCATCGTCTCCGGCGCGGCGTACGGCATCGACGCGCGGGCGCATCGCGCGACCCTCGCCTCCGACGGCACCACCGTCGCGTTCCTCGCGGGCGGGGTGGACCGCCCGTACCCGGCGGCGCACGACTCGCTCCTGGCCGACATCGCCGCTCGCGGTGCCGTGGTCTCGGAGGTGCCGTGCGGCGCCGCGCCCACCAAGTGGCGCTTCCTGCAGCGCAACCGGCTCATCGCCGCCGCCGCGAACGCGACGATCGTGCTCGAGGCGGGCCGCCGCTCGGGCTCGCTCAACACCGCCGGTCATGCGGCCACGCTCGGCCGCCCGCTCGGTGCGGTACCGGGGCCGGTCACCAGCCCCGCCTCGGCCGGCTGCCACCGCCTGCTGCGCGAGTACGACGCGGTCTGCGTGACGGATGCCTCCGAGATGGCCGAGCTCGCCGGCGACACTCCGCCCGGCTCATCCGCCCAGCCGCTGCTCGGCGAGCTGGCGCCCGACGAGCTCCGCGCCCTCGACGCACTCGCACCGCGCGCTGCGTGCAGCGTCGACGACATCGCCCGCCGTGCGGGCCTCGAGCCCACCCGCGCGCGGGCGGCCCTCGCCGGGCTCGAGGCGCTGGGTGCGGCGGCCACGCGGGACGCCCTCTGGGTGCGGACGCGCACGATGCCGACGTGAACGCGCGAGTCGCGTCGGCATCGCGTCGGGCAGCGGCTCGGCGTGGGGCGTGGACGCCTGCGTCGTGCCGTCGCTAGCATCGGGAAGCACCTCGATCCATGTCGAGGCCATCGGGTCGCCCGGGGGAGCCGGCGCGGTGGATTCCGATCCGAGCAGCGCGACCCGAGAGCGAGCATCGTGGACGAAGCACCCCGCACCCCCGAGACCGGCGGACTGAGCCGGCGTTCCGTCAACCGGGCCCTGGCCTGGTCCGTTCCGGCGGTCGCCGTGGCCGCATCCGTGCCGGCGTTCGCCGCGTCCGGGCCGCCGCCGACCGTGCTGGTCGGCGTGGCCTGCAAGATCCCGGGCGCCAGCCAGTCCCGGTGCGACCCCGAGATCAGCCAGGGCATCTTCGCCGGCGACTTCACGAAGGCGTTCGCGCTCCCGCTCCAGATCACGAACACGACGTCCGATGACCTCGTGATCAAGCCGAGCATCACCGTGACCAACGTCCGTGACGGAGCCGGCAACCCCGGCCTCCCGTTCGTCGTGCAGGGCATCTACCCCGACTACTGCACGCCGATCGCGCCCGGCGAGACCGCGGACGTCCTCGTCTACGCCAACTCCGACAACAGCCAGAACGACGACGTCTACGCCGACCTCACCATCTACTGGGGGCACGACTGCACCGACAACGAGCACCTGCCGATCTTCATCCCGGACGTCTACGCGCCGGCGTTCCCGCCGTGCTCATCGAACACCCCGTTCCCGGAGGGGGCGCCGACGTGCACGCCGCCCTTCTACCAGAATTGAGGCGCGCAGTCGGTCGGGCCGTGCCCGGGCGACGACATCGCTCCGACGCCGCGGGAGCCCGCGCCGCGGTCGACCTCGGTGCGCTTCCTGCATAGGCTGGCGACGGGCGCCGCGTCAGCCGTCGGCAGCGCCGCCCGGGAGGAGCGCACGTGTCGAGGATCCCGCTCGGGCAGGACGAGGCCCCCACCCACGTCATCGCGCACCTGAGCGACTCGCACTTCCTCGCCGGCGGCGCGCCGCTGCACGGGGCGATCGACACGGATCGCACGTTCGCCCGCGCGCTCGAGCAGGTCGAGGCATCCGGCCGCCCCATCGACGCGATCGTGCTGACGGGCGACATCGCCGACCTCGGCGAGCCCGAGGCGTACGCGCGCATCCGGGGCATGGTCGAGCCGGTGGCCGAGCGCATCGGCGCCGAGGTCGTCTGGGTCATGGGCAACCACGACGAGCGCACCCCGTTCCGCGCCGGTCTGCTGCAGGCGGGCCGAGCGCCGGGCAGCGGGGAGGACCCCGTCGACTACGCCGTCGACGTCGCCGGCCTCCGCATCGTCGCGCTCGACTCCACCGATGGCGGGTACCACCACGGGCGGCTCGACGAGACGCAACTCGACTGGCTGGCCGGCGTGCTCGACGACGCCCCCGAGCACGGCGCGGTCATCGCGCTGCATCACCCGCCGCTGGCCACGCCGCTCCCGGTCATGGAGGTGCTCGAGCTCCAGCACCGCGACGCGTTCGCGCGCGTGATCGCCGGTGCCGGCGACCGCGTCCGCGGCATCCTCGCCGGGCACATGCACTACGGGTCGTCGGGCGTCTTCGCCGGGGCACCGGTCTCGGTCGCCGCGGCCACCGCGTACACGATGGATCTCTCCGCGCCGGCGCGCGAACTCGTCGGCGTCGATGCCGGTCAGGCGTTCGCGCTGGTCGAGGTGCGGCCCACGGGCCTCATCTCGGCGACGGTGCCGATCGGCCGGCCGACGCGGGTGTCGGGCTTCGACGGCGAGTTCCTCGACCGGCTGGAGGCGCTCGCCCCGGCGGAGCGCATCGAGCTGTTCTCCCGCAAGCGGTGAGTCACCGGGCCCCCACGCGGGCCGGGCGAGATGCTGGGGGCATGCGACAGGCTGCGGCCGTCGAACGCTACCTCGACGAACTGGGCGCCGTGCGCGGACTGAGCCCCCGCACGGTCGACTCGTACGCGTCCGACCTGGCCGACCTGAGCCGGTTCGCCGGTGATCGGGGGTGACGGATGCCGCCGGGCTCGACCTCGACCTGCTGCGGGACTGGCTCTACGAGGCCACCGAGCGCGGCCTCGCCCGCACGACGATCGCGCGTCGCGCGGCCGCCGCGCGCGGCTACACGGCGTGGCTGACCCGCAGGGGAGTGCGCGACGAGGACCCGGGCGCGCGCCTCCGCGCGCCGAAGACCCGGCGCTCGCTCCCGCGGGTCGTCTCGGCGACCCAGGCGGCGGAGCTGCTCGCGGACGCCGCCGCGCGTGCCGCGGACGGCGACCCGGTCGCGCTGCGCGACGTCGCGATGCTCGAACTGCTCTACGCCTCCGGCATCCGGGTCTCGGAGCTCACCGGCCTCGACGTCGACGACATCGACCGCTGGCGCCGCACCGTCCGCGTGCTCGGCAAGGGCGGGAAGGAGCGGGTGGTGCCCTACGGCGGCCCCGCCGCCGATGCGCTCGAGCGCTGGCTGCGCGCCGGGCGTCCCGCGCTGCTCGCCCGGGGGCCGGCGGGTCGGATGCGGTCGCCGCGGCGTTCCTCGGCGCGAAGGGCGCGCGTGTCTCGCCGCGGATCGTGCACCGCCTCGTGTCGGAGGTGCTCGACGCCTTCCCGGGCGGTGGCCCCGCGGGCCCGCACACCCTGCGGCACGCGGCCGCGACGCACCTGCTCGACGGCGGCGCCGACCTCCGCACGGTGCAGGAGATGCTCGGCCATGCGAGCCTCGGCACCACGCAGATCTACACGCACGTCTCGGCCGAGCGCCTGAAGGAGAGCTACCGGCTCGCGCACCCGCGCGCCTGACGCATCCGGCCCCGGTGGTGGTCAGTCGAGCGGCAGCAGCACCGCTCGCGGCACGCCGCCGAGGAACACCAGCGGCGAGACGTACCGCATGTCGACGCGTGCACCGAGATGAAGGCAGTCGGCGCAGTGTCCGCCCGTCGATCGGGTGCCGAGCGCGTCGCCGGCCCGCACGAGTTCGCCCACCGCGACGGAGGGGACGACCGGCTCGAGCGTCGAGACCACCCCGTCGCCGTGGTCGACCGTGACGAGCGTGCGGTCGCCGACCCAGCCCGCGAACGCGACCACGCCGTCGTCGGGTGCGAACACCGGGTCACCCTCCCGCGCGGCGAGGTCGACGCCGCGGTGCCCTGCCGAGTACACGGTGTCGCCGGCGCGGTAGCCCGCGACGACCGAGATCGGCGCGGCGACCGGCCACCGCCACGCGGCGCCCGGGGAGACGACCGAGGCGATCTGGACGGAGACGGTCGTGGCGAGCGGGTCGCGCACCGACGACGCGGGGCTCGCCGTGGCGACCCCGGGCGCGAGCATGCAGGCGAGCAGCGCCACGGCAGCGGCGGGAAGCGCGAGGCGGAGCGGTCGGCCCGGACGGCCCGGGCGGGGGAGGGAAGCGGTCATGCGGACACCCTCGCGCGCGTGCGGGCGCCGGCTCCGAGGCATCGGCTCGGCCGCCCGACCGGCACCGGTCCGTCGGCTGGGGAGGAGCCTCGCTGTGATATCGTGGCGGGAGCACCCCGGTCTCCGGGGTGACTTCGCGTGCCCGTGAGGCGACACCCTCCATCAGTCCCGTTCGGAAGAACGGGTGGAGTCGTGCGCCGGGCACCAGGGTCCGCGCCGCCGGCGCGAACGACAACTGAGAACAGAAGGAGTACGGCCATGGCCGTCGTCACCATTCGCCAGCTGCTCGACAGCGGCGTGCACTTCGGGCACCAGACCCGTCGCTGGAACCCCAAGATGAAGCGATTCATCTTCACCGAGCGTTCCGGCATCTACATCATCGACCTGCAGCAGTCGCTCGCCTACATCGACAAGGCCTACGACTTCGTCAAGGAGACGGTCGCCCACGGCGGCACCATCCTCTTCGTCGGCACCAAGAAGCAGGCGCAGGAGTCGATCGCCGAGCAGGCGACGCGCGTGGGCCAGCCCTACGTCAACCAGCGCTGGCTCGGCGGCCTCCTCACCAACTTCCAGACGGTGTCGAAGCGCCTCGCCCGCATGAAGGAGCTCGAGGAGCTCGACTACGAGGGCACGACCTCGGGCTTCACCAAGAAGGAGCTGCTGCTCAAGAAGCGCGAGCTCGACAAGCTGCACAAGTCGCTCGGCGGCATCCGCAACCTCGCGAAGACCCCGTCGGCCCTCTGGGTGGTCGACACCAAGAAGGAGCACCTCGCGATCGACGAGGCCAAGAAGCTCGGCATCCCCGTGATCGCCATCCTCGACACCAACTGCGACCCCGACGAGGTCCAGTACCCCATCCCGGGCAACGACGACGCGATCCGCTCGGTGAGCCTGCTCACCCGCATCGTCGCCGACGCCGCGGCCGAGGGTCTCATCCAGCGTCACCAGAAGCCCGAGGAGGGCGCCGAGGCCGCCGAGCCGCTCGCCGAGTGGGAGCAGGAGCTCCTCCAGGCGCAGACGCCGGAGCAGTCGTCGGCCGAGACCGACAAGGTCGACGGCCCCACCGCTGAGGCCCAGGAGGTCGCCGAGGTGCCCGAGGTCGTCGCCGCAGAGGCCGCGACCGAGGCCCCGGCCGCCGACGAGGCCGCCGCCAAGTAGTCCACCCGAGACACATCGAGCAAGGAGAAGCAGAGCGAATGGCAAACGTCAGCATCGCCGACATCAAGGCGCTGCGCGAGCAGCTCGGCACCGGCATGAGCGACACCAAGGCCGCCCTCGTCGAGGCGGACGGTGACCTCGAGAAGGCGACCGAGATCCTGCGCCTCAAGGGCGCCAAGGGCAACGCGAAGCGCGCCGACCGCTCGACCTCGGAGGGCCTCGTGGCCGCGACCGAGAACGGCAACGGCACCGCGACGCTCATCGAGCTGGCCTGCGAGACCGACTTCGTCGCCAAGGGCGACAAGTTCGTCGGCCTCGCCGACCGCGTGCTCGCCGCCGTCGCGGCAGCCGGTGCCGACTCGGTCGAGGCGGCGCTCGCCGCTCCCGCCGAGGGCAAGACGGTCGCCGACGTGATCAGCGAGGAGGCGGCCATCCTCGGTGAGAAGGTCGAGCTCCGCCGCGTCGCGCTCGTGCAGGGCGAGCAGTTCTCGATCTACCTGCACAAGACGTCGAAGGACCTGCCCCCGCAGGTCGGCGTCGTGCTCGGCTTCGCCGGCGACGACGCGGAGACCGCCCGCTCGGTCGCGCAGCACATCTCGTTCGCCGCGCCGGAGTACCTCACCCGTGAGGACGTCCCGGCCGAGGCCGTCGAGAAGGAGCGCGCGCTCGTCGAGCAGATCACGCGCGAGGAGGGCAAGCCGGAGGCGGCACTGCCCAAGATCGTCGAGGGTCGCCTGGGCGCATACTTCAAGCAGGTCGCACTGCTCGAGCAGGACTACGCCAAGGACAACAAGCTGAAGGTGAGCAACGTGCTCGCCGACGCCGGGCTCACCGTGAGCGGCTTCGCCCGCTTCAAGGTCGGCGCCTGATCGAATGAGAGGAGTCCGGATCGCGCATCGCGATCCGGGCTCCTTTTTCATGCCCGCCGCAGTGGGCGGCCGGCATGCGCATGGGTAACGTGGTGCTGACAGGAAGGACACGGGGGATGGCTGGTACGAACACGCGCAGGCGCGTCCTGTTGAAGCTCTCGGGGGAGGCGTTCGGCGGTGGGTCGCTCGGCGTGAACCCCGACGTGGTGAGCGCGCTCGCGCGCGAGATCGCCGAGGCGGCCGCTCAGGTCGAGATCGCGGTGGTGGTCGGTGGTGGCAACTTCTTCCGCGGCGCCGAGCTCTCGCAGCGCGGCATGGACCGCGGTCGAGCCGACTACATGGGCATGCTCGGCACGGTCATGAACGCGCTCGCCCTGCAGGACTTCCTCGAGCAGGCGGGCGCCGAGACCCGCGTGCAGTCGGCGATCGAGATGACCCAGGTCGCGGAGCCCTACATCCCGCGCCGCGCGGAGCGCCACCTCGAGAAGGGGCGCGTCGTCATCTTCGGCGCCGGCGCCGGCCTGCCGTACTTCTCGACCGACACGGTCGCGGCGCAGCGCGCGCTCGAGATCGGCGCCGACGTCGTCCTCGTCGCCAAGAACGGCGTGGACGGCGTCTACACCGACGACCCGCGCACCAACCCGGACGCGGTCAAGATCGACTCGATCAGCTACCAGGACGCGCTCCAGCGCGGCCTCAAGGTGGTCGACTCGACCGCGTTCAGCCTCTGCATGGACAACGGCATGCCGATGCAGGTGTTCGGCATGCAGCCGAGCGGCAACGTCACCGCCGCCATCCTGGGCAGCGACCTGGGCACGCTCGTCGGCAACGGCGCGGCCGCGGCGGGGTAGCCCGGCGCCCCACGACTAGACTGTCCCGAGCAGCGAAACCGAAGGAGTCCACGTGATCGCGGATGTACTGTCCGATGCCTCCACCCGCATGAACAAGGCCGTCGAAGTCGCCAAGGACGACTTCGCGACCGTGCGCACGGGGCGCGCCAACCCCCAGCTGTTCCAGAAGATCATGGTCAGCTACTACGGCACGCCGACCCCGCTGAACCAGCTCGCGTCCCTGCAGAACCCCGAAGCGCGCACGCTGGTCGTCACCCCGTACGACAAGAGCGCCCTGCGCGACATCGAGCAGGCGATCCGCGACACGCCGAACCTCGGCGCGAACCCGAACAACGACGGCAACATCATCCGCGTCACCCTGCCGGAGCTCACCGAGGAGCGCCGCAAGGAGTACGTGAAGCTCGTGCGGTCGAAGGCGGAGGACGCCCGGGTGTCGGTGCGCAACATCCGCCGCACCGCCAAGAGCGACCTCGAGGCGCTCAAGGGCGAGGTCGGCGACGACGAGGTCGTGCGCGGCGAGAAGGAGCTCGAGCAGGTCACCAAGACGCACGTCGACGCGATCGACGAGGCGCTCAAGCGCAAGGAAGCCGAACTCCTCGAGGTCTGAGGGCGAGGATGACAGAGCCCGACGACACCAACGACATCGATCCGGGTCCGCCGGGCGCGCCCTCCGAGCTGCGGGCGCACATGCAGGCGCGACGGGTCGAGCTCGAGCGACAGTTCGAGGCGACGCGCGCGCAGTTCGACGCGACGCAGGAGCGCATCCAGGCGCGCACGGGGCGCAACCTGCTGCTCGCGATCGCCATCGGGCTCGTGCTCGGCGGCGGTCTGCTGGTGAGCCTGCTCATCGTCAAGGAACTGTTCATGGTGTTCGCCGGCCTCCTGGTCGGCTTCACGACGGCCGAGCTCGCCACCGCGCTCCGCCGCGCCGGCTACGCCGTGCCGCGGATCCCCACCGTGGTCGGTGCCGTCGCGGTCGTGCCCGCCGCGTACTACGGCGGGGTCGCGGGCCAGCTCATCGGCGTCCTCGGCGCGATCCTCCTGGTCAGCGTCTGGCGCGTGGTGGAGCAGATCATCCCCGCGACGCGGCGCGACTCGAAGCTCCTGCCCGACCTGTCGGCGGGCGTGTTCGTGCAGGTGTACGTCACGTTCCTCGCGGCGTTCGTCGTCGTGCTGACCGCGCAGGACGGCGGCCAGTGGTGGGCACTCGGCTTCATCGTGATCGTGGTGCTCGCCGACACCGGCGCCTACGCCGCCGGACTCACGCTCGGCAAGCACCCCATGGCGCCCGTGATCAGCCCGAAGAAGACCTGGGAGGGCTTCGCGGGCGGCGCCATCACGTGCCTCGTCGCGGGCGTGCTCGTCGGCCTGTTCATGCTCGGCACCACGTGGTGGTTCGGCCTGCTGTTCGGCGCCGCGATCTTCCTCTCCGCGACGCTCGGCGACCTGGCCGAGTCGCTCATCAAGCGCGACATCGGCATCAAGGACATGAGTTCCAGGCTCCCGGGCCACGGCGGGTTCCTCGACCGGCTCGACTCGATCCTGCCGTCGGCGGCGGTCGCCTTCACAGCCTTCCTGCTCTTCTCCGGCGTCTGAGGCAGAATAGTCCGGTGCACTCGACCTTCCCGCGCGTCAGGCGTCCACGGCTCGGCTACCACGTCGAGCAGGTCGATGCGTTCCTCGCGCGGGCGCGACGCGCCTACGACGGCGTCGGCGGCGAGGCCGACGCGCTCGCGGCCGAGGACATCCGCCTGACGGCGTTCTCGATGCAGAAGGGCGGCTACTCGACCGCGCACGTCGACGGCGCGCTGGAACGCCTCGAGGACGCCTTCGCCGCACGCGAGCGTCAGCGCGCCGCCGCCGACCAGGGCGAGGGGAGTGGATCAACGAGGCACGCGCGACCGCGCAGGTCGTGATCAACCGTCTCGCGCGCCCCGAGGGCCACCGGTTCGACCGGGTTTCCTTCCTCGCGGTCGGCTACAGCACCCGCGAGGTCGACCGATTCACGCAGAAGCTCATGCGCTACTTCCGCGACGGTGCGCCGATCAGCGTCGACGACGTGCGCACCGTGGTGTTCCGCCCCCAGCGAGGGGGCTATCGCGAGGTGCAGGTCGACCTCGTGCTCGACGCCGTCGTCGACGTCATGCTGGCCGTGCGATGACCCGCCGCGCGCGTCGCGACCACGCCTCCGGGCTCCGCTAGACTCGCCCTATCGTGGGCAGGCACTCAGGGCATCCGCCGAACTCAGCCAATGCACCGGCGGCGCGTCCGCCGGTGCGTCGTCGTACGACCGCTCCCGCTCCGGAGCGTCCCGTGCCCGCCCGCCGCTCCGCGAAGCAGGCCGTGACGGTCGTGTTCGCCTTCGCGGCATCCGTCTCGTTCGTGCTCGTGCAGCTGGTCGACCCGTACGCCGGCGCGACCGCGTCGGGGGAGTACCGCGCGAGCGGCGACCGCTTCGGCGGCGAGGCGACCCAGGCGGTCGAGGTGACGGGCGACTACGACTTCACGGCGACGCGCAATGAGTACGTCGTCGAGGCGAAGCCCGAGCCGGCGGCCGTGGCGGAGACGCCGCTCACCCTCGCCGCGCCGCCCGCGGTCGTCCCCGATCCGGGGTCGGCGCAGGCCTACGCGGCCACCGCGGTCGCGTCCCGGGGCTGGGGCTCCGGCGAGTTCGACTGCCTCGTCGCGCTCTGGAACAAGGAGTCGGGCTGGCGGGTCAACGCAATGAACCCGTACAGCGGCGCGTACGGCATCCCCCAGGCGCTGCCGGGCTCGAAGATGGCCACCGCCGGCGCCGACTGGCAGACGAACGCCGCGACGCAGATCGAGTGGGGCCTGGGCTACATCGCCGGCCGGTACGGCACGCCGTGCGGCGCGTGGTCGCACTCGCAGTCGGTCGGTTGGTACTAGGCGGGCGGATGCCTCGCAGCAATCGCCGCCGCGGCAGCCGTCGCGCACGTGAGCAGGACGCCGAGCCGCTCGACGTCGATCGCCTCCGCGCCGGCTGGAAGCGCACCGAGCATCGCCGCGACGGCGAGTGGTTCGTGCAGCCCGTCTCCGAGGCGCAGGCGAACAAGCCGTACACCTGCCCGGGGTGCGGCCTGCAGGTCGACCCGGGCACCGCGCACGTGGTGGCCTGGCGTGCCGACGGCGTGCTCGGCGACGCGGCCGACCTCGCCGCGCGGCGGCACTGGCACGCGCACTGCTGGAAGGTGAAGCCATGACGAGCGAGACGAGTGGAACCGAGATCCGCGCGGGCGCTGAGCTGCCCGCGCGGCGCGAGGAGGTCGAGCTCGAGACGAGCGACGGCCTCACCCTGGTGGGCGAGCTGGCGCTGCCCGAGGGCGGCGCGCCCACGGCGACGCTCGTGACGCTGCATCCGCTGCCCACCGCCGGCGGGTTCATGGACTCGCACATCCTCCGCAAGGCCGCCGCCCGGCTGCCCGCGCTCGCGAACGTCGCCGTGCTGCGGTTCAACACGCGCGGCACCGAGTCGCCGCGCGGGCGCAGCGAGGGCGCGTTCGACCACGGCGAGGCGGAGCGCCACGACGTCGACGCGGCGATGGCGTTCGTCGCCGAGCGCGGACTGCCCCGCCCGTGGCTCGTCGGCTGGTCGTTCGGCACCGAGCTGGCGCTGAAGTACGGGCGGCCGCACGACGTCGAGGGGCTCATCCTGCTCTCGCCGCCCCTGCACCGCACCGACGACGAGGAGCTGCAGGCGTGGGCGGGCGACGAGCGCCGCATCGTCGCGCTCATCCCCGAGCACGACGACTTCCTGCAGCCCGACGAGGCGCGCGTGCGGTTCTCGCTCGTGCCGCACCTCGAGCTCATCGCGGTCGAGGACGGCCGGCACCTGTGGGTGGGGGAGACGCAGACGCGCCGCGTGCTCGACGAGATCGTGCGGGTCGTGGCCCCGTCGGTGCCGGTGCCGCTGCCGACGCGCTGGCCAGCCTGAGCGTCGCGGGGCGAGGGGAGCGGATGCCCCGGGGCATCCGCTCGCTCAGCGCTCGTTCTGCCGGGGGATGATGACCTGCTTGATGATGAGCAGGATCGACGCGGCCACGGGGATCGCGATGAGGGCGCCGAGCACGCCGAGCAGCGAGCCGCCCGCGAGCGCGGCGACGACGACCACGGCGCCGGGCACCTGCACCGCACGGTTCATGATGTGCGGGCTCAGCACGTACGCCTCGACCTGCATGTAGATCACGTAGTAGATCGCCGCGACGAGCGCGGTGAGCGGTGAGCCGATTCCCGGGATGAGCGAGACCAGCACGATGATCACCGAGCCGGTCAGCGTGCCGACGAGGGGGATCAGCGAGAGCGTGAAGGCGACGAACGCGAGCACCGCCGGGAACGGCGCCTGGATGATGGAGAGGAAGATGAAGCTCGCGACGCCGTTGATCGAGGCGAGCGAGACCTGGCCGACCACGAAGCGGCCGACCGACTGGGTGATCTGCTCGGTGAGGTCGGCGAACCGCGCGCGGCGCGAGGCGGGCACCAGCTGGTAGGTCGCGCGCTTCATCGAGTTGAGCGACGCCGTGAAGTAGAGCGTGAGGATCAGCACGACGATGCCGCCGAACACGGCCGCGCCGATGCTGAACGCGACCGCGAGGACGCCGCCGGCGAGTTCCGCGACGCTCGCCGGATCGTTCACGAGGTCGACGGCCGCGTCGGAGATGCCCTGGAGGATGTCCTCCACCCGGAGCATCGGGAACTGCTGGCTGAGCACGTCGACGAGCTCGCCCGACTCGATGCGCCGGAAGATCACGGGGATCTGGTCGATCAGCTGGCCGACCTCGTCGACGATGATCGGCACGACCGCGAGCACCAGGCCCGTGACGAGCGCGACCACGGCCGCCATCACCGTGATGATGGCGGCCCAACGCGGGAAGCCGCGCCGTTCCAGCCAGGTCACGACGGGGTCGAGACCGAGGGCGAGGAACAGCGCGGCCCCGATGTACGTGATGATCGTCGAGAGGCTGACGACCGACAGGATGATGAGCAGGCCCAGGCCGACACCGAGGGTGCCGACCAGGCCGAGGCGGAACGCGTTCTGGATCTTCACGAGCCGCGGACCGCCTCTCCGCCGCCTACTTGGAGGAGTTGGCGGCCACCTGCTCTGCCTGGGTCAAGACGCCGCGGAGGCTCTCGAAGTAGCCGGCGACCGCGTCACGCTCGATCCTAATCTGCGACAGGCGGTCCTCGGCGTCGGCCACGAGGGCGCGCGTGCGCTCGTCGGCCTCGGCGATCATCTTGCGGGCCTGCTCGTTGGCGGCGGCGATGCGCTCGCGGGCCTCCTCGTCGGCGCGCTCGCGCGACTTGAGGATGTCGGAGCGCAGCTCCGCCTCGAGGCGCTCGTTCTCGGCGCGGCTCTCCTCGGTGCGGGCGATCGCCTCGGCGAGCTCGGCGTTCGCGTCGTCGAGGAACTTCTGCGTCTCGGCCACGGCCTGGCGGTGCGCGGTGAGCAGCTCCTGCTCGGCGTCGTCGCGCTTCGCGGTGAGCTCGGCGTCGAGGTCGGTGCGGGCCTGCTCGATCTCGCGGCGCATGCGGGTGACCTCGTGCGTGGTCTTCTTGCGCATCGCGGCGAGCTGGTTGTCGAGCTCGATGCGGGCGCCCTCGGCCTCCGCCTCGAAGTCGGCGCGGGCCTGGTCCTGGTCGAGCGCCAGGTCGGCGCGGGCCTGGTCGAGTCCGGCCTCGTGGCGGGCGCGCACGCGCTCGAGCTCGTGCTCGAGCTTGAGCTTGGCGGTCTCGGCCTCGCGCTCGAGGTCGACCTTCACCTGCTCGCGCTCCTGCTCGATGCCCTCGCGTGCGGCGTCGATCTCGCGCTGCAGGTCGGCGCGCGCCTGCTCGATCTCGTGCGCGAGGGCGACGCGGCCCTCGGCGGCCTCCGCCTCGATGCCGGCGCGCGACTCGGCGCCCTCGCGCTCGAGGTCGAGGCGGGCCTGCTCGGTCTCCCGGGCGAGGTCGAGGCGGGCCTGCTCGGTCTCCTTGCCGAGCTCCGCGCGTGCGCGGTCGAGCTCGATGGCCACCTCGGCGCGGGTCTGCTCGGTCTCCTCGGCCAGGCCCTCGGCGGTGCTGCGGGCCTCCTCGGCCTCGGTGTTCGCCTCCTGCAGGACCTTCGCGGCCTCGCGCTCGGCCTCCGAGCGCATCGCGTCGGACTCGCGCTTGGCGGTCGTGCGCAGCTCGGCGGCCTCGGTCGCGATCGCCCCACGGATCGCGGCCGCGTCGCGCGCGGCGTCCTGCCGCAGCTGCTCGCTGTGGTCGTGGGCGCGGGCGACCATGTCGTCGGCCTCGGCGCGTGCGTTCTCGAGCGTGCGCGTCGCCTGGGCGCGCGCCTCGGAGACGGTGCGCTCTGCGAACTCCTGGGCGTCGGAGCGCAGCAGCGCCACCTCGTCGTCGGCTGCGCGGCGCAGCTTCTCGGCGTCGATGTCGGCCTGCGCGATGAGGCGCGTCGACTGCTCCTCGGCCACGCGCAGCGTGTTCTCGAGCTTCGTGCCGAGGCCGGAGAACGTCGGGTTGCCGACCTCCTCGAGCTCGGCATTCAGGTCGTCGATGCGGGCGACGAGGCGCTTGACCTCCTTGCCCTGCTCGGCGAGCTGGGTGTTCGCGTTGAGGAGCTCCCGTCGCAGGTCGACGAGTGCCTTGTCGACCTCGTCCTTGTCGTATCCGCGGAACACCTGCGTGAATTCGGTCTCCTCGACCATGTCTCCTCCGGGGGTGGGGTGGCTGGCCCGCGAACAGGGGTGGGGCGGGCCCGTCCGATTGTACGGGAGCCGCCTCGGCAGGAGGGCACTCGTGTGCACAGCCATCGGTTGGCCAACTCCCAGCCTCGGCCGATATCGTGGAACGTTGTGTCGCTCGCGACAGGCGGATGCACCGGAGCCCGAACCGGTGCCGGATCCCCGGGCGACCGACTCCCCGACCTGAAGGAGACTCGTTGCGCTTCGTACTCGCGCTGGTTGCGTTCATCGGCGCCGCGCTGATGATCGGCGCCGGCATCGCGCAGCGCACGGTGCTCCTCGAGCCCGACAGCGTCGTGCTCGACGTCACCGTCGAGAACCCGTCGAACTACATGGTCGTCGAGCCCGAGGCGCTCGCCGCCCACGCCGGCCAGCAGTCGTTCACCGTCAGCGGCTCGCCGCAGGTGTTCCTCGCGTACGGCCGCACGAACGACGTGCTCGCCTGGATCGGCGACACCTCGTACACGAGCATCGGCTTCGACGAGGAGGAGGGCGTGCTCACCTCGTCGCTCGTCACGCCGGCCGCCGACCCTGGTGCGGCGCCCGCGCCCGAGACCGACCCCGACGCGCCCGCGAGCGAGGACGAGGACGCGGACTCCGACGAGCCCGAGGAGAACCCGGATGCCACTGGAGACCCGTCCGGCTCCGACCTGTGGCTCGACCAGTTCGCCGCCGAGAACCTGCTGCGCACGACCGTCGACCTCCCGGAGGGCATCACCGTGCTGCTGGCCGCGGACGGCACCGAGCGCGCACCGTCGCGCATCGGCATCTCGTGGCCGCTCGACAACTCGACCCCGTGGGCCGGCCCGCTGATCGCGGGCGGCTCGCTGCTGTTCCTGGTCGGGCTGTTCTTCCTCCTCACCGGCATCCGTCGCCACCGCCGTTCGCGCGGCCCGCGCCGAAACGTCCCGAAGGGTCCCCGCCGTCTCCCGAGCGCACCGAAGCCCAGCGCCAAGCAGGTCGGGCGCGGCTCGGGTCGACGCGCGATCGGCCGCTCGCGGATCGCGGTCGTGCCCGTCGTGGCGATCTCGGCGTTCGCGCTCACCGGCTGCTCGGCCGACTACTGGCCCGACTTCGAGGCCATGGCCACGTCGTCGCCCACCGCGGAGCCGACACCCACGGCCGAGGGCGAGGAGGAGCCGGTCGTGCAGGAGGTGACGCCGCCGGCCGTCACGGTCCCGCAGATGGAGCGCATCATGCGCCGCATCGCCGTGCTCGCGGGCGACGCCGACGCCGAGCGCGACGAGTCGCTGCTCTCAGACCGCTTCACCGGGCCCGCGTTCGACGCGCGCGAGGCGAACTACGCCATCCGCTCGTCGCTCGACGACTACGCCGCGCCCGCCGCGATCCGCGCGTCGCCGCTCACGCTCATCCTGCCGCAGCAGGCGAACCTCTGGCCGCGCACCGTGATGGTCGTCACCCAGAACGAGGACGACCCGACCGAGGCGCCGATCGCGCTCGTGCTCGAGCAGGACGAGCCGCGCGAGAACTATCGCATCGTCTACGAGATGGCGCTGGCGCCCGACGCGCAGGTGCCGCCGGTCGCACCGGCGAGCATCGGCGCGCCGATCATCTCGCCCGAGTTCAAGGGCCTGCTCCTGCCGCCCGGCGAGGTCGCGACCGCGTACGCCGACGTGCTGCTGAAGGGCTCCGACAGCGAGTACAACGACCTCTTCACGCTCGAGGGCGACGTGCTGCGGGAGCAGCTCGGCGTGGCCGGCCAGCGGGAGATCGCCGGGAGCCTGCCCGACACCGCCGACATCGACTTCACGAACGAGGTCGGCGACGGGCCCACGGTGGCGCTCGCGACCAACGACTCGGGCGCGCTCGTCGCGGTCGAGATCGAGCAGCAGGAGGAGGTGACGCCGAACGACGGCGGCACCATCGGCTTCGAGGAGGGCTCGCCGGGCGCCGCCCTGTCGGGCTTCGACGAGAAGAGCGCGAAGGGCGTGCAGCGCCAGGTCTCGCTCCAGCTGCTGTTCTACGTACCCGGTGTCGGTTCCGACGGCACCATCACGCTGCTCGGCTGGTCCGAGAGCCTGATCAACGCCTCGGAGGTCCAGTGACGAACCCGCCCATGCCCGACCCGTCGTCGATGCGCGGCGCCGTGGACCTCTCGTCCCTGGCGTCCCGCCGTTCGGCACCGCAGCCGCCCGCCGCGAACGGGTCCGGCCCTGCCGCGGGCGAGGGCGGGCCGGTGCCCGCCTCCGCACTCGTGGTCGACGCGACCGACCAGAGCTTCGGCCAGGTCGTCGAGCTCTCCAAGCGCGTGCCCGTGGTCGTCGACCTCTGGGCCGAGTGGTGCGCCCCGTGCAAGCAGCTCACCCCGGTGCTCGAGCAGCTCGTCGCCGAGTACGCCGGTCGTATCGTGCTCGCGAAGGTCGACGTCGACGCCAACCCGCAGCTCGCGCAGGCGTTCCAGGCGCAGTCGATCCCGACGGTCGCGGCGGTCGTCGCCGGCCAGCCGGTGCCGCTGTTCACCGGTGCACAGCCCGAGCAGGTCGTGCGCGAGGTGTTCGAGCAGCTGCTGCAGCTCGCCTCGCAGCACGGCGTGAACGGCCGGGTCGACATGGGCGACGCGCCCGCCGAGGCGGAGGAGCCGGTCGAGGAGCCGCTGCCCGAGCACGTGCAGGAGGCGTACGACGCGATCGAGCGCGGTGACTACGAGGCCGCCGCGGCCGCGTACCGCACGGCGCTCGCGAAGCAGCCGTCCGACGCCGAGGCGAAGGCCGGGCTCGCGCAGGTCAGCCTGCTGGCCCGCCTGCAGGGGCGCGGCATCGACGAGATCCGCCAGGCCGCGGCATCCGCCCCCGACGACGTCGACGCGCAGCTCGCGGTCGCCGACCTCGACTGCTCGGGCGGCCACGTCGACGACGCCTTCGACCGCCTGCTCACCCTCTTCGCGAAGCTGGCTCCCGCCGATCGCGACCCCGTGCGCGCGCGCCTGCTCGAGCTGTTCGAGGTCGTCGGCATCGACGACCCGCGCGTGGGCGCGGCCCGTCGCCGTCTCGCCTCGCTGCTCTACTGAGCCGCCTGGGCTGCGCTACTGAGCTGCGGGCGAGTGCACCCGCGAGCCGTGCGCCGTCGTCACTCCGGCCGCAGCCAGAGCACTCCGAGCGGCGGCAGCGTGAGGTCGATCGACGCCGGGCGGCCCTGGAACGGCACCTCCTGCGCGTCGGCCCCGCCGAGGTTGCCGACGCCGGATCCGCCGAACTCCGAGGCATCCGTGTTCAGCACCTCGACCCAGCGCCCGGCGAACGGCAGGCCGAACCGCTGGCCCGTGTGCGGAACCCCGGCGAAGTTCGCCACGCACAGCAGCGGCCGTCGCTCGCGGTCGTAGCGCAGGAACGCGACCACGTTGGTCTCTGCCGAGCCGCCGTCGACCCACTCGAAGCCCGCGGAGTCGTTGTCGAGCTCCCAGAGCTCGGGCGACTCGCGGTAGATGCGATTGAGGCGGCCAACGAGGTCGAACAGCGCACGGTGGCTCGGCTGGTCGAGCATCCACCAGTCGAGGCTGCGCTCCTCGCTCCACTCGGAGAGCTGCCCGAACTCCTGCCCCATGAAGAGCAACTGCTTGCCGGGGTGCGCCCACATGTACGCGAGGTACGCGCGCAGGTTCGCGAGCTGCTGCCAGTGGTCGCCCGGCATCTTGTTCAGCAGCGACCCCTTGCCGTGCACGACCTCGTCGTGGCTGATCGGCAGCATGAAGTTCTCGCTGAACGCGTACATGAACGAGAAGGTGATCTCGTCGTGGTGGTACGACCGGTACATCGGATTCTCGCCGATGTAGCCGAGCGTGTCGTGCATCCACCCCATGTTCCACTTGAAGCCGAACCCGAGCCCGCCGCCCGAGGTGGGGCGCGTGACGCCCGGCCAGTTCGTCGACTCCTCGGCGATGATGACCGTACCGGGGTTGCGCTTGTACGACGTCGCGGTGACCTCCTGGAGGAACGAGATCGCCTCGAGGTTCTCGCGCCCGCCGTGGATGTTCGGCGCCCACTCGCCCTCCTCGCGCGAGTAGTCGAGGTAGAGCATGGATGCCACGGCGTCGACGCGCAGGCCGTCGACGTGGAACTCCTCCAGCCAGTACAGCGCGTTCGCGACGAGGAAGTTCTTCACCCGGGGGTTGCCGTAGTCGAAGATCAGCGTGCCCCAGTCCTTGTGCTCGCCGCGCCGCGGGTCGGGGTGCTCGTAGAGCGGCTCGCCGTCGAACCGGGCGAGCGCCCAGCCGTCCTTCGGGAAGTGGCCGGGCACCCAGTCCATGATCACGCCGATGCCCGCCCGGTGCAGGCGGTCGATGAGGTACCGCAGGTCGTCGGGGAACCCGAAGCGGGCGGTCGGTGCGAAGTAACCGGTGACCTGGTAGCCCCAGGAGCCGCCGAACGGATGCTCCGCCAGGGGCAGGAACTCCACGTGGGTGTAGCCGAGCTCGGTCACGTAGCCGATGAGCTCGTCCGCGGCGTCGCGGTACCCGAGGCCCTTGCGCCACGAGCCGAGGTGCACCTCGTAGACGCTCATCGGGCCGTCGTGCGGGTCGTGGGCGCGGCGGCGGTCCATCCACTCGTGGTCGCCCCACTCGTACGAGGTGGCGGTCACCGCGGACGCGGTCGACGGCGGAGCCTCCGCGGCGCGGGCCATCGGGTCGGCGTGGGTGACCCAGTCGCCCGACCGGGTGCGGATCTCGAACTTGTACAGCGCGCCGGGGGCGACGTCGGGCACGAACAGCTCCCACACCCCGTTGCCGCCCATGTTGCGCATGGCGTGCGCGGAGCCGTCCCAGTCGTTGAAGCTGCCCTGCACGCGCACCGCCTGGGCGTGCGGCGCCCAGACCGAGAACGACGTGCCCGAGACGGGGGAGCCGATGCCCCAGTGGTCGCGGTGGTGCGCGCCGAGCACGCGCCACAGCTCCTCGTGGCGGCCCTCGCCGATGAGGTGCAGGTCGAGCTCGCCGATCGACGGGGCGAACCGGTACGGGTCGTCGGCGGTCCACTCCGCGCCGTCCTCGTAGCGCGCCTCGATGCGGTAGTCCTGCGGCGAGAAGTCGCCGACGCCCTGCCAGATGCCCCAGCCGAGGTGCTCGAGCGGCAGCCGGCCGTCCTCGAGCACGGCGTCGACGTCCCGGGCGAGCGGTCGGCGGGCGCGGATCACCGTGCGCGCGGGCTCGCCCGGCCGCTCGATCGGGTGCTGGCCGAGCACGCCGTGCGGGTCGTGGTACCGGCCCTCGCCGACCGCGGCGAGGATGTGGTCGGCGGGGCGCGCGGGCATCGCCGGCTGCGGGTTGGTGTCAGGCATCGATCGCCCCTCTCACGTGCAGGATGTGCACCGGCATGGTGAAGGCGTCGAGTCGCACGTAGTTCGACGCCCCCACTCCCAGCTCTCGCCGCTCACGAGCTCGTCGACCCGGTAGCGGGTGCCCTCGGGCAGCCCGAAGGCGGTGACGTCGAGGTGCACCGTCGTCTCCCGCACGGAGTGCGGGTCGACGTTGGCGATGACGACGATCGTGTCGGGCTCGCCGGACGCCGTGAACGCGCCGTCGAGGTGCTTGCTGTACGCGAGGATGGCGGGGTCGTCGGTGGCGTGGAAGCGGATGTTCCGAAGCTGCCCGAGGGCCGGATGCTGCGCGCGTATGCGGTTCAGGATGCCGAGGTAGAGCCCGAGCGAGCGCCCCTCCGCCTCGGCGCGTGCGAAGTCGCGCGGCTTGTACTCGTACTTCTCGTTGTCGATGGCCTCCTCGGCGCCGGGGCGCGCGACCGACTCGAACAGCTCGAAGCCCGAGTACACGCCCCACAGCGGGCCGGCGGTGGCCGCGATCGAGGCACGCACGGTGAACGCTGCCGGGCCGCCGAACTGGAGGTACTCGGTGAGGATGTCGGGCGTGTTGACGAACAGGTTCGGGCGCATGTAGTCGGCCGTCTCCTGTGAGACGCTCGTGAGGAACTCCTCGAGCTCCTCCTTGGTGTTGCGCCAGGTGAAGTACGAGTACGACTGCTGGAAGCCGACCGCCGCGAGCGAGCGCATCATCGCCGGGCGGGTGAACGCCTCGGCGAGGAACACGACGTCGGGGTGCTCGGCGTTCACCTCGCCGATGATCCACTGCCAGAACGCGAGCGGCTTGGTGTGCGGGTTGTCGACGCGGAAGATGCGCACGCCCTGCGCGATCCAGTGCCGCAGCACCCGCAGCGCCTCCTGCCGGATGCCCTCCGGATCGTTGTCGAAGTTGATCGGGTAGATGTCCTGGTACTTCTTCGGCGGGTTCTCCGCGTACGCGATCGTGCCGTCCGGCAGCGTCGTGAACCACTCCGGGTGCTCGGTGACCCACGGGTGGTCGGGCGAGGCCTGCAGCGCGAAGTCCATGGCGATCTCGAGGCCGAGCTCGTTCGCCCGCCGCACGAACGCGCGGAAGTCGCGCAGCCGTCCGAGGTCGGGGTGGATCGCGTCGTGCCCGCCCTCGGGCGAGCCGATGGCCCACGGCGAGCCGGGGTCGTCGGGGCCGGCGTCGAGGGTGTTGTTCGGGCCCTTGCGGAACGCGCGGCCGATCGGGTGGATCGGCGGCAGGTAGACCACGTCGAAGCCCATCGCGGCGACCTCGGCCAGTCGCTGCTGGGCGGTGCGGAAGTTGCCGCTCCGCCAACGCCCGTTCTTGTACCGGTGCGCGCCCTCCGAGCGCGGGAAGAACTCGTACCAGGAACCCACGCCGGCGGCGCGCCGCTCGACCCGGATCACGTGCTCGGGCGACGTCGTCGTGAGCGTCGCGAACGGGCGCAGGTGGAACTCGGCGTGCAGCGCCGCGTCGTCGATCACGGCGGCGCGCTCGTCCACGGGCTTCGCGCGGTTGCGGAGCAGTCGGGCGGATGCCGCGAGCCGGCGCCTCGCGCGCTGCGGGCGCTTCATCTGCAGCGACGCCTTCTGCAGCATCCGTGCGCCGATCTCGAACATGAGCTCGACGTCGATGCCCGCGGGGACCTTGATGCCCGCATCGTGCACCCACGTCTCGAACTCGTCGCCGAACCCGGTCACGCTCCAGCGCCACTCGCCGACCTCGTCGACCAGCGCGAGCGCCTCCCAGCGGTCGAGGCCCGGTCCCATCAGGTGCATCCGATGCTCGCTCGACGCGCCGGAGGGCGAGGTGAGGTGCAGCATGGCGCCGACGGCGTCGTGCCCCTCGCGGAAGACGGTGGCCCGGAACGGCACCACCTCGCCGTCGAACGCCTTCGGGCGCAGTTCCGGCTCGAGTGATGCGGGAGTGAGGCGGCCCACCGGGATCCGGCCGACCGTCGTCGTGGGGGAGGTCACGCTCCGACCGTATCGCGTCGACACGACCATGTCGGGGGATTGCGTTCACGCGTCCGACATGTTGCACACGTACGCTGATGCCGTGCGAGCGATCCGTCGATTCACCGTCCGTCCCGTGGTTCCGGAGCGCCTGTCGGCGCTGGAGGAGCTCGCCGCGAACCTGCGCTGGTCCTGGCACCTGCCGACCCGCCGGCTGTTCGAGCACGTCTCGCCGCACGCGTGGGCGGCGACCGGGCACGATCCGGTCGCGCTCCTCGGCGAGGTGGAGCCGGAACGTCTGGCGGAACTCGCGGCCGACGACGGATTCGTCGCGTGGGCCGAGTCGCTGCGCGCCGACCTGCACGCGTACCTCGGCGAGCCGCGGTGGTACCAGGGCCTCGAGGGCCCGGCGCCGGCGCGGATCGCGTACTTCTCGCCCGAGTTCGGCATCGCTGCGGCGCTGCCGCAGTACTCCGGCGGCCTCGGCATCCTCGCCGGCGACCACCTGAAGAGCGCGAGCGACCTGGGCGTTCCGCTGACCGCCGTGGGGCTGTTCTACCGCGCGGGCTACTTCTCGCAGTCGATCTCGCCCGACGGCTGGCAGCAGGAGCGCTACCCGGTGCTCGACCCGGACGGGCTGCCGCTCACCGTGCTGCGCCGGCACGACGGCACGCCCGAGCAGGTGAGCCTCGCAATGCCGGGCGGGCGTGCGCTGCACGCCCGGGTCTGGCAGGCCGCGGTGGGCCGGGTCACGCTGCTGCTGCTCGACACCGACATCCCCGCGAACGACGACGACCTCCGCGGCGTCACCGACCGCCTGTACGGCGGCGGCGGCGAGCACCGCCTGCTGCAGGAACTGCTGCTCGGCATCGGCGGCGTGCGCGCGCTGCGCAGCTGGGAGGAGCTCGGCGGGCACGCCGCCGCCGACGTGTTCCACACCAACGAGGGCCACGCCGGCTTCCTCGGCCTCGAGCGCATCTCCGACCTGATCGGCGAGGGGCTCTCGTTCCAGGAGGCGCTGCAGGCCGTGCGCGCCGGCACCGTGTTCACGACCCACACCCCGGTGCCCGCGGGAATCGACCGGTTCGACCGCGGGCTCGTCGAGCGCTACCTCACGCCCGAGCTGCTGCCCGGCGTGCGGTCGGCCGACGTGCTCGCACTCGGCACCGAGGCCGACCCCGGCTCGCACGCCTTCAACATGGCGATCATGGGCCTCCGGCTCGGCCAGCGCGCGAACGGCGTGTCGAAGCTGCACGGCGAGGTCAGCCGGCGCATGTTCTCCGAGCTGTGGGCGGGCTTCGACCCGAGCGAGGTGCCGATCGACTCGGTCACGAACGGGGTGCACGCGCCGACCTGGACCGATCCGCTGCTGAAGTCGCTCGCCGAGGCGCGGTTCGGCTCGCCGGACACGACCGCGGTCGACTGGGCGTCCGACGTGGTCTCCGACGCCGAGCTGTGGGAGGTCAAGCAGGCCATGCGCGAGCAGCTCATGGTCGACGCCCGCCGCCGCGTGTCGGAGGCGTGGTCGGCGAGCCACCCGGGCGCGGTGTCGCCGCCGTGGACGTCGGGCGTGCTCGACCCGCACGTGCTCACGATCGGGTTCGCCCGCCGGGTGCCCACGTACAAGCGCCTGACGCTCATGCTGCAGGACCCGGAGCGGCTCGCCGCCATCCTCACCCACCCCGAGCGGCCGGTGCAGATCGTCGTCGCGGGCAAGTCGCACCCGGCCGACGACGAGGGCAAGCAGCTCATCCAGCAGCTCGTGCGCTTCGCGTCCGACCCGGCGGTGCGCCAGCGCATCGTGTTCCTGCCGGACTACGACATCGGCATGGCCCGCACGCTCTACCCGGGCTGCGACGTGTGGCTGAACAACCCGCTGCGCCCGCTCGAGGCGTGCGGCACGTCGGGCATGAAGGCCGCCCTGAACGGCGCGCTCAACTGCTCCATCCTCGACGGCTGGTGGGCCGAGTACGCCGACGACGAGAACGGCTGGGCGATCCCGTCGGCCGACGCCGCGGGGGATGCCGCGGAGCGCGACCGGCTCGAGGCATCCGCCCTCTACGACCTCATCGAGCACCGCATCGCGCCCCGGTTCTACGACCGCGACGCCGACGGCGTGCCGACCGCGTGGGTCGACATGATGCGGCACACGCTGGCCACCCTGTCGCCCGAGCTGTCGGCCGACCGCATGGTGCGCGAGTACGTGCAGCGCCTGTACCGGCCCGCGGCCGAGCTCGCCGCGACGGCGAACGCCGACGACCATCGCCCGGCCCGCGAGCTGGCGGCGTGGAAGGCGCGCGTGCGCGCCGCGTGGCCGTCGGTGCGCGTGCGGCACGTCGAGTCGGGCGGCCTCGCGTCGGTGCCGCACGTGGGCGAGGAGCTGCGGTTGCGCGCGCACGTCGACCTCGACGGGCTCTCCGACGAGGACGTCGCGGTGCAGGTGGTCTACGGCCGCGTGCGCGACGGCGACGACCTGTCCGACCTGCGCACGTGCGAACTCGACCCGGATCCGTCGAGCGACGGGGCGGCGCGCGCGTGTACACCGGCGCCGTCGCGCTCGAGCGCGCGGGCAACTTCGGGTACACGGTGCGCGTCGTGCCGAAGCATCCGCTGCTGTTCAGCGCCGCCGAGATGGGGCTCGTCGCGCTGCCGTAGGGCGCCCGGTCAGTCGCGCGCGATCGCCGCGTAGCGCCCGCCGGTCACGGCGAGCAGGTCGTCGGGCGCGAGCTCCAGGTCGAGGCCGCGGCGGCCGCCCGAGACGAGGATGGCCTCGAACAGGATGGCGCTCTCGTCGAGCACCGTCGGGGCGGGCGTACGCTGCCCGATCGGGCTGATACCGCCGACCACGTAGCCGGTGCGTCGCTCGGCGACCGCCGGGTCGGCCATGCGCGCCTTCTTGCCGCCGGTCGCGGCCGCGAGCGCCTTCAGGTCGAGCTGTCCCGACACGGGCACGATGCCGACGACCAGCTCGCCGTCGACGTCGGCGAGCAGCGTCTTGAAGACCCGCTCGGGCTCGACGCCGAGCGCCTCGGCGGCCTCGAGGCCGTAGGCCTGTGCGCGCGGGTCGTGGGCGTACGGGCGCAGTTCGTAGGCGACGCCGGCCGCGTCGAGCGCCACGGTCGCGGGCGTGCCGCCGCGCCCCGTGGCATCCGCTCGCTTCGCCATCGTGCCGACCCCCTCAGTGCGCCCGGAAGACCTGGATCGACGCGGGCCGCACCCGCACCGGGTCGCCCGGCCGACGCTCGCTGACCTGGCGCGACGGCGTGTCGCGGCTCGAGTCCCAGAGCCGCGTGTAGCCCTCGACGCCCTCGTGCGCGGGCAGGGTGACGCGGGTCCCGCGATCGCGACCGTGCAGCACGAGCAGCACGCGGTTGAACGGCTCGGTCTCGGGGGTCGACGCCGCCAGGTACTGCAGGGTGCGCCGCTTCGGATCCTCCCAGTCGTGGGCCGACATCGGCTCGCCGTGCACGTTGTACCAGTCCATCTGGGTCGCGCTCGGCGTGGTCTCGCCCGGGCGGCCGTACCGTACCGGCCGCAGCGCCGGATTCTCGCGTCGCAGCCGGATGAGGTGGCGCGCGACCCGCAGCAGGTCGTCCTCCCACGGCTCACGCTCCCAGTCGAACCAGGTCAGTTCGCCGTCCTGGCAGTACGCGTTGTTGTTGCCGCGCTGCGAGCGCCCCCACTCGTCGCCGGCCGTGAGCATCGGCACGCCCGCCGACAGCAGCAGCGTGCCGAGCAGGTTGCGCATGCTGCGACGTCGGTCGGCGAGCACCGCCTCGTCGTCGGTCGGCCCCTCGACGCCGTGGTTGAACGAGCGGTTGTCGTTCGACCCGTCGCGGTTGTCCTCGCCGTTGCCGAGGTTGTGCTTGACGTCGTAGGCGGTCAGGTCGGCGAGCGTGAAGCCGTCGTGCGCCGTGACGAAGTTGAGGCTCGCGAGCGGGCCGCGATCCGCCGCGAAGGTCTGCGCCGAGCCGGCGACGCTCGTCGCGAGCGGACCGATGCCCGAGACCTGCTCGCGCCGCCGCTGCCGGCGCAGGTCGCCGAGCCAGAAGTCGCGGATGCGGTCGCGGTAGCCGTCGTTCCACTCGCTGAAGCCCGCGGGGAAGTTGCCGGTCTGCCATCCGCCCCAGCCCACGTCCCACGGCTCGGCGATGAGCTTCGACGCGCCGATCACCGGGTCGTCGAGCATGCCGCGCAGCAGCGGGTGGTCGGGGAGTACCCGCCGTGGTCGCCGCGGCCGAGCGACGTGGCCAGGTCGAGCCGGAACCCGTCCACGCCCACCTCGTCGGCCCAGTACCGCATCGAGTCGAGCGCCATGCGCACCGGCGCCCGTCCGCCGTAGTACACGGTGTTGCCGCATCCGGTGCTGTCGACGTACGCGCCGTGCGCGTCCTGCCGGTAGTAGCCCGCGTTGTCGATGCCGCGCAGGTGGTACACGGGGCCGTTCGGGCCCTCCTCGGCCGTGTGGTTGTAGACGACGTCGAGCACGACCTCGAGCCCCGCCTCGTGCAGCAGCTTCACCATGCCCTTGCATTCGCGGAGCACCGCGTCGGGGCCGGCCGCCTGCGCCGCCGGGCTCGCGTAGGCCGCGTGCGGGGCGAAGAAGCCGAGCGTGTTGTACCCCCAGTAGTTCGTGAGGCCCTGGGCGAGCAGCCGCTGCTCGGGCACGAACGCGTGCACGGGCAGCAGCTCGACGGTCGTGACCCCCAGGTCGCGCAGGTAGGCGATCGACGACTCGTGCGCGAGGCCCGCGTAGGTGCCGCGCAGCTCGGGCGGCACGTCGGGGTTGCGCCGGCTGAAGCCGCGCACGTGCGTCTCGTAGAGCACGGTGCGGTCCATGGGGATGCGGGGCTTCGACGACGAGCCCCAGTCGAAGCCGCCGTCGACGATCGCCGAGCGCCAGCCGTCGCCGGGCACGCGCACCAGGCCGCGGGCGTACGGGTCGAGCAGGCGCCGTCGACGGTCGAAGGCGTGGTTGGGGCCCGTCGGGCCGTCGACGCGCAGCGCGTACAGCCGACCGGTCCGCAGCTCGGGCGACTCGGCGGTCCACACGTCGTGCGCGTCGCGCGTCATCTCGATGGACGCGATCGACCACGCGGCATCCGCCGCGTCGTAGACCTCGCACCGCATCGAGGTGGCCGAGTGCGACCAGACGCGCAGGCGTCCGCCCTCGGCGGTCGCGCGAACGCCGAGGTCGTGCAGCGCATCGCCCGACGTCATGCGATCTACAGTAGTTCGCGAGACCGGGTGCCCCGGCGCACCCGAGCCGCAGGGGAGGTGGGCGTCATGACCGTCTACCTCGACCATGCCGCGACGACCCCGATGCTGCCCGAGGCGATCGCCGCGCTGACCGACGCGCTCGGGCGCGTGGGCAACCCCTCGTCCATCCACGCCGCCGGGCAGGAGGCGAAGCGCCTGCTCGAGGGTGCGCGCGAGACCATCGCCGCGACGCTCGACTGCGACCCCATCGAGGTCGTGCTCACGGGCGGCGGCACCGAGGCCGTGAACCTCGCGATCAAGGGCCTGTGGTGGGCCAGGCAGTCGGATGCCCCTGAGCCGGTCGGCCCCGGCCCTGCGCGCCCGCGCGTGCTGATGCCGGCGGGGGAGCACCACGCCACGATCGACACGGTCGAGTGGCTCGAGGCGCACGAGGGCGCCGTGGTCGAGGAGATCCCGCTCGACGCGCTCGGCCGGGTCGACGTCGATGCGTTCGCCCGCGCGCTCGCGCGCTCGCCCGAGACGATCGCCCTCGCCACGATGCTGTGGGCCAACAACGAGGTCGGCACGCTCCAGCCGGTGGCCGAGGTCGCGGCGCTCGCCGCGGGCGCCGGGGTGCCGCTGCACGTCGACGCGATCGCCGCCTACGGGCACGTGCCGGTGCGGTTCGCGGCGACGCGTGCGGCGAGCGGGTCGAGCGAGGCGGGACTCGTCGCGCTGAGCGTGTCGGCGCACAAGATCGGCGGTCCGGTGGGGGCGGGCGCGCTCGTGCTGGCGCGGTCGGCGCGGGTCGAGCCGCTGCTGCACGGCGGCGGACAGCAGCGGCGCATCCGCTCGGGCACGCAGGACGTGGCGGCCGCGGTGTCGTTCGCCGCAGCGGCATCCATCGCCGCCGACTCCCTCGACGCCGAAGCCGCTCGCGTGTCGGCGCTGCGCGACCGCCTCGTGGCGGGCGTGCGCGAGGCCGTGCCCGACGCGGTGCCGAGCGGCGACCCGGTCGACCGGCTGCCCGGCAACGCGCACTTCGCCTTCCCTGGCTGCGAGGGCGACTCGCTGCTGTTCCTGCTCGACATGGCGGGCGTCGCCGTCTCGACCGGATCGGCCTGCCAGGCGGGCGTCGCCGAGCCCTCGCACGTGCTGCGGGCGGTGGGGCGCAGCGAGGCCGACTCGCGCGGGGCGCTGCGCGTCACGCTCGGCCGCACCACGACCGACGCCGACGTCGACGCGTTCCTCGCCGCGCTGCCCGCCGCCCACGAGGCGGCCGCCCGCGCCGGCCTCGCCGCGCGCGCCACCTCCTTCGACCGCTGACCTGGTTGCGTGCGCTTCGGCGGGCGCACTACGTTCGGCGGGAGGAACCCCACGAAGGGAGCACCATCATGGACATCCCCTGGTTCGCCTGGATCGCGATCGTGGCGATCATCGCGGTCTTCACCTACGCGAGCATCGGCATCGTCTCCAAGAACCGCGCCTCGGGTCGTGAGGCGGACGAGCGCCAGCGACAGCTCGCCGCCGACGTCGAGGCGCTGCAGCGCCGGGTCGAGTCGCTCGAGGCCGGCCGACCCCGCGCCTGACGCGCGCGCCGGGCGCTCGTCGGGCGGCCGTTCAGGGGCCGCTCGTACACTGGGGCGCATGAAGGTTCTCGCGGCGATGTCGGGCGGCGTCGACAGCGCCGTCGCTGCGGCGCGCGCGGTGGAGGCCGGCCACGAGGTGGTGGGCGTGCACCTCGCGCTGAGCCGCATGCCCGGAACCCTGCGCACCGGCAGCCGCGGCTGCTGCACCATCGAGGACTCGATGGACGCCCGCCGCGCGGCCGACCTCCTCGGCATCCCGTTCTACGTCTGGGACTTCTCCGAGCGCTTCAAGGACGACGTCGTCGACGACTTCATCGCCGAGTACGCCGCCGGCCGCACGCCGAACCCGTGCATGCGCTGCAACGAGCGCATCAAGTTCGCCGCGCTGCTCGAGAAGGCGCTGGCGCTCGGCTTCGACGCGGTCTGCACGGGCCACTACGCCACCATCGAGACGGATGCCGCGGGGCACCGCGAGCTCCACCGCGCGAGCGCCGAGGCGAAGGACCAGTCCTACGTGCTCGGCGTGCTGACGGCCGACCAGCTCGCGCACGCGATGTTCCCGCTCGGCGACACCCCCTCGAAGGACCTCGTACGCGCCGAGGCCGCCCGCCGCGGTCTCGCGGTGGCGCAGAAGCCCGACTCGTACGACATCTGCTTCATCCCCGACGGCGACACCAGCGCGTGGCTCGCCGAGCGGGTCGGCACGGCGCCCGGCGACATCGTCGACCGCACCGGCGCCGTGGTCGGCAGCCACGACGGCGCGCACGCGTTCACCGTGGGGCAGCGCCGGGGCCTCCGCCTCGGCACGCCCGCGCCCGACGGCAAGCCGCGCTTCGTGCTCGACGTGCGCCCCAAGGAGCGCACGGTCGTCGTCGGCCCCCGCGAGGCGCTCGCGATCGCCGAGATCGCCGGCTCCCGCTTCACCTGGGCGGGCCAACCGCCCGCCGACCCGACCGAGACGTTCACCTGCGAGGTGCAGATCCGTGCGCACGCCGACCCGGTGCCGGCCATCGCCCGGGTCGCGCTGCGGGCGACGGATGCCTCGGACGACGCGTCGGACGCGACGGCATCGGCCGACTCAGCGGCATCCGTCATCGAGCTCGTGATCACGCCCGACTCGCCGCTCGACGGCGTCGCGCCCGGACAGACCGCGGTCGTCTACGTCGGCACGCGCGTGCTCGGCCAGTGCACCATCGACCGCACGGTGAGCGCCGTGCCGGTCGGCGTGTAGGCGCTGCCGATCCGACCGCGACGCCGGCTCGCGTCGGCTCGCGGCGGCCGCACGCGCGGGGTCGCGGTGTCGGCCGCCTTCCCTAGGATTGCCACGTGAGCGAGACGGCATCGAGCAGTGTTCCCGGTGACATCGAGGCGATGGACTTCGAGGCGGCGCGGGCCGAGGCCGAGCGTCTGTCGGAGCGCATCGACGCCGCTCGGCGGGCGTACTACGCCGACGGCGACTCCCCGCTGTCGGATGCCGCGTACGACGAGTCGTACCACCGCCTGGAGGCGCTCGAGCGGGCGTTTCCCGAGCTCGCCGGGCAGGACAGCCCGACGCAGCAGGTGGGTGCCGCGGTCGTCGCAGCCGGGTTCCCCGAGCACGAGCACGCCGAGCGCATGCTCAGCCTCGACAACGTGTTCTCGGTCGAGGAGTTCCGCGAGTGGGCGGGGAAGGCCGAGGCGGCCGCGGGCACCGCGGTGCGCTGGCTGACCGAGCTGAAGATCGACGGGCTCGCGATCAGCCTCGCCTACCGCGACGGCGTGCTCGAGACCGCGACGACTCGCGGCGACGGCAGGGTCGGCGAGGACATCACCGAGAACGTCGAGCTCATCCCCGCGATCCCCAGGCGGCTCAGCGGCAGCGGGTTCCCGGCGTTCTTCGAGGTGCGCGGCGAGGTGTTCCTCAGCACGGCCGACTTCGAGGCGCTGAACGCCCGCCAGCGTGAGCTGCAGGCCGAGTACGAGGCGGCCGAGCTCGCGAAGGGGCGGCCGGCCGAGAGCATCCCCACCCGATTCGCCGAATTCGCCAACGCCCGCAACACGGCGGCCGGCAGCCTCCGCCAGCGCCGTGAGAACAAGAACGCATTCGAGCGCGAGCTGATGCGCGACCGGCTCGGCCGCCTGGCGCTGTACCTGCACGGCATCGGGGCCTGGAGCGAGCCGCCGGTGGCCGCGCAATCCGAGATCTACGACCTGCTGGCGTCGTGGGGGCTTCCGGTGTCGCCGTACGCGCGCGTGTTCGACGCGATCGACGGCGTGGCCGGGTTCATCGAGCACTGGGGCGAGCACCGGCACGACGTCGAGCACGAGATCGACGGCATCGTCGTGAAGGTCGACGACCTGGCGCTGCACGCCGAGCTGGGCGCGACGAGCCGCGCCCCGCGCTGGGCCATCGCGTACAAGTACCCGCCCGAGGAGGTGCACACGAAGCTGCTCGACATCGTCGTCGGCGTCGGCCGCACCGGACGCGCCACGCCGTACGCGGTCATGGCGCCCGTGAAGGTCGCGGGTTCGACCGTGCGGCAGGCGACGCTGCACAACCAGGACGTCGTGAAGGCCAAGGGCGTGCTGATCGGCGACACCGTGGTGCTTCGGAAGGCCGGCGACGTGATCCCCGAGATCCTGGGCGCGGTCGAGCAGCTGCGCGACGGCACCGAGGTCGAGTGGCAGATGCCCGAGGCCTGCCCCGAGTGCGACACCACGCTGCGGGCGATGAAGGAGGGCGACATCGACCTCCGCTGCCCCAACGCGCGCGCCTGCCCGGCGCAGGTGCGCGGCCGCGTCGAGCACATCGGTTCGCGCGGTGCGCTCGACATCGAGGCGCTCGGCGAGGTCACCGCGGCCGCGCTCACGCAGCCCGAGGTGCCCGAGGTGCCGCCGCTCGTCACCGAGGCCAGGCTGTTCGACCTCACCGTCGATGAGCTCGTGCCCATCGAGGTGATCGTGCGCGACGCCGAGACCGGCGAGCCGAGGCTCGACGAGTCGACCGGCGAGCCCGTGCGTCGGGCACCGTTCCAGAAATGGAGCGCGGCGACGTACCCGCCGGGCACGGAGGACCTGACCCCCGCGGAGCGCCGGGCCGCGGGCATCCGCAAGAACCACCGCGAACTGCTGCCCTCCGAGGCGGCAACCCGACTCGTCGACGAGCTCGACCGGGCGCGCACGAAGCCGCTCTGGCGGCTGCTCGTGTCGCTGAACATCCGCCACGTGGGGCCGGTGGCGGCGCGCGCGCTGACCGACCACTTCGGCTCGCTCGACGCGATCCGCGGGTCATCGCGCGAGCAGCTGGCCGAGGTCGACGGCGTCGGGCCGACCATCGCCGACTCGCTGCTCGACTGGTTCGAGGTCGACTGGCATCGCGAGATCGTCGACCGGTGGACGGCCGCGGGCGTGCAGTTCGCCACCCCGGGGCATCCGGGGCCGGGGGCCGCCGCGGAGGCCGGTGGCGTGCTCGCGGGGCTCACGGTGGTCGCGACCGGCACCCTCGACGGGTTCAGCCGCGAGGGCGCGAAGGAGGCCATCATCGCCGCCGGCGGCAAAGCCGCGTCGAGCGTGTCGAAGAAGACCGACTTCGTCGCCGCAGGCCCGGGCGCGGGCTCCAAGCTCGCCAAGGCCGAGGAGCTCGGCGTGCGCGTGCTCGACGCCGCGCAGTTCGCCGTGCTGGTCACCGACGGGCCCGACGCGCTGCCGCCGCTGGAGCAGGCCCCGGCGGACTGATCCGCGCCCCGATAGAATCGCTGACGCATCCCCCTCCCCGACACGACGGAGCAGTATGTCCGACATCACGGCGGAGCAGGTCGCGCACCTCGCGAACCTCGCCCGCATCGCGCTCACCGACGACGAGGTGACGAGCCTCACGAAGGAGCTCGGCCAGATCATGCACGCGGTCGAGCAGGTGAGCGAGGTGGCGACGCCCGACGTGCCGGCGACCAGCCACCCCATCCCGATGCAGAACGTCTTCCGCGACGACGTCGTCGGCGCGACGCTGACCCCGGCCGAGGCCGTGGCGGGCGCGCCCGAGCACGACGGCTCGCGGTTCAAGGTCTCGGCGATCCTGGGGGAGGAGCAGTGAGCCGGGACCTGACCCGGCTCGGGGCATCCGCCCTCGCCGACGCCCTCTCCTCGGGCGAGGTGAGCGCCGTCGAGGCGACCCGCGCCCACCTCGACCGCATCGAGGCGGTCGATTCGTCGGTGCACGCGTTCCTGTACGTGGCGACGGATGCCGCGCTGGCCGACGCCGAGCGCATCGACCGTGCGCGCGCCGCCGGCGAGCCCCTCGGGCCGCTCGCGGGCGTGCCCATCGCGATCAAGGACGTGCTCGTCACCAAGGACATGCCGTCGACCGCCGGCTCCCGCATCCTCGAGGGCTGGATGCCCCCGTACGACGCGACGCCCGTGGCACGCGTGCGCGAGGCGGGCATGGTGCCGCTCGGCAAGACGAACATGGACGAGTTCGCCATGGGCTCGTCGACCGAGCACTCGGCCTACGGGCCCACCTACAACCCGTGGGACCTCGAGCGCATCCCCGGCGGCTCCGGCGGCGGCTCGGCCGCGGCCGTCGCGGCGTTCGAGGCGCCGCTCGCCCTGGGCTCCGACACCGGCGGCTCCATCCGCCAGCCCGCGCACGTGACCGGCACGGTCGGCGTGAAGCCCACCTACGGCGGCGTGAGCCGCTACGGCTCGATCGCGCTGGCCTCCTCGCTCGACCAGGTCGGCCCGGTCACGCGCACGGTGCTCGACGCCGCGCTGCTGCACGACGTGATCGGCGGGTACGACCCGCACGACTCCACGTCGATCCCCGACCCGTGGCCGTCGATGGCCGACGCGGTGCGCAACGCCGACGTGCAGGGCCTGAAGGTCGGCGTCATCCGCGAGCTCGACGGCAAGGGCTTCCAGCCCGGCGTGCTCGCGCGCTTCCACGAGGCGCTCGCACTGCTCGAGCGCAACGGCGCCGAGATCGTCGAGGTGAACACCCCGCACTTCGAGTACGCGATCGCCGCGTACTACCTGATCCTCCCCGCCGAGGCCTCCAGCAACCTCGCGAAGTTCGACTCCGTGCGCTTCGGCCTGCGGGTCACGCCGCCCGGCGGCGGCACCGTCGAGGAGGTCATGGCCGCGACCCGCGAGGCCGGCTTCGGCCCCGAGGTCAAGCGCCGCATCATCCTCGGCACCTACGCGCTATCGGCCGGCTACTACGACGCCTACTACGGCAGCGCCCAGAAGGTGCGCACGCTCGTGCAGCGCGACTTCGACCAGGCGTTCGCGTCGGTCGACGTGCTCGCGTCGCCCACCGCGCCGACCACCGCGTTCAAGCTCGGCGAGAAGCTCGACGACCCGCTGGCGATGTACCTCAACGACGTCGCGACCATCCCGGCGAACCTCGCAGGAGTGCCCGGCATCTCGCTGCCGTCGGGCCTCGCCGACGAGGACGGCCTGCCCGTGGGCATCCAGTTCCTCGCCCCCGCGCGTCAGGACGCACGCCTGTACGGCGTGGGCGGTGCCCTCGAGCGCCTGCTCGAGGCGGAGTGGGGCGGTCCGCTGCTCGACCGCGCGCCGTCGCTCGCACCCAATGAGATGACCGCCGCCGAGGAGGGTGCCGTCTGATGGCCCGCGCAGAACTGATGGACTTCGACAAGGCCCTCGAGCTGTTCGAGCCGGTCATCGGCCTCGAGGTGCACGTCGAGCTGAACACCGTCACGAAGATGTTCTCGCCGGCACCCAACCCGGCGAACGCCGCGTACCACGACGCCGAGCCCAACACGCTCGTCTCGCCGGTCTGCCTGGGCCTGCCCGGGTCGCTGCCGGTCGTGAACGGCGACGCGGTGCGCAAGTCGATCAGCCTGGGCCTCGCGCTCGGCTGCGACATCGCCCGGTCGAGCCGCTTCGCCCGGAAGAACTACTTCTACCCCGACCTCGCGAAGGACTACCAGATCTCGCAGTACGACGAGCCGATCGCGCACGACGGCGAGGTCGAGGTCGAGATCTCCGACGGCCGTGTGTTCCGCGTGCCCATCGAGCGCGCCCACATGGAGGAGGACGCCGGCAAGCTCACCCACATCGGTGGCGCCACCGGTCGCATCCAGGGCGCCGAGTACTCGCTCGTCGACTACAACCGCGCCGGGGTGCCGCTCGTCGAGATCGTGACGCGGCCCATCTTCGGTGCCGAGGCGGATGCCCCCGAGGTGGCGAAGGCCTACGTGTCCACCATCCGTGACATCGCCCTCTCGCTCGGCATCTCGGAGGCGCGCATGGAGCGCGGCAACCTCCGCTGCGACGCCAACGTCTCGCTCCGCCCGCGCGGGCAGGAGGCGCTCGGCATCCGCACCGAGACGAAGAACGTGAACTCGTTCCGCTCGATCGAGCGCGCCGTGCGCTACGAGATCCAGCGCCAGGCGGCGATCCTCGCCAAGGGCGGCTCCATCACGCAGGAGACCCGCCACTGGCACGAGGACACCGGCACCACGAGCCCGGGCCGCCCGAAGTCCGACGCCGACGACTACCGGTATTTCCCCGAGCCCGACCTGCTTCCGGTCGTGCCGTCGGCCGAGCTGATCGAGGAGCTGCGCGCCGCGCTGCCCGAGCCGCCCGCCGCCCGCCGTCGGCGGTTGAAGGCGGAGTGGGGCTTCACCGACCTCGAGTTCCAGGATGTCGCGAACGGCGGCCTGCTGAACGAGGTGGCCGAGACCATCGCCGCGGGCGCCACGCCCGCGGCCGCCCGCAAGTGGTGGACGGGCGAGCTGACCCGCCTCGCCAACGCGGCCGACACCGACGCCGCGAGCCTCGCGACCCCCGCACAGGTGGCCGAGCTCGCCGCGCTGGTCGAGGCCGGCACGCTGACCGACCGGCTGGCCCGTCAGGTGCTCGAGGGCGTCATCGCGGGCGAGGGCTCGCCGCAGGAGGTCGTCGACGCCCGCGGGCTCGCGGTCGTCTCCGACGACGGTGCGCTCATCGCGGCGATCGACGAGGCGCTCGCGGCCCAGCCCGACGTGCTCGCGAAGATCCGCGACGGCAAGGTGCAGGCGGCCGGTGCCGTCATCGGCGCGGTCATGAAGGCCATGCGGGGCCAGGCGGATGCCGCGCGCGTGCGCGAGCTCGTCCTCGAGCGCGCCGCCGCCGAGTAGTCCACTCGTGGCCGGCTGAGGGGCGACTCCCAGCCGGCTCAAGGCTGCCCTGCCTAGGGTGGCTCTTCCATCGACCCCGCACGGAAGCGAGACGACCATGGGATTCCTCGACCGACTGCTCGGCCGCGACGAGCCGCAGTACGCCGCATCCACCCCGCCGCGCGCGCCGGGGCGACAGCCCATGTCGGAGGATGAGCTCGCGGTCGAGCGCTACCGCTACCTCCTGCGCACCGCGCCGCCCCAGGCCGTGGAGGAGGCGCACAACGAGGCATTCGCGAAGCTGACGCCCGAGCAGCGCCGACTCGTGTACCAGCGGCTCCGCGACGAGGCCGCCGCGGGCGATGCACCGACGAGCGACCAGCCCGCCGACCTCGCCCGTGCGGCCACGCGCTCGGAGCTGCGCGAGCCGGGTTCGATGGAGCGCGCCTTCTCCGACCGCGGGTCGAATGGCGGGCCGTCGTTCGGCGCCATGTTCGGCAGCTCGATGCTCGGCACCATCGCCGGTTTCGTGATCGGCTCGGCGATCGCCAACGCGTTCCTGCCCGATGCGTCCTCGTTCGACGCCGGGGCGACCGACGCCGGGGCGACCGACGCGTCGGCCGACGCATCCGGCGGCGACTGGGGCGGCGACGCCGGCGGATTCGGCGACTTCGGGGGCGACTTCGGCGGGGACTTCGGGTTCTGATCCCGGGCCGGGCGACGTCGCGCCTCGCGACGGCGGTCGGCGATACCCTCGCACCATGAGCAGGCAGGACGGCAGCGGCCGGCAGGTCACGACCGGTCCGGTCGACGACTCCGGCACGCCGATCCTGCACGTCGACATGGACGCGTTCTTCGCGTCGGTCGAGCTGCTGCGCCGACCGGAGCTGCGCGGCAAGCCGGTGATCGTGGGTGGCGGCGGCCAGCGCGGCGTCGTGTCGGCGGCCAGCTACGAGGCGCGCAGGTACGGCGTCTACTCGGCGATGTCGATGGCCCTCGCGCTGCGCAAGTGCCCGAACGCCGTCATCGTGCCGGTCGACATGCCCCGGTACGCGGCCATCTCGAAGCAGGTCATGGCCATCTTCGAGGAGGTCACCCCGTACGTCGAGAAGCTCTCGATCGACGAGGCGTTCCTCGACGTCGGCGGTGCCCGGCGCCTGCACGGCTCGCCCGCCGAGATCGCATGGACGATCCGCACGCGGGTGCGCGAGGAGCTCGGGCTGCCGTGCTCGGTCGGCGTGGCCGCCACGAAGTTCGTCGCGAAGGTGGCATCCGGCCGAGCCAAGCCCGACGGCCTGCTCGTCGTGCCCGCCGACCGCACCCTCGAGTTCCTGCACCCGCTGCCCGTCTCGGCGCTCTGGGGCGTCGGCAGGGTCACCGAGGAGTCGCTCGGCCGCCTCGGCCTGCGCACGGTCGCCGACGTCGCCCAGACGCCGCTCGACGCGCTCGAGCGCGCGGTCGGCCCGGCGGTCGGCCGCAAGCTCCACGCGCTCGCGAACGGCGTCGATCCGCGCGACGTGTCGACGCACCACGTCGAGAAGAGCATCGGCCACGAGCAGACGTTCCGGCACGACCTGACCGACCCCGAGGAGATCCGCCGGGTGCTGCTGCGCCAGGCGGAGGACGTGGCGGTGCGCCTGCGCCGCGCGGGCCTGCTCGGCCGCACGGTCGTGCTCAAGCTGCGATACACCGACTTCCGCACCGTGACGCGCTCGCGCACGCTGGGGGAGCCGACGGATGTCGCGAAGCGCATCTACGACGAGGTGTGCCTCGCGCTCGACGGGCTCGACCTCGACGGCGATCGCGTGCGGCTGGTCGGCGTCCGCGCCGAGCAGCTGCGCCCGTCGGGCGCCGCGGCGAGCCTGTGGGACCCGGACGAGGACTGGCGGCAGGCGGAGCGCACGGTCGACCGGCTCACCGAGCGGTTCGGCCGAGGAGCGGTGCGCCCGGCGGCGCTCGTGCGCCGAGGCGAGCACGACCGCGTGGAGCCGCAGCGCGGGCAGGTCGACCCGTTTCTCGGCTGAACGGCCGCTTCGGCGGCATCCGATCGCCCCTGCACCCTAGCCCGACCCGGCAGCGGCGGAGTAGCGTGGCCGCCATGGCTGATCTCGCGCTCGAACTCTCGAAGGCAGCCGGCGACGCCGGCATCAAGACCGTCTACGGCGACCCCGTCACGATCGAGGGCACCACGCTCATCCCGGTCGCGCTCGCGTACTACGGCTTCGGCGCGGGCACCGCCGAGGGCGAGGCGACCGGCTCGGGCGGCGGCGGCAAGGGCAGCGGCGGCGGTGGCGGCGGGCTCTCCATTCCGGTCGGCGCATACGTGGGCAAGGACGGCGAGACGCACTTCGAGCCGAACGTGATCTCGCTCCTCGCCGTCGGCATCCCGTTCGTGTGGGTCGCGGGCAACGCGCTCGCCAAGCTCATCAAGGTGCTCAAGAAGTAGCATCCGGCGGGCCCGCCCGAGCGCGGGTCTATACTCGTGTCGAACACGGGAGTCCGGTGAGCCGGGCTGAGAGGAAGGTTCTCCAACCTTCGACCGTCGAACCTGATCTGGATCATGCCAGCGCAGGGAGGCAGACACCATCTCATTTCCCGTGCCGCTTTCACTGACAGAAAGGGCACGAACAGTGCACGCAACCACGTCCACCACCCCCTCCACCGGCACCGGGCGACCCGCCCGCTCGCTCCGCTGGCGCGTCGTCGACATCGTCGTCGCCAGCGTCGTGGGCGTCGCCGTCGGCGTCGTCTTCTGGGCCTGGGGCCTCGCCTGGAACGGCGTCAGCGCGCCGATCGAGGCGCTCCTGCCCGGCCTGCAGGCCGCCCCCGCCGCGGTCTGGCTGATCGCCGGCGTGCTCGGCGCGCTCATCATCCGCAAGCCGGGCGCCGCGATCTACACCGAGACCGTCGCCGCCGTCGTCTCCGCGCTCATCGGCAGCCAGTGGGGCGGGTTCCTGACGATCGAGGCCGGCCTCGTGCAGGGCCTCGGCGCGGAGCTCATCTTCCTGCTGTTCCTCTACCGCAAGTGGAACCTGCCCGTCGCCCTCCTCGCCGGTGCCGGCGCGGGCCTCGCCATGGCGATCAACGACCTCGTGCTCTGGTACGCGGGCGCCGCGCCGGCGTTCGCCGCGATCTACACGGTCTCCGCGGTCGTCGGCGGCGCGCTGATCGCCGGTCTGCTGTCCTGGCTCGCGGTGCGCGGACTCGCGTCCACGGGAGCGCTCAGCCGCTTCGCGGCAGGTCGCGAGGCGCGGATCGCCGACTGAAGTGACCCGAGACGTGTCACGTGCCGCCACCCCGGCCGCGGTGCGAGCCGCCGGCTGGGGGTGGCGGCACGCCGGCCGCCGCTCCTGGGCGATCGACGACCTCGACCTCGACATCGACTCGGGGGAGCGCGTGCTGCTGCTCGGCGCCTCGGGCTCGGGCAAGTCCACCCTGCTGCACGGCCTCGCCGGGGTGCTGGGCGGCGAGGAGGAGGGCGACGCGCACGGGTCGCTGCTCGTCGGAGGCGCGCCCGCTGCGGCCGGCTCGGCGGCGCTCGTGCTGCAGGACCCCGACGCGCAGGTCGTGCTGGCCCGGGTCGGCGACGACGTGGCATTCGGATGCGAGAACATCGGCGTGCCCCGCGACGAGATCTGGCCCCGTGTGCGCGAGGCGCTCGACGCAGTCGGCCTCGACCTGCCGCTCGACCACCCGACCTCGCACCTCTCGGGCGGGCAGAAGCAGCGCCTCGCGCTGGCCGGTGCGCTCGCCATGCGACCCGGCCTGCTGCTGCTCGACGAACCGACCGCGAACCTCGACCCGGTCGGGGTGCGTGAGGTGCGCGACGCCGTCGACCGCGTCACCCGCGAGACCGGGGCAACCCTCGTCGTGGTCGAGCACCGCGTCGACGCCTGGCTGCCCGTGATCGACCGGGTCGTCGTGCTCGGCGCCTCGGGCGGCGTCGTGGCCGACGGGCCGCCCGATGCCGTGCTCGCCGATCGAGCGACGGAGCTCGCACGCGACGGCGTCTGGCTGCCGGGCCGCCGGCTGCTGCCCGACCACGAGCCCCGTCCGGCCGGTGCCGTGCTGCTCGATGCCGCGGGGCTCGCCGTGGGCCGCGATCCGTCCGTGGTCGTGATGGGCGGGCTCGACCTCGCGGTGCGCGCCGGCAACGCGCTCTGCGTCACCGGTCCGAACGGCGTCGGCAAGTCGACCCTCGCGCTCACGGTCGCGGGCCTCATCCCGCCGGTCGGCGGCCGGCTCGGGGCATCCGCCCCCTCGCCCGCGGAGCCGACCCGGCACCGCACCGATGGCGCTCGAAGCAGCTGCTCTCGCGCATCGGCACCGTCTTCCAGGACCCGGAGCACCAGTTCCTCACCGGTCGCGTGCGCGACGAGCTCGCCGTCGGGCCGCGCGCGCAGAAGGTGCCCGACGCCGAGATCCGGCAGCGGGTCGACGACCTCTTGGTGCGCCTCCGGCTCGACCGGCTCGCCGAGGCGAACCCGTACACGCTCTCGGGCGGGCAGAAGCGGCGGCTGTCGGTCGCGACGGTGCTCGCCTCGCGCCCAGACGTGCTCGTGCTCGACGAGCCGACGTTCGGGCAGGACGCGACGACCTGGGCGGAACTCGTCGGGCTGCTCGGGGCGCTGCGCGACGAGGGGCACGCGATCGTCGCGGTCACGCACGACGAGCAGGTGGTCGACGCCCTCGCCGACGAGCGGCTCGACCTCGCCCCGCTGGAGGTGCCCGCATGAGCCTGCTCGACGCCCGCGGCGGCACGACCTGGGTCGGCCGGCGCAACCCGGTCGCGAAGGTCGCGGCGACCGTGCCGCTCAGCCTGGCGCTGCTGCTCACGCTCGACCCGGTTTCGGCGGGCACGGCGATCGTGCTCGAGCTGCTGCTGTTCTGGGCGGCGGGGCTCGGTGCGCTGGTCTGGTCGCGGCGCACCGCCGTGGTGTGGATCGCGGGTCCGCTCGCGGGGCTCAGCATGGTGCTCTACGGTCGCACCGGCGGCACGGTCTACTTCGAGTGGGGCCTGATCCAGGTCTCGCAGGGGTCGATCGAGATCGGCCTCTCGACGGCCGCCCGCGTGATCGCCATCGCGTTGCCCGCGGTGGTGCTGTTCCTCACCATCGACCCGACCGACTTCGCCGACGGGCTCTCGCAGACGCTGCGGCTGCCCGAGCGATTCGTGCTCGGCGCGCTCGGGGCGCTGCGCCTGGTGGGCCTGTTCATGGACGATTGGCGCGCGCTCGCGCTGGCGCGCCGGGCGCGCGGCGTGGGCGACCGCTGGATCGTGCCGCGGCTCGTCGGCCAGGCCTTCGGGCTGCTCGTGCTCTCCATCCGGCGCGGGTCGAAGCTCGCCACCGCGATGGAGGCGCGCGGGTTCGGCGCCGACATCGCGCGGTCGCACGCGCGCGAGGTGCACTTCGGCGGCGCCGAGGTGGTGCTCATCGCCATCGGCGCGGTCGTGGCGGCGGCGTGCGTGGTCGTGGCCGTGGCATCCGGCAGCTGGAACTTCATCCTTGGCTGAGCGACTTGCCCCCGCGGTGGCGGCGCGACGGCTCGCGGCGTTCCTTCGTTCGCGGCCGTCGGCGACTGTCGTCGTCGACGGCCCGAGCGGTGCCGGCAAGTCGAGCCTCGCCGACGCGATCGTGGCGGCGGCCGGGTCGCTGCCGGTGGACCTGCTGCGCCTCGACGCGATCTACCCGGGGTGGGACGGGCTCGCCGCGGGATCGCGCGCGGTGCGCGACGGCGTGCTCATTCCGCGCGCCCGCGGTGCCGCGGGCTCCTGGCGCCGCTGGGACTGGCAGCGCGACCGCCCCGCCGAGTCCCACCTCGTGCGCCCCGGCGGCCGCCTCGTCGTCGAGGGCTGCGGCGCCTTCGCCCGCCCGATATGCCTTCCAGACCCGTCGAATACCTGCGTTCCGGGGCCTGAGAACGCAGGGAATCGACGGGTCTCAGCACCGCGGGTGGTGCGGGTGTGGATGGTCGCGGGGGAGGATGCCCGGAGGCGGCGCGCGCTCGAACGCGACCGGGGCGGGTTCGATCCGTTCTGGGACACCTGGGAGCGCCAGTGGCGCGCCTACGTGTCGGCCGCCGCGCCGGAGCACCACGCGGACCTCGTCGTCGACGGCGCCTGGCCGTTCCCTCGCTGAGCGCCTGGGACTACGGTGGGCTCATGAACGCGAGCAATGAAGCCGTGCGCTACACCGCGGAGTTCGTCGACGGTCCGCTCGAGGGACAGTCGGAGCAGCGGATCCTGGTGGGCGGCGAGTACGAGCGGCGCGTCGGCATGATGGCCGCGGTCGACGGGCTGGAGTCGCTCTTCTGGTACGACGCCATCGACGAGCGGGACGTCGCCGGGATGGTGCACGTGCGGTACCGCTTCGACGCGGACGACTCCGACCCGGTCGAGTCCGACGACGAGAACGACTGACCGGCGATCGCGCGGTCGAGCTCGGAGCGACGCCGCCCGTCGTGACGACGCCCGCGCGACTCAGCCCGCGAAGAACGCGTCGAGCATGAGCGACGGGTGGGTGAGCCGCCAGATCGGGCCCGGGTCGGTGATCGCCGCGTCGAGCTCGAGCGCGGTCGTCACATCGCCGTCGGCCGTCGGCACGGTGACGCTGCCCACCTGGTCGCCGGGCGAGCCGGTGCTGAACGGCTCCACGACCACCTCGGGCTCGCCGCTCGCGTCGTTCCACGCGGGCTGCGTGCGGTCGCTCGCCGCGACCCCCTCGGCGCGATCGCCCCAGGGCGCGGTGAGGATCGCGTAGGTGTCGCCCTCGGCGATCACGGTGACCTCCTCGTCGACGACGCGCAGCTCCTCGATCGCGGTCGTGACGGCCGGGTCGAGCGTTTCGTAGTCGGGCATGCGCAGGAATGCGCCCGACAGCATCCGCACGTCGTCGCCCTGCCCGAACGTGGTCAGGAACACGAAGCAGAGGCCCGCCTGGTTCGTGAACGATCGCGACAGACCGCGCACGCCGTCGGACTCGAGGTGCGCCGACACGTCGGGGATGGTCCGCTCGCCGAACGTGCGCTCATCCGCGGTGGCGAGGATGTCGACGAGCGCGGGCTCGACCGCGACGTACGCGCCCAGGCGAGCGGCATCCGCCGCCGTGCCCATGTTCTCGTCGCTCAACCCGGTCGCGTCGACCACGACCGAGTCGGCGAGGCCGTGCTCGGCGAGCCATGCGTTGCCGGCGATCGTGTAGCCGTCGACCGAGCCGAACGCCCACCGGGCGAGCCCGTCGGCGTGGTTGTTGCTCGATCCGAGCAGGACGGCACGGAGCATGTCGCGCATGGTCCAGGTGTCGCCGGGCGAGGTCGGCACCGTGCGGGCGCCGGCGTCGCGGTAGTCGAGGTAGGCCTCGTAGTCCGCGGGGGTGATCGGCACGTCGGGGCCGGGCTCGCCGGCCGCGAGGGGCTGCGCCTCCAGCACCGTGAGGGCGAGCACGAGCTTCGCGACGCCCGCGAAGGGAACGGCCTCCTCGAGGCCCGCCTCGGCGAGCGTGACCGACTCGGCGGCCGTCTCGGGGGAGTCGGGGTCGACCACGACCACCGCGGACGCGCCTGCCTCGGGGAGCTCGACCGACACCGATCCGGCCGCCTGGGCGCCGGGGTCGACGGCCTGCACCGACACCCTCGGCAGCGGCCCGAGGAGCGTGGCCGGCCCGTAGAGACCGAGCGCGATGATCGCGAGCGCGCCGAGGGCGATGAGCACTGCACGCAGGGGACCGGGCATCACCCGATGATCGTACCCGCGGATCAGGCCCAACCCAGTTCGTGCAGCCGCTCGTCGTCGATTCCGTAGTAGTGCGCGATCTCGTGCACGAGCGTGACGTGGATCTCGTCGCGCAGCTGGTCGAGGTCGTCGCACGCCGCGAGCAGCCCGAGACGGTACAGCACGATGCGGTCGGGCATCTCGCCGAAGCCGTAGCGGTCGCGCTCGGTGACCGCGACGCCCTCGTACAGGCCGAGCAGGTCGAGGGAGCCGTCCTCCGGCGTCTCCTCGACCACGAACACGACGTTCTCGAGCCCGTCGACCATGTCGTCGGGCAGGGCGTCGAGCTCGTCCACGACCAGCTGCTCGAAGGCGTCCTCGTCGAGTTCGACGGCCATCAGCGCTCCTCGCGGGGAGGGGGAGAAGTGGGGTGAGTAACGGGGCTTGAACCCGCGACCTCCTGGACCACAACCAGGCGCTCTACCAACTGAGCTATACCCACCATGCGGACCCGCTCGACGCACGCCGAACGAGGCAACTCGACGACTTTACTACACCTTTGCTGTGAACTCGTTCACGACGGCCTCCGAGATCTTCGCGAGCTCGTCGCTGGTCGGCCCGGGGTCGGCGACGAAGACCGCGCGCCGGTAGTAGCGCAGCTCGCGGATCGACTCGAGGATGTCGGCGAGGGCCCGGTGGCCGCCGTTCTTGGCCGGCGCGTTGAAGTACACGCGCGGGAACCAGCGGCGGGCGAGCTCCTTGATCGACGACACGTCGACGTTGCGGTAGTGCAGGTGCGCGTCGAGGCGCGGCATGGACTTCGCGAGGAACATGCGGTCGGTGCCGATCGTGTTGCCCGCGAGGGGCGCCTTCTGCTCCTCGGGCACGTGCGCGAGCACGTACTCGAGCACCTCGTACTCGGCCTCGGCGACGCTCTTGCCGCCCGGGATCTCCTCGATGAGGCCCGACTCGGTGTGCATCTTCCGCACGAAGTCGCCCATGTGCTCGAGGGCGGATGCATCGGGCTTGATGACGATGCTGAGGCCGGCGTCGACCGGCTCGAGGTCGTAGTCGGTGATCACCACGGCGATCTCGACGAGTTCGTCGACCTCGAGGTCGAGGCCCGTCATCTCGCAGTCGATCCAGACGAGGCGATCACCCGAGGTTCCCATGCGATCGAGTCTAGTGCGGCCCGCCGTCGGCGAACCCTGCGGGCCCCGCGGCACGGGCGGTCCCGGCGGGCAGCACGGGCGCCGGGTAGGGACGCTTGGGGGCGCGCCCGTCGCCGCTCGAGATGCGACGCATGCGCCGGCCGATCCACGGCAGCGCGTGCACGACGAACCAGCGCGGGAGCGACATCGGCGCCTGCGGGGGAGCGGCACTGGTTCGGTGATCGGCGACGGCCCCGGCCCGGGCATCCGCTCGGACGGCTCGGACGCCTCGGCGTACGGCACGCCCAGCGAGTGGGACGCGCGGCGCGCCAGCACCCGGTGGCCGGCGGTGCTGAGGTGCACGCGGTCCTCGGCCCACATCGACGGCTGCTGGAACTCGGACGTGCCCCAGACGTCGAGCACGGCGGCGCCGTGGCGCCGTGCGATCGTCCAGACGTGGGCGTTGAACACGGCCGCGCGCCCGCGGAACGGCCGCAGGAAGAACGCGAACTGCGGGTCGAAGCAGTTCGCGAGCAGCACGCTCGCGCCGCTCCGCCGGAGCCGCATCACGACGTCCTCCAACTCGCCGGCGACCGTGTCGGGGTCGGCGGTGGGGCTCATCAGGTCGTTGCCGCCGATCATCACCGAGACCAGGTCGGCCTCGACCTCGATCGCCCGCGGGACCTGGCTGCGGGCGGCGTCGCCGATGCGGCTGCCGCGCAGGGCGAGGTTGGCGAACTCGAACCGTTCACCGGCGAGGCGGGCGTGCCCGTCGAGGATGATGGCCAGGCGGTCGGCCCACCCCAGCCATTCGTCCTCGCCGCGGGCCCCCGCCGGATCGCCGAGTCCCTCGGTGAGGGAATCTCCGATCGCCACGTAGCGGTGCCAGCTGTGCGTCTCCACGTCGCCATGCTCGCGCGGGCGGGTGACCTGCGGGTGACGCGTCGACACCCGCTTCCCAAGGTTCGCGGACCGTTCGCCCGACGTACACCGGAGCGTCGGGTCCGCGGCGGTGCCCCCGGCAGGACTCGAACCTGCGACCGACAGATTAGAAGGCTGCTGCTCTATCCGCTGAGCTACGGGGGCCGGCCCGTCAAGCCTACCGGGAGCCTCCGGTGCGTCCGGTGCGACCGGTCGGCGACGGATGCCTCACGCGACCGTCGGCACGTAGTCGTCGTCGGGCCCCGTGGTCGGCGCGTCCGACGACCTCCGCCGCAGCCACAGCGCGAGCAGCGGGAAGATCAGCACCGACAGCATGCCCGCGCCGACGAGGGCGGCCGCCACCTCGGTGCCGAGGTCGCCCTGGTCGACGCCGATCGCGGTGACGGCGACGATGATCGGCAGGCCGGTGGCGCCGTAGAGCACCATCGCGCCGCGGTCGAGCCGGTTCGCGCCGCGCGGCAGCGAGAGCAGGCTCGGCAGTCCGCGCAGCAGGAGCAGGGCGACGAGGAAGATCGGCACCAGCGCGAGTGCTGTGGGCGACGCGAGCAGCGCGTCGAGGTCGAACGTGACGCCGGTGTAGATGAAGAAGACGGGCACGAACACGCCGAACGCCACTGCGTCGATCTTCGACCCGATCACCTTCGACTGCGCCTCGTCGGAGCCGTTCATGAGGAGGCGGTAGAGCACGCCCGCCGTGAACGCGCCGAGGAGCATGTCGAGCCCCAGCACCACGCTGATGCCGACGAGCGTGATCGTGACGATCATGAACAGGCGCACCGCGAACTGGCCGCTCGTGTGCAGGGTCGCGGTGACGAGTCGCTCGAACTCCGCGCCCACGCCGCGCGCGGCGCCCCAGATCGCGAGGCCGGCGATCACGGCGAAGCCGAGCAGCACGAGCGAGGCCTGGACGGGCGAGCGCCCGCTCAGGAACAGCGAGATCGCGATGAGCGGCGCGAACTCGCCGACGGCGCCGACCGCCGTCACCGCGATGCCGAACGGCGAGCGCAGGTCGCCGGCGTCGCGCAGCATCGGCATGATCGTGCCGAGCGCCGTCGACGTGAGTGCGATGGCGATGAAGACGGCGGCGCCGACGTGCGGCGCGAGCAGGAAGCTGAGGCCGAGCGCCGCGCCGAGCGACACGAGCCAGCCGGCCAACGCCGTGGTGAGCGGCCGCCCGCGCAGTTCGCGGAAGTCGATCTCCGCGCCGGCGAGGAAGAACAGCATCGCGAGCCCGAAGTTCGCGATCAACTCGGTGTGCTCGTCGGAGGTGACCCAGCCGAGCGCGTCGGGCCCGACGACGATGCCGAGCACGATCTCGAACACCACGACGGGAATCGCGAGCCAGGTGCCGATGAGCCGGGCGAGCAGCGGCGCGAGCACGCCTACGGCGACGATGATCACCAGGTTGCCGATCGTGGCCTCCACGGCACGTCCCTCCCGATCACGCCTGCGCCGACCGCGTCGGCGTCGATCGCGATGCTACCGGAGCGCCCCCGTCGCCCCGCGCCGTTTCCTGCCGGTAACACGTCGGCGCTAGCCTCGTGCCATGCGCGAACTGCAGGCGAGGATCATCGCAGAGCTGAACGTGAAGCCGACCATCGAGCCCGCCGCGGAGGTGCGCGCCCGGGTCGGCTTCCTCAAGGAGTACCTGCGCGCCACGGGTGCGCACGGCTTCGTGCTCGGCATCAGCGGCGGGCAGGACTCGGCGCTGGCCGGGCGCCTCTGCCGCCTCGCGGTCGCGGAACTGGCCGACGAGGGGCATCCGGCCCGCTTCGTGGCGGTGCGCCTGCCGTACGCGGTGCAGCACGACGAGGACGACGCGGCGTTCGCGCTCGAGTGGATCCAGCCGCAGGAGCAGGTCACGTTCAACATCCAGCGCGGCGTCGACGGCGTCACCGCCGAGTACGCCGACGCGGCCGGCACGCCGCTCAGCGACCACGGCAAGGGCAACGTCAAGGCCCGTGCGCGCATGGTCGCCCAGTACGCGATCGCAGGTGAGGACGCGATGCTCGTGGTCGGCACAGACCACGCCGCAGAGGCGGTCACGGGCTTCTTCACGAAGTACGGCGACGGCGGCGCCGACATCCTCCCGCTCACGGGCCTCACCAAGCGCCAGGGCCGAGCGGTGCTGGCCCACCTCGGAGCGCCCGAGCGCATCTACCTGAAGACCCCGACGGCCGACCTGCTCGACCACGATCCGGGCCAGGCCGACGAGGCGAACCTCGGCCTCACGTACGCCGACCTCGACGCGTTCCTCGAGGGCGAGGAGATCGACGCGGGCACGGCGGAGCTCATCGAGGCGCGCTACCTCGCGACCGAGCACAAGCGGCAGGTGCCGGTGTCGATGTTCGACGAGTGGTGGCGCTGACCGACGCCGCTGGTCCGCGCGTCAGCGCGAGACGGGCGTCGTGTCGGTCGGCGTCGCGTCCTGACGCGGCTGGGGCGCGCCGACGCTGAAGGGGCGCTCCTCGGCGGGCGTGTCGGCTGCGGGCGGCGCCGGCTCGGTGGCATCCGTCGCCTGACCGGCCTGCGTGTCGGCGTACCGCTCGTGGTGCTGGCGGGCGACCCACTCGTCCTGCTGGTCGACCATGGCCTGCTCGGGCGTCGTGTCCTGCGTGCGCCAGCGCTCGAGGTCGGCCTGGAACTGCCGGCGCATGCGGCCCGGGTGACGCTGCCACGCCACCATGCGGTCGCGGAACTCGCCCACGGCCGGGTCGAGCTGGTAGCCGAACGTCGCCGAGGCGCGCTTCAGCTCGTGCAGCTGGTGCGATGCCCAGTTCGCGGCGACGTCGGCGCCCTTCACGGGCAGCAGGCGCAGCCGCACGTCGGCGAGGCCCACGGCGCGGTCGGAGAGCACCTGCTCCTGCGGGGTCAGGGAGTTCCAGACGGATGCCTCGGTGGCGGCGTCCACCAATGCGGCGACCGCCGACGAGCGCAGCTCGCGCTCCTGGCGGGTGACGAGGCCGCGCACCGCCGACCGGGCGATCCAGGCCGCGAGCAGCCCGGAGGCGAGCACCGCGAGGACGAGCACGCCGGCCGTGAAGAGCACCGGCAGCGTCTCGGGGTCGAAGAGCCATTCCGTGAATGCGTTCCACCACTGCATGGCCGCAGGCTACGACGGCCGCCGTCCGGCGCGCGGGAGGCGCGCCCGGGGGAGCGAGGACCGCTCAGCTCCGGAAAGAGCGGTCGGATGCCCCGGGCGGCCGCCCGTCGGAGGCTCAGCCGAGCCGCGTGCCGTGCGCCGCGAACGGCTCGATCGCGGCGATCTCGTCGTCGGTGAGCGCCGGTGCGTCGAGGGCCGCGAGGTTCTGCTCGAGCTGCGCCACGCTCGACGCGCCGATGAGCGCGCTCGTCACGGTCGGCACGCGCAGCACCCAGCTCAGCGCGAGCTGCGCGATCGACTGGCCGCGCGCGTCGGCGATGTCGCGGAGGCCGCGCACGCGCTCGAGGTACTCGGAGCTGATCTGCTCCTCCGACAGGAATCGGCTGGTCGCCGCGCGCGAATCGCTCGGGATGCCGTCGAGGTACCGGTCGGTCAGCATGCCCTGCGCGAGCGGCGAGAACACGATGGCACCGGTGCCGAGCTCGTCGAGCGCGTCGAACAGGCCCTCCTCGGGCGTGCGGTCGAACATCGAGTAGCGCGGCTGGTGGATCAGCAGCGGCACGCCCAGGTCGGTGAGCGCGGCCTGCGCGGCGCGGGTCTGCTCGGGGTCGTAGTTCGAGATGCCGACGTAGAGCGCCTTGCCCTGCGCGACGGCCGACGCGAGCGCGCCCATCGTCTCCTCGATGGGCGTGTCGGGGTCGGGCCGGTGCGAGTAGAAGATGTCGACGTAGTCGAGGCCGAGTCGGGCGAGGCTCTGGTCGAGCGAGGCGAGCAGGTACTTGCGCGACCCCCACTCGCCGTAGGGCCCGGGCCACATGTCGTAGCCGGCCTTGCTCGAGACGATGAGCTCGTCGCGGTACGGCCGCAGGTCGGTGGCGAGCAGGCGGCCGAAGTTCGACTCGGCGCTGCCGGGCGGCGGCCCGTAGTTGTTCGCGAGGTCGAAGTGCGTCACGCCGAGGTCGAACGCGCGGCGCACGATCGCCCGCTGGGTGTCGAGCCCCCGCTCGTCGCCGAAGTTGTGCCAGAGGCCAAGCGAGAGCCCGGGCAGGCGCAGCCCGCTGCGGCCCACGCGCCGGTAGTCCATCGAGTCGTATCGGGTGTCGTCGGCGACGTAGTTCATGCTCGTCACTCTACGGGCGTGCGCCGACGTCGCTCCTCCACAGCGAGTGGTCGACGAGCCGAGCGGATGCCTCCGGCTCGCGCCCGCACACGGCGGCGCCGCGCCCAGACTCGTGATCGCGACGCCGGGGCGCGGGTCCATCCGGCACGAGCCCCGTGCCCCGGCGTCGCGGGCGGGCGCCCGCCCGTCGCATCCGTCAACCCAGACCCAGTGGAGGAACGACCATGCACGACAGCATCACCCTCACCGGCACCATCGGCACCGAGCCCGAGCACCGCGTCATCGCGGGTGGCGTGGAGCTCACCACGTTCCGGCTCGCGACCGGCGGCCGCCGGTTCGACCGCCAGACGCAGCAGTGGGTCGACGCCGAGGCGAACTGGTACACGGTCAGCGCCTTCCGCCGGCTCGCCGTGCACGCCGCGCAGTCGCTCTCGCGCGGCGACCACGTCGTCGTCGCCGGAAAGCTCAAGGTGCGCTCGTGGGAGGCCGGCGACCGCAAGGGCATCGCGGTCGACGTCGAGGCCGACTCGATCGGCCACGACCTGCGCTGGGTGCGCACGGTCGCCGAGCGGCCGTCGCGGCTGGCCGAGGAGTCCGACTCCTCGGCGCCCGGCGGCACCTCGGAGACGTCGAACGTGGCCGCCGGCGCGGTCTCCGGCGGCGACGGCTTCGTCCCTGCCGGCGACTGGGCCGGGCCGCTCACGACGGCCGCGTCGGAGTCGTCGGTCGTCGGCTAGCCCGATCGCCGGCGGGAGCATCGCCGGTCGCGTCGGCGTGGGTAGGCTTGGGGAGCACCGTGACGCGCGGGCACCGCCCGCGCGCACGGCATCCGAGACGTGGCGGTCGTTCGAGACCGCAGGGGTCCGCGCTCGCGGACCCGGCCCACGACCCAAGAGGAGAATCACCCCGGTGGCGGAATACATCTACTCCATGGTGCGCGCCCGCAAGGCGGTCGGCGACAAGGTCATCCTCGACGACGTGACGATGGCGTTCCTGCCCGGCGCCAAGATCGGCGTCGTCGGCCCGAACGGCGCCGGCAAGTCCACGATCCTGAAGATCATGGCCGGCCTCGACCAGCCGTCGAACGGCGACGCCCGGCTCTCGCCCGGCTACAGCGTCGGCATCCTCATGCAGGAGCCCGAGCTCGACGAGTCGAAGACCGTGCTCGAGAACGTGCAGGAGGGCGTCGGCCCGATCAAGGGCAAGATCGACCGGTTCAACGAGATCTCGGCCGCGATGGCCGACCCCGACGCCGACTTCGATGCGCTCCTCGCCGAGATGGGCACGCTGCAGGAGGAGATCGATGCGGCCGACGCGTGGGACCTCGACTCGCAGCTCGACCAGGCGATGGACGCGCTGCGCTGCCCGCCGTCGGACGCGTCGGTCAAGCACCTCTCCGGTGGTGAGAAGCGTCGCGTCGCGCTCTGCAAGCTGCTGCTCAGCAAGCCCGACCTCCTGCTGCTCGACGAGCCCACCAACCACCTCGACGCCGAGAGCGTGCTCTGGCTCGAGCAGCACCTCGCCAAGTACCCCGGCGCCGTGCTCGCCGTCACGCACGACCGGTACTTCCTCGACCACGTCGCGGAGTGGATCTGCGAGGTCGACCGCGGCCGCCTCTATCCGTACGAGGGCAACTACTCGACCTACCTCGAGAAGAAGGAGGAGCGCCTCCAGGTCCAGGGCAAGAAGGACCAGAAGCTCGCCAAGCGACTGAAGGACGAGCTCGAGTGGGTGCGCTCGAACGCCAAGGGCCGGCAGGCGAAGTCGAAGGCGCGCCTGGCGCGTTACGAGGAGATGGCCGCCGAGGCCGAGCGCACGCGGAAGCTCGACTTCGAGGAGATCCAGATCCCGCCGGGGCCGCGACTCGGCCAGGTCGTGCTCGAGGCGAAGAACCTGAAGAAGGGCTTCGGCGACCGCACGCTCATCGACGGCCTGAGCTTCACCCTGCCGCGCAACGGCATCGTCGGCATCATCGGCCCGAACGGCGTCGGCAAGACCACGCTGTTCAAGACCATCGTCGGCATGGAGCCGCTCGACGGCGGCGACCTGAAGGTCGGCGAGACGGTCGACATCTCCTACGTCGACCAGTCGCGCGGCGGCATCGACCCGAAGAAGACGCTGTGGGAGGTCGTGTCCGACGGGCTCGACTACATCCAGGTCGGCAAGACCGAGGTGCCGAGCCGCGCGTACGTCTCGACCTTCGGTTTCAAGGGCCCCGACCAGCAGAAGCCGGCCGGCGTGCTCTCGGGTGGTGAGCGCAACCGCCTGAACCTGGCGCTCACGCTCAAGCAGGGCGGCAACCTGCTGCTGCTCGACGAGCCGACCAACGACCTCGACGTCGAGACCCTCGGAAGCCTCGAGAACGCGCTGCTCGAATTCCCCGGATGCGCCGTGGTCATCACGCACGACCGGTGGTTCCTCGACCGCATCGCGACGCACATCCTCGCCTACGAGGGCACCGAGGAGAACCCGTCGTACTGGCACTGGTTCGAGGGCAACTTCGAGGCGTACGAGGAGAACAAGATCGAGCGCCTCGGGCCCGACGCGGCCAAGCCCCACCGGTCGACCTACCGCAAGCTCACCCGGGACTGACCCGTGCGGCTGCACGTGCCCATCCGACTGCGCTGGTCGGACCTCGACGCGTACGGCCACGTCAACAACGCCGAGATGCTGCGCCTCCTCGAGGAGGCGCGCATCGAGGCGTTCTGGGTCAGCCACGATGCACGCGATGCCGCGGTGGGCGCGTCGACTGCGGTGATCGACGGTCGGCCGGGCGCCGACACGATCACGCTGATCGCGCGGCAGGAGGTCGAGTACCTCGCACCGGTGCCGTACCTGCGCGCACCGCTCGACGTGGAGCTCTGGATCGCGAACATGTCGGGCGCCCGGCTCGACGTCTGCTACGAGGTGTTCGCGCCGCCCGAGAGCGAGCCGCGCACGCTGTTCGCGCGCGCCGCGACGACGATCGTGCTCGTCGACGCCGCGAGCGGTCGCCCGCGCCGCATCAGTGACCACGAGCACGCCGCGTGGGCACCGTACCAGGACGAGCCGCTGCGCTTCACCCGCCGCACCTGACCTGTCCGCCCTCGGCCCTCGACGGAGTACGCAGAAACCGATATCTCGAAGCGGGTCTCCGCACTTTGCGTACTCGGTCGCGCGGCTCTACTCGAGCGGGTCCTCGCTGAAGGAGCCCACCCAGACGGCGCGCGAGCCCGACTCGCCGATCAGCACGGTGGCGACGGTCGCGCCCGCACCGACGGCGACCGCGAGCACGGTACCGACGATGCCGACGGTCAGGCGGATGCCGCGGGACGGCGCCGAGCCCCCGCGCTCGCGCGCACGCGCCACGAGCTGCCACGCGGCGAGCAGCACCGCGACCCCGAGCAGGCCCCACGCCCACGCGAGCAGCGCGCCGCCGATGGCGGTGTGCTCCTGGATGAGCGGCGCCTCGGGCACGCGCTCCTCGAGCCACTGGCCGGCCGAGACCGCGTACGCGACGAGTCCGACGGTTCCGAGCGCGACGACGAGCAGCGGAATCCACAGCACGCGACGCGCTGCGGGCCACGCGGCCGCGACGATGAGCCCGAGCGCGAGCACGGGCACCGCGATGACGACCGCGTGCACGAGCAGCACGTGCGCGGGCAGGCCCGCGATGACGAACGGGTCCACGGTCAGCCCGCGACCACGTCGTCGCCGTCGACCGTCACGGCGATCGACGCGAGCGGCTGGAGCGCGGGGCCATTGAGCACGTCGCCGGTGGCGACGTCGAAGCGCGACCCGTGGCAGGGGCAGTTGAACTCGGATGCCTCGACGGCGACCACGCACTGCTGGTGCGTGCAGATCGCGCTGAACGCCACGACCTCGCCCGCGGTCGGCTGCGCGAGCAGCACCGGGTCGCTGCCGATCGACGCGGAGATCGCCCCGCCGACCGGGATGTCGGAGACCGACGCGATCACGGTGCCGGCGGCGGCGCCCGAGTCGGTGCCGGCGTCGCCCGAGCCCGACGTCTCGTCCGAGGCATCCGACCCCGAACTCGCATCGGACGGCGCGCAGCCGGCGAGCAGCGCCGCCCCGCCCGCGAGACCGCCTGCGCCGAACGTGAGCGCGGTCCTCCGTGTCAGTCGTGCCTCGTCACCCATCGTGCCTCCTCGATCAGCGGTCGTGGGCGCCATTCTGCCGTGCGCGCACGCGGCAGCGCAGCGATACTCGGCGAGTGTCCAGCAATCCCATAGGCGCGAGGGTGATCGCCGGGCTCAGGAGCGCGCCGAGTCGGGCACGCGCACCATGCCCTCCTGCGCGACCGACGCCACGAGCACCCCGGAGCGATCGTAGATGCGGCCGGTGGAGAGGCCCCGGCCACCGCCCGAGCTCGGCGACTCCTGCACGTACAGCAGCCAGTCGTCGACCCGCACGTCGCGGTGCCACCACATCGCGTGGTCGAGGCTCGCGACCTTGAGCCCGGGGTCGCCCACGGCACGCCGTGCCGACGCAGCACCGGCTCGAGGATGGAGTAGTCGCTCGCGTAGGCGAGCGCTGCCCGGTGCAGGTTCTGGTCGTCGCCGATGGTGCCGATCGCGCGCAGCCACACCGCCTGGTGCGGTGCGCGTTCACCGTCGACCGCCAGGTAGATGGGCGATGGCACGTGCCGCATGTCGAAGGGGCGTTCGGTGGCCCAGTGCCGTGCGATCTCGTGGTCGAGTCCGGCGAGCACGTCGGCGGTCGTCGGCAGCGACTCCGGATCGGGGATGTCGTCCGGCATGTCGACCTGATGGGCGACGCCCTCGTCGGAGTGCTGGAACGAGGCGATCATCGAGAGGATCGGCTGGCTCGACTGGTACGCCTGGGTGCGCCGCGTGGAGAACGAGCGGCCGTCGTGGATGCGGTCGACCGCGAACGTGATGTGCTCGTTCACGTCGCCCGGCCGCAGGAAGTAGCCGTGCATCGAGTGCACCGGACGATCGTCGGGCACGGTGTGCATCGCGGCCACGAGCGACTGGGCGAGCACCTGCCCGCCGAAGACGCGCCCCCGGGGCATCCACTGGGACGGGCCCGTGAAGATGTCCTCGTCCGTCCTCGCTCCGGTGTCGGTGAGGTCGAGCGCGCGCAGCAGCCCTTCGATCGGTCCGTTCACGCGTCCTCCGGGTGTCGCTGTCGGGCGGTTCGCGCGGGCGGCTCCCAGCGAAAGTCGCAGCAGCGCTCTTGGTAGTTTAGAGAGCAGATGAGCGAATCGATCCAGCTCGCCGACCGCCTGTCGCTCGGTGACCTCCAGACCTACATCGGCCGGGCTGCCCGGGTCGACGACGGCTCGGTGCGCATCATCGCCGGCTCGGGCATCCTCGCGGTGTACACGGCGATCCTCTACCCCCGCGGCATCCTCGACGAGACCCCCACCGTGCTCGGGCTGCGCACGTTCTCGCTCGCCGATCGCACCGAGTTCGACGAGGTCGTGCCGATGCGCTCGCTCGCGACCCGCGTCGACGACACGCTGGCCCGCACCGCCGACGGCGCGGTGCCGTCGGCGTTCACGCGGCCACACGGCGTGAGCACGGTCACCTGGGCGGGCATCTCCCCGCCGCGCGGCGGCTGGCTCGCCCACTCGCCGGTGGCGCAGTCGGTGCTCGAGGACGCGGCGCGCATCGGCATCGCCGAGGTCGCCGCGGCCGTGCCCGAGGGCACGGGGGAGCAGCTCGTCGAGAAAGTGCGCTCCGAGGTGTGGGGCCGTCCCATGGAGGGGCTCGAGTTCGTGCCCGCGGGTGCCGGGTTCGCGGCGCTCAGCCTGGGCTTCCTCGGCGGCGACGAGGAGGTCGGCGTGTTCGAGACCGGCCCGTGGACCCGGCTGTCGACCCGCCGCGGGCACGTGCTCGTGCGCCGGCGCGCCTGGTCGCTCAAGGGCTGAAGGCGGATGCCCCGCTGACGCTCACGCGTCGCTGAACGGCATGCCTCGCGGTGTCACGCCTCACGCGCGGCGGCGAGTCCCGCGGCGCGTCCGCTGAACAGGCATCCGCCGAGGAACGTGCCCTCGAGCGCTCGGTACCCGTGCATGCCGCCGCCGCCGAACCCGGCCGCCTCGCCCGCGGCGTAGAGCCCCGGCACGGGCGCGCCGTCGGCGCCGAGCACGCGCGAGTCGAGGTCGGTCTGGATGCCGCCGAGCGACTTGCGCGTGAGCACGTGCAGCTTCACCGCGATGAGCGGTCCGGCCTTCGGGTCGAGGATGCGGTGCGGCGGCGCGACGCGGATCAGCTTGTCGCCGCGGTAGTGGCGGGCTCCGCGGATCGCCTGCACCTGCAGGTCCTTGCCGAACGGGTGGTCGATCTGCAGGTCGCGCGCGATGATCTCGCGGCGGATGCGGTCGGTGTCGAGGATGCCGCCGGGGGAGAGGCCCTGCATGCGCGCGAGCAGGTCGTCGAGCCTGTCTGCGACCACGAAGTCGGCCCCGCGCTCCTTGAACGCCTCGACCGGGCCCGGCGCGCCGGGACGCACGCGCTGCGCGAGCAGCTTCACGTCCTTGCCGGTGAGGTCGGGGTTCTGCTCGCTGCCGGAGAGCGCGAACTCCTTCTCGATGATGCGCTGGGTGAGCACGAACCAGCTGTGGTCGTGCCCGGTGGCGAGGATGTGCTCGAGCGTGCCGAGGGTGTCGAATCCGGGGAAGCAGGGGGCGGGCATGCGCGCGCCGGTGGCGTCGAACCACATCGACGACGGGCCGGGCAGGATGCGGATGCCGTGCGCGGGCCAGACCGGGGAGTGGTTCTGGATGCCCTCGGTGTAGTGCCACATGCGGTCGCCGTTCACGAGACGACCGCCGGCGGCCTCGGTGATGCCGAGCATGCGGCCGTCGACGTGCGCGGGCACGCCCGACAGCATCGACTCCGGCGCCGCCCCGAGCCGCTCCGGCCAGTTCGCGCGCACCAGGTCGTGGTTGCCGCCGATCCCGCCGCTGGTGACGATCACGGCCGGGGCGCGCAGTTCGAACTCGCCGGTCTCGGTGCGGTTCGACGTCTCCCCGATCGGCGTCGCTCGCCGCCAGCACGGCGCCACGGACGCCCACGACGCGGCCGTCCTCGACGATCAGGGCGTCGACCCGGTGGCGGTGTCGTGCGGCCGCCGTGCCCTCGTGCACCGCCTGGCGCACCCGCTCGATGAACGGCTCCAGCACGCCGGGCCCGGTGCCCCAGGTGATGTGGAACCGGGGCACGGAGTTGCCGTGCCCGGAGGCGAGGCCGCCGCCGCGCTCGGCCCAGCCGACGACCGGGAAGAAGCCGACCCCGCGCTCGCGCAGCCACGAGCGCTTCTCGCCGGCGGCGAACTCGAGGTAGGCGTCGGCCCACCGACGAGCCCAGAGGTCGTCGTCGCGGTCGAATCCGGCCGACCCGTACCAGTCCTCACGGGCCAGTGCGAGCGAGTCGTGCACGCCCATCGCGCGCTGTTCGGGCGTGTCGACGAGGAAGAGCCCGCCGAACGACCACCAGGCCTGACCGCCGAGCGACGCCTGGGGCTCCTGTTCGACGATGACGACGCTGCGCCCCTCCTCGGCGAGCTCGGCGGCGGCGACGAGACCGGCGAGACCGGCCCCCACCACGATCGCATCGGGATGATCGAGGTCGGCTCGGGCCACGCTGACTCCTTCGTCGCGTCGGGCGCCTAGGAGGAGGTGTCGGGCGTCTCCTCGAACGTGTTCACCATGGCGAACGCGGCGCGCTGCAAGTAGTCCCAGAGCATACCTTCGTGCAGTGGCGACAGCTCGAGGCTGTCCACCGCGCGCCGCATATGGGCGAGCCAGCGGTCGCGGGCATCGGGGTTCACGTGGAAGCCCATGTGCCGCATGCGCAGCCGCGGGTGCCCGCGCTGCTCGCTGTAGGTGGTCGGCCCGCCCCAGTACTGCTCGAGGAACATGCGCAGGCGTTCCTCGGCAGGGCCGAGGTCCTCCTCGGGGTACATGGGTCGCAGCACCTCGTCGTCGGCGACGCCGCGGTAGAACTCCGCGACGAGCCGCTCGAACACCGGCGCCCCGCCGACCTCCTCGTAGAAGCTCGTCGGCTCGCTCACGCGCGACCCCCGTCGGCGGCGGCGCGATCGCGTGCACGGGCCGCGAGCGCCCGCACGAGCTCGGCGTGCCCCTCGGCCACGAGGCGGCGGAGCGGCGCGGGGGCGTCCGCGTTGGCGGCCAGCCACTCGGCGGCGGCGGCCGCGGTCTCGTCGGTCACGACGGGCGCCGGGAAGAGCCCGGTCACGATGAGGTCGGCCATGGTGAAGCTCCGGCCGGCCCACACGTCGCGGAGCATGGCGAAGTAGTCGCCGACTCGCGATTCCAGCAGCGTCTCGGGGTGCGCGCGCCGGTAGCCGGCGGCGATCGCCCGGGCCACGTCGTTCGACAGGCTTGTGTCGGTCGCGACGGCCAGCCACGCGGCATCCTTCGACCCGGAGTCGGGGCGCGCGGCGCGTGCGGTCGCGGCCTGCTGGCGGCCCTTCGCCGTGTCGTCGCCCGCGAGGGTGCGGTCGATCAGCGCGTCGTCGGCCGCCCCGAGGGCGGCGAGCGCGATCACGAGCTCCCAGCGCAGCTCAGTGTCGACCTCGAGCCCGTCGACCACCGTGGTGCCCTCGACGAGGCTCGCGAGCACGTCGGCGTGCGCCGGCGTCGACGCGATGCGCGCGAAGCCGAGCGCGTACTGCAGCTGGGCGTCGGATGCCTCGGGGGCCAGTTGCACCAGGCCCCAGAGCGCGTCGCCCGCCTCGGCCTGGAGACGCTCGCGCTGCTCGACGGCGACGTAGCGCTCGAGCGCGGCCTGGAGGCGCGCGAGGGCCGACGTGCGGGCCGAGGATGTGGTCTCGTGGCCGAGGTTGCCGATCACGAGGCGCACGAAGTCGCTCGCCGGCAGCTCGGCGTCGCGCGTGGCGTCCCACGCGGCACCCCAGACGACGGCGCGCGCAACGGGGTCGGCGATCTCGCCGAGGTGCTCGAGCGCGAACGCCGTCGACGCCTGGTCGAGCCGCACCTTGGCGTAGGTGAGGTCGTCGTCGTTCAGCAGCACCAGGTCGGGCCGGTGCGTGCCCACCAGCTCGGGCACCTCGGTGCGCGCGCCGTCGACGTCGAGCTCGATGCGCTGCTCGCGCACCACGCCCTCGTCGCCGCGGGAGTAGGCGCCGACCGCGATGCGGTGCGGGCGCAGCACGGGGTGCGACGCGGCCGCCTCCTGCACGATGGCGAAGGAGGTGATCGTCCCCGAGGCATCCGTCTCGATCTCGGTGCGCAGCGTGTTCACGCCCGCGGTCTCGAGCCACGCGCGCGACCACGCGGCCAGGTCGCGACCGCTCGCCGTCTCGAGCTCGGCCAGCAGGTCGGCGAGCGTCGCGTTTCCCTCGGCGTGCGCGCGCAGGTACGCGCCCACGCCCGCATGGAACGCGTCGAGCCCGACCCAGGCGACGAGCTGCTTGAGAGTCGAGGCGCCCTTGTCGTACGTGATGGCGTCGAAGTTCACCTCGACATCGGCGAGGTCGGTGATCTCGGCGACGATCGGGTGGGTCGACGGCAGTTGGTCCTGTCGGGCGGCGTTCGACTTGTCGGTGGTCGCGAAGGTCGCCCACGCGTCGGTGAACTCGCTGAGCTCGGCGGTCGCGAGGGTCGACGCCCAGGTGGCGAACGACTCGTTCAGCCAGAGGTCGTTCCACCACTTCATGGTCACGAGGTTGCCGAACCACATGTGCGCGAGCTCGTGCAGCACGACGAGGGTGCGGCGCTCCTTGCGGCTCTCGGGCACGCGCGAGCGGAACAGGTACCCCTCGTTGAACGTGACCGCGCCGATGTTCTCCATCGCGCCCCAGTTGTACTCGGGCACGAAGATCTGGTCGTACTTGTCGTACGGGAACGGCACGCCGTAGTTGCCGGCATAGAAGCGGATGCCCCGCCGCACCGTCTCGAACATGAACTCGGGGTCCGCATACTGCGCGAGCGAGGCGCGCGTGAACACGCCGAGCGGCACCACGCGTCCGTCGTCGAGCTCGGCCGTGTCGCGCCAGACCGCGTACGGGCCCGCGACGAGCGCGACGATGTAGCTCGACATCACCGGCGTGTCCTCGAACTCCCACACCGCCGCACCGTCGGCCACGGCCTCGGTCGCGAGCGGCGTCGAGGCGTTGCCGAGCACCTGCCAGTCCTCGGGCGCGGTGATCGTGAACCGGAACCGGGCCTTCAGGTCGGGCTGGTCGAACACCGCGAACACGCGGTTCGCCTGCGCCACCGCGAACTCGGTGTAGAGGTACACGGCATCGTCGACCGGGTCGACGAAGCGGTGCAGCCCCTCGCCGGTGTTCGTGTAGGCGCCGTCGAACACGACCCGCAGTTCGTTCTCGTCGGCGAGGCCGTCGAGGCGGATGCGGTCGCCCGCGAACACGTCGGCGACGTCGAGCGCGCGACCGTTCAGCACGACCTCGCGCACGGTCTCGGCGGTCGCCTCGATGAAGGTCGAAGCGCCCTCGGTCGCTGTGAAGGTCACCACGGTCTCGCTGCCGAAGCGGGTGTCGCCCCGGGTGAGGTCGATCGCCACGTCGTAGCGCTCGACCGAGACGAGGGCCGCACGGGCCTCCGCCTCGGCGCGGGTCAGGTTCGCGGGCATCCGGTTCCCCTCCTACCGCGCGTCGCGCGCCTGGGCCGCGAGCGCGCGCTCGACGCCGGCGAGGTTCTCGGCGACGAGGCGGCGCAGCGCCGGGATGTCGGGGTGCGTGTCGAGCCAGCCGCGGGTCGCGTCGGCGAGCGCCTCGTTCGCCAGCGGCGCCGGGTACAGGCCCACGATCAGCTTCTCGGCGATGGCGTAGCTGCGGTCGTTCCAGACGCGCTCGAGCATCTCGAAGTACTGCGCGACGAACGGCTCGAGCAGCGACGCGTCGGCGGCGCGCTGGAAGCCCAGCGCGGTCGTGCGCACGATGGTGTTCGGGGCGTCGGATGCCACGACGAGCGAGTCCCACGCGCGCTGCTTCCCGTCGACCGTGGGGAGCGCGGCGCGCGCGTGCGCGGCCGACTGGCGACCGGTCGCCGTGTCGTCCTCGGCGAGGCGCGCGTCGATCTCGGCGTCACCCGCGAGGCCGCCCGCGACGAGCGCGATGAGCAGCTCCCAGCCGAGGTCGGTGTCGATGTCGAGCCCCGGCAGGGTGGTGTCGCCGGCCAGCAGCGCGGCGACGGCGTCCAGGTGCGACGACGACTCCGCCAGCGCGGCGAACGCCTTCACGAACTGGAACTGTGCGTCGCTGCCGGCTTCGGCGCCCTGCGCGAGCGCCCAGAGCGCGTCGGCGACCTCGCGCACGACCGCGTCGCGGCCCTCGGGCGCGGTGTACGCGGTCGCGGCGAGCGCGAGCTGCGCGAGCGTCGTGCGGAGCGTGGTCGACTCGGTCTCGGTGGCGATGTTGCCGAGCACGAGCGCGATCCAGTCGCGCGCGGGCGTCTCCGCGTCCCGCGTGGCATCCCATGCCGAACCCCAGACGAGCGAGCGCGCCAGCGGGTTCTCGATCGACGAGAGGTGCGCGATCGCGACGCCGAGCGACGCCTCGTCGAGCCGCACCTTCGCGTAGGCGAGGTCGTCGTCGTTCAGCAGCACGAGGTCGGGGCGTGCACGCCCGACCAGCTCGGCGACCTCGGTGCGCTCGCCGTCGACGTCGAGCTCGACGCGGTGCGTGCGCACGAGGGCGCCGTCGGCGAGGTCGTAGAAGCCGATGGCGAGGCGATGCGGCCGGATGGTCGGGTAGTCGTCGGCCGCGGACTGCAGCACGGCGAAGGAGGTGATCGCGCCCGAGGCATCCGTCTCGATCTCGGGGCGCAGGGTGTTCACGCCCGCGGTCTCGAGCCAGAGCGCCGCCCAGGCCGAGAGGTCGCGGCCGCTGGCGGTCTCGAGCTCGGCGAGCAGGTCGGCGAGGGTCGTGTTGCCCCACGCGTGCTTCCGGAAGTACGCGCCGACGCCGGCGAAGAACGCCTCGCGGCCGACCCAGGCGACGAGCTGCTTCAGCACCGACCCGCCCTTGGCGTAGGTGATGCCGTCGAAGTTGACCTGCACGTCCTCGAGGTCGCGGATCTCGGCGACGATCGGGTGCGTCGACGGCAGCTGGTCCTGCTTGTACGCCCAGCTCTTCTCCATGGCGGCGAAGGTGGTCCAGGCCTCGGTCCACTCGGTGGCCTCGGCGGTGGCGATGGTCGAGGCCCACTCGGCGAACGATTCGTTCAGCCAGAGGTCGTTCCACCACTTCATGGTCACGAGGTCGCCGAACCACATGTGCGCGAGCTCGTGCAGGATCGTCACGACCCGGCGCTCGCGGATCGCGTCGGTCACCTTCGAGCGGAACACGTAGGTCTCGGTGAAGGTCACCGCGCCGGCGTTCTCCATGGCGCCCGCGTTGAACTCGGGCACGAAGAGCTGGTCGTACTTCTCGAACGGGTAGGCGACGCCGAACTGCTCCTCGAAGTACGCGAAGCCCTGGCGGGTCTTCTCGAACACGTAGTCGGCGTCGAGGTACTCGGCCAGGCTCGCGCGGCTGAACACGCCGAGCGGAATCGTGCGGCCGTCGCTCGACGTGAGCTCGGAGCGCGTCACCGAGTACGGGCCCGCGATGAGTGCGGTGATGTAGCTCGAGATGCGCGGGGTGGGCGCGAACGCCCAGGTCGCGGTGCCCTCGGCGGCCGGGGTCGGCTCGGGCGTGGTCTGGTTCGACACGACCTGCCAGTGGTCGGGGGCCGTCACCGTGAACGTGAAGGCGGCCTTCAGGTCGGGCTGCTCGAACACGGCGAACATGCGGCGCGAGTCGGGCACCTCGAACTGCGTGTAGAGGTAGACCTCGTCGTCGACCGGGTCGACGAACCGGTGCAGGCCCTCGCCGGTGTTCGTGTACTCGGCGTCGGCGTCGACGACGAGCACGTTCTCGTCGGCCAGGTCGTCGAGCGCGATGCGCACGCCGTCGGCGACGGTCGCGGGGTCGAGGTCGCGGCCGTTCAGGGTGACCGAGTGCACGGTGCGGGTGATCGCGTCGATGAAGGTCGAGGCGCCGGCGGATGCCGCGAAGCGGACCGTCGTCGTCGAGCGGAACGTCTCCGGGCCGGTCGTGAGGTCGAGCACGACGTCGTAGTCGTGCACCGTCACGAGCGCGGCGCGCTCCTCGGCTTCGATGCGGGTGAGGTTCTCTCCGGGCACGTGCGTCTCCTGCGGGTCGAGGGTGTGACGTGCGGGCGCCGTTCGTGGCGGCGCCGCACGATCCACCAGCCTAATTCCCGCGGCCGGGAAGCGGGTCATCGGCTGCCACCGACAGGGTTCCGCGCTGCCTAGACTTGGCCCCATGCGCATCCACATCGCGACCGACCACGCCGGCCTCGACTTCAGCCGCCACCTGCAGGAGCACCTCGCGGCGGCGGGCCATGAGGTCGTCGACCACGGTCCGGTCGAGTACGACGCGCTCGACGACTACCCGGCGTTCTGCATCAACGCGGCGCTCGGCGTCGTGCGCGACCAGCGCGCGGGCGTCGAGGCGCTGGGCGTCGTCTTCGGCGGCTCGGGCAACGGCGAGCAGATCGCGGCGAACAAGGTCACCGGCATCCGCGCCGCCCTCGTCTGGAGCCTGGACACGGCCCTGCTCGCGCGCCAGCACAACGACGCCAACGTCATCTCGATCGGCGCCCGCCAGCACACCGTCGAGGAGGCCACCGCGCTCATCGACGCCTTCATCGCCGAGCCGTTCTCGGGTGAGGAGCGGCACGCACGCCGCATCGCACAGCTCGCGGAGTACGAGCAGACGGGCGACATCGCGGGCAAGGGCGTCGACCGCGTCGAGGCGTAGCGGATGCCCGAGGGCCACTCCGTCCACCGCATCACCCGGCAGTTCGCGCGCAACTTCGTCGGGCACGTCGTGCGCGCGTCGAGCCCGCAGGGGCGCTTCGCCGAGGGCGCGGCGGTCATCGACGGCCGCCGCATGGTCGATGCGCGCGCGGTCGGCAAGCAGATGTTCCTCGAGTTCGAGGGCGGCGTCTGGCTGCGCGTGCACCTCGGCATGTACGGCGCGTGGGACTTCGCGGGCGACATCCGCATGGACGCGACGATCGCCTCGGCGAACGGCCGCATGGGGCAGACGAACCAGCGCGGCACCTTCCTAGACGCCCCGAACCCCGATGCCGTCGTGCTCGATGCGGCAGGGGAGAACTCGCTGACCTCGATCGGTGCGCCCCGCAAGGCCCGCCTGCGCATGTCGGAGGCCGAGAAGGAGTCGGATGCCCCGGAGGAGTTCCCGCCCGAACCGGTGGGGCAGGTGCGGGTGCGGCTGCTGACCGACACCGTCTGCGCGGACCTCCGCGGCCCCACGGCGTGCGAGGTGCGCGATTCCGCCGAGATCGAGCAGACGGTCGCGAAGCTCGGCCCCGACCCGCTGGTCGACGACACGGATGCCGCGGAGCAGCGCTTCACCGAGGTGGTGCGCCGCAAGCCCACGCCGATCGGCCTGCTGCTCATGGACCAGTCCGTCGTCAGCGGCATCGGCAACGTCTACCGCGCCGAGCTGCTCTACCGCGCGCGCCTCGACCCGCACACGCCCGGCAGGCTCGTGCCCGAGGAGACCGTGCGCGCCCTCTGGCGCGACTGGACGCACCTGCTGAAGATCGGCGTCGAGACCGGGCAGATGATGACCATGGACGGGCTCGACCCCGAGGCCTGGCGTGCGGCGATGGCCGACCGCGCCGACCGGCACTGGGTGTACAAGCGCGAGGGCCTGCCGTGCCGCACCTGCGGCACGAACATCGTGCTCGAGGAGATGGGCGCCCGGAAGCTCTACTGGTGCCCGACCTGCCAGAACTGAGCCACCGACCCCGCCCGGCCCGCCCGACCCGACCGACCTGAGAGGAGCAGCGCATGCGGCAGAACCCCAGCTTCACCCTCGCGAGCGACGAGGGCGTGAAGCGCCTCGTGCGTGCGCACCCGTGGGCGACGATCGTGTCGCACACGCGCGAGCGCGGGCTCGTGGCATCCCACTACCCCGTGCTCCTCGACGAGACGGCTGACGGCATCGTGCTGCTCACCCACGTGGGCCGGCCCGACGAGCAGTTGCACGAACTCGGCGAGCACGAGGTGCTCGTGGTCGTGCAGGGCCCGCACGGGTACATCTCGCCCGGCTGGTACGACGCGCGCCCCGCGGTGCCGACGTGGAACTTCACGACCGCGCACCTGCACGGCACGCCCGAGATCCTGTCGGACGCGGAGAACCTCGAGGTGCTCGACGCACTCGTGGCGCACTTCGAGCGGCGGATGCCCGAGCCGAGGCTGATGCGCGGCACCGACGACAACGCCGCGTACGCCGAGCGCATCGCCGCGGGCACCGTGGGCCTGCGCATCCCGATCACGCGGTTCGAGGCCAAGGACAAGATGAGCCAGAACAAGCCGCCCGAGACGGTCGAGCGCATCATCGCCGAGCTCGAGGGCGAGGGGCCGTATGCGGATGCCGCGCTGGCGCGGGAGATGCGGCGGGCGCGCGACGCGCGTGCGGCCGCGGAGCGCGGTCGGTGACCGACCTCGTCGTCGCGGGCGCCCGGCCGCTCGGGTCGGACGCGCCGGTCGACGTCGAGATCGCCGACGGTCGCATCGCCGCGGTCGTGCCGGCGGGCGACGGCGACCGTGGTGCCCGTCGCATCGAGGCGGACGGTCGCACGCTGCTGCCTGGACTCTGGGACCGGCACGTGCACGCCTCGCAGTGGGCGCAGCGGTCCCGGCGGGTCGACGTGTCCGCCGCGGGTTCGGCGGCCGAGGCGGCCGCGCTCGCGGGGGCATCCGTCGTCGGCCGCGACGAGGTGGTCGGCATGGGCTACCAGGACGCGTTGTGGCCGGATGCACCGGACCGCACGCTGCTCGACGCCGCGACCGGCGACGTGCCCGTCGCGCTCGTCTCGCACGACCTGCACGCGTGCTGGCTGAACTCGGCCGCGCTCGCGCGGCATGGCCGCCCCGGGCACCCGACCGGGGTGCTGCGCGAGGAGGAGGCATTCGACGTCGTGCGCGTGCTCGACGACGTGGGCGACGACCAGCTCGACGCGTGGGTCGGCGATGCGATGCGCGCCGCCGCCGCGCGGGGAGTGGTAGGCGTCGTCGACCTCGAGATGCGCTGGAACGCGACCGACTGGGTGCGCCGGGTGCAGGGCGGGGTCGACTCCGTCCGCGTCGAGTTCGGGGTGTACACCCAGCACCTCGATCGGGCGATCGAGGAGGAGCTGCGCACCGGCGAGGTGCTGCCCGGAACGGGCGGACTCGTCGCGGTGGGGCCGTACAAGGTGCTCACCGACGGTGCGCTGAACACGCGCACCGCGTGGTGCGTCGACCCGTATCCCGACGCCGACGGCGACGACGCGTTCGGCCTCGCGACCGTCGCCCCCGAGCACCTGCTGCCGCTGCTGCAGCGCGCGACCGCCGCGGGCCTCGTGCCCGCCGTGCACGCGATCGGCGACCGCGCCAACTGCGCCGCGCTCGACGTGCTCGCGCAGGTCGACCCCGTGCTCACGCCCGACGGGCCGCGCCGCGGGTCCATCGAGCACGCACAGCTGCTGCGCCGGGAGGACCTCGCGCGCTTCGCCGAGCTCGGCGTGGTCGCGAGCGTGCAGCCGGAGCACGCGATGGACGACCGGGACGTCGCCGAGCACCACTGGGCGGGGCGCACCGACCGCGCGTTCCCGCTGCGCAGCCTCGTCGAGGCGGGCGCGACGCTCGCGCTCGGCTCCGACGCGCCGGTCGCGCCGCTCGACCCGTGGATCACTATCGCCGCGGCCGTCGGCCGGACCCGCGACGGGCGTGCCCCGTGGCATCCGGAGCAGGCCATCGACGTGCGCAACGCGATCGACGCGTCCACTCGCAGCACGGTCGCTCCCGGCGAGCGGGCGGATCTCGTGCTCGTCGACGTCGACCCCGTCGCCGCGAACGCGCAGCAGCTCCGCACCATGCCGGTCGCCGCGACCCTCCTCGGCGGTCGGCCCACGCACCTCGCGCTCTGACGTCGCCGGCGGGCGCGACGGACGGGGAGAACCCCCGCACCGATCCGGGCGGCCACCGGGTGCCGCAGGCCTGCGGCGCGCACGAGTCTGGATGCATGCCACGCACACGCAGCGCCAGAATGAACCCGGAGGACCTGCAATGAGCGACCACGACACCGCACCCCGCCAGCGGCGCGGGTACTTCGGCCTCTGGGCCGGGATGCCGCGCGAGCTCGTCTTCCTGCTGATCGCGATGCCCATCGCCTGGGTCGGCTTCAGCGTCGTGGTCGGCCTCATCTCCACTGGCTTCGGCCTGCTCGTGCTGGTCGTCGGCGTGCTGTTCCTCACGGCGACCTTCTACGTCGCGCGCGGGTTCGGCTGGACCGAGCTGCGCCTGCTGCACTGGACCGGGCGACCCGAGATCCGCTCGCCCTGGCCGCCCGCGAGCTCGACCCCGACGTTCTGGCGCGGCGCGTTCGGCCCGTTCATCGACGGGCACTACTGGCTGTACGTGCTGCACGTGCTCGTGGTCGCGCCGATCGTGAGCCTGTTCACCTTCATCGTCACCGTGGTCTGGGTCTCGATCGGCCTGGGCGGGGCGACGTACTGGTTCTGGGAGCGCTGGCTGCCGCTCGACGGGCAGAACGTCTGGACCATCGAGTACGTCTGGGAGTTCGTCTTCGCCGTACCGCTGACCGCCGACCCGCGTCAGGCCGAGGCGGTGTTCTTCCTCGTCCTGGGCCTCATCTTCCTCGTCACGCTGCCGCTCATCACGCGCGGACTCACGCTCATCCACCAGGGCGTCGCCCTCGGCATGCTCGGCCCGTGGCGCTCGCAGGCGCTGGAGCGCGAGGTGCAGCAGCTCTCCGCCTCGCGCGGCGCCGCGGTGCAGGCCGAGGACCGGTCGCTGCGCCGGCTCGAGCGCGACATCCACGACGGTCCGCAGCAGCGGCTCGTGCGGCTCCAGATGGACCTCGCCGCCGCCGAGCGCGCGATCGCCCGCGACCCCGAGGTCGCCCCGCAGGTGCTCGGCGAGGCCCGCGAGCAGGCGCGCGAGGCGCTCGACGAACTGCGCGCCCTCTCGCGGGGGTTCGCCCCGCCGATCCTGCAGGACCGCGGCCTCGCCGCCGGCCTCGCCTCGCTCGCGGCGCGCAGCCCGGTGCCGGTGGAGGAGCACCTCGCCCTTCCCGAGGACGCGCAGATCCCCGCCGAGATCGAACGCAACGCGTACTTCATCGCCGCCGAGCTGCTCACCAACGCGGCCAAGCACGCGAGCGCGCGGGCGATCGGCCTGCACTGCTCGGTGCGCCGTGCACCGGTCGGCGGCGAGTCGTGGCTCGACCTGTGGGTGATCGACGACGGCGCCGGCGGCGCCATGACGCTGCCCGGTCATGGCCTGAGCGGTCTCGAGGAGCGCGTGCGCGGGCTCCGGGGCATCCTGCGCATCGACAGCCCCGCGGGCGGCCCGACGACCGCCGGCGCGCACATCCCGTTCGTGCAGCAGGCGGCGCCCGCGGTGCCGCCCGAGCCGGAGGACGCCGCGGCCGTATCCTGAGAGCGTGACGGATGCTGCGCTGAGGGTCGTGCTCGCCGAGGACTCCGTGCTCCTGCGCGAGGGGCTCGTGCGCCTCTTCGACGAGGCCGGGTTCGAGACCGTCGGCTCGTACGGCGACGCCGACGAGCTGCTCGCCGAGATCGAGACGCTCGCGCCCGACATCGCCGTGCTCGACGTGCGCATGCCGCCGACGTTCCGCGACGAGGGCGTGCGCGCCGCGCTCGAGCTGCGGAAGCGGATGCCCCGCCTCGGCGTGCTGCTGCTCAGCCAGTACATCGAGGGCACGTACGCGCAGGAGCTGCTGTCGTCGGGGGAGGGCGGCATGGGCTACCTGCTGAAGGACCGTGTCGCCTCGCTCGACGAGCTCGAGGATGCGGTCACGCGGGTCAGCCAGGGCGGCACGGTGCTCGACCCGCAGGTCGTGAAGGAGCTGATCGGGCGTCGGGCCGACCCGCTCGCCACGCTCACGCCGCGTGAGCGCGAGGTGCTCGCGCTCATGGCCGAGGGGCGCACGAACGGCGGCATCGCCCAGCAGCTCTACATCGGCGTCGGCGCGGTCGAGAAGAACGTCACCTCGATCTTCGCCAAGCTCGGCCTCGAGGACTCCGGTTCCGACCACCGCCGCGTGCTCGCGGTGCTCGCCTGGCTGCAGCGCTGACGTCGGCCGCTGACGCGCGACGGCCCGGCACCGCGGGTGCGGGCCGGGCCGTGCGAGCGGGCGTGCGCCCGCGGCATCCGTGTCGGTCTCAGTCGACAGCCGTTCAGTCGACGCTGATGTGCGAGAACAGGAACCAGCGGTCCTTGTCGAGCCCCTGACGGATCTCGATGGCGATGTCCTGGCTCGCCAGGTCGAGGTCGTCGAGGCCGTCGACCGCGGCGTTCACCTTCTCGATCGCGAGGTCGATCTGTGCGACGACCTGCTCGATGGTGGGTTCCGCCTGCTGGAAGCCCGCCTTGGGGTTCACCGCGCCCGACTTCTCGGCGACCGTCGCGAGGCGGGCGTCGATCGGCAGCCCGAGGGCCACCACCCGCTCGGCGGCGAGGTCCGACCAGGCTTGGGCGTGGGCGACCACGTCGTCGAGCAGCTCGTGCACGGCGATGAAGTTCGGCCCGCGCACGTGCCAGTGCGCCTGCTTGCCGTTGACGGCGAGGGCGACCAGCTGGTGCACGACCGGGGTGAGGAACTGTGCGACTCCGGCGGCGACATCGGGGTTCGAGCTCGCCTGCGGAGGAACGTGCGTGTCGGTCATTCGTGTCCACCTTCCCTGGATACGTCGTCTGTCGCCACGGTACGCCGATCGACCGCGAATTCAAGGAAGGTTCGGCTGGCCTCACCGGGCATCGGCGCGGGCCTGTTGCGCGAGCGCATCGGCGACCATGATGGAGGCATGGCCGTCATCGAGAACTCCAAGCTCACCGTCATCGGCGCAGGCGCGGTCGGCGCCTCCGTCGCACTCTCCGCCCTCGTCCGCGGCAGCGCCCGCGAGGTCGCCCTCTACGACATCGACCGCAAGAAGGCCGAGGCCGAGGTGCTCGACCTCGCGCACGGCACGCTGTTCGCCGGCTCGTCGAGCATCCAGGGCGGCGACGACCTCGACGTCGTGACCGGGTCGAACATGGTGATCATCACCGCGGGCGCGAAGCAGAAGCCGGGGCAGACGCGCCTCGACCTCGCCGGGGCGAACATCAACATCATGAAGAGCCTCATGCCGCAGCTGCTCGATCGGGCGCCCGACGCGGTCTACATGCTCGTGACGAACCCCTGCGACGTGCTCACCGTCGCCGCGCAGAAGATCACCGGTCTGCCGAGCTCTCGCGTGTTCTCGTCCGGCACGGTGCTCGACTCGTCGCGCCTGCGCTGGCTGATCGCGCAGCGGGCGGACGTCGCCAGCTCGAGCGTGCACGCCATGATCGTCGGCGAGCACGGCGACTCCGAGTTCCCGCTCTGGTCGCACGCGACCATCGGCCCCGTGCCGATCCGCGAGTGGGCGGACGCGCAGTCGGCCGTGAAGCCCGAGCTCGGCGACTTCGACGCGATCGCCGACGAGGTGCGCACGGCCGCCTACCAGATCATCGAGGGCAAGGGCGCGACCAACCACGCCATCGGCCTCTCCGCGGCCCGCATCGCCGAGGCCGTGCTGAAGGACCAGCGCGCCGTGCTGCCCGTGTCGAGCGTGCTCGACGACTACCTGGGCGAGTCGGGCGTGGCCCTCTCGGTGCCGTCGATCGTCGACTCCTCCGGTGTCGCCGACGTGCTCCGCATCCCGTTCGACGACGATGAGGCGGCGAAGTTCGCCGCCTCGGCCAAGGTCATCCGCGACTCGCTGCAGACGCTCGGGCTCTGACCGGCCCGCCCGGCCGACCACCACGACAGGCCGGTCGGGCCGGCGTCTCAGGCCACCGGCACGCCCGCCCGGCGGAAGCGGTCGCGCACCGCGTCGACCTGCGCCGGCTCTGGTAGGCGCGTGTCGGCGAGCGAGTAGGTCGCGCCGATGCGCTCCCACTTGTCGGCGCCCATCTGGTGGAACGGCAGCACCTCGAGGCGCTCGACGTTCGGCCAGCGCGACACGATGCGGGCGACCGCGTCGACGTTCTCGTCGGCGTCGGTGAGGCCGGGCACGAGCACGAAGCGCACCCACACGCGGGCGCCGCGAGCTGCGAGGCGGTCGCCGAACGCGATCGTCGGCTCGAGGTCGACGCCCGTGACATCGCGGTAGGTCTCGGGCAGCCCCGACTTCACGTCGAGCAGCACGAGGTCGACGTCGTCGAGCATCGCGTCGTCGGCCTTCTGGCCGAGGAAGCCGCTCGTGTCGAGCGCGGTGCGCACGCCCAGTGCGGATGCCTCGTGCAGCACGCGCCGCACGAACGGCGCCTGCATCAGGGGCTCGCCGCCCGACAGCGTGAGTCCGCCGCCCGTCGCGGCGAAGATGTCCCGGTAGCGGGCGATGCGCGTGACGAGCTCGTCGACCGTCGTCGCGGTGCCGTCGCGCAGCCGCCACGTGTCGGGGTTGTGGCAGTACCGGCATCGCAGGGGGCATCCGTTCAGGAACACCGTGAGGCGCGTGCCGGGCCCGTCGACCGCGGTCACGAGCTCCCACGAGTGCACGTTGCCGACCTCGCCGGCGCGCTGGGCGCGGAGGCGCTCGTGGTGCGCGTCCGCGAGCGCCTCGCGGCTGGGGTGGAGGGTGAGTGCGACCATGGCGGTCTCCGTCACACTCCGGCGTGGAAGGTGCGGTCGAGCACGTCCTGCTGCTGCTCGCGCGTGAGGCGCACGAAGTTCACCGCATAGCCCGAGACGCGGATGGTCAGCTGCGGGTAGTCCTCCGGGTGCTCCATGGCGTCGGCGAGCGTCTCGCGCCGCAGCACGTTGACGTTCATGTGGTAGCCGCCGCGCGCGGTGTACGCGTCGAGCAGGCCCACGAGGTTCGACACACGCTCGTCCTCGGTGCGGCCGAGGCCCTGGGGCGCGACCGTCGTGGTGAGCGAGATGCCGTCCTGCGCGTCCTCGAACGGGAGCTTCGCCACCGAGAGGGCGCTGGCGAGCATGCCGTGCGTGTCGCGGCCGTTCATCGGGTTCGCGCCGGGGGCGAACGGTGCGCCGGCGGGACGGCCGTCGGGGGTGCCGCCGGTCGCCTTGCCGTAGACCACGTTCGAGGTGATCGTGAGCACCGACTGCGTGTGGATCGCGTTCCGGTAGGTCGGGTGCTTCCGCACCATCGCCATGAACTCGTGCACCAGCTCGGCCGCGATCTCGTCGGCGCGGTCGTCGTCGTTGCCGTAGGCGGGGTACTCGCCCTCGACCACGTAGTCGACGACCAGGCCGGTGTCGTCGCGCACGGGCCGCACGGTCGCGTACCGGATGGCCGACAGCGAGTCTGCGGCCACGGAGAGCCCGGCGATGCCGCAGGCCATGGTGCGCACCACGTCGCGGTCGTGCAGCGCCATCTCGAGCCGCTCGTACGCGTACTTGTCGTGCATGAAGTGGATCGTGTTGAGCGCGTCGACGTAGGTCTCGGCGAGCCACTCCATGGTGCCGCGGAACGCCTCGCGCACCTCGTCGTAGTCGAGCACGTCGCCGGTCGCGGCGGCCGCGACCGGGGCGACCTGGTGACCGGAGATCTCGTCGCGTCCGCCGTTGATGGCGTAGAGCAGGGTCTTGGCCAGGTTCACGCGTGCGCCGAAGAACTGCATCTGCTTGCCGACCGCCATCGGCGACACGCAGCACGCGATCGCGCTGTCGTCACCGCACGCGCCTCGGATCAGGGCATCCGACTCGTACTGGATCGCGCTCGTGTCGATCGACACCTGCGCGCAGAACCGCTTGAAGCCCTCGGGCAGGTCCGCGCTCCAGAACACGGTGAGGTTCGGCTCGGGTGCCGGTCCGAGGTTGTAGAGCGTCTGCAGCATGCGGAACGCCGTCTTGGTGACGAGCGGCCGGCCGTCGTCGCCGAGGCCGCCGAGCGACTCGGTCACCCAGGTCGGGTCGCCGCTGAACAGCGCGTCGTATTCGGGGGTGCGGAGGAACCGCACGATGCGCAGCTTGATCACGAGGTCGTCGACCAGTTCCTGGGCGAGGGTCTCGTCGATGCGGCCGGCGGCGAGGTCGCGCTCGAGGTACACGTCGAGGAACCCGGTGTTGCGGCCGAACGACATCGCGGCGCCGTTCTGCTCCTTCACCGCGCCGAGGTAGGCGAAGTACAGCCACTGCACGGCCTCCTGCGCGGTCGTGGCGGGGCGGCGGATGTCGCAGCCGTACGACTCTGCCATCGCGACGAGCTCCTGCAGGGCGCGGATCTGCTCGGCGTTCTCCTCGCGGTCGCGGATGACCTCCTCGGTCGAGAACCGCATGTCGAGCTCGGCGCGTTCGGTGCGCTTGGCGGCGATCAGCGCGTCGACGCCGTAGAGGGCGACGCGGCGGTAGTCGCCGATGATGCGCCCGCGGCCGTACGCGTCGGGCAGCCCGGTGATGATGTGGCTGTGGCGGGCGCGCTTCACGCCGGGGGAGTAGGCGTCGAACACGCCCTGGTTGTGCGTCTTGCGGTACTTGGTGAAGGTCTCCTCGACGCGCTCGTCGACGTCGTAGCCGTACGTCTTCAGGGCGCCGGCGACCATCCGCCACCCGCCGTTGGGCATGATCGCGCGCTTCAGCGGGGCATCCGTCTGCAGGCCGACGATGAGCTCGCGGTCGCGGTCGATGTAGCCGGGGGCGTGCGAGGTGATCGTCGAGGGCGTGTGCGGGTCGACGTCGTACACGCCCTCCTCGCGCTCGGCGGGGAACATGGCGGTGAGCGTGTGCCAGACGGCCAGTGTGCGCTCGGTCGGGCCGGCGAGGAAGGTGGCGTCGCCCTCGTAGGGCAGGTAGTTGCGCTGGATGAAGTCGCGGACGTCGATGCCGTCCTGCCAGGGCCCGGGGGCGAAGCCCTCCCAGGCCTTCGGGTGCTCCGCGGCCTCGTTCGTCGTGCCGGTCGTGCTGCGGGTCTGGTCGAGTGTGCTCATGGCGTCCTCCTCGTGGGACTCTCCCTGCGCACCGCCGGGGGTCACCCGCGGTGCCCCATCGCTACCGTGGTCCGACCATTGTGGTCTGACCACACCTTGAGCGTACTCCCACGCGCTGGGAATCGCCAGTGACCCTCCGGGATTCCGCGGTGTGCTGGGGTTCAGTCGCGCTCCAGCGGCACCGGATGCCTCGGGCCGCGGTGGATCTCGTGCACCCGCGCGTGTCCCGGTGAGTCGGGGTCATCGGTGATCGGTCGGTCGTCCATGAAGCAGCGGATCACATGGGCGAGCTCGCCCGGGTGGCTGAAGTTGATCGCGTGCGCGGCGCCCTCGATGGTGACCACGAGTACCGAGTTCTCGGTCTGCCCGGCGACTTCACGCACCCGCTCGGATCCGGGGAGCAGCGGGTCGCGGTCGCCGAGCACCACGAGCGTGGGCAGGTCGAGCGCGAGCAGGCGCTCGAGCGCCGGGTACTCGGTGAGCGCGCGGAACATGCGGAGGGTGCTCGGCACGCCGAAGCGCACGTAGTCGGGCGTGGCGACCGCGGCGAGCCGCACGGGCTCGCGGCCGCCGTCGCGGGCGAGCTGGCCGATGGCGCGCCGGAGCGGCTGGTTGAAGACACCGCCTGCGGGGGAGACGAGCACGGCGCGGTCGACCCGGTCGGGGTGGCGGAACGCGAACTCGCAGATCACGGGGCATCCCATCGAGTTGCCCACCAGGCTCACACGCTCGACACCGCGGTCGTCGAGGAAGCGGGCCGCCGCGTCGGCGAGTTCGGGCACCTCGAGGGGTCTCGAGGGTTGGCCGCTTCGGCCGAAGCCGGGCAGGTCGGGCACGTAGGTGTGGAACTCGTCCGCGAGCACCTCGGCGGTCGGCAGGAGGTACCGGCCCGACATGCCGAAGCCGTGCAGGTGCATCATGACTCGCGCGTCGGGCGGCGAGGGGGACTCGCGGTAGAAGTAGTCGATCTCATCGATCGTCGTCCAGCGTTCGGCGAGTCCGGACGCAGGCCGGCGGGGGCTCCGCCGTCCACGACCGCGCCGTGGCTTCCGACGGCCGTCGCCGGTCGCCGTGGCGGACGGTTCCGAGCGCTCGCTCACGAGGCCGAAGCTACTCCCTCGCCGACGGGCGTCACAAGCGTCGGGCGCGGTGGCGAAATACCCATGGGGTATTATTGACGACTATGAGCACCCCATCCGCTGCCGTCCGTCCGTTCGCCCGCGTCATCGCTCGGCTCGCTGCAGCGTTCGCGACCGTATTCGCACTCGCGGCCTGCACGCCGGCCGAGCCGATCGAGGTCGGAACCGACACGGTCATCGTGGACGTGCGCACGCCCGGCGAGTACGCGGACGGGCACCTCGACGGAGCGTTGAACATCGACGTGCAGTCGGCGACGTTCGACGCCGCGATCGCCGAGCTCGACCCGACGGTGTCCTACGTCGTCTACTGCCGCTCGGGCAACCGCTCCGCGGCCGCCATCGACCGCATGGAGGCAGCCGGCTTCACCGACCTCGTGAACGCGGGCGGCCTGCAGGAGGCGGCCGACGCGACCGGCATCGAAATCGTCACCGGCCCGTAGCCGGGCCATCTCCCGTCAGGCGACCAGCTGCTCGTGGCGTCGGATCCACTCGACGAGCTGCTCCTCGGCACGCCGACCTTCTCGGTGACGCGGTCCATCGGCACGTTGGCTTCGAGGAGGGCGCGGGCCTCGGCGACGACCTGCTCCTCGTCGACCACGACCGGCTCGCGGGCTTCGAGGGCATCGAGTTCGGCGTCGAGGTCCTCGCGGTGCGCGACCGACCTCAGGAGCCCCGCCGCGACCGGCGAGCGGTGCCGCGTGAACACGGTGTGTACGGCGAGGTGCGCCGTGAAGGCGAGTGCGATCGGCGGTACGGCCGAGATCACGACGGCGGGCCAGACGCCCAGCGCGAGCGACGAGGCGGGCAGCGCGAGTACGTGCACCGCGTTGCCCGCGACGGTCGCGACGATGAACACCCAGAACGTCACCCACGTGAGCGCACGCGAGGTGTCCGGCAGGAGCACGGCGATGAGCGTCGCGGCGACGACCGGCAGGTCGACGATGAGCGGGAACACCCACGCGCGCTCGGGCGGGATGCCGCCGGCGGCGACAGCGAGCTCGTAGAGCGCGCCGTACGAGAGGTAGAACGCGCCGACCGCTGCGGCGATGACGAGCAGGACGAGTCCGCCGCGCAGCAGGCGCGACGAGGGGGAGTCGGGCACGGGCTCTCCGTTCGGGTGACGGGTCTGGGGGTCGTGCCGACCATAGGGTCGGCCGCCGACAGCCGCGCCGCCAACGACGAACGCCCGGCCGAATCGCGTTCGGCCGGGCGTGTGATGGAGGGGATGACGGGAATCGAACCCGCGTAATCAGTTTGGAAGACTGAGGCTCTACCATTGAGCTACATCCCCGTGAGCCCGTTCGGGCACTGGAACATGGTAGTACACGGAGGGGCCCCGGCCGTGCATGCGCAGGGCCCGCCGCAGAGCCGTCAGCGGAATGATCCGATGGTCGCGATCACCCGCCGTGCGGTGCGCAGCTGACGCTCGTAGGTCGCCGCGATCACGATGAGCAGCACGCCCGCGATGCCGAGCCACACCCACCACCAGACGGCCTCGTAGAGCGCGGCGATCCACGGCCACAGCTGCGCCAGCGCATGCACCACCAGCACCGTGCCGCCGATGAGGAACGGTGCCTGCAGGCGCCGGAACGCGCCGACGAGCAGCACCGCCAGCGAGACCACGCCGAGCGCTACGACCCGCCAGAGCTCCGATCCGAAGAGATCGGCCGCGAGTGCCGGCAGCAGCAGCACGACGAGGCCCGGCGCGAGGGTGCTCCACGAGGAGCGCGCGGGCGTGCGCACCAGGTCGATCACGCCCGCCCCGAGCAGCGCGACCGCGACGCTCGCCGTCACGGGGTCCGCGGGGCGCACGAGGTCGGCCGCGAGTACGGCGACCGCGACCACGACGAGCACCGCGAGCGTCGACCAGCGCACGACCGGGCCGGCGAACGGACGCCCGGTCGCCCACGCGGCGCCGACGTGCAGCAGCGCCAGCACCGCGAGCACGAGGATCGCGCGCCACTCGTCCACGGAGCCGGCGAGTGCCGCGAGCACCGGCACGGCGGAGACTGCGACGGATGCGGCGATCAGCCACTCGGCCGCTGCCGCAGGTCCCGGTTCGCGCCGCACCCAACCGGTCGCGGCGACGATGCCGGCGACGAGCGCGGCCGTGCCCCACAACTCGGGCGGCAGGAAGGTGCTGTCGGAGCGCGCGGCGGCGATGCCTGCAACGGCGCTCGCGACGGCCGTGCCGGCCCACCCCGTGCTGAACGCGATGGCGACGACGCGGGCTCCGGCGACACGCATCGGCAGCACGAAGCCCGCGACGATGAGCGCGATGCCGGCACCCACGACCGCGAATGCCCGCACCGCGTCGTCCGCCACCGCTGCGGACGGCAGCAGCGCGGTCGCCACGGCCCCGGTCGCGAGCGCGGTGGCCGAACGCTCGGGCGGGGCATCCGGGTGGTGCCGTGCGGTGAGCAGCAGCCAGACGGCGGCGAGCGCGATCGCGGGCGGCAGCGAGTACGCCTCGACCGCATCCGCGCCGAGGGTCGCCGAGCCCGACCACGCCGCCGCGATCGCCACGACCACCGACACCCACGACAGGTGGCGCCACGGACCGGTCACGACGTCGCCGGCCGAGGCCGCCACGAGTACCGGGGTCGGCGCGAGCAGCAGCAGCGGCAGCCACGCGGGCGCGTCGCCGAGCACCACCATCCCGATCGTCGCCGCCGCAGCGAGCGCGACGCCGCCGGCCCAGAACAGGCGCGGGGTGCGCGGCGCCTCCGGCAGCAGGAGCAGCACGCCCGCGGAGATCGTCACGGCGATCGCCGCAGCGGTGCCGGCGAGGTCGTCGCGGCGCAGTCCGTCGCCGAAGAACGCGATCGCCGTGAGGAGCGCGCCGATCGGGGCGGCCAGCGCGAGCGCCACCCGCACGGGGATCGCGCGGCCCGTCCACTGCCACGCGAACGCCGCCACCGTGACGAGCAGCGCCACCGGGCCGCGCGTGAGGTCGTCCCCGGCGAACACCGTCGTCGTCGCGGCGAGGATCGCCGCCGAGGCGAGCGGCACCGAGGCCGCCAGCAGATCGGCCTCCCGCCACGCACGCCAGGTCACGCCGGCCACCAGCAGGCACAGGGCGGACCCCGCCGCACCCCACGCAGCGGCGGCGTCCCACTCCGCCGGAATCGCCGCGCCGAGTTCATCGAGCACGGCCGGGGCACCCGAGAAGATCGCCACGGCGCCCAGCGCGGCGACCACGACGTGCACCGCGTCGGCCGTCGCGACCGCTCCCGACGGCCAGACGACTCGCGAGAGCACGCGGCCGGCCACCGCGAGCACGACCACCGCGGCGACCGTCGCCGAGAAGAGCACGGGGTCGGATGCCACCGTCAGCAGCGCCACGACCACCGCGAGCCCGCCGCCCGTGGCGAGGACGACGCGCACGGTCGTCGAGACGCCGAGCGCAGCGCATACGGCGAGCGCGGCGGCAGCCGCGAGCAGCAGCACGCCGACGCACGCGGCACGGTCGAGGCTCGCCGCGAACGGGAACACCGCGGCCGCGAGCAGCGCCACGGGAACGGCGAGGAAGCGGCGCCCCGCCCGGAGCAGGAAGGTGACGGCCAGCGTGGCCGCTCCCAGGGCGATCGCCGCGGCCGCGCTGGCCAGCGCAACCTCCCGACCCGTTTCCGATGCCGAGAGGAACTCCGACGCGGTGACGCGATCGACCACCGTCAGCACGGCGAACGGCAGCGCGAACACCCCCGCGCCCGCGGCCACGACGAGCGCGGGCACCGCGGCCCACGGCGCCAGCCCCGACACCCGGGGGAGCGGCAGCAATCGCACGGCTGCTGCGCCGACCGCGACCGCCCCGGCCGCAGCGGGTGCGAGCCAGACGGCGGTGGGCTCGGCCACCCGATCGGCGACCTCGAGCGCCGGGCCGAGCGCCGCCGCGATACCGGCCAGCAGCGCGCCCGCCTTCGCAGCCTCCGCGCGCAGACGTTCATCGGGTCGCGCACCGGCGATGAGCGCCCAGGCGGCCCACAGGCCCGCGACCGCCCAGAGCGACCAGAGCACGGGCACCTCGTCCGTCCACGGCGCGGCGGCGAGCCCGAGCAGACCGCCGAGCGTGCCGGCGCCCACCGCGACCGCACGGGAGACGGATGCCGGCAGGAACCATGCGGCCGCACCGACGCCGAGCGCCGCAACGCCGCCTGCCCACGTGGAAATCGCCCCATCGTCCGACACGGTCGACGCGAGCAGGAACGCCGCGGCGGGCACGAGGCCCGCGGCGGTCCAGCCAGGCACCCGCACGCCCGTCACCCGGTGCGCGGCGAGCAGCACGCCCGCGAGCACGAGCAGCGCCACGCCGCTGTAGGCGCGCGCATCCATCAGGTCGGTGCCGAACAGCGCGTTCGCGCGCACGATCCAGACGTCGAGCAGCAGCAGCACGACCGCGACGACCGCGACGCCCTCGGCGGTGCCCGCGAGCTCGCGCCGGCGCAGCAGCCACGCGACGCCGAGCACGAGCACGCTCGCGAGCGCGATGATCACCGAGCGCACCTCGAGCGACGCGACGAGGTAGGCGACGAACAGGAACACCACGGCGGCGACCGACGTCAGGATGACGCCGATCGAGAGCAGCAGCACCTGCACGCCCGACCGCGTGCGGCGCGGCACCGCGGGGGCGGCGACGGGCGTGGGCGCAGGCGGCGGTGCGGCGGCAGCGGGCGGTTGGCCGGAGGCATCCGCTCGCCCTGTCGCCGGGGGAGCATCGACCGGCGCGTGCACCGCCGGCGGAGCAGTGGACGCCACACCAACCGCGACACGCGCGCGCTCCGCCTGCTCGGCACGCAACTCGGCGATGAGTCCCTGCCGCCCCTGCTCGGCCGAGTACACCGCACGCGACGCCTCGAGCAGCTCGCCGGACCGCGGCACCCCGAGCTCGAGCCCGCAGGCGGCGCACGTCGACGACGCCAGTGGCGTGAAGCAGGCAGGGCACCGGGTCGTGTCGACCAGGTGCTCGGGGCTCTCGGGCCATCGGCGGAGACCGGGTCGTGGCGCACGCGCGTCGCTCATGGCTGAATGCTGCCAGAGCACGGATGCCCGAGGGCGGATGCCTCGCTCATCTGGACGACCGCCCATGCGGCCGAGCTGTGCAGGAGCCCGCGCCCGCCCGCCCCGCGCGCCCGCGGACGCGTGCAGTAGACTCGTTCGGGTTGTCTCCGTGCATGGATGCGTTTCGGCGCGCCCGCACGGGAGACGCACGAGTTGAGTGCCGACTCGGGGCGTAGCTCAGCTTGGCTAGAGCGCCCGCTTTGGGAGCGGGAGGTCGCAGGTTCGAATCCTGTCGCCCCGACGAGTCGCTCGACCGTCTCGAACTTCCACGAATTCAGGAGAACCGTTCCATGCCGACCACTTCGGTTGAGAAGCTGAGCCCCACCCGTGCCAAGCTCACCATCACGGTGACGCCGGAGGAGCTCAAGCCCAGCATCACGCACGCCTACGGCCACATCGCCGAGCAGGTCAACATCCCCGGCTTCCGCAAGGGCAAGGTTCCGCCGCCCATCATCGACCAGCGCGTCGGCAAGGGCGCCGTGCTCGAGCACGCCGTGAACGAGGGCCTCGACGGCTTCTACCGCTCCGCGATCGAGGAGCACAAGCTCCGCCCGCTCGGCCGCCCCGAGGCCGACATCGTCGAATGGCCCAGCGACAAGGACTTCTCGGGCGACCTGCTGCTCGCAATCGAGGTCGACGTGCGCCCCGAGATCGAGCTGCCCGAGTACGCCGGCGTCGAGCTGACCGTCGACGCGGTCGAGGTCGGCGACGACGAGGTGGCCGAGGAGCTCGACCGCCTGCGCACCCGCTTCGGCACCCTCATCACGGTCGACCGCCCCGCCACCACCGGTGACTTCGTCACCCTCGACCTGGTCGCCACCATCGACGGCGCCGAGGTCGACACCGCCTCGGGCGTCTCCTACGAGATCGGCTCGGGCGAGCTGCTCGAGGGCATCGACGAGGCGCTCGACTCGCTCACCGCGGGCGAGACCACGACGTTCGAGTCGAAGCTGCTCGGCGGCGACCACCAGGGCGAGACCGCCGAGATCACCGTGAACGTCACCGCCGTGAAGGAGCGCGAGCTCCCCGAGGCCGACGACGACTTCGCGCAGATCGCAAGCGAGTTCGACACCCTCGACGAGCTCAAGGCGAGCCTCGTCGAGCAGGTCTCGAAGTCGAAGGTCTTCGGCCAGGGCACCCAGGCCCGCGACCTGCTCGTCGACAAGCTCCTCGAGCTCGTCGAGGTGCCGGTCGCCGAGTCGGTCATCGAGGACGAGGTGCACCGCCACCTCGAGGGCGAGGGTCGTCTCGAGGACGACGAGCACCGCGCCGAGGTCACCGAGTCGAGCACCAAGGCCTTCAAGACGCAGATCGTGCTCGACGCGATCGCCGAGAAGGAGTCGGTGCAGGTCAGCCAGGAGGAGCTCAGCCAGTACCTCGTGCAGGGCGCCGCGCAGTACGGCATGGACCCGAACGAGTTCGTGCAGGCGCTCAGCTCGAACGGCCAGATCCCGGCCATGGTCGGCGAGGTCGCGCGCAACAAGACGCTCGCGATCGTGCTCGGCAAGGCCGTCGTGAAGGACTCCAATGGTGCCGTCGTCGACCTGAGCGAGTTCACCGCGGTCCCCGGTCAGGACGACGAGGCGGATGCCGCTGAGGGCGACGCCGTCGCCGAGGAGACCGTCGCCGAGGAGCCGGCCGCCGAGGAGGCCCCGGTCGAGGAGGCTCCCAAGAAGAAGGCGCCGGCCCGCAAGAAGGCCGCCGCGAAGGACGCCGAGTAGGCGACACCCGCACGATCGAGAGGGTCGGATGCCACGGGGCATCCGACCCTCTCGCCGTCTCCGGCCCCGGTCAGGCACGTGCTGCGTCGACCCGCGCCACCGTGGGGTCGCCCGACTCGTCCGACTCGAGCGCGGTGGTCCAGGCGCCGCGGCCGCCCCGGAGGATCGCGATCGCGGCCCCGGTGAACGCGATCAGGCCGAGCATCATCGAGGCGTAGGTGATCCACACGCCCGAGAGGAAGTTCGGCAGTCCGAACTCGACGACGACCCACACGAGCAGCGCGATCGGCACCCAGACGGGTGCGATGCGCGAGCGGAGCATCGCGATACCCGTGAAGACGACGCCGAGCACGGTGCCGAGCAGGCCGAACGCGAGGTAGGGCAGGAAGGCGCCGCCCTGGGAGGCATCCGCCGCAGCCACCGCCGCTGCCGCGTCGCCCGTCTCGGTGGCGTACATGGCCATCTCGCGACCCACGAGGGACGCCCCCGCGAACACCGCGTGGCCGAACGCGCCGAGGCCGGACGACACGGCGCCGATCGTGCCGGTGACGCGCGCGCGATGCACGGTCGCGTGTGCCAGGCCGACGAACCCGATGGCCCAGAACAGCTGGGCGAAGGCGAACAGCTGCAGGCCGAGCGCGGCGGTCGGCGACTCCGCGAGCAGGCGAACGTACTCCGCGTTGTCGTCGGGGAACTCGGGCTGGAGCAGCAGTCCGACGAACGCGAGCACGAGCGTGGCGACGAGCGAGACGGCGACGAGAGTACGTCGCAGGGTGGGCAGTGCGGTGCGGGACATGGGGACCTCCTCGATGCGGGCCGCGGCCGTTCCGCGGCGCCTGAGGGGAACGTACGAGCGACGGTCCGTCACGGTCTGCCTCGCCGGGTCCCGACCGTCGGCACCGGGGTGGACCCGTGGTGTCGACCCGGGTGGATTCCCGCGCGACGCGGCGGGCGCTAGCCTCCGATCATGGAGCGTTCCCGACGCCGCGACCTCGCGGTGGACCTGGTGCTCGCGGGCATCGTGACGGCCGCGGGGCTCGCCGAGGTGTGGGTGCCCTTCGACTCGGTGCAGGGCACCGGCTCGCCGGTGGTCAGCACCGCCGCCATCATCGTCGCGGGGTGCCTGCTGGCCCTGCGGCGCCGGGTCCCGATCGCACTCATCGGCGTGCCCGCGGTCTGGGTGCTCACCGGCATCGCCACGCTCGGCGACATCCAGGTGCTGTTCTTCGGGCAGCTCGTGTCGATGTACTTCGCGCTCTACTCGGGTGTGCGGTTCGGGCGGCCGCGCGTCGCCTGGGCAGTGGCCGGCTCCGTCGCGTCGGCGGTCGTGTTCGCCGACCTCACGATCCCGTACCTGCAGGGTCCGAGCGAGCTCCTCTTCCACTGGGGCGTCCTGATCGCGATCGCGCTGATCGCGTTCGGCGTCCGGCGCTCCGAGGCCCGTGCGGTCGCCGCAGCGCTCCGCGCCGAGCGCTCCGAGGCGGAGGCGCGGCACGCGGCCATGCTCGCCGTGGCGGAGGAGCGTGCGCGCATCGCGCGCGAGCTGCACGACATCCTCGGGCACTCGATGAGCGTGGTGGTGGTGCAGGCGGGCGCAGCGGCCGAGGTGGTGGACGACGATCCGGCGGCCGCGCGGCGTGCGCTCGAGGCGATCCGCTCGATCGGGCGCGACTCGCTCGCCGAGGTGCGCCGGGTCGTCGCGCTGCTGCGCGAGGACGAGGAGGCGGGCCTCGCGCCGGTGCCGGGCATCGATCGGCTGCCCGACCTCATCGCGCAGGCCCGGGATGCGGGTCTCGACGTCGCGTACTCGGTGGTCGGCAACGTCGACGCGCTCTCCGCCGGCCGGGGGCTCGCGGTCTACCGGGTCGTGCAGGAGGCGCTCACCAACGTGCGCCGACACGCGAACGCGCGGTCGGCGGCCGTGGTCGTGACCGCGACGCCGGACGCGGTGACCGTGACCGTGACGGACGACGGCGGTGGCCACGCGGAGAGCGGGGCGGCGGGCCACGGCCTGCTCGGCATGCGCGAGCGCGTCGCGATCTACGGCGGCGAACTCGAGGCGGGCCCGCAGGGGGCGGATGGCACGTCCGCGCGGAGCTCCCGGTGCTGGGGCCGTCGTGAACGACGCCGCTGCACCCCTCCGCGTGCTGCTCGTCGACGACCAGGAGCTCGTGCGGGTCGGGTTCCGGTTGATCCTCGAGCGGGCCGGCATGGTCGTCGTGGGGGAGGCGGGCGACGGCGAGCAGGCGGTGGCCGCCGCATCCGCCCATCACCCCGACGTGGTGCTCATGGACGTGCGGATGCCGGTGATGGACGGCATCGAGGCGACTCGCAGGATCACGGCCGGCGAGTCGCCGCCGCGCGTGCTTGCGCTCACGACGTTCGACCTCGACGAGTACGTGTTCGCGACCGTGCAGGCGGGGGCATCCGGGTTCCTGCTCAAGGATGCGCCGCCGGCCGACCTCGTGCACGCGGTGCACGTCGTCGCCCGGGGAGACGCCATGCTCGCACCCGCGGTCACCGCACGCCTGCTCGGGAGGTTCACGACCCCGGCCGATGCCGATCGGCCCACCGTGACGCTGCCGGCGCTCACGGAGCGCGAGCAGGAGATCGTGCGGCTCGTCGCGCACGGCCGGTCGAATACGGAGATCGCCGAGCGGCTCTTCCTCAGCGAGTCGACGGTGAAGACGTACGTGTCCCGGCTGTTCGCGAAGCTCGCGGTGCGCGATCGCGTGCAGGTGGCGGTGCTCGCCTACGAGAGCGGCCTGGTGCGCCCGGGCGAGCCGATCGCCTGAGCCTCGCGCGACACGTCCTCCGCCCACGGCGAACAGCACGACCCCGCCGATTCGCAGCGGATAGATTCGATGCCGAACGCGAATACCGAAATGGAGCGACACATGGCCGAACCGGCACTGCAGCCCAGTGTTTTCGATCGACTGCTGAAGGACCGCATCATCTGGCTCGGTTCCGAGGTGCGAGACGACAACGCGAACGAGATCGCCGCGAAGCTCCTGCTCCTCGCCGCCGAGGACCCGAAGAAGGACATCTACCTCTACATCAACTCGCCCGGCGGCTCGATCACCGCGGGCATGGCGATCTACGACACGATGCAGTTCGTGCCGAACGACATCGTCACGGTCGGCATCGGCATGGCCGCGTCGATGGGGCAGCTGCTGCTCACCGCCGGCGCCAAGGGCAAGCGCTACATCACCCCGAACGCGCGCGTGCTGCTGCACCAGCCGCACGGCGGCTTCGGCGGCACCGCGAGCGACATCCAGACGCAGGCGCAGCTCATCCTCGACATGAAGCGCCGCCTCGCCGAGATCACCGCAGCGGCGACCGGCAAGACCGTCGAGCAGATCAACGCCGACGGCGACCGCGACCGCTGGTTCAACGCCGAGGAGGCCCTCGAGTACGGGTTCGTCGACGCGATCCGCGAGTCGGCGACCGACGTCTCCGGCGGCGGCGGCACGGCGGCATAGGGCAGCGAGAGAAGAGAGAACGACACCCACATGAAGACTCCCGACTTCGGCGGCACCGCGCACGGCGCCCTCGCCGCCCCCGGTTCGCGCTACATCCTCCCGAGCTTCGAGGAGCGCACGGCCTACGGCTACAAGCGCCAGGACCCGTACGCCAAGCTCTTCGAGGACCGCATCATCTTCCTCGGCGTGCAGGTCGACGACGCGTCGGCCGACGACATCATGGCCCAGCTCCTCGTGCTCGAGTCGATGGACCCCGACCGCGACATCATCCTGTACATCAACTCGCCCGGCGGCTCGTTCACGGCCATGACGGCGATCTACGACACGATGCAGTACATCCGCCCGCAGATCCAGACCGTCGTGCTCGGCCAGGCCGCGTCGGCGGCGGCGGTCATCGCGGCGGCCGGTACGCCCGGCAAGCGCCTCGCGCTGCCGAACGCGCGCGTGCTCATCCACCAGCCGGCGGTCGGCCAGGCCGGCCAGGGGCAGGCGTCCGACATCGAGATCCAGGCGGCCGAGATCATGCGCATGCGCACGTGGCTCGAGGAGACGCTCGCGCGCCACTCGAACCGCGACCAGCAGCAGGTGCACGAGGACATCGACCGCGACAAGATCCTCTCGGCGGAGGAGTCGCTCGAGTACGGCCTCATCGACCAGGTGCTCACGAGCCGCAAGACGACCCCGGCGTCGATCACCCCGTAGCATCCGCTCGATTCACGGAGGCGGGAGGGCACATGCCCCTCCCGCCTTCGGACGTTTCACGACATGATCGCGCGAGTTCCGTCGCAGAGTCGGTGCGGCGGGTTAGGCTCGAACCGTCGCACATCGAAGGAGGCACGCACATGGCCCGCATTGGCGAAAGCGCCGATCTGCTGAAGTGCTCCTTCTGCGGAAAGAGCCAGAAGCAGGTGCAGCAGCTCATCGCCGGTCCCGGCGTGTACATCTGCGACGAGTGCGTCGAGCTGTGCAACGAGATCATCGAGGAGCGCCTCGCCGAGTCGGGCGAGGAGACGCAGGGCGAGTTCGACCTCCCCAAGCCGAAGGAGATCTTCTCCTTCCTCGAGGAGTACGTCATCGGCCAGGAGCCCGCTAAGCGGGCGCTGGCCGTCGCCGTCTACAACCACTACAAGCGCGTGCGAGCGCGCACGACGCTCACGTCGGCCGACCACGCGCGCGACGAGGTCGAGATCGCGAAGTCGAACATCCTCCTGATCGGGCCCACCGGTTGCGGCAAGACCTACCTCGCGCAGACCCTCGCACGCCGGCTGAACGTGCCGTTCGCCGTGGCCGACGCCACCGCCCTCACCGAGGCGGGCTACGTCGGCGAGGACGTCGAGAACATCCTGCTGAAGCTCATCCAGGCCGCCGACTTCGACGTGAAGCGCGCCGAGACGGGCATCATCTACATCGACGAGGTCGACAAGATCGCCCGCAAGGCTGAGAACCCGTCGATCACCCGCGACGTGTCCGGCGAGGGCGTGCAGCAGGCGCTGCTGAAGATCCTCGAGGGCACGACCGCCTCGGTGCCGCCGCAGGGCGGCCGCAAGCACCCGCACCAGGAGTTCATCCAGATCGACACGACGAACGTGCTGTTCATCGTGGCCGGTGCGTTCGCCGGGCTGGAGGACATCATCTCGTCGCGCGCAGGCAAGCGCGGCATCGGCTTCGGCGCCCCACTGCACAGCAAGGACGACGAGGTCGACATCTTCAGCGAGGTGCTCCCCGAAGACCTCCACAAGTTCGGCCTCATCCCCGAGTTCATCGGTCGCCTGCCGGTCGTCACGACCGTCTCGCAGCTCGACCGGCCGGCGCTCATGCAGATCCTCACCGAGCCGAAGAACGCGCTCGTCAAGCAGTACGAGCGCATGTTCGAGCTCGACGGCGTCGAGCTCGAGTTCGACCAGGGCGCCATCGAGGCGATCGCCGACCTGGCGGTGCTGCGCCAGACGGGTGCGCGCGGCCTGCGCGCCATCCTCGAGGAGGTGCTCGGGCCGATCATGTTCGAGGTGCCGTCGAGCGAGGAGGTCGCCCGCGTGGTCGTCACGCGCGAGGCCGTCATGGACAACGCCGCTCCCACGATCGTGCCGCACAAGCCGCGCCGCCAGGAGAAGTCGGCCTAGGCCCTCTCGGTGTGCCGCAGCACGCCGAGCAGCTCGTCGGGCGCGTGGTGCGCCCAACGGTGCAACTCCGCGTCGGTCATCGTGCCAAGTACGTCGGCCCAGGTGCACGTGCGGTTCACGGCGTGCACGATGCGCATCGCCCGCCACTCCTCGGCGGTGGGTCTTCGGAGTCCCCACGCCGCAGCCCATGCGTCGAGCACGGGCTCCCACGAGAGGTCCGGTCGTCGATCGATCCAGTCGTGGGGCACTGCCAGCACTTCGAGGGCATTCGCCCACTGGCCGTCGGCGAGATCGAACAGCCGGTAGCCGTCGCCGTCAGGGTATGCGTTGCCGGGGTGGAGGTCCCCGTGGTTCCACGCGGCCGGGTACGGCGAGTCGGCGAGCACGTCCACGGCGTCTGCGACCGCCCGACGCGCGGCCCGCAGCCGAGATGCCTCGACCTCATCGAGTCGCGCTGCGTGCGACTTCGGAAGCCCCGCTAGTAGGTCGACGAGTTCGTCGAACCGTTCATCCACACGGATGCTGCGATCCGGCATGCCCGTACCGAGCAATTCGCCGCGCTGTTGCACGAGCGAATGCTGCACGTGCGCCGCCTCGCTGACGAGCCCGATCCAGACGTCGGTCGTGACCGTACCGCGTTCGGCGACGGACGGTCCGTGGTCGATCGTGAGCAGGAGGCCGTGCGCGGCGTCGACGGCCAGCGGAGCCTGCACGGACCCCGGCGCGTGTTGCGCGAGCACCTCCTGCATGTGGGCCTCGAACGCCATCGGCAGATGGTTCTGCTTGCACCACACCAGGCCCGCGTCGGTGGTGATCGTGAGCTGGGTCGACCACGGGCGAACCCGGCGCCGCTCGAGCGGTCCCGTGGCGCGCACGCCGACCTCGCGCAGCATCCGCAGCACCCGGCCCTCCGTCGCGGCGAGCCACTCAGGGGAGCTCACGCGCTCGCTGAACGGGGTCGCCATGCGCACAGCCTAGGGAGTGGTCACTCGTACGTGTCCACGACCTCCCACCGGAGCGTCCTGCGATCGAGCACCACGTCGAAGACCAGCGAGCCCGAACCGTCGTCGGCCGTGCCCTGGAACCGCCAGCCGGTGACATCGAGCGGCCCGCACACGCCCGTGCCGGCGAGCGGGCGCCACCACGGGCAGGGTGCGACGAGCGCGGTCGGGCGATCGGTCACGCGGTAGCGCACCTGCCGCCAGACGAGGCGCAGCGGTTCGCCGTCGTCGCCCGTCCATACGACGGTCTCCGACTCCATCGTGCGCATCGCGGACCTCCATTCGAACATGTGTTCGAATGCTACGTCCCCGAGGCTCGACACGCCAACGCCCGGTGGACGGGCGTCAACGGGGCGGGTCGGCTCAGGCCGGGTCGTCGTCGCTGCGCGCGCCGAAGACGATCTCGTCCCAGCTCGGCATCGACGCCCGGCCCTTCTTCGCGCCGGCGGCGGCCGACGAACGAGCGGGTGCACCCGAGTCGGTCTCGCCCGATGCGGCCACGCGGCCCCACAGGGAGTCGCCCGCGGGCTCCTTCGGCTGCGACTGCTTCTGCGGCGGGCGCTTGGCGGCGGACTGGCGCTTGGCGGGCGACCTGCGCGGGGCGCGGGCGGGCGCGGCCGACGGCTCCTCCTCCTGCGCGTCCTCGAACTCCTCGTCGAAGGTCGACAGGGGGATGTCGAGTGCGGGCTCGGAGTCGTCCTCCGCGGGGACGGCGGCCGACTCCCGCTCGCCGCGGCGCTTGCGCAGCGCCTCGAGCAGGTCGGCCGTGTCGCTGATCGCCTGCTCCGGCTCGGCGGCGCGCTTGATCGCCGCGTTCGCGGCCGCGGGGCTCGAGGTCTTCACGGTGCGCGAGTACGAGAGCGCCTCGGGCTGCGGCGCCGGGTCGGATGCCACAGGGGCCACCGGGTCGTCGTCGAACGCGAACGCGCCGCTGTCGAACCGCGAGGCGTCCGGGTCCTGGGCGCCGACCGCGCGCAGCTTGGGGATCAGCCCCTCCTTCGGCTCACCGGGCTGCGAGAGCGTCACGGCCTCGGAGTTCAGCGGCTGGAGGGCGCGCTTGCGCGGCTCGAAGCCCCAGCGGGCGTCGTGGTCGATGTCGTCGGCGCGGAATTCGAGCTTGACCATCCACCCGCGGTCCTCCTCCTTCCAGCTCGCCCAGCGGCCGCGGTCGGCGCCGAGCTTGTCGAGCCGGTCGCGGATCACGTTGCCGAACGTCGGGGGAGTGTCGGGGTCGAAGTCGCCCTCGATGTGCACCGGCACGGCCAGCGCGGAGTTCACGATGTGCTCGCGCTCGGCGAGCACGGGGCCCTCGAACCGGCGGATCGCCTCGAGCGACGCGCCCGTCAGGGTCGCGACCTCCTCGGCCGACAGGCCGGCGCGGATGTGCGCCTGCACCTCCCTCGGCGCCAGTCTCGGCGCGTTGGGCGACTCCGGGTGCGATTGACGGATCTTGGACTGCACCACGTCGTCGATCGGGATCCTGAACCTCGCCCCCTCGTCGGAGGCGGCGAGCAGCGCGCCGTTCTCGACGCCGATCACCTTCAGTTCCTGCATGTCGCCGGGCCCTTCCCTGCTCACTGTTGCTGGCAAGGATGCCACGGGGGTCGCCGACCGCTGGGGAATACCACGGGCGTGCCGGAAGTTGCAGCGGCTGATCGACCTGCCGTGCGAGGCGTTTGCACTTCCACGACGGTTGATGCAGACTATGGCCGCCGATTTTCTTCGGCGACTCACCAAGAATGGACCGGAATGGCAACTGATTACGACGCACCGCGGAAGAGCGACGACGACTCGGAGTCGATCGAGGCTCTCAAGGAGCGCGTACCCGACAAGAACTCGGGAATGGTCGACGCGGATGACGCCGACAACCCCGGTGGGTTCGACCTGCCGGGAGCCGATCTCTCCGACGTGGAACTCGACGTGGTGGTCCTGCCCCCGCAGGCCGACGAGTTCACGTGCGTGAGCTGCTTCCTCGTGAAGCACCGCTCCCAGATCGACCACGAGACGAAGCTCGGGCCGATCTGCCTGGAGTGCGCGGCCTGACCGGCGCCGCTACGCAGTCTCCGATGGCCGTCGCGATCCGTTGATCGCGGCGGCCATCTCCGTCGGTCGGCGCGTCGAGACGATCCAGTAGGGCGTCGGGTCGGCGTCGTCGACGATCGGCACCTTCACCACGTGCGGCACCCAGCCGCGGATGAGCAGCCAGGCGCGGGCGTCCAGTCGCACGCCCCGCTCGGCGGTGGCATCCGCCCCCTCATGCGCCGTCGCCTCGCCGGTGAGCGCGAGCGGGATGCTCGCCTTCCCGGCGTGCAGTTCCGTCTCGGTCACCTCGATCAGCGGTGAGGCGACGAGGAACGCGGCCTGCACGCCGAGATAGAGCACGATGCCCGTCGCGATGCCGGCGGGCAGCGACACGGGCGCGAGGATCAGGATGCTCGCCGGGATCAGCAGCAGGCTGACGAGGACCATCCACGGGGTCGGCAGGAGCCGTTCTCGGTACACGGGCATGCTTCCATTCGACCAGATTTCTTCGACTACCCTCGACACGTGACCGATTCCGTCGAGGTGCTCATCACCGCTGACCGCGTGCCCGCGTACGCCCATCCGGGCGATGCCGGGGCCGACCTGCACGCGGCCGAGTCGCTCGTGCTCGCGCCGGGGGAGCGCGCCACGGTCGGCACGGGCGTGGCGGTGGCGCTGCCCGACGGGTACGTCGGGTTCGTCGTCCCGCGCAGCGGCCTCGCGTTCAAGCACGGCATCACCATCGTCAACGCCCCCGGCACGATCGACGCCGGGTACCGCGGCGAGATCAAGGTGTCGATGCTGAACACGGATGCCTCGGAGCCGTACGAGATCCGCGACGGCGACCGCATCGCACAGCTCGTTGTCATGCCGGTCTCGCGGGCGCGCTTCGTGCCGGTCGACCGGCTGCCGGGCAGCCATCGGGGGAGGGCGGATTCGGCTCGACCGGGTTCGCCGCAGACACACACCCCACACCCCAGTCAGGAGCAGCATCAGCGTGAGCGACATCGAGAACGTCGACGACCGTCCGGTCGACCACCCCAAGTCGGCGCCGGAGGACCGCGAGACCGCGGGGCCGCTCGACGAGTCGGAGGCCAACCCGGTTCGTCCGTACGTCGACCTCGGCGGCGTGAAGGTGCTGCCTCGCGAGGGGCTGCACCTGCGCCTCGAGGTCGAGGAGTCGACCAAGCGCGTGGTGGCGATCAGCCTCGACTACGCGAACTCCACGCTGCAGGTGCAGCCGTTCGCGGCGCCCCGCTCGAGCGGGCTGTGGCACGAGATCCGCGAGCAGATCTCCACGCAGATCACCGGCCAGGGCGGCACGATCACTCCCCGTGAGGGCACGTTCGGTCCCGAGCTGCTCGCGCAGATCCCGGTGCCCGCCACCGAGCAGCAGGCGGCGCAGACCCGCCTCGCGCGCTTCGTGGGCGTCGACGGGCCGCGCTGGTTCCTGCGCGGCGTGATCGCGGGCGACGCCGCCGTCGACCCGGCGGCCGCCGCGCTGGTGGAGGACCTGTTCCGCAGCATCGTCGTGGTGCGCGGCAACACGCCGATGCCGCCGCGCGACCTCATCCCGCTCCGCATGCCCCAGGGCTCGGGCGGCGGCGCGAAGCCGCCGACCGCCCCGTGACCACGGTGTCCGATCCCGCGCGCGGCGACCGCGACGAGCCCGACCGCGAGCCGGGGGAGCAGGCGGACGACCTCGCAGCCCACGAGGCCGCGGCGGGCATCGGCGCGGGGCTCGCGCAGGCGGCCGAACGATCGGGCCTCGGCGGCCTGGCGCGCGACGAGGCGCTCACCGCACGCGAGCTGCTCGGTGCGCTGGGCGGCATCCGCGGGCTGTGCGAGGCGATCCTTCCCGGGCTCGTCTTCCTCACCGTCTACGCGATCTGGGGCGAGCTCGTCCCGGCGCTGGCCGGCTCGGTCGGCCTCGCCGTCGTGTTCACGATCGCCCGCCTGATCGCACGCACGCCCGTGACGCAGGCCGTCGCGGGCCTCGTCGCAGCAGGGGCATCCGCCGCCCTCGCCCTCTGGACCGGTCGCGGCGAGGACAACTTCGTCATCGGCCTCTGGACCAACGGCGCGTACGCGACCGCGATCCTCATCTCGCTGCTCGTGGGCTGGCCCCTGCTCGGGCTCGCCGTCGGGTTCCTGATGGGCGACGGCCTGGCCTGGAAGCACGACCGTCGCCGCTACCGCGCGATGCAGCTGCTCACCGTGCTCTGGCTCGGGCTGTTCGTCGCCCGGCTGGCCGTGCAGCTCCCGCTGTACCTCGCCGCGAACGTCGAGGGCCTCGCGCTCACGCGATTGCTGATGGGCGTGCCGCTGTACGCCGTGCTGCTCGTGCTCTCGTGGCTCGTGGTGCGCGCCGTGTATCCGTCCGGCGCCGACCGGAGCGAGTGATACAGTTATCTCGACATCGAGATAAATGAGCCGGGTCGAGAGGCCCGGTCCGCGGCGCGGCGATTAGGTTACCCTTGCTGGCAGACGGCCCTGTCCGGCCGCGAGAATCGTCAGGCGGGCCGGTCCGCGCCGGTCGCATCGAGCGAAGGAGAGGCCAACGTGTCTGCAGTGAACAGTTTCGGGGCGAAGGACACGCTCCGGGTCGGAGACGACTCGTACGAGATCTACCGCATCGACACGGTTCCGGGGTACGAGAAGCTGCCCTTCAGCCTCAAGGTGCTGCTCGAGAACCTGCTCCGCACCGAGGACGGCGCGAACGTCACCAAGGCGCAGATCGAGGCGCTCGGCTCGTGGGTGCCGACGGCCGACCCCGACACCGAGATCCAGTTCACGCCCGCCCGCGTGGTCATGCAGGACTTCACCGGCGTGCCCTGCATCGTCGACCTCGCCACCATGCGCGAGGCCGTGGTCGCCCTCGGCGGCGACCCGAACAAGATCAACCCGCTCTCGCCGGCCGAGATGGTCATCGACCACTCGGTCATCGCCGACCTGTTCGGCACCGAGAACGCCCTCGAGCGCAACGTCGAGATCGAGTACGAGCGCAACGGCGAGCGGTACCAGTTCCTCCGCTGGGGCCAGACCGCGTTCGACGACTTCAAGGTCGTCCCGCCCGGCACCGGCATCGTGCACCAGGTGAACATCGAGCACCTGGCCAAGGTCATCTACTCGCGCGGCGTCGACGGCGTGACGCGCGCCTACCCCGACACCTGCGTCGGCACCGACTCGCACACCACCATGGTCAACGGCCTCGGCGTGCTCGGCTGGGGCGTCGGCGGCATCGAGGCGGAGGCGGCCATGCTGGGCCAGCCCGTGTCGATGCTCATCCCCAAGGTCGTCGGGTTCAAGCTCTCCGGCGAGATCCCCGCCGGCGTCACCGCGACCGACGTCGTGCTCACCATCACCGACATGCTGCGCCAGCACGGCGTGGTCGGCAAGTTCGTCGAGTTCTACGGCCCCGGCGTGGCATCCGTGCCCCTCGCCAACCGCGCCACCATCGGCAACATGAGCCCGGAGTTCGGCTCGACCGCCGCCATCTTCCCGATCGACGACGTCACCCTCGAGTACCTGCGCCTCACCGGCCGCAGCGAGGCCGAGGTGGCACTCGTCGAGGACTACGCGAAGACGCAGACGCTGTGGCACGACGCGGCGAACGAGCCGTCGTTCTCGGAGTACATGGAGCTCGACCTCGGCACCGTGGTGCCGTCGATCGCCGGCCCGAAGCGCCCGCAGGACCGCATCGTGCTCTCCGAGGCGAAGACGCAGTTCGAGTCCGACCTCACCAACTACGCCGACGTCGACCACGACCTGGTCGACCTCGAGATCTCCGAGTCCTTCCCGGCATCCGACCCGCCCGGCAACACGCCGGAGGACGAGTTCAACCACCACGAGCACCACCACCGGAGCCACGCGCCGAAGACGGTGTCGAAGCCGACGCAGGTGGATGCCGCGGACGGCACCTCGTACACGCTCGACCACGGCTCGGTCACGATCGCCGCGATCACCTCGTGCACGAACACGTCGAACCCGTCGGTCATGCTCGCCGCGGGCCTGCTCGCGCGCAACGCCGTGAAGAAGGGCCTGAAGGCCAAGCCGTGGGTGAAGACCACGCTGGCGCCGGGCTCGAAGGTCGTCACCGACTACTACGAGAAGGCCGGCCTCACGCAGGACCTCGAGGACCTCGGCTTCTACACCGTCGGCTACGGCTGCACCACCTGCATCGGCAACTCGGGCCCCCTCATCGAGGAGGTGTCGGCCGCGGTGCAGCAGAACGACCTCGCCGTGACCGCGGTGCTCTCGGGCAACCGCAACTTCGAGGGCCGCATCAACCCCGACGTGAAGATGAACTACCTCGCGAGCCCGCCGCTCGTGATCGCGTACTCGCTCGCAGGGTCGATGAACTTCGACTTCGAGTCCGACCCGCTCGGTACCGACACCGAGGGCAACGAGGTCTACCTCAAGGACATCTGGCCGGATGCCTCGGAGGTGCAGGACACCATCGACGCATCGATCAACAAGGACATGTTCACGACGCAGTACGCGAGCGTGTTCGAGGGCGACGAGCGCTGGCGCACGCTGCCGACGCCGACCGGTGCGACCTTCGAGTGGAACCCCGAGTCGACGTACGTGCGCAAGCCTCCGTACTTCGACGGCATGACCATGGACACGACCCCGGTCGCCGACATCGCGGGTGCTCGCGTGCTCGCGAAGCTCGGCGACTCGGTCACCACCGACCACATCAGCCCCGCGGGCGCCATCAAGGGCGACAGCCCGGCCGGCAAGTACCTGGTGGAGCACGGCGTCGAGCGCAAGGACTTCAACTCCTACGGCTCGCGTCGCGGCAACCACGAGGTCATGATCCGCGGCACGTTCGCGAACATCCGCCTCCGCAACCAGCTCCTCGACAACGTCGAGGGCGGGTACACGCGCGACTTCACGCAGGCCGACGGCCCGCAGTCGTTCATCTACGACGCGTCGATGAACTACCAGTCGCAGGGCATCCCGCTCGTCATCTTCGGCGGCAAGGAGTACGGCTCGGGCTCGAGCCGCGACTGGGCGGCCAAGGGCACGAACCTGCTCGGCGTGAAGGCGGTCATCACCGAGAGCTTCGAGCGCATCCACCGCTCGAACCTGATCGGCATGGGCGTCGTGCCGCTGCAGTTCCCGGTCGGCGAGTCGGCCGACTCGCTCGGGCTCGACGGCACCGAGGTCGTGTCGATCACGGGCCTCGAGGAGCTGAACGCGGGCAGCACGCCGAAGACGGTGCACGTCGTCGCCGCGCCGAGCGAGCACTCGCCGGCGGGCAAGGAGACGGTCGAGTTCGACGCGGTCGTGCGCATCGACACGCCCGGTGAGGCCGACTACTACCGCAACGGCGGCATCCTCCAGTACGTGCTGCGCAGCCTCGTCTGACGCTGTCCGACACCACCCGAGCGACCCGGCAGGCGACGTCCTGCCGGGTCGCTCGTCGCTTCCCCAGACTCCCGGCGTAGACTCGGGCAACGGCGACCGGACACTCACTGGCGCACCGGAAAGGCACCCTGCATGACCCTGCTCGAGACCATCAACGGACCCCGGGACCTCGACGGGCTCTCGGCCGAAGAACTCGAACGACTGGCACGAGAGATCCGGGAGTACCTGGTCGCGAGCGTCTCGCAGACCGGCGGCCACCTCGGCCCGAACCTCGGCGTCGTGGAGCTCACGCTCGCGATCCACCGCGTGTTCGAGTCGCCGAAGGATGCCATCGTGTTCGACACGGGCCACCAGTCGTACGTGCACAAGATGCTGACGGGTCGTCGCGACCTCTCGAGCATCCGCACGACCGGCGGCCTCGCCGGCTACCCGCAGCGCTCCGAGTCGGTGCACGACATCGTCGAGAGCTCGCACGCGTCGAGCTCGCTGTCGTGGGCGGACGGCATCTCGCGCGCCTTCGAGATGACCGGCCAGCAGGACCGCCACGTGGTGGCCGTGGTGGGCGACGGCGCCCTCACCGGCGGCATGACATGGGAGGCGCTCAACAACATCACCGACGACAACAACCGCCGCCTGGTGGTCGTCGTCAACGACAACGGCCGCTCGTACGCGCCCACGATCGGCGGCATGGCGCGGTTCCTGAACTCGGTGCGCACCAAGCGCGGCTACCGCGAGCTGCACCAGTCGAGCCGTCGCGCGTTCGACCGCCTCGGCGGCCCCGCTCGCGCGGTGTACCGCGGGGTGCGCGGCGGCCTGCACGGGTTCCTCAGCCGCTTCTCGAACAACGAGGCGCTCTACTCGAACCTCGACATCAAGTACATCGGCCCGGTCGACGGGCACGACGAGGCGGCGGTCGAGCGCGCACTCGTGCAGGCGCGCGACTACGGCACGCCGGTCATCGTGCACGTGATCACCGAGAAGGGCCGCGGGTACGAGCCCGCGCTGCGCGACGTCGCCGACCAGTTCCACGCCGTCGGGCAGATCGACCCGGAGACGGGGGAGTCGCTCGTCGCCGCATCCGCCCCCTCGTGGACCGGCGTGTTCTCCGAGGAGCTCGTCCGCGTCGCCGATGCCGACGACCGCATCGTGGGCATCACGGCCGCGATGCTGCGGCCGACCGGCCTGCACCGCATGGCCGAGCGCTACCCCGACCGCGTGCTCGACGTCGGCATCGCCGAGCAGCACGCCGTGGCGAGTGCCGCGGGTCTCTCGTTCGGCGGCATGCACCCGGTGGTCGCCGTCTACGCGACGTTCATGAACCGCGCCTTCGACCAGGTGCTGATGGACGTCGCGCTGCACCGCGCGGGCGTCACGTTCGTGCTCGACCGGGCCGGCGTGACCGGCCCCGACGGCCCCAGCCACCACGGCGTGTGGGACCTCGCGATCCTGCAGGTCGTGCCCGGCATCCGGCTCGCCGCCCCCGCGACGCGGAGCGGCTCGCGGAAGAGCTGCACGAGGCCGTGCAGGTGCAGGATGCCCCGACGGTGCTGCGCTTCCCGAAGGGGTCCGTGGGCACCGAGTACCCGGCCGAGCGGCGCACGCCCGACGGCGTCGACGTGCTGCGCGAGACCGACCGCCGAGACGTGCTGATCGTGACCGTCGGCCCGATGGCGGGCATCGGGCTGGAGGTCGCCGAGCGCCTCGCCGACCAGGGCATCGGCGCGACCGTCGTCGACCCGCGCTGGGTCGTGCCCGTGCCGCGCAGCGTGGTCGAGCTCGCGCGCGACTACCGCATCGTCGTGAGCATCGAGGACGGCATGCGCGTGGGCGGCATCGGCACGCGCATCCGCCAGGACCTCCGCGAGGCCGACGTCGACACCGCGGTCACCGAGATCGGGCTCCCCGACGAGTTCCTCGACCACGGCTCGCGCGGCGACATCCTCGAGCGCGTCGGCCTCACGCCGCAGCACATCGCGCGCGACGTGACCGCGATGGTGCTCGGCAGCAAGCTGCCGCACGCGCGCGCCGTGCCCGCCGACGAGGAGGCATCGACCCGCTGACGCGGGCCTCCCGCACGAACGACGAACGCCCCGGAGCCGAAGCTCCGGGGCGTTCTCCCGTGTCCGCCGTCGGCGTCAGGCGCCGACGCCCGCGACCGGCGGGTGGTGGAACGTGTCGCCGAATGCGCGCTCGCTGGCGCCCACCCGGTCGAGGTACGGCGTCGCGCCGCCCATCTGGAACGGCCAGCCCGCACCGAGGATCATGCACAGGTCGATGTCCTCGGGCGCGTGCACGACGTCGTCCTCGAGCATCCGGTGGATCTCGTCGGCCAGGCCGTCCTCGAGCCGGGTGCGGATCTCCTCGGCGGTCATCGGGTTCGTGCCGCCGGCGACGATCTTCACCGCGCCCTTGTCGTACCCCGTGACGTTGCCCTTGCCGTCGCGCTCGAGCAGCTTCCCGTGCTCCGCGAGGCGGTGCAGGTTGTCGCTCGCGAAGAAGCGCTCCGGGAAGGCGCCGTGGTGCGTGTCGAGCACGTGCGCGCCGACCTTCAGGCCGACGAGCTCCAGCAGCTCGAACGGGCCCATGGGGAGCCCGAAGGGCGTCACGGACTCGTCGACGACCTCGAACGGCGTGCCCTCGTCGACCGCGTGCATCGTCTCGCCGAGCACCTTCGCGAGCACCCGGTTCACGACGAACCCGGGGGTGTCGCGCGTGATGACGGCGTTCTTGCGGAGCTTGGCGGCGATCACCATGGCGGTCGACAGGGTGGCGTCGTCGGTCTTCGGGGCGTTCACGACCTCGATCAGCGGCATGACGGCCACCGGGTTGAAGAAGTGGAAGCCCACGAGCCGCTCGGGGTTGGCGAGCTTCGCGCCGATCTGCTCGACCGACAGCGACGACGTGTTCGTGGCGAGCACGGCCTCGGGGGAGACGTGCTGCTCGATCTCGGCGAAGACGTCCTGCTTGATGCCGAGCTCCTCGAAGACGGCCTCGATGACCCAGTCGCAGTCGGCGAAGTCGGCCTTGTCGGTCGTCCCCGTGACGAGCGCACGCAGGCGGTTGGCCTCGTCGGGGGAGATGCGGCCCTTCTGCTCGAGCGTGCCGATCTCGTCGCGGATGTACGCGAGGCCCTTGTCGACGCGTGCCTGGTCGAGGTCGGTGATGACCACCGGCACCTGCAGGCGGCGCACGAACAGCAGCGCGAACTGGCTCGCCATGAGCCCCGCGCCGATGACGCCCACCTTCGTGACCGGCTTCGCGAGCGCCTTGTCGGGCGCGCCGGCCGGCTTCTTCGCGCGCTTCTGCACGAGGTTGAACGCGTAGATGCTGGCCTGGAGCTGGTCGCCGACGATGAGGTCGGCGAGCGCGTCGTCCTCGGCGGCGAATCCGGCCTCGCGGTCGTTCGCCTTCGCGCCCTTGAGCAGCTCGAGGGCGGCGTACGGCGACTGCTGCACCTCGCCGATGCGGCGCTTCAGCATCTTGGTGGCGATGCCGATCGCGGCATCCCACTTCACCATGCGCTCGACCTTGCCCGGCTCGTTGGGACGCTTGACCTTCGCGCGACCGGCGACCACGTCGTCGGCCCAGCGGATCGAGTCCTCGAGGAACGCGGCCGACGCGAAGATGCGGTCCGCGATGCCGAGCTCGAGCACGTCCTTGCCCTTGAGGGTGCGGTTCTGCTTGAGCGGGTTCTCGATGACGACCTTGAGGGCGTTCTCGATGCCGATCAGGTTGGGCAGCAGCGTCGCACCGCCCCACGCGGGCACGATGCCGAGGAACACCTCGGGCAGCGCGACGGCCGGCGTGGACGCGTCCACGGTGCGGTAGTCGGCGTGCAGCCCGATCTCGAGGCCGCCGCCGAGCGCGAGGCCGTTGATGAACGCGAACGACGGTACGCCGACGGTGTGCAGCTTGCCGAGCGCGTGGTGGCCGAGCTGGGCCATCCGCAGGGCGATCTCGCGGTTGGGGATCTCTGCGATCTTCGACAGGTCGGCGCCCGCGGCGAGGATGAAGGGCTTGCCCGTCACCGCGACCGCATGGATGTCGCCGGCCTTCGCCCGCTCGGCCAGTCGGTCGAGGGTGTCGGCGTACTCGAGCAGCGACTTCGGCCCGAGCGTGTTCGGACGGGTGTGGTCGCGCCCGTTGTCGAGCGTCACGAGCGCGAGCACGCGCCCGTCGGAGAGCGCCACGTCGCGCACGTACGAGTGCGTGACGACCTCGTCGTCCGACAGGCCCTCGAGCTCCGTGAAGTCGATCTTCGTGTAATCGGTCATCGCGGTGCTCAGCCCTTCCTGCTCTTGCGCTCGGCCTTCTTCGACCAGTTCGGGTTCTCCCAGATCATCGTGCCGCCCTGTCCGAGGCCCACGCACATGGCGGTGACGCCGTAGCGCACGCCCGGCTGCTCCTCGAACTGACGCGCGAGCTGGTTCATGAGGCGCACACCCGAAGAGGCGAGCGGATGCCCCAGGGCGATCGCGCCGCCCCACTGGTTGACGCGCGGGTCGTCGTCGTCGATGCCGAAGTGGTCGAGGAACGACAGCACCTGGATGGCGAACGCCTCGTTCAGCTCGAACAGGCCGATGTCGTCGATCGACAGGCCCGCCTTGCGCAGCGCCTTCTCGGTCGAGGGAACCGGGCCGATGCCCATGATCTCGGGGTCGACGCCCGCGAAGCCGAAGCTCACGAGCTTCATCTTCGGGGTGAGGTCGAGCTCCGCGGCGGCGTCGGCCGAGGCGAGCAGCGCGACCGTGGCGCCGTCGTTCAGGCCCGACGCGTTGCCGGCGGTGACGCGGCCGTGCGGCCGGAACGGGGTCTTCAGGCCTGCGAGGCCCTCCAGGGTGGTCTCGGGGCGGGGCGCCTCGTCCTTCGTGGCGAGTCCCCAGCCCTCCTCGGTGCGGATCGCGACCGGGACGAGGTCCTGCTGGATCTTGCCCGCCTCGTAGGCGGCGGCGACCTTCTGCTGGCTGCCCAGCGCGAAGCGGTCGGCGCGCTCCTTCGTGAGGTGCGGGAAGCGGTCGTGGATGCGCTCGGCGGTCGCGCCCATGACGAGGGCGTCCTCCGACACGAGCTTCTCCGCGACGAACCGCGGATTCGGGTCGACGCCCGAGCCCATCGGGTGGCGACCCATGTGCTCGACGCCGCCGGCGATGGCGAGGTCGTACGCGCCGTAGCCGATCGACGCGCCCATCATGGAGGCGGCGGTCATCGCGCCGGCGCACATGCGGTCGATCGAGAAGCCGGGGACCGACTTGGGGAGACCGGCGAGGATCGCCGCGCTGCGGCCGAGGGTGAGCCCCTGATCGCCGGTCTGCGTCGTCGCGGCGATGGCGACGTCGTCGATGCGGTCCTTCGGCACGTTCGGGTTGCGCTCCAGCAGCCCGATCATCGCCTTGATCACGAGGTCATCGGCGCGGGTGTTCCAGTACATCCCCTTCTCACCGGCGCGGCCGAACGGGGTTCGCACCCCGTCGACGAATACGACATCAGCTCTTTCGGCCACTCTGCCTCCACCTTTCGCTTCGGAACGGTCCGATCCTAGGGAGGGGGTGTACGCCGCGGAATCGTTTGCCGGTTCCTACGAACCGGCCGTGACGGCCGCGTCGTCGGCTTGGGCTGCCTCTACAAAGGCATCGGCGATTCTCTGTGCGGTTGCGGCAACCTGCCACTCGCGCGCTCCCAGATCCACGAGCGCGGAGGCGATCGCGTGCGTCGTCGCGGGCTCGGGCGGATCCCACGCGACGCGCCGCAGGTACTCCGGCGTGAGCAGGTTCTCCACCGGCATCTCCATGGCCTCGGCGACCTCCAGCAGCGCGCGACGCGCCGGCTTCAGCCGGGCATCCGCCTCGGGATTCCTGGTCGACCAGGCCCGGGCGGGCGGGAGCGTGTCGGCCGGCACCCGCACCGCGGGGAGGTCGGTCGTCGAGCGGCCCGACTCGATCGCGGCCCACCAGCGGTCGATCTCGGTGCGACTCGCGCGGCCGGTGAAGGTGCGCAGCTCGGCGAGCGCGCGCTTGCTGTCGGGCATCGACTTCGCGACGGCGACGATCGCGGCATCGGGCACCAGGCGGCCCGGCGCGATGTCGGTCTCGCGGGCGTACTCGTCGCGCGCGGTCCACAGCGCACGCGCCACCGCCAGGGCGCGCTGGCCGCGCACCCCGTGGATGCCAGAGAGCCGCCGCCACGGTTCGGCGGGCGCAGGCTTCGCCTCGCGCTCGAGCACCGCCTGGAACTCCTCGGCGGCGATGCCCTGCTTGCCTGCCGCGTCGAGCGCGTCGCCCATTCGCTCGCGGACGTCGACGAGGTGCTCGACGTCGAGCGCGGCATAGCGCAGCCACGACTGGGGGATCGGCCGGGTCGACCAGTCGGCCGCCGAGTGCTCCTTCGCCAGCGTGATGCCGAGCAGGTCCTCGACCACGGCGGCGAGCCCGACCTTCGGGCGCCCGAGCAGCCGGGCGCCGAGCTCCGTGTCGAAGATGCGCGCCGGGTCGAGGCCGACCTCGCGCAGGCACGCCAGGTCCTGGCTCGCCGCGTGGAGGATCCACTCCTCCTCGCCGATCGCCCGCTGCAGCGGGTCGAAGTCGCCGATGGGCGGCGGGTCGAAGAGGAACGTGCCAGCGCCCCGGCGGAAGACCTGGATGAGATAGGCGCGCTGGGAGTAGCGGAACCCGCTCGCGCGCTCGGCGTCGACGGCGACCGGACCGGTGCCCGAGGCGATCGCGTCCACGGCGTCGGCGAGGCCGTCGCGGGAGTCGATCACCTGGTAGTCAGCCACGCCGGGCCCTCTTTCGTGCGAGGAGGGTCACTCCCTCCGTCGATGGCGGAAGCCCCGCGAGCATGCAGAGCAGTTCTCCCCAGCCTTCCACATGCGCCGCGACCTCGTGGTCGAGCGGGGTCCAGGATGCGCGCAACTCGATCTGCGCGCCGTCGCCCTGCTCGGCGAGCTCGCCGTAGCCGGTGGAGAGCACCTTGGTGGCGGTGCCTGAAGCGGCCACGTAGTGCGCGCCCCGTGCGTCGAGGGCGTCGACCAGCCACGACCAGGCGACGTCGGCGAGGAACGGGTCGAGTCCGATCTCGGTCTCGAGCGGGGCCTGCGCGAAGCAGATCACGCGGAACCGCCCGCCCCACTCCTCGGGCTCCTCCGGATCGTAGAGCAGCACGAACCGGCCGGTGCCGAGATCGGAGTCCGATCCGTGCGGCGCGGGCGTCACGTCGGCGGCGAGTGCGACGGCGTAGGGCGCGAGCGAAGACGGCGCGGGGATCTCCGTGACGGCGAGCTCGGGTCTCGTCGACGAGCGGCGGAGCGCGTCGAGTGCGGCCGCGAACTCCGGGGGCGGAGGTGACGCTTGCTCGGGCACGTGTGCAGACTAGAGTCTCGGGAGGGGAGCGCGGCAGCGGCACGCCGTCGCCGGCGGTCACGGACGTGAGGGGGAGCACGTGGGCAACGGGGTGCGGTCGGCGAGGACGGATGCGGCCACGGAGGGCGCCCGCGCGGTGCTCGGCATCGCGGCCGGCGGGGCCATCGCGCTCTCCGCCGTGCTGGGTGCGGTCGGCGCCGCGTCCACCCTGCTCGCCTCGTTCGTCGCGCGGGCCGTGGTCACCCCGTCGCGCTACAAGATCGAGGACACGCGCGTCGTCGCCGTCGACGCCGCCCGCCACGAGGTCACCCTCGGGGCGACCCCCGATGCGCGCATGCGCGGCGAGTACTCGTTCTGGTTCCACCAGGACACGGGCCACGCGCGCCTCGGCGACGTGCTCGAGGAGACGCCCACGGTCGTGCGTCGACGGCTCCTCGGGGTCGACTTCGGCGTGCTCGCCACGGCGCATCGCGGCCGGTTCAGCGGCTGGTTCCACCTCGGACCGTGGGAGCTCGGGCACCCGTACCGCGACGTCATGATCGACACCCCGGTGGGTCCGGCGCCCGCGTGGCTCGTGCCCGCCGCGGAGGACTCGGGTCGCTGGATCATCCACGTGCACGGACGCGCGGTGCGTCGCCAGGAGTGCCTGCGCGGACTCCCCGCGGCGCACGCGGCCGGCTTCACGTCGCTCGTGGTGAGCTACCGCAATGACGGCGAGGCGCCGGAGAGTCCCGACGGACGCTACCGGCTGGGCGACACCGAGTGGCTCGACCTCGATGCGGCGATCGAGTTCGCCCTCGCGAACGGCGCCCGCGAGATCGTGCTCATGGGGTGGTCGATGGGCGGCGCGATCGTGCTGCAGACCGTGCTGCGCTCACGGCGTGCACGCGAGGCGGTCGTCGGCGTGGTGCTGGAGTCGCCCGCGATCGACTGGCACGACATCCTGTCGTACCAGGGCGCGTCGTACCGGCTGCCCCAGCCCCTGACGCGCCTGGTCATCTCCATGCTCTCGAGCCGTTGGGGCAGGCTCTTCACGGGCCTCGGCGCGCCGATCGGCTTCGATCGCCTCGACGTGGTCGCACGGGCCGCCGAGTTCGACCTGCCGATGCTGCTGTTCCACAGCGAGGACGACGGGTTCGTGCCGGTCGCCGGGTCGGACCGGCTCGCCGCAGCACGGCCCGACCTCATCACGTACGAGCGCTTCACGCGCGCCCGCCACACGAAGCTGTGGAACGACGACCCCGTGCGCTGGAACGGCGCGCTCGCGGTCTGGCTCGGCGAGCTCGCGCGCGGGGAGACGCCCGCCGAGCGTGCCACCGTGCCGGCGCACGGCTGACCGTTCAGGCGGCAGCGGCCCGCTCGAGCTGCGCCTTGATGCGTGCGAGCATCGCCGTCATGCCGCGGATGCGCAGCGGCGACACCGCCTCGGTCAGCCCCAGCGACTGCGGGTAGTCCCCGGGAACGGCGAGCACGTCCTCGACCGGGAGGCCGTCGAGCCCCTGCGCGAGGATCGAGGCGAACCCGCGGGTCGTGGGCGCCTCGACCGGCGCGGTCGCGTGCAGGTGCACGGCCCCCGAGGCATCCGTCTCGCTGAAGATGTAGACCGGCGACTGGCACTCCTCGACGCGCTCGAGCAGGTCGGGGTGGTAGCGATACCGCTCCGGCAGCTCGGGAAGCTCCTGCGAGAACTCGAGCAGCAGTTGCAGGCGATCGCGCACGCCGAGCGCGAGGAAGTCGTCGCGGATCTCGGCGAGCTGCGCGGGGAGTGCGGTCGTCATCGCGTCCATTCTCCCACCGCCCGCGACCCGGGGGCCGCACGGTCACCGACCGGGCACCACGCCCGGCGCGGTGCCGGTCGCGATCGGCACGCGCACCGCGCTGCCCCACTCGGTCCACGACCCGTCGTAGTTGCGCACGTTCTCGAAGCCGAGCAGGTGGGTGAGCACGAACCAGGTGTGGCTCGAGCGCTCGCCGATGCGGCAGTACGCGATCACGTCGTCGCCGTCGGCGAGGCCGGCCTCGCCCTTGTAGATGGCGTCGAGCTCGTCGCGCGTCCGGAAGGTGGCGTCGGGTGCAGCCGCACGGGCCCAGGGCACGGATGCCGCCGAGGGGATGTGCCCGCCGCGCAGGGCGCTCTCGTCGGGGTAGGCGGGCATGTGGGTGCGCTCGCCGCTGTACTCCTCGGGCGAGCGCACGTCGATGAGGGGGCTGCCGAGGTGCGCGAGCACGTCCTCCTTGAAGGCGCGCACGGTCGCGTCGTCGCGCTCCACCACCGGGTAGTCGACGGATGCCGGTGCCGGCACCTCCGTCGTCAGCTCGCGCCCCTCGGCGACCCACAGGTCGCGTCCGCCGTCGAGCAGGCGCACGTCCTCGTGGCCGAACAACGTGAACACCCACAGCGCGTAGGCGGCCCACCAGTTGTTCTTGTCGCCGTAGACGACGATCGTCGTGTCGCGCGAAATGCCCTTCGAGCCCAGGAGAGCGGCGAACTGCTCGCCGTCGACGTAGTCGCGCACGACGGGGTCGTTGAGGTCGGTGTGCCAGTCGATCTTGACCGCGCCGGGGATGTGGCCGGTCTCGTACAGCAGCACGTCCTCGTCGGACTCGACGACCACGAGACCGGGGTCGTCGAGGTGCTCGACGAGCCAGTCGGCCGACACGAGCCGCTCGGGGTGGGCGTAGGCGCGGAACTTCTCCGCGGGGTCGGGTGCGACGGTCATCGTGGCCTCCTGGAGTCGCCCGTTCGGGCGGGGCGGATGGTGGGAGCGGATTAGGCTGGTGGCCGATCCACATCGAATGTACGCGGAGGGTGGGTCCCTGTCAGGGGGACTGTAACCCGGTGCAACACGGAGGCCCACAAGGTGAGTTCGACCACGCCCGGCACGATCGTCCGTCTCGTCGACCGGGACCCGTCGATCACGGGTGCGGAGATCGCCGCGGAGCTCGTGCCGCCGCCGCAGTTCGCGCACGCGAGCTTCGAGTCGTATCGGCCCGACCTCGACTATCCGTCGCAGCAGGCGGCGGTCGACCGGCTCAAGGCGTTCGCGGGCGCGTGGACGACGGGCCAGCGACCGGGCGGCTTCTTCTCGTGGAACCGGAAGGCGAAGCCCGAGCTGCCGGGCGTGTACCTCGACGGCGGGTTCGGCGTCGGCAAGACGCACCTGCTGGCGGCGCTCTGGCACACGGCGCCGGGCCGGAAGTACTTCGGCACGTTCATCGAGTACACGGCGCTCGTGGGCGCACTCGGCTACGCCAACGCGGTCTCGCTGCTCCGCGGGGCGGAGCTCATCTGCATCGACGAGTTCGAGCTCGACGACCCGGGCGACACCATGCTCATGACCCGCCTGCTCGGCGAGCTCATGTCGAGTGGCACGCGCGTGGCGGCGACGTCGAACACCCCGCCGAACGCGCTCGGCGAGGGGCGGTTCGCGGCGGCCGACTTCCTGCGCGAGATCCAGGCGCTGTCGAGCAACTTCGAGACGCTGCGCATCGACGGACTCGACTACCGCCGGCGCGACACGACCGGCGAGGCCGTCGCGGTCGACGAGGAGGCGCTGCGCCGGAGCGTGGCCGCGCTCGCGGAACGCGGCCACACCGTCGCCGTGGCGGGCTTCGACGAGCTGATCGCGCACCTCGCCACGGTGCATCCGTCGAAGTACATCCGGATGATCGAGGGCCTCGAGGTGCTCGCGATCGAGGACGCCCACGTGCTGCACGACCAGAACGCCGCCCTCCGCCTCGTGGCGTTCGTCGACCGGCTGTACGACGCCGAGGTGCCGATCGTGTCGAGCGGCGTGGCGCTCAGCGAGGTGTTCGACGACGACATGCTCGGCGGCGGCTACCGCAAGAAGTACCTGCGCTCGATGTCGCGCCTGGTCGCGCTGACGACGGGTGAGCTGCCGCCGCACGACTGACGGCGGCCACGCGGGCGTGTTGCGCAGATCCATTGCACGGCGGCCCGCCAGCGCGCTCGTTCGGTGCGTGCTCTCGCGGCATCCTCCCTGCGCCACGAAACATCCTGTTTACATTTGCTCGTTCTTCGTAACAGACGCGAAACACTCTCGGCATCCTGACTGAAACGTCGCGGCACCATTCTGAAACCCGTACCCGCGCCGGAACCCGAATCCGTCGGACCTTCGCGGGGCTCCCCTGCAAATCCGAGAGGTGTGAGGATACGAATGGAATCGGGCAACATCGCATGGGCCGTCACAGCGACGGCTCTCGTGCTCTTCATGACGCCGGGCGTGGCGTTCTTCTATGGCGGCTTGGTCAAGGCCAAGAGCGTCGTCAGCATGATGATGATGAGCTTCGGCGCAATGGGACTCATCAGCGTGCTGTGGGTGCTCTACGGCTTCAACATGAGCGCTGTCGGCGGCGTCTGGGACTTCTCGGGCAACCCGTTCAGCGACTTCGCGCTGGCGGGCCTCGCTACCGGTGAGACCGCGAACGCCGACCTGCTCGGCGTGGTCTTCGGCGCGACCTTCGCCATCATCACCGTCGCGCTGATCTCCGGCGCCATCGCCGACCGTGCCAAGTTCGGATCGTGGATGATCTTCGCCGGCATCTGGGCGACGGTCGTGTACTTCCCGGTCGCGGCCTGGGTCTGGGGCGGTGGCTGGATCCTCAGCCTCGGCGACGAGCTCGGCCTCCCGGGCGTCATCGACTACGCGGGTGGTACCGCGGTCCACATCAACGCCGGTGCCGCGGCGCTGGCCCTCGCGCTGGTCCTCGGCAAGCGCGTCGGCTTCGCCAAGGGCATGGACCAGCCGCACAACGTGCCGCTGACCCTCATCGGCGCCTCGGTGCTGTGGTTCGGCTGGTTCGGCTTCAACGCCGGTGCCGAGTTCCTCGCCGAGGGCATGCCCGGCGTCGGCCTCATCGCCACCAACACGCTCGTCGCGACCGCTGCGGCCATCCTCGGCTGGCTCGTCATCGAGAAGGTCAAGGACGGCAAGCCCACCGCCGTCGGCGCCGCTTCGGGTGCCGTCGCCGGTCTGGTCGCCATCACCCCGGCCTGCGCCAACCTGACCCCGGGCTGGGCCACCCTGCTCGGCGTCATCGCCGGTGCCGTCTGCGCCCTGGCGATCGAGCTGAAGTTCAAGCTCGGCTACGACGACTCGCTCGACGTGGTCGGCATCCACCTCGTCGGTGGTCTCATCGGTACGCTCTACCTCGGCTTCTTCGCCATCGACACCGGTCTCTTCACCGGTGGCGACTTCGGCCAGCTGGCCGTGCAGTCGATCGCCGCGTTCGGCGTGCTGATCTACTCGTTCGTCGTCGCCTTCATCCTGGGCTTCGCGATCGAGAAGACCATCGGCTTCCGCGTGAAGAACGAGGACGAGCTCGCCGGCATCGACACCGTCGTGCACGGTGGCGAGGGCTACAAGCTCGAGACCTCGGTCTGAGATCGACCCGGGTCGCGCGGCACCCTGGGTCGCGCGACCTGATCGTCCCGAACGGGCGGTGGGAGGATTCCCACCGCCCGTTCGGCGTGTCTGGAGACCTGCTCTGTCGGCGCGCGACCCGCAGGGCCAAGATGAGGGCATGGAACCTGCGAAGGCGCGGTCGGACCGTGCGCTCATCGGGATCGGCATCGCGGTGGCGGTCGTGGTCGTCGCCGCAATCGTCGCCGTGCTCGTACGCCCGGCAGCGGAGCCGCTCGACCCGACGACGCCCGAAGGGGTGATCCAGGGCTACAGCGAGGCGGTGCTCGACGGCGACACGCGGGCCGCTCTCGACTTCCTCGTTCCGGAGATCGCAGACGACTGCCAACGCGTCGAGAACTACGGCTTCGGGGACGCCGACGTGCGCGTGGTGCTCGTGTCGTCGACCGAGGACGGGTCGACGGCCGACGTGCGCGTGTCGATCGTCACGACCTACGGCGGCGGCCTGTTCGGTCCCGACGAGTACCGCACCGACGGTCGCTTCGACCTGCAGCGCGTCGACGGCGAGTGGCGCATCGAGTCCGCGCCGTGGGAGCTCGCGGTGTGCACGCCGGGGGACGTGGGCTGATGGCCGCGTGGGCTGCGCAGTCGACGGTGCGACGCGTCGTCGTCGTACTGCTGCTCGCGATCGCCGTCACGGTGGCGGCCGTCGGGCTCTCGGGGCTGCTCCAGCGGATGCTCCCCTCCGGCGACCCGCTCGCCGGCAGCGACACGACCGGTCTCGCGCTGTCGCTGGCATTCGCACTCGTCGGCGTCCCCCTTGCCGGACTGCTCTGGTGGCTGCTGTGGCGGCGACTCGCGGACCCGGGTGAGCGCGAGGCGCCCTCGTGGGGCGTCTACCTGCTGCTGGCCCGCACCGCGTCCCTGGCGGTCGCATCCGTCGCCCTGCTCGAGTGGTCGGGCGCGCTGATCCGCGGGCGCTGGTTCGAGGCGGAACTCGCGACGGGCGTCGTCTGGGCCGGTGTCTGGGGCTGGCACGCATGGATGTCACGGCATGCGGGTCGGGCGCCGCTTCGGCTGACCGAGGCCCCGGCCGTGGTCGGCGCGGCGTGGGGACTGCTGCTGTGGGCCGGGGAGCGGTCGCCGCGCTCGGCGCGCTCATCGACGTCGCCCTGAGACCCCTGGTGGACGTGGGCATCGCCGGGTCGTCCTGGTGGATGTCGGTCGCGTCGGCGCTGCCCTGGGTCGCGCTCGGACTCGTGGTCTGGTGGTGGCACGAGCGCGTCGACGGCGCACGCGCGGCCGTCACGGTGTTCGCCGACGTGGTCCGGCTGCTGGTGGGCATCGCCGCGGCCGCCGGCGCGGCGCTCTACGGAGCGGGGACCCTCGCGTGGGTGCTCCTGCGACTCCTCCTCGATCGCTCGGAGGCGATCGGCGCGGTGCTCGACGATCTCGGTCAGGGCATCGCCCTGCTCCTGATCGGTGCGCTCGTCTGGCGGATGACCCACCGGAGGCTCGTCGATCGGGAAGCGTCCGTCCTGCACGCGGAGGTGTTCGCGGTCGCCGGGGTCGCGGTCATCGCGACGGCGATCGGCATCGGCGTGACCGTGAACGGCGGACTGGCCGCGCTCGTGCCCGCCCCGCTGGCCGGCGAAGCCCCGTCGACGACATTGCTCGCGGGGCTCGCCGCGCTCGCGGTCGGCACGCCCGTCTGGTGGCTGGCCTGGCGCCCGAATCGCCCGGTTCCCGCCGCGGAGGCGACGTCGACGGGACGACGCGTGTTCCTCGTGATCGTCTTCGGCGTGAACGCGCTCGTCGCCCTGATCTCGCTGCTCGTCATCGGCTATCGCGTGTTCGTGGTCCTGCTCGACGGTCCCGGGGCTGCGGGGGAGCTGCTCGACGAGGTGCGCGCGCCGCTGGGCTGGCTCGTCGCGACGGCGCTCGTCTCCGCGTACCACTTCGCCGCATGGCGCGCGGACCGTCGTATCGCTCCTGCGGAGCCGGAGCGGCGGCGCGTCCGCGAGGTGCTGCTCGTCGCAGGCGGCGACGTCGGGGGCCTCGCCCGTGCGCTGCGGGACGCGGCGGGCGTGCGCGTCACGATCCAGCGTCGGGCCGATGCCGAGGCGGCTCCCGACCTGGCACCGCTCATCGAGGCGGTGGAGCGATCGGATGCCTCGCGGCTGCTGCTCGTCGCGGGGGAGCAGGGCGTCGAGTCCGTGCCGCTCGCGGAATGAATGGTGGGCGATACCAGACTCGAACTGATGACCTCTTCCGTGTGAAGGAAGCGCGCTACCAACTGCGCCAATCGCCCGTCGCGGTGCACCGGCGAGCCGGATCCGCGGACTCGATAGTAGCCGATGGACGGCCCCGAGCGCACATCGGCGCATCCGCGTCACACGAGGGTCCGTCAGTTTGTGATTCGCGCCGGGAGTGGGTTAGAGTCTCTCTGCACGCAGCGATGCGGGCAGTGCGGATGTGGCGCAGTTGGTAGCGCATCACCTTGCCAAGGTGAGGGTCGCGAGTTCGAGTCTCGTCATCCGCTCGGATGGATCGGGCGAAAGCCCGTTTCTTTCTGTGGTGAGAGAACCCAGGAAACGGTGGATTGGCCGAGAGGCGAGGCAGCGGCCTGCAAAGCCGTATACACGGGTTCGAATCCCGTATCCACCTCGAACCGCTCCGAGTGAGAACGGTAGCGGGCGATTGGCGCAGCGGTAGCGCGCTTCCCTGACACGGAAGAGGTCACTGGTTCGATCCCAGTATCGCCCACAAGAGAAACCCCCGGCTCGCCGGGGGTTTCGTCGTTTCTGCCGAACGTCGTGCCGCGGCGGGCGCGCGGGGTCCGCGCGCCCGCCGCGGGCATCACCAGGCCGACGGGGCCGGCGGGGCGACCACGGGCGGGCGGTCGTCGCAGGTGATCGTGTTGGGCAGCGCCCACGGTGCCATCCAGGGGCCGGTCGTGTTCACGCCGCTCGAGTCGTTGCCGCCGAGGTCGACGAGCGAGAACTCGCTGCCGGTGGGCGGGAAGTTGAACGAGCCGCAGTTGTTCACGCCGACCGCGCCGACGTTCCGGGCGTCGACGTTGTCGAACGACGCCGATCCCGAGACGCGGGCGCTCACGACCGACGTGCCGGTGCCGTCGACGCGCACGTCGGCGAAGTGCACGCCCGAGATCGAGACCTGGTCCTTCACGGGCCAGTCCGACACGACCATGATCGCGTTGTACGTGCTGTCGAGGTAGTGGTCGCCGGTGACGCGCACGTCGGCCTGGTCGATCGAGCGGTCGAGCGCGTAGAACCAGATCGCGCCGAGCCCGATGTTCCAGTTGAGCTCGTACGTGCCGGCCCGCACCGTCGTGTTGTCGGTGAACGCCAGCGTGCCGGTGAACGGTTCGGCCCCGAAGCGCGCGCCGGCGTGCAGTGCGCTGCCCTCTCGCACCGGGTCCGCGACCAGGTTGCCCTCGACGGTGATGTCCTCGCCACCGTAGATCGCGATGCCGTTCGCCAGCGACGGCGACTGCACGGTGTTGCCGACGAACGCGTTGCCCGCGTTCGTGTCGCCCTGCGCCCACATCGCGAGCCCGTCGTCGCCGGTGTTCCGCACGAAGTTGCCCTCGGCCAGGGAGTTCGTCACGCCGGTGTGGAAGTTCAGCCCGTCGGCGATCTGGTCGACGATCACGTTGTCGCGCACGACGACGCCGTCCATCGGGCCGTCGAACCAGAGCCCGACCTTGGTGTGCTCGATGTGCAGGCGCTCGATCGTCGAGTCGCTCATGGCGCCGCCGATGCCGTTGACCTGGTCGGTGTCGATGCGCTCGCGCACGTCACCGCGGATCGAGAAGTCCGACAGGTGCACGTTCGTGCTGCCGCCCTCGGCGGCGTCCTTCCCGTAGAACCCGACGCCCGTGTGCACGGAGCCGTCGGCGGCGGTCTTCTTCAGCGCCACCTCCTCGCCGAAGACGATCGAGTGCCAGTTGCCGGCGCCGCGGATCGCCACGTCGTCGACGATGAGGTGCTCGCTCACGCGGAACTCGCCGGCCGGGATGAACACGTCGACGCCGTGCCGCTTCGCCCACCTGATCGCCGTGCGGAACGCGGGTGCCGCATCGCGCACGCCGGTCGGGTCGGCGCCGAACTTCGTCACGCTGACCGACCTGTCGGGCTGGGGGAGCGGCGGCGCCACGAGCTCGGAGTCGAGCAGGTCGATCACCGTCCACGCGGCATCCGCCCCCACCGGTGCCGTGAGGCGCACGACGGCCCCTGCGGGGTACGTCGCGTCCAGGAGCATCCGCTGCTCGTCGTAGAAGTGCATCGGTCGGAACGGGGTCTCGACCACGTAGTCCTCGCCGGGCACGCACGCGCACTCGGTGATCCACCAGTCGGGGTGCAGCAGCTGCGCGTTCGGGTCGTTCGTGAAGGGGTACTGGTTGTAGAGCCACGAGTACTCGGAGGTGAGCTCCAACGCCTGCGCCCCGCCGCCGTCGACGGTCACGTCGAGGGTCGAGCGGATGCCGCCGCCGTCGGGTGCGTCCGGAATGCTGTAGCGCACCGTGATGGCGTTGGCTGCCGCGGGCAGCGTGAACTCGACGTGCTCGCCGGGCTCCAGCAGCACGGCGCTGCGACCGGATGCCTCGGCCGGGAGCGTGTACGCGGTGCGGTCGGGCCCGATGACCTCGCCGTTCGTCAGGGCGTGCTCGGCCTCCTGCTCGAGGAACGCCACGTCGGCGCCGCGCCCCATCACGAGCGCGGGGTCGAGGGCGGCGCGCGTGACGGCGGGGTCGCCCGTGGCCGGCGACGCCTGGGCGGCGACCGGGCCGGCGAGTGCGGCGCCCAGGGCGACGGCCGCGGCGGCGGCGATCGCGAGGGCGCGGCGCCCGCGTGGCGGCGCAGCGGGTGGCGGGGGAACTGGTGTGCTGGAGCGGGTCATCGTCGACTCGTGTCCTCTCGGTCGTGCGCGTCATCGGGCACTGCGGGGCGTGCGGTGCCCTCGAGTGGGGCGAGGTTATTGCTCGCGCGAACCAGGGAACAAGAGTTCGCGCTGAAATGCCGTGGAAAAGTTGGGTTCTTGCGGAATCGAACGCAAGCGGCTGGAAGTCGTGCGTGCGGGAGGGCCGTGCTTGCACGATCGGCGCAAGCGCGGGCACCGGGTGCGCGACACCGTCGGCACCCGCGTTGGGCACCGGTCGCGACTACAGTTGAGGGGTTGCGTCGCACACTCGTGCGGCGTCGCGTCTCACACTGCAAGGAGTGGATCCACTTGGCCGACGGCTTCGAGCTCTTCACCGATCGATCCGTTGTCGCGATGCGCGTCAACGGCGAGCTGAAGGACCTCGCGACGACGGTGACCGACGCCGACGCCGTCGAGCCGGTCACGATCGACTCGCCCGACGGGCTCGACATCCTCCGCCACTCCACGGCCCACGTGCTCGCGCAGGCCGTGCAGCAGGTGAACCCCGACGCCAAGCTCGGCATCGGCCCGCCCGTGACCGACGGCTTCTACTACGACTTCGACGTCGCCGAGCCGTTCACCCCAGAGGACCTGAAGGCCCTCGATAAGGCGATGGCCCGCATCATCCGCTCGGGCCAGCGCTTCGTACGCCGCGTCACCACCGAGGAGGACGCACGCGCCGAGCTCGCCGGCGAGCCCTACAAGCTCGAGCTCATCGGGTTGAAGGGCGGGGCGGATGCCGGTGAGGACAACGAGTCGGTCGAGGTCGGCGGCAGCGAGCTGACGATCTACGACAACGTCGACCCGAAGACCGGCGAGGTGATCTGGAAGGACCTCTGCCGCGGACCGCACCTGCCGAACACCCGCATGATCGGCAACGGCTGGGCGCTCTCGCGCGTCGCCGCCGCGTACTGGCGCGGCTCGGAGAAGAACCCGCAGCTCCAGCGCATCTACGGCACCGCCTGGCCGACGAAGGACGAGCTGCGCGCCCACCAGCAGCGCCTCGAGGAGGCGGCCAAGCGCGACCACCGCAAGCTCGGCGCCGAGCTCGACCTGTTCAGCTTCCCCGACGAGATCGGCTCGGGCCTCGCGGTCTTCCACCCGAAGGGCGGCATCATCCGCCGCGAGATGGAGGACTACTCGCGCCGCAAGCACGAGCAGGGCGGCTACGACTTCGTCTACTCGCCGCACATCACGAAGGCGAACCTCTTCGAGACCTCCGGCCACCTCGGCTGGTACGCCGACGGCATGTTCCCGCCGATGCACCTCGACGAGGCGCGCAACGAGGAGGGCGAGATCACCCGGCAGGGCGCGGACTACTACCTGAAGCCCATGAACTGCCCGTTCCACATCCTCACCTACAAGTCGAACGCGCGCTCCTACCGCGACCTGCCGCTGCGCATGTTCGAGTTCGGCACCGTGTACCGCAACGAGAAGTCGGGCGTGATCCACGGCCTCACCCGCGTGCGCGGTCTCACCATGGACGACGCGCACATCTTCACCACGCGTGAGGACATGAAGTCCGAGCTCACCCGCACCCTGCGGTTCGTGCTCGACCTGCTGAACGACTACGGCCTCACCGACTTCTACCTCGAGCTCTCGACGAAGGACCCCGAGAAGTACATCGGAGACGACGAGGTCTGGGAGGAGGCGACCCAGACGCTCGCGGAGGTCGCCGAGGAGTCGGGTCTCGAGCTCGTGCCCGACCCGGGCGGCGCCGCGTTCTACGGCCCGAAGATCTCGGTGCAGGCGCGCGACGCGATCGGCCGCACCTGGCAGATGTCGACCGTGCAGCTCGACTTCATGCTGCCCGAGCGGTTCGAGCTCGAGTACGCCGCCTCCGACGGCACCCGCAAGCGCCCGGTCATGATCCACCGCGCGCTGTTCGGCTCGATCGAGCGCTTCTTCGGCGTGCTCACCGAGCACTACGCCGGTGCGTTCCCCGTGTGGCTCGCGCCCGTGCAGGTCGTGGGCATCCCGGTCGCCGAGGAGTACGAGTCGTACCTCGGCGCCGTGATCGAGCAGCTGAGGGCCTCGGGCGTGCGTGCCGAGCTCGACACGAGCGACGACCGCATGCAGAAGAAGATCCGCACGCACACCAAGCAGAAGGTGCCGTTCCAGCTCATCGCGGGCGAGGACGACCGCTCGCAGAACACGGTCAGCTTCCGGTTCCGCGACGGCAGCCAGGAGAACGGCGTGCCGATCGACCAGGCGGTCGCACGCATCCGCGCCGTCATCGACGAGCGCCGACAGGTCGTCTCGCAGGGCGACTTCTGATGCCGGGTCCGTACAGCCCCGACGAGTTCGAACAGGTGCCGACGGATGCCTCGGGCGACCTGCCCGGCGTGCCCGACGCGTTCCAGCGGCTGTGGACCCCGCACCGGATGGTGTACATCGAGCAGGGCCAGCAGCCCGAGGAGCACGCCTGCCCGTTCTGCCGTGCGCCGGAGATGGACGACGAGCAGTCGATGATCGTCGCGCGCGGCGAGCACGCGTACGCGCTGCTGAACCTGTACCCGTACAACAGCGGACACCTGCTCGTCTGCCCGTACCGGCACATCGCCACCTACGACCAGGCGACGCCCGAGGAGGTCGACGACATCGGCCGCATCACGCAGATCGCGATGCGCGTGGTGCGCGAGGTCTCCCGCTGCGACGGGTTCAACATCGGCATGAACCAGGGCCGCATCGCGGGCGCCGGCATCTCCGAGCACCTGCACCAGCACATCGTGCCGCGCTGGGCGCTCGACGCGAACTTCTTCCCGATCATCGCGAAGACCAAGGCGATCCCTCGCCTGCTCGGCGACGTGCGGCAGGAGATCGCGGACGCCTGGACCGCCTGAGTCCGACTCAGCGCACCTGCCGAACCTCGAACTGCATGCGGGGATGCGCGTAGGCCTCCTGCGACTCGACGAGCTGCAGCTCGCGCTCGCCCGAGGCGTGCGTGTTCGACAACAGGTCGAAGACGCTCGACGCCGTACGTGCGAGGGCGTCGGCCGCATCGCCGGTGCCGCGGTAATGGGCCGTGAACAGGGCGGCCGTGACGTCGCCCGAGCCGTTCGCCTTCATCGGCAGGTGCGGGGTCTGCACGATCCATGCGCCGCGGTCGTCGACCGCGAGCATCTCGATCGTGCCCTCCGGGCGGTCGGGGCGCTCGACGCTCGTCACCAGCACCGTGCTCGGGCCGGTGGCCCGGATGAGGTCGACCGACGCGAGCGTCGACTCGAGGGTGTCGGGCTCGGTGCCCGTGAGGAAGCCGAGCTCGAACTGGTTCGGGGTGATGAGATCGGCGGCGGGCACCACGCGCTCGCGCAGCAGCACGGGAATGGCCGGGGCCACGAAGCATCCGCTCTTGGCATTGCCCATCACCGGGTCGCACGCGTAGATCGCGCCCGGGCTCGCTGCCTTGATGCGCGCGACGGCGTCGAGGATCACGTCGGCGATGCCCTCGCCGCCCTGGTAGCCCGAGAGGATCACGTCGATGTCGGCGAACGCCCCGCGGTCCTCGATGCCGTCGATGACGGCCCGCACGTCGTCGGGGTCGATCATCGGCCCGCGCCACGCGCCGTAGCCGGTGTGGTTGGAGAAGTTGACCGTGTAGACCGGCATCACCTCGACGCCGATGCGCTGGAGGGGGAACACGGCCGCGGAGTTGCCGACGTGCCCGTAGGCGACGGCGGACTGGATGGAGAGGACCTTCACCTGCTCGATCATTCCATCCCGGCGGGGGAGCGGCGTCCACCGGCCGCCGCCACCGCGGCCGCGACGTCGGCGGCCAGGCGGTCCGCGTCGACGTCTGACAGGTCGTGCACCGTCAGTCGGAGTCGCGCGTCGGCCGACGCGGCGCCCAGCACGAACTCGTCGCCCGCGCGCGCGAGCCACCCGCGCCGCATGAGCTGCTCGGACACGTCGCGGGCGGGCACCGGCAGCGGCACCCAGAGGTTCAGGCCGTCGCCGGCGACCGTCGGCACGCCGAGTGCGGTGAGGCGAGCGGCGAACGCGTCGTTCCGGTCCGCGTAGTGGGTGCCGGCCGCGCGGATGTCGGACGCGACGTCGGGGTCGGTCGCGAGCGCGAGCACCAGGCGCTGGAGCAGGTGGCTCACCCAGGTCGTGCCCGGGCTCAGCCGCATCGCGAGCCGGTCGGCGGTCTCGGCATCGGACGCGGTGACCGCGAGGCACATGTCGGGCCCGAGGAACTTCGACACCGAGCGCACGAGCGCCCAGCGCCGATGACCGGGCCCGATGATCGAGCGGAACGGGCTGCGCGAGAGCATCGAGAAGTGGTCGTCCTCGATCACGAGCACGTACGGATGGTCGGCGAGCACCGCGCGCAGGTCGGCCGCGCGCTGCGCGGAGAGGCTCGCGCCCGTCGGGTTCTGCGCGCGCGGCGTGCAGACGACCGCGCGCACGCCCTCGTCGAGCGCGGCGCGCAGCCCGGCGACGGTCATGCCCTCGTCGTCGACCGGCACGGCAACCGGGCGGTACCCGCCGACCCGCACGGTGTGGATGCTGGTCAGGAAGCACGGGTCCTCGAGGGCCACCGCGTCGTCGCGCACGAGCGCCTGGGCGAGCAGCCGGTCGACCGCGTCGGCCGCGCCGCTCGTGATCGTCAGGTGCACGTCGGCCGGCGCGAGGTCGGCGGTCATCCACTCGCGCGCCCAGCGTTCGAGTCCCGGATCGATCACGGGCTCGCCGTAGAGCACCGGCCGGCCGGCCATGCCCGCCAGCGCGGGCATCGGGTCGGGGATGCGGTCGGGGTCGGGATTGCCCGTGGCGACGTCGCGCAGCACGCTGTCGGACGCGTAGCCCTCCTGCGGGACGACCGCGTGGTCGGCGACGTGGGTGCCGCCGCGCCCGCGCGTCACCACGACGCCCGCTGCCGTGAGCTGTCGGTACGCCGCGACCGCCGTGTTGCGGTTGACGCCCAGCAGGTCGGCCAGGTTCCGCACGGGTGGCAGCGGGTCGCCCGGTCGCAGGGCGCCGCGCTCGATGAGCGCACGCACGCTGTCGGCGATGTCGGCGGCCGAGCGGCCGGTGATCTCGAGGGTCATGTCACGATCCGTCAGGTGTGCGTGGGCGGTGTCGAGCCCATGCTATCTTTTGGCCTAGGCCAAGCAAGCAGCTTGTCCGCACCTGCGCGATCGCGCGACCTCCATCGAAGGGATGCACCGATGAGCACTGCCGAGTTCGGCTCGAGCCGCGTCAAGCGCGGGCTCGCCGAGATGCTGAAGGGCGGCGTGATCATGGACGTCGTCACGGCCGAGCAGGCCCGCATCGCCGAGGACGCGGGCGCCGTCGCCGTCATGGCGCTCGAGCGCGTGCCGGCCGACATCCGCGCCCAGGGCGGCGTGGCGCGTATGAGCGATCCCGACCTCATCGAGGCGATCATCGCCGAGGTCTCGATCCCCGTCATGGCGAAGGCCCGCATCGGCCACTTCGTCGAGGCGCAGGTGCTCCAGGCGCTCGACGTCGACTACATCGACGAGTCCGAGGTGCTCTCCCCGGCCGACTACGTGAACCACATCGACAAGTGGGAGTTCAACACGCCCTTCGTCTGCGGCGCGACCAACCTCGGCGAGGCGCTCCGACGCATCAACGAGGGTGCGGCGATGATCCGCTCGAAGGGCGAGGCCGGCACCGGCGACGTCTCCGAGGCGACCAAGCACATCCGCAAGATCACCTCCGAGATCAACGCGCTGAAGTCGATGACGAAGGACGAGCTGTACGTCGCGGCGAAGGAGCTGCAGGCGCCGTACGAGCTCGTGGCCGAGGTCGCCGAGACCGGCAAGCTCCCCGTCGTGCTCTTCACCGCGGGCGGCGTGGCCACCCCGGCCGACGCCGCGATGATGATGCAGCTCGGCGCCGACGGCGTGTTCGTCGGTTCCGGCATCTTCAAGTCGGGCAACCCCGAGGCGCGCGCCGCGGCCGTCGTCAAGGCCACCACCTTCCACGACGACCCGGCGGTCATCGCCGAGGCGTCGCGCGGGCTCGGCGAGGCCATGGTCGGCATCAACGTCGGCGACCTGCCCGCCCCGCACCGGCTCGCCGAGCGCGGCTGGTAGGCACGGAAGACACGAGCGGATGCCGCGCGCAGCGGCATCCGGAACGGTGACGTCATGACCCGAGTCGGCGTACTCGCCCTGCAGGGCGACTTCCGCGAGCACGTCGCGGTGCTCTCCGGCCTGGGGGCGGAGGTCGCGACGGTGCGACGGGCATCCGAGCTCGCCGAGGTCGACGGGCTCGTCATCCCCGGCGGCGAGTCGACCGTGATGGACAAGCTCTCGCGCGCGTTCGGGCTCGCCGAGCCCCTGAAGGCGGCGATCGCCGACGGCCTGCCCGTGTACGGCACCTGCGCCGGTCTGATCATGCTCGCCGACACCGTGCTCGACGCGATCGCCGGTCAACAGAGCCTGGGCGGGCTCGACGTGGTGGTGCGGCGCAACGCGTTCGGCTCGCAGAACCAGTCGTTCGAGACCGACCTCGACGTGCCGGCGATCGGAGACGATCCGGTGCACGCGGTGTTCATCCGCGGTCCGGTGGTCGAGTCGGTCGGGCCGGCGGCGACGCCGCTGGCGCGCCTGGACGACGGCCGCGTCGTCGCGGTCGAGCAGGACAACCTGCTCGGCACGAGCTTCCACCCCGAGATAACGGGGGAGTACCGGTTCCACGAGTACTTCCTGTCGAAGGCGCGCGCCCGCTCCTGACGCGGCTGCGCGTCGGCCGCCGGGCGTAGCGTGGGCGTCATGACGCGGTACATCGCACTGCTCCGGGGCGTGAACGTCGGCGGGGTCACCATCCGGTCCGCCGACCTGCGCGCCGTCTTCACGGGCCTCGGCCACGACGACGTGCGCACGGTGCTCGCGAGCGGCAACGTCGTCTTCGAGGCATCCGGTGGCCCTCGCGACCTGAAGGCCGAGATCGAGCGCGCGCTCGAGGAGCGATTCGGGTACGACGCCTGGATCGTGCTGACGACTGTCGAGCAGGTTTCCGCGGTGATCGACGCGTTCCCGTTCGACGCCGACGACGACGAACGGCAGCCGTGGGTGGTCTTCGCGAGCGACGAGGGCGCGCTGGACGAGCTCGCCGCGGCGGCATCCGATCTCGATCCCGACGTCGATCCGCTGCGGCGCGGCGACGGCGTGCTCTACTGGAACCCGGTGAAGGGCACCACGACCGACAGTCCGTTCGCGAAGCTCCTCGCGAAGGCGAGGTACAAGCCGACCACCACGAACCGCAACCTGCGCACGCTCCGGCGTCTCGTCTGACGGCGGGGCCTCAGGCCGGTCGCCGCGGGGGCTGCCCTACAATGGCATGTCGGCGCGGATGCATCGCGCGCGCCGCGAGAGACGACCCGGGAGATTCATGTCAGGCCATTCCAAGTGGGCGACGACCAAGCACAAGAAGGCCGTCATCGACGCGCGCCGTGCGAAGTCGTTCGCGAAGCTCATCAAGAACATCGAGGTCGCCGCGAAGCTCGGCGGCGCCGACCTGGCGGGCAACCCGACGCTGTACGACGCCGTGCAGAAGGCCAAGAAGACCTCGGTTCCCAACGACAACATCGACCGCGCGATCAAGCGAGGCGCCGGCATCTCCGGCGAGTCCATCGAGTACACGACGATCATGTACGAGGGCTACGCGCCGAACGGCGTCGCCCTGCTCGTCGAGTGCCTCACCGACAACAAGAACCGCGCTGCCGCCGAGGTGCGCACGGCCATGACGCGCAACGGCGGCACGATGGCCGACCCGGGCAGCGTCGCGTACAACTTCAACCGCAAGGGACTCATCGTCGTGGGCGCCGCCGACGGGCTCACCGAGGATGACGTGCTCGCCGCCGTGCTCGACGCGGGCGCCGAGGAGGTCACCGACGAGGGCGAGACCTTCGAGGTCATCACCGAGGCCACCGACCTCGTGCAGACGCGTACCGCGCTGCAGGACGCCGGCATCGACTACGACTCGGCCGACGTCGCGTTCGTGCCGTCGCTCAAGGTCGAGGTCGACGCCGAGACGGCGCGCAAGGTGTTCCGCCTCATCGACGCGCTCGAGGACTCGGACGACGTGCAGAACGTCTACAGCAACTACGACGTCAGCGCCGAGGTGCTGGCGGAGCTCGAGGCGGACGAGTAGCCGTCATGCGCGTGCTCGGCATCGACCCGGGGCTCACCCGGTGCGGTGTCGGCGTCGTCGATGTCGCTCCCGACCGGCGGGCGACGCTCGTCGACGTGGTGGTGCTGCGTTCGCCGGCCGACCTGGCGATCGAGCGGCGCCTGCTGCGCATCGCGGAGGGGCTCGACGCGATCCTCGAGGAGCACCGGCCGCATGCCGTCGCGCTGGAGCGCGTGTTCGCGCGCAGCGACGTCTCGACGATCATGGGGACCGCGCAGATCTCGGGCGTCGCGATGCACTTGGCGGCCAGGCGCGAGCTCACCGTCGCCCTGCACACGCCCAGCGAGGTGAAGGCCGCGATCACGGGGTACGGGCGGGCCGACAAGAAGCAGGTCGGCGCGATGGTCGCGCGCATCCTCGGCCTGGAGACGCCGCCGAAGCCCGCGGATGCGGCGGACGCCCTCGCGCTCGCGATCTGCCACGCGTGGCGGTCGGGGCCGGGATCCGGAGCGGCGGCCGGCGGCTCGTCCGACGTGGACGCGGGAGCGACGCCGGCGCAGAAGGCGTGGCTCGCCGCGGAGCGTGCCGCGAAGACGTCGGGGGCCGCACGTAGTCTGAAGCCGTGATCTCCTCGCTCAGTGGAACGGTGCTCGCGGCAGCCGGCGGTTCGGTCGTGATCGACGTCGGCGGCGTCGGGTTCTCCGTCGCGACGACGCCGGCCCTCGCCCTCGGGGCACGCGAGGGGGAGACGCTCCGGGTGCACACCGCGCTCATCGTGCGGGAGGACGCGCTCTCCCTGTTCGGGTTCGCCACGATCGAGGAGCTGCAGGTCTTCGACCTGCTCATCGGCGTCACCGGCGTCGGGCCGAAGTCCGCGCTCGGGGTGCTGTCGGCGCTCTCGCCCGAGCAGGTCGCGCAGGCGGTCGCGAACGAGGACGACGCTGCCTTCCGCAAGGTCAGCGGCATCGGCCCCAAGACCGCGAAGCTCATCGTCGTGTCGCTCACCGGCAAGCTCGTGGTCACCGCTCCGCCCGTCACCGCGGTGCCGTCGGTGCAGGCCACCGCCGGCGACGACGTGCTCGCGGCGCTGACCGGTCTCGGCTGGCCCGAGAAGGCGGCCCAGCAGGCCCTGGCCGACACGCTGGCCGAGGCATCCGACTCCGATGCGGCATCCGTGCCCGTGCTGCTGCGACTCACGCTCGCCCGGCTCGGCCCGGCGCAGCACGCGGGGAGGGCCTCGTGAGCGACCCCGGCGTCGACCTGACGAGCCCCGAGCTCGCGAACGAGGCCGAGCTGGCCTTCGAGGGCGCACTCCGGCCGCGCAGCCTCGGCGAGTTCGTCGGCCAGCCGCGCGTGCGCGGCCAGCTCCAACTGCTGCTCACCGCCGCGCAGATGCAGCAGCGCACGCCCGACCACATCCTGCTGGCCGGCCCGCCGGGGCTGGGCAAGACGACGCTCGCCATGATCGTCGCCCACGAGGGTGGCCGGCCGCTCCGCATGTCGAGCGGCCCGGCGATCCAGCACGCGGGCGACCTCGCGGCGATCCTGTCGTCGCTCGTGCCCGGCGAGGTGCTGTTCATCGACGAGATCCATCGCATGGCGCGCTCGGCCGAGGAGATGCTGTACCTCGCGATGGAGGACTTCCGCATCGACATCATGGTCGGGAAGGGCGCCGGCGCGACGAGCGTCCCGCTCGACCTGGCGCCGTTCACGCTCGTCGGAGCGACCACCCGATCCGGCCTGCTGCCGAATCCGCTGCGCGACCGGTTCGGATTCACCGCGCACCTCGAGTTCTACGGCGAGGACGAGCTGCGCGAGGTGCTCGGCCGCGCGGCGGCCATGCTCGGGCTCGACGTCGACGGCGAGGCGCTGGCCGAGATCGCCGGACGCTGCCGCGGCACGCCGCGCATCGCGAACCGGCTGCTCCGACGCGTGCGCGACTACGCGCTCGTGCACGGCGGGCGCGCCGACCTCGACGCCGTGCGCGCGGCGCTGGAGCTCTACGACGTCGACGAGCTCGGCCTCGACCGGCTCGACCGCGCGGTCATCGAGGCGATCCTCACGCGCTTCGGCGGCGGGCCCGTCGGGCTGAACACCCTCGCGGTGTCGGTCGGCGAGGAGGCCGAGACCATCGAGTCGGTGGTCGAGCCGTTCCTGGTGCGCATCGGCCTGCTCACCCGCACGCCGCGCGGGCGCGTGGCGAGTCCCGCCGCGTGGCGGCACCTCGGTCTCAGCAGTCCCGCCGCAGGGCTGCCACTCGATGACCTATAATCCTTGGAGGCTTCGGCCCACCCCACCAGCGCGCAGGCCCTGAACCCGCGCGTCCGCAGACTTGGCACGACCGCGTCGTCGTGCACCGGAGGCACCCCCAGATGGATCCGTTCACACTCATCATGCTCGCCGTCCTGGCGCTGCTCATCTTCTTCATGTTCCGCAACTCGCGCAAGCGTGCCGCGGAGCAGCGTGAGCTGCAGGCGAAGGTGGCGACCGGTGCGACGGTGATGACGAACTTCGGGGTGTACGGCACGATCCTGTCCATCGACGAGGAGGAGAACCAGGTCCTGCTCGAGTCGAGCCCCGGCACCGTGCTCACGGTGCACCGCCAGACCATCAACCGCGTCGTGGCGCCCGCACCGGGCTCCGAGGACGAGGAGCTGGAGCCGGCGGACGGCGAGCCGGAGTTCGGCGAGCGGGTCGACGAGTCGGATGCGTCGCCGGAGGCCGGCACCGAGCCGAAGAAGTCGGACGACTAGGACCCTCGACACCACACGTCCGCGTCGAGCGACGCGAACGTGCAGAGAAAGCGGAATTCGTGGCTGCACCCTCCAAGCGGTCGTCCCGGCCGACCAGCGTCCGGAAGGCCTGGCGCTCCCTCAGCTGGCTCGGCGCACTGATCGTCGCGCTCATCGCGATCAACACCGCCGGCGTCCTCTGGGCCGGCGGCTCGTGGACCCCAAGCTCGCGCTCGACCTCGAGGGCGGCACGCAGATCATCCTCGAGCCCGAGCTCGCCGAGGGGCAGACCGTCTCGGGCGAACAGCTCGACCAGGCGGTCTCGATCCTCCGCCAGCGCGTGGACGCGTCGGGCGTCTCCGAGGCCGAGATCACGACGCAGGGCGACCGCAACATCGTCGTCGCGATCCCGGGCGAGCTCGACGACGAGACCCGCCAGCGCATCGAGTCGTCGGCGAAGCTCGAGCTGCGCCCGGTGATCCTCGCCGACGTCGCCTCGACCGAGTCGGTCGAGCCGACCGACGAGGCCGACGAGGAGGCCACGGACGACGCGGAGGCGACCGAGACGCCCGAGCCGACCGACGCGAGCGACCCCGCCTGGGTCACCGACGAGCTGCAGGCCGAGTACGACTCGTTCGACTGCGCCTCGATCGACGAGGCCGAGGCGAACCGCCACCCGGCGGACGAACCGCTCGTCACGTGCGACACCACGAACACGTTCAAGTACCTGCTCGGCCCGGTCGAGGTGAGCGGCGAGAACATCGTCGACGCCACCAACGGCATGGTCCAGAGCTCCACCGGCGTCTCGACCGGCACCTGGGCCGTCAACCTGCGCTTCGACGAGCAGGGCACCGAGGACTTCGCCGAGGTGAGCACGCGCCTGTTCGGCCTCGAGTCGCCGCGCAACCAGTTCGCGTTCGTGCTCGACGGCCGCATCATCTCGGCTCCGAGCATGAACGGCATCATCACCGACGGGCGCCCGCAGATCACGGGCAGCTTCACGCAGGAGTCGTCGAAGGCACTGGCCGACCAGCTGAAGTTCGGCGCGCTGCCGATCAGCTTCACGGTGCAGAGCTCCGACACGATCTCGGCGACGCTCGGTTCGTCCCAGCTGCAGAGCGGCCTGATCGCCGGCCTGATCGGCCTGATCCTGGTCGTGATCTACACGCTGTTCCAATACCGGGCGCTCGCGTCGGTGACGATCGCGTCACTCGTCGTGGCCGGTGTCATCACGTACCTCTCGATCACGATCCTGTCCTGGTACCAGGGCTACCGGCTCTCGCTCGCGGGCGTCGCCGCGCTCATCGTGGCGATCGGCTTCACGGCGGACTCGTTCATCGTGTACTTCGAACGCGTCCGCGACGAGTTGCGCGACGGGCGCGCCCTCGTCGGCGCCGTCGAGGCCGGCTGGAAGCGGGCGCTCCGCACGGTCATCGCGTCGAAGGCCGTCAACCTGCTCGCCGCGATCGTGCTGTTCATCTTCGCGGTCGGCAGCGTGCGCGGGTTCGCGTTCACCCTCGGTCTCACGACGATCATCGACGTGATCGTGGTGATCCTGTTCACCCACCCGATGCTGCAGCTGCTCGCGCAGACCCGGTTCTTCTCGAGCGGCCACTCGTGGTCGGGCCTCGACCCGACGGCGCTCGGTGCCGTCTACCGCGGCCGTGCCGAGTTCCGGAAGCCCGCCGCCAACGTGACCAAGACCAAGGTCGCATCGAGCACGCGCGAGGCGCAGCGCCGGCAGACGATCGCCGAGCGCAAGGCGGCCGAGCTCGCCGCCGTCGGCGACACGCCCTCGAACGAGGGGAAGGACTCCTGATGGCCAGTCGGCTCACCACCTTCGGCAACGACCTCTACACGGGGAAGCGCTCGTTCAACTTCGTCGGCGGTCGCCGCAAGTGGTACGCGATCGCGGCGGTGCTGATCATCCTCTCGGTGCTCGTGCCCGTCTTCCGCGGCTTCAACTTCGGCATCGAGTTCCGCGGCGGTTCGCAGTTCCTCATCTCGAACGTGGCCGAGGCCACGCAGCAGCCCGCGATCGACGCGGTGGCGTCGGTCGTCCCCGACGCCGTCGCCCGTGTGACGATCGTCGGCGACGACGGCGTGCGCGTGCAGACCGACCAGCTCGAGGCCGCCGAGACCCGCGAGGTCACCACGGCCCTCGCCGAGGCGTACGACGTGCCCGAGTCGGAGATCACGTCGTCGTTCGTCGGCGCGAGCTGGGGCGAGGACGTCACGCGCCAGGCCATCATCGGACTCATCGCGTTCCTGTTGTTCGCGGCGATCTTCATGGCGCTGTACTTCCGCACCTGGAAGATGTCGGCGGCGGCCATCCTGTCGCTCTTCGCCGACCTGGTGGTGACGGCGGGCATCTACGCGGCCAGCGGGTTCGAAGTGTCGCCGGCCGCCATGATCGGCCTGCTCACGATCCTCAGCTACTCGCTCTACGACACGGTCGTGGTGTTCGACAAGATCCGCGAGAACACCTCCTGGGAGGGCGACGAGTCCCGGCGCACGTTCCCGGAGTCCGTCAACCTCGCGGTCAACCAGACCCTCGTCCGCTCGATCAACACGAGCGTGGTGGCGGCGCTGCCGGTCGCGGCGATCCTCTTCATCGGCGCGTTCGTGCTCGGTGCGGACACGCTGCGCGACATCTCCCTCGCCCTGCTCATCGGCATCCTCGTCGGCACCTGGTCGACTGTGTTCATCGCGGCGCCCATGTACTCGCAGTTCCGCGAGGGCGAGCCGGCGATCAAGCGCCACGACGAGCGCGTCCTGAAGGAGCGCGGCCAGGCGACCGGCTCGCAGGAGGAGCCCGCGGCGGTGGGTTCCTGACCGGCGCCCGCGCCCGTCGCGCGCCCGCGTTCGTCGTCGCCGCGCCGCAGCGGTGATAATGAAGGCGGAGGTGGTGCGATGGTGAGCGAGTCACCCGTCGCGACGGGCAACCCGTCGCTGCGCCGCCTCGTGCCGCGCATCTTCTCGAAGGCGCAGCCCTCGGGGGCGGTCGACACGCTGCTGCGCACGGTGCGGATGCACCACCCGAAGGCCGACCTGGCCGTGATCGAACGCGCTCACGCGATCGCGGAGCGCGCGCACGACGGCCAGAAGCGCAAGAGCGGCGAGCCGTACATCACGCACCCGATCGCGGTGGCGCAGATCCTCGCCGACCTCGGCATCGGCTCGAAGACGGTGGCCGCAGCCCTGCTGCACGACACCGTCGAGGACACCGAGTACCGCCTCGACGAGCTGCGCGACGACTTCGGCGACGAGATCGCCATGCTCGTCGACGGCGTGACCAAGCTGGACAAGGTCAAGTACGGCGACTCGACGCAGGCCGAGACCGTCCGCAAGATGATCGTCGCGATGTCGAAGGACATCCGCGTGCTCATCATCAAGCTGGCCGATCGCCTGCACAACGCGCGCACGTGGGGCTTCGTGCCAGCGGCATCCGCCACCCGCAAGGCCACCGAGACGCTCGAGATCTACGCGCCGCTTGCACATCGGCTCGGCATCCAGACCATCAAGTGGGAGCTCGAGGACCTGAGCTTCGCCGTGCTCTACCCGAAGCTGTACGCCGAGATCGAGAGCCTCGTGCGGCAGCGCACCCCGCAGCGCGAGGAGTTCGTCCAGACCGTCATCGACCTGGTCAACGACGACCTGAAGGCGGCGCGCATCCGCGGCAAGGTGGTCGGCCGGCCGAAGCAGTACTACTCGATCTACCAGAAGATGATCGTGCGCGGGCGCGAGTTCGACGAGATCTACGACCTCGTGGGCATCCGGGTGCTCGTGAACTCGGTGCGCGACTGCTACGCCGTGCTCGGCGCCATCCACGCGCGCTGGACGCCGCTGCCGGGCCGGTTCAAGGACTACATCGCGACGCCCAAGTTCAACCTGTACCAGTCGCTGCACACGACCGTGATCGGCCCCAAGGGCCGCGCGGTCGAGATCCAGATCCGCACCCACGAGATGCACCAGCGCGCCGAGTACGGCGTGGCCGCGCACTGGAAGTACAAGGAGCAGGTCAACGGCAAGGCGACCGACCAGAAGGCGGTCGGCGACGCCGACATGGCGTGGCTCGCGCACATCTCGGACTGGCAGGCGGAGACCGCCGACCCGGGCGAATTCCTCGACTCGCTGCGCTACGAGATCGGCGCGAAGGAGGTCTACGTCTTCACGCCGAAGGGCCGGGTGATCGGTCTCCCGGCCGGCGCGACCCCGATCGACTTCGCCTACGCCGTGCACACCGAGGTCGGGCACCGCACGATGGGCGCCAAGGTCAACGGCCGGCTCGTGCCACTCGAGACGCAGCTCACGAGCGGCGACGTGGTCGAGGTCTTCACGTCGAAGAACCCGGACTCCGGCCCCAGCCAGGACTGGCTGAACTTCGTGAAGTCGCCCCGCGCGCGCAACAAGATCCGCCAGTGGTTCACGAAGGAGCGCCGCGACGAGGCGATCGAGCAGGGGCGCGACTCGATCGCGCGGGCGATGCGCAAGCAGAACCTGCCGCTGCAGAAGCTCATGGGCCAGGACTCGTTCGCCGAGGTCGCCGCCCAGTTGCGCTACGACGACGTCAGCGCGCTCTACGCGGCCGTGGGCGAGGGGCACATCTCGACCCAGTCGGTGCTCGAGAAGGTCATCTCCCTCGTGCGCGACGAGGACGAGGACGAGACCCCAGACGTCCCGCTCGCGAACATGCCTCGCCCGTCGTCGGTGTCGCGCACGTCCGACTCGGGCGTGCTCGTGCGCGGTGCGCCCGACATCCTCGTCAAGCTCGCGCGCTGCTGCACGCCCGTGCCCGGCGACGAGATCGTCGGCTTCATCACGCGCGGCTCCGGCGTCTCGGTGCACCAGGCATCGTGCCACAACGTGCAGGGCCTGCTGCGCGAGCCCGAGCGCATGATCGACGTCGAGTGGGCGCCGAGCTCGAAGGGCGTCTTCCTGGTGCAGATCCAGATCGAGGCGCTCGACCGCGGCGGCCTGCTCTCCGACGTCACGCGCGTGCTCAGCGAGCACCACGTGAACATCCTGTCGGCCACCGTCTCCACGTCGTCCGATCGCCTCGCGATCAGCAAGTTCGTCTTCGAGATGGGCGATACGACCCACCTCGACCGCGTGCTGAACGCGGTGCGTCGCATCGACGCGGTCTACGACGTCTACCGCGTGAGCGACGGCTGAGGCGACACCGCTTCGTCGGCGCGCTCGAGGGCCTCGGCCACGCGGGCCAGCACGATCCGCTTGCCGGGCAGCCGGCGTCGGGCGTCGACCCGTGCGCGGAACTCGGCGAGCCCGATCCCGGCGTCGGCGAGCAACCGGACCGCGGCGGCACGATGCGCGGGGAGGTCGGGCGCCGAGCGCAGGAGGTCGAAGGCCGTGCGCTCGGGGGTCGTGGCCGACGCCGGGCCCCACCGCACGACCTCGGCCTCGTCGAGCTGCAGTTCGCTCAACTCGCAGCGCACGGCCGGGTCGTTGCCGCGTCGCGCCCCGATCCGCACGCACACCTGCGGCACCGGGGGAGCGGCCGGGATCGCACCGTGCACCCACGCCGCGGTCATCCGTGCGGCGATGACGTCGCGGCCCACGGCCAGGCGCACCGAGCGCGCACGCTGCTCGGGGCGGTCGGGCTCGTCGATGGGCGCCCAGCCCGCCGGCAGCGCCATCACCTCGCCGTCGATGCGCAGGGCGCACAGCTCCGCGAGCGGGAGGTCGTCGGCGGACAGCAGGGAGGGGAGCCGGCTCATGCCCTCATCGTGGCGCGCCGGCACGCTCGCGGCTCGGTCGGTCGCCCGCCTGTGGAGAGTCGACCGGTGACGCGCCTGTGGAGGAGCCGGCGCGCGGTCAGCCCGAGATGGCCTTGAGCCACGCCTTCCGGGCCGAGAGCGCCTCCTCGGCCTCCGTGACCGCCTTCTTGTCCTTCCGCGAGCGCGCGTCCTCGAGGTCCGCCTCGAGCTGCTCGATGGCCTCCTCGAGCTGACCGGCGAGTCCCTCGGAACGCGCCTTCTTCTCGGGGTCCTCGCGCTCCCAGCGCTCGTCCTCGAGCGCGCGCACGGCGTTCTCGATCTTCCGCAGCCGGTCCTCGACCGTGCGCAGCTGCGCACGGGGCACCTTGCCGATGTCGTCCCAGCGGCGCTGCAGGTCGGTGAGGGTCGCGCGCGCCTTCGCGGCATCCGTCGCCTTCAGCAGCGGCTCGGCCTCGTCGAGCAGCGCGAGCTTCGCGGTGAGGTTCTGCTCGAACTCGGCGTTCTCGGCCGCATCGACCTCGGCCTTCGCCTGGAAGAGCACGTCGCCCGCGGTCTTGAACCGGGCCCAGAGCGCGTCGTCCTGCTTCTTGCCCGCGCGGCCGGCGCGCTTCCACTCGTCGAGCAGGTTGCGGTACTCGGGGATGCCGTCGGCGCCCCGTGGCGCGAGCTGCTCCGCGCGCTCGATCAGCCGCTGCTTCGCGGCGCGCACCTCGCGGTGCGAGGCGTCGAGTTCGGCGAAGAACGCCTTGCGGTGGGTCTCCACGGTGGACCGGGCGGTGCGGAACCGCTTCCAGAGCTCGTTGGCCTGCCCCTTGGGGAGCCGAGGCCCCTCCTGCTGGTGCTGCTGCCAGCGTGCGAAGAGCGAGTCGAGTGTCGCGGTCGCCTGCTTCCACTGCGTCTTGGCGGGGTCGGCGGCGGCGAGGGCCTCGGCCTCCTCGACGATCGCGGTGCGCTCGGCGATGGCCGCCTCGAGTGCCTCGGCGGCCTCGGCCTTCTGCTGCTCGGTCTGCTCGCCGACGGTGCCCGACAGGGCCTCCAGCCGGCTGCGCAGCGATGCGAGGTCGCCGACCGCGTTCGCCTCGGCGACGGTCTCCTGAAGGTGGGCGACGGCCTTCGCGACGTCGGCGGCGGACGCGCCGGCGCGCGAGCGCTGCTCGAGCAGGGTCACCTGCCCCGCGAGGTCGGAGTACTTGCGCTCGAAGTAGGCGAGCGCCTCCTCGGGGGTGCCGTCGGGGTACTGGCCGACGGCGCGCTCGCCGTCACCGTCCGTGACGTACACGGTGCCGGTCTCGTCGACGCGACCCCACTGCTGCTGATCTGATTGAGACACGGCCTCACCTTGTCGGAACTCCCGGCGCCGCAGGAGCGGCGACGCCGGCATCCAGCCTATTGCACCGCCACGGCGCGGTTTTCGACGTTACTCGATCGTGAACGCGGTGATCGTCGTCGGCACCGCCGGGGCGCCGTCGGTCGCCCCGCCCTCGGCGCCCGCGTCGGTGACGGACGCCCGCAGGTCGTCGAGCCCGTCGGTCACCCGGCCGATGACGGTGTACCCGCCGGCCTCGTCGGGGGTGAGCGTCGTGTCCTCGTAGACGATGAAGAACTGGCTGCCGTGGCTGTACCCGTCGAACGACTGCCGCGCCATGGCGATGGTGCCCGCGGGGTAGAGGCCGTCCTCGGGGTCGTTCTCGATCGGCCCGTAGCTGTAGCCGGGCCCGCCCGTGCCGTCGCCGACGGGGTCGCCGCACTGGAGCACCCAGATGGTTCCGGCGGTGAGCCGGTGGCAGGAGAGGCCGTCGTAGAAGCCGGACTGGATGAGCGAGACCTCGGATGCCACGGCCTGGGGCGCCGCCGCGCCGTCGAGCTCGACCGCGAGCTCCACGTCGTCGTTCAGCTCGAGCACGCCCGTCCAGGTGCGACCCTCGGCGAGGTCGGGCGAGGGCACGTCGCCGACGTTCTCGCCCTCGGCTGCGGTCTCGGTCGGCGCGTCGGTGGCCTCGGCGGCGTCGGCCTCGACCGGTGCGCCCGGACCGACGGAGAAGTACGCGATCTGCGCGACGGTCGCGAGCACCAGGACCACGACGAGCGCGGCGCCCGCGATCCAGTTGTCGCGCACGCGGCGTCGTTCCTTGTGCTCGTGCACGTGGCGCCGTGCGCGATAGGCGCGGAGGCGCTCCCGCTCGACGCGTTCCTGCGTGTTCTTCGCTGCCACGGCGCTCCTCGTGCTCGACGGTCCGGATGCACTCTAGGCGAGGCATCCGCACGTGGCCAAGCGGGCCGGGCCCCGCGTCGGCGGCCGCCGTTACGCTGGTCGCATGGTCGAGTCCGCCCCGGGGCTGCGCTCCGGCGCGACGCCCCTCGCCGTGCGCATGCGTCCGACGAGCCTCGACGAGGTCGCCGGCCAGCGGCACCTGCTGACCCCCGGTTCGCCGCTCGTCGCGCTCGCGGACGACGCCTCCGGGCGATCGGGATCGGTGTCGGTCATCCTGTGGGGCCCGCCCGGCACCGGCAAGACGACGCTCGCCCAGGCGATCGCGCGCTCCTCGGGCCGGCGGTTCGTGGAGCTCTCCGCCGTGTCGGCGGGCGTGAAGGACGTGCGGCAGGTGATGGAGGAGGCGCGCTCCAGCCGCGACCTGTACGGCGTCTCGACCGTGCTCTTCCTCGACGAGATCCACCGCTTCACGAAGGCGCAGCAGGACGCGCTGCTGCCGGGGGTCGAGAACGGCTGGGTCATCCTGGTGGCGGCGACCACCGAGAATCCGTCGTTCTCCGTGGTCTCCCCGCTGCTGTCGCGCTCGCTGCTGCTGACCCTCGAGCCGCTCGACGACGACGACCTCGGCGTGCTCGTCGACCGCGCGGTGGTCGACCCGCGCGGGCTCGCCGACCGCATCGTGCTCGACCCCGAGGCGCGCGCTGCGCTCATCCGTCTCGCGTCGGGCGACGCCAGACGCGCACTGACGGCGCTCGAGGCCGCATCTGTCACGGCTGCGAGCGAGCGCGCGGCGGAGGCATCCGTCGCCGATGACGACGACGAAGACGAGGACGAGGGCGAGACGGATGCCCCCGAGTCGACCGGCCCCGACGAGGACGCCCCGGAGGCCCGACCGGTCATCACCGCCGAACTCGTTGCACGCGCCGTCGACCGCGCGCTGCTGCGCTACGACCGCAACGGCGACGAGCACTACGACGTGATCAGCGCGTTCATCAAGTCGGTGCGCGGGTCCGACGTCGACGCCGCGCTGCACTACCTCGCGCGCATGATCGAGGCGGGGGAGGACCCGCGCTTCATCGCACGGCGGATCATCGTGCTCGCCTCGGAGGACATCGGCATGGCCGACCCGCAGGCGCTCCAGGTCGCGGTCGCCGCAGCCGACGCCGTGCAGTACATCGGCATGCCCGAGGGGCGCATCCCGCTGGCGCAGGCGGTCGTGCACCTGGCCACCGCGCCGAAGTCGAACGCGGCCTACCTCGGCATCGACCGGGCGATCGCCGACGTGCGCGCCGGGCACGCCGGCCCGGTGCCGAAGCACCTGCGCGACGCGCACTATCCGGGAGCGAAGCGCCTCGGCCACGGGAAGGGGTACCGGTACCCGCACGACGAGCAGGCCGGCGTCGTGCGCCAGGACTACCTGCCCGAGGGGCTCGAGCGCGCCCGCTACTACGTGCCCGGCGACCACGGCAACGAGCGCGAGATCGCCGCGCGCCTCGAGCGCCTGCTGAAGATCGTCCGGGGATGACGGGCCCGGTGCAGGCGGGGCATCCGCTTCGTGCTACCATCGATGCGGCCTGAAGCCAGGTCTCAGCGAGCGGCTGCGCGGAGATCCACGGCGAACGGATGCGACCTGTAGCCGGTCGCCCCCAGGCGAATCCCTCATACTTCCCTCCCGTGCGTCGCGCCCGGGAGTCCAACACGTACGAGCATCCCTCCGAAAGGAACCCGTGTCCACCACGTCACGCACCCGCAGCAAGACCCGCCTCTCGCGCGCCCTCGGCATCCCGCTGACCCCCAAGGCCGCGCGCCACATGGAGAAGCGCCCCTACGCACCGGGCGAGCACGGCCGCACCAAGCGCAAGGCCGACTCCGACTACGCCATCCGCCTCCGCGAGAAGCAGCGCCTCCGGGCCCAGTACGGCATCCGCGAGAAGCAGCTCCGCATCGCCTACAACGAGGCGAAGCGCACCGAGGGCGCCACCGGTGAGAACCTCGTCGAGCTCCTCGAGATGCGCCTCGACGCACTCGTGCTGCGCGCCGGCTTCGCCCGCACCATGGCGCAGGCCCGCCAGTTCGTCGTGCACCGCCACATCCTCGTCGACGGCAAGCTCGTCGACCGCCCCTCGTTCCGCGTGAAGCCGGGCCAGACCATCGGCGTCAAGACCCGCTCCGAGGGCACCGAGCCCTTCCAGGTCGCGGCCGCCGGCGGTCACGTCGACGTGCTCCCCAAGACCCCGGGCTACCTCGAGGTCGAGCTCGACAAGCTGCAGGCGAAGCTCGTGCGTCGCCCGAAGCGCGCCGAGGTCCCCGTGACCTGCGAGGTTCAGCTGGTCGTCGAGTACTACGCGGCTCGCTGACCGACGCGTCTCCCGAAGGGGTCGTGGCCTGCGCCACGGCCCCCTTCGTCGTCTCCGTAACCCATCGAACGCGGGTGTGCAACCCGGTCGGCACGCGGATCGACGCCACTAGACTGGTCGTCGGCGCGCCGCGTCGCAGGCACACGAGCAGCAGTGAAGGAGACACTATGAAGAGCATCCTCTGGTTCACCGTCGGCGTCGCGGCCGGCTTCGTCGCCGCGCACCAGGTCAACAAGACCCAGCAGGGCCAGGAGTTCTTCGCCACCGTCGATGCACGGGCGAAGGAGTTCGGCAAGGCCGTCGCGGACGGATACCACGCTCGCGAGTCCGAGCTGCGCGCGATGGTCGACGACGTCATGTCGAACGCCAAGGACGCCGCGGACGACGTCGCCGAGCAGGTCGCGGATGCGGCCGAGGATGTCGCCGAGGCCGCGAAGGACGCCAAGTCCTAGGCGAGCGCCGCCGCACCATCACGCCCGCGCGAGCGGGTGACGCACACCCCTGAACGGAACCATGCAGACTGCCGACATCCGCCAGCGCTGGCTGGACTTCTTCGCCCAGCGCGGCCACACCGTCGTCCCCTCCGCCTCCCTGGTGAGCGACGATCCGACCCTGATGTTCACGGTCGCCGGCATGGTGCCGTTCGTCCCGTACCTGACCGGCGTCGTGCCGGCACCGTACCCGCGGGCCACGAGCGTGCAGAAGTGCATCCGCACGAACGACATCGAGGAGGTCGGGCGCACGCCGCGCCACGGCACCTTCTTCCAGATGAACGGCAACTTCTCGTTCGGCGACTACTTCAAGGAAGGCGCGATCGGGTACGCCTGGGAGCTGCTGACCGCATCGGAGTCCGACGGCGGCTACGGGTTCGACGAGCGCGACCTGTGGGTCACGGTCTACAAGGACGACGACGAGGCCATCGAGCTCTGGAAGCGGATCGCCGGGCTGCCCGACGACCGCATCCAGCGCCTCGACAAGGACACGAACTACTGGTCCACCGGCCAGCCCGGCCCGGCGGGTCCGTGCTCGGAGATCTTCTTCGACCGCGGACCCGCGTACGGCGTCGACGGCGGCCCGGCCACCGACGACGACCGGTACGTGGAGATCTGGAACCTCGTCTTCATGCAGTACCTCATCGAGGACGTGCGGTCGAAGACCGACTTCCGCATCGTCGGCGAGCTGCCGAAGAAGAACATCGACACGGGCATGGGCCTCGAGCGCGTCGCGTTCCTCAAGCAGGGCGTCGACAACATGTACGAGATCGACCAGGTGCGCCCGGTGCTCGACGCCGCGGCGGAGCTGTCGGGCCGGCGCTACGGCGCCGACCACGAGGACGACGTGCGCATGCGCGTGATCGCCGACCACGTGCGCTCGTCCCTCATGCTCATGAGCGACGGCGTCGCGCCGTCGAACGAGGGTCGCGGCTACATCCTGCGACGCCTGCTGCGGCGTTCGATCCGCGCGATGCGCCTGCTCGGCGTCGATGCGCCGACGTTCGGCACGCTGTTCGGCGCGTCGCGCGACGCCATGAAGGCCGCGTACCCCGAGGTCGAGCACGACTACGGGCAGATCTCGCAGCTCGCCCTCGGCGAGGAGGAGACGTTCCTGCGCACGCTCTCGGCGGGCACGTCGATCCTCGACCTCGCGGTCGGGTCGACCAAGGAGGCGGGGAGCACGGCGCTGCCGGGCGACACGGCCTTCCTGCTGCACGACACGTACGGCTTCCCGATCGAGCTCACGCTCGAGATGGCGGACGAGGCAGGCCTCTCGGTCGACCGGGACGCCTTCGACACGCTGATGGCCGAGCAGCGCTCGCGCGCCAAGGCCGATGCGAAGTCGAAGAAGAAGGCCCTGGCCGACCTGTCGGTGTACGCCGACCTGCGCGCCAAGGGCGAGACCGTGTTCACGGGCTACACCGACCTGACGACCGAGTCGTCGGTGCTCGGCCTGCTCGTGGACGGTCGGCCGGTGCCGGTCGCGTCCGCCGGGCAGACCGCGGAGGTCGTGCTCGCGGAGACGTCGCTCTACGCCGAGTCCGGCGGACAGGCCGCCGACCAGGGACTGATCGTCGGGGACGGCTTCGAGCTGAAGGTGCTCGACGTGCAGAAGCCCGTGAAGGGCCTCATCAGCCACACCGTGGAGGTCGTCAGCGGCCAGGTCGCGGCGGGAGACCGTGCGACCACGCTGGTCGACGAGTCGTACCGTCGCGGCGCGACGCAGGCGCACTCGGGCACGCACATCATCCACGCGGCGCTCCGACAGGTGCTCGGACCCAATGCGCACCAGTCGGGCTCGTTCAACAAGGCGGGCTACCTGCGCCTCGACTTCGGCTGGAACAGTGCGCTCTCGCCCGAGACGCGCAGCGAGATCGAGGAGATCTCGAACAACGCCGTGCGCGACAACCTCGAGGTCGTCACGCGCGAGATGCCGCTCGCCGAGGCCAAGGAGCTCGGCGCGATGGCGCTGTTCGGCGAGAAGTACGGCGACACCGTGCGCGTCGTCGACATCGGCGGCCCGTGGTCGCGCGAGCTCTGCGCCGGCACGCACGTGCGCACCAGCGCCGAGATCGGAATGATCAACCTGATCGGCGAGTCGTCGGTCGGTTCCACGAACCGACGCGTCGAGTCGCTCGTCGGCATCGACGCGTTCCGCCGGTTCGCGGCCGAGCGCGCGCTCGTCTCCGAGCTCACGAGCAACCTCAAGACTCCGCAGGACCAGCTGGTCGCACGGGTGGACGAGCTCGTGCAGTCGCTCAAGACCGCGGAGAAGCGCATCGCGCAGTACGAGGCGCGGGCGCTCGGCGACCGCATCCCGTCGATCGCCGAGAAGGTCGCGCGCGTGGGGGAGACCCGCCTCGTCGCGGAGGACCTCGGCGAGCTCGGCTCGGGCGACGACCTGCGCATGCTCGCGACGGGCGTGCGCGAGAGGCTCGGCACGGATGCCGCGGTCGTGGCGCTCACCGCGGTCGTGAAGTCCCGCCCGGTGGCGATCGTCGCCACGAATCCCGCGGCACGTGAGCAGGGCCACAAGGCGGGCGCGCTCGCCAAGCAGATGGCCGGCGTGCTCGGCGGTGGCGGCGGCGGCAAGGACGACCTCGCGCAGGGCGGCGGCCAGGACGCCTCGGCCATCCCCGCGGCGCTCGAGGCCGTGCGCCGGGCGATGGCGTGACCCTGCGCCCCGGAGTGCGGCTCGGCGTCGACGTCGGCAGGGCGCGAGTGGGCGTGGCACGCTGCGACCCGCACGCCATGCTGGCGACGCCGGTCGAGACCGTGGCGCGCGACGACGAGGGCGGCGCCGACGTGCGCCGCATCGTCGCGCTCGCGGACGAGCTCGAGGCGATCGAGATCGTCGTCGGGCACCCCTGTCGATGTCGGGCCGGGCGACGGCGTCGACCGACGACGCGGTGGCGTTCGCGGGGCGGTTGGCCGAGGCATCCGCCGCCCCCGTGCGCCTCGTCGACGAGCGTCTCTCGACGGTCTCCGCCCACTCGGCGCTGCGCAGCGCCGGGAAGCGCACGAAGCAGCACCGTCCGGTCGTCGATCAGGTCGCGGCCGTTATCATTCTGCAACATGCCCTCGACGCCGAGCGGAGTGCACCCACCCCGCCCGGAACGATCGTCGACCCGAACGAAGGACGCTGAACCCGTGTCATTCCCCCGCCGAGCGATGGCCGTCGCGGCCGGTCGCAGCACGACGACGGGCTCGACTGGGACCACGTGCTCACCGGGCAGTCCGGCTCGGGGGCGGGTCGCGACGACGCCCGGCAGGCGCCGCCGCCCGCGCAGGCGTCCGAGGGAGCGCCGATGACGCGCCGGGAGATGCGCGAGGCGGAGGCCGCGGCGGCGGCCGCGCGCAGCCGGAAGGCGGCGAACTCGCGCCGCGCGGCCCGCGAGCAGTCGGCGGCCGAGCCGCGCACCGCGTCGCGACGCACCGTCACCGAGGAGCCCGGTCCGCTCGAGTTCGGCGACGACCACGAGACCGCGCCGCGCAGGCGCGGCGGCTGGGGCTGCCTCATCGTGCTGCTCGTGATCGTCGGCGTGCTGGTCGGCGGGTACTTCGCCGTGCAGGCGCCGCTCGCGGCGTTCATGGAGCGGTTCGAGCCCGCCCCCGACTACTCGGGCAGCGGCACCGGCGAACTGGTCTTCATGATCGAGGACGGCGACACCGGCGAGGACATCGCGCGCAACCTGCACGACCAGGGCGTGACGGCCTCGTTCGACGCCTTCTACGACCTGATCCTCGAGCAGAACCCCACGTTCTTCCCCGGCGCCTACCAGCTCGCGAGCGAGATGAGCGCGCAGTCCGCGCTCGACGCGCTGCTCGACGAGGGCAACCGGCTCGAGAACACCTTCGTCATCACCGAGGGGATGTGGGCGGAGAACGCCCTCGCCGCCGCCTCGCAGGGCACGGGCATCCCCGTCGACGAACTCCAGGCCGCCGCAGCCGACCCCGCCGCGCTCGGCCTGCCGTCGGAGGCGACCACCGTCGAGGGCTTCCTCTTCCCGGCGACGTACACCTTCGGGCCCGACGCGACGGCCGACGAGGTGATCCGCACGCTCGTGGACCGCCAGTTCCAGGCGCTCGACGAGGCGGGCGTGCCCGAGGAGGATCGCTGGGAGACGATCATCATCGCCTCCATGCTCGAGCGCGAGGCCGGCCTGCGCGAGGACTACTACAAGGTGTCGCGGGTCATCCAGAACCGCCTCTCCGACGCGTCGCCGACGAACGGGCTGCTCCAGTTCGACTCCACGGTGCATTACGGCATCGGCGAGGACGGCGTGATCACCACCACCGACGCCGAGCGCGCCGACGCCTCGAACCCGTACAACTCGTACGTGCACCCGGGCCTGCCGCCGGGCCCGATCGGCAACCCTGGCGACCTCGGCATCGACGCGGCGCTCAACCCTGCCGACGGCACCTGGGTGTACTTCGTGACCGTCAACCTCGACACGGGCGAGACCGTGTTCAGCACGACGCTCGCCGAGCACGAGGCCGCCGTGCAGGACTACCTCGCCTGGCTCGCCGACCACCCCGAGTACGGTGGCTGAGCTGCTCCGAGGCCGGCGGCTCGCGGTGCTCGGGTCGCCGATCGTGCACTCGAAGAGCCCCGTGCTGCACCGGGCCGCCTACGAGACGCTCGGCCTGGACTGGACGTACGAGGTCATCGAGATGACCGGGGACGGCATCGCGCCGTTCGTGCACGCGCTGCGCGAGCCGTGGCGGGGCCTCTCGCTCACGATGCCGCTGAAGCGCGACGTCATTCCCGCGCTCGACGAGATCGACCGCGTCGCGCGGCTCACCAATGCCGTGAACACGGTGCTGTGCGCCGACGACGGGCGCCGGCTGGGGTTCAACACGGATGTCGCGGGCATCGTGCGAGCGCTGCGCGAGCGCGGCGTCGACGACGTGGGGCGGGCCGCGCTCATCGGCGCGGGAGCGACTGCGACGTCGGCGCTCGTCGCCCTCGCCGAGCTCGGTGCCGATCGGGTGGACGTCTACGCGCGCACGCCGGCGAAGGCGGCCGGCCTGATCGCGCTCGGCGAGCAACTGGACGTGACGGTGCATCCGCTGCCCATCGCCGACCTCGCCGCAGCCGGTGCGGTTCCACTCGTCGTGAGCTCGCTGCCCGGCGGGGCCGCGCCCGGCGTCCAGGTCGCCGACGCGATCGTGGCCGGATCGACGCTGTTCGACGTGGTCTACGCCCCGTGGCCCACGGCCACCTCGACGCTGTGGTCGGTTGCCGCGCGGCCGGTGATCTCCGGACTGCCGATGCTGTTGCACCAGGCGATCGTGCAGGTGCGCATCTTCGCGCTGGGCGACCCCGACGCGGTGCTGCCCGACGAGGATGCCGTCCTGCACGCGATGCGTCATGCGCTCGGCGACATGGGAGGATAGTCCCCATGCTTCGTTGGCTCACCGCGGGGGAATCGCACGGCCCCGAACTCGTCGCCGTCCTCGAAGGCCTCCCGGCAGGGGTGCCGGTGCTCCTCGACGACATCCGCTCCGACCTCGCCCGCCGCAAGCTCGGCTACGGCCGGGGCGCGCGCATGAAGTTCGAACAGGACGAGCTCGCGATCTCGGGCGGCGTGCGCCACGGGCAGAGCCTCGGCAGCCCGATCGCCCTGCGGATCGGCAACACCGAGTGGCCGAAGTGGACCGAGGTCATGAGCCCCGAGCCCGTCGACCCCGAGAAGCTCTCGCGCGGGCGCGGCGCGCCGCTCACCCGCCCACGCCCGGGCCACGCCGACCTCGTCGGCATGCAGAAGTACGGGTTCGACGAGGCCCGACCCGTGCTCGAGCGGGCGAGCGCCCGCGAGACCGCGGCGCGCGTCGCCCTGGGCGCCGTGGCACGGTCGTTCCTGTCGGAGCTCGGCATCGAGCTGGTCGCGCACACCATCGCCATCGGCCCGGTGCGCGTGCCGGAGGGGCGCCCGCTGCCCCAGCCCGGCGACGTCGACGAGCTCGACGCCGACCCGCTGCGCTGCTTCGACGCCGAGACCTCCGAGCGCATGGTCGCCGAGGTCGACCTCGCGCACAAGGAGGGCGACACCCTCGGCGGCGTGGTGGAGGTGCTCGCCTACGGCGTGCCGCCCGGGCTCGGCTCGCACGTGCACTGGGATCGCCGGCTCGACTCGCAGCTCGCCGCGGCGCTCATGGGCATCCAGGCGATCAAGGGGGTCGAGGTCGGCGACGGCTTCCTCACCACGACCCGGCGCGGGTCGGAGGCGCACGACGAGCTCGACCTCGACGACGGGCTCATCTCGCGCGTGAGCGACCGCGCGGGCGGCACCGAGGGCGGCATGTCGACCGGCACCGTGCTGCGCGTGCGCGCCGGCATGAAGCCCATCGCCACCGTGCCGCGGGCGCTCCGCACCGTCGACGTCGCCTCCGGCGAGGCCGCCACCGCGCACCACCAGCGCTCCGACGTGTGCGCCGTGCCCGCCTCGGGCGTGGTGGCGGAGGCCATGGTCGCGCTCACCCTCGCGAACGCCGTGCTCGAGAAGTTCGGCGGCGACTCGGTCGTCGAGACCGCGCGCAACCTGCGCGGCTACCTCGACGCGATCCCCGAGCGGCTCGCGACCCGCGTGGCATCCGCCGCGACCGTCGACGCGGATGCCTGAGCGGCCGCTCCCGCTCGTGCTCATCGGCCCGATGGGCTCCGGCAAGACCAAGCTGGGCCGCCGCGTCGCCGCGCGCCTCGAGCTGCCCTTCATCGACACCGACGCCGACGTCGTCGCCGCGCACGGGCCGATCCACGAGATCTTCGCGTCCGAGGGTGAGGCGGCGTTCCGGGCGAAGGAGCGTGCCGCGGTGGCGGCGGCCCTGCGCGAGCGCGCGGTCGTCTCGCTCGGCGGCGGCGCGGTGCTCGACCTCGAGACGCAGGGCGACCTGGCCGGGGCATCCGTCGTGCTGCTCCACGTCGACGCCCGCACGGTGGCGGCCCGACTCGGCGCGGCGGGTGCCCGCCGACCGTTGCTCGACGGCGGCGGCATCGAGACCTGGACGCGCATCGCGGCCGAGCGGAAGCCGGTCTACGACGCGCTGGCCGATCTGGTCGTCGACACGAACCAGGGCACGGCCGCCCAACTGGCCGACCTGATCTGCGACTGGTGGAGGAACGACGCGTGACCGACGAGACGACGACGATCCGGGTCGGCGGGGCCGACGACGGCTACGACGTGCGGGTGGGCCGCGGCATCACCGCCGACGGCGTGGCCGAGGCGCTGGGCGGCGGGGTGTCGAAGGTGCTCATGGTGCATCCGCCCACCCTCGGTGCGAAGGCGGCGGCACTGCGCGAGGCGCTGCTCGGGCGGTACGAGGTGCTGCTCGCCGAGGTGCCCGATGCCGAGGCGGGCAAGCGTGTCGAGGTCGCGGCGTTCTGCTGGCAGGTCATGGGCCAGGCCGACTTCACCCGCAGCGACGCGGTGATCGGGTTCGGCGGGGGAGCGGTGACCGACCTCGCCGGGTTCGTTGCGGCCACCTGGCTGCGCGGCGTGCGGCTCGTGCAGGTGCCGACCACCGTGCTCGGCATGGTCGACGCGGCCGTCGGCGGCAAGACCGGCATCAACACCGCCGAGGGCAAGAACCTCGTCGGCGCCTTCTACGCGCCGTCCGCGGTGCTCTGCGACCTCGACCACCTCGACACGCTCTCGCAGAACGAGATCCTCGCGGGCTTCGCCGAGATCGTGAAGGCCGGATTCATCCGCTACCCCGAGATCCTCGACGTCATCGAGGCGGATGCCGCGGTGGCGACCGATCCCGCGACGCCGGAGTTCCGCAGGGTCGTCGAGCTCGCGATCACCATGAAGGCCGAGGTCGTCAGCGAGGACTTCACCGAGCAGGGCCTCCGGGAGATCCTCAACTACGGCCACACCCTCGGTCACGCCATCGAGCACGCCGAGCGTTACCAGTGGCGCCACGGCGCGGCGGTCGCGGTGGGCATGATGTTCGCCGCCGAGCTGTCGCGGCTGGCCGGCCGCCTCTCCGACGACGTCGTCGACCGGCACCGTCGGGTGCTCGACCTGCTGAACCTGCCGACCACCTACCCGGTCGGCCGCTGGAACACGCTCCTCGCGACCATGCAGCGCGACAAGAAGGCCCGCGGCGCGATGCTGCGCTTCATCGTCCTCGACGACCTCGCGAAGCCCACCGTGCTCCAGGCGCCCGAGCAGTCGCTGCTGTTCGCGGCGTACCAGGAGATCGGTTCGTGAGCCACGTCGATAGGCTGACGAACATGACGACGGTGCTGGTGCTGAACGGACCCAACCTCGGCCGGCTCGGCACGCGCGAGCCCGAGGTCTACGGGTCGGCGACGCTCGATGACATCCGCGCCGGCCTCGAGGCATCCGCCCCCGCCGGCATCGCGCTCGAGCTGCGGCAGACCGACCACGAGGGCGAGCTGATCGGCTGGCTGCACGAGGCGGTCGACCGCGGCTGCCCCGTGGTGCTGAACCCCGCCGCGTTCACGCACTACAGCTACGGCATGCGCGACGCGGCCGCGATGGTCTCGAAGGCCGGCCTGCCGCTCATCGAGGTGCACCTGTCGAACCCGCACACGCGTGAGGCGTTCCGTGGCTACAGCGTCGTCTCCGAGATCGCGACCGGCGTGATCGCCGGGTTCGGGCCCGACTCGTACCGCCTCGCCATCGACCAGATCGGCCGCCTGATCGGGTGATGCATTGGGCCGTTGCGCGCCCCGGCGTCTAGACTGCTCTGCGGGCCGCGGCCGATTCGGCGCGCCCGCGGACTTCTCTATCGAAACGGAACATCACACATGGCGAGCACTGCGGACATCAAGAACGGCGTCGTCCTGAGCATCGACGGACAGCTCTGGACGGTGATCGAGTTCCAGCACGTCAAGCCCGGCAAGGGCGGCGCGTTCGTGCGCACCAAGCTGAAGAACGTCGTGAGCGGCAAGGTCGTCGACCGCACCTACAACGCCGGCGCGAAGGTCGACATCCAGAACGTCGACCGCCGCGACTACACGTACCTGTACAACGACGGCGAGAGCTTCGTGTTCATGGACGCCACCGACTACGACCAGGTCAACGTGACCGACACGGTCGTCGGCGACGCGAAGAACTACATGCTCGAGAACCAGCCGGTCACCATCGCAATGCACGACGGCAACCCGCTGTACCTCGACCTGCCGGCATCCGTCGTGCTCGAGATCACCTACACCGAGCCGGGCCTGCAGGGCGACCGCTCCACCGGCGGCACCAAGCCCGCCACGCTCGAGACCGGCTACGAGATCCAGGTGCCGCTGTTCCTCGAGACCGGCACCAAGGTCAAGGTCGACACCCGCACCGGCGACTACCTCGGACGCGTGAACGACTAGTGAGCGCCCGCACGAAGGCGCGCAAGCGCGCGCTGGACATGCTCTACGCGGCGGACCTCCGCGAGGTGCCGGTCGAGCGCGTGCTCGCCGACGAGGCGGAGCGTGCGGTCGGCGAGCCCGAGCGCCAGGCGTCGTGGCTGTACGCCCGCGAGATCGTCGACGGCGTCATCGACCACCGCGCCGAGATCGACGAGCTCATCACGTCGCACTCCCGCGGCTGGACCCTCGAGCGCATGCCCGCGATCGACCGCGCCGTGCTGCGCATCGGCGTGTGGGAGATCGTCTACAACGACGAGGTGCCCGACGGCGTGGCGATCTCCGAGGCCGTCGAGTCGGTCACGGTGCTCTCGACCGACGACTCGGCGGGCTTCGTGAACGGGCTGCTCTCGGCCGTGGCGGGGGACCGCTCGTGATCCGTCGCGTCGGAGCACTCGTCGGCGCCGCGGCGCTCGCGCTGGCGCTGGCCGGCTGCGCCGATCAGGGCACGGATGCCACGCCCACCGACCTCCCGACCGGAACGATCGGCGCGGCGCACCTCGACGAGCTCGCACTCGTCGTCGGCACCGGCGACATCCGCGTGGAGGCCTGGGTCGACCCGGCGTGCCCGCACTGCGCCGACTTCGAGGCCGAGGCCGGCGACACGCTGGCCGAGTTGGTCGACGACGGCACGATCACCTACGCGATCCACCCCATGAACTTCCTCGACCGGTCGAGCGAGACGGCGTACTCGTCGCGCGCCGGTTCGGCGATGACGTGCGTCGCCGCCGACGAGCCCGACGCGCTGCTGCCGATGGTCGCCGCGGTGTTCGAGAACCAGCCGTCGGATGCCGCCGGGCTCGACGACGACGCGCTCGCATCGCTCGCCGCGGACGCGGGTGCACCGGGCGCGGCCGACTGCATCGCCGCGAACACGTACGTCGACTGGGTGCAGGCGGTGAACGACGCCGCGCTGAACGGCCCGATCGAGGGCGCCGAGATCGAGCGCATCGAGGGCACGCCGACGCTGCTCGTCGACGGCGCGGTCTACACCGGCGCGTTCGACGCCGACGAGGTGCGCGCCTTCATCACCGGCGAGTGAGCCCGCCTGCACGCCGGTGCTCGATGAGCCCGAGCGTGTGCGCGACGACCTCGCGTGGGCCGTCGTGTGCGCGCAGGGCGCGACCGATCGCCGCGGCGCGCTCCCGGTAGCCGGGGTCGGCGGAGAGCCGTCGCCAGGCGCGCAGGATCGCCCGCGGCTTCGGTGTGCCGGTGCGCAGGTCGATGCCCGCACCGGCCCAGCCGATGCGTGCGGCGATCACCGGCTTGTCGATGTCGCCGCCCGCGACGATCAGCGGCACGCCGTGCGCGAGCGCGGCGAGCACCCCGCCCCATCCGCCGTTCGTGATCATCGCGTCGAGCCGCGGCAGCAGCGCCGCGTAGTCGACCAGCCCCGCGACATGCGCGTTCGGCGGGGCGGGGAACGGCAGCTCCGGCGCGTCGGCCCGACCCGTCGTGGCCACGATCGACACCGGTTGGCGCCCCAGGGCCGCGAACGTCGGCCGGATGAGGTCGTCCGGGTCGACGTTGAGCGTGCCCTGGGTCACGTGCACGATCGGCCGATCGTCGCGCAGGTCGGCCCACCACGCCGGCGGTGCCGGCCGGATCGACCCGGTGGGCGCGAGGGCGCCCACGAACTCGACGCGGACGGGCCACGAGCTGCGGGGGAACTCGAGTTCGGGCACCCCGGACGCGCAGACCAGGTCGGGGAGTGCCACGCTGCGTCGAGCGGCGCGTCGGTCGGCGGCAGGCCGAACGCCGCGCGCTGGGCGTCGTACGCCCGCCGCACGCCGCGTGAGAACGTCTCCAGCGCCGCGAAGAGCACGCGGTCGCGGAGGCGCCCGAGCGGACCGGTCGCGGGGAGCAGCGGGAGGATCGGCGGGGGCAGCTCCGGGGTCGGCATCGAGAGCGGGACGATGCTCACGGTGACCGACGGGGTGCCGAGGCGTTCCGCCACGAGGTGCGTGCCGAGGCTGAGCCCGTCGGCCACGATGACGTCCCACGGGCGCGCCGCGAACGCGCGGGCGAGGTCCTCGCCCTGCGCCGCCCCGGTGCCGACGAACAGGTGCTCGACGTTCGCGAGCAGCTGGCGCGGACCTTTGCGACCGCGGAGCGCGGGGAACGTGGCGGCGAGGTCGAGTTCGTCGAAGTCCGGGGCGGACTGCCAGGGCACCACCTCGGCGCCGAGGGCCGCGAACCGCTCGGCGTACGCACGGCCGGTGTAGACGCGCACGGCGTGGCCCGCCTCGACGAAGGCCTCGGCCACCGCGGCCAGCGGTGCGACATGCCCCGCGAAGGGCATCACCGCGATCATGACGTCTGCCATGGGTCATTGGAGCACGGCACGGGCCGCCGCCGCCAGAGCGCGGCGTCAGGTAGGATCGACGAAACCGACATCCTTTGAAGTCCGTCCCGTGAGGCGGAGAAGGGAGTCCGCATGGCTGTGCGCCACGTGCTGCAGCAGGCCGACATCGAACGCGCGCTCACGCGCATCGCCCACGAGATCCTCGAGTCCAACCGGGGCGTCGACGATCTCGTCATCCTCGGCATTCCCACGCGCGGCGTCATGCTCGCCGCCCGCATCGCCGAGATCATCCGTCGCATCGAGCCGAACGCTCCGGCGGCGCTCGCGGGCTCGCTCGACGTGACCATGTACCGCGACGACCTGTCGCACACGCGCACCCGCACGCCGGCGCCGACCGACGTGCCGGTGGGCATCGACGACCGCACCGTCGTGCTCGTCGACGACGTGCTCTACTCGGGTCGCACCATCCGCGCCGCGCTCGACGCGCTCGCCGACCTCGGGCGTCCGCGCGCCGTGCGGCTCGCCGTGCTCGTCGACCGCGGGCACCGCCAGTTCCCGATCCGCGCCGACTTCGTCGGCAAGAACCTGCCGAGCGCGGCGAGCGAGCGGATCAACGTGCTCCTACGCGAGGTCGATGGCGAAGACGGCGTCACGATCGAGGGGGCGAGCGATGAGGCACCTGCTCTCCACGCGCGACCTCGGCCGTGACCGGGCGATCGAGCTGCTCGACATCGCCGAGGACATGGCCGCCGTGCAGCAGCGCGAGGTGCGGAAGCTCCCGACGCTGCGCGGCCGCACCGTCGTGAACCTCTTCTTCGAGGACTCCACGCGCACCCGCGTCTCGTTCGAGGCCGCGGCCAAGCGCCTCTCGGCCGACGTCATCACGTTCAGCGCGAAGGGCTCGAGCGTCTCCAAGGGCGAGAGCCTGAAGGACACGGCGCAGACGCTGCAGGCGATCGGCGCCGATGCGGTCGTGGTGCGCCACCAGGCATCCGGCGCGCCCCAGACCCTCGCGACGAGCGGCTGGATCGACGCGGGCGTCGTGAACGCCGGCGACGGCACCCACGAGCATCCGACCCAGGCACTGCTCGACGCGTTCACCATGCGCCGCCGGCTGCACGGCGATGCCTCGCGCGGTCGCGGGCTCGACGGCGCGCGCGTCGTGATCGTCGGCGACGTGCTGCACTCGCGCGTGGCCCGCTCGAACGTCTGGCTGCTCGACGCGCTGGGCGCCGAGGTCACGCTCGTGGCCCCGCCGACGCTGCTGCCGGTCGACGTCTCGGCGTGGCCCGCGCGGGTCGGCTACGACCTCGACGCGGCGATCGACTCGGGCCCCGACGCGGTCATGATGCTGCGCGTGCAGGCCGAGCGCATGCACGCCGCGTTCTTCCCCAACAGTCGCGAGTACTCCCGCACCTGGGGGCTCGACGACGCCCGGTTCGCACGGCTGCCGCGGACTACCATGGTCATGCATCCGGGGCCGATGAACCGGGGTTTCGAGATCGCGGCGTCGGCCGCCGACTCGGCCCAGTCCACGGTGCTCGAACAGGTTGCGAACGGAGTTTCGGTGAGAATGGCTGCCCTGTACCTGCTGCTGTCCGGTGAGCGGGAGGTGGCCGCGTGACCCGCACGCTCATCCGCGGCGCCACCCTGGTCGACGGCACGCGGGGCGACCTGCTGCTCGACGACGGGCGCATCGCCGAGACCGGTTCGGTGACGGATGCCTCGGGTGCGACGGTCATCGACGCCGACGGCCTGCTGGCCCTGCCCGGCCTCGTCGACCTGCACACGCACCTGCGCGAGCCCGGGTTCGAGCAGAGCGAGACCGTGCTGACCGGCAGCCGGGCCGCCGCTGCGGGCGGCTACACGGCCGTGTTCCCGATGGCGAACACCTCGCCCGTCGCCGACACCGCCGGCGTGGTCGAGCAGGAGTTCCGCCTCGGCGAGGACGCCGGCTACGTCACCGTGCAGCCCATCGGCGCCGTGACGGTGGGTCTCGCGGGGAGCGGCTCGCCGAGCTCGGCGCGATGGCAGCCTCGCGAGCGAAGGTGCGCGTGTTCTCCGACGACGGCCTGTGCGTCTGGGACCCGCTGCTCATGCGACGCGCGCTCGAGTACGTCAAGGCCTTCGACGGCGTCATCGCGCAGCACGCGCAGGAGCCGCGCCTGACCGAGGGCGCGCAGATGAACGAGGGCGCCCTGTCCGGCGAGCTCGGCCTGCGCGGCTGGCCCGCGGTCGCCGAGGAGGCGATCATCGCGCGCGACGCGCTGCTCGCCGAGCACGTCGGCAGCCGCCTGCACGTCTGCCACCTCTCCACCGCGGGGTCGGTCGAGGTCGTCCGCTGGGCGAAGGCCCGGGGCATCCGCATCACCGCCGAGGTCACCCCGCACCACCTGCTGCTCACCGACGACCTGGTCGCCAGCTACGACGCCCGCTACAAGGTCAACCCGCCGCTGCGCACCGCCGAGGACGTGGAGGCGCTGCGCGACGCGCTGGCCGACGGCACGATCGACATCGTCGCGACCGACCACGCCCCGCACCCCGCCGAGTCGAAGGAGTGCGAGTGGGATGCCGCGGCGAACGGCATGGTCGGGCTCGAGTCCGCCCTGTCGGTCGTGCACGAGGCCATGGTCGAGACCGGCCGGTTCGGCTGGGAGGACGTGGCGCGCGTGATGTCGTCCGCTCCCGCGAGGATCGGCAGCCTGGCCGGCCACGGGCACGCGCTCGAGACGGGCGCGCCCGCCGAGCTCGCGCTCTACGACCCGGAGGTGCGTGCCGAGTTCGGCGTCGGCTCGCTCGCGGGCCGCAGCCGCAACTCGCCGTACCTCGGTCGCACCCTGCCGGGGCGCGTGGTGGCGACGTTCCACCGCGGCGTGCCGACGGTGCTCGATGGCGAGGTGCGTCCGGCCGACGAGGTCGCAGGAGGTGCCCGTGGATAACTACGCGATCGGCGCCATCGTCGTCGGGCTCGTCGTCCTCGTTGCCGTCGCGCTCATGCTGCTGTCGTGGCGTGGGCGCCGCCGCCGCGACGCCCGCATCGTCGACCACCCGCAGCCGGCCGAGCCGGGCACGCTCGTGCTCGAGGCGCCCGTCCTGCACGTGGCGACCACGCCTCACCGGCGGCCGGTCGAGCGACTCGCCCCGCGTGGGCTCGGGTTTCGCGCCACCGGACGCATCGAGGTGCGCGAGGACGGCGTGCTGCTCGACCTGGCCGGCGAGGCGCCGGTCTACCTGCCCGCCGATGCGCTCGTCGAGGTGACGACCGCGAGCTGGGCGATCGACCGCGGCGTCGAGCCCGAGGGGCTCATCTCCGTCGCCTGGCGGGCGGGGACGACCGACGCCGATGCGGCATCCGACGACCTCGTCGTCGACACCTATCTCAGGGCCCAGCGGGTCGGCGACGCCCCCGCATCGTGGACGCCCTCAGCACACTCGCCGGGGCCGCAGCGGCCACCGGCGGCGACAACGGAAGCGAGGCCTGACATGGCGATCCCCGGGAAGGACGCGGGCCCTGCGGTCCTCGTGCTCGAGGACGGCACCCGATACGCCGGACGCGCCTACGGCGCGACCGGCCGCACGCTCGGCGAGGCGGTGTTCGCCACCGGCATGACCGGGTACCAGGAGACGCTGACCGACCCGTCGTACGCGGGCCAGATCGTGCTCATGACGGCGCCGCACATCGGCAACACCGGTGCGAACGACGAGGACATGGAGTCCTCGCACATCTGGGTGTCCGGCTACGTCGTGCGCGACCCCTCCCGCGTGGTGTCGAACTTCCGCGCCCAGCGCAGCCTCGACGACGACCTCGTCGCGGGCGGCGTGGTCGGCATCAGCGGCATCGACACGCGCGCGGTCACCCGCCACATCCGCGCCGACGGGGCGATGCGCGCGGGCATCTTCTCGGGAGCGGACGCGTCGCTCTCCGACGACGAGCAGCTCGCGCTCGTCCGCGGCGGCGCGGAGATGACCGGCCGCAACCTCTCCGGCGAGGTCTCCACGACCGAGGGCTACTCGCTCGCCCACGAGGGCGAGCGCGTCGGCTCGGTCGCGGTGCTCGATCTGGGCGTCAAGACCTCCACGCTCCGCTACCTCGCCGAGCGCGGCTTCGACGTGCACGTGCTGCCGCAGACCGTCACCGTGGAGGAACTGCTGGCGCTGTCGCCCGACGCGCTGTTCTTCTCGAACGGCCCCGGCGACCCCGGAGCATCCGACCACCATGTCGAGCTGCTGCGCGCCGCGCTGCGCACCGGCCTGCCGTACTTCGGCATCTGCTTCGGCAACCAGCTGCTCGGCCGTGCGCTCGGCTTCGGCACGTACAAGCTGCCGTTCGGCCATCGCGGCATCAACCAGCCCGTGCTCGACCGCGCGACCGGCCGCGTCGAGATCACCGCGCACAACCACGGGTTCGCGGTCGACGCGCCCCGCGAGGGCGTGACCGAGTCGAGCGAGGGCTTCGGCCGCGTCGAGGTCAGCCACATCGACCTGAACGACGACGTGGTCGAGGGCCTGAACTGCCTCGACATCCCCGCGTTCTCGGTGCAGTACCACCCCGAGTCGGCGGCCGGCCCGCACGACGCGAACTACCTCTTCGACCGGTTCCGCGACATGGTCATCGCGAGCAAGGAGAACGGCAACTGATGCCCAAGCGCGACGACATCAATTCGGTCCTCGTCATCGGGTCGGGCCCGATCGTCATCGGCCAGGCGGCCGAGTTCGACTACTCGGGCACCCAGGCCTGCCGCGTGCTCCGCTCGGAGGGCGTGCGGGTCATCCTGGTGAACCCCAACCCGGCGACGATCATGACCGACCCCGGCTTCGCCGACGCGACCTACGTCGAGCCGATCAACCCCGAGATCCTCGAGTCGATCATCATCAAGGAGCGCCCCGACGCGGTGCTCCCCACGCTCGGCGGCCAGACCGCGCTGAACGCCGCGATCGCGCTCGAGGAGGCGGGCATCCTCGCCAAGCACGGCGTGGAGCTCATCGGCGCGAAGGTCGACGCCATCCGCAAGGGCGAGGACCGCCAGCTCTTCAAGGAGCTCGTGGTCGAGTGCGGCGCCGACGTCGCGCGTTCGCACATCGCCCACACGATGGACGAGGTGCTCGCAGCCGCGGACGACCTCGGCTACCCGCTCGTCGTGCGCCCGTCGTTCACGATGGGCGGCCTCGGCTCGGGCTTCGCGTACGACGAGACCGACCTCCGCCGCATCGCCGGCGCGGGCCTGCACGACTCGCCCACGACCGAGGTGCTCCTCGAGGAGTCCATCCTCGGCTGGAAGGAGTACGAGCTCGAGCTCATGCGCGACACGGCCGACAACACGGTCGTGGTCTGCTCGATCGAGAACGTCGACCCGGTCGGCGTGCACACGGGCGACTCCATCACGGTCGCCCCGGCGCTGACCCTCACCGACCGCGAGTACCAGCGGCTGCGCGACATCGGCATCGACATCATCCGCGCCGTTGGCGTCGACACCGGCGGCTGCAACATCCAGTTCGCCGTCGACCCGTCGAACGGCCGCATCATCGTCATCGAGATGAACCCGCGCGTCTCGCGCTCGTCGGCGCTCGCGTCGAAGGCCACGGGCTTCCCGATCGCGAAGATCGCGGCGAAGCTCGCCATCGGCTACCGCCTCGACGAGATCCCGAACGACATCACGCGGGTGACCCCGGCGAGCTTCGAGCCCACGCTCGACTACGTCGTCGTGAAGGTGCCGCGGTTCGCGTTCGAGAAGTTCCCGGCCGCCGACCCGACGCTCACGACCACCATGAAGTCGGTCGGCGAGGCCATGGCGATCGGCCGCAACTACGCGTCGGCCCTGCAGAAGTCGCTGCGCTCGCTCGAGAAGCGCGGGTCGAGCTTCCACTGGGGCGACGAGCCGCGCTCGGTCGAGGAGCTGCTGGAGGTCGTGCAGACGCCGACCGACGGCCGCATCGTGGCCGTGCAGCAGGCGCTCCGCAAGGGCGCCACGGTCGAGCAGCTCTTCGATGCCACGAAGATCGACCCCTGGTTCCTCGACCAGATCGTGCTCATCAACGAGGTCGCCGACGCCGTGGCATCCGCTTCGGAGCTCGACGAGTCGCTGCTGCGGCTCGCGAAGGACCATGGCTTCTCCGACGCGCAGATCGGCCAGCTGCGGGGCATCGACGAGGCGGATGCCCGTGCCGAACGCCACGCCCGGGGCATCCGCCCGGTGTTCAAGACCGTCGACACGTGCGCCGGGGAGTTCCCCGCGCTCACGCCGTACCACTACTCGAGCTACGACCTCGAGACCGAGGTCGCGCCGAGCGACCGCCGCAAGGTCGTCATCCTCGGCTCGGGCCCGAACCGCATCGGCCAGGGCGTCGAGTTCGACTACTCGTGCGTGCACGCGTCGTTCGCGCTGTCGGACGCCGGGTTCGAGACGATCATGATCAACTGCAACCCCGAGACGGTCTCGACCGACTACGACACGAGCGACCGGCTCTACTTCGAGCCGCTCACGCTCGAGGACGTGCTCGAGGTCATCCACGCCGAGTCGCAGTCGGGCGAGCTCGTGGGCGTGGTCGTGCAGCTCGGCGGGCAGACCGCGCTCGGCCTGGCCGCCGGGCTCGAAGCCGCCGGCGTGCCGATCCTCGGGACGAGCCCCTCGGCCATCGACCTCGCCGAGGAGCGCGGCCAGTTCTCGCGCATCCTCGACGACGCCGGGCTCCTCGCGCCGCGCAACGGCACCGCCACCGAGCTCGCGGGGGCCGTCGCGGTCGCCGAGGAGATCGGCTACCCGGTGCTCGTTCGCCCGAGCTTCGTGCTCGGCGGTCGGGGCATGGAGATCGTGTACGACACGCCCTCGCTCGTCGACTACTTCGAGCGCATCGCAGACCAGGGCATCGTCGGCCCGTCGCATCCGCTGCTCGTCGACCGCTTCCTCGACGACGCGATCGAGATCGACGTCGACGCGCTCTACGACGGCGAGCAGCTGTACGTCGGCGGCATCATGGAGCACATCGAGGAGGCCGGCATCCACTCCGGCGACTCGAGCTGCACCCTGCCGCCGGTCACGCTCGGCAAGGCGCAGATCGACCGAGTGCGCGACGCGACGCTCGCGATCGCGCAGGGTGTCGGCGTGCGCGGGCTGCTGAACGTGCAGTTCGCGATCGGCGCCGGGGTGCTCTACGTGCTCGAGGCCAACCCGCGCGCGAGCCGCACCGTGCCGTTCGTGTCGAAGGCGCTCGGCATCCCGCTCGCGAAGGCCGCGTCGCGCGTGATGGTCGGCGCGACCGTCGCCGAGCTCGTCGCGGAGGGGCTGCTGCCGGAGACCGACGGCTCGACGGTGCCGTTCGACGCGCCCGTCGCGGTCAAGGAGGCCGTGCTGCCGTTCCACCGGTTCCGCACTCGCGAGGGCGACATCGTCGACTCGGTGCTCGGGCCGGAGATGCGCTCGACCGGCGAGGTCATGGGCATCGACCGCGACTTCCCGCGCGCGTTCGCCAAGTCGCAGCTCGCCGCGTACGGCGGCATGCCGCTGCAGGGCACGGTGTTCGTCTCGGTCTCCGACCGCGACAAGCGCGCCGTGATCCTGCCGGTGCTGCGCCTGCGCGAGCTCGGCTACTCGGTCGTCGCGACCGAGGGCACGGCCGAGATCCTGCGCCGCAACGGCATCGAGGCGGGCGTGGTGCTGAAGTTCAACGAGAAGACCGACGACGCGCCCACCTCGGTCGTCGAGCTCATCCACCAGGGCATGGTCGACGTCGTGATCAACACGCCGAGCGGCCGCTCCTCGCGCGCCGACGGCTACGAGATCCGCGCGGCGGCGGTCGCGGCCGACATCCCGCTGTTCACGACCATCGCCGAGCTCTCGGCGGCGGTCGCGTCGATCGACTCGGTGCGCCGCGGGTTCGAGGTCACGAGCCTGCAGGACTACGAGCTGGCGCGGAAGGCGGTCTGACGTGGCATCGTTCGGCACGCGACTGGGGGAGTCGTTCGACCGGTTCGGCCGGCTCTGCGTGGGCATCGACCCGCACGCCGGGCTGCTCGACGCGTGGGGGCTCCCGGAGTCGGGTGCGGGCGTGCGCGAGTTCGGCCTGCGCGTCGTCGACGCGATGGCCGGGCGCGCCGGCATCTGCAAGCCGCAGGTGGCGTTCTTCGAGCGGTTCGGCTCGGCGGGCATCGCCGGGCTCGAGCGCGTGCTCGCCGAGGCGCGCGGTGCGGGCATCCTCGTCATCGCCGACGCCAAGCGCGGCGACATCGACTCGACCATGGACGCGTACGCACGCGCGTGGCTCGAGCCCGGTTCGCCGCTCGAGGCGGACGCACTTACCGTGAACCCGTTCCAGGGCCTCGGCGCGCTGGCGGGCACGCACCGCCTCGCCGAGCGGCACGGGAAGGGCCTGTTCGTGCTCGCCGCGACCTCCAATCCCGAGGCCGCCGCGATCCAGCGCTCGGTGCTCCAGCAGAGCAGCCGGGAGGGGTCGACGGTCTCGGCCGCGATCTGCTCGGGTGTCGCGACCTGGAACGCCGAGGAGCCGGATGCGGGCGAGCAGGCGTTCGGCTCGACCGGTGTGGTGATCGGGGCGACCGTCGACCTGCGGGCGGCCGGCATCGACCCGGACGATGCGTCGACCCCGCGCACGCCGGTGCTCGCACCCGGGTTCGGCCACCAGGGCGCCGAGCTCGCCGACCTGCGCGACACGTTCGGAGCACTTGCCGGCGGCGTGATCGCGAACGAGTCGCGCTCGATCCTGGCGGCCGGTCCCGACGGCATCCGCGACGCGATCGCGCGTCGCGCCGAGGCCACGGCGGTGGCCCGTGGCTGAGCCCGCGCGCAGCGGTCCGCCCGCGCCGCCCGACGTCGACCGCGTCGCCGCCTCGCGCGCAGCGGTCGCGGCACGGCGCGCCCGCGCCGCCGTGAAGGCGTCCGTCGCCGACGGCAGCCGCAGCCCGCTCGACGTGCTGCGCGTCGCCTTCGAGGACGCCTCCACGCCGGAGGCCACCCTGCGCGCGACCGAGTTCCTCACCTCCGTGCCCGCGATCGGCGAGACCAAGCGCGTGCGCATCATGCGCGAGCTCGGCATCGCCGACGCGAAGCGGCTCGGCGGCCTCGGCCGGCGCCAGCGGCTCGCGCTGCGCGCCTTCCTCGCCGACTGGATCGCCGCGCACGGCGGGATCGGCAACCGCCTCGTGGTGCTCGCCGGCCCGACCGCGGTCGGCAAGGGTACGGTCGCGTCCTACATCCGCCGCAATCACCCCGACGTCATGCTGTCGGTGTCGGCCACCACGCGTGCGCCCCGCCCCGGCGAGGTCGAGGGGCAGAGCTACTACTTCGTCGACGACGCCGAGTTCGACCGGCTGGTGTCGGAGGACGAACTGCTCGAATGGGCGGTCGTGCACAACGCGCACCGGTACGGCACCCCGAAGGCGCCCGTGGAGCGCGCCATCGCCGACGGCAACAGCGTGCTCCTCGAGATCGACATCCAGGGTGCGCGGTCGGTGCGGCGTGCGATGCCTGAGGCGACGCTCATCTTCCTGCTGCCGCCGACCTGGGACGAGCTCGTGCGGCGGCTGGTCGGACGGGGCACCGAATCGCCCGCCGAGCAGCAGCGCCGGCTCGAGACGGCACGGGTGGAACTCGCAGCAGTGGACGAGTTCGACCACACGGTCGTGAACCACGACGTCGCCGAGGCCGCGCAGAACGTCGTAGACTTGATGCGGCCTCGGCCCGCGGGCGGTAGCCTGCCCGCATTCTCGATCTTCCGCGCAACCGTCCGCGCGACCCACGCACCCAGAAGGAGCACGCCATGGCAGACAAGCTGACCGGCATCATCGACCCGCCCATCGACGACCTGCTGTCGAAGGTCGAGTCGAAGTACGCACTCGTCATCTTCGCCTCCAAGCGCGCGCGCCAGATCAACGACTACTACGCCGACCTGCACGAGGGCAGCCTGTTCGACAACGTCGGGCCCCTTGTCGACTCGACGATCGACGACAAGCCGCTGTCGGTGGCGCTGCACGAGATCAACGAGGACAAGCTCAAGATCACCCCGGCCGGCGAGTAGCCGGCCGCGTCGAGGTGGCGCCGTTGAACGTCGTCGTCGGCATCACCGGCGGCATCGCCGCGTACAAGGCCGTCGGCGTCGTGCGCGAGCTGGTGCTCTCCGGGCACGACGTGCACGTCGTCCCGACCGAGTCGGCGCTGCGCTTCGTCGGTCGCCCGACGCTCGAGGCGATCAGCCGCAACCCGGTGCACGACGAGCTCTACGAGGGCGTCGCCGAGGTGCGGCACGTCGCCATCGGCCAGGCCGCCGACCTCATCGTGATCGCCCCGGCGACCGCGAACACCATCGCGCGGCTCGCGGCGGGCCTCGCCGACGACCTGCTCGGCAACACCGTGCTCGCCTCGGAGGCGCCGCTGGTGATCGCGCCTGCCATGCACACCGAGATGTGGCGCAACCCCGCCACGCAGGCGAACATCGCGACACTGCGCTCCCGCGGCGTGACGATCGTCGGCCCCGCGGTCGGCCAGCTCACCGGTGCCGACAGCGGACCGGGTCGCATGGAGGAGCCGCCCGCGATCGTGTCGGCCGCACTCGCCCGGGTGACGGCACCGGTCGGCGACCTCGCCGGCCGTCGCGTCGTCGTGACCGCGGGCGGCACCCGCGAACCGCTCGACCCGGTGCGCTTCCTCGGCAACCGCTCGAGCGGCCGCCAGGGCGTCGCGATCGCCGACGCGGCCCGTGCGCGCGGCGCCGAGGTGACGCTCATCGCCGCCAACCTCGAGGTCGAGCGGCCCGACGGATGCGACGTGCGCGACGTCTCCACCACCGCGGAGCTGCGTGCCGCGGTGCGCGAGGCCGCGGCGGGCGCCGACGTCGTCGTGATGGCGGCGGCGGTGTCCGACTACCGTCCGGCGGCGGTCAGCGAGCTGAAGCTGAAGAAGGATGACTCGGGCGACGGGATGACCCTGGAGCTCGTGCGCAACCCCGACATACTCGCCGAACTGGGCCACGAGCCGCACGAGGGCACGCTGCTCGTGGGCTTCGCCGCCGAGACCGAGCCCGACGACGATCGGCTGCTCGAGGTGGCGCGTGCCAAGCGAGAGGCGAAGGGCTGCGACCTGCTCGTCGTGAACCGCGTGGGCTGGAGCGAGGGCTTCGGCACGCCCGACAACGCCGTCGTCGTCATCGGCGCAGGCGGCGAGGTCGTCACACGCGTACACGGGGACAAGCTGTCGGTGGCGCACGGCATCCTCGACATGGTTGTCTGAGACCGACGGATGCCGCGCCCGCGGCGTCCGTGCGCCACGAAGGGACATCGAACCAACCGCATGAGCGAACTCCGCCTGTTCACCTCCGAGTCGGTCACCGAGGGGCACCCCGACAAGATCTGCGACCAGGTCTCGGACTCGATCCTCGACGCACTGCTCACCGTCGACCCGCACAGCCGGGTCGCGGTGGAGACGCTCGTGACCACGGGCCTCGTGCACGTCGCGGGCGAGGTGCGCACGACCGGGTACGTCGAGATCCCCGCGATCGTGCGCGAGCGCATCACGTCGATCGGGTACGACTCGTCCGACGTGTGGTTCGACGGCCGTTCGTGCGGTGTGTCGATCTCGATCGGCGGGCAGTCGCCCGACATCGCGGTGGGCGTCGACCAGGCGTTCGAGTCCCGCGAGGGTGCCAGCATCGACGAGCTCGACCGCCAGGGCGCGGGCGACCAGGGCATCATGTTCGGCTACGCGGTCAACGAGACCCCCGAACTCATGCCGATCCCGATCTGGACCGCGCACCGCCTCGCCGAGCGGCTCGCCGCGGTGCGTCGTTCGGGCGAGCTCGACTACCTGCGCCCCGACGGCAAGACGCAGGTCACGGTCGGCTACGAGGGCGACGTCGCGCGCACCATCGACACGGTCGTGCTGTCCACGCAGCACTCGCCGAAGGTCGACACCGCGACGCTCCGCGCCGAGGTCGAGCAGACCGTGATCCGCCCCGTCGTGGAGCGCACTGGCCTCGACGCGACGAACGTGAAGGTGCTCATCAACCCGACGGGTCGCTTCGAGATCGGCGGCCCGCAGGGCGACGCCGGGCTCACCGGCCGCAAGGTCATCATCGACACCTACGGCGGCGCGAGCCGACACGGCGGCGGTGCGTTCAGCGGCAAGGACCCGTCGAAGGTCGATCGCTCCGCCGCGTACGCCATGCGCTGGGTCGCGAAGAACGCGGTCGCCGCGGGCCTCGCCGACCGGCTCGAGCTGCAGGTCGCCTACGCGATCGGCAAGGCCGCGCCCGTCGGCCTCTACGTGGAGACTTTCGGCACCGCCCACGTGCCCGAGGAGCGCATCATCGGCGCGATTCGCGAGGTGTTCGACCTGCGTCCGGCCGCGATCATCCGCGACCTCGACCTGCTGCGGCCGATCTACGCGAAGACGTCGACCTACGGGCACTTCGGCCGCGAGCTGCCCGACTTCACCTGGGAGCGCACGGACCGCGTCGACGACCTGCGCAGCGCCGCACGGCTCTGATGCCCGGCGGGCGCGTCGCCAGGGTCGCGATCGACTCGCCCCTGCCGCAGCTCGACCAGCTGTTCGACTACGCCGTTCCCGAGGCCCTCGCCGACCGGGCGGTCCAGGGCGCCGCGGTGCGGGTGCCGCTGCGCAGCGGTGGCCGGCTCGCGCGCGGCTGGATCGTCGAGCTCGCCGACGAGAGCGACTTCGACGGCCGGCTCAGTGAGATCGACGAGGTCACGACGCTCGTTCCCGTACTCGCGCCCGAGGTGTGGGCGCTCGCGCGCCGCGTCGCCGACCGGGCGGCGGGCTCCGCGAGCGACGTGCTCCGGCTGGCGATCCCCTCGCGCTACGTGCGGGCCGAGAAGGCGTGGGTGAAGGAGCATCCGCCCGCTGCGGAGCCCTCGGCTGCGCCCGAGGCGACGGATGCCCCGGGCGAGCCCGACGCGCTCGACCAGGCGGTGGCCCAGCGCGCCCGCATCGCGCTCCAGGCGCTGCCCGGGGTCGAGATGCTGTCGGGCGGCGCGACGGTCGGCCGCTGGGCGGTCACCCTCGCCACCGCGGCGGCGCACGTGCTGGCCCAGGGCGAGACCACCATCGTCGCGGTGCCCGACCACCGCGACCTGGCGCAGCTGGAGCACGCGCTGCGCGACGTCGTGCCCGAGGAGCGCATCACCCGGGTCGACGCAGGCCAGACCGGAGCCGCCCGCTACCGCGGGTTCCTCGACTGCCTCGACGGCACCGCGCGCGTGATCATCGGCAATCGTTCCGCCGCGTACGCGCCCGCGACGCGGCTGGGCCTCATCGCGCTCTGGGACGACGGCGATCCGCTGTTCGCCGAGCCGCTCAGCCCGGGCGTGCACGCGCGCGACGCGGCGCTCGTGCGGCAGGAGCAGTCGGGTGCCGCGCTGGTGTTCGCCGCGCACGCGCGCAGCACCGAGGTGCAGCGGCTGGTCGGGCTCGGCTGGTGCCGGCAGGTCGAGCCCGAACGGCTGGCCCGTCCGCGCGTGGTCGTCGACGAGGCGGGCAGCGACCCGGGCACGGCGCGCATCCCCTCTGCCGCCTGGCGAGCCGCGCGCGACGCCTCGCGCGAGGGCCCGGTGCTGCTGCAGGTCGCGCGCCCGGGGTACGCGGCCGCGCTCGCCTGCGCGCGGTGCGGGTCGCCCGCGACCTGCGCGGCGTGCGGCGGCGGTCTCGAGCAGCGCGGTCCGCGCGCCGCGCCGACCTGCCGGGTGTGCGGCACGCACGCCAACGGGTTCCGGTGCGCCGAGTGCGAGGGCGACCGCCTGCGCATGGTGTCGGTCGGGTCCGAGCGCACGGCGGAGGAGCTGGGACGCGCGTTCCCGGGCACGCGGGTGATCGTCTCCGACGGTGAGCGCCCGCTCACCGAGGTCGGGTCGGAGCCCGCACTCGTGATCGCCACGCGGGGAGCCGAGCCGGTCGCAGCCGGCGGCTACCGCGCGGTGCTGCTGCTCGACGGCGAGCGGATGCTGCTGCGCGAGGCGCTCCGCGTGTCGGAGGACTGCGTGCGCTGGTGGGCCGACGCCGCCGCGCTCGCCGCCGACGACGCCCCCGTGCACCTGGTCGGCGTGCGCGGGCGCATCGCCACCGCGCTCGCGACCTGGCAGCTCGCCCGCTGGGCCGAGGAGGAGCTCGCCGCCCGCCGGGAGCTGCGCTTCCCGCCCGCGGTGCGCGTCGCGACGGTCAAGGCCCGCGGGCCGGTGCTGGAGCGGCCAGTGGCCGAGGTCCGGGCGCTCGGCGACGGCGTCGACGTGCTCGGCCCGGTGCCCGTCGACGACGGGCTCGAGCGCGTGGTCGTGCGCATGGACTACGGCCGGGCGCAGGCGGTCGCGGCGTCGCTGCGCGCCTCGATGATCCGGGTCGCGACCGAGCGACGGCGGCCGGTGCAGGGCCAGCCCGTGCGACGCCCGCCTACACTCAGGGTGAGGTTCGACGACCAGGAGGCATTCGGCTAGATGCGCATCGTGTACGCGGGCACCCCGGAGGTGGCCGTCCCGTCGCTGGAGGCCCTCGCCGCATCGGACCACGAGGTGGTGGGCGTCGTGACCCGCCAGGACGCACCGCTCGGCCGCAAGCGCGTGCTGACCCCGTCTCCCGTCGCGGCGGCCGCGGAGCGCCTCGGCCTCCCCGTCGTGAAGGCGAATCGGCTGGATGCCGAGGCCACGGAGCGCATCATCGCCTGGGGTGCCGACCTCGGCGTGATCGTCGCCTACGGCGGGCTCGTGCGCGAACCGCTGCTCTCGGCGCCGCGCCACGGCTGGGTGAACCTGCACTTCTCGCTGCTGCCGCGCTGGCGCGGCGCCGCACCGGTGCAGCGCGCGCTCATGGCGGGCGACCGCGAGGTCGGCGCGTGCGTGTTCCGCCTCGTGCCGAACTCGACGCCGGCGACGTGCTGGTCGAGCGCCGCACGGAGGTCGCGGACGGCGAGACCGCGGGTGAACTGCTCGCGCGCCTCGCCCGCGACGACGCCGACCTGGTCGTCACCGCGGCCGACGCGATCGCGGCCGGCACGGCGGCGCGCCCGCAGGAGGAGCTCCGACGCTCGCGCCGAAGCTGACCCTGGCCGACGGCCGGGTCGACCGACGGCACCCGCGACCCGCGTGCTCGACCGCTACCGGGGCGTCACGCCCGAGCCGGGCGCGCACACCGAGGTGGACGGCGCGCGCCTGTGCTCGAGCTCGCGCCGGCGGGGTCCGCCGAGCACCTCCCGCCCGGGCGCATGGCGCTCGTCGGAAAGCGGGCGCTGGTCGGCACGTCGACCGAGGCGCTGCA